>NZ_JANUXO010000002.1:0-2727381 GCF_032335455.1 Amycolatopsis sp. PS_44_ISF1 | reverse complement strand
CTTGAGAACTCAACAGTGTGCTAGTGAACTAAGCCAGTAGAGCTTATATGTTAACCCCCTCGTCGGGGTTTTCTTTTGAGTGATTGATTGAGAAGTAGTCTCGATCGGACTGTTCATTGTTGGAGAGTTTGATCCTGGCTCAGGACGAACGCTGGCGGCGTGCTTAACACATGCAAGTCGAACGCTGAAGCACTTTCGGGTGTGGATGAGTGGCGAACGGGTGAGTAACACGTGGGTAATCTGCCCTGTACTCTGGGATAAGCCTTGGAAACGGGGTCTAATACCGGATATGACAGTTCCTCGCATGGGGGGTTGTTGAAAGTTCCGGCGGTACAGGATGAACCCGCGGCCTATCAGCTTGTTGGTGGGGTAGTGGCCTACCAAGGCGACGACGGGTAGCCGGCCTGAGAGGGTGACCGGCCACACTGGGACTGAGACACGGCCCAGACTCCTACGGGAGGCAGCAGTGGGGAATATTGCACAATGGGCGCAAGCCTGATGCAGCGACGCCGCGTGAGGGATGACGGCCTTCGGGTTGTAAACCTCTTTCGCCAGGGACGAAGCGCAAGTGACGGTACCTGGATAAGAAGCACCGGCTAACTACGTGCCAGCAGCCGCGGTAATACGTAGGGTGCGAGCGTTGTCCGGAATTATTGGGCGTAAAGAGCTCGTAGGCGGTTTGTCGCGTCGGCTGTGAAATCTGGAGGCTTAACCTTCAGCGTGCAGTCGATACGGGCAGACTTGAGTTCGGTAGGGGAGACTGGAATTCCTGGTGTAGCGGTGAAATGCGCAGATATCAGGAGGAACACCGGTGGCGAAGGCGGGTCTCTGGGCCGATACTGACGCTGAGGAGCGAAAGCGTGGGGAGCGAACAGGATTAGATACCCTGGTAGTCCACGCTGTAAACGTTGGGCGCTAGGTGTGGGCGACATCCACGTTGTCCGTGCCGTAGCTAACGCATTAAGCGCCCCGCCTGGGGAGTACGGCCGCAAGGCTAAAACTCAAAGGAATTGACGGGGGCCCGCACAAGCGGCGGAGCATGTGGATTAATTCGATGCAACGCGAAGAACCTTACCTGGGCTTGACATGCGCCAGACATCCTCAGAGATGGGGCTTCCCTTGTGGTTGGTGTACAGGTGGTGCATGGCTGTCGTCAGCTCGTGTCGTGAGATGTTGGGTTAAGTCCCGCAACGAGCGCAACCCTTATCCTACGTTGCCAGCGCGTCATGGCGGGGACTCGTGGGAGACTGCCGGGGTCAACTCGGAGGAAGGTGGGGATGACGTCAAGTCATCATGCCCCTTATGTCCAGGGCTTCACACATGCTACAATGGCTGGTACAGAGGGCTGCGATACCGCGAGGTGGAGCGAATCCCTTAAAGCCGGTCTCAGTTCGGATCGCAGTCTGCAACTCGACTGCGTGAAGTCGGAGTCGCTAGTAATCGCAGATCAGCAACGCTGCGGTGAATACGTTCCCGGGCCTTGTACACACCGCCCGTCACGTCATGAAAGTCGGTAACACCCGAAGCCCATGGCCCAACCCGTAAGGGAGGGAGTGGTCGAAGGTGGGACTGGCGATTGGGACGAAGTCGTAACAAGGTAGCCGTACCGGAAGGTGCGGCTGGATCACCTCCTTTCTAAGGAGCACAACACATCCACACCCCCCGGGATACCCGGGATCGGGGTGTGGGGTGGCCGGGACTCAAGTGCCGTGCGTGTACTTGTCCTGGTTGCTCAAGGAATTGTGGAACTACTGGTTATCGCCGGCGACGGTGGGTGAGGTTCAAGTGAGTACCGCGGCGTGGCCGTGGGGAAAGTTTGTTTCGGTAGCCTGGGTGGTCGGGTGTTTGCTGGCATGCTGTTGGGTCCTGAGGCAACACACTGTTGTTTCTGGTGTGGTGTTTGAGAACTGTAGAGTGGATGCGAGCATCTTTGTGGTCAAGTTGTTAAGGGCACATGGTGGATGTCTTGGCTTCAGGAGCCGATGAAGGACGTAGGAGGCTGCGATAAGCCTCGGGGAGCTGTCAACCGAGCTGTGATCCGAGGATTTCCGAATGGGGAAACCCAGCACCAGTGATGTGGTGTTACCCGCCGGTGAATATATAGCCGGTGTGGAGGGAACGCGGGGAAGTGAAACATCTCAGTACCCGTAGGAAGAGAAAACAACCGTGATTCCGTGAGTAGTGGCGAGCGAAAGCGGAAGAGGCTAAACCGTGTACATGTCAAGCTGTCAGGCGTTGTGTGTGCGGTGTTGTGGGACCCAGCGTCGAGGATCTGACAGTCCTCGGAATGATCATGCATGTTAGTGGAACCGTTTGGGATGGCGGGCCGGAGTGGGTGAGAGCCCCGTACGCGAAAACATGTGGTGGTTGTTTGTGTGGTGTTCCCGAGTAGCAGCGAGCTCGTGGAATTTGCTGTGAATCTGCCGGGACCACCCGGTAAGCCTAAATACTTCCTGAAGACCGATAGCGGACTAGTACCGTGAGGGAAAGATGAAAAGTACCCCGGGAGGGGAGTGAAAGAGTACCTGAAACCGTGTGCCTACAAGCCGTCAGAGCCCGAGCACGTTGTGAGACGTTACGGTGATGGCGTGCCTTTTGAAGAATGAGCCTGCGAGTTAGTGCTGCGTGGCGAGGTTAACCCGTGTGGGGTAGCCGTAGCGAAAGCGAGTCTGAACAGGGCGAACATAGTCGCGTGGTCTAGACCCGAAGCGGAGTGATCTACCCATGGCCAGGGTGAAGCGACGGTAAGACGTCGTGGAGGCCCGAACCCACTTAGGTTGAAAACTGAGGGGATGAGCTGTGGGTAGGGGTGAAAGGCCAATCAAACTCCGTGATAGCTGGTTCTCCCCGAAATGCATTTAGGTGCAGCGTCACATGTTTCACTACGGGGGTAGAGCTACTGGATGGTCTAGGGGCCTTACCGGGTTACCGAAATCAACCAAACTCCGAATACCGTGGTGTGAGAGTGTGGCAGTGAGACGGCGGGGGATAAGCTTCGTCGTCGAGAGGGAAACAGCCCAGAACACCAGCTAAGGCCCCTAAGTGTGTGCTCAGTGGGAAAGGATGTGGGATTGCCCAGACAACCAGGAGGTTGGCTTAGAAGCAGCCACCCTTGAAAGAGTGCGTAATAGCTCACTGGTCAAGTGGTCCTGCGCCGACAATGTAGCGGGGCTTAAGCACACCGCCGAAGCTGTGTCATTGACACAGGAGATCCGCGACCTTCCTTGAGGGGGTTGTGTAGTCGTGTTGATGGGTAGGGGAGCGTCCTGCATCCAGGGAAGCGGCCGTGTGAACGAGTCGTGGAGGGTGTGGGAGTGAGAATGCAGGCATGAGTAGCGAATGCAGAGTGAGAAACTCTGCCGCCGGATGACCAAGGGTTCCTGGGCCAGGCTAATCCGCCCAGGGTAAGTCGGGACTAAGGCGAGGCCGACAGGCGTAGTCGATGGACAACGGGTTGATATTCCCGTACCCGAGCATGTGCGCCCATGACGAGGCGTTTGATACTAACCACCCGAAGCCGGCGCTGATGTCTTCGGACGGAGGTGTCGTGTGGAGCGTGGGACCTGATTTCGTAGTAGTCAAGCGATGGGGTGACGCAGGAAGGTAGCTCCGCCAGGCGTTGGTTGTCCTGGTGTAAGCGTGTAGGAGAAAGCATAGGCAAATCCGTGCTTTAGATACTCTGAGACGTGATGCGTAGCCGTTTGAGGTGAAGTAGAGTGATCCTATGCTGCCGAGAAAAGCCTCTAGTGAGTGCATGCACGGCCCGTACCCCAAACCAACACAGGTGGTCAGGTAGAGAATACTAAGGCGATCGGGTGAACTGTGGTTAAGGAACTCGGCAAAATGCCCCCGTAACTTCGGGAGAAGGGGGGCCAAACATCCTGAAGCTCTTGACGGGCTAGGGGTGGGTGGCCGCAGAGACCAGCGGAAAGCGACTGTTTACTAAAAACACAGGTCCATGCGAAGTCGCAAGACGATGTATATGGACTGACGCCTGCCCGGTGCTGGAACGTTAAGAGGACCGGTTAACTCCTTTCGGGGGGTGAAGCTGAGAATTTAAGCGCCAGTAAACGGCGGTGGTAACTATAACCATCCTAAGGTAGCGAAATTCCTTGTCGGGTAAGTTCCGACCTGCACGAATGGCGTAACGACTTTCCGGCTGTCTCAACCACAGGCCCGGCGAAATTGCACTACGAGTAAAGATGCTCGTTACGCGCGGCAGGACGGAAAGACCCCGGGACCTTTACTATAGTTTGGTATTGGTTTTCGGTTCGGCTTGTGTAGGATAGGTGGGAGACTGTGAAGCTGTCACGCTAGTGGTGGTGGAGTCGTTGTTGAAATACCACTCTGGTCGAATTGGGAATCTCAACCTCGGACCATGATCTGGTTCAGGGACAGTGCCTGATGGGTAGTTTAACTGGGGCGGTTGCCTCCTAAAGAGTAACGGAGGCGCCCAAAGGTTCCCTCAGCCTGGTTGGCAATCAGGTGTTGAGTGCAAGTGCACAAGGGAGCTTGACTGTGAGACAGACATGTCGAGCAGGGACGAAAGTCGGGACTAGTGATCCGGCACCACCTGGTGGAAGGGGTGTCGCTCAACGGATAAAAGGTACCCCGGGGATAACAGGCTGATCTTGCCCAAGAGTCCATATCGACGGCATGGTTTGGCACCTCGATGTCGGCTCGTCGCATCCTGGGGCCGGAGTAGGTCCCAAGGGTTGGGCTGTTCGCCCATTAAAGCGGCACGCGAGCTGGGTTTAGAACGTCGTGAGACAGTTCGGTCCCTATCCGCCGCGCGCGTAGGATACTTGAGGAAGGCTGTCCCTAGTACGAGAGGACCGGGACGGACGAACCTCTGGTGTGCCAGTTGTCCCGCCAGGGGCATGGCTGGTTGGCCACGTTCGGAAGGGATAACCGCTGAAGGCATCTAAGCGGGAAGCCTGTTCCAAGATGAGGTATCCCACCCCGTGTGGGTTAAGGCCCCCAACAGACCATTGGGTTGATAGGCCAGAAATGGAAGCACAGTAATGTGTTGTCGAGTTGACTGGTACTAATAGGCCGAGGACTTGCCCACGAAGATGTTACGCATCCACTCTACAGCTCTGAAACACCACACCCGACACCACCACACAACACGGTGGTGAGTGTGTGTTGTTTTACAGTGTTTCGGTGGTCATAGCCCCAGGGAAACGCCCGGTCCCATTCCGAACCCGGAAGCTAAGCCTGGAAGCGCCGATGGTACTGCAACCGAAGGGTTGTGGGAGAGTAGGACACCGCCGAACTCAACCAACCAGCAGGGCCCCGGTCGAGGACACCACCCGTCCTCCCGGGGCCCTACTGCCATGTCCAGGGTATTCGCACAGGCAAATGCTGAAGTGAAAGTCTGGGCCGGCCGGGTCGCTTGAGGTAGGTCAGGCAATGGGAGGACGACGGGAGAGGCCCAGGCACATGAGGCTGGGAGCAATTACCGCCGGTAGGAAGCACAGGATGGGGGACGTCGCTGGGACAAGCAGCGGCGGCCGGGGGGAGAAGAAGTGCGGACTTGTGCGGCCCGGGATGGGAACGGTGCTGACCGAGGCGCGGTGGTAGCCGTCATAAGCGTCGGCGGCCCGATGAGTGCCGGTGCGTGTGTGAAAGGCGCCGGCGTGCGTGAGGCACCTCGGCCCGTGTGCGATGAGACTGCCGCGTTGACTGGGTGAGAGACACCTCGGCCGTGGAAGTTGGCTGCGTCACGCCCACAGCGCCCGCGGGGCCACTCCAGGTGCAACCCCGGTTCGTAGAGCGGTCACCGGGCCCAGCTCGGGTGGTAAGCCGCGAAGAGAGTTAAGGAAACGAGAAAGGCGCCGGAGCGATCAGCTCCGGCGCCTTTCCCATGGCCTGCCCCGAACAAGAGACTCCTACAGGGCGGAGCCCTTCTGCCAGTCGGCCCAGGACTTGGACCAGTCGCCGTACAGGTCCCAGACCGGGAGCTGCGGGCCGCCTGAGTTGGTGACCTCCACGACGTCGCCGAGACCGAGGTTCTGGAAGAACCATTCGGCGTTGGCGGCGTTCAGGTTGATGCAGCCGTGGGAGACGTTCGAGCTGCCCTGCTGGCCGACGCTGTTGGGGTTCTCGTGGACGAACTCACCGTCGTTGGAGATGCGCTGGGAGAACTTCTCGTTGGAGCGGTACGCCTTCGGGTTCGGCGGGCAGACCCCGTAGGTGCAGGAATCCATCGTGTAGTTCGCCTGCTTGTCCGAGATGACGTGGGCGCCCAGGTGGGTCGGGGTCTCGTCCTTGCCCATGGAGATCGGCATGGACTTCACCATGTCGCCGTTGTGGAAGATCTGCATCTGCTCGGAGTTGCCGTCGGCCTTGGCGACCCAGGAATCATGCACCTTGTAGGTCTCGGTGCGGTCCTCCGCGCCGAAGACACCATTTCCGAAATCAACGCCGTAGATCTTGGCCGAGACCGTCAGCGTGGTGTTCGGCTTCCAGTACTCCTTGGGGCGGTAGTGGACGTTCTTGTCGTCGATCCAGTACCAGCCGCCCTCCTGCTTCGGGGAGGACTCGACGTTCAGCGCCTTCTCGACCGCGGCCTTGTCCTTCACCGCGACGCCGAAGCTGAAGACGATCGGCTGACCGACGCCGACGCCGGTGCTCTTCACCGAGGCCGGCGCCGGGATCAGGTTCGCGTTCGCCTGCTTGGCCGGCGACAGCGTGACGACCTGGCCGTCCTTCTCGACCGACTTGCCGTCGGCGCCCTGGGCGTGGGCGACGATCTTGTAGGTGCCGCCGTAACCGAGCACGTCGGTGTTGGTCCAGCTGAGCCCGTCCGACGCTATCTTGCCGGCGACCGTCTTGCCCTTGGCACTGGTCACCGCCACGTCGAGCAGCTTGCCGTTGGCGGCCTTGACGACGATGGGGGTGGTGGGGCTGATGTTGTCGGCGTTCGCCGGATCGATCGTCACCGTCGCCGGTGACGCGGACTGGCTGGAGCCGGCGGCGGCCCCGGGGGCGGGGGCGGTCCCGGCGGAGTCCCCACCGGAGCAGGCCGAAACCAGCAGGGTCGCCGCGAGGACTCCGGCAACCGAAAACAAAGTCTTCTTCGGGAACATAATGTCTCTTTTGTGGGGTATCGCGGGCCAGCGGGCTTCTACTCATGCAAAACTACGCGATTGGAAAGACGCGGTGTGCAGCGGATAGGTGCATTGCAGTGGCGTGGATCACGTTGTGACGAGTCCGGGTGCGCCGTAGAGGCCGGGGCCGTCCACCTGCAGTTTCTTCAGATATCCGGCCGCGGCGTGGTGGGCCTGGTCCGCGAGTTCATCCGTATGGGTGAAGTCCAGCGGGCTGACCCGTACGGGAGCCGGGCCGGGCAGGTAGACGACCGGGGCCCGCTCGGCGGCCAGCGGGGCCTCCAGCACGGCCTGGTTCCGCATGCTGATCATCGCGGTGAACATCATCACCTCGGCGAACGTGCGCGGCGCGCCGGGCATCTTGCCGGGGAACGCGCAGTCGAGCACCACCAGCGACTTCGCCCCCATGGCCAGCGCCTGGCGCATCGGTACGTTCGCGACCAGACCGCCGTCGTAGAGCAGCCGTCCTTCGTGCTCGACCGGCGGGTAGATGCCGGGGATCGCGCAGCTGGCCAGCAACGGCGCGCGCAGCGGCCCGGACCGGATCAGCCTCGGCTCGGCCGTGTCGACGTCGGTGGTGACGACGCCGAGCGGCAGCGCCAGGTCCTCGAAGGTGCGGTCGGCGCCGAGGTGATCGTCGACGATCTTCCCCAGGCCGGTGTGGGGGAACAGGTGCGTCTTGCTGTGCCGCAGCGTCCGCACCTGGCTCAGCACCCCGCCGGGGAAGGCCTCGTGCCGGGTCATGTGGGCCCAGATGCCGCGCAGGCGGTCCAGCCGGTCGCCGCCGGGCAGGGCCAGCACGGCCGCGTTCAGCGAGCCCACGGACGTGCCGACGACGAGATCGGGCGTCACTCCGGCTTCGTCCAGTGCGCGCAGCATCCCGACCTGCAGCGCGCCGAGACTGCCGCCCCCGCCGAGGACGAACGCGACCGGCCCGGGGAGATCGAGTGGGGTCATACCGCCGAATGTAACCAGCGGGAGCGGTCACAGCGGTGTGACTCCGGACCCACGCTCAGCCGGTCGAGCGGACGGGCTCCTCGGGCTGCTCAGCCTTCTCCGTGCTCTCGAGTGCCTTGCGCTTCTTGAACCGCAGCAGGAAGAACAGCAGGACGCCGATCACCGCGACGGCCACGACGAGGAACCCGGTGCTGAGTGCCCCCTCCACCTGCTTGGCGGCTTCGCCGAGTGCGGCGCCGATGCTGATGTGCCCGAGCGACCAGCAGCACGCGCCCGCGGCCGTCGCGGGCAGGAACTTGCGGAACGGCAGACCGGACGCGCCCGCGGCGGCCGGTGTCAACGTCCGGAGCACAGGCAGGAAGCGCGCGAAGAACACCGCCCAGGCCCCGCGGCGTTCGAGTACGGAGGCGGCTTTGTCCCACGCGTCGAGGCCGTACTTGCGGATCAGCTTGGTCTCGCGCAACCGCGGGCCGAACCGGCGGCCGAGTGCGTAGCCGACGGAATCGCCGAGCGCCGCGCATACCGTGACCACGGCCCAGAGGGTGAGGAATCGCGCCACCGTGGTCGCGGTCGTCGCCGCGATGAGCAACCCCGACTCACCGGGCGCGATGAAGCCCAGCCCGATGGTGCACTCGGCGAACACCAGCCCGCCGGCCGCGGCGACCAGGCCCGGTTCCGGGAGTCCTTGCAGCCAGTCGAGGAGATCCGTTACCAAGGCCATGGTTTTACTTTACTGAATCTTGGGATTTCCGGCGGGCGGGTCGCTGGAATCAGCGGGCGAGCAGGGAGCTGGCCTCTTGCGCGGCCGGACCCTGCTCGGCGAGGTGGGAGAGGTTGCCCGGGAGGGCTTCACCACGACGGGCCTTGGCCTGCGCATACAACCGGCCCGCCCGATACGACGACCGCACCAAAGGACCCGCCATCACCCCCGCGAACCCCATCGCCTCCGCCGCCCCCGCATGCTCCACGAACTCCTCCGGCTTCACCCACCGATCCACCGGATGATGCCGCGGCGACGGACGCAAATACTGGGTGATGGTGAGGATCTCGCACCCCGCCTCCACCAGGTCCCGCATCGCCGGACCCACCTCGTCCGGCGTCTCACCCATCCCCAGGATCAGATTCGACTTCGTCACCAGACCGGCCGCACGAGCCCGGGTAATCACCTCCAACGACCGTGCGTACCGGAAACCCGGACGGATCCGCTTGAAAATCCGCGGCACCGTCTCCACATTGTGCGCCAGCACCTCCGGGCGTGCGCTGAACACCTCCGCCAGCTGCGCCGGATCGGCGTTGAAATCCGGGATCAGCAACTCCACCCCGGTACCCGGATTCAGCTCATGGATCTGCCGGACCGTCTCCGCATACAACCACGCGCCACCGTCATCGAGATCATCCCGCGCGACACCGGTGATCGTCGAATACCGCAGGCCCATCGCCTGCACCGACTCCGCCACCTTCCGCGGCTCGGTACGATCCAGCTCAGCCGGCTTACCCGTGTCGATCTGACAGAAATCACACCGCCGCGTGCACTGATCACCCCCGATCAGGAACGTCGCCTCACGATCCTCCCAGCACTCATAAATATTCGGGCAGCCCGCCTCCTCACACACCGTGTGCAAACCCTCACGACGGACCAAGCCCTTCAACTCCGTGAACTCAGGCCCCATCCGCACCCGCGTCCTAATCCACGACGGCTTCTTCTCAATCGGCGTCTCACTGTTACGGACCTCCAACCGCAACAACTTCCGCCCCTCAGGCGCCGCGCTCATGAAAACCACGGTACGCCCGGTCCGGCCGGTGAACGGCTAGCGCGGGTCGGGGGTGACGCCGGTCAAGCCGGCCGTCAGGTCCCACAGGGCGGGGCCGGTGACGGGGTCGCCGGCAACCGCCGGGAGGCGCACCTTCGTGGGGTACCCGTGGAGGCCGCCGAGGCCGCGGGGGCCGATGTAGTCGCCGCCCTGGACGCCGGGGGCCGTCGCGGCGTAGAGCTGGGGCAGCACGCCGAGAGCCACGTTCTGGGAAAGCAGCACCTCGCCCGCATGGTTGACCGACAGGATGGCCCGGCGGACGAACGGGCTGCGGTACGTGCGGGCCATGCCGGTGCTCAGCCCGGTCGCGGTGTAACCGGGGTGCGCGAGAGCGCTGAGCACCTTCGCCCCCTCGTCCCGCAGGCGCCGGTCGAGCTCAAGCGCGAAGACCTGGTTGGCCAGCTTCGCCTGCCGGTAGGCCGTCGCGGGGTTGTACGGGCGGTGCTCGAAGTTCGGGTCGTCCAGGCGGATTCGCGCGCCGATCGCGGCGACGCTCGACAGCGTCACGACGCGGGCGCCGGTCCCGCCGCGCAGAGCGGGCATCAGCAACCAGGTCAGGGTCGCGTGGCCGAGGTGGTTGGTGCCCAGTTGCAGTTCGAATCCGTCGGCGGTGCGGCCGCGGGCGGCGGCCACCACGCCGGCGTTGTTGATCAGCAGGTCGAGGTGGTCGCCGGTCCGCTCGCGGACGGACGCGGCGGCCGCGCGGACCGAGGCCAGGTCGGCCAGGTCCAGTACGACCAGCTCCGGGGCGGCGCCGGACGCGACCACGCGCACTCGCTCCAGAGCGACGGCGCCGCGCTCGGCCGAGCGGCACGCGAGCAGCACCCGCGCGCCGCGACCGGCGAGCACTTCGGCGGTTCGCAGGCCCAGACCCGAGTTGGCGCCGGTGACCACCACGGTCCGGCCGGACTGGTCGGCGATGTCGGACTCGGTCCAGCGCTGGTCCATGCCTCCAGCTAACTACACCTCACGCGCTGGGAGCGAGCAGGCGCAGCAGGTGGCCCACCGGGCCGCGGCGCCGGACCGGGCCGGAGTCGCCCGCGCGCACCAGCGCGTCGAGAGCGTGCCCGACCTTGGTGATCTCCGCGGCCGGTTCCCCGGGCTCCGCGAGGCCGGCGGTGAGCGCCAGCATCCGCAGCTCGCCCTCGTGCTGCCGGGCGAGCGCGGGGCAGCGCTCCTGCGCGCCGTCGAGGACCGCGCGCAGCGCTTCGTTGTCGGACTGGGCCCGGCGCCACGCCCGCGAAACGGCGTCGACCTGGTCGCGGTCCATGGCGTCGGCCTCGGCGTCGGCCGGGTCGGCGAGCTCGGCGCGCAGGTGGCCGCCGAGCAGTTGGCTCCACTTGTACTGCATCGCCAGCAGCAGGTTGTCTTCACTGCCGTAGACGTCGGCTGCGCCGGGGATCTCCTCCAGCATCAGCGGTTCGCCGGGCGCGCGTCCCGCGTGGCGGATGGCGGCTTCGAGGATTTCCCGGCGTCGGTAGAAGTCGGTCCAGCTCATGTGTGGGCTCCCCTTCCGTGACCCGGGCCATACCGCCGGTTTGCGGCATACTCCCGGTACGGACCTGACCCGCCGAACATACCATGGGTATGGAGCGGCTTTCCCGGCGTAAGGTTGTGAGGGTGCCGACAATGAGGTCCCGACGTCTCGACTATTCGGAGTCGACCCGCTCCGCGCTGGTCGACAGCGCGGTCGAGCTGTTCACCAAGCGCGGTTACGCGGGTACCTCGCTCGACGAGGTCGCCAAACGCGCCCGCGTCACCAAAGGCGCCCTCTACCACCATTTCAGCGGGAAGCAGGCCCTGTTCGAGGCGGCTTTCGAGGCGGTGGAGAGCCTGGTCTACGACCGGCTCGAGAAGATCGTGACCGGGCCCGGCACGCCGTGGGAACGCTCGCTCGGCGGGCTCAAGGAGTTCATCCGCAGCTGCCTCGACCCGGCGTACCAGCGGATCGCCATCCACGAGGCGCCGGTGGTGATGGGCTGGGAGCGCTGGCGCGAGGCCGAGGAGCAGTGCAGCTTCGGCCTGGTCCGCTCCGGGCTCCAGTCCCTGGTGGACGCGGGCGAGGTCGAGCCGGTCCCGGTGGACCTGACCGCGCGGCTGCTGTTCGGCGCGCTGTCCAGCGCGGCCACGGAAATCGCCGGTGCGGCCGACCCGAAGAAGGTCAGCGCCGAGATCCAGGACGTGATCGTGCGGGTGCTGCTGCGGATCCGGCAGCCCGGCGAGGCCGGGGAGCGCTCCGCCGCGAGCTGATTAGGCTGACCGGCATGGACTTGAGGATCTTCACCGAGCCACAGGAGGGCGCCGGCTACGACGACCTCCTCCGGGTGGCCAAGACGACCGAGGACGCCGGCTACAGCGCCTTCTTCCGCAGCGACCACTACCTGGCGATGGGCGGCGACGGGCGGCCCGGACCCACCGACGCGTGGATCACCCTGGCCGGGCTGGCCCGCGAGACCAGCCGGGTGCGGCTGGGCACCCTGGTCAGCCCCGCCACCTTCCGGCACCCGGGCCCGCTGGCCATCTCCGTCGCGCAGGTGGACCGGATGTCCGGCGGCCGGGTCGAGTTCGGGTTCGGCTCGGGCTGGTTCGGGCGGGAGCACGCCGCGTACGGCCTGGCCTTCCCGGCGCCCAAGGAGCGGTTCGACCTCTACTCCGAGCAGCTGGAGATCATCACCGGGCTGTGGAAGACGCCGGTGGGGGAGCAGTTCTCCTTCTCCGGCCGGAACTACACCGTGACCGATTCGCCCGCGCTGCCGAAGCCCGCGCAGTCACCCGGTCCGCCGGTGATCCTCGGGGGTGGCGGCAAGAAGCGCACGCCGGAACTGGCCGCCCGCTTCGCCGACGAGTTCAACCTGCCGTTCGCCGGACAGGAGGCGGTGGTCGAGCAGTTCGCCCGGGTCGACGCGGCGGCCGAGGCGATCGGGCGCGACCCGAAGTCGATCCTGCGCTCGGTCGCGCTGACCGCCGTGGTCGGCCGCGACGACGCCGAGGTGGCGCGCCGGGCCGAGGCGATCGGCCGTGACCTCGGGCAGCTGCGGGCCGACGGACTGGCCGGGACGCCCGCGGAGGTCGTCGACCGGATCGGGCAGTGGCGCGAGAAGACCGGGGTCACCCGGCTCTACCTGCAGATCCTGGACCTGGCCGACCTCGGGCACATCGAGTACATCGCGGCCGAGGTCGCTGCCCAGTTGTGACCGCTCGTGGGTGGCCGGGACGGTCGGAACCGGGCCGGCCACCCACGGGGTCAGTTCTGCAGGGCGAAGGTGACGCCGGGGGCCTGCGGTGCTTCCGGACGCGGCAGCCAGCGGTCGCCGGTGACCACGAGCTCGCCTTCGAGGGCGGCCAGCACGGTCTCGCGGGCCATCGGCAGCACCTCCTCGACGGTGACATCGCGGTCCAGCTCGGCCGAGAGCGAGGTGACGCCGGCATCGCGAATGCCGCACGGCACGATCGCGTCGAAAGCGGACAGGTCGGCGTTGCAGTTGAGTTCGAAGCCGTGCATGGTGACGCCGCGCACGATGCGGATGCCGATGGCGGCGATCTTCCGCTCGATCCCGCGGTCGCCGGCCGGGAGCCACACGCCGCTGCGGCCCTCGACGCGGCCGGGGCGCACGCCGAGCCGCTCGCACACCACGATCAGCGCCTCCTCCAGGCGCCGCACGTAGTGCATGACGTCGATCGGGTCGTCGAGCTTGAGGATCGGGTAGCCGACCAGCTGGCCCGGCCCGTGCCAGGTGATCTTGCCGCCGCGGTCGACGTCGATCACCGGGGTGCCGTCGGTGGGCCGGTCGGCGGGCTCGGTGCGCTTGCCCGCCGTGTACACCGAGGGGTGCTCCAGCAGCAGCAAGGTGTCCGGGCCGGTCTCGTCGGCCCGTGCGGCGAGGACCTCGCGCTGCAGGTCCCAGGCCTCGGGGTAGGCGATCGTGCCGAGCTCCCGGACGTCGACGGGTTCGCTGGCGGCACGGCAGGAAGGGCTCGAAGAACTCACTCGTCGAGGCTACGCCGATCACGCGCGGGAAGGGGCAGGAGCCGCAGTGCGCTCGCCGACACCAGCCCGACGCCGAGGACCGCCAGCACCGCGCCGACGGTGTCGGTCACCCAGTGCACGCCGAGCACGATCCGGCAGACGGCCGCGAGCACCGTGGCCAAGGCACCGATCACGGCCGTCCGGGCGACGAACTTCGGGGCGAGCCACCCCACGAGCAGCACGGCCACCAGCGCGGTCGACGCGACGGACACGACGTGCCCGCTCGGGTAGCTGAGGTCCGGGTACGCACGCGGGCGCGGGCGCAGGAAAACGGGTTTGAACACCACGCTGGTCAGCCGGCCCAGGATGAGCACGGCGGCGAGCTTCAGACCCAGCGGCAGGCGCGCCCGCTCGCGCAGCACGAGCACGACCAGGGCCAGGCCGAGAGCGAAGGGCAGCACGGGACCGAGCACGGTGGTGACCACTCCGGCGACCTGGCCGGCGGGCCGGGAGTACTGGCCGCGCAACGCATCGGCCACGGCTTGGTCCAGCGCGAGCGGCTGGTGGGCGACGGCCAGGCCGAGCAGGAGGAAGGCGGTCAGGAGGACCACTCCGGCGACCAGCCAGCGGACGCGGCGGACGGTCGTGCCGGGGCCGGGCCGGTCCGCGCGGGGAGTGGTCCGCGTGCGTCGGGCCCGACCCGGCGCTGGCTCCGAAGCCCCGGTCACGTCGCCGCGGCCAGTGCGCTTTCCAGCGTTTCGTGCCGGAACGCGTACCCCGAACGTTCCAGCGCGCGGGGCACGGCGCGCTGGCCGAACAGCGCCATTTCCTCGGCGGCCTGGCCGAGAGCCAGCTTCAGCACGAAGCCGGGCGCGCGCCACGGCGCCGGGCGGTGGACGGCGCGGGCCAGGGCGCGGGTGAACTCCGCGTTGCTCACCGGGGCCGGGCCGGTGAGGTTGACCGGTCCGCGGAGATCCTCGTGCTCCAGAGCGTGGACCAGGGCACCGATCTGGTCGTCCAGCGAGATCCAGGACATGTACTGGCGGCCGTCGCCCAGCCGGGCGCCCAGCGCGGCCTTGAACAGCGGGCGCAGCAGGACCATCAGCCCGCCCTCGCGGGCGAGCACCAGGCCCGTGCGCACCGACACCACGCGAGTTCCCGCCGCGGTGGCCGGGGCGGTGGCCGACTCCCAGGCCCGGCACAGCCCGGCCAGGAAATCCTCGCCGGACGGGGCCCCCTCGTCGAGCACGGTCGAGCCGGGACTGCCGTAGTAACCGACCGCGGAGCCGTTCACCAGCACCTTGATGCCGTGCTCGGCCACGGCCTCGGCCAGTACCTCGGTGGGCTCCACGCGGCTGTCGAGCAGCACCTGCTTGCGCATCGCGCTCCAGCGGCCCGGTAGCAGCGGCGCACCGCACAGGTTCACGACCGCGTCCACCCCGGTGAAGGCGCCTTCGTCGATCCTGGCGGACGGCGGATCCCAGCCGCGCTCGTCGGCCGCGCGCGCCTCACGGCGGACCAGCCGGACGACGTCGTGGCCGGAGGTCCGCAGCCGGGTGGCCAGTGCCGTGCCGATGAGCCCGCCGGAACCGGCGATGAGTACCCGCATGCCTGTGATCGTGTCCTATCCGCCCGGGTTCCGCACGCCCGGCCGCCGCGGACCGGTCACGTCGGCCACCGCGCCGGTCCTGCTCCACCGGCTTGCGCCGGTGAGTGCCTTGAGGTGGTGGTCGAGCTGTCCGGGCAAGCGCAGCGCGGCGGTCTCCTGTAGGGCGGTGCCGCTCTGCGCGCCGCCTGGGGCGAGCGCGATCCGCACCGGGTTGGCCCGTGCGGCCGGCACCTCTACTCGCGCGGTCAGCCGGACGGCCCAGCTCAGCTCGCCGACGACGCCCCGGGAGTGTCCGCAGTGGTCACCAAGCTTCCTCGGGTCAACGTGGAGCGACGGTATTCCGTAATAGTGAGACCCGGGGAACGGCGAAGGCCGCCGCACCCCCGGGGGAGTGCGGCGGCCTTCGCTGCGGGAACGGAGCCTTACAGACCCAGCTCGTCCTCGAAGTTGCCCTCTTCCAGCCGCTGCTTGATCGTGGTCAGGAAGCGGCCGGCGTCCGCGCCGTCGACCAGGCGGTGGTCGTAGGTCAGCGGCAGGAACACCATCGAGCGGACGGCGATGGTGTCGTTGCCCTCGGCGTCGGCCACCACGACCGGGCGCTTCACCACGGAGCCGGTCCCGAGCATGCCGGACTGCGGCTGCACGATGATCGGCGTGTCGAACAGGGCCCCGTTGCTGCCGATGTTCGTGATGGTGAAGGTGCCGCCGGACAGCTCGTCCGGCTTGATCTGCCCGGCCCGCGCCCGGCCCGCCAGATCGGTGATCCGGTGCGCGATCCCGGCCAGGCTCAGCTCACCGGCGTCGTGGATGACCACCGAGAGCAGGCCCTTGTCGGTGTCCACCGCGATGCCCAGGTGCACGGCCCCGTGGTAGGTGATCTCCTTGGTGTCCTCGTTGTAGGACGCGTTGACGTTCGGGTGCTGCTTGAGCGCCTCGACCGTCGCCTTGGCGAAGAACGGCAGGAAGGTGAGGTTGACGCCCTCGCGCTCCTTGAACGCCGCCTTCGCGCGCTGGCGCAGCTTGGCGATCTTGGTGACGTCGACCTCGTGCACCTGCGTGAGCTGCGCGGAGACCTGCAGCGACTCGCGGGTCTTCGACGCCGTGATCTGCCGGATGCGGCTCGCCTTCTGGACGGTGCCGCGCAGGGCGGCGATGTCCGGCGAGACCGCGGCGGCGCGCGGCTTGGCCGGGGCCGATGCGGCCGACGGGGCCGACGCAGCCGGGGCGGCCGCGGCCGGCGCCGGGGTGGCCGCCTTCTGCTTGGCTTCGGCGGCGGCGAGCACGTCCTGCTTGCGGATCCGGCCACCGACCCCGCTGCCGGTCAGGCTGGTGAGGTCGATGTCGTGCTCCGAGGCGAGCTTGCGCACCAGCGGGGTCACGTACGGTCCTCCGGCCGAACCGTTGTCCGAAGTGGACGAGGCGGCGGGCTCGGGCTTGGGCTCCGGCTTGGCCTGCTGGGCGGGCTTGGGCTCCGGCTTCGGCTCGGGCTTGGCCTGCCGGGGTTCCGGCTTGGGCTCGGGCTTCGGTTCCGGCTTCGGTTCCGGCTTGGGCTCGGGGGCCGCCGCGGGCTTCGGCGCCGCACCGGCGTCACCGATCACCGCGAGCACCCCGCCGACCTCGACGGTCTCGTCCTCGCCCGCGCGGATCTCCAGCACGGTGCCGGCGACCGGGGACGGGACCTCGGTGTCGACCTTGTCCGTGGAGATCTCCAGCAGCGGCTCGTCGACCTCGACCGAGTCGCCGACCTGCTTGAGCCAGCGGGTGACGGTGCCCTCGGTGACGCTCTCGCCCAGCTCGGGCAGCTTCACCTCGGTGCCCTCGCCCCCGGCGGCCGGCGCGGTGTCCGGCTGCGACGGGGCCTCGTCCCGGGCCGGCTCCTCCTCGGGGGCGGCCTCGGGCTCCGGCTGCTCCTCCTCCGCGGGGGCCTCGCCGGAATCCGACGAGGACTCGGGCACCCCGCCGGTGCCGTCGTCGATCACGGCGAGCTCGGCGCCGACCTCGACGGTCTCGTCCTCCTGGGCGCTGATCTTCACAACCGTGCCGGCGACCGGCGACGGGACCTCGGTGTCGACCTTGTCCGTGGAGATCTCCAGCAACGGCTCGTCGACCTCGACCGAGTCGCCCTCCTGCTTCAACCACCGGGTGACGGTGCCCTCGGTGACGCTCTCACCGAGCTCCGGCAACGTGACGGAGTAGGCCATCGTTCGCTGACTCCCTTGATCTGTAAACGTGGGGTGGATTCTGCCGGTGAGACGTCAGCTGTGCACGTGCAGCGGCTTGCCCGCTAGGGCGAGGAACGCTTCACCGAGGGCCTCGGTCTGGGTGGGGTGCGCGTGGATCAGCGGGGCGACGTCCTCCGGGAACGCCTCCCAGCTGTAGATCAGCTGCGCTTCGCCGATCAGCTCGCCGACGCGGTCGCCGACCATGTGCACCCCGACGACGGGGCCGTCGGGGGCCTTCACCAGCTTGACCCCACCGGAGGTCTTGAGGATCTGGCTCTTGCCGTTGCCGCCGAGGTCGTAGGTGAACGTGGTGACCTCCGCCCCGTACTTGTCCTTGGCCTGCGATTCGGTGAGACCGACGGAGGCGACCTCGGGGTGGGAGTAGGTGACGCGCGGGATGCCGCTCTCGTCGATCACGCGCGGGCTCAGCCCGGCGATCTCCTCGGCGACGAAGATGCCCTGCTGGAAGCCGCGGTGGGCGAGCTGCAGGCCGGGCACGATGTCGCCGACGGCGTAGACGTGGGGCAGGTTGGTGCGCAGGCGGTCGTCGGTGAGCACGAAACCGCGCTCGATCTCGACACCGGCCTCCTCGTAGCCGTGGCCGGCCGAGTTCGGGCCGCGGCCGACGGCGACCAGCAGCAGGTCCGCGTCGATGGTCTCGCCGGACTCCAGCGAGACGCTCACGCCGTCGTCGTCCTGCTTCGCCCCGGTGAACCGCACGCCGGTCTTGAAGGTGATCTTGCGACGGCGGAACGCGCGCTCGAGCTGCTTGGAGGCGAACTCGTCCTCGTTCGGCACCAGCCGGGGCAGGGCCTCGACCACGGTGACGTCGACGCCGAAGGAGGCCCACACGCTGGCGAACTCGACGCCGATCACGCCGCCGCCGAGCACCACGACCTTCTTGGGCACGTAGTCGAGCGAGAGGGCCTGCTCGCTGGCGATGATCCGGCCGCCGAGCTCGAGGCCGGGCAGCGTGCGCGAGTAGGAGCCGGTCGCGAGGATGACGTTCTTGCCGGTGTGGCGGTCGCCGCCGACCTCGACGGTGGTGCCGCCGACGAACGTGCCGGAACCCTCGACCAGGGTGACCTTGTGGGCCTTGGCCAGGCCCTGCAGTCCCTTGTAGAGCCGGGCGACGATGCCGTCCTTGTACTTGTTGACCCCGGCGATGTCGATGCCTTCGAAGACGGCCTTGACGCCGACGGACCCGGCCTCGCGGGTCTCGTCGGCGACCTCGGCGGCGTGGAGCAGGGCCTTGGTCGGGATGCAGCCCCGGTGGAGGCAGGTCCCGCCCAGCTTGTCCTTCTCGATCAGCGTGACGGAAAGGCCCAGCTCGGCCGCGCGGAAGGCCGCGGCGTAGCCGCCCGATCCGCCTCCCAGGATCACAAGGTCGGCGGAGGTGTCGGTCACTTCAATAACTCCTCGGCAAGCGGTAGGGGTGGAGCTCGGTCGCCGCCCGGCGCGGTATAAACGCGCGCGCGACAACCGCCATCTTGTCACTACGCTGATCCGGCCTGCGACCTAGCCGGGCCAAGGGCGCGCTCGGCGACACCGGCCACACCCGGGTGCGGGAATAATGGGTGGCGGACACGAGCAGGAAGTGAGGTGGTCGGGGTGGGGATCTTCGACTCGCTGCGCCGCCGGGGCCGCCGCGGCCGGCCGGGCACGGTGCGCCAGGCCGGCCCCGACGACACCCGGCACCTGGACGAATGGGCCGGAGCCCGGCGCGGGGTGGAGGCCTACGTGGAGCCGAAGACGAACGTCACCGAGGCCACGGTGGTGCTCGTCGCGCACGACGGCGAATGGACCCGGCGCCGCATCGGCGGGCTCGAAGCGGCCCAGCAGTTCGGGCACCGGCGGTCCATCCCGGTGTACGAGGTGGCCCGGGTCGGTTACCCGAAGCGCATGCGTGAGTACACCGAGCGAAAGAAACGCGGCCAGGCGCCCGGGTGAGGTTGGTCACCCGGCATCAGCCCGGGTCAGGCCGCCGCCTCCAGCAGCCGTAGGTGCTGCTCCAGCAACGCGCGGAAGCTCGGGTGCGCGGTGCTGCCGAACACCGGGTCGACCTCGACCGCGCGCCACCGGCCACCGGTCGCGGTGAGCAGCACCAGCGCGGGCTCGGAGACGATCACCACCGGCCCGTCCGCGCGGAGTTCGCGCGCGGGCAGCAGCCGGGGGAAGACGACGTCGGCGGGCAGCCCGTCGGCCGTCCGCAGAAACTCCCGGTAGTCACCGGGAAACCGGACGCCCAGCCGGGCCTCGGCCGCCGCGACCTCGCTCTCGGCCGCCGGTCCGGGCGACGGCCGGCCGCGCAGCCGCAGGATCGCGGCGACCAGCTCGGGCCAGCTCCCGGCTTCGGACGGGTACCGCTCGCTCAGCGCCGCGACCAGCGCCCCGGCGCACTGGCCGGGCCACTCGGGTCCGAGGCCGAGCGGGTCGGCGCCGGCCACGAGCCGCGGTGCGAGCGGGCGGGTCGCGCCCAGCGTGGCGACGTCCGGGTTCGCCTGTCCGGCGACCAGCTCGGCCCACCGTCCGAGATCGCCTTCGGCGAGCGCGACGCGGGCGGGGTCGGCGCGGCCCGGCGCGAGCCCGGCGGCCACGCCCGCGAGGGGCGAACCGTCGAAGACCCCTTCCAGCTCGGACACCCGGCGGGCCAGCAGCGCTTCGTGGGCGCGCTCCTCGGCATCAAGGTCCAAAAGGGACAGTGCTTCTGCCCATTGTGGACCGACGCCGCGCGCCTCGGCCAGCATCGCCCAGGCCCGCGCGCGCACGGCGTCGTCGGCCAGCCGGGTCACCGGCCGCTCGGTCAGCCGCTGCCAGTGCGTGACGACCCGGTCGGCCGGTCCGGGCGCGCCCGCGGTGGCCAGCAGCAGCGCGGCGTGGCCGATCCGCCGGTCGACGGTGGCGTCTTCGCCGGTGAGCACGTCGCGGACCGCCGCTTCGAGGTACTCGTCGCGCTCCATGCGCGTCAGGGTGCCACACCCCGCACCGAGGCCCCCTGACCCACACGGGTCAGGGGGCCTCGGTGCGGCGGGAGGAGCGGGTCAGCCCCGGCCGGCGATGTCGGCCAGGACGGCGGCGATGGAGCGGACCGGGACGCCGGTGCCGCCCTTGCCGGTGTAGCCCCACGGTCCGCTGCCGTTGTAGGCCGGGCCCGCGACGTCGATGTGGGCCCACGGCAGGCCCTCGGCCACGAACTCGCGCAGGAAGATGCCGGCCGCGAGCATGCCGCCCCAGCGGGCGCCGGTGACGTTGGCCAGGTCGGCCAGGCGGGAGTCGAGCTCGCCGCGCAGCTCCTCGGGCAGCGGCATGGCCCAGCCGCCCTCACCGGTGGCCCGCATGATGCCCGCGACGCGGTCGCGGAACTCGTCCGAGCCCATCACCCCGGCGGTGCGGCGGCCGAGCGCGACGACCTGGGCGCCGGTCAGCGTCGAGGTCTCGATCAGGTAGTCCGGGTCCTCCTCGGCGGCGCGGACGATCGCGTCGGCCAGGACCAGGCGGCCCTCGGCGTCGGTGTTGAGCACCTCGACGGTCTTGCCGCCGTACATGGTCAGCACGTCGCCCGGGCGGTACGAGGTGCCCGAGGGCAGGTTCTCGGCCAGCGGGATGTGCGCGGTGACCTCGATCGGGTACTTGAGCTTCGCGGCCAGCACCACGGCGGCGAGCACGGCGGCGGCGCCGGACATGTCGGAGGTCATCTCGTCCATGCCCGCGGCGGGCTTGATCGAGATGCCGCCCGAGTCGAAGGTGATGCCCTTGCCGACCAGCGCGACCTTCTTGCCCGCCTTCGCCGGCTTGTAGCCCACGCGCAGCAGGCGCGGCGGACGCGAGGAGCCGCCGCCGACCCCGAGGATGCCGCCGAAGCCCTTGCGCTTGAGGGCCTTCTCGTCGAGCACCTCGAACTCGAGCCCGCCCTCCTCGGCCAGCTTCCTCGCGCGGTCGGCGAAGGAGGCCGGGAACAGGTCGTTCGGCGGGGTGTTGATCAGGTCGCGGGCGATGATCACGGACTCGGCGATGGCCGTCGCGGCCTTCAGCGTCGCCTTGTGCTCGCGCGCGGCGCCGTCCTCCGGGCTGACGAAGTCGGCCTTGGCCAGCGGGGCGCTGCCCTTCTCGGAGCGGTACTCGGTGAAGGTGTACGCGCCGAGCGCGAGGCCCTCGACGGCGGCCTGCAGGTCGAGCGCGGAGAGCGTGACGAACGCGCGCTCGGTCCCGGCCAGCGCGCGGCCGGCGGCACCGGCGGCGCGGCGGACCTGCTCGGCGGTGACGGCGCCGCCGTCCGGCCGGCCGAGGCCCACGGCCAGCACCACCGACGCCGGCAGCTTGCCCAGGGTGGCCAGCTTGACCACTTCTTCGGCCTTGCCGGTGGCGCCGAGCGTGGCGAGCACCTCGGTGAGCTTCCCGTCGAACGCGGCGTCGGCCACCGCGGCGCCGGCGGCCAGCGCCGGACCCCCTTCGCCTTGCAGGAGGCCGACGACCACCACGTCGGCGCGGGTCTTGGCCAGCGCCGCCTCGGTGTTGTCGGAGAGGGCTAGCTTCGGCACGGTCACTTCTGGCTCCTCGCGCGGTCACGGTGACACCGGGCGGCGCGCCCGGACGGATCGTGAGCCATGCTAATGACACGGGTGGCCGGGTGTCGGAAGGGGATCGTCGTGCGTCTCGGGGGCGGCCTGTTCGTGGTCCTTGCGGTGGGGGCCGCCGGGGCCGGTTACTGGCTGCTCGCGGGCGTGGTGCTCGCCGCGGCGGTGGCGGTCCTCGCCGCCCGGATGCCCGCGCTCGGCGACTGCCCGATCGAGCGGTGGGCGGGCGGGTTCGCCCGGCTCGCGCTGGTCGTGGTCTACGGGATCGTGTTCGGCGGCTACGTGGTGCCCGGCGCCCCGGCGCCCGCCGCGGCCGGGCTGGTCCTGGTGGTCGCGGCCGCCGACCTGGCCGGGCTCCGGCTGCCGGCCGCGCTGCGGCGCCGGCTGACCGGGGCGTTGCTGGTGGCCGCGGTGCTGCTCGTGGTGCTGTGCTCGGTGATCGCGCCGGTGCCGTCCGCCGGGGGGATCGGCGCGCCGGACGTCGCCGGGATCGTGGTGGCGGCGCTGGTCGTGCTGCCCTTCCTGCGGCCGGAGCCGGGGGAGCACCAGCGGGGCCGCGCGCTCACCCTCGGCGTGGTCGCGGTGCTGGTGGCCTTCGTCGCGCTCCGGCAGCTCGGCCCGGTGCGGCTCGGGCTGTCCGCCACCTCCCTGCGCGACCTGCTCTACGCCGCCGACGCCGGGCAGCTGCAGCCGTTGCTCACCGTGGTCGTGGTGCTCGCGACCGTCCCGGTCGCGCTGTCCACGTTCACCGGCGCCCGGGCGCTGCTCACCCCGCGAGGCGGATTGCCCGGAGCGTCCGCCGGGGTCGCCGGCGCGGTGCTGGCGCTGTTCGTGACGCCGTACGCAGCACTGCTGCTGGCCGGTTTCGGCACCGTCGCCGAACTGGTGCTGCGCGCCCGCGGGCGCCGCTACCGTGAGACGCATGAGTGATCACCGCTGGGAGCCCGGGCAGACCGTCGTCGAACGGTTCCTGCGGCCCGACGGCAGCATCGGCCAGCACCACCCGCTGCGCGTGGTCTCCGACGACGGCCGGGTGCTGTTCGGCTGGCTCCCGAGGGGCACCCCGATCGTCGGCAGCCGGCTCGCGGACGGCCGCCGGATGCACGAGGCCCCGCTGGGCCAGCGGTTCCGCGTCCCGCGGGTACCGGTGCCCGACACCTGGCTCGGCACGTCCACGCTGCGGATGATCACCGAGGACGAGTGGTCCTCGGTGTGGTGGTTCTTCGGCCCGGACGGGGTCTTCCTCCAGTGGTACGTCAACCTCGAGCTGCCCGTGGGCCGCACCGCCGCCGGGCCGGACCGGATCGACGGGGTGCTGGACGTGGTGGTCACCCCGGACCGCGGCTGGCGGTGGGAGGACGAGGACGAGGCGGTGGAGGCCGTGGCCGCCGGCCGGCTCACCGGCGCGCACCTGGACCGCCTCCGGGCGGAGGGCGAACGGCTCGGCGCGCTGGCCGAGCGCGGTGCCTTCCCGTTCGACGGCACGTACACGGACTTCCGGCCGGACCCGGACTGGCCCGCGCCGAAGCTGCCGGACGGGCTGCTCTAGGCCACCGGTTCGGGGACGCCGACCGGCCGGTCAGGCGGTGAGCACCAGGATGCCGGCCAGCACGAGGTTGACCACCAGCAGGATGACCACCGAGCGGGTGGGCAGGTCCGGGGCGAACACCTTGCCGTGCAGGCTGCGCCACCAGTAGATGCCGAAACCGGCCGCGATCAGGCCCAGGAAGAAGCCGAAGCCGCTGCTCAGCAGGGCCCAGCCGACCAGGCCGAGCAGACCGGCGCCGAAGGTCAGCAGGACCGCGGTGCCGAAGGTCTTCAGGTCGGGGCCGAACCCGGGCTTGGCCGACAGTACGGGGTGTGAGGTCACGGGACCATCCTAGTGGGGCCGGGCGCGGCGTGCGGGGCCGCTCCGCGCGGGCCGGGGGTGGGCAGCGGGGAAAATAGGTGGTCTTCCGACTAACGTGCTTCCGAACGAGCGCTATCGTCTAACCATGACGACAGCGACGCAGTTCTCCCATGTCCCGAACTCGAACCCCGCGAGCCCGGAACGCGTCGCCGAGGTACTGGCCAAGCCGGGGTTCGGGACTTACTTCACCGACCACATGGTCACGGTGAAGTGGAACGAGGCGCAGGGCTGGCACGACGCCCAGGTCGGGCCGTACGAGCCCTTCTCCCTCGACCCGGCCACCTCCGTGCTGCACTACGGCCAGGCGATCTTCGAGGGGCTCAAGGCCTACCGCCAGCCGGACGGCACCATCTCCGCGTTCCGCCCCGACGCCAACGCCGAGCGCTTCCAGGATTCGGCCGCCCGGCTCGCGATGCCGAAGCTGCCGGTGGAGATCTTCCTCGACTCGCTGCGCGAGCTGATCGCGGTGGACGAGCGGTGGGTGCCCACTCAGCCGGGCGAATCCCTCTACCTGCGCCCGTTCATGATCTCCACCGAGACCGGACTGGGCGTCAACCGGCCGGCCGGGGAGTACGTGTACGCGGTGATCGCCTCGCCCGCCGGCTCTTACTTCACCGGTGGCGTGAAGCCGGTGAGCGTGTGGCTGTCCACGGAGTACGTGCGCGCGGCGCCCGGCGGCACCGGGTTCGCGAAGTGCGCCGGCAACTACGCGGCGTCGTTCGTGGCGCAGGCGCAGGCCGTGGAGAAGGGCTGTGACCAGGTGGTCTGGCTCGACGCGGTCGAGCGCCGCTGGGTCGAGGAGATGGGCGGGATGAACCTGTTCTTCGTCTTCGGCTCGGGCGCCGACGCGCGCGTGGTGACGCCGGAGCTGACCGGCTCGCTGCTGCCGGGGGTCACGCGCAAGTCGCTGCTGCGGCTCGCGCAGAACCTGGGCCACCCCGTCGAGGAGCGCCGCATCTCCACCGAGGAGTGGGAGAAGTCGGCCGCTTCGGGTGAGCTGACCGAGGTCTTCGCCTGCGGTACCGCGGCGGTGATCACACCGGTCGGGCACGTGAAGCACGCGGGCGGCGAGTTCTCCGTCTCGGGGGGCGAGGCGGGCAAGCTGACCATGGAGCTGCGCGAGGAGCTGGTCGGCATCCAGGAGGGCACCCGCCCGGCTCCCGAGGGCTGGATGCTGCCGCTGAGCTGACCGGCGGCGAACCGGAACCTACGGCGAAAGGGCCGCTCGCGAGGAGATCGCGAGCGGCCCTTTCGCCGCGTTTTTCCGGAGGTGCCTCAGGAAGCGTCGACCGGGACGAGCGGCCCGGAGACGCCGGACTGCTCGTGCGTGGTCATCTCGGCCAGCACCCGGGCGGCCATCATCAGCAGCGGCAGCGCGGTGACGGCGCCGGTCCCTTCGCCGAGACGGACGTCGAGGTCGAGCAGGCCGCCGAGGTCGAGGTGCTCCAGGGCCAGCGCGTGCGCGGGCTCGCCGGTCAGCTGGCCGGACATCCACCAGC
Organism: Amycolatopsis sp. PS_44_ISF1; assembly: GCF_032335455.1. Lineage (NCBI taxonomy): Bacteria > Bacillati > Actinomycetota > Actinomycetes > Pseudonocardiales > Pseudonocardiaceae > Amycolatopsis > Amycolatopsis sp. PS_44_ISF1. The sequence goes on along the minus strand of NZ_JANUXO010000002.1, from coordinate 2,701,718 downwards.
GGCGCGCACCGGGCGCGAGCTCCTCGGCCACCATCGCGGCGGCGCAGACCACGAGTCCGTCGAGCACCACGGGCGTGCGGCGGACCGCCGCCTGGGCCAGGAAGCCCGCCATCGCGGCGAGGTCGGCGCCCGAGGAGGTGCGCAGCAGGGCCATCGGGTCGGCGAGGACGGCACGGGCGCGGCGCAGCGCGTCGCGGACCGCGGCGGCCTTGCGCATCCACGCGTTGTCGTCGATCCCGGAGCCCCGGCCGACCACGGCCACCGGCTCGCTGCCGGTCAGCGCGGCGACCAGCACGGCCGCCGGGGTGCTGTTGCCGATCCCCAGATCGCCCGCGATGAGCAGGTCGGCGCCGCCGTCCACCTCGCTGTCGGCGATCGCGATGCCGGCCCGCACGGCGGCGCGGACCTCGTCCTCGGTGAGGGCGTCCTCGACGTCGATCGAGCCCGAGCCGCGGCGGACCTTGAACTCGCCGATCGAGCGCATGGCCGATTCCCCGGTGTCCACGGCCAGGTCGACCACCCGCACGCTGGCGCCGGCCGCGGCCGCCAGCACGTTGATCGCCGCGCCGCCGGTGAGCATGGTGCCGACCAGCTGGGAAGTCACCTCGGCGGGGTAAGCCGAGACGCCCCGGGCCGCGATCCCGTGGTCGCCGGCGAACACCACCACCCGCGGGCGGGTGAACGGCCGTGGCGGGGCCTGGCCCTGGCAGGCCGCGATCCACACGCCCAGCTCCTCCAGGCGGCCGAGCGAGCCGGCCGGCTTGACGAGCTTGCCGTGCAGCTCGATCGCCGCCGACCGGGCCTGGTCGCTGGGCGGTTCGATCTCGCCGAACTCGATGCTGGTGTCCGCTTCCACGCCAGGCCTTCCTCTCGCCGGGATTCCCGGTCGTCAACCTACCGCCCCGCCCGGGAACGGCCGGGGCGCGCGGCCCAGTAGGGTCGCGCGACGTGCGCGAAACGACTGCGGCCGGGGTGGTGCTGGCCAGTGGCGCCGGCACCCGCGTCGGCGCCGAGCTGAACAAGGTCTACCTGCCGGTCGCGGGACGGCGGGTGGTGGCGTGGTCGCTGGCGGCGTTCGCCGAGGTGACCGGGATCGGCGTGCTGGTGCTGGTCATCCGGCCGCAGGACGCCGGGCTGGCCGGTCCGGTGCTGGCCGCGCACCCCGGTCCGGTCGAGCTCGTGACCGGGGGGCCGACGCGCCAGGCGTCCGAGCTGAACGCCCTGCGCCACCTCGCCCCGCGGATCGAGGACGGCAGCGTGGACGCGGTGCTGCTGCACGATGCCGCCCGCCCGCTGGCCACGCCCGAGCTGATCGCCGGCGTGCTGGCCGAGACCCGGGCGCACGGGGGAGCGGTGCCGGGGCTGGCCGCCGACGACGTGGTGGCGGTGACCGGCGATGCGTCGGTGTCGGCCCGGGTCCCCGGCGCGATCCGCGTGCAGACCCCGCAGGGCTTTCGCGCCCGGCCCCTGCTCGCGGCCTACGAGCAGGCCGAGGCCGAGGGCTTCCTGGGCACGGACACGGCCTCGTGCATGGAGCGGTTCTCCGCGCTGCCGGTGCGCTGGGTGCCCGGCGGCGCGGAGAACCTGAAGATCACCTACCCGCACGACCTCGTGGTGGCGGAGCGGCTGTTGCGCCGCTGACCAGCGCTCACTGGGTCAGCGCGGGGTTGCGCTCGACGACGTCGCCGAGCGCCTCGTCGATCGCGGTGCGCAGCTCCGGCTCCAGCTTCACCCCGGCCGCCTGGACGTTCTCGCGCACCTGCTCGGGCCGGGAGGCGCCGATGATCGCCGAGGCGACGTTCGGGTTCTGCAGCACCCAGGCCACGGCCAGCTGCGCCATGCTCAGCCCGGCCTCGGCGGCCAGCGGCTCCAGCTTGGCGACGGCGGTCAGCGTCCGGTCGTCGAGGAAGTGCTTGACCATGTTCGCGCCGCCGTTCTCGTCGGTCGCGCGCGTGCCCCGGGGCAGTGGCTGCCCGGGCTTGTACTTGCCGGTGAGCACGCCCTGCGCGATCGGCGACCAGACGATCTGGCCGAGCCCTTCGCGCTCGCAGGCCGGCACCACCTGGGACTCGATCACGCGCCACAGCATCGAGTACTGCGGCTGGTTCGAGATGAACGGGACCTTCAGCTCCCGGGCCAGCTCCGCGCCCCGGGTGATCTGCTCCGCGGTCCACTCCGAGACGCCGAGGTAGAGCACCTTGCCCTGGCGCACCAGGTCGGCGAAGGCGGTCATCGTCTCCTCCAGCGGCACCGTGCGGTCGAACCGGTGCGCCTGGTAGAGGTCGAGGTAGTCGGTGCCGAGCCGCTTGAGCGACGCGTTCGCCGACTCCACGATGTGCTTGCGCGAGAGGCCCTTGTCGTTCGGGCCCTTCGGACCGGTGGGCCCGAAGACCTTGGTGAAGATCTCCAGGCTCTCCCGGCGCTGGCCCTTCAGCCCGCGGCCGAGCACGGACTCCGCGGCGGTGTTGGCGTAGACGTCGGCGGTGTCGAAGGTGGTGATGCCCGCTTCGAGTGCCGCCTTGATGCAGGCCTGAGCCTGCTCCTCCTCGACCTGGGAACCGTGCGTGAGCCAGTTCCCGTAGGAGATCTCACTGATGGTGAGGCCGCTGCGGCCAAGTCGTCGAAACTCCATGGGCCCAGCCTAGGCGAAGTTGTTCGCCTCGCTAACGAAAGCTCAGCCCGGGATGGGCTGACCCGGCTTGAGCCGCGGCTTCGGCACGCGCAGCTTGCGGATCTGGCTCGCCCGGACGAAGGCGTACCAGCCGAGACCGCGCACGCCCGCCGCCTCCTTCGGGAAGCGCTCGCGGGCCAGCCGGCCGATGCGGCGGCCGTTGACCACGCCTTCGACCGCCATCACCAGCAGCATCGCCATGCAGACCAGGGTGATGTACTGCTGCGCCGCGGGGGCCGGGATCAGCAGCGCCACGAAGACCAGGATGGCCAGTGGCATGAACAGGCCCAGGATGTTGCGCCGGGAGTCGACCAGGTCGCGCACGTAGGCCTTGACCGGACCGCGGTCGCGGGCGGGCAGGTACTTCTCGTCACCGGACATCATCTTGGCGCGGGTCTCCCGCGCGGCCGCCCGGCGCTCCTCCTTGAGCTGCGGGTTCGCCTTCCGCAGCTCCTTGTTGCGCTTCATCGCCTCGCGCATGCTGGTGGGCGGCGGCGCGACCGGCCCCCGCTTCTTGGCCTCGGCCTCCCGGCGCTTCGGCGTCGCCCGCCCCTTGCCCGGCGTGTACGACGCCTTACCGGTCGCGGCATCGACCTCGATGGCCTCGGTGGCCTCGGGCTCGGCGGTGTCTGTGGTGCTTCGGCGCAGGAACCTCACCTCACCAGGGTATTGCAGGCGTCACGGCGTTGTTCGGCAGGTGCGCCTGATGTGCGACGATGCGGGGGAACAGATCGGGCGCGGCTCGCGTTGGAAATCAGGCACGAGTAGTACCCGCACCGAGTTCGACCCAGAGTTCGACCAAGAGGGAGTGCCATGACGACCGCTGAGCAGACCGGCGCGACGCAGGCCGAGACCGCCGAGGAGACCCACGGCGTCACGTTGACCGACACCGCGGCAGCCAAGGCGAAGGCCCTGCTCGAGCAGGAGGGCCGCGACGACATGCACCTGCGCATCGCCGTCCAGCCCGGAGGCTGCGCGGGCCTGCGCTACCAGCTGTTCTTCGACGAGCGCACGCTCGACGGCGACCTCTTCCGCGACTTCGACGGCCTCCAGGTCGCGGTCGACCGGATGAGCGCGCCGTACGTGACGGACGCGGTGATCGACTTCGTCGACACCATCGAGAAGCAGGGCTTCACCATCGACAACCCGAACGCCACCGGGTCCTGCGCCTGCGGCGACAGCTTCCACTGAGCCCCGGCTCGGCAGAACGTGGAGAGGGCCCCGGCCGGCGACGGCGGGGGCCCTCTTCGCTGTCTTGCGGACCCGTTCAGACGTAGGCGTCGAGCCCGGCGACCTGCGCCTGGCAGACGTCGTCGACGGTCCACGGCTCGGCGTCGGCCCGCGGCCACGGGCGGCGCCCGGTGCGGGGCTGGAGCGCGGACGGGATGTGGGCGCAGTCGGCGATCAGCTCGCCGAGGGTTTCCGGTTCGGTGGTGAGGTTCACCGGGCCGACGTTATGAACCAGGATTCGAGGGGGAAAGCGGTACCAGCCGGTAGTGTCGATCGAGGCGCGGGAACTACCCGTAAGGGGCATGACCCACGGGTGACTCCGCGTGAGCTCCAGCACCTACAGCCCTGACAGCTATGAGGAGAACCGGTGGCAGACCAGGCCAGGATCGCGGTGTCCGGCAGCATCGCAACCGACCATCTGATGCACTTCCCCGGCAGGTTCGCGGAGCAGCTCGTCGCGGAGCAGCTGCACCGGGTCTCGCTGAGCTTCCTGGCCGACGACCTGGTGGTCCGGCGCGGCGGGATCGGCGCGAACATCGCGTTCGGGCTCGGGGTGCTGGGCGTGCGCCCGGTGCTGGTCGGCGCCGTGGGCGCGGACTGGACGGACTACGCCTCCTGGCTGGAGCGCCACGGCGTCGACACCACGGGGGTGCTGGTCTCCGAGGTCGCCCACACCGCGCGGTTCGTCTGCACCACCGACACCGACCTGTGCCAGATCGCCACGTTCTACGCGGGCGCGATGGCGGAGTCGCGCAACATCGAGCTCAAGCCCATCGCCGACCGCGCGGGCGCGCTGAGCCTGGTGCTGATCAGCCCGGACGACCCGGACGGCATGGTCCGCCACGCCGAGGAGTGCCGCCAGCGCGGCTACACCTTCGCCGTCGACCCTTCGCAGCAGCTGGCCCGCATGGACGGCGCGCAGGTGCGCTCGTTCGTCCAGGGCGCGGAATACCTGTTCAGCAACGACTACGAGTGGGAGCTGCTGCTGCAGAAGTCGGGCTGGACCGAGGCCGACGTGCTCGACCGCGTCGGACTGCGCGTCACCACGCTGGGCGAGAAGGGCGTGGAGATCATCGGCAGGAACGGCGTGGCCCTGCAGATCGGCGCCGTGCCGGAGCGCCGCAAGGCCGACCCGACCGGCGTCGGCGACGGCTTCCGCGCGGGCTTCCTCGCCGCCCTCGACGGCGGACTCGGCCTGGAGCGGGCCGCCCAGCTCGGCTCGATGATCGCGGTGCTCGTGCTGGAGACCGTCGGCACCCAGGAGTGGACCCTCGACCGCGCCGACGCGCTGGCCCGGCTCAGCGACGCGTTCGGCCCGGCCGCGGCCGCGGAGATCGCACCGCTGCTGCCGGTCTGACCCGGGCTGGAACCACCGCGCCCCCGCCGCAGGTCACGGCGGGGGTGCGGCGGTCGGCGGACCGGGTCAGAGCTTGACCGGGTAGACCGGCTCCGGGATCTCCGGCTTGATCCGGTGCTCCACGAAGATCCCGTGCCACAGCATGAACACCAGCAGGGCCCAGATCTGCCGGCTGCGGTCGAGCTGCCCGGCCTTGTGCTCCTCCAGCAGCCGCAGCACGGCGGACTTGTCCAGCAGCTCGTCGGTCTTCGAATCGTTGATGATGCCGCGGGCCCAGTCGTACATCTCGGTGCGCAGCCACAGCCGGATCGGCACCGGGAAGCCGAGCTTGCGGCGGTTGAGCACGTGCGGCGGGATGATCTTGGCCAGCGCCTGGCGCAGCGCGTACTTCGTGGTGCCGTGGGCCAGCTTCTGGTCCAGCGGGATCGAGGCGGCGACCTTGAACACCTCGGCGTCGAGGAACGGCACGCGCAGCTCCAGCGAGTTGGCCATGGTGACCTTGTCCGCCTTGACCAGGATGTCGCCGCGCAGCCAGGTGTAGAGGTCGACGTGCTGCATCCGGGCCACCGGGTCCCAGCCGCGGGAGACGTCGTACCAGGGGGCGGTGACGTCCTTGAAGCCCACGCCCTCGGCGTAGGTCCGCAGCACCGCGCGCAGCTGTTCGTCGCGGAAGTTGCGGGCGTTGCCGTAGTAGCGGTCTTCCAGCGACAGCGCGCCGCGGCGCAGCAGGTCCTTGCCCCGGGTGCCCTCGGGGATCTTCGTCGAGACCTTGCCGAGGAGCTTGCGCACCCCACCGGGCACCTTCTCGAACGGCGCCAGCGAGATCGGCTCGTTGTAGACCGTGTAGCCGCCGAACAGCTCGTCCGCGCCCTCGCCGGAGAGCACCGCCTTCACGTGCTTGCGCGCCTCGCGGGCGATGAACCACAGCGGCACCAGCGCCGGGTCGGCCACCGGGTCGTCGAGGTACCAGACGATCAGCGGCAGGGCCTCCATCATCTCCTCGGCCGAGACGGTGCGGACCACGTGCTGCACGCCGATCGCGGCGGCCGACTCCGCGGCCACGTCCACTTCGGAGTAACCCTCGCGCTCGAACCCGGTGGTGAACGCGATCAGGTTCGGGTTGTGCTCCTTGGCCAGCGTCGCGGTGGCGGTGGAGTCGATGCCGCCGGAGAGGAAGGCGCCGACCGTCACGTCCGGGTCGGAGATCATGTGCTTGCCCACCGAGTCGCGCATCACATCGGCGATGCGCTGGTACAGCTCGTCGGCCTCGCCGGCGCCGTTGACCGGCCTGGTGGCGAACTGCGGGTGGAAGTACCGGGTGAACTCGACCGGCCCGCCCGGGACCACGCGGAACGAGGTGCCGGACTCGACCCGGCGCACGCCGGCGTGCAGCGATTCCGGCTCCGGCACGTACTGCAGGACCAGGTAGTGCTGCAACGCTGTGCGGTCCAGCTCCTGCGGCACGCCGAGGGTGTCCGACAGGTCCAGGAGGCTCTTCTTCTCGCTGGAGAACGCCACCGCGTCCGGGCCCGCGCTGTAGTACAGCGGCTTGATGCCGAACGGGTCGCGGGCGCCGAAGACCACCTTCTCCTGGGCGTCCCAGATCATGAAGGCGAACATCCCGCGCAGCTTCTTCACCGCGTCGGCGCCGAGGTAGTGGTACGCCGCGACCACGGCTTCGCCGTCGCCCTCGGTCTCGAACTTCGCGCCGAACTCCGCCGCCAGCTCGTCGCGCAGCTCGCGGTAGTTGTAGACCTCGCCGTTGAAGTTCAGCGTGTACCGGCCGGGCGCCTCCGGCGGGCCCCAGTGCAACGGCTGGTGGGAGTGCTCGACGTCGATGAAGGCGAGCCGGTTGAACCCGTAGACGACCTCGGCGTCGGCCCAGGTGTCCTGCTCGTCGGGGCCGCGGTGGCGCTGGCAGCGCATCGCCGCGCCGACGGCCTCACGCGCGTTCGCCGCGCCGGTCTCGGTCGCGCAGATCAGTCCAAGCAGGCCGCACACGTGTACTCACACACCTCTGGGTCGGGCCGGTCCGGGGAAGGGCCCAGTATGCCGCGAACGACGGCGGCCCGGCCCCGCCGGGTGACCCCCGCGCGTTGGGGTCACCCCTTGGTCGGCGGGAAGGGCCAGCTCGGCTAGGCTCCGCCTGTCACGAAGATCGGTCGAGGAGGCTCGGGTTGACCGAGCCGCTCTGGGTGAAAGGGCGCAGCGCAGTGGGAAAACCAGAGCGCACCCCGGTGGGTAAGCGGGCCGGTCGCGTCGCCGCGCTGGTGGTGCTGGTCGCGCTGACCGCGACGGGCTGCTCCGGGGACGAGATCCTCCGCTTCGGCTGGCCGGTCGGGGTCACCCCGCAGGCCGACGAGATGCGGAACCTCTGGACCTGGACGGTGGTCGCCGCCCTGGTCGTCGGGGTCATCGTGTGGGCGCTGATCTTCTGGACCGCGACGTTCCACCGCAAGAAGAAGAACGCCGCGGTCGAGGGTCCGGACGACCTCCCGCGGCAGTTCCAGTACAACATCCCGCTCGAGCTCTTCACGGTCGTCGTGCCGACGATCATGGTCTGCGTGCTGTTCTTCTTCACCGCGACGGCCGAGAACGACGTGCTGGCCAAGAAGCCGAACCCGGACGTCACGGTCGACGTGGTGGCCTTCCAGTGGAACTGGGAGTTCAAGTACGACGACGCGAACGCCAAGCGCGCGGACGGCACCCAGGTGAGCACCGTCGGCTCCTCCGGCGAGATCCCGCTGCTGGTCCTGCCGACGAACAAGACGATCGAGTACCGGCTGCGGTCCACCGACGTCATCCACTCGTTCTGGGTCCCGGAGTTCCACTTCAAGCGCGACGTGATGCCGGACCCGGAGAAGAACAACCAGGACAGCTCGTTCCAGAACTCGATCGACCGCGAAGGCTCCTTCGTCGGCCGGTGCGCGGAGCTGTGCGGCACCTACCACTCGGTGATGAACTTCGAGGTCCGGGCGCTGTCCCCGGACAAGTACGACCAGTACCTCAAGCTGCGCACCGAGACCAACCCGAAGACGGGCCAGCCGAACACCGCCTCCGAGGCCCTGGCCTCGATGAACTGCGGTGAGCTGTGCACCCCGCACGCGGTGACCACGCAGCCGTTCAACACCGACCGCACCGCGCGCACCGCGTCCAACTGACCGGTTCCGGCGAACCAGAGGAGTAGGGGAGCAAGTCCGATGAAGGTCGAAGCCCGGATTTTCTACCTGGTGGCGGGGTTCGCGGTCGTCATGGCCGCCATCTACTGGGTGATGACCGCCCTCTACGCGACGGGCCAGAAGGCCGAGCCGGTCGGCATCGTCGCGCTGCTGCTGACCGGCGGTCTCGCGTTCCTCGCGGGCAGCTACCTGCAGTTCGTGGCGCGGCGGATCGAGCCGCGCCCGGAGGACCGCGAGGACGCCGAGATCAGCGACGGGGCGGGCGAGCTGGGCTTCTTCAGCCCGGGCAGCTACTGGCCGATCGGGCTGGCCGCCTCGGCCGCGCTGTGCGGACTGGCGCTCGCGTTCTTCCACATCTGGCTGCTCGTGCTGGCCCTGATCGCCCTGCTGATCGCCGTCGGCGGACTGGTGTTCGAGTACCACACGGGTCCGAACCACGAATGACCCACGGGCGGCCTCCGGGCCGCCCGGCCGATGGTCACCACCGCGCCGGATGACGCCGTGGTGGCCGGTATCCCGGAGTGGCTGGACCGGTCGTCCGCCGAGCCGGTCCGGGTGCGCGCCCGCCTGGCCCCACGCTCTCGCGTCATCACGCCTCAGCGTCCTAGTGCCCCTGTGGCCGCGTTACGGCTTCAGCTCACCCGCTTTCGGCTCCAACCACCTCTAGCGCCTACTGCGCCGCTCTCGGTCTTCCTGAGGCGTCGCAAACGCTCGTGAGCGACGGGGGGCCTGGGCCCCCGCCGCTCACGAGCGGGAAAAGGCGATCCAGCGGTCCAGCAGTGCCGCCGCGGCCCCGGAGTCGATGGCGTCGGCGGCGCGGTCCAGGCCGGCGGCCAGATCGTCCTCCAGGGAGCCGGAGAAGCCGGTGAACGCGGCCAGCGCGGCGGCGGCGTTCAGCACCACCGCGTCGCGCACCGGGCCGGTCTTGCCCGCGACCAGCTCGCGCACGACCTCGGCGTTCGCCGCGGCGTCCCCGCCCCGCAGGTCCTCGGCCGTGGCGCGCGGGAGGCCGAGCACGGCCGGGTCGAAGGTCCGCTCGGTCACTTCGCCGCCGGAGACCGTCCAGACCGAGGTGGTCGTGGTGGTGGTGATCTCGTCCAGCCCGTCGTCCCCGCGGGCCACCAGCACCGACATCCCGCGCCGGGCGAAGACCTCGGCCAGCACCCGGGTCTTGTCGCGGTAGGCGCAGCCGATCAACGCGCTGCGCGGCTGCGCCGGGTTGGTCAGCGGGCCGAGCAGGTTGAACGTGGTCGGCACGCCGAGCTCGCGCCGCGGCGGCCCGGTGTGGCGGAAGGCCGGGTGGAAGGCGGGCGCGAAGCAGAACCCGATGCCGATCCGGTCGATCGACCGGCGCACCGCCTCGGGCGGCAGGTCGATCCGCACGCCGAGCGTTTCCAGCACGTCGGCGGCGCCGGACTTCGACGAGGCGCTCCGGTTGCCGTGCTTGGCCACCGGCGCGCCCGCGGCGGCCGTGACGATCGTCGCCATGGTGGAGATGTTGACCGAGTCCGAGCGGTCGCCGCCGGTGCCGACGATGTCGACCGCGGGCCGGGACAGCTCGATCCGGTGCGCGTGGGCCAGCATGGTGTCGGCCATGCCGGAGATCTCGTCCGCGGTCTCGCCCTTGGCGCGCAACGCCACGGCGAACCCGCCGATCTGCGCCGGCGTGGCCGCCCCGGACATGATCTGGTCCATCGCCCACCCGGTGGCCTCGGCCGAGAGGTCCTCGCGCGCGATCAGCCGGTTCAGCAGGGCCGGCCAGGTGGAGGGGGCCGGGGCCGCACTCATCGCGGGCTCAGCCGTGGACGACGGGCACACGCCCGGCGCGCAGCACGCCGGCGACGGTCTCCGCCGCGGTCAGCGGGTCGAGCGGGTGCACCAGCACCGCGTCGGCCTGCGACCAGGTGGCCAGCCAGCGGTCGTCCCGGCGCCGCACGGCGACCACGATCGGGGGGCAGTCGGCGATCTCGTTCTTCAGCTGCCGGGTCAGCCCGATGCCGCCGGTGGGCTGGGCCTCCCCGTCGAGGATCGCGAGGTCGACGGTGCCTGCGTCCATTTCGGCCAGCACGTCGGCGATCCCGGCGGCCTCCACGTACTCCACGCGGCCGAGGTCGGTGGCCGGCCGGCGGCCGACGGCGTTCACGATCGCGTCGCGCACCTCGGCCTTGTGGCTGAACACCAGGATCCGCTTCGCCTGCTCGCCCATCAAGCACGCCTCCGTCTCGTCGGGGTGGAACTGCCGCGATGGTATCTGCCGAGATGCTCGTCACGCCGACGCGGTCGGTGACTCACCCGGTTGCCGCGCGTCCCAGCCGAGCGCGTCGCCGCCGAGGCGCTGGGCGAGCCCGGCCATCCGGGACCGCTCCTGGGCGCAGTGCAGCGCGTCGAGCACCTGCACCCGCACCGCGTGCGCGAGGACCCGATCGCCGTCCGGCCCCTGTTCCCGCAGCTCCCAGCCGTCCTGCGCGAGGATCGAGGCCGCTTCGGCCAGCCGGCCCGGCGGAAGGCTGAGGTGGTGCACGAGAACGGCGGGCGCGGCGGCGACCCAGGCGGGTGAACTCGCGAGCGCCGCGGAGTCCGCCACGGCCGGGTCGAACGCCGTCACGACGATCTTCAAATCGGGCGTGTCGGGCGTCAGACCGGGCTTTTCCCGTTTTCCGGCCAGGTCACGAAGCCGATCCAGTAAACCCATGAGTAACTCTCACGTCCGCCGGTCGAGGGTGTGATGCGAAGCTCCCACGCCCCGCCGTGGACCCGAACGGCGGGGTGCCCGTGCGGGAGGACATAATGCGATTCGTGACAACGGCAGCTCCCACCATCAGCCAGCGGGTCCACTCGCTGAACCGGCCGAACATGGTCAGTGTCGGCACCGTCGTGTGGCTGTCCAGCGAACTGATGTTCTTCGCCGGACTGTTCGCCATGTTCTTCACCGTGAAGGCGCAGAACCCGGTCGGCGCGGCCTGGCCGCCGCCGCTGCACGGCGAGGAGTTCCACCTCAACGTCGGCTACGCGATCCCGTTCACGGTGATCCTGGTGCTGTCTTCGCTGACGTGCCAGTTCGGGGTGTTCGCGGCCGAGCGCGGCGACGTCTACGGCCTCCGGCGCTGGTACATCATCACGCTGATCATGGGCGCGATCTTCGTGTTCGGTCAGGCGAACGAGTACCACAACCTGGTCGAAGAGGGCCTGACCATCCCGTCCGGCCCGTTCGGCACGGTCTTCTACCTGGCCACCGGATTCCACGGTCTGCACGTGATCGGCGGCCTGATCGCGTTCGTGTACCTGCTGATCCGCACCAAGCTCAGCAAGTTCACGCCCGCGCAGGCCACCTCGGCGATCGTGGTGTCGTACTACTGGCACTTCGTCGACATCGTGTGGGTGGGCCTGTTCGCGGTCATCTACATCCTTCCCTGATCCGCGCCCGCCACCACAGCCCCATCGGCCCGAACTGACAGCAAGGGTTGCCGAAAGATGACCACCAGCAATAAGTCCCCGGAGCGCCGCTTCCGCGCGCGCTCGAAGCTGCGCAGGCGCTTCGCCGGCCTGCTCGCACTCGGTGTCGCGTTGGTGGGAGCCGGCGCGCTGTACGCCGTGTTCGCGCCCGAGCCGCAGACGGCGCAGGCGCAGGGTGACCCGGCGCTGCTGCGCCAGGGGGAGCAGGTCTACAACAACACCTGCATCGAGTGCCACGGAGCGAACCTCGAGGGCGTCAAGGACCGCGGTCCGAGCCTGATCGGCATCGGCGACGCGGCCGTGTACTTCCAGACCTCGTCCGGCCGGATGCCCGCCGTCCGCCAGGAGGCGCAGGCCGAGCGGAAGCCGCCGAAGCTGAACTCGAACGAGATCGACGCGGTCGGCGCCTACGTGCAGGCGCACGGCGGTGGCGTGCAGCGGCCGGCCGAGACCGGCGAGGCGCTGCGCGGCAGCAACCCGGCCCGCGGTGGTGAGCTGTTCCGGCTCAACTGTGCCTCGTGTCACAACTTCACCGGCCGTGGTGGGGCGCTGTCGGCGGGCAAGTACGCGCCCAACCTCGACCCGGCCACGGAGGAGCAGATCTACGACGCGATGCTCACCGGGCCGCAGAACATGCCGAAGTTCTCCGACCGGCAGCTCAACCCGGACGAGAAGAAGGACATCGTCGCCTACGTGAAGTCGGTGTCCGACGGCAACAACGACCCCGGCGGCAACGGCCTCGGCGGGGTCGGCCCCGCTTCGGAGGGCCTGATCGCTTTCGTTGTCGGAATCGGCGCGCTGATCGGCGTGACACTGTGGATTGGATCGAAGGCATGAGTGCCGAAGGGCCCCAGCCGCCCTCGGAGGCGGAGCTGGCCGGGATGGACCGCGACCAGCTGGTGAAGCTGGGCGGACAGCTGGACGGCGTCGAGATCATCGACTACCCGGAACCGTGGCCGGTCAAGAACACCCGCGCCGAGCGGCGCGCGGAGCGCCTGGTCGCGTTCTGGTTCGTGCTGTCGGCGATCGCCGGGCTGGCCTTCGTGGTCGTGCTCGCCTGGCCGAAGTGGTGGGAGTACAAGGCGCCGAGTGACCCGTCCGGGCACGAGACCTACAGCCTCTACACCCCGGCCCTGGGCGTCACGCTCGGCCTGGCCGTGCTGTCGCTGGGCATCGGCGTGATCCTGTACACCAAGAAGTTCGTGCCGGCCGAGACCTCGGTCCAGCAGCGCGGCGACGGGCCGTCCCAGGAGGTCGACCGCGCGACGATCCTGGCCCAGCTGGCCGACGCCGGCAGCCGCAGCACCATCGCCCGCCGGTCGCTGATCAAGCGCACCGCGATCGGCGGCGCCGGCGTGCTCGGTCTCGCGGCCGCGGCCCTGCCGATCGCGTCCTTCATCAAGGACCCCTGGAAGGACACGAACAACAAGGACTCGCTCTGGCACACCGGCTGGCAGCCGGAGTTCAAGGGCGAGAAGGTCTACCTGCGGCGCAACACCGGCAGCCTGGACGAGGACGTGGAGAAGGGCGTCACCCGCGTGCGGGTCGAAGACCTCGACGCGGGCGCCATGGAGACGGTCTTCCCCTACCGCGATTCGGAGAAGGGCGACCGCGAAAAGCTGGCCGCCGCGCTGACCCGGGTGGACAACCCGGTCATGCTCATCCGGCTCCGCCCCACCGACTCCGCGCGGGTCGTGAAGCGGCAGGGCCAGGAGGACTTCAACTTCGGCGACTACTACGCGTACACGAAGATCTGCAGCCACGTCGGCTGCCCGACCTCCCTGTACGAGCAGCGCACGAACCGCATCCTCTGCCCGTGCCACCAGTCACAGTTCGACGCGCTGCACTACGCCAAGCCCATCTTCGGCCCGGCGACCCGGCCGCTCGCGCAGCTGCCGATCACGGTTGACGAAGAGGGATACTTGGTTGCGCGGAGCGACTTCATCGAGGCCATCGGTCCGGCCTTTTGGGAGCGTAAGTCATGAGTTCTCTCACCACGCCCACCAAGGGTACGAGTGCGCTGGAGAAGCAGCTGGGTCTGGCTGCGGACAGCGCTGATCAGCGTTATCACATGGCGAAGGGTTTGCGGCACCAGTTCAACAAGGTGTTCCCGACGCATTGGTCGTTCCTGCTGGGTGAGATCGCGTTGTACAGCTTCATCATTTTGTTGCTGTCGGGTGTGTATTTGACGTTGTTCTTCGATCCCTCGATGGAGGAGGTCGTCTATCACGGCAGTTTCCAGAACATGCAGGGTCTGGAGATGTCGAAGGCGTTCGCGAGCACGTTGGACATTTCGTTCGATGTGCGTGGTGGTTTGTTCGTGCGGCAGTTGCATCACTGGGCGGCGTTGATCTTCGTGGCGTCGATGATGGTGCACATGCTGCGGATCTTCTTCACGGGTGCGTTCCGGCGTCCGCGTGAGGCGAACTGGGTGATCGGCAGTTTGTTGCTGGTGCTGGGTATGTTCGAGGGTTTCTTCGGCTATTCGCTGCCGGATGACCTGCTGTCGGGGACGGGGATCCGGGCGACGTTGTCGGGGATCGTGTTGTCGGTGCCGGTGATCGGTACCTGGATCCATTGGGCGTTGTTCGGCGGGGAGTTCCCGGGCACGGAGATCATCCCGCGGTTGTACACGATCCACATCCTGCTGGTGCCGGGGATCATGCTGGCGTTGATCGGGGCGCATCTGGCGTTGGTGTGGTATCAGAAGCACACGCAGTTCCCGGGGGTGCGGCGCAAGGAGACCAATGTCGTCGGTATCCGGATCATGCCGGTGTTCGCGCTCAAGGGCGGGGCGTTCTTCACGCTGGTGATCGGGGTGCTGGCGTTGATGTCGGGGTTGTTCCAGATCAACCCGGTGTGGAATTTCGGGCCGTACAACCCGGCGCAGGTGTCGGCGGGGTCGCAGCCGGACTTCTACATGGCGTGGGCGGACGGGATGCTGCGGATCTGGCCGGCGTGGGAGGTGTATCTGGGGAATTACACGATTCCGGCGGTGTTCTTCCCGGGTGCGGTGGGGATGCCGGTGCTGATCGGGTTGCTGCTGGCGTATCCGTTCCTGGAGCGGCGGTTGTCGAAGGACACCGCGCATCACAATCTGCTGCAGCGTCCGCGGGACGCGCCGGTGCGGACGGCGCTGGGGGCGATGGCGCTGGGGTTCTTCCTGGTGATCGAGTTGTCGGGGTTCAACGACATCATCGCGGATCAGTTCGACATTTCGCTGAACGCGACGACGTGGGCGGGGCGGATCGGGGTGCTGCTGGTGCCGCCGGTGGCGTATTACCTGACGTACCGGTTGTGCCTGGGGTTGCAGCGGGCGGATCGTGAGGTGCTGGAGCACGGGGTGGAGACCGGGATCATCAAGCGGTTGCCGCATGGTGAGTTCATCGAGGTCCACCAGCCGCTGGGCGGGGTGGACGGGCACGGTCACGCGGTGGCGCTGGCGTATCAGGGTGCGAGTGTGCCGAAGAAGATGAACAAGCTCGGTACCGCCGGGCACGCGGTGCCGGGGTCGTTGTGGACCCCGGACCCGCCGGAGGAGTCGGCTGCGCTGCACCGCGCTTCCCACACCAACGGCAACGGGCACAACGGCAACGGCAATGGGCACAACGGGAACGGGCACGGGCCCGGCAGCAACGGTTACGGTCACGCCGGGCAGGACGACATCGGCGGAACCCCCCAGGAAGCCCACCCCGAAACCCACCAGATCGGTTCCGGGCACTAGCGGTTTCGGATACCAGGAAGGCCCCTTCACCCCGGCGGGTGGAGGGGCCTTCCTGGCATCCGGTGGCCGTTCAGGCGCCTTCGACGCCGATCTCGAACGCCGAATCGGTGTCCGCGCTCGAGTAGGAGCGGAACGCGATGTGCGTGACCGTGTCCAGCACCCCGTCGACCTTGCCGATGCGGCCGGGCACGAGGTCCGCCAGGTCCTCGTGCGCCTTGACCCGCACCTTGGCGATCAGGTCGACGTCGCCGGCGCAGGAGTAGACCTCCGCCACCCCGTCCAGGTCCGCGATCTTCTGCGCGGCCTCCGGAATCGCGTCGGCCTCTAGATTGATCAGCACGATCGCCGTGATCACAGCGTTCCTCCACTCCCTGGCGGTAACCGACGAGCGCGATCGTAGCCGGGTCAGCCCGCCACCCGCTCCAGCGTCCGGGCGCCCGCGGCGAGGTCGAGCCAGCCGCGCCAGCCCGCGACGGCAGCGGGCTCGGCCCAGGGCCGGGTGGTGCGCACCAGCCGCACCCCGGGCCGCGCCAGCCAGCGCAGCAGCACGCCGACTTCTTCGCCGGACGCGCCGCGCAGCGGCCCTTCGCCCGGCAGCACGGTCTCGGCCGCCGCGACCAGTTGCTCCACGACCGGCATGGGCGGCACGCCCCGGCGCGCGACCCCTGCGGACGCGAGCTTGCCGTACCGGATCACCGACAGTTCCCAGCCGCCGCTGCCGTCCGGGGAGGCGGCGATCAGCTCCGCGATCGAGGCCAGCGCGGACTGGCGGTGCGCCCGGCCGACCGCGCGGACCAGGTCGGCCAGCTCGTCGCGGTGGCGGGCGGCCTGCTCGTAGTGCCGGCCGCCGGAGAGCCGCTCGAGCTGCGCGGCGGCGGAGTGCAGCGGGCTGCCGTCGCGGCCATCGATCAGCTCGAGGGCGGCGGAGACGCCGGGGGAGTACTCCTCGACCGTCTGCCGGCCTGCGCACGGCGCGCCGCAGCGGCCCAGCTCGGCCAGCACGCAGGGGGTGCCCGAGGGCGACTTCGCCGAGATGCGCTGGGTGCACGTGCGCAGCCCCGCGGCGCCCGCGAGCGTGTCGGCCGCCGTGCGGGCGTCGGCCTGGCTCCGGAACGGCCCCAGCGTGCCCGCGCGCGGCAGGCGGACGACCGAAAGCCGGGGGAAGGCCTCGTCGGTCAGGCCGACCCACCAGACGCGGTGCGGGTTCTTCGAGCGCCGGTTGTACATCGGCCGGTGCGCCGCGATCAGCCGCAGCTCGCGGATCTCGGCCTCCAGCGAATGGGCGCACTCGATGGTCTCGACGCGCTCGGCCAGCCCCACCATCTCGCGGATCCGGCCACGGCTCTCCGAGCCGGTGAAGTACTGCCGCACCCGCCTTCGCAGGTCTCGCGCGGTGCCGACGTACAGCACCTCCTCCCGCGGCCCACGGAACAGGTAGACGCCCGGGCGCGCGGGCAGATCGGCCGCCAGGTGCCGTTTGCGGCGCTGGGCGGCGGTGACCTCCGGCAGGTAGTCCACGAGTTCTTCGACCGTGTGCACGCCCAGGTTGCCGACTCGCTCCAGCAGGGCGTGCAGCACGTCGACCGTGGCCCGGGCGTCGTCGAGGGCGCGGTGGGTCGGCCGGGTGCGGGCGCCGAGCAGCATGGCCAGCGACGAGAGCCGGTAGCTGTGCGCCTCCTCGCGCGGGATCACGCGCCGGGCGAGCTTCACCGTGCAGACCACGGTCGTGCGCGGCCAGACGTAACCGTGGCCCTCGCAGGCGGCCCGCATGAAGCTGGTGTCGAAGCCCGAGTTGTGCGCGACCAGCACGGCACCGGCGATGAACTCCAGGAACGCGGGCAGCACCCGCTCGATCCGCGGCGCGTCGTAGACCATGGCCTGGGTGATCCCGGTCAGCTCCACGATCTGCGGCGGGATCGGCGCCCCCGGGTTGACCAGCGTGGCGAACTCGCCCAGCACCTCACCGGAGCGGACCTTGACCGCGCCGATCTCGGTGATCCCGTTCGGTCCGGGCTTGGTGCCGGTGGTTTCGAGGTCGAACACGACGAACGTGGTGTCCCGCAACGGGGTGCCGAGCTCGTCGAAGGCCAGCTGTGCCTGGCCGGGCCGCGGTCCGGTGTTCATGATGGCGCACCCTAGGACGGGGCACCGACAATCCCGGGACGTGAGCGGCGGGTGGCGCGCGGCGCGCGATCCGCCGCCGGGGCCTACCCTGGACCAATGCAGCCACAGCCCGTGGAACCGGACGAAACCGGGGAGGCCTCCGGCCCCTCGGTGGTTCCGGACCGGGCCGGGGAGGCCGCGCCCGATGCGACCGAGCCCGTCACCTGGTCGGCGCTGCCGGACGCGGTGCGCGAGCGGATCGCCGAGCTGGCCGCCGCCGCCGTGGCGAAACTGCCGGTGGCGGACGTGCCGCGCCAGCTCCGGCCGGTCGCCAAGTTCGCCCCGGCCAAGCGGGCGAAGCTGGGCGGCGCGGCGCTGCTGGCCGCCCTGGGCGATTCGGCCCAGTTCCGCACCGCGGTGCTCGAATGGCTGCGTGAGCACCGCACCGACGCGCTCGACCCGAACGCGGCCGATTCGGTCTTCGCCGCGGCCGCCGCGGTGCTGCTCGGCGAGTCCGGCGCGGCCGGCCGGGTGCGGCTGATCGCCAAGAACGCCGAGGAAACCGCGCTACGGGCCGAGCGGGACGCCGCGCTGGCCCGCAATCAGCGGCTGGAGGCCGAAGTCGCCGAGCTGCGGTCCGAGCTCGACCAGGCGCTCCGGGCGGCCGACAGCGCCCGTGGGGAGCGTGAGGCCGAGGTCGAGAAGCTGCTGCGGCGGTTGCGGGAGCAAGGAGTGCAACTGCGCCAGGCCCGCGACGCCGCCGAAGCGGCCCGGAACGAGGCCGACCGTGGAGACGTGGCTCGAGCCGTCGAGCTGGAGGCGCTGAACGCCCAGCTGGTCCGGGAGCGGCAGCGGGTGGCCACCGAGCGGTCTCGGGCCGAACGGGCGTCCGCGGACGCCGAGATCGCCCGTCAGTCCGCGCGCGAGGCCCGCGAGGCCGACGAGGTGCGCTTGGGCCTGCTGATCGACACGATCGGCGGCGCGGTCGGCGGGCTGCGCCGGGAACTGGCCTTGGGCGACCGCGGCGCACGGCCCGCGGACCTGGTGCGCGGCGTGACGTCCGGGCTCGGGCCGGGCGGCCGGATCCAGGACGTGCCGGCGCTGGACCGGCACCTGGCCCTGCCGAACGTGCACCTGATCGTGGACGGCTACAACGTCACCAAGACCGGCTACCCCGAATTGGCCCTGGCCGACCAGCGCGACCGGCTGATCCACCAGCTCTCCGCCCTGGCCGCCCGCACCGCGGCCGAGGTGACCGTGGTCTTCGACGGCGCCGGGGTGCTGTCCGTGCCCGCCGCGGTCCCCCGGGGCGTGCGCGTGTTGTTCTCCGACCGCGGCGTGCTGGCGGACGACGTGATCCGCGCGCTGGTCGCGGCCGAGCCGAAGGGCCGCCCGATGGTGGTGGCGACCTCCGACCGGGCGGTGGCCGACTCCGTGCGCGCGGCCGGGGCGCACCCGGCGGCTTCGGCGCTGCTGGTGAGCCGGCTCGGACGGGTCTGAGACCCCCTCCCGGCTCGCTTCGCGCCGGAAATTGTCGGTGGTGGCTTCTACCGTGATTTCCGATGAGCACGGCTGAGTGAGGAGGCCCACGTGGAGAATCCGTCGCACCGCCCGCCCGGCGCCTTGGACGTCGATCTGGCGGACATCGAAGACCTGGTGATCGATTGTTCTCGCTGCGCGGTGCGCGGCGAGGCGTGTCACGACTGCGTGGTGAGCGCACTGCTCGGGCCACCGGCGGAGCTGGCTTGGGACGCCGATGAACGACGCGCGGTGGACGCACTGGCGGAGGCGGGGATGGTGCCCCGGCTGCGTCTGGTGCCGCAGGAGGAGCGGAGGCGGGAGGGGCGGAGGTCGGCCTGAGGGGAGGGCCCGGGGAGTGGGGGAGCCCGGGGCGTGGCCGGCTGGCGCGGGAGCCGGTGGTCGGAAGCCGGGAGGGTGGCCGGGCCGCTGGGTGGCCGCGCTGGTGTGGGTGTGTGGTGGGATTGGTATGGGGGTGTGCCGGGGTCGCTGGGTGGCGGGGCTGGTGTGGGTGTGTGGCCGGGCCGTTGAGTGGCGGGGCTGGTGTGGGTGTGTGGCGGGTCTGCTGGGTGGTGGGGTTGATGTGGGTGTGTGACTGGGTCGCTGGGTGGCAAGGCCGGTGTGGGTGTGTGGCCGGGCTGGTGGGTGGCGGGGCTGGTGTGGGTGTAGAGCTGGGCTGGTGGGTGCCGGGGAGCGGAATCCTTTTTTCCGGCAGTGCGGAAATTGCGGGCGAAGTCCTTTTGATTCAGGTGTGCGAAGGTTGCGGACCAGAACTCGTGATCCGGTCGGGTGGACGGTGCGAACGGTGCTGTCGGCTCGGCCGAGCGGACCCTCGAACGGAGGGCAGTGGGGCCTCGGGTGGGATCTGGTCACTCGGACAGGTGGCGAGTTGGCGGCGAGTGGTCGATCTGATCGGGTGAACGGTCGGTAGCGGATTCGTGCCCGAGGGGCAGCGAAGAGTATGACCGTCGTCACATCTTTTCTCTTCTGCTGGTCCGATGGTGTTTCGCCGAACTACGGAGAGTTTTTACGGGGGGCGTGGTGGACGGGCTCCCGGTCTTTTCGTAACCTGTCCGAGATCTCGTGGCCAGTAGCCGTCGGCAAGACGGCGACGCGGGATCGCCGCCGGACCGGCTTTGTCGGGGAGCAGGTACCGGGACCACACCGTTCGCGTGAGGCTGATGGGTTGAAGCACGGCCGGGAACGCGGGTGGTGAGGCGCGTGGAAGAGCCCCCCGTCTCTTCGGCGCCGAGAATCCGGACGGCGGCCCGACAGCAAAGGAGACCCGCGCGACCGTGCAGTCGCATCCAGTCAAGCGCGTGGTGTCAGGCGCCCTCGCGGCGGCTTCGGTGTTCGCCATCGTCGCCGCGGCCCAGCCAGTCGCCACAGCCAACGCCGCTCCCTCCCCCTCCCTCCAGGCCCCGCCCGACTCGAGCTCGGACGCCCTCGCCAAGTACCGCGACCTCGCGGCACAGGCGGAGAAGGCGAACGAAGACCTGCTGAAGGCGCAGGACGACCTCACCGCCAAGCAGGGTGAGCTGGACAAGGCCAACGCCGGTGTCGCCACGGCCAAGGACCAGGCCACGCAGGCCGCCGGCAACGAGAAGAAGTACCGCGTCGACGTCGACAAGTTCGCCGGTGCCTCGTTCCTGTCCGGTGTCCAGATGAACAAGCTCTCCGCGCTGCTCGCCGGGACCTCCACGCAGGAGTTCCTCGAACGCTCCTCGGCGCTCGACCAGATCGCCGCCGAGAAGGACGCCGCGCTCGACGGGCTGTCCGGCGCGGTGAAGCAGGCGCAGGGTGCCGAGCAGCTCGCGTCGGACTCCGCCAAGAAGGCCACCGACGCCCGCGACGCCGCCGCGAAGCTGACCGAGGACATCAAGGCCAAGCAGAAGTCGCTGAAGGACCAGACCGACGCGCTGACGAAGCAGTACAGCTTCCTCACCAAGTCGGACAAGGCTTCGCAGAGCGACACCGGGGGCGACGCGCCGAACGTCGCAGCCCCCGGGCCGCAGGCGCAGCAGGCCATCAACGCGGCGCTGTCCAAGCTCGGCAGCGCCTACGTGTGGGGCGCCACCGGCCCGTCGACGTTCGACTGCTCGGGCCTGATGCAGTGGGCCTACGGCCAGGCCGGCATCACCCTGCCGCGCTCGAGCCGGGAGCAGTCGACCTTCGGCAGCCCGGTCTCGCGCAGCGATTTGCAGCCGGGCGACCTGGTGTTCTACTACACGCCCGTTTCGCACGTCGGCATGTACCTGGGCGCGGGCAAGATGGTGCACGCGCCGACCAGCGGTGACGTCGTGAAGATCTCGCCGCTGCAGAGCCAGTACGTCGGCGCTCGCCGCGTGAGCTGAGCCGGACCCTTCGGACGGGGCGGTACCGCGACTGCGGTGCCGCCCCGTTTCGCGTCCGCGGACCTCAGTAGCCTTCGGAGTGTGCTGAGGACGCTGCTCGTGACCAACGACTTCCCGCCGCGCCCCGGCGGGATCCAGAACTACCTCAACTCGCTGGCCACCCGCCTGCCCGCGGACGAACTGGTCGTCTACGCCCCGTCGTGGGCGGGGAAGTCCGGCTCGCACGACGAGTTCGACGCTGCCGCGCCGTTCGAGGTGGTGCGCCACCCGACGTCGCTGATGCTCCCGACGCCCGACGTGCTGCGCCGCGCGAAGCAGATCATGCGCGCGAGGGACTGCGAAGCCGTGTGGTTCGGGGCTGCGGCGCCGCTCGCGCTGCTGGGGCAGCCGCTGCGACAGGCCGGTGCGCGCCGGGTGGTCGCCTCCACGCACGGGCACGAAGTCGGCTGGTCGATGCTGCCGGGCTCGCGCCAGGCGTTGCGGCGCATCGGCGACACGGCGGACGTGCTCACCTACGTCAGCAAATACACGCGCCGGCGCTTCGCCGCGGCCTTCGGACCGTTGGCGGGACTGGAAATGCTGCCGTCCGGAGTGGACACCACGCTGTTCGCCCCGGACGCCGGCGCGCGGGAGGAGATCCGCGCCCGCCACGGCCTCGGCGACCGGCCGACCGTGGTCTGCGTTTCGCGGCTGGTGCCGCGCAAGGGCCAGGACATGCTGATCCGCGCGTGGCCCGGGCTGCGCGAGCGCGTGCCGGACGCGGCGCTGCTGATCGTCGGCGGCGGGCCGTACCGCAAGCGCCTGACCGAGCTGGCGGCCGAGCTGGGCGTGTCCGGGCAGGTGGTGATCACCGGCTCCGTGCCGTGGTCCGAGCTGCCCGCGCACTACAACGCCGGTGACGTGTTCGCGATGCCCGCGCGCACCCGCGGCAAGGGCCTCGACGTGGAAGGCCTCGGCCTGGTCTACCTGGAGGCCTCGGCGACCGGCCTGCCGGTGGTGGCGGGCACCTCTGGCGGCGCCCCCGAAACGGTGCTGGACGAGGTGACCGGGCACGTGGTCGACGGCCGCGACGTCGGGCAGCTCCGCGAAACGCTCGCCGCGCTGCTGGCCGACCCGGTGCGGGCCCGCCGGATGGGCGAGGCGGGCCGCGCCTGGGTCAAGGAGAACTGGCGCTGGGACACGATGGCGGACCGGCTCGCCGGACTGCTCGACGGTGAGCCGGTGTCCTCGGTGCGGTGACGCGCGGCCCCGGTCAGGCCCCGGGCTCGTAGACCGCCGGGTGGCGGGGGTCGTCCACCCGGACCACGACGTCGGCCAGCGTGCCGGGGCCGACCTCCTCCTCGTACCGCGCGTAGGCGGGGAGGGCCCACGCGGACTCCTCGGGCACGCGCCGGCGCAGGGCGGGCGGCGAGAGCCACAGGTGCACGACCAGGTCGAAGGCCAGTCCGGCGCCCAGCAGGAACTCGCCGTCCACCAGCACCACGCCGCGTTCGGGCACCGGCACCCGCGGCAGCCGCGTGGCGCGGTCGCGCCCGGGGTCCCACAGGGCGGGCAGGACCTCGCCGGTGCCGCCTCCGGCCAGCGGGTCCAGCACCTCGCGGCGCAGTCCGCCCAGGTCGAGCCAGTCGGAGTAGCGCGCGTCCGGGTTCTGCCGGCCGTGCTCGAACCTCAGCGACGCCGGGCGCAGGAACCCGCGGGCCGGCACCCGCACGGCCGGGCGGCCCAGCAGGCGCAGCGGGCCGGCCAGTGCGTCGGCCAGTTCGGCGGTCCCGGCGGCGGTGTCGGCGCCGTCCACCGCGACCGCGATCCGGCGCTGGTCGAGCGCATCGATGCGGGCGGTCAGCTCGGTGACCAGCGAGGAGGGGGAGATGGGTCGGTAGCGCACACCGGTGATCCTGCCCCCTCGCGGCCGGGCGCCCGCCGACAGCTCCGGGGTGGGCAGACAGTTGGCGGGCCACTGCGGCGAGCCGATCCCGGTACCGTGGTTTTCGGAGCCGAGACCGAGCCGAGGCGATGAGGAGCCGCGTGACCGTCGAAGAAGAAGTGCCGTTTTCCGTGGCGGGCGAAGACTTCATGCAGCGCACCCACGCCACCCTGGAGCGGTTGCGGGCCGGGGGCCGGGTGTGTCCGGTCAGCATGCCGCGCGGTACGCCGTCCTACCTGGTGACCGGGTACGAGGACGCGCGGGCGCTGCTGAACGACCCGCGCCTGAGCAAGGACGCGAACGGCGCGTACGAGCTGATGACCGCGAAGATCGGCCCCGAGCACAGCATGTCCGACTTCGGCCAGTCGCTCGGCGCGCACATGCTCAGCGCCGATCCGCCGGACCACACGCGGCTGCGCAAGCTGGTCAACAAGGCGTTCACCGCGCGCACGGTGGCCCGGCTGCGGCCGCGGATCGAGGAGATCACCGCGGGGCTGCTCGACGCGATGGCGGTGCACGACCGGGCCGATCTGGTCACGGCGTTCGCCGGACCGGTGCCGATCACGGTGATCTGCGAGCTGCTCGGCATCCGCGAGGCCGACCGCGGCGAGTTCACCGGCTGGTCCACCACGCTGCTGTCCTCCGGCGCGCCGGAGGACGTGCGCCCGGCCTCGCAGGCGATGCACGAGTACCTGGTCGGGCTGGTCGGGCGCAAGCGCGCCGAACCGGGGGAGGACCTGCTGTCCGACCTGGTGCTGACCACCGACGAGGGTGACTCGCTGACCGAGGGGGAGCTGGTCGCCATGGCCTTCCTCCTGCTGGTCGCCGGGCACGAGACCACGGTGAACCTGATCGCGAACGCCACGCTGGCCCTGCTGCGCGCGCCGGAGCAGCTGGCGAAGCTGCGGGCCGACCCGGGCCTGATGCCCGGCGCGGTCGAGGAGTTCCTGCGCTTCGACGGCCCGATCAACATCGCGACCCTGCGCTTCACCACCGAACCGGTCGAGGTCGGCGAGACGACCATCCCGGCGGGGGAGTTCGTCCAGGTCTCGCTGCTGGCCGCGAACCGGGACGCGCAGCGGTTCCCGGACCCGGACCGGCTGGAGGTCACCCGCCGGGCGGCTGGGCACGTCGGGTTCGGCCACGGCATCCACCACTGCGTCGGCGCCCCGCTGGCCCGGCTGGAGGCCGAGATCGCGCTGGGCGCGCTGATCGCCCGCTTCCCGGAGCTGCGGCTGGCCGTCGAGCCGGAGCGGTTGCGGTACCGGCAGAGCACGCTGGTGCACGGGTTGGTGGAGCTGCCCGTGGTGCTGCGCTGAGCCGGCGTCGTAGGGTCGGCGGGTGGAGAACCGCGCCGCCGAACTGCTGGCCCTTGACGCCGCCCACGTCTGGCACCCGTACGCGCCGATGCCCGGGCGGGTGGCGCCGCTGCTGGTCGCCGAGGCGAGCGGGGTGCGGCTGAAGCTGGCCGACGGCCGGGAGCTGGTCGACGGCATGTCGTCCTGGTGGGCGGCGATCCACGGGTACCGGCACCCGGTGCTCGACGCCGCGCTGATCGGGCAGGCCGGGCGGATGAGCCACGTGATGTTCGGCGGGCTCACCCACGAGCCCGCGATCACCCTGGCCGGCACGCTGGTCGACCTCACGCCCGAGGGCCTGGAGCACGTGTTCCTGTGCGACTCCGGCTCGGTCTCGATCGAGGTCGCGGTGAAGATGTGCCTGCAGTACCAGCGTTCCCTCGGGCGGCCGGCCAAACGGCGGCTGCTGACCTGGCGCGGCGGCTACCACGGCGACACGTTCACGCCGATGAGCGTGTGCGACCCGGACGGTGGGATGCACTCGCTCTGGCGCGGGGTGCTGCCGGAGCAGGTGTTCGTGCCCGAGCCGCCCGCGGGTTTCGCCGCGCCGCCGCGGCAGTCCTATGTGGACCAGCTCGACGCGGCCCTGGAGGCCCACGCCGGGGAGTTGGCCGCGGTGGTCGTGGAGCCCGTGGTGCAGGGTGCCGGCGGGATGCGCTTCCACCACCCCGGATACCTGCGCGCGCTGCGGGAGCTCACGCGCCGGCACGACGTGCTGCTGGTGTTCGACGAGATCGCCACCGGTTTCGGCCGCACGGGCCGGATGTTCGCCGCGGAGCACGCCGGGGTGACTCCCGACGTGCTGTGCCTGGGCAAGGCGCTGACCGGCGGGTACCTGACGATGGCCGCGGCCCTGTGCACGCCCGAGGTCGCGGGCGCCATCGCGCAGGGCGAGCTGCCGGTGCTCGCGCACGGGCCGACGTTCATGGGCAACCCGCTGGCCTCCGCCGTCGCGAACGCCTCGCTCGGGCTGCTGGCCGACGGGACCTGGGCCGCCGACGTCGCCCGCATCGAGACCGGCCTGCGGACCGGCCTGGAGCCGGCGCGGGAGCTGCCGGGCGTGCGTGACGTCCGGGTGCTCGGCGCGATCGGGGTGCTGCAACTGGATCACGAAGTGGACCTGAGCGTCGCGACGGAGGTGGTGACGGCCCACGGCGCGTGGCTGCGCCCGTTCCGCGACCTGATCTACACCATGCCGCCGTACGTGACCGGGGACGACGACCTGGCCGTGATCACCACCGCGATGCTCGCCGCGGCCGGGAAGGCCTGAATTCACCCCAAGGCGTGGGCTCGGGCCGGCCGTCACCCTCCGTTGTGGAATGACGAAGGGAAAACCGGGTTCTGCCACGCCATCGGGGTGTTCCTCCTGGTCGCGATCGAGCATTTCGGCCACGAATATCCGTTTTCTCCGGTTGACGCCTTGGTGTGCGAATCCGAAGGTCGCTCGCGTAGCGGACTTCTGGCCGGTTTTCCGCTTTCCTACCGGCATGATCGAGATCGTTCGCGGAGAGCACGACACCGGACCCCCGCCCCGGACCGCCCGTACCGCGCGGAACCTCCTGCGCCACGACCTGCCGGCCTCACTGGTCGTCTTCCTCGTCGCCGTGCCGCTCTCCCTCGGCATCGCGCTCGCCGCCGGCGCTCCGCTGCTCGCGGGACTGGTCTCCGCCGTCGTCGGCGGGCTGGTCGCGAGCCTGCTCGGCGGGTCCGCGCTGCAGGTCAGCGGTCCCTCGGCCGCGTTGACCGTGGTGCTCGCCGACACCATCGCCAGCCACGGCTGGGCCGTCACCTGCGGCATCACCGTCGGCGCCGGGCTGCTCCAGATCCTGTTCGGGCTCACCCGCGTGGCCCGCGCCGCGCTGGCCATCTCACCCGCCGTCGTGCACGGGCTGCTCGCGGGCATCGGCGTGACCATCGTGCTCGGCCAGCTGCACGTGGTGCTCGGCGGCCGGGCGCAGGGCTCCGCGGTGGCCAACCTGCTCGCGCTGCCCGGGCAGTTCGCCGGCCACCACGACCAGGCCGTGCTGATCGGCCTGCTCACCATCGCCGTCCTCGTGGCCTGGCCGAAGCTGCCCGCCGCGGTGCGGAAGGTGCCCGGCCCGCTCGCCGCGATCACCGTGGCCACCGGGCTCTCGGTGGCCACCGGTATGACGCTGCCGCGGATCGAGCTGCCGGGCGCGCTGCCTCCGCTGGGCCTGGTGCCGCGGCTGCCCTCGGGCGGCTGGGCGGGCGTGGGCGTCGCGGTGGTCACCATCGCGCTGATCGCCAGCCTGGAAAGCCTGATCTCGGCCGTTTCCGTGGACAAACTGCGGGGCGGCGAGCGCAGCGACCTCGACCGCGAGCTGATCGGCCAGGGCGCGGCGAACCTCGCCTCGGGCGCGCTCGGCGGGCTGCCGGTGACCGGGGTGATCGTGCGCAGCACGACCAACTACGAGGCGGGCGCCCGGACCCGCGCTTCGGCCATCCTGCACTGCTGCTGGATCCTCGCGTTCGGCCTCCTGCTCACCGGGGTGCTGGCCCGCGTCCCGCTCGCGGCGCTGGCGGGCCTGCTCGTCCACGTCGGGGCGAAGCTGGTGAACGGGGCGGCGCTCCGGGAAATCCGGCGCCACGGCGACCTCGCGGTGTACGCGGTGACGGTGGCCGGTGCGGTCGCGGTGAACCTGCTGACCGGGGTGGCCGCCGGGGTGCTGCTCGCGCTCGCGCTCATGCTGCGGCGGATGGTCTACTCCGGCTTCCACGTCGAGACCGGGGACGGCCGGGCGCGGGTGGTGATCGAGGGCGCGCTGACCTTCCTGTCCGTGCCCCGCCTGACCCAGGTGCTCGGCCGGGTACCGCCGCGCGCCGAGGTCACCCTCGAACTGCAGGTGGACTACCTCGACCACGCGGCGTTCGTCTGCCTCGGCGACTGGCGGCAGGCCCACGTCCGGGCGGGTGGGCAGGTGACCGTGGACGAGATCGGGCACCCGTGGTTCCAGCGCGGCGGCTCGGCGGAGCCCACGGTGCGGCGCAGCGCCGCCGCCCGGGTGGTGCCGCGGTGGCTCGCGCCGTGGTCGCAGTGGCAGGCCGGGACCGCCGTGGTGCCCAGGCCGCGGACCGGGTCCCCGCTGGGCCGCGGGACGTCGGAGTTCCAGCGCCGCACGGCCCCGCTGCTGCGGGACACGCTCAGCGGGCTGGCGCACGGCCAGCAACCGCACACGTTGTTCCTCACCTGCGGCGACGCGCGGATCGTGCCGAACCTGATCACCACCTCCGGACCGGGGGACCTGTTCACCGTCCGCAACATCGGCAACCTGGTGCCCGCGGTGTCGGACTCCTCCGAACCCGCCGATTCCTCCGTCGGTGCGGCCATCGAGTACGCGGTGGGCGTGCTGAAGGTGCCGGAGATCGTGGTGTGCGGGCACTCCTCGTGCGGCGCGATGAAGGCGCTGCTCGGGCGGGCGCCCGAAGGGCTGGACCGGCTGGGTAGCTGGCTGCGCCACGGCGAACCGTCGCTGCACCGCCGCACGACCGGGTCCCCGCTGCTGCTCGACGGCCGCCGCCCGGCCGCCGAGGCCGACCAGCTCGCGTTGCACAACATCGTGCAGCAGCTCGAGCACCTGCGCCGGTACCCGGTGGCCGCCGCGGCGCTGGATCGCGGCGAGCTGACGCTCACGGGCATGTACTTCGACGTCGGTGCGGCCCAGGTGTCGCTGCTGGACCGGGCCGGGCGCGACTTCGTGCCGACGGGCGCCTTCACGCCCTGACGGGTCTCGTGAGTGGCCGGGAACCGGCCCGGCCGCTCACGAGACACTTGAACGACGTCTGTCACGGTAGGTGAGAGGCTTTTCCCATCCCTTGGTTGATCGCGCAACCTGATAGTGGGCCATGCAATACGAATTCACTCCATCGAGTTAGACATAGCGGACATTTCACACGGGGGTCGGTTTCCTGATCGGCATGAGACCTCTTGCCGTGCTGCGTCACGACGTACCCGCCTCACTGGTGGTGTTCCTGGTCGCTGTCCCGCTCTCCCTGGGCATCGCGCTGGCCTCCGGGGCCCCCATCGTCGCGGGGCTGATCGCCGCGGTCGTCGGGGGTGTGGTCGCGGGCGCCCTGGGCGGGTCCGCCCTGCAGGTCAGCGGGCCCGCCGCCGGCCTGACCGTGATCATGGCCGAGACCATCGACACCTTCGGCTGGCGGGTGACCTGCCTGATCACGGTGGCCGCCGGCGCGCTGCAGGTGCTGCTCGGGCTCAGCCGGATCGCGCGCGCCGCGCTGGCCATCTCGCCCGCGATCGTGCACGGCATGCTGGCCGGCATCGGCGTGACGATCGTGCTGGGCCAGCTGCACGTCATCCTCGGGGGCAAGGCGCAGAGCTCGGCGATCGAGAACGTCGCCGAGCTGCCCGCGCAGATCGTCGCCCACCACGACGCCGCGGCCGTGATCGGCCTGTTCACCATCGCCGTCCTGCTGCTCTGGCCGCGACTCCCGGCCGCGGTGCGGAAGGTGCCGGGGCCGCTGGCCGCCATCGCGCTGGCCACCGTCGTCTCCGTGGTCGCCGGGATGACGCTGCCGCGCGTGGAACTGCCCGGCGACCTGCTCCGGATCCGCTTCGCGCCCGAGCTGCCCGGAGGCGGCTGGGCGGACGTCGCCGTCGCCGCCGTGACGATCGCGCTGATCGCGAGCGTGGAGAGCCTGCTGTCCGCGGTCGCCGTGGACAAGCTGCACACCGGCCCCCGCGCCAACCTCGACCGTGAGCTGGTCGGCCAGGGCGCGGCCAACCTGGTCTCCGGCGCGCTCGGCGGACTGCCGGTGACCGGCGTGATCGTGCGCAGCTCGACCAACGTCGCCGCCGGGGCCCAGACCCGCGCGTCCGCCGTGCTGCACGGGGTGTGGGTGCTGCTGTTCGTGGTGGCGCTCGCCGGGCTGATCCAGAACATCCCGCTGGCCGCGCTGGCCGGGCTGCTGGTGCACGTCGGGGCCAAGCTGGTCAACCCCGGGCACCTCAGGCAGGTGCTCCGCCACGGCGACCTGGTGCTGTACCTGGTCACGCTGGCCGGGGTGGTGGTGTTCGACCTGCTCACCGGCGTGGTCGCCGGGATCGTGCTGGCCCTGCTGCTGATGCTGCGCCGCACCGTGTGGTCGGGCATCCGCGCCGAGCGCGAGGGGGAGCACTGGCGCGTGGTGGTGGAGGGCGTGCTCACCTTCCTGTCCGTGCCGCGGCTGAGCAAGGTGCTCGGCAGCGTCCCGGAGGGGACGACGGTGACCCTCGAGCTGATCGTGGACTACCTCGACCACGCCTCGTTCGAAAGCCTGGTCAGCTGGCAGCAGGCGCACGAACGGGCCGGGGGCACGGTGGTGGTGGACGAGGTCGGCCACCCGTGGCTGGCCAAGGGCCGGGCGGGGAGCCCGACGCTGCGGCGCACCGGAGCGGCCGGCTCGGTGCCGCGGTGGCTCGCGCCGTGGTCGGACTGGCAGGCGGCCGACGTCCACGGGTCCGGCCCGTGCGCGCACCCGACGCGCCGCGGAACCACGGAGTTCCAGCGCCGGGCCGCGCCGCTGCTGCGGGAGACGCTCAGCGGACTCGCCGACGGCCAGCGCCCGCACACCATGTTCATCACCTGCGGCGACTCCCGGATCGTGCCGAACCTGATCACCACCAGCGGCCCGGGCGACCTGTTCACCATCCGCAACATCGGGAACCTGGTGCCGCCCGCGCAGGCCGACCCGTCGATGAACGCCGCGGTGGAGTTCGCCGTGGGGGTGCTCGGCGTGCGCGAGATCGTGGTCTGCGGCCACTCCGCCTGCGGGGCGATGGGGGCGCTGGCCGAAGGCCCGCCGCCGGGCACGGCGCTGGAGACCTGGCTCGGCCACGCCGGGCCGAGCAAGACCCGCCGGGGCCCGGTCACGCTGGACGGCGAGCGGCCGGCCCGCGAGCCGGACCGCCTCGCCCTGCACAACGTGCTCCAGCAGCTCGACCACCTGCGCCAGTACCCGATGGTCGCCGAGGCCGAGCACAGCGGCGCCCTCGTGCTCACCGGGCTGTACTTCGACGTCGGCGCGGCGCAGGTCTGGCTGGCCGGAGCGGAGGACGGGGCGTTCTTCGCCGCGGGCACCCCGGCCGTGGCCCGGTCCGCGAACTGACGGTTCGGCCGGGCCGTGGTGGGCCCGCGGCGGGGGCGACTAAGTTGGTGGCCCGTGACCATGCTGGTGATAACGGGGACCGGGACCGGTGTCGGGAAGACGATCACCACGGCGGCGATCGCGGCCCTGGCCCTGGGGCAGCGACAGCGGGTGGCCGTGCTCAAACCGGCCCAGACCGGGGTGGACCCGGGCGAGCCGGGTGACCTCGCCGAGGTCGAGCGCCTGGCCGGGCCCGGTGTGACCACCCGTGAGCTGCGGCGCTACCCGGATCCGCTCTCCCCGGAGGCGGCCGCGCGCCGCAGCGGGCAGCCGGTGCTCGGGCCGGCCGAGATCGCGTCCGCGGCCGGCGAGCTGAACGCCGGGCACGAACTGACGCTGGTCGAGGGCGCGGGCGGGCTGCTCGTCCGGTTCGGCCCGGACGGCAGCGGCCTCGCCGACGTCGCGTGGGCGCTCGGCGCGCCGCTGGTCGTCGTCGCCGAGGCCGGGCTCGGCACGCTCAACGCGACGGCGCTGACGGCCGAGGTGGCCACGCGGCGCGGCCTGAACGTGGCCGGGGTGGTGATCGGGTCCTGGCCGGCGGTGCCGGACCTGGCCGCCGTGGAGAACCTGCGCGACCTGCCGGAAGCGGCCGGCGCCCCGCTGCTGGGGGTGCTGCCCGGCGGGCTGGGCGAGGCGGACCGCGATACCTTCGCCGAGCGGGCCCGCCACGGGCTCTCGCCGTGGTTCGGCGGCGAGTTCGACCCCGAGACCTTCGCGGGGAGCGTGTCCGCGCAGAAGTGACGGTTGTCGCAGCCCGGCCCCTGGGCGCTCGGGCACGATGACGGGTGAGAAGACCACCACGGACGAGGAGAAGTCGTGACCGCTGCCCCCGGGAAGACCGAAATCGGTGACGTGCTCGCCGTCGCCCGCGAACAGGTCCTCGACCGGGGCGTGGGGCTGTCGGAGCAGCAGGTGCTGGCCGTGCTGCGGCTGCCCGACGAGCGGCTGACCGACGCGCTGCAACTGGCCCACGAGGTCCGCGTGCGCTGGTGCGGGCCGGAGGTGGAGGTCGAAGGCATCATCAGCCTGAAGACCGGCGGCTGCCCCGAGGACTGCCACTTCTGCTCGCAGTCCGGCCGCTTCCCCTCGCCGGTGCGCTCGGCCTGGCTGGACGTGCCCGGACTGGTCA
Organism: Amycolatopsis sp. PS_44_ISF1; assembly: GCF_032335455.1. Lineage (NCBI taxonomy): Bacteria > Bacillati > Actinomycetota > Actinomycetes > Pseudonocardiales > Pseudonocardiaceae > Amycolatopsis > Amycolatopsis sp. PS_44_ISF1. The sequence continues at coordinate 2,669,556 of NZ_JANUXO010000002.1, read as the reverse complement.
AGGCCGCGCGCCAGACCCGGGAGACGGGCGCGACCGAGTTCTGCATCGTGGCCGCCGTGCGCGGACCGGACCGGCGGCTGCTCTCGCAGGTGCGCGAGGGCGTGCGCGCGATCCGCGAGGACGGCAACGACATCCAGATCGCCTGCTCGCTCGGCATGCTCACCCAGGAGCAGGTCGACGAGCTGGTCGAGATGGGCGTGCACCGCTACAACCACAACCTCGAGACGGCGCGCTCGCACTTCCCCGACGTGGTCACCACGCACTCCTGGGAGGAGCGCTGGGACACCCTGCGGATGGTCGCCGAGGCCGGTATGGAGGTCTGCTGCGGCGGCATCATCGGCATGGGGGAGACGATCGAGCAGCGGGCCGAGTTCGCGGTGCAGCTGGCCGAGCTGAACCCGCACGAGGTGCCGATGAACTTCCTCATCCCGCAGCCGGGCACGCCGTACGAGCACTACGAGGTCGTCGAGGGCAAGGAAGCGCTGCGCACCGTCGCGGCGTTCCGGCTCGCCCTGCCGCGCACGATGCTGCGCTTCGCCGGCGGCCGGGAGCTGACGCTGGGCGACCTGGGCGCGGAGCAGGGCATGCTCGGCGGGGTCAACGCGATCATCGTCGGCAACTACCTGACCAACCTCGGCCGTCCGGCCGCCGCCGACCTGAAGATGCTCGACGAGCTGAAGATGCCGGTGAAGGCGCTCAGTGACAGCCTCTGAGCCCCCCGGCTACTGCGTCCACTGTGGACAGGCGTCGGAGGCGGGCCGGGACCACGCGGCCTGCCGCAACCCGCGCACCGAGCTGGAGCCGCCGCGCTACTGCGGGCCCTGCGCGCGGCGGCTGGTGGTGCAGGTGACCCCGGTCGGCTGGACCGCGCGGTGCAGCCGGCACGGCGAGACCGCGAACGCCTGAACCTGACCGCGGGTGACCCTCCGGGCCGCCACCGGTTACGCTCGGTCCGCACAAGCTCAGGGGAGGGAGTCCGGGGTGGTCGATTCCGCGGGGAAGGCCGCACACCGTTCGTCCGGCGTGGCCGAGGCCTGGTCGGTGCCGATGCTCTTCCCGCCGCACCGGCTGCGGTCCAAGGTCGTGGTGAAGGCGGATCTGCTGCCCGCGGTGAGCGTGCTCTCGACCGCCGGGCTGCTGGGTATCCCCCTGGGCTGGCTGTGGTCGCTGCTGGCCCCGGCCGAGCGCGTGCGCGTGGTGACCGCCGACGGCCAGCTCGCCCCGCTGGAGCTGGAGAGCTGGCACCGCTTCGACGACCTGGCCGTGTACGGCTTCCTCGCGCTCGCCACCGGGCTGCTGATCGGCATCGTGGTGTGGCTGCTGCGGGAGCGCCGCGGCCCGGTGATCCTCGTGGCCGCGGCGGGCGGGGCGGCGCTGGCCGCCTGGCTGGGCACGCAGCTCGGGTCGGCGTTCGTGAACTCGAAGTACGCCGTGGACAGTGCCCCGGCGCTGGGCGCGGTGGTGCTCCAGGCACCCCGGATCGAGTCCGCCTGGGTGGTGCTGGCCGCGCCGCTGATGACCTCGCTGGTGTACGCCCTGCTCACGGCCTGGAACGGCCGGGAAGACCTCGGCCGCCGGCTCGGCTGAGCCGGGCTCGGGAAGCCGGGGGAACCGCCCCGGTCCGTACGGGGTTTCGCCCTGAGGCGTGTCCTCGAAGCTGGCGCATTGCGGGGCCGGGTGATCGCCGAGGCGCCCGGTGAAACCGAGACACGATCGACCCGGCCACGCTGCCCCTGGCGCTGAAGGACACGCCTAGTTCAGGTTGGCCGGCTTGGTGTAGTCGGCCAGCTCGGTGGGCGGCAGCGGTACGGCGCTCAGCGTGGAGAGGAACCCGGCCTCGCGGGTGAGCAGACGGCAGACGATCCGCAGGCGGCGCAGCGGATTGGTCTCCTCTAGCAGGAGCTGGCGGTCCTCGATCGGCAGCAGGCAGTCCGCGGCCAGGCGGTAGGCCAGCTCGGTGATCTCGACGTCGTCCTCGGGGGCGTGCCAGTCTTCAGCGTGCCAGGCGGCTTCGCAGTAGCGCTCATGGGCCGCGCGGGCGACTTCGGCCAGCCGGGCGGCGGGGTCGGTCGCCGCGGCCGGGGTCAGCTCGTCGGGCAGCCACTCGACCTCGCCGATCAGGTAGGGCGCCGCCGTGTGGTCGATCGCCCGCAGCCGGAAGCGCCGGCTGGCCTTGGTGACCACGTCGTAGCGGCCGTCGGGCAGGCGCTTGGCCTCGCGCAGCACCGTGCCGCAACCGACGTCGTACACGTGGTCCAAACCGGTCACCTCACGCACCAGGGGGGCGCGGAGCGCGACGACGCCGAACTCACGGCCGGGCACCCCGCCGCTGACCAGATCCGCGATGAGCTGCCGGTAGCGCGGCTCGAAGATGTGCAGCGGCAGGTGGGTGCCGGGAAGCAGCACGGTCTGCAACGGGAACAACGGCAGGGTCGCCGTCCCGCTGGGGGTCTGCTCCGGCTCGGTCACGCGTCCACCGTACGGGTACCCGGGCCCGCTCGCAGTCCGTCACCGCTCGGGGGGCGGCTTGAGCACGGCGAACGGATCGGTGACCTGCATCCCTTTGCCCGCGAAGGAGAATTGCGCGGCGGGACGGCCCCCGGCCCGGCCGGGGGCCGTCGTGTTGCCGGTCGGCACGAGCAGACCGCGGCGGGAGAGCACGCGCTGCAGGTTCGTCGCGGAGACCTGGTAGCCCAGCGCCGCGGAGTACAGCCCGCGCAGTTCGGAGACGGTGAACTCCTCCGGCGCCAGCGCGAAACCGAGGTTGGTGTAGCTCAGTTTCGAGCGCAGCCGGTCCCGCGCGCGCAACACGATCGCCTCGTGGTCGAACGCGGTTCGCGGCAGGTGGTCCACGTCGTGCCATTCGGTGTCCTCGGGTACTTCGGGGTCGACGCCGGCGGGAACCAGGCCGAGGAACGCCGTCGCCACCACCCGCGGGCCCGGCACGCGGTCCGGTGCACTGAACACCGAAAGCTGCTCCACGTGCTTGAGCCGGCGCACGTCGACCTTCTCCGCGAGCTGGCGCCGGACCGAGGTCTCCACGTCCTCGTCGGGGCGCAGCCGCCCGCCCGGCAGGGACCAGCGGCCCAGGTGCGGATCGAGCGCCCGGCGCCACAGCAGCACCCGCAGTGTGTCCGAGCGCACTTGGAGGACCGCGCCCAGAACCTCGTGGGCCAGGGGGGTCTGGGTGTTAATATGGCTTCGCACGGTTTTCGATTGTAAGGCGAAAACCAGCCACCGGTCCAGCGGGTCCATAGGAGGGCCAGACATGACTATCACGGTCGGAGCAGACCTCACGCCCTACGGCGGGATCGAGGCCAACGCCGAATGGGCCGACGAAGTGCGCGCCCTGGCCCGCGAGCGCGACGCGGTGCTGCTGGCGCACAACTACCAGGTCCCGGAGATCCAGGACATCGCCGACTTCACCGGCGACTCCCTGGCGCTCAGCCGGATCGCGGCGAGCAGCGACGCCTCCACCATCGTGTTCTGCGGCGTGCACTTCATGGCCGAAACGGCGAAGATCCTGGCCCCGGGCAAGACGGTGCTGATCCCCGACGCGCGGGCCGGCTGCTCGCTCGCCGACTCCATCACCGGCGCCGAGCTGCGGGCGTGGAAGGCCGAGCACCCGGGCGCGGTGGTGGTCTCCTACGTGAACACCACGGCCGAGGTGAAAGCCGAGACCGACATCTGCTGCACCTCCTCCAACGCGGTCGACGTGGTCGCCTCCATCCCCGCTGAGCAGGAGGTCCTCTTCCTGCCGGACCAGTTCCTCGGCGCGCACGTCAAGCGGGTGACCGGCCGGGAGAACCTGCGCGTCTGGGCCGGGGAGTGCCACGTGCACGCCGGGATCAACGGCGCCGAGCTGGCCGCGCGGGCCGAGGAGAACCCCGACGCCGACCTGTTCATCCACCCCGAGTGCGGCTGCGCGACTTCGGCGCTCTACCTGGCCGGGGCCGGCGCGGTGGCCCCGGAGCGGGTGAAGATCCTCTCCACCGGCGACATGGTGCACGCGGCGCGCGACACCGAGGCGAAGTCGGTGCTGGTGGCCACCGAGATCGGCATGATCCACCAGCTGCGCAAGGCCGCGCCGGAGATCGACTTCCGCGCGGTGAACGACCGGGCCTCGTGCCGGTACATGAAGATGATCACCCCCGCGGCCCTGCTGCGGAGCCTGCGCGAGGGGGCGGACGAGGTGCACGTCGACCTCGAAACGGCGGCGAGGGCCCGCGCTTCGGTGCAGCGGATGATCGAGATCGGGCAGCCGGGCGGCGGCGAATGAGCACCCCGGTTAATGCCTGGGAAGCGAAAACTCCGGCCTGGGAGGCCCGCGCCGACCTGGTCGTGGTCGGCAGCGGGGTGGCCGGGCTGACGGCCGCGTTGCGGGCCCAGGAACTCGGGCTGCACGTGCTCGTGCTCACCAAGGCCGCGGTCGCGGACGGCAACACGCGCTGGGCGCAGGGCGGCGTCGCGGTGGTCCTGGAGGGCGAGCACGACCGGGGCGACTCGGTCGCCAAGCACGCCGAGGACACCTTCACCGCGGGCGCCGGCCTCTGCGACGAGCAGGCTGCGCGCTCGATCCTCGACGGCGGACCGGCCGCGGTCGAGCGGCTTCGCCGGGGCGGCGCGACCTTCGACGCCGGGCCCGAGGGTCTGGCGCGCACCCGTGAAGGCGGCCACAGCGCGTTTCGCGTGATCCACGCGGGCGGGGACGCCACCGGCGCGGAGGTCGAGCGCTCGCTCGTAGCCCAGGCGGGCACGCGGCGGGTGCCGGTGCTGGAGCACCACATCGCAGTGGACGCGCTGCGCACCCCGTCGGGCGCGGTGGCCGGGGTGACGGTGCTGGACCGCGACGGCGTGTCCGGGGTGGTCCGGGCGTCCGCGGTGCTGCTGGCCAGCGGCGGGTCCGGCCAGCTGTACCAGGCCACGTCCAACCCGGAGATCGCCACCGGCGACGGGCTGGCGCTCGCGCTGCGGGCCGGCGCGACCGTGGCCGACGTCGAGTTCGTGCAGTTCCACCCGACGGTGCTCTACACGCCGGGGGCCCGCGGCCGCTGCCCGCTGGTGACCGAGGCCGTCCGCGGTGAGGGCGCGACCCTCGCCGACGGCGCGGGCGCGCCGGTGATGCACGGCGTGCACCCGCTGGGCGACCTGGCCCCGCGCGACGTCGTCTCGGCGGCGATCACCCGGCGGATGGGGCTCGCGCCGGGCGGGGTCGACGACCACGTCTTCCTCGACGCCACCGGCGTCCCCGGCTTCGCCGGCCGCTTCCCGACCGTGTTCGCCGCGTGCGCCGAGCTGGGCATCGACCCGGCGCGGGACGCCATCCCGGTGACCCCCGCGGCGCACTTCGCGTGCGGCGGGATCGTGACCACGGTGGACGGGCGGTCCGGCGTGCGCGGGCTGTACGCCGCCGGCGAGGTGGCCCGCACCGGGCTGCACGGGGCGAACCGGCTGGCGTCCAACAGCCTGCTCGAAGGGCTGGTCGTCGGGCACCGGGCGGCCCAGGCCGTGGCCGAGGACCTGGCCGCCGGCCTGCTGCCCGACCCGGCCCACGGCCGGTGGCCGGACCGCGTGGCGGCACCGACGGCCGAGCGGGACGTGCTGCAGCGGGTGATGAGCCGGTACGCGGCCATCGGCCGCGACGCCGACGGGCTGGCCGCGGCCGGCTCGGCGCTCGACCTGTCCACTCAGGACTGTCCGCTGTGGACTCACGCCGCGGTCGAGGACGCCGCGCTCACCGTGGTGGCGCAGGCCCTGCTCACCGCGGCGGCCCGGCGCACCGAATCACGCGGCTGCCACGTGCGAAGTGATTTCCCCGAACGGGACGAGCGGGGCCGCCGGCGCAGCCAGCTGCTCCGGCTCGGCCGGTCCGGCCAGCCGGTGCTGGCCGAGAAGATCCCCCTGGAAGGTGTGGCATGAACGAGATCTCTGCGGCCGTGGAACGCGGGCTGGTCGAAGCCGGGCTGGAGCCGGCCGACGTCCGCCGCGTGGTCACCACGGCGCTGGGCGAGGACCTGCGGTACGGGCCGGACGCCACCACGGCGGCCACGGTGCCGGCCGAGGCGCGGGCGCTGGCCGAGCTGACCCCGCGGGTTCCGGGGGTGGTCGCCGGGATCCCCGTGGTGCTGGCGGTGTTCGACGCGGTGCTGGGGGCGGACTACGAGGTGGTCGCCCGGCGCGCCGATGGTGAGAGGCTGGCGCCGGGCGAGCCCGCGCTGGTCGTGCGCGGGCCGGTGCGCGGGCTGCTCACCGCGGAGCGCACGGCGCTGAACCTGCTGTGCCACCTCTCCGGTGTGGCCACCGCGACCGCGGCCTGGGTGTCCGAAGTGGACGGAACCGGTGCGGCCATCCGCGACTCCCGCAAGACGATGCCGGGGATGCGACTGCTGGAGAAGTACGCGGTCCGCTGCGGCGGCGGGGTCAACCACCGGTTCGGCCTCGGCGACGCGGTGCTGATCAAGGACAACCACGTGGTCGCGGCCGGTTCGGTGACCGCCGCGCTGGCCGCGGCCCGCGAGCACGCGCCGGAACTGGCGTGCGAGGTCGAGGTCGACGACCTGGCCCAGCTGGACGAGGCGCTGGCCGCGCACGCGGACGAGGTGCTGCTGGACAACTTCAGCCCGCAGGAGTGCGCGGAGGCGGTGCAACGCCGTGACCGGGTTTCGCCGAAGACGCGGCTGGAATCCTCTGGCGGGCTGACCCTCGACCGTGGTAGGGCCTACGCCGAGTCCGGTGTGGACTACCTCTCGGTGGGCGGGCTGACCCACTCCTCACCCGCGCTGGACCTCGGGATGGACCTGCGCTGACGCCTGTTCCCGCGGCGCCCCCTCCACTAGGATCCGGGAGCTGGCAGGGAAATCCCGACGGGGAGGGGCGTGGCCGTGAGGTGGCAGGCAGTGGTTGCGGCGGCCGGACTGCTGGCGCTGGGCCTGCCGGTCACCGCGGCGCCGGCGAGCGCGCTGGGCCAGTGCGCCGACCCGACCGGCACCTACACCGGCGCGGTGCCCTGGGGGCAGCGACTGGTCGACCCGCAGCGGCTCTGGCCGCTCTCGCGGGGCGAGGGCCAGGTGGTCGCCGTGATCGGCACCGGCGTGGACGGGCAGAACGCGCAGTTCGCGCCCGGGCAGGTGCTCGGCGGCCCGGGGACGGCACCCTCGGACTGCGACGGCCGCGGCACGATCGCCGCCGGGATCGTCGGGGCGCAGCCGGCGGACGCGACCACGTTCACCGGTGTCGCGCCGGCCGCGAAGATCCTTCCCCTGCGCTACACCGAAAGCAACGGCTCCTCGGCCGAGGGCGGCGGTGACCCGGGAGCGCTGGCCGGCGCGATCGACACCGCGCTGAACCGGGGCGCGGGCGTGCTGCTGATCGCCGTTCCGGCCGGTTCCGACAGCCCGGGCCTCGACACGGCGGTGGAGCGCGCGCGGGCGGCCGGGGCGGTGGTCGTGTCCCCGGCGGCCGCGACGCAGCAGGGCGCGCACTCCTACCCCACCACGTCCTCCGGCGTGCTCGCGGTGGGCTCGACCAACCAGGCGGGCCAGCCCGTGCAGACCGAGACCGGGGACTACCTCGGCGTGGCCGCGCCGGGCGCGAACCTGGTGAGCACTTCGGCGGGCGGCGGCGGCTCGGTCGCGCACCGCTGGCCGGTCACCGATCCCGGACTGGCCGCGGCCTACGTGGCCGGGGTCGCGGCGCTGGTGCGCGCGGCCCATCCGAACCTCACCGGCGACCAGGTGGTCACCCGGCTGACCCTGACCGCCTCCCGGCCGCCGTCCGGCGCGCACGACCCGCGCCGCGGCTGGGGCGTGCTGGACGCGTATGCGGCGGTTTCCTCCACGCTGCCGGCCGACGTGCCCGGACCGGGCGCGCCGGTCCGCCCGGTCTCGCTGCCCGCGGTGGTCCCGGCCCCCGCGCCCACCCGCCCGGACACCGACCTGGCCGCGGGCCTGATCGCGCTGGGCGGGGTGGTGGCCGCCGCCGTGGCCGGGCTCGTGGTCGCCGCGGTCCGGCGGGGGAAGCGCCGCGCTTGGCGGCCGTCCCGCTTCGGTTCCTGAACGGGGTGACGGTCCACCCGTCCGGTGCACCGGACGCGGAGAGTGCGCACCGGCGGGGGATTCCGCGCTCTTGAAGGGCCTCGGGCACTGTGTCATCCTGGCGGGCCGGTGCCGTCCAGGCGGGACGGTCGGTGGCGCGCAGCACGGACGGAAGGCGTGGAAATGGTCCGTCGGGGACGAGTGCTGGTGATCGGTCTCGACCCGGTCCGGCTGGAGGAGTGGGATCCCGCGCCGGTCCAGGCGGCGATGGTGCGGGGCGACGCCCGGTTCGAGGCGTACGGCATCCAAGCCGACACCTGCCTGGTGGCCCTCGACGCGGATCCCGAAGCGACGGTCGAGGCGGCGCTGGACGGCGGCGAGTACGCCTGCGTGGTCATCGGCGGCGGGATCCGGGGCCACGAACCGCTACTGGAGTTGTTCGAGAAGGTGGTCAACCTGGTCCGGGTGCACGCGCCGGACGCGGCCATCGCCTTCAACCGCAGCCCCGAGGACAGCGCCGACGCCGCGTTGCGCTGGCTGAGGTGACGCGCTCAGGTCGTTTCGACGCAGCGGGTCGAACCCACGATCGCGACCCCCGCGCCCGCGCGCGCGACGTGCACGGTGAAATCCGCGCCCTCACGGCTGAATCGCGCGATCAGCTCCGTCGCGCTGCTGCGGTCGCGGGCCTGCCAGCCCGCGGACTCCAGCATCGGCAGCACGGCTTCGGCCAGCCGCCGCTCGCCCGAGGCGCACCGCTCCAGGCGCACGCCGTACTGCCAGCAGACGAGGCGGCCGGGCTCGGCCGGGTCGCAGTCCAGCTCGCCTTCGACCGTGCGCACGGCGCCTTCGCCGAACGCGCGCGCGACACCGTCGATCACGGCCGTCAGGTCGACGGCCAGGTCGGCCAGGCTTTGGGTGATCACGGAAGCACCACCTCCGGGGCCGGGGCCACGGGCGCGGGGGTCAGGTGGCCGCCGGTGAGCACCCCGTAGATGTTCTCCCACGAGTCCGAACCCGGTTTCAGCACCCCGCTGTGCGCCGAAAGGCCCCACTGCGTTTCCCCGGCCGCGTCCCGGCCGGTGGCGAGGTCGGTGACGCCGGGGAAGGTGTCCGGGTCGGCGCCGTGGCCGATGCCGGTCCACTCCGCGCCCCAGGCGTTGCCCTGCGCGACCACGATCGGGTCGAGCGGCGCGGTCATCGAATAGCGCTGCACCCCGGCCTGGCTCGCCGGCAGGTCGGCCGGGCTCCACACGCCGTGGCCCATGCCCGCCGACTCCACGTGCAGCACCCGGTCGACGGCGAGACCCTGCTGATCGGCCAGCCCGACGGTGGCGCCGCCGTAGCTGTGGCCGATCGCGGTGATCGTGGCACCGCCGCCGGTCCGGGCGTCGACCTGACTGCGCAGCTCGTCGCCGAAGGACTTGAGACCGGGCGCCATGGCCTGCGCGTAACTCGCCTCGGGGCCGTGGGTGACGGCGTTCTGCGGGAAGACGCCGTCGGCCCAGACCACCATCGCCGTGCGGCCGGCCGGGTCCGCGGCGATCAGGCTGCGGCCGAGGTCGGCGTAACCCTGGAAGGTGTCCATCCGGGTGTTCACCCCGGGTACGAACAACCCGACGTTGCGGGTGCCCGGCTCGATGTTCCCGACCAGCTCGGCGATCCGCCCGTTGCCGGCCGGGTCGAACCGCAGGATCTGCCGGTTGGTGGCCAGGATGTCCTGGTACAGCGCGATCTTGCGCTGCGAAGCGGCGATGGCCCGGGTGTCCGCACCGGTGGCCTGGAGCTGCTCGAGCCGGTCCTGCTCGGCGGTGAGGGCGTCGGACACCTTGGCGCGGTTGGCCCTGATCGCGCCCGCCCACGCCCCGCTCGTCGCGGCCCCGGCGGGAGTGCCCGCCTTCGGCAAGGGGGCTTCGGGCAGCAGGGCGCGGTACATCGCGGCCACCTGCTCGTCGGCCCGGCGGTACCCGGCCGCGGCCGCGGTCAGCCCGTTCCGGAGGGTCTGGGCGCGCCTGACCTGCTCGTCGATCTTCTCGCCCAGCTCGGCCATCGTCTTCGCGAACGTCGCCGCCGCGGCGGCCGAAGCGGACACCCGGCCGAACGCGGCCGCCTCCACCTTCTCGCCCGCCACGGCTTTCTGCGCCGTGGCGAGCGTGCCCGCCCGTCCGCCGAGTTCGGCCGCCGCCGCTTCAAGCTTCGCCGGGGCGACCCGGTAACCCCCGGCGGTGCCCACAGAAGTCACCGGGCCTGCAGAAGTCACCGAGCCGCCCGCCCCCTCAGTACGCTTCCGGCTCTTCGCCGATCACCGACGGAGCCACCGGGGCCTGCTGGCCCCAGACGTTCTCCGTCTCCACCAGCCACGCCGGGATCCGCCGGCCGGAGCCGAGGTCGCCGCCCGCGCCCATGCCGCCCATCGGCATCATGGGCATCATCGGCATCGCGCTCTTGGCCGCCGCGCCCGCGGCTCCGGCCGCACCGCCCGCGAGTCCACTCAGGACGTTCGACGCGCCGCCGTCGCCGGCCAGGCCGGAGTGCGCGGCCGGGGCGTCACCGGGGCCGGAAAGGCCGCCGCCGGTGGGGATGCCCCCGCCACCGCCACCGAGGGAAGGCGCGTCACCGCCGCCGATCGGGATGCCGCCGCCGACCCCGCCTTCGGTGCCCGCTCCGCCGCCGGACGCAGGGGCGGCCGGATCGTCCTTCTTGTCTTCCTGGTCCTTGCCACTGGCCCAGCCCGGGACCTTCGGCATGATCGAGCCGAACCGGCCGAAGGCGGCGGCCGAGGCCGCGGCGAGGCCGGCGGTGAACATGTCGCCGAACAGCGGGCTGCTCGGGGCCGCCGTGGCGCCGGGGCCCGGGGCGACCGGCGGCACGGAGCCGTCGACCGGCAGCGGGTGGGTGTCGACGGCCGGGTCGACGGCCAGGTTGGAGCCGGGCCGGGCGTTGCCCGTGACGGCGCCGCCACCCGAGGCCCCGCCGCCCGGGGTGGGCGAGGGCGGGGTGGCCGCGTTGGGCGAAACCGGGATCGAGTCCTCGGCCGCGGTGTAGTTGGTGGCCAGCTGGCTCATCACCACGATGGCCTTGGCGTGCGCGGAGCCCGCGGCGTTCGCGGCCTGCTGCTGCGCCTCGACGTTCGTGATGGCCTGCTGCCGCTGCTGGGCCGCGGCGAGCACGGTGGCCGGCGAGGAGTCCGGCGGCAGCAGCGGCGGGTTCACCGCGAGCGCGAGGTCGGCCGGGGCGACGTCCGGCACCGAAACCGGCGGCGGCATCTCGGTCTTGGCCTTGACCAGCGCCTCGGCGGCGTCTTCGAGCATGTGCTGCATGCCCTGCGCGGTCTGCGCGACCTTCCGGATGCCGCCGGCCAGGTCGGTGATCATGGTCTGGTACTGGTCGGCCGCGCCGCCGGTCCACGAGCCGGTGAAGTCCGACAGCTCCTTGGACAGGTTCTCGGCCTGCTCGTGCAGCCCGATCGCGGTCGAGTTCCACTGGTCGGCGGCGGACTGGGCGCTGTTCGGGTCACCGGCCTGGAGCATCGCGTACAACTGCTGGTGGGTGTACCCGGCGAAGTTGGTGTGCGCGGTCTCGGTCATCCGTGGGTCCCCCCGGAGTTCGCGTTGCTGCCACCGCCGAGGCCCAGCAGCGAAAGCAGCGGATCCAGCAGCCCGGTCTGCTGACCTGACTGGTGCAGGTCACCGGCCACGTTCTGGTCGGCCTGCTCGTAACCGTCGGCGACGGTGGTGGTCACGTCCTGCGCGAACGTGATCGCGCTGCGGACCTGGTCCAGGAGTCCCTGCATCTCCGCGACGGCCGCGTGGTGGGCGTCGACGAGCGAAGCGGCCTCGCCGAACTCCCCGAACAGCAGCGGGTGGTCGCCGAGGGTGAGCAGGAAGTCGTTCGGCTTGGACATCGCGTGGATCTGGGTCTCCAGCTCCCGCACGAAGTCCTTCAGTGATTGCAGATGCACGTAGTACGACTGGTCGGGCATCGTTCTCCAGACCCTCTCGTGGGGCGCGGGTACGGACCGGAAAAGCCGGCCGGCCCGTGCGAGCGGGGGGTACTCGCACCGGCCGGCCGACGTGAAGAGCGCCCTCAGCCCGCGAACAGGCCCTGGTTGCGGTTCTCCAGCTGCGACTGGAGGTCGTGGGCGTCGCCCACCTTCCCGCCGAACTGCGCGATGATCGCCACGATGTCCGCGGTGGCCTGCCGCAGCCGGGTCTCCGACTGGCGGGCGGCCTCACCGGCGGAGCTGCCGGAGGCGTACCAGGTCGAGGTGATCGGCTGCAGGTTCTGGTGCAGCTGCTCGAGCTGGGAGGTCAGCGCCTTGGCCTTGGCGGCCAGCGACGCCGAGCTGTACTGCAGCGCGGCGAAGTTGATTTCGACGACGTCAGCCATCTTCTCGGGTCCTTTCGGCTCAAAGGTTGAGTCGAGGGATCACATTGCCCTCGACGCTGTGGCTGACGCTCTGGAAGCTCTGGTGCACGTCCGAGTCGCCGCTGTTGTAGTTCGTGTGGCTCGTGTGCACCAGCTGGGACATGGTGTCCAGCTCGCGGACCGCGGAGGTCATCTTCTCCTGGAGCCGGCGCTGCAGGTCCCAGAACGCGACGGCCTGGTCACCCTTGTAGTTGCGCAGCGTTTCGGTCAGCTCCGATTCCAAGCTGGCCATGGTGGACTTGGCGTTGGACGCCGTCTCCTCGAAACCCTGGACGGCGCGCGTCATGGCAGCTGAATCTGCCTGGAATCCCGGACTGGACATCGGCGGGCCACCTCCTTCCCTCTCGCGGACGAATCCCGGTGCGCGGCAGGGCTCCCTGCCCGCGCGTTGTGAATGTCACGCTAGAAAAGCCGGGGTCTCGGTCAAACGGCACAACTGCCGGTCGCGTTGACGGCACTATTACCCACAGGGCCGTGGCGGTCCGGGTTGATCATCGCACGCTCGTCAACGCGCCGGTCCGGCCGAGCCCGCGGGGCGGGCGGCCGCCAGGGCCGGCTCTGACGGAATTCTGAGAACTCTCCGTTATCCATGTCCCCGGCGTAGGAAAGGGCGTGGACATGGTCTATCCGCAGGCACTGCTGGAGGTGCTCGCCCGGGAGCCGGGGCGCCCGGCGTTCGAGCACGGGCCGCGGGTGGTCACGCGGGCCGAGGTGCTCGAGCTGATCGGCCGGTTCACCGCCGGGCTGCGCCGGGCCGGGCTGGGACCGGGCGACGGCGTCGGCATCTCGACCGCGGTGACCCCCGAGGGCTGGGCCGCGCAGCTCGCGGCGCAGATACTGGGCTGCCGCGCGGTGGGCGTCCGCGCGGGCCTGCCGCAGGCGCATCTGCGAGCGGTGGTCGCGGACCTGGCCGCGGTGGTGGTGGACGAGCCCGGGGAGACGCCGCACCTGCGTGCCACCGGGGTCCGGATCCTTCGGATCGGCCCGGAATTGCTGGCCGCGCACGAGGAACCGGTGCCGCGGGGGCGGCTCGGGGACATCGGCTGGGTGGTGTTCACCAGCGGCAGCACGGGCTTGCCGAAGGGCGTGGCCTTCAGCTACGCGGCGCTGGCGGCGCGTGGCCCGGAGCACCGCGGGCCGTCGGGCTGGGACGTGACCGAGGCGTACCGGCGGTTCCTGCTGTTCGGAACGCTGAGCAGTGCGGTGATGGTGATGCACCTCGAAGCCTGCCTGCTGGCCGGCGGCACGGCCGTGATCCCGGACCGGCGGCCCGACTTCCCGCAGGTGCTGCCGCAGCTCGACGTCACCGCGGCGCTGATGACCGTGCCCCGGCTGTACCAGGTGCTCGACGTGCTGCGCGGCGCGGAAGTCGACTTGTCTTCCCTGCGCGCCCTGACCGTCGCGGGCTCGCCGGTGCCGGCGGGGCTGATGGCGGAAGCGTTCGAGCGGATCGGGCCGGGCCTGCAGCAGGGGTACGGCCAGACCGAGACCGGGAAGCTGACCATCCTGACCGCCGAGGACGTGGCCCGGCACCCGTCCGCGCTGGGCTCGGTGGGACGGCCGTGGGGGCCGGTTTCGGTGCAGGTGCGCGAAGGTGAGGTCTACGTGCGCACGCCGACCGCGTTCGCGGGGTACTGGAACGACCCGGGGCTGACGGAGTCGGTGCTGCGGGAGGGCTGGGTCCGCACGCAGGACGCGGGCCGGCTGGACGACGACGGTTTCCTGCACCTGACCGGGCGGACGCGCGACGTGGCCATCGTCAACGCGATCATCCACTACCTGGGGCCGATCGAGCGCGCCCTGGCGTCGGGCCCCGGAGTGGACCAGGCGTACGTGGTGGCGGCGCCGGACGAGCGGACGGGGGAGGCGATGCACGCGTTCGTCGTCGCGTCACCAGGCGGCTCGCCGGACTTCCGGGAGCTGCGCGCGCTAGTCGCGGCGGAACTGGGGGAGGCGGCCGTGCCCACGACGTTCCAGGTGATCGACGCCGTGCCGGTCGCGGCTTCGGGGAAGCCGGACAAGGCGGCGTTGCTCGGAGGGTGAACCGCCGACGCAGGTCGGCGAGGTCGCGGGGCTGGGGCTCGTAACCGCTGTGGAAGCACAGCTGCTGGGCCACGGAAAGACAGGGCACCGGCGTGCCCGCGATCTCGCCGGTGACGAAACAGCCGCCGTGGTCGTCGGCGGCCTGGGTGGCGGAGCCGTCGGGCGCGAAGTGCAACGGGTGCAGGTCCAGCTCGGCGCCGTCGTCTCGGCTGAGGACGAACCGCACCGGGAGGGCGTCCTCGGTCTCGCGGAAGTCGGGCAGGGCCTGAAGTACGGAGGTCTCCTGCTCGGCGCGGTGCAGCAGGTCGAGGTCGGCGTGCTCGCGGGTCTGGCGGCCGAACAGCGCGTCGACGCCCCAGCCGCCGGTGAGCCGGACGTCGAGGCCGCACGCCCGGAGGCGGTCGAGGATCTCCAGCACCGTGGCGGCGCTCAAGGGCATGGAGCGAGTGAACCGCCCGCCGCGACCGGGTTTCCGGCGCGGCGGGCGGCTTTCCGATCAGACTCCCGCGGTGGAGGAGATCCAGTCGCGGCTGGCGGCGACGCTGGCGTAGTTCTGCGTGCCGTTCTTGTCGCTGCCGGAGTTCTCGCCGGTGGAGCAGACGCCGACCTGGACGCCGTTGTTCAGCTCGGGGCCGCCCGAGTCGCCGTGCCAGGACGCGCCGTTGACGCCCTTGCTGGCGATCGCGGGGCCGTCGAAGGCGTCGGTGCTGGTGCCGGTGACCTTGACGTTGGCGGTCTTGAGGGTGGACGAGGGCGGGCTGTTGCCCTGGGTGCGGCCCCAGCCGTAGATCTGGTTGGTGGTACCCCGGGCCGGGTCACCGGTGCCCAGCTTCATGAACGTGGTGTCCACAGCGGACTCCAGGTGCAGCAGGGCGATGTCCCCGTTGGGCGAGGCCTGCTGCTGGTCCACGGCGACCTCGGTGCCCTTCCCGAGCGCGACGTTGCCCACCTTGACGTGCATGCCCGGGTCGTTCAGGCAGTGCTGCGCCGTGAGCACCCACTGCGGCGCGATGATCGTGCCGGAGCACTCGAAGCCGCCGAAAGTGGTGACGTCGTCCCAGAAGATCTGCGCGCCCCAGGGCGCCGAGCTGACGGTCGACCCGCCGATGATGTTCGTGCCCGCGGTCTCGGCCCCGGCCGTTTCCGCCGACACGATGCTCAGCGCCGCGGCCGCCCCGGCCGCGACAGCTACAGCCTTCGACAAACGCATGGAAATCCCCTTGGCTCAACGGAAATCGTCCCGGACGAAACGATTTCACCAACGTAGGAGAGGGGGCGGTGAGTTTGTAACCTACCGAAGTCGGGTCTGACTGCGAACTCCGTTGTGGGCCATTCGGAGTAACCGGCGGTCCGCCCCGCTGCCGAGCTGCGCCGCTCGGGCCGTAGCCGGTGTGTTGTCGCTTGTGGACCTGCGGTGCTTGGAGGCCGTCCAGGCGCCCGTCATCGAGCGCGGACCTGGCCCGCCGCGGAGTCCCCGCCGGCTGGGACGTGTCCTGTTTCGGCTGCCTCTCCGGCACCGAGACCGAGGTCGGCCGAAACCCCCGCTCAATCCTCCGGCTTGGTCCAGGCCACCTGGACCAGCCCGGTCCCGTGCCGCCGCGATACCAGGGTGCCGCGGCCCGGTGGTTGCGGTGAAGGCTTCACCTCGCCCATCAGCGCGCCCTCCTCCTTGGCGCCCGACATCACCAGGCCCGGCGAACCCAGCTCCCGCACGCGTTGCAGCACCGGCTCGAACAACGCCCGGCCCGCGCCGCCGGAAGAGCGGGCGATCACCAGGTGCAGGCCGATGTCGCGGGCCTGCGGCAGGAATTCCAGCAGCGGCAGCAGCGGGTTGCGGCCGACCGCCGCCACCAGCTCGTAGTCGTCGACCAGCACGTACAGGTCCGGGCCCCGCCACCAGGAACGGTTCCGCAACTGGTCCGGGGTCACCGAGGGGCCGGGCAGGCGGTTGCGCATCGCCGTCGCGCACTGGTCGACCAGTCCGGTCAACTGGTTCTCCGCGCCCGCGTAACCCAGCAGGTGCGGTTCGTCCACCACGCCCAGCAGCGCGCGGCGGTAGTCGGCCACCAGGATCAGGGCCTCATCCGGGGTGAACGTGGTCGAGATACCCTTCGCGATCGCGCGCAGCAAAGAACTCTTGCCCGACTCGACGTCGCCGAAGGCCACGAAGTGCGGGTCCGTCGCGAAATCCAGGTGGACCGGGCGCAGGCTCGACTCCGCGATGCCCAGCGTGACCTGCCGGGGCGGGGCGACCGGCAGCGCGTCCAGCGCCACCTCCGGAGGCAGCAGCCGGACCTGGGGGGCGCGGGCCCCGGGCCACGCCGCCGTCACGCGGCGGACCAGGTCCAGGCCGCCGGCGCCGATGGTGTCCGGGCGCTGGTCGCCATCGACGCGGGGGAGGGCAGCCAGGAAGTGCAGCTTGTCCGCCGTGAGACCGCGGCCGGGGCGGTCCGCGGGCACGTTCTGCGCCACCTTCCGGTCGATCGACGAGTCCGCCGGATCACCCAGGCGCAGCTCGAAGCGGGTGCCGATCGCGTCGCGCAACTGCGCGCGGGCGCCGATCCACTGGTTCATCGTGATCACCACGTGGATGCCGAATCCGAGCCCCCGCGCGGCCAGCCCGGTGATCTGCTCCTCCAGCTGCTCGTACTCCTGGCGGATCGTGGTCCAGTTGTCCACGAACAGGAACACGTCGCCGAACTCGCGGTCCTCGGTGCTTTCGGTGAACTCCGCACGCCGCTGGCGGAACGTGGCCATCGACTCGATCCCGTTGGCGGCGAAGAACTCCTCGCGCTGTTCCAGCAGCGTGGTCAGCTCCGCCACCACCCGGCGGCAGCGTTGTGCGTCCCGGCGGGTCGCGTAACCCGACACGTGCGGCAGGCCCGCGATCGGGGCCAGCGCGCCACCGCCCATGTCCAGCACGAACAACTGCACCTCGGCCGGGGTGTGCGTCAGCGCCAGCATCGCCGCGATGTCCTTCAGCAGAGTCGACTTGCCGCTTTGCGGCGCACCGACCACCACCGCGTGCCCGGCCCCGCCGGCGAAATCGGCCCACAGCAGGTCGCGGCGCTGCTCGAACGGCTTGTCCACCAGCGCCACCGGGACCATCAGCTTCCCGTTGCCGCCCCAGCCCAGCGGGCACAGCCCGCGTTCCGGGTCCTCGCCCAGCGGCGGCAGCAACTGGTCCAGGGTCGGCGGCTCGGACAGCGGCGGCAGCCAGATCTGGTGCGCCTCGGGGCCCCGGTCCTCCAGCCGCGAAAGCATCGCGCCGATGATCGTCTCTCCCGTGCCGGCCTCGGCGACGGGCGCGGCCGGCTGCGCCGAAACCGGCACCTCCACCGGGTTCAGCAGGAACGGCAGCACCCCCAGTTGCTGCCCGTCCTCCCGCACGATCCGGCTGCGCGGCGGCAGCTCGCTGGAGACGTAGGCGGCCTTGAGCCGGGTCAGCGTGTCGTTGTCGGACTTGAGGTAGGCCGATCCCGGCACCGGCGGCAGGTGGTAGGCGTCGGCGACCCCGAGCACCGCCCGGCTTTCCGAGGCCGAGAACGTCCGCAGCCCGATCCGGTACGACAGGTGCGAGTCGAGCCCGCGCAGCCGCCCCTCCTCCAGTCGTTGCGAAGCCAGCAGCAGGTGGATGCCCAGCGAACGCCCGAGCCGCCCGATCGCGACGAACAGGTCGATGAACTCCGGCCGTGACGAGAGCAGCTCGGAGAACTCGTCGATGATCACCAGCAGCGAGGGCAACGGCCGGAGCGCCACGCCGTCCGCCCGGGCCTTCTCGTAGTCGCGCACCGACGCGTAGTTGCCCGCCGAGTGCAGGAGTTCCTGACGCCGCAGCAGTTCGCCGTTCAACGCGTCCGCCATGCGGTCGACCAGGGCGAGGTCGTCGGAGAGGTTGGTGATCACCGCGCAGGTGTGCGGCAACCCGGTCATCCCGGCGAACGTGGCGCCGCCCTTGAAGTCGATCAGCGCCAGGTTCAGCTTCTCCGACGAGTGCGTGACCGCGAGCGCCGTGACGAGCGTGCGCAGCAGCTCGCTCTTGCCCGAACCGGTCGCGCCGATCACCAGCCCGTGCGGGCCCATGCCGCCCTCGGCCGACTCCTTGAGGTCCAGTTCCACCGGCCGTCCCTCGGGGTTCACGCCCAGCGGGATGCGCAGCCGGTCGCGCGCCGCGCGCGGCGCCCAGGTGACGGTGGTATCGGTGTCGCGCGGGTCGCCGATGCCGAGCAGCCCGGCCAGCCCGAACGTCGCCGACATCGGGGTCTCGCTGACCACGGTCGCCCCCTGGTACAGCGGGGTCAGCATCCGTGAGAGCGCTTCGGCCGCGCCGCGGTCGAGCTGGTCCGGCGTGCCGAGGAAGCCCAGCCGTGCTTCGGTGCCGCCGTCGAGCACGACCATGCCCAGCTGGTCCGCGCTGACGTGCAGGCTCAGCAGGTGCCCGGTGGACGCGGTCCGCGGCTGTTCGGCGCCGACCTCCAGCACGGTGATCCCCAGCCGGCCGTCCTCGGCCAGCAGCCGCGGTTCGCCGTAGGTGCCGCCGCCGTCGACCACCAGCACGATGTGCGGCAGCTCGGGCGTGGTGGCCGGGCGCCGGGTGAACGCCGGGCGCTCGCCCAGGTCCGGGCCCAGCAGACCGGCCAATGCACCGGCCTCGGCGGCGACGAGCCGGCGCGGGCCGGTCGCGTCGGCCTGCGCCGGGGCGGTGGCGTGCGGCAGCCACTTCGCCCAGTCCCAGTCGTGCGTCCGGTCCGGGTGCACGCAGAACGCCACGCGCAGGTCGGCCGGGGAGTGGAAGGTGACCAGCTGGGCCAGCACCGCGCGCACCTGGCCCAGCACCTCCGGCCGCCGTCCGGAGAGGGTGACCGCCGCGTACGACCGCAGTTGCAGCGAGACCGGCAGGCCCTCCACGGTGGAGTAGGTCCGGATGAAGTGCTTGAGGTTGGTCGAGGACACCGGGTCCAGGTCCTCCAGCGGCACGGTCTGCGGCGCGCGCAGCGGCGCGGCCAGCGGTTGCGGCCCGGTCGCCGCGCGCACCAGCGCGAAATGCCGATCGCCGCGGCGGCGGTCCCAGTGCTGCCCGGTCTCCACGTACGCCCACAGGTCCACCGGGTCCGGCTGCTGCGAGATCAGCGTCGCGCGCTGCGAGTCGGCGATCGTGCGCACCCGGGTACGCAGGCCCGCGAGGTAACGCTGGTAGTCGCGGCGCTCCTCGTTGATCTGCGCCTTCTTGGCCATCCCGCCGCGGCCCAGCGACATGACCACCATGCCGCCCATCGCGGTGATGAACAGCGCACCGAAGATCCAGGTCATCACCCCGCCGTCGCGTCCGATGTAGACGAACGACATCGCGCCCATGCCGAGCATCATCGGCAGGAACATCATGAGCTGCATCAGGCCGCCCGAACCGCTCTTGGGCAGCATCGGCGGCGACTGCAGCATGATCTCCCCAGGCTGCTCGCCGAGCAGGTCGAGGCGGTCACGGGACGGGCTCATGCCCCGTATTTTGGCCACCATCACCGCCGTCGCGGTGGGTACTTTTGCCGTCCGCCCGCCCCCGGGGGCGAACTTACCCTCGTCCGAGCCGCCTCCTGGGGGAGGCACCAGGACACGTCAGGGAAGGAGGGCCGTGGTCACGACCGGCGAGTACCGGGCGGAGCCCGAGGCCATGCGCTCGACCGTCGGCAACGTGGGCGCCATCATCGCCCACGGCATCAACGCCGTCTCCGACCTGGAGAAACTGGTGGTCCAGCCCGCCTCGTTCGCCACCTTCGGCAGCGCGGTCGCCGCGGCCGGCGCGGCGCTGCACTCGCGTCAGGTCACGGCCGTGCGCAGTCTGCTGCAGCTGCTGCAGCAGATCAACGGGCTGGTCAAGAGCAGCGCCGACGCCTACCAGGCGGCCGATCAGGCCGTGGCCGGCGGCTACGGCAGCCACTCCGCGCCCGCCCCCGCCTCCTCGTCGATCTGGGGCACCCCGCACGCCGGGGAGCTGGCGACGCTCGCGATCAACGACAGCACCGGCGCCCACGGTGAACCCGGCTCGGTCGGCAACGTCCTGCGCTACCTCGGCGACGCGAACTTCGGCCGGCTGGGCGAGCACCCGATCACCGGCACCCGCTTCCACGGCGTGTCCGACTTCAACGACTGGCTCGCCGGCGACACCGGCAACCAGGCCCGCGTGGGCCTCATCGAGGTCTACGCCGGCACCGCCCGCACCTTCGGCGACGTGCCCGGCGGCGTCCACTCGGGCGACGTCGTGGTGGTGGAGCCGCTGCGATCCGCCGGCTCGGCCCCGGTGATCGCCGTCGCCGGCGACGGCGGCGCCCTCTACAACCACGGCCTGGTCGACCCGGGCCTGCACGGCCTGGCCAAGGTCAGCGTCTACCGGCCCGCGGCCGTCGTCTGACTCCCCGATTCCCCACCAAGGTAGGTGCGATGCTGACTTTCCCGAACTCCAGCGCGATGGACGCCACCGCGTCCTCGGGCGGCCCGATCACCGTGCTGCCGCAGATCGTCACCGGCCAGCCGGAGCAAATCGCGAAGCACGTGCTGGACCTGCTGCACAAGGCGACCGAGTTCACGTCGCTCTACACGGAGCTGACGAAGGCCGCGGACGCGCTCGGCCAGACCTGGTCCGGCGCCGCGTCGGAATCGGCGCTGAAGAAGATCACCGACTCGCTCTCGCAGTTGACCAAGATCATCGGCGTGGTGCAGAAGGGTGCCGAACTCCTGGGGGTGTCCGGCACCCTGATCAAAACCGCGCAGGAGGCCTACCGCGCGGTGGTCTCGGCGGTCAACCCGACCGTCGCGTCGCTGATGTCGAACTGGTGGACCTACGGCGCCGCGGTGGCGCTGTCGACGGCGACGAGCGCTTCGCTGCGCGCGTTCATCACCTCGGTCGGCGCCTTGCTGAAGGCGCTCGGCGCGGTCGACCTGGCCAACCAGATCACGCAGGTCGCGCAGATCATCGGCGAGATCGAGAAGCTGTTCCACGGCGGGGACGCCGGTAGCGCGACCGCCGCCGGCTCCGCGGGCAACGCCACCGTGTCGGGCACCCCGGTCACCGCGCCCGTCACCCCGCCGCCGGTCGCCAGCGCATCCGGGCAGCAGGCGATCGGCGGCGCCACGGCGGGCGGCACGGGCGGCGGCAACGGCGTCCCGGGCGGGCCGCCGTCGTTCACCGACTACATCCCGCCCGCCCTGGGCACCACGAACGGCGCCACGCCTTCGCTGGGCACCACGAACGGCGCCACGCCTTCGTTGGGGACCACCCCGGCTCTGGGCACCACCCCGGCGCTGGGGACCACACCCGGGCTGGACCCGTCGAACAGCTGGATCGCGGTCGACCCCTCGGCCCACGCCCCGGCCGTGCCCAGTGCTCCGGCCGCCCCAGTTGCCCCAGTTGCCCCGGTCGTTCCCGCCGGGGCCAACGAGGTGGTCATCCACACCGACCTGTCCACCGGCCAGTCGACGGTCGAGGCCCCCTCGGGCCAGGACCTCGACATCAACCTGGACCTCACCTACGACGGCCGGCACTTCCAGCAGCACGTGGACATCGACGCGAAGGGCGCTTAGGCCGTGGCCGCCGTGGACGCCTCCGGGGTGGTCGGCTCCGTGCTGTCGGGCTACCGGCAGGTGCTGGTGGAGTACCGGCACCGGGTCACGGGCGAACCGGCGGAGCTGAACGCCGCGTCGCAGCGGTGCACCACCCAGGCGTCGACGGTGACCGGCAAGGCGGCCGAAATTTCCCGGTCAGCGAAGGAACTTCACGCTGACTGGGACGGAGACGCCTACATCGCGTACGCCACCGCGTCCGGCAAACTGGCTGAAGACCTCAACGACCACGCCAAGAAGCTGGCCGATCAGGGCCAACGACTGGCCGCCGCGGTGCAGTTGCTCCAGTCGGCCCGCGCCGCCGTGGATGCGGTGCTCGCGCAGTTCGACCAGTACGGCGCCCAGTTGACCAGCCAGGCCAAGGCCGCC
The DNA here is from genome assembly GCF_032335455.1 of Amycolatopsis sp. PS_44_ISF1. Classification (NCBI taxonomy): domain Bacteria; kingdom Bacillati; phylum Actinomycetota; class Actinomycetes; order Pseudonocardiales; family Pseudonocardiaceae; genus Amycolatopsis; species Amycolatopsis sp. PS_44_ISF1. The sequence continues at coordinate 2,647,075 of NZ_JANUXO010000002.1, read as the reverse complement.
GACGCGAACGCGGTCGGTGCGTTCATCTCCGCCGCCCGCCGGCTCGGCGAACAAGCGGTGGCCGCGGCGAAGCAGGTCTCCGAAGAGCTGGGCGAAGCCCTGGCCCGGCTGTTCCCGCCCGAAGGTGCGGGAAGGTTGGAGCACGAGCTGGGCAAGTGGGGCACGGGCGCGCTGCACTGGCTCAACGGCGAGCCGCTTGACGGCCGCAAGCGCCCGCGCACGGTGCCATCGTGGTTCGGCAATTCCGGCTGGAAGAAGCTCACCGCGGACGGCCTTGAGGGCACGCGCGCGCCGAAGAAGGCGAACACCCCTTTCGGCCAGCCCGAACCCGAGGGCCTGAAGAACAAGCTCGCCAAGAACACCGAGATCACCTACGCGAAATGGCAGCACGAGCAAGACGGCCTCGATCCCGAGTACGACGCGAAGGTCACTTCGCAGGGCTGGGACGCGAAGGCGTCCGGACACGCGGAGCTCGCCGCGCTGCACGGTGAGCTTCAGGGCAAGCAGGAGTGGGGCGTCGCGGAAGCCAGTGCGAAGGGCACGGCGTTCGCCGGCGGCGAGCTCTCCGGTTCGGCGCAGCTCGGGGCGCACGGCCTCGGCGTGCACGGTGACGTGTTCGTCGGCGGCAAGGTCGAAGGCGAAGTGGCGGCCGACGTCGCCGGGGTCGGCGTCGGCGCGAACGGCACGCTCCAGTACGGCCTCGGCGCCCAGCTCGACGGCCAGGCCGTGTACGACGCCGGGCACATCAAGGTCAACTTCAAGGCCGGTGCCGCTCTCGGACTCGGCGCGGGCGTGGGCGCGAAGATCGACATCGACCTGCCGAAACTGGGCCACACCATCACCGAGTACGGCGGCGCGGCGGTGGACGCGGTCGGCACCACGGCCGGCCAGGCCGCCGACGCCGTCGGCCACGCCTGGGACGACGCGGCGCACTACGTGGGATCGTGGTGAGCGGCGTGGACCGGAAAACCCGGGGTACCACCGAGATCCGGGGAGCTGACGCCGTAGCCCGCACCCGGGCCGCCGTCCGCGTGGACGCGGGGTGAGCGGCGTGGCTGCGGAGACGGTCTCGCTCCCGCTGGGCTTCGACGTCCCCGAGGGGTGGACGCCGCTCGCCCCGGCGGAGGCGGGCGCGCCGGGGGTGGTGTTCGTCGCCGTGCACCGCGAGGCGGGTGCGGGCTTCACCCCGAACATCACGCTCGGCGTGCGGCAGCGGCCCGATCCGGCGCCACTGTCCGACATCGCCGAGGAGGCCGTCGAGCGGCTCGGCCGGACCATGGCGCTGGTCGAGGTGGCCGGCCGGCATGAGCTCGGCGCCGCGGACGCGCCCGGCCTCACCCAGGTGCTGCGGCTGCGCACCGGCGAGGGCCAGGAGCTGGTGCAGACCCAGGTCCACCTCACCGTGCCCGGTCCCGACGGGCCGGTCGACCGCGTGGTGCTGGAGCTCGTCTTCACCGCCGCGCCCGAGGCCGCGCGCCGCCTCACCCCCGACTTCCGGCAGTTCGTCGCCAGCGTGCGCCTGCGCCGGAAAAACCCCGCAGGAGAAGGAGAACCGTGGTGACCGACCCCAATGCCGTGCCGGACATGGACGAGCTGCTGGCGCAGGTCCGCCGGCAGACCGACGAGGTCCAGCGCATCCAGCGCTCGGTGGAGGCGCTGGAGGTCAAAGCGGCCTCACGGCAGAACGAGGTCACCGTCGTCCTGCGCGGCGACGGCCGGTTCACCTCGATCGACATCGATCCGCGCGCGATCCGGGAGTACGACGCCCGCAACCTCTCGGAGATCGTGCTGGAGGCCGTGAACGCCGGCCTGCAGAAGCTGGCCGAGACGAGCAGCGCCAAGTTCGCCCCGGTGATCGAGGCGTCCAGGTCCGTGCAGTGAGCGCGCCCGCCCTGCTGGCCGGCTCGACCCGGCGCGTGACGATCGTGACGCCGCGGGCCCGGGTGGACGTCGCGCTGCCGCAGCAGAGCACCTTCGCCGAACTGGTGCCGCAGCTGGTGCGCCTGGCCGGGGCGTCCGGCCAGGCCGCGGCCGAGCACCCGGGCTGGGTGCTCTCCCGGCTCGGCGGTGCCCCGCTCGCCCTCGGCCTCACCGTCGCCGCCGCCCAGGTGCGCGACGGTGAGGTGCTGCACCTGACCCCGCGGGAGCGCCCGCGGGGCCCCCTGCTGTTCGACGACGTGGTGGACTCGATCGCCAGTGTCGGCGAGTCCACGTCGAACGCCTGGAACCCACGGGTCGCGCGCCGGTCCGGTATCGCGGCGGCCGTGGTGCTGCTGCTCGGCGGCGGGCTGCTGGTGCAGTCCGCCACCTCGGGCAGCGCGCTCGCGCCGATCTGCACCGGCCTGCTCGCGGTGGTGCTGCTGCTCGGCGGCGGCGCGCTGAGCCGGGCGTACGGCGATTCGGGCGCGGGTTCGGCCGGCGCGCTGGCCGGTGTCGGCGTGGCGCTGCTCGCCGGGATGTCGATCCTGCCGCCGCACCCGGTGTTCTCGCTTTCGGCCGGCCCGCTGGCCGCGGGACTGGCCGCGGTGACCGTCTACGGCGTGCTGGCCGCGGTGTCGGTGGCCGACCGGCTGCCGTGGTTCGTCGCGGTCACGGTCTCGGCGGGGTTCGGCGCGATCACCACGGGCGTGGTCCTGCTGGCGGGCGTGAAGCCGGTCGCGGCGGCCGCCGTCGCCGCCGTGGTGGCCACCGCGCTGGCCGCCGTCGCGCCGATGCTCGCCCTGCGCCTGGGCCGGCTGCCCCTGCCCCGCGTGCCGGACGATATGGAGTCCTTCCGCGCCACCGAACAACCGTCGTTCGGTGAGGACATGGTCGGCCGGACCACCCACGCGCAGGCCTTGCTGACCGCCCTGCTCGTGGCGCTCGGCCTGGTGGCGTTCGCGTCGGCGGTCACCCTCGCCGCGGCGGGCGGGCCGTGGGAGGCCGGACTGGCCGGACTGCTCGGCATCGGCTGGATCCAGCGTTCGCGCTCCTACGCCGGCCGCACCCAGCGCCTGGTGCTGGCGGCCTTCGGCGTCGTGATCCTGCTGACCGCCGGCGGCTGGCTCCTCTCGGACGGCAACCGGATGGCCATCCTGGTGACCGGTGTGGTGTTCGTGCTCGCCGCGGTCGTCTGCCTGAGCTACGCGACCCGCGTGGCCCGCGGCGTGCGCTCGCCGTACTGGTCCCGCCTGCTGGACGTCTCGGAGTTCCTGGTGCTGCTCGCGCTGGTGCCGTTCGTGGCCATGATCGCCGGGGTCTACCAGGCGGTGCGGGGCTGATCCTCCCGTTTCGGCCGCGCCGCCCGTTTCGGTCGCGCGCGCCTGCTTGATCCAGGGCCATAACCGCTGGTCTGGTAGCTTCGGCAACTGGCATTGGATCAAGCAGACGGGCAGGTCGTACGCGTGAGTAACCCGCTGGTTGCGCCCACGGAGGACTCCACCAAGGCGTACTCGGGCATTTCCCTGGCCGAGACGGCGGCCGGGCTGTCGGACGCGATCAAGTCCGGCGACTGGGCGTCGGTGGCGATGGGCGCGGTCGGCACCGCGCTGGACGCGCTGTCGATGGCGATGGACCCGTTCGGCGCGATCCTGGCCGCGGGCGTGAGCTGGCTGATGGAGCACGTCGGCCCGCTGAAGCAGGCGCTCAACGGCCTCACGGGCAACGCGGACGAGATCGCCGCGCAGTCGCAGACCTGGGCCAACATCGCGAAAGAGCTCGAAGGGGTCGGTGGCGACCTCGACGCCATGGTCAAGGCCGACACCCAGTCCTGGACCGGCCCGGCGGGCGACGCCTACCGCGAGCGCAGCCAGGACGTGGTGGCGTTGCTGCAGTCGGCGCAGAAGGGCTGCGAAGGCGCCTCGAGCGGGGTGAAGACCGCGGGCGAGATCGTCGCCGCCGTCCGCACCCTGGTCCGCGACATCATCTCCGAGCTGATCGGCCACATGATCAGCTGGGCGTTGCAGGTGGTGTTCACCCTCGGCATCGGCCTGGCCTGGGTCGTGCCGGAGGTGGTCGCCGCCGTCGCGAAGACCGCCTCGTCCATCGCGAACGTCACGACCAAGCTGGTCAAGGCGCTCAAGGCGCTGATCCCGCTGCTCAAGAAGGCCGGGACCCTGTTCGAAGACGCCGGCAAGGCGTTGAAGGGCATCAAGGGCGGCAAGGTCTCCGCCCCGCCGAAGACGTCGAAGATCGACGCCCCGCCGAAGGCCCCGACGCCCAAGAGCGGTGAGGGCGGCGGCACCCCCAAGAGCGGCGACTACTCGGTCACCACCTCCGGCGACCACTCCGGCTCCGGCGACCACTCCGGCTCCGGCGACGGCGGTTCGACCACGACCTCGGGGGCGCACCCGGACCCACAGCCGAGGGATCCCCACTCCTCGCCGGCGGAGAACCCGCCGGTGCAGACCAAGCCCGAGCCGGAGCCCTCCGACCGGCCCGGCGACCAGACGGCCAAGAGCCCGGCCGCCGATCCCCAGGCTCCGGCGGGGGCCGCCCGCGGCACCGCGGTCGGCAAGAACGGCCGCGTCTGCGAGACCGACCCGGTCGACGTCGCCACGGGCGAGATGGTGCTCGACCAGACCGACCTGGTGCTGCCGCTGACCCTCGAACTGGCCCTGGAGCGCCTGCACGTTTCCTCCTACCGCGCGGGCCGCTGGTTCGGCGCGTCCTGGGCGTCCACAGTGGACCAGCGACTCGAGGTCGGCGGCGAGGCCGTCCGCTACTTCTCGCCCGACGGCATGATCCTGGTCTACCCGCTGCCCGCCCCCGGCACCTCGGTCCTGCCGGTGGAGGGCCCGCGGTGGCCGTTGACCCGCCGGCTCGACGGCGGTTACGTGCTCGAAGGGCCCGTGCGCGGAACTCAGTCGCGGTTCGACCCCGTGCCCGGCGAGCGCGCCGGCCTGCTCCCGCTCACCACGGTGACCGGGGCCGGGCAGAGCTACCGCGTCGAGTACGCCCCGGACGCGAGCCCGTTGCGGATCCGGCACTCCGACGGCTACCAGGTCGAGTTCACCACCTCCCGCGGCCGGATCACCGCGATCTCCGTGGTGGATCCCGACGCGGGCGTGCGGGCGTCGGCCACCCGCTACGGCTACGACACCGAAGGCCGGCTCACCCAGGTGGTGAACTCCTCCGGTCGCCCGATGCTGTTCGACTACGACCTCCACGGCCGCATCACCGGCTGGCAGGACCGCAACGGCACCTGGTACCGCTACATCTACGACGCCGCCGGCCGCTGCGTGAAAACTGTGGGGGACAAGGGTTTCCGCGACGGCAGCTTCGCCTACGACCGGGAGCGGCTGGTCACCACCTACACCGACTCGCTCGGCCACCGCACCGAGTACCACCTCAACGAGGCCAACCAGGTCGTGCGCGAGGTCGACGCGGCGGGCCACGCCCGGGAGTCCACCTGGGACCGGTACGACCGGCTCCTCACCCGTACCGACCAGCTCGGACGCGTCACCACCTACGAGTACGACGCCGCCGGAGAACTGAGCCAGGTCATCCGGCCGGATGGCACCGTGGTGCGGGTTCACCTGCGCGACGGCGCGGTCGCCGCGATCAGCGTGCGCGACGCCGGGCGCACCTGGACCCGGGTCTACGACGAGGCCCCGGACCCGTTCACCGGTCAGCTCGGCGTCGCGTCCGGCTTCCGCCACCAGGGCACCGGCAGCATCGGCGCTGACGGCGCTGGCGCACCCCCGCCGGACGCGGTCGCCGAGGCCGCACAGCCTTCGGCGGGCTACGTCCCCGACATGTTCGGCCGTCCCGCGTTGCTCGCGGCGCCCGGCGGGCAGGTCCGCCTGGACTGGACCGTCGAGGGACTGCGGGCCGCCCGCGTCGGCCCGGGTGGCGGACGGGCCCAGTGGAGCTACGACGCCGAGGGCAACGACGTCGCGCACATCGACGAGGTCGGCGCGGTCACGCGGCGCGAGTACGGGCCGTTCGACGTCGTGGTGGCCACTGTGGACGCGGGCGGGGCGCGCACCACCTACACCTACGACACCGAGCTGCGGCTCGCGTCGGTGACCAACCCGGTCGGCTTGACCTGGCGCTACCTGCGCGATCACGAGGGCCGCATCACCGAGGAACGCGACTTCGACGGGCGCACGCTGCGCTTCGAGTACGACCCGGTCGGCCGCCTCGCCCGCTCGCTGAACGGCCTCGGCGAGCTGTCCGAGTACACCTACGACATCCTGGGCAACCTCGTGGAGCGGCGTACGCCGTCGGGGCGCACGAGCTACTCCTACGACCCGGTCGGCCGGCTCGTCCGCGCGGCCGACGCCGACGTGGTCATCGAGTACGAGCGCGACGAACGCGGCCGCGTGATCACCCAGGCCACCAATGGCCGCACCACCACCTTCGCCTACGAATCCGGCCGGGTGCACCGCCGTACTCCGTCCGGTGTGGACAGTGTTTGGTCCTTCGGCGACCAGGGTGCCCCGGTCGAACTGTCCGGCGGCGGCCACGTGGTGACCTTCGGCCGCGACGCGGCCGGCGGCGAGACCGGCCGGTCGGTCGACGGGCAGACGTTGCTCACGCAGGCGTTCGACGCCGAGCAACGGCTCACCGTGCAGGACACCCCGGCCCGGCAGCGCCGTTACGGCTACCGGCCGGACGGGAACCTGGTGCACACCACCGACAGCGTCACCGGTGTGGTGCAGTTCCAGCTCGACGCCACGGGCCGAGTCGTCGACGCGATCGGCCCCGACCGGCGCGAGGGCTACCGCTACGACGCGGCCGGGAACATCGTCTCCAGCGCCGCGGCCGGGGCCGGGGCGGGCTCGCCCGAGACCGGACCGCGCGGCTACGCGAGCAACACCCTCACCGGCGCGGGCTCCGTCGCGTACCGGCACGACGCCCAGGGCCGGGTCGTCCAGCGCCGGGCCGGCGAGCGGGTCTGGAGCTACCGCTGGGACGCCCAGGACCGCCTGACCGGGGTGACCACCCCCGAGGGCACGCGCTGGAGCTACCGCTACGACCCGATCGGCCGGCGGATCGCCAAGCAGCGCTTCGGTCATGGTGGCGAGATCGCCGAGCAGGTCGAGTTCGTGTGGGACGGCGGCAAGCTCGTCGAGGAGGCCCACTGCGGCCCCGACGGGACGACCCGGGTGCGCACCTGGGACTACGACCCGGATACCGACGCGCCGGTCGCGCAGCACGAGAGCACCGGCGGGATCCGGTTGTTCCACACCATCGTCACCGACCCCGTCGGCCGGCCCACCGAACTGCTCGACGCCGCCGGCGGCCTCGGCTGGCAGGGCCGGGCCACGGTGTGGGGCCGCGATCTGCCGGGCAGCGGCGGGGTGACGAGCACCCCGCTGCGCTTCCCCGGCCAGTACCTCGACGCCGAAACCGGACTGCACTACAACGTCTACCGCTACTACGACCCGGCCACGGGCCGGTACGTGAGCCAGGACCCGCTCGGCCTCGCCCCCGCGCCCAACCCGGTGGCCTACGTGGACAACCCGTTGCGGGTGGCCGACCCGCTGGGCCTGGCGCCGGGAAGCTGCTCCGAGGTCGACCTCGGTGACGGCACCCGTCCGGGCGCCTCGGACGACGCGGCCCACGTGCAGGACACGGGCAGCACCTCGAACCCGTCGCGTTCGCACGACTCCGATTCGGAGGACATCACCGACCAGGCCGCGCCGCCACCCGCGCACCAGCCCGCGCGGCCGGACTTCTCGCACAACCCGACGGAAGCGCCGGGCTACGTCTACCACGGTTCGGGAGCGCCACCCGAGGTCGTGTTCAAACAAGGTCTCACCTCCGACGCGATTCGCAACAACAAGCCGCCCATCTACGACATCGACACGCACCAGCACCGGTCCTACGGGTCCGGCAGCGGTTACGTGTCCACCTCGGGCAACTACAACACCGGGGTTCAGTTCGTCCCGATCAAGCCGGGTGCTCAGGTCACCGAAGGCGCCGATTTCTGGGGCAAGGGCGGCACCCAGTACCACGGCCACGACGGCTACGTGTACACGATCAAGGGCGATGCGGGCAGCATGGTCCACCTGCCCTCGCACCCGGGCCGGGTGCAGGCGTTCGACGGCCAGGACGAATGGGCCGCGGTCGACCACATCCCGGGCTCGCAGATCGCCGGCGCGAACAAGATCACCGGCAACTACAACGTGCAGCCGTTCGGCGCGCCCGGCGCCCCACCGAAGATCCTCCCGGGTAAGAGCGGCGTCCAGAGCACCTGGATCCCCAACCCGGACTTCCAGCCGTGACCGCGGCGGACCAACCCGACGGATCGGAGACCGCGGTGAAGGGCCCAGAGGACCCGCCCGTGACCCCGGAACTGCGCGAACGCGCGCGGCAGGCACCGGACAGCTGGCTCTACGTAGTGGATCCGGCCTACACCGGCACCGGTGACGTGCCGGGCTCCGCAGTCGCCGGCGCCTACTGCGTGGATGAGCACGGCGAGATCACCGGCGGCTTCATCCGTAACGCCGACTACCGGCCCAGCCCGCTGGCCTGGGGTTTCCCCGCCCCGGGCAACGAACTCGAAGCTGCGTTGCAGGCCGCCGTCACCGGCCGCGGTGACGACGCGGCCGTCCGGTCCGCTCTGCTGGCCGCGACGCTCTACACCCCTTCGGCTCCGGACCGGGCCACGATTCCCGTGCGGCACGACGAGGTCGAGGCCGTGCCCGCGTACACCTCGGAGGGCTATCTGCCGGAGTTGCCCCCGGGGCAGGCCTTCCGTCCGGTACCGGTGCGCGAGCTCGGGGCTGAGCTGGCCGGCCGGCACCTCCTGCTCAACCCGGGCAGTGCGCTGGAAGTATTGGTGCCGGGCGCGGATCTGGCCGACTGAAGCTTCCGCCCCGATCCTGCCGGGTTCAGACTGACTGAGCCGAAAAGGCCGGTGCGTAGAAGTCGGACGAGGTGACTTCGGTCTAAAAAGGACAGAGTTTTGTCCAGGGGTAGGTGATCGACATGGGCATGCCACTGCTGTCTTCTCGCCCAAATTTCCTGCTGGGTAATGACTTCTGTGGCTGGCTCTCGGTCTTCCGAATCTACTCGGATTGCGTCCTTTCCGTCTGCTGTGGACCTTGGCGGCTGAAGTGCTCGAGTTCGGGTTTTGCGTGCTTCGGGATTTCATATCACCAATCTACCTAGAACATTTGTTCGGATCATCACTCGAACGTGTGTTCTATTCGGTGGTACCGTGGTCGTATCGCCCATTGAAAAGGAGGTGAGGGCCGAATGGCCACAAGCGTAGGGTCGGTGGCCGTGATCAGTGAGGTGAGCGCGAGCGACAATCCGGAGGACGGCTGGTTTCCCGAGAGTGTGGCCATAGGCTACGACGACCCTGGCGGCGCGAACTCGCCCCAAGTGGTGATGCCCGCGGTGGACCTCCTCGAAAGCCTGGGTGACGGACCGGTGCTCGAGTTCGCGGTCGGAACCGGGCGCATTGCTGTGCCACTGGCCGCTCGCGGCGTGCCGGTGAGTGGTATCGAGCTGAGCCGGGCGATGGCGGCGCGGATCGCGGCCAGACCGGGCGGTGACGCGGTCGAGGTCACGATCGGCGATATGACGAGCACGCGGGTGGATGGTGAATTTTCGCTGGTTTACCTGGTGTACAACACCATCGGCAATGTGACCACTCAGGACGGGCAGGTCGAGGTCTTCCGCAACGCGGCTGCGCACCTGGGGCCCGGCGGTCTGTTCCTGGTCGAGGTGGGCCTGCCGGACCTGCGGCGCCTGCCGCCCGGGCAGGACGTCGTTCCGTTCGCGATGGCGCCTGGCGCCGAGGGCGGGGGCTACGTCGGCTTCGATCAGTACGACGTCGTCACGCAGCAGTTCACGTCGAACCACGTGACGGTGTCGCCGGATGGGGCCGGGAAGTTCCGGCGCATCCCCTTCCGCTACGCCTGGCCGGCCGAGTTGGACCTGATGGCGCGGATCGCCGGGATGAGGTTGAAGGACCGTTTCGCGGATTGGGACCGCTCGGAGTTCACCGGCGAGAGCACCAAACACGTGTCGATCTGGGAGAAGGGGGTGAGCGCCTGACGGAAGAGGTCGAGTCCGGACGCGGTTCAGGTCAATGCGAGTGGCAACGTCCGCCGCACTGCCGCTCCGTGCCCGCCGTGCAGTGGAACGGCCGAAACCCCTTTCAGCGCAGGTATTTCCTCTCCTGGCCGGGCGCCGACGCGGATCGTGACGTCGGTGCGCTCGCGGCCGCCGGGAGTGCGGCGGAGGGTGGCCGAGGTCGCGGTGAAGGTCGCGCCGGGGACCACGACGCCAAGCGCCTGGGCGAGGTCGAGCGGGGTGCCGGACAGCCCGGGCCAGCCGGAAAACCTGGGCGTGTAACAAGCTTGGGTGGCCCCGTGCCAGGACCAGGACTTCCACCCCTCGCCATCATTGTCCTGGGCCTGTAGTGCGGACTGGACGCCGAGTGCCACTCGCAGCTCGGTCGTCAGCTCGGCGGCTTCGAGCACCGTGGACGAATACCCCGCCTCGGCGAGGGCGACCATCAGGCTGAGCGCGGCGCTCGCGGTGCTGCGCAGCGCGCCCAGCTGTCCGCCGCCGCGGGCGAGGGCGGCGATCGGCGCGTCCTGCGGCCGGTAGCGCACGGCGAGCCAGCGCACACGGTAGACCTGGGGCCCGTGCGGGGCCGTCCAGGTCAGCAACTGCACTGCGGCCAGCGGGATGTCCGTGCCGTGGAAGGCGGTGTGCATGATCTCGACCAGCGCCTCCGTGGACGGCTCGGCCGGCCCGGGGGTGAGGCGGACGATCGCGCACCAGTCGCCGTCCAGCTCGGCGACGCCGAAACGGTTGCCGGCCCGGTCCACGTGCTGGCGCACCTGAACGGGCCCGGCCACGCGGTGCAACGGGTCGGGGCTGTCCTGACGGCTGTCGTGCCGCCTCAGCCGATAGCCGAGCCAGGTCCACATCCAGGCGGCGAAGTGACGTCCGGCGAACCGGACCGACGTCGCGAGCAGCAGCGCCCCGGCCACCGCGGCGACAGCGATCCGAACTGGCTGCGCGATCTGCGGCTGGGTGAAGACCAGCAGCACAACGATCGCAAGGATCTCCCACAACGCGGCCTGCATCGGCCGGATCGGCAACAGCCAGGGCAGCGCCGACTGAGTGGAAGAAGCCTTAGCGAGCTGGCCGGTATCGGCCGGATCCGGCCGGCTGCCGCGGGGGATTCCGCCGGTCGGTGATGCCGGACCGGCCGAGCCCGAATGGTCGCTGCGAGACCTTTCCCCGGTCGGTGACATCGGGCCGCCTGAGTCTGGCCGGGCACCGCGAGGCATTCCCTCGGCTGGCGTGGTGGGCTGGTCGCCGTAGGGTCTCCCGCCAGGCTTAGAGGTGGCTGGACCACTGGATTGGTTGCTGTTGCGGGGTGTTCCGCCTGGTGGTGTGGTGGTTGGACTGTGGGGCTGGTCGCTGCTGGGGGGCGTTCGGTCCGGTGGCGTGGTGGTTGAACCGGGGGGATGGGCGCGGCCGCTGCGGGGTGTTCCGGCGGGCGGTGTGGTGGCTGGGCCGGTGGGCTGTCCGCTGTGGCGTGCGCTGCTGGACGTCGTCGCGTTGGCTGGGCCGGTGGGCCCTCCGTCGCGGTGGGGTGAGGTGGGCGTGGCCGGGTCGCCGGGTTGGCCGTCGCGCTGTGGTTCGTCGCGTTGTGGACCGCCACGCGGCGTTCCCCCGGGTGGTGTCGTGGTTGGAGTGGCCGAACCGAGCTGACCTGAAGCCCGCTCGCTGTGGGGTGCCCCGGCGGCGTGCGTGGGCGCGCCCGGGCCGCGCCGAGCTGGGCCGGATGAAGCTGGGCCGGATGAAGCTGAGACGGACACGGGCTCCCCTTCCCCGGGCCCCCATCCCTGGCCCGGTGCCGTGACGCTAGCGTCCTGCGCCCCTTCGCGTGGGCGTAAAAATTACCCTCGTCGCCCTCGCCGCCGGCTTCTAGCCTCGGGCGCCGGTACAGGCGCGCAACAAGAGGGGCCGGGACAGCGTGTGGACGCAGCGGGACCAGATCCAGGCGTACCAGTTCCTGCGGCGCCGGCTGGTCTCCGCGCTGGTCGCGGCCGATGCGAACCATCCCACCTCGCCCAGCCGGCGGCTGGTCCTCGGCACGGTGCTGGGGCTGGGGGTGGCCGTCCTGGTCACCGCGGTGTTCGGGGTGATCGGGCTGCTGAACCCGTCCGGGGGCAAGGACTGGCTCGCGGGCGGACGCGTGATCGTCGAAGACGGCACGGGCGCGCGGTTCGTGCTCGGCGCTGACGGGGCCGTGCATCCCGTGCTCAACTACGCCTCCGCCCGGTTGCTCGCGGGCGGCAACGGTGATGCGACCGTCTCCGTCTCCTCCGCCAACCTCGGCACCGCGCCGCGCGGGCCGCAGATCGGCATCCCCGGCGCTCCCGATTCGCTGCCCGCCGCCGCGGTGCTCGCCACCACGCCGTGGAGCAGTTGCAGCCGCACCACGCAGGATGCGCCCGCGTCGGCCGAACCGCTGGTGGCGGTGCTCGTGGGCGTGCCGGGGAACGGGGTCGAGCTTCCCCGTGACGCGGGGGTGATCGTCCGGCTGCCCGCAGGCGACCGGTACCTCGTGACCGGCGGACGGCGGTACAAGCTCAGCAACGAGGCCGCCGCCGCGCTGCAGTTCGACAGCTACCCGACCATCGCCGTCTCCTCCCGGTGGATCGACACCGTGCCCGCGGGACGCGACCTCGGCGCGATCCCGGTGCCGGGCGCCGGCGAACCCGGGCCTCGGGTCGGGACGGCGGGCACCCGCGTCGGTGAAGTGCTCGCGGTCGTGGACGCGATGGCCGCGCCCGGCGCCGCGAACTCCTACTACCTCGTGCTGAGCGGGGGTCTCCAGCCGATCGGCCAGACCGAGGCGAGTCTGCTGGTCACCACCTCTGCCAACGAAGCCGCGTACGACGGCCGCCCCGCCCCTGTGTCCGTACGGGCCGCAGACGTCGCTTCGGTTGCGAAGGTGGCGGAGCCGCGTACAGCGGACCCGGCCGCGTACCCCGACCGGATTCCCGGGAAGGCGCCGATCACCGGTAATTCCGTGACCCTGTGCGCCCAGGGCGGGAGGATTTTCGTCTCCGCGGACTTCCCGCTGCCCTCCGGTGGCCGCGCGATCACCGCGGCCGGCCGTGGTGACGCCCGGGTCGCCGACCAGGTCTTCGTGCCGCCGTCCGGGGGAGCGGTGGTCACGGACGCGGGTTCCGGCACGACCTACCTGGTCACGGACATGGGCCGGAAATATCCGGTCGCGAGCGCCCCGGCGCTGGCTTCGCTCGGTTACGGTTCCGTGGCCGGGTCGCCGCTTCCGAGCGGGTTACTGGCACTGGTGCCGACAGGCCCCGCGCTGGACCCGGCCGCGGCCGGGCAGCCGGTTCCGTCGGGTGGAACGGGGTGAGTGGGTCGGTGTCGATGACTGAAGCAGTGGCTGGAGAACTGGTGGAGCCCGGTCCGGTCCGGGTCCGGGTGGCCGTCATCGAGGACCACCCGCTGTACCGGCGGTCGGTGGAGCGCGTGCTCGAAGAGGCGCCGGACGTGGAGCTGGGCGCGGTGGTCGACTCCGTCGCCCGCTTCCACGTGCAGCAGCAGCCGGCGGGCAGCGTCGTCCTGCTGGACCTGGGGCTGCCCGGGGTCGCGGGCGCGGCGGCGGTGCTGGAGGTCTGCGAGCTCGGGCACCACGTGCTGGTGGTTTCGGCGCAGGCGGAGTCGGAGCAGGTGCTGGGCGCGATCGCCGCCGGGGCCAAGGGCTTCCTGTCCAAGGACGTGGACGTCGACGAGTTGCTGATCGCCATCCGCGCGGTGGCCGAGGGCGGCGCGTACGTCTCGGCCGTGGTCGCCGGGATGATCATCAAGGACAACACCGAGCGTTCGGCGCCGCGGGCGGAGATGGAGCTTTCCCCGCGCGAGGAGCAGGTGCTGCGCCTGGTCGCGGCGGGTGAGCGTGACATCGACATCGCCCGGATCCTCGGCATCGGCGTGCGCACCGTGCGCGGCTACCTGGACCGGATCCGGGACAAGACGGGGGAGCGGCGGCGTCCGGGTCTGGTGAAGGAGGCCATCCGCCGTGGCCTCGTGGGCAGCCCGGGGAGGAAGGCGTGACGGTCGAAGACGGCCAGGAGCAGCCGGCGCGGATCAACGTCGGCGTGATCGAGGACCACCCGCTCTACCGGGACGCGGTCGCGCGGGTGCTGAACGAGGCGCCGGACATCGAGCTGGGCGCGGTGGCCGATTCCGTCGCGCGCTTCGCCGTGCAGGCCCAGCCGCGCGGGAGCGTGGTGGTGCTGGACCTCAAGCTGCGCGGCGTGCAGGACGCCGCGGCGGTGCTGGAGGTTGGGCAGATGGGGCACAAGGTGCTCGTGGTGTCCGCGCACGCCGAGCAGCCGGAGGTGCTGGGCGCGATGCAGGCGGGCGCCAAGGGCTTCCTGTCCAAGGACGTCGACGGTGACGAGCTGCTGCGCGCGATCCGCACCATCGCCGAGGACAACGCCTACGTCTCGCCGACGCTGGCCGGGATGATCATCCAGGACAGCGAAGACCGCCACGCCGGGCCGAAGATCGTCCTGTCCGAACGCGAGCGGCAGGTGCTGCGCCTGGTCGCCGCGGGCGAGCGCGACGTCGACGTGGCCGAGATCCTGAACATCAGCGTCCGCACGGTCCGCTCCTACCTCGACCGGATCCGGGACAAGACGGGGGAACGGCGGCGCGCGGGCTTCGTGCGCGTGGCCATCCGCGAAGGTCTGCTGCGCTAGGTCTCGTCGACTCGGGCTTCCGCGGCTGGGAGGATTGGTGACCGGGCTGGTCGGCGATCGAGCCGCGAACACTCACGAGTCCTGGTCGCGGGGTGGGCGCGCGTCGGCGTTCTCGGCCAGCCTTCGCGCCAGCGCGTGCACGTGGTCGCGCAACTCGTCGGGCTGCTCGATCACGAAGGGGTGGTCGAGGCGCGCGAGCACGCCCGGGATCCAGTCCAGCCGTTCGGCCCGCAGGCGGACCCGCACCCACCCGGCGGCCGCCGGAATTCCCCGCACCGTGGCGATCCCGGCGGGGAACCGGGCGCGGACGTCTTCCGCGGCGCCGTGGACCTGCAGCGAGACCTCGTGCCGGTAGGGCACCTCGGCCAGCCCGGAGAGCACGCGCTCGCCCGGGTCGAACCCGGCGGGCACCTCGAACTCGCCCGCCAGCACGGTCGCCGCCCCGATCCGGTCCAGCCGGAAGGTGCGGACCTCGCCGCTGGCCGAGTCGGCGCCGGTCACGTACCAGCGCCCGGAGTGCGCGACGATCCCGTACGGGTGCACGGTCCGCTCACTGCGCCGCCCGCCCCAGGCGGTGTAGGCGAACGCGACCGGACGGCGTGCCCGCGCGGCTTCCGCGAGCGTGAGCAGGACCCCGGTTTCGGGGCCGGGCGGGGCAGCGGGCCCGGTCGTGGTGGCCTCAGCCGCGGCTGCGCTCGGCTCGGCGGTGGTCCCGGAACTGGTGGTCCCGGAACCGGTGAACTCGGCCGTGGCCAGCAGCGCGTCCAGCCGGCGTCCGAGCTTCCCGGGCAGCACCCTCCGGATCTTCGCGGTCGCGCTCTCCACCGCGGTCGCCGGGGCGGGCACCAGCCGGTCGCGCCCCGCGGCGACCAGGCCGAGCAGCACGGCGACCGCCTCGTCGTCGGTGAGCATCAGCGGCGGCATCCGGAAGCCGGGGGCGAGGCGGTAGCCGCCGTATCGTCCCCGCACCGACCGGACCGGCACGTCCAGGTCGGTCAGGTGCTCCGCGTACCGCCGGACGGTGCGCTCGTCCACCCCGAGCCGTTCCGCCAGCTCGGCGGCGGTGCGGGTGCCGCCGGACTGGAGGATCTCCAGCAGCGCCAGCACCCGGGCGGTCGGCCGGGTCATGGCCGTAGTGTGCCACGGATACCGGGCCGAATCTGTCCGGTATTCGCGACGGCGGGGCCGGAACAACACCGAAACCGGCGGCCGGGCCCTTCCACGCGACCCGTCCCAGCTCGACCGGCCCCGGGCGTCGGACCTACAGCCGCCGGTTGGCCAGCGCCCCCGTCGCGGTCCGGGCCGTCCCGGCGACGGCCGGGTCGAGATCGAGCACCGCGGTTTCCGGCCCGTCGCGCAGCTGGGCGGTCACGCGGCCGAAGCCGTCGGCCACCGTCGACCAGCCGATGCCGGTCGGGGCCTTCGGGTTGACCTCGGTGCCGGTGGCCGCGGGGTCGGCCTGGCCGCAGGCCGCGACCCAGCAGCCCGAGTCGAGCGCGCGGGCGCGGACGAGCACCTCCCACTGGTCGCGCTTGCCCTCGCCCGCGCCCCAGGACGCCGGGACCAGGACCACGTCCGCGCCGTCGTCGGCGAGGCGGCGGAACAGCTCCGGGAAGCGCAGGTCGTAACAGGTGGCGACGCCGAACACGGTGCCCTCGGCCTCGAACGTCAGCGGCGCGGCGCCCGGTGCGACGGTGTCGGACTCGGCGAAGCCGAACGCGTCGTAGAGGTGGATCTTGTCGTACCCGAGGTGGTGCCCGAGCCCGGTGACCAGCAGCGTGTTGCGCACGCGCCCGTCCTCGGCCGGGGTGAACATGCCCGTGACCACCAGCACCCCGTGCTCGGCCGCGATCGCCGCGACGGACCGGGCCCACGGGCCGTCGAGCGGCTGCGCGACCGGGGCCAGCGGGCGGCCGAAGCGCGCCATGGTGGCCTCCGGGAACACGATCACCCGCGCGCCGTCCGCGGCCGCGGCCTCGACCCCGGAGCGAACCAGTTTCAGGTTGGCCTCCGGATCGTCGCCCGACGTGAGCTGGCACAACCCGATCCGCGGCACCGCGGCCTCCTCGTCCTCCGGACAACTGGTCGTCACCGAGTATCCCTGCCCGGACTGTCGGGGCCACCTCGTACCCTGGTGCCCATGCTGAACCGCACCGACCTGCGAGGGCAGGTCCCGTCCGCTGCCGAACTGCGTGCCGCGCTGCCACGCGCCGAATACGACGTGGACGCGGCGCTGCACCACGTGCGGCCGGTGGTCGAGGCGGTGCGCGATCGCGGGGTGGAAGCCGTCCTCGAGTACACCGAGAAGTTCGACCGGGTCCGGCCGGCCACGGTGCGCGTGCCGGCCGCCGAGCTGACCCGGGCGCTCGGCGAGCTCGACCCCGAGGTGCGCGCCGCGCTGGAGGAGTCGATCGAGCGCGCCCGGAAGGTGCACCCCGACCAGCGCCGCCAGGACGTGACCACCGAGGTGGTCGAGGGCGGCACGGTCACCGAGCGCTGGGTGCCGGTCGACCGCGTCGGGCTCTACGCGCCGGGCGGGCTGGCCGTGTACCCGTCCACCGTGGTGATGAACGTCGTCCCGGCGCAGCTCGCGGGCGTGCGCTCGCTGGTGGTGTGCTCGCCCCCGCAGGCCGCCTTCGGCGGGCTGCCGCACCCCACCATCCTGGCCGCCGCCGCCCTGCTGGGCGTCGACGAGGTGTGGGCCGTGGGTGGCGCGCAGGCCGTCGCGCTGGTCGCCTACGGCGGCACGGACACCGACGGCGCGGAGCTGGCCCCGGTCGACATCGTCACCGGGCCCGGCAACATCTACCTCACCGCGGCCAAGCGGATGGTCCGCGGGGTGATCGGCATCGACTCCGAGGCCGGTCCCACCGAGATCGCCGTCCTGGCCGACGAGACGGCCGATCCGGCGCACGTCGCGGCCGACCTGATCAGCCAGGCCGAGCACGACCCGCTCGCGGCCAGCGTGCTGGTCACCACCTCCGAAGAGCTGGCCGACTCGGTGGAGCGGGAGCTGGCCGGCCGGATCGCCGCCACCAAGCACGCCGAGCGGGTGAGCGAGGCCCTGGGCGGCAAGCAGTCCGGCATCATCCTGGTGTCCACTGTGGATGACGGGCTGCGGGTGGTCGACGCGTACGCCGCCGAGCACCTGGAGATCCAGACGGCGGACGCGCGGGCGGTCGCCGCCCGGGTGCGCAACGCCGGGGCGGTCTTCGTCGGGGCGTACGCGCCGGTTTCGCTCGGCGACTACTGCGCCGGCTCGAACCACGTGCTGCCCACCGGCGGGTTCGCCCGGCACTCCTCGGGGCTGTCCGTGCAGAGCTTCCTCAAGGGCATCCACGTGGTGGACTACAGCGAGCAGGCGCTGCGCGAGGTGGCCGGCCGCGTGGTCGCGCTGGCCAACGCCGAAGACCTGCCCGCGCACGGCGAGGCGGTCACCGCCCGTTTCGAGGGGGAGCGACGATGACCGAGAACACCACCGGCACCACCGATGCGGCCGGAGCCGTCCCGGGGGCCGAAGTCACGCTCGAGGCGCTGCCGCTGCGGGAGGACCTGCGGGGCAGGAGCCCGTACGGCGCGCCGCAGCTCGACGTGCCCGTCCGGCTCAACACCAACGAAAACCCGTACCCGCCCCCGGACGAGCTGGTGGCCGACGTCGCCGAGGCGGTGCGCGCCGAGGCCGCCTCGCTGCACCGGTACCCGGACCGCGACGCGGTGGCGCTGCGCACCGACCTGGCCGATTACCTCACCGTGTCCACGCGGGTGGTGCTGTCCGAGGCGAACGTCTGGGCGGCCAACGGGTCCAACGAGATCCTGCAGCAGATCCTGCAGGCGTTCGGCGGCCCCGGCCGCAGCGCGCTCGGCTTCGAGCCCTCGTACTCGATGCACCCGATCATCGCCTCCGGCACCCGCACCGACTGGGTGCCGGCCCCGCGCCGGCCCGACTTCGCGCTGGACACCGCGGGGGCGGCCGAGCTGGTGGCCGAGCGGCGGCCGGACATCGTGTTCGTGACCAGCCCGAACAACCCGACCGGCGGTTCGATCCCGCCGGACGGGCTGCGCGCGGTGCTCGAAGCGGCGCCGGGCGTCGTCGTGGTGGACGAGGCGTACGCGGAGTTCTCCTCGCAGCCCAGCGCGGCCGGGCTGATCCCGGAGTACCCGGCGAAGCTGATCGTCTCGCGCACGATGAGCAAGGCCTTCGCCTTCGCCGGCGGGCGGCTGGGCTACCTCGCGGCCGCGCCGGCGATCGTCGACGCGCTACAGCTCGTGCGGCTGCCCTACCACCTCTCCAGGCTCACGCAGGCGGCCGCGCGTGCCGCCCTGCGCCACGCCGATGCCACCCTCGCCACCGTGCACAAGCTGGCGGCCGAGCGCGAACGCGTGGTGGAGTCGTTGCTGGGCCTGGGCTTCGCCCCGGTGCCGAGCGACGCGAACTTCGTCCTGTTCGGACGGTTCGCCGACGCGCCGGCCAGTTGGCAGTCCTATGTGGACCAAGGTGTGCTGATCCGCGACGTCGGCATCGAAGGCCACCTGCGGGTGAGCATCGGCACCCCGGAAGAGAACGACGCTTTCCTCGAAGCCAGCAAGGAGGTACCGCGATGAGCGAATCGACCGCCACCGCGCGGGTCGGCCGGGTGGAGCGCACCACCCGGGAGTCCTCGATCCTGGTCCGGCTGGACCTCGACGGCACCGGACAGGTCGAGATCAGCACCGGCGTGCCGTTCTACGACCACATGCTGACCGCGTTCGGGGTGCACGGCTCGCTGGACCTCGAGGTGGAGGCGACCGGTGACGTCCACATCGACGCCCACCACACCGTCGAGGACACCGCGATCGTGCTCGGCCAGGCCATCCGGCAGGCCCTGGGCGACAAGAGCGGCATCCGCCGGTTCGGCGACGCCTGGATCCCGATGGACGAGACCCTGGCCCACGCCGCGATCGACGTCTCGGGGCGCCCGTACTGCGTGCACGTGGGCGAGCCGGAGCAGTTCACCACGTTCACCATCGGTGGCAACTACCCGTTCGTGCTGACCCGGCACGTGTTCGACTCGCTGTCGTTCCACGCCCAGCTGGCCCTGCACGTCCGCGTGATCCACGGCCGCGACCCGCACCACATCGCGGAGGCGCAGTACAAGGCGGTCGCCCGGGCGTTGCGCGCGGCCACGGAGCCGGATCCGCGGGCCGGCGGCATCCCGTCGACCAAGGGCGTGCTGTAGCGGCGGCCGCGCTTGCGGGCGAAGCGGCCTGGTACCGGCGCGGCGGAGGCCGTGTGGCACGCTGACCGGCGTGAGCAAAGAGGTCATCGCCGTACTGCTGCTGGCGCTCGGCGGCTTCCTGATCGGCGGGGTCTACTCGACCTGGAAGACGGCCAAGTTCGTCGCGATCGCGCTGGGCGTGGCCGCGGTCCTCGCCGTCGGCGGCGCCATCGCCTGGCTGGCCGGCTGAGCCGTCGCCGCACCGCCGGTCCCCGGCCCGAAGCCGGTCAAGGCCCCTTCACCCCGTCCGTTGCGGGTGAGGGGGCCTTGACCGCGTCCGGGCTCACGCGTGGGTCAGCTCGTGGTCCCCGGGTGCGTCGAGCTGCTTGGTCAGGCCCTCGCCCTCCACGTCGACGTTCGGCAGGATCCGGTCGAGCCAGCGCGGCAGCCACCAGGCCCCGCGGCCGAGCAGGGACATCACCGCGGGCACGATCGTCATCCGGATCACGAAGGCGTCCACCAGCACGCCGAAGGCGAGCGCGAACCCGATCGACTGGATCAGCGTCGACTCGGCCAGCACGAAGCCCGCGAACACGCTGATCATGATCAGCGCCGCCGCCACGACCACCCGCGCACCGTGCCGGAAACCGGTGACCACGGCCTCCTGCGGGTCGGCGCCGTGCACGTGCTCCTCGCGCATCCGCGTCACCAGGAACACCTGGTAGTCCATCGCGAGTCCGAACAGGACGCCGATCAGCAGGATCGGCAGCATGCTCATGATCGGCCCGGTCGACTCGACGCCCAGCAGACCGGTCAGCCAGCCCCACTGGAACACCGCGACCACGGCGCCGAACGTGGCCGCCACGGAGCCGAGGAAGCCCAGCGTCGCCTTCAGCGGCACCACGACCGAGCGGAACACCAGCATCAGCAGGATGAACGCGAGCCCGACGATCAGCGCGAGGTAGGGCAGCATCGCGTCGGACAGCTTGTCGGAGACGTCGATGTTCGCGGCGGTCTGGCCGGTGACGGCGAGGCTCGCGCCGGTCGTCTCGTGCAGGGGCCCGGACTGCGCCCGGATCGCCGCGACCAGGTCCTCGGTCTGCTGGCTGCTCGGCCCGCTCTTCGGGATCACGCTCAGCAGCGCGGTGTCCCCGGAGGCGTTCACGTTCGGCGGCGTGACCGCGGCGACGTCCGGCAGGGTGCTGATGCCGGCGACCGCCTGCTTGAGCGCCGCGGGGCTGTGGTTCACCCCGGTGTCGATGACCACCAGCAGCGGGCCGTTCGCGCCTTCGCCGAAGCTCCGGCTGACCAGCTGGTAGGCCTTGTGCTGCGTCGACTCCGGCGGGGCGGTGCTGTCGTTCGGCAGGCCGAGCTGCATGCCCAGGGCGGGCAGCGCGACGACCACGAGCCCGGCCAGCGCCGCGAGCAGCACGGGCCCGCGATGCCGGGCGACGAACCGGGCCCAGCGCTCGCCGTGGGTCGCGGCCGGCGCGGAAGGCTTACGGCGCAGGCGGATCCGGTCGCCGAGCACGCGAGGGCCGGCGAAGCCGAGCACGGCGGGCAGCAGCGTCAACGCGATCAGCACGGCCACTGCGACGGTCACCGCCGCGGCGACGCCCATCTGGCCGAGGAACGGGATGCCGACCACGGTCAGCCCGGCCAGCGCGATGATCACGGTGAGCCCGGCGAACACCACCGCGGACCCGGCGGTGCCGGCGGCGCGGCCGGCCGCCTCCTCGGGTTCGCGCCCGAGGCTCAGCTCGTGCCGGTAGCGCGAAACGATGAACAGCGCGTAGTCGATGCCCACGGCGAGGCCGATCATCAGCGCGAGGATCGGGGTGTTGGAGTTCAGCTCCAGGAAGCCGGAGGCCAGGGTGATGCCCGCGAAGCCGATGCCGACGCCGATCAGCGCGGTGAGCAGCGGAATGCCCGCGGCGAGCAGCGAGCCGAAGGTGATGATCAGCACGACGGCCGCGACGGCGACACCGAGGCCCTCGGTCGCACCGGTCTCGGGGATCGCTTGCGCCGCGTCGCCGCCGTACTCGACGTCGTAACCGCTCCGCTTGGCGTTGTCGCCGCTGCTGAGCAACGCTTGACGGTCACTGTCAGTGAGTTCGAAGCCCTTGACGGTGTAGCTCGCCTGGGCGAGCGCGAGGTGGCCGTCGGGGGAGATGGTCTTGGCCTGAAACGGGTCGACCACGGACGCCACCTTCGGCGCGGCCTTGAGGTGCGAGACCACGGTCTCGACCGCGGCCCGGCCGGCCGGATCGGCGATGGTGTGGCCCGGCGGTGCGGCGATCACCACCCGCGCGGTCGCGCCACCGGCCGAGGCCTGTGGGAACTTCTCCGCGAGCCGGTCGATGGCCTGCTGGGACTCCGTGCCCGGGATGGTCACCGAATCCGAAAGCTGCCCGGACAGGGTCAGCGCGCCGAGGCCGAGAGCCACGAGGACGGCCGCCCACACGGCCGTGACGAGGGCTCGCCGCCGGAACGACAGCCGGCCGAGCCGGTAGAGGAAAGTCGCCACGGGTGTTGTCTCCGTTTCGCCCGAATAGGGTCTACGTCACTCGTACTGGTGATATCAAAGCTAGCCGATCGGCAAGGTTCGCGCCAAGCCGATCGGCAAGGGTGTGACTGGCCGCACGGCTAGGATTGGGCTAGCCGATCGGCAGGGAATCCGGTTTGCCGGTCGGCTGGGCGTGACGTAAGCTCCCCCCGCTTCGACGAGGAGGAACGATGACGACCGCCGCCCGGGCCGAGGACACGCGCACGCGGTTGCTGGGCACCGCGCTGAGGCTGTTCGCCGAACACGGCGTGGAGGGCACGTCGCTGCAGATGATCGCCGACGCGTTGGGCGTGACCAAGGCGGCCGTGTACTACCACTTCAGGACCAAGGCCGAAATCACCGAGGCGGTGGCCGAGCCCGGTATCCGCGAGCTGGACGTGCTGGTGGTCGAGGCGGCCGGGCACCGCCGCCGCGGGGCGCAGGTGGACCACCTGCTCGACGGTTTCGTGGACCTCGTGGTGCGCCACCGGGTGCTGGTCGCGCTGTTCTCCAGCGATCCGGGCATCAACCGCGCGATCGAGAAGTCGGCGCACGGGATGGAGGGTTTCAAGGACGCCTTCATCGGCATCCTGGCCGGCCCGGACCCGGACGTCGCGGCCCGGGTGACCGCGATGGTGGCGCTGACGGGCATCGCCATGGCCGGTGGCTCCCCGGACCTGGCCGAGCTGGACGACGAGACCCTGCGCCACGAACTGGTCGACGTGGGTCGACGGCTGATGGGGCGGCCCCGGCGGCATCGAGGGGCGCCGACCGGCACCGGCCGGTACTGACCGGCACCGGCCGGTACTGACCGGCACCGGCCGGTACTGACCGGCACCGGCCGGTACCGACCGGCACCAGCAGCGCCGACCGGCACTGCCAGCACTGACCGGCACCAGCAGCGCCGACCGCTACCCCGGTACTGACCGGCGTCAATGGACGCTGACGGTCACCAACCGGTACCGGACAGCGTCAGCCAGCACCAACCAGCGCTGGCCGCGCCCGTGTGAGTCGGCCGGTCGCGGCACCGGCCGGGTTCACGGCCGCGGACAGGTGCACAACGTCGCAGCGGGCGCAGCCCCTCGGCGAAGACTGCCGAGGCGAAGCGGGTCGCGGTGCCGGACGCGCCGGCGACAATCAGATGCCGCCCTCCGCGACCGGGCGGAGTTTGCCCGCGCCGGGGCCGAATCGGGCCAGCTCGTCGTCCGCGTTGTACAGACCGCAACTGCGCAGGGAAAGGCAGCCGCAGCCGACGCAGCCGGTCAACCGGTCCCGCAGGCGCTGCAGCGCGTCGATCCGGGCATCCAGCTCGTCCTGCCACTCGCGCGACAGACGGGCCCAATCGGCCTTCGTCGGCGCGTGGTCGTCGGGCAGGGTGGACAGGGCCTGGCTGATGTCCTCCAGCGAGAGCCCCACCCGTTGCGCGGCGCGCACGAAGGCGATCCGCCGCAGCACCGAGCGCGGGTACCGGCGCTGGTTGCCCGCCGACCGCTCCGAGCTGATCAGCCCCTTCTCCTCGTAGAACCGCAGAGCCGTGTGCGGGACCCCACTCCGCTCGGCCACCTGCCCGATGCTCAGATGCTCGGCCAACCTCGTCATTGGTCCAGGTTAACCCTTGACCTGGACATTGGTCGAGGTTGCAGGCTGGACCGATGACCACCGCCGATTACGCGGATCTGCCCCGGCTGATCTCGCTGATGACCGGGGACGGTAAGCACGCCGCCGCCGCACAGTCCACAGTAGACGTCCTCTGGGTACTCTACGACCGGGTGCTCGACCTGACGCCCGAGACCTTCCGCGAGCCCGGCCGCGACCGGTTCCTGCTCTCCAAGGGCCACGGCCCGATGGCCTACTACGCGGTGCTCACCGCCAAGGGCTTCCTGGACGAGGCGGAGCTGGCCAGCTGGTCCTCGGCCCGCTCCCGGCTGGGCCACCACCCGGACCGGCGCCGCGTGCCCGGGGTCGAGATCTCCAGCGGCTCGCTCGGGCACGGGCTGCCGATCGCCGTCGGCACCGCGCTCGGTGCCCGGGCCCGCGGCCACACCGGGCGCGTGGTGACGCTGATCGGCGACGCCGAGTTCGACGAAGGCTCCAACCACGAGGCCGTCGTGCTGGCCGGGCGGCTGGGGCTCGAACAGCTCACCACCGTGGTCGTGGACAACCAGTCGTCCTCGCACGGCTGGCCCGGCGGGATCGCCCGGCGCTTCGAAGTCGAAGGCTGGCAGGCACGCACCGTCTCCGGCCGAGATCACGAAGCGCTGTACGAGGCGTTCACCACCGCTCACCCGGGCCGGCCGCTCGCCGTGGTCGCCGTCGTGGAACCGAAGGGCTGAAAGACATGCTGAACATGCGGGACACCTTCCTGGCCACCGCCGAGGAGATCGTCGACGCCGACCCGGACGTCGCGGTGGTGCTGGCCGAGATCTCCGCGGCGCAGCTGGCCGGCGCGGCGCGCCGGCACCCGGACCGGGTGCTCAACGTCGGGATCCGCGAACAGTTGCTGGTCAGCGTCGGCGCGGGCCTCGCGCTGGCCGGGCTGCGCCCGATCGTGCACACGTTCAACGCGTTCCTGGTGGAGCGGGCGTTCGAGCAGATCAAGCTCGACCTCTCGCACCAGGAGGCGGGCGCGGTGCTCGTCTCCTACGGTGCCTCCTACGACATGCCCGCGGAAGGCCGGACGCACCAGGCACCGGGCGACGTCGCGCTGATGGACTCGCTGCCCGCCTGGACGATCCACGTGCCCGGTCACCCGGACGAGGCGCGCCGGCTGCTGCTCGACTCGATGCCGGGGGACAGCCACGTGTACCTCCGGCTTTCCGCGCAGCAGAACGCTTCGCCGCACCTCGGCGTCGGATTCCAGACGCTGCGCCAAGGCTCGCGCGGGGTGGTCGTGGCGGTGGGCCCGATGCTCGACCGGGTGCTGGCGGCGACCGAGGGCCTGGACGTCACGGTGCTCTACACCGCCACCGTGCGCCCGTTCGACGCCGCGGGCCTGCGCGCGGCGGCCGGTGACCCGGCGGACGTCGTGCTGGTCGAGCCGTACCTGGCGGGCACCTCGGCCCACTGCGTCGCCGATGCGCTGCTCGACCGGCCGCACCGCCTGCTCAGCCTGGGCGTGCGGCGGGACCGCGAGGTCCGCGGCTACGGCGAGCTCGCCGACCACGATCTGGCGCACGGACTGGACGCGGGCTCGATCGCCTTGTCGCTGAAGGACTTCCTGCGGTCGTGACGGTCAGCGGAACGCCGCGATCCCGGTCACCGCCTGGCCGAGGGAGAGCGCGTGCATCTCCTCGGTGCCTTCGTAGGTGAGCACCGTTTCGAGGTTCACCATGTGCCGCATCACCGGGTACTCCAGCGAGATCCCGTTCGCGCCCAGCATCGAGCGCGCGGTGCGGGCCACTTCGATGGCCGAGCGCACGTTCGCCAGCTTGCCGAAGCTGACCTGGTCGCGGTGCAGCTTCCCGGCGTCCTTGAGCCGGCCGATCTGCAGCGCGACGAGTCCGGCCCGGTTGACCTCCACCAGCAGGTCCGCGAGCTTGCGCTGGGTCAGCTGGAACGAGGCCAGCGGCTGGCCGAACTGCTCGCGGGCCAGCGTGTACTCCAGCGCCGAGCGGTAACAGGCGCGCGCCGCGCCGACCACGCCGAACAGGATCCCGTACCGCGCCTCGTTGAGGCACGAAAGCGGCCCGCGCAGGCCGCGGACCTCGGGGAAGGCGGCCGAGCCGGGAAGCCGGACGTCTTCGAGTACCAGCTCCGCGGTCAGCGACGCGCGAAGCGAGAGCTTGTGCTTCACCTCGTTCGCGGTGAAGCCCGGGGTGGAGGTCGGGACCACGAACCCGCGCACGCCCTCGTCGGTCTGCGCCCAGACGACCGCGACGTCGGCCACGGTCCCGTTGGTGATCCACATCTTGGTGCCGTTGAGCACCCAGTCCGAGCCGTCGCGCACGGCCCGGGTGCGCATGCCGCCGGGGTCGCTGCCCGCGTCCGGCTCGGTCAGGCCGAAGCAGCCCAGCGCCTCGCCGGCGGCCATCCGCGGCAGCCACTCCGTCCGGTGGTCCTCGGTGCCCCAGCGGTGGATCGCGAACATCGCGAGCGAGCCCTGCACCGAGACGAAGCTGCGCAGCCCCGAGTCGACGGCTTCCAGCTCGCGGCACGCGATGCCGTATGCGACCGCGCTCGTTCCGGCACAGCCGTACCCTTCGAGGTGCATCCCCAGCAGCCCCAGCTCGCCGAAACCCTTCGCGAGTTCTCGCGCGGGTAGCGAACCGGACTCGTACCAGTCGGCGACGTGGTCGAGCAGGTGGTCGCGCGCGTAGCCGCGCACGGCGTCCCGGATGGCCCGGTCCTCCTCGGTGAGCTCGGCGTCGAGGTCGAGGAAGTCGTGCGGATCCGGGGCGCTGCTCATGCGGTTCTCCTACGGGTTCGCGGTGGGCGGTCTCCGCAGGAAAGCACAACCGGACCGCGAATCAGTGCGTGGTCTTGGTCACCAGCGGGTCGTCGTTCTCGCGGCGGTACCGGGCGTCGACATCGGCGCGCGTGGTCTGCGGCGGGATCCGGGGTACGGTGAACTGCGGGAACGGGACGCTGTCGATGTCGTCCCTCCACGCCTGCAGCAGGTCGCACAGGAGGTCTGAATCGGCCATTCGCCCTCCGCGCCGGTCCGGAGGCGCCGGCCGCGCCTCATGCGTATGAGTGTTTACCCGTTCGGCGGCACGGCCAAACGGGGGACCGGCGGCGAGGGCATGGCCCCGCCGGGTCCCCGGGTCCCGGCTAGGCTGGTCCGGTGCCTCGTGTGGTGATCCTCGACTACGGTTCCGGCAACCTCCGCTCCGCCGAGCGCGCCGTCGCGCGCGCGGGCGCCGAGGTCGAGGTGACCGCCGACCCGCACGCCGCGGTCGAGGCCGACGGACTGGTCGTCCCGGGGGTGGGCGCGTTCTCCGCCTGCATGGCCGGGCTGCTCGGCGTGGCCGGGCACCGGATCATCGGCAAGCGGCTGGCCGGCGGGCGGCCGGTGCTGGGCATCTGCGTGGGCATGCAGATCCTGTTCAGCCGCGGCGTCGAGCACGGCGAGGAGACCGAGGGCACGGGGGAGTGGCCCGGCACGGTCGAGCGGCTGGAGGCCGAGGTGCTGCCGCACATGGGCTGGAACACCGTCCGCGCGCCGGCCGGCTCGCTGCTGTTCTCCGGGATCGACCCGGGGGAGCGGTTCTACTTCGTGCACTCCTACGCCGCGCGCCGGTGGGAGCTGGATTCCGGGCTGTCCGGCCGTCAGCCGGTGGTGACCTGGGCCGACCACGGCGGGGACTTCGTCGCGGCGGTGGAGAACGGCCCGCTGTGGGCCACGCAGTTCCACCCCGAGAAGTCCGGCGACGCGGGCGCGCACCTGCTGCGCAACTGGCTCGCCACGCTGTGAGCCCCGCCTCGGCCGGGTGGTGACCACGGCCCTTAGGCTGTCCGCGTGACTTTCACGCTCCTTCCCGCAGTTGACGTGGCCGATGGCCAGGCCGTGCGCCTGGTCCAGGGCGAGGCCGGCACCGAGACCTCCTACGGCAGCCCGCTCGAGGCGGCGCTGGCCTGGCAGCGCGACGGCGCCGAGTGGATCCACCTGGTGGACCTCGACGCCGCGTTCGGCCAGGGCAGCAACCGCGAGCTGCTGGCCGAGGTCGTCGGCCGGCTCGACGTGCAGGTGGAGCTCTCCGGCGGCATCCGCGACGACGCCTCGCTGGAGGCCGCGCTGGCCACCGGCGCCCGCCGGGTCAACCTCGGCACCGCCGCGCTGGAGGACCCGGACTGGACCGCGAAGGTCATCGCCTCCCACGGCGACCGCGTCGCGATCGGCCTGGACGTGCGCATCACCGAGGCCGGCCACCGGCTCTCGGCCCGCGGCTGGACCTCCGACGGCGGCGACCTGTGGGAGGTCCTGGACCGCCTCGACCGCGACGGCGCCACCCGCTACGTGGTCACCGACGTCAGCAAGGACGGCACCCTGCGCGGCCCCAACCTCGACCTGCTGCGCGAGGTGACCGCCCGCACCGACGCCCCGGTGATCGCCTCCGGTGGAGTGTCCAGTGTGGACGACCTGCGCGCGCTGGCCGCGCTGGCCGGTGACGGGGTGGAGGGGTCGATCGTGGGCAAGGCGCTGTACGCGGGGGCGTTCACGCTGCCCGAGGCGCTGGCCGCGGTGCGCTGAAACCCCCGGGCCGGAGGCGGGGGCCGGGCTCGAACTCGGCGGCGGTGGCGCCGCCGGGTTCAGGCGGCCGGCTCGTCCACGGTGATCGCGATGCCGATGGTGCGCCGGGAGCCGCCGCGCAGGCGGCTGAATGTCATCGTCACCCGGCCGATCAGCCCGTACTTCCGGGCGATGGCGCGGCGGACGCGCTCGCTGCCCTCGTCGTCGAGCAGCCGGGCGGTGCCGGTGGCCTTGGCGCCGTGGGTCTGCTTGCCGCGCAGGTCGCAGGCCTGCAGCTCGACGCGGCCGCTGTGGCGGATGCGCTTGACCTTGCCGGCTTCGCGTTCGGACCAGACCACCAGCTCGGCCCCGTCACGGGCGGCCCAGACCGGGGACGGCACGGCCCGGCCGTCGCGGCGGAAAGTGGTCAGCACGACGTACTTCTCCGCCGCCAGGCGCTCCAGCTCCGAGGACATGCGTCCACAGTAGCCGGATCGGTGCGGTTCAGCCGCGGCCGAGCCAGCCGTAGTCCGGCGCCGGGTCGAGGACCACGGCATCCGCGACCGAAACCAGTTCGTCGCGCGGCTGACGGCCCGAGACCGTCAGCCAGTGGCCCGAAGGCAGGGCCACGGCGACCATCCCGTCGAGCGGACCGGCCGGGGCGCGGTAGGCGCCGGTGACGCCGCGCACGGGGACCGGCGTCGTGCCGCCGAGCCCGGGGGAGCCCGCGCCGGCCGTCACGCGCAGGACGGCAACTCGCGGGGCCGCGGGCGTGCTCGCGGTGAACTCCGTGCTGCCGGTTCCCGGGGCGGAACCCGCGACGGTGGTCGAGAACTCCTGCAGGCCGCCGGGCAGCGGGCCGAAGCGGGCCTCGCCGCGGACGCGGACCGGCTCGTCGGTGGTCACCGATCCGGCGATCTCCTGGGCCGCCCACCGGGCGCCAGGCACGGCCTCGACGTCCACCGTGAGCACGTGCTGCGCGTCGGCCATCCAGGTCAGCAGCGCGGCCGTGCCGGTGTCGCCGGTGACCATGCCCACGCGGCCGTCGATCACGACCTGGTCCGGCAGCGCGGCGATGCGCAACGCGGTCTGCGACCACTCCGGGTCCGCGGTGGAGTGGGCCGAGAGCGTGATCCGGCCCTCGCCGGCGAGCCAGCGCCGGACCTGCGGCGTGCTGCCCGGACCGGACGAGCGGTACTGCTCGGTGAAGCCGTCCGGCAGCCAGCCCGGGGTGAACGACACCACCGGGCGGCCCGCGGCGGCGGTCACCCGGTCACCGGAGAGGGAGTCGAGCGCCACCGGGACGCCGGCGAGCACCAGGATCACCGCGGCGGCCACCGCGGCCAGCGCCAGCCGCGGGCGGGAGCGGCGGCCCTGGCGGGCGCGGGCCAGCGCATTGCGGACGTCGTGGCCGTCGGGCGCTCGCTCGGCGAGCCGTTCGAGGCC
Organism: Amycolatopsis sp. PS_44_ISF1; assembly: GCF_032335455.1. Taxonomy (NCBI): domain Bacteria; kingdom Bacillati; phylum Actinomycetota; class Actinomycetes; order Pseudonocardiales; family Pseudonocardiaceae; genus Amycolatopsis; species Amycolatopsis sp. PS_44_ISF1. The sequence goes on along the minus strand of NZ_JANUXO010000002.1, from coordinate 2,617,015 downwards.
CTCGCGCAGCAGCGTCTCGGTCTCGTGCTCGGAAAGCTGGTTCATGCTCCGGCTCCGGTGGTGAGGACGGCGGGCATCGGGCTGACGCAGGCGCGCAGGGTGGCCAGGGCGCGGGAGATCTGGCTGCGCACGGTGGAGGCGCCGCAGCGCAGCACCTCGCCGATCTCGGCGTCGGAATAGCCCTCGTAGTAGCGCAGCACGATCGCCGCGCGCTGCTTGCGTGGCAGCGTCGCGAGCAGCGCGAGCATCTCGTCGCGCGCGTCGTAGGCGGCGCTGGGATCGGCCTCGGGCGGGCTGAGCGAGTCGAGCACTTCGTGGCTGGACGGGACCACGCGCCGCACCGCGCGCCGCCGCCAGGACAGGTACTCGTTGGTGATCATGCGGCGCACGTAGGTGGGCGGCGAGTCGATCTTCTCCCAGCGCTGCTGGGCCCGCACCAGCACCTCCTGGACGATGTCCTGCGCCAGGTGCGGATCGTCGGTGAGGACGGTCGCGTACCGCAGGAGCCCGTCGAGACGGTCCTCGGCGAACTCCTCGAAACTGGTGGTCACCTCCTCCCGACGCGCGAGGGGCCCGTTCTGCTGCATCGGGTCTCCTCCCGGCGTGGACGCTGGCCGCCCAACGCTAGGCTGGACCGCATGTCTGTCGCGGTCAGGGTCATCCCGTGTCTCGACGTCGACGCGGGCCGGGTGGTGAAGGGGGTCAACTTCACCGACCTGCGCGACGCCGGCGACCCGGTCGAGCTGGCCCGGCTCTACGACGCCGAAGGGGCCGACGAGCTGACGTTCCTCGACGTCACCGCCTCCTCGGGCCACCGGGAGACCACCTTCGACGTGGTCCGCCGCACGGCCGAGCAGGTGTTCATCCCGCTCACCGTCGGCGGCGGCGTCCGGTCCACCGAGGACGTGAACCGGCTGCTGCGCACCGGCGCGGACAAGGTGAGCGTCAACACCGCCGCGATCGCCCGCCCGGAGCTGCTGCGCGAGGCCTCGCGCCGGTTCGGGGCCCAGTGCATCGTGCTGTCGGTCGACGCGCGGCGCGTGCCCGAGGGCGGCGAGCCGACCGCCTCCGGCTTCGAGGTGACCACCCACGGTGGCCGCCGGGGCACCGGCATCGACGCGGTGGAGTGGGCCGCGCGCGGCGAAGAGCTGGGCGTCGGCGAGATCCTGCTCAACTCGATGGACGCGGACGGCACCAAGTCCGGCTTCGACCTGGGGCTGATCGGGATGGTCCGCGCGGCCGTGCGGGTGCCGGTGATCGCCAGCGGCGGCGCGGGCGAGGCCGGGCACTTCCTGCCCGCGGTGACCGCCGGTGCCGACGCGGTGCTGGCGGCCAGCGTGTTCCACTTCGGACAGGTGAAGATCGGCGAGGTCAAGGCCGCGCTGCGCGCGGGCGGGGTGGTCGTGCGATGAGCCTCGACCCGGCCGTTTCCGCGCGGCTCAAGCGCAACGCCGACGGGCTGATCGCCGCCGTCGTGGTCGAGCACTCGAGCTCGGCCGTGCTGATGATGGCCTGGATGAACGACGAGGCGCTGGCGGCGACGCTGAGCACCCGCCGCGGCACGTACTTCTCCCGCAGCCGCCAGGAGCTGTGGGTCAAGGGCGAGACCTCGGGCCACGTCCAGCACGTCCGCGAGGTGCGCATCGACTGCGACGGCGACACCGTGCTGCTGCGCGTGGACCAGACCGGACCGGCCTGCCACACCGGCAGCCCCAGCTGTTTCGACACCGAAGAGCGCCTGCTGCTCGCCGAAGAGAGTGAGAACACCCGTTGACCGTCGTCGCGAACGTCCTGGTGGGCCTCGTCGCCCTGATCCACGGGTACATCGTGGTGCTGGAGATGTTCCTCTGGACCACGCCGCGCGCCCGCGCCGCGTTCGGCACCACCGAGGCGTTCGCCCGGGAGAGCCGGCCGCTGGCCGCGAACCAGGGGCTGTACAACGGCTTCCTGGCCGCCGCGCTGGTCTGGGGCCTGATCGCCACCGACCCCTCCGGCTTCCAGCTGAAGCTCTACGGCCTGGCCTGCGTGATCGTGGCCGGGCTCTTCGGGGCGGCGACGGCGTCGAAGCGGATCCTGTTCGTGCAGGTCCTGCCCGCGGCGCTGGCGCTGGTGTTCCTGCTGCTCTCGCGCTGACCCGCGGCCGGCCTCAGCCGATCGGCCCGGTCAGGTACCGCTGCAGGTTCGGGGCCACGGCCGTGACCAGGGTCTCCACCTCGGCCGAAGCCAGTGGCTCGAAGCGGGCGATGTAGCGGATCATGCCCAGGCCCACCACCTGGGAGGCGCACAGCGTGGTGCGCAGCTCGGCCTGGTCCGAGCCGAGGCCGCGGATCAGCTCGGCGAAGAAGCCGCCGAAGAACTCGCGGAGCATGGCCGCGGCCTCCTCGTGCGAGGCCACGCTGCGGACGAGTGCCTGGAAGACGTGCCCGCCGGCGCCGTCCCAGCGGGTGAGGAAGGTGCGGGCGATGCGCTCGCCGAACTGCTCGTCCGGGCCGTCGCGCAGGGCTTCGGCCAGCTCCAGCGGGCTGAACGGGAGCTGGAGCACGGCCTGGGCGAACAGGCCCGCCTTGCCGCCGAACCAGTGGTTGACCATGGCCGCGTCCACGCCGGCGCGCGCGGCGATCGAGCGGACGGTGGCGCGCTCGTAGCCGTGCTCGGCGAACACCGCGCGGGACGCCTCGAGCAGCGCGGTGCGGGTGTCCTGCCCGGCCGGGCGCCGGCCGCGGCGGCGGGAGGTACTGTCTTCGGTGCTCACGGGGTCCATCCTGACCGCCGCCCGGCAGAAATTCAACATTCCATGAATTTCAGGCCCGCCCTCGGCCCGTTCCGGCCGGAGCGGCACAATGAGCCCATGGTCAGCTCAGCAGCAGGCAAACCGGCCGGTCCGGGTCCGGTCAGCCCCTCCCGGGCGGAGTTCCGCACCCTGGCCGAGGGCCGGCGCGTGATCCCGGTGGTGCGCACGGTGCTCGCCGACGGCGAAACCCCGCTCGGGGTCTACCGCAAGCTCGCCGCGGACCGGCCGGGCACCTTCCTGTTCGAATCGGCGGAGAACGGCGCCTCCTGGTCGCGGTGGTCGTTCGTGGGCGTGCACAGCCCGGCCGCGCTGACCGTGCGCGACGGCCGGGCGGTCTGGACCGGCACGCCGCCGGTCGGGCTGCCCGTCGAAGGCGACCCGCTGCAGGTCCTGCGCGCCACCGTCGAGGCGCTGCACACCGAGCCGCTGCCCGGGCTGCCGCCGCTGACCGGCGGCATGGTCGGCTACGTCGGCTACGACTCCGTGCGCTGGCTGGAGAAGCTGCCCGAGCTGGCCGAGCGCGACCTCGACATCCCCGAGCTGACCATGCTGCTGGCCACCGACCTGGCCGCCTTCGACCACCACGAGGGCACCGTCACGCTGATCGCGAACGCGGTCAACTGGGACGACTCGCCCGAGCGCGTGGACGCGGCCTACGACAGCGCGCTGGAGCGCCTTTCGGCCATGACCGAGCAGCTCCGCGTGCCCGCGCCGCCGACCGTGGCGACGTTCGACCGGCCCGCGCCGGAATTCACCCGGCACCGCGACCAGGCGGACTTCCACGCCGCGGTCGACCGGGCGGTGGAGGCGATCAAGGCTGGTGAGGCGTTCCAGGTGGTGCCTTCGCAACGGTTCGAGATCCGGACCGGAGCCGACGCGCTGGACGTCTACCGCGTGCTGCGCAACTCCAACCCGAGCCCGTACATGTACCTGCTGCGCCTGGACGGCTTCGACATCGTCGGGTCCAGCCCGGAGTCCCTGGTCACGGTGCGGGACGGGCGCGCGACCACGCACCCGATCGCGGGCACCCGCTGGCGGGGCGCCGACCCGGCGGAGGACGCGCAGCTGGCCAAGGACCTGCTGGCCGACGACAAGGAGCGGGCCGAGCACCTGATGCTGGTCGACCTCGGCCGCAACGACCTGGGCAAGGTCTGCCGTCCGGGCACCGTGCGGGTGGTCGACTTCTTCCAGATCGAGCGCTACAGCCACGTGATGCACATCGTGTCCACCGTCACCGGCGAACTGGCCGAGGGCCGGACGGCGTTCGACGCGGTCACCGCCTGCTTCCCGGCCGGCACGCTGTCGGGGGCGCCGAAGGTGCGCGCCATGCAGCTGATCGAGGAGCTGGAGCCGGTGCGTCGTGCGCTGTACGGCGGCATCGTCGGCTACCTGGACTTCGCCGGCGACGCCGACACGGCCATCGCCATCCGTACCGCGCTGATGCGCGACGGCGTGGCGTACGTGCAGGCGGGCGGCGGAGTGGTGGCCGACTCCGTGGCCGACTACGAGGACACCGAATCGCTCAACAAGGCGCGCACGGTGCTCTCCGCCGTGGCCGCGGCCGAGACCATGGTGGCGGCGCGGCGGCTCGACCCGGCCGAGGACGCGGCCGGTGTCTGAAGCGCCCGAGGCCGTGGAACCCGGTGCCGGGGCCGCCGAACGGCCCGCTCGTCGTCCACTGTGGATGATCGTGCTGGCCCTGCTGGCCGGCGCGCTGGCGCTGTGGGGCGCCTCCCGGCTGGCCTGGTTCGCCGAGTTCCGCGACGAGGGCGTCCGCGGCACCGTGCTGCACACCGAGAACGGCGAGCAGCGGGCCACGGCGCTGGTGCCGCTCGCGCTGCTGGCGCTGGCCGGCGTGGCGGGCGTCGTCGCGACCGGCGGCTGGGCCCGCCGCGGGCTCGGCGTCGTGCTGGTGCTGGCCGGCGTCGCGGGGATCTGGAGCGGGGTGGCCGGGGTGGAGTTCGGCGGGTACGCCGCCGGGCTGCCGGTGACCGAGATGCTGGTGGGCCGGGGGATCGCGGTGCTCGGGGGAATTCTCGTCGCCCTCGGCGGGTTGGCCGCGATCAAGGGCGCGGGGACCGCGCGGCGGCTCGGGGCCCGGTACGCGGCCCCGGGGGCGAAGAAGGCCCGCCGCGATCCGGACGTCGAGCTGTGGGACGCGCTGTCCGAGGGCGAAGACCCCACCGCGGGCCGCTGATCTCCCGGCGGGGGAACGAACCCGGCCGCGGCGCCCACCCGGGACGGCCCGGTCCGCGTGCGGGGGTTAGCATCGTTTCGGCGGGAAGGGGAAGGTTTTTGTGAGCGACCTAGCGAAGGAATCGACCGGCTCGACGGCCCCGGCACCGGGTGGGGGCACCCGGTGAGCGTGCTCGAAGACATCGTCGCCGGTGTGCGGGAGGACCTCGCCGTGCGCGAGGCCGCCCTGCCGTTCGACGAGCTGAAGGCCCGCGCGGCCAAGGCCCCGCAGCCCCGTGACGTGATGGCCGCGCTGCGCGAGTCCGGCATCGGCGTGATCGCCGAGGTGAAGCGGCGCAGCCCGTCGAAGGGCGAGCTGGCCGACATCCCCGACCCCGCGGCCCTGGCCAAGGACTACCAGGACGCGGGCGCGCGCGTGATCAGCGTGCTCACCGAGCAGCGCCGCTTCGGCGGTTCGCTGGCCGACCTCGACGCCGTGCGCGCCACCGTGGACATCCCGGTGCTGCGCAAGGACTTCGTGGTCAGCCCGTACCAGGTGCACGAGGCCCGGCTGCACGGTGCGGACATGGTGCTGCTGATCGTCGCCGCGCTGGAGCAGAACGCGCTGGCCGCGCTGCTCGACCGGGTCGAATCGCTCGGCATGACCGCGCTGGTGGAGATCCACAACGCCGAAGAGGCCGACCGCGCGCTGGAGGCCGGCGCCAAGGTGATCGGGGTCAACGCGCGCAACCTGCACACCCTGGAAGTGGACCGGGACGTGTTCTCCCGCCTCGCCCCGGGCCTGCCGTTCGAGGTGTTCAAGGTGGCCGAGTCCGGGGTCCGCGGACCGGGCGACCTGATGTCCTACGCCGGCCACGGGGCCGACGCCGTGCTGGTGGGCGAGGGTCTGGTGGCTTCGGGCGACCCGAAGGGCGCGGTCGTGAAGCTGGTCACCGCCGGTTCGCACCCGGCCTGCCCGAGGCCTTCGCGGTGACCGGGATGAGCGGGGAGACCGGGAAGCACGACCCGGACGAGCGCGGCTACTACGGGCCCTACGGCGGCCGGTTCATGCCGGAGGCGCTGATCGGCGTGGTGGACGAGGTCGCGGCCGAGTACGACAAGGCGCGCCACGACCCGGAGTTCGCGGCCGAGCTGAACCGGCTGCTCCGGGACTACGCGGGCCGCCCGTCGCTGCTGACCGAGGCCCAGCGGTTCGGCGAGCACGCGGGCGGGGCGCGGGTGTTCCTCAAGCGCGAAGACCTCAACCACACCGGTTCGCACAAGATCAACAACGTGCTGGGCCAGGCCCTGCTGACCAAGCGCATGGGCAAGAAGCGGGTGATCGCGGAGACCGGCGCCGGCCAGCACGGCGTCGCCACCGCCACCGCGTGCGCACTGCTCGACCTGGACTGCATCGTCTACATGGGCGAGGTCGACACCGAGCGGCAGGCGCTGAACGTGGCGCGGATGAAGCTGCTCGGCGCCGAGGTGATCCCGGTCAGGACCGGTTCGCGCACGCTCAAGGACGCGATCAACGAGGCCCTGCGCGACTGGGTGGCCAACGCCGACACCACGCACTACCTGTTCGGCACCGCGGCCGGCCCGTACCCGTTCCCGATGATGGTGCGCAACTTCCACCAGGTGATCGGGGCCGAGGCCCGGGCGCAGGTGCTGGAACAGGCCGGGCGGCTGCCCGACGTCGTCGCGGCGTGCGTCGGTGGCGGTTCGAACGCCATCGGCATCTTCTCCGGCTTCTACGACGACCCCGGGGTGCGGCTGGTCGGGCTCGAACCGGGCGGCGAGGGCATCGACGGCAACCGCCACGGCGCCACCCTGACCAAGGGCAGCCCGGGCAACCTGCACGGCGCGATGTCGTACCTGCTGCAGGACCAGGACGGCCAGACCGTCGAATCGCACTCGATCTCGGCCGGGCTGGACTACCCGGGCGTCGGTCCCGAGCACGCCTGGCTGAAGGACTCCGGCCGGGCCGAGTACCGGCCGGTCACCGACGCCGAGGCGATGGACGCGTTCCGGCTGCTCTCGCGCACCGAGGGCATCATCCCGGCGATCGAGTCGGCGCACGCGCTCGCGGGCGCGGTGGTGCTGGGCCGCGAGCTGGGGCCGGACGGGCTGATCGTGGTCAACCTCTCCGGTCGCGGCGACAAGGACATGGACACCGCGGCGAAGTGGTTCGACCTGGTGGACGACCCCGAGGGGGACAAGTGAGCGCCCTGGACGAGGTCTTCGCGGCGACCCGGGCGCAGCGCCGGGCCGCGCTGGTCGGCTACCTGCCCGCTGGCTTCCCCTCGGTCGAGGGCTCGAAGGACCTGCTGGCCGCCACCGTGGACGGCGGCGCCGACCTGGTCGAGGTCGGCGTGCCCTACTCCGACCCGGTGATGGACGGCCCGACCATCCAGGCCGCCGCGGAATCGGCGCTGGCCGGGGGCTTCCGGCTCAAGCAGCTGTTCGAGGTGGTGGAGTCGGTCTCGGCGCGGGGCGGCCGGGCCGTGGTGATGACGTACTGGAACCCGGTGCACCGCTACGGCGTGGACGCGTTCGCCCGCGACCTGGCCGCGGCCGGCGGGCTGGGGATGATCACCCCGGACCTGATCCCGGACGAGGCCGACGAGTGGCTGGCGGCTTCGGCCGAGCACGGGCTGGACCGGATCTTCCTGGTCGCGCCTTCCTCGTCGGAAGAGCGCATCGCCAAGACGGTCGAGGCCTCCTCGGGCTTCGTGTACGCCACGGCGGTCATGGGGGTGACCGGCGCCCGCGACGCGGTGGGGGTGCACGCGGAGGATCTGGTCCGCCGCGTGCGCACGCACACCTCGCTGCCGATCGGGGTGGGGCTCGGCGTCCGGTCCGGTGACCAGGCCGCCCAGGTGGCCGGTTTCGCGGACGCGGTGATCGTGGGTTCCGCGCTGGTCACGGCGGCGGCTTCGGGCCCGGACGGGGTTCGTGCGCTGGCCGGAGAGCTGGCCGAAGGCGTGCGCCGGGCGGTCGCCCCGGCTTGAGCCGCCGGTTCGCCGGTTTCTGTCGGTGGTCGTTCCTACACTCTCGGTGTGATGATCAACCGAGCGGGCAGGACCGGGTATCTGGTGCGGCGAATGGGGCGGTGGCGCGAGATGGCGGCTTCCGCCGTGCTCGAATTCCGGATGGCGCACCGGCTGGGAAGAACGAAGGCGGAGGGCTGGAGCCGTTCGTGTCGTGAGTGGATCTTCGGGGCCGAGCTGGAGGAAACCCATGACCGAGCTGTTGCCCTTCGTCGCCGAACTGCCGTTGGTGGACCACCACTGTCACGGCGTGGTCACCGGAGAAGTGGACCGCGACGGGTTCGAGCGGATGCTCACCGAGGCCGGGACCGTCTCCCCGCTGGGGACTTCGCTGTTCGACTCGCTGATCGGCCTGGCCGTGCGCGAGCGGTGCGCGCCCCGGCTCGACCTGCCGAAGCACTCGCCGGCCGACGACTACCTGGCGCGGCGGGCCGAACTGGGAGCCGAGGAGGTCAACCGGCGGTTCCTGCGGGGCACCGGGACCACGGACTTCCTGCTGGACGGCGGGTTCCGGCCCGAATCGCTGACTTCGACCGCGGAGTTCGCCGCGCTTTCCGGGGCCCGGGCCCATGATGTGGTCCGGCTGGAGCAGGTCGCCGAGGACGTGGTGCGGGCCGGGACCACGGCCGCCGGGTTCGCCGCCGACTTCGCCGGCGAGCTGGGCCGGCGGGCGGCGGGCGCGGCCGGGTTCAAGTCGATCGCCGCCTACCGGGTGGGGCTGGAGCTGTCCGGGCAGCGGCCGTCGGAGGCCGAGGTGGCCGGGGCCGCCGGGCGGTGGCTCGCTCGGGTGGACGGTGGCGCGCCGGTCCGGCTGGCCGACGAGGTGCTGCACCGGCACCTGGTCTTCACCGGCCTCGACTTCGGCCTGCCCCTGCAGTTCCACGTGGGTTACGGCGACTCCGACGTGGACCTGCACCGCTGCGACCCGCTGCTGCTGACCGGGCTGCTGCGCGCCACCCGGGGCCTCGGCGTACCGGTCCTGCTGCTGCACAACTACCCGTTCCACCGCCAGGCCGCCTACCTGGCCCAGGTCTTCGAGCACGTCTTCGTCGACGCCGGGCTGATCACGCACAACACCGGCTTCCGCGCGCCCGCGGTGCTGGCCGAGGTGCTGGAGCTGGTGCCGTTCGGCAAACTGCTGTTCTCCACCGACGCGTTCGGCCTGGCCGAGCTGTACCACCTGGGCGCGGCGCTGTTCCGGCAGGGCCTTTCGGACTTCCTGCGCGGCGCGCTGGCGGCCGACGCACTGTCCGAAGTGGACGCCGTCCGGCTGGCGAAGCTGGCCGGGCACGAGAACGCCGCCCGCATCTACCGCCTGGAGCCACGATGAGCGAACTGTTCGAGAGCTGGCGCGCGGCGCTGGCCGAAGAGCTGCCCGCGGCGGTGGAGCTGCGGCACCGCCTGCACGCCGACCCGCGCGCGTCCGGCGACGAGGACGACACCGCGCGGGCGGTGGCCGCGGCGATCGGGCTGGGCGAGGGCGAGCGCGTGGCCAAGACCGGCCGGCTGATCCGGCTGCCCGGCGGCCACCCCGGCCCCGCGGTCGCGCTGCGCGCGGAGATGGACGCGCTGCCGGTGCACGAGCGCACGGGCGTGCCGTGGGCGTCGCGCTCCGGGCTGATGCACGCGTGCGGGCACGACGTCCACCTCGCGGCGCTGGCCGCCGTCACGCGCGCCGCGCGGCGGCTGGACCTGCCGCGACCGCTCGTCGCCGTGCTACAGCCGCGGGAGGAGACTTCGCCGTCCGGGGCGCTGGACATCGTCGAGTCCGGTGTCCTGGAGCAGCACGACGTCGACACGGTGATCGGCGCCCACGTCCAGCCGCGGCTGGCGCGCGGCGTGGTGTCGGCCGTGCCGGGCCCGGTGAACGCCTCGACCGACGAGTTCGAGGTCGTGCTGCACGGGCAGGGCGGCCACGCGGGCTACCCGCACCTGCTGCGCGACCCGGTGCTGGCGCTGAGCCAGCTGGTGGTGAGCCTGCAGCAGCTCGCCAGCCGCCGGATCGACCCGGTGCACGGCGCGGTCTGCTCGATCGGCCGGATCCAGGCCGGCACGGCCGCGAACGTGGTGCCCAACACCGCCACCGCGCTCGGCTCGCTGCGGCTGATGCGCGCGGTGGACCGCGGGCGCGCCCTGGACGGGCTGGCCGAGATCGTGCACGCCACCGCCCAGGCCCACGGCTGCACCGCCGAACTGCGGATCAGCCCGTGCGAGCCGGTGCTGGTCAACGATCCGGCGCTGGCCGAGGCCGCGCAGGGCTGGCTGCTGCGCGGCGGCGCCGGCGTCGACCAGGATTTCCGCTCCTTCGGCGCCGACGATTTCGCGCACTACTGCGGCGGGGAGAGCCGCGGGCTGATGCTCTTCGTCGGCCTCGGCGAAACCGCGGGCGCGCCCAGCCTGCACGACGAGGTCTTCCTGCCCGGCGACGACTCCGTGGCCCAGGTCGCGGGCGCGCTGATGGCCGGTTACCTGGCCGCGCTGGAGCCCGGCGGGCCGGGCTGACCCCCGAGCCCCCCGGCACCCCCGGGCCACCTGCTCGTCACCAGGGCTTCGGTGGCTCCCCGACCACGGAGGACGGCCGACGCGCTACGGTGGCCGCGTGTATTCCGCCTCGGCAGCCTTCCTGGCCACGATCCCGAGCCCCGACCGCGGGGTCTGGCACCTGGGGTTCATCCCGATCCGCGCCTACGCCCTGTGCATCATCGCCGGCATCATCGTGGCGATCTGGTGGGGGGAGCGGCGCTGGGTGGCCCGCGGCGGCACCAAGGGCACGGTGATCGACGTCGCGGTGTTCGCCGTGCCGTTCGGCCTGGTCGGCGGCCGGCTCTACCACGTGATCACCGATCCCGAGCTGTACTTCACCGCGGGCCGCAACCCGTGGAACGCCTTCGCCATCTGGGACGGCGGGCTCGGCATCTGGGGCGCGATCGCCCTGGGCGCGGTCGGCGCGCTGATCGCCTGCCGCCGCAAGGGCATCCCGCTGCCGGCGCTGGCCGACGCGATCGCCCCCGGCATCGTCACGGCGCAGGCCATCGGCCGGATCGGCAACTACTTCAACCAGGAGCTCTACGGCGCGCACACCGACCTGCCGTGGGGGCTGGAGATCTACCAGCGCTTCAACCCGGCCAACCCGGACGACACGCTCAACGGCGTCGCCACCGGGCACATCCCGCTGCCGGACAGCCCGGTGCAGCCGACCTTCCTGTACGAGCTGATCTGGAACCTGCTGATCGCCGGGCTGGTGGTCTGGGCCGACCGCCGGTTCAAGCTCGGCCACGGCCGCGCGTTCGCGCTGTACGTCGCCGGCTACACCGTGGGCCGCTGCTGGATCGAGCTGCTGCGCACGGACACGGCCAACCACATCCTCGGCCTCCGGGTGAACGTGTGGACCTCGATCCTGGTGTTCCTCGGTGCGGTGATCGCCATGCTGCTGGCCCGGCGCCGAGGGCCGCGGGAGCGGCCGGAGACGCTGCGCAGCCGCGGCGACGAACGTGATGCCGAAACCGGGGAGGCGCCGGCTGAGGGCAGCGCCGCCGCGGAACCGGCCGAGGCGAAGGCCGCCGAAACGGGCATGGCCGAGGCGCCGGCCGCCGAGGCTCGCGACGAGGTCACAGTGGACGCCGGATCCCCAGCCGCTCCGTCGACGCCCGCCGCTTCGGCCTCGGAGGCGGAGAAGCCCGAGAAGTCCTGACCCGGTCCGGTCCAGTCGGTCCCGTCCCTTTCACAGGGGCGGGACCGCTTGCGTCGACGGTCCGGCGGCCCGGGCCACCCGGCTCGAAGGCCGGGCGGACCACGGCCATGGCGACGTTCTCGGGCTCGCCGATCCGGCGCAGCGGGGCGGCCAGCTCCGTCTTCGCGCGGATCTCTTCGTTGCCCACCACCAGTTCCAGCCCGGATCGCGGTGGCCACCGCGATCCGGCCGGTGGGAACCGGCCGAGCCTCAAACGGCGGACGACCACCCTTTCCCGATGCCCGGGGCAGGGCGAGGAGATGAACGCCGTGCCACCCTGCGATCACGCTGTGTCACAAAAATCGTGCCGACCGGCCCCGATCGGAGGCCACCGGTTAAACTGGTCGGCACCCACCCGGATCGGGTGCTTAGCCGGGCGAACTACTATCGCCCCATCAGGAACTGTGTCGTTCCGCGCAGTCAGATCGTTACCGTTCACCGGTGTTCGGGGTCCTCCGAGAGGCTGCTGGGGTGTTTCCCAGGTGTTAAAGTCGCGCTAACAAGCGGGCCATCGTCGTCCCGTGCGCTCCCCACGGCCGGCGCGCCGGCCACCGCACGAAGACGACGAAGGAGGTCCCTTCTCCATGATCTTCTCCGCCAATCCCGGCCAGCAGGGTCTTTACGACCCGGAGACCGAGCAGGACTCCTGCGGTGTGGCCATGGTGGCCGACATCCAGGGCCGGCGCTCCCACGGCATCGTCACCGACGGGCTGACCGCGCTGACCAACCTCGACCACCGCGGCGCCGCGGGGGCCGAGCCGACCAGCGGCGACGGGGCCGGGATCCTGCTGCAACTGCCCGACGAGCTGCTGCGGGCCGAGGCGGACTTCGCGCTGCCCGCGTTCGGCGCGTACGCCGCCGGTATCGCGTTCCTGCCCGCCGACGCCGGTCAGCGCCGCAAGGCGGTCGAGCTGACCGAGCGCATCGCCGGCGAGGAGGGCCTCGAGGTCCTCGGCTGGCGCGAGGTGCCGGCCGACGCCGGCCGGGCCGGCATCGGCCCCACCGCGCGCTCGGTGATGCCGTACTTCGCCATGCTCTTCGTCGCCTCGCAGCACGAGGAGACCGGCCTGGAGCTGGACCGGCTCGCGTTCTGCTTGCGCAAGCGCGCGGAGCACGACACCGCGACCGGGGACTGCGGGACGTACTTCCCCTCGCTGTCGGCCCGCACGATCGTCTACAAAGGCATGCTGACCCCGGAGCAGCTGCCGCGGTTCTTCACCGACCTCACCGACCCGCGGCTGGCCAGCGCGATCGCGCTGGTGCACTCGCGCTTCTCCACCAACACGTTCCCGTCCTGGCCGCTCGCGCACCCGTTCCGGTTCGTGGCGCACAACGGCGAGATCAACACCATCCGCGGCAACCGCAACCGCATGCGGGCCCGCGAGGCGCTGCTCGAGGCCGACCTGATCGCCGGCGACCTGACCCGGCTGTTCCCGATCTGCTCGCCCGACGCCTCGGACTCGGCCTCGTTCGACGAGGTGCTGGAGCTGCTGCACCTCGGCGGCCGGTCGCTGCCGCACGCGGTGCTGATGATGATCCCGGAGGCGTGGGAGAACCACGCCACGATGGACCCGGCGCGGCGCGCGTTCTACCAGTTCCACGCCAGCCTGATGGAGCCGTGGGACGGACCGGCCTGCGTCACCTTCACCGACGGCCGCCTGGTCGGCGCGGTGCTGGACCGCAACGGCCTGCGCCCGGCCCGGTGGTGGCGCACGGCCGACGACCGCGTGGTGCTGGCCAGCGAGGCCGGGGTGCTCGACGTGGCCCCGCAGGACGTGGTGGCCAAGGGCCGGCTCAAGCCCGGCCGGATGTTCCTGGTGGACACCGTGGCCGGCCGGATCGTCGACGACGAAGAGGTCAAGTCGGCGCTCGCGGCGAAGCTGCCGTACGAGGGCTGGCTGCACGCCGGCCTGCTCAAGCTGGCCGACCTGCCCGACCGCGACCACATCGTGCAGAGCCACGATTCGGTGCTGCGCCGCCAGCTCTCCTTCGGCTACACCGAGGAGGAGCTGAAGATCCTGCTCGCGCCGATGGCGGCCAAGGGGGCCGAGCCGATCGGCTCGATGGGCTCCGACACCCCGGTGGCCGTGCTGTCCCAGCGGTCCCGGCTGCTCTACGACTACTTCAAGCAGAACTTCGCGCAGGTGACCAACCCGCCGCTGGACGCCATCCGCGAGGAGCTGGTCACCTCGATGGCGCGGATCATGGGCCCGGAGCGCAACCTGCTCGCGCCCGGCCCCGCCTCCTGCCGGCACCTGAACCTGCCGTACCCGGTGATCGACAACGACGAGCTGGCCAAGCTCATCCACATCAACGACGACGGCGATCTGCCGGGCTTCGCCTGCAGTGTCCTTTCCGGACTGTACGAGGCCGACGGCGGCGCCGAGGCGCTGGCGTCGGCGATCGAGCGGGTGCGGCGCGAGGCGTCCGAGGCGATCGCGGCCGGGGCGCGCACGCTGGTGCTGTCCGACCGCGACTCCGACCACCGGATGGCGCCGATCCCTTCGCTGCTGCTGGTTTCCGCGGTGCACCACCACCTGGTGCGCACCAAGGAGCGGCTGCGCGTGGCGCTGGTGGTGGAGAGCGGCGACGCCCGCGAGGTGCACCACGTCGCGCTGCTGCTGGGCTACGGCGCCGCCGCGGTGAACCCGTACCTGGCCTTCGAAACGATCGAGGACATGATCGGGCAGGGCGCGGTGACCGGCATCGAGGCCCCGAAGGCGATCCGCAACTACGTGCAGGCGCTGGTGAAGGGCGTCCTGAAGATCATGTCCAAGATGGGCATCTCGACCGTCGGCGCGTACACCGCGGCGCAGGTCTTCGAATCGCTCGGGCTGAGCCAGGACCTGCTGGACGAGTACTTCACCGGCACCTCCTCGAAGCTCGGCGGCGCCGGGCTGGCGGTGCTGGCCGAGGAGGTCGCGCTGCGGCACCGCCGGGCCTACCCGGACAACCCGACCGCCCGGGTCCACCGTGGACTCGAAACCGGTGGCGAGTACGCCTACCGCCGCGAGGGCGAGCTGCACCTGTTCACCCCGGAGACGGTGTTCCTGTTGCAGCACGCGGGAAAGACCGGCCGCGAGGACGTCTACCGCAAGTACACCGAAGAGGTGCACCGGCTCTACCGCGAGGGCGGCACGCTGCGCGGGCTGTTCAAGTTCCGCGAGCGCGAGCCGGTGCCCCTGGACGAGGTCGAGCCGGCCGAGGCGATCTTCAAGCGCTTCAACACCGGGGCCATGTCCTACGGCTCGATTTCGGCCGAGGCGCACGAGACGCTGGCCATCGCGATGAACCGGATCGGCGGCCGGTCCAACACCGGCGAGGGCGGCGAGGACCCGGAGCGGCTCTACGACCCCGAGCGGCGCAGCGCGATCAAGCAGGTCGCTTCGGGCCGCTTCGGCGTCACCAGCGAGTACCTGGTCAACGCCGACGACATCCAGATCAAGATGGCGCAGGGCGCCAAGCCGGGCGAAGGCGGGCAGCTGCCGCCGAACAAGGTGTACCCGTGGATCGCCCGCACCCGGCACTCGACTGCGGGCGTCGGGCTGATCTCGCCGCCGCCGCACCACGACATCTACTCCATCGAGGACCTGGCCCAGCTCATCCACGACCTGAAGAACGCCAACGAGCACGCCCGCGTGCACGTGAAGCTGGTGTCCTCGCTCGGGGTCGGCACGGTCGCGGCGGGGGTGTCCAAGGCGCACGCCGACGTGGTGCTCATCTCGGGCTACGACGGCGGCACCGGCGCGTCGCCGATGAACTCGCTCAAGCACGCGGGCACACCGTGGGAGATCGGCCTGGCCGAGACCCAGCAGACCTTGCTGCTCAACGGTTTGCGCGACCGGATCACCGTGCAGGTGGACGGGGCCATGAAGACCGGCCGCGACGTGGTGGTGGCGGCGCTGCTCGGGGCCGAGGAGTACGGCTTCGCCACGGCGCCGCTGGTCGTGGCGGGCTGCATCATGATGCGCGTCTGCCACCTCGACACCTGCCCGGTCGGGGTGGCGACGCAGAACCCGCAGCTGCGCGAGCGCTACACCGGCCAGGTCGAGCACGTGGTCAGGTTCTTCGAGTTCGTCGCCCAGGAGGTCCGGGAAACGCTGGCCCAGCTCGGTTTCCGCACCCTGGACGAGGCCATCGGGCACGCCGAGGTGCTCGACACCGACGAGGCCGTGGCGCACTGGAAGACCGAGGGGCTGGACCTCCGGCCGATCTTCGAGACGCCCTCCACCGAATCCTCCCCCCACCGGCCCCACGGCGGCGCCCGGCGGCGGGTCCGGGGTCAGGACCACGGCCTCGAGCACGCTCTGGACCGCACGCTCATCCAGCTCGCCGAGGCGGCGCTGGAGGACGCGCACCCGGTGCGGCTGGAGCTGCCGGTGCGCAACGTCAACCGCACGGTCGGCACCCTGCTCGGTTCGGAGGTCACCCGGCGCTACGGCGGGCAGGGCCTGCCCGAGGACACCATCCACGTGCTGCTCACCGGCTCGGCCGGGCAGTCGCTGGGCGCGTTCCTGCCCAGCGGCATCACGCTCGACATGGTGGGCGACGCGAACGACTACGTCGGCAAGGGCCTGTCCGGCGGCCGGATCGTGGTGCGCCCCGACCCGGCGGCCTCGTTCGCGGCCGAGCGCCAGACCATCGCGGGCAACACCCTGGCGTACGGGGCCACCTCCGGTGAGATGTTCCTGCGCGGCCAGGTGGGCGAACGGTTCTGCGTCCGCAACTCCGGCGCCACCGTGGTCGCCGAGGGGGCGGGCGACCACGCCTTCGAGTACATGACCGGCGGCCGGGCCGTGGTGCTCGGGCCGACCGGGCGCAACCTGGCGGCCGGCATGTCCGGCGGAACCGCGTTCGTGCTTGACCTCGACCTGGCCAAGGTCAACCGGGACATGGTGGACCTGCTGGCCCCGGACGCCGAAGACCTGGCCTGGCTCAAGGAGACGGTGCGCAGGCACCACGACCTCACCCGCTCGGCGGTGGCCGCGTCGCTGCTCGGCGACTGGACGCGGCGCTCGGCGGCGTTCACCAAGGTGATGCCGCGCGACTACCAGCGGGTCCTCGACGCGGCGAAGGCGGCCCGCGCCGCCGGCCGCGACGTCGACGAAGCGATCATGGAGGCCGCTCGTGGCTGATCATCGTGCAACCGGTCACGAGGGCCGACTGGGTGCGGGTGTCCCGCAGGAAACCGAGGCCGCTCATGGCTGACCCGACGGGTTTCCTCAAGCACCGGCGCGAGGAGCCGAAGAAGAAGTCCAAAGAGGACCGTCTCGCCTCCTGGGGCGAGGTCTACGCGGAGACCGAGCCCGGCGAGCGCAACAACGCCGTGCGCACGCAGGCTTCGCGCTGCATGGACTGCGGCATCCCGTTCTGCCACTCCGGTAGCTCCGGCTGCCCGCTCGGCAACCTGATCCCGGAGTGGAACGACCTGGTCCGCCGCGGCGACTGGGCCGCGGCCGGCGACCGGCTGCACGCGACCAACAACTTCCCCGAGTTCACCGGGAAGCTGTGCCCCGCCCCGTGCGAGGCGGGCTGCGTGCTGTCGATCTCGCCCGGCTCGGGCGGACCGGTGGCGATCAAGCGGGTGGAGCAGGCGATCGCCGACCAGTCCTGGGAAGCCGGGTACGTGCAGCCGCAGGCGGCCGAGGTCGCCACGGGCCAGCGCGTGGCCGTGGTCGGCTCCGGACCGGCCGGGCTCGCCGCCGCGCAGCAGCTCACCCGGGCCGGCCACGAGGTCACCGTGTTCGAGCGCGACGACCGGCTCGGCGGGCTGCTGCGGTACGGCATCCCCGAGTTCAAGATGGAGAAGAAGGTCCTCGACCGGCGCCTGGCGCAGTTGCGCAAGGAGGGCACGAAGTTCGTCACCGGTTGCGAGGTCGGGGTCGACCTCACCGTGGCGGACCTGCGGGCGCGCTACGACGCCGTGGTGCTGGCCGTGGGCGCCCTGCGGGGCCGCGACGACACGACCACCGAGGGCCGCGGGCTGGCCGGGGTGCACCTGGCCATGGAGCACCTGGTGCCGGCCAACAAGTTCGTCGAGGGCGACGGACCGCCGTCGATCGACGGACACGGCAAGCACGTGGTCGTCATCGGCGGCGGCGACACCGGCGCGGATTCCTACGGCACCGCGACCCGCCAGGGCGCGCTGTCGGTGACGCAGCTCGACCAGTACCCGATCCCGCCCTCCACCCGTGACGACGAGCGCTCGCCGTGGCCGACCTGGCCGTACGTCCTGCGCACCTACCCGGCGCACGAGGAGGCGGGGGAGCGCAAGTTCGCGGTGGCGGTGAAGCGGTTCGTCGACGACGGCGCCGGTCACGTCAAGGCGGTGGAGCTACAGCAGGTCCGGGTGGTCAAGGACCCGGAGACGGGCCGCCGCGAGGTGGTGCCGACCAGCGACGAGGTCGAGGTGCTGCCCGCCGACCTGGTGCTGCTGGCGATCGGCTTCGAGGGCGTGGAGGAGATGCCGCTGCTGGAGGGCCTCGGCCTCTCGCTCACCCGCCGCGGCACCTTGTCCTGCGGCGCCGACTGGCAGACCTCCTCCCCGGGCGTCTTCGTCTGCGGCGACGCCCACCGCGGCGCCTCGCTCGTGGTGTGGGCCATCGCGGAGGGCCGCTCGGTCGCGAACGCGGTCGACGCCTTCCTCACCGGCGCCTCGGACCTGCCCGCACCGGTCCACCCGACGGCTCTGCCGCTGGCGGTCGTCTGAGCCCGTCCCCCTGATCGCAGGCCCCGGTGCACTGGCGCACCGGGGCCGGTTTTCGCTCCGGGACCTGAACTGCGCTCGGGTCGGTGACCCCGGCTGCCCGCTCGCGGCGCCGCAACCGGCGGACCCTATCCTGAGACCCGTGAACTGGACAGTGGACGTTCCCGTCGACACGCTTCCCGAACTCCCGCCGCTGCCGCCGGAGCTGCGCGCGCGTCTCGACGCGGCGCTGGCCAAGCCGGCCGCGCAGCAGCCCGAATGGCCGGACCGCGAGCTGGCCAACCGGGTGCGGGGCGTGCTGGAGAGCGTGCCGCCGATCACCGTCCCGGCCGAGATCGACCGGCTGCGCGGGCGGCTGGCCATGGTCGCCAACGGCGAGGCCTTCCTGCTGCAGGGCGGCGACTGCGCGGAGACGTTCGAGTCCAACACCGAGCCGCACATCCGCGCCAACCTGCGCACGCTGCTGCAGATGGCCGTGGTGCTCACCTACGGCGCGAGCCTGCCGGTGGTCAAGGTCAGCCGCATCGCCGGGCAGTACGCGAAGCCGCGCTCTGCAGGCACCGACGCGCTGGGCCTGCCGGTCTACCGCGGCGACATCATCAACTCGCTGGTGCCCAAGCCCGAGCTGCGGGTGCCGGACCCGGGCCGGATGATCCGCGCGTACGCCAACGCGGGCGCGGCGATGAACCTGGTCCGCGCGCTCACCGGCGCCGGCATGGCCGATCTGCACCAGGTGCACGACTGGAACAAGGACTTCGTGTCCTCCTCGCCCGCGGGTGAGCGGTACGAGGCGCTGGCCGGGGAGATCGACCGCGGACTGCGGTTCATGAACGCCTGCGGCGTCTCCGACACCTCGCTGCACTCCACCGAGATCTTCGCCAGCCACGAGGCGCTGCTGCTCGACTACGAGCGCGCGCTGCTGCGGCTGGACAACGCCGACGCGACGAACCCGAAGCTGTACAACCTGTCCTCGCACTTCCTGTGGGTCGGTGAGCGGACCCGTCAGCTCGACGGCGCGCACATCGCGTTCGCCGAACTGCTGGCCAACCCGATCGGGCTCAAGATCGGCCCGACCACCACGCCCGAGCAGGCGCTGGAGTACGTGGAGCGGCTCGACCCGCGCAGCGAGCCGGGCCGGCTCACGCTGATCTCGCGGATGGGCAACGGCAAGGTCCGCGAGGTGCTGCCCGCGATCGTCGAGAAGGTCGAAGCCTCCGGCCACAAGGTCATCTGGCAGTGCGACCCGATGCACGGCAACACCCACGAGGCTTCGACCGGCTACAAGACCCGCCACTTCGACCGCATCGTCGACGAGGTCCAGGGGTTCTTCGAGGTGCACCACAAACTGGGCACCTACCCGGGCGGCATCCACGTGGAGCTCACCGGCGAGGACGTCACCGAATGCCTCGGCGGCGCGCAGGAGATCTCCGACATCGACCTCTCCGGCCGCTACGAGACCGCCTGCGACCCGCGGCTGAACACCCAGCAGTCGCTCGAGCTGGCCTTCCTGGTCGCGGAAATGCTGCGAGGCTGAAGCCCCGCCGGGTGTCGCGGCGTGGTTTCGCTGCCGGGCCAAGGAAAGCCGGGCGAGGATTCGCCGCGGGTTCAGGCGCCGGAGGAATCGCGGGGCTTGCGCTGCGGCAGCGGTGAGGACCCCGGAGGGCGCGAGGGCCGCACCGCCGGCACCGTGGAGAAAGCGGTGGCACCGGAGGAGGCGGCCGGGCGGACCGCGGCGACGCCGTTGCCCGGCCGCTTGGGCAGCCCGGGCCACAGCTCACCGGCGTCGCCGGCGGCGGCGCGGATCGCGGCCCCGTCGAGGGCGGTGTGGGTCTCCTCGATGCCCCGGTCGAGCCACTGCACCACCAGGGTCAGCGTCCCGTCCCGCGGCAGCGGCCAGACGAAGACCTCGTGGTCGAGGTGGAACGCGCTGCCCCCGCCGCCGGAGGCGCGCAGCACGGGCTGGTCCGGCTCCGCGGCCGAGGGCACCGAGATGGTCTCCGAGCTGGCCCGGCGGCCGTTCGGGTAGAGCACGCCGATCAGCAGCGCGTGGTAGTCCGGGACGCGGCGGTGGCCGATCAGCGTGCCGGCGCGGCCGTCGTGCAGGCTGTCGCGCGAGTACACCGCGAGCCGCAGTGTCATCGCCTGCGGCCACACCTCGATGCCCCGCAGCGCGACGATCGTGCGACCGGAGCGGCCGAGCGGCCGGGCCCACGGCAGCAGCGCCGGGACGATGTGGTCGCCCGGCGGGCCCGTCCACGGACGGCCCTCGTAGCCGAACAGCTCCTGCTCCGGTACCGGGAACAGGGGCCGCTCGCGAGGACCGTCGGTGAAGAAGCTCATGCCTGCCCGCGCGCCGAAAGGCTGTCGCTCTCCGGCGAGGAGCCCACGGCCGGCGCCTGCCGGGCGGGGGAACCGCCCGGCTTCTCCGCCTCGCCGCCGCCCCGGGCGTCCGTCGGCTGCCGGTCCAGGCCGAGGCCCGAGCCCCCGAGGGGGAGCGCCTTGGCGAACATGTCCGACACCCCCTCCGCGCCGTTCAGGACCACCAGGTGGTCGACGTTGCCGAACGCCCACGCGCCCGCCGGGACCGCTTCCGGCCGACGCTCGCCCGTTGCTGTGCTACCACAGCTTCCGGGTTCTCCGCCAGTGCGGCGATTCGGGCCGGCCCAGAGCGCGGCGGCCGGTCACCCGCCGAACCCGCGGATCTTGACCTTCGTGCCCTTCGGGACCATCGAGCCCGGCTGCGGGTCCTGCTGGAAGACGAAGTCGAACGGGCCGCCGTGGCCGTGCCCGCCGCCGTCGCCCCCGCGGTCGGCTTGCAGCCCGGCACCGGAGAGCATCTGCTCGGCCTGGTCGAACGACTTGAACCGGACGTCGGGCACCGGCACGGCGTTGGAGACGAAGACCTTCACCGCCTTCTTGCCCGGCGAGTTGGCCGGCGGGTCGGTGCGGGTGACCGAGCCGGCCGCGACGCTCTGCGAGAACTCCTCGCCGCCGTCCTGCGGCTGGAACCCGGCCTGCTGCAGGATCGCGAACGCCTCGTCCTTCGACCGGCCGCCCACGTCGGGGATCGGCGGCAGCGGCTCGGGGCCCTTCGACAGCACCAGCGTGACCTGGCCGCCGAGGTCGACCGGCGTGCCGGCGGCCGGGGAGACGCTCAGCACGGTGCCCGAAGCCACGTTGTCGCTGTAGGCCGGGGTGCCCTGCGCGACCACGAGCTGCTGGTCCTGGATCGCCTTGGTGGCCTCGGCCAGCGGGGTGCCGACCTGGATGTCCGGCACCGCCGGGCGGCCCTTGGACACGACCACGGAGACGGTCGCGTTCGGCTCCAGCGGGGTGCCCTCGGCCGGATCGGCCTTGATCACCGTGTTGGCCGGGACGGTGTTGCTGAACTCCTGGCTGTACTGCGGGGTCAGCTTGGCCGACCGCAGCGCGTCCCCGGCCGCGGCCTGGCTGAGCCCGGCGAGCTTCGGCACGGCCGAGGTGTTCGGGCCGGAGTCGTTGAGGATGAACGCGAACGCGCCGATCAGCCCGCCGAGCACGAGCACCCCGAGCGCGACCAGCGCGATGAGCTTGCGCCGGTCGCGCGGTGGTTTCTCCGCGGCGGGGGCCGGGGGCCGGGATGGCAGCGGCCCGGTCTGCGGCCGGGCGGTGGGGGGCGGCACCGGCGGCCCGGGCCGGTGGCCCGGTACCGGCACGGCCCGGGTCAGCGCGCGGGTGCCGCGCGGGCCGGAGACCGGCATGGTCTGCTCGACCGCCGGGATGCGCGGCTGGGTGCGTTCGGCGTCGGCCACGCCGTCGCCGTCCGGCGGGGGCGGGATCGGCACGCCGACCAGGCCCAGTCCCAGACCGGCCCGGACCGCCTGCAGCTCGGCGAGGAATTCGCCGGCGTCGGCGGGGCGCAGCCCGGGGTCGCGCCGGGTGACCCGCAGGATCAGCTCGTCGAGGGCGGGCGGCAGGCCGGGCCGCAGCTCACTCGGGCGCGGCACGTCGTCGTTCACGTGCCGGTAGGCCACCGAGAGCGCGGTGTCGCCGGTGTAGGGCACCTGGCCGGTGAGCATCTCGTACAGCAGGATCCCGGCCGAGTAGACGTCGCCGCGCGCCGTGGCGGCGCCG
This sequence comes from Amycolatopsis sp. PS_44_ISF1, assembly GCF_032335455.1. Taxonomy (NCBI): domain Bacteria; kingdom Bacillati; phylum Actinomycetota; class Actinomycetes; order Pseudonocardiales; family Pseudonocardiaceae; genus Amycolatopsis; species Amycolatopsis sp. PS_44_ISF1. The sequence continues at coordinate 2,594,447 of NZ_JANUXO010000002.1, read as the reverse complement.
GTGGTGACCTGCTCGGGGGAGAGGTAGGCGACGGTGCCGAGGATGACGCTGGAACTGGTGGTCCCGGCGCTGGCCACGGCGCGGACCAGGCCGAAGTCGCCGACCTTGACCACGCCGCCGGTGATCACCGTGCTGCTGCGGCCGATCAGCACGTTCTCCGGCTTGACGTCGCGGTGCACCAGCCCGGCCGCGTGCGCGGCGGCCAGCGCGGAGAGCACCGGTTCGGCGATGCTCAGCGCGAGCGCCACGTCCAGCGGCCCCTGCTCGGCCATCAGGTCGCGCAGCGTGCCGCCGTCGACCAGCTCCATCACCAGGAAGGCCAGCCCGGACTCCTCGCCGGAGGGGGCGTCGAAGCCCTGGTCGTGCACGGCGACGACGTTCGGGTGGTGGAGCTGGGCGGCGGAACGGGCCTCGCGCACGAACCGCTCGACGAACGAGCGGTCGTCGGCGAAGCGGGGATCCATGATCTTGATCGCCACCTGCCGGTCGAGCCGGGTGTCGAGCCCCCGGTAGACCGACGACATCCCCCCGCGGGCCAGCAGCCGGTCCACGCGGTAGCGGCGTTCGAGCAGCGTTCCGACCAGGCTCGGATGCGTCCGTGTCACGGCTGAATCGTACGTAATCGCCGGGCCGGTCCGGAGGTGACCTGGCGGGTCACCCGTGCGTACCAGTGGGGCGGCCGGGCGAATGTGGCACAGTGTCACCTGTGAGTGGAATACCTGTCGCCGACGACGTCCTGGACACCGCGGTCGCGGTCCTTCCGCTGGCGGAGGTGGCGAAAGCGCTCGGGACCTCGGCCAACAAGGTGCGCCAGATGCTGCGCGAAGGCCAGCTGATCGCGGTGAAGCGCGGCGGTGAGCTGTGCGTGCCCGAAGCCTTCTTCGTCAAGGACGGGGTGGTCAAGGGCCTGGCCGGGACGATCACCGTGCTCGCGGACTCCGGCTTCAGCCGCACCGAGATGCTGCGCTGGCTCTTCGCCGAGGACGACACGCTGCCCGGCACGACCCCGGTGAACGCCCTGCGCACCAGCCACGGAACCGAGGTCAAGCGCCGCGCGCAGGCGATGGCCTTCTGATCCCCGCCGAACACACCAGGTAACCGGACGCCGCCGCGAGCTGCAGGCCCGCGGCGACGCAGAGACACGCCGCCGGCGAGGTCCCGGCGAACGGCCCCGCCAGTGCCGTGCCCGCGGCCATCCCGCCGATCTTCACGCTCGCGGCGGTGGTGAACACCTGGGCCCGCCCGGCCGCGGGCGCCTCCCGGTGCCGGACCTCGAACACGGCCGCCAGCTGCGGCCCCTCGCCGAACCCGGTCAGCGCCACGGCCGCGATGAGCAGGACCACCCCCGATGCCGAAGCGGCGGCGAGCAGGCCCAGCCCGATGACCACGGTGCTCAGCAGCACCGCGGTGTCCGGCGGCCCGGGCCGCGGCAGCGTGGTGGCGACCAGTGAGGCCACGGCCATCGCGGTCAGCAGCAGCGTGCCGGGGCCCGCGCCGCCGAGCCGGTGGACGCCCAGCACCGGGTAGCAAACCGTGGCCATGCCGATCCCGGCGTAGGACAGCGTGGTGGTCACCGTCGCGCGTCGCAGCGCGCGGTTGCGGAGCAGGAGCAGAGCGGCGGCCCGGAGCTTCGGTGGGGCCGGCGGCCGCTCGGTGCGGCGCGGCAGGCCCCAGGCGACCGGGACGGCCGCCGCGATCAGCGCACTCGCGGCGGCGAGCGCGAGCGGCGCCCCGGCCAGGGTGGCCAGCACCCCGGCCAGCCCGGGCCCGGCGAGGCTCGCGGCGGTGAACGTCATCGCGTCGAGCCGGCTCGCCCGGGGCAGGCGTTCGCGCAGGACCAGCGGGGGGAGTTGGGCGGTCCAGCCGCCCGCGACCGCCGGGTTGAGCAGACCGGCCAGCATCGCCGTCGCCAGCACCAGCGCGAACGGCATCCGGCCGAAGGCCACCGTGACCAGGGCCAGCCCGGCGGCATACCCGGCGAGCGCCCCGGCCAGCACCCGGCCGGGGGAGCGGGCGCGGTCCAGTGCCGCCCCCAGCAGCGGACCCCCGGCCGCCGCCGCGATGGTCAGCCCGGCCAGCAGCGCCGAGCCCGGAACCGCGTTCGACGAGCCCAGCCCCAGCAGGAGCAGCGCGGGACCGGAGGACTCGTCACCGGTACGGGCGGCGATCACCCCGGCCCAGTAACGTCTCAGCATCTCCAAGACGTTACAGTGATGGCGTGACTTTCCCGCAGCCGGATTTCGCCGGTGGCCGCACGGCCGTGCGCCGGGCCGTGGACCTGCTCGAAGTGCTGCTGCCCGCCGCGCCCGACCCGGCGCGGGTGGCCGAGGTGCTGGTGGCGCACGGGGAACCGGACCCGGTGCTGTCCGCCGCCGGACTGGCCGAGCTGCACGCCGCCGCGCTCGAACTGCGCGAGGTGTTCGCCGCGCCGGACGCCGCGTCCGCCGCGCAGGTGCTGAACCGCCTGTTCGCCGCGTACGCGGGGCCGCCGCGGCTGACCGCGCACGATGAGGGCTTCGGCTGGCATTTGCACGTCGACGCCGCCGACGAAGGGCCGTGGGGCGCGTGGTTCGTGACGTCCTCGGCGCTCGCGCTGGCCGGACTGCTGGCCGAACGGCAGGGCCCGCCGGGTGGCTTGTGCGCGTCGCCCCCGTGTGGCCTCCCGTTCGCGCACCTGGGCGGCGGCAGCCCCCGCCGTTACTGCTCGCCGCGCTGCGCCACCCGCGAGCGCGTGGCGGCGCACCGGGCCAAGACGAAGGCCCCCTCACCGCGGTGAGGGGGCCGGGAAACCGCCGGATCAGCCGTTCTGCCGGTCCCGCCAGGCGAGCCACGGCTTGAGCGGGCTCAGGTCGTAGTCCGGACCGGTGACCCCGACGGTGAACAGGGACACGCCCAGCTCGACCAGCTTCGGGCCCACCTCCTCCGGGTCGCCCTCCACCGCGCAGGAGCGCTGGATCTCGGCCGGGTCGCGGCCGACGTCGGCGCAGTGCCGGTCGAGGATCCCCACCTTGCGCTCGACGACCTCGGCGTCGCCGAAGCCGTGCCAGATGTCGGCGTGCTTCGCGACCAGCTTGAGGGTCTTCTTCTCGCCGCCACCGCCGATCAGCACCGGGATCTTGCGCGTCGGCGCGGGGTTCAGCTTGCCCAGCCGCGATTCGATCCGCGGCAGGGACTCGGCCAGCGTGTTCAGCCGCCCGCCCGCGGTGCCGAACTCGTAGCCGTACTCGTCGTAGTCCTTCTCGAACCAGCCGGAGCCGATGCCGAAGATGAGCCGCCCGCCGGAGATGTGGTCGACGGTGCGCGCCATGTCGGCGAGCAGTTCGGGGTTGCGGTAGCTGTTGCAGGTCACCAGCGCGCCGATCTGCACGCGGGAGGTGGCCTCGGCCCAGGCCCCGAGCATCGTCCAGCACTCGAAGTGCTTGCCCTCGGGCTCGCCGTAGAGCGGGTAGAAGTGGTCCCAGTTGAAGATGATGTCGACGCCGAGCTCCTCGGCCTCGGCGGCCGCGCGGCGGATGCTGTCGTAGTCGGCGTGCTGCGGCTGGATCTGGACGCCGACCTGGAGCCGATGGTTCGAAGCAGTGGTCATGTTCGCAGCGTAAGCCCGTGACCACGGCTCGCGCTGAACCAGGCGCGGGCCAGTTCCGGCAGGGCGACCGCGAGGCGCCGCCGCCGGCCGACGACGGCGCGGCGGTTCAGCACGTCGTAGTCCAGCGCCTCGATCTCGTCCAGGATGCCTTCGTACAGCGTGATCGCGGTCCGCACGCACGGCCGGGACTCCGGGCGCAGCAACGGGATCCCGGCTTCGGCGCGGCGGTAGACCGCGCGGTTGCGCGAAACCGCGACGGCCAGCGCGCGGCGCACCCGCGGGTCCGGCACCCGGCGGCGGCGCGACTCGGCCAGCAGCGCCCGGTCCACGCCGAACGCGGCCAGCTCCTCGGTGGGCAGGTACAGCCGTCCGCGGTCGAGGTCTTCGCCGAGGTCACGCAGGAAGTTGGTGAGCTGGAAGGCCTCGCCCAGCGCGGCGGCGCTCGGGGCGGCCTCCGCGAGCGGCCCGGCCGTGCCCAGCACCGGCAGCATCTGCAGCCCGATCACCCGGGCCGAGCCGTGCACGTACTCGGCGAGGTCGGCGTAGGTGGCGTACTCGGTGACCGTCAGGTCCATCCGCATCGAGTGCAGGAACGCGTCCACCAGCCCGCGCTCGATGCCGTAGCGGCGGACGGTGTCGGCCAGCGCGGCGAGCACCGGGCCGGCGGGCACCCCGCCGCCGTAGACCTCGTCGACCAGGCCCGCGACCTTGTCCAGCGCCACCGCCGGGTCGGTGCCCGGCGACGGGACGTCCACCAGGTCGTCGGCCATCCGAGCGAAGCCGTACAGCGCGTGCGCCGCCGGCCGCGCCCGGGCCGGCAGCAGCCGGGTGGCGAGGAAGAACGTGCGGCCGTGGCAGGCGTTGATCCGGCGGCACTCGGCGTAGGCGGCGCGCAGGGCGGGGCCGGTGATGCCGGCGGCGTCGAGTTCGTTCACCGGCCGGTGATCCTTTCCGCGGCGAGTCGTCCGGAGATCAGCACCGGCGGGATGCCGACGCCGGGGGTGGTGCCGCAGCCCGCGAGCACCACGTTGCCCGCGGCCCGCACCAGGTTGGCGGGCCGGAACGGGCCGGTCTGGGCGAAGGTGTGCGCCAGGGAGAACGGGGTCCCGGCGCCGAGCCCGCGCGCCGCCCAGTCCGCGGGCGTGATCTGCTCGTCCAGGGTGAACTCCCCGCCGAAGCCGGTCAGCCCGCGCGCCTCCAGCGTGCGCAGCAGCTCTTCGCGGTAGGCGTCGCCGACGCGCGGCCAGTCGATCCGGCCGAGGCGCAGGTTGGGGGCCGGGGCGAGCACGGAGACGATCTCACCGCCGTCTTCGGCCAGGCCCGGCTCGGTCGCGGTCGGGCGGGTGACCAGCAGCGAGGGGTCGCTCATCAGCTTTCCCTCCCGGACGATCTCGGCGAACGTGCGCGCCCAGGCGTCGCCGAAGAAGATCGTGTGGTGGCCCAGCTCCGGCCACGAGCGCCCCGTCCGCCCGTGCAGCACCACGGCCGAAGGCGAGTACCGCAGCGGCAGCACCCGCCGGGGGCGCGCGCCGAGCAGCCGGTACGCCGTGGTCAGCTCGGTCGCCAGCACCACCGCGTCGCACTCGATCCGCTCGCCCGAGCGCGTCCGGACCGCGCGCACCCGTGACGAGACGCGCTCCAGCCACGCGGCTTCGGTGCCGAACCGCAGTTCCGCCCCCGCGCGCCCGGCGGCACCGGCCATCGACCGGGAAATCTCCCCCATGCCGCCGCGCGGGTAGTACACGCCGCCGACGGTGTCCATGTACGCGATGACGCCGTACGCGCCCATCGCACGCGCCGGGTCGAGACCCGCGTACAGCGACTGGAACGAGAACAGCCGGCGGACCCGCTCGTCGCGCAGGAAGCCCTCGACCTTCGGGCCGAGCCGTCCGAAGCCGCCGAGCGCCGCGAGCTTCACCAGCTCCGGCCGGACGAGGCTGAGCGGCGAGTCGAAGTTCGCGCCGATGAAGTGGTCCTTCTGCGCGGCGTACAGCTCGGTGAGCCAGGTCCGCAGCCGCCGGTAGCCCCGGGCCTCCTCGGGACCGGCGAACGCGCGGACCTCGGCCTCCATGGCGTCGCCGTCGGTGTGCAGCGCCAGCGTGCTGCCGTCGGCGAACCGCGCCCGGTACGCCGGGTCGAGCCGGGTCAGCGCCACCGTGCCGGCCAGCGACTCGCCCACCGCGTGGAACGCCTCGTCGAGCAGTTCGGGCATGGTCAGCACGCTCGCGCCGGTGTCCACCGCGTTGCCGCCGAAGTCCTGCTGACCGGCGCGCCCACCGGGGGTCTCGGCCTGCTCCAGCAGCGTGACGCGGCGGCCGGCGCCGAGCAGGTGCAGCGCGGCCGAGAGCCCGGCCAGCCCGGCCCCGACCACCACCACGTGGTCGGTGGCCCCGGTGACGGTCCGGGTCATCAGGAGGTCCGCTGGGTCGCCAGGCCGGTCAGCTCGGTCAGCGCCGCCGGGGCCGGCTCGGCCAGGCGGGCGCGTTCGAGCGCAGCCATCGCCGAGGCGGTGAGCTCGGTGATGCGCTGCTCGACGGCGTCCACCGCGCCGACCTCGGTCAGCGCGTCGCGCACGGTGTCCACGCCGGCCTCGGTCAGGTCGGCGGCGCCGATCGCCCTGGCGATCACCCCGGCCGCGGACGGCTCACCGCGCTCCCGCGCCAGCTCCAGGCCGAGGGCGACGAGCAGGGTCCGCTTGCCCTCGCGCAGGTCGTCCCCGGCGGGCTTGCCGGTCACCGACGGGTCGCCGAACACGCCCAGCAGGTCGTCGCGAAGCTGGAACGCCACGCCGACGTCGCCGCCGAACTCCAGCAGCGTGCCGATCAGCCGCTCGTCCGCACCGGCCAGCGCGGCACCCAGGTGCAGCGGGCGCTGCACGGTGTACGCGGCGGTCTTGAGCCGGTCGATGCGCAGCGCGGCCTCGGGGGAGGCGTCGCCGACGGCCTGCGTGCGGACGTCGAGGTACTGCCCGGCGAGCACCTCCGTGCGCATCGCGCGCCAGGCGGGGCGGGCCGCGGCGAGGGTCTCGGCGGCCAGCGGCGCCTCGGCGAACATGTCGTCGGCCCAGGCCAGGGCCAGGTCGCCGACCAGCACGGCGCTGGCCAGCCCGAACATCGCGGGGGAGCCGAGCCAGCCCTGGTCGGCGTGCTGCTTGGCCGAGGCGATGTGCACGGTCGGCTTGCCCCGGCGGGAGTCGGAGGAGTCGATCAGGTCGTCGTGGATCAGCGCGCAGGCCTGGATGAGCTCGAGGCTGGACACCACCTGCAGCGCGCCCTCGGCGGCCGGGCCGGAGGCCGCGCCGCCGGCCCCGCGCCAGCCCCACCAGGCGAACGTCGGCCGGATCCGCTTGCCGCCGCCCAGCACGAACCCGGACAGGGCCTCGATCCCGGCCGCCACGCCGGGCTCGGTGCGCACGATCTGCTCCCCGGCCCGGCCCAGGAACGCGGCCAGCGCCCCCTCGACACGGGCGGGCAGGTCGGCGTCGAATCCGGGCTCGTCCATACCGCCATCCTGCGGGACCACCGGCGGTTCCGCCGCGCCGGGTGCCCCGGATGTGGTGCACGAGACCCCGCCCCGGCCCGGTCCGCCCGGCGCCGCGACCGCCGGGCGGACCGGCGCGGCGAGACCGGATACGGACTCCTTGGCCGTGCCGGATTTCCCCGGCCCATCCGTCCACACCGGACTCATCCCGCACCGGGCTCCTCACGAGACACCCCGCGGCACCGGGCCGGTGGGCCGCGCTCGGTCCCGCAGCCGGGCACCGGGGTGCGCGCCACCCGCGGTGCGCCCGAGCCCGGCGAATGTCCACTCGCCCGTCCGCGCCGGGCACCGCGTCCCGGCGCTCGTTCACCCATCAGTGCGCTCGACCGCTGCTCTTGGCGCGGTGGTGCCCCGGCCGGGCCCGTGGTCAAGGCCACGCGCGGGGGCTCCCGGCGCCCGGTTCCGCCCACTACCATTTCCTTCCATGACGTCGGTGATCGAGCGGTTGCGGGGGGACGCGCCCGCGTTCTCCATCGAGTTCTTCCCGCCCCGGGACGAGGCCGACGAGGCCGTGCTCTGGAAGGCCGTGCGCGAACTGGAGCCGCTGGACCCCGCGTACATGTCCATCACCTACGGCGCGGGCGGCTCCAGCCGCGACGGCACCATCCGCAGCATCGCCCGCGTCGCCACGGAGACCACGCTCTGCCCCATGGCGCACCTGACCGCCGTCAACCACTCGGTCGCGGAGCTGCGCAACGTGATCGGCTGGTACGCCGCGGTCGGCGTCCGCAACATCCTCGCCGTGCGCGGGGACCCGCCGGGCGACGTCTACGGCGACTGGGTCCCGCACCCCGAAGGGCTCCAGTACGCCGAGGAGCTGGTGGAACTGGTCCGCTCGCTCGGCGACTTCTGCGTCGGCGTCTCGGCCTTCCCGTACGGGCACCCGCGCTCGCCGGACCTGGAGACGGACACGAAGTACCTGGTCCGCAAATTCCGCGCGGGCGCCGACTTCGCCATCGGGCAGCTGTTCTTCGAGGCCGAGGACTTCCTGCGGCTGCGCGACCGGGTGGCCGCGGCGGGGTGCGACGCACCCGTGCTGCCCGGCATCATGCCGCTGACCACGCTGCGGACGCTGCACACCACGGTCAGGCTGGCCGGCGTGCCCGCCTCGCAGCGGCTGCTGGACCGGCTGGAACCCCTCGCGGACGACCCCAAGGCGTTCCGCGCCGAAGGCATCGACGTGGTCACCGAGTTGTGCGAGAAGCTGCTCGCCGAAGGCGTGCCCGACCTGCACTTCTACACGTTCAACCGGTCCAAGGCCACGCGTGAGGTGGTGGGCCGGCTGGGACTGGTGCCGGCCCGGGCCTGAGTCCGTGCCGTCCCACCGCGACGGCCCGGTAGCGTGCCCGGCATGGCTTCCACCGAAGAGGGCGTGCGCGAGATCTGTGACCGGTACGTCGACGACTACGCGGCCGTGGACCCGGTCGCCGCGACCATGCTCGGCGTCGACGGCTACGACGACCAGCTGACCGATTACTCGCCCGCCGGGCACGCGGCCCGGGCCGAGCTGGCCGCGCGGGCCCTGGCCGACATCGCCGCCGCCGAGCCCGCCGACGCGGGGGAGCGCGTGGCCAAGGCGGTGTTCACCGAGCGGGTGGGCCTGGACGTCGAGATCCACGAGGCCGGCCTGGACCTGGCCGCGCTGAACGTGATCGCCAGCCCGGTGCAGGACCTGCGGATGGTGTTCGACCTGATGCCGATGGACACCGCCGGGCAGTGGGGGAACATCGCCGCCCGGCTGCGGAAGGTGCCCGCGGCGCTGGCCGGGATGCGCGCGTCGCTGCTGGCCGCGGCGGACGACGGCCACGTCTCGGCGTTGCGGCAGGTCGGCAAGGTCGCCGAGCAGTGCGAGACCTGGGCCGGGCTCAAGAACGGTCCGGGCTTCTTCACCGGACTGGTCGGCACCGCGGGGGAGGCCGCCGCCGGGCTGGAGGACGAACTCGCCGCGGGCGCGCGCGAGGCGGAGGAGGCGTTCGCGGAGTTCGCGGGCTTCCTGCGGGCCGAGCTGGCGCCGCGCGCGCCGGCCAAGGACGCGGTGGGCGAGGACGTCTACAAGCTGTGGTCGCGCTACTTCACCGGTGCCGAGCTGGACCTGCGTGAAGCCTACGAGTGGGGCTGGGGCGAGTTCGCGCGCATCGACGCCGAGATGCGCGTGGTCGCGGAGCGGATCCGCCCGGGCGCCGGCGTCGCGGAGGCCGCCGCGGTCCTCGACGCCGACCCGCGTTACCGCGTGAAGGGCCGCGCCCAGTTCGAGGCGTGGATGCAGTCGCTGTCCGACGAGGCGCTGAAGTCGTTGCGCGGCAAGCACTTCGACATCCCCGACCGGCTGATGGCGCTGGAGTGCCGGATCGCCCCGCCGGGCGGCGGCGTCGGCGCGTACTACACCGGACCGAGCGAGGACTTCAGCCGCCCGGGCCGGATGTGGTGGTCACTGCCCGCGGACAAGGACGAGTTCACCACCTGGCGCGAGGTCTCGACGGTCTACCACGAGGGCGTCCCCGGCCACCACCTGCAGATCGCCACGGCGGTCAACCAGGCGCGGTCGCTGACCAAGTACCAGCGCCTGATGACCTTCATCTCCGCCCACGGCGAGGGCTGGGCCCTCTACTCCGAGCGCCTGATGCAGGACCTCGGCTACCTCGACGACGACGGAAACCTGCTCGGCATGCTGTCCGAGCAGCTCTTCCGCGCCGCTCGCGTGGTCGTCGACCTGGGCATGCACCTGGAGCTGGAGATCCCGGCGGGCACCGGCTTCCACGAGGGCGAGCGCTGGACCCCGGAGCTGGGCCTGGAGTTCCTGCTCACCCGCACGATCACCGACGAGGCCCACGTCCACGACGAGATCGACCGCTACCTGGGCTGGCCGGGCCAGGCCCCCGCGTACAAACTGGGCGAACGCCTCTGGCTGGCCGCCCGCGACGACGCCCGCCGCCGCCAGGGGGAGGCGTTCGACATCAAGCAGTTCCACACCCGGGCCCTGCAGATGGGCGGCATGGGACTGGACACCCTGCGGGACCAGCTCTCCCGGCTGGACTGACCCGGCCCGCTTCCCCGGAGGCTTCCGCCCCCCTTCGCCGGGTGCGGAGGCCTCCGTCGGCCGGGCGCACCCGGCCCTACGGGCGTCGGCCCCCCGTTTTCACCTGCTGCCTTGCACCACACCGCATCGCGCTGCACCGGGCCGACTCACGTCCTCGCTTCCCTGCGCCCGCCGCTCCATCGCGTCCCACCTGATGGTCGGCGCGCCTTCGCCTGGTCCGGCGCGGTCCTGCTACGGCGCCTCGATCGGCAGCGGACGGCCGAGGATCGCGAACGGTCGCGGGTCGCCGGTGAAGTGGTACTCACGCAGCACGTCGAGGAACCCCATGCGGCGGTACAGCTTCCAGGCCCGGCTGGTGCCCTCCGGAGTGGACAGCAGGACGTGGGCGCTCGGCACGCCGTCGAGCAGCCGCCGCAGCAGGTCCTCGCCGATGCCCTTGCCCTGGTTCCCCGGGCGCACGTGGATCTCGGTCAGCTCGAAGTAGTCCGCGAGCCAGCGGTCGGCCTCATGCGCGCCCTCTCGGCGGGTCAGTCCCTGGCGCACCTGCTCGTGCCACCACTGCCCGGCGCGGCCCTTGTACCCGTAGGCGACGCCGAGCAGTTCGTCGTCGGCGTCGAGGGCGGCCATGCAGCGCCAGCCCGCGCGCAACGCGTGCGTCAGCCACATCGGCGCCCGCTGCTCGGCGGTGCCGTCCGGGTAGCGCATCGCGGTCACGTAGATGGCCAGCGCCTCGGGCAGGCGCGCGCGGAACTCGTCCGCGGAGAGCTGGACGTAGCGGAAGCAGCCGGGGGACGTCGCGGTCACGATCGGTCGTCCTCCGCCTCGGCCGCCAGCCGGCCGGCCGTGCCCCCGGTCAGCCGGACCAGCCCGTCGAAGGTGGTCGGGAAGACCGATTTCGGGTGCCCGGCCGCGGCCCACACCACTTCGTACGCGCGCAGCGCCGTGTCCACCAGCGTCACGAGCTTCGCCGGGTGGCCGACGGGGGCGACGCCGCCGATGGCCTGTCCGGTGTGCTCGCGGACGAACGCCGCGTCGGCCTTGCCCACGTCGGTGAGACCGGAGAGCCCGGCCAGCCGGTCCGGGTCGGCTCGATGGGCGCCCGAGGTGAGGGCGAGCAGGGCCGTGTCCGCGCCGTCGGCGGTGCGGGCGCGGAACACGAGGCTGTTGGCGATGGCGCCGACCGGGACGCCGAGCGCTTCCGCGGCCTGCGCGGCCGTGCGGACCTCGGCCGGCAGCATGCGGACGCCGTCGGCGGCGGACTGCTGGCCCGCCCCGGCCAGCACGGCTGTGACCTCGGCGACGGCGGGATGGTCGAGCGTGCTCATGCGGTTATGAGACCACGCCACCGGCACCGTGTCCCGCGCCACGCCCCCGGAATACACCGGCGGGGTTGAGCAAACGCGGCACCTGGGGTTACTCTGGAAAAAGTTCGAACGTACGTTCGAAACCCGGTGAGCACGCACCGGCCGGTGCCCGGCCCGGGGCGGGGGAAGCGCCTCCGCGCCGGACACCGGGCCGGGGCTCACCCGAGCAGGAGGAGGGTTGTCATGTCCGTCTCGGTCGTGTCCCCCGCGGACCCCGGGCAGCCACAGCTGCCCCTGTCGCTGCGGCCGCCCGCGCCGCCGGCCGCGGTCGCCCTGCTCGCCCAGGCCCGGCGCGGGCTGGGCGCCGCCGAGCGGGAGCGTGACCCGGCGGAGCGCTTCATCGGCGCCTACCTTTCGGCGCTGCGCGGCGCCTCGGCGGTGCTCGCCGCCCGCACCCGCCCGGGCCGTGGCCGGTCCCGCCCGGCCAGCGGCTGGGTCCTGCTCGACGCCGTGGCGCCCGAGCTCCGTGAGTGGTCGGCGTTCTTCGCGGCCAACTCGGCCGCGCGCGCCGCCGCCGAGGCCGGCATCACCGGCCGGGTCACCGCGGAGTCGGCGGCGGACCTGCTGCGTGCCACGTCGCTGTTCCTCGAAGTCGTCCGCCGTGTGGTGCACGGAGAACCGATCACGGGCGAAGCCCATGTCGCGTGAGCTCGGCCCGGTCGACCACGGGCGGTTGCTCGAAGCGCTGGGGATCGAGGCGAGGCTGCTCGGCGAGGTGGCCCACGCGACCTCGCCGGACAGCCCGGTGCCGACCACGCCGGGCTGGACCTCGAGTGAGCTGCTCCGGCACGTCGGCAGCATCTACCGCCTCGCGCGGGGCTGGATGACCGACGGCCGCCGTCCGGCCCACTGGCAGCGCCGCCCCCTGCCGGGCGAGCCGGTTGCCGAATACTTCGACACTGGCCGTGCGGAGCTGCTGGCCGAGCTGTCCGCGCACGACCCGGCCGCCCGCGCGTCCACCTGGTGGCCCGCGGACCCGACCTACGGCTTCTGGCGCCGCCGCATGCTGCACGAAACCCTGATCCACCGCTTCGACGCCGAGCTCGCCGCGGCCACCGCCCACGCCCCGATCCCGGACGACCTGGCCGCCGACGGCGTGGACGAGGTCCTCACCCTGTACTTCGACCAGAAGCTCGCCACCATGGGCCTGGCCGGAACCCGCCACGGCACCGTCGGATTCCGTACCGGCAACCACAGCTGGATCGCCCGCGCGGGCCCCGACGAGACGGTCGCCTGGCGCTGCTCCCCGGCGGAAGCCGCCACCGCGGACGAACTGGTGGAGGCCGAAGCCCCCAAGGTCTACCTGTGGCTGTGGGGCCGCGCCGCCCCGACCGCGGTGACCGTCACCGGCGGCCACGACCTGGCCGCCCAGGTCTGGGCCCTCCTGCGGCTCGCCACCCGCTGAAACCGGAGAGCGGGGAAGCTTTTCCGGTTCCACCGGGCGGCCCGCCACCGGATTTCCGTCGTGCGGCTTGCCGTCGAGTTCCGTCGGGCGGGCTCGTCTCCGGTTGTCTCGGGTGGCTCGCTGCCGATTCCGTTGGGTGGCTTGCTGTCGGTTTCCGTCGTGCGGGCTCGCTTGCGGGTTTCGTCGGGCGGGCTTGTAGCCGGTTGTCTCGGGTGGCTTGCTGCCGGTTCCGTTGGGTGGCTTGCTGTCGGTTTCCGTCGTGCGGGCTCGCTGCCGGATTTCCAGGGAGCGGCTCGCCGCCGGTTCCCTCGGACGGTTCGCTTCCAGGTTCCGGGGGCGGCTCGCCGCCGGTTCTCTCGGACGGCCCGCTGCCGGGTTTCGTCAGGTCGGCTTGCCTGGGGGTTCCCTTGAGTGGTGTGCCGTCGGGTTTCCTCGCGCGGCCTGCCCTTGAGTGGCTTGCCGCCGCAGTGTCCACACTGGACCCGCCGGGGCGGTGCTGGTACCGCCGTGCCAGTACCGGGCCCGCAGCGGCGGACCGGTTGCGGCGCCGCTCCGGCTTGGGGGCGAAGCGCCCGCATCCGGCCCGCCGTTGCATCGGTGGCACCTGACCTGCCGCAGCGGCCACTCCGCTCCGGGTCGCCGCAGGGGCCAACCTCGACTCGCCGCCGCACCACTCGCATCTGGGTGGCCGCAGGGTCTGCACCGGCCCCGCGACCGCGCCGACCGTGCCTGGTGCGGCGGTGACTAGTGCGTTCCCACGGGTTGGCTGCCGTCCTGCAGTCGGCTCCGTCGTGGTCCGGCGGGGCGAGGGCAGACGGTCGCTTTCGCCGGAGCAACCTGCCGCCCGGGATGACTACCGCTGAGGCAGCCGATTGACCTGTGGCGGAGGCTGGTCGAGACGATTCGCGGCGGCGGGGAAGGGGTCGCAGGCGGGGGAGTGCCGAAAGAAACCAGTTCCGCGGGACCGCGCCGCTCTGAGCCTGTGTTTCGAGCGGATAACGGAACCCGGCCGAACGCTGACAAGCGCGAAACACCGCGCGACGGGCCCGGTTACAACCATCGGCAACCGTGAGGGCATGGAAACCTTCCGAGCTCTGCCGGATCGCACGTCGCTGGTGGCCGAGCCGTTGCCCGAGGAGCCGGTCGCGTCCGCGTGGCGCGTGCGGGTCCGGATGGACGACCGGCCCGGCACGCTCGCGCGCATCGCCATCCGCCTGGCCGACCTCGAGTGCAACATCCTGGGCCTCACCGTGCTCCCGGTACCCGGCGGCGTGCTCGACGAGATCGTGCTGCGGCCCGCCACCGGCCTGCCCAAAGAACTGCTCGCCGTCGCCATCCGCGACGAGGGGTGCGAGTGCTCGGGCATCGTCGACGCCGACGTCCGCGAGTTGCGCGACACGGCGTCATTCGCGTTGTCGGCGGCTCGGCGCGCGGTCGATGCTCCCGATCGGCTTGCCGAGGTGCTCCGCGAAGTGCTCGCCGCCGACCTCGTCACCTGCGTTCCGGCGCCGGAGGGCAACCCGGGCCGCACCGAGAGCGGACACCGCGCGGTCTTCCCGCTCGACGCCGCCACAGTACTGGTCGCGCGCCGGCGCTGGTCACCGTTCGTGGAGCTGGAGCTGACCCGCGCGAGCGCGTTGATCACGCTGCTCGCGGCCGCGCGCCACAATCTCTCGGGTGCCGTCGCGCTCGACCGACCGGACGGTGCGGCCGTCGTCCTCCGCCCCGGCACCCCGCGTGACGCCGACGCGGTTTCCGATCTGCACCAGCGTTGTTCGAAGGAAACGCTGTTCCGCCGCTATCACACCGGCGTTCGCACGGTGCCGCGCCGCTGGCTCCACAAACTGCTGATGCCCCCGCGCGGATCGAGCGTCCTCGCGGTCCACGGCCGCGAGGTCGTCGGCCTGGGCCAGCTGATCCCGCAGCCGGACGGAACCGCCGAAGTCTCGCTGCTGGTGGAGGACGCCTGGCAGGGCGACGGCATCGGGACGGCCCTGCTGGCGCGCTTGGTCGCCTTGGCCGTCGCCGCGGGCCACCCGGAACTGACCGCCGTCTGCCTCCCCGGCGACGACACGATGTCCCGGACCGCCGCCCGCGCCGGCCTCCGCACCGAACGGTCCACCACCGACAGCTCGGACCTGCGCCTCTTCCTGCCCTGACCCCGGCACCCCTGAACCTCGACAGCGCTTGAACCGGGACCGAGAACCGCGGTGCTCAGGGCCGGCGGGATCCCTGGGTCAGCGGTTCCAGAACCAGTCCTTGCCTCGGGCTTCGCGCAGCGCCTGCTTCTTGCGGTCGGGGGTGAGGCGGTCGAGGTAGAGCTTGCCGTCGAGGTGATCGGTCTCGTGCTGGAGGCACTGGGCGAGCACGTCCACGCCCTCGACCTCGATCGGCTCGTTGCGCAGGTCGACCCCCCGGACCACGGCGTGCTTCGCGCGGACGGCGGGGAACCACAGCTCGGGCACGGACAGGCAGCCCTCGCCGATCTCGTGCGTCTCCTCCGACAGCGAGACGATCTCGGGGTTGATCACGTACCCCGTGAGCCCGCCGACGTCGTAGCTGAACACCCGCAGGCTCACGCCGATCTGCGGTGCCGCGAGCCCGGCCCGGCCTTCCGGCTCGACCGAGTCCAGCAGGTCCTTGACCAGCGCTTCGATCTTCTTGTCGAAGGTGGTTACGGGATCGCAGACCGTCTTCAGCACCGGGTCACCGAAGTAGCGCAGTTCGCGCATCGCCATGATCACAACGTCCTTATGTCACCGAGTGTCCGCGGAAAGTCTAGTGACCGCTGTGCTCACGCCCGTAGCCGCAGGCCCTTCGGCGTCGCGCGGAACCCGGCCTCCTGCAGGATCTCCGCCAGTTCGGAGGTCAGCGCGTGCTCGCCGTCGGCCCGCTGCACGGCGAGCTGCCCGAGCCAGCCCTCCCGCACGGCCGTGGACAACGCCGCCGCGGCCTGCTGCAGAGCCGGACGCTCCTCGGTGAAGCTCAGCAGCGACTTCCCGCCCCGCTCGACGTACAGCGCCGGCACCCCGTCGACCAGCACCGCCAACGCCCCGGACTTCCGCGCGGGCCGGTGCTTCGGGTCACCGGTCGCGGCCGGCCAGGACAGCGCCGCCCCGTACGGCTGCGCCGGGTCCGCCGCGGCCAGCACCACCGCGGTGCCGGACCGGCCCCCGGAGAGGCCGGCCTGGGGACCGGACACCGCGCGAAGCCGGTCTACCGCACCCTTCGCCGCGAACTGGGCCGCCCCGAGCCCCTCGACCACGTAACCCCGCACAACCTGGCCGGCGTCCTCCATCCCGCGCAGTACCTTGTAGATCCCGGAAAACCCACCGGTGACGCGTTCGGTGTCGAGGGCGCCACGGGTGAGCACGCCGTGGCGCTCCAGGAACGCTTCGGTGCGCGCGTGCGCCCGCCGCGTCGGGTCCGTCTCACGCGGCGGGGTGAGGGCCCAGCGCCCGGCGACAGTCGGCGGCCCGCTCCGGGACGGCATCTGCGGACGGCCCGCCCGCATCCGCGCGTACCGCCCGCGGGGCGCCTGCCGGCGGGGCTTGTGCGCGCCGTGCCCCGCGACCTGCGCGCGCAGCGGGACCAAGGTGTCACCGGTGACCAGCCCGGCCCAGACCAGATCCCACAACGCGGCGACCACCGCGCCGTCGTCCGGTGGCGCCTCCAATTGCGGTGTGGCCCGGTCCACCAGCTGGCGGAAGAACAGCGCCCCACCGTCCAAAGCGGACACGATCGCCTCGTGCAGCGGGCTCGACGGCGGATCCTCCTCCACCTCCGGCAGCAGCAGGTCCGCCACGTCGGACGGGGCCAGCGCCAGCCAGCCGTCCCCGCCCGCCAGCGCCCCGCAGCCGGCCCAGGTGACCTCGCCCGCGGTGGTCAGCTCGTCGAGCAACGCGGGGGAGTACCCCGGCAGCCGGCTCGGCAGGATCAGCGACTCGACCGCGCTGGCCGGCAACGGCGCCCCCGCCAGTTGCTCCACCACCGACAGCACGTCGTCGGCCGTGGGCGCCGACCGCAGCCGCCCGCCGATCCCGTGCCAGGACGGCAGGAACCGGCCCAGCGCGGCCGGCTCCACCGGCTCGACCTCGGCCCGCAGCCGGGCCAGCGACGCCCGCCGCAACCTCCGCAGCACCGCCGAATCGCAGTACTCGACGCCGGCCCCCTGCGTCTCCGGGTGCCCGACCGGGCTCAGCTCCCCGCGCACCATCCGGCCTTGACCGGTCAGCCGGTCGAGCACCCCGATGACCACCGCCGAGCCCAGCCCGAACCGCGCCGCCGCCGCCGAAGCCGGGAACGGCCCGCGCACCCGTGCGTACCGCGACAGCAGGTCGCCCAGCGGGTCTTCGACCGGCTCCGTGAACGCTTCCGGCACGCCCACCGGCAGCGCCGCGCCCAGCGCGTCACGCACCCGGCCCGCATCCTCGATCGCGAGGTACCGCTCCTCGCCGGCGATCCGCACCCGGATGGCCCGCCGCGCGGATTCCAGCTCCACCAGCCACTCCGGCCGGATCCCCCGCTCACCCGCCTCCTCTGTGGACAGATCGCCGAGGAACCGCAGCAGGTCGGCCGCGTCCTCGGCCGACCGCGCCTGCCGCTCGGGATCCAGCCGCTGCAGCGTCTGCTCCACCTCCCGCACCGCGTCCGGGTCGAGCAGCTCACGGATCGCCTCTGTGCCCAGGAGCTCGGCGAGCAGGGTGGAATCCAGCGACAGCGCCGCCGCCCGCCGCTCGGCCAGCGGCGCGTCGGTCTCGTACAGGAACATCCCGACGTAACCGAACAGCAGACTCCGCGCGAACGGTGAGGCCGAAGGCGTCTCGACCTCCACCAAGCGCACCCGGCGCGCCCGGACGTCCGCCATCAGCTCCCGCAGCCCGCCCACGTCGTAGACGTCCTGCAAGACCTCCCGCATCGCCTCCAGCACCACGGGGAACCGCTCGTACTTCGCCGCCACCGACAGCAACTGCGACGCCCGCTGCCGCTGCTGCCACAGCGGCGTCCGGCGCTTCGGATCTCGCCGCGGCAGCAACAGCGACCGCGCCGCGCACTCCCGGAAGCGGGCTGCGAACACCGCCGAGCCCCCGACCTCCGCGACGATCAGCTGCTCGACCTCCTCCGGGTCCAGCAGCACGTCGTCGGCCGCGATGGTCACCTCGGCGCCGTCGGAGTCGAGCGCGTCGGGCAGCCGCAGCACGATGCCGTCGTCGGAGTGCGCCACCTGTGCGTCGACCCCGCGGTTCTCCCTCAGCCGGGCCGCGATGGCCAGCGCCCACGGCGCGTTCACCTGCGCCCCGAACGGCGAGTGCACCACGATCCGCCAGTCGCCCAGCTCGTCGCGGTAGCGCTCGAGCAGGATCGTCCGGTCGTTCGGCACGTGCCGGGTCGCCGACTTCTGCTCCTCCAGGTACGCCAGCAGGTTGTCGCACGCCCGCTGGTCGAGACCGGCCGCCGCGGCCCGCGCCCCGGCCGTCTCGGAGTCCGATGTGGACAGCTCGCGGACGAACGCGCCCAGCGCCCGGCCCAGCTCCAGCGGCCGGCCGGCCGCGTCGCCCTTCCAAAACGGCATCCGCGCGGGCTGCCCCGGCGCGGGCACCACGATCACGCGGTCGTGGGTGATCTCGGTGATCTGCCACGAGGACGTGCCCAGCAGGATGGTGTCGCCGACCCGCGACTCGTACACCATCTCTTCGTCGAACTCGCCCACGCGGGAGCCGGGCTTGTCGTCCGCGCCCGGGGTCATCACGGTGAACATCCCGCGATCGGGGATCGTGCCACCCGAGGTGACCGCCAGCCGCTGCGAGCCCGGCCGGCCGCGCAGCTCGCCGGCCACCCGGTCCCAGGTGATCCGGGCGCGCAGCTCGCCGAACTCTTCGCTCGGGTACCGGCCGGCGAGCATGTCGAGCACCGCGTGCAGCGCGTCGTCGGGCAGCGCGGCGAACGGCGCTGCCCGCCGCACCAGCGCCGCGACCCCGGGCACCGTCCACGGTTCCAGCGCCACCATCGCGACCACGTGCTGGGCCAGCACGTCGAGCGGGTTGCGCGGGTACCGCACGGCCTCGATCGCCCCGGCGGCCATCCGCTCCGCGACCACCGCGCACGAGACCAGGTCGCCCCGGAACTTCGGGAACATCACCCCGGACGACACCGCACCCACCTGGTGCCCGGCCCGGCCGACCCGCTGCAGGCCGGACGCGACCGTCGGCGGGGCTTCGATCTGCACGACCAGGTCGACCGCGCCCATGTCGATGCCCAGCTCCAGCGACGAGGTCGCCACCACGCAGGGCAGCTGACCGGACTTCAGCGCCTCCTCGACGTGGGTGCGCTGCTCCCGGGACATCGACCCGTGGTGGGCCCGCGCGACCACCGGCTCCGCGCCCGTGGTGAGCCCGGACTGTCCGATCGCTTCGGCCGGGAACGCGGCTTCCTCGCGCAGCTCGGTCTGCTCGGCCGCCAGTTCGTTGAGCCGGGCGGTGAGCCGCTCGGTCAGCCGCCGGGAGTTGGCGAACACGATGGTCGAGCGGTGCGCCTGGACCAGCTCCAGCACCCGCTCCTCCACCGCGGGCCAGATCGACGGCCGCTTCACCGCCGCGCCGCCGCCGTCTCCCTGGGTGCCGCTGCCGTCCTCGGACGGCAACTGGGACAGCGAGGTCAGGTCGTCCAGCCGCTCCATCGGCGACCGGGCCGGACCGTCGAGGTTCGACATGTCCTCGACCGGCACCTCCACCCGCACCTCGATCGTCTTGGCCAGCTTCGGCTGCACCACCGTGACCGGTCGGCCGCCCGCGAGGAACGCGCTCACCTCGTCGACCGGGCGGACGGTGGCGGACAGCCCGATCCGCTGCGCCGGGGTGGGCAGCAGCGCGTCGAGCCGCTCCAGCGACAGCGCCAGGTGCGCGCCGCGTTTGCTGCCCGCGACCGCGTGCACCTCGTCGACGATCACCGTCTCGACCCCGGCCAGCGACTCGCGCGCCGCGGAGGTGAGGATCAGGAACAGCGACTCCGGCGTGGTGACCAGCACGTCCGGCGGGGTCTTCCCGAACGACCGCCGCTCGGCCGCGGTGGTGTCGCCGGTGCGCATGCCGACCTCGATCCCCGGCACCGGCAGCCCCAGCCGCCGCGACGCCTGCGAGATCCCGGCGAGCGGAGCGCGCAGGTTTCGCTGGACGTCGACCGCCAGCGCCTTGAGCGGCGAGACGTACAGGACCCGGCAGCGCTTGCGCGGCTCGGCCGGCGGCGGCTCCACCGACAGCCGGTCGAGGGCCCAGAGGAACGCGGACAGCGTCTTTCCGGACCCGGTGGGGGCGACGACCAGGGCGTGCTCCCCGGCGTGCGCGGCCCGCCAGGCCCCCTCCTGCGCCGCGGTGGGCGCAGCGAAGGCCCCGGCGAACCAGGTCCGGGTCGCGGGGGAGAAGAGGTCCAACACGTCTGCTGCCACGTTCACCATGATGCGCGGCACCCCCGACAGTTTCGGCCGCGGCCGGTCCGCTCGGCGGGAGTGGTCGGGGAGAACGCCTGGTCAGCGACGGTTCACCGGGTCTGTCCTCACCCGTGTGAGCGATCCTCGTGCTCGGCGGGCGACGGAGACCCGGATCCACGAGCCCTGTTCCACTGTGGACGCCGAGCCCTCGGCGGAGCCGCCGGGACGGTGGGTCCCGTCACGTTCGCACGGCAGGCGGGAGCGAGTTTCCCGGGTCCGCCCGCGCGGTGGTGCCCCTCGTGGGAGCATCACCGCCAGCACCGCTACGTCAAGGGGGAGTGCTGTGCGGATCCTGTCGGTGGACCTCGGGACGTCCAACACCGTCGCCGTCCTTTCGGCCCACGGCATGCCGCCCCGGGTCGTCGAGGTGGACGGCTCGGCCACCATGCCCTCCGCGGTCTTCGCCGGCGAGGACGGCACGATCATGGTCGGCCGGGACGCCGAGCGCCGCGCCCGCCTGGACCCGACCCGCTTCGAGCCCAACCCCAAGCGCCGCATCGACGAGCAGACCCTGCTGCTGGGCACCGACGTCGTGCCCGTGAACGAGGCGCTGGCCGCCATCCTGCGCCGCGTGCTCGAGGAGACGAACCGCCAGCTCGGCGGCGAGCCGCCCGACGAGGTCCGGCTGACGCACCCCGCCCAGTGGGGGCCGGTGCGCCGCAACGTCCTGCTCTCCGCGGCCCGGCTGGCCGGCATCGGCTCGCCCGTGCTGCTGGTGCCCGAGCCCGTGGCGGCGGCCGCGCACTTCGCGTCGTTCCCGGGCAAGGCGCTGGGGCCCGGGCAGGCGCTCGCGGTCTACGACCTCGGCGCGGGCACCTTCGACGTCGCCGTCGTCGGCGCCACCCAGAACGGCTTCGTGGTGCTGGCCGAGGACGGGCTGCCCGACCTCGGCGGACTCGACGTCGACCAGGCGCTGATGGTGCACGTCGGCCGCGAGGTCTCGCATTCGGACCCGCAGCGCTGGCAACGGCTCCTGCGCCCGGAGTCCACCGCGGACCGCCGCACGCGGCGCGCGCTGCAGGAGGACGTGAAGGCGGCCAAGGAGGCGCTGTCCCGGCACCCGCAGACCGAGGTACCGATGCCGGAGCCGTTCCGGGACGTGCTGGTCACCCGCGGCGAGCTGGAGGGCCTGGTGCGGCCGTCGATGCTGCGCAGCGTCGAACTGCTCTCGCGCACGCTCCGCTCGTCCGGGCTGACGCCGGACCGGCTCGCGGGCATCTACCTGGTCGGCGGTTCGAGCCGGCTGCCGCTGGTCGGCTCGATGATCGCGGAGAAGCTCGGCGTGGTGCCGGGCAGCCTCGACCAGCCGGAGACGGCCGTGGCGCTCGGCGCGCAGCACGTGGCGCGTGACGGGCTCTCGATGCGGACGCAGAACGTCGAGGGGCCGGTCGCGGCCGGCGCGCCCGCCGCGCCGTCCGGGTACCCGGCGCAGCCCGTCCACCAGCGACAACCGCCGTCGTTCCCGCTTCCGCAGCAGGCCCCGGCACCGTCGAACTTCCCGGTGTATCCACCGGCCGGCCCGGCCGTGACGCCGAAGAAGGGCGGCCGGGCGAAGGTGTGGATCGGGATCGCCGCGGCGGTGGTGGTGCTCGCCGCCGGGCTGATCTTCTTCCTGACCTCGAACTCCTCGTCGAAGACCTACACCGCCGACGAGTGCCGGACCCCCGGCCCGGCCGACGCCCGGGGGCTCACCGGCTGCCTGCGCCAGCTCGCCGGTTCGATCGCCGACACCGGCGACTGCAAGCCCGGCATGGGCAACGGCCCCGCCGCGCCCGCGCAGAGCCTCGGCGCGACGTCGACCTGCTCGGCGCCCGGCCGCGCGGGCACCCAGGTGACCTACGTCCAGGGCGCTTCGGCGGACGCGCTGAAGCAGTACACCGACGGGCTGCTCGGCTCCGCGGGCGGCGACCGCACCGAGGCCGACTGGGCGGGCAACGGGCTCAAGGGCCGGTACTCGTCCGCGGCCGGGCAGGCTTCGGCGGTGCTGGTGTTCACCGTGTCCGACCGGCCGCTCGTCGGCTTCATCTACCAGCTGAACTCGAGCGACCAGGCGGCCGCGACCACTCCCGGCACGCTGGCCGACTACTTCGAGAAGAGCGTGCAGCCGGGGGAGTGAGCGGAACCGGTCCCGGCCCCGCCGCGAACGGGCCGTTCGCGGCGCCGGGGCGGGTGCGGGCTAGCATTCGCTCGATGCGTATCACGGTTTTCCGACGGCTGATGGCCGATGAGTTCGGGGCCGGCCGGGCCGAGGTGCTGGCCAGCGACCACGTGTTCAGCGGGCTCGGCGGCCGGACCGTCGAACAGGCCCTGGGCTCCGGGATCTCGCCCAAACAGATCTGGCGCGAGGTCTGCGAGGCCTTCGACATCCCGCCGGAGCGACGCTGACCTGCGGGTACCGCGCCGAAGCCGACCCGGTCGGGCGAAAAATCCTAGCGCAAGGGCGTGTCGGCTCCAGTCTCGAACAGGTGTTCGTCTAGGGTGTTGTGCACACCGGGGCCAGCGATCCACAGATCGGTCGCCGCGCCGGGAATTGTCGGTCCCTCCCCGTAGCGTCGGACCGGACAGAGCTTCAGAGCTTGATCTGGACAACCGAACAAGGCCTGCAGGCCCGATCAGCGAGGTGGACTTCCCATGGCACCAGCAGCACCCGACAAGGACAAGGCGCTCGAGCTCGCCCTGGCCCAGATCGACAAGCAGTACGGCAAGGGCTCCGTGATGCGCCTCGGCGAAGAGGGCCGCGCCCCCATCGCCGTGATCCCGACCGGGGCGATCGCGCTCGACGTCGCGCTCGGCATCGGCGGGCTGCCGCGGGGCCGGGTCGTCGAGATCTACGGCCCGGAGTCCTCCGGCAAGACGACCGTCGCGCTGCACGCGGTGGCCAACGCGCAGAAGAACGGCGGCATCGCGGCGTTCATCGACGCGGAGCACGCGCTGGACCCGGAGTACGCGAAGAAGCTCGGCGTGGACACCGACGCGCTGCTGGTCTCCCAGCCGGACACCGGTGAGCAGGCGCTGGAGATCGCGGACATGCTGATCCGCTCGGGCGCGCTCGACATCCTGGTCATCGACTCGGTCGCCGCGCTCGTGCCGCGCGCCGAGATCGAGGGCGAGATGGGTGACAACCACGTCGGCCTGCAGGCCCGGCTGATGAGCCAGGCCCTGCGGAAGATGACCGGTGCGATGAACAACTCGGGCACCACCGCGATCTTCATCAACCAGCTGCGCGAGAAGATCGGCGTCATGTTCGGCTCCCCGGAGACGACGACCGGTGGCAAGGCGCTCAAGTTCTACGCCTCGGTCCGCCTCGACGTGCGCCGCATCGAGACCCTGAAGGACGGGGGCGAGCCGGTCGGCAACCGCACCCGCGTGAAGGTGGTCAAGAACAAGGTCGCGCCGCCCTTCAAGCAGGCCGAGTTCGACATCCTGTACGGCCAGGGGGTCTCCCGCGAGGGCTCGCTCATCGACATGGGTGTCGACCAGGGCATCCTGCGCAAGTCCGGGGCCTGGTACACCTACGAGGGCGACCAGCTCGGCCAGGGCAAGGAGAACGCGCGCAAGTTCCTGCGCGACAACCCGGACATCGCCAACGAGGTCGAGAAGCGGATCAAGGAGAAGCTGGGCATCGGCGCACAGCTCGACGCCGAGGCCGCGGCCGTCGACGCGGTGCCCGCCCCCGTCGACTTCTGAGCGGGAAGAGGTGGTCGGGTAGCGGGCAGGGTGTGTTCGCGGAACACGTTCGCCTGGGCTGCCCGGCCGGTGTCTTTCGCCAGGGTCGGGCCCTGAACCCCCGTTGAGGGGCGAACTTCCTGGACTCCGGTGGTGGTTGCAGGGAGCGGTGTGGATGGGGGCGTGACTGCTCTCCGGAGCGTGCGGAGGGGGCTTGCCCGCGGGTTCACCTGCGGCATGTGGTGACGCCGCGAAGTGCGGGTGGTCGGTCGCGGTCCGGGCGGTGCGGCGGATGCGGGTGGCTTTGCGAGTGCGGTGGATCGTGATTCGTCGTGCGGTCTCACCGGGCGGTCTCGTGGTGCTGCCTGGTCTGCCTGGTCACAGGGGAGGGGCGCGGGGAAGTGACGTCACCTGAGTTCTAGTGAGGGGAGCGGTTGTGGCGAGGGCGCCGAAGCTGGACCCGGCGGAGCTGCCGCCGGAAGAACGGGCCAAGAAGGCCAAGGAGATCTGCTTCGATCTGCTGGCCATGCGGCCCCGGACGGCCGGCGAACTCCGTCAGGCCTTGCAGCGCAAGGGCTTCGACGAGGAGACGAGCGAGACGCTGCTCGGCAAGCTGGACCGGGCGGGGCTGGTCAACGACGCGGAGTTCGCCGAGGTCTGGGTTCGCTCCCGGCACGCCAACCAAGGGCTCTCGCGGACCGCGCTCGTCGCCGAACTGCGGCGTAAGGGCGTCGACGACGAGATAGCCGTTCAGGCGGCCGGCGAGGTCGACCGTGAGGCTGAGGAACAGCGGGCCCGTGAGCTGGTCCGCAAGCGCCTGGGCTCGCTGGGGAACGTCGACGAGCAGACGGCGATCCGGCGGCTGCTCGGGTTCCTCGGCCGCAAGGGTTACCCGCAGGGGCTGGCCTACACCGTGATCCGCGACGAACTGCGGGAGTACGGTGCGGAATCCACCATTCTGGACGACGCGGTCATCGAATGACCGGGGCCGAGTGATCGGCATCGTCTGAGTCCCGGCTTCCCGTTGCGCTCCAGGGAAAACCGCCGCCCCCCGGAACTGGTGGCGGGGAGCGGCGGCGTGGGAGCCCGGAGTCAGTCCCCGAGCTTCGCGGCTTCCGCGGCGAGGGACTCGATCGCGGCGAAGTCCTTGGCGGACAGGGCCTTCTTCGGGGTCAGCCAGGAGCCGCCGATGCAGCCGACGTTCGGCAGGGCCAGGTAGGACGGGGCGGTGGCCGGGGTGATCCCGCCGGTCGGGCAGAAGCGCAGGTCCGGCAGGGGACCGGCGATGGACTTCAGGTAGTCCACGCCGCCGCTGGCCGCCGCGGGGAAGAACTTCAGCGCCGTCAGGCCGCGTTCGGACAGGCGCATCGCTTCCGAGACCGTGCCGGCGCCCGGCAGGAACGGCAGGCCGGTGGCGAAGGCGGCGTCGAGCACGGCGTCGGTGCAGCCCGGGGTCACGAGGAACTTCGCGCCCGCGTCGGCGGCCTGCTTGGCCTGGCCGGGGCTGGTCACCGTGCCGGCGCCGATGACGATGTCCGGCACCTGCGTGGCCACGCGCTCGATCGCGGCCAGCGCCGCGGGGGTGCGCAGGGTCAGCTCGATCACCCCGATGCCGCCGGCGAGCAGGGCGCGCGCGGCGGGCACCGCGTCGGCGACGTCGTCGATCACCACGACGGGCATCACGGGGGACAGTTCGAGCAGATCCGTGCCGGTGGTCACTGACCGACCTCCTGGGTCTCCAAGACGGTTTCCGAAGTGGCTTCCGCAGCAGTCTCCAAGACGGGCCGGCCGAGCGGCCCCCGGACCCCGCGGAGCAGGTCCAGTTCCGGCGTGAGCGCCCCGAAGACGCTCGCGCCCTGGTCGGCCGGACCGACCGCACGGCGCAGCGCCCCGAACAGCTCCCGCCCGGTGCCGGTCCAGGATGCCTCGGACGGGGGTGCGTCCACCAGGTCGCGGCGGGCGAGTTCTTCGTCACCGACCAGCACGTCCAAGGTGCCGGCGCGGGCGTCGAGGCGGATCACGTCCCCGTCGGCGACGCGGCCGATCGGGCCGCCCACGGCGGCTTCCGGGGTCAGCTGGATCGCCGCCGGGACCTTGCCCGAGGCACCCGACATGCGGCCGTCGGTGAGCAACGCCACCTGGTGGCCGCGGTCCATCAGCACGCCGAGGGCGGGGGTGAGGCCGTGCAGCTCCGGCATCCCGTTGGCCTGCGGGCCCTGCCGGCGCACCACGACCACCACGTCGCGGTCCAGCTCGCCGGCCTCGAACGCCGCCGTGAACCCCTCCTGCGACGTGAACACCCGAGCCGGCGCCTGCACCACGCGGTGCTCCGGCGCCACGGCCGACACCTTGGTCACCGCCCGGCCGAGGTTGCCCGAGACCATCCGCAGACCGCCGTCCGGGGCGAACGGCCGCTCCGCCGGGCGCAGCACGTCCTCGTCGAGACTGTGCGCCGGCCCGTCGCGCCATTCCAGTTCGCCCTCGGTCAGGATCGGCTCCCGGGTGTAGCGGCGCAGCCCGAACCCGGCGACGGTGTGCACGTCCTCGTGCAGCAGCCCCGCGTCGAGCAGGGTGCCCACCAGGAACTGGATGCCGCCGGCGGCGTGGAAGTGGTTGATGTCCGCGCTGCCGTTCGGGTACACCCGCGCCAGCAGGGGCACCACCGCGGACAGGTCCGAGAAGTCGTCCCAGCTCATCTGGATGCCCGCCGCGGCGGCGATCGAGACCAGGTGCATCGTGTGGTTGGTCGAGCCGCCCGTGGCCAGCAGCGCGATCACGCCGTTGATCAGCGCCTTTTCGTCCAAAACCCGGGAGATCGGCGTGTAGGACCCGCCGCGCGACAGCGAGACCACGCGCCGCCCGGCTTCCTCGGTCAGTGCCCGGCGCAGCGGCGAGTTCGGCTGGACGAAGCTGGCGCCCGGCAGGTGCAGGCCCATCACCTCGACCACCATCTGGTTCGAGTTGGCTGTGCCGTAGAACGTGCAGGTCCCCGCTGAATGGTACGAAGCCGCTTCGGCGTCGAGGAGGTCTTCGCGCGTTGCGAGACCTTCGGCGTACAGCTGCCGTACGCGAGCCTTCTCCTTGTTCGGCAGGCCGGAATTCATCGGTCCCGCAGGAACCAGGATCGCCGGCAGGTGCCCGAAGGACAGCGCCCCGGCCAGCAAGCCCGGCACGATCTTGTCGCACACGCCCAGCAGCAGCGCGGCGTCGAACAGGTCGTGGGACAACGCGATCGCCGTCGCCATCGCGATCACCTCGCGGCTGAACAGCGACAGCTCCATGCCCGGCCGCCCCTGCGTGATCCCGTCGCACATGGCGGGCACGCCGCCGGCGAACTGGGCGACACCGCCGGCTTCGCGCACCGACTTCTTCAGCCACGCCGGGTACTCCTGCATCGGCTGGTGGGCGGAAAGCAGGTCGTTGTAAGAGGAAACGATGGCGACGCCCGGCGCGCGGGCCTCGCGCAGCGCGGCTCGGTCGACGCCGTCCATCGCGGCGAAACCGTGCGCGAGGTTGCTGCAGGCCAGGCCCCGGCGGACCGGGCCTTCCCGGT
Organism: Amycolatopsis sp. PS_44_ISF1; assembly: GCF_032335455.1. NCBI lineage: Bacteria > Bacillati > Actinomycetota > Actinomycetes > Pseudonocardiales > Pseudonocardiaceae > Amycolatopsis > Amycolatopsis sp. PS_44_ISF1. The sequence continues at coordinate 2,566,813 of NZ_JANUXO010000002.1, read as the reverse complement.
GGGCCGCCTCGGTGCGTTCGAGGTAGGCCCCGCGGGTCGCCGCACTGCGCTCGACGACCCGGGCGGTGACCTCGGCGACGACGGGGTGCATTCGGGTGTTCTCGGCGGGCTGGTTCGGGCGGCAACGCATGTCCGGCTCCCGGCTCACTGGTGGTGGGGGTCCGCAGGACGGCAGCTCTGGCGTCGCAGGAACGTGACGTCAGCCACGGTAGCCGGTCGAGGGCGCCGAATCAAAATCGATTCAGACAACCCTTAGAGGTGAGCTCGGTCACTCCGATTCGGGTGGGTGTGCTACTTGTCACAGTGCACAGAGCGCGGCAGAGTCGTAGGCGGCGGCGTGATCGTCACCCCGGTCCTGCCGGAGCAGGAGAAGGAGGTTCCCGATGTCCACCACCACCGAACTCGCCGAACTGCGGCGCACCATCGGCCAGCTGCGGCAGTGCGTGGGCACGCTGCGCTCGCGGTACGGCGACGCGGCGGCCGTGCGCCGGCTGGCCAACGACGTCGAACGGCTCGACATCGACATCGCCGACCTCGACGGGCACCCGCCCGCCGTGCCGGCCCAGGCGAAACCGCTCGACCGCGTCCCCGTCCCCGACACCCCGTACGACCCGGCGCTGTGGCACGGCGCCGATGACGAGGGTGTCGGCGGCTACCAGCGCGACCAGCGGTGAGCGCTCCCGCTGACAACGACGTCAGCCGGGAGGGCACCGGTGTCCGCGCACCGGGCCGGGCCCGGATCACCGACCGGACCCTGCGGACCGACCGATGGTGGCTGCAGCCCCTGCTCACCGTGCTGGGGCTGGCCACCTTCATCGGCTACGCGACGGTCCGGGCGTTCGTCCGCACGGCGTACTGGGTGCCCGACTACCACTACCTGACGCCGTTCTACTCGCCCTGCGTCTCCACGTCCTGCGTCGCCGGTTCGAGCCACTTCGGGCACTGGTTCGGCGCCTTCCCGGGCTGGCTCCCACTCGGGGCGCTGGTGCTGCCGTTCCTGCTCGGCTTCCGGCTGACCTGCTACTACTACCGCAAGGCCTACTACCGCTCGGTCTGGTTCTCCCCGCCGGCGTGCGCGGTGGCGGAGCCGCACGCGCGCTATTCGGGTGAGACGCGGCTGCCGCTGATCATCCAGAACGTGCACCGCTACTTCTTCTACGTGGCGACGATCGTCTCGCTGGTCAACACCTACGACGCGGTGATGGCCTTCCGCAGCCCGAGCGGTTTCGGCTTCGGGCTCGGCAACGTCATCATCGTCGCGAACGTGGTGCTGCTGTGGGCGTACACCCTGTCCTGCCATTCGTGCCGGCACGTGACCGGTGGCCGGCTCAAGCACTTCTCGAAGCACCCGGTGCGGTACTGGGTGTGGACCAAGGTCTCGAAGCTCAACTCCCGGCACATGACCCTGGCGTGGACGACGCTCGGCACCCTGGTGCTGACCGACCTCTACGTGCTGCTCGTGTCCAGCGGGGCCATCGCGGACCTGCGGTTCGTGGGTTAGCCGGGCGCCCGCACCGGCGGCCGGGGAAGAACCGGTAATGACGAACAACAACGGCGTCCAGCTCTCGAGGTGGCTCTCTTCATGACCGAGGTCGAACGGCACAGCTACGACGTGGTGGTGATCGGGGCCGGCGGCGCCGGTCTGCGCGCGGTGATCGAAGCGCGAGAACAGGGTTACAGCGTCGCGGTGGTGTGCAAGTCCCTGTTCGGCAAGGCCCACACCGTGATGGCCGAAGGCGGCTGCGCGGCGTCGATGGGCAACGCGAACTCCAACGACAACTGGCAGGTGCACTTCCGCGACACCATGCGCGGCGGGAAGTTCCTGAACAACTGGCGGATGGCCGAGCTGCACGCCAAGGAGGCCCCGGACCGCGTCTGGGAGCTGGAGACCTACGGCGCGCTGTTCGACCGCACCGCGGACGGGCGGATCAGCCAGCGCAACTTCGGCGGGCACACCTACCCGCGGCTGGCGCACGTCGGCGACCGGACCGGGCTCGAGCTGATCCGCACGATGCAGCAGAAGATCGTTTCGCTGCAACAGGAGGACTTCGCGGAGTTCGGGGACTACGAGGCGCGGATCAAGGTCTTCGCCGAGTGCACGGTGACCGAACTGCTGCTCGACGGCGGCGCGGTGGCCGGGGCGTTCGGTTACTGGCGGGAGAGCGGCCGGTTCGTGCGGTTCGACGCGCCCGCCGTGGTGCTCGCGACCGGCGGCATCGGCAAGTCGTTCAAGGTCACGTCGAACTCGTGGGAGTACACCGGGGACGGCCACGCGCTGGCCCTGCGCGCGGGCGCGAAGCTGATCAACATGGAGTTCGTCCAGTTCCACCCCACCGGCATGGTCTGGCCGCCGAGCGTGAAGGGCATCCTCGTGACCGAGGGCGTCCGCGGGGACGGCGGCGTGCTGAAGAACTCCGAAGACGAGCGGTTCATGTTCGGCTACGTGCCGGACGTGTTCAAGGGCCAGTACGCGGACAGCGTCGAGGAGGCCGACCGCTGGTACGCCGACGCGGACAACAACCGCCGCACGCCGGACCTGCTGCCCCGGGACGAGGTGGCGCGCGCGATCAACTCGGAGGTCAAGGAGGGCCGCGGCTCGCCGCACGGCGGGGTGTTCCTCGACATCGCGAGCCGGCTCCCGGCCGAGGAGATCCAGCGCCGGCTGCCCTCGATGTACCACCAGTTCAAGGAGCTGGCCGACGTCGACATCACCAAGGAGGCCATGGAGGTCGGCCCCACCTGCCACTACGTGATGGGCGGGGTCGAGGTCGACCCGGACACCGGCGCGGCCAGCGTGCCCGGGCTGTTCGCGGCGGGCGAGTGCTCCGGCGGCATGCACGGCTCCAACCGGCTCGGCGGCAACTCGCTGTCCGACCTGCTGGTGTTCGGCCGCCGGGCCGGGCTCGGCGCGGCGGCCTACGTGGGCGGCCTCGGCGAGGGCCGGCCGAAGGTGGCGGAGTCCGATGTGGACGCCGCGGCGAGGATGGCGCTGGCGCCGTTCGACCCGCCGGCCGACGGCGAGGCCGAGAACCCCTACACCCTGCACACCGAGCTGCAGCAGTCGATGAACGACCTGGTCGGCATCATCCGCAAGGCCGGGGAGATCCAGCAGGCGCTGGCCAAGCTCGGCGAGATCCGGCAGCGGATCCGGCGCGTGACGGTGGAGGGGCACCGGCAGTTCAACCCGGGCTGGCACCTCGCCGTCGACCTGCGCAACATGCTGCTGGTCAGCGAGTGCGTGGCCCGGGCGGCGCTCACCCGCACCGAGAGCCGGGGCGGCCACACGCGCGACGACCACCCCGGCATGGACGCCCAGTGGCGGCACAAGCTGCTGGTCTGCTCGGCCGTGGCCGGGGACAACCCGGTGGTACCGGACGTCGAGGTGGTGGTGGCCGAACAGCTCCCGCTGCGCCAGGACCTGCTGGAGCTGTTCAAACTCGACGAGCTGGGCAAGTACTACACCGACGGCGAGCTCGAGAGCCACCCCGGGAGGGACTCATGAGTTACCAGGCCAGCTTCCGGGTGTGGCGCGGCGACGACGCCGCCGGCGGACTGCAGGACTTCGCGGTCGAGGTGAACGAGGGCGAGGTGGTGCTCGACATCATCCACCGCCTGCAGGCCACCCAGGCCTCGGACCTGGCCGTGCGCTGGAACTGCAAGGCGGGCAAGTGCGGCTCGTGCTCGGCCGAGATCAACGGCCGGCCGCGGCTGCTGTGCATGACGCGGATGTCCACCTTCACCGAGGACGAGGTCGTCACCGTCACGCCGCTGCGCACCTTCCCGGTGATCCGCGACCTGGTCACCGACGTCTCCTTCAACTACACCAAGGCGCGGGAGATCCCGTCGTTCACCCCGCCGAAGGACCTGCGGCCGGGGGAGTACCGGATGCAGCAGGTGGACGTCGAGCGCTCGCAGGAGTTCCGCAAGTGCATCGAGTGCTTCCTGTGCCAGAACACCTGTCACGTGGTGCGCGACCACGAAGAGAACAAGGAGACCTTCGCCGGGCCGCGGTACCTGATGCGGATCGCCGAGCTGGAGATGCACCCGCTCGACGTGGCCGACCGGCGGGACGCCGCGCAGGAGGAGCACGGTCTCGGGCTGTGCAACATCACCAAGTGCTGCAGCGAGGTCTGCCCGGAGGGCATCCACATCACCGACAACGCGCTGATCCCGATGAAGGAGCGGGTCGCCGACCGCAGGTACGACCCGATCGTCTGGCTGGGCAACAAGCTGTTCCGCCGCGATCGGTGACGCCCCGGCTCGCGTGAGCTGCTGATCGTCGGGCCGGAGGACGGTTCGGCCCCGCGAAAGGCCGGGTTCCCCCGCGGCGGCCGGAACTCCTCGTCGCCGGCGCCACCCCGGGCCGAAACGGAAGAAGCCCCCGGTGGGCGAACCACCGGGGGCTTTCTCGGGAACGGGAAGCGGACTCTAGTTCGCGCCGCCGCCGAGACCGCCGAAGGTCTGGCCGCCCGCGGCGTGGCCGAGCATGACCTGCTCGGCCTTCCGGTCGGTGGGCTCGATGTGCTTCTTGCTCCGCCGGTTGCGCCGCTCCAGGTACGTCGCGAGCGCGGTCAGCAGCAGGCACATGGCGATGTAGAGGGCGGCCGCCACGATGGTCGAGGGCACGATCGGCCGGCTGAACACCCCCTGCGAGCCGATGTAACGCGCGTAGTACAGCAGCTCCGGGTAGGTCACCAGGAAGCCGAGCGCGGTGTCCTTGAGCAGCACCACGAGCTGGCTGATGATCGTCGGCAGCATGGCGCGGATCGCCTGCGGGAGCAGGACCGTGAACATCACCTGGGTCTTGCGCATGCCCAGCGCGTACGCGGCTTCGGCCTGCCCCTTCGGCAGCGAGTTGATGCCCGCGCGGAAGATCTCCGCGAGCACCGAACCGTTGTACAGCGTCAGGCCGAGCACCACGGCGAACAGCGGCGAGGTGTCGAAGCCCAGCGTCGGCAGGCCGTAGTAGAACACGAACATCAGGATCAGCAGCGGGATCGCGCGGAAGAACTCGACGATCGCCGTGGAGACGCCGCGCAGCCAGGCGTGCTCCGAGAGCCGCCCGGCCGCGAAGATCGCGCCGAAGATCAGCGCGAACACCGCGCCCAGCGCGAACGCCTTGAGGGTGGCCACCACCGCGCTCGCGAGGTCCGACTGGACCTGCGCGTACTCGAGCCACTCCCACTTCTGCGAATCGAACTGCCCGCTTTCGCCGAAGCTGTAGAGGACGAGCGCGATCAGCGCCAGCACCACGAGGATGCCGAGCACCGCGTACAGCCGGTGCCGCACCCGCGCCTTCGGCCCCGGGACGTCGAAGAGCACGTTGTTGTTCATCGGGCCACGCTCCAGCGCTTCTCGAGACTGCGCTGCACGAACGACAGCACGGAGACCAGGATGATGAAGCCGAGGGCCACCCACAGCAGGGCGACCATCTGGCTGTCACCGCGCTCGGAGATGTACTGCCGGATCGCGCCGGCCTCGGCGACCGAGAACCCGCCGGCGATGGTGCTGTTCTTCAGCAGCGCGATGAGCGTGCTGATCAGTGGCGGCACGACCGAGCGCAGGGCCTGCGGCAGCACGATCTGGCCGAGGATCTGGCCGAACTGCAGGCCGAGCGCGCGGCCCGCCTCGGCCTGGCCGACCGGCACCGTGTTGATGCCCGAGCGCACGACCTCGCAGATGAACGCCGAGGTGTACACCGTCAGCGAGACCACGGCCGCCGTGAAGTAGCTGATCTTGACGATGTCCAGCAGCGGGTAGGCGAAGACGAAGAAGGCGAACACGAGGGTCAGCGGCGTGTTGCGGACGATCGTCACGTAGGTGGCGCCGATCGCGCGGAACACCGGGACCGGGCTGACCCGCAGCATGGCCAGGATCGTGCCGAAGACCAGGCTGCCGACCGCCGCCAGCGCGAACAGTTCGATCGTGGTGAGGAAGAACGGACCGAACAGGTCCAGATTGTCGAGCAGGACGTCCATCGAGCCTTCCCCGCGTCCGTGGGCTGGTGGTGGATGTGGAGCGGCCGGTGGACGGGAACCCCGTCCACCGGCCGGCTACCGGGTCAGTACCGGACGATCGTCGGCTTGGTCGCGGTCGAGCCGGACTTGCCGAGGGTGGCGTCGTAGATCTTCTGCCAGGTGCCGTCGTCCAGGCCGGCCTGCAGCAGGTCGTCGATCTTGTTCCGCAGCACCTTGTCGTCCTTGTTCAGGCCGATGCCGTAGGGCTCCTTCGAGAACGGCTGGCCGACGACCTTCAGGGTCTTCTCCTGCGACGCGTAGCCCTTGAGGATCGCGTCGTCGGTGGTGACGGCGTCGACCTCCTTGCTCTGCAGCTTGTCGATGCACTGCGAGTACTTCTGGAACTCGACGATGTTGCCCGGCTCGGTCAGGCCCTGCTCGCGGACCCGCTGGATCGGGGTCGACCCGGTGACCGAGCAGACCTTCTTGCCCTTCAGCGTCTGCGGTCCGGTGATCGAGTCGTCGTCGGCGCGCACCAGCAGGCCCTGGCCGGCCTGGAAGTACGGTCCGGCGAAGGAGACCAGCGCCTTGCGCTTGTCGGTGATCGTGTAGGTGCCGACGTAGAGGTCGACCTGGCCGTTCGCGATCGCCTGCTCCCGCGCGGCCGAGTCGACCGTGGTGTACTTGATCTTGTCCTCGCCGAAGCCGAGGCCCGCGGACACCATCCGGGCGATCTCGATGTCGAAGCCGCCGAACTTGCCGGTGGTCGGGTCCTTCTGGCCGAGGCCGGGCTGGTCGTCCTTGACCCCGATGGTGATGGAGCCGGCCGACTTCAGCTTGGTGAACACCGGCGAGCCGGCCAGGTCGACGTTCTGCGCGACGGTGTAGGTCGGCAGGGCGGCGGAGTTGTCACCGGAGGCGTCGCCACCGGGGCTCGCGGGGGTGCCCTCCTTGCCGCAGGCCGTGAGCAGCAGTCCGCCGGCGAGCAGGCCTGCCGCGAGGGTGCGGATCCTCATCTGAATGTCTCCTGTATCTGTCGTCGGCACGGCCGTGCTGCCGCTGTCGTGGCCGGGGCCCGGGGAAGGCACCGGTGGGGCCGGTCGGTGGGGTCGGTGGACTGTCGGGCCGGTGGCCCGGTGGCCCGGTGGCCCGGTGGCCCGGTGGCCCGGTGGCACCAGAGGCCCGGTGGCTCAGAGGTGCCGTGGCCCGGTGGCTCAGTGGGTGAGGATCTTGCCCAGGAAGTCCTTCGCCCGGTCGCTCCTGGGCTTGGTGAAGAACTCCTCCGGCGTGGTGTCCTCGACGATCTCGCCGTCCGCCATGAAGATGACGCGATCGGCGGCCCGGCGCGCGAAGCCCATTTCGTGGGTGACCACGAGCATGGTCATGCCGTCCTTGGCCAGCCCGGTCATCACGTCGAGCACCTCCTGGACCATCTCCGGGTCCAGGGCCGAGGTCGGCTCGTCGAACAGCATCACCTTCGGGCGCATCGCGAGCGCGCGGGCGATCGCCACGCGCTGCTGCTGCCCGCCGGACAGCTGAGCCGGGTACTTGTCGGCCTGGTTGGCGATGCCGACGCGCTCCAGCAGCTCCATCGCGGTCTTGCGCGCCTCGGCGGCGGCGGTCTTGCGCACCTTCACCGGCGCCAGCATGACGTTCTCGAGGATCGTCTTGTGCGCGAACAGGTTGAACGACTGGAACACCATGCCGACGTCGGCGCGCAGCGCGGCCAGCGCCTTGCCCTCGGCCGGCAGCGCGACGCCGTCCACCGCGATCTCGCCCGAGTTGATCGGCTCCAGGCGGTTGATCGCGCGGCACAGCGTCGACTTGCCCGACCCGGACGGCCCGAGCACCACCACGACCTGGCCGCGCGGGACCTCGAGGGTGATCTCCTTGAGCACGTGCAGGTCGCCGAAGTACTTGTTCACGGCGGCCGCCTTGATCATCGGCGCCGCCACCTCCGCGGTCATCTGGCCTCCAGAGCTCGTCGTACTTGCTGCTGCGGGACCCGGATCCCGCGTTGATGGCGGAAACCTACCCTCGCCCGTCCTTTTGTAAAGGCCGCTTGAGCAATACTTAGGGTTTCAAGTAGGTATCGGCTCACCACCGCGCGCGGCCGGGCCCGAATCGGTCTCGTGCTGCTCAGCCTAGCCAAACGGGACGGGTTCGCCCGCCGTCCCCGCCACCGGCGTGTCACCCAGGGTAGTTCCCGGTGCCCTTTCGGGCTCGCGCGCGGTGGGCCCCTAGAGTTCCCGGCTACCGTGGGCTGGATCACCGGGGAGGCGAGCGGTGCGGGTGCTGCTGGTGGAGGACGACGACCGGGTCGCGGGCGCCCTGGTGCCCGCGCTGACCCGGCGTGGACTGGTCATGCAGCGGCTGGCTTCGGGGGCCGGGGTGCTCGACCGGGTGCACGAGGTGGACGTCGTGCTGCTCGACCTGGGCCTGCCCGACGTCGACGGCGTGGTGCTGTGCCGCCAGATCCGCGCGGTCAGCGACGTCGCGGTGATCGTGGTGTCGGCCCGCGGCGAGGTGGACGACCGGGTCCAGGGCCTGCGCGCGGGCGCCGACGACTACCTGGTCAAGCCCTACGACGTGGAAGAGCTGCTGGCCCGCGTGGAGGCGGTGCGGCGGCGCCGCACCGAGCGCGGCGGCCGGGAGCCGGCGCCGGTGATCGAGGCCGGTGACGTGCGGATCGACCTGGCCCGGCACGAGGTGCTGGTGGACGGCCGGCCGATCGCCCTGTCCCGCAAGGAGTTCCAGGTGCTCGCGCTGGTGGCCGGGGCGCGCGGCACCGTCTGTTCGCGCGAGCACGTGCTCACCGAGGTCTGGGGCCACCGGGGGCCGGCGGAGAGCCGGTCCCTCGACGTGCACGTGGCCACCCTGCGCACGAAGCTGGGCCGCCCGGCGCTGATCGAGACCGTCCGCGGGGTCGGCTACCGCCTCGGCGGACGGGGCTGAGCCGTGCGCGTCCGCCTCCAGGGAATCGTGGTCACGCTGGTCGCCCTGCTGGTGTTCGGCCTGGGCATCCCGCTCGCGCTGAGCATCGCCGGCAGTGTGCAGCAGGACCTCTTCCTCGACCGGCTGACCGACACCGCGCGGTTCGCCTCGCTCGCCCAGCGCCCGCTGCTGGACAACCGGCCCGCGCTGCTGGAGCCGGAGCTGCGCCGCTACACCGAGGTGTACGGCGTGCGGGTCGTGGTGGTGAACCAGGACGACGTCGCCGTGCTCAGCTCGCTCGGTGGCACGGACGCCGAGCGCATCGACTCGGCCGCGATCGCGGACCCGGCGAACGAGGCGCTCGCCGGGCGGCACCCGGTGCCCGGTCCGCTGCTGATGCCGTGGCACGCCGAGCCGCTGGTGCTGGCCGAGCCGATCCTGATCGACGGGGAGGTGCGCGGCGCCGTGGTCACAGAGTCGTCCACCGAGCACGTGCGCACGGAGCTGCTGTGGCAGTGGCTGGTGCTCGCGGCGGGCGCGGTGGTCGCGTTCGGGCTGGCGCTGCTGGTCGCGCTGCCGGTGGTGCGCTGGACGCTGCGACCGGTGCGGCGGCTCGACGAGGCGACCGGCGCGCTGGTGGCCTCGGTGGTCAGCGGGCGGACGGCGGAGCCGGTGGGGGAGAGCGGCGGGCCGCCGGAGCTGCGCCAGCTCGGCCGGTCGTTCGACCGGATGGCGGCGAGTGTGTCGGAAGCCCTGGCCGCGCAACGCGCTTTCGTGGCCGACGCCTCGCACCAGTTACGGAATCCTTTGACGGCGTTGAAGATCCGCCTCGGCAACCTCGAAGACCAGGTCGGCGGCGAAGCAGCCGCGGCCGACCTGGAGGCCGCCCGGGTCGACGCCGGGCGGCTGCACCGGATCCTCGACGAGCTGCTCTCGATGGCCCGCGCGGAGGCCGCCGGCGGTGAGCTGGTGGCCACGGACCTCGGCGCGGTGGTGGCCGACCGCGTCGCGGACTGGACGGTGGTCGGCGCGGCCCGCGAAGTCACGCTGGAGACCGTCGGAGACGTGGCCGGGGTGCGGGTGCTCGTCCCGCCGCGCGGTTTCGAGGTGATCCTGGACGCCCTGCTGGACAACGCGTTCAAGTTCACCTCTCCCGGGACTTCGGTGCTCGTCTCGGCCGAGCGCGCCGGGGATCGCGTCACCCTGACCGTGCGCGACCACGGCCCCGGGCTGCGCGCCGAGGAGCTGGAACGCGCGGCCGACCGGTTCTGGCGCAGCGGGGCCCACCAGAACGTGCCCGGTTCGGGCCTCGGCCTGGCCATCGTGCGCGAGATCGTCCGCCACTCCGGCGGCGAGCTGCGGCTGGACCGGCCGGACGGCGGTGGGCTGCGGATCACGATGGACTTCCCGGTCGCGCCGCCCGCCTGAGCGGGGCGGTGGGCGCACAGGCCGATGGGCCGTGCGGAGGGCGACCCGGCCGGAAAGCACCGCAGGACGGGGAAGGGCTCGCCGGGCACCGGAGGAAACATCCGCCGTGTCGATCGTGGTCGTCAGGTTGCTGCGGTGGGGCACGCGCGGGGAGGACGGTCCCGGCCGCTGCGGGCCGCGGTGGCCGTCGCTTCGACGGGGCCCGGCGCCCGGGGTGACCGCCTCCACCCGGCCGCGGCGCTAGGTCTTCACGCTCCGGTAGTAGCTGAGCGCGCCCGGGTGCAGCGGCAGCGGCTCGGTCTCGATACCCGGGTGCACGTCGATGGAAAGCGCCGCGTGGTTGGCCCGGACCAGGGCCGGGCGCGCGTCGAAGAGGCCGCGGGTGAGGGCTTCGGCGACGTCGGCCGGCATCGAGGTGGGCACCACCAGGAAGTTGGGCACGACCAGGGTGACCACCGGACCGGGCTGGTTGTAGGTGCTGCCCGGGATCGTCGCGGTGCCGTAGACCGGGCTGAACTCCTGCATGCGCGGCATCAGGCTGGACATGTCGAGCAGCCGCAGCCCGATCTTCGCCGAGTACGTCGTGATCAGCGGCGTGGGCAGCCCGCCGGACCAGAACAGGGCATCGATGGTGTGGTTCTCCAGGGCGTCGAGCGAGTCCTTCAGGCCGAGGGGTGCCGGGAACCCGTCCTGGAGACCGGCCACCTGCAGCACGCGGTCGGCGATGTACTCCACGCCCGACTCCGGCGAGCCGGTGGCGATGCGGTGGCCGCGCAGCATCGCCACCGAGGTGTAGGGCGAGTCCGAGCGCACCACGATGTGCAGGTAGTCGTCGTGGATGCGGGCCAGCGCGGCCAGCTTGCCGTGCGTCTCGGCGGCTTCCTCCGCGGCGAGGTCGGCGGCCACGAACGCGACGTCGGCCCGGCCCGACTCCACCTGCCTGAGGTTGTCGAGCGAGCCCTGCGTCGAGAGCACGGCAGGCCGCTCGATCCCCAGGTCGGCGGCCCAGGCGTCGGCCAGGGGCTGCGCGAGGTCGCTGTACACCCCGCCGGGCGAGCCGGCCGCGATGCGCACCCGCAGCCCGGAGAAACTCGGCCCGCAGCCGGCCAGCACCGCGACGGCCGCCAGCACCGCGACCGCGAACGCCGTACTCCGCCTCCACCGCATGGGGGGATCGTGCCAGACCCGGGGCCGGAAGTCGCCGGGATGGCCACCGCGACCGGGCGCCCACCCGCGACCGGTCCGGTGACGACCGGCCGGGCCCGCGCGAACGGCGAGGCGGGCGCCGGTTTTCCCGAGCCGGGTGCGGGTTACGCTGGCTGGTGATGAACGCGCGCACCTATCAGATCCGCACCTAGGTCTGTACAGCTTCGGCTGGAACGACAAGACGACTGGCTTCGGGTACGACGCGGCCAACGAGCGTGACGAACACCTTCGACCCGGCCGGGGACCTGTCGGCGCTCAAGGTGGCGTCCGGATCGGTGACGCTGGCGTCGACGGCCTACACCCGCGACGGGGCGGGGCAGCCGCTGACCATGGCTCCCACCGGCTTGCCTGGCGGCGCGCAGACCTACACCTACACCACGCGTGAGCAGCTCAAGTCGTCGACGACCGGAGCGACGACGGCGGCCTACGGGTATGACGCCGCCGCTCACCCGACCACGACGGCCGGGTCGAACCAGGCGTTCGACGCGGCCGGGCAGATCTGCTGGGCGCTGCCGGGCGGGACCAGCACGGCGGGATGTTCGGCCGCGCCGACCGGCGCGACCTCCTACCAGTACGACGTGCAGGGAAACCGGACGTCCATGACGCCGTCGGGCGCCGCGGCGACGACGTATGGCTACGACCAGGCCGACCGCCTGACGTCGGTCTCCGGGCCGGGCGGCGGCGCGACCTACGCCTACGACGGTTCGGGCCTGCGTACCGCCAAGAAATCGGAATCGGTCACCAACTCGTTCACCTGGGACGCCGGCGAGGTGCCCGACCTGCTCAGCGGCGGCGGGACCCAGTGGTTCTTCCACGACGGGCAGGGGTCGACGCGAGCGCTGCTCGGGGCGAACGGCGCGATCGCCGGTACTTACGCCTACGACCCGTACGGCCGGGTGATCGCCGCCTCGACTGGGGTGAAGACGCCGATCCAGGCCTACAAGCGGGCACAGCAGAAGATCAAGCAGGCCGAGAAGTACCAGGGCGACCGGAATGCGAAGAAGCGGTCGAACAACAACAACTTTGTCAATGACGTGGTGACCGGGCTGGTGGTCGTGGCGGCTTTCGTCTCAGGAGTAGGGAGGCGCTCACCGCGATCGCTGCGGGCTTTGCGGCGTTGTTCGCCTGGTGAGAGTGGAGTGACGACAGGTATGACTGACGAAGCGGACGAGTGGTACGCGGTGCGCTGCGTCTTCCGGTGGACTGACGCAGACGATCGGCCGTACGAGGAGCGGATCACGTTGTGGCGCGCGACCGATCTTGACACGGCCATCGCCCGCGCCGAGTCGGAAGCCCGGGAGTACGCGGAGAACACTGGTGTCACCTACCTCGGGCTCGCCCAGGGGTACGAGACCGGGGAGAAGGACCTAACGGAAGGCTGCGAGGTGTTCTCGCTGCTTCGGGAAAGCGCCTTGTCGCCGGAGGAGTACCTGGACCGTCACTTCGACACCGGCGGGGAGCACGAGCGCACCACCTGACCGGAGGTGGTGCGCCGGCGAGCCGCGGGTGACCGGCGAATGGGAGTCAGTGCCGACAGCTGACGTGCTCGTGAGGAGGCCACCTTGGAGCGCCCGCAAGCTTTTGGCGGCCGCGAGCTTGTGGTCGTTGGACAACCATGCCTCCATCAAGTCGTCGGTGCGTGTCTTCCCGCACTACGCGTTGGCGACTCGGCCACCCTCGCGTGCGGTCAGGAGATCACGGACATACGGATCGAAGTCGACGCCGTCTACGGCGATGGTGATGCCGGCTGATCGAGCCCGGGTGGCTAGGTCGCGCTGTCTGCTCGTCGTTGGTTTCCTCGTCCGTGGCCCCGGTCTGGAAAGAGGTGTGGCGGGACGGCGGTGCAGGACCAGACGGGCGAACGCCGGGGGTAGCAGCGCCTCGGCTATGCCCTCGACCAGGACGACGGGTGGGCCGAACAACACGGCGCTGCGGGTCGCGTCGAGGTAGCGCTCGAGCTTGGCGTGATGCCCGCCTGAGGGAAGGCTCCGCCAGCGGGATCGCTTTGATCTCGAAGAGACTCAGGTGATGAGGCGGACGCGGAGTGCCGGTGGCCAGCGGGCCCTGCCCGACACCCGACAGCAACTGGGGGTGAAGGTGCGCCTCGGGTTCCTCGACCAGGAACACCGTCAGGTCCTGATCGCGGGCTGCGCGCAGTTCCGCGACAACGGTGGCGACGAACAGCAGGTTCGCCTAGCAGAGGCCGGATCCGACGATGTCCTGCGGGACAGGCCGTGGTCGTTCATCCTGATGAGAAGGCTCGGGATCGCAGTCGGTAGACCGGCTGTCCGGCCGCCGCGGACTGCTGGGTGACGGGGCCGCGGACGGTCGCGGCGAGGGTGAACGACGCCGACGATGACTGGCCGGCCACCCGGTATGTCCGGCGGATCGTCGGTCGTTCCTGGAGGGGCGCCGGCTGGGTTGCTTCAGACCGTGGGCACCCGTCGGTCATCTCACCGGAACGCGCCGTGCCCCTTCGCCCAGCTGAGACCGTGGATGCTCATGAGCTGGGAGGGGACGCCAAGACGCAGGTGGGGGCAGGTCTACCCTGGATCACGATGAGCGAGAACCAGCAGTCCAGGACGTACTCCATCCGGACCTTCGGCTGCCAGATGAACGTGCACGATTCCGAACGGCTCGCCGGCCAGCTCGAAGAGGCCGGTTACGTCGCCGCGGACGGCACGGCGAAGCCGGACCTGGTCGTGTTCAACACCTGCGCGGTCCGGGAGAACGCGGACAACAAGCTGTACGGCACGCTCGGTCACATGCGCCCGGACAAGACCGCGAACCCGGACATGCAGATCGCCGTCGGGGGCTGCCTGGCGCAGAAGGACCGCGGCGAGATCGTCAAGCGGGCGCCGTGGGTCGACGTCGTGTTCGGCACGCACAACCTCGGCTCGCTGCCGGCGCTGCTGGAGCGCGCGCGGCACAACGCCGAGGCCGAGGTCGAAATCCTCGAGTCGCTGGAGACGTTCCCCTCGACGTTGCCCGCCCGCCGCGAATCGTCGTACGCGAGCTGGGTGTCGGTTTCGGTCGGCTGCAACAACACCTGCACGTTCTGCATCGTGCCGTCGCTGCGCGGCCGGGAGCGCGACCGGCGCCCGGGCGAGATCCTGGCCGAGGTCGAGGCCCTGGTGGCCGAGGGCGTGCTCGAAGTGACCCTGCTCGGGCAGAACGTGAACTCCTACGGCGTCGAGTTCGGCGACCGGCTCGCGTTCGGCAAGCTGCTGCGCGCCTGCGGCGGGATCGGCGGACTGGAGCGCGTGCGGTTCACCTCACCGCACCCGGCCGCGTTCACCTCCGACGTGATCGACGCCATGGCCGAGACGCCGAACGTCTGCCCCCAGCTGCACATGCCGTTGCAGTCCGGCTCCGACCGGGTGCTGCGCGAGATGCGCCGCTCCTACCGCTCCGGCCGCTACCTCAAGATCCTCGAAGAGGTCCGCGCCGCGATGCCGGACGCGGCCATCACCACCGACATCATCGTCGGCTTCCCCGGCGAGACAGAGGAGGACTTCCAGGCCACGCTGGACGTGGTGCGCGAAGCGCGGTTCTCCAGCGCGTTCACCTTCCAGTACTCGCAGCGCCCCGGCACCCCGGCCGCCACGATGGCCGGCCAGCTGCCGAAGGCGGTGGTGCAGGAGCGCTACGAGCGCCTGGTCGAACTGCAGGACGAGATCGCCTGGGCGGAGAACCGGAACCTGGTCGGCCGCCGGGTCGAGCTGCTGGTCGCCGCGGGCGAGGGCCGCAAGGACGCCGCCACGCACCGGATGAGCGGCCGCGCGCGCGACGGGCGGCTGGTGCACTTCACCCCGGACGGTCCGGCCGTGGACGGTTCCGTGCGCCCGGGCGACGTGGTGGAGACCGTGATCAGCTACGGCGCCCCGCACCACCTGGTCGCCGACGGTGAGCTGCTGACCCACCGCCGCACCCGGGCGGGGGACAACGCCGAAGCCGGTCTTCGGCCCAAGACGAATGGGGTCACGCTGGGACTGCCGGGCTTCGGAGCCCCGGCGGCGCAGCCCGCCCCGGTGAGTGGGTGTGCACTGTGACCGAACCCGGAACCTCAGCCGAGGTGGGCTCGCGGCTGGCCGAGGAGATCGACGAAGCGGGCCAGCGGGCTTCGCGCACGGTCGAACTGGGCCGTCGCGGCTTCACCATCGCCGTGTTCATCTTCGTGCTGCTGGTCGCGCAGCTCCTGCCGTGGGTGGGTGAGCACCGCGGGTTCGAGGTGCTGGCCGGCCAGGGCGGCGGCATCCCGCAGCTGTTCGCCGCGACGTCCACCGTGATCGGCGTGCTGGCCGGGGCGCTGGGCCTGGTGACGCGCCGCTGGTGGGTCTCCTGGTGCTGCGCCGCGGGCGGCTGGTTCGCCTCGGTCGACGGCCTGCTCGCGGTCTGGTCCCAGCAGTCCGCCCACGCCTCGGGCG
This sequence comes from Amycolatopsis sp. PS_44_ISF1, assembly GCF_032335455.1. Taxonomy (NCBI): domain Bacteria; kingdom Bacillati; phylum Actinomycetota; class Actinomycetes; order Pseudonocardiales; family Pseudonocardiaceae; genus Amycolatopsis; species Amycolatopsis sp. PS_44_ISF1. Next base: position 2,550,861 of record NZ_JANUXO010000002.1, on the reverse strand, counting down.
CGGCCGGCGGCGGCCCGGGCCTCGGCCTGATCATCGCCTGGGTGGCCACGATCGTGCTGGCCACCCTGTGGATGCGCACCGCCTTCTCGCGCGCCTGAATTCCGCGGTCGGCCCCGGCACCGTCGGCCCTCCAACGCGGAAAAGGGCCCCGTCACCACGGTGACGGGGCCCTCTTCCGCGTGACGGTCAGCGGTCGGCGATCGCGGCCTCCGCCGCCTCCATCCACTCGCGCCACTGCGCGGCCTGCTCGTCGGCCTTCTTCGCCCGGCGCTCGTCCCCGGCCGCGCGGGCCTTGGCCGCCTGCGACTCGAACTGCTCCACCCGCTCGCGGAACTGCGCGGCCCGCGCCTGCGCCTCCGGGTCGGTGCGGCGCCAGCGGCTGTCCTCGGCCGACTTCACCGCGTCCTGCACCGCCTTGAGCCGGCCGTCCAGCTCGCGGATGCGCTCGCGCGGCACCTTGCCGATCTCGTCCCACTGCTCCTGGACCTTGCGCAGCGCGTTCTTCGCCGCTTCGAGGTTGGCCGCCACGTCGATCTTCTCCGCCTCGACCAGCAGCTCCTCCTTGCGGGCGGCGTTGCCGGAGAACTCGGCGTCGCGCTCGGAGAACACCGACGAACGGCGGGCGAAGAACGCGTCCTGGGCCGCGCGGAAACGCTGCCAGAGCGCCTCGTCGCTGTCCTTCGGCGCGCGTCCGGCGGCCTTCCACTCGGTCATCAGGTCCTTGTACCGGCCCGCGGTGGCGCCCCAGTCGTCCGACTCGGCCATCGACTCGGCCTCCGCGATCAGCTCCTCCTTGCGCTGCTTGGCCGTGGCCCGCTGCTTGTCCAGCTCGGCGAAGTGCGAGCCGCGGCGGCGGTTGAACGCCTCGCGCGCCTTGGAGAACCGCTTCCACAGCTCGTCGTCGGTCTTGCGGTCGACGCCCTTGACCGTCTTCCACTCGTCCAGGATCGTGCGCAGCCGGTCGCCCGCGGCCTTCCACTGCGTCGACTCGGCGGCGATCCGCTCGGCTTCTTCGGCCAGCTCCTGCTTGCGCGTGACGGCGGCCGCGCGGGCTTCCTCGCGCTCCTGCTTGACGTGGGCCAGCGCCTTCTCGGCCACGCCGATCACGTACTCGAGGCGGGCGCCCAGCGCGGTCAGGTCGCCGACCACGGCCGATTCGGCCAGGCCCTCGCGCAGCTGCGTGGCGGTGGACAGCGCGTGCTTCGGGTCGCCGGCGCCGGAGTGCAGCCGGGTCTCCAGCAGCTCGACCTCGGTGCGGACGTCGTCGAACCGGCGGGCGTAGTGGACCAGTCCCTCTTCCGGGCTGCCCGCCTGCCAGACCCCCACCGATCGCTCGCCGTCGGCGGTGAAGACGAAGACAGTGCCCTCGGCGTCGACCCGGCCCCAGGTGGACGGGGACGGCTCGGCGGGCGGAACCGGCGGGGCGGTGTGCCCGCCGCCGTGCGCGTGCGGCACCGGGTGCGGTGCCGGGGTGCCGGTGGACGTGTTCTCCTGGGCCATCGCAGGCTCCTTATCGCCTGTACGCCCGCTGGTGCGGGCGCCCCGCCGGTGCGGCGGGGCCGGGTTACGCGGTGGTGCTACGGGGACATGGGGTCCCACTCGGCATTCAAGCAGCTCCGGGGCCCACCGTGGTACCGGATGAGCCGCCCGAAGCCAGTGATCCTACTTCTCCGGGACGCTCCGTGTCCGCAGGCGCTACCCGTCCAGGTAGCGTCAACCGGCGTGATCAGCCCTGCTCAGCCGCTGCCCCCGGTGGCCGTCGTCGGACCCACGGCCACCGGGAAGACGGCGCTGGCCGTCGAGCTGGCCCTGGCGCTGGGCGGCGAGGTCGTCAACGCCGACGCGCTCCAGCTCTACCGCGGCATGGACCTCGGCACCGCGAAGGCCACCGAGGCCGAGCGCCGCGGGGTACCGCACCACCTGCTCGACGTCCTCGACGTCACCGAGACCGCCTCGGTCGCCGCCTACCAGCGCGACGCCCGGCGGCGGATCGAGGAAGTGCTGGCCGCGGGCGGCGTCCCGGTGCTGACCGGCGGTTCGGGCCTGTACGTCCAGGCCGTGCTGGACGACCTGCGGTTCCCCGGCACCGACCCGGCCGTGCGCGCGAAGCTCGACGAGGAGGCGGCGCGACTCGGCCCGGCCTCGCTGCACACCCGGCTGGCACAGCGCGACCCGGCCGCGGCCGCCGCGATCCTGCCGACCAACACCCGCCGGATCGTGCGGGCGCTGGAGGTCATCGAGATCACCGGCGAGCCCTTCTCGGCCAACCTGCCCAAGCCCGGGCCGGCGCGCTACGGGACCGTGCTGGTCGGCGTCGACCGTGCGCCCGCCGAGCTGGACGCGCGCGTGGACCTGCGGGTCGAGCGGATGTTCGAGGGCGGCCTCGTCGACGAAGTCCGGATGCTGATCGAGCGCGGGCTGCGCGAGGGGAAGACGGCTTCGCGCGCTCTGGGCTACCAGCAGGTGCTCGCGGAGCTGGACGGCGAAGCGGACTTCGCGGCGGCGGCCGCGGCGACCGCACAGGCCACCCGGCGCTTCGTGCGGCGCCAGCGCTCCTGGTTCCGGCGGGACCGGCGGATCCAGTGGTTCGACGGCGCCGGCGAGGGTCTGGCCGGACGCGTACTCGCCGTTCTCGGCCGGTAACCTGGAGCCATGGGCGGCATCGAATTCCTCAAGGGCCACGGCACGCAGAACGACTTCGTGCTGCTGCCCGACGCCGCCGGCCGCCTGGACCTGACGCCGGCGCGGGTGGCGGCGCTGTGCGACCGGCAGCGAGGGCTGGGCGCGGACGGCGTGCTGCGCGTCGTGCGGTCGGGCGTGGCGGGCCTGGAGTCGCGGGGCGAGTGGTTCATGGACTACCGCAACGCCGACGGCTCGATCGCCGAGATGTGCGGCAACGGCGTGCGGGTGTTCGCGCGCTACCTGGTCGAGGCGGGCCTGGCCGGGGTGGGCGGGTTCGTCGTCGGCACCCGCGCGGGCGACCGGCCGGTGGAGGTCCACCCGGACCGCTCGGTGACCGTCCACATGGGACCAGCGGCGATCACCGGCACCTCGGTGACGGTGGTGGCGGGCCGCCCGTTCTCCGGCGTGGCCGTGGACGTGGGCAACCCGCACCTGGTCTCCGTGCTCGACGACGACGTGGCCGGGCTGAACCTGGAGCACCAGCCCGACTTCGACCACGACTTCTTCCCCGCCGGGGTGAACCTCGAGTTCATCAACCGGCTGGGTGAAGGCGCGCTCCGGATGCGCGTGCACGAGCGCGGCGTGGGGGAGACGCGCGCCTGCGGCACCGGTACGGTCGCCGCCGTGGCCGCCGCCCTGCACCTCGCGGGCACCGACACGGGCTCCTCCGCGGTCGACGTCCCGGGCGGTCGCGTGCAGGTCACCGTGGCCCGCGGCGCCTCCACCCTGACCGGGCCCGCGCAGCTCGTGGCCCGCGGCGAACTCGACGAAGACTGGTGGGCCGCCGCCGGCGGGTGAGCACCGGCGGCGGCTCCGGTCAGGCGCCGATCGTCACCTCGACCGCCAGCTCGCCCGCACCGGCCCGGGTCTCCACCGCGGCCACCGTGCCCGCGGTCCGGATGTCGGCCTCGACCGCGCCGAATCCGGCCAGCACCTCGGGCGTGGCGGTCACGGTCAGGGCTTCCACGCTCGCGCGCATGGACACCTTCGCGTCCGTCTTCGCCCGCCGCACCGCCGCGATCACCGTGCCCGCCAGCGTCAGCAGGGCCGGGTCGCCCTCGGTCTCCAGAGTCCCGGGCCACGGCGCGCGGTGCACCGAGCCCGCCTGCCACCACGACCAGACCTCTTCGGTCGCGTAAGGCAGGAACGGCGCGAACAGCCGCACCACCGCGGAAAGCGCCGTGGCCAGCGCCGCCCGCGCGGACTGCGCCGCCGCCTCGCCGCGGTCGCCGTAGGCGCGGCCCTTCACCAGCTCCACGTAGTCGTCGCAGAACGTCCAGAAGAACGTCTCGCTCAGCTGGAGCGCCCGCGCGTAGTCGAGTGCTTCGAACGCCGCCGTCGCCTCCGCGACCACCGAGGACAACGCCGCCAGCACCGAACGGTCCAACGGCTCCGAAGCCACCGCGTCCGCCGAGGGCAGCCCGAGGCCGAGCACGAACCGGCTCACGTTGAGCAGCTTCGTCGCCAGCCGGCGGCCCACCTTCATCTGGCCCTCGTCCACGGCCGTGTCGACGCCGGGCCGCGCGCTCGCCGCCCAGTACCGCACCGCGTCCGAGCCGTACTTCTCCAGCAGGTCGGCCGGGGTCACGACGTTGCCCACCGACTTCGACATCTTCTTGCGGTCCGGGTCGAGCACCCAGCCGGAGATCGCCGCGCGGCGCCACGGCAGCACGCCCTCCTCCAGCTCCGCGCGCACGACCGTGGAGAACAGCCAGGTGCGGATGATCTCGTGCGCCTGCGGCCGCAGGTCGTACGGGAACACGCGGCGGAACAGGTCGTCGTCCAGGCTCCAGCGGCCGGCGATCTGCGGGGTGAGCGAGGACGTGGCCCAGGTGTCCATCACGTCGGCCTCGGCGGTGAAACCACCCGGCACGTCACGCTGGTCCGCGGTGTACCCCGGCGGCACGTCGGTGCTGGGGTCGACCGGCAGGCTCGCGTCCCCGGGCACCAGCACGGCGCCGTGGTCCGGCTCGCCGCCGGCGTCCAGCGGGTACCAGAGCGGGATCGGCACGCCGAAGAACCGCTGGCGGCTGATCAGCCAGTCGCTGGTCAGGCCCTCGACCCAGCTGCGGTAGCGGACCTGCATGTGCGGCGGCACCCAGTCCAGCTCGGCGCCGCGGTCGAGCAGCCGCCCGCGCAGCCGCTCGTCCCGCCCGCCGCCCGTGACGTACCACTGGCGGCTGGTGACGATCTCCAGCGGCTTGTCACCCTTTTCGTAGAACTTCACCGGGTGCGTGATCGGCCGCGGCTCACCGCGCAGCGCGCCGTTGTCGCGCAACAGGTCCACCAGGATCTGGCGTCCCGTGTGGACGGTCTTGCCGGCCAGCGGCGCGTACGCCTCGGCCGGCACGCCGTGCGGCGCTTCGGCCAGGAAGCGCCCGTCGCGGCCCAGCACCGGACGCGTCTCCAGTTGCAGCGAGCGCCACCAGGTCACGTCCGTGGTGTCGCCGAAGGTGCACACCATCGCGATGCCGGTGCCCTTCCCGGGATCGGCGAGGTGGTGCGCGCGCACCGGCACCTCGACCCCGAACACGGGCGTCCGCACGGTCTCGCCGAACAGCGCCTGGTACCGCTCGTCGTCCGGGTGCGCCACGAGCGCGACGCACGCGGGCAGCAGCTCCGGGCGCGTGGTGGAGATCAGCACCTCGGCGTGGCCGGCCGTGCGGAACACCAGGTCGTGGTACGCCCCGGGCCGCTCGCGGTCCTCCAGCTCGGCCTGGGCGACGGCGGTGCGGAAGGTGACGTCCCACAGCGTCGGCGCCTCGCGCTGGTACGCCTCGCCGCGCGCGAGGTTGCGCAGGAAGGCGCGCTGCGAGATCTGCGTCGTGGCCGGGTCGACCGTCTGGTACGCCGTGCTCCAGTCGACGGAAAGCCCGATGCGGCGCCAGACGTCCTCGAAGACCTTCTCATCGGTCTGCGAAAGCTCCTGGCACAGCTCGACGAAGTTGCGGCGCGACACCGGGACCGCGTTCTTGCCCGGCTTCTCCGGCGGCCGGAAGCCCGGCTCGTACGGCAGCGAGGGCTCACAGCGCACGCCGAAGTGGTTCTGCACCCGGCGTTCGGTCGGCAGGCCGTTGTCGTCCCAGCCGATCGGGTAGAACACCTCGCGCCCGCGCATCCGCTGGTACCGCGCGACGAGATCGGTGTGGGTGTAGGAGAAGACGTGCCCGATGTGCAGCGAGCCGCTCGCCGTCAGCGGAGGGGTGTCGACCGAGTAGACGTCTTCACGCTGCTTCGCGCGGTCGAACCGGTAGACGCCTTCGTTCTCCCATACCGGTACCCACTTCGCCTCCAGACCGTCGACACCGACCTTGTCCGGGACTTGGGGGCTGGGGTTGGGAGCACCGTTCATGCCCCGAACTCTAGGCCGACGCCCGGACGCCCTCCGCCGTGGCCGGGAGGTCCCGCATCCGCCGCAGCGGGGAGCAGACCACCCACAGCGCCCCGGCGAGCTGGCCGGTCATCGCGATCCACAGCGCGCCGGTCAGCCCGAGGGATTCCCCGAGCACCCCGCCCAGCAGCCCGCCCAGCGGCATCGCGCCCCAGACGACGAACCGCACGCTGGCGTTCATCCGGCCCAGCAGCCGGTCCGGGGTGATGGCCTGGCGGTAGGAGACCTGCGCGACGTTGTACAGGATCACGCCGAACCCGGCCGCGGCCAGCCCGAACCCGGCGAGCGCGGTCCGCCAGCCGGGACCGGCCAGCGGCACCAGCAGGTTGCCCGGCCAGACCAGCAGCGGGAGCAGCCAGATCGACCGCGCCTGGCCGACCCGGCGGATGATCGCGCCCGAGCACACCGCGGCGAGGACGCCGCCGACCCCGCCGGCCGCCAGCAGCCCGCCGACCGCCGCCGGGGACAACCCGGCCGTGCGGGTCAGGAACAGCACCTCCACCGCCTGCGCGGCGGCGCCGAACAGGTTGGCCGTGGCGGTGCAGGCGACGATCGCGCGCAGCGGCCGGTCGGCGAAGACGAACCGCAGGCCCTCGGCGATCTGCGGCCGCAGCCGTTCACTCCCGGTGCGCTCCGGCCCGGGCTCGGCGCTGGGTCTGGCGCGGATCCGCCCCAGGCACAGCGCCGAGGTGAGGTAGCCGAGCCCGGTGCCGAACACCGTGCCGGCCGCGCCGATGAGCTGGACCAGCGCCCCGGCCGCGCTCGGCCCGGCGATCTGCGCGGTGGACTGGACCGCCTGCAGCTTCGCGTTGCCCTCCAGCAGACGCGCGCGGCCGACCAGCGCGGGCAGGTAGGCCTGGTAGGCGACGTCGAAGAACACCGTGGCCAGCCCGGTCAGCAGCACCACGACGAGCAGGTGCGCCATGGTCAGCACGCCCGTCCACCCGGCCACCGGGATGCTCAGCACCAGCCCCGCGCGCACCAGGTCGGCGGTCAGCATCACCGGGCGGCGCGGCCACCGGTCCACCCACACCCCGGCGGGCAGCCCGATCAGCAGGAAGCCCAGCGTCTCGGCCGTGGTCAGCAGGCCCATCTCGAACGGCGAGGCGGCCAGCGTCGCCGCCGCCAGCAGCGGCACGGCGGTGGCGCCGACGAACATCCCGAACTGGCTCGCGGTGTCCGCGGCCCACAGCCGGCGGAAGTCCGCGTGGAAGAACAGCGAATCCCTACTCACCTGATCGAGTGTCTTTCAGTGATTGGAAACTGTCAATCACTCGACGTCCTAGGCTGGGGTGGTGCCGACGAAACGACGTCCCCCGACGGAGGCCGAGGCCGCCGCGCTCGCGTCCGGGCTGCGCCTGCGCGTGATCCGGCTGACCTCCTTCGAGGCCATGACCAACAAGGAGCTGGCCGAGCGGCTGGGACGCGATCCGGCGACGATGCTGCACCACGTGCGCAAGCTGGTGGAGAACGGTTTCCTGGCCCCCCAGGAGCCACGGCGGGGCGCCCGCGGTGCGAAGGAGATCCCGTACCTCTCGACCGGGCTTTCGTGGCTGCTCGACCACGACACCGGCCGGGAGCCGGTCGGTGAGGCGATGCTGGAGGCGTACCTGGCCGAGCTGGCCGAGGCCGGGCCCGGGGAGGTGGACTCCGCCCGAGCGGTCTTCCAGGTCCCGCCGGAGGACGTCGCGGAGTTCAAGGAGCGGCTCGCCGGGCTGCTCGACGAGTTCATCCACCGGCCCGCCGCGCCCGGCCGGGACCGCACCGCGGTCTACTTCGCGATTTATCCGAGCAGGTAATCCACTCGGCTCCCGCGCGGAATCGTGGGAGCATGGAGGCACGATGACAGAACTGACACACAAGGACCACAACGAGGAAGATCCGTCCACCGGCGAGATGGAGCTCGAGGACCGCGCCTCGCTCCGCCGGGTGGCGGGCCTGTCCACCGAGCTCGCGGACGTCACCGAGGTCGAGTACCGGCAGCTGCGGCTGGAACGGGTCGTCCTGGTCGGCGTGTGGGCCGGCGGCACGGCCGAGCAGAACGACGCCTCGCTCGCGGAGCTGGCCCGGCTGGCCGAGACCGCGGGCTCCGAGGTGCTCGAAGGACTGGTCCAGCGGCGCGTGCAGCCGGACCCGGCCACCTACATCGGCTCCGGCAAGGTGCGGGAGCTGCGGGACGTGGTCGTCGCGACCGGCGCCGACACGGTGATCTGCGACGGCGAGCTCTCGCCCGGGCAGCTGCGCCAGCTCGAGCAGAAGGTCAAGGTCAAGGTGATCGACCGGACCGCCCTGATCCTCGACATCTTCGCCCAGCACGCCTCCTCCAAGGAGGGCAAGGCGCAGGTCGAGCTGGCCCAGCTGCAGTACCTCATCCCGCGGCTGCGCGGCTGGGGTGAATCGCTGTCCCGGCAGGCCGGTGGCCGCGCCGGCGGCGCGAACGGCGGCGTGGGCCTGCGCGGTCCCGGTGAGACCAAGCTCGAGACCGACCGGCGGCGGATCAACAAGCGGGTGTCCAAGCTGCGGCGCGAGATCGCCGCGATGGACACCATCCGCGAGACCAAGCGCGGCCGGCGCGTGGCCAACGAAGTGCCCAGCGTGGCCATCGTCGGCTACACCAACGCCGGCAAGTCCAGCCTGCTCAACGCGCTGACCGGCGCGGGAGTGCTGGTCGAGGACGCGCTGTTCGCCACCCTGGACCCGACCACCCGGCGGGCGCAGACGGCGGACGGGCGCACCTTCACCCTCACCGACACCGTCGGCTTCGTGCGGCACCTGCCGCACCAGCTCGTGGACGCGTTCCGCTCGACGCTGGAGGAGGCGGCCGACGCCGATCTCCTGCTGCACGTCGTGGACGGCGCCGACCCGGCGCCCGAGGAGCAGGTGAACGCGGTGCGCGAGGTGCTCGGCGAGATCACCCGCACCCGCCAGGAGCCGCTCCCGCCGGAGCTGCTGGTGATCAACAAGGCCGACGCGGCCGACCAGGTCACCTTGGCCCGGCTGCGGCACCAGCTGGCCGGCTCGGTGCTGGTCTCCGCGCGCACCGGCGCGGGCATCCCGGAGCTGGCCGAGGTGCTGGCCGAACGGCTCCCGCGCCCGGAGGTGGTGGTCGACGCGCTGGTCCCGTACACGCGGGGTGAGCTCGTGGCCCGTGCCCACAAGGACGGCGAAGTGCTGGAAGAGGAGCACGTCGAGGACGGCACCCGGCTGCTCGTGCGGGTCCACCCGGACCTCGCGGCCGCGCTGCACCAGTTCGAGACCAACTCCACCCCCCGTTAGCGCGTCTTCCGTAGTGTGCGGCTGATCCCGGTCGCACACTACGGAGGTGAGCCGGTGCGCTTCGTCCTCGCGGCGTTCTTCCTGCTGCTCGGTGCCCAGCCCGCCGGGGCTGTGTCTTCTGTGACCCCAGCGCCCACTGTGGCCTCTGGGCTCTGCCAGGTGACGGATCCGCGGGTGACCGAGCTTTCCGGACTGGTCTCCGACGGCGCACGGTGGTACGCGGTCAACGACGGCGGGACCGAGGTCGAGGTGTTCGTGCTGGACCGCTCGTGCACCGTGCAGGACGTGCTCACCGCGAACACCGACCCGTACGACGTCGAGGACCTCGCCCGCGCGCCCGACGGCACGCTCTGGCTCGCCGACACCGGGGACAACGGCAAGAAGCGGGCCACGGTGGCGTTGCTGGAGCTGAAGCCCTCCGGCGGCGGGGCGAAGCTGCACCGGCTGACCTACCCGGACGGCCCGCACGACACCGAGGCCCTGCTGCTCGACCGGTCCGGCACGCCGTACCTGGTCACCAAGGACATCCTGGGCGACGCGAAGGTGTACCGTCCGACCGGCCCGCTCGCGACCCCGGGCCCGACCCCGCTGGAGCAGACCGGCTCGGTCCGCATCCGGTCCACCGACACCCAGGGCGGCCCGGTGGGCGCTTTCGGCTCGGTGTTGGTGACGGGCGGCGCGACCAGCGCGGACGGCACCGTGGTCGCATTGCGCACGTACACCGACGCCTACCTGTACGCCGCGCCAGACGGCGACGTCGCCGCAGCGCTCGAGCGCACGCCCGTGCGTATCCCCCTGGCGGGGGAAAAACAGGGCGAGGCGGTGGCGTTCGAACCCGACGGCACGCTGCTGTCGGCCGGAGAGGGAATCGGCCAGCCGGTGCGCGCGGCGAAGGGTGCCGCTTCGCTGGTTGCCGCTCCGTTGAGTGCTGCCGCAGGGAACCAGGCGGCCGATGCCTCCGCGGGGGAATCCCGCTCCCCGTCCGGCGGGGGACTACCCCCGCTGCCGGCGGCGGCGTTCGCGGTGCTGGTGGTCTTCGGTGGCTGGTTCCTGGTGCGGAAGCTTCGGCGCCGCTGATACCGGTCTCGTCCGTCCTGCGCGGACTCCGGTGGCGGAGGTGCTCCGAACGGCCCGGCTACCAGGCGAGCCCGTCCGACGAAACGGTCCGTCGGCCGCGGTGGAGTCGGCCGTCCGGCGGGGTCGGCTGACCGAGGGGATTCGACGACCGAGGGGATTCGGCTAACCGAGCGAGTCGGCGGCCGAAGGGTTCGGTTGCTGAACCGGTCCTCTCAGACGGCGGTTCCGGCCCCGCCCCCGGAGACGGGCGCCGGAACAAGAGTGCGGCCAGGCCCTCGCCGCCCCCGTGGGCCCGGCCGGGCCGGGCGCCCGTCCTCACCCGCGCGGCCGGGTTCAGAGGCGGCGCAGGACCGCGACGACCTTGCCCAGGATCGTGGCGTCGTCGCCGGCGATCGGTTCGTAGGCGTCGTTGTGCGGCATCAGCCAGATGTGGCCGTCCTTGCGCTTGAACGTCTTCACCGTGGCCTCGCCGTCGATCATCGCCGCGACGATCTCGCCGTTGTCGGCCGTCGGCTGCTGGCGGACGACCACCCAGTCGCCGTTGGTGATGGCCGCGTCGACCATCGAATCGCCGGTGACGCTGAGCAGGAACAGCTCGCCCTCGCCGACGATCTCGCGCGGCAGCGGGAAAACGTCCTCGATGGCCTGCTCCGCGAGCACCGGCCCACCCGCGGCGATCCGGCCCACCAGCGGCACGTAGGCCGCCTTCGGCATGGACGGCTGCTGGTCGATCTCGATGCCCATCGGGTTGTCGTCGGTGGTCGACAGCACGCCGACCGCGCGCGGGCGGTTCGCGTCCCGGCGCAGATAACCCTTGCGCTGCAGCGAGCGAAGCTGGTGCGACACCGAAGAGGTCGAGGTCAGCCCGACCGCTTCGCCGATCTCCCGGACGCTCGGCGGATAGCCGAACCGGCTCACCCAGGACCGGATCACGTCCAGCACCTGCTGCTGACGCACGGTGAGCGTTTCGTCCACGTCGTAGATCTCGGGCAGGGCGCTCACCTTGCCCGGGCCGCCGGGCGTGGTGCCCGCCTTGCTCTCCTTGGCCACTGCGTATCCTCCAGCCGTCCCGCGGTCGCCGCTCACGGCGTCCCGCGCGTTCCCGCGTCCGCCGGCCGGCACCCGCTGCTGCGGGCGCGCTCGCCGGCGACATCTGCCCGGCAGATGTCCTGGTTGCCGACGTTAGCCGCCGGTAACGACGATTTCAAACATCTGTTCGATCGACACGCCGTGTCCTCTCGATTTTGTCGGTGCGGGATGGTAGACCTTCGCACGGGCGTTCGATAGAACGCCTGTTCGACCTCGACCACATCGTCGCCGGTGAGGGCGTCGCACGGAGCGGGATCGAACCGAACAGCAGGTCATGAGGAGGTTCGCCATGTCGATCCTGGCCGACCGCGGGCTGGTCCGCCCGCTTCGCCCCGTCCGGCAGTCCGCGCCCACCCGGCGGGAGGTGGCCCGCCGGGCCGCCCTGGTGCGCGGGCAGGCGGTTCGCGAGGTCGCTCCGCCCCGGGAGGAGGCCGATTGCGAGGCCGCTCCTACGCGCGGAGAGACCGGTCGCGAGGCCGTCCCGGTTCGTGCCGAGGCTGGTCGCCGGGCTGCCCCACTGCGGGGGGAAGCCGATCGTCGGGTCGCACCGCTCCGGCGGAAAGCCGAGGCCGCCCTCGCCCGTCGCCGTCCGGCGGCGCTGAGCCTGGCCGAGCCCGGTCCCGCCGTCCCGGCCCGGGTAGCCCGCGAACGCCGTGGGGAATCCCTACGCCCGCCGACCCGTGCGCGTGTCGTCGCGGGCCGCACGGGCACTCCCGCCGCGTGCGCCGAGGCTCGCCGCCCGGCCGTCCGCTGGCCCTGGCTGCTGGCCATCGCCGCGGCCGCCTGCCTGGTGGTCACCGCCCTCGGTGTCTTCGGCGCGGGCGCCCCCGGCGGCGCCGTCCCGTCCGGCACCGCCTCGATCTCGGTCGAACCGGGCGACACCCTGTCCGCGATCGCCGCCCGCTTCGCCCCCAATAGCGACCAAGCGGCGGTGGTCACCCGCATCGAGCAGCTCAACAACCTGGACGGCGCCGTGCTGACCCCGGGCCTGCCCCTGACCGTCCCGGTCGCCGCGGGCACCGGGCTGGGTTCGTGACCCCGCCACGCCGGACCGGGGAGAAAGGGGGCACGGCGGCCACCGGGCATGGTCGCCGCGATCGGCGCGGCCGGTGAGCCTTTACCCGGTTGAGTCCTCGGTGGACAGTCTCCGCGATGGTCCGGGGGTTCCAGGAGAACGCCAGCGGAGCGATTCGCCGGGCAGCGTCCGGAGTACTGCCTTTTGTCCGGGCAATGTCTAGAGCGCTGTCTATTCGCCGGGCAGTTCCCAGAGTGCCGCCGTTTCGCCGGGCTGTGTCCAGAGTGCTGCCGATTCGCCGGGTAAAGCCGTAAGGGCTGCCGTCTCGCCAAGCTGGGTCGACAGTGCTGATGACTCCGGATGCGTCCGTGACCGCCGATGCCCGCCGTCCCTGTAGCTCTTGCCCGCCTGGTGGCCTCGGATGCGCGCCGTCTCCATGGATCTGGACCAGCCGCAGCCGACGATGCCCGCCGTCTTCGAAGCTTCAGATCGCTTCCCGGCCACTGATACCCGCCGTTTCCGTGGCTTCGGACCGCCCCGCGCCCGTCGATGCTCGCCGTCGCGTACCTGCCGAGTGCCTCCGTTCACCGACCGCCCATCCGGCGCCAGCCTGACCGCCGACCATCCTCTGAAAACCCCCGCCGCCCGCGGGCTGGACCAGCGCCCGTCACCCTCTGGGGTCTTTCTCCCTCCACCGCTTGCCCCCACCCCCAACGCGTCCTAGGGTCTACCCCTATATCTAGTAGTTGCACCGCTGTAGTTGGTCCACAGGTTGGGGTAGACTCGAAGTCGGTTGTCCACAGCCGACCGGCGTTCATCCACCGGCTGTCCACAGATCGAGCACCAGGCGCGGGGTCGTGCGGGGGGCTCGTGACCCAGGCCGTAGCGTGGCGGCAGGGGCCGGACGGTGGCGGAGTCGGCCGGTGTGTGAGGGGAAGGTGATCGGCGGATGAGGTGCCCGTTCTGCCGGCATGCGGACTCTCGGGTCGTCGACTCCCGAGAGGTGGACGAGGGTCAGGCGATCCGGCGGCGGCGCTCGTGCGCGCAGTGCGGTCGGCGCTTCACCACGTCGGAGACGATGGTGCTCGCCGTCGTCAAGCGTTCCGGCGTCACCGAGCAGTTCAGCCGGGACAAGGTGGTGAACGGCGTCCGCCGGGCGTGCCAGGGCCGGCCGGTCGACGACGACGCGTTGCAGAAGCTCGCGCAGCGCGTGGAGGAGTCGATCCGCTCCGCCGGGCTGGCGGAGATCCCGAGTCACGAGGTCGGCCTGGCGATCCTGGGCCCGCTGCGTGAGCTCGACGGAGTGGCGTACCTGCGGTTCGCCAGCGTCTACCGCTCGTTCTCCTCGGTCGAGGACTTCGAGAAGGAGATCTCGGACCTGCGTCAGGCCATGGCGGGTGCGGCTGCGGAAGAAGGAAGCAAGCGCGCCGAAGGCGATTGAGCCAGTCGCCGGCCGCGCGCGGGAGTTGAGGGGAAGAGACCCGATGACCGAAACCGTGGGAACCGGCGCAGCGGCGGCCGGGCGCAGCAAGAAGAAGCCCGGTGGCGGCGGCTTGACCGTCGAGCGGGTCTTCACCACCGAGGGCGTGCACCCGTACGACGAGGTCGCCTGGGAGCAGCGCGACGTGGTGATGACCAACTGGCGCGACGGCAGCGTGAACTTCGAGCAGCGCGGGGTCGAGTTCCCCGGGTCCTGGTCGGTCAACGCCACGAACATCGTCACCAGCAAGTACTTCCGCGGCGCGATCGGCACGCCGCAGCGCGAGAGCAGCCTCAAGCAGCTCATCGACCGCGTGGTGAAGTCCTACGTCGAGGCCGCGGCCGAGCACTCCTACTTCGCCGGGCCGTCCGACCTCGAGGTCTTCGAGCACGAGCTCACCTGGATGCTGCTGCACCAGGTCTTCAGCTTCAACTCGCCGGTCTGGTTCAACGTCGGCACGGCGTCGAAGCAGCAGGTTTCGGCCTGCTTCATCCTGGCCGTCGACGACACGATGGAGTCGATCCTCAACTGGTACCGCGAGGAGGGCCTGATCTTCAAGGGCGGCTCCGGCGCGGGCCTCAACCTCTCCCGCATCCGCTCCTCGAAGGAACTGCTGACCTCCGGCGGCACCGCGTCGGGCCCGGTGTCGTTCATGCGCGGCGCCGACGCGTCCGCGGGCACGATCAAGTCCGGCGGCGCCACCCGGCGCGCGGCGAAGATGGTCGTGCTCGACGTCGACCACCCGGACATCGAGGAGTTCATCCAGACCAAGGCCCGGGAAGAGACCAAGATCAAGGTCCTGCGCGACGCCGGGTTCGACATGGACCTCTCCGGCGCCGACATCTCCTCGGTGCAGTACCAGAACGCCAACAACTCGGTCCGCGTCTCCGACGAGTTCATGCAGGCGGTCGAGACCGGCGGGCCGTTCGCGCTGCGCGCCCGGCTCGGCGGCGAGGAGGTCGAGCGCGTCGACGCCAAGAAGCTGTTCCGCACCATGGCGCAGGCGGCGTGGGAGTGCGCCGACCCCGGCGTGCAGTACGACGGCACGATCAACGACTGGCACACCTGCCCCGAGTCCGGCCGGATCACCGCGTCCAACCCGTGCAGCGAGTACATGCACCTGGACAACTCCAGCTGCAACCTGGCGTCGCTGAACCTGCTGAAGTTCGTCTCGGCCGAAGGCACCTTCGACGCGCCGCTGTTCGCGAAGGCGGTCGAGTTCGTCATCACCGCGATGGACGTCTCGATCTGCTTCGCCGACTTCCCGACCGATCCGATCGGCGAGACCACCCGAAAGTTCCGCCAGCTCGGCATCGGTTACGCCAACCTCGGCGCCCTGCTGATGGCGCTGGGCCACGCGTACGACTCCGAGGGCGGCCGAGCGCTCGCCGCTTCGATCACCTCGCTGATGACCGGGGTCTCCTACCGTCGTTCGGCCGAGCTGGCCAAGGCCGTCGGCGCGTACGAGGGCTACGCGCGCAACGCCGAAGCGCACCAGCGCGTGATGCGCAAGCACGCGGCGGCGAACGAACTGGTCCGCACGCACCATTCGAACGACGCGGCGGTCCGCGCGCTGGCCGGCGAGGAATGGCGGCGTGGCAACGAATTGGGCGAGCGGCACGGCTGGCGCAACGCCCAGGCCTCGGTGCTCGCGCCCACCGGGACCATCGGCTTCATGATGGACTGCGACACCACCGGCATCGAGCCGGACTTCTCGCTGGTGAAGTTCAAGAAGCTGGTCGGCGGCGGCTCGATGCAGATCGTCAACCAGACCGTGCCGCGCGCGCTCGAGGTGCTGGGCTACCCCGGCGAGCAGGTCGAGGCGATCGTCGAGTACGTGGCGCAGCACGGCCACGTGGTCGACGCGCCGGGCCTGCGCCCCGAGCACTACGAGGTGTTCGACTGCGCGGTCGGCGAGCGCTCGATCGCGCCGATGGGCCACGTCCGGATGATGGCCGCGGTGCAGCCGTTCCTGTCCGGGGCCATCTCCAAGACGGTGAACATGCCGGAGACGGCCACCGTCGAAGAGGTCGAGGAGATCTACTACCAGGGCTGGAAGCTGGGCCTCAAGGCGCTGGCGATCTACCGGGACAACTGCAAGGTCGGCCAGCCGCTGTCCACCGGGAAGAAGAAGGGGGAGACAGCCGAGGCCGAGCCGGAGAAGGCGGTGGAGTACCGCCCCGTGCGCCGCCGGCTGCCGAAGAAGCGCCCGAGCCAGACGGTTTCCTTCACCGTCGGCGGGGCCGAGGGCTACCTGCACGCCGGCTCGTACCCGGACGACGGCCTCGGCGAGATCTTCGTGAAGCTCGGCAAGCAGGGCTCCACGCTGTCGGGGGTGATGGACGCCTTCTCCATGTCGATCTCGGTGGGGCTGCAGTACGGGATCCCGCTGGAGTTCTACGTCTCGAAGTTCTCCAACCTGCGCTTCGAACCGGCGGGCCTGACCGACGACCCGGACATCCGGATCGCCACCAGCGTGATGGACTACCTGTTCCGCCGCCTGGCCCTGGACTACCTGCCCTACGAGAAGCGCTCGCAGCTCGGCATCTTCACCGCCGACGAGCGCTCGGCCGAGGTCGAGGCGAGCTACGGCGGGCCGAACGCCGACCTGGAGGGGCTGCGCACCGGCGTCGACGCGTCGGCCCCGGTGGCACCGTCCATTTCGGACCCGGCCGCGCTCGACGTGCGGAGCACGACCGAGCTGATGGAACTGCACCTGGGCAAGGCCGCGGACGCGCCGCTGTGCATGACCTGCGGGACCAAGATGCGTCCCGCGGGCGCCTGCTACGCCTGCGAAGGCTGCGGCGCCACCTCCGGCTGTAGCTGAGCCGACGTCACCGGGGGCCGGCCGAACCCGTCGGCCTCCGGTGACGTCGTGACCCGGCCGGGGTCGGCCCTGGCCGCAGAAAGCGTGCTGGCCCCGACGCCCGCGGATCGGCCCTGATCGTCCGGCAACGCCATCGCCCGGACCCGGACCGCTCGCCGTTCAGCCGGGACGGCGGCCTCGCGAGCGTGGTGCGGAGCCGTCCGCCGGTTCCCCACCGGATCTCCCCATTTCCTCCGCCCCGCCCCCGTATCGGCCGGGCAGGGTCGGTGCCGTGGACTGGTTGGAAGAATTCACGGTGGAAGCACAGCGGCGCCAGGTGCGGCCGGAGCCCGAGTGGGACCGGGGCGCACGGCTGGATCCGGCGGTGGCGCGGAGCGTGCAGCGGTTTCAAGTCGGGGAATCCGGGGACGGGGCGAACCTGCTGGCCAAGGCGGACGGGCGGTACCAGGAGGCGGTCGCGCTCTTCGTGGCCGAGGAGCAGAACCACGCGCGGCTGCTCGCCCGGCTGCTGGAGGCGTCCGGCACCACTACGATCGACGCGCACTGGTCCGACGCCGTGTTCGTCCAGCTTCGGCGCGCGCTCGGGCTCCGGCTGGAGCTGATGGTGCTGCTCATCGCCGAAGTCGTGGCCCTGCGTTACTACCGGGCCCTGCGCGACGGCGTCGACGATCCGCTGACCCGGGAGGTCGCGGCGCGCATCCTGGCCGACGAGGAACGGCACGTGCCGTTCCACTGCGACCGGCTGCACGGCGAATTCGGCGGGCCGACCGGCAAGGCCGTCGCGTTCGGCTGGCGGGTGCTGCTCGCCGGTGCGCTCGCGGTGGTGCTGCTCGACCACGGGTCCGCGCTGCGGAAGCTGGGCCTCACGCGGATCGCGTTCGCCGCCGGGGTGCTGGAACGGTTCGAGCGAGTTCTGGTGGACGTCCACTGCGGACGGAATGGCCCGGCGCGGGTACGGCCGTGGCCGCGCCGGGCCCGGCCTCGGGGACTGGTCTGAGGGCTCCGGGCAGGCCCGAGGAACTCCGGCGTTCACTTCAACAAGAGCTGCTCCTGTTCCCCGTCTGACTGGCTTGTGTTCGGTTGGCCCAGGTCGAAGGGGCCTTCGTCCTGGGTGCGTCTCATCGTCCGTCAGAGCCGGACGTTGCGAGCGGCCACCAGGCCGAGAACGGTCTTCGCGCCCACCCGCTTGGCTGCCCTGGCGAGCCCGGTCAACGTGCTCCCAGTGTGGTAGATGTCGTCGATGATCAGCACCGTCCGGTCGGTCAGATCTTCGAAGATGCGGAACTCCCCGGTCAAGCTCCCGCGTTCGTGGGGAGACATGTCCTTGGTGGCGGGCCGGTACTGGTGCCGTGTTCTCACCTCGACGAGTGGCTTGTCGAAATGGCTGCTCAGGGCTTCGGCAAGGCGCGTGCTCGTCCCGGCCTCCGGTGTGTGTCCCGGGGCAGCAACGATCCGGGTGGCTGTTTGGTACCAGGGATGGCGGCGAATTGCGTCGATCATGCGGTTCGCCAGGAACTGCTCTGCCTCCGAGGCGGCCTCGTCGCTCGCCCACTGGTATCGCTTCGCGACGCGGATCGCTCTGGCCACCTGGGTGTATTCCCGTCGCTGCGGGTCGTCGGCCGTGGATTTGCTGTAGAAGTCCAGCGCCAATGCCCCGTCGGGGCTGGCGGGGATCTTGACTCTGAGGGCGAGAGCTTCAGTCATGAATTCAAGGAAGGCCCTCAGGTCTTCGTTGGGCTCGAAGTCCATGCGAAGCAGACCTGACCATCGGTTCTTGTCGTCGCCGGCCGCCGGCCGGGCCACGAGTCGAGGCCAGGCTCCCACGACGTGATCGATTACGTCCTGGGAGCCTTGAATCTTCAAGGTGTGGACGTCGTTGGACTTCACGAGCTGGTAGGCGGTCAATCGATTGGCCCGCCGATCGGGCTGATAAGGCTGCGTCGTTGTCAAGGGACTCTTCCTTTCCCTGGCCATCGCAGGCGGGCGGGGACGGGTCGGCGTTGGCGGCGGTGGTGATAATCTCACTTAGCTGGCCACTGAGTGCGGGTTTTTCAAATCTGCTGTGAGATGGTCGAAGAGCTGCTGAAAAACTGACTTAACGACGCTGGGGGTGCGAATGACGAAGAATCAGCCAGTTGACAGTCTCGAGGCTGCCGCAACGGAAATCGAGCTGGCGCTTCTCGCACCCAGGGCTGCCGGTGGCCCCCGCAGCGCTGTCAAGTACTTGTCGCAGCATGGCCGAACTCAAATGCACGCCCTGATCGGGCAGCTGCCGAGCTCTGAGCGGGAGAACGCCCGGGCCGAGGCCGAGCGGCTGCTCGGCTCAGGGGTGCGAGCCCTGATGTGCGATGCCCCGCGGTTTCCGGCGGGACTTCGAAGCTTCGCCGGTTCCCCCCCGGCGTTGTTCTACCGAGGCTTGCTCGACTGCCTCGACCAGTACTCAATCGGTCTCAGCGGATCGAGGAACGCGAGTGAGGAGGGGCTGCGCGCGGCCCGCGCTTGCGGCGAAGAGGTTGCCAGTCTCTCCGGAGTTCTGGTTTCGGGTTACGCCAAGGGAGTGGACACCGAAGGCCACCTGTCGGCATTGAGCGCGGGTGCAGGCACGGTCGCGGTTCTCGCTGAGGGCATCGACCAGTTCAAGCTGAGGGCCGAGTATCGAAGTGTGGGCGAGGCCATCGATCGGGGGTTCCTGGTGGTGTCACAGTTTCCGCCGTCGCAGAGGTGGACAGCGGGTGCTGCTATGGCAAGGAACCAGGTGGTCATCGGGCTGAGTCGTGCGCTGGTCGTCGTCGAGGCCCGCGGTTCCGGCGGCACAGTGAAAGCGGGTCAAGCCGCACTTCGCGGAGGCCGGCCCGTTTTTGTGCTGGCGGGGGCCGGCAGCGTCCACGACGGTAATGAGCAGTTGTTGGCCGCGGGCGCACAGCCAGTCGCCGATCGGGCAGCGCTGGCCGAGAGCCTCCACCGAGTGCGGTCCGACGAGGCTCCGCAGTTGCCTTTGCTCTGAGCACGATCTGGCCTGGGCAATCGTGAGCATCCCGACCGCCCAGGCCAAGCCGCTCAACCGGTCAGCCGGGACCAGAGGAATTCGAACACCAGCGCCCACTTGAACGCCAGTTGCTTGTTGTCCGCCGCGCCCCCGTGGCCGCCCTCGATGTTCTCGTAGTACGAGACGTCGTGGCCCTGTTCGGTCATCAGCGCCACCATCTTGCGCGCGTGCCCGGGGTGCACGCGGTCGTCGCGGGTGGAGGTGGCGAACAGGACCGGCGGGTACGTCCGTCCCTTGTGGACGTTGTGGTACGGGGAGTACGCCGCGATGTACCGCCAGTCCGCCGGGTCGTCCGGGTCGCCCCATTCGGCCATCCAGGACGCGCCCGCGAGCAGCCGGTGGTAGCGCTTCATGTCGAGCAGCGGGACCTGGCTGACGACCGCGCCGAACAGCTCCGGGTACTGCGTGAGCATCACGCCCATGAGCAGGCCGCCGTTGCTGCCGCCCTGGATGCCCAGGCGGCCGGGGGTGGTGATGCCGCGCGCGGTGAGGTCGGCGGCCACCGCCGCGAAGTCCTCGTACACCTTGTGCCGGTTGGCTTTGATCGCGGTCGAATGCCACTCCGGCCCGTACTCGCCGCCGCCGCGGATGTTCGCCACGACGTACGTGCCGCCACGCGATAGCCAGCCGCGCCCGATCACGCCGCTGTACGAGGGCGTCAGCGAGACCTCGAAGCCGCCGTAGCCGGTCAGCAGCGTCGGTCCGTCTTCAGCGCCCGAAGGCCGCACCACGAAGTACGGGATCTTCGTGCCGTCCTCCGACGTCGCGAAGTGCTGGTCGACCTCGATCCCCTCGGTGTCGAAGAAGGCGGGTGCCTGCTTCAGCACCTCCACCTCTTCACCGACGACGCCACGGCTCAGCGTCGAGGGTTGCAGATAGCTGGAGGAGTCGATGAAATAAGCGTCGTCGACGTCCGGCTCGGTGTCCACGATGGCGGCGCTGCCGAACTCGGGCGCCCCGCCCAGCGGCGCCTCCGCCCAGCCGTCCGGGCCCGGGGTGAGCGCGCGCAGCTCGGACTTGACGTAGCGCAGCGTCGCGAGCAGCAGGTGGTGGCGGGTCCAGGCCCAGTAGTCCAGCGAGGTGTGCGCGTCCGGGGTGAACAGCGCGGTGAAGTCGCGGGAGCCGGCCATGAAGGCGTCGTAGCCGATCGCCAGCAGCGAGCCACCGGGGTGCTCGACGCCGCCCGCGGTCCACGGGGTGCGCGGGTGCACCAGCAGCCATTCGCGGTGCACGGAGGCGCGCGCGTCGTCCGGCACGTCCACCTTGACCAGGCCGGACGCCGTCCGCTGGTGCAGCTCCGAGCGGTAGAACTCGATGGACCGGAGGACGAAGTCGCGCTCGAACCCCTCGTCCGGGTCGTGGTAGGCGGTCACCGCGACGTCGTCCGGCTTGCCCTCGTACACCAGGGTCGCCTGCTCGACCGGCGTGCCGCGGCGCCACTCCTTGGTCAGTCGCGGGTACCCCGAGCTGGTCAGCGAACCCGGGCCGAAGTCCGTGCCGAGGTACAGCCGGTCCCGGTCGATCCAGCCGACGCGGTTCTTCGCCTCGGGCAGGAAGAAACCGTCTTCGACGAAGGTGTGCGCGTCGAGGTCGAACTCGCGGACCACCGTCGCGTCCGCCCCGCCGCGGGACAGCTCCACCAGGCCCAGCCGGTGGTCCGGACGCAGCACCGCCGCGCCCTTCCACACCCAGTTCTCGCCCTCGGCCTCGGCCAGCGCGTCGAGGTCGAGCAGCACCTCCCAGTCGGGTTCGGCCCGGCGGTAGCCCTCCAGGGTGGTGCGCCGCCAGAGGCCCCGCTGGTGCGCGGCGTCCTGCCAGAAGTTGTAGAGGTGCGCGCCGCGGCGTACGACGTACGGGATGCGGCCGTCGGCGTCGAGCACCTCCCGGATTCCGTCCCGCAGCGCGGTGAAGCGCTCCCCGGTCGTCAACGACTCCAGCGTCCCGGCGTTGCGGGCGCGGACCCAGTCCAGCGCCGCTTCGCCGGTCACGTCTTCCAGCCACAGGTACGGATCTTCGACACTCATGACCACAGTCTCGCCGCACGGGCGGGTTCCCGGCCACCGGATCGGCGTTCCCGTTTCGTGATCCCGGGGTCAGGGCGCGACCGTATGCTGTAGCGCGGGTCGTACAGGGGGAGTGAGCGTGACCGGACAGGCCGAGGGGGACGGGCCATCGAGGTGGGCCGGGCCGCCGCCGGCCGCCGCTCCACCGGCCCCTTACCGGCCCGAGTCCGGCTCGGTCCCGTCGCCCCGGCCACGCCGTCGTGGGCTGACCGGCGGGGTGGTCGCGGTGGTGATCGTCCTGGCCGCGGTCGCGCTGATGGGAGTGGTCCCGCGCGAGCGGTCCGGCTACGCCACCGCCGTCCCCGGCACCGTGGAGCGCTCCGACGTGGGCCGTTCGCCCGGGGCCGGCTCTCCGGTGGGGCCCCGGCTGGAGACTAACCCCTTGCTCGCGGACGGCATCCGGCTTGCGCGCGTCTCCTGCGAACTGCCCGAGCTCGGCCGGCAGGACGCCCAGCTTCAGGGGTTCTACCGCGCGCTCGCCGGCTGCCTGGAGCAGGCCTGGCGCCCCGCGCTGGACCGGGCCGGCGACCCGACGCTGCCGGCCACGGTGTCGGTCACGCTGCCGAAGGTCAGCACCTGCGGGGCCGCGCCGTCCAAAGAGGAGGCCGTCGCCTACTACTGTGGCGGCGACACCACGATCTATGCCCCCACCGCCTGGATGCTCTCGGACGCCGGGCTCAACCGCTCGCGCCACCTCGCCACCATCGCCCACGAGTACGGCCACCACGTGCAGCGCGAGAGCGGCATCCTGGCCGCGGCGGCCGACCGGATGACCACCCCGGACCAGCGCAGCCCGGCCGACCGGGCGGTCGTGCGGCGGATCGAGCTGCAGGCCAACTGCTTCGGCGCGCTGTTCATCGCGAGCGCGATCGGCCAGGGCTCGGTCGGCCGGTCGGTCGGCAACGCCGCCGTGGCCGACTACGGCCGGGCCGACGACAGCGAGGACCACGGCAGCCGCGCGCA
The DNA here is from genome assembly GCF_032335455.1 of Amycolatopsis sp. PS_44_ISF1. Classification (NCBI taxonomy): domain Bacteria; kingdom Bacillati; phylum Actinomycetota; class Actinomycetes; order Pseudonocardiales; family Pseudonocardiaceae; genus Amycolatopsis; species Amycolatopsis sp. PS_44_ISF1. The sequence goes on along the minus strand of NZ_JANUXO010000002.1, from coordinate 2,527,952 downwards.
CCAGCTGTCCTGGGCCGAGGCCGGGTTCTCCGGCGGGACCACGGCCGCCTGCAACACCTGGTCCGCGCCGGCCGATCGGGTCGGCTGAGCCGTCCGGCCGGCGGCTCGAAACTGCCGTTCTCCGTCCGCTCGCCGGGATCATTCGGGTGAACTGCCGCGCCGCGGTCACCGCCTCCGGCCAGAGCCCGTCGAGGGCGCGGGCCGGGTCCCGGCCGCGCGTGACTGAGCGGCACGGATCGCTCTTCGGCTACGGTGCGATCTCGGCCGGGCGCATCGTGCCGGGGCCTGGACGAGGGAGACCGATGACCGATGACGTGATGGTGGCCATCGACGCAGGACTGCGCCGGCACCTCGGCGGCGACCGGGCCGGTGCGCGCGAGGCGTTCGCGAAGCTGTGGGCCGAGATCGGCGCGGACGGTGACCCGTTGCACCGCTGCGCGCTGGCGCACCACATGGCCGACGCCTGCGAGGACCCGGCCGAGGAGCTGGAGTGGGATCTGCGCGCGCTCGCGGCCGCGGACTCCCTGACCGACGAACGCGTGCAGGAGTACCAATCGGCGCTGGCCGTGCGCGGCTTCTACCCCTCGCTGCACCTGAACCTGGGCGAGGACTACCGCAGACTGGGTGACCTCGAAGCCGCCCGTCGTCACCTGGCGTCGGCCCGGGAGCGGCTCGACGCGCTCGGCGACGACGACTACGCCGCCGGCATCCGCGCGGCGCTGGACGGGCTGGCCGAGCGCCTGGCCTGAGCCGCGCCGCACCCCGGGTGAACGCCGCCCGCCGGGCTTCCGCGCGCGGCACCCGGGCCCTAACCTGGGGTGGCCCAGCTCGATGCGGAGAAGGGATCGCCATGCGGATCGAGGACTTGCTGCGCGGTAAGGGCTCAGCGGTCGCGACGGTCGCCCCGGGGACCACCGTGACCGAACTGCTCGCCGGCCTCGCCCGGCACAACGTCGGCGCCATGGTGGTGACCACCGAGGACGGCGGCATCGCCGGGATCGTGTCCGAACGGGACGTGGTCCGGCGGCTCGACGACCACGGCCCGGGCATCCTCGACGGGCCGGTCGCGGACATCATGACCAAGCTCGTCGCCAGCTGCGGCCCGGAGGACTCGGTCGACCAGCTCAGCGTGCTGATGACCGAGCGGCGGATCCGGCACGTGCCGGTGCTGGCCGAGGGTCGGCTCGCCGGGATCGTCAGCATCGGTGACGTGGTGAAGAGCCGGATGGAGCAGCTCGAACAGACCCAGGAACAGCTCGAGGCCTACATCGCCCAGGGCTAGGCGCTCGTACCGGCTGGTGGCGGCGGACGGGTTCACCCCCCGGCCGCGCCAGTTCCTCCCGGCCGGTGCGGCCAAACTCGGTGATCACGATCGAGCCGGCCACGCTGCTCCTCCGGCGCCCCAGGGCGGGCCCCTATTCGCGCCAGCCGCTCAGCTCGACGCCCTTGGCGACGTCGACCCGGTAGGCGAGCGTGACCGTCCCGGTCGCGCCCGGGGCCAGGGTGAGCTGCCAGGTCAGCTCGCCCAGTTCGGTGTGCTCGGCCGGATCGGGGGCGGGGCGCACGTCCCGGACCGTGATGGCGTCGTCGCGGGAGACGGGGGCCTGGTCGAGCACGGTGACCGACGCCTCGCGGGGACCGTGGTTGGTCACGGTGGTGCGGTACTCGGCCTCGCGGCGGCGCTGCCCGGACAGCGCCGCCTTGCTCGCCGTGCGCTTGACCAGCTCGCGCTCGACCCGGATGCGGTCGTCGACGCCCAGCGCCAATTCCAGCTCCTCGCCCGGGGCCCACACGTCGAGCTGCGTGGTGCCGACGAACTCGGTCTCGTGGAACACCGACGCGCGACCCGGGCGCAGGGTGTGTTCGGAGGTGTTGACCACGGTCGCGCGCAGGTACGCCTCGGCGGCCTGGACCGGCGCGGTCACGTAACCGAGCTTCGCCTCCAGCTCCAGTTGCGCCAGGGTAGTGCGGTGGCCCTGGGCACCGGACGGGATCGCGACCGGGCGGGCCGGCCGGTAGGTCACCGCGGTGGCGCCCTGCTCGACGGCGGCGACCTTCGGCGCCATCCGGCCGAATGACGCGGCGCTGTCGCGCGCCATGCCGCGACCGGGCGCGGCGGCGGCGTAGGCCACCGGCGGGGCCGGGGGAGGGGGCTGCCGGCGGTCGAGGTACCAGGGCTGAAGCTCCGGCACGGTCACGGTGCTCGCCGGGCGCGCGGTGGACAGGGCCAGCTCGCACTCCGGCCAGTCCTCGCCGGTGTGCTGGCTGACCAGTCCGTGGGAGGTCACCGTGACCCGGGTCCCGCGGACCCGGACGTCGTAACCGGGCTCCCAGCCCGCCCCGGGGACCACATAGGACAGTTCCAGGTCGACCTCGTCGGAGTTCCTTTCCGCCAGCGGTTCCAGCTCGACGACGACCGTGGAACTGTCCTGTTCGGACTGTGCGCCGTGCGTCTCGATCCGCCGGTCCAGTGCGGCGAGGTCTTCGCGCAGCCGGTCCAGCCGGTCGGTGAGCGCGCGGCGGTTCTTGAGCGCCGTGGCCAGTTGGGTGCCGAGCGCGTCGCTGACCTCCGCGACACGCTGGGGCTCCGCTTCGCCTGCGGCCAGAGCTTTCGCGAAGCTGTTTCCGCTACGTCGAGCGACGCCCGTCAGCATGTCCACCTTCGCGGCTTCGGCTGCTTCGTCGTCCGCGACGGCGTCGAGCGTCCTCTGGTCTTCTCGACGCTGCTCGACGAGCGCGCGCAACGTCGCGTCAGCCGGCTCCGCATGCTGCTCGAACGATACGTCGACACCAGTGACGAGCGCGGCGCCGGTTCCGGTGACGCGTACGGACTCCGCGTCGAGTGCCAGCGGCAACCCGGTGATGCGCAGCCGCCCCCCGCCGGCCAGGTTCGCGCGGCCGCGGCGGGTGATCCGCGCCTGCTGCGGGTAGACGGTGACGGCGACGATCGGGGCTTCGACGGTGGTGGCCATACCGGCGACGTTAGTCGGTTGACGCGGGTCGCGGTTGCCGGAAGGCTCAGGAGGGCTCGCCCGCTTCGTCCCGCTTGGGGGTTCTTGGTGAAGGCTTCTCGGGTCGCCCTCGTGCTCGGCGTGGTGCTGACGCTGCCGTTCGGTCCGGCGGTGGCGCAAGCGGACGCGCCACCCGCGCCGGTGTTCACCGGCGGGCAGGCACAGCCGGTGTTCGACCCGGCCGACGTGGTGCGTGAGGACGTCTGGGTGACCGCGCCGGTGGACAGCGACCACGACGGCCGGGACGACCTCGTGCACGCCCAGGTGGTCCGGCCCCGCGCGACGGTGAAGGGCATGAAAGTCCCCGTCGTGTACCAGGCGAGCCCGTACTTCTCCGGGGGCAACGACGTCGCCAACCACAACGTGGACACCGAGCTGAACGCCCCTGCGGAGGGACCGCGGGTGCCGGTGGACCGGGTCGGCCCGCACGCCGCGCCGCCGATCGGCTGGAGCTACCAGGACTACTTCACCGCCCGCGGGTTCGCCGTGGTGTACGGGGAATCGCTGGGCACCGGGCTGTCCACCGGCTGCCCGACCACGGGCGACGTCAACGAGACGGTCGGCGCCCGCTCGGTGGTCGACTGGCTGAACGGCCGCACCTCGGCGCACGACGCGGCGGGAGAGCCCGTCACGGCGGCCTGGAGCACCGGCCGGACCGGCATGATGGGCGTGTCGTACAACGGGACGCTGCCCAACGCGGTGGCGAGCACCGGCGTCGAGGGCCTGGAGACGATCGTGCCGATCGCCGCCATCTCCAGCTGGTACGGCTACTACCGCAACGCCGGCGCGGTCGTCGCCGCGGGCGGCTACCAGGGCGAGGACGCCGACGTGCTGGCCGACTACGTCTACACCCGCGCCGACCGGCAGGTCTGCCGCCCGGAGATCGACGGGCTGACCGCGGGGCAGGACCGGGTGACCGGTGACTACAGCCCGTTCTGGGACGCGCGGAACTACCGCAACGACGTGGGCAAGGTGCACGCCTCGGTGCTCGCGGTGCACGGACTCAACGACTGGAACGTGAAGACCGAGCAGGTCGCGACCTGGTACGAGGCGCTGAAGGCCCACGGCGTCGAGCACAAGATCTGGCTGCACCAGTTCGGTCACAACGACCCGATCTCGCTGCGCCGCGACGTCTGGCTGCAGACGCTGAACCGGTGGATGTCGCACTACCTCTACGGCGTGGACAACGGCATCCAGAACGAGCCGAAGGCGACCATCCAGCGCGAGGACAAGTCGTGGACCGACGAGGCCGATTGGCCCGCGCCGGGCACCAGCGGCGTCAAGGTCTACCCGTGGCCCGGTGGCAAGGCGAAGGGCACGCTGGACCCGCACAACCCGGTGCCGGGCCGCGCCACGGTCGAGACCCTGTCGGACGACGCGAGCAAGACCGTGGAGCAGCTCGTCGATGCCGCGTCCTCAGGCAACCGGCTGCTGTACGCGACTTCGGCGGCGAAGCAGCCGTTACGTCTGTCGGGCACCGCGCGGGCGGACCTGGAGCTGTCCTTCGACCGGCCCGCCGCGAACGTCACCGTGGTCCTCGCCGACCGCGCGCCGGACGGGAAGTCGCACGTGATCAGCCGCGGCTGGACCGACCCGCAGAACCGCACGGGCCCGGCCGTCACCACACCCGTGACGCCGGGCACGCCGTACCGGATCGGCGTCGACCTGATGCCGAAGGACTACGTGCTGGCCGCCGGGCACCGCCTGGAGTTCCTGCTGGCCTCCAGCGACCACGACTACACCCTGCGGCCCGCACCGGGGGCCGGGCTGGCCCTGGACCTGACGCGGACCTCGGTCACGCTCCCGGTCACCGGCGGACCGGCCGCGCTGGCGGCGGCGTTCTGAGGCCACCGGGGGTTCAGTCCGCGATCCCGGACCGATAGGCGAAGGCCACGGCCTGGGCGCGGTCGCGGAGGCCGGCCTTGGCGAACAGGTGGTTCACGTGGGTCTTGACCGTGGCCTCGCTGACCACCAGCGTCCGGGCGATTTCGGTGTTCGACAGGCCCGCCGCGATCAGCCGCAGCACCTCGACCTCGCGCGTCGTGAGCCCCTCGACCTCCTGGGCCGGCACGGGCGCTCGCCGCGTGGCCGCTTCCACCAGTCGCCGCTGCAGCTCGCCATCCACAGTGGACTGCCCGGCGGCGGCCGAGCGCAGGGCCCGGGCGATGGCCTCGGCGTCGGCGTCCTTGGTCAGGAACCCGCGGGCGCCGGCCTTGAACGCGGCCAGCAGGGAGTCGTCGTCGGCGTAGGTGGTGAGCACGACGACCTCGGTGCCCGGGTGCCGCGCCCGCACCAGCCCGGTCGTCTCGACCCCGTCCTGGCGGGGCATCCGCAGGTCGACCAGCAGCACGTCCGGCCGGTGCTCGGCGACCAGCTCCAGCGCGGCGGCCCCGTCCGCGGCCGAGCCGACCACCTCGACCCCCGGCAGCAGCCCGAGCAACGTGGCCAGCCCCTCCCGGACCACGGCCTGGTCGTCGGCGATCACCACCCGCAGGCTCACGCCGGCACCGTCAGCTGAATCCGCCATCCGTCCTCCCCCGGCCCGCTGACCAGTTTCCCGTCGAGCAGCGCCACCCGTTCGCCCATGCCCCGCAAACCGTATCCCGCGGCCGGCGCCTCCGGCGGGCGCCTGCCCTGCCGGTCGGCGACGGTCAGCTCCACCTGCTCGGGGGAAAAGGCGAGCGTGACGTCGACGTCGGCCCTCCGCGCGTGCTTGCGTGTGTTGGCGAGCGCCTCCTGCACCGCGCGGACCAGCGTGGTCCCGACGCGCGCGTCGAGCTCCCGCGGCTCGCCCTCCACGACGAGGTCCGCCCGCGCCCCGGTGTCCAGCCGGTAGCCGGCGAGCAGGTCGGCGACCGCGCGCGGCACGAGCACGGCGTCCTCGCGCAGCGCGGCGACGGCTTTGCGCGCCTCGGCCAGCCCGTCCGTGGCGAGCTTCTGCGCGCGTTCGATCTGGGCGACGGCGTCGGGGCTGGCGTCGTCACGGACCAGCATCAACCGCGCGCCCTGCAGGTTGAGCGCGAGCCCGGCGAGCGAATGCGCGAGCACGTCGTGCACCTCCCGGGCGATCCGCGTGCGCTCGGCCAGCGCGGCGGCGCGCGCGTGCTCCTCGGTCGCCGTCTGCGCGCGGGCGAGGGCGAGCTCGGTCTGCTCCAGCCGCGCCGCCCGGCCCCGCCGGTTGGCGGCCAGCAGCAGCAGGACCACGGGCAGCACGAGCTGCGAGACGGTGGTCAGCCAGCCGAAGTCGTGCACCAGGGCCAGTACGACGATCGCCGCCGCGCTGAGCAGGGCGGCGACGGCGTTGAGGACCTTCCCGTACGCCAGCATCACGGAGAACGCCGCACTGAACATCGCGACCGACGTCCACCCGTTCGGCTGTAGCACCCCCAGCGCCCCCGCCGCGAGGATGACCACGATCAGCACGGCCGGCTTCAGCCAGGCGGGCCGAGTCGGCGACATCAGGACCAGCCCGGAACAGACCAGCGTGACCCCGATCAGCGGCCAGGACCACCCCTGCGCGTCCGGCACCGAGACGATCATCGGAAACGCGATCAGCCCCCACCGCAACCACCCCAGCGGCCCGATCCGCAACCGTCCCGCCGCGGCGGTGATGGTGTCCTCGTCCATGGTCCTCCCCGGGTGCCTGTAGGGGAATGTACTGGGCGGGTCCGACTACGTCGCGCAACACAACATCCACGGCTGCTCGCACCGGCCGTCGGGTGCTCGGCCCGCTTCGCTCGATCAAGCTCTCCCAGCCTGCGAATCTCCAGCCCGGTCCGCCGTTCTCGGCCGCCCGGTCACCCGGCCACCCGGCCACCTGGCCACCCAGCCGCCCGGCCACCATGCCGCCCGGCCGCCCGGCCACCTGGCCGCCCAGGCACCCGGTCGCCCCGTCCTACCGTGCAGGCCACTCACCTCACCCCGCTCAGCCCGGCCCCATTCCATCCGCACTGCCCCCGCGGATCGCCCCATCCACCGGCCATCGCCCTTAGCCCACCGCCCACCACCTGGCCACCGGCTACCAGTCACCGGCCCCCAGCCACTTGATCCCCAGCCCTTGGCTCCCGTCGCAAAGGGCCAGCCACCCTACCCCTCCCCACCGACAGAACCCCGCCCCGCCAGCGCGTCTTCCCCCAGTTGTCCACACCGCCCCTCCCCGCCCCGGACCTGTCCACAGATTCCCGGCCACCCCACATTCGCCCCGATTTCCACCGCACAGTGGAGGTCGTGACCACCTCGACCCCGCCCGGCTCGGCCCGGCCCGTTCTCACCGATCCCGCCCAGCTGATCGCCGCGCTCCCGTACCTGCTCGGGTTCACGCCCACCGACTCACTCGTCCTGCTCGGGCACCGCCCGCCCGGCACCGGCATCGGCCTCGTCCTGCGGGCGGACCTGCCACCTCAGGACCTGTTCGCGTACCAGGCTGACGCGCTCGCCCCGCGCTTCCGGGCCGCAGCCCACATCGGTGTCACCGCCGTCGTCGTCGGTGGCCACGCCGGTCCCGACGGGCGGCCACCCTTCGCGGCGTTCGTCACCCAGCTCCAGCGGGCGCTGGCCGAACAGGACCTGCGCCTGCTCCATCCACTGTGGACGGCCGCGATCGAGGAGGACGCGCCGTGGTCCTGTTACCGCGACGAGGAGTGCGGTGGCCTTCTTCCGGACCCTCGTGGCACGGTCATCGCCGCCGCGACCACGAGAGCGGGTCTCGTGTCGTTCCCGAGCCGGGAGCACGTGGCTGCATTGCTGGAGCCGCGTTCACCGGAGGCGATCGTCCGCCGCACCGCGCTGCTCGGGCGCTTGGAAGGGCCACCCGGGGCCACCGAAGACCTGGTCTCCGCAGCCACTGCGGAAGTCCGCGCCGCGTTCGAGCGAAGACGGAGCGGCGTCGAGTACATCGACGACGAGCAGGCGGTGCGCCTCGCGCATGCCCTGACGATCAAGCCGGTGCGCGACGCCTGCCTTGCCCTGGCATCTCCGCCGGGCACCGAGGTGGCCCTGGACGCGGAAGCGCTGTGGCTCTCGCTCGTTCAGGAACTGCCCCCGCCCCACCGGGCCGAGCCCGCTTCCCTGCTCGCCTACACGGCTTTGCTCCGGGGCGAGGGCGCGCTGGCCGGGATGGCCCTGGAGAACGCCCTGGAGGCGAGCCCCGGCCATTTGGTCGCCAGGCTGCTGTACGCGGCGTGGAACCGCGGCATCGACCCCGCGCGGCTCGGGGGTCTCGGGGCCAGGTCCGAAGTGGACCTCGGCCTCGAGGACGCCGGGGCGGGGTGAGCGGGTCAGGACTTCCGGGCGCGGGTGAATTCCCAGGCGTCGGAGACGATGCCGGTGAGGTCGGTGCGCACCGGCTTCCAGCCGAGTTCCGCACCGGCCTTTTCGCTGGAGGCGACGAGCACGGACGGGTCGCCGGCCCGGCGCGGAGCCACGACGGCCGGGATCGGGTGGCCGGTCACCTTCCGGCAGGCCTCGACGACCTCGAGCACCGAGAATCCGGTGCCGCTGCCCAGGTTGTAGATCCGGTGCTCACCGGCCGTGGCGTGGGCCAGGGCCAGTTGGTGGGCGTCGGCGAGGTCGACGACGTGGATGTAGTCGCGGACGGCCGTGCTGTCCGGCGTCGGGTAGTCGTCGCCGTAGATGGAGATGTGTTCGCGGTCGCCGGTGGCGACCTGGAGGACGAGGGGGATGAGGTGGGTTTCGGTGGTGTGCCGCTCGCCGAACGCGTCGTACGCGCCCGCGACGTTGAAGTAGCGCAAGCTGACGGCGGCCAGGCCGTGGGCGCGCGCGAAGCTGGTGATGGCGTGGTCGATCGCGAGCTTGGACGCACCGTAGGTGTTGGTCGGCTGCGTCGGCGCGGTCTCCGGGATCGGCGAAGACTCCGGCTCGCCGTACGTGGCGGCGGTGGAAGAGAACACCAGGCGCGGGGTGCCGTTGGCCTTCATGGCCTCGAGCAGACGCAGCGAGGTGACGACATTGCCTTCCCAGTACTTCGCCGGATCCGTCATCGACTCGCCGACCAGCGACTTCGCGGCGAAGTGCAGCACGCCGTCGAAGCCTTCGCCGAGGATGTCGGCGGCCACCGCGGCGGCGTCGCCCTGGATGAAGCGGGCTTCGGGGTGCACGGCGTCGGCGTGCCCGGTGGACAGGTCGTCCACGACGGTGACCTGGTGACCGGCCTCGATGAGCCGCGCGGCGCACACACTGCCCACGTACCCGGCGCCACCCGTGACGATCAGTTTCAGGGGGCTCTGCTGGTCGGTCACGTCGTGGCCTTTCTGCTGAGGATGGTGACTGCGCGGCACAGTCTTCCCTTACTGCGACGCGACCGGCCGCCCGGGGTTGCCACGATCGGAGCAGCACCGGCCGGTGCCGTCGAAAACGGCCGCCGGACGCTTTGGCCAGGAAGGGCTACGGCCGAGCCACCCCCTCGTACGAGCTGCGCGAGGGGACGCTGGTCGCGCGGCGCGTGCCGCCCCAGCGGTTCCGCGTCCCGTCGTGCTCTCACCGAGAACCATCGGCGAGAGCGGCGCGAAATCGCCGGGTGGACGGTCTCAGCCGAGTGGCTACCGGCTGAGCGGCCCACGACCGAGTGGAGGGAGATCGTGCCCCGCCGACCCCGCCGTGGGTCAGACCTCGTCGCGGCCAGCGCCCCGGGACGGGACGGCCGTGAACGTCCGCGGGCGGCGGAGACCGGCCGATTCGAACGCGGCCTCCACCGCGGAGCGAACCGTCTCCAAGTCGGCCTCACGCACCAGCGCGATGGCCGAGCCGCCGAAGCCGCCGCCGGTCATGCGGGCGCCCAGCGCACCGGCGGTGCGGGCGGAGTCGACCGCGAGGTCGAGTTCGGCGGTGGAGATGCGGTAGTCGTCGCGCATGCTGACGTGCGAGGCGTCGAGGTACGGGCCGATCTCGGCCAGCTTGCCCTGGCGCAGCTGGGCGACCACGTCGAGCACCCGCTGGTTCTCGGTGACCACGTGGCGCACCAGGGGGGCCAGCTCGTCCGGAAGCTGGGCCAGCGCGGCGGGCAGGCCTTCGAGCGTCACGTCGCGCAGAGCCTTGACGCCGAGCAGTTCGGCGGCGCGCTCGGTGCCGCGGCGGCGTTCGCCGTAGCCGCCTTCGGCGTGGGAGTGCTTGGTGCGGGTGTCCATGATCAGGATCCGTACGCCCGCCTCGGCCAGCGGGAACGGGACCTGCTCCATCTCGCCCGAGCGGACGTCGAGGAACAGCACGCACGACTCGGTGCAGCACAGCGAGGCCGTCTGGTCGAGGAGGCCGGTGGGGGCGCCGACGAAGTCGTTCTCGGAGCGCTGCACCCACCGGGCGATCTTCGATCGGTCCGGGGTCTCGGCCGGGTCGCTGCCGACCTCCACGCCGGCCAGGCCCAGCAGGGCCAGCGTCACGGCGCACTCCAGCGCGTGCGAAGAGGACAGGCCCGCACCGGAGGGCACGTCGCCGGCGATGACCAGGTCGGCGCCCGCGGCGTAACCCTGGTCGCGCAGCACCCAGGCGACGCCGGCGGGGTAGGCCGCCCAGCCCGGGACGGACCCGGGTTCGAGCGACGCGATCTCGAGCGGGCCGGACTGCTGGAGCTGCCCATCGTCGCCGAGGGTGGCGACGTTCAGCACCCCGTCTTCGCGCGGTGCGCCGGCCGCGGCCAGGCGGTGGGGCAGGGCGAAGGGCAGCACGAACCCGTCGTTGTAGTCGGTGTGCTCGCCGATCAGGTTGACCCGTCCGGGCGCGGACCAGACCCCGGCCGGGGCCCGGCCGTGGATCCGGTGGAACGCTTCGGCCGCTTCGGTGGCGGGGCTCACCTGGCCTGCGCCAGCACCGCGTGCAGGGCCGAGGTGGCGACCTGCGCGCTGCACTCCGTGCCGGTGACCTCGATCGTCACGCTGCCGCCGTGGGCCCTGCCGATCCGGACGCGGCCGCCGGGCACGATGCCGACGGACTTGAGCTCGGTCATCAGCGACTCGTCGAGCTGGACGTGCTCGGCGATCCGCTTGATCTCGACGTCGCCACCGCCGGTGCGGGCGAACTCGTCGAGCCGCACCAGGTCCGGTTCCGGCGGCGGGGCCGGGTCGCCGTCGCCCAGCTTGTCGAGGCCGGGGATCGGGTTGCCGTACGGCGAGGTGGTCGGGTGGTCGAGCAGCTGGACCAGCTTGCGCTCCACCGCCTCGCTCATCACGTGCTCCCAGCGGCAGGCTTCGGTGTGGACGTGCTCCCACTCGAGGCCGATGACGTCGACGAGGAGGCGCTCGGCCAGGCGGTGCTTGCGCATCACGGCGATGGCCAGCTCACGGCCGTGGTCGGTCAGCTGCAGGTGCCGGTCGTCGGCGACGACGACCAGCCCGTCGCGCTCCATCCTGGCCACGGTCTGGCTCACGGTCGGGCCGCTCTGCTGCAGCCGTTCCGCGATGCGGGCCCGCAGCGGGACGACACCCTCTTCTTCGAGCTCGTAAATCGTACGCAAGTACATCTCGGTGGTGTCGATGAGATCGTTCACGCTGTCCCCTTCGTCCGCGTAGCTCATCGTAGTCGTTGGCCCCGACAGCGACGGCACGCCTCGGCGTAACAAGTCACCGGTGAGGAAAAGTCCGGGCCTGCTGCGCGGGAACGGCCCGGACCTGCAGGATGGGGGCATGCGCCCGTTGATCACCCCTGCCGCGCTCGCCGCCTCGCCCGCGGGGGAGCGCCCGGCCGTGCTGGACGTCCGCTGGCGGCTCGGCGGCCCGCCCGGTGCCGAGTCCTACCGCGAGGGGCACCTGCCCGGCGCGGTGTTCGTGGACCTGGACACCGCGCTCGCCGCACCCCCCGGCGAAGGTGGCCGGCACCCCTTGCCCGATCCGGCCGATCTTCAGCGTGAGCTGCGGAAAGCCGGGATTCGTTCGGACCGTCCGGTCGTGGTTTACGACGACGCCGACGGCTCGGTCGCGGCGCGCGCCTGGTGGCTGCTGCGCTGGGCCGGGCACTGGGACGTCGCGGTGCTCGACGGTGGTTACGCAGCGTGGCTGGCCGAGGGCGGTGAGGTGACCACCGAGACCGCTGTCCCTGAACCGGGTGATATCGAGGTGGCGCCGGGCGGTATGCCGGTGCTTTCCGCGGACGAGGCAGCGGTGCTGGCGCGCGAAGGCGTCTTGTTCGATGCCCGTGCGAAGGCGCGCTATGCGGGTGAGACCGAGCCGGTCGATCCGCGCGCCGGTCACATTCCCGGGGCGGTCAACGCGCCCTCCGCGGAGCACCTCGGCGCGGACGGCCGCTGGCGTACCCCGGCGGACCTCGCCGAACGGTTCGCCGCCCTGGGCCTCCGCGACGGCGCCCCGGTCGGCGCCTACTGCGGCTCCGGCGTCACGGCTTCGTCCGTGGTGCTGGCGCTGGAGGTTGCGGGCCGTGCTGAACCGGCGGCGCTGTACCCGGGCTCGTGGTCGCACTGGTCCCGCGACCCCGAGCGCCCCGCCGCGACCGGGCACGAACCGGGCTGAGGGTTTCCGCCAGCGCCCTGACCGAGGCCGGAGCGGGCAGCTCGCGGACACTGCGTCCGGGGTCGCTCTCGCTGCGGCGTGGGCGACGGGAGAAAAAGACAGAGCTGCGGCTGGCCACGCGGCCGGAACCGGTGTTCCCTGCGGCCGGGAGCCGGGAGCCGGGAGCCGGGAGCCGGGAGCCGGGAGCCGGGAGCCGGGAGCCGGGAGCCGGGAGCCGGGAGCCGGGAGCCGGGAGCCGGGAGCCGGGTGGTCACGGAGGGCGGCTGACCAGCCTCTGCCCCAGTACAGTGCGGGACATGGCTTCGCCTGCTGTCGTCTGGGATTCCGCGCTGCTGGGGTACGACCTCGGTGGTGACCATCCGTTCAACCCCGTCCGGTTGGAGCTCACGGTGCGGCTGGCGACCGGGCTCGGGGTGCTGGACGGGGTGGAGCTGCTCGTGCCGTCCGCGGCGGGGGACGAGGAACTGCTGCGGGTGCACGCGCCCGAGTACCTCGCCGCCGTGCGGGAGGCACCGTCGGCCGGGTGGGACGTCGGGCACGGGCTGGGGACGCAGGACAACCCCGTGTTCAGCGGGATGCACGACGCGTCCGCGCTGGTGGTCGGGTCGACGCTGCTGGCGGCGCGCAAGATCGCCGGCGGGGAGGTCAAGCGGGCGGTGAACGTCGCGGGCGGGCTGCACCACGCGATGCGCGACCGCGCGGCCGGGTTCTGCGTCTACAACGACTGCGCGGTCGCCATCTCCTGGCTGCTCGACCACGGCTTCGACCGCATCGCCTACGTCGACACCGACGTGCACCACGGAGACGGGGTCCAAGCCGCCTTCTACGACGACCCGCGCGTGCTCACCGTCTCGCTCCACCAGCACCCGTTCACGCTCTGGCCGGGCACCGGCTACTCCGCCGAGACCGGCAGCGGCCGGGCCGCCGGCACCGCGGTGAACGTGCCGTTGCCGCCGCACACGCGCGATCCCGGGTGGCTGCGGGCGTTCAACGCCGTGGTGCCTTCCCTGCTCGCCGGGTTCGAGCCGCAGATCCTGGTCACGCAGTGCGGGGTCGACTCGCACGAGGAAGACCCGCTGGCCGACCTCTCCCTCTCCGTCGACGGGCACCGCACGATCTACGCCGCCTTGCGCGATCTCGCGGAGACCTACGCGGGCGGGCGCTGGCTGGCCGTCGGCGGGGGCGGGTACCAGCTGATCCGCGTGGTCCCGCGGTCCTGGACGCACCTGATCGCGACGGTGCTGGACCGCGACGTCGCGCCGGAGACCCCGCTGCCGCCGGAGTGGGTCGCCGCCGTCACGCGCGCCGCGCCGGACGCGGAGATCCCGCGCACCATGACCGACGACCGGGACACGACGTTCAAGCCCTGGGGCGACGACGCCGACGAACCCGTGGACATCGCGATCCGCGACACCCGCCGCGCCGTCTTCCCGCTGCACGGGCTGGACCCGGACGATCCGAGGGATTGACCATGCCCGAAGACCACACCACACCGGCCGGGAAAGACACGCCGGACAGCCCTGGCGGTGCCTCCTCATCCGGCCACCTGGCCGACAGCCCCGCCGCCACGGGCGAAGGTGGCCATGACTCCGCGGCCGACAGCTCCCCTGCCACAGGCGAGGGTGGCCATGGCTCCGCGGCCGACAGCTTCGCTGCCACGGGCGAGGGTGGCCGAGACCCCGCGGCGCACAGCCCCGCGGCGACCCCTGGGCACAGCCGTGGCTCCGCGGCCGACAGCGCCGCCGTCACGGGCGATGGTGGCCGAAGCACCGCGGCCGACAGCCCCGCCGCCACGGGCGGGGGCGGCCGAAGCCCCGCAGCCGACAGCCCTGCGGCGGCCGGTGGAGGTGGCCGAAGCTCCGCAGCCGGTGACCCCGCCGCTACGAGAGACGGCGGCCAGAGCCCCGCGTCCGACGCTCCAGGCGAAGGGGGCCGCAACGGCTTGCGCGACCCGTTCGACTACCCGCGCGATTGGGAGGCCGACGTCGTGCTCTCCGACGGGGGCACGGTGCACCTGCGGCCGGTCGTGCCGAGTGACGCCGACGGGCTGGTGGCCCTGCACGGGCGGCTTTCCGAGCGCACGCGCTACTTCCGGTACTTCGGCGCGTACCCGCGCATCCCGCCGCGGGACCTGGTGCGGTTCTCCACCGTCGACCACCACGACCGGGTCGCGTTCGCGGCGCTGCTGGGGGACGACATCGTGGCGGTGGGGCGGTACGAGCGGCTCGACCAGGGGCCTTCGGCCGAGGTGGCGTTCCTGGTGGACGACCGTCATCAGGGGCGCGGGCTCGGCTCGATCCTGCTGGAGCACCTGGCCGCGGCCGCGTCGGAGAGCGGGCTGCGGCGGTTCGTCGCCGAGGTGCTGAGCGAGAACGCCGCGATGGTGCGGGTGTTCCGCGACGCCGGTTACCAGGTCAGCCGCGCGATCGAGGAGGGCGTGCTGCACCTGGAGTTCGACATCGACCCGACGGAGGAGTCGCTGGCCGTCGCGCGGTCGCGGGAGCAGGCGGCCGAGGCGCGCAGTGTGCACAACCTGCTGCACCCGGGGTCGGTCGCGGTGATCGGCGCGTCCACCGACCACGCCAAGGTCGGCCACGTCGCGTTCCGGAACCTGCTCGCCGCCGACTTCACCGGCACGGTCTACCCGGTCAACCCCGTGCACCGCTCGGTCCGCGGCGTGCGGGCCTACGCCTCCGTGCTCGACATCCCGGACCCGGTCGACCTCGCGCTGGTCGCCGTGCCGGCCGAGGCGGTCGAGTCCGTGCTGGACGCCTGCCTGGCCAAGGGCGTGAAGACGCTGCTGATCGTCTCCGGTGGCTTCGCCGAGTCCGGTCCGCTGGGGCTGCACGCGGAGCTGCGGCTGGTCGGCGAGGCCCGCGCGCACGGAATGCGCGTGGTCGGGCCGAACGCGCTCGGCGTGCTCAACACCGCGACCGGGGTCCGGCTCAACGCCACCCTCGCGCCCGTCCTGCCGAAACGCGGCCGCACCGGCTTCTTCTGCCAGTCCGGCGCGCTCGGTACGGCGATCCTGGCCGACGCTGGAGCCCGCGGGCTCGGGCTGTCCACCTTCGTCTCGGCGGGCAACCGCGCCGACGTCTCGGGCAACGACCTGCTGCAGTACTGGGAGACCGACCCGGACACCGATCTCGTGCTGCTGTACCTGGAATCGTTCGGCAACCCGCGCAAGTTCGCCCGGCTGGCCCGGCGGCTGGGGCGCAGCAAGCCGATCGTCGCGGTCAAGTCCGGGCGGCACGCGGTGCGGCCGCAACTGGCGGCGACTTCGGCGGAGGTCGACGAAGCGAGCGTGCAGGCGCTGTTCGAGCAGGCCGGTGTCGTACGCGTCGAATCGCTCGCGCAGCTCTTCGACACGGCGCTGGTGTTCGCGCACCAGCCGCTGCCGGCCGGGCCGCGGATCGGGATCGTCGGCAACTCCAGCGCCATCGGGCTGCTGGCCGCCGACACCGCGCGCTCGCAGGGACTGAAGCTGGCCTTCGACCCGGTCGACATCGGCCCTCAGGCCGGGCCGGAGGAGTTCGCCGCGGCGGTGCGCGAAGCGCTGGTCTCGCCCGACACCGACGCGTTGATCGCCGTGTTCGCCCCGCCCGTCGCCATCCCGGGCACGGCGTACGCGCGGGCGTTGCGCGAAGCGGTGGTGGAGCTGAAGCCGAGCAAGCCGATCGTCTCGACCTTCCTCGCCGCGGAGGGCGTGCCGGACGAACTGGCCCTGATGTCGGACGACGGCGTGCCGACGCGCGGTTCGATCCCTTCCTACTCCAGCCCGGAGCGGGCGGTGGACGCGCTGGCCCGCGTCGTCCGGTACGCCGCCTGGCGCCAGCGGCCGCAGGGCGCGCTGGTGCGCCCGGGCGGGATGCACGTCGAGCAGGCGCAGGAGCTGGTGCGGGAACTGTTGGCCGAAGCCGGCGGCCGTTCGGCCCTGCTCTCCGACGAGGACGTGGTGCGCCTGCTCGGCTGCTACGGCGTGCACGTGGTCCCGTTCCGCGTGGTGTCCACTGTGGACGAGGCCGTGGCCGTGGCCGCCGGGCTCGGCTACCCGGTCACGCTCAAGGCCGTCGACGAGCGGCTGCGCGGACGGCCGGACCTGGCCGGCGTGCGGCTGGACCTGACTTCGGCGGACTCGGTGCGCATTGCCTACCGGGATCTGTGCGAGGTTTCCGGCGACGAGGACGTGTACGTGCAGCGGATGGCGCCGAAGGGCCTCTCGTGCGTGATCGGGCTGCAGGACGACCCGTCCTTCGGCACGCTCGTTTCGTTCGGGCTGTCCGGGCTGGTCAGCACACTGCTGGGGGACCGGGCCTACCGCGCGGTGCCGCTGACCGACGTGGACGCGGCGACGCTCATCCGCGAACCCCGCACCTCACCGCTGCTCACCGGCTACCGCGGCGACGAGCCCGCGGACCTGGCCGCGCTGCAGGACATGGTGCAGCGGGTGGCCGCGCTGGCCGAGGACAACCCGGAGGTCCGCTCGCTCGCGCTGGACCCGATCCTGGCCTCACCGGACGGGGCCTTCGTGGCGAACGCCCGGATGGTGCTGGGCCCGCCGCCCACCCGCCCGGACACCGGCCCGCGCCGCCTGCGCCACATCACGCCGGCCGACGCTTGACCGCTCACGAGCAGAGCATCCAGCTTCAGCAGGTGCCGGGTAGCACCGTCGCCGGTGCACTCCGGCCGCTTCGCCGCGGTGAAGCAGCTATGCACGGGGTGATCGACGTCGAGACCGGCTCCGCCGGGCAAGTTCATCCCATCGGGTAGTTGCGGCCGGCCCAGACCTCCGCCTCCTCGGCCGTGGCGTGCAGGGGCAGGTAGGGCCCGGAGCCCACGACCACCCCGATGCCGGACAGCAGCCGCGCGTGCTCCTCGGAGAGCACGCCGTGCGCGCCGACCTTGATGTCCAGCTCCTCGGCCCGCTCGACGAGCTGCCGGATGGCGCGCACGGCCTCCGCGGGCGGTTCGTCGACCTCCAGCGCGTCGATCATCGCGCCGGTGAGCATCACGGCCGGCGCGGGCACCGCGAGGGCGGGCAGCAGCTCCAGCTCGGCCAGACCGGTGATGTCGACGACGAACACCACCCCGGCCCGGGCCAGCTCGCCGAGCGAGTCGAGCAGTTCCCCGCGATCGTCGACCAGGGACGGTGCGTCCGTGCAGAGCATGAGGTGGCGGTGGCCGAGGTCGTTGCGGGCCAGCTCGTCTTCGACGATGCGCACCAGGTCGCCGTCGATGGCCATCCGGCGCGGCAGGGTCAGGCAGACCATCGGCGCGGCGTCGGCGAAGCGGGCCCGCCAGCCGCCCGCGGCACGCAGCGATTCGGCCAGCAGGTACCGGCCGAGCGCCACCGTCATCCCGGTCGTCTCGGCCAGCGGGAAGAACTGCTCGGCGCGCAGTTCCCCCAGCACCGGGTGGTGCCAGCGCAGGACGGCGTTGAGCGAGGTGGCGATGGCCCCGTCCGGCAGCACCACGTGCGGGCGGTAGACCACGGTCAGCTCGCCCGAGTCCAGTGCGCCGGCGATCCCGCAGGCGAGCCGGTACCGCCGGCCGTCCCCGATCGCGGACACCGGGTCGGACAGGACCCAGCGCGTGTGCCCGAGTTCCTTGGCCCGGCGCAGGGCGATCTGCGCCGACCGGACCGCGCCGGCCGGGCGTCCGGCAGTGTCGGTGTCGGTGTCAATGTTGGTGTCGGTCAGGAAAGCGCCGATGCTCGCGCTGAGCCCCACGCCCACTCCGTCGACGTACACCGGCTTCGCCAGGTCGCCGAGGATCCGTTCGGCCAGTTCCTCGACCGCGGCCGGGAGGTAGGCACCGCGCAGGGCGATCGCCAGCACGTCCCCGGGCAGGTGGGCGAACAACGCCTGGTGGCCCCGGAACGTCGCGCGCAGGGTGCGGGCCGCGCCGGCGAGCACCTCGTCGGCCGCGTCGAAGCCGAGACCCTCGCGGACCACGGCGAACCCGTCGAGGTCCACCAGCAGCAGGGCGACCTGGGGACCGGCCGAATCGAGCAGCTCCGCCAGCCCGGACTCGAAACCGGCCCGGCCGGGGAGTCCGGGCAGCGGTTCGTCCTCCGGGTCGTGCACCAGGCCGGCCGGGCCCGACGGGACGAGACGGTCCGGCACTGGGTGGCCACCTCCTTCACGGTGATCTGGCCGAGGCACCCCGGAGAATAACGCCCGGGCTAGTGTGGAGATACGCCCGGCCGAGGCAGGCGTCGCACGGAGAGGAACGATGGTGCAGCTGGACCCAGGGGCCTACCAGCGGATGCTCGGGGAGGAACTCCGGCGTCTGCGCGAGCGGCGCGGGCTGACCCGCCGGGACCTCAACCACCGGCTGCACAGCGGGCTTTCGCTCCAGACGCTCGCCACCTACGAGCTCGGCACCCGGCAGTGCTCCGTGGTTCGCCTGATCGAGCTGTGCCTCGCGCTGGAGGAGCCGCCGGACCGGCTGCTGGCCCGGGTCGGCGACCGGTACTTCGGCGGATCGGAGTCCGGCGGGGTGCGGATCGACCTGCGCCGGGTGGTCGAGGCCACCCACCCGGACCTGGCCCCGTTCCGCCGCTGGGCCGCGGGCCGGCTGGCCGAGGCCGGCGCGCCGGAGGAGGTGCGGCTGGACCCGCCGGCCCTCGACCGGCTCGCGGAGCTGTGCGGGCTGAGCACCGAGGACCTGGTGACCCGGATCCGGTCATTGTCCGAATAGGACGGTCGCGGAGGTCCGCTGCGGCGGTGGACCACGCAACGACGTCCCGGCCGGTGCTCGTGCTACCGGCCTACGCACGGCCGGGGAGCTTCACACACGCGCTGGCCGAACGACCCGGTACGCCCGGACCGGAGCCGGGCACCCGGTGCTGACCGCCGAAGCGCCCTACACCAGCAGAACCCGCGCGGAGGATTTCCTCGCCGCGGAGCCGGACCCGCTGATCCGCCGGCACCGCGAGGAACTGCACACCCCGGCCGGACTGGTCGCCGTGCAGCCGAACTGGTGAGGCAAACCCCCGCGATCCTCAGCGGCTGGCTCGCCGCCGCGGGGGAGGCCCTGCGCTCGCTCGGCGGGCGCCGAGTCTTCCGGGATCCTGTTGTGCCGCAGTCCTTTCACCCCTTGCGAGCGAACCCGGGCAGCACACCCACCCGCAGCCCGGCCGGGTGGACCAGGTCGCGGTCCGGGTGGAGCCACCGGTGGCCCACGGCCCAGGTCAGTGCGCCCAGGACGAAGCCGTAGACCGAGACCAGGCCGTGGCCGTTGTCCTGGACGAACCACATGGCCAGGCCGAGGGCCACGACGGCGATCGCGGTCAGGCGTTGCTTCGGGACGCGGGTGCGGATCAGCAGGGGGGCGGCGAGGGTCGCGCCGAGGAAGTAGGTGGCGCCGGAGCTGCCCGCGAAGTTGCGGGGGTCGACCGGACCGGCGGCGAGGCCGAGCAGCGCGTCGATGTGGTGCGGCAGCAGGATTCCGGCCAGGAAGAGGAGCAGGGCGAGCGGCCGGCCCCAGAACCATTCGGCCAGCGCGGCGATCACGGCGAGCGTGGCGAGGTTCCACGCGGCCCCGGCCACGCCGCCGTTCTGCAGGAACACCGCCGTGAGCACGCGCCACCAGCCCGCCCGGGAGGGGTCGCTGTCGAGCGCGTCCCCCGCGCCCGGCCAGCACAGCTGGAGCACCACGCCGGCCACCGCCAGCCCGGTCAGGGCGACCGCGAGCCAGGGCATCCGCCGGTTCGGGACGGTGTCCCGGCCGAGAAGGGTCAGCCCGGAGGCGGCGATCAGGATCAGCAGCAGCGCCGTGGTCAGGTTGAAGACGATCGCGTCCATGGTGAAACCCCAGTTTTTGAACAGTGTTCGAATCGGTCTGGACGGCAGTCTAGCTCGGTCGGGGCCAATTTCAAACAGTGTTCGAAAACTGGTAGGCTGTCATGGTGAAGCTCACTGCGGCCCGCATCGTGGAGGCGAGCATGGCGGTGTTCCACGAGGTCGGGTACGCGGGCCTGTCGATGCGCCAGGTGGCCGACCGGCTCGGGGTGCACGCGGGCAGCCTCTACTACCACGTCCGGGACAAGAACGCCCTGCTCTGCCTGATGGCCGATCGCGTCGCCCAGCAGGCCAGTGACGAGGGCGCCACGGCGCTGGCGGCGCTGCCGCCGGACGCGCCCTGGCCGGAC
The DNA here is from genome assembly GCF_032335455.1 of Amycolatopsis sp. PS_44_ISF1. Classification (NCBI taxonomy): domain Bacteria; kingdom Bacillati; phylum Actinomycetota; class Actinomycetes; order Pseudonocardiales; family Pseudonocardiaceae; genus Amycolatopsis; species Amycolatopsis sp. PS_44_ISF1. The sequence continues at coordinate 2,507,313 of NZ_JANUXO010000002.1, read as the reverse complement.
CGGATCGTCGCGCAGGCCGGCGCGTTGAGGCAGGCGCTCCTGCGCCACCCCGGCGGCGCGGTGCTGCTGGCAGGCAGCCCGCGCACGCTCAGCCCGGCCGCGCTGGGCCTGATGGAACGGCTGTTGCGGACGCTGGCCGAAGCCGGGGTCCCGGCCGGGCCGCGGGCCATCGCGGCGGACGCGATCCTGAGCCACGTCACCGGATTCGTGCTGCAGGAGCAGGCCGAACCCGGCACGCCGGAGGTGCGCGAGGCGGACATCGCGGCGCTGGCCGAGCGGTTTCCCCTGACCTTCACCGAGGCCGGGGCCGCCACCCCGGAGGAGAAGTTCGCTGGTGCCGTCCGGCTGCTGTGCCGGGCCCTCGGGGACGGTGCCTAGCCGTCCCAGACCCCGGCCCCCTGGCGCAGCACGGTCACCGGCGCCGGTGCCTCCGACGGCCACAGGTCGAGCACGTACCGCAAGTGCGCGCCGTACTCGAAGTCGTTCCACTCCGCGTCCGGCGGCCCACTCTCCACATAGGACACGCGTACGCGGTGGCGCCCCGGCGCGGCGGGCAGCCGGTGCTGCCGGCCCGGGGAGTCCGTGGGCCCGGCGATGGTGAACGCGCCGCCGCGCGAGTCCAGATCGGCCTCGACCACGTGCCCGGCTGCTTCGTCGAGGGCGGGCCGGGCGGGGTGCACGGTCACCTCCACCTCGACCAGGTCCGAGCGCGCGGTGGCCACGGCCAGGGAGAACGGTTCGACCGCGATCCGGTGGGAGGTCACGGCTTCGGCGGTCCAGCCGCCGTCGCCCGGCACCCAGGCCGAGGTGTCGCGAACGGAGAACTGACGCTGGTCGGCATGAACCACGAGACGCACGCGCACCACGCTAGACCCTGGACAGGGGGTCACCCGAAATGGTATCGACGCGCGGTTTAGCGTGGTGCCCATGACCACTGCTCCCGTCGACGTCGACACCGCCCGCCGCGACTACGCGGCGCTCGTCGACCGCGGCCTCTCCCTCGACATCACCCGCGGCAAGCCGTCCCCCCGGCAGCTCGACCTCTCCGCGGACCTGCTCACGCTGCCGGACGGCCGGTACCGGGCCGAGGACGGCACGGACACCCGCAACTACGGTGGCGGCGCCAAGGGCCTGCCGGAGCTGCGCCGGGTGTTCGCCGAGGCGTTGCAGGTCCCGGTGGACCAGTTGCTCGCCGTGGGCAACTCGAGCCTGGAGCTGATGCACGACGCCGTGGTGCAGTCGCTGCTCAGCGTGCTGCCGGGCGGCGAGCGCCGGTGGGCCGACGAGCCGCGCGTGGCGATGCTCTGCCCGGTCCCGGGGTACGACCGCCACTTCCACCTGGCCCAGCGGTTCGGCATCGAGCTCATGCCGGTGCCGATGACCGAGTCCGGCCCGGACCTGGACGTGGTCGAGCGGCTCGCCGCCGGGGACGCGGGGATCAAGGGCATCTGGTGCGTGCCGAAGTACTCGAACCCGACCGGCGTCACCTTCTCCGACGAGACCGTGCGCCGGCTGGCCACGATGACCACGGCGGCGCCGGACTTCCGGATCTTCTGGGACAACGCCTACGCCGTGCACCACCTGACCGAGCACGAGCCGGCCCTGGCCGACGTGCTCGCGCTGTGCGCCGAAGCGGGCAACGCCGACCGCGCGTTCGTCTTCGGCTCCACCTCCAAGATCACCCTGGCCGGGGCCGGCGTCGGCTTCTTCGGCGCCTCGCCGGCCAACATCGCGTGGTGGTCCGGGCTGGCCGCCAAGCGCACCATCGGACCGGACAAGGTGAACCAGCTCCGGCACGCGCAGTTCCTCGGCGACGCCGAGGGCGTGCGCGCCCACATGCGCAAGCACGCGGAGATCCTGGCGCCGAAGTTCGCCGCGGTCGACCGGATCCTGACCGAGGAGCTGGACGGCTCCGGGCTGGCGACCTGGACCCGGCCGGCCGGCGGGTACTTCATCACGCTGACCGCGCCCGAGGGCACCGCCAAGGAGATCGTGCGGCTGGCCAAGGAGGCGGGCGTCGCGCTGACCCCGGCCGGGGCCACGCACCCGTACGGCGACGACCCGGCCGACGCGGTGATCCGGATCGCCCCGTCGTTCCCGGAGATCGCCGAGCTGGAGGAAGCCGTCCGCGGACTGGTGGTCTGCCTGCGCCTCGCGGTCGCGCAGCGCGCCTGAGCGGAGTCCGGGCCGCCGCCGTTCGCTAGGGTCGGTGGCGGCACGGACTTCTCCCGGAGGGACACACATGCGGGTTCTGGTCGCCGGCGGCGGCATCGCCGGCACGGTCACGGCGATGGCCCTGCACCGCGCGGGTCACGAGGCCGCGGTCTTCGAGGCCCATCCGTCCGGCGGGGCGGACGCGGGGGCGTTCCTCACCGTGATGCACAACGGCATGGACGCCCTGCGCGCGATCGAGGCCGACGGACCGGTGGTCGACGCGTCGTTCGCCGCGCTCGGCATCGAGGTGGTCGGGCCCCAGGGCGAAACCGCGGGCCCGCAGTCCTTCGACGACACCGGGCGTGACGGCCCGCGCACGCTCACCCGCGCCGCGTTCTACCGCGTGCTGCAGGAAGAAGCGGGGCGACGCGGCATCCCCGTCGCCCACGGGCGCCGGCTGGTCGCGGTCAAGACGGGCCCGGACGGGGTCCTCGTCACCTTCGCCGACGGCTCCACCGAGTCCGGCGACATCCTGGTCGGCGCGGACGGTCTCCGGTCGGCCGTCCGCACCCGGATCGACCCGGAGGCCGACGAGCCGCGGTTCACCGGACTCACCGTCGTCTACGGCTACACCCGGGCCGAAGGACTGCCCGCCGCCCCGGGCCTCTACCGGATGATCCGCGGCAGCCGGGCCGGCTTCGGCTACACCACGGCGCCGGACGGGGCCACGTTCTGGTTCGCCCGCATCCAGGAAGCCGAGCGCTCGCGCGAAGAACTGGCGTCGGTCACCCCGCAGCAGTGGCGGGAGTTCGCGCACGAGCGGTTCGCGGGCGACCCGCTGCCGTGCGCGGACATCATCGCGGCCACCGGCGACGAGGTCTTCGGCGACCACTCCTACGACGTGCCGACCACCCGGCTCTGGTCCACCGGGCGGATGGTGCTGGTCGGCGACGCGGCCCACGCGGCCTCGCCTTCGGCCGGACAGGGCGCTTCGATGGCGCTGGAGGACAGCGTGGTGCTCGCGCTGTGCCTGCGGGACCTGCCGGACGCGCCCTCGGCCTTCCTCGCCTACGAGCGGTTGCGCCGCGCCCGGGTGGAGAAGCTGGTGGCGGCGAGCGCGGGCCAGGACGTCGGCGAGGAGCGGGGCTGGGCCTACCGGCACCACATCGACTGGAACGCGCGGATCACTTCCTGAACCGCGGGTGCGCGGGCGCCGGGCTGGCTACGATGCGCGCATGACTCAACCCGCGCCCCCGCAGCAGTTCCCGATCCTGCTCTCGACCATGAACGATCTGCCCGGTTACCGCGTGGTCCGCGTGTTCGGCGAGGTCTTCGGGCTGACCGTGCGCAGCCGCAACATGTTCTCGAACCTCGGCGCCGGCTTCAAGGCCATGGCCGGCGGTGAGCTGAAGGGCCTTTCGAAGCTGCTTTCGGACTCGCGTTACGAGGCGCTGCACCGGCTTTCGCAGGAGGCCATGCAGCACGGGGCGAACGCGGTGCTCGCGTTGCGCTTCGACTGCAACGAGATCGCCCAGACGGCCAGCGAGATCGCCGCGTACGGCACGGCGGTCTACGTGGTCCCCGAAGGCGGCCAGCAGCCCCCGGCCGCCCAGTCGCAGCACGCCCAGTCGCAGCACGCCCAGCCCCAGCACGCGCAGTCACAGCACGCCCAGCCGCAGCCGGGCCAGCCGCAACAGCAGCAGTTCCCGCCGCCGCAGAACTTCCCGCAGGGCTGAATCCCGGCCGAAAATAAGGTGGCCTCCCGAACTGGGAGGCCACCTTATTTTCGGACCGGGCTACTTCCGGTACAGCGCTTCGATGTCCCCGGCGTAGTTCTTGCTCACCACGTTGCGCTTGAGCTTCATGCTCGGCGTGATCTCGCCGCCGGCCTCGGTGAAGTCCTTGGTCAGCACGGTGAACTTCTTGATCGACTCGGCGTGCGAGACCTGCTTGTTGGCCTCGTCCACCGCGGCCTGGATCTCCCCGCGCAGGTCCTCGTCGGCGGCCAGATCGGCGACGGTGGCGTCCGCGGGCTTGCCGTGCCGGCTCTTCCAGGACGGGAAGTACTCCTCGTCGATGGTCACCAGCGCGCCGATGAACGGCCGCTGGTCGCCCACCACCATGGCCTGGCTGATCAGCGGCGAGGCCTTGATCGTGTCCTCCAGCCCGGACGGCGCCACGTTCTTGCCGCCCGCGGTGACGATGATCTCCTTCTTGCGCCCGGTGATCTTCAGGAAGCCGTCGGCGTCCAGCTCGCCCAGATCGCCGGTGTGGAACCAGCCGTCGGTGAGCGATTCGGCCGAGGCCTCGGCGTTGTTGTGGTACGCGCCGAACACCACTCCGCCCTTGACCAGGATCTCGCCGTCTTCGGCGATGCGCACCGAGTTGCCGGCCACCGGCTTGCCGACCGTGCCGACGCGGAACGCGGTCTTGGTGTTCACGTTCGCCGCCGCGGAGGTCTCGGTCAGCCCGTAGCCCTCGAACACCGGCACGCCGATGCCGCGGAAGAAGTGGGCCAGCCGCGCGCCCAGCGGGGCCCCGCCGGACACCGCCGCGACGCACCGGCCGCCCAGCGCCGCGCGCAACTTGCTGTACACGAGCTTGTCGAACAGCAGGTGCTTGGCGCGCAGGCCGAACCCGGCGCCGCCGCCGTCGAGCGCCTCGCTGTACTCGACCGCGACCGCCTCGGCCGCGTCGAAGATCTTGCCCTTGCCCTCGCCGTGCGCCTTCTGCTTGGCCGAGTTGTAGACCTTCTCGAACACCCGCGGCACGGCGACCACGAAGGTGGGGCGGAAGGTGCCCAGGTCCGGCACCAGGTTCTTGACGTCCGGGGTGTGCCCCAGGGTGACCCGGGCCGAGAGCGCGGTGACGGCGATGGCGCGGGCCAGGATGTGGGCCAGCGGCAGGAAGCACAGCAGGGAGTTGCCCTGCTCCATCAGCTCCGGGAACGCCTCGATGTCGGCCCGGATCTCGGTCAGCAGGTTGCGGTGGGTCAGCTCGACGCCCTTGGGCCGCCCGGTGGTGCCCGAGGTGTAGACGATGGTGGCCAGCTCGCCCGCGGAGACGGCGCGGCGGCGGGCGTGCAGGTCCTCGTCGGAGACCTCGGCGCCCAGCGCGGTCAGCTCGTCGACGGCCGGGGAGCCGCCCTCGATCTGCCAGGTCAGCTCCAGCCCGCTCAGCCGGTCGCGGACCTGGTCGACGGCGCCGCGGTGCTCCTCGGTCTCCACGATCACGGCCCGGGCGGCGGAGTCCGAGAGGATCCAGTGCACCTGCTCGGGCGAGGAGGTCTCGTAGATCGGCACGGTGACCGCGCCGGCGGCCCAGATCGCGAAGTCGATCAGGGTCCACTCGTAGCGGGTCTTGGACATCAGGGCGACCCGGTCGCCGGGTCCGACGCCGGCCCCGGCCAGGCCCTTCGCGACCGCGGCGACCTGGTCGGCGAAGTCCTTCGCGGTCACGTCGAGCCAGCTGCCTTCGACCTGGCGGCGGAAGCTGACGACGTCGGAGAACCGCTCGGCGTTCGCCCAGACGACATCGGCCAGGTTCTCGTCGTCGGTCACCGGCTTCCCGGCGGGGGCGCTGTATTCGCGCACGTGGACCTCCGTGTTCGACGCGTGCGGTTACCCGCCGGTCAACTTAGCTTGTCGTAGACCTTAAGACCACGCCGCGGCGGACCGACGGACGAGGTCGTGACATTCTGCGCCGGTGAACCCCGGACCACCCGCACTGGATCTCGTGGACGAGACCTTCATCGTGGTGCCCCCGAGCACGGTCGCCGCGGCCTTCGCCGACCCGGCCGCCTGGCGGCGGTACTGGCCGGACCTGTCCCTGCAGGTCTACACCGACCGGGGGGACGAGGGCCTGCGCTGGACCGTCACCGGCGCGCTCGTCGGTACGATGGAGGTCTGGCTGGAACCCGTGCTCGACGGCACCGTGCTGCACTACTTCCTGCGGGCGACGCCCGCCGGTCCCCGTGGGCTGAGCCCGCGCGGGCTGCGTCGTGAGTTCGACCACCGCGCCCGCGCGGCGAAGGAACTCGCCCTGGGCCTCAAGGACGTCCTCGAGGACGGGCGCGAGCCCGGGACCCCGCCCCAGTGGCACCCTCAGGGGCACCAGGAAACCGAGGACTAGGAGGGTCTCGTGCGGGTTCACGTCGTCTCGGACGTGCACGGCAACGCCGATGCGCTCAAGCGCGCCGGTGAGGGCGCGGACGCGCTGGTCGTGCTGGGCGACCTGCTCGACTTCGTCGACTACCGCGAGCACGACAAGGGCATCATGGGCGCCCTGTTCGGGCCCGAGCGGGTGGGCGAGTTCGCGCGGCTGCGCCGGGAGGGCACCCGGGACGAGACCGTCGCGTTCTCCCGCACGCTCTGGGCCACCCTGGACGACCCGGCCGCGGCCGTCGAGGAGGCCGTGCGCAGCCAGTACGCCACCCTGTTCGCCGCGATGACCGCGCCCACCTACGCCACCCCGGGCAACGTCGACACGCCCGCCCTGTGGCCCGAGTTCTCCGGCTCCGGCGTCGAGGTGCTCGACGGGGCGGTGGCCACCATCGGCGGACTGCGGTTCGGCTTCGTCGGCGGCGCGGTGCTGCCCGAGGGCGTGGTGCCCCGGCCCCGCGCGGGTGCGGCCTGGCGCCCCTACCTGCGGGCCCGCGAGGAGTTCGACGAGTCCGTGGCCCGGCTCGACCGGGTCGACGTGCTCTGCACCCACATCCCGCCCGCGGTCGCCGACCTGACCTACGACGTGGTGGCCCGGCGCGCCGAGCTGGGCTCGCGGGCGCTGCTGGAGCTGATCCACGAGCAGCAGCCGCGGTGGTCGCTGTTCGGCCACGTGCACCAGCCGCTGGCCGCGCGCCGGCGGCTCGGGCGCACCGAGTGCCGCAACGTCGGCCACTTCAAGGAGACCGGGCAGCCCTACGTGCTGCGCTGGTGAAGACGCTCTCCGGTTACGCTTCGTCCCATGGCCGAGCAGTCCACGCAGTCCATCGAGGTCGACGCCGAGCCCGCCCGGGTGCTGGCGGTGATCGCCGACTTCCCCGCCTACCCCGAGTGGGCCAAGGCGGTCCGTGAGGCCGAGGTGCTCGGCACCGACGGGGCCGGGCGCGCGAAGCAGGTGAAGCTCACCCTCGACGCCGGCCCGATCAAGGACGTCTACACCCTCGAGTACGACTGGGACGCCACCGGCCTCGGCGTGAGCTGGCACCTGGTCAAGGGCCAGATGCAGAAGGCGCAGAACGGCCGGTACGCGCTGGAGGCCCTCTCCGGCGGCCGCACGAAGGTGACCTACACGCTGGCGGTGGAGCTGGCGCTGCCGATGATCGGGCTGTTGCGGCGCAAGGCGGAGAAGATGGTCATGGACACCGCCCTCAAGGAGCTCAAGAAGCGGGCCGAAGGCGGGGAGTAGGGCAGACGCATGCGGATCCTGCTGTTCACCGGCAAGGGGGGTGTCGGGAAGACCACGCTCGCCGCGGCCACCGCCACCGCGCTCGCCGGGCGCGGCGGGAAGACGCTGGTCGTCTCCACCGACCCGGCGCACTCGCTCGGCGACGCCTTCGGCCGCCCGCTCGGCCCCGAGCCGGCCGAAGTGGACGTCGCCCCCGGCACCGCCGCGGTGGCCCACCGGCTCTCGGCGGTGCAGGTCGACTCGCGTTCACTGGCCGACCGCACCTGGGACGAGCTGCGCGGGCAGTTGCGCGCCACGCTGGCCGGGGTGGGCCTCGACGCGCTGGACGCCGAGGAGCTGACCGTGCTGCCGGGGGTCGACGAGCTGCTCGCGCTGACCGAGGTGCAGCGCCTGGCCGAGCACGGTCCGTGGGACACGGTGGTGGTCGACTGCGGCCCGACCGCCGAGACGCTGCGGCTGCTCGCGCTGCCCGAGGCGGTCTCCGGCTACCTGCGGAGGGCGTACGGCTGGAAGGCGGGCCGGCGCGGCCGCACCGCGGACTCGGTGGACCGCCTCGGCGCCCACCTGGAGTCGCTGCGCGCGCTGCTCACCGACCCGGTCGTCACCACGGTGCGGCTGGTGCTGACCCCGGAACGGGTGGTGGTCGCCGAGACCCGCCGCACCCTCAGCTCGCTGGCCCTGCGCGGGATCGCGGTGGACGGGCTGATCGCGAACCGGCTGATGCCCGCGCCCGGCTTCTGGCGGGGTTCGGCCGCCGCCTGGCTGCGCACCCGGCGGACCCAGCAGGACGCGGTGCTGGCCGAGCTGGCGGCGGCCGGTTTCGGCCCGCGGGAGCTGGCGCGGGTCGAGCACCGGGCCAGTGAGCCGGTGGGCGCGCGGGCGCTGGCCGAGCTGGCCGAAGAACTCTACGGCGGGCGGGATCCCTTGGCGGGCAACGGAAAGCCCATTACCCCGCTGCTCCGGATCAGCGACGCGGAAGACGGCTTCCGGCTGCGCGTCGCCATTCCGCTGGAGCCGGCCTCGGAGGTGGACCTCGCCCGGGTCGAGGACGACCTGGCGATCACCGTCGACGGCTTCCGCCGGCTCATCGCGCTGCCGGAACCGCTGCGGCCGTGCCGGATCACCGGCGCGGAATCCGACGCCGAGGGCCTGGTGGTCAGTCTGGCCGGGAACCGGGGACCCGGGTGAGCGACCAGGACGGACCCGGCGCCGAGGGGCCGCGGCTGGCCGAGGAGGTCCGCCTGCTGGCCGAGATGCTGGTGGAGCGGGCCGCGCCGTGGCTCGAAGGGGTGGTCTCGGCCGGGCACGGCGGTGACGAGTCCCACGAAGCGGCCGCCGGGGGCGGTTCGCCGTGCGGCTGGTGCCCGCTGTGTGCGATCGTCGCCGTCGTGCGAGGTGAGCGCCCGGAGTTCGCCGCCCGGGTGCTGGAGCAGCTGGCCCAGCTGGTGGCGCTGCTGCGGGCGGTGCTCGCCGACCGGTGGGAGCCGGACGGGGGTGTGCACATGCCGGGCTTCCGGCCCGCCCCGCGCCCGGCGCCGGCCCGCGAGCCGGGAGTGGCCCGGGTGCAGCACATCGCCGTCCGCAGGCGGGAAGAGTGGCGGCCGGAGCAGGAGAGCTGAGTGCTGACGATAGGGGTGGACGTCGGGGGCACGAGTGTGCGCGCCGGCGTCGTGGACGAGCGGGGTTCGCTGCTGGACACCGCGCGGGTCGGGACGCCGAGTGCGGAGGACGCGCTCGAAGACGCCATCGCGGGCGTCGTGGAGGACCTGCGCAACCGGCACGACGTCGCGGCGGTCGGGCTGGCCGTGGCCGGCTTCGTCACGCGCGACCGCCGTTCGGTGATGTTCGCGCCGCACCTGGCCTGGCGGGACGCGCCGGTGGCCGACCGGATCGCCAAGCGCGTGGGCCTGCCGGTGACGCTGGAGCACGACGTGAACTCGGCCGTGGTCGGCGAGCACCGCTTCGGCGCCGCGCGCGGGGCGAAGGTGGCGGCGCTGGTCGCGCTGGGCACCGGCATCGGGGCCGGGCTGCTGCTCGACGGTGAGATCTACCGCGGCGCCCACGGCGTGGCCCCCGAGCTGGGCCACCTGACCGTGGTGCCCGGCGGCCGCGCCTGCCCGTGCGGGAAGTACGGCTGCTGGGAGCGCTACTGCAGCGGTACCGCGCTGGCCGCGACGGCGGTGGAGCTGCTCGCCCGCCACCCCGGCCGGTCGACGGTGCTCTCCCGCGAGCTCGCGGGCGACCCGGGCTCGGTCACCGGCCGCCGGGTGGCCGGCGCCGCCCGCGACGGCGACCCGATCGCCCTGCGGGCCATGGCCGAGCTGGCCAAGTGGCTCGGCGAGGGCCTGGCCCTGGTGGCGGACGTGTTCGACCCGGAGATCATCGTGATCGGCGGTGGGGTCTCGGAGTCCGCGCCGCTGTTCCTCGACGAGGCCCGCGAGCACTACGCGGGGGCGATCACCGGCGCCCGCTACCGGCCGCTGGCCCGCATCCGCACCGCGCACCTCGGCGACGACACGGCGATCGTCGGCGCCGCCGCGCTGGCCGTGGACGCCGCGAAGGCTCCCGGAGCCGAAGTCGGTGTGACAGGCTGAAGGCGTGACGCCGAAGACCGCCAACCGCTTCGTGCGGTGCACCGCCTGCGGCCGGCTGCACTGGGGCGCGTTCGGCGCGGCCGGGCTGCTGCTCTCGGACCCCGCCCGCGGCGTGCTGCTGCAGCGGCGGGCCTGGTGGGTGCACAACGGGGGCACCTGGGCCCTGCCCGGCGGTGCGCTGGAAGTGGGCGAGACCGTGCGCGAGGCCGCGGCGCGTGAGGCGTGGGAAGAGGCCGACGTGGAGAAGTCCGCGTTTCGCGCGTTGTCCGCTTCGGTGCTCGACCACCAGGTCTGGCGCTACACCACGGTGCTGGGCGTCGCCGACAGCTCGCTCGAAGCGAAGGTGGCGAACCAGGAGAGCGCGGAGATGCGTTGGGTGGAGCCCGAAGCCGTCGCGGACCTGCCGCTGCACCGGGACTTCGCCGTTTCGTGGCCTCTCCTGCGCGCGCAGCTGGGCCGGGAGCTGGTCCTGGTGGTCGACGCCGCGAACGTGGTCGGCTCCCGCCCCGACGGCTGGTGGCGCGACCGCCACGGCGCGGCCGAGCGCCTGCGCGACCGCTTGGTGAAACCGGCTGAGCTGGGCCTGCCGGACCCGGTCGCGGGCCTCGGCGCCGGCCCGGAGTGGACCTGGTGGCCCCGGGTGGTGCTGGTGGTCGAAGGCCAGGCCCGCGGTGTGCCCCCGGTGCCGGCCGTGCACGTGGTACCCGCCGAGACCGACGGCGACTCGAAGATCGTGGAGGTCACGGCTTCGGCCCGCGTCCGCCCGGACGACCACGTGGTGGTGGTGACCGCCGACCGCGGCCTGCGGGACCGCGTCACGGCTCTCGGTGCGTCGGTGATCGGGCCTGGAGCCCTGCTGCGCCACCTCGACCGCTACGCCTGACTCAGCGGGCGATGCCGTCCCGCATCTCGGCGACCAGCGAAGCCACCACGGCCTTGAGCGAGCCGTTGTGCTGCTCGGCCACCGCCCGCTGCCGCAGGTAGCTCGGCCCGCGGGCCAGGATGGTTTCGACGTCGCGCAGTTCGGCCACGCAGTCCAGGCGGCGGGCGACCGGTTCGAGCCGGTCCAGCAGGTCGGCCAGGTCGTCGGTGACCAGCCGCTCGCGGCCGGCGGCGTCGAGGATGACGATCGCGTCGATGCCGTACCGGGCGGCGCGCCACTTGTTCTCCTGGACGTGCCAGGGCGGCAGCGTCGGCAGGCGCTCGCCGTCGTCGAGGCGGGTGCTGAAGTCCTCCACCAGGCACTGCGTCAGCGCCGAGACGGCGCCGACCTCCTCCAGCGTCGGCAGTCCGTCGCACACGCGCATCTCGATCGTGCCGAAGTGCGGGGCCGGGCGGATGTCCCAGCGGATCTCGGAGAAGTGGTCGATCACCCCGGTGACGAACATGTCGTCCACGTACCGCTCCAGCTCGGCCCATTCGGCGAACTGGAACGGCAGCCCGGCGGTCGGCAGCTGCTGGAACATCAGCGCCCGGTTGGACGCGTACCCGGTGTCCTCGGCGCCCCAGTACGGCGAGGAGGCCGAGAGGGCCTGCAGGTGCGGCGCGTAGTTCAGCATCGCGTCGAGCACCGGCAGCGCCTTGTCCCGGTGGTCCAGGCCGACGTGCACGTGGACGCCGTAGATCAGCATCTGCCGGCCCCACCAGCGGGTGCGGTCGATCAGCTTGGCGTAGCGCTCCCGGTCGGTCACCTTCTGCTGGTACCAGGTGGAGAACGGGTGGGTGCCGGCCGAGAACAGCTCCACGCCCAGCGGGTCGGTGACCCCGTGCACCACTTCGAGCGAGGCGGACAGGTCGGCCTTCAGCTCGGCCACGGTGGTGCAGACCCCGGAGATCACCTCGATGGTGTTGAGCAGCAGCTCCTGCTTGATCTTCGGGTGCTCGTCGGCCCCGTCCGGGCGCACCTGGTCGAGGATCCGCTCGGCGACCGAGGCCAGTTCGCCGCTGCGCCGGTCCACCAGCGCCAGTTCCCACTCCGCGCCGATCGTCGAACGGCGTGAGGGGGTGAAGTCGATCCGCATGCCCGCCCGGTCAGACCTGGGCGCCGTTGTGCGGGTCGGCGCCGGGCGGCGGGCCCTGGCGCACGCGCAGCAGCAGGAGCGCGATCGCCGTGGCGAGCGCGAGGATGCCCAGCGGCATGGACAGCGAGGGGCTGACGCCGATCAGGTTGGGCACGATCAGCAGCAGCAGGCCGACCACGAAGAACAGCAGGACCACGAACGCGCCCTTGCGCGGGCGGGGCAGCGGCGGCGGCTCCGGCGGGACGAAGTGCTCGTCGTCCCCGGCCGGGTCGTCGGAGAACATGGTGGCGTCCCAGCTCGTGCCCCCGCTGCGCCAGCCTTCCCCCGGCTCCGCCGGTTTCTCCGGCTTCGCGGGCGGCGGCGGGCTGCTGTCGGAGGGCCGCTCGGCCGCCGGGTCCGCGGCGGCCTCCGGCGCGTCCGCGGTGAACACGCCCACGCCTTCGGCCCGCAGGTCCGCCACGATCTCGGCGAAGGTCGCGTCGACGTCCTCGGGGCCGTCCGCGCCTTTCCCCCTGCTCATCGGTAACCCCCCTGTCCCGCCCGCGTCGCCCGGGCGAAGTCGACACTGCGGCTGAAGATCAGTTCCGCGTCGTTGTCCTGGGTCGCGACGTGGAAGCTGTGCTCCAGCACCACTTCGGTGACGTCCGTGCTGGCGATCCCGGCCAGCACGATCTGCGCGTTCTCGGGTTCTACGACGTGGTCGACCCGGGAGTGCAGCAGCAGCACCGGCTGCGTGACCCGGCCCAGGTCGGCGCGCACCAGGCGCCACAGCCGGGCCAGGCTGGCCGCGGCGCGCACCGGTGTGCGCGGGTAGGCCAGCTCGGTCTCGCCCGGCTTGGCGATGTCGTTGGCGATCGCGGGCACCGACGGGACCAGGGGCGCGAGCAGCGGCAGCAGCTTCGTGTCCCACCCGAGCCGGGTGACCGACGGGTTGACCAGCACGATCCCGGCGATCCGGTCGCCGAACTCCTCGGCCAGCCGCAACGTCAGCGTGCCACCCATGGACAGGCCGCCGACGTACACCGTCTCGCAGGTGGACAGCAGGGCGAGCAGCTCCTCGCGGACCGCGCCGTACCAGTCCGGCCAGGTGGTCCGGTTGAGGTCCTGCCAGCGGGTGCCGTGGCCGGGCAGCAGCGGGCAGCGGACCTCGAACCCGGCTTCGGCCAGGTGGCGGCCCCAGGCGCGCAGCCCCGCCGGCGTTCCGGTGAAGCCGTGGCAGAGCAGGAACCCGGCCCCGGACGAACCGGTGTGGGCGAACGGTTCCGCGCCGGCGAGCACGCCCATGGCGAACGCCTTCCGATCGAAGCTGTGTAGGTCTTCCATGCTCTCACGCTCGCGCGGTGTTGTGGGGCCCCGGCCGCTGCCCGCGGGCACCGGCCGGGGCTGTGAGATCGGTCGCTGCCCGGCAGCGGCCCCCGGCCTCGCATTGTGCGCGGAGCACCCGGTTTCGTAGTCTTGGCGACTGAGAACTCGGACGTCGGGCCACGGGAAGGACAAGAGCGCGGTGCTGTACTGGCTCATGAAGTTCGTGTTCATCGGTCCGCTGCTCAAGACGCTGTGGCCGACCAAGGTCGTCGGCGCCGAGAACATCCCCGAGACCGGCGGCGTGATCCTGGCCGGCAACCACCTCGCCGTGGCCGACTCGTTCTTCATGCCGCTGCGGGTCAAGCGCAAGGTCACCTTCCCGGCCAAGTCGGAGTACTTCACCGAGCCGGGGATCAAGGGCCGGCTCAAGAAGTGGTTCTTCACCGGCGTCGGCCAGATCCCGATCGACCGCTCCGGCGGCAACGCCGCGCAGGCCGCGCTCGACACCGCCATCCGCTTGGTCCGCGAGGGCCACCTGCTCGGCATCTACCCCGAGGGCACGCGCTCGCCCGACGGCCGGCTGTACAAGGGCAAGACCGGCGTCGCCCGGATCGCCCTGGAATCGCGCGGACTGGTGGTGCCGGTGGCCATGGTCGGCACCGACAAGGTCAACCCGATCGGCTCCAAGATGTGGTGGCCGCGCCGCCTGGAGATCCGCTTCGGCACGCCGCTGGACTTCTCCCGCTACGACGGCCTGGCCGGTGACCGCTTCATCGAGCGCTCGATCACCGACGAGATCATGTACGCCCTGATGGAGCTCTCCGGTCAGGAGTACGTGGACATCTACGCGGCGAAGGCCAAGGAGCTGCTGGCCGCCGAAGCCGCCGGGATCCGCCCGAAGGTGCCGGCGCAGCCGTCCGCCCGGGACGCGGCCCGGGTGCCGGAGAGCAAGGCGGGCTAGCCCGTCCCGCCGCGATCCGCTTCCTCCCGCCACCGCCCTCGGCCGGGCCCCTTCGCGGCGCTGCTAGTTTTCCGCAGTGCGTTTTTTCTATGACACCGAGTTCATCGAGGACGGCGTGACCATCGACCTGGTGTCGATCGGTGTCGTTGACGAGCGCGGCCGCGAGTTCTACGCCGTGTCGACCGACTTCGACCCGGGCAAGGCCGGTCCCTGGGTCCGGGACAACGTGCTGCCGAAGCTGCCTTCGCCGGCCGATCCGGCCTGGCGCAGCCGGGAGCAGATCCGGACCGACCTGCTGGAGTTCTTCGGCAAGCCACCGGGCGGCATCGAGCTGTGGGCCTGGTTCGCCGCCTACGACCACGTCGCCTTGGCGCAACTGTGGGGCCCGATGCCCGCGCTGCCGCGCCAGCTACCGCGCTTCACCCGCGACCTGCGCCAGCGCTGGGAGGACGCGAACAAGCCCAAGCTCCCCGCCGCCCCCACCGACCAGCACGACGCGCTGGCCGACGCCCGGCACAACCACCAGCGCTGGGACGTGATCGAGGCGGCCTTCCACCGCCGCTGAGCTTTGCGGGACCGTCTGCAGGGGTGTCCCGGGCTGTCTTGGCGGGCTTCCGCCGTGGGGGAGGGGAGCCGCAGCGCGTCGTTCGTTCGCCGGTTTCGTGGCGCCGGTCCGGATGCCGGGCCTGGTCGCGGCCGCGAAGGCGTGGTTGCGCACCCGGCTCGGGCGCCCGCCGCGCCGCGCGGTCAGCGGCGGGCGCGGACAGCGGCGGCCAGCGTGTCGAGCAGATCGGTGGTCGAGTCCCAGTCCAGGCAGGCGTCGGTGATCGACTGGCCGTAGGCCAGCTCCGCGCCCCGGCCCAGCACGAGCTCCTGGCGCCCGGCGGTCAGGAAGCTCTCCATCATCAGCCCGGCGATCCCGCGCTCGCCCGCGGCGATCCGCCCGGCCAGCTCGGTCACGACCTCGCCTTGGCGGACGTGGTCCTTCCCGCTGTTGCCGTGGCTGGCGTCGACGATCACGCGCTCCGGCAGGCCCGCCTTCGCCAGCCGCTCCAGCGTCTCGGTCACCGAGGCCGGGTCGTAATTGGGGCCGGCCGAGCTGCCGCGCAGGATGACGTGGCAGTCCGGGTTGCCCGAGGTGGTCAGCAGCGCCGCGAGCCCGTCGACGGTGATGCCGGGGAACACGTGCGAAGCCGCGGCCGCGCGGGTGGCGTCGACCGCCACCTGGATGTCGCCCTCGGTCGAGTTCTTGATCCCCACCGGCATCGACAGCGCGCTGCACAGCTGCCGGTGCACCTGGCTCGCCGCCGTGCGCGCGCCGATCGAGCCCCAGCTCACCACGTCCGCGATGTACTGCGGCGTGATCGGGTCCAGGAACTCGCAGCCCACCGGCAGGCCGAGCGCCGACACGTCGAGCAGCAGCCGGCGGGCCAGCCGCAGGCCCTTGTTCACGGCGAAGGTGCCGTCCAGGTCCGGGTCGTTGATCAGGCCCTTCCAGCCCAGCGTGGTGCGCGGCTTCTCGAAGTACACGCGCATCACGATGTGGAGTTCGCCCCGCAGCCGCCCGGCCTGGGCGGCCAGCTTGCGGGCGTAGTCGAGCGCGGCCTCCGGGTCGTGCACCGAGCACGGGCCGACGACCACGACGAGCCGGTCGTCACGCCCGTCGAGGATGTCCACGGTCGCCCGGCGCCCGGTCCGCACGACCTCGGCCACGGCGGGGTCCACGGGGTGGTCCTCGCGGAGCATCGCGGGGGAGATGAGTGGGCTGATCGAGGTGGTGCGCCGGGCGTCCAGCCCACCGGCGTCCGGCTCGCCGGAACTCGGCCCGGCAGGACTCGGCCCGGCAGGACTCGGTACGGCAGGATTCGGTGCGGAAGTGGTCGGTGCGGGGGAGTTCACGGGTGGTTCCTTCCTGGAACACCGACCCGCGCAAGAATTCGCCGAGCCGGTGGAAGATCCGGCTCGGGCGGTGGTGGTCAGCGCAGGTTCACGCCGCCGGGCCCACCCGGGGCCGGCTTCGCAAACCAGGAATAGCGCTGCACGGGGTCAACCTAGCACAGGCTCGGGCCCGGACCGATTCGCCAGGTGGTACGGGCTGCACCGATCCAGACGAGAGCCGCTACCCTGGCGGCGAAATGTGACTGCAATCTCCACGTGACGAAAAGACGGAGGCTCGAGATGCGTGTCGGTGTGCTGACGGGTGGCGGGGACTGCCCGGGCCTGAACGCGGTGATCCGCGCGGTGGTCCGCAAGGGCATCGAGGTGCACGGCTGGGAGTTCGTCGGCTTCCGCAACGGGTGGCAGGGCCCGATCACCGGCGACAGCCGGCCGCTGGGCCTCGACGACGTCGA
Organism: Amycolatopsis sp. PS_44_ISF1; assembly: GCF_032335455.1. NCBI lineage: Bacteria > Bacillati > Actinomycetota > Actinomycetes > Pseudonocardiales > Pseudonocardiaceae > Amycolatopsis > Amycolatopsis sp. PS_44_ISF1. The sequence continues at coordinate 2,490,521 of NZ_JANUXO010000002.1, read as the reverse complement.
AGACATCCTCACCCGCGGCGGCACGATCCTGCGCTCTTCGCGGACCAACCCGTACAAGGTCGAGGGCGGGGTCGACAAGATCAAGGCCGTGCTGGCCGAGCAGCAGATCGACGCGCTGATCGCGATCGGCGGCGAGGACACCCTCGGGGTCGCGAAGCGGCTGACCGACGACGGCATCGGCGTCGTCGGCGTGCCCAAGACGATCGACAACGACCTGGGCGCCACCGACTACACCTTCGGCTTCGACACCGCGGTGGCCATCGCGACCGAGGCGATCGACCGGCTGCACACCACCGCGGAGTCGCACCACCGCGCGCTCGTGGTCGAGGTCATGGGCCGGCACGCGGGCTGGATCGCGCTGCACTCCGGCCTGGCCGGCGGCGCGAGCGTGATCCTGGTGCCGGAGCGCGAGTTCTCCGTCGACCAGGTGGTGGAATGGGTCGAGCGCCGGTTCGAGCGCGAGTACGCGCCGATCATCGTGGTCGCCGAGGGCGCGCTGCCCGAGGGTGGCAAGGAGAAGCTGCTGACCGGGGAGAAGGACGCCTTCGGCCACGTCCGCCTGGGCGGCATCGGCACCTGGCTGGCCGACGAGATCGCGCACCGCACCGGCAAGGAGTCCCGCGCCGTGGTGCTCGGGCACGTGCAGCGCGGCGGCACGCCGACCGCGTACGACCGCGTGCTCGCCACGCGCTTCGGCCTGCACGCGGTGGACGCGGTGGCCGACGGCGACTTCGGCGTGATGGTGGCGCTGAAGGGCACCGACATCGCCCGCGTGAAGCTGTCCGAGGCGACGGCGGAGCTGAAGACCGTGCCCCTCGAGCGTTACCAGGAGGCCGAGGTCTTCTTCGGCTGAGCCCGGCCCGTGGGTGGGGTGGGGCGGCCCCACCTCACCCACGGGAGCGCACGGTTTCGCCGGGCTCGGACGCACTGTCCATTTTCGACTTCTTCCGGCCTTTTTTCGCCGCGACCCGGAGCGGCTGTATCAAGTCCTCTGTGGACGCGGGGCGGCGGACCACCGCAGCTCGCCCCACCCCGGCCACCCCCGGCCACACGGACACCTTCGCGGGCGACCCCCAGGGCGTCCGCTCCGGCACCCCGCCCTCGCCACGGACCGGTGGCTGCCCGGACCGGTAGCGGTGGGTCAGCCCCCGTCCCCATCCCCGTCCGGCTCGGTCCGGTCCAGGTGCCGCTCCAGCGCGTCGAGCCGGCCGGACCAGAACCGGCGGTACGGGGCGAGCCAGGCGTCGACCTCGGCCAGCGGTTCGGGGCGCAGCCGGTAGCAGCGGCGCTGGGCCGCGACCCGCACCGTGACCAGTCCCGCCTCCCGCAGCACCCGCAGGTGCTTGGACACCGCGGGCTGGCTGAGCTCGAGCTCCTCGACCAGCTCGCCGACCGACCGTTCGCCGTCGCGGAGCAGGTCGAGGATCGAGCGGCGGCGGGGCTCGGCCAGCACGTCGAAGGTGGGCATCACCCCGGAAATGTGCCGCGGGCCGTACATGTCTGTCAAGGCATGTGCGAATTGCCGGGTATGAACTATGGACTGGACCATTGACCTAATGGTCTAGTCCACTTACGGTGTGACCGTCCCCACTCTGCCCCGTCACCTGGTGTGACTCCCCGAAGGAGCCCGGCATGGTTGGTCTGAGAAGGAAGAACCTCCTGTCCCTGATCGGCACGGTGGGCGTCGCGCTCGCCGGCCTCGCCCTCGTCGCGCCGGCCGCGCCCGCCGACGCGGCCCGGGCGCCCGCGAGCGCGCAGGCCTCCGTGGGCAAGGTCGTCGGCTACTTCACCGATTGGGGGGTCTACGACCGCAACTACCACGTCAAGAACATCGAGACCTCCGGCTCGGCGGCGAAGCTGACGCACATCAACTACGCGTTCGGCAACGTCACCAACGGTGGCTGCGCGATCGGCGACGCCTACGCCGATTACCAGAAGACCTACGACGCCGCGGGCAGTGTCGACGGCGTCGCCGACACCTGGGACCAGCCGCTCGCGGGCAGCTTCAACCAGCTGAAGAAGCTCAAGGCCAAGCACCCCGGGTTGAAGGTGATCTGGTCCTTCGGCGGCTGGAGCTGGTCCGGTGGCTTCGGCCAGGCCGCGCAGAACCCGGCCGCCTTCGCCAACTCCTGCTACAACCTGGTCAACGACCCCCGCTGGGCCGGCCTGTTCGACGGCATCGACCTCGACTGGGAGTACCCGAACGCCTGCGGGCTCAGCTGCGACAGCAGCGGCGCGGCGGCGTTCAAGAACGTGATGGCGGCGATGCGCGCCAAGTTCGGCGCCTCGAAGCTGGTCACCGCGGCCATCACCGCCGACGGCACCAACGGCGGCAAGATCGACGCCGCCGACTACGCGGGCGCCGCGCAGTACGTCGACTGGTACAACGTGATGACCTACGACTACTTCGGCGCGTTCAACGCCCAGGGCCCGACCGCCCCGCACTCGCCGCTGACCTCCTACGCGGGCATCCCGACCGCGGGATTCTACTCCGACGCGGCCATCCAGAAGCTCAAGAGCAAGGGCGTCCCGGCGTCGAAACTGCTGCTGGGCATCGGGTTCTACGGCCGCGGCTGGACCGGCGTCACCCAGTCCGCGCCGGGTGGCACCGCCACCGGGCCGGCGCCGGGCAAGTACGAGCCGGGCATCGAGGACTACAAGGTGCTCAAGAGCAGCTGCCCCTCGACCGGCACGGTCGCCGGCACCGCGTACGCCAAGTGCGGCTCGAACTGGTGGAGCTACGACACCCCGGCCACCATCGGCGGCAAGGTGAGCTACGCCAAGACCCAGGGCCTCGGCGGCGCCATGGTCTGGGAGCTCTCCGGCGACACCACCGGTGGCGAGCTGATCACGGCCGTCGCCAGGTGACGACCCGGTGCGCACCGGCGGTGCCGGTGCGCACCGGCACCGGGGCCGTCGGTGCCCCGGTTTATCGTGCTCCGGGTGAAGTTCACCGGATTCGGGGAGTACGCCGTCGATTTCTACGACGGGCTGGAGGCCGACAACTCCAAGTCCTACTGGGACCAGAACGTGGCCGTCTACCAGGCCGACGTGCGGGCGCCGATGGAGGCGCTGCTCAAGGAGCTGGCGCCGGAGTTCGGCCCCGGGTTCGGCGAGGGCAAGGTGTTCCGGCCCTACCGCGACGTGCGGTTCGCCAAGGACAAGACCCCGTACAAGACCCACTGCGGCGGGGTGCTGGAGGCCGGCCGCGGCGGCGGCGCGTACTACGTGGAGCTGGGCCCGGCCGGGTTGCGCGTCGGCGGCGGCTGCTTCTACCTGGCCTCGGACCAGCTCGCGCGGTTCCGGGCCGCGGTCGACACCGAGCTGCACGGTCCGGAGCTGGAGAAGATCCTGGCTCGGCTGCGCCGCGGCGGCTGGGAGGTCGAGGGCGACCGGCTCAAGTCCCGTCCGCGCGGCTTCGCCGAGGACCACCCGCGCATCGACCTGCTGCGGTACCGCTCGGTCTACGCGGCCCGCACCTGGGAGCCGGCCGACTTCCTGCACGAGCGGGAGGCGCTGGAGCGCGTGCGCAAGGCGTGGCGGCAGGTGCGGGCGTTCAACGAATGGGCGCGCGACCACGTCGGGCCCAGCGAGCAGCCCCGGCGGTGAACCCGGCCCCGACCAGGGCGCAGTCACGATCCGGGCCTGCCGCCGCCGGCCGGGCGGCGGGCTCCGGCCCGCCGGGTTTCTGAACCGTTCCCCTGAACTTTTCGGTATCGGTACAGACGTGGGCGGGACGAGGGACTACTCTCAACGAACGTGAGCCGACGCGCGAAGATCGTTTGTACACTGGGCCCCGCCACCTCCACCCCGGAGAAGATGCGGGCACTCGTCGATGCCGGGATGGACGTCGCGAGGATGAACTTCAGCCACGGAAGCCACAGCGACCACAAGCAGGTCTACGACCTGGTCCGGTCCGCCGCGGCCGAGAGCGGCCGGGCGGTGGGCATCCTGGCCGACCTGCAGGGCCCGAAGATCCGCCTGGGCACCTTCGCCAACGGCGCGGTCGAGTGGCAGAACGGCGACATCGTCCGCATCACCGTCGAGGACGTCGCCGGCACCCACGACCGGGTCTCCACCACCTACAAGGGGCTGGCCCGCGACGCCAAGCCGGGCGACCGGCTGCTGGTCGACGACGGCAAGGTCGGCCTCGTGGTCCAGGGGGTCGAGGGCCCGGACGTGGTGTGCGAGGTGACCGAGGGCGGCCCGGTCAGCAACAACAAGGGCGTTTCGCTGCCCGGCATGGACGTGTCGGTGCCGGCCCTGTCCGAGAAGGACATCGAGGACCTCGAGTTCGCGTTGCAGCTGGGCGTGGACTTCATCGCGTTGTCCTTCGTGCGCTCCCCGGCCGACATCGACCTGGTGCACCAGGTGATGGACCGCGTCGGCAAGGGCCGGCTGCCGGTGGTGGCCAAGATCGAGAAGCCCGAGGCGGTCTACAACCTCGAGGCGATCGTGCTGGCGTTCGACGCGGTGATGGTCGCCCGCGGCGACCTCGGCGTCGAACTGCCGCTGGAGCAGGTTCCGCTGGTGCAGAAGCGCGCCATCCAGATCTGCCGGGAGAACGCGAAGCCGGTCATCGTCGCGACGCAGATGCTCGAGTCGATGATCACCAACTCGCGCCCCACCCGCGCGGAGGCCTCCGACGTCGCGAACGCGGTGCTCGACGGTGCCGACGCGCTGATGCTCTCCGGTGAGACCAGCGTCGGGCGGTACGCGATCGAGGTCGTGCAGACCATGGGCCGGATCATCGAGGCGGTCGAGACCGACTCGCCGGTCGTGCCGCCGCTGACCCACGTGCCGCGCACCAAGCGCGGGGTGATCTCCTACGCCGCCCGCGACATCGGCGAGCGGCTGAACGCCAAGGCGCTGGTGGCCTTCACCCAGTCCGGTGACACGGTCCGGCGGCTGGCCCGGCTGCACACCCGGCTGCCGCTGCTGGCGTTCACGCCGGAGGAGTGCGTGCGCAGCCAGCTGTCGATGACCTGGGGGACGAACACCCAGATCGTGCCGCGGGTGGACTCCACCGACCAGATGATCCAGCAGGTCGACCACAAGATGCTGGAGATGGGCAAGTACCAGCGCGGCGACCTGGTGGTCATCGTGGCCGGTTCCCCGCCCGGGACCGTGGGCTCGACCAACCTGATCCACGTGCACCGCCTCGGTGAAGACGACCACGCGTAAGGGACGGGGCCCGGGCCCGCCGTCTAGGGTTCGGGCATGACTGAAATGGCCAGGAAGGCCGCCACCGGGCTGGACGAAAGCCGCGGTGGTGGCGGGCAGCCGGTGCTCGACCGGCTGGTCGCGCTGCTCGACCTGGAGAAGATCGAAGAGAACTACTACCGCGGCGTCTCGCCCGCGCACTCGCCGGTCCGCGTGTTCGGCGGGCAGGTCGCGGGGCAGGCGCTGGTCGCGGCCGGGCGCACGGTGCCGGACGAGCGCCGGGTGCACTCGCTGCACGCGTACTTCATCCGCGGCGGCGACCCGAGCGTGCCGATCGTCTACGAGGTCGACCGGATCCGGGACGGCCGCTCGTTCACCACCCGGCGGGTGGTCGCCGTCCAGCACGGCAAGGCGATCTTCTCGCTGTCCGCCTCGTTCCAGAAGGACGAGGACGGCGTCGGGCACGCCGACGCCATGCCGGACGTGCCGGCCCCGGAGACGTTGCCGACCTTCCACGAGCGCGTCGAGGGCCTGGGCCTGAGGTTCACCGACCGGCCGCGCCCGATCGACGTGCGCTACGTGAACGAGCCGCCGTGGGTCACCCGCGAGACCGGGGAACGGCCGGCCACCAACCGCGTCTGGATGCGCGCCGACGGCACCCTGCCGGACCAGCAGCTGCTGCACGTCTGCGTACTCGCCTACGCCTCCGACATGACCCTGCTCGACTCGGTCCTCGCGCGCCACGGCGTGTACTGGGACGACAAGAACGTGCTCGGCGTCAGCCTCGACCACGCGTTGTGGTTCCACCGGCCGTTCCGGGCCGACGACTGGCTGCTCTACGACTGCGCCTCGCCGAACGCGGCCGGGGCTCGCGGGCTGGCCACCGGCCGGTTCTTCGCCCAGGACGGCACGCTCGTCGCGACCGTGGTCCAGGAGGGCCTGCTGCGGGTCCGGTGACGGCACCGCGCCCGGGTGGACGGGGCGGCCCGGGGAAATGTGGTGATACCGAGAGTGTGCCGCCCGCGGGGCTGCGGGAAATGAGCCACGCTTCCGGGTGAGTAAAAGGGGCAGAAAAAGCACGGGGCCACGGATTGCGGCCGGGATGGAAGGTGCCCGGGACCGGTCGGGGGACAGCCCCGGGCACCCTCCGCCGGAAACGCCCGCGCACTTCGTTCAGCGTCTCCGGCTGGTCTTCGTCTACCCTGCTCAGGGGGCCGGACCGGTCTTCGCCGGCCGGCCGCGCCGCCGATCCGGGAACGGCTCCCGCGAGCACGATGTCAGACTACGAGCGCACTCTGCAAATTGCAGGATGGAACTCGGCCTGAAGTCGGGCACCCCGCAGGGTTAATGCGTCACCGGGTACGCGGTCGGCTGGTTAGATATGTGGTGCGGGCAAAGGCGCGCGCGACGGGGGAAGACGGATCCGGAGGTGCTGTCGTGGCGAGAGGACAGGGACCCACCGTCCGCCGCCGGAGGCTCGCGAGCGAGCTGCGGCGGCTCCGTGAGGCCGCCGACCTCACCATCGACGAGGTGGGCGAGAAGCTGGAGTGCTCGGCCTCGAAGGTCAGCCGCATCGAAACCGGCCACGTCGGTGTCACCCCGCGAGACGCCCGGGACATGCTGGCGCTGTACGGGATCACCGGTGACGAGCAGGAGGCGCTGGTCCAGCTGGCCCGCGAAGCGCGCAAGCGCGGGTGGTGGCACGCCTACAACGAGGTGTTCACCGGCACCTTCGTCGGGCTCGAGGCCGATGCCAGCTCGCTGCGCGCGTTCCAGGCGCTGCTGGTGCCCGGGCTGCTGCAGACCGAGCGGTACGCGCACGCGGTGATCCGGGCGCTGCGGCCGGACGCGGAGGACGCCGAGATCCGGCGCCGCGTGGCCGCGCGGATGGCGCGCCAGGAACTGCTGAGCGACACCCCGCCGGTGGAGTACTGGGCGGTGGTCGACGAGGCCGTGCTGCACCGCGTGGTGGACGGGCCCGAGGTGATGGCCGAGCAGCTCCACCGGATCGTCGCCGACGCCGAGAAGCCCAATGTCACCGTTCAGGTGGTGCCCTTCGGCGCCGGGGCCCACCCCGGGATGGAAGGCCCGTTCCTGATCATGGGCTTCCCCGAGCAGGCCGACCCCGACGTCGTCTACGTCGACGACAGCACCTCCAGCGGCCTGTACCTGGAGGAACCCTTTGACGTCCGGCGCTACGCGCTGATGTTCGACCATTTGCGCGCAGCCGCGCTGAAACCGGACGACTCGGTCGACCTGATCGCCGAGGCAGCCGGCCGGTTCGCCGAACAGGCGGTCCGGCCGGGCGCAGCGCCCACCACCGGGAACCGACGAAACAGTTAGGAAGTGGGGTTATGACTCCGGACGCAGGCCTCTCTGGGGCTCAGTGGCGTAAGAGCAGTTACAGCGGCGGCGGCAACGACTGCGTCGAAATCGCCTTCGTCGACGGCGGCGCCGCAGTGCGCGACTCCAAGGAACCCGAAGGGGGTGCCTTCCGCCTCCCCGCCTCGGGGTGGCAGGGGCTGCTGGCGACGGTGCGCGCCGGCGGCCCGTCGCGCGGCTGAACCTTTCCACGGACGACCCCTTACCCCCGCCGACCTGGTCGGCGATGTGGGTAAGGGGTCGTTCGCCGTCCAGGCCTGGGTGATCACCCGATGCCCGCGTCCACCCCTCAGGACGACGGTGGGTGTCACCGGGGAAGGCCGCTGCACGAGCGGCCGTCCCCGAACGAGGCAACCGGAGGGGACCGAACCATGAGTGATCTGTACCTGGACGCAGTGCGCGCCGAAGTGGCGTACCGGGTCGACGAACTGCAGCGGACCCGGAACGCCGGAGGCCGGCCACCGGCGCACCGCGCCGTGCGCTGGCTGCGCACCCACCGGCTGACCAGCTTGGACGTACCCGAGCAGTCCCGCCGCGAGGCCGCCCGGCCGTCCTCCGGGCTCGGCTCCGGAAGCCGTTGAGCCCATGACCGCTGCCTGGCCTGTGACCGGGGGTCGGCGGGATGAGACCGGGCTCATGAAACCGTCGGGGGAAACCAGGCCGAAACTGTCGGTGGGGTGGACGAGAATGCCTCTCGTGCCCCGCCTTGGCTCCGGAATCCCGCTGGTCGCCCGCACGCACGAGATGCGGCGGCTGCGCAGTGCCTTCGCCCGCGCCGGCCGGCGCGAGGCGGGGGCCGTGCTGGTCTCCGGCGATGCCGGGGTGGGCAAGACCCGGCTGCTGACCGCGCTGGGCGAGCACGTCACCGCGGCCGGTGCGCTGGTGCTCACCGGCCGGTGCATCGACGTGCGCGACGGCGGCCTGCCGTACCTGCCGTTCGCCGAGGCGCTGGCCCCGCTCGGGTCCTCGGCCGATCCGCTGGTGTCGGCCGCGGTGCGGGCCCGGCCCGCGCTGGCCCGGCTGCTGCCGCAGAGCGGCGAGCCCGAGCCGGCCGCGGCGGGCGAGCACGGGCAGGTTTCGGCCAACGAGCGCGAGGCGATGCGCCGGCCGCGCCCGGAACAGGACCTCGGCCAGCTGCAGCTGTTCGACGCGGTGCTGGGGGTGCTGACCGAGGTCGCCGAGTCGCGGCCGGTGGTGGTCCTGCTGGAGGACCTGCACTGGGCCGACTCCTCGACCCGCAACCTGCTGTCGTTCCTGCTCAGCCGGCTGCGCGCGCAGCGGCTGCTGGTGGTCGGCAGCTACCGGGAGGAGGACGTGCACCGCCGGCACCCGTTGCGTGGGCTGCTCTCCGAGCTGGTCCGGCTGCCCACCGTCGAGCAGGTCGCGCTGACCCCGTTCGGGCCGGCCGACGCGCGGGCGTTCGTCGAGGCGCTGGCCGACGAACCGCTGGCCCCCGAGGTGGTGGCCGACATCGTCGCGCGGTCCGAGGGCAACCCGTTCTTCGCCGAGGAGCTGCTGGCCACCAGCACCGACCGCCGCGATCTGCCGGCCGGGCTGGCGGAGGTGCTGCTGGCCCGGCTGGAGCGCTTCCCGGCCGAGACCCGACGGGTGCTGCGGGTGGTCTCGGTGGCCAACGAGCCGGTGTCGCACGGCGCGCTCACCGCGGTCTCGGGCCTGGGCGAGCTGGAGCTGGACGAGGTGCTGCGCGAGGCCGTGCAGCACCACGTGCTGGTGATCGAGGGCGGCAGCTACGTGTTCCGGCACGCCCTGCTGCAGGAAGCGGTGTACGGCGACCTGCTGCCGGGAGAGCGCACGCGGATGCACTCGGCGTACGCGGCGCGGATCCTGGCGGTGCCGCAGGGCCGCGGGCACGACGCGAAGCTGGCGTTCCACAGCCTGGAGAGCCGGGACCTGGTCACCGCCCTGCCCGCGCTGCTGCGCGCCATGGACGAGGCGGAGAAGCTGGGCGCACCCGGCGCCGCACTGCGGCACGCCGAGCAGGCACTGTCCATTTGGGACGCGGTACCGGCCGAAGGCCGTCCCGAAGGCGTCGATGAGCTGAAGCTGCTGCACGAGGCTTCGTACTTCGCCGGCACCTCGGGCGAGCCGGAGCGGGCCGCGGCGTTCGCGCGCTCGGCCACCGAGGCGCTGCGGCCGGACACGTCACCGGACCGCGCGGCCAAGGTGTGGCGGAGGCTGGCCGAGGCGCTGAACGTGCTGGAGGGCCGGCTGGACGAGGCCCTGGCCGCCATGGACCGGGCCTGGGAGCTGGTCGAGGACAGCGAGCCCAGCATCACCCGGGCCTGGGTGCTGGCCACCCGCGCCGGGTTCCAGCGGGCGATCGACCAGCCGGAGGAGGCGCTGGACAACGCGCTCACGGCGGTCGCGGACGCACGGGTGGCCGGGAGCGTCGGGGCCGAGGCGTCCGCGCTGATCACCCTCGGCACCCTGGCCGATTCGGCCGGCGACCCCGAGGAAGCGCGGCACCGGCTGCTCCAGGCCATTGGCAAGGCGCACAACGGAAAGGCGCTCAACGTCGAGCTCCGCGGGATGTACTTCCTGGCGTTGAGCTACGACGACCAGGCCGAGCTGGCCGAGGCGCTGGTCCACGCGAAGCGCGGCGTCGAGCGGGCCGAGGAGAGCGGGCTCGCCTGGAGCTCGTACGGGCTGGAGCTGCGCGCGCGGCACCTGTACCTGCGCTACCTGGCGGGGGACTGGCCGGCCGAGGACGCGGCCGGGCGCGCGGGCCGGGGCGTGTCGAGCGCGGTGGCGGCGCGGATCCTGGCCAACTGGATGCTGTTCCTGGTGGCCCGCGGCCGGTTCGAGGACGCGGCGAAGCTGCTGCCCGGGCTGCGGCGGAACTGGTCCGCCGACATCCAGATCGCCCTGTCGGCCGGAGACGCGGAGATCGAGCTGGCCACCTGGCGTGGTCAGCACCAGGAGGCAGCGCGCATCGCCGAGGAACTGCTCGACTGGCTCGACCAGGTGGAGCCGTCGCTGCTGGGCGGAATCCGGATCGCCGCGCTGGGGCTGGCCTCGGCGATCACCGGGGCGTCCGCCGCGCGGGCCCACGGCGACCAGGCGAAGGCCGGTCAGCTCACCGAGCTCGGCCGCCGGCTGCTCGAACGCGGCCGTAAATCCGCGAAGGAGGGGTCGCCGCGCTCGGGCACGCTCGGCCCGGAAGGACGCGCGTGGCTCGCCCGCGCCGAAGCCTGGGGCAGCGCCCTCGACGGCCCTCTCGACCCGGCGCTCTGGGCCGCCGCGGCCGAGGCGTTCGGCTACGGCGCGGTGTACGAGCAGGCGATCTGCCGCTGGCACCAGGCCGAGGCCCTGATGGCCGGCGGGGACCCGGCCGCGGCCGTGATCCCGCTGGAAGCCGCCCACGACCTCGCCGACCGGCTGGACGCGCTGCCGTTGCGCGAGGCCGTCCGCGACCTCGCGCGCCGCGCGCGGCTGGACCTCCCGGGCCTCGACCCGGCCGCACCGCACCCCGGGCCCCGGGCGATCACCGACCCCCTGACCGAGCGCGAGCGCGACGTACTGGAGCGGGTGGCCCTGGGCCGCACCAACCGCCAGGTCGGGGAAGAGCTCTACATCAGCGAGAAGACGGTGAGCGTGCACCTGTCACGAGTGATGGCGAAGCTGGGCGCGGGCCGACGCGCGGAAGCCGTCGCCATCGCCTACGACCGAGGTCTGCTTTCCGCCCCCGCGGGCCCGCCACCGAAGGACTGACGCCGGGCCCGCACAGCACCGAAGGGGCCGGCCAGCTCGGCGCAGAAGGTCAACGCCAGGGGATGCGGCGCAGCAGCTTCATGCTCGCGGTCATCATCCGCGCCCACGCCGCACCCGGAACCCACCGTGGTGGGCGCAGGGCCAGGCCGCGCTGCAGGGCGATCGACTGCGTCTCGGTGTACCTCAGCAGGCCCTCGGCGCCGTTGCGGCGGCCGGCGCCGGATTCCTTCATCCCGCCCATCGGCACGCCGACACTGCCGAAGGTCGCGGCGTAGCCCTCGTTGATGTTCACCGTGCCGGCCTTCAGCCGGGCCGCGACCTCCCAGCCGGCGCGGCCGTTGCGGGACCAGACGCTGGCGTTGAGCCCGAACGGGGTGTCGTTGGCCCGCTCGATGGCCTCGTTGACGTCGGTGTAACCGTAGATCGAGACCACCGGCCCGAACGTCTCGTCGGCGAACGGCGCCATCCCGGCCGTGACACCGGTGAGCACGGTCGGCTCGTAGAACAGCGGGCCGAGGTCCGGTCGCGCCCGGCCGCCGGTGAGCACCCGGGCGCCCTTGGCCCGGGCGTCTTCGACGTGCGCGGTGACGGTCTCCAGCTGGCTCTCCGAAGTCAGCGAGCCCATCTGCGCGCCGTAGCCGAGGGTGCCGCCGAGCTTCAGGGCGGCCGTGCGGGCGACGAACGCCCGGGTGAACTCCTCGCGGACGCTTTCGTGCACGTAGATCCGCTCCACCGAGACGCACAGCTGACCGGCCGAGGAGAAGCACGCGGTGACGGCGCCGGTCGCGGCCTTGGCCAGGTCCGCGTCCGGCAGCACGACCATCGGGTTCTTGCCGCCCAGCTCCAGGGAGTAGCCGGTCAGCCGCGGGGCGATCCGCCCGGCCAGCTCCCGGCCGGTCGGGGTGGAGCCGGTGAAGCAGAGGTAGTCGCACTCCTCGACCAGTGCGGTGCCGATGACCGAGCCCCGCCCGAGCACCACCTGCCACAGCCCGGCCGGCAGGCCCGCCTCCTCGGCCAGCTCCTGCAGCCACAACGCGGACAGCGCGGTCTGGTTGTCCGGCTTCTGCACCACGGCGTTGCCCGCGGCCAGCGCGGGGAGGGCGTCCATCGCGGTCAGCGCCAGCGGGTAGTTCCAGGGCGAGATGATCCCGACGACCCCCTTGGGGTGGTGCAGCTCGCCGGCCTTGGTCAGCCCGGGGATCACCCCGGCGCCGCGCCGGGGCGCGAGGATCCGGGCGCTGTGCTTGCCGTAGTAGGCCGCGACCAGCGCGGTGGCGCTGACCTCGTCGAAGGCGTCGATCCGGGCCTTGCCCGCCTCCACCTGCACCAGGTCGAGGGCCTCGGACTGGCGGTCGAGGACCAGGTCGTGCAGCCGGATGAGGAAGCGCTGCCGGTCCGCGGCCGGGCGCGCGGCCCAGTCTCGCTGCTCCTCGCGCGCGGCGGCGAAGGCGGCGCGCACCTCGGCGTCGGTGGCCTGGGGGAGCGTCGTGACCGGCAGACCGGTGAAGGGCGCGCGCATCCGGACGGGGGCCGAGTCCGCGCCGCCGGTCACCCGGGCCACGAGGCGGGCGGCGCGGTCCGCGGTGGGAGCGCCGTCGACACCCCCGATGGTCGCCGGTGGCGCCTCGCCGGGCGCCTGGCCGCTGACGTTCGCCGATGTCGTACTGGTCATGGCGTCTCCGTTCGGACCGGTGTTACCGACGAGTAAACCATACCGGCGGTATGGCCCGGCCCGAAAAAATTGCGAGCATTATTCGGATAATCGGGCGGGTGGCCTCGCCGGAGGCGGAAAGGGCTGGGGCACCGGCTCGTCGTGGGTGCGTGGAGGCGGACCGGGGTTCTCCCGAGCCGGCGACGGTGGGCCCGGGCGGTCGGACCTCGGCTCGACCGGCCGCGGGCGGCGGCCGGACAGCAGGGCTGCGCCGAGCGTGGCCAGGGCGACGATCCCGCCCGCCAGCAGCACCCAGAACCCGGTCCCGCTGGAGTAGTGCAGTTCGGTCAGGCCGGACGGCCGGTTGTAGCTCAGCGTCGCGGAGACCTCCATGCCGATCACCCACACCGCGGCCACCACCCCCGCGCTCCCGGCGACCAGCGCGCCGCGACCCATGGTGCGGGCTCGCGTCAGCGCCCCGGCCGCACCGGCGAGCAGCACGACGCACGCGACGGCCAGCGGGATGCCGTAGTGGGCGACGTGGGTGGTCGCGTAGTAGGCGCGCTCGGCGGGGTCCGGCTCGATGTCGAACAGCCGCGTCCACGCCGTGACGGACTGGGAAGCCTGGACCCGGCGGCCCGAGGACTCCTGGTAGGCCCAGATCGGCAGGAACGAGCCGGTGAGCACCAGCACGGCGGACAACGCCCCGAGCACCGCCGAGAGCATCCGCGCCAGCTCGCCGGGATCGACCGGATCCACCGGCGCCACCGGCACGGCCGGACGCGGCGGGGGCAGGCTGCTCATCGAGGGCCTCCTCGGCCGGGGCACGGACCGGCCGCAGCGATTGCACCACGAAATCCTGCCCCGGATAAGGCGGACGCCGGGGTTCAGCCCGTCGCGGCGTCGGAATAGAGCAGCACCGCGATGCGCTTCCACTCCTCCAGTAGCTGGCGGCGGCGGTGCGGGTCGCCGCCGAGCTCGGCGTCCAGGGCCAGGCCGCGGGTGAGGTTGACGGTGAGCCAGAAGAGCATTTCCGCCCGCTCCTTCGGCAGTTCCCCGGCGACCTGGCTGATCTGCGCGAGGGTGGCCCGGCCCAGCGCGCGGTCCACGGGCCGGATCGCGGCGCGCAGCTCCGGGTCGGTGCGCGCGGCGACCCACAGCTCGGTGACCGCGGTGGACAGCGTGCCCGAGTAGCCCGTCCACAGCAGGTCGATGGCCGCGGCGACGCCGGACGAGCCGCCGGGCAGGCGGCCGAGCGAGGCGGCCAGCTCACCGCGCAGCCGGTTGGTCAGGTGCTCCACGGCGGCGGCCATCAGCTCCGCCTTGGTGGCGAAGTGGTGCTGCACCGCGCCCTTCGACACCCCGGCCCGGGCGCAGATCTCCTGCACCGAAGCCCGGGAGTAGCCGATTTCGACCAGGCACTCGATGGTCGCGTCCAGCAGGGCGGTCCGCGTCCGCTCCCGGCGTTGCGCCTGGGTGCGATGCGGCTTCGCCGCGACCTCGGTCATCGGGGACTCCCAGCTTCGGCCGCCGGCCCGGTACTTTACGTACAGGACTGAACGGATGTACATTCCGGATGGAACTTACCTTTCCCGCGTCATGTTTTCCAGTCCCGCAGGAGGCGTCGCCGTGCCGTTGCAGATCCAGAAGAGCTCGTGGAGCAGCACCGAACTCGAAGACTTCCGGGAGCTCGCCCGTACCTTCATGCAGAAGGAATTGGTGCCGAACCAGGAGCGCTGGGCCGCGGAGAAGAAGCTCGACCGCGAGCTCTGGACGCGAGCGGGCGAGGTCGGGCTGCTCGCGCTGTCCATCCCCGAGGAGTACGGCGGTGGCGGCGGCACGTTCGCCCACGAGGCCGTGCTCTACGAGGAGCAGGCGCGGTGCGGGGACAGCGCCTGGGGCGTGACCGTCCACAACGGAATCGTGGCGCACTACCTGCTGGCTTACGCCGCGGAGGAGCGCAAGCGCGAGTGGCTGCCCAAGTTCGCCAGCGGCGAGTTCGTCGGCGCCGTCGCCATGACCGAGCCGGGCACGGGCTCGGACCTGCAGAGCATCAAGACCCGCGCGGTCCGCGACGGCGACCACTACGTGATCAACGGCGCCAAGACCTTCATCACCAACGGCTACCACGCCGACCTCGTGGTGGTCGCCTGCAAGACCGACCCCGACGCCGGCGCGCAGGGCGTCTCGCTGATCGCGGTCGAGACCGACACCCCGGGCTTCCGCCGCGGCCGCGTGCTCGACAAGGTCGGACTGAAGGGCCAGGACACCGCCGAGCTGTTCTTCGACGACGTCCGCGTGCCCGCCGCGAACCTGCTCGGCGACGCCGAAGGCCAGGGCTTCGTCCAGCTCATGCTGCAACTGCCCCAGGAACGGCTGATCATCGCCGTGACCGCGGTGGCCGGCATGGAGGCCGCGATCGACCTGACCCTCCAGTACACCAAGGAGCGCACCGCGTTCGGCCGGCCGATCTTCGCCTTCCAGAACACCAAGTTCACCCTGGCCGAGGCCGCGACCGAGGCGGCGGTGGCGCGCGCGTTCCTCGACCAGTGCATCGAACGGCACCTCAAGGGCGAGCTCGACGTGCAGGGCGCGGCGATGGCGAAGCTGTGGACCACCGAACGGGTCAACAAGGTGGTGGACGACTGCCTGCAGCTGTTCGGCGGCTACGGCTACATGACCGAGTACCCGATCGCGCGCGCGTGGGCCGACGTCCGGATCTCGCGGATCTTCGGCGGCACCAGCGAAATCATGAAGGAGATCATCTCCCGCACGCTCTGATTCCCGTGGCCGCGCAAGGAAAGGACATGCCGAAGTGAAGACTGGTCCCCTCGCCGGGCTGAAGGTGGTGGAGCTGGCCGGGCTCGCGCCCGCGCCGTTCGCCTGCATGGTGCTGGCCGACCTCGGCGCCGACGTGGTCCGCGTGGACCGCGCGACCCCCGGGGCCGACGTCCTCGGCCTGCCGAACGACCCGCTGGCCCGCGGGCGGCGCACCATCGGCCTCAACACCAAGACCCCGGAAGGGGTCGAGCTGGTGCTGAAGCTGGCCGAGACGGCCGACGTGCTGATCGAGGGCTTCCGGCCAGGGGTGATGGAGCGGATGGGCCTCGGCCCCGCGCAGGTGCACGCGCGCAACCCGCGGCTGGTCTACGGCCGGATGACCGGCTGGGGCCAGGACGGCCCGCTCGCGCAGGCGGCCGGCCACGACATCAACTACGTCGGCATCGCCGGCGCGCTCGAGCCGATCGGCCGCGCCGGCGAGCGGCCGGTGCCGCCGCTCAACCTGGTCGGCGACTTCGGCGGCGGCGGGCTGATGCTCGCCATGGGCGTGCTGGCCGCGCTGCACGAGCGCACCGCTTCGGGCCGGGGTCAGGTGGTGGACGCGTCGATGGTCGAGGGCGCGGCGCTGCTCACCACGAGCCTGCACGGCATGCGCGCGGCCGGCGTCTGGCCGGGGGAGCGCGGCGACAACCTGCTCGACGGCGGTGCCCCGTTCTACGACACCTACGAAACCGCGGACGGGAAGTACGTGGCGATCGGCGCGATCGAGATGCGGTTCTGGGGCGACCTGGTCAAGGTGCTCGGCCTCGAACGCGAAGACCTGCCGGTGCACGTGGACAAGAGCAAGTGGCCGCAGCTACGGAAGATCCTCGCCGATGCAGTGGCGCGCTTTCCACGTGACGAGCTGCTCGCGCGCGCGGAGGGCACGGACGCCTGCCTGACGCCGGTGCTGTCGCCGTGGGAGGCCGCTTCGCACCCGCAGAACGCGGCTCGCGGCACCTTCGTCGACATCGGCGGCACCGTGCAGCCCGCCCCGGCGCCCCGGTTCGACCGCACCCCGCCCGCCATCCCGGAGGCGCCGCACGAGAAGGGCGCCGACACCGAGGAGGTGCTGGCCGAGCTGGGCTTCGATGCGGATGGGCTGGCGGGCCTGCGTGCGGCGGGCGCGATCGCCTGAACCGCCGGCGAGGGTCCAGGCGGCTCAGCACCGGCCTGAACCCTCACAAGTCCGCGCGAACGACCGCGTACAGCACGCTGTCGCGCCACTCACCGTCTCGGAAGTTGAAACCACGAAGCACGCCTTCGCGGGTGAAGCCGGCCTTCTCCAGCGAGCGCTGCTCCGCCCGGTTGGCGATTTCGGTGGTGGCCTCGACGCGGTTGAGCTGCGTGTGGGCGAACAGGTAGCGCACCAGCAGGCGCTGCGCTTCCGTGCCGTGGCCGTGCCCGCGGGCTTCCGGCAGCAGGACCAGCCCGATGTTCCAGCAGAACGAGCTGGGGCCGGTCCGCGAGCGGTGCCATGAGACCAGCCCGAGCACGCGGCCGCCCAGCGTGGGGACGAGCATGCCGCGGTCGGTGCCGAGCATGCCGTCCTCGCGCCAGCGGCGCCGGAGGAAACCGGGGTCGTGCCAGCCGAACCACTGGTACTCGCCCGCGGTGGCCGGGTCGTTGGTCAGCGCTTCGAGGGTCCCGAGGTCCGATTCGAGGACCGGCCGCAGCGCGACTGTCTCGCCTTCGTCCATCGCCGGAGCGTATCCGGATGCCGACACACCACTTCGGACTCACTCGATAGTGAGCGCCGTCACTCTCCCGGGTCCGGCCGGGCCCGGCTCGGCCGATCACCGGGTCCTGGGGGCCGGTCGTCACTAGAGTGGGGTGACCGTGCGGGGCGCCCGCGGGTCACGGCCGGCTTCCGCAGCGGGAGCCGGCGGAATGGAGCGGACTGAGCCATGTCGAACGGCCTGAAGATCTTCGTCGTCGTCGGAGTGGTCGCGCTCGTGCTGTTCTTCCTGATCACGCAGCCCACGCAGTCGGCCGACATGGTGCACCGCGTGCTCGGCTGGCTCAAGGAGGGCGCGGAAGCCATCGTGACCTTCTTCAAGGCCCTTTTCGCCTGATAACCCTCCGTGTCCGTCGGCTGATGGTGACACGTTGTCACCGCTTCCCGGGATGCGGTCGTCACGCTCGACCATCCGGGTGGATTGGTCCCAAAAACGGCCTGGTCGCGGAATTAGAGCGAGCCTGGGTATGGCGGAACGAGCACCCTCGGCCCTACGGTGCTCACATTGCGTGATCAGCCGGTTCTCCGGTCCCTCGGGAACCAGGCGAAAGCGGGGGATTTCCCCGCCCGATCACGCGAGTGGGTGCAAGTCGTGAACGCGCAACGGGGCCGGCGCTCAGGGCCGGCCCGTCGGGGACCAATGAGGAGGCAGGGATGACCGGAGATCCCGGAGTGGACGCGTTGATCCGGCAGTGGGCCGCGGAACGCGAGCGGACTCCCGAGGAGCAGGAGGTCGACCGCATCGCGTCCGCCTGGCTGGCCGACGCGCCTTCCGCCCCGCCCGGCATCCCGGGCCAGCGGGCCCGGTCCGGCTCCTCGCGCTGGGCCCAGGTCGACGCGGCCGACCCGGGTTACCTCGACGCCATGCGCGTCCGCCTGCCCGAGGTCCCCGACGAGCTGCTCGTGGCCGCCGCCGGCTGGTGGCAGATGGTCGGCGACGTCGCCGAAGCCGAACTCTGGTGGGACGCCGGCCTCAGCCCGCTCGACCAGCGGGCCCTCGACTACCGGGCGGCGGGTCTCGCCCCCTCGGACCTGAGCCGCCGCCTCGGCCCGATGACCGTGCTCCAGCACCTCCGCCGCGGCAGCGCCCCGGCCTGGTGCGTCGCCCGCCTGGCCCGCCAGCAGAAGTCGGCCTGACCGCCCGGGCCGACCCGGGCGGCCGGTTCGGCCGGGCCGGTCGCCGCCGTTACGGCCGCAATCGCGAACTGCCCTGACCGGCGGCCGGTGGGCCGGATCGATCGGTCGGCGCGGGGCACCAGGCCGGGTTTTCCACGAAGCCGTTCGGCGGTTTCGGCCGGGCCGATCGGCGCCCGTGGTGCACCGGGCTCGCCCGGCCGCCCGGCGGGAAGCGTCGTCATGCGGCAGCGGCTCGGCCGGCACCGGACGCCGCGAAGAACCCCGGCCCGCAGCGTCCGAAGCCCGGCCCGCCACCCAGTCCGGCCCGGCCATCGCGTCCGGACCCCGGCCAACTCCGGACCCCGGCACCGGACCAGTCCCGGCACCGAACCCGGCAGCGGCTCGGCTGGCACCGGACGCCGCGAAGAACCCCGGCCCGGCCATCGCGTCCGGACCCCGGCCAACTCCGGACCAGTCCCGGCGCCGGACCCGGGACCGGCTTGGCGGCCCGGCCCGGAAATGCCACCACGGCCGGGTGAACCGGCGGGGCTCGCCCGATCCGCGGCTCCGCGTAACGCTAACCTTCGCGGGCTCGTTGTGTGATCGAACGACCGCCACGCTGGAGGACCTGAGTTTCGTGCCGAGCACCGGACAGACCGAGGACCGAGCCGTCACCCCGGCCGCGCCGGGATCGGCCCGCGCCCGGCCCGGGGTGGCCGTGGCCGTGCGGCTGGCGGTGGTGATCGTGGTGCTCGCCGTGGCCGGCGGGGGCGTCTGGCTGGTCACCCGGGCCTCAGCGCCGGTGGCCGGCCCGACCACCACCGACATCCCGGCGCTCAGCGTCAAGGCCGCCGACGTGAAGCCCGGTTCGATCGTGCCGGTCAGCGCCGTGGCCGCGGGTGGTGCCGGTGAGGGCACCGCGCCGCCGGCGGACCGGCCCCCGGGCGGCGACCCGCTCGACGAGTGGGCGAAGAAGGTTTCCCGGACCACCGGCATCCCGGCGCGGGCGCTGCACGCGTACGGCAACGCCGAACTGGCCCTGCGCTCAGCCGAGCCGGGCTGCCGCATCTCGTGGGCGACCCTCGCCGGCATCGGCCGCATCGAGTCCGACCACGGCCAGTACGGCGGAGCGGTGCTCGGCGCCGACGGGCGGCCGTCCAAGCCGATCATCGGCGTCCCGCTCGACGGCTCCAGCGGCGTCCGCGCGATCAGCGACACCGACGGCGGCCGCTTCGACGGGGACCCGGTGGCCGACCGCGCGGTCGGCCCGATGCAGTTCATCCCCGGCACCTGGCGCAAATGGGCCTCCGACGGCAACGGCGACGGCCTCGGCGACCCCCAGCAGATCGACGACGCCGCGCTCGCCGCGGCCCGCTACCTCTGCACGGGCGGACGCGACATGGCGACGCCGGCCGGCTGGTGGTCGGGCATCCTGTCGTACAACAACTCCACCGAGTACGCGCAGAAGGTGTTCGGCCTCGCCGACGGGTACGCCAAGGGCGCCCAGAAGGCACAGGCGGGATAAGAAAGGCGCAGACGCGCGGACGACGTAAAGGCGCGGGCGCGGGGTGGCACCACCGGCGCCTAGGTCGGCGAAGCGCTCCGCCGATGCCGCCCCCGGACTCCGCCGCCGATCGGCGGGTGGTGCCACCACATTCCTCCCGGGCGTCCGGAGCGGGTGTGAAATCCGTGCGAAACCCGTGGTCAGCCCATGAGAGGCGGGCCACGGGTGACGCGCCTCGGCGGCCGGTCGCCGCATTCCCAGTGCTAGCGTCTCACCCGTGCCAGCGAACTCCGGCCCGGCCGCGTCCCCGCTCGGGCGCCGGCTCATGATCGCCGCGACGTGCCTCGTGAGCCTGGCGTTGTGCTGCGGGCTGGCCTGGTGGCAGTGGGACCGGTTCATGTCCGCGAGCGGCACCTTCCAGAACCTGGGCTACGTGCTGCAGTGGCCGTTGTTCGGCCTGTTCCCGGCCTTCATGTTCTGGCGCATCAAGAAGCTGCGCGAACGCGAGGAGGCCGAGCGGGCCGGGGCCCGGCCCGAGCCGGCCGCGACGGCCGTGCCCGAGCCGAGGCGGGCCCCGGTGCGCCGCCTGGCCGTCGTTACCGAAGAGGACGCCGAACTCGCCGCGTACAACAGCTACCTGCGCGAGCTGCACGCCCGCGACCAGCACTCCTGAACACCGCCGAAGTGAGGACCAGACCATGACCACCAGCACCGAGGGTGCCGAGAAGACCCGTCCGGCCTCGCTGTCCGGCCCGCTGCTGCGCTTTCGCGTCAGCGCCTACGTGACCGGCGTCGGCCTCCTCGCGCTGTGCGCGACGATGGTGATCGAGTACGGCTTCGGCAACGCCACCCCGGCCGCCGTCTACTCGCCGATCCACGGCGTGCTCTACATGATCTACCTGGTGCTCACCATCGATCTGGCGATCAAAGCCCGCTGGTCGATCAAGAGCACGGTGCTGGTCCTGCTGGCCGGCTGCGTCCCGTTCGTCTCGTTCTTGGTCGAGCGCCGGGTGACCCGCCGCGTGCAGGCCGGCCAGGACGTCTTCTGACCCCGCCTCAGGACCCGATCCCGGTCAGCGACCGGACCTCCATCTCCGCGTGCTTGGCCTTGTCGGCCTTCGAACGGCCGGCGAAGGTGCCGATCGCGCCGCACAGGAACGAGAACGGGATCGAGGCCAGGCCCGGGTTCTTCAGCGGGAACCAGTGGAAGTCCAGGCTCGGGAAGATCGCGTCGGGCGCCCCGGAGACCACCGGCGAGAACAGCACCAGCAGCAGGCAGGCGGTCAGCCCGCCGTAGATGCTCCACAGCGTGCCGGTGGTGTTGAACCGCTTCCAGAACAGCGAGTACAGCAGCGTCGAGAGGTTCGCCGACGCCGCGACGGCCAGGGCCAGCGCGACCAGGAACGCGATGTTCTGCCCGTTGACCAGGATGCCGCCCAGGATCGCGAGCACGCCGACCACCAGCGCGGTCAGCCGGGCCACCCGCACCTCGGAGGCCGGTTCCGCCTTGCCGCGCTTGACGATGTTCGCGTAGACGTCGTGGGCGAAGGAGGCGGACGCGGTGATGGTCAGGCCCGCGACCACGGCCAGGATGGTGGCGAACGCGACCGCGGACACGATGCCCAGCAGCAGCGTGCCGCCGATGTGCAGGGCCAGCAGCGGGGCCGCGGAGTTCTCGCCGCCGGGCGCGCTCTTGATCTCGTCCGCGCCCACCAGCGCCGCCGCGCCGAAGCCGATCACCAGCGTGCACAGGTAGAACACGAACATGCACGCGGTGGCCCAGACCACCGAGCGGCGGGCCTCGCGGGCGTTCGGCACGGTGTAGAAGCGCATCAGCACGTGTGGCAGCGAGGCGATGCCGAGCACCAGGGCCAGCGACAGCGACACGAAGTCGAGCTTGGTGGTGCCGCTCTGCCCGTACGAGCCGCCGGGCTCGAGCAGCTGCCGGCCCATCGGGCTGCGGTCGGTCGCCGCGGTCAGCAGGCGCGAGAAGTTGAAGCCGTACTTGCCGAACAGGAACACGGTGATCAGCGTGGCGGCGATCAGCAGGATGCTCGCCTTGATGATCTGCACCCAGGTGGTGCCCTTCATCCCGCCGACCAGCACGTAGATCACCATGACCAGGCCGACCACGGCGATCACCAGCGCCTGGCCCAGGCGGGAGTGCACGTCCAGCAGCAGCGCGACCAGCCCACCGGCACCGGCCATCTGCGCCAGCATGTAGAAGAACGAGATGACCAGGGTCGAGGTCGCGGAGGCGGCGCGCACCGGGCGCTGGCGCATGCGGAAGCTCAGCACGTCGCCCATGGTGAACCGGCCGGTGTTGCGCAGCAGCTCGGCGATCAGCAGCAGGTCGACCAGCCAGGCCACCAGGAAGCCGATGGAGTAGAGGAAGCCGTCGTAGCCGTGGATCGCGATGGCGCCGGCGATGCCGAGGAACGAGGCGGCCGAAAGGAAGTCGCCCGAGAGCGCGACGCCGTTCTGCCGGCCGGTGAAGGCGCTGTCGGCCGCGTAATAATCGGCGGTCGAGGTCCGCTGACCCCGGTTGCCCGCCCGGTAGACCACGTACAGGGTGATCGCGACGAACAGCGCGAACACCCCGGTGTTCACGAGCGGGTTGCTGGCGGAGGTGCTTTCGGCCAGAACGGTCACTGCTGGGCTCCTTCCGTCGCGGCGGCCCGGGTCCTGAGCTCGGCGACCTTCGGGTCGACGTGGCGGTCGGCGAACCGGACGTAGGCCAGGGTGATCAGGGCGGTGGTCGCGAACTGCGCCAGCCCGAGCAGCATGCCCACGTTGACCAGGCCGAACACCGGGGTGCTCATGAACCCGCCGGCGTAGGCGGCCAGCACCACGTAGGTCAGGTACCAGACGAAGAAGCCGATGCTCATCGGGAAGACGAACCCGCGGAACCGCCGCCGCAGGGCGCGGAACTCCGGGCTGCGCTGGATCGAGTCGTAGTCCGGGCCGGCCGGGGTGGCCGGGGCCGCGCCGTCGGTGGCGAACAGGGCCGGCAGCCGGCCGGTCTCGTCGAGCGGGTGGCTCGCCGAGGGGGGCCGAGTGACGTCGTGCATGGGTGCCTCCGGCAACTTGCGTCCGCGAGCGGGGCCGGGCCGGTGCCCCTCGTCCGAGTGGCACCCGGTCTGCTCTTGCGGACAGGGAGGCGGTCATCGTAACGACGTCCGGGGGCATCGGAAAAAGCCGGTTCCGCAAGCGGGTTCCGGAATTCCTTTAACCGTCGGAAATACGGGAAAACGGTCGCCCGGACTTTGATCACGGGCAGATCACTCGGAATAGTGGAGGTGTTGTCACCCGGCGTCGCCCCTGCTCCGGATGGCTGCGGCGAATGGTTGAGTAGCGCCGGGTGGTCACCCGGAACAGCTACCCGCGGTAGCGGCCGGAAGGCCGGTGCTGGCCCGCCCCGGTCCGGGTCGCCGAGGGGGCGGCGGAGGATTCCCAGGCCAGCGGGGGGTCCCGAAAGAAATCACCGGGTCGGGCGGCGAGTCGCAACCGCACCACAACATCGGGTTCATCTTCGTCCTTGACCCACTCGATGGGGGCACGCAGCGTAGGTCTCCGGAAGGATCCGACTACGCTGCGTGGGCTAATCGGGTGACGTCCGGATGCCGAGTGCCGGTCCAACCGGTAACGGGAATTCCCCGTCGCCGCCCCGGCTCGGCGAATCGGGACGGCCGAACCGGGAGCCCGGCGCCTTTTCCCTGGTCAGCCCCTCGAAGTGGAAGGGAATTACGGTGGTCCGGATTGGTGTACGATTCTTTGGCCCAGCTGACCGCAGCGATCGATAGGCACAGACAAGTTGATCTCGACCACCCGCGTGCAGTACGCAACTTGCGCCATGCACGTGCAAAGTCCCGGGAACCACGGTTCCCGGCGCAGGGGTGACCGGTCGGCTCCGCCGTGCCTTCCCGGGGTCGTTCGCGCGGGTCGGCGGAAAACCGTGGATCGCGCCGGGAGCCCCGGAAGCCGTCGACGGGTCGCCACGACGCCGGACAGGGAGTCACTTTCGTGACCAGTGCAGGAGAAGGCCAGGTGCCTGTGGGGAAACTGCTCGGCCGCCCGCCCCGGCGGTCGCGGTGGTCCGCGGTCCGGCGCGCGGTGCTGGGCTGGCGGGACTGGAGCCTGGCGGTCAAGCTCTCGGCCGTCACGCTGGTCCCCATCGTGCTCGCGCTGGTGCTCGGGATCACCGCCATCGCCGGTCAGGTCGGCCGCTCGGACGACTACGACCGGATCGACCGACTGGTCGGGCTGAGCGCCCAACTGCGCTCGCTCACCGACGGTCTGCAGCGCGAGCGCACCCTGACCGCCCGGCAGCTGATCGCCGGCTCGGCCGGGGTGACGCCGGAGCTGAAGGCCGCCCGCGCGGCTACCGACGCCGCGGTCGAGCCCTTCACCACGGCCGCGGGCCGCATCGGCTCCGACGAGTCCAGCGTGTCCGGTGCGGTGAACTCGGCGACCGCGCAGGTCAACGAGATCACGGTGATCCGCCAGCAGGTCGGTGCCGGTCTGCTGGACGCGGCCGAGGCCGTCAGCGACTACAACGCCGTGACCACCGCGCTGGTCGCCGCCGACACCGCGGTGGCCGCGGGCGCCAGCGCCGACGCGCTGGGCGGCACCCCGAACGCGCTGCACGACCTCGAGGCGGCCAAGGAACAGGCCTCGGTCACCCAGTCGCTGATCGCGTTCGGCATCTCCCGCGGCACCCTGCCCGCGCAGCAGCTTTCCGACGTCCGCGACGCGGAGCTGCGCTTCGACGACCGGATGGACGACTTCAGCGCCGCCGCCACCGCGCCGCAGCGCCAGGACCTCGACAGCACGCTCAAGCCCGGCTCCTCCTACGACCGCAAGCGCATGGTCGGCCGGGCGCTGGGCGAGCAGGGCTCGTCGAGCGACGACGCGCTGCGCGGGCTGTCGGCGCCGGCGTGGAACAGCGCCTCCGACGCCGTGGTGAACCAGCTCTCCGAGGTGAGCAAGCGGCTCGGCGCGCAGGCCTCGGACGCCTCGGCCGCACTCGTCGAGGACGCCAGCAGCTCGGCCGGTCTGCTGGCCGTGCTGCTGTTCGCCGCGCTGGTGGTGGCCGCCGCCGTCGTCTTCCTGATCACCCGCCAGCTGCTCCGCTCGCTGTCCACCCTGCGCCGCAGCGCGCTCGACGTCGCCGAGAAGGAGCTGCCGGCCGCGGTCCGCAACATCCAGGAGGGCCGCTCGCAGAGCATCGAGGTCGCGCCGGTGCCGGTGCACGTGCACGACGAGGTCGGCGAGGTGGCGCGGGCCTTCGAGCAGGTGCACAGCCAGGCGTTGCGGCTCGCGACCGAGCAGGCGGCGATGCGCGCCGGCTACAGCAGCGTGTTCGTCAACCTGTCGCGGCGCAGCCAGAGCCTGGTGCAGCGGCAACTACAGCTGATCGAGCGGCTGGAGCGCGACGAGGAGGACGCCGACCAGCTCGCCACGCTGTTCCAGCTCGACCACCTCGCCACCCGGATGCGGCGCAACAACGAGAACCTGATGGTGCTCTCCGGCGCCGAGCCGGGCCGCCGCTCCGGGCAGCCGGTGAGCGCGCACGACGTGCTGCGCGCCGCGGTCTCGGAGATCGAGCAGTACCAGCGGGTTTCGGTGCAGCAGCCGCCCGCGGTGAAGATCGTCGGGTTCGCCGCCGGCGACGTGCAGCGCCTGGTGGCCGAGCTGCTCGACAACGCCACCGCGTTCTCCGCGCCGGAGACCCAGGTGACGGTCGCGACCCGGCTGGCCGAGGACGGCTCGATCAACGTCGACATCCTCGACAAGGGCATCGGCATGAACGAGTACGAGGTGGTGGAGGCCAACAGCCGGCTCACCGAGGCCGGTTCGGTCGACCTCGCCACCTCGCGCCGGATGGGCCTGTTCGTGGTCGGCCGCCTGGCCGGGCGCCACCGCATCGGCGTCTCGCTGCACGGCGGCAAGGACATCGTCGGCGTGCGCGCCACCGTGGTGGTCCCGCCCGAGCTGGTGATGACCGGCGCCGTGGTCGACCACGCGCCGCACACCGGTCCGCTGAAGAGCGTCGCCGCCCCGCCGGTGAGCCCGGGCGGGCTGCCGCGGCGCCAGCGCCCGGTCAACGGTTCGGCCCGCCCCGGCGCGGTGCCGTTCCAGCCGGGCGGTGGCGACGACCACGAGCTGTGGCCCTCCTCGGGTGACCTCGCGGGCTACGCCAACGGGCAGCAGGCCGCCCCGGGCGTGCGTCCGCCGTCGGATCTCGAAATCTCCGGAACGGCGCTGTTCAGCCCGATTCCGCGGGAGGACGGCCCGCCGTCGCTGCCGCAGGTCCCGCCGCCGCGGCCGGAACCGGCTGCGTCCGGGACCTCCGAGCCCGGGACCTCCGGGATCACCGAGTCCACCGAGGCCACCGAGATCACCGAGCCGGTCGAGCCCCCGGCCGAGCCCTCGGGGTCGGAGGGACGGCGCCAGGGCGAGCTGCCTTCGGGCAAGGACCTGTTCTCCGCCAACGGAACCACCCTGAGCGACTGGTGGAACCAGGCCGCGCAGCAGGTGCCCGAGGTCCCGCCGCCCTCGGCCAGCGAGACGACGATCGAGACCACGCCGATCTTCGACGAGATGCTCTCGGTCTGGTTCCGCTCACCGGTTCCCGCCGCCGACCCGCCGGAGGCCCAGGACGCCGAGGAAGCCGGGGAGCCCGGGGAGTCCGGGGCCGCGCCCGCCGGGACGGACGCCGCAGCGGGAACGGTCCCGGTCACCACGCCGGAGCAGGACGAGCGCAACTGGGACTTCGCCAGCGACGAGAACTGGCGCACCGTCCAGGCGGTGTCGCAGGTCGAGCCGACCGCGTTCACCCCGTCCGGGCTGCCGCGCCGCCGTCGCGGTGAGCAGCTCATGCCGGGCAGCGCCACGTCCGATCCGGTGGCGGCCGAACCCTCGGCCAAGCCGGAGCTGCCGGTGCGCGACGCGTCGGACGTGCGCGGACGGCTGAGCAGCTTCCAGCGCGGAGTCACGCGAGGCCGCCAGGAGAGCCGGGGACTCGCCGGACCCCCGGTGGCCGCCGGGTCCGAGCCGCCGGTCGAGCCCGGCCCGCCGGACCGGCCGGTCGAAACCGCACCGGCGCCGGGTCTGGGCGCACAGGCACTCGAACGGCTCGACGGCACCGGTAGCACCGGCGACACCATCGGTACCGGCAGCGCCACCGATGCGGCCGGGTCCCCGGTCACGGGGCGGCTCGACTCGCCGGACGCCACCACGGACGGCACTTCGGGCTCGGATGCCGCACCGGCCGGACCCCGGCCGGACGCAACCGGACCCACCGGAGCCCGGCCGGACGCGGCCGGTTCCGCCCCGGCTCCCGGGCACGACGACTTCCCGTCCTCCGCGGACCGGGCCGGCGCCGGGCCGGACGCCCCGCCGGTGCCCGATCCCGAGCAGACCCAGCAGTTCGCGCGCCCGCAGGCCGCCGTGAACGGGTTCGCCCCGCCGGACCCCGATCCCGGACCCCCGGGCGGGCTGCCGTCCCGGCGCCCGGGAGCGGAGGCGCCCGGCCGCCCCGCCGGTCCGCCGGCCGAACTGCCCGCCCGCCGTCCGGCGGCCACCGACGTGCCGCCCGGACCGCAGGCGGACGGACCGCGGGACCTGCCGTCCTCCGTGCCCGGAATCCTGGGCACTTCGCCGGGTACGCCTGATTCGGAGTGGGATTTCGGATCGGACGAAGGGTGGCGAGCGGTGGAAGCGGTGTCCCAGTCGGCACCCGCTCTGTTCACTTCGGCAGGATTGCCCCGGCGCCGTCGGGGGGAGCAGCTGCTTCCCGGCAGCGCCCCGCCGCCCTCCGGGTCGGCGGGCCCCCGTCCGGCCCGCGACGCGCACGACGTGCGTGGCCGCCTGAGCAGTTTCCAGCAGGGCATCCAGCGTGGCCGGCACCGCACCGCGCAGGCTGCCGCCGAGACCAACCACGAAACACTGGAGGGTGAATGACCTCGCCGAGTACGGCCCAGCCGCAGCAGAACCAGTTCGGCTGGCTGGTGAACGACTTCGCCGAGCGCGTCCCGGGGGTCGCGCACGCGGTGGTGGTCTCCGCGGACGGACTGCTGCTCACCGCCTCCAACCGGCTGCCGCTCGACCGCGCCGACCAGCTCGCCGCCGTGGCGTCCGGGCTGGTCAGCCTGACCCAGGGCGCGGCCCGCTGCTTCGAAGCGGGCGCGGTCAGCGAGACCGTGGTCGAGATGGAGCTCGGCATCATGGTCCTGATGTCGATCAGCGACGGCTCCTGCCTGGCGATCCTGGCCGCGCCGAACTGCGACATCGGCCAGGTCGCCTACGAGATGACCATGCTGGTCGACCGGGTCGGGCAGATCCTCACCCCGGAACTTCGCGCGCAGCTGCAGGGCTTGGGTGGCTCGCTGATCGGCGAACCGGTGGGATGATCTGGCGATGAGCACGGGGTCCGGATCGTCCGGCGAAGAACCGGGAGAGGGTGGCGAGCCTCCGCGCGCGGGGGCTGCCGGTGCTGCCCGCGACGACGGTACGTTCGCCGACGTCCTCAACGGCTTCAGCCTGGATTCCGGCCGCTCCCGCCGCAAGCGCCGCAAGACCGGCAAAGAGTCCCAGGAGTCCCAGCCCCCCGAACCCCCGGCCGCCGCAGCGCACGCGGCCGCGGCACCGCCGGCGGTACCACCGCCGGCCGAGATAGGAGACCGTGTGACCTCTCTAGTCTCTCCACCGGGCAGCACCGACGCGGACGGGCCCAGGCCGGGCGGGCTCTTCGACCCCGGGCCGCCCAGCGGCGAATTCGTGCTGCCCCCGCAGTTCGGCCGGCCGCAGCGGCCCGAACGGGTGGACCCAGCCGAAGAGACCGCGATCGTCCGGCCGTACGCTCTCACCGGTGGCCGGACCCGGGCGAACTACGCGCTCGAACTGGAGACCCTGGTCTCCACCAAGGACCAGGCCGCTGCCGGGGGGTTCCCCCCCGCGGTGGCGGAGCAGGTCGAGAGCTTCTCGATCATGGAAGAGTGCCGGACCCCGCGCTCGGTCGCCGAGATCGCGGCGGCCCTGCGGGTGCCACTGGGGGTAGCCCGGGTGCTGATCAGCGACGCGGCGGACGCGGGGCTGGTCACGGTGCACCGGACGATCACCGGCAATGACGGCGCCGAAGCACACTTGATGTTGATGGAAAGGGTTTTGAGTGGACTCCGTCGGCTTTAAGGCACCGCGGGACACCGCGCCCCCGACCATGACATCGGCGAAGATCGTGGTGGCGGGCGGCTTCGGCGCGGGCAAAACGACGTTCGTGGGATCGGTGTCGGAGATCGTGCCGCTCACCACCGAGGCGATGATGACCGACGCGAGCCGCGGCATCGACAACCTCGACCAGACCCCGAACAAGACGACCACCACGGTCGCCATGGACTTCGGCCGCGTGTCGCTCGACGCCGACCTGATCCTCTACCTGTTCGGCACCCCCGGGCAGCAGCGGTTCTGGTTCATGTGGGACGACCTGGTGCGAGGGGCGATCGGCGCGGTGGTGCTGGCCGACACCCGCCGGCTGGCGGACTCGTTCGCGCCGATCGACTTCTTCGAGGACCGCGGCCTGCCCTACATCGTCGGCGTCAATACCTTCGACGGGGTGCTGGAGCACGACATCGACGACGTGCGCGAGGCGCTGTCGATCGACCCGAACATCCCGATCGTCCGCTGCGACGCCCGGGACCGCGAGTCGACCAAGCAGACGCTGATCACGCTGGTCGAGTACGCCATGCGGCAGTGGATCGCCCTCCGGGCGGCCAAGGCCCGCTGACCGCGGCCGCCGGGTCACCGGATCGGTGACCCGGCGCGGTCTCAGCCCGCGGACCGCCGGTAGCGCAGCAGCACCGCGCGGCCGTCGAACACCCGGGATTCGACCAGCTCCAGCCCGAACCGCTCGGTGCCCACGGCGAACGGGCGCTTGTCCCCGCCCAGCACCAGGGGGTGGACGAAGACCTGGTACTCGTCGATCAGCCCCAGCCGGCTCAGCTCGGCCGGCAGGGCGGCCCCGCCGTTGAGCAGGATGTCCTTCCCGTGGGCGGCTTTCAGCGTGGCCACCTCTTCGGCCAAGTCCCCGCTGAGCACCCGCGTGTTCCAGTCCGCCCCGGTCAACGTGCGCGAGAAGACGACTTTCGGCATCCTCAGCCATATCGGCGCGAACGCGCGGCCGTGCGGGTCGTCGAGGGCCTCCTCCGTCGGCCAGTAGCCGGCCATCATCTCCCACACCCGCCGCCCGTAGGCCAGCACCGCGCTCCGCCCGGTCAGCGCCTCGCTGTGGGCGGAGAGCTCCGGCCCCATCGGCGCCCAGTCGAACTCCCCGCGTGGACCCTCGGCGCAGCCGTCGAGGGAGACGTGGACCTGGTAGACGAGTTCACCCATGGCATTTACCCTTTCCCGATTCCGGCGCCTCGGTCCGGCGCCTTCACCCGGGGGTCGGAACCGGACACCCGAACCGGACACCGGAACCGGAAGTCTTCCCGGCCTCGTCCGCCGGCCGGGCTGAGATCGGTGTTACCCGGGGTCCGGGTTTTCAATAGTAGGAAGTCCAAGTATTTTGAAGGCATGACCAGCGACCTGTACCGTCCGGTGAACCCGGTCCGGTTCGTGACCGCGTCCAGCCTGTTCGACGGGCACGACGCCTCGATCAACATCATGCGGCGGATCCTGCAGTCGCAGGGGGCCGAGGTGGTGCACCTGGGGCACAACCGCTCGGTCGACGAGGTGGCCACCGCCGCCATCGCCGAGGACGTGCAGGGCATCGCCGTCTCGGCCTACCAGGGCGGGCACGTCGAGTACTTCAGCTACCTGGTGGAGCTGCTGGCCGAGCGCGGCGCCGGGCACATCAAGGTGTTCGGCGGCGGGGGCGGGGTGATCGTCCGCGAGGAGATCGACCTGCTGCACGCCCGCGGGGTGACCCGGATCTTCTCGCCCGAGGACGGCTACGAGATGGGTCTGCCGGGCATGATCAACTTCATGATCCGGGCCTGCGACGCCGACCTTTCGGCGCAGCCGCCCGGGTCGGTGGACGAACTGCTCTCCGGCGACATCCCGGCGCTGGCGCGCGTGATCACGCTGCTGCAGCGCGGGAACCTGCCCGGCGGATGGCTCGAGGCCATCGAGGAGGCGGCGAAGCAGCGCTCCGTGCCGGTGCTCGGCATCACCGGCACCGGCGGTTCCGGCAAGTCCTCGCTCACCGACGAGCTGATCCGCCGCTTCCGCCTGGACCAGGAGGACAAGCTGCGGATCGCGGTGCTCGCGGTGGACCCGTCGCGGCGCAAGGGCGGAGGAGCGCTGCTGGGCGATCGCATCCGGATGAACTGCCTCGACCCCGGGCCCGCCGGGCCGGGGGGCAACGGCACCGCCCCGGTGTACTTCCGTTCGCTCGCCACCCGCACCACGGTCGGTGAGATCCCGGCCGGGCTGCGCGAGGCGATCCTGGCCTGCCAGGCCGCGGGGCACGACCTGGTGATCGTGGAGACTCCGGGCATCGGCCAGGGCGACGCCGGCATCGTCGAGTACGTGGACGAGTCGCTGTACGTGATGACGCCGGAGTTCGGTGCCGCGTCGCAGCTGGAGAAGATCGACATGCTCGACTTCGCCGACGTGGTCGCGATCAACAAGTTCGAGCGCCGCGGCGCCGAGGACGCGCGGCGCGACGTCGCCCGCCAGCTCGTGCGCAACCGCGAGGACTTCTCCTCCGGGCCCGACGACATGCCGGTGTACGGCACGAGCGCGGCGAAGTTCAACGACGACGGCGTCACCGCGTTGTACCAGCACCTGCGCGACCGGCTGGCTGGGCAGGGGCTTTCGGTCTCGGCCGGGGTGCTGCCATCGGTCGGGGGCAAGGTCTCCACCGACGCCAGCACGGTCATCCCGGGCAACCGCGCGCGCTACCTCGCGGAAATCGCCGACACCCTGCGCGGCTACCACGAGAAGACCGCGCAGCAGGTCGAGGCCGTCCGCAAGCGCGGCCACCTGGCCGCGGCCAAGGTGGCGCTGTCCGAAGTGGACGCCTCGACCGACGCGCTCGACGGGCTGCTGGCCGCGGCCGAGTCCGATGTGGACGGCGAGACGACCAGGCTGCTCGAACGCTTCGAAGCGCTGGCCGCGCAGTACCGCGAGGACGAGCTCGTGGTCAAGATCCGGGACAAGGAGCTGCGCACGCAGCTGTGGCGCGACACGCTCTCGGGCAACCGCATCCCGCGCGTGGCCCTGCCGCGCTACACCGAGCCCGGCGAGCTGCTTTCGTTCCTGCGCCGTGAGCACCTGCCCGGGTACTTCCCCTACACCGCCGGGGTCTTCCCGTTCAAGCGCGAAGGCGAGGACCCGGCGCGCATGTTCGCCGGCGAGGGCGACGCGCAGCGCACCAACCGGCGGTTCAAGCTGCTGTCGGCCGACTCCGAGGCCAAGCGGCTGTCCACGGCGTTCGACTCGGTCACCCTCTACGGCCACGACCCGGACACCCGCCCGGACATCTACGGCAAGGTCGGCACCTCCGGGGTCTCCATCGCCACGCTGGAGGACATGAAGGACCTCTATGACGGCTTCGACCTCACCGCGCCGAGCACCTCGGTGTCGATGACGATCAACGGGCCGGCGCCGACGATCCTCGCCTTCTTCCTGAACACGGCGATCGACCAGCGGGTCGAGGCGTTCGAGGCCGAGCACGGGCGCGAGCCGTCCGCGGACGAGCACGCCGAGCTGACCGCGTGGGCGCTGAAGAACGTGCGCGGCACCGTGCAGGCCGACATCCTCAAGGAGGACCAGGGCCAGAACACCTGCATCTTCTCCACCGAGTTCAGCCTGCGCATGATGGCCGACGTCCAGGAGTGGTTCATCGAGAAGGCGGTGCGCAACTTCTACTCGGTGTCGATCTCCGGCTACCACATCGCCGAGGCCGGGGCGAACCCGATCTCGCAGCTCGCCTTCACGCTGTCCAACGGCTTCACCTACGTCGAGTCCTACCTCGCGCGCGGGATGGACATCGACGACTTCGCGCCGAACCTGTCGTTCTTCTTCTCCAACGGCATGGACGCCGAGTACTCCGTGCTCGGCCGGGTGGCGCGGCGGATCTGGGCCGTGGCCATGCGCGAGCGCTACGGCGCGAACGAGCGTTCGCAGAAGCTGAAGTACCACGTGCAGACCTCGGGCCGCTCGCTGCACGCGCAGGAGATGAGCTTCAACGACATCCGCACCACCCTGCAGGCTCTCTGCGCCCTCTACGACAACGCGAACTCCCTGCACACCAACGCGTTCGACGAGGCGGTGACCACGCCGAGCGAATCCTCGGTGCGCCGCGCGATGGCCATCCAGATGATCATCAACAAGGAGTGGGGCCTGTCGAAGAACGAGAACCCGCTCCAGGGCTCGTTCGTCGTCGACGAGCTGACCGAACTGGTCGAAGAGGCGGTGCTGCTGGAGTTCGACCGGATCTCCGAGCGCGGCGGCGTGCTCGGCGCGATGGAGACCGGCTACCAGCGCGGCCGGATCCAGGACGAGTCGATCCTCTACGAGCGCAAGAAGCACGACGGCTCGCTGCCGATCGTCGGCGTGAACACCTTCCGCAACCCGCACGAGGGCGAAGAGGACGTCGAGGTCGAACTGGCCCGGGCGACCGAGGACGAGAAGAAGTCCCAGCTCGACCGGCTGGCCGACTTCCAGCACCGCCACCAGGTGGAGGCCCAGGACGCGCTCAAGGCGCTCCGTGCGGCCGCCACCCGGGGCGGCAACCTGTTCGGCGTGCTGATGGACGCTGCCCGGGTGTGCTCGCTCGGCCAGATCACCGACGCGTTCTTCGAGGTCGGCGGTCAGTACCGGCGCAACGTCTGAGGCCTCGGCCGGGTCAAGCGCGTTCGGCGGCCAGGTACCAGACCGGCGCGCGGACCCGGCCGTCCTCGTCCACTTCCAGCGCGTCGAGCGTGGCGGGGTCGAACGCGGCATCCGGGTCGAAGGCCTCGACGGTTTCCTTCATGCGCGCGCGGGTCACCGCCGTCGTGTAGAGCGCCGGCTCCAGGCCGGTGATCCGCCAGCCGCCCGCGCCGACCGTCTCGCGCAGGTTCCGCTCGCTGATCCGGAACGGCGCGGGGAAGCCGTCCGGCAGCACGTCGGAGAAGCAGAACAGGTGCAGGCGCGCGCCGGGCCGCGTGGCCCGGACCAGCGCCGCGACGTAATCGCGGCGCTGGTTCTCGTCCAGGCAGTGGTAGAGCGCGCTGTCGAGGACCGTGTCGAAGCGGTCTTCCAGGCCGTCCAGCCGGGTGGCGTCGGCGACCTGGAAGGTGACGTCGAGCCCCTTGACCGCCACCCGCTCCCGGGCCCGCCGGACGGCCGTCTCGGAGCCGTCGACCCCGGTCACGCGGTGGCCGCGGGAAGCGAGGAACGCCGCGTTCTCGCCGAGCCCGCTGCCCACGTCGAGCACCTCGCCGCGGAAGCCGCCCGATCCCTCCAGCTCGACCAGGGCCGGCTGCGGGGCCTGGATGTCCCACGGCATGCCGGCGCCGATCGAGCTCCGCCCCTGGTAGAGCTGCTCGAAGTCGAGGTTCTGCAAGCCCATTCCCGCGCTCCTTTTCAACGGTCGATGATTTCCACTGTGAAGCCGATCCGGTGAGGTGTCAACCACCGGGGGAATACCGGAGCCGGATGCCGGGTAGAACCAGGCATGGACTTCGGGATCTCCACGTTCGTGACCGATGAGGGCATCCGCCCCGACGTGCTGGGCGAGGCATTGGAGGAGCGCGGTTTCGCCTCGCTGTTCCTGGCGGAGCACTCGCACATCCCGGCCGGCCGCCAATCGCCCTACCCGGGCGGGGGCGAGCTGCCACGGGTGTACTACCGGACGCTCGACCCGTTCGTGGCGCTGACCGCGGCCGCGGCGCGCACCAGCGAACTGGTCCTCGGCACCGGCATCGCGCTGCTGATCCAGCGCGACGTGCTCCACACCGCGAAGGAGGTCGCCTCGCTCGACCTGGTCTCGAACGGGCGGGTCGCGTTCGGCGTCGGCGTGGGCTGGAACCGCGAGGAGATGGCCAACCACGGCACCGACCCGACCACCCGCGGCGCACTGATGGACGAGCAGATCGAGGCGCTCAAGGCCATCTGGACCAGCGAGCGGGCCGAGTACCACGGTGAGCACGTCAGCTTCGACCCGATCTTCGCCTGGCCGAAGCCGGTGCAGCAGCCGCACCCGCCGGTCTACATCGGCGGCGAGAGCCCGGCCGCGCTGCGGCGGCTGGCCCGGCACGGGGACGGCTGGCTGCCGCGCTCGTCCACCCCCGGCGACGAGATCCGGCGGGTCCGCGACTGGCTCGGTGAGCAGGGCCGCGAGAACGTGCCGTTCACCGTGTTCGGCGGCGCCGCGGACGAGGACGTGATCCGGCGCATGGCCGAGGCCGGCGTGGAGCACTACACGTTCATGCTGCCCACCCGGCCCGAGGCCGAGACGCTCGCCGCGCTCGACGACCTCGCCCGGCTGGCGGCGGCGCACCGGTGAACCGTGGTTCGATGAGCGCATGAAGTTCGGGATCTTCACCTTCGTCACCGACCAGGGCATCCGGCCGGACCGGCTGGCCCGCGGCGTCGAGCTGCGCGGGTTCGACTCGCTGTTCGTCGGTGAGCACTCGCACATCCCGGCCGACCGGAGCTCGCCCTACCCAGCCGGGGGCGAGCTGCCCCCGCAGTACTACCGGATGTATGACCCGTTCGTGGCCCTCGGTGCGGCCGCCACGGTCACGACCACGCTGCTGCTGGGCACCGGCGTCGTGCTGCTCGCGCAACGCGACCCGATCCAGACCGCGAAGGAGGTCGCCTCCCTCGACCACCTCTCCGGCGGCCGGGTGCTCCTGGGCGTGGGCGCGGGCTGGAACCTGGAGGAGATGCGCGACCACGGCACCGACCCGGCGACCCGCGGCCGGCTGCTGGACGAGCGGCTGGACGCGATGAGGGAGCTGTGGACGGCGGACGAGGCCACCTTCCACGGCGAGTTCACCGACTTCGACCGCGCCATCGCGTGGCCGAAGCCGGTGCAGCAGCCGGGACCGCCGATCTACGTCGGCGGCAACAGCCGCTTCGCCGCGCGCCGGGCGCACCGGCACGGCGGGGTGTGGATGCCGAATTCGGTCGGCGTGCCCGAGAACGTGGCCCCGCTGGTGGCGATGCGGGACGAGTTCGCGCCCGGCACCCCGCTGTCGATGTACACCGTGGGCAGCAAGAACCGCGCTTTGCTCGACGCCTACGCCGAGGCGGGCGTGGAGAGCATCACGTTCCTGGTCGGCGCGCATCCGGAGGCGCCGACCCTGAGCCGGCTGGACCACCTGGCCAAGATCGTCGAAGAGTATCGGTGAAGGAGCGGAAATCGCGTGAGTGACGTGCAAATCGGCCTGGCGGCGGCGCTGGAGCAGTTCTCGCCGCGGGAGTCGATCCGGTTGGCGAAGGCCGCGGAGGAGCGGGGCTTCTCCGGGCAGATGGCGGCGGACCACTTCCAGCCGTGGGTCCCGCAACAGGGTGAGGCCTCGTTCGTGTGGAGCGTGCTGGCCTCGCTGGCCGAGAACACCACGGGCGACCTGGGGCCGGGCGTGACCTGCCCGTCGTTCCGGCTGCACCCGGCGATGGTCGCGCAGGCCGCGGCCACCCTGGAGGCCACCTACCCCGGACGCACCTGGCTGGGCATCGGGTCCGGTGAGGCGCTCAACGAGCACATCATCAGCGGCTACTGGCCGGAGGCGCCCGAGCGCGTGCGGCGGATGTTCGAGGCGCTGGAGGTGATCCGGAAGCTGTTCACCGGCAAGGACGTCAAGCACAACGGCGAGTTCTTCAAGCTGCACACCACCCGCCTGTGGACGCTGCCCGACGGCCCGCCGCCGCCGGTGTACATCGCCTCGGCCGGCCCGTACACCTCGCGCAAGACCGGCGAGCTGGCCGACGGGCTGATCACGCCGGGCGCGTCGATCGACAAGCTGGGCGGGATCATCGAGAACTTCAACGCGGGCGCGAAGAAGGCCGGCAAGGACCCGGACGAGATGCCGAAGCTGCTGCAGGTGCACCTGTCCTGGGCCGAGGACGACGAGACGGCGTGGGCCAACGCGATGGACCAGTGGCCCAACGGCGGGATGAAGTTCCCGAAGGCCGACGTGCGCTCGCCGTTCGACTTCCAGCAGATGGCGAAGCTGGTGCGCCGCGAGGACTTCGAGGGCCGCATGGTCGTCTCCTCCGATCCGGACGTGCACCGCGCCGCGCTGCAGAAGTACGTGGACGCCGGCTTCAACCGGATCTACATCCACAACGTGGGCCGCAACCAGGACGCGTTCCTCGACACCTTCGGCCGGGAAGTGCTGCCGAAGCTGAGCGCCTGAGCTCAGAGGAGGGGCCTGCGGTGCGCCGCGGGCCCCTTCACTCGCCCAAGAGCAGGTGGACCGAGAGCTCCAGCCGGTTCGCGACGTCGGCCGCGGAAGCCCGGCGGGTCACCCAGGCCACCAGGCTGGCCATCCAGACGTCGCCGACCACGTGGAAGATGTCGCGGTCGGCGCCGGTCGGCTCCTCGATCCCCAGGGCCCGCGCGAACATCTCCTCCAGCTGCCGCCCGACCAACTCCACCTCGGCGGCGGCGGAGGTGTCGGCGAACATGAAGGCGCGCACCATCGCCTCGGTCAGGTGCGGGTCGCGCTGCATCAGCCGGGTGGTGCGGCCCAGCACGAACAGCAGCCGCTGCGCGGGGGTCTCGCCCGGGATCGCGGTGCGCTCCAGCGTTTCCTGCGCCCGCTCGAACTGCCGGGCCAGGCCGGACACGAGCAGGTGGACTTTCGACGGGAAGTAGCGGTACAGCGTGCCTAGCGCGACGTCGGCCTTCTCGGCCACGGACCGCATCTGCACGGCGTCGTACCCGCCCTTGGACGCGAGCGCCAGGGTCGCGTCGATGATGCGGCGGCGGCGGTCGCGCTGCGCCGCGGACCCGACTTCGTCGCCGATCGAGCCGAGCCCGTTCGACCGGGCCTTCGCCGCTTTTGCCTTGCCCGGCATCGGCACTCTCCTCCAGGTCCGGAACTCGTTCCAGTTCTGGGGTGAGCGTACTTCTCCTGGTGAAACGTTCATCTGGGGACACGCTGGCCGTGGAACTGAAACACGTTCTATAACCGGAATTGGTCCCGTACCCGCGCGAAGAACCGATGCCGGTCGCGCTCACCGAGGAACAGGCCGCGGCGATCCACGACTGGGCCGCCACCTCGCGACCCGGGGGCTCCGGCGGGTTCGGTCCGGGTGGTGCAGTGGCTGGGCGGGGTGCAGCACCGGCAGAAGGTGGCGGAGTTCGCGCCGGAGCTGGGGGGACCGCTCGCGCTGGAGTCCGGGGGGAGGAGTCGCACGAGTTCCTGCGCAGCCGGTGCCTCTCCATCGCAGGCGGTACAACGCAACTCCTGCGCACCACCGCGGCCGAACTGCTGCTCGGCCTGCCGCGCTGACGGGTCGCGAACGGGACTTCCGCCCCGCCGTCGCGCGTTTTGTCGGACCCCTGGCCTACGGTGCTGGGCGTGGAGTTCGGCACGCGCACCCAGGCCACCTACGTCCCGTCGGATCCGCCGCGGGACGGGGTGCTGGCGCTCTGGGGAGACGAGGTCGCGGGAGACACCGCGATCGAGCTGGTGCTGCCCTCGGGCGGGAAGTTCTCGCGCACCAAGGTTTCCGCGCGCCTGGTGCCGCTCACCCAGGCCATTCCGCGGCTGCTCGTGGTGCCGGAGGACGCCGGCCCGTCGCTGTCCGCGTGGTCGGCGGCGGTCAACGCCGGGGTCGACCTGGTCGCGCGCGGGCGGCTGCGGCCCGCCCTCGGCCCGGCCGGGGCCGGCTCGTGGCGCGTCGGTCCGCTCGACGCGGCGGACGAGGCGCGGCTGCGGGACCTGGCCGTCGCGCTGCCGCCGGAGGCCCACGCACTGCCGCTGTCCGGCGTCAAGCGCATCCGGCTGCACTCACCGGAGTCGCTGGTCCGCGCGCTCTGGGACGCGGCGGCCGACGTGCTCGTGCCCAGCCCCTCGGCACCGGTCGGGGCGGGTGGTCCGGGCTTCGCCGAGCCCGGGGCCACGCCGATCGGCCCGGCCGGGTTCACCGAGCTGGAGGCCCGGAGCCCGCACGGCGCCCAGCTCATCCTGCGGATCGAGGCGCGCGAAGGTGAGGAGCCGGAGTTCGCCGGGGTGCTCGCCGTCCGGTCCACTGTGGATCCAAGTCTGGTCGTAGAGGCTGCGACCCTTTGGGACGCAGCGGAAGCCGTGCTGCACCGGCTTGGTGAGCAGGTCGAGACCCAGCTGCTGCTGGGCCTGCGCCGCGGTGCGCGGGCCTGGGCGCCGCTGGGCCGGGTGCTGTCCGAACCGGCGCCCACCGAGCTGGCGTTGACCGGCGAAGAGCTCGTCGAACTGCTCACCGGCGGCAGCCGCGAGCTGGGCGGCGCCGGCATCGAGGTGCTGTGGCCGAAGGATCTGTTCGCCGGTGAGCTGAAGGCGAAGGCGAGCGCCGCCCCGGCCCCGGCGAGCGAAGGCGGTCCGGCGTTCCCGTTGAGCGGGCTGCTGAAGTTCCAGTGGCGGCTGAGCCTCGGCGGTGCGGAGCTGACCGAAGAGGAGGTCGCGGAGCTGGCCGAGGCCAAACGCCCGCTGGTGCGGCTGCGGGGGCAGTGGGTGCAGCTCGATCCGTTCCTGCTGGCCCGGCTACGCGCACGCCGCACTCGCGAGCTGACCGGGGCCGAGGCGCTCGCCGCCGCGCTGACCGGCGAGCTGGAGGTGGACGGTGAGCCGGTCGAGTTCGCGGCGCAGCCCGCGCTGGCCGGGCTGGTGGAGCGGTTGCGGGAGCGGGAGCCCGATCCGGTCGCGCCACCGCCGGGACTGACCGCGACCCTACGCCCGTACCAGTTGGCCGGTCTGGGCTGGCTGGCCACGATGACCGGGCTGGGCTTGGGCGCCTGCCTGGCCGACGACATGGGGCTGGGCAAGACGGTCCAGCTCATCGCGCTGCACCTGCACCGCCGCCCGCTCGGCGCGGGCCCGACGCTGGTGCTGTGCCCGACGTCGCTGCTCGGCAACTGGGAGCGCGAGTTCGCGAGGTTCGCGCCGGGCGTGCCGGTGCGGCGGTTCCACGGCGGCGGCCGTCACCTCGAGGGGCTGGCCGCCGATGAAGTGGTGCTGGCCACCTACGGCGTGCTGCGCCGCGATCGCCAGCCGCTGTCCGAAGTGGACTGGGGTCTGGTCGCGGCGGACGAGGCCCAGCACGTGAAGAACCCGTTGTCCGCCACGGCGAAAGAGCTGCGGAAGGTGCCCGCGGCCGCGCGCGTGGCCCTCACCGGCACCCCGGTGGAGAACCGGCTGACCGAACTGTGGTCCCTGGTGGACTGGACCACGCCGGGCCTGCTCGGCCCGCTGGAACGGTTCCGCCGCA
This sequence comes from Amycolatopsis sp. PS_44_ISF1, assembly GCF_032335455.1. Classification (NCBI taxonomy): domain Bacteria; kingdom Bacillati; phylum Actinomycetota; class Actinomycetes; order Pseudonocardiales; family Pseudonocardiaceae; genus Amycolatopsis; species Amycolatopsis sp. PS_44_ISF1. The sequence continues at coordinate 2,450,006 of NZ_JANUXO010000002.1, read as the reverse complement.
CCGTCGCCCGGCCGATCGAGCGCGACCGCGACCCGGCGGCGACCGAGCGGCTGCCCACCACCGTCCGCCCGTTCCTGCTGCGCCGCCGCAAGACCGACCCGGATATCGCGCCGGAGCTGCCGCGCAAGACCGAGACCGACCGGTTCGTCCCGCTGACCGCCGAGCAGACCACGCTGTACGAGGCGGTGGTGCGGGAGAACCTGGCCCGGATCCGCGAGTCCCAGGGCGTGCAGCGGCGGGGCCAGGTGCTCAAGCTGCTGACCGGGCTGAAGCAGATCTGCAACCATCCGGCGCAGTTCCTGAAAGAGCACGGCGGTGTGCTGTCCGGTCGCTCGGGCAAGCTCGCCGCGCTCGAGGAACTGCTCGACGTGATCCTTGACGAGGGCGACAGCGTGCTGGTGTTCAGCCAGTACGTGCGGTTGTGCCGGCTGCTCGAGGCGCGGCTGGCCGAGCGCGGGCTGCCCGCGGAGCTGCTGTCCGGCGAAGTGGGGCCGAAGCGCCGGGACGAGATGGTGGCGCGGTTCCAGGCCGGGGAGGTGCCGGTGTTGCTGGTGTCGCTCAAGGCCGGCGGCGTCGGGCTCAACCTGACCCGGGCCACGCACGTGATCCACTACGACCGCTGGTGGAACCCGGCGGTCGAGGACCAGGCGACCGACCGGGCGTACCGCATCGGCCAGGACCGGCCGGTGCAGGTCCACCGCCTGATCGCCGAGGGCACGCTGGAGGAGCGCATCGCCACCGTGCTGGAGTCGAAGCGCGGGCTGGCCGACGCCGTGGTCGGCGCGGGGGAGACCTGGATCACGGAACTGTCGGACGCCCAGATCGCCCACCTCGTCCGCCTCGGCGGCGACTGATGCCGCCCCGCCGGACGTTCGGCCGTACCTGGTGGGCGACCCTGAAACATCGCGTGAGCGTGGACCCGAACCGCCTCCTGCGCGGGCACACGTATACGCGGAAGGGCCCGGTCAGCGAGCCGGGCTTCGACGCGGGCGAGGTGACAGCGCGAGCGCGCGGGAGCCGTACCGGGTGAGGATCCGCATGCGCGAGCTCATCCCGGAGGAATGGGGGATGCTGCCGGACCGCGCCGGCCGTCGCCTGGACCACGCCGCGACCCTGCTCGATGGCGAACTTCCGAAAGACCTGGCCGCCCCAGCCCGCGCCGATCTCCTGCCCGGCCCCGGCGACCTGTGCCCCCGCTGCTCGTGCCCGGCCCCGGCCACCCCGTGCCGACAACTTGCCGCGGTCTACTACCTGGTCGCCGACGAGGTGAACGCCTATCCGTTCGTGCTGTTCGAACTCCAAGGCCGCCCCCGCACCGAAATCCCGACCGCCCTCCGCGCCCACCGCCCGCACTTCGACACCCACCCGCTCACTAAACCCGGGCCTGACTCCGCACCGGGCCCACTCCCGCCGCATCGCCGCCCGGCCGCTCGCCGAACCCGGGCCTGACCCCGCACCGGGCCTACTCCCGCCGGTCGTTGCCCGGCCGCTCGCCGAACCCACCGGACCCGCGCCTGACCCTGCACCGGGCCTACTCTGGCCGGATCGGCGCCCTGCCTACCCTGCTCCCGCTTCCCCCAGACCGGGCCCGCCCGCTCTGCTGGACACACCCCTACCCCCAGCACGGGCTGGACGGCAACTGCCTTCACTACCCTGTCCGCCGACGCCGCATCACTGGCTCGCGAACTGCCGACCGGCGCTCTGTCCCTCGGTTCACCGCCTATTTCGCACCCTTCTGGCGCGGCAGCCGTTTCATCGGCTTCCACCTCCTCAGCCGCTTCGCCTGCTTCCACCCCTCGGCGATTTCGCCTGCATCCGACCCAGCGCCCGCTTCTGGTTCGTCGGTTGCATTGCTGGCTCGTGGCACACCGACTGCTCCGCCTGCTTCCGACCCGGCTGCTGCTTCGCCTGCTTCTAGCCTGGCGGTTGCTTCGCTGGCCCCTGCCGCGGCGCCCAGCTTCACCCGCTGCTTGCCCGGCTGCTGCTTCGCTGGCGTGTGACCTGTCGCCCGCTTCGCGCGCCTCTGGCCGGGCGGGCGTTTCGTCCGCGCCTGGCACACCAGCCGCTTCGCGCACCTTTGGCCTACCAGCCGCCTCGCCCACCCTGGGCCCGTCACCCTCCGCGCGAGCTCACCACCCGTAAGCCAGACCGACCACCATTGACCTCACTTTCGACGAGGACCTGGCCCAGTGCGCTGCCCGCCTGGCCGTCGGGCTTCCGGCTCTCGCCGCTGGGGCCGACGTACCGCTCAAGGAGCTTTCCGCGTGGGTCCACGCCTGGCGCGAAGCCGTTCGATCCGGCTTGGCCGCGTCGCGTGACACCTGGGCCCCGCCCGTCGCGGCGCGCCGATCCGGCCGAGGTGGACTCGTCGGAGCCCGTGAAAATCTGGCGAAACCGCATCACCCAGGGATCACTGCAACTCCGCTACGGCCGCGACCACCGCTTCCTCCGCTCCGGTCGCCACTGGGCTCTGGACAGGCCGGCCGCCGCCCAATTGCTGGACCTGGCTCACCCGCCCGGTGAGACGGGGTGAGTCCCGCGCAGTTCCACACAGCACCCGCCAGTGCGTGGCGCCGTCAGCGCCGCCTCGACGTGGGACACCTGCAAGCCCGCGACGACTCCGGTCACGAAGGCTCGGGTGACTCCGCACACCAGGTCCGGAGCCTGGGCCGCGAGCGGGTGAAACGGGCAATTGCGCAGCCCCACCCGGGTGGGGGTGTCGCGGCTGGGCTCGAACCCGTGGCGGGTCAGCACGGTCTCGGCGAAGGTCAGTCCGCGCTCGGGGCCGAGGCGCCCCGGGCGGGCGTCGACGCGTTCGGCCGTACCGAACTCCGCGCCCCGGTCGGCGGCCACGCGCAGGGTCGCCTGGCGAGCGGTTTCGCCTTCGCGCTCCGTGATCACGGCGCCGAGTAGGATGTCGGCGAGCAGGTCCGGGCGGCGGGGCGGAATGGTGATGGTGAAGTCGGTGGCGGCGGGCTCGTAGACCTTCGGCGTGCGGCCCACCTTGCGGACCCCGCCGACCGCCTCGTAGCGGGCGCTCAGCAGACCGGCGTCCACGAGCTTGTCCAGGTGGAACGCGGCGAGCTTACGCGAGATGCCGACCGACGCTGCGGCCTCGTCCCGGCTGACCGGGCGCCGCGCGGAGCGGATGAACGCGTACATCCCGCGGCGCAGGTCTTCCTCCAACGCCGCCACGGCCCGGATCGCCGGGACGGCGGGCTCAGTTGTCACCCCTCCCACGATAACTCCCAAGAACGTGTCCACAAGTGGCGGCACCCACATCTGAGCTGGGTTTCTTGACCCCACCGTCCGGTAAGGCAAAGATTCCTGGGCGAAAGCTCGAAGAATCGAGGACCTGCCCATGAGCTCCGCTCTCCACGTCGTCCACGAACCCGACCCCGGCATCGACCTCGCCGCCGCCGAACGCGCGGCGGGTGAGTTCCTGCGGGCGCTCGGCGTCAGCCTCGAGTCGGAGAGCCTCCGGGGCACGCCCGGGCGCATGGCCCGCGCCTACGCGGAGATGTTCACCCCGCGCCCGTTCGACCTCACCACGTTCCCCAACGACGAGGGCTACGACGAGCTGGTGCTGGCCCGCGACATCCCGGTGCGCTCGGTGTGCGAGCACCACCTGCTGCCCTTCACCGGCGTCGCGCACGTGGGTTACCTGCCGGGCGAGCGGATCCTGGGCCTGTCGAAGCTGGCGCGCGTGGTCGAGCACTTCGCGTGCCGCCCGCAGGTGCAGGAGCGCCTGACCAAGCAGGTCGCCGGCTGGCTTTCCGAGCAGCTCGGCCCGAAGGGCGTCGGCGTGGTGATCGAGGCGGAGCATTCGTGCATGAGCCAGCGCGGCGTGCTGGCCACCGGGTCCAGCACTGTCACCTCGGCCCTGCTGGGCACGCTGCGCGAGGACGCGCGCTCGCGTCAGGAGTTCTTCGCCCTCACCGGCGTGAACAAGTAGTCTTCGCGGCCCAGGCCCGGTAGGTGTGGTCGAGGAACCGCTCCACCCCGCGGACCACGTGCGCGCTGCGAATCGACGGGAACACGTCGAACGCGTGCTGCGCGCCCGCCAGCTCCGCGTAGGCCACCGGCTGCCGCGACACCGAGCGGAGGCGTCCGACGAATTCGCGGGCCTCCTCCACCGGCACCAGCGAATCGTTCCGGCCGTGGATCACGAAGAACGGCGGGGCTGCGTCGGACACGCGGTCCAGCGGCGAGGCGGCGATGTAGTCGTCGAGGTAGTTCACCGGATCGCGGTCGGCGGCGAAGACGCGGCGCGCGAGCAGGCCTTCCAGCCGGTACTTGCTTTCCACGGCGCCACTAGTGGCGGCGATGTCGTAGACGCCGTAATGCGGCGCGCACGCTTGCACGCTCGTGTCCACTTCGGTGAAGCCCGGCTGCAGGTCCGGGTCGTTCTGGCTCAGCGCGAGCAGCGCGGCCATGTGCCCTCCGGCCGAGCCGCCGGTGACGGCGACGAAACCCGGGTCGCCGCCGTAGTCCGCGATGTTCTCGCGGATCCAGGCCAGTGATCGCTTCGCCGCGACGATGTGCGCGGGCCAGCGGTTCTTCGGCGCCAGCGGGTAGTTGATCGCGACGCAGATCCAGCCGCGGCGCGCGAGGTGGCGCATCAGGGGCTGGCCCTGCTCGTCCTTGGTGCCGATCGTCCACGCGCCGCCGTGCACCTGCAGCAGCACCGGGGCGCCGGTCACCGGCTCGCGGGGGCGGAAGACGTCCAGCAGGAAGCGCTTGCCACCCGCCGCGTACGGGATGTCCCGCTCGCGCACGACGTCCGGGTCGAGGCCGCGGAACGGCAGCGCCAGCTGGCCCCACGGCGTCGCGAGGTCGCGCGGGCTCGGCGGGTGGGCCAGCCGTGAGCTGTAGTCCGGGCCGAGTGCCTCGGTCAGCGCCGTCTCGACCTCGCCGCGGGCCTGCTGCGCGGTGGCGACCAACGCGCCGAGCCCGGCGGCGGAAAGCGCGGCGAGCGCGAGGCCGGCACGGTCGCGCGGGGAACGCAGGCCGTGGCGCGCGAGGTGCTGCGCGGTGTCGGCGAGGGTGAGGCCGAGCAGGTGCGGCGCCAGCTCGTCGGTCAGCCACGCGCCGAAGAACACCGGGATCGAGGTGGACCGCAGCCGCGGCGGGCGCAGCGCGAGGGCGGTGAGACCGAGCTGCACCGCCCGGCGGGTCAGGAAGTTCGGCTTCACCACCGCGATGCTACCTGCGCGGTCCGCTCCCGGCCGCGTTCTGCCTTACGCTGGCGGCATGCAGAGACTGAGCGGGCTGGACGCGAGTTTCCTCTACCTGGAGACGCCTTCGCAGGTCCTGCACGTCTGCGCCCTGCTCGTGCTGGACGGCTCCACCATCCCCGGCGGCTACTCGTTCGCGGAGGTCAAGCGGCGGCTGGCCGAACGCGTCGCGCTGATCCCGGCATTCCGCCGCAAACTCCACAACCCGCTCTGGAACCTCAGCCACCCGGTGTGGGTCGAAGACGAGGACTTCGACCTCGACCACCACGTGCACCGCATCGGCGTGCCGTCACCGGGCGACGACCGTGAGCTGGCCGAGCTGTGCGCGCACATCGCGGGCCAGCGCCTGGATCGCGCGTACCCGCTGTGGCAGCTCTACGTGCTCGAAGGCCGGTCGAACGGCCAGGTCGCGGTGCTGCTCAAAATGCACCACGCCAGCGTCGACGGCGTCGGCGGCGCCAGCCTGATTACCTACCTGGCCGGGCCGGAGCCCGACGCCCCGCTGCCCGAGATCCCGCGCGAGGAGCAGAACAACGGCCTGCCCACGCCGGTGGCCATGCTGCGCGAGAGCGTGGAATCGGTGGCCCGGCGCCCGCTCGAAATGGCGCGGCTGCTGCCCGAGCTGGTGGAGCTGATGCCGCGCTGGATTGGCAAAGCGTTGCGCGGCAAGGGAATGCCCGTTCCGTTCACCGCGCCGCGGACCTCGCTCAACGGTACCATCACCGGCCACCGCTCGGTCGCGTTCGCCCAGATCTAGCTCGCGGACGTCAAGCGGGTGAAGAACGCCTTCGGCGTCACGGTGAACGACGTGGTGCTGGCACTCGTCTCCGGAGCGCTGCGGCAATTCCTGCTCGGCCGCGGCGAACTGCCGGAGGACCCCCTGGTGGCCACCGTGCCGGTCTCGGTGCACGAACGCACCGAGCGGGATCACGGCAGCAACAAGGTGTCCGCGTTCTTCGCTTCGCTGCCCACGCACCTGGGCGACCCGGCGGCGCGGGTGTTCTTCCTGGCCGAGGCGAACCGGCTGGCCAAGGACCACCACCACGACATCGACGCCGACATGCTCGCCGACTGGGCCCAGTTCTCCCCGGCGACGGTGTTCGGCCTCGGCGTGCGCGCCTACTCGTCGCTGCGGCTGGCCGAGCGCCACCCGGTGGTGCACAACCTGATCATCTCCAACGTCCCCGGTCCGCCGGTGCCGCTGTACCTGCTCGGCGCGCACGTCACCGGCCTGTACCCGCTCGGCCCGGTCTTCCACGGCGCCGGACTGAACGTCACGGTACTGTCCAACGCGGGCAAGGTCGGCGTCGGCCTGCTCGGGGCCAAGGAGCTGGTGAAGGACCTGTGGCCGCTGGCCGAAGCCCTGCCGGAGGCGCTGGACGAACTACTGGAGGCCGCCCCGGAGAGCTAGCCGCCCTGTCGTAGCCGGGTTGGAGCGCGCTGCGCCGCCGGTAACCCGGCTGGACGAAGCTGGTGCTCGCCCGCTGCCGCCGTCGCCTGCGGTTCGAAGGATCTCTTCCTCAACATCCTCACCGGTGGTCGCCCGCGAGAGTCGGGAGATCGAACTGGCCGTGTCCGCTGTGGACAGTCTGGGTGAGCACCTGACGGGCACGGTTTTCCGGAGGTGCTTCGTGACGTTCTCGCAGGAGATGGCCCTCGCCGGGATCGGCGCGACGGATTCTTCAAGGCATCAGGACGCAGTGAGCTCAGACCGGCGGCGGAGCGCGTGAACCAAGCGCTGGTGGACGCGGCCACCAACCCGCACGCCTGATCCCACGGCCGGCCGAGCACCCAGCCTCGTGCTGGGTCGCCGAGCCGCTGCACCTGCTGGACTGCTGTCAGGAGAGAGACGTCCGCGTCGCGCTGGTCGCCACCTCGGTGAACCGGCCACGCGACCTGCGCCTCCCGCTGAACCCGCACGACGGCCAGTTGGGTGAGGCATACCTCCACGGCATGAACGGCATCGCCGAGGCCGCCCGCCCAGTGCGCGGCACGGCCGTGAACCAGGTCGCGTCCGCGTCGGCGGTGCTGGTCACGGCAGGTACCGGTGTCAAGACCAGCGGCCTGGTCTTGACCGGGGACTGAGCGCTGCTCCGGGCTGTGGGCTGATCTGACCGGAGATCGAGCCGTGCTACGGGCCGTCCGCTTGGCGTGCTGCCGGTAAATCTTGCGGGGCAACGGCTTTCACCCCTCTGCGGGCTGGCGCACTCCGGCCCCCGGATGCCACGGTGGAACCCCCGCCCGCGACCACGGAGTGAGACGATCAGTGACTGTCCAACGGTCCTGCCCGGATTTCTACTCCCCAGCACGTTCGGCCCGCCTTCGGTGAACCCGTTGGTGGTGGTGGCCTGGCTGCTTACCGCAGTTTTCGCGCTGCTGATCCTGCCGTGCGCCCGCCGCCTGGCCCGCCTGGACTACGTGCGGCTGGGCCCCGAAGCCCGCCACGGCGACCTGGCCGAGCTGCTCCTCGTGATTGCCATGGCCGCCATGCTGTCCCCGATCGGCGCCCCGATCCCCGCCGCCGGCTGGCAGGCCGTCCTGGCCCTCACGACGAGCTGGTTCGCGGTTTCCTGGTGGCGTTCCCGCTCCACCCCGCCCACGACCACCCGGCGCGGTCGTCGGCCGTTGGCCGCGGTGCCGTTCGGAGGCGGGGTTTCACCCATCCGTGGGGCCAAATCACGCCCGCTCGCTTCTTTGGGTGAGACAGACCCGACGACTCCGGTGGGCGAGCCAAACTTAGCTGTTCTGCTAGCCGGGTTCGGTCGGTCTGCTCGGGCCGCTGCGCTCGTTCCCGCCGAACTTGGCCAGCCCGGCTTGCCTGTCGCGCCGATCGTGCCCGACCAGTCCGGCTTGCCTGATGTGCCGATCGTGTCCGGCCGACCCGGCTTGCCCGGCGCGCCGATCGTGCCCGACCAGCCCGACCAGCCCGACCAGCCCGACCAGCCTGACTTGCTTGATGCGCCGATCGTGTCTGATCCACCTGTTGTGTCAGTTGCCCCTGATCAGCCCGGCTTATCCAATGCACCGGCGGAGCCCAGCCAGTCCGCCCCACCCAGCCCCGTGCACCATCCCCGACCCCGCCCTGCCGACCCGGGCGCCGCCGCCTCCCCGCACCCCTCGGCCTGCGGTCACCACGCGCTCTCCGCAGCCGCGATGCTCTACATGATCACCGCGATGCCGCACGGTGACCTGGTCCACGGCCCCTGGCTCATCATGTCCACCATGGACACCAGACTCGCCCTCCCGGCTCTCGCGGTCGTGGGCGCCGTCTACTTCGCCGCCGACGCCGTCCGGTCAGGTTTCCTGGCCGCTCGCACTCGTGGCCAGCTTTCGCCGGGGGGCACCTCCCGCACTGTGTGCCGTGCCGTGATGGGTGCGGGCATGGGGTACATGCTGCTCGCCGCGATCTGACGGAGCCGAAGGCCGGCGCACCGGACCCGGCGATCGGCCCAGCGGAGCCGCCGCTCCGTACCCGAAGCGGAGGATCAGCCGAAGCGCCGGACTTCGCCGTCCGGCGGCGGTGAGCCCAAGGCCGGCAGCAGGGCCGTCGGGTGACCGGCGACCCACTCGCGCGCCGCGGCCACGTCGAGGGCCAGCGCCTCGATCAAGGCTTCCGCCGACGGGTACTTCTCCTGGTCTCGCAGGTGTCGGCCAAGCCACACGGTGAGCGTCTCGCCGTACAGGTCGTCGGCGAAGTCCAGCAAGTGGGCCTCGACGAGCCGGTATCCGTCGGCCCCGTAGTACGTCGGGCGGCGGCCCACCGAGACGGCCGCGGCCACGAAAGTCCCGCTCGCTCGCTCCACCCAGCCCGCCCACACGCCGTCGCCGACCTGCCCGCTCTGGTCGCGCAGGGCGATGTTCGCCGTGGGGAACCCGAGTTCGCGGCCGCGTTTGTCACCCGGTTCCACCGGGCCGCGTACCACGAAGAAGGTGCCGTCGTGCTCGTCCGACATCCCGCCGTCCCGTCGTGTGCGAGGTTTCCGTCCTCCGCTCACGGTATCCCGGACGACGTGGTCAGCGGGGTACGAGCACTGTGTCGGACAGCACAGGCGCGTCCTCCCGTTCGGGTGCGGTGGTGGTGACCAGCAGCCGGTCGTCTTCGCGCCACACCCGCGTCCGCAGCCGCTCACCAGGGAAGACGACACCGGCGAATTTCGCGCCGAACGTCCTGACCTGCCCGGGGTCACCGTCGAGGAACGCGTCGATCAGCGACTTCGCCACCACTCCGTACGTGCAGAGGCCGTGCAGGATCGGCCGGTCGAAACCCGCCGCCCGGGCGAACGCGGGGTTGGCGTGCAGCGGGTTCCGGTCGCCGCACAGCCGGTACAGAAGCGCTTGCTGCGGCAGTGTCTGGGTCTCCAGCACGACGTCGGGCTCGCGGTCCGGCCAGTCGATCCGGTCGGCCGGCCCGCGCCGGCCGCCGAACCCGCCCTCGCCGCGGGCGAAGATGCTCGACCTCGCCGTCCACAGTGGATTCCCGTCCTCGGCGGTCACCTCGGTCTGCTGCACCAGCACGGCGGCCTTGCCCTTGTCGAACACGTCCACGATGCGCGTGCGCGCCACCGCTTTGCCCGTCACCGGGATCGGCTGGTGCAGCTCGATCTCCTGCCTACCGTGCAATACCCTGGCCAGGTCGATGTCCACCCCGGGGAACTTCAGCTTCGGCGGCTCGTAGGTGCGCAGGTTCACCGCGACGGTTGCGAACGTCGGGATCACCCGCAGCTCCTCCTCGTAGGTGTAGCGCAGCTCGCGCTTGTCGATCGGGTCCGCACCCGCGCCGAGCGCCAGGTGGTACAGCAGCACTTCCGACGGCGTCCAGCCGAACTCCAGTTCGCCGAGATCGGCGCCGACGGCCAGCGCGGGGTCGATGGGCACGGGCTCTCCCTACTCGTAACTGACGGAAACCTCGTCGGTCAACGGTACCGACTGACAGGCCAGCACTATCCCGTCGGCGATGTCCTCGGCGTCCAGGATCTCGTAGTTCAGCATTTTCACCTCGCCGCCGCCCAGCCGGCACGCGCTGCACTGTCCTTTCTGACACAAGTACGGCGCGTCCAGCCCCTGCTCGAGCAGACGATCGAGCAGCTTCCGAGACCGTGCCCACGCGAGCTGCCGCGTCTCGCCATCGAGGCTGACGGTCAGTTGCGTGATACCCGCGTCGACCGGCTCGGACGCCGGCTCCGTCACCTCGACCTCGACCTCGAACGGATTTCCGTGGGTGAAGCAGATTCTTGAATTGTTGATCATGTTCGATGGGTTGAAGTATGAAGCTCCGAGCGCGGCAGGTCTCCTCGTCGCCGTAGTTCGACGCCATGTCCAAGTCCGGGCGGCCTTTGATGTGGAGGCACTGCGTGGCGACGTGGCCCTGAGGGACGTTCTCGAAGTACGCCGGGTAGGCGTGGCGGATCCAGAAGAAGTACGCCATTTCCACGACGTTATCGATGATCTCGCGGCAGTCGGCGCTGTCCATCAGGATGGAGTTCCAGGTCTGGTCGCGGAACGCGCCGTCGACGCGCGGCACCACTAGGTGGTCCGGCGGCGGGTTGCCCTCGGGGTCGTGCCTGACCAGCAGTTGCCGGTTCTCCTCCAGCACCCGCCACGTCCGGGTTCGCGCCCGCAACGGAACCCTCTTGGCATAGGGGATCAAGACACTCTTGCCACTGCCGCTCCACCGCCAGTCGTGGAACGGGCAGGTGATCTCGTCGCCCTTGAACGAGCCCCGGGAGAGGTCACCGCTCATGTGCCGACAGTATCTGTCGAGCACGTGCAGCTTGCCCGCCAGATAGGAGAAGACGACCAGCTTCGTGCCGAACGGGTTGAGGGCGTGCGGGTTTCCGTCGCGGAAGGTGTCGGCGAGCCTCAGGCAGCGCCAGCCGCGGGCGAACCGCGCGGGCGGCGCAGCGGCGTCGATGATGCAGATGGTGTTGAATCCCTGCGTCTGTGGCTTCGCTGCCTGCCTCTCGAGCCGATCCGATCTTCGTTCGCCAGCCGCTCGGCCGCGAGGTAACCGACCACCATCGGGCGCCTGACCGGGCTGGGGGAGGCGTCGGACGCTCGTCCGCTGCTGCTTCATCGCGATCGCTACACCGTGACGGAGCCGGTGCAGGAAGCGCTCACGACGCTGATGCTGTGGCCTCGCCCGGACGACTGGCTGTAGGTCACTTCCAGCGGAAGTGCACGAATACCCGGCCGAAGTTGTCCTTGTCCTTCTCGATCCGGTGGTAGAGCGCCTTCACGTCCTTGCGCTCCAGGAAACGCAGGACGTGCTTCTTCAGCTGGCCGGAACCCTTGCCGGGAATGATTTCGACCAGCGGCGCCTTCTTCGCCACGGCCTCGTCGATGATCGACTGCAGGGCGCGGTCGATCTCGCCACCGCGGTTGTAGATGTCGTGCAGGTCGAGTTTCAGCTTCATGGCCCCCAGCCTGCCACCTGGAACCACCGTTCCGCGGTTCGTGCGTGGCACCACCGCTGGAACGGCCCATCGGATTACCAGCGTACGGGCGAAATCGGTGCACTCCGGTGGTTTGTCCAACGATCTGGACAAGAGCGGTCCGGGTGCCCGCACCGTCGGCGGGCGCGTCCTGCTCTCGCCAGCCCGCATTCTTTTCTCGGGCGGCTGGCTGGGCTCCGTGGCTGGGGGTGACCATGGCCAGTCGGAACTGCTTGGCGCGCGGAGCTGCGCACAGCTCGGGTGCGTCTTCCTGAGTCAGGATTGGCAGTTCCGCGGACGGCAGGGGTGAGATGGAGCCGCTCGGCCTTCGGACCTCAGAGCTGCCGTGCCGACATTCGCCAACGACGAGCGAGCCGGCGCCGGGAAGTCCACATCGGACATCAGTCTTCTGTGGATCGTTAGTTATGCTGGCAAATCGTTTAACAGTAGGGAAATTTTCTATCTCATGGATTGTTCGACTAGTGCCGATCTGGTGAACGCCCGGCGCTGAGGCGGCGCAAAGCGAAGTGGTGTATGAGTGCATGGCATCACTCTATCGACATCAACTCGAACATGTGTTCGCACGATGGGGTGATCATCTGGGTGGATGCCGGAAACGGTGGGTCCGGCGCGCTAACTTCGAAATCACCACGAATAACGACTGTCCCGGCGCGCACTCCAGCGCCGATCATCACCAGAACTGGCCTCCTGCGAAGAAGATGAATGACGATCGCACACTAAGCGAAGGAGGTTGAGATGAACACCATGGTTCGAAACGCCGCGCCGGGACGATCTCGCGGCGCTTCCGGTCCGGGTTGTTCCGGTGTTTCGACTGGCCCAGTCAGGCTACGTCCTCAGTGCAGGCCTGCAAGAACGTACTGGTGGATCGGCGAAAGCCCGTGCCGGTCAGGCCAGCGTTTGCCACCAGCCGTCCACGGTCGGTGGGTTCGCGACGTTGAGCCGTTCGCCCGGCTTCGGGACGGCGAGCGCAAGGTCATTGGCCTTGGCCTCGTGCCACACCCGGTCGGCGGGTTCGGTCCAGGGGTGCATGGCGAGCGAAAACGTCGCCCAGTGCACCGGCACGAGCAGGCCACCTTGCACGTCCATGTGGGCGGCGACGCCTTCTTCCGGGGTCATGTGGATGTCAGGCCACTGCGGGGCGTAAGCGCCGATCTGGATCAGCGTGGCGTCGAACGGGCCGTGCTCTTCACCGATCTTCGCGAAACCGTCGAAGTAACCGGTGTCGCCACTGTAGAAGACACGATGCCGGGGACCGGCGATGACCCACGACGTCCACAGAGTGCTGTCGTTGCCGATCCCGCGACCGGAAAAGTGCTGCGCCGGCGTGGCGGTGAAACGGATGCCCCCGACCTCGGCCCCCTCGTTCCAGTCGAGCTCCACGATCCGCGAACTAGGCACACGCCATCGCTCGAGGTGCGCGCCGACACCCAGCGGAACGAGGAAGGGCGCGTCCTGGGTGGTGAGCAGTTCGCGGACAGTGGCGAGATCGAGATGGTCGTAGTGGTCGTGGGAGATCACGATCGCGTCCACCCGCCCGACCGAGGCCAGCGGCACCGGTGGTGCGTGCAGCCGTCGCGGTCCAGCGAACGCGGCGGGCGAAACCCGGTCGCTCCACACCGGATCGCACAGTACGCGGGTGCCGTCGATCTCCACGAGCGTGGACGCGTGGCCGAACCAGGTCAGGTAGACGCCATCGGTGGACTCCGCGGCCGGCTGCGCGACCAGGGGTACTTCACCGCCGGGCTTGCGCAGCGCCCGGTTCTCGCCCAGGAACAGCTCCCGCAGGATGCTGCCCGCGGCGGAGGCCGAAGGCGACGCACGGGTGGGGGAGGTGTTGTGGAACACCCCGTCGGCGAACTGGGGTGACCGGCGCATGCGCTCGGCTCGTGCGCCGGTGGCCTTCGCGCCGAAGGCCACCGGGAAATCGCTGAGCGCGGAGACCGTCTTACTCACCATGTCCCCGAGTCTACGAACGCTTCCTGAGAGGAGCCCCAGTTTCATGCAGGTGGGTGAGTGCTTGCCGGTAGGAGTCCACCAGGCCGGTCTGCCGGTAGGGAACGCCGAGCTCGGTGCAGTAGTCCTGCACGATCGGCTGGGCCCGGCGCAGGTGCACCGAAGGCATGCTCGGGAACAGGTGGTGCTCGATCTGGTAGTTCAGCCCGCCCATCGCGACGTCGATCACCGCGCCGCCACGGACGTTGCGTGAGGTGAGCACCTGTTTGCGCAGGAAATCGAGTTCGGGACGGCCGGTGAGCGTCGGCATGCCCTTGTGGTTCGGGGCGAAGATCGACCCCATGTAGACCCCCCAGACGCCTTGGTGAACAGCGAAGAACAGCAGGGCCAGACCCGGCGGGAGGACGAGGAACAGAGCCGACAGGTAGACGACGAAGTGTGTCGCGAGCAGCACGGCCTCGATCCAGCGGCCACGCAGGCCTGGCTTGGCCACCGCGCGGATGCCCGACCAGTGCAGGTTCAGTCCTTCGAGGGTGAGCAGCGGGAAGAGCAGGAAGGCCTGGTATCGCCCGATGAACCGGGGCACGCCGCGGCTGGCGCGGGCCTGGTCCTTCGACCAGACGAGGATGTCCGGGTCGACGTCGGGGTCAAGCTCCTCGTGGTTGGGGTTCGCGTGGTGGCGGGTGTGCTTGTCCATCCACCACCCGTAGCTCATGCCGACACCGAGGTTGCCGGCGATGCGACCGGCGATTTCGGTCGGGCGGCGGGTGCGGAACACCTGGCGGTGGGCGAGGTCGTGCGAGAGCAGGGCGATCTGACCGAACATGAAGGCCTGGAACGCCGCGATCGCGAGCTGCCACCACGAGTCGCCGAGCAGCGCGAACGCCACCCAGCCGCCGGCGAACAATGCGGTCACGAGAGTGATCCGGAACGTGTAGTAGCCGGGGCGTCGCGTGAGCAGACCGGCGTCGGCGATCCGCCGGGACAAGCGGGCGAAATCGCTGCCGGCACCGGCCGGGGCGGGCTGGACGAGGTTCTCTGTGGTCACCTCGTCGAGTCTTTCGGCGATCCGGGTGGGGCAGAACCCTGCACACCCGAGGACCGGCGCGGGGGCTGTCCCCACCCCCTTAGGGGTGGACGCGGGAGAGGTGGTGATGCGGTGGGCCGAGCAACTGCGCCGTCGCGTGTGCGCGCTTGAGGTAGCGGTGCACGGGATGTTCGCAGGTGACGGCAATGCCACCGGGTAACTGGATCATTTCGGCGGCCACGGTCGTGAGGGCCTTGCTGCAATGCACTTTTGCCACAACTACCAGACGGGGCGAGTCGGGCGCGGCGTAGGCGGCCGAGCGTGCGGTCTCGACCAGGACGTACAAGTCGGTTATGCGGTGCTTGAGGGCCTGGAAGCTCCCGATCGCGCGGCTGAACTGCTCTCGTCGCAGTGCGTAGTCCACAGTGAGCTCCTGGGCTCGTGTGGCGGCGGCTTGTTCGGCGGCGAGGACAGCGCAGGCGACGTCTCGTGCCCGGTCGAGGTCGACGGGGCCGAGCAGCCGGACCGGGACCTGGTCGAGGGTCACCGTGGCCAGGCTGCGGGTCTTATCCATGCCGTGACGGCTGCGCATCGGACACCGGAGCCGGTCGGGTCGACCTCGAATAGAGTGGGGTCGTCGGCGGTCGTCGCGGCGACCAGGAGCACGGTGGCCTCGGTGGCCTCGGTGGCCTCGGTGGCCTCGGTGGCCTCGGTGGCCTCGGTGGCGTCGAGGACGTAGTGCGCGCTCCCGTTGATGCTGTCTTCTCGAGCGCTGACTGCCGGGTGCTGCGGGCCCCAATGGTCCTCGGCGCCGGTCCAGGCCAGCGCGGCGACGGCACCCTCGGCCAGCTGAGGCATGAGCCGGATGCACGTCCGATCGTTGCGGGTGGTGAAGAGCGCCGTCGTGACGAGCACTGTGGAGCCGAGGAACGGCGCATCGGCCAGAGGGCGCGACCGAGTTCTTCAGCCACGATCTGTACCTCTACGATGCCGGGGCCGCCGAAGCGGTTAGGCACCGTCAGGGCGGCGACGCCGATCTGGGTGCATAGGGCGGTCCAGGGCTCGGTCTCGCGTTCGAGCAGCCTGTGCACGGTGGCACGCAGCTGGTCCTGTTCCGGGGTGAAGGTCACCGTGCGATCGCCGCCAGAACTTGGTTGCGGGGGTGCCCTAGGCGGTGGTCAGAGCGCGGACGCAGGTTGCCGCAGGCCGAGCGGGTGTTCAGCGGTGTAGTCGATCTCACCGTGGACCTCAAGTGTGGTGCGTGCGGACAGGTGGGCGGCATCGTCGCAGGCGACCTTGGCGGCGGAGACGGCGGTGGGGTCGGTGGTGGCGGCGACGCCGTGGAGGAGAGGCCGGGCCGGTTCCAGGGCGCTGGACACTTCGGAGAGCAGGTGGTTGACCGTCTGGAACCGGCCGATCTCGGCGCTGTACTGGCGGCGTTGGTCGGCGTGGGCGACGGGCACCTCCAGCAACCGGCGACCGGAGTCCAGGAGTTGGGCCATGGTGAGGAGAGCGCCCAGGTCGAAAGCGCGGTCCGGACCCAGTACCGGATTGAACTCGTGGCCGGGGACGGGCTCGAACAGACGGCGTCAGGGATCGAGCGAGGTAAGGGTGAAGCCGCGTAGGTAAGCGCTGTCGACGAACAGCGGATGTCGGCGTCCAGGGCGTATGGGAGATGAGGAGAAAGCTGAGAAACGAGGGTTTTATTGGCGGCGGGGAAGCTCGTATCGGGGGCGGAGGAGCGGCGAGTCCGCTTTGAGAGGCTGGGGTGGTCAGGGCCGTAGCTCCCTGTCGGTGAGGTGGCGCCAGATTTTTCAGGCCGGGGACGTGATCGCCGTTCGCCCAGGCTCGGTTGGCCTTGTCACCGTCCTGAGTGGACAGTAGGGCGCCTTGGGAGGCGGTGGACGCCTTCTGCTTGGGGGACAACGCGAATTTCACCGATCGCCTTTCGGCAGGCCGAGCAGGCTTTCCGCGACGATTGTGCGCTGGATTTGGTGCCTGGAGGGCGCGCGAGTGGTCGTCAGCGGCCGCCGAGAGCGGTGTGTGCGCGAGGCGGCTGAGGAACTGGGTGGCACCGAGGACCGGAACTCGATTGGAACCCTGGCGGCGTCGTCCACCGGCTAGGAAGTGTCCTGTAAGTGATCTAGCTGCGGTCAGGTTGAATTGTCGACATAATTGGTCGAGGTGGGTTGACGGATAGAGCGTGGGAAGTGATCGAGCCGCTGCTGCCACCGGTGCAGGGCGGTGGCGGGATCACCATCACGTCATCAACTCGATCCTGGGGAAACTTCGCACCGGAGCACCGTGGCGGTTGTGGGCCGAGGACGGCACCTGGAACCGGATCCTTGACTGGGTGATCGTCCAAGACGACGCCGTTGGCGATCTGGAGTGGATCAGCTCGGTCGGCTCCAGCGTGGCGTGGGCGTACCAGCACGCCGCGGGCGCCCGGAAAAGGGGATGCAGTGACCAGGTCGAAGCCCTCGACGGAGAGGGGACTCTGCCGGTGCCGCGGCGGACTGAGTACGAAGATCCATCCGGCTGACGAAAGCCGTGGCCTGCCGATGCGGTTCCTGATCACCGCGGGCCAAGCCGGGGATAACCCGCAGTTGCCGCCGCTGCTGGACGGGATCAGCGTCGGCTGGATCGGGTCAGGGCGTCCGCGGTGACGGCCGGAGACGGTGATCGCGGACAAGGCGTATTCGTATCCTGCGGCCCACTGGGTAAAGCAGGACCGGCGGATCGGCTTCGTCAGCCCGGAGCGCGATGGCCAGCTCGGCCGCCGCGCGACCAAGGGATCTTGCAGCGGCCGACCACCGGTCGTCGACGCGCAGGTCGACAAGTAGTGCAACGTGGTCGAACGGTGCTTCAACCGGCTCAGGCAGGTTCGTGACCTGGTTACCCGGCTGCGCCACACGCGCCGCCCACTATCGGACCGAACTCATCATCGCCGCGATCATGGTCAGGCTCCGATGATTCAGAGGACAGCTCCCAGGGGCCGGCCGGCCTGCCGACGGCTTGCGATTCTGGCAGCGTGGGCGCATGCGCAGCTACCACCTTCCGCCGGTCCTCCCGGTGATCGCACTGGTTCTGATGCCGTTCCTGTCGTTCGTCAACTCCGCCGGACTATGGCTCGGGATGCCGAAGATGCTGGTGTGGGGTGGTTTCTGGTGCTTGATGTTCACCCCGGCCCTGCTGCTGTCCGAGCGGCTGCTGGCCCGCTCGGGGGAGGAGAGCCGATGATCCTGGCCTTCACCCTCGTCGGGATCGTGCTGATCGGCGTGCTCGGGTTCGTCGGGCGCCGCCGTCCCGCGGCGGACCTGGCCGAGTGGACGGTCGGCGGCCGCCGGTTCGGCGCGCTGACCATGTGGTTCCTGCAGGCGGGCGAGGTGTTCACCACCTTCACCTTCCTGGGCATGGCCGGGCTCGCCTTCTCCGGCGGCGTCGCGGCCATGTACGCGCTGCCGTACGTCCCGATCGCCTACGTGGTCCTGTTCTTCCTGGCCAAGCGGATCTGGGCGCTGGGCAAGGAGCGGGGCTACCTGACTCAGGGCGACTTCCTCGAAGACCGCTTTTCCAGCCGCGCGCTCGGCACGGTCTCGGCCGTGCTGGGCGTGATCTTCGTGCTGCCCTACCTGCAACTGCAGATCACCGGGCTCGGCCTGATCGTCCGGCTGGTCACCGGCGACACGGCGTCGGGCAACCTCAGCATGGTGGCGGGCAGCGTGCTGGTCGTGGCGTTCGTGTTGTGGGCCGGGCTGCGCGGGGTCGCGGCGACCTCGTACTTCAAGGACGCGATCATGCTGGTGGTGCTGGTCGTGCTGATCATCGCCGTGCCGGCGCACTTCGCGGGCGGGGTGTCCGGGGTGTTCCACAAGATCGAGCAGCTGCACCCGGAGAAGCTGGTGATCCACGCGGGCGCGAACGACCGGACCTGGTTCGTCACCAGCATGCTGGTCAGCGCGATCGGCGTCGGCCTGATGACGCTGCCGCACACCTGGCCCGCGCTGATGTCCGCGCGCGACCCGAAGGTGCTGCGCCGCAACTACGCCTGGATGCCGGTGTACGAGCTGTGCCTGCTGCTGCCGATGATCATCGGGTTCGCCGCGATCCTGGTGGTGCCCCGGGGCAGCGACCCGAACGGCGTGCTGCTGACGCTGAGCAAGGACGCGCTGCCCGGCTGGGTCACCGGGCTCGTGGTGGTCGCCGCCACGGCCACCGCGATGGTGCCCGCGGCCGGCATCCTGATCGGCATCTCCTCGCTGGTCGCGCGCAACATCGCGCGGGTGCGCGGGGAGCGCAGGCAGTTCTGGATCAACCACGGCACGGTGGTCCTGGCCAGCGCGCTGGCCTTGGTGCTCGGCATCTTCCGCCCGGACCTGCTGGCGAACCTGCTGCTGCTGACCTACTCCGGCTCGGTCCAGCTCGCCCCGGCCAACCTGCTCGGCTTCCTGAAGAAGGTGCCGGTGGGCAAGGTGCCGGTGTTCGCCGGGCTGATCGCGGGCGAGGTCGTGGTGATCTGGCTGACCTTCTTCGACACCGGCCTCGCGGGCACGGTCAACGTCGGCCTGATCGGCCTCGCCGTGAACCTCGTGGTGCTCGCGGCCACGGCAGCCCTGGAACGTGCGTTCGCGCGTCCCGCCACCCCCGAACGTGAAGGAGAACCAGCGTGACCAGGACGGTGTTCACCGGCGGCTCGGTCTTCGACGGCACCGGCGCCGCGCCCGCCGAAGCGGATGTGGTGATCGAGGACGGCCGTATCGTCGACGTCGGTCTCGGGCTCGATGGCGACCGCTCGGTCGACTGCGCCGGCTCCACGCTGCTGCCCGGTCTGTTCGACTGCCACGTGCACGTGACGATGTCCGACATCGGGCTGCTGCCGCGGGTGCAGAAGCCGTTCTCGTACCAGTTCTACGAGGCGGCGCGGAACCTGTGGACGACGCTCAAGCTCGGCATCACCACGGTGCGCGACGCGGCCGGGGCCGACCTCGGCATCAAGCAGGCGGTCGACGACGGCCTGATCCCCGGCCCGCGGTTGAAGATCTCGATCGGCCTGATCAGCACGACCGGCGGGCACGGTGACGGCTGGATGCCCTCCGGCCAGTGCGTGCCGAGCTTCCTGCCGCACCCCGGGCGGCCCGAGGCACTGGCCGACGGCCCGGACGAGATGCGCCGCGTCGCCCGGACGCTGCTGCGCGCGGGCGCGGACGTGCTCAAGGTGTGCACCACCGGCGGGGTGCTGTCGCCGCGTGACGATCCGCGGCACTCGCAGTTCACCCCGGCGGAGCTGGACGTGCTGGTCACCGAGGCCCGGATGCAGGGCCGCGAGGTGATGGCGCACGCGCAGGGCGCGGAAGGGGTGAAGAATGCCGTGCGAGCCGGTATCCGCTCCATCGAGCACGGCATCTACCTCGACGACGAGGCGATCGAGCTGATGCTGGCCAACGGCACCTGGCTGGTGCCGACGCTGGTGGCGCCGGTGAGCGTGATCCGGGCCGCCGAGCAGGGCGTGGCGCTGCCGGACGCGGTGGTACGGAAAGCGAAGCAGGTCACGGAGGCGCACGCGGATTCCGTGCGCCGCGCCGTCGCCGCGGGGGTCCGCGTCGCGATGGGCACCGACAGCGGCGTCGGCCCGCACGGGAGCAACCTGGAGGAGCTGGAGCTGATGCGCTCGTGCGGCATGAGCGCTTCCGACGTGCTGGTGGCGGCCACCTCCTCGGCCGCGAACCTGCTCGGCCTGGACGGTGACCTGGGGCGGCTGGCCCCCGGCCACCGCGCGGACCTCGTCGTGGTGGCCGGGGACCCGTACGACTTCCCCGCGCTGGCCGGGAACGTGCGGGAGGTCTGGCAGGACGGCGTGCGCGCCGTGTGAGCGATGGTGCCCACCGGCCCCGGTGGCCCCGGGACACCGGCCGCTAGGGTCGCCGCTGTGAGCGAGAAACCGGAGGAACCGGCCGAAGAGCGGCACGCGTCCTGGCTGGAGCTGTTCTTCGACCTGGTGGCCGTGGCCGGGGTGGGCCAGCTCTCCCACCTGGTGCACGGCAGCACCTCGTGGGCGGACGTCGGGCTGTACGTGGTGTGCTTCCTGGCCTTCTGGACGGCCTGGATGTGCTTCACGGTGTACGGCAACGTGGCCGGTGGAGCCGCACGGACCATGCCGGTGCTGCTGGCGATGGCGGGCCTGGTCGTGATGGCCGCTTCGGTGACGGGTGTGCACGGTGACCACGCGAAGGTCTTCGCGCTCGCCTACATCGCGGTGCGGGTGCTGTCGGACCGGGTCTGGGAGAACCGGCGCGAGGGCCCCCGGGTGCTGGTCGACTGGCCGGTGGCGCAGCTGGGCTTCGGCGTGACGCCGTGGGTGGCGTCGCTCTGGACGCCCGAACCGTGGCGGTACTGGCTGTGGGCGCTGGGGGTGCTGATCGACCTGCTGGTCACCTTCACCCTTTCCGGCGACCGGCTGGCGCTGAATCTCGAAGCCAAGATGTCGTCCCGGCGCGCCCCGGCCGTCCCGGCGACCGCCGCGCACCTGGACACGGCGCACTTCGGCGAGCGCCTCGGCCTGTTCACGATCATCGTGCTCGGCGAGGGCGTGCTGACGGTGACCGACGCGATGGCCGAGACCCCCGACTGGAACGGCCCCCTGCTCTGGACGGCGTTCGCCGCGCTGGCCGTGCTCGCGACGCTGTGGAGCGCCGCGCTGCGCGAGGGCAACGGCGGCATCCCCTACCTCGCCGCCGACCGGCTCAAGCCACGGGTGCTGCTGCCGCTGCACTGCCTGGTCGCGGGCCTGTTGGCGGCCTTCGCGAGCGGCCTCGGCGACGCCGTCGAGGCGGTCGGGCACGAGCATCTGGAGCCCAGCACGCGCTGGCTGCTAGCGGGCTGCGTGGCGGCGCTGGCGGTGATCGGAGCGCTGTGCGGACTCCGTTCGGGACGCCACGCCTGGTGGGCGGTGGTGGTGCTGGCTCCAGGCCTGGCGCTGCCCGCGGTGATCGCCTTCTCCGGCGGCGGCCTGGCCCCGGCCCGGGTGCTGTGGCTCCTGGTGCTGGCGGCGGGCGCGGGGCTGAGCGGATGGTTCTTCGACCGGCGGAAACACCGGCACCACCGAAACCGCCGGACGGACGAGGCGGAACGGGTGCTGCGGCTGGATTAGCCGGGCGACACTCCCCGGTTGCTGGGGTTGCTGGGGTTGCTGGGGTTGCTGGGGTTGCTGGGTGGACCACGCCCGACCTCGCCGGTCGGGTGGGGAGTGACCTGACGGGTCCGGTGGCCGTGGAAGCGTGGGGCCTTCGGGTGTTTCCCGCCGGGCGTGTCTGCGAGCCGAGGTCGGGTGGCTCGTGTGGGTTATTCCGACCGGAACCGTGCGCATCGGGCCCGGCGGCCACCAGTTCCAGCGCAGCCGGACCGAAGAGCACGCCGGATACCGGCTCGGCAAGACCGCTTCCGGACGATCTCCACCCGAAGCGCCCCGTCGGGAGCCGCACTTCCGGCTCCTGGCGAGGTCCGGCCGGACCTCATCCGCCGGTCAGCAGCTCCCGCAGAGCTGCCGCGAACTTCGCCGGCATTCGCTGCGGTGCCAGGTGCGAGCCCGGCACCTCGGCGAACGGCAGTCCCAGCTCCAGCGCCAGGATCCGCGCCGGCTGGTAGTGGTACCGGCCCCGGCTGCCCTCGCCGGCTACCGGCAGGATCTCGGTGCTCGCGCGGCGCAGGGCGCGCAGGTCGGGCAGGTAGTCGAAGAAGTCGGTCAGCTCGCGGTCGAACAGGCGGATCCAGTCGGCTTCGTTCGGCAGCCGGAGGTTCGGCAGGTCGGGCAGGGCGGCCCCGGCGATGGCGTCGGCGAAGCGGGTCACCGCGCCCATCAGGTCACCCGAACGGGCCAGCCGCACCTGTTCGGCGGCGGCCTCCAGCCAGCCGGTGGCATCGGGCATGAGCTGGATCGCGGGGGGCTCGTGCGCGACCAGCACGCTCACCCGCTCCGGGTGCCGCGCCACCAGGTCCAGCCCGATCAGCGCCCCCGCGCTGGTGCCGAACACCGGGACCGTCGCCGCGCCGACGTGGTCGAGCACCGCGAGCGCGTCGTCGGCCTGCCGCGACACCGGTACCGGGCCGGTGGTGGTGTCGGTGCTGGCGAAGTGGCCACGGCGGTCGTAGGTGACCACGGTGTGGTCGGTCTCCAGCTGCTTGCGCAGCGCGCGGTAGGCGTCGCCCGAGCCGGTCCCGCCCGGGATGAGCAGCAGCAGCGGGCCCGTCCCGCCGACGCGGACCTGGAGCTCGCCCTCCGTGACCGGGCACCGGCTTTCCGGGATCATGCAATGAAGTCAAGCACAGGACCCGGCGCCGAGGCGGCGCAGGACCGCCTCCGCGCCGGTCACGATCGACTCGATCAGCGCGGCCACCGGGGGCAGCTCGCGCATCAGCCCGGCGACCTGCCCGGCCGCCGGCACCCCGGCCGCGCGGTCGTCGTCGACCAGGCCCGCGCAGCAACACCGGGATGTTCGCCGCCATCAGTACCTGCGCCCAGTCCCGGCCGCCTTTTCGACGCATCCGCACGTCCTCCCGCAGCAGCGCGAGCGGTACGGCGTGACGGTGAACGCCATCGCCACGGCGGCCCGCACGCGGAAGACCGAGGCGGCGCTCGACCTGGCCGCTCCCGAGGACGGCTTCGACGCGATAGCCCCGGCGAACGTTTCTCCGTTGATGGCGTGGCTGGGCTCGGCGGAGTCCGCGGGCGTCACCGGCCGGGAGTTCGAAGTGGACGGTGGCCGCGTCGGCCTGGTGTGGGACAAGGGCGCGCGGTGCGAGTCGGCGGACTTGGTTCCGGTGGTAGCGGAATTGCTGGCCGCAGGCAAAAATCCGGAGCCGGTGTACGAACCTCGAACCGGCCGGGTCCGGTATGCCTAGTGTGACGGGTGCCTAGGTCTCCGTCCCGGCCGGTTGGGCATTCGCCGATGTTGACCGGGCGGCGCGGCGCGTGGGTAACTGAGCCGGTCAACCGCGCCGATCGTTCGCGGGTCTTCGGTGTCCTGGCCTGGGTAGGGGAGTTTCCGCATGTCCGCTTCTGTTCTTTCACCGGCGGTCCGCCGCCGGTGGTGGTGGTTCCTGTGGGGGCTACTCGCCCTGTCGGCGATCGGTATTGCGGCCTACTTCGTGCCGCCCTACCTGACCGGGGGCTCGGCCGTGCCGATCGATCGGGCCATCGTCGGGTACTACGCGAGCCTGGTGGTGCACGCGCTGCCGGCGGGGTTGACGCTGGTCATCGGGCCGTGGCAGTTCGTTCCGAAGCTGCGGGCCCGGTTCCCTCGGCTGCACCGGGTGCTGGGGCGGGTGTACCTGATCTCGGTGGTGGCGGCCTCGATGGCCGCCGCGTACGCCGCTGCGGTCACCGAAAGTGGTTTCGCCCTGCAGGTCGCGTTCTACATCTTGATCGTGGCCTGGTTGTACACGGCGGTGCAGGCTTACCGGACGATCCGTCGCCGTGAGATCGCGTTGCACCGGATCTGGATGGTGCGCAACTACGCGCTGACGTTCGCGGCGGTGACGCTGCGGGTGTACCTGCTGGTGAGCATGCAGGTGTTTCCTTCGGTGCCGTTCCCGGAGCTGTACACCGCGAGCGCCTGGGCGGGAGTGCTGGGCAACGTGGTGGTGGCGGAGTACTTCATCGTCCAGCGGACCTTGCGACCGCTGGCCCGCCGTCGCGCGGCGGTCGCGGAGACGCCGCAGCCGGTGGGGTAGCGGCCGTGCTCGCCGGTCGGCTTTTTTGTCGGTGGCGGGTGCCACACTTCCGTCATGGCTACTTGGCAAGAGTTCGCGGCGGCGGCCCCGTCGCTGGCAGAGCGGGTGCACCGGCGTTTCGCTTCCGCGGAGACCCACATCCTGGCCACCCTGCGCCGTGACGGCTCACCTCGCGTCAGCGGTTCGGAGGTGGATTTCCGCGAGGGCTCGGTCTACCTCGGTTCGATGCTCGACGCGGTCAAGGCCCGCGATCTCCGCCGTGACGGCCGCT
Organism: Amycolatopsis sp. PS_44_ISF1; assembly: GCF_032335455.1. Classification (NCBI taxonomy): domain Bacteria; kingdom Bacillati; phylum Actinomycetota; class Actinomycetes; order Pseudonocardiales; family Pseudonocardiaceae; genus Amycolatopsis; species Amycolatopsis sp. PS_44_ISF1. Next base: position 2,425,340 of record NZ_JANUXO010000002.1, on the reverse strand, counting down.
TCGCCCTCCACGCCGCTCCCGGCGACCCAGCCGCAGGCGGCGACGCGAAGCTCGCGGGCGTGGCCACGGAGGTGACAGATCCGGCATCACTGGCCCAGGCCGAGGCCGTGGCCGGGGGGAGCCACCTGTTCCACCTTGACGTCCGAGAGGCGGTTATGACCTGGGTGGAGGGGAACACGTTGTTCGCCGAGTCCTGGCAGCCGGGAAGGGGCTTGGTGCGGTTCGCCCGTCCGGACAACGGTCCGGTGGTGCGCACGGAGCTGGACTGACGGGGGTGCTCGAGGACCGGAGCGCCCGGTGAGCTGAGGGGCGGGGGTGACTTGAGGGGAAAGGTGTGCTTTACGGGGAGCTGGGTCGCGGGAGGCGGCTGTGAGGGGAGTCGGACTGCGGCAGGCGGCGATGAGGGGAATCGGGTTGTGGCAGGTGGCGGTGAGGGAGGCCGGACTGCGTGAGGTGGCGGTGAGGGAGGCCGGACTGCGTGAGGTGGCGGTGAGGGAGGCCGGACTGCGTGAGGTGGCGGTGAGGGAGGCCGGACTGCGTGAGGTGGCGGTGAGGGAAGCCGGATTGTGGGTTGAAGCGGCGAAGGGAGCCGGGCCGCGGGATGGAGCGGCGAGGGTAGTCGGGTCGTGGGGGAGGTGCGCTGCCGGAAGCCGTCTCGGTGGGGGAGGCCACAGGAGGTAATGCCGCGGAGGTCCCGTCGCGGGAAGGAACGCCCGGGGCTGAGATCAGGGTTGGGTCCAGAGGCAGAACGGGTGTCCGTCCGGGTCGAGGTAGACCCGGACGTGCTCCTGCGGCTGGAAGTCCGCGAGCCGGGCGCCCGCGGCCTCGGCCCGCGCGGCGGCTTCGGCGAGGTCGTCGGCTTCGAAGTCGAGGTGCAGCATCATCTGCTGGTCCCCGGTCCGGGCCGGCCAGGCTGGGGGCACGTGGCCGGTTTCGAGCTGGAAGGACAGGCCGGGACCGCCGCCGTCGGGACGGAGGGTGACCCAGCCGGGCTCGTCCGTGCCGATCGGCCAGCCGAGCAAGGCCTGGTAGAACGCGGCCAGCGCGCGCGGATCCGGAGTGCCCACAACGGTCGAGGTCAACCTCATCCAGTCAGTTTAGGCAGAACAGGCAACTCCTTGCGCCTGGTCCGGTGGGGCGCCGCCCGGGGCTCGGTCCGGTCGGCCTGCCGGACGCGCCCGTCTGGGTCGGTTACCTGGCCGGACCGGCCGTGCGAAACAGCCGCCTTGGTGGATTTGATTCGGTCGTGCGGGCCGGTCGGCCTGGCTGGTTCGGTCATGCGGGGCCAGTCAGTTCGGTGGGTTCGGATTTGTGAACCAGTCGGCTCGATGGGGTCGGTTATGGGAGAGCGTATCGTCACCAAAGCTCGTAGAAAGGGCGAAGCGACTTCGTCACCGACGTCGCGTGCGAGTTGCCGTTGCAGGCGGTCGCGGAGCTGATCGGCGTGCCGCAGGAGGACCGGCTCCGGATCTCGACTGGTCCAACCAGATAGTGGCCTACGAGGTTCCCAAGTACGAGCTCGAGCCGATCACCGCTTCGGCCGAGATCGTCGGCTACACCTGGAACATGGCCGAGCAGCGCCGCCGGTGCCCGATGGACGACATCGTCACCAGGCTCGTGCAGTCCGATGTCGACGGGGAGGCGCTCGGCTCCGAAAAGTTCGGTTTCTTCGTCATCCTGCTGGCGTCGCGGGCAACGAGACCACGCGCAACGCCATCACCCGCGGCATGAAGGCCTTCCTCGGCCACCCGGGCCAAGGGGCGCGCTACCGTGAGGAGCGGCCGAAGACGGTGCCAGACGAGATCGTCCGCTGGTCCACGCCGGTGGTCGCGTTCCAGCGCAGCGCCACCCGCGACACCGAGCTGGGCGGCGCGCACATCGCCGGGGCGACTGGGTCGGCCTGTTCTACAGCTCGGCCAACTTCGATCCCGACGTGTTCGACGAGCCCGAGTGCTCTGACGTGTTCCGCGCGGACAACCCGCACGTCGGCTTCGGCAGTACGGGCTCGCACTACTGCGTCGGCGCGAACCTGGCCCGGCTGGAGATCGACCTGATCTTCTCGGCCATCGCCGAGGTGACGCCCGGTACTACCGAGGCCGCGCCTCCGGAACGGCTGCGCTCGAGCTGGCTTAACGGCATCAAGCACTACCAGGTCCGCTATGGCCGAGCCCCCGGGCACCAGCGGTACTGCGGCCACCGGGACGGCGGTGCGGGGTGCGGTGGCGGCCATTGCGTCGCCGGTGGCGGCGATGCGCTCGGTCCGGTAGCGACCGCGGCCGAGTCCCGGTGAGTACAGAGACGACGGTGACCACAGACGGCCCCGGGGTTGACGCGTGTTCGGTGGGACAAACCGGGTCGCGCTGGGTAGACAAGCACCGTGAAGCGTTCCCCTGACCGTTCCGGGCCCAGCCGCTGGGCCCGTGCGCGAGCCCGGTACCGGTGGCTCGACCACCTGGCCCGGGCCACCAACCGGTACATCGACTACGGCGGCTACCACTACGTCGCTTCGATCACCTACTTCAGCCTGCTTTCGCTGGTGCCGCTGCTGATGCTGTCCTCTTCGGCCGCCGGCTTTGTGCTGGCGACCCAGCCCCAGTTGCTCGGCTCGCTGGTCAGCGCGATCTCCGGCACTCTGCCGGGCTCGCTGGGCACCCAGGCCACCCAGCTGCTGACCAAGTTCGTGGAGCAGCGCACCGGCGTCGGCCTCGCCGGACTGGTCGTCGGCCTGTACTCGGGCTGGAACTGGATGAACGCGCTGCGGGACGCGCTCACCGCCATGTACGGCCAGAACCGCTCGGACCAGCCGCTGCTGCGCACCATCCTGATGGACGTGCTTGCGCTACTCGGCCTGGCCGCCGCGCTGGTGGTGTCCTTCACGATCAGCGTGTCCGGTACTGCGGTCGGCCGCTACCTGCTGGGGCTGGTCGGGGTCACCGACCGGAGCTGGGGGCACACCGTGCTCTCGGCGGCGTCGGTGCCGCTGGCCCTGCTCGCGGACTGGATGGTCTTCCTCTGGGTGCTGACGCGGCTGCCGCGCGAACGGGTCGGCTGGCGCAGCGCGATGCGCGGGGCGGTCGCCGCGGCCCTCGGCTTCGAGCTGCTGAAACAGGCCGGTGGCTTCTACCTGAGCCTGATCAGCAACTCGCCCTCGGGCGTGGCCTTCGGCTCGGTAATCGGCCTGCTGTTCTTCATCTCCCTGATCGCCCGGATGCTGATCTACATCACCTCGTGGACGGCCACGGCCGGGGACGCCCCGCACCAGCCGGTCCCGCCGCCCTCGCCGACCACCCTGCGGCCGGTGATCGCGCCGAAGCCGAACAGCGCCGGGCCCGCCGCGCTCGGGATGGTCGCCGGGGTGCTGGGCACCCTGTTCGCGTTGCGCGGCCGTCGCCGGGACCGCTGAACCACGGCCCGGGCCGGGTCCCTTCAACCAGCCGTTGGCGCGGGTGCGGGGGCCTGGCCCGGCGGTTCCGGCGCCGGGCTTGCCTGCCCCGGCCACTCGGAGGCTGACGTACCGCGAGCCGTCGCCGTAGGCGTGGCCGAGGGTAATCCGCGGGTCCTCCACCTGGTGGCCGCCGCACCGGTCCATCACTTGCTGGGCCGCATTGGCGAAGCGCAGTGTCCCGGACGCGCCGATCGGGGTGGACGAGAGCACGCCGCCGGAGGGGTTGACCGGTAGGCGGCCGCCGTTTCGCCCGCTTTCGTCACCTTCCAGCCTCGGTCCTAGGCGGCGAAGCCGAGGTTCCCCAGCCGCATCGGCTCGAACCAGGAGAACGGCACATAGATCTCGGCGACGTCCACTTCGGACAGTGGGTCGCTGATCCCGGCCCCGCGCCCCAGCGCTGCGGCGGCGTTCCGGGCAGCCTGCGGGCTCACCTGGTCGCGCCCGGGTCGCCGCGGCGCATCCACGCCTCGGATGGCCCGGCGGTGGTGGCCATGCCGGTGGGGCAGATCGTCGGCCGGAGGGACCGGGTTCGGCCGGTGGCCCAGGTGATCGCCGAGCTGGGGAGCGGGTACGGGGAAGCGCTGGGGCGGTCTGGGGCGGTGGGGAAAGACCCGGTGGGTGGCTGTGCCGGTGCTGATCGGCACAGCCACCCACCCGGTGCTAGATCTTCGAAGCGGCCGAGGCGATCGCGCTCGCGAAGCTGCTGACCTCGGTGTACACGCCGGGGGCGTGCGCGCGGGCGCAGCCGATGCCCCAGCTGGTGATGCCGACCTGGACCCAGGCGTTGGTGTTGTCCCGGCGGAACATCGGGCCGCCCGAGTCGCCCTGGCAGGTGTCGACCCCGCCGGATTCGACGTTGCCCGCGCAGATCTCGGCGTTGGCGATCAGGCCGCTGTACTCGCCGCCCTGGGCCTTGCAGGTGGCGTCGCTGACGAACGGGACCTGGGTCTTGAGCAGGTACCGCTGCTGCGCCCCGCCCTCGGTGGCGGCGCCCCAGCCGGCCACGGTGAACGTGCCGCTGTTGTTCGCGGAGGTGGAGGCGATGGGCAGCGTGGTGGCCCCGGAGACCGGCGCGGCCAGCTTGATCAGCGCCCAGTCGCCGCCGGTCGTGTCGTAGGTGGGGGACCGGTAGACGTAGGTGGACTTGACCTTCTTGGCGCTGGAGCTCTGCAGGTCGACCACGCCGGTGGTGGCGGTGATCGAGGTGTTCGAGCCGGTGCGGTCGACGCAGTGGGCGGCGGTGAGCACGATCTGCGAGGTGTACAGCGCGCCGCCGCAGCCCATCGACAGCCGGACCATCCAGGGGAACTCCCCCTGCGCGGCGCGGCTGCCGCCGATCACCTGCGTGCCGTCGGTCGAAGGCGGCGGTGCGGCGTCGGCGGGCGCCGCCAGCCCGGCCAGCGCGGTCGCCGCGGCGACCCCGAGCGTGGCGTTTTTGAGCAGGGTGAACCATCTCTTGCGAGCCAAGGGATTCGTCCTTCCGGTGTCCACAGTGGATCTCGGGCGACTGCGGGGGAAGCGGAGAGTGCTGCTTCGACTACACCAGAGCCGGAACAACCGGACAACCAACTTTCTTCGGATCTTTCCGGCCCCGAAGCCGATCGCGCCGAGCGCCGCGGCTACGCCGAGTGGTCACGCGGAGTCGTCCGGCGGAGGCGATCGCCCGTTCGGGCGGTTCCACCGGTGGTGGACCACGGGTCGCCCGGCTCCCCTAGGCTGGGGACTCGTGCCCACCCCATCGCCGTCACCTTCGCCGCCGCTCGCCCGTCTCTCCGCTGATGGGGCGGTGCGGGACGGCATCCCCGAACACGGACGGGTCCCGCGGTACTACGCGGTGAAGGTCGAGCTCCTCGCGGCGATCGCCGAGCTGGGCGAAGGCGCGGTGCTGCCGGCCGAGCGCGAGCTGTGTGAACGTTTCGGCGTCTCGCGCGCCACGGTGCGCCAGGCCGTCAGCGAGCTGGTGCTCGAAGGCCGCCTCAGCCGTCGGCAGGGAAGCGGCACCTACGTCGCGCCGCCGAAGCTGGTGCAGCCGCTCGCGCTGGTCAGCTACACCGAGGGGTTGCGACGCCAGGGCATCGAGCCGGGCCGCACGCTGATCTCGCTGGAACGCCGCGCCGCCGGCACCGGGCTGGCCGCCGATCTGCGGATCGAACCGGCCGACGAGGTCATCCACATCGAACGGGTGCTGCTCGCCGACGCCGAACGGGTCGGGCTGGAGTCGACCTACCTGCGCGCGTCGCGGTTCCCGACGCTGCTGGAGGTCTTCGACCCGGAGCAGTCGCTCTACGCCTGCTTGCGCGAGCAGCTCGGCGTGGTGTTCGACGGCGCCGAGGAGCGGGTGGAGACGGTGCTGGCCACCCCGCGCGAGGCGCTGCTGATCGGCACCAACCCGGCGCTGCCGATGCTGCTCATGCACCGCGTCTCCTGGGGCCCGGACGGCGAGCCGTTCGAGCGCGTCCGCTCGCTCTTCCGCGGCGACCGGTTGAGCTTCGTGACCCGACTGGGCCGGGTGGACTGACGGCGACAGCTTCCCGCCCGGCAACGGGACCACTCCGACTCTTGATAACGGAATGGTAACTCGTCCGATCCACTATTCGAGGTCGGTTCACCCCGAGTTCGCCGGGCGGCCAGGCGGTGTTGACGGTGGCCCGCGAGCGTGGCGGCCGTGCGAATCCTCATAGTGGGCGGCGGCGTGCTGGGCACCCTGCACGCCTGGGCGGCGGTCGAACGCGGTCATCAAGTGGTCCAGCTGGAGCGGGAGGCCGAAGCGCGCGGCGCGTCGGTGCGGAACTTCGGGCTGGTCTGGGTCGGCGGCCGGGCCGCGGGCGACGAGCTGGCGACGGCCGTGCGGGCGCGGCGGCACTGGGAGCGGATCGGCGAGCGGGTGCCGGATCTGGGCTTCCGGGCCAACGGCTCGCTCACGCTGGTCCGCACCGAAGCGGAGCTGGCCGTCGCGCGGGAGGCGGCGGAAAGCCCGGACGCCTCACGCGGGTTCAAGCTGCTCGACGCGGCCGAGGCGCGGGAGCTGAACCCCGCGTTGCGCGGCGACTTCCTGGGCGCGCTGTGGTGCGAGCGCGACGCCGCTGTCGAGCCGCGGAGGGCGCAGCCCGCGCTTCGCGTCGCACTGACCGCGACGGGCCGCTACACCTGGCGACCCGGTCGTGAGGTTCGCTCGCTCACCTCGAACGGCGTGGTCGACGACCACGGCGAGCGGCACGAGGGTGATGTGGTGCTGCTCTGCACCGGCGCGTGGCTCGGCGGCCTGGTCCGCGAGATCGCCGGTGAGCTACCGGTCCGTCGCGTGCGGCTTCAGATGGCGCAGACCGAGCCGCTCGGCGAAGCGCTCACCACCACCGTCGCCGACGCCGACAGCTTCCGCTACTACCCGGCCTACCGCGGCCCCGCGCTCGACGGGCTCGCCGCCGGCCAGCCGCAGGGCGACATCGCCGCCGGGCACGCCCTGCAACTGCTCATGGTGCAGCGGCTCGACGGCTCGCTGACCATCGGCGACACGCACGAGTACACCCAGCCGTTCGGCTTCGACGTCACCGAAGAGCCCTACGACCACCTCGCCGAGACGGCCGCCGCGCTGCTCGGCCGCCCGCTGCCGAGGATCCGCCGCCGCTGGGCCGGGGTGTACGCGCAAGCGACCGGCGAGGACGCGATCGTGCACCGGGAACGCCTGGCGGACAACGCCTTCCTCGTCACCGGCCCGGGCGGGCGGGGCATGACCTGCGCCCCGGCCATCGCCGAGGACACGGCCGGGGAGCTGGGCCTGTGACCCCCGAGCTGGTGGTGCTGGACCTGGCCGGCACCACGGTGGTGGACGGCGGGCTGGTCGTGCGGGCCTTCACCGCGGCGATCGGCTCGGCCGGAGTGTCCGAAGAGGACAGCCGGTTCCCGGGCATGCTGGCCTACGTCCACGAGACGATGGGCCAGTCGAAGATCACCGTCTTCCGCGCGCTGCTCGGTGACGAGGCGGCCGCGCAGGCGGCGAACGCCGAGTTCGAGCGCGCCTACGGCCGGCTGGTCGCGGCGGGGGAGTGCACCCCGGTCGACGGTGCCGAGGAGGTGATCCGCGCGCTGCGCCGGGACGGGGTCAAGGTCGCCTTCGGCACCGGGTTCGCCCCGGCCACGCAGGCGGCCGTCCTCGGCGCCCTGGGCTGGCGCGAACTGGCCGACCTCGCGCTCGCCCCGGGCGCCGGCGTGCGCGGCCGCCCGTTCCCCGACCTGGTCCTGGCCGCGGCGCTGCGGCTCGGGGTGTCCGACGTGCGGCGGATCGCCGTCGCCGGGGACACCCCGTCCGACGTCCGCTCGGGGCTGGCCGCGGGCGCGTCCGTGGTCGCGGGCGTGCTGACCGGCGCGGGCACCCGTGAAGACCTCGAAGCGGCCGGCGCCACCCACGTCCTCGATTCCGTGCGCGACCTCCCCTCCCTGCTGGACTGAAGGAGCACCCCCATGAAGACCCCCAAGCCCGTGGCGTTCGCGCTCGCCGCCGGACTGCTCGGCCTGCTCGCGGCCTGCGGCGGCACCGGCGGCGCGGCGGCGGACGGCAAGACCGTCACCGTGTACACAGTGGACGGACTGGAGGACTGGTACGCCGCCCGGTTCGCCGAGTTCCGGCAGCAGACCGGCATCACCGTGCGGGTGGTCACGGCCGGCTCCGGCGAGGTCGCCTCGCGCGTGGAGCAGGAGAAGGCCCACACGCAGGCCGACGTGCTGGTCACGCTGCCGCCGTTCATCCAGCAGGCGGCGAGCCAGGGCGTGCTCGCCCCGTCCTCGCCGCAGGGTGCCGACCAGGTGCCGGCTGCGCAGAAGGACCCGCAGGGCCGGTACTTCGCGATGATGGACAACTACGTCAGTTTCATCTACAACCCGCAGCAGGCCCGGCCCGCGCCGAAGACGTGGGACGACCTGCTCGACCCGAAGTACCGCGGCCGGCTCCAGTACTCCACGCCCGGTGAGGCCGGCGACGGCACCGCCGTGCTGCTCCAGTTGCAGCACGTGTTCGGCGACCAGGGCGCGCTCGACTACCTGGGCCGGCTGCAGGCGAACAACGTCGGGCCGTCCTCCTCGACCGGAAAGCTGCAGCCGAAGGTGGCCAAGGGCGAACTGCTGGTGGCCAACGGCGACCTACAGATGAACCTGGCCGAGATCGGCAAGAGCGGCGGCTTCGACGTCTTCTTCCCGGCGGACGCGCGGGGCCGCCGCTCGACCTTCGCGGTCCCGTACGAGGCCGGTCTGGTCGCGAACGCCCCGCACGCGGACAACGCCAGGGAGCTGCTGGACTTCCTCTTCTCCCCGGCCACCCAGGCCAGGGCGGCCGACGCCTTCGGCCTCCCGGCCCGCGCCGACGTCCGGGCCACCGGCGCGAACGCGGACCGGATCAAGGCCGCGATGAGCGGGGTCGAGGTCTGGTCACCGGACTGGGCCGCGGTGCTGGGCCGCCTCGACGCGGACCTGGCCGCCTACCGCAAGGCCGTCGGCCGATGAGCGCGGCGGTCGAGTTCCGCGGGGTTTCGGTCCGCTTCGGGTCGACGCAAGCGCTTGCGGCCCTGGACCTGACCGTGGCCCGAGGGGAGACCCTGGCCCTGCTGGGCCCGTCCGGCTCGGGCAAGTCGACCGCGCTCCGGGCGCTGGCCGGGTTCGTCCGGCCCAGCTCCGGGCGGGTGCTGCTGGACGGCCGGGACGTCACCGACCGGCCACCGCACCAGCGCGGGCTCGGGGTGGTGGTGCAGAGCTACGCGCTGTTCCCGCACCAGCGGGTGGCCGGCAACGTGGCCTTCGGGCTCAAGGCCCACGGGCTGGGCCGGGCCGAGGTGGCCCGGCGGGTGGCCGAGGTGCTGGGGCTGGTGGGCATGGGCGCGTTCGCCCGCCGCTACCCGCGCGAGCTCTCCGGCGGGCAGCAGCAGCGGGTGGCGCTGGCCCGCGCGCTGGCGATCCGGCCCGGGGTGCTGCTGCTGGACGAGCCGCTGTCGGCTTTGGATGCCGCCCTGCGCGAGGAGATGATCGCCGAGCTGCTGCGGCTGCGCGCGGAGCTGCCGGACACCACGATGATCCACGTCACCCACGACCAGGCCGAGGCGCTCGCGCTGGCCGACCGGATCGCGGTGCTGCGCGAGGCGCGGCTGGTCGAGCTGGGCCCGAGCGAGCAGCTCTACCGACGCCCGGCCAGCGGGTTCACCGCGAGTTTCCTCGGCGGGGCGAACCTGGTGCCGGTCGAACTGGTCCGGTTCGGCGGCGCGGGCACCGCGGTCGTCCGCCTCGGCGGGCGCGAGCTTTCGGCCGAGACCACCGGCGCGCTCGGCGAGGGCCGGGCAGTGGCGCTCGGCGTGCGGCCGCACCGCGTCGGGGTGGGCGCACCGGGGCCGCACGCGTGGCCCGCTTCGGTCCGCGCGGTGCAGTGGCGCGGCAGCGGTTACCGGCTCGACCTGCACCTGCCCGCCGCGGACTGCGAGCTGCGGGCCGAGGTGCCCGACGGGCCCGCCCTGCCCGCCGTGGGCGACGCGGTGGGAGTGTCCATTCCGGACGGCTGCCCGTTGCTGGACGTGGGCGCGTGACCGGGCTCCTGCTCGACGTCGCCGCCCCGGTGCGGGCCGGGCGCCCGGCGCGGGCCCGCCGCGCCGGGCTGTGGTGGCTGCTCCCGCCGGTGGTCGTGCTGCTCGGCTTCTTCGGCTACCCGCTGGTGCTGGTGGCGGTGCAGTCGTTCACCTCGAAGTCCGGCGAGCTCACGCTCTCGGTCTGGGGCGAGGTGCTGGGCTCGGCCGAGTTCCGGGACGCGGCCGGGCCGACCGTGCTGCTCGCGCTCGGCTCGGCGGCCGGCTGCCTGCTGCTCGGCACGTTCCTGGCGCTGGCGGTGGCGTTCGTGCCGTTCCCGGGCGCCCGCGGGCTGGCGCGGGTGGTCGACACGCTGCCGGCCTTCCCGTCGTTCCTGATCGCCCTCGCGTTCACCTTCCTCTACGGCAGCGCGGGCCTGCTCGGCGCCGGGGGCTTCCTGTACTCGCCGTGGGGCGTGCTGCTGGCCGAGGTCACCTTCTACACGCCGTTCGTGATGCGCCCGGCGCTCGCGGCGTTCGGCCAGGTGCCCGCGGCGCAGCTGGAGGTCGCGGCGAGCCTCGGCGCGCGGCCGGGCCGGGTGCTGCGCCAGGTGGTGCTGCCGGAGGCGCGGCCGGCCCTGGCTTCGGGGACCTGCCTGGTGCTGCTGCTGACCGTGAACGAGTTCGGCATCGTGGCCTTCCTCGGCGCCAAGGGGGTTTCGACCCTGCCGGTGCTGATCTACGGCAAGGCCATCGTGACCTTCGACTTCCCGGCCGCGTCCGTGGTCGCGGTGGTCGACGTGGTGTTGTCACTGGTGCTCTACGCGGGGCACCGCCGGGCTGTGGGAGGAGGCCGCCGTGCTGCTGTGGACCAGGCGTAGCCGGTTGCTGCTGTGGCTGGTCGCCGGAGTGGTGTTCGCCGTGGTGGTCGCGGCCCCGCTGGTGATGATCGGGCTGGCGTCCTTCGCCGGGCACTGGACCGGCGTGCTGCCCGGCGGTTTCACGGTGTCCCACTACCGCGAAGCGTTGTCGGGCGAGACTTTCGCGAGTCTTTCGGTGAGCGTGCAGACCGGGGTGATCGCGTCCGCGGCGGCGGTGCTGCTCGGGACCTGGGCGGCGCTGGCGGCCGACGGCGCTCCGGCCCGGGTGCGCCGGGCCGTGGGCGCGCTGTTCCACCTGCCGATCGCGGTGCCTTCGGTGGTGCTGGGGCTGGCCCTGCTGGTCGCGTTCAGCCGGCCGCCGCTGGCGTTCAACGGCACCCGGTGGATCGTGCTGACCGCGCACCTGGTGCTCCTGCTGCCCTTCGCCCACAGCACGGTCTCGGCCGCGCTGGCCCGGGTGGACCCGGGGCTGGCGCAGGTGGCGGCCAGCCTCGGCGCGCGGCCGGCGCGGGTGCTGCTGCGCGTCCGGATCCCGGTGCTGCTGCCCGCGATGACCGCTTCGGCCGGTCTCGCGCTGGCCATGTCGATGGGGGAGCTGGGCGCCACGATGATGCTGTACCCGCCGGACTGGCGGACGCTGCCGGCCGGGGTGTTCGCCCTGACCGACCGCGGGCAGGTGTTCCTGGCCTCGGCCGGCACCGTGGTGTTGCTGGTGGTGACCCTGGCCGGGGTGGTGCTGCTGGGCCTCGGGCGCGGCCGCGCCCGCTGAACGGGTTCCGGTCCGCCGCGTGCAACCGTTCGGGACCCCGGTTCCGTCCGCAGGGTATGCGCACAATGGCGAAAGTCCTGGGTACGAGCGTTTTGCTGCTCTCGGTGGCGGCTTGTGGCGGGCAGCCCGGTCCGGGCGCCCCCGCACCGTCCACCCCGGCGGCGCCGGCGCCGGGGTCGTCTTCCCCGCTCCCGGCGCCGCCGCCCTCGCCGTCCGGCCCGGCGCAGGGCCGGCCGACGCAGGGCGTGCCGCCGGGCGACACGGCCCCGGCTCCGGGCCAGGTCGACGCTTCGGCGCTGCCGGCCGGCTACCCCCACGACCTCACGCTCGCCGAAGGCGGCAAGGTCGTGGTGATCCAGGCCGAGGAGGGCGGCTGCGACAAGATCTCCGCCCGCGCCGGGGAGCAGACGGCCGAGCAGGCGGTGGTGCTGGTGACCGTGACCAAGGCGCCGCGCGGCCAGATGTGCCCGATGCACATCAAGGAGGCGTCGCTGCCGGTGCCGCTGGAGCAGCCGCTGGGCGGGCGGAAGCTGGTTCTGCGCCCCGGATCCTGATCGCGTGCAACCCGTGGCCGCGCCGGTTCCGTCCTCACCGCATGAGGCACTTGACGAAGCTGGTCGGCACGGGCCTGATCCTCTTGACGGTGACGGCCTGTGGCGGACCGGAAACGATGGCCACCGCACCCGGCGCACCGAGCGGCACCACAGCCACCACCCCGCCGTCCGCCCCGGGCAAACCCCAGCTCCACCTGCCGCCGGGGCGCACCCCGGTGGCGGACGGCCAGGTCGACGGCACGGCGCTGCCCCAGGACTTCCCGCGCCAGGTCTACACGGCGGACGGCGGCCGGACGATCACCCTGCGCGCCGAAGAGGGCGGTTGCCAGCACGCGCTCGGTCAGGCGGTCGAGCAGACCGCGCAGCGCGTGGTCCTCGATCTGAGCGAGACCAAGGCGCAGACCGGGCAGATGTGCACGATGGACCTGCGGTACCCGTACATCTCGGTGCCGCTGTCCGCCCCGCTGGGCGGCCGCGCAGTGGTGCTGAAGCAGTCCACGCCGCGCTGAGCCCCCCTTCGCGGTTGCCGGAAGACTCGTGGTCGGGGGGCCTTCCGGCGACCGGGCCGCGCAGAGGTGTCCGACACCTCTGCGCGGCTCATCTCCCGCCGGCGCGCCCGAGGCCCTAGTCTCAGCGCCCATGGGAACACGCCAGGTTTCGCGCACCGCGGTGGTCGCCGCGTCGCCCGAGCAGCTCTTCGAACTGCTCGCCGACCCCGCCAAACACCCGCTGATCGACGGCTCCGGCACGGTCCGCGCCCACCGCGACGGCGGCCCGGACCGCCTTTCGCTGGGCGCGCGGTTCGGCATGGACATGAAGATGGGCGCCCCCTACAAGATCCAGAACACCGTGGTGGAGTTCGAAGAGAACCGGCTGATCGCGTGGCGGCACTTCATGGGCCACCGCTGGCGCTGGCGGCTCGAGCCCCTGGGGGACGGCCGGACCGAGGTGACCGAGACCTTCGACTGGTCGACGGCCAAGTCGCCGCTGGCCATCCAGCTCGCCGGGTTCCCGAAGAAGAACACGCGGGGGATCGAGCGGACGCTGGAGCGGCTGAAGGGCATGTTCCCCGGCCGATCCTGAAACCGGGGAGCGGAACGCACCGCTTTGCCGCGTGAAGTCCGCTTCGCGGCGTGACCTGCGCTGCGTTCGCCCGGCCGCCCGGACAGTTAGTTGTAGTGTGCTAAATGTTATAGCTCTACAACTACTTGCGGGGGGACCGTGCCCGAGCTGAGCCACCGGCGACGGCAGGCGGTGCTGGCCGTCTGCTGCCTGAGCCTGTTCATCGTCGGGCTCGACAACACGATCGTGAACCTGGCGCTGCCGTCCATCCAGCAGGACCTCGGGGCGTCGGTCTCGAGTCTGCAGTGGACGATCGACGCCTACACCCTGGTGCTGGCCAGCCTGCTGATGCTGTCCGGGTCCACGGCGGACCGGCTGGGCCGGCGGCGGACGTTCCAGACCGGGCTGGTGCTCTTCGGCCTCGGCTCGCTGCTGTGCGGGGTCGCGCCGAGCATCGGGCTGCTCATCGCGTTCCGGGCGGTGCAGGCGGTTGGCGGCTCGATGCTGAACCCGGTGGCGATGTCCATCATCACCAACACCTTCACCGAGCCGAAGGAGCGGGCGCGGGCGATCGGCGTCTGGGGCGGGGTGGTCGGGCTGAGCATGGCGGTCGGCCCGGTGGTCGGCGGCGCGCTGGTCGGCCCGTTCGGCTGGCGCTCGATCTTCTGGATCAACGTGCCCGTGGCGGTCGCCGCCGTGGTGCTCACCGCGCTGCTGGTGCCGGAGTCGCGGGCGCCGCGGGCGCGGCGGATCGACCCCGTGGGCCAGTTGCTCGTGATCGTCCTGCTGGCCGGGCTGACCTACGGCATCATCGAAGGCCGCGAAGCGGGCTACGGCTCGCCGCGGATCCTGGGCGTGTTCGCGGTGGCCCTGCTCGCGTTGGCGGTGCTGGTGCCCTACGAGCGGCGGCGCCGGGATCCGTTGCTGGAGCTGAAGTTCTTCCGCAGCGTGCCGTTCTCCGGGGCGACGGTGATCGCGATCTCCGCGATGGCCGGGCTGTCCGGGTTCCTCTTCGTCAACTCGCTCTACCTGCAGGACGCCCGCGGCTACAGCGCGCTCCACGCGGGCCTGCTGACCCTGCCGATGGCCGTGATGACCGCGGTGTTCGCGCCGATCTCGGGCCGACTGGTCGGCACGCGCGGCGCCCGGCTGCCGCTGGTCGTGGCCGGCGCGGGCATCGCGGTGGGCGCCGCGATCCTGGCCTGGGCCACCCAGGCCCCGTCCGGGTGGCCGCTGATGGCCGGCTACGTGGTCTTCGGCCTCGGTTTCGGCCTGGTCAACGCGCCGATCACCAACGCCGCGGTGTCCGGTATGCCGCGCGCGCAGGCCGGGGTCGCGGCCGGGATCGCGTCGACGAGCCGCCAGGTCGGCGCGTCGTTCGGCGTCGCGGTGATCGGCACGGTGGTCACCGCCCGGGTGCACGGCCCGTTCCGCACCGGCTTCGCGGCGGCCAGCTCGGTGGGCTGGTGGGTGATCGCCGGCTGCGGGCTGGTGGTGCTGGCGCTCGGCCTGGTCACCACCAGCGGCTGGGCCCGCGCCACCGCCGCCCGGGTGGCCGCGGGACTCGAGGACGAGCCCAGCCCCGGCCTGGTGCCGGCCCGGTGAGCGACCCGGCGGCCGTGCGCGCCTGGGCCCGGATGCGTTCGCTGGTGCTGGAGCAGCACGACCGCCGCCGGGCGGTCGGTGACGCGCTCGGCCTGAGCTTCGTCAAGGTCAAGGCCCTCTACCGGCTGGCCGAGGCGCCGATGACCATGGGCGAGCTGACCGGGTGGCTCGCCACCGACCCGCCGTACACCACGCTGGTGGTGGACGACCTGGTCGGACGCGGGCTGGCGGTCCGCGAACCGCATCCCGGAGACCGGCGCAGCCGGGTGGTCACCCTCACCCCGGCCGGTTGTGCAGCGGCCGAGCTGGCTCTGGGCATCCTGGAGGAGCCGCCCGCGGCCATGCTCGCCCTGCCCCCCGGCGAACTCGCCGCCCTCGACCGCGTCCTGGCCCGGCTGACCGGGCGCGGGGTCAGTGGAAGCTGATCTGCAGCACGGGCTCGCCGGTGGTGGCGAAGAAGTCGTTGCCCTTGTCGTCGATGACGATGAAGGCCGGGAAGTCCTCGACCTCGATCCGCCACACCGCTTCCATGCCCAGCTCGGCGTATTCGAGCACGTCGACCTGCTTGATGCAGTCCTGGGCCAGCCGGGCGGCCGGCCCGCCGATCGAGCCGAGGTAGAAGCCGCCGTGCGCCTGGCAGGCGGCGGTGACCTGCTTCGAGCGGTTGCCCTTGGCCAGCATCACCAGCGAGCCGCCCGCGGCCTGGAACTGCTCGACGTAGGAGTCCATCCGCCCGGCCGTGGTCGGGCCGAACGAACCGGACGCGTAACCCTCCGGTGTCTTGGCCGGGCCCGCGTAGTACACCGGGTGGTCGCGCAGGTACTGCGGTAGCTGCTCACCCGCGTCGAGGCGCTCGGCGATCTTCGCGTGCGCGATGTCGCGGGCCACCACCAGCGGGCCGCTCAGCGAGAGCCGCGTCTTCACCGGAAGCTGCGAGAGCTGCGCGCGGATCTCGGCCATCGGCCGGTTGAGGTCGACGGGCACGACCTCGTCGGACAGGTCCTCCCCGGTCACCTCGGGCAGGAACCGGGCCGGGTCGCGCTCGAGCTGCTCGATGAACACCCCGTCGGCGGTGATCTTGGCCTTGGCCTGGCGGTCGGCCGAGCAGGACACCGCGATGCCCACCGGGCAGGAGGCGCCGTGGCGCGGCAGCCGGATCACCCGCACGTCGTGGCAGAAGTACTTGCCGCCGAACTGCGCGCCGATGCCGAACTGCCGGGTCATCTCCAGCACCTGCTGCTCCAGGTCGGGGTCGCGGAACGCGTGGCCGAGCTCCGAGCCCGCCTGCGGCAGGGTGTCGAGGTAGCGGGCGGAGGCGAGCTTGGCGACCTTCAGGGTGAACTCCGCCGACATGCCGCCGACCACGATGGCCAGGTGGTACGGCGGGCAGGCCGCGGTGCCGAGCCCGCGCAGCTTCTCGTCCAGGAACCGGGCGAGCCGCTTCGGGTTCAGCACGGCCTTGGTCTCCTGGAACAGGAAGGTCTTGTTCGCGCTGCCGCCGCCCTTGGCCATGAACAGGAACTCATACGTCGGCTCCGACGCCCCGCCGGGGCTGTCGCGGTGGTACAGCTCGATCTGCGCGGGGAGGTTGGACCCGGTGTTGCGCTCCTCCCAGAAGTTCAGCGGAGCCATCTGCGAGTACCGCAGGTTCAGTTCCTGGTAGGCGTCGAAGATGCCCCGCGACAGCGCGCGCTCGTCGTCACCGCCGGTGAGCACGCCCTCGGAGCGCTTGCCGATCACGATCGCGGTACCGGTGTCCTGGCACATGGGCAGCACCCCGCCGGCCGAGATGGCGGCGTTGCGCAGCAGGTCCATCGCGACGAACCGGTCGTTGCCGCTGGCTTCGGGGTCGTCCACGATGGCCCGCAGCTGGGCCAGGTGTGACGTGCGCAACAGGTGCTGGATGTCGGTGACGGCGGTGCGCGCGAGGGTGGTCAGCGCGGCCGGCTCGACCCGCAGGAACGTGCGCCCGGCGGCTTCGACGACCTCGACGCCGTCGGCGGTGACCAGCCGGTACTCGGTGGTGGCGTCCTTGCCGAGCGGCAGGACTTCGGTGTGCTGAAACGTGGTGGACGGCACAGCCAGGCTCCTTTGCCCTGAACGGAATCCGACCACGGTACTCAGCGCGGACCGCGCGCCCGGCACACCCCGCGGGCCCGTGTGGTCCAGAGCACGGCTGAAGGGGTGGCACTGAGGGGCGGCACTGAGAGGGACGGCGCTGAGGCGGCGGCACGGAGGGGGGCGGCACTGAGAGGGGCGGCGCTGGGGGGCGGCACTGCGGCAGACGACACGGAGGAACCGTCCGCCCGGCTTGGTTCGGGAGGCCGGGCCCACCCCGACGGACCCGACCTCCCGGGGAAGGCGGACGGATGCGCACGCACCCGCACCGCGTGGCTCAGACCTGGTGGCCCAGTCCCGGTGACTCGGTCCCGCTAACTGCAGACCCGGCGTCCGCTCGTCCCGGCCGGACGCCGCCACCGGCGACCCCTACCCACGACATTGTCGTGGTGCGGGTCATAAGTCAACGCGGCCGAACGGGTGTCACCGCGCCTGGTCGTTCCCACGTCCACGGGTGGTCGAACCCGAACTCGGCCCAGCGGTCGCGAATGATCGCCGAACGCAACCCGATCATCACCGAATCGCGACCTGACCAGGGGAAAGCGACGACCGGAGACTCGGGGAGCGATCCTCAGGGGCACCTGGTCCGGGTCGAGCATCGCTCGACCCGGACCCCCGGATCAGCTCGCGTACGCGCGCAACCGCTCGGCCCGCTCGCCCTGGCGCAGCTTGGACATGACCTCGCGCTCGATCTGGCGCACGCGCTCGCGGGAGAGCCCGAAGTGCTTGCCGATCTGGTCGAGGGTGCGGGGCTGTCCGTCGTCGAGGCCGTAGCGCAGCCGGATCACGTGCTGCTCGCGGTCGTCCAGCGTCGCGAGCACGCGGCGCAGGTCGTCCTGGAGCAGGCCCGAGATCACCGCGCTCTCGGCGTCGGTGGCCTCGGAGTCTTCGATGAAGTCGCCCAGCGGGGCGTCCTCTTCGGTGCCGACCGGCATGTCCAGGCTCACCGGGTCACGAGAGTGGTCGAGCAGGTCGGAGATCTTGTGCGCCGGGATGCCGGACTCGGCCGCCAGCTCCTCGTGGGTGGCGTCGCGCCCGAGCTGCTGGTGCAGGTCGCGCTTGATCCGGGCGAGCTTGTTGACCTGCTCGACCAGGTGGACCGGGAGCCGGATGGTGCGGCCCTGGTCGGCCATCCCCCGGGTGATGGCCTGGCGGATCCACCAGGTGGCGTAGGTGGAGAACTTGAACCCCTTGGAGTAGTCGAACTTCTCCACCGCTCGGATCAGGCCCAGGTTCCCCTCCTGGATCAGGTCCAGCAGCGGCATGCCCCGGCCGGTGTAGCGCTTGGCCAGGGAGACCACCAGGCGGAGGTTGGCCTCCAGCAGGTGGTTCTTGGCCACGTGGCCGTCGCGGACCAGGGCGTTGAGCTCGGTGCGGCGCCGGGGGGTGAGGTTCTCCCCGGTTTCGGCCATGTGCTGGGCGAACACCCCGGCCTCGATGCGCTTGGCCAGCTCGACCTCGTCGGACGCGCTGAGCAGGGCGGTCTTGCCGATGCCGTTGAGGTACACGCGCACCAGGTCGGCGGCCGGGCTCTGCGCGTCGAGGTCTTCTGCGGTGAGCGTCCCCACACCCGCCGGCGGCTCCTCGACGTAGGGTCGTGAAGGAATCCCGCGCTCGCGAATCCCGCGCGCCTCGCGTTCGAGAGTCTGGACTGACATTCTGCCTCCCCGGTCACGGGCTGAACGTGTCTTGCCGGTGTTGCCCCGCGGTGACGGGCCCTGTGGAAACCTGCGACCGCGGTCCCAGCCGGCTTGGCTGGTCATCGATCCCAACGCTCCGGGTACCCGAAACGTTCCCGGCTGGTACAGGGAAGACGGCGGGGGCGGGCGTGCGGTTGCTCCACCAAAACTGAGCTTTTCCTGAGAAGCACGCCGTGGCCGGGGAATCGTGAGGATCGTCGCTCGCGGGCACTCGGGTCCGCTCAGGCGCCGGGGCGGCGCGGCCCGTGTGGTCTAGACCTCTACGAGAAGGGTGAACGGGCCGTCGTTCACGCTCTCCACCGCCATCATCGCCCCGAACCGGCCGGTCGCCACTGTCGCCCCGCGCGCCCGCAGCTCGTCGATCACGGCCTCCACCAGCGGTTCGGCCACTTCGGGCCGCGCCGCCGCGGCCCACGACGGGCGGCGGCCTTTGCGGGTGTCGCCGTACAACGTGAACTGGGAGACGACGAGCAGCGGCGCGCCCGCGGTGGCGCACGACTGCTCGTCGCGCAGGATGCGCAGCTCGTGCAGCTTCCGGGCCATGACCGCGGCTTTCACCCGATCGTCGGAAGCGTGAATTCCCAGCAGCACCAACAGTCCTGGCTCTTCGATGGCGCCGGTCACACTTCCGTCCACCGTCACGCTCGCCCGGGTGACGCGGGCCGCGACCGCCTTCATGACGCAGGTCTCACTGACCGGTGGGCACGAGCATCCCGTGCCGCACCAGTTCGCGGACCACGGGCAGCGCCGCGGCGGCCAGCTCGCCGGCGTCGAGGCCCTGCGCCGCGGCCAGGAGCTCGATCAGGTCCTCCAGCGGCAGCGCGCCCTGACAGCCCGCCAGCAGCCGGGTGGCGAGCTCGTCGACCTCGTGCTGCCACCCGGGCCCGTCGGTCCGGTGCAGGCGCCGCACGGTGGTCTCCCAGCCTTCGGGCCCGGGGGAGTCGACGCGTTCCAGCAGCACCGTTTCCGGCACGCGGAAGGCCACGTCCATCAGCCCGTCGCCGTGGCCGCGGAGCCACTCCACGCGATCGAGCCAGTTCGCGGCCTCCGGGCCCAGCGGGTCGTCGTAGGCCTGGCGCAGGTCCTCGCAGACGACGGCCGGGGTCTTCCCGCCCGCGCGGCGCAGCGTGACGAACCCGAAGCCGATGCCCCGCACGTCGTTTTCGGTGAACCAGTCGAGCCAGACCGCGGCCTTGGCCCGGCCTTCCGGCGAGCGCGGGTCGATGCCCTCGTCACGCAGCCAGGTGCCCACGTACAGCGCGGGGTCGGCGACGTCGCGCTGCACGAACCAGGCGTCGGTCTCCGCGGGCAGCCAGCGGGCGACCCGGTCCGCCCAGTCCTCGCGGCCGGTGTGCAGCCAGGAGGCCAGCAGCTGGCCGACGCCGCCGTCGTTGAGCAGTCCCGGCAGCTGGCGCACCACGAGCGCGCTGGCGTCGTCGCCGGCCAGGCCGGAGTCGCGGTAGGTGTAGTCGACCCGCGGCGGCCCGACGACGAACGGCGGGTTGCACACGATCTGGTCGAACCGCCGCCGCGCCACCGGCGCGAACCATTCGCCGCGCAGCAGCTCCACGTCCAGCCGGTTGAGCCGGAACGTGCCCGCGGCCAGCGCGAGCGCTCGCGCGGAGACGTCGGTGGCGGTGACCCGCCGGGCGTGGCGGGTGGCGTGCAGGGCCTGGACGCCGTTGCCGGTGCCCACGTCGAGCAGGCTGCCCACCGGGCGGCGGCTGGTCGCGCGGACGAGGCTCAGCGAGGCGTGCCCGACGCCGAGCACGTGGTCCCCGGGCACGGTGTGGCCCAGCAGGTCGGCGTCGAGGTCCGAGACCACCCACCAGGAGCCCTCGTCGTCGCCGTGCGGGCGGATGTCCAGGGCGGCCCGGTACCCGCCGTCCTCGGCCTTCAGCACCCCGGCGGCCACCGCGGCTTCCACCGAAAGCGGGGCGAACGCCGTCTCGGCCGGCTGCTCGGGCTCGGTCAGCCCGAGCAGGAACAGCCGGATGAACGTGCCCAGCTCGCCGGCGTCGAGGCTGGCGCGGCGGGCGGGCTCGGGCTCGCCGCGGCCGAGCGCGGAGTGCGCCGCCCCGCCGAGCGCGGCCACCACGCCGTCGGTGTCGTAGGCGGCGCGGAGGAACGCCTCGCGCAGCCGGGCGCAGACGTCGTCGGACAGGTCGGGCTGAGACGGGTTCGTGCTCACGGTGGGTAAGCCTGCCACGATGGCCGTTGTGACCTACGAACGTGTCCTCGCTCCGCTCGACTCGGCGCTGCCCGGGCTGGAAGCGCTGTATCTGGACTTCCACCGCCATCCCGAGCTGGCCTACGCCGAGACGCGCACCGCGGCCGAGCTGGCGCGCCGGCTCACCGAAGACGGGTTCGAGGTGCACACCGGCATCGGCCGCACCGGCGTGGCCGGTGTGCTGCGCAACGGCGAAGGGCCCACCGTGCTGCTGCGCGCCGACATGGACGCGCTGCCGGTCGAGGAGCGGACCGGCCTGCCGTACGCGAGCACCGCCCGCGGCGTCGACGCCGAAGGCCGCGAAGTGCCGGTGATGCACGCGTGCGGTCACGACATGCACGTCACCTGGCTCTCCGGCGCCGCGAGCCTGCTCAGTGCCGCCCGAGAGCACTGGTCCGGCACGCTGGTGGCCGTGTTCCAGCCGGGCGAGGAGGCCGGGGCCGGGGCGCTGCGGATGCTCGGCGACGGGCTGTTCGACCTGGTGGGCGCGCCCGACTTCGTCTTCGGCCAGCACCTCGCGCCCGCCCCCGCGGGCTGGGTGCTGACCCGGCCGGGCGTGCTGATGGCGGCGTCGGACTCGCTGCGGGTCACCCTGCACGGCCGCGGCGGTCACGGCTCGCGCCCGGAGACCACCGTCGACCCGGCCGTGCTGGCCGCCTCGGTGGTGCTGAAGCTGCAGACGATCGTCTCCCGCGAGACCGCGGCCACCGAGCCCGCCGTGGTCACCGTCGGCTCGATGCACGTGGGCACCACGGACAACGTGATCGCCGACGACGCGGTGCTGGAGGTGAACACCCGGGCCTTCGACGAAGCGGGGCTCCTGCGGCTGCGCGCGGCGATCGGGCGGATCGCCCAGGGGGAGGCCGCCACCGCGGGCGCGCCGGAGCCGGCGGAGGTCGAATTGCTCCGCTCGTACCCGGTGACGGACAACGACGCAGCCCTCAACGGCGAGCTGGCCGAAGCGTTCCTCGCGCACTTCGGCCCCGAGGCCACCCTGCCGGCGCCGCTGGTCACCGGCAGTGAGGACTTCGGCGAGTTCGGCCGCGCGGCCGGCGCGCCCTCGGTGTTCTGGCTGGTCGGCGGGCACGACCCGGAGGAGGTGATCACCGCGATGACCGAAGGGCGCTTCGAACGCGACATCCCGTCGAACCACTCACCGCGGTTCGCGCCGGTGCTGCACCCGACCCTGCGGGCGGGGGTGGAGACGCTGGTGATCGCCGCGTTGTCCCGGATGGCCCACCCGGGTGTCCGATGAGCCGCGCGAGTGGCAGCATGGACGGCGGAGGTGGTGCTGTGAACGAGCCCGCCCACGGCCCGGATCCCCGTCCCGCCCCGGTGCTGATCACCGGGGCCGCCCCGTCCTACGACGACCAGCTCGCGGCGCGCAAGCGCAAGTACGTCGTGATGATGCTGTGCCGCATCCCCTGCCTGGTGCTGGCCGGGCTGACCTACCACACCTGGTGGCTGGCCATCACCTTCCTGGTCATCTCGGTGCCGCTGCCCTGGGTCGCGGTGCTGATCGCCAACGACCGCCCGCCGCGCAAGTCCGAGGACGCCAACCGCTACCAGCGGGAGGCCAAGCAGCTCGACCACCGCGAGCACCCGGTCATCGAGGGCTGAGCCCCGGACCGCCGCGGGTGCTCACGGCTGGGGCCCGACCCGGCCGACGGCGCGCGCGCCCAGCCTCGTGCCGGCCCGCAGGACCTCCACTGTGGACTTCCCGGCCAGCCAGGCGGTGAGCACCCCGGCGTCGAACGCGTCGCCCGCGCCGGTGGAGTCGACGCAGTCCGCCTCGACGGCGGGCACGGTGGTCACGCCCTGGGCGTCGACCCAGCTCGCGCCGTCCAGCCCGGCGGTGACGACCACGGCGCCGACCGGGCCGAGCAGCTCCTCGGCCGAGGCCGGGTCGGCCGAGCCGGTCAGCGCGACCAGCTCTTCGGTGTTCGGCATCAGCAGGTCGGTGCCGGCCACGTCGCGGAGGAACGCGGCGGCGTCGTGGATGTGCGCCGCCGCCTGCGGGTCGACCGAGGTGCTCAGCCCGGCCGCCTTCGCCGCCGCCAGCGCGGCCAGCCCGGCCGGGCGCGAAGACGGGTCCAGCAGCACGTAACCGGACAGGTGCAGGTGCCCCGCACCGGCCAGCGCCCCGGGCGTGACGTCGACGGGCTGGAAGCGCTTGTTCGCCCCGCGGTCGGCGAGCATGCTGCGCTGTCCGGTGCCGTCCACCAGCACCACCACGCAGCAGGTCGGCGCCACGGGGTCGACGGCGAACGCGCAGCGCACCCCGGCCGCCTCCAGCTCGGCGCGGATCAGCCGGCCGCCGGAGTCGTCGCCGATGCGCGCGACCAGGGTGGTGTCCACGCCGAGGGAACGCAGCCACAGCGCGGTGTTCGCGCCCGCGCCGCCACCGGTGAAGCGGATCTCGGCGCGCGCGTCCCCGCCGTGGGGGAGGGCCTCGTCGTGCCGGGCGACCACGTCCAGGCCGGCGTCGCCGACCACCACGATGCCGGTCATGCCAGCGCCACCGCGACCTCCGCGGCCAGCGCGGCGTTGGCGAGCACCAGCGCCTCGTTGGCGTCGATGCTCACGCCGCCGCTCGCGGTGTGGAAGTGCTCCAGCAGCACCGGGGTCACCGCCGCGCCGCGGACGTCGTTGTCCCGCAACAGCTCCATCCCCTCGGCGAGGAGCCGGTCGTGCCGGTCGCGGTCCATTTCGGACGGAGCCGGGACGGGGTTGGCCAGCAGCACG
The DNA here is from genome assembly GCF_032335455.1 of Amycolatopsis sp. PS_44_ISF1. Taxonomy (NCBI): domain Bacteria; kingdom Bacillati; phylum Actinomycetota; class Actinomycetes; order Pseudonocardiales; family Pseudonocardiaceae; genus Amycolatopsis; species Amycolatopsis sp. PS_44_ISF1. The sequence continues at coordinate 2,401,695 of NZ_JANUXO010000002.1, read as the reverse complement.
CCGGAAGGGGCGTACGCGCGGTGCGCGGCGATCACCGCGGCGGCCTGCTGCGCGTCGTCCACCCGCCAGCCGACCGGGTGCCCGGAGGAACGCAGGTAGAACGCCGGGAAGTCGTCGGTGCGGTAGCCCAGCACCGGCACCGAGTTCGTCTCCAGCACCTCCAGCGTCGCGGCGATGTCCAGCACCGACTTCACCCCGGAGCAGACGACCACGGTCGGCACCCGGGCCAGCACGCCGAGGTCGGCCGAGACGTCCCAGGTCCGCCCGGCGCCGAGGTGCACCCCGCCGAGCCCGCCGGTGGCGAACACGCCGATCCCGGCCGCGGCGGCCAGCGCCGATGTGGCCGCGACGGTGGTCGCCCCCGAGCGGCCGAGCCCGACGGCCGGTCCGAGGTCCCGCAGCGACAGCTTGTCCAGGCCGGCGCCGGGCGCGCAGACCCGCTCGAGCTCGGCGGGGGTCAGGCCGACGGCCGGGCGGCCGTCCAGCACGGCGATGGTCGCCGGCACGGCGCCGCCCGCGCGCACCACCTGCTCGAGCCGGTGGGCGACGTCGAGGTTGCGCCCGTGCGGCAGCCCGTGCGACAGGATCGTGCTCTCGAGCGCGACGACGGGGTGGCCGTCGCGCAGCGCCGAGGCGACCTCCGGGTGGAGGGACAGTTGCGTAGTCACGAACGGACATCCTCGGTGATCCGCGCCGGCGGGCCGGGCCCGGGGTCGGCGGGCGGTGATTCCGGCCGCCGGAGCGCTGAGGCATGATGGACGGGTGAGCACCGAGACGCTGACGAAGCCGGAGACCGACAGTTCCGAGTCGACCGACGACGACTCCCCGAAGATGTTCCACTACGTGCGCAAGAACAAGATCGCCGAGAGCGCGGTCATGGGCACGCACGTGGTGGCGCTCTGCGGCGAGGTCTTCCCGGTCACCAAGTCGCCGAAGCCGGGTTCCCCGGTCTGCCCGGCCTGCGAGGAGGTCTACAAGGGTCTCCGCCCGGGCCAGGACTAGCGGCTCCGGCTCCCCGGGGGCGGGCCCCGCGCGGGCCCGCCGTCCCGTCCTGCCCCCGGGCCGGTCCGGGTACGCGGGGGTAAGTTCGGGCGGACAAAAATGAAAATCTTTCACCCGGTAGCGGTGCGACCGGGGAGGAACTGGTAGACCGGCCCTCCGGCCAGTCCCCCTCCTCCCCGACGGAGTCCGCATGCGCAAAACCGGGATCGTTCTCGCCCTCGCCGCCCTGCTCGCCGCCGTGGTACCCGGGACGGCCGGCGCCGTCACCGGCTGGACCACGACCGGCTCCGACCGGGCCCGCCCGCTGGACGAGAGCCAGGGGCTGGCGACCGTCGTCCGCCCGTCCGGCACCACCATCCGCTACACCGGCATCGGCACGGTGCCGGCCGACCTCGCCGCGCAGGGCTGGAGCCACGTCGGCGACCCCGGTTCGGCGCAGGGCTGGTACGTCGAGCCCTACCAGCGCGACGACCGCGGCGCGAAGCTCTTCCGCGTGCAGGCCCCGGACGGCACCTGGGCCGACTACCGGCACGAACTGGAGCCGTGGGAGGCGAACAACAACTCGTTCGCCGCGGTCTCGCCCGACGCCCGCTGGCTGGTGGCCGGCGAGTACGGCACCATGGACCGGCTCCTGGTGCACCCGATGCCCGGCGTCGCGTTCACCGACCCGGGCCGCAACCTGCCCTACGCCTCCGCCGTCCGGCTCGACCACCAGGTCCGCGACGTGCAGGGCTGCGACTTCGTCACCGCCACCCGGCTGGTGTGCTCCTCCGACGACCCGGACGGCAGCCTGTTCGGCACGATCAAGCCGCTGCTGCAGGTCGACCTGGCCGGCCCGCTGTCCGGCGCCGACGTGACCGGGCACGTGACCTCACTGGGCCGGCTGCCGCTGGAGAGCGGCTGCAGCGGCGGCTTCGAGGTCGAGGGCATCGACTTCGACGAGCGGGACGGCACCCTGCGGGTCGTGGTGATGTCGCCGGGCGTGTGCGTCGCGATCGACAGCAAGACCTGGCGCTTCCACCAGTGACCGCTCGCGGGGGTTCGGGCCGGTTCCCGCCGGGCTGAACCCTCACGAGGTGCGCGTGTCGTCCTTTTCGGCCGCGGGCCCGGTTTCCGGCACGGAGTCGACGGCCTGGCCCGAGGGGGTGTCCGGCGTCCCGTCCTCCCGAGACCGGGACTCCCCGGCCTCGGCAGGGCGGGGCCGCCGCAGCGGGATCGTGCCGCGGTCCCAGAGCTTGTGGCCCTCCTCGGCCCGCAGCCGCTCGTTGGCCCGCTCCATCTCCAGCCGCCGCCAGCGCCGCCGCTGCCGCCGCGTCGCCCGGGCCGGCCACAGCTCCTGGATGGCGCTGTTGAAGTACGCGCCGCCGACCACCGCGAGCCCGATGAAGAACATCAGCAGCAGGAACGCGATCGGCGCGGCCAGCGCGCCGTAGGTGTAGCCGGTCTTGGTGATCCAGTTCAGGTAGATGCGCAGCCCGACGCTGGAGAGCAGGAAGATCACCATGGCCAGCACCGCGCCCGGCAGCCCGCGGTGCCAGGGCAGCCGCCGCGGCAGCGAAAGCTTGTACAGCGTGGTCAGCGCCAGCACGATCATCACGCCGAGCACCGGGAAGTACAGCGTGCCGACCCAGTCCGCCACGGTCGGCCGCCAGTCCACCGGGAAGAACTCCGGCAGCAGGTCCGGGCCGATCGCCAGCAGCGGCAGCCCGACCACCAGGACGACCAGCGCGCACAGGTAGAGCAGCAGCGCGAAGATCCGCTGCCAGACCTCGTTGCGCACGCCGTACTGGTCGTGGGCCACGGTGATCGCGTCGACGAACGAGGACATCGCCGACGAACCCGCCCACAGCGAGATGAGGAAGCCGACCGAGACGATCTCGCCCTTGCCCACGGTGAGGATGCTGTTCACCGTCGGCTCGATGATCTCCTGCACCGCGTTGGCGCTGAAGATGGTGTGGCAGAAGGTGATGATCCGGTCGTGCACGGCCGTGACCACGCCCTGGCCGAACCACTCGCCGATGAAGCCGAGGCTGCCCAGCAGCCCGAGCAGCAGCGGCGGCAGCGACAGCGTCTGCCAGAACGCGGCCTCGGCGGCTTCGGAGAAGATGTTGTTGTCCCACGCCTTGGCGAGGGTGCGCGTGAGCAGGCGCCACGGCCCCTTGCGCGCTGTCTTCGCTTCGGTCGCCGACCCGGCGTCCGGCTTCACCTCACCCATGGTGGGTCCCAGCATGGTCCATTCGCGCGAATTTGGCTCGTCACCGGTGGGGTCCCCGGGCGTGTCGGGTGACTTCGGCCGTGGCGTGCCGGGCGCGGAGGGAGGTGGAAGGTAGGCTCACGGGAGTGCCCTCACCGCAGTCGCCGGCGTCGAAGCCGGTACCACAGTGGGGGTTCTCGCATGTCTTCTCGCATGTCACAGCCGGTCCGAGCAGGGGGTGAGCCGAGTTTGTCCGAGACGACCCAGCGGGTCCTCGGGGCGCCGCCCGCCGAGGCGGACTCCACCGCCCGCCCGCTGCGGGCCTGGCAGCGCCGCGCGCTGACGAAGTACCTGACCAAGCGGCCGAAGGACTTCCTGGCGGTCGCGACGCCGGGCGCGGGCAAGACGGTCTTCGGCCTGCGGATCGCGGCCGAACTGCTGTCGGACCGCACCGTCGAGGCGGTCACCATCGTCACGCCCACCGAGCACCTGAAGCACCAGTGGGCGGCCGCCGCGGCGGCGGCGGGCATCGCCATCGACTCGAACTTCCGCAACACCACCGGCGTCACCTCGCCGGACTACCAGGGCGTCGCGATCACCTACGCGCAGATCGCCGCGCACCCCACGCTGCACCGGGTGCGCACGGAGAACCGCAAGACGCTGGTCATCCTCGACGAGATCCACCACGGCGGCGACGCGAAGTCGTGGGGCGACGCGGTGCGCGAGGCGTTCACGCCGGCGGTGCGCCGGCTGGCGCTGACCGGGACCCCGTTCCGGTCCGACGACTCGGCCATCCCGTTCGTCACCTACGAGCCCGACGAGGGCGGCTTCCAACGCAGCCGCGCCGACCACTCCTATGGCTACGCCGACGCGCTGGCCGACGGCGTGGTCCGGCCCGTGGTCTTCCTCGCCTACTCCGGCGAAGCCTCCTGGCGCACCAGCGCGGGGGAGGAGTTCACCGCGCGGCTGGGCGAGCCGCTCACCGCGGAGCAGAACGCGCGGGCCTGGCGCACGGCGCTCGACCCGTCGGGCGAGTGGATCCCCTCGGTGCTGCACGCGGCCGACACCCGGCTCTCGCAGCTGCGCGCCCAGGGCATCCCGGACGCGGGCGGCCTGGTCATCGCCACCGACCAGGAGTCGGCGCGGGCGTACGCGAAGATCCTGGAGCGGATGTCCGGCGAGCTGCCGACCGTGGTGCTCTCGGACGATCCCAAGGCCTCCGGGCGGATCAAGGAGTTCTCCGAGTCGAACGAGCGCTGGCTGGTGGCGGTCCGGATGGTGTCCGAGGGCGTCGACGTGCCGCGGCTGGCCGTCGGCGTGTACGCCACCAGCGCGTCGACCCCGCTGTTCTTCGCCCAGGCCATCGGCCGGTACGTGCGGGCCCGCAAGGCCGGCGAGACGGCCAGCGTCTTCCTGCCCAGCGTCCCGGTGCTGCTGGAACTGGCGAGCGAGCTGGAGGCCCAGCGCGACCACGTGCTCGGCAAGCCGCACCGCGAGCAGGAGGGCTGGGACGACGAGCTGCTCGCCCAGGCCAACCGGACCGAGGACGAGCCGGGCGAGGAGGAGAAGGCGTTCACCTCGCTGGGGGCTTCGGCCGAGCTCGATCAGGTGATCTACGACGGCAACTCGTTCGGGACCGCGGTGTTCTCCGGCTCCGACGAGGAGCAGGAGTACCTCGGCCTGCCCGGGCTGCTGGAGCCCGACCAGGTCCGCGCCCTGCTGCGCCGGCGGCAGGAGGAGCAGCTCTCCGACGAGAAGCGGCGCAAGCCCAAGGAGGCCGAGCCGGCGGCGGCCCCGGCGCGGCCGCAGTCGGTCGGTGAGCGGATCGGCACGCTGCGCAAAGAGCTGAACGCTCTGGTCGGCATGTACCACCACCGCACGAAGAAGCCGCACGGCGCGATCCACAACGAGCTGCGCCGGGTGTGCGGCGGCCCGCCCACGGCCATGGCGACCATGGAGCAGCTCGAAGAACGGATCGTCACGCTCCGCTCCTGGTAGCGGTAGCGGCTCGGAACCCGCTGGGCCCGGCTGTCACTCTGCGCGCCGAGGCGGCGCTGGGCCGTTCGAGTCGCCCGGGATTCCGGTCGTCACGCTCCGCTCCGGGTCGGTCCGCCACGGCCGGTCCCGCCGGATCGCGCTCATCACGCTCCGCTTCCGGTGGAACTGGTCCGCCCGGGTGGGCCAGGTCCGGTGGCCGCGCCGCGGCGATGACCCTCCGTCCTGGCGGGACGCCTGGCTCCGGGACGATGCCGTCCGGCCGCCCGGAACGGACCGGGTACGCACCCGGTGGTTTTTTCCATGATCACTGCGCGTGTCCCCGAGTAACGACCGGTGCCTCTTCCGGTGGTCACGCTGAGTGTGTGCCGACCATCACTCCGTCAGGCGATTTACTCTTTCCGGACGGTAACCGGGCCATGTTGCCGAACCGTGTCCAATTGGTGTCATTTAATCGATCCAGCTATCTTCCGCGAAGTCGCTCAGCGGCATATGTTGTCGGCCACAACATATGCGCGTCGGTGCGCCGGGACCTCCGGATCACCGCCCGCGAGCATGATCCGGAAGGAACGAGGATGCGCAGCAGAACCCTTACCCTCCTTGCCGCCACGGTGAGCACCGGCCTGGTGCTGACCGCCTGCGGGGCCAACTCCAACTCCGGGGGCTCTGGGGACAGCTCCTCGTCGGCCTCCGCCCCGGCGGGCGGCGGCGCCAACGGCAAGGTCGGCGTGATCCTCCCGGAGACCGCCACCTCCGCCCGGTGGGAGGCCTTCGACAAGCCGATGCTCCAGAGCGCGCTCCAGGCGCAGGGCTTCTCGGCCGACATCCAGAACGCCCAGGGCGACAACCAGAAGTTCTCCACCCTGGCCGACGGCTTCATCAGCCAGGGCGTCAAGGTCCTGATCATCGCCCCGTCCGACCCGGCGGTCGGCGCGGCCATCGAGGCCAAGGCGAAGACCGCGGGCATCCCGGTCATCGACTACGACCGCCCGAGCCTCGGCGGCTCGGCCGACTACTACGTCTCGTTCGACAACGAGAAGGTCGGCGAGATCCAGGCCCAGGGCCTGGTCGATGCGCTCAAGGGCAAGCAGGGCGCCAACATCGTGCAGATCGAGGGCGCGCCGACGGACAACAACGCCACCCTGTTCGGCGACGGCCACGACAAGATCCTCAAGCCGCTCTACGACTCGCACGCGTTGAACCTGGTGCGCAAGCAGGCCATCAACGACTGGGACGCGGCGCTCGGCGGCACCACCTTCGAGCAGATCTTCACCGGCGCCGGCGGCAAGGTCGACGGGGTCGTGGCGGCGAACGACGAGCTCGCCGGCGCGGTCATCACCGTGCTGAAGAAGAACGGCCTCAACGGCAAGGTCCCGGTCACCGGCCAGGACTCCACCGCGGCCGGCCTGCAGGCCATCCTGCGCGGCGACCAGACGCTGACCATCTTCAAGCCGATCAAGGAAGAGGCCGAGAACACCGCGAAGCTGGCCGCGGCGCTGGCCAAGGGCGACAAGGCCGGGGCCGACGCGATCGCCACGGGCAAGCTGCACGACCCGAAGAACAACCGTGACCTCAAGTCGGTGCTGCTCGACCCGCGCCTGATCACGGTGAACAACGTCAAGGACGTCGTCACCCAGGGCTACGTCAAGGCGTCGGACCTGTGCACCGGTGACCTCGCCGCCAAGTGCACCCAGTACGGCATCTCCTGAGCTGACTGAGTAGCACACCCCCTTACCGCCGGGCCGGGACGCGTACCCCGACGACGCGTCCCGGCCCGGTACCCACGCGAGAGATATGCGAATCCCATGAGCGAGCCCATTCTCGACATCAAAGGCCTGAACAAGAGCTTCGGCCCGGTCCACGTCCTGCACGACGTGGACTTCGCCGTGCGGGCGGGCGAGGTGACCGCGCTGGTCGGTGACAACGGCGCCGGCAAGTCGACGCTCGTCAAGTGCGTCGCCGGCATCCACCCCTACGACACGGGCACCGTGCTGTTCAACGGCGAGCCCGTGCACATCCGGGGCCCCAAGGACGCCGGCGAACTCGGCATCGAGGTCGTCTACCAGGACCTCGCGCTGGCCGACAACCTCGACATCGTGCAGAACATGTTCCTCGGCCGCGAGCGCGGCAGCCGCTGGCTGCTCGACGAGGCCAGCATGGAGAAGGCCGCGCGCGAGACGCTGGCCTCCCTCTCGGTGCGGACCGTGAAGTCCGTGCGCACCCCCGTGTCCTCGCTCTCCGGCGGCCAGCGCCAGACCGTCGCCATCGCGAAGTCGGTGCTGTGGAACAGCAAGGTCGTGATCCTGGACGAGCCGACCGCCGCGCTCGGCGTCGCGCAGACCCGGCAGGTGCTGGACCTGGTCCGCCGCCTGGCCGAGCAGGGCCTCGGAGTGGTGCTGATCAGCCACAACATGGCCGACGTGTTCGAGGTCGCCGACCGCATCGACGTGCTGTACCTGGGCCGCCTGGTGGCGGAGGTGCAGACCAAGGACGTCACCCACGGCCAGGTCGTCGAACTCATCACCGCGGGCCGTTCGGGCGACCTCGGCCTGGCCCGCCCCGAAGCCGCCGCGCTGTGAGCAACGAGAAAGAACCGGAAATGACTGAGACCCCTGCCAAGGCCGCGCAGCCGGACGCTTCGTCGAACGCGATCGCCGACTTCGGCATCGACACCACGTCGATGTCCACCGGCGAGGCGATCAAGGACTACTTCGCGCGGATGAAGGACGGCCAGCTCGGGTCGATCCCGGCCGTGCTCGGCGTGATCGTGCTGGCCATCCTGTTCAGCGCCCTCTCGGGCGACTTCTTCACCCTGCGCAACATCGCGAACCTGCTGGCGCAGGGCGCGGGCCAGACCATCATCGCGATGGGCATCGTGTTCGTGCTGCTGCTGGGCGAGATCGACCTCTCCGCCGGCACCGCGTCGGGCCTGTGCGCCGCGCTGATGGCGCTGCACTACGTCAAGAACGGCAACCTGCTGGGCTCCATGGGCACCGGGGTGTTCATCACCTTCCTGGTGGTGCTCGCGATCGCCGTGGCGCTGGCGCTGCTGCAGCGCATCTGGGCGGGCGCGGCGATCTCGCTGGTGGGCATCGTGGTGATCGCGATCGGCGTGCCGGTGAACCCGTGGCTGGAAATGCTGATCGCGGTCTGCGTCGGCACCGCCATCGGCTGCATCACCGGCTTCCTGGTGTCGAAGATCGGCATGCCGTCCTTCGTCGTGACGCTGGCGCTGTTCATCGTCTGGCAGGGCGTGATCCTGCAGTTCATCGGTGAAGGCGGCACGCTGCCGATCAGCACCGACGAGACGCTGAACGCGGTGGCGAACGGCAACCTCTCGGTCGTGGGCAGCTGGATCCTGTTCGTCCTCGCAGCCGGTGGTTACGCGCTCATCGCGCTCGGCCAGCACTTCTCCCGCCGCAAGCGCGGCCTGGTGGTCCAGCCGACGCCGATCGTGCTGTTCAAGGTCGGCGTGGTCGCGGTGCTCGCGGCGGTGGCGACCGCGCTGCTGTCGGTCAACCGCTCGTCGAGCAACCTCGTGGTGATCGAGGGGGTGCCGTACGTGGTCCCGATCGTGCTGGTGCTGCTGTTCGCGGGCACCTACGTGCTCAACCGCACCCGCTACGGCCGGCACATCTACGCGGTCGGCGGCAACAAGGAAGCCGCGCGCCGCGCCGGCATCAACGTGCCGAAGCTGCGCACCAGCGTGTTCGTGATCAGCTCGACCTTCGCCGCGATCGGCGCGATCGTGTACTCGTCGAAGATCGGCGCGGTCAACCCGCAGTCCGGTGGCCTCAACACGCTGCTGTTCGCGGTGGGCGCGGCGGTCATCGGCGGCACCTCGCTGTTCGGCGGCAAGGGCCGGATGATCGACGCGGTGATCGGTGGCGCGGTGCTGGCCATCGTGACCAACGGCCTCGGCCTGCTCCAGCAGTCCTCCGCCGTGGTCAACATCGTCACCGGCCTGGTGCTGATGCTGGCGGCTTCGGTGGACGCGCTCTCGCGGCGCCGAGCGGCTGCGTCGGCCCGCTGACCCGTGATGGGACGATCAGGCCGGTGAGCAACTCACCTGTCGCACGACCCGACGAGGTGCGCCGGCACAACCGCACGACGCTGCTCCGCCTGCTGCACGTCAGCGGACCGAGCACGCGGGCGGTGCTGGCCACCGAGCTGGGGCTCAACCGCAGCACGATCAAGACGCTCGTCGACGGCCTCGCGGAAGCGGGCGTCGTCGAGGAGCGGGTGCCGAGGCCGGGACGGGGGGCGGGCCGCCCCTCGCTCCTGGTCCTGCCCCAGCCGCACGCGGCGGTGGTGCTCGCGGTCGACCTCCAGGTCGAGCACGTGGCCATCGCCCTGGTCGGGCTGGGCGGGCAGATCCTCGGCCGCAACAGCTGGAACCTGCACGGCCGCACCCGCACCCCGGACGAGGTGATCACGCACGTGATCGAGTCGGCGGCGGTGCTGGCCGGCGACCTCGGCGTGGAGCCGGTGGCGGCCGGGGTGTCCGTGCCCGGGGTGGTGCGCCGCGCCGACGGTTACGTGCACGAGGCCCCCAACCTCCGCTGGACCGACGTCGCCCTCGGCGACCGGCTGACCGCCGTGCTGCGGATCCCGATCCTGGTCGGCAACGACGCGGAGCTGGGCGCGGTGGCCGAGCACCTGCGCGGCGCGGCCCGCGGCTCGTCCGACGCCGTGTACGTCTCCGCGGACGTGGGCGTGGGCGGCGGTGTGATCTCGCAGGGCTCGTCGCTGCGGGGCGGGGCGGGGTACGTCGGGGAGATCGGCCACATGGTCGTCCGCCCGGGCGGACGACCCTGCTACTGCGGCAGCAGCGGCTGCTGGGAGACCGAGATCGGCGAGGCCGCGCTGTGCCGGGCGCTGGGCCTGCCGGAGGTGAGCACCCGCGGGTCCATCCTGGTCGAGCTGCGGGAGCTGGCCCGCAAACCGGAAGAAGCGGCGTCACGGCTCGGGGAGTTCGCCGAGTGGCTGACCCTGGGCCTGGTCAACGTGGTCAACCTGCTGGGCCCGCAGCTGGTCGTGCTGGGCGACCTGCTCACGGTGCTGCCGGAGCCGGTGGTCCAGTCGGTGGCCGAGGAGGTCGGCCGGCGCAGCCTGGTCAGCCGCGCGGTGGGCGGCACCCGGATCCTCAGCTCGGCCCTCGGCGCGGACGGCAAGCTGCTGGGCGCGGCCGAGGTGGCGTTCGAAGTGGTCCTGGACACGTTCTGAGCCGCTCCGGTGGGCCGCTCCGGTCCGGGAGATCGCGGGCGAAGGACCCCGGAACGCCGGAAGCGGCAGGCACATCGGGTGCCTGCCGCTTCCGGTCGAGTTCCTTGGGGACCCCTACTTCTGGATCTCCGCGGCCAGCTCCTTGAGCTTGGCCTCGTGCTCACGGGCGTGGTGCCCGCAGAAGAGCAGTTCTCCTCCGGAGTTGAGCACCGCGCGTACTTGAGCCGCGGCCCCGCACCGGTCGCAACGGTCGAGGGCGGTCAATTCGGGGCGGGTGAGCGTGGGTGATGTCATGGGGGTCTCCCTCCGTCCCGGTACCGGTCACCCGGTACCTAGATCCAGCTACGCCCACTTCGGGACTGACGCCTTCGGCGGGATCGCCTCCGGCTCCGCGGTGTTCGTGCTTCCACTCTTGCAGACGTTCGGCGCCCCGCAAGTGTTCCCGCACCGGTGGGACCTGTGTCACGCCGAATTACCCCGGTTGTCGTAATGGTTTCCCGAGGAGTAGGACAGACCTACCGCGGAACCCCTGTTTTCCCAGCTCAGGATCGGTTCAGGGGTGGTCGCACGCCGTCTCATCGACCGGTCCGGCGCGGTCGCGGCACCGATCTTGTTCGTTCTCAGCGGAATCTTCAGGTGTGCCGGTGCAGCCATCGCGATCGGTCTTTTCGGGCACGCCACCCTTCGCCGTGAAGGTTCGCCTTCGGGTCGGGGTGCTCTCGACCGTGGTGCCGCTCGCGTTCGGCCGGCTCACGCGGCGACGCGTCGGCCGGGCCGGCTTCACCGTGCTGTTCGCCTTGGCGCCGGGGATACTGGCCCGGTCCCGGGAGGTGTGAATGACCAAGGCGGCGTCCGCAGTGGCCGATGAGCTGGCCGATGAGCTGGCCGCGGCCGGGGTGGCGGGGGTGCACCTGGCCTGGGCCGACAACAACGGGATCCCGCGCTCCCGCATCGTGCCGGTCGGCGGGCTCGCCGGCGCTGCGGTGAAGGGGGTCGGCGCGACTTCGCTGTTCGCGGTCTTCGACAGCCACGACGCCATCACCTACGGGCACGCGGGCCTCGCGACGCCGTCGGGCGACATCCGGCTGGTGCCGGTGCTGGAGCGGGTCCGGCGGCTGTCCGGGCAGCCCGCGCTGGCCTGGGCGCCGGCCCGGCAGCTCGCGGCCGACGGCTCGCCGTGGCCGTACTGCCAGCGCACGGTGCTCGAACGCGCCCTCGCCGAGGCCGGGCGTCGCGGGCTGGAGTTCCGGGCCGGCTACGAGCTGGAGTTCACCGTCGCGCCCGCCGACCGGCCCGGCTCGCCCGGGCACCCGGGCCCGGCCTACAGCCCGCACGCGCTGGTCGGCCTGGACGGGATCGTTTCCGCGCTACTGACCGGCTTCGCCGCGAACGGCCTGGAGATCGGCCAGCTGCACGCCGAGTACGGCGCGTCGCAGCTGGAGCTTTCCCTGGCCGCCACCGACCCGCTGTCCGCGGCCGACGACCAGCTGCTCGCCCGCCAGACCATCCACGCCGCCGCCCACGCCCACGGGCTGGCGGTGAGTTTCGCGCCGCTGGTGGGCCTCGGCGCGGCCGGCAACGGCTGGCACCTGCACACGTCGGTGTCACGCCAGGGCCGCAACCTGCTGTCCGGCGAGGGGCGGCCGAGCGGCGAAGGGGCCGCATACGTCGGCGGGCTGCTGAGGGACCTGCCGGCGCTCACCGCGGTCACGGCACCCAGCGTGCCCTCGACGCTGCGGCTGCGGCCGGGGTTCTTCGCCGGTGCGTACTCGTTCTGGGGAGTCGAGAACCGCGAAGCGCCACTTCGGTACGTACCGGGTTCGAAGCTGCTGGGGCCGGACCACGCGAACGTCGAGCTGAAGACGTCCGACGCCTCGGCGAACCCGTACCTGGCGCTGGCCGTGGTGCTCGCCGCCGGAATGGCCGGGATCGAGGACGGCGCGGAGCTGCCTGAGCCGATCGGGCAGGATCCGGGCGGCTGGACCGAGGAGGAGCGCGCGGCCCGGGGGGTGGCCCTGCTGCCCGCGAGCCCGCAGGAGCAGGACGCGGCGCTGCTCGCGTCGCCCCGGGTGTCGGGCGCGCTCGGCGAAGAGCTGCTCGGGGCGTTTCGCGCGGTGCGTGCGTCCGACGCGCAGTGGGCAGCGGAACGCAGTCTCGAAGAGATCGTCGACGCGCATCGGTGGCGGTACTGAGCGCGATGTCCTTTAGCCACACCGGCCTGTCCGGGGCGCCGGGACGAGCCGCCGCAGCGGGCCCGGCTCGATTACCTGGACACCGGTGTCCCTCCATTGTGGACGAATACCGTGACCGCCGGGGTCAGCCGGCTCGTTCGCCGTCCGGGGCCAGCCGGGAGTGCTTGCGGCCGTAGCTGAAGTAGATCACCAGCCCCAGGCCCAGCCAGACCGCGAACCGGATCCAGGTGAGCACGTCGAGGTTCAGCATCAGGTAGAAGCAGGCCACCGCCGCGACGATCGGCAGCACCGGGGAGAACGGCACGGTGAACGGCCGCTTCAGGTCCGGCCGGCGCTTGCGCAGCAGCGGTACGGCCACCGCGACGATGATCATCGCGGACAGGGCGCCGATGCTGACCATGTCGGCCAGCGCGGAGATCGGCACGAAGGCGGCCAGCCCGGCGATCAGCACGGCCCCGGCGATGGTCATCCGGTGCGGGGTGCCCCAGCGCGGGTGCGGCCGGCCGATCGCCGGGGGCAGCAGCCCGTCGCGGCCCATGGCGAAGCCGATCCGGCCGATGGTCACCAGCTCCACCATCATCACCGAGGTCAGCCCGGTCACGGCGCCGAGCGAGATCAGCGCGCCCACCCAGTGCTGGCCGACGCGGTCGAAGGCGTCCGCGAGCGGGGCGCCGGTGTCGATTTCGGTGAACGGGATCATCCCGGTCAGCACGATCGAGACGCCGATGTAGAGCACCGCGCACACGGCGAGCGCGCCGAGGATGCCGACCCGCAGGTCCTTGCGCGGGTTGATGGTCTCCTCGCCCAGGTTGGCCAGCGCTTCGAACCCGGTGTAGGCGAAGAACACCACGGCCGCGGCGGTGACCATGCCCGCCACTCCGTACATGCTCTGCTCCAGCCCCAGTGCGGCCTGGACCACCGGCTGGTGCAGCGAACCCGTGCCCTCGGCCGCGGGCTGCGCGGGCGGGATGAACGGGGTCAGGTTGGCGCGGTCGACGAAGAACGCGCCGACCGCCAGGATCAGCACGCACACCGCGACCTTGACCACCACCAGCAGGTTGGTCAGCCAGGCCGACTCCTTGATCCCCCGCACCGCGACCACGGTCAGCACGGCGATGATCAGCACGGCGCCGACGTTGACCTTCGCGTCCTCGCCGAACCAGGCCGGCGAGAGCCCGAGCAGGTTCGCCAGGTAGCCGGACCAGCCGCGGGAGACCACGGCCGCGCCGAGCGCGAATTCCAGCAGCAGGTCCCAGCCGATGATCCAGGCGAACACCTCCCCGAGCGTGGCGAAGGCGTAGGTGTAGGCGCTGCCCGCGGTCGGGACGCTGGAGGCCAGTTCGGCGTAGCACAGCGCCGCGAGCCCGGCGACCACCGCGCCGAGCACGAACGACAGCGTGACCGACGGCCCGGCGTGCGTCTTGGCCTCCACGCCCGCCAGGGTGAAGATGCCGGTGCCGATGATGATGCCGACGCCGAACCCGATCAGGTCGCGTCCCCGCAGCCGCCGCTTCAGCTCGCCCGAGTCCTGCCGCTTGAGGACCTCGTCGACGTCCAGAGTTCTGCGCACACCCATGGGGGCACGGTAGAAGCTCGGGGGCGCTCCCGCAGATCGGCCCGGCCGGCGGGAAAAACCGGCTTCACCGCCCGGCCGGGACCGCCCCCGCAACCGGTCCGAACGGCGGCGCATCGAGGATGCGCTGCGGCAGTGCGGAGGGCCACGCCGCGCACCGCGGCTGTGCGGAGCTGCGGATCGGTGCCTGCTGGTCCCCGGGCCGGGAGCACCCGCCCGTGGCTCACGCGCTTGCGGCCCGGCTGCGCCCGCGCGCACCTGGCAGGATGCCCCGGTGGACTTCCACCCGAAAGACCGGCCTGAGCACGCGTTCCAGCGATCGCTGACCGCGGATGAGGTCGAGCTGCTCTGCCACCGCGCCTTCGGGACGGGGACCGAGGTGCGGTCGGCCACGGAACTCGGGCTCGGCTCGTACAACACGGTCTACCGCGTGGAGCTGGACTCGGGCCCGGTCATCCTGCGCGTGGCGCCGGAACCCGCGCGGCAGACGCGGACCGAGCGGCAGTTCCTGCGCAACGAGTACTTCGCCGCGCCGTACTTCGCGCCCATCGCCCCCCTGCTGCCGCGCACGCTGGCCGCGGACTTCACCCACCAGGCGATCGGGCGGGATCACGTGTTCCAGGCCGTGCTCGCCGGACGGCCCGCTCCCGAGGTGCTGCCGACGCACGAGCGGTCCGCGCACGGGCGGTACTTCCGGCAGCTGGGCACGATCACCCGCGCGATCCACGATGTCCGGGGCCCCGGGTTCGGCGTCGTCTCGGGCCCGCACTTTGCGCGGTGGAGCGAAGCGCTCGTCGCGTACTTCGCGGACAACGCGGCCGACGTCGAAGACCTTGGCCTCGACGCGTCGGACCTTCGTGAGGTCGCCGAACACGCGCAACGCGACGCGGATGTGCTCGACGAGATCACCGAACCCCGCCTGCTGCACGGAGACCTGTGGCACATCAACGTGATGGTGGCCCCGGACCTCACCGTCACCGGGGTCTTCGACCACGACCGAAGCTGGTGGGGCGACCCCGCGGCGGACTGGACGATCCGCGTGGCGTCCGCGAAGCCCGGCACGGAGCGCGACGCCTTCTGGGACACCTACGGCCGGACGGCCGACTCCCCGCAATCCCGCCGGCGCGCCCTGTACTACCGCGCCCGCCACGTCGGCGCCGTCCGGCTGGAACGCCACCGCTTCGGCCAGGACGAACGGCTGGCGGAATCCTTCCTGGAACTGGCCGGGGTCCTGGCCGAGCTGCGGCGGCGCTGACGGCGGGCCCAGCTCGGCGGAGGCCCTACGAAGAGGGGTCCGACCCCCGCAGCGCCGCCCACCAGAAGCCGAACGCCGCCACGAGCACGGTGATCACCAGCCAGCCGCCGAAGCCGCTGCCGTCGACCAGGGCCCAGAAGACGCCGACCACCGGGGCGACCGCCAGCACCGGCAGGTCCGCGCGGAACTGCCGGGCCATCGACACCGGTCGCGCCGCCGCCGCTTCGCGTTCGGCATCGGGGGCGACCGGGTTGTCCGTGCGCCGGCCACGCGGTTCGGAAGAACGCACCGCGCCGGACGGGTACAGCAGCTCACCCACGCCGCCAGGCCCGTCAGCGCCGCTGATCCGGATCGCCACGTGCCGATCCCGCAACACGTCCCCGAGCACCTCGACCTTCGCCGGCGACGGCAGGCCGATCAGGCTGGGGGAGAAGTACACCGGGATCCACCGCGGCGTGGCCGTCTCGGTCTCGATCCACGAGCGGGCCAGCAGCCCGCGCTGCACCTTCACCCGCCGCACCGGCAGGCCCGCCCGGGCCTGGCCGCGAGCGGGCCGCAGGAACCGCGTCAGCAGCACGAAGACGTCGAAACCGAGCACCGCCACCGCCGCGACCACGGTCACCGTGGCGTAGGTGGACGCGCGGTCGGCCGTGACCAGGGGAGTCGCGCCGCGGGTGACCGCGTGGGTGGGGTGCGCGGGGTCGTAGACCACCGGGACCTGCGAGCCGGCCCGGGGGAGCGAACCGTCCAGGCCGATGCCGGCGGTCACGTCGGCGCCGCCGGGACCGGGGAAGCGCACGGTCACCGAGTCCTCGCCGGCGCGGACCACGGTGCCGGTGGTCTGCGTGCGCACGCCCCGCAGCTCGGCTTCGGCGTTCGAGAACTCCAGCAGCTGCAGCACGAACACCGCGGCGCACGCCAGCAGCGCCACCCCGCTGGTCAGCAGGAGGTGGCGCACCGGCCGCGTTCGGAGCAACTCTCGCACACCCATCACCTTAACCGTCTGAAAAGGACTGTCACGCAGAAGAGCGGCGCAGGCCACAGGGCCCGCGCCGCTCTCCCGGGAAGAGCTACCGCGCTACTTCACGAAACCCATCTTCGTGTAGTCGTACGGGGTGTTGGCGTAACCCGGCGAACCGAGGTTGGCCACGGTCTTGCGGGCGACGAACGCGCCGGGCGACTGGAAGATCGGGAGCTGGTGGCCCAGGGCCCAGATCTCCTTGTCGGCCGCGTTGATGTCGGCGGCCCGCTTGGTGTCGTCCAGCTCCTGGGCCGCGGTGTCGAGCAGCTGGTTCAGCTTGTCGTCACCGATGCGGCCGTAGTTCTGGCCGACGTTCTTCGGGTCCAGGTAGTAGATGGCCTTGCTGCCGCCGATCGGGAACGAGTTCGAGATCCAGCGGAAGTAGGTGATGTCGAAGTTGCCCACGTTCACGAAGTTCTTGAAGAACTCGGTGGTCGGCACGGCCTGGATGTCGAGGTTCACGCCGATCGCCTTCAGCTGCGACTGCAGGATCTGGCTGGTCTGCTGGCTGATCGGGGTGCCCGACGGGATGACCAGGCGGAGCTTGAGCTGCTTGCCGTCCTGGGCGCGGAAGTCACCGGACTGCTTCCAGCCGAGCTGGTCGAGCGCGGACTTGGCGGCGTCGGTGTTGAACTTGTTGTCGCCGGAGTTGTCCGCGTAGTACTGGGAGCCCTTGAGGAACAGGTGGTTGCCCAGCGGCGTGGTGTCCTTCTGCATCTGCCCCAGGATCGACTTGCTGATCCCGACGGTGTCGATGCCCTTGATGATCGCCAGCCGCAGGTCCTTGTCGGCCAGGATCGAGCCCTGCGCACCGTTGAAGGTGATGTGCGAGTAGTCCGGGTAGGTGGACTGGCGCACGACCGCGTTCGCGTCGGCCTGCGCCCGCTTGAACGTGTTGATGTCGTTGTTGATCGCGTAGTAGTCGATCTGGCCGTTGGCGAAGGCGTCCGGCTGCGCGGAGCGGTCCACGACCTTGTAGGTCACGGTGTCCAGCTTCGGCTTGTCGCCCCACCAGCTCGGGTCACGCTCGAGCACCACGGTCTTGGCCGTCTGGTCGATGGTCTTGACCTTGAACGGACCCGCGGTGATGGCCGGGGTGGCCGCCCAGCCCTTGTTGAAGGTGTTCGGGTCGGAGTTCAGCTCCTTGGGGTACAGCGGGCTGAACAGCGCCTTCCACTCGGCGAACTTCTTCGCGAAGGTGACCTTCACGTCGAGGTCGTCGGTGCCCTTCTCGACCTTGGCGATGTCCTCGTACCCGGTCGCGCCGGAGATCTGGTAGGCCGCGTCCTTGCCGGAGACCGCCTTGGCCTGCGCGGCGAAGTCCTCCCAGGAGAACTGCCGGCCGTTGCTCCACTTGGCCTGCGGGTTGATCTTGTACTCGATCACCTGCGGGTCGGTGCTGATCACCTCGGCCGAGGTCAGGTAGGCCTTGTTCAGCCCGACGCTGGCGTCGGCGTTCTGCGGGAACGGGTACGGGAAGATGGCGCCGAACATGCTCGCGCCGTCCAGGACCGTGCCGTCGATCTCGTTGTAGTTCCAGTTGTCCGGCAGCTGGTCGACCGCCCACTGGAGGTTGCCGCCGTCTTTGAGCTGGTCGACCGGCATCGCGTTGATGTCGGAGGTCTTCACCCCATTGCTGCCGGCGTCCTGGAGACCGCTGTTCCCGCCGCTGCTGCCACTGCCGCAGGCGGACAGGATCAGCGCCAGGGCGGCAACGGGTGCCACGAGCGCGGCCATACTCCGTCGCTTCATCATTACCTCTCTTTTCCCTGTGTTGCCAACGGATGTGTGGCTACACGACTTCGCGGGTCTGGGCGTAGTGGCAGGCGACGTCGTGGTCGGCGGCGTGGGACTCCCGCAGCGGCTCGACGTCGATGCACTTGCGTTGGTCCGGTTCGGGCAGGTGCGCGAACACGAAGCAGCGCGTGCGGAACCGGCAGCCGGACGGCGGGTTCGCCGGGCTGGGCAGGTCGCCGGTCAGGATGATCCGGCTCCGCTCGCGCTCCTTGACCGGGTCCGGGACCGGGATCGCGGACAGCAGGGCCTGGGTGTACGGGTGCTGCGGCGCGTCGAACACCGTCTGCACGTCGCCGATCTCGACGATCTTGCCGAGGTACATCACGGCCACCCGGTCGGCGATGTGCCGGACCACCGACAGGTCGTGCGCCACGAACAGGTAGGACAGGCCGAGCTTGGCCTTCAGCTCGTCGAGCAGGTTGATCACGCCCGCCTGGATCGACACGTCGAGCGCCGAAACCGGCTCGTCCAGCACGATCAGCTTGGGCTCCAGCGCGAGCGCCCGGGCGATGCCGATGCGCTGGCGCTGCCCGCCGGAGAACTCGGCCGGGTAGCGGTCGCGGTGCTCCGGGCGCAGCCCGACCAGCCCGAGCAGCTCGGGGATGCGCTGGTCGATGCGCTCCTTGTCGTACCCGTGCACGGCCATCGGCTCGGCGATGATGTCGCCGATCGGCAGTCGCGGGTCCAGCGCCGCCATCGGGTCCTGGAACACCACCTGCAGGTCGCGCCGGATGTTCTTGCGGTCCTTGCCGGCCAGCTTCGCGACGTCCTTGCCGAGCACCGCCACCGAACCGCCGGAAGGGGAGGCCAGCTCGAGGATCTCCATCAGCGTGGTCGACTTGCCGCAGCCGGACTCGCCGACCAGGCCCAGGGTCTCGCCCTCGACGATGTCGAAGCTCACCCCGTCGACCGCGCGGACGGTGCCGACCGTGCGCTTGAGGATCGTGCCCTTGCTGACCGGGTAGTGCTTGACCAGCTCCCGCACGTCGAGCACGGTCGTGCGCTCGGCCCGCGGCCGGGCCGCCACCGGGGGCGCCCCGATCACCTCGGCGCCGTAGACCTCGGCCGCGTCGGCTTCGGGCCGGGCCAGTTCTTCGGTGCGGATGCAGGCGGCCCGGTGCGTGGTGTCCACCGGCGCGTTCGGGTTGCCCGGCGTGATCGTGAACAGCTCCGGCTCGGCTTCGCGGCAGGCGTCGATGGCCAGCGGGCAGCGCGGCGCGAACGGGCAGCCGGACGGCAGGTCCACCAGCGACGGGGGCTGGCCCTCGATCGGCACCAGCGGCTGCTTCTCCCGCGCGTCCACCCGCGGGATCGAGCCGAGCAGGCCCAGGGTGTAGGGCATCCGCGGCTGGGCGTAGATCGTCTCCACCGGGCCCTGCTCGACCGCGCGCCCGGCGTACATCACCATCAGCCGGTCGGCGAACCCGGCGACCACGCCGAGGTCGTGGGTGATGATCACGATGCCCGCGCCGGTGACCTCCTGCGCGGTCTTGAGCACCTCCAGCACCTGGGCCTGCACCGTCACGTCGAGCGCGGTGGTCGGCTCGTCGGCGATGATCAGGTCCGGGTCGTTGGCGATGGCGATGGCGATCACCGCGCGCTGGCGCATCCCGCCGGAGAACTCGTGCGGGAACGCCTTCGCGCGCTGGGCCGCGTTCGGGATGCCGACCAGGTCGAGCAGCTCCACGGCCCGGTTGTTGGCCTGCTGCTTGCTGATCCGGCCCTTGCCGTGCACCAGCAGGGCCTCGGCGATCTGCGCGCCGACGGTGTACACCGGGGTCAGCGCCGAAAGCGGGTCCTGGAAGACCATGGAGATCTTCTCGCCGCGGATCTTCGACAGGTCGGTGTCGGACTGGCCGATCAGCTCCCGGTCCTGGAACCGGATCGACCCGGACACCCGGGCCTGCGGGGGCAGCAGGCCCATCACGGCCAGCGAGGACACCGACTTGCCGGAGCCGGACTCGCCGACGATGCCCAGCACCTCACCGGCGGCGACCTGGTAGGACAGTCCGCGCACGGCGGTCACGCGACCGGACTCGGACGGGAACGAGACCTCGAGGTTCGCCACCTCGAGCACCGTGCCGGTCGGCTTCTCGGTCTCCGCGCCCAGGGCGAGTGCGGCGCTCATGCGTTGGCTCCAGCGGTGGTCGACGAAGTGGGGGAGGAGGTCTTCGCGGCGTTCTCCTTGACGCGCTTGCGCTCCTTGCGCCGCGACCGGCTCGACGACGGGTCCAGTGCGTCCCGCAGCCCGTCGCCGGCGAAGTTCACCGCGAGCACGGTGACCACCAGGAAGCCGGCCGGGATGTAGAACAGCCAGGGGAAGGTGCGCACCGCGTCGGAGCCCGCCGAGATCAGCGTGCCGAGCGAGACGTCCGGCGACTGCACGCCGAAGCCGAAGAACGACAGGGAGGTCTCGGTGATGATCGCGACGCCGACGTTGATCGTGGCGTCGATGATCAGCAGCGAGGCCATGTTGGGCACGATGTGCTTGGCGATGATCCGCCAGGCCGGCTGGCCCATGAACTTCGCGGCCTTGACGAACTCGCGCTCGCGCAGGGTCAGCGTCATGCCGCGCACGATGCGGGCGGTGATCATCCACTGGAACAGCGCGATCAGGCCGACCAGGATCAGCCAGGTCTTGCCGCGGAAGGCGGGCGAGAGGATCGAGATGATCAGGAACGGCGGCAGGATCAGCAGCAGGTCGACGACCCACATGGAGATCCGGTCGGTCCAGCCGCCGAAGTAGCCCGCGGCCGCGCCGACGATCGAGGCGACGCCGGTGGAGAACAACGCGGCCAGCAGGCCGATGGTCAGCGACTTCTGCAGCCCGCGCAGGGTCTGGGCGAACATGTCGCCGCCGATCTGGTTGGTGCCGAACCAGTGGTTGCCGTCCGGCGGCATCAGCGTCGCGTAGCTGTCGAGCTGGTCGTAGGCCCAGGGCGAGTACCAGGTGTAGGTGAAGGCCAGGACGTAGAACAGCACGATCACCGCGAGCGCGACGACCGCGAGCTTGTTGCGCAGGAAGCGGCGCAGCACGAGCTTGCCGCGGCTGGAGGACTTGGCGTCGGACTCGGTGTTCGGGTCGGTCGCCAGCACGGACGAGTCGACCAGGTCGGCCTCGTTGACCGGAGCGCTCATCAGATCCTCACCCTCGGGTCGAGCACGGCGTAGAGCACATCGGACAGCCACCCGGCGAACAGCACGCAGATGGCGATGAACAGGGTCACGGTGGCCACGATGTTGGTGTCCTGCTTCTGGATCCCCGTGACCAGCCAGTCGCCCATGCCGTACCAGCCGAAGATCCGCTCGGTGAAGATGCCGCCGGTGACCAGCAGCCCGAAACCGAACGCGAACAGCGTCGCCATGGGGATCAGCGCGGTGCGCAGTCCGTGCTTGAACAGCGCGCGCCGCCGGGTCAGCCCCTTGGCCTGCGCGGTGCGGAGGAAGTCGGAGCCCAGCACGTCGAGCATCGCCGAGCGCTGGTACCGGCTGTAGTAGGCCACCTGCGTGAGCACGATGGTCAGGGTCGGCACGATCAGGTGCTGCAGCCGGTCGAGCAGCACGTCGCCGAAGCCGCCGGTGACGTTGCCGGTCTCGCCCTGCACGATGAAGAACTGGTAGCCGTCGAGCAGGTTGTCGTTGACCGACTGCGCGCCCGCCTTGAGGATCGCGGCGATGACGAACACCGGGGTGGAGAGCACCACGAACGAGAACGTGGTGGCGATGTAGTCGCTGATCTTGTACTGCCGGATCGCGCTGACCACGCCGACCAGCACGCCGACGATGATGCCGATCGTGATGCCCAGCAGGAACAGCCGGAGGCTCACCCCGACGCGGCGGAACAACTCGTCGGTGATCGCCTGGTCGGCGACGGTCCGGCCGAAGTTGCCCTGGAACACGCCGGTGAGCCAGGTGACGAACCGCTCGGGGATCGGCTGGTTCAGGTAGAGCTCGGCCGCCTTGGCGTCGATCGTCGCCTGGGGCGCGGGGGGATTGCGCAGCTTGAGCGCGTCGAGCGGGCTGAACGCCAGCGACGCGAGGGAGAAGGCCGCGAAGGTGGCGACCAGGCACAGCGCCACGTAGTTGACCAGGCGGCGGAGGAGGAAGCCGATCACGGAGTCCTCGATTCATCGGAGGCGGAGGATCGGCTCCGCGCCGTCGGCCATGCCGGTTTTCCGCCCCATTGAGTTTTCATCGAAACCACTAGCCCGGTGCTGCCTTCCGAATGCGGACGCTCGTTGTCGGCGCAGCATAAACCGAACCGGGTACTTCTTTCTCCGCTCCCAGGCAACCAAACAATCACGATTTTCGGCGACCGGGGTGTGAACATCCGACTTTCGGGCGTGGTGAGACCGGGTTTGCCGAGGTAATCAATAGGCGGGGTTCGTAGCGGTGGGTACCGTGCCGGATACCGGCGATGACGCCGGTGAAATGTTTCGGATTGGCCCGGGAATGTTTCCGGAACGAACCGGAACGATGAAACGGACATATGGGACACCTGAACGGGTGCGGAGCCGGCCCCGGAACCGTCCACAATGGCTGGTCACGACGAAGAACCCCGCCACCGCGAGCGGTGACGGGGTTCCCGGTGCCGGAAGGGCCGGCCCGGCTCAGTCCAGGTAGTCGCGCAGCACCTGCGACCGCGACGGGTGCCGCAGCTTCGACATCGTCTTCGACTCGATCTGGCGGATGCGCTCCCGCGTGACGCCGTAGACCTGGCCGATCTCGTCCAGCGTGCGCGGCTGGCCGTCGGTGAGGCCGAACCGCAGCCGCACCACCCCCGCCTCGCGCTCGGACAGCGTCTGCAGCACCGATTGGAGCTGGTCCTGCAACAGCGTGAACGACACCGCGTCGACCGCCACGACGGCTTCGGAGTCTTCGATGAAGTCACCGAGCTGCGAATCGCCCTCGTCGCCGATGGTCTGGTCCAGCGAGATCGGCTCCCGCGCGTACTGCTGGATCTCCAGGACCTTCTCCGGGGAGATGTCCATTTCCTTGGCGAGCTCTTCGGGCGTGGGCTCGCGGCCGAGGTCCTGCAGGAGTTCGCGCTGTATCCGGCCGAGCTTGTTGATGACCTCGACCATGTGCACCGGGATGCGGATGGTGCGGGCCTGGTCGGCCATCGCCCGGGTGATCGCCTGGCGGATCCACCAGGTGGCGTAGGTGGAGAACTTGTAACCCTTGGTGTAGTCGAACTTCTCCACCGCGCGGATCAGGCCGAGGTTGCCCTCCTGGATCAGGTCCAGGAACGCCATGCCCCGGCCGGTGTAGCGCTTGGCCAGCGAGACCACGAGCCGGAGGTTGGCCTCCAGGAGGTGGTTCTTGGCCCGCTCCCCGTCGCGCACGATCCACTTGAGGTCGCGGCGCATCTGGGTGACGAGCTTTTCGCCCTCCTCCTCGGCGTTGCGCACGCGCTCGGCGGCGTAGAGACCGGCCTCGATCCGCTTGGCCAGCTCCACCTCCTCCTCGGCGTTGAGCAGCGCGACCTTGCCGATCTGCTTGAGGTAGGCGCGGACGGAGTCGGCCGAGGCGGTGAGCTCGGCGTCCTTGCGCGCCTGGCGCAGCGCCTCGGACTCCTCCTCGTCCCAGACGAAGTCCGGGTTGTCGGAGGAGGACTTGGGGCCCTTTTCGGCGGCGGCGTTGCGGCGGCGCTGCGCCGGCGTCTCCGCCTCCTCCTCGTCGTCGTCCTCGTCGTCGGTGGCGGCCTCGTCGGTGACCGTCTCGTCGACCACGTCGACCTCGACCTCTTCGAGGTCCGACAGGTCCGGTGTCTCGAGTTCGGCTTCGTCGAGCTCGACCGGGCCGTCCGGGTCCCCGTCCTCGGGCTTGGCGCCCTTCTTGGCCGGCGCCTTCTTCGCCGGGGCCTTCTTCGCGGCGGTCTTGCGCGCCGCGGGCTTCGCCGCGCCGGTGGCTGCCTCGTCGGCCGGCTCGCCGGCTGCGGTCGCTGTCTTCGTCCCGCTTCGGGTTGCGGTTCTTGCGGCTGCCACTTACGCCCTTTCGCAGCGGTCGATCATGACGAGCCGAGGTGTCGCCACCTCGGCTGCCTCACATTCGGGGAACACGCCTCGGCCTGCGGTTTTACGCCCCGCAGCCGTGGGCCGTGTTCCATTGTAACGACGGCCGGGCAGTGCGTCGCGAAGCGATCACCCTCCGACCTCCCGGACGGTTCCCGTGCGTGACCCCCCGGTGACCCAGGGAAGCCGTGCGCCCGGTCCGCCGGTCAGTGCCCGAGGCCCTCCACGGCGGCGGCCGCGGCCCCCACGATGCCCGCGTTGTTCTGCAGCGAGGCCACCACGACGGGGGTGCGGAGGTCGAGCAGCGGCACCCACTTCTCCGCCTTCTTGCTGACCCCGCCGCCGACGATGAACAGGTCCGGCCAGATCAGGTTCTCCAGCACGCCCAGGTAGCGGTGCACCCGCTTGGCCCACTGCGGGTAGCTCAGCCCCTCGTTGTCCTTCACCGAGGCCGCCGCGCGCTTCTCCGCGTCGTGCCCGTCGACCTCGAGGTGGCCGAACTCGGTGTTCGGCACGAGCCGCCCGTCGTGGAACACGGCGCTGCCGATCCCGGTGCCGAAGGTGAGCAGCGCGGTCACGCCGGTGCGGGCCGCCGGGTCGCCGAAGCGGATCTCGGCCATGCCGGCCGCGTCCGCGTCGTTGAGCATGGCCACGTTTTCGACGTCGAGCCCGAGCCGCTTGGCGAACAGCGCGTCCGCGTCGATGCCGATCCACTTGTGGTCGATGTTCGCCGCGGTGTGCGCGATGCCCTTCTTGACCACGGCGGGCAGGGTCACGCCGACCGGGCCGTCCCAGCCGGCCGCGTGCACGATCTCCGCGACCACGTCGGCCACCGCGTCCGGGGTCGACGGCTGCGGCGTGTCGATCCGGTGCCGCTCGCCGACGAGCTCCCCCCGCTCCAAATCGACCAGCGCGCCCTTGATCCCGCTGCCGCCGATGTCGATTCCGAAACCTCGGGTCGCCGTCACTGACGTGGTCCCTTCTCGCACGATTCAGAAGTCTGCTGCGGAGACTTTAACCGGATGTGGTGACATGTCGGACGTGGGCGTTGACGAGACGGTGCTGAAAAGCGTGGCCGAGCAGGTCGCGGCCGAGGCCGCGGAGCTGGTGCGGGCGGCGTGGGCCGCGATGCGGGCCGGCGGCCGGGTGCGGGTGGACACGAAGTCGGCGGACACCGACGTGGTCACCGCGGTGGACCGGGAGTCGGAGGAACTGGTGCGCACGCGGCTCGCGCGGCTGCGGCCGGGGGAGCCGGTGCTCGGCGAGGAGGGCGGCGGCTCGGCGGCGGCCGGCGGGGTCACGTGGGTGGTCGACCCGATCGACGGCACGGTCAACTTCCTCTACGGGCTGCCCTCGTTCGCGGTCTCGGTGGCCGCGCAGGTCGACGGGGAGTCGGTCGCGGGCGCGGTCGTCGAGCCGGTCAGCGGGCGGCGCTGGACGGCGGCGCGCGGCCAGGGTGCGTGGCTGGACGGGCAACGGCTGTCGGCGTCCACGCCGGCGCGGTTGGACCTTTCGCTCGTCGCCACCGGCTTCGCCTACGACGCCGGACGCCGGGTGCGTCAGGGGCGCTTCGCGGCCGAACTGGTGAGCCGGGTGCGAGACCTGCGCCGCAACGGCGCGGCGTCGCTGGAGCTGTGCGCCGTGGGCGCGGGCTGGCTCGACGCGTACGTCGAGCACGGCCTGCACCGCTGGGATTGGGCCGCGGGCGCCCTGGTGGCTTCGGAGGCGGGCGCGACGGTGCTCCTGCCGGGTTCGGCCCCGGATCTCGGCGACGACGTCACGTACGCCGCTTCACCGGCCATCGCCGCACAACTGCGCGAGACGCTCGTCGAGTGCGGAGCGGCCTCAGTCTGAGACGGGAACGGGCGCTCTAGCAGGTGACGTCGCGGGCCCCGGCCAGCAGCGTCTGGTCGATCACCGGCGTGCCCGGCCCGGTCGACTGCTCGCTGCTGCCGCCGCCCTGGTGCGCCTGGGACCAGTCGGTGAGCTGCTTGAGCACCTGAAGGGCCTCGGCGCGCGGACGGACGTCGTCGAAGCGGGTGCCGGTGCTCAGGTCGACGCTGGCGTCCTTGCGGTTGTCGCGCACCAGTTCCGCGCACGGCATGACCAGGCTGACCGTGCGGGCCGCGGTCGCGCCGTTCTCGCCGAACCGGATCTGGCCGCGGCACTTCGCGTCGCCCCGGGGGTAGGCCGGGTCGTTGCCCGGGTCGCCGACGGCGGTGAAGCCGAGGCTGCGCAGCGTGGTGGTGGCGATGCCGCCCTGGCCGCGCGTGCTGCTGGCGTTGAGCACCTTGAGCTGCACCTTGTCCGGCGGCACGGGGGAGCGGTCGTCGAGCCCGTTGTGCGGCACGGTGGTGAAGGTGGTGCCCGGCGGGGGCGTGGCCGCGGGGGTGCAGAGCACCGCCTCGTCGACGTCGCTGCGGCCGACCACGGCGTTCACCCAGACGAAGACCGCGCCCAGCGCGAGCACCCCGATCACGATCAGCGCGGGCAGCGGCCGGTGCTTGCGATAGGGCCGCGGCGCACCACGCTCCCCCGAGCCGTTCCCCGACGCCACCTGCCCCGTCCCTTCCCGAACGCGGGAACCCCGTTCCGGCCCGCCGCGAAACCACCGGCGCCGCCGGTGCCCCGGGACGCCGCGCCCGGTCCGCGGCACCCCGATCGGCGTAACCGACGGCGCGCCCCACGGACCCCTTCGTAGCCGGAGAGCCTAGGCGTTGCGCACCACGGCCGGTGGTGCGGGTCACCGTCCCCGGATCCACGTCGCGGCCCGGATCGGCGCCGCCGGTCCCCGTCCGGCGATCGCACCACGCCGACCTCCGCCGGAGCAAGCGGACCCGGCCTCCGGGTGATCCTCGCGACCAGGGCGCAACCCGAACGGATGAGGGGCGTCTCACCTGCGGGTTCCCCCTGTCGGGTGACGAATTCCGGGCAACCCGTGACTCGGTGCGGAGCGGCTTGACCGGTGAGCTACCCTTCGCGGGCTCCGGCCGCAGGAAGAGCGCGGGAAAGCTGAGACCGCGGTCACTGCGGAGGCCGGGCACAAACAGGGGCGCTGGAACGTTGACCAGCGGCACGGCGGGTTCGAAGGACAACACCTGAGGGCTCGGGAGAACACGACAAGCTGATTCGCAGGGGTGAGGGACACATGGCTACCGACTACGACGCTCCGCGCCGCAGCGAAGCCGACGAGCTGGCCGAAGACTCGTTGGAGGAACTGAAGGCCCGGCGCAACGAGAACCAGTCCGGCGTCGTCGACGTCGACGAGGACGCGAACGCCGAGAACTTCGAGCTTCCCGGCGCGGACCTCTCCGGGCTCTCCGGTGAGGACATGACCGTGAAGGTGGTGCCGAAGCAGGCGGACGAGTTCACCTGCTCGGTCTGCTTCCTGGTGCACCACCGCAGCCGGCTGGCCGAGGAGAGCGGCGGACGGCTGATCTGCCGCGACTGCGCCTGATCCGCGAGGGGCCGGCGGTGCTCAAGCCCGGGCCAGGCGGGGCTTGAGCCGGACCGGCACCGGAGTTTCCGGGCAGCACGGTCGGTTTCCGGACAGTGCAGTTTCTCCGGGAAGCACAGTTTCTCCGGACAGCACAGTTCTTCCGGAGAGCACCAGTTTCCGGGGAGCACGGCGGGGTGCACGGGGTTTTCAGGGAACACCCGCAGGTGCGGCGGGCGGGGAAGCTCGGGCGCGAGCTGGGCCAAGGGGGCCGGTCTTCCGGGACCGGCCCCCTTCCGCGTGTCCGGGAAGCGCCCGGGAAAAGCTTCAGGCGCGGGCGCGCAGCAGTTCGGCCACGCGCTCCGGGCGCCGGGTGCTGAACAGCCAGTACGGCGTCGGGTCGTCCGGGTCGGTCAGCTCCACCCGCACGGCCGGGCCGACCCAGCCGCGGTGCAGCACGAATGCGGCGGGGTCGCCGTCGCGGCCCATCGCGGCGCGCTTGGCCGCGGTCTCCAGCACCTCGACCGGTCCGGCGAAGCGCAGGGGTAGGTGGGCGTCGCCCACCCACAGCTCCGGCTCCTCGCCCCCGGTCACCCGCACGCGCGAACGGCCCAGCGAGAGCAGCAGCGCGGCCATCACCGGCACGGCGACGGCCAGCGGGATCCACAGCGGGATCGACGGGTAGCCCAGGTGGATCTCCACGCCGAGCAGGATCGCGCCCAGCATCGGCAGGGGCCAGCCCCACCACGGCACGTACAGCCGTTCGGAGTGCTTGATGCCGCTCGTCACGGCGGTGTTCCCGGTGTCGCCCACCCGGCCAGGGTAGTCTCGCCGCCCGTGTCCAGCGTTCAGGTACTCCTTTCCCGGCTCGACCCCGGCGTCCCGCTGCCGGCCTACGCGCGGCCCGGTGACGCGGGGGCCGACCTCGTCAGCACTTCGGACCTCGTCCTCGGCCCCGGTGAGCGCGCGGTGGTCGGCACCGGCGTCGCGATCGCGCTCCCCCCGGGCTACGCGGGGTTCGTCCACCCGCGCTCCGGGCTCGCCGCGCGGGTCGGGCTGTCGGTGGTGAACACCCCCGGCACGATCGACTGCGGCTACCGCGGTGAGATCCGCGTCTGCCTCATCAACCATGATCTGCGGGAGGCGGTGGTGCTCGCCCGCGGCGACCGGATCGCGCAGCTGGTCGTCCAGCGGGTGGAGCGCGCCGAATTCGTCGAGGTGGCCGAGCTCGGGGAGACCGAGCGCGGGGCCGGTGGCTACGGATCGACCGGCGGACACGCCACACTGGTGCCAGGCGGTCCCGGCACGGAACCGGGCGCCGGGGAAGGAACGGAGAACTAGTGGGGATTTTCGGACGCAAGCGCGGGTCCGGGGCCGAGGGGCCGGCCGAGCCCGGCGCCGGCGAGGCCAATGCCGGTAAGAGCGGCGCCGGTGAGAGCGGTGTCGCCGGCGAACCGGAAGATCAGCTGTCGGACACGGCCGACGGCCCGTTCGACGTCGCCGACGCCGAGGACGACGGCATCCCCCGGATCGACCTCGGCTCGGTCAAGGTGCCGGTGCCGGACGGCTCGCAGGTGCAGGTCGAGATGGACCCCGACGCCGGGGGCGTGCGCGCGGTGCACGTCGTCACCGAGCAGGGCCAGGTCACGGTCAGCGCGTACGCCGCGCCGCGCACCGGCGGGCTGTGGCGCGAGGTCGGCGCCGAGCTGGCCGACCAGCTTCGCGCCGACGGGGCCAAGGTGAACCTCGGCCGGGGCGAGTGGGGCCTGGAGCTCTCCGCCATCGTCGGCGACGTCGCGCTGCGGTTCGTCGGCGTCGACGGCCCGCGCTGGATGCTGCGCGGGGTCATCGCGGGCCCGCAGTCGCAGTCGGCGCAGGCCCCGGAGGTGCTGCGGGCGATCGTCCGTCACACGATCGTGGATCGCGGCACCTCGCCGATGCCGGTCCGCACGCCGCTCACCATCACGCTGCCGGAGGCCGTGGCCCAGCACATCGCCCAGCAGCAGGGCTGAACTCGAGCCGCCCCCGGCCTCTGGCCCCCGGTCCGCGTCGCCCGCGGCCCGGGGGCCAGAGGGCTTACCGGGCCAGGAAGTCAGGGGTCGCGGACAGGCTCACGAGGCGGTCGTGGCGCGCAGGTAGGCGAGCACGGTCGCGCGGCCCAGCGACTCCCGGTCGGCGCCGAGCGCGGCGAGGCTCGTCTCCCCGACGGTCGCGCGGGGGAGGGCACCGGCCCACTCGCGGGCGACGTCCGCCGGGTGGATCGGGTCGTCGGCGCACATGCCGATCCCGGCCGGCCCGGACAGCCCGCGCAGTTCGGCCGGCGTCGGGGCCGGCCGGGTGGCCGCGGCGCGCAAGCCGTCCGCCAGCCCGTCGCCGTGACGCCGCCAGGACCGGCGGAGTTCCGCGGCGAGCCACGGCGGGCTGCCGGCCTCGGCCTGCGCCAGCGCCGCCGCCACCCCGGAAGCGGCCACGAAGTCCGCTGAGAGCTTCGCGGCCAGTGACGCGGGTGCCTGGCCCGGTTCGCCGTTCCAGGCCGGGAGCGCGGCCAGCAGGCCCCCGCAGCGGCCCGGGTGGGCCACGGCCCACTCCGCGGACAGGTGCGCGCCGAACGAGATGCCGCCCACCAGCAACGTGCCGTGCCGGTCGGCCAGCCGGTCCAGCTCGGCCAGGAAGCATTCGGCCGTCGCCGCTCCGGGTACCGGCGGCACGGCGATCAGCGGGATGCCCAGCGCGGCCAGCGGGCCGGCGAACACGGACCGGACGAACACCTCGTCGGAGCCGGTTCCGGGCAGCAGTACGGCGGGCGGGTGCCGGATAACGGACGTCACGTTGCGATCTTGGCGCAAACCGGTTCCCCTGGTGGGGACCGCAGCTACGCTGGACACGCACGGGCCGTTGTGAAACCGGGGCCCCGGAGCACAGGAGCACACCATGTCCGCCAAAGACGGCGGCTACTTCAGCCGGTTGGTTCGCAAGCTGACCACCGACGTCGAAGACCTCGACGCCGACGACCTGTCCGAGTCGTCCCGGGCGGGCGGGGCGCAGCGGGCGTGCGACTGCCGGTCCGGGGAAGAGGTCACCGTGCTCGGCCGGCTGCGCAGCGTGGAGCTGTGCCCCACCGACGAAGCCGCCACGCTGGAGGCGGAGCTGTTCGACGGAACGCAGGGCGTGACGCTAATCTGGCTGGGCCGACGCCGGATCGCCGGTATCGAGCCGGGGCGGACCATCAAGGTCCGTGGCCGGATGGCCGAGCGCGCGGGCCAGAAGGTGCTGTACAACCCGTACTACGAACTCCAGAGCCCGGTGAGTTGATCAGCTGTCGTGACTGAGTCCCCCGCCCCCCGCGATGACGAGCACGTGCCCGAAGGCGGGGACGAGGAGAAGCCGCAGCCGACCCTGCTGGAGCAGATGGGCGGGGTGTCCGGCCTGGTCTACTCCTCGCTGCCGGTGATCGTGTTCGTGCTGGTGAACTCGATCTTCGGGCTGACCGCGGCGATCTGGGGCTCGATCGGCAGCGCGGTGGCCATCACCGTGTTGCGGCTGGTCCGCAAGGAGCCGCTGCAGCCCGCGATCTCCGGGTTCTTCGGTGTGGCCATCGCCGCCTTCATCGCCTTCCGCACCGGCTCGGCCAAGGGGTTCTTCCTCTTCGGCATCTGGGCCAGCCTGATCTACTGCGCTGTCTTCGTGATCTCGATCGTGGTCCGCTGGCCGCTGGCCGGCCTGGTCTGGAACGCGCTCAACGGCACCGGCCAGGCCTGGCGCAAGGACAAGTACTCGCGCTACGGCTACGACATCGCCACCTTCGTCATGGCGCTGATCTTCGCCGCCCGGTTCGTGGTGCAGCGCTGGCTCTACCAGAGCGACTACACCGGCTGGCTGGCCTTCGCCAAGATCGCCATGGGCTACCCGCTCTACGCGCTCGGCCTGCTCGTGGTGGTCTGGGCGGTCCGCCGCTCGGACAAGCGCCTCAAGGCCCTCGCCGAGGCGGAGCCGAAACCGGAAACCGACGCCGAGGCCGAAGCCCGGTTGCGTGAGAAGTACGCGCAGACCCCGACCCCCGAGGCCTGAGTCTCCCTCCGGCCACGCCACGGCGCCCCCCGCGGAAGTTCGCGAGGGGCGCCGTGGTGCGATCGGGGGCGCGTCAGTAGCCGAGCGCCGAGCGGATCTCCGGCTCCACGTCGGAGGTGGCCACGAACAGCAGCTCGTCGCCCGGCTCCAGCGGATCCTCCGGCTGCGGGACGATCACCCGGTCGCCGCGCAGGATGGTCACCAGGGCGGCGTCGCGCGGCAGGTCCAGTTCGCTGACCGGCTTGCCGGCCAGCGGGGTCTCCTCCGGCAGGGTCAGCTCGACCAGGTTGGCCTGGCTCTGGCGGAAGGTCATCAGCCGCACCAGGTCGCCGACGCTGACCGCCTCCTCGACCATCGCCGCGAGCATCCGCGGGGTGGACACGGCGACGTCGACGCCCCAGGCCTCGGTGAACAGCCATTCGTTGGCCGGGTTGTTCACCCGGGCCACCACCCGCCGCACGGCGAACTCGGTCTTGGCCAGCAGCGAGACCACCAGGTTGGCCTTGTCGTCGCCGGTGGCGGCGATCACCACGTCGCACTGCTCGATCCCGGACTCCTCCAGGATCGACACCTCGCACGCGTCGCCGAGCACCCAGTCGGCCCGCTCGACCGTGCCCGGGTCGAACTGGTCGGCCTGGCGCTCGATCAGCATCACCTGGTGCCGCCCGTCGATCAGCTCCACGGCGATCGAGCGCCCCACCGCGCCCGCACCGGCGATCGCGACCCGCATCAGTTCTCCTCTTCCGGAGCGCGGGCGGCCACGCTCGACACTTCGCTGACGGTGCCCGAGCGCGCCGCGACCCAGACGACGTCGTCGGCCTGCACCATGGTCTTGCTGTCCGGCAGCACCCCGGTGCCGAACCGCATGATGAACGCGACCCGGGCGCCGGTCACCTCCTGCAGGCTCTGCACGCTGTGCCCGGCCCAGTCCTCGTGCAGCGGCAGCGGCAGCAGCGCGACGTTGCCGGTCGGGTCGCGCCACGCGGAGGCGACGCCGTCGGGCAGCAGGGTGCGCAGGAACCGGTCGGTCGTCCACGGCACGGTCGCGACCGTCGGGATGCCCAGGCGCTCGTACACGGCGGCCCGCTTGTGGTCGTAGATCCGCGCCACCACGTGCTCGACGCCGAAGTTCTCCCGCGCGACCCGCGCGGAGATGATGTTGGAGTTGTCCCCGCTGGACACCGCCGCGAACGCGCCGGCCCGCTCGATGCCGGCCTCGATCAGCACCTGCCGGTCGAACCCGACGCCGAGCACCTGCCGCCCGTGGAAGTCGCTGCCCAGCCGCCGGAACGACTGCTGGTTCTTGTCGATGACGGCCACTTCGTGGCCGAGACGCTCCAGCGCCGCGGCCAGGGACACGCCGACCCGGCCGCATCCCATGATCACCACGTGCACGCGCTGCCTCCTCAGGGGGGCGGGATGACCCGTCCGTAGCTACCCTCCATGACCAGCGCCGAACCTACCCTGTGGGGGGACGGTTACTCTCTCGTGGTGTCGAAGTTCCCGACCGTGGTGAAGAGGCTGGTCCTCGGGCGTCCGTTCCGCAGTGACCGGCTCGCCCACACGCTGCTGCCCAAGCGCATCGCGCTACCGATCTTCGCCTCCGACGCGCTCTCGAGCGTGGCCTACGCGCCGGAGGAGATCTTCCTGACCCTGAGCGTCGCCGGGCTGTCCGCCTACGCCTTCGCGCCGTGGATCGGCGTCGCTGTGGCGCTGGTCATGCTCGTGGTGGTCGCCTCCTACCGGCAGAACGTGCACGCCTATCCCAGCGGGGGTGGCGACTACGAGGTGGCCGGCACCAACCTGGGCGGCAAGTTCGGCCTGACCGTGGCCAGCGCGCTGCTGGTCGACTACATCCTCACCGTCGCGGTGTCCACCTCCTCCGGGGTCGCGAACATCGGCTCCGCCGTCCCGTGGGTGGCCCAGCACAAGGTGATCGCCTCGGTGGTGATCGTCGCCGTGCTGAGCGCGCTGAACCTGCGCGGGGTGCGCGAATCGGGCAAAGCGTTCGCCATCCCGACCTACGGCTTCATCGCCGGCATCATGATCATGGTGGTGTGGGGCCTGATCGAGGCCGCCACCGGCACGGACATGCGCGCGGAGAGCGCCGGGTTCCAGCTGCACTCCGAAGGCAGCTGGACCGGGTTCGCGTTCGTCTTCCTGATCCTGCGCTCGTTCTCCTCCGGCGCCGCGGCGCTGACCGGGGTCGAGGCGATCAGCAACGGCGTGCCCGCCTTCCGCAAGCCGAAGTCCAGGAACGCGGCCACCACGCTGCTGCTCATGGGCGTGCTCGCGGTGACCATGCTGGTCGGCATCATCACCCTGGCCATCATCACGAAGGTGAACTTCGCGGAGGACCCGGCCACGCAGCTGTCCGGGGCGGGCCCGGACTACCAGCAGAAGACGATCGTGGCGCAGATCGCGCAGGCGGTGTTCGCCGGCTTCCCGCCGGCGTTCTACTACATCTCCTTCTCCACCGGCATCATCCTGCTGCTGGCGGCCAACACGGCGTTCAACGGCTTCCCGGTGCTGGGCTCGATCCTGGCCCAGGACCGCTACCTGCCGCGGCAGCTGCACACCCGCGGCGACCGGCTGGCCTTCTCCAACGGCATCCTGTTCCTCGCGGCCTTCGCACTGATCCTGATCATCGCGTTCGACGCGGAGGTCACCCGGCTGATCCAGCTGTACATCGTCGGGGTGTTCGTCTCGTTCACGGTCAGCCAGGCGGGGATGATCCGGCACTGGAACCGGTTGCTGGCCAAGGAGACCGACCCCGCGGCGCGGCGGCGGATGCGGCGCTCGCAGACGGTGAACGCGGTCGGCCTGACCATGACCGGCGTGGTGCTGGTCATCGTGCTGATCACCAAGTTCCTGCTCGGCGCGTGGATCGCGATCGCCGCCATGGTGGCGATCTTCGTGCTGATGACGGCGATTCGGAAGCACTACGACCGGGTGGCCGAGGAGCTCAGGGAGATGGGCGAGGCGCCGACCGTGCTGCCCTCGCGCAACCACGCCATCGTGCTGGTCTCCAAGCTGCACCGGCCGACGCTGCGCGCGCTGGCCTACGCCAAGGCCATGCGCCCGGACGTGCTCGAAGCCGTGACGGTGAACGTCGACGACCTGGACACGCGCCGGCTCACCGCCGAGTGGGACGCGCACAAGTTCAAGGTGCCGCTGAAGGTCGTGGAATCGCCCTACCGCGAGATCACGAAGCCGGTGCTGGACTACGTCAAGCGCGTGCGCGGCGACAACCCGCGCCACGTGGTCACCGTGTTCATCCCCGAGTACGTGGTCGGGCACTGGTGGGAGCAGGTGCTGCACAACCAGAGCGCGCTGCGGCTCAAGGGCCGGCTGCTGTTCCAGTCCGGGGTGATCGTGGCCAGCGTGCCCTGGCAGCTGGAGTCCTCGGCCAAGGCGGCCGCCCGCGTCCGGCGGGCCCGCCCGGCGGCCGGCTACGTCCGGCGTGGCTTCAACCCGGCCGCGGCCCGGGCCGCGGCCAAGCCCGCCCCGGCCCCCGTGGACCCACCCAAGGAACCGGCCGAATGACGGGCAACTGGCTCGGCCGCACCCTCGAGCTCGAGATCGGGCCGGTCGCGCACGGCGGGCACTGCGTGTCCCGGGTGGACGGACGGGTGGTGTTCGTCCGGCACGGACTGCCGGGCGAACGGGTGCGCGCCGAGGTGACCGAGGACAAGGGCGGCGCGTTCTGCCGCGCCGACGCGGTGGAGGTGCTCACCGGCTCGGCGCACCGGGTCGAGCCGCCGTGCCCGCTCGCGGCGCCCGGCGGCTGCGGCGGCTGCGACTGGCAGCACGCGGATCCGGCCTACCAGCGCTCGCTGAAGGCCGCCGTGGTGGCCGAGCAGTTGCAGCGGCTGGCCGGGATCTCGCGTGAAGTGGTCGTCGAACCCCTCGACGGCGGACCGCTGGGCTGGCGCAGCCGGGTCCGGCTCATCGCGGGCCGGGACGGGCGCGCCGGGCTGCGCGCGCACCACAGCCACCGCGTCGTCCCGCTCGACGACTGCCCGATCGCGGTGCCGGGCTCGCTCGACGGGGTGCCGGCCAAGCGCTGGCGCCCGGGCAGCGAGATCGAGGTGACCGCGGACGGCGAGGGCCGCCGGCACGTCCGCGAAGTGTCCACTGTGCACGGACGCACCCAGTCCCGTCAGCTCTCCGGCGGACTCGCGGCCCAGCACGCCGCGGGCCGCGACTGGCAGCTCGACGCCCACGGCTTCTGGCAGGTGCACCCGGCCGCGGCAGCCACCTTCGCCCAGCTCGTGGGCGACTGGGCGGAGGCCCCGCGCGGCGGGGTGGCCTGGGACCTCTACGCCGGCGTCGGGCTGTTCGCCTCGGTGCTGGCCGAGCAGGTCGGCCCCGACGGCCGGGTGCTGGCCGTGGAGTCCGGCCGCCGCGCGGTCGCCGACGGCGAGCGGAACCTGGCCGACCTGCCCCAGGTGAGCTGGCGCACCGGCCGGGTCGAGCACGTGGTGGCGGACGCGCCGCGGCCGGTGGACGTGGTGGTGCTGGACCCGCCGCGCAAGGGGGCCGGCCGGGCGGTGGTGGACGCGATCGTGGCGGGCTCACCGGACCGGATCGTCTACGTGGCTTGCGATCCGGCGGCGCTGGCCCGTGATGTGGCGACGTTCGCCGGGCACGGGTATTCGCTCTCGGACCTGCGCGCGTTCGACGCGTTCCCGATGACGCACCACGTGGAGTGCGTGGCGCTGCTCCAGTAGCGGGGTGGGGTTCCCCCGGGTCGTGAACGGGCGGCGGATCGGGACGGGCGAGGCAGTACCACCGCGGTACCACCGCAGTGGTGCCGCCTCGCCCGTCCCGATCGGGCCTTACCCGCGTCGCGCCGGTGGTGAGCCCGGCTGTGCGGTCGCGCGAGGCGTCCCGGCGCTGCCCGTGGTGGGCCATTCGGCCGGGCAGTGGGTGCCGGGGGCCGGGGTGCGGAGGGTGATCAGGTAGGTGTCGATCGCCGCGCGCGCACACGAGCTGAGGCGGTAGTCGCCGTGGCCGGTGCCGTCGTAGGTGAGCAGGGTGGACGTCGGCAGCTGGGCGGCCACGGACCGGGCCCACTGGTAGGGGGTGGCCACATCGTGGACGCTGTTGGTCATCAGGATCGGCGGTGCCTGGGTGACGTGGAGCCGGTGCTGGGGGTTGCTCACCCGGCCGCCCCAGCCCAGGCACTCGGTGAGCTGGGTGTAGAGCGGGCTGAGGCGGGTGTGCGGGGCGACGGTCTCGGACAGTTCGCGGTAGGAGGTCAGGGCCGCGAGGCTGTCGACCTCGTCCCACTTCCAGTCACCGCACCAGATCGGCAGTTCGCTGCGCGTCCCCGGTTCCGTCGACCGGGCCAGGGTGGTTCCGGGGTTGCCGTCGGCGATCGACTTGAGCCAGTCCGCCATCACGGCCCACCTCGCCGGGTCGTAGAGGTAGAACAGGACGGTGTCGCGGAGCTGGGAGACCGAGATGGGATAGCTGCTTCCGGGGTAGTTCAGCTTCCCCGCGGCCGCCTTGGCGTAGAGACCGTCCCAGAGGGCCAGCCCATCGCGGTCGTGCAGCGAGCAGGCGGCCGTGCGGCCGCACCAGGCCGTGAAATCGGTGAAGGAGTCTTCGAAGGCCAGGTTCTGCGGGGCGAGGAAACCCATGGTGTCCACGCTGTGGTCCATCACGGAGTCCAGGGCCAGTGCGCGCAGGTGCGAGCCGAACAACTCGGCGTACTGCTCGCCGATCTGGGTGCCGTAGGACCGTCCGTAGTAGCTGATCTTGTCCTCGCCCAGCGCCTGCCGCAGCGCGTCGACGTCCCGCACCACGCTGGTCGTGTCCGCGTGGTCCGCCAGGGGGCCGCTGTACTGCCGGCAGCTGCGGCCCAGGCGGTCGTTGTGGTCGATCAGGCCGCGGTAGACCGGCCCGGTCTCCGGGTAGAAGTCGACCCAGTCGTTGAGCACGACGTCGTCGCAGGTCAGCGCGGCGCTGCGGGACACCCCGCGCGGGTCGAACCCGATGACGTCGAAGGCGTCGGTGAGGGACGGCGACAGGGCGTGGTCCTCGACGATGTCGGTCGCGAAGTCGACGCCCGAGCCGCCCGGCCCGCCGGGGTCGACCAGCAGCACGCCCTTGCGCTGCTCGGGTTTGGCCGCCTTCCCCCGGATGATGGCGATCGGGGTCGCCGGCCCGGCCGGCGCGCTCCAGTCGATCGGCATCGGCACGGTCGCGCAGTCCAGCGCCGGATGCCCTTCGCACGGCTGCCACTGGATCGGCGAAGCCGGGCGAGCCACCGCCGCGGCGGTCCCCGGGGTCGCCGCCACGGCCGGGGTGGCCGCGCCGGCGAGGACCAGTGCCGCGCCCACCACCACCGTTGTGCCGGTTGGTCGTCTCATGTCGTCCCTTCGGTCCGGACTGCCCTGTGCCCCCGATGACGCCCGGCTCCGGTGAGGGTTGCCCCGGTTGACCGTCGATCGGGTGAATTGGCCCATTGAGACCATTCCGCGAGTGACACACCGGACGGCCCTGTTTCAGCGGTTCCCCTCGACGAACGCGGTGAGCGCGGCGATGACGGCTTCGGGTTGTTCTTCCGGGATGTAGTGGCCCGAGTCCGGCACGACGATCCCGGTCACGTGCTGCGCCCACGGCCGCAGAGAGGCGGCCATGTCGGGGATCGAGCCGTGGTCGGCGGAGATGCCGAGCACCGGCAAGCTCAGCGGACGGCCGGTCAGGGCCGCGTGGTTCTCGCGGGCCGATTCGGCGGTGTGCCGGTAGTAGGCCAGGCCGGCGCGGAGCCCGCCCTCGGCGCCGAGCGCCGCGGCGTACCCGTTGATTTCGGCGTCGTCGAAAGTGCCGGGGGAGAAGGACTTCGTCTTCAGGAACCAGGAGACGTACTCGCTTTCGCGGCCCGTGAGCAGGGCTTCGGGCAGGTCGGGCACGAGGTGGAAGGCGAAGTGCCAGGTCTTCCACACCTGGCCGGGGTCGAGCGGGACCGACTCGGGCAGCGTGATGCCCGGGATGCCGGCGTCGAGCAGGGCGAGACCGCGCAGCCGGCTTTCGTGCCTGGCGGCCAGGGAGAAGGCGACCCACGCGCCGATGTCGTGGGCGGCGAGCCAGTACTCCGAGACCCCCAGCGCCGCCACCGCGGCCTGCACGCGCGCGGCGGCCGTGTGCGTGTCGTAGCCGGCGTCCGGGCGTTCGGAATGGCCCTGGCCCGGCAGGTCGATCGCCAGGACGCGGAACCGGCGGGCCAGGCCGGGCAGCACCTTCCGCCAGGCCCACCAGGTCTGCGGGAACCCGGCCAGCAGCACGACGGCCGGTCCGTCCGGCGTCCCGCCCGTCACGGCGTGCAGCCGGACCCCGGCCGCATCGGGCCAGTGGTGGGTGAAGCCGGGCAGGTCGGACAGCGGTAGTCCGGGGATCGGATGGGCCACGGGAGCCTCCCTTGTCTTGAACTGATCGTTCCAAGATAGACTGGACCGGAGGAGGCACGACGTGGCGGGTAGGAAGCAGTTCGACATCGAAGGG
This sequence comes from Amycolatopsis sp. PS_44_ISF1, assembly GCF_032335455.1. Taxonomy (NCBI): domain Bacteria; kingdom Bacillati; phylum Actinomycetota; class Actinomycetes; order Pseudonocardiales; family Pseudonocardiaceae; genus Amycolatopsis; species Amycolatopsis sp. PS_44_ISF1. The sequence continues at coordinate 2,362,410 of NZ_JANUXO010000002.1, read as the reverse complement.
GCGCTCGACGCCGCGATGACCCAGTTCTGGCGGGCCGGGTACGCCGACAGCTCGGTCGACGACCTGTGCCGGGCCACCGGGCTCAACCGCAGCTCGCTCTACGCCACCTTCGGCGACAAGGATTCGCTCTTCCGGCGTTGCCTGGAGCGCTATGTCGAGCGCTACGGCGAAAGCTACGATGCCGCGCTGTCCTCGGCCGGGGGGCCGGTCGAGGCCGTACGGGCGTTCTTCGAAGTCACCCTGGGCCGCATCGCGGACCCGGCCCTGCCCGACGGCTGCCTGATGACCCAGTCCGCTCTCGCGGTGCCCGGGCTCAGCCCGGAGGCGGCCCGGCGCGTGCGGGAAGCGGTGGACGCGCAGCGGAACCGGCTGTTCACCGCGCTGAAAGCGAATGGGCTGCCCGGCGCGGTCGCCGAGCCCTTCGCCCTCCACATCGCCGCGGTGAACCAGTCGCTGGCCGTGATGAGCCGGGCCGGCGTCGGCGCCCGGCAGTTGCGCGCCGTGATCGAGGTGACCCTCGACGCGCTCGGCGGCAGGACTTGACGGGGGTGATCACCGGGCGGGAGGGTGACCCGGGTGAAAGCAGCCGGGCGCGATGACCGGTCGCGCGCCGCGCGGCTGGCGGCTTACCGCGGCGTCTCCACGGCGCTGGCCCTGTGCAGTGATCTCGAGCTGCGCGACCTCGTGGACGCGGCCGAGCCCGTGGGCGCCGGTATCGGCGGGTCCACGGCGCTGCTGGACGTCGGCGGGACCCGGGTCTTCGTCAAGCGGGTGCCGCTGACCGGGCTGGAACGGCGGCCGGAGCACGTCCGGTCCACGGCCAACCTCTTCGGGCTGCCGGACTTCGCGCATTTCGGGGTGGGCGCCCTCGGCAGTCCGGGCTTCGGGGCCTGGCGGGAGCTGGCCGGGCACACCATGACGACGAACTGGGTGCTCGCGGGGGACCACGAGGGCTTCCCGCTGACCTACCACTGGCGGGTCCTGCCGCACCCCGGGCAGCCGCTGCCCGAGGAGCTGGCCGACGTGGAGCGGGCCGTCGGCTACTGGGGCGGCGGGCCGGCGGTGCGCCGGCGGATCGAGGCGGTGCGGGACTGCACGGCGAGCATCGTGCTGTTCCTGGAGCACCTTCCGCAGAACTTGCACGACTGGCTGGGCGGGCAGGTCGAGGCGGGCGGCGAGACGGCCGACCGGGCCTGCGCCATGGTCGTGCGGGAGCTGCGGGACGGGACCGCGTTCATGAACGACCGCGGCCTCCTGCACTTCGACCTCCACTTCCAGAACATCCTGACCGACGGTGAGCGGCTGTTCTTCGCCGACTACGGCCTGGCCATCTCCTCGGGGTTCGACCTGTCCGCGCCGGAAGCCGGCTTCTTCGCCGGGCACCAGAGCTACGACCGCTGTTACTCCCTCACCCATCTGGTGATCTGGCTGGCCACCGCGCTCTACGGGTACCGGGGGCAGGAGCGGGGCGCGTTCCTGCGCGCCTGCGCCGGAGGCGAGCGGCCGAAGGGGATTCCACCGCTCGCCGCGGCAATCCTCACCGAGTACGCACCGCTCGCCGTGGTGATGACGGACTTCTACCGCGAGTTCCAGGTGGGGAGCCGGCAGGTCCCCTACCCGGCCGAAGCGCTCAGCCGGATCGCCGCGCCGGGCCGCTCCTGGTGAAGCGCCCGCGCGGCGCTGCCGGTCGTGGTCATCGCGCCGCCGCCGAAGGGGCGAGGAGCCCGCGGCCGGTGGCTCAGATCCGGTCCGCCTTGACCAGGTCGGCGCACTTCTCGCCGATGGCCATGGTCGTGATGCACGGGTTGACCGCGACCAGGAACGGCATCACCGAAGCGTCGGCGACCCGCAGCCCGTCCACGCCGCGCACGCGCAGCCGCTCGTCCAGCACGGCGGCCGGGTCCGACTCCGGGCCCATCTTCACCGTGCCAGCGGGGTGGTAGACGGTGTTGTGGGTCTTGCGCAGGTAGTCGGCGATCTCGTCGTCGGTGGTGACGTCGCGCCCGGGGGAGAGCTCCGTGCCCGCCCACTCGTCCATCGCCGGCTGGGCCGCGATCGAGCGGGCCAGCCGCACCCCGTGGGTCATCACGCGCAGGTCGTGTTCGTCGCTGAAGTACCGCGGGTCCACGCGGGGCTTGTCGCGGAAGTCGCGGGTGCGGAGCCGGACCGTGCCGGTCGAGCGGCTGCGGGTGACGTTCGGGGTGAGGCAGAAGCCGTTCTCCGTCGTCGGGTAGCCGTGGCGGAGGGTGTTGAGGTCGAACGGCACCGAGCCGTAGTGGAACATCAGGTCCGGCCGGTCCAGTCCCGCCTCGGTGGTGGTGAAGATGCCGATCTCCCACCACTGCGTGGATTCGGTGACCATCGGCTGCAGCGCGTCCCACTGGACCAGCCCTTCGGGGTGGTCCTGCAGGTTCTCCCCGACCCCCGGGGCGTCCACCAGCACGTCCACCCCGACCTCGCGCAGGTGGGCGGCGGGCCCGATGCCCGAGAGCATCAGCAGCTTCGGCGAGTCGATCGCGCCCGAGCTGAGGATCACCTCGCGCCGCGCGGTGACCTTCGCGCTGTGGACCAGGTCCGGCGCCTGCAGTTCCACGCCCACGCAGCGCCGTCCGGAGAACAGCAGCCGCTTGGCCCGCGCGCCGGTGCGGACTTCGAGATTGGGCCGCCGGCCCAGGATCGGGTGCAGGTAGGAGACCGACGCCGAGGAGCGGGTGCCGTCCTCGCGCGCGTTGATCTGGAACCAGTTCGCGCCGTGGGTGACGGTCTTCCCGGAGTTGAACTCGGTGGTGGGGATGCCTTCCTGCGCGCAGGCGGCCAGCAGCGCGGCTCCCGCGGGGTCGCGCGGCGGCACCGAGCGGATGGTCACCGGCCCGGAGCGGCCGTGGTGCTCGCCCGGACCGTCGTTGGTCTCGAGGCGCTGGTAGAGCGGGAAGACCTCGGCCGCCGACCAGCCGGGCAGGCCGAGTGCGGCCCATTCGTCGAGGTCCTCGGCCGGGGCCCAGAACGCGATGCACGAGTTGTGCGAGGAGCAGCCGCCGAGCACCCGGGCCCGGGCGTGGCGCAGGTAGGAGTTGCCCGACGGCTGCGGCTCCACCGGGTAGTCCCAGTCGTAGCCGGACTCCAGCAGCCCCATCCACCGGGTCAGCTCCAGGATGGCCGGGTCGTCCACATCGGACGGTCCCGCCTCCAGCAGGCAGACGGTCACGTCCGGGTCCTCCGAGAGCCGGGCCGCCACCACCGATCCCGCTGTGCCCCCGCCGACCACCACGTAGTCGAACTCATTCACCGGAAACCTCCTGATCGGATTGATCGGACTGGGCGGACTGGGACCGGGCGGGGACCGAGGCGTGGTCGGCCAGCACGCCGATCTTGTGGCGCTGGACGAACCAGTAGTAGGCGAACCCGCCGGCCGCGAACACGGCGACGAACAGCACCGAACTCCACCGCAGGTACCAGTGGAACGGCGGGGTGGCGTTGTAGATCTCGGTGCGCGGCCAGGCCAGGTTGACCGTCATGGCCAGGCCCCACAGCACCGCGAGCACGTTCACCGGCAGGCCCCAGCGGCCGAGGGAGAAGCGCCCGGCCGGCGCGTCCCGGCGCGGCCACCCGCCGCGCAGCCGCTGGACCAGCATCGGGACCGTGACCAGCAGGTAGGCCACGTAGATCAGGATGATGGCCAGGCTGGTCACCGCGGAGAAGATCTGCGAGGAGTCGATGTTCACCAGCAGCAGCGCGACCGCGATCACCCCGATCACGATCGCGGGCAGCACCGGCGTGCCGGTCTTCCGGTTGACCCGGGCCAGCCGCGAGCCGCCGGGCAGCGCGTTGTCCCGTGCCATGGCGAAGGCGATCCGGATCGCCGCGGTGTGCACCGCGAGCACGCACACGGTGATCGCGATGAAGACCACGAACAGGAAGATCCGCCCGATCGCCGGCCCGAGCGCGTCGGTCAGCACGTACTGCAGGCCGACCGTGCCGAGCTCCGGTGCGCGGAGGTCGCCCACCGCCATCAGCGCGAACAGGATGATCAGGCCGCCGAGCACGAACGAGGCCACCAGCGCCCGCATGATCGCCTTCGGCGCGTTGCGGTGCGGGTCCACCGACTCCTCGCCGAGCGAGGCCGCGGTGTCGAAGCCGTACATCACGTAGGACGAGGCGATGGCGGCGATCAGGAACGCACCGAGGTAGCCGCCCGCGTGGCCTTCGCCGGTGCCGTTGGTCTCGGTGACCACCCCCGGCCCGCGGACGAAGTGGAAGGCCAGGAAGACGACCAGCAGCACGGCGAAGAGCAGTTCGATGAACACGCCCGCGCTGTTGATCCGCGCCATCAGCTTCACCCCGAAGGCGTTCACCAGGGTGGTGAACACGATCAGCACCGTGGCCAGCAGCACGCCGTTGGCCGCGTCGCTGGTGCCCGAGCCGTCGCCGACGAACTGGAAGAACGAGGTGATCTGCGGCAGCGTCCGCTGGTAGGCCAGCGCGGTCGCGGAGATCGAGACGATCGAGGCGAGCAGCATCATCCAGCCCGCCAGCCAGGCCACGTGGGCGTTGCCGAGCTTCTTGGCCCAGTTGTAGACCGAGCCGGCGACCGGGTAGTGCGCGGCCAGTTCGGCGAAGCTCAGCGCGACCATCAGCTGGCCCGCGAAGACCATCGGCCACGACCACCAGTAGGCCGGCCCGCCCTCGGACAGGCCCAGGTAGGAGAGCTGGAACACCCCGGTCAGCACCGAGATGTAGCTGATCCCCGCGGCGAAGGTGTGGAAGCTGCCCAGCGTCCGCTTGAGCTGGTTGGTGTAGCCGAACTCGTTGAGCTCGCTGTCGCCGGTTTCGGCGCTCACGGCACTGGTCCTTTCGGTGGGTCTCGATCGGACTACCGGGGCCGGCGTCCTCAGCCGGAGAACCAGCGCTGCGGGCCGGGGCGCAGGTTCTGGTAGATGTGCTTGACCTCGGTGTACTCGGCCAGCCCGGCCGGGCCCAGCTCGCGGCCGAAGCCGGACTGCTTGTAGCCGCCCCACTCGGCCTGCGGCAGGTACGGGTGGTAGTCGTTGATCCACACCGTGCCGTGGCGCAGCCGGTTGGCCACCCGCTGGGCGCGCGCGGCGTCGGTGGTGAACACGCCGCCGGCCAGGCCGTAGTGGGTGTCGTTGGCGATCCGGACCGCGTCGTCCTCGTCGGTGAAGGTCTCGACGGTCAGCACCGGCCCGAAGGACTCCTCGACCACGGCGGTGCTGCCCTGGGCCACGTGGTCCAGGATGGTCGGCAGGTAGTAGAAGCCGTCCTGCAGCTCCGGCGCGTCCGGCCGCCGGCCCCCGGTGCGCAGCACGGCGCCCTCGGAGATCGCGGTGGCCACGTACTGCTCCACCTTCTCGCGGTGCGCGGCGGAGATCAGCGGGCCGGTCTCGGCGCGCTCGTCGAACGGGCCGCCCAGGCGGATCCGCTCGGCCCGGCGGACCAGCTCGTCGACGAAGCGGTCGTGCCACTCCTGCTGCACGATCAGCCGCGCGCCGGCCGAGCAGACCTGGCCGGAGTGCAGGAACACCGCGGTCAGCGCGTAGTCCACGGCGGTCTCGAAGTCCGCGTCGGCGAACACCACGTTCGGGTTCTTCCCGCCCAGCTCCAGCGCGACCTTCTTCACCGTGGCGGCGGCGGTGGCGGCGATCACCCGGCCGGTGGCCAGCCCGCCGGTGAAGGAGACCAGGTCGACGTCCGGGTGCTCGGACAGCGGCGCGCCCGCCTCCGGGCCCGCGCCGAGCACCAGGTTGGCCACGCCCGCGGGCAGCCCGGCCTCGCTGAGCAGCTTCATCAGCATGATCGAGGTGTGCGGGGTCAGCTCGCTGGGCTTGAGCACGAAGGTGTTGCCCGCGGCCAGGGCCGGCGCGACCTTCCAGCTGGTCTGCAGCAGCGGGTAGTTCCACGGCGTGATCAGCCCGCACACGCCGACCGGCTCGTGCACGATCCGGCTGAACGAGTCCGCGCTGCCGGTGTCGACCACGCGCCCGGCGCCGTTGGCCGCGAGCTTGCCGAAGTAGCGCAGGCAGGCGGCGATGTCGGCCAGGTCGTACCGGCTCTCCACCAGGCGCTTGCCGGTGTCGAGCGATTCGGCGCGGGCGAACGCCTCGGCGTCGCGGTCGAGCAGCGCGGCCGTGCGCAGCAGCAGGTCGCCGCGCTCGGCGGCGTCGGTGGCGGGCCAGGGACCGGTGTCGAAGGCCCGGCGGGCAGCGGCGATGGCCGCCTCGGTGTCCACGCGGCCGGCCTCGTCGACCGTCGCGACCAGGGATCCGTCCGCCGGGCACCGGATCTCGCGCCGGCCTCCCCCCTTCGCGTCCACCCATTCGCCACCGATGTACAAGTCCGCCATGAGGTCCTCTCGGGCTCGGTTCCGACGACCGGATTATCGCGGCCACGCGGGGTGACCGCGAGTCGGCCGGGGGCTCCGGGCCCGCCACACGACCGGGCGGTTGCGCCCGGGCCGGCCCTGTGATCCCGGACGCGGGCGGCCGGACCGTGGTGGCGGTCGTCCGTAGACTGGCCGGAACGCGGCGGAGCGAAGGGAATCAGGCGAGGTGGAACGGTGACGATGCTGGACTCGGTGCACGGACCGGGCGATCTGAAGCGGCTGGGAGTCGAGGACCTCGAAGAGCTGGCCGCCGAGATCAGGGACTTCCTGGTGGACAAGGTGCGGCGCTCCGGCGGCCACCTGGGCCCGAACCTCGGGGTCGTGGAGCTCACCCTGGCGCTGCACCGCGTGTTCGACTCGCCACGCGACGCGATCGTCTGGGACGTCGGTCACCAGGCCTACGTGCACAAGATCGTGACCGGGCGGCACGCGGAGTTCGACCGGCTGCGCCAGCTCGGCGGCCCGACCGGCTACCCGTCGCGGGCCGAGAGCGAGCACGACCTGGTGGAGAACAGCCACGCGTCCACCGCGCTGTCCTATGTGGACGGCCTGGCCAAGGCGTTCGAGCTGTCCGGCGGGCCGGTCCGCCACGCCGTCGCGGTGGTCGGCGACGGCGCGCTGACCGGCGGCATGTGCTGGGAGGCGCTCAACAACATCGCGGCCAACCGGGAGCGCCCGGTGGTGATCGTGATCAACGACAACGGCCGGTCCTACTCGCCGACCATCGGCGGGCTCGCCGACCACCTGGCCGCGCTGCGGCTGCAGCCGGGTTACGAGCGGCTGCTCGACGGCGGCCGCGAGATCCTGCGCCGCACCCCGGTGGTGGGCAAGCCGATCTACGCCGCGCTGCACGCCGCGAAGGCCGGGCTCAAGGACGCGCTGGCCCCGCAGGCGATGTTCTCCGACCTCGGCCTGAAGTACTTCGGCCCGGTGGACGGGCACGACCTGGTGGCGCTGGAGAAGGCGTTCCAGGGCGCCCGCGCGTTCGGCGGCTCGGTGATCGTGCACGTGGTGACCGAGAAGGGCCACGGCTACGCCCCCGCGGTGAACCACCAGGCCGACCAGATGCACCAGACCGACCCGATCGACCCGGAGACCGGCCTGCCGCCGGCCAAGGGCCCGAGCTGGACCGGGGTGTTCGGCGAGGAGCTGGCCGAGATCGGCGCCGAGCGCGAGGACGTGGTCGCGATCACCGCGGCGATGCTGCGCTCGACCGGGCTGGAGAAGTTCGCCGAGCGGTTCCCGGACCGCTGGTTCGACGTCGGCATCGCCGAGCAGCACGCGGTCACCTCGGCCGCCGGACTGGCCATGGGCGGCTACCACCCGGTGGTGGCGGTCTACTCCACCTTCCTCAACCGCGCGTTCGACCAGGTGCTGATGGACGTGGCGCTGCACCGCCAGCCGGTGACGCTGGTGCTGGACCGGGCCGGCATCACCGGCCCGGACGGGCCGAGCCACCACGGCATGTGGGACCTCTCGCTGCTGGGCCTGGTGCCCGGCATGCGCGTGGCCGCCCCGCGCGATCCCGGCACCCTGCGCGAAGAACTGCGCGAGGCGGTGTCCATTCAGGACGGTCCGACCGCGCTGCGGTTCTCGAAGGGCACGGTGGGCCCGGACGTGCCCGCGCTGGAGCGGATCGGCCCGGTCGACGTGCTGCGCCGGCCGAGCGAGGCCAACACCCCGGATGTGCTGCTGGTCGCCGTGGGCGCGTTCGCCGAGCTGGGCCTGCAGGTCGCGGACCGGCTGGCCGACCAGGGCATCGGCGTGACCGTGGCCGATCCGCGCTGGGTGCTGCCGGTGCCGGCGGAGCTGGTGGCGCTGGCCGAGCAGCACCGGCTCGTGGTGACGGTGGAGGACAGTGGCCGTCACGGCGGGTTCGGCTCGGCGCTGGCCGCCCTCCTGCGTGACGCCGAATGCGACGTGCCGCTGCGGGACCTGGCCGTGCCCCAGGACTTCCACCAGCACGGCTCGCGCGCCCAGGTGCTCGAACGGGTCGGCCTGACCGCCCAGGACGTGGCCCGCCGGATCACCGAGTGGGCCGCCGGGCGGCTGGGCTCCGGGGTGGCCGCGACGGCGGGAGAACGACCGCGGGCCTGAGCTTCGCGGGTTGGGCGAAAAGGCGGTGGCGGGTCCGTTCCGGGTCCGCCACCGCCTTTTCCCGGCCCGGTCATCGTCCCGGCCGATGACAGTGATCCGGCCGGGACGGTTTCCGTTCCCCGGTGGCCGCGCAGAATCGGCAGGAGAAGGTTTCCGACGGTCGAAAGGTGATGCGGATGGCACAGATCAGCAGGCGGAACGCACTGGGGGCCGGGGCCGGGATCGCCGCGGCCACCGCGCTCGGGGCCGCGGCCCCGGCGGCCGCGGACGCCGAGCCGGCGCCTTCCCCCGCTTCGCCGGGGGAAGGCCGGCACCCGCACCTGTTCTCCCTGGCGAAGTCCGCCCCGGCCACCTACCACGGCGGCACCCTGCGCGGGGCCACCGAGCACACCTTCCCGGTCCTGTCCGGCCAGCAGGGCTCGGTCTACCTGATCCACCTGGACCCGGGCGGTGTGCGGGAGCCGCACTGGCACCCGACCGCGTGGGAGCTGAACTACGTCCTCTCCGGGCGGGCGGAGTGGAGCATCCTCGGCACGCACCCGGACGGCAGCTACCACAACGACGTGTTCACCGCGGAGCAGGGCGAGCTGGTGTTCGCGCCGCAGGGGTTCTTCCACTACTTCGCCAACCCCAGCGACACCGAGGGCCTCGACGTGCTGGCCCTGTTCAACACCAGCGCCGCCGAGCCGAACGACGACATCGGCATCGTCGGCACGCTGAACTCCCTGCCGCGGGAGATCCTGGCCGCGTCGTTCGGGATCCCGGTGTCGGCCTTCGACCGCGTGCCCCGGGACCTCAAGCCGGTGGTGATCACCCGGCGCCCCTAGGCCGTGTTTCCCAGGTTAGTGGGCCGGGCCACAGTTCGTGTCTGCGCGGGCACGGTGAGTGGTATCCCGGAGGAGTGATCGACCCGGTGCTGCTGCGCACTTTCCTCTCGGTGTCGGAGGCGGGCGGCTTCAGCGAGGCCGCCCGCCGCCTCGGCCTGGGTCAGTCGACGGTGAGCCAGCAGGTCCGGCGGCTGGAGGACCTGGTCGGCTGCGTGCTGTTCGAGCGCGACACGCACAGCGTGCGGCTGACCGGGGACGGCGAGACGATGACCGGCTTCGCCCGCGGCATCCTCGACCAGCAGGACCGCGCGTTGCGGTACTTCGCCCGGCCCGGACTGCGCGGCCGGGTCCGCTTCGGCGTCTGCGAAGACTTCCTGGTGGGCCAGGCCGCGGACGTGCTGGGCCGGTTCCGCGGCGCGCACCCGGACGTCGACCTCGAACTGTCGGTGGAGCTGAGCGAGGTGCTGCACGCCCGGCTGGCCGAAGGGGACCTGGACCTGGTGCTGGCCAAGCGCGACACCGGCCGGGGCGTCCGGCGGGACCCGTTGGTCTGGGTGGGCGCGCCGGGCCTGGAGCCGGCGCCGGGCGAGCCGCTGCCGCTGGTGCTCTACCCGGAGCCCAGCGTCACCCGGGCCCGGGCACTGTCCACCCTGCGCCGCCACGGGATCCAGTGGCGGATCGGCTGCGTCAGCGAACGGCTCAGCGGCCTGCGGGTCGCGGTGCAGGCGGGCCTCGGGGTGGGTCTGTTCGCGGCCTCGGTCGTGCCCGAGGGGCTGGTGCCGGTCGAGGGCCTGCCGGACCCGGGCGCGGTCACCTTCGTGCTGAGCCACCGGGGATCGGCCCGGCGGGAGTCGGCCACCGCGCTGGCCGAGGCGATCCTGTCGGCTCGGTGGAGCCTCGCGGGGCGCACGCCGCCCGAGGCTCCGGGAGCACCTTCGCCACTGCCGGATCCATCACTGCCGCGAGACACGGCGTCACGGGCGAAATGAGCCGTGCACGCGGAAGCTCGGCCCGCAGGACACCACGGCGGGCGCGAAGGGCAATCCCGGCCCGGCGCGGGTTGAGCCGGTGACGAACATCGGTGCGGTCAGCGGGTGCCGCACCGGTCGGCTCCAGCGATCCTCCGGGCCGGGTTTCAGTACCTTCGGCGAAGTTCAGGACGTGGGTCGCGGCCGCTCCGGGTGGGTCGGGGCGAACATCTTCAGCACGGCCGGCAGCACGACCACCGACGGGCCCGGGGTGCGCAGGGCCGCGGCCAGATCGGCGCCGACGGAGGCCAAGGAGGACCGCCGGGCGGGCACGCCGAACGACTCGGCCAGCGCGACGAAGTCCGGTCGCGGCAGCTCGGTGGCGGTGGTCCGGCCGAAGGCGCCGGTCAGGTACTCGCGCAGGATGCCGTAGCCGCCGTCGTCGACCACCAGCCAGGTCACGTCGAGGCGGTGCTGCACGGCGGTGGCCAGCTCGGCCAGCCCGTACATCGCGCCGCCGTCGCCGGAGACGCCGAGCGCCGGCACCCCGGAGGCCGCGGCGCCCAGGGCGCCCGGCAGTCCGTAGCCGAGGCCGCCCGCGCTGTGGGCGGTGTGGATCGGCGCGCCGTCCGCGTCCCACGCCGACCACGCCCAGTACGCGGCGATGGTCATGTCCCAGAACGTCTGCGTGCCCGGGGGCAGGGCCGCGCGGATGTCGGCCACCAGCTTGCGCTCGGCCACCAGCGGCTGACCGTCCAATCGCGACTCGACCCGGGCCAGCAGCGCCCCGGCCGCGGCCTCGGCCCGGCCGTCGGAACGCCGCATCGGCACCTGCTCCAGCAGCGCGGCCAGGGTGAGCCGGACGTCGGCGTGCAGGCCCAGCGCCGGGTAGTTCGACTCCAGCTTGCCCAGGTCGGCCTCGACCTGGATCAGCCGCCCGCGCGGGGCGAACCCGCGGTAGTTGCTGGACAGCTCGCCGAGCCCGGAGCCCAGCACCAGCAGCACGTCGGCGGCGGCCAGGAATTCCGTGGTGTGCCAGTCCTCCAGCCAGGACCGGCCGGAGAGCTCGTGGCCGGAGGGGAAGACGCCGTTGCCGCCGAAAGTCGACACCACCGGCGCCCGCAACGCCTCCGCCAGCGCCTTCAGCTCGGCGTGCGCGCCGGAACGCAGCGCGCCGCCGCCGGCCAGGATCACCGGGTTCTCCGCCGCCGCCAGCAGGCGCGCGGCTTCGTCGACCAGCTCCGGCACCGGCGGCAGCGGTACCGGCGCGGCGGTCACGGAAGTCAGCGGCGGCAGCGAAACCGGCGCCAGCAGCACGTCCTGCGGGATCTCCACCCACACCGGCCCGTACGGCACGGTGGCCGCCGAGGTCCAGGCCTCGCGCAGCGCGGTCGGGAGCTGGCTCGCCGCGCGGACCACGTGCACGGACTTCACCACGTCACGGAAGCTGGCCTGCTGGTCGGGCAGCTCGTGCAGGTAGCCGTGCCGCCCGCCGCCGAGCCCGGCGACCGGGACCTGGCTGGAGATCCCCAGCACCGGCACCGAGGCCGCGCGCGACTCCTGCAGCGAGGCCAGGGTGAGCAGCGCGCCGGGGCCGGTGGAGACGATCAGCGGCGTCACCGGGACCGGCCCCCCGGGCTCGGCCGCGAGCCGCGCGCGGGCGTGCCCGTCCGCGGCGAAGGCTAGGTTGTTCTCCACCCGCGAGCTGACCACCCGCAGGTCGCCGGCGCGGCGCAGCGCTTCGAACAGGCCCAGCGCGTGCTGCCCGGGCAGGCCGAACACCGTGTCGGCGCCGAGCGCGCGCAGCGTCTCGACGACGAGGTCGCCGCCGATGCGGGTCACGCGTCCCGCCCCAGGGCCAGCAGGCTGACCAGGTCGTAGGCCACGTGCGAGGCGGCGACGGCGGTGATCTCGGCGTGGTCGTAGGCCGGGGCCAGCTCGACCACGTCGGCGCCGACCAGGTTCGATCCGCGCAGCCCGCGCAGGATCTCCAGCAGCTCACGGCTGGTCAGGCCACCCGCTTCGGGCGTTCCGGTGCCGGGCGCGTGCGCGGGGTCGAGCACGTCGATGTCCACCGAGACGTAGAGCGGGCGGTCGCCGATCCGCTGGCGCAGCGCGTCGACCGTCTCGTCGACACCACGGCGCAACACGTCGCCGGAGGTGACGATGCCGAAGCCGAGCCGCCGGTCGTCTTCGAGGTCTCGCTTGCCGTACAGCGGACCGCGCGTGCCGACGTGCGAAAGCGCGCTCGTGTCGAGGATGCCCTCCTCGACGGCGCGGCGGAACGGCGTGCCGTGGGTGTAGGGCTCGCCGAAGTAGGTGTCCCAGGTGTCGAGGTGCGCGTCGAAGTGAAGCAGCGCAACGGGTCCGTGCTTCTTCGCGGCCGCGCGCAGCAGCGGCAGGGCGATGGTGTGGTCACCGCCGACCGTCACCAGCCGAGTGCTTCCCGCCGTCAGCGCTTCGGCTTCCTGCTGAAGCTTCTCGATGGCTTCGCCGATGTTGAACGGGTTCACCGCGATGTCCCCGGCGTCCACCACCTGCTTCTCGGCGAAGGGGGAGACGTCGAGCGCCGGGTGGTACGGCCGGAGCAGCCGGCTCGCTTCGCGCACGGCCGAAGGGCCGAAGCGGGCGCCGGGCCGGTACGAGACCCCGGAGTCGAACGGCACGCCGACCACGGCGACGTCGGCGCGCTCCACCTCATCGATCCGCGGCAGCCGCGCGAAGGTGGCGAATCCGGCGAAGCGGGGGATCCGCGACGAGTCGAGCGGTCCGATCGGGGGCTGGTCGGTCTGGTCGGGCACGGTGGTCACTCCTGGTTCTGCGGTTTCCTGGTACTAGGGCAGGGGTTCAGGTTTCGACGGCCGCGGGGGTGCCCACGGCCGCTTCCTCCTCCTCGGTGGCCGCGGAGCCGTTCAGGCGCTGCGTCCAGACCGAGAGGATGCTCTGGGGGGTGCGGGGCGTGGCCAGGCTGACCAGGACGTACACCGCGGCGCCGGCGCCGAGACCCCAGTAGATCGGGCTGGTGGCGGCGACCCCGTCGATGATCATGAACGCGATCACGGACACCGTCCCGGCGACCATCGACGCGTACGCGCCCTGACGGGTGCCGCGCCGCCAGAACAGCGCGCCGAGGATCGCCACCAGCAGGCCGCCGACGAGGATGTCGTAGGCGATGGTGAGCGCGTTCACCACGTCGTCCACCACCATCGCGATGCCGATGGCGAGGAGGCCGAGGACCAGCGTGGTGATCCGGTTGCGCAGCACCTCGCCCGCCTTGAGCCCGGTCCTGCGCAGCAGGTCCGACGTCGTGGTGGTGGCGCAGGCGATCAGCGCGCCGCTGGAGGTGGACATCAGGGCGGACAGCGCGGCGGCCAGCACCAGCCCGCGGACGCCGGTGGGCAGCAGCCGTTCGGCGATGGTGGCGAACGCGTCCTGCGCGCTGCCGAGATCGGGGTACAGCACCTTCGCCGCGGTGCCGATGAGCGCGCCGGCGACGCCGTAGACCAGGCAGTAGACGCCCGAGGCGATGCCGCCGCCGGTGGCCACCTCCGGCGTGCGCGCGGTGAACACGCGCTGCCAGATGTCCTGGCCGATGAGCAGGCCGAAGGTGTAGATCAGGAAGTAGGTGAAGATCGTCTGCCCGCCGATGGCGGTGAACTCGAAGTAGCTCGCGTCGAGCTTGGCCGCCATGCCCTCGAAGCCGCCCGCGGAGGTGATCGCGATCGGCAGCAGCACGAACAGGATGCCGACGGTCTTGATCACGAACTGCGCGATGTCGGTCAGCGTGATCGACCACATGCCGCCCAGCACCGAGTAGAGCACCACGATGGAACCGCCGACGGCGATGCCCGCCCAGCCCGGGATCGAGAACAGCACCTTGAAGATCGAGGCGAAGGCCAGCGTCGAGGTGACCGTGAGCATCAGCGTGTAGCCCCACATCACCACCCCGGACACGGCGCTGGTGCGGCCGCCGTAGCGCAGGTCGAGCATCTCGCCGACGGTGTACACCCGCAGCCGCACCAGCCGCCGGGCGAACACCGCGTGCAGCACCAGGATGCCGGCGCCGATGGCGAGCACCAGCCAGGCGCCCGAGACGCCGTAGGTGAACCCCAGCTTCACCCCGCCGACCGTGGACGCGCCGCCGAGCACCACGGCCGACATGGTGCCGGAGTACATGAACCAGCCCAGCCGCCGTCCCGCGACCAGGTAGTCGGACTTGGTCCTGGCCAGCCGCAGGCCGATCCAGCCGACGCCGATCATGCCCGCGATGTACAGCGCGATCACCGCGTAGTCGCCGCCCACGGTGCGCCTCCTCGTCCTCGGCCGGTGTTCCGGTCACCGTAGGTTCGGTGATCACCCCGGCGGCATGGGACGATCGGTCCAGAAACTCCCGAAGGCCAGGACGAAATGACTCAGAACCTCGATCCGCCCTCCGCCGAGGTGAACATCCCGTTACGGGCCGTGGCCGGCCACCCGGAGCTGGCGCTGGACGTCGTGCACGAGACGCTGCGGCCGGGCGCGCTCGACGCACCGGTGCGGTGGGCGCACGTCAGCGAGCTGGACGACCCCGCGCCGTACCTGCTCGGCGCGGAACTGGTGCTCACCGCCGGGGTGAACCTGCCGCGCGGGCCGGCCCGAGCCGAGCGGTACGTCCGCGGGCTGCGCGAAGCGGGCGTGACGGCGCTGGGCTTCGGCCTCACCCCCACGGTGCACGAAACGCTGCCGGAGCCGTTGCGCGCCGCGTGCGCGCGTCACGGGCTGCCGCTGCTGGTGGTTCCGCCGCGGACGCCGTTCCTCGCGATCAGCCGGGCCGTGGCCGTCGCGCTGGCCGAAGCGGGCCGGCGCGAGCAGCGCCGGGTGGCGGCGGCACGGGAGGCGCTGACCCGCGCGGCGGGCGGCGGTCTCGGCGAGCTGGTGGCGGCGCTGGGGGAACGGCTTCAGGGCTGGGTGGCACTGGTCGGCCCGTCGGACGCGTTGGTCGCCGGGTACCGGGCGCCCCAGCCGTTGCCGTCGGAGGCCCGTGAGCTGCTCGAAACGGTGCGCGCGGGCAGCGGCATCCGCAGCGCGACCACGGAGCTGCCGGACGGCACGTACGTCGTCGCGCAGCCGGTGTACCCGCAAGCCACCGCCGCGAACCTGCTGGTGCTGGGCCGGCGGCGGCGGTCCGCCGGCGGCGACCGCGCGGTCCTCGCCGTCGGCGCCGCGCTGCTCGGGCTGGTCGGCCGCGCGGGGACGGACACCGCGGAGCTGGGCGCGGCCGCCACCGGGCTGCTGCTCGGCCAGGACGGCTCGGAGGTGCTGGTGAAGCTGCTGGGCGGCGCGGAATGCCGGCTCGTCGCCGGGGTGGCCTACCGGCGCGGCCCGGACGAGACGGCGCGGCGCCACGACTGGCTGCGCGCCCGGCTCGACACCCCGCTCGTGCAGGTGCGGCCCGGGCCGCGGTTCCTCGCCATCGCGGGCGCCGAGCCGGCCGACCTGGGCGGGCTGCGCGAGCACGGCTGGCTCGCCGTGGCGGGCTCGCCCGTCGCCGGGGCCTCGCTGCTGCCCGGCGCCGTCGCGGAGGCCGAGCTGCTGCTCGCCCGCGCGCGGGCGCTGGAACGCCCCGTGGTGGCGGACGCCCCGGACTTCGACGCGCTCGTCGCCCCTGGGGCCGGCGAAGCGTACGCCACGCGTCTGCTGGCCCCGCTGCGCGAACTGGACCGCGCACCGGACCGCCACCTGGTCCCGACCCTGCGCGCCTGGCTCGCCCACCACGGCGGCTGGGACCGCACCGCGGCCGAGCTCGGGGTGCACCGCAACAGCGTCCGGCACCGGATCGGGCAGGCCGAGCGGGCCCTGGGCGTCGACCTGGCCGACCCGGAGACGCGCATGCGGCTGTGGTTCGCGCTGCGCTGGGGCTGAGCGGGGCGGCCACGCCGGGGGCCGGGTGTCCATTCCGGTCTCTCAGGCGCTCTCAGGAAACTGTGGGATTGTGGTGTCGTGCGTGTTCTGGTAGTCGAAGACGAAGAGCCCTTGGCCGACGCGATCGCCCGCGGGCTGCGTCGTGAGGGCATGGCGGTGGACGTCGCGCTGACCGGCGACGACGGGCACGAGAAGTCGTCCGTCACGCGGTACGACGTGATCCTGCTCGACCGGGACCTGCCCGGGATGTCCGGCGACGAGCTGTGCCGGGAGATCGTCGCGTCCGGCGAGCTGACCCGGGTGCTGATGCTGACCGCGAGCAGCTCCGTCTCCGACCGGGTGGACGGGCTGTCCCTCGGCGCCGACGACTACCTCGCCAAGCCCTTCGCCTTCCCCGAGCTGGTGGCTCGGGTGCGCGCGCTCGGCCGGCGCGCGACCCCGGCGGCGCCGCCGCTGCTGACCGCGGCCGACGTCGAGCTGGACCCGGCCAAGCGCACCGTGCGCCGGGCCGGGGGCCCGGTCGAGCTGACCCGCAAGGAGTTCGGCGTGCTCGAGGTGCTGCTGTCCGCGGCGGGCTCGGTGGTCAGCAGCGAGGAACTGCTGGAGCGGGTGTGGGACGAGAACGCCGACCCGTTCACCACGACCGTGCGGGTCACCGTGATGACCCTGCGGAAGAAGCTGGGCGAGCCGGGCGTGATCGAGACCGTGGTCGGCTCGGGGTACCGGGTGCCGGATCCGGCGGCCGGCGCCGAGTGAACCTGCCCGGGACACGCAGCCTGCGGGCCCGGGTCACGATCCTGGCCACCGTGCTGGTGGCCGCGGCCGGGCTGCTGCTGCTCTGGCTGGCCTGGTCGCTGGTCGGCGACGCGGTGTCCGCCGTGCCGCACCTGCCGCCCGGCACGATCGTGCGGGTGGACGGGGTCGACGTCGACGCCTCCACCCTCGCCGAGCACCTGCGCGGCCACGCGGTGAACCGGGTGCTCGTGTTCGGCTCGCTGTCCTTCTGCTTCGTGGTGGCCGCGGCCGCGATCCTGGCCTGGACCTTCACCTCCCGCGTGCTGCTGCCGCTGCGCGAGATCACCGGCACCGCCCGGCGGCTGTCTGTGGAGTCGATGGGGGAGCGGATCGGCGGGATCCGCTCGCGCGACGAGCTGGCCGAGCTGGCCCGCACCTTCGACGACATGCTCGACCGGCTGCAGGCGGCGTTCGACGCGCAGCGGCACTTCGTCGCGAACGCCAGCCACGAGCTGCGCACCCCGCTGTCGGTGATCCGCACCGAGCTGGACGTGACCCTGTCCGACGAGCAGGCCGACGAGGCCGAGCTGCGCCGCATGGGCGGGGTGGTCCGCGACGCCACCGACCGGGCCGGGCAGCTGGTGAACTCGCTGCTGCTGCTGGCCCGCACCGACGGCGCCGGGCTCGTGGTGCGCGAGCAGGTCGACCTCGCCGTGCTGGTCGAGCGGGCCTGGGCCGCGGTGCGCGCCGAGGCCGCGGCCCGCGCCCTGCGCGCGGACTTCCGGGTGGCCGGCGCCCCGGCCTACGGCGATCCCGCGCTGCTGGAGCGGATCGCGGGCAACCTGGTGGAGAACGCCGTGCGCCACAACGTCGACGGCGGCTGGCTCGAAGTCCACACCCAGCCCGGTCCGCAGTGGTCGCTGCTGCGGGTGCGCTCCTCGGGCGGGCTGCTGGACCCGGGGGCGGTGCCGGAGCTGTTCGAGCCGTTCCGCCGCGCCGGCGTCGCCCGAACGGCCCGCACCGGTGCGGGCCTCGGCCTCTCCATCGTCCGCGCGGCGGTCCAGGCCCACGGCGGCACGGTCACCGCCGAACCGGTGGTGGGCGGCGGGCTGACGGTGGCGGTGCACCTGCCGGCCGGCCCGGGCGTAGCGCAGATGTAGCACAATCTCGCCAAAGCGCTACCATGGTCCCATGAGCACCCCGGAAGCCGTCATCGGCCAGCGCGAGCTCCGCAACGACAACGCGGAGATCATGCGCCGGGTCGAGGCGGGCGAAAGCTTCACCGTGACCCGCAACGGGAAACCGGTCGCCGACCTGGTGCCGCACCTCGGCCCGGTGGACCGCGGCCGGACCCTGCGCGAGGTCCAGGTGAGCTTCGGGCGGCTGTCCCCGATGGACAGTGCCGAATGGCGCCGCGAGCGCGAGGCGGCCGACGGGGTCTTCGGCGAGGACGACCCGCTGGTCACCGAGGGCGGGCGGTGAGCCCCGTGCCCCGGGTGCTGCTCGACACCTGCGCGGTGATCGACCTCGAACGGCTCGACCTGGGCCCGTACGCCGAGGCCCGTCCGGCCGTGAGCGCGGTGACGGTGGCGGAGCTGGGTTACGGGCTGGACGTCGACGACCCGATCGGCCGCCGGGACCGGACCGAGCGGTTCTACGCCGTGCTCGACCACTTCGAGGTGCTGCCCTTCGACACCGCCGCGGCCAAGGTGTACGGCACCATGGCGGCCCTGGTCCGCCGCGGCGGGCGCAACCCCCGCCCCCGCCGGATGGACCTGCAGATCGCCGCGACCGCGGCCGTGCACCGGCTGCCCCTGCTGACCCGCAACGGCAAGGACTTCACCGGCCTGGAGCGGCTGCTGCAGGTGGTCGACCTCTGAGCCGGACCGCCGCTCGGACCGCGAACAAGCCCCGGCCCGGCCGTCTCCGGAAAGCCGGGGCGGGCGCCGGTGCACGACGCGCCGCCCCGGCGGGGGTTCAGGCCGTGGGCACCGACGCGACGCCCGGCGCGAGGAACGGCTTGCCGTTCACCCGCTCCGAAACGCCCGAGCGGTCCAGGCACGGCGTGATGCCGCCGTTCCAGAACGGCCAGCCCGCGCCCAGGATCAGGCACAGGTCGATGTCCTGGGCTTCGGCGACCACACCCTCGTCCAGCATGATGCGGATCTCCTCGGCGATCGCCGCCAGCGCGCGCTCGCGCACCTGCTCGGCGGTGGACGGCGAGTCACCGCGCGTCCACAGCCGCTCCACCTCGGGGTCGATCGACTGCTTCCCGGCCGCGTCCCAGGTCCAGACGCCCTTCTTCCCCGCCTGCACGAACTTGGCCAGGTTCTCGCTCACGGTGAAGCGGTCCGGGTACGAGCCGTGCAGCGTCTCGCCCACGTGCAGGGCGATCGCCGGGCCGACCAGCTGCATCAGCGTCAGCGGGGACATCGGCAGGCCGAGCGGCTCCAAAGCGGAGTCGGCGACCTCGAACGGCGTGCCCTCGTCGACCGCGACCAGCACCTCACCGAGGAACCGCAGCAGCAGCCGGTTGACCACGAACGCGGTGGCGTCCTTGACCAGCACGCTCGACTTCTTGAGCTGCTTGCCGACCGAGAACGCGGTGGCCAGCGCCGCGTCGTCGGTCTTCTCGCCGCGCACGATCTCCAGCAGCGGCAGCACGGCCACCGGATTGAAGAAGTGGAAGCCGACCACGCGCTCGGGGTGCTGCAACCGGGAAGCCATCGCGCTGATCGACAGCGAGGAGGTGTTCGTCGCCAGGATCGCCTCGGGCGAGACGTGCCGCTCCAGCTCGGCGAACACCTGCTGCTTCACGCCCAGCTCCTCGAACACCGCCTCGATCACGAAGTCGGCGTCGGCGAACGCGGCCTGGTCGAGCGAGCCGGAGACGAGCGCCTTGAGCCGGTTCGCCCCGTCCGGGGACAGGCGCTTCTTGGCCAGCAGCTTGTCGATCTCCTCGTGGACGTAGCCCACGCCCTTGTCCACGCGCGCCTGGTCGACGTCGGTGAGCACGACCGGCACCTTGAGGCGGCGCACGAACAGCAGTGCGAGCTGGCTGGCCATCAGGCCGGCGCCGACGATGCCGACCTTGTTCACCTTGCGCGCCAAGGACTTGTCCGGGGCGCCGGCCGGCCGCTTCGCGCGCTTGTTGACCAGGTTGAACGAGTACAGCCCGGCCCGCAGCTCGTCGGACATCAGCAGCTCGGCCAGCCCGTCGGTCTCGGCGGCGTACCCGCGGTCGAGATCGCCGGCGCGGGCCAGCTCCAGCAGCTCCACGGCCTTGGTGGCGCCGGGCGAGGCGCCGTGCGTGCGACCGTCCACGATGGACTTCGCCCGCGCGATCGCGCTGTCCCACTCCGCGCCGCGGTCGATCTCCCGCCGCGCCGGGGTGAGCTCGCCGTTGACCACCTTCGCCAGCCACAGCAGCGACTGTTCGAGGTAGTCGGCCGAGCCGAGCACCACGTCGGTGAGGCCGAGCTCGGCCGCCTTCGAGACGTTCAGCATCTTGTTCTGCGCCAGCGCGTTCTCGATGATCACGGTGACGGCGGCGTCCGGCCCGATCAGGTTCGGCAGCAGTTGCGTGCCGCCCCAGCCCGGGAACAGGCCGAGGAAGACCTCCGGGAACGCGATCGCGGCGGTGTTCTCCGACAGCGTCCGGTAGTGGCACGACAGGGCGAGCTCGAGCCCGCCGCCCATCACCGCGCCGTTGATGAAGCCGAAGGTCGGGATCTTCGATTCGGTCAGCCGGCGGAACACGTCGTGCCCGGTCTGCGCGATCCGGCGCGCCAGGTCCGGGTCCGCCACGGCCTCGATCCCGGACAGGTCGGCGCCGACGGCGAAGATGAACGGCTTGCCGGTGACCGCGATCGCGGCCGGCTCGGCCTCGAAGGCCCGGTCCAGCGCGGCGTTCAGCGACACCAGTCCCTGCGGGCCGAAGGTGCTCGGCCGGGTGTGGTCGTGCCCGTTGTCCAGGGTGATCAGCGCGACCGCCCCGGCCAGCCCCGGCACCTTCACCAGGTTGGTGACGGCGGTGGTGACCACCTCGTCCGGGAACGCGGCCTTCGCCTCGTCTGCGGTGAAAGTCATGGCTTCGTCCCCTCGAACGCCGGGTTTTCCCAGATCACGGTGCCGCCCATGCCGATGCCGATGCACATCGTCGTCATGCCGTAGCGGACGTCGGGGCGCTCGGCGAACTGGCGCGCGAGCTGCGTCATCAGCCGGACGCCGGAGGAGGCCAGCGGGTGGCCGCAGGCGATCGCGCCGCCCCACCGGTTGACCCGCGGGTCCTCGTCGTCGAGGCCGAAGTGGTCGAGGAACGCGAGCACCTGCACCGCGAACGCCTCGTTGATCTCGAACAGGCCGATGTCGTCGATCGACAGGCCGGTGCGCGCGAACAGCTTCTCGGTCGCTGGCACCGGGCCGATGCCCATGACCTCCGGCTCCACCCCGGCGAAGGCGTAGCCGACCAGCCGCATCGCGACCGGCAGGCCCAGCTCGCGGGCGGTCTCCTCGTCGGCGAGGATCGCGGCGGTGGCCCCGTCGTTCAGCCCCGCGGCGTTGCCCGCGGTCACCCGGCCGTGCGGCCGGAACGGCGTCTTCAGCTTGGCCAGCTGCTCGACGGTCGTGCCCGGGCGCGGCGGCTCGTCCTCGGTCGCGAGTCCCCAGCCCGCGATGCTTCCCGCCGCGGGCGAACCGGCCGCCGGGGCACGGGTGGCGACCGGCACCAGCTCCGGGCCGATCTTGCCGGTCTTGACGGCCTCGGCGTAGCGCTCCTGGCTGCGCGCGGCGTAGGCGTCGGTGCGCTCCTTGGTGATCCCGGGGAACCGGTCGTGCAGGTTCTCCGCGGTCTGGCCCATGACCAGCGCGGTCGGGTCGACCAGCTTGTCGGCGATGATGCGCGGGTTCGGGTCCACGCCCTCGCCCATCGGGTGCCGGCCCATGTGCTCGACCCCGCCGGCGATGGCGATGTCGTAGGCGCCGAAGCCGATCCCGCCCGCGGCGGTGGTGACGGCCGTCATCGCGCCCGCGCACATGCGGTCGATGGCGTAGCCCGGCACCGATTTCGGCAGCCCGGCCAGCAGCGCGGCCGCGCGCCCGATGGTCAGGCCCTGGTCGCCGATCTGCGTGGTCGCGGCGATGGCGACCTCGTCCACCCGCTCCGGCGGCAGCTCCGGGTGCCGCCGCAGCAGCTCCCGGATGGCGTTGACGACGAGGTCGTCCGCGCGGGTCCCGGCGTACATGCCTTTGTCGCCCGCCTTGCCGAAGGGGGTCCGTACCCCTTCGACGAACACGACGTTCCGTACCCCTCGCGCGTTCGGCGCAAGCGGCGGCGTACCTGGTGCGGCCACGAATGCTCCTGAAGTAGACAGAAATGCTGACCGCAGGGTAGCCCTTGTTACCCGCCGGTAACCAGGGGAGTGGCCCGGTCGAGTGGGCGACGGCACACGGGTGGGGCCGAACCCGGACCCGGCCGCGGTCGCCGAGCCGTCAGCCGCATGGGGCGCACCGCGCGCACGCCGTGGAAGCAGCCGGGCAACGGCGCGAGGCCCGGCCGGGCAGGCCCGGGAGAACCGGCCGCCACCGGGCCCGCCCATCGCGTGGGCCCTACCGCGCTGAGCCCAGGTGGTCGCGGGCCGGATCGTCCGCACCGGGCTTTCCGCGGGAGCGGCTCGCCCGGCCGCCGCTAGACCTTGGCCTCGCGCAGCCGCCGCAGGGTCCGGACGCCGAGCTGGAACGACTGCGCGCCCAGCCGCAACGGGCCGAGGGCGGCGCGCAGGGGAGCGTAGACGGCCTCCTCGTACTGCCCGGTGCCCGCGAGGAACCCGGAGACCGAGGTCTCGACCGCGGCCAGCCGGTCCAGGTCCCCGGCGAGCTGCGCGTACTCGGCGCGCGCCGACTCGGCCTGCTCCAGATCGCCTCGCACGGCCAGGTCCCGCAGGTAGGCGCGCACGGCCGCCTCCACCTCGGCGGCGGCCAGCTCGAAATCGGTGCCGATCCGGCGCGCGGTGACCGCCAGCGGCCCGATCCGCTGGGCCTCGGCCGCCCGGTCCGCCCGGCTCTGCCCACCCGCCCGCCCGTCCGTGACCAGTGCGGTGATCGTGCCCAGGACCGTGTCGAACTCCCGGGCCCGGCTCGCGACCAGCCCGCCCAGCTCGCCCATCCGCCGCTCGAAGTCGCCTCCGCCGGGCTCCGGCGCGCCGGGCCAGGTGAGCCGCCTTTCCGCGTTCTCGACCGCCTGGATCAGCTTGCCCGCGACGATCTTGACCGTGTCCCGGAACCGCGCGCTCCCCGCCCCCGCGACCACGGCGTCCTGGATGTCGACGTACTGCAGCTTCTCGATGACCCGGATGCACGCGTCGTCGCTGTCCTCGGTCAGGAAGTCGTGCCCGGCGATGATCAGCGGGAGGATCAGGTCGGTCAGGCCGAGCTCCTTCGCCCGGGCGTAGAAGGCGAGCAGCTCGTCTCGGCAGGCCGGGCTCTCCAGGAAGTAGTGCATGGTCACGACGGGGATGAAGACCGTCGCCGCGTCGAGGCCCTCTTCGATGCCGCGCCGCCAGTCCTGACCCCAGGTGATGGTTTCGCGGTCGACGAACAGGTCGACCTTGCGGCCGTGGCCCGCCGCGCAGTATTGCTGCAGCTTCTGCCGGAGCGGGGTGATGAAACCGTCGAAGAGGCTGTCGTCCTCGTGCGTGAAGCTCAGGAAACACCGGACCGCGGGCCGGTCGGACACGAACTCGGTCACGCGCACCTCCACTGGCTGGTCCCGCCACGGTAAGCCGCGGCCGGCGAGCCGGAACAGCCGTGACGGGAAGCTGACCGGGAACTGTCGAGTCCTGGAGTCCGCGCGTTGGCCGGTCGCGAGACCGGTCTCCCGAAAAACCTGCTAGGAGGCGACCGCCTGCAGCGCCTTGGCCAGCGCGGCCGTCGTGAGCTCGACCTGCCAAGGACGCGCACCGCCCGCGCGCAGGGTTTCGGCGACCGCGTCCTCCGACACCGTGGCCGGTGGCCGCCAGCAGGTGCGGCGGACCAGGTCGGGCAGCATCAGGTTCTCCACCGGCAGCCGCCGCTCCTCGGCGATGGCCGCGAGGGCGGCGCGGGCCGCGGACAGGCGGGCCGCCGCGTCCGGGTCCTTGTCGGCCCAGCGGTTGACCGGCGGCGGGCCGTCGTTGGGCTGGGCCGCCGCCGGCAGTTCGCCGGCCGGGAGCGCCTTCGCCGCCTGCAGGTGGCGCAGCCAGCTCGCGGTGTACTTGCGCTGCACCCGGCCGCTGAACACCGGCAGGGTCTGCAGTTCCTCGACGGTCTTCGGATCGGCCGTCACGGCGTTGATGATCGCGCTGTCCGGCAGCACCCGGCTCGGCGCGCGGTCGCGCTTGCGGGCCAGCTCGTCCCGGGCCTGCCACAGCTCGCGCACGGCGGCGAGGCCGCGCGGGCTGCGGATCTTGTGCACCCCGGAGGTCCGGCGCCACGGCTCGGCGCGCGGCGCGGGTGCAGGGGCGGTGCGGACGGCCTCGAACTCCTGCCGCGCCCACTCCAGCTTGCCCTGCTCCGCCAGCTCCCCTTCGAGCCGTTCGCGCAGCTCGTTCAGCAGCTCGACGTCCAGGGCGGCGTAGTTGAGCCAGTCGACCGGCAGCGGCCGCTTCGACCAGTCCGCGGCGCTGTGGCCCTTCTCCAGGGTGTACCCGAGCAGCAGCTCGACCAGCGTGCCGAGCGCGACCCGCTCGTAGCCCGCCAGCCGTCCGGCCAGCTCGGTGTCGAACAGGGATCGGGGGTGCAGGTCCAGCTCGGCCAGGCACGGCAGGTCCTGGGACGCGGCGTGCAGCACCCACTCGGTGTCGTTGAGGACCTCGCGCAGCGGCGCCAGCTCGCCTTCGAGCGCGATCGGGTCGACCAGCACCGTGCCGGAGCCGGCCCGGCGGAGCTGGACGAGGTAGGCCTTGGGCCAGTAGCGGTAGCCGGAGGCCCGTTCGGTGTCCACGGCCACGGCGCCGGTCCCGGCGGCGAGCCGCGCGCACGCTTCGGCCAGGGCGGCCGCATCGGTCACCACGGGTGGGGTGCCTTCCGCGGGCTCACGTAGCAGTACAGGTGATCCGGCGGCCTCGGTGGGGTGGTCTCCGGTCCGGGCGCCGTCCGCCTGTGCACTGCTTTCCATGGGTGAGGACCCTACGGGACGGGCGTACCGCGCCTGGTCCGCCCGTCCCGCAGGGACTTCGTTCGCCTTCGTCAGCGGATCACACCGGCTCGCATGGCCAGCGCGACCATCTGGGCCCGGTCACCCGTGCCGAGCTTGCGCCCGATCCGGGAGAGGTGCGACTTGACGGTGAGAGCGGAGAGCGAAAGCTCCTCCCCGATCTCCTTGTTGGACTGCCCGTCGGCGACGAGCTGCAGGACCTCGACCTCGCGGGCGGACAGCTCGCGCGGGGTGTTGTCGGTGCCCGCGACCCGCGTGCCGGTCGCCAGGACCGGGGCCACGCTCGGATCGGCGTACACGCCGCCTTCCAGGACCCTGCGCACGCCGTCGGTCACCACGACCGGTGAAGCGGACTTGAGCAGGTATGCCTGGGCACCGGCCTGGAACGCCGACCTGACCGCGTACGGGTCGTCGGACGATGCGAGCACCACCACACGAGGCCAGCCGTGGCTACGGAGTTCCGTAACCAGCTCGATGCCGCTGCCGTCCGGCAGTCCGAGATCGAGGATCGCCAGGTCGCACGGCCCGGTGGCCTGCGCTCGCGCCCTCGCCTCGGCCACCGTGGCGGCCTCGTGGACGGTACCCGCACCCATCTGTGCGAGTCTTGCTGCGATTGCCTCCCTCAACAGCGGGTGGTCATCGACCACCAGCACGGAAAAAAGCTCTTCCCGCGGATGCGGAACCATGCTCGCCGGCAAAGCACCGGCTGGCGTGGATCGAACGGCCTGAGATAAGCCGACGGTAGCCACGTCACTACCTCCCTGGAGTCGGTCGTGCCCCCCGACCGGCACCGGGACTTTCGGCCGTTCAGCCGCGCCAGCTTTAGACCGAAAGTGGTGTCGTCGAAGGCACTGTAGCCGCCCTGCGGCCGTTGCGGGGGGATCGAATGGGTATCTATCTGAAACCGCTCGTCACTCAGGGAATTCGTTGTAACACGATCGGGCTAGTACCGAGCTGCTCGCTAACGCATCGGCCCACCGGGGCGATGCAACAGAGTTACCGGAGCCGAAACGGTCGTGCAGATGGGCCGTGCAGCTGCGGATGCTTCCGCCCGGATGCTCCGGAGCCGGTCGGCCAAGGCCCGGAAAGCGGCCCCGGCCGGGGCAAGATCATCTTTATTCACGTTTGCCCGGGCGGTCCCGCCGCTGCGCTCGGTGACCGCCGCGGCCCTCGGCGCCGCCCCGGCCGGCGGCACTGCGACCGTGACCAGGGGATGACGCCGGGTGATCAAGGGGTCTTCACCAAAGTGAACGTCCGCCCGTGCTAGCCCGTGCGGCCCCAGGTGGAGGGACGTGAAACGGCCTCAGGATCGCGGGCGGTGCGCTCCCGGTCCGCAGTTGTCCAGGCCACGCGGAGGCCGGTCAGGGCCTGCTCAGGGCGCGGAAGGCTGGTTCGCGGTCGTCCCGACCGGGTGAAATCCCGGAATCAGGAGCTCTGACGCTGCTCGAACAGCGTCACGCCGACCGGCGGCAGGCCCACGACGCTCGCCATGACCTGGCAGAACGCGTACCCGTGGGATTGCAGCGCCGCGTCGGTGGGCGTCCAGGAAGCCCGCAGCTCCAGGTCATCGGTGCGAGCCGGTTCGGCGATGTCGCCGAAGCGGGCCGAGGAGGTCTCGGTGACCGTGCCCCCCAGCGCGGTCCAGCTCGCGCCGGACGCCTCGAGCGCGTCGGTCAGCCACGACCAGCCGACGCCCGGCAGGAACGGGTCGGTGGCCAGCTCGTTGTCCAGCTCCGCCCGCACGTACACGACCACGCGCAGCACCCCGTCCCAGCCCTCCTGGCCGTCCGGGTCGTGCAGCAGGACCAGCCGCCCGGACGCGAGCACGTCGGCCGGACCGGACACCTCGCAGCTCACCGCGTACGACCACGGCGCCAGCCGCTGGGGCGCGCGCATGGTCTCCAGCTGCACCTCCGGACGGGGCCGGACGGACTGCAGCGCCGCGACGGCTTCGCGGAAGAGCTCGGGCACTGGCGTCATCGCGGTCACAGAACGACTGTAGGGCGGCCAAGCCCGGTTGCGGACGCAGGCGCGCCGAGGGACCCCCGACCGGCCGAACCCCCGCGATGACGACGTTGTCGACCCGTTCCCGCCGATCTTGGGCGGCCTGGTGCTGGTGGGCGCCTCAGGGGCTATTCACTCCGGTTGTAGTGGTCTGGGAGAGCGCACTACAACCGGAGTAAAGGGGCGTGGGGTCCCGGCCGCGAAGGGGGCATCGGTCCGGGGCGGGCTGGGCCACGAGGGGCACCCCACCTCCCACCGCCGGCCACCACCCGGCACCGCCCCGCCCCGGCCGGGTGGGAGGCGGGTGGGACGATGGAACCCGTGCCCCAGCTTCCTCCCTCGCCTGCCCCGACCCGTCGTGACCTCGGGGAGTCGCCGTTCCTGGCGGCGGCCCGCGGGCAGCGGCCGGACCGCACCCCCGTCTGGTTCATGCGCCAGGCCGGACGTTCGCTGCCGGAGTACCGCAAGCTGCGCGAAGGCGTGGCGATGCTCGACGCGTGCTTCGATCCCGAGATGTTGGCCGAGATCACGCTGCAGCCGGTCCGGCGGCACGGCGTGGACGCGGCCATCCTGTTCAGCGACATCGTGGTGCCGCTGAAGGCGGCGGGCGTGGACATCGACATCGTGCCGGGCACCGGGCCCGTGGTGGCCGCGCCGGTGCGCGACACCGCCGCCGTGCGGGCGCTGCCGCTGCTGGAGCCGGAGCAGGTGGCGCGGGTGGCCGAGGGGATCGGGCTGCTGGTGGAGCGGCTGGGACCGACGCCGCTGATCGGCTTCGCGGGAGCGCCGTTCACGCTGGCCAGCTACCTCATCGAAGGCGGGCCGAGCCGCAACCACGAGCACACCAAGGCGCTCATGCACTCCGAGCCCGCGCTGTGGCACGAGCTGGCGGGCCACCTCGCCGACATCGCGCTGACCTTCCTGCGCGCGCAACTCGACGCGGGTGCCGACGCGATGCAGTTGTTCGACTCGTGGGCGGGGGCGCTGTCCGAGCGCGACTACCGCGAGTTCGTCCTGCCGCATTCGGCGAAGGTGCTCTCCGGCGTCGCGGACTACGGCGTGCCCCGGTTCCACTTCGGTGTGGGCACCGGTGAGCTGCTGGTCGCGATGCGCGAGGCCGGCGCGGACGTGATGGGCGTCGACTGGCGGATCCCGCTGGACGAGGCCGTGCGGCGGCTCGGCGGCTCGGCCGTGGTCCAGGGCAACCTCGACCCGGCGCTGCTGCACGCGTCGTGGCCGGTGCTGGAGGCCGAGGTCCGCCGCATCGTCGAAGAGGGCCGTGCGGCCCGCGGACACGTGTTCAACCTGGGCCACGGCGTGCTGCCCGGCGTCGAGCCCGAGGTGCTGACCCGGGTGGTCGAGCTGGTGCACTCGCTGTGACCCGCCGGGTCGCCGTCGTCGGCGGCGGCATCTCCGGGCTGGCCGCGGCCCACCGGCTGCGCGTGCTGCTCGGCGACGAGGTCGCGATCACCGTCTTCGAAAGCACGTCCGCGATCGGCGGCAAGCTGCGCACGGCCGAAGTCGGCGGTGTCCCTTACGACGTCGGCGCCGAGGCGTTCCTGGTGCGGCGGCCGGAGGTGACGTCGCTGGTGGCCGAGGCCGGCCTCGGCGAGCGTCTGGTGCACCCCACGAAGGCGCGCGCGAAGATCCACGCCGGCGGCACGGTCCTGGGCCTGCCGCCGGGCACGGTGATGGGCGTGCCCGCGTCGGCCGATTCGGTCGCCGGGGTGCTGTCCGAGCCCGGCCGCCGCGCCGTGGAGGAGGAACGCTCGCTGGGACCGGTGGACCTGGCCGGCGACGACGTTGCGCTCGGCCCGCTGCTGCGCCGCCGGTTCGGCGACGAGCTGGTGGACCGGCTGGTCGACCCGCTGCTCGGCGGGGTCTACGCGGGGGGCGCCGACGGCCTCGGCCTGCGCGCGACCATGCCCGGCCTGGCCGAAGCCGTCGCCGCGGGCGCGGGCTCGCTCACCGAGGCGGCGGCTTCGCTGCTGCCCGGGACGCCGGGCCGTCCCGCGCCGGTGTTCGGCACGCTGGCCGGCGGTCTGTCCGGGCTGCTCGAACGGCTGCTGGAACTGTCCGGCGCGACCTTGCGAACGTCCGCGACCGTGCGCGCGCTGACCCGGACCGCCACGGGCTGGCGGCTCGACTTCGGGGCAGCCGCACCGGCGCACGCGCCCGCGGACACCCCGCTGGAGGTCGACGCGGTGCTGCTCGCCGTGCCCGCGCCGGCCGCGCGTCGGCTGCTCGCCGACGTCGCCCCAGCCGCGTCGACCGCGTTCGGCGAGGTGGAGCTGGCGTCCATGGCCGTGGTCGCGCTGGCGCTGCCGCCGGGTACGGAACTGCCGGACGCGTCGGGGATCCTGATCGGTGCGGGGGAGCGAGACGCTTCGGGCGTGCCGTACGCGGCGAAAGCGTTCACCTTCTCTTCCAACAAGTGGGCGCACTACAGCGGCGCGGGCCCGGTCCTGGTCCGCGGTTCCGTCGGCCGTTTCGGCGAGCCCGGCGCGCTGAACGGCGACGACGCCGGCCTGGTCCGGGTGGTCCGCGACGACCTCGCTCGGCTGACCGGCGTGACCGCCGAACCGGTCGACACCCTCGTCACGCGCTGGGGTGGCGGGCTGCCGCAGTACGGCGTGGGGCACCTCGGGCGGGTCGAGCGGATCGAGCGCGCGGTCGCCGGGGTGACGGGTCTCGCTGTGGCGGGCGCCACCCTGCACGGCGTGGGGCTGCCCGCCTGCGTCGCCACCGCCGACGCCGCCGCGCGGCGGATCGCGGACCAGCTACGGGACTGAGTTGTCCACAGGCCGGGCGCTCGCGGGCGGGTTGTCCACAGTCCGGCGGAGGCGCTTGGCGCCCGGGCATCGCGCAGTGCCAGGATGGAGGCATGGCGCGGCTGAACTACAACGAGCTCAACGACAGCATCCGTTACACCACCTGGTCGGTCTTCCGGGTCGAGCCGGGGCGGCTGGGCGAGGACCGCGGCGCGGCGGGCCGCGAGACCACCGAGTACCTCGAGGGGCTCGAGGCCAAGGGCGTGGTGGTGCGCGGGGTCTACGACCTGGCCGCGCTGCGGGCCGACGCCGACTACCTGATCTGGTGGCACGCCGAGGAGATCGAGCAGGTGCAGGCGGCGTACGCGGGCTTCCGCCGCACGCCGCTGGGGCGCGCCTCGACCCCGGTGTGGAGCCAGACCGCGCTGCACCGGCCCGCGGAGTTCAACAAGAGCCACGTCCCGGCGTTCCTCGCGGGCGAGCCGGCCCGCAAGTACGTCTGCGTGTACCCGTTCGTCCGCTCCTACGAGTGGTACCTGCTGCCCGACGAAGAGCGCCGCAAGATGCTCGCCGACCACGGCAAGGAGGCGCGGGACTACCCGGACGTGCGGGCCAACACCGTGGCCTCCTTCGCGCTCGGCGACTACGAGTGGATCCTGGCCTTCGAGGCCGACGAGCTGCACCGCATCGTCGACCTGATGCGCCACCTGCGCGGGACCGAGGCGCGGCTGCACGTGCGCGAGGAGATCCCGTTCTACACCGGCACCCGCGTGCCGCCGGCCGAGCTCGTCGCGGCCCTGCCGTAACCGCCGCCGTGGAAGACGTGCTGGCCGGGGTCTGGCAGACGCTCACCGGCGATGCACTGCCGGCCGCCGGCGTCGGCGGTGACGAAAACGTGTTGCCCGGCCCGTTCCGGGTGGCGGCGGCGGCCACGTCGTCGGTCGCGGCCGCCACGCTCGCGGCGGCGGAAATGCTGAAGCTGCGCGGTATCGAGCCCGGCGTGGTCGGGGTGGACGCGCGGCACGCCGCGGCCGCGTTCCGGAGCGAGCGGCACCTGCGGGTGGACGGCGAGCCCGCTCCGGATCCGTGGGGTCCGCTGTCCGGTGACTACCGGGCCGGCGACGGCTGGGTGAAGCTGCACTGCAACTACCGGCGGCACGAGGCCGCGGTCTGCTGGGCCCTGGGCGTGCCGGCGAGCCGCGAGTCCGTGGCGAAGACGGTGGCGGCCAAGACCGCGGCCGAGGTGGAGTCCGCCGTGGTGGCCGCGGGTGGCGCGGCGGCGTTGATGCGCTCGCGCGAGGACTGGCTCGCCCACCCGCAGGGCGAGGCCGTCGCGGACCTCCCGGTGGCGGAGCTGCGGCGGATCGGTGACGCGCCGAAGCGGCTGCTGTACGACTCGGACCGGCCGCTGGGCGGGGTCCGGGTGCTGGAGCTGACGCACGTGCTGGCCGGCCCCGTCGCGGGCCGGGTGCTGGCCGCGCACGGCGCGAACGTGGTGCACGTCGGTGCGGCGCACCTGCCGCGCATCCCGGTGCTGACGATGGACACGGGGCAGGGCAAGCGTTCCTCGTTCGTCGCGCTGGACACCGAGGGCGGCCGGGCGCGGTTGAAGAAGCTCGTCTCGCGGGCCGATGTGCTGGTGCAGTCGTTCCGGCCGGGCGCGCTCGCGCGGATCGGTTTCGGCCCGGAACAGCTGGCCGAGCTGCGCCCCGGGCTGGTCATCGCCGACCTGTCGGCCTACGGCTGGCAGGGCCCGTGGGCGCGGCGGCGGGGTTTCGACAGCCTGGTGCAGCTCTCGTCCGGCATCGCGGAGGAGGGCGCCCGCGTCGCCGGCGCCGACGGCCCGGTTCCGCTGCCCGCACAGGCCCTGGACCACGCCACGGGCTGGCTCGCCGCCGCGGCGGTCATGACGGCCCTTCGCCGCACCGTGACCGAGGGCGGCACCTGGCAGGCCCGGCTGTCATTGGCAGGCACGGGGCGCTGGCTGGACTCGCTGGGGCGCAAGGAAAGCGTGACGTCCGAAGTGGACTTCTCCGACCTGCTGGAGGACGTGGACAGCGACTTCGGCCGAATGACCCGGGTGAAGATGGCGGGGGTGCTCCCGGGCGCGCCGCCGCACTGGGACCACGCCTCGCACCGGCCGGGGGCCGATACCGCGATGTGGCACCTGCCGTAGGAATTCCGGGCGGGCGGGCGGGCCGTGCCATGGTCATTCGGCCGAACTGGCCCGGCTGGGTTCGTGCGGGTGACCGCGTGGGTGGTTGGCACGGCGGGGTTAGCCGATGTGACCGCGTGGATGGCTAGCACGGCGGGGTTAGCCGATGTGACCGCGTGGGTGGCTGGCGCAGCGGCGTTCGCCGGGGTGACTGCGTGGGTGGTTGGCTTGGTGGGGTTAGCCGGGGTGACCGCGTGGGTGGTTGGCGCGGCGGGGCTCGCCGGGGTGACCGAGCGAGAGGTTGGTGTGGCGGGATTTGCCGGTTGGCCAGTCCGGTGGTCCGGCGGGTTGGCCGGGGCGGCAGGGCTCGCCGGGTGGTCGAGGGGGCGGCTCGGCCAGTTGCGGGACCGGGCGGGCGGCTCGGGTCCCGGTCAGGGTTTCCAGCGCCGGAGCCGGCGGGGTTTTGGCAGTTCGCCGCGGGCGATGAGCCAGGTGGAGAAGGCGTCGGCGTACTCGCGGGCGCGCACGGTCACGGCCTTCGGGTGCTCGGCTGCGTAGGCGCCGAACAGCGGGCGGAACCGTTCGCCCAGGGTTTCGGGCAGGTCGGGCCGCAGATGGGCGACGAGCTTGCGCCGCTTGGTCAGCAGCACGTCGGCCTCGATCCGCAGCCGGACCGAGTCGAAGCCGGGCGGGGTGGGCGCGTCGGTGAGCAGCGCCTCGAGCAAGGCCGCCTGACGCGCCGCGAGATCCTCGCGGCTCACAGTTCCTCCTGGCGGGTGGCGGGGTTTTCGCCGCTCACAGTGCCACCCGGCCGGTGGCGAGGTGGCTGCCGGCCGTGGCGTGATCCGGTGGGCGGTGTGCCGGTTCCGCGGGCCGGAGCCGCGGCCAGTGGGTTCACGGCTGCACCGTGGCACGGAGGGTGGCCAGTTCGGCGATCAGTTCGGTGTCGGTGGGGTAGTCGTCGTCGCGTTCCAGGAGGACGCCGGGCGGGTCGGTGCGGCGGCACAGTTCGGCGAGCAGGTCGAGCACCGGCGGGAGCACCGGGTGGGCGTGGGTGTCGTGGTAGACGCCGTCGCGCTCGATGCCGCCGGCCATGTGCACGTAAGCCAGGCGCTCCCAGGGGATCCCGTCGAGGAAGGCGGCCGGGTCGGTGCCGACGTTGCGGGCGCTGGCGTACAGGTTCGCGACGTCGATGATCAGCAGGCAGCCGGTGCGCTCGGTCAGTTCCGTGAGGAACTGCTCCTCGGTCAGCTCGTTCTCCGGCCACTCCAGCAGCGCGGCGATGTTCTCCACCGCGAACGGTACCTCCACTATGGACTGGGCCAGCCGCACGTTCGCCACCAGCACGTCCAGCGCCTCGCGCGTGCGTGGTACCGGCATCAGGTGCCCGGAGTCGAGGCCGCCGGCGCGGACGAAGCACACGTGGTCGCTTACCAGCGGCGCGTCGAGCGCCCGGGCCAATTCGGCTAAGTGCTCGACCCGCCCGGTCTCCAGCGGCTCCGCCCCGCCCAACGACAGCGAGACGGCGTGCGGCAGGACCGGTTTCCCCCGCTCCCGCAGGGCCAAAAGGCTTTCGGGCAGGTGCGGGGCGTGCAGGTTTTCCGCCACCACCTCGACCCAGTCGACCCCGGGCATCCGCGCGATCGACCGGTCCAGCTCCGCCCGCCACCCGATGCCGATACCGAGCCGGGAACCACCGCCGCCCGGTGCTGTCGCCGGTCTGGTTCGCGCTACCGCGCCGGGGTCCTCGACCGCGCCGGCCGGGGTCGCCGGTTCGGGGCGGTCCGTGAGGCTCGGCTCAGCCACCACAGCCTCCGCCGCCGCAGGAAGAGCCGCTGCTGCAGGAGGAACCGCTGCTGCAGGAAGAGCTACTGCTGCACGACGAAGAGCCACCGGACGAGCCGCCCCCGCCGCCGGACCAGCCGCCGGACCAGCCGGGGGAGGACAGGGCTGTGCTCAGTTCCTCGTCCGGGTACATGGCGAGCCCGCCGAGGGCGACGGCGGCCGCGGCGCCGGCGAAGAGGGCGGTGCCGTGGGCGGCCGGGGCGAATTCCTCCGGGCGCTCGGCCGCGCGCAGGTCGGCTCGGGCCCGGTCGACCAGGGCTTGGCCGGCCGGAGTCGGGCGGCGGCGGCGCTTGCAGCCGCGGGCCGCGCGGGCCAGGAGGGTGAGCACGAGCGCGAGGATCAGCAGCAGGATGAGCCCGCCCACCGGACGGTCGAGGGCTATCCCGTTCACCAGCCGCACCACGCCGATCACCAGGAGCAGCCCATACGCCAGGAACACCGCCTTCCGGACTTTCATGGCCCCGTCCTCGGGCAGGAGCAGTCCACGGCGGTCCAGGTCCGCCTCGATCGCCTTCACCGCCGGGGCGTCCAGCACCCGCATCCGCAGCTCAGTGGTGGTCATGCTCCGGTTGGCGGTCTTCGCGGCGGCGTGGACCGCGCGCTCCAGCGGCTCTTGCGGGCGCTCGCCCGCCGCGCTCAGCTGGCGGTAGCTGTTCACCCGAAGCAGACCGCGTTCGACCAGCGCCGCGATCGCCGCGTCGATCGCGCGGGGGACACCGCCGGCGAGGTAGGCCAGCGGGTAGACACCGGGCATCGAACCGTCGTGTGTGGACGTCGATGGGTGGGTCCGCGCGCGGACGAGGGCCGGCAGGAACAGCTGCAGGACCACCAGCACCGCCAGCGTCAGTCCGTACAGCAGCAGGAACTGCGGTCCCGAAATACCCCACGGCTCGTTCATGGTGCGCCCCCCTCGTGCTCCGGGTCGGTGGACCCTACCCGTCCGTTTCGCCCGTTCGGGCCGGTAGAACTGACGGCGCCGAGACCCTTCCGGTTCCGTCGATCGCCGCCGCCGCAACGGTCAGGAGCACGCCGTCGGCTTGTCCGGACCCGGTCGCGGAACCGCCCTCCCCGGCGCGTGCCGTTGTGCAGCAGACACGCTTCGGGGAGGGCGGTGGTTGCCCGGTCCGGCCTCGAATCTAGGCCGGGGGTGCGGGGACGAGCTTCATGGAGATCGAGTTGATGCAATAGCGCTGGTCGGTCGGCGTTTCGTAGCCTTCGCCTTCGAAGACGTGGCCGAGGTGGCTGTGGCAGGAGGCGCAGAGCACCTCGATGCGGCGCATGCCCATGGCCCGGTCCTCGCGCAGCAGCACGGCGTCGGAGTCGGCCGGGTCGTAGAACGACGGCCAGCCGCAGTGGCTCTCGAACTTCGTGTCGCTGCGGAAGATCTCGGCGCCACAGGCCCGGCACTCGTAGACGCCAGTGGTCTTGGTGTCGGTGTATTCGCCGACGAACGGCTGCTCGGTACCGGCCTGGCGGAGCACCGCGTACTCCTCGGGACTCAGCTCCGCACGCCACTCCTGCTCGGACTTCACCACGCGGGGCGTGGTGCCGACGACGGGTTTCATACCTTTCACCCGTCCCACGTTACCCCCGCAGGAAGGTGATCGCGTGGGCCACGATGTCCCATGCGGTGACGATCACGCCGAACACGATGAGCACCACGATCAACGCGGACACCCAGTAGCGCAGGCCGCCGAGGCGGTTGCTGGAATCGGCGAAGTCGCCCACCTGGTCCAGGCAGGCCTCGACGGTGAACGTGGGCCCGGTGTGCTCCATCCGGTCCAGGTGGGCCGCGAACGCGCGGGCCTCGGGATCGTGCGGGTCGAGCCCGACGAGGTCCTCGTGGAAACGGGGATTCCAGCCCGGTGGCACAGCAGCGCTCTCGGCCATGCCCCCACGGTAGGCCATCCGGCCTGATCAGCACACTCCCGAAGCGGCGAGGGTCACTGACCCGGCGAGCTGCCCGGCCGGGGGTCGCTGCTGAGCAGCAGGGTGCCGTCCTGGGCCGCGAGGACCCGGACGATCTGCTGCATGTTCGTACCGTCGACGGTCAGGCTGATCTGGATGTCGACCGAGCCGTCCGGGTTGTTCGCCCGCTTGTAGGCCGAGGCGCCCTTGTACGACTCGGGCTTGTGCTGGCCCCAGTACGCGGTGAAGGCACCGACGTCGCCGTAGTTCGCCTGGACGCCCGGAGTCAGCATGGCCCACGCCGCGGCCGGATTGCTGCCGGCCGCGGAGTAGAACTCCACCACCCGGCCGCCGGCGGGCTGCCACGCGACGTTGCCGTTGGAGCCCGTCGGTGGAGCCGCGGAGCTCGACGGCGCGGCCTTCGAGCTGGACGCGGGCGCGGAGGTCGAAGCGGGCGGCGGCTGGACCGCCGTGGCGGGGCCCTGGTCGCCGCCGCTGCCGTTGTTCAGCACCAGGAACAGGACCACCGCGACGACGACCACGGCGGCCGCGCCACCGGCCAGGAGGGCGGCCTTGCGCTTGCCGTCGGCGGGCTTGCCGTCCGAGGAGCCGGGGGCGGCCGCGGTGGTGGCGGGGGTGCGGGGCGGTACGGGGGACCGGACCGGCGCCGGCCGCGCCGGGGCCGGCTGGACGGCGGTGACCGGGCGCGGCGGAGGCTGGTTCTGCGGCGGGGCGGCCGGCGAGCGCATCGGCGTGAAGGCGGCCGTCGGCGTGCGCGGCGGGTTCGACGGTGCCTTCTGCGCCGGGATCGGCGCGGGCGCGGCGGCCTGGGCTTCCGCGCGCTGCCACGGCGGTCGCGCGCCGAGGCGATCGCCCTGGTTGCCGGACAGCAGCATCGGGGTCATCGGCGGGGTGGGCTCACCCGCGGTCAGCGCGGCCAGGCGCTCCCGGGCCTCGGCCATGCTCGGGCGCTCGGCGGGCTCGCTGCGCAGCAGGCTCATCAGCAGCGCGGTGGCCGGCCCGGCCTGGGTCGGCGGGTTGATCTGGCCGTTCGCGGCCGCGTAGAGCAGGGCGAGCTGGTTGGTGGTGTTGCCGTAGGGCGTCTGGCCCTCGATCGCCTGGTACAGGGTGGCGCCCAGGGCGAAGACGTCGGAGCTGGGCACCGGATCGGCGCCACGGGCCAGCTCGGGGGCGAGGTAGGCCGGGGTGCCGCCGATCAGCCCGGTCTGGGTGAGGGTCATGTCCCCCGCGGCGCGGGAGATGCCGAAGTCGGTGATCTTCGCGGTGCCGGTCTCGTCGATCAGGATGTTGCCCGGTTTGACGTCGCGGTGCACGATCCCGGCGCGGTGCGCGGCGACCAGCGCCGCGGCGACCTGCTCGCCGATCCGCGCGACCTGGCCCACCGGCAGGGTGCCCTGCTCGGCCAGCACGGCCGAGAGGCTCGGGCCGTCGAGGTACTCCATCACCAGGCACGGGTCGCCGCTGTGCTCGGCGATGTCGAACACCACGATGGCGTTCGGGTGCTGCAGGCGGGCGGCGTTCTTGGCCTCGCGCATGGCCCGCTGGCGCATGTTGTCGCGCTCGGCCTCGGACACACCGGGCTGCGGCAGGATCTGCTTGATCGCCACCGACCGTTCCAGGCGCACGTCGACGGCGCGCCACACCACTCCCATGGCACCGCTACCAATGTGCTCGACGAGGCGGTAGTGCCCCGCGATCAGCTGACCGGTGTCGATGGCGACCGCTCCTGACGAAATCCCGGTGATCGTGGTCCTGCGCAGCGCGGATGGCCCTCGCGCACCCGAACGAGTGTAGCGGTCGGGCGGGCGGGGCCGTCGTCAGCCAGCCGGTGCCGGCGCCGCCGCCTCCTCGGCCCCGGGCGCCGGCGTGCGCCGGTTCACCACCCTGACCAGGCCGATCACCCCGGCCAGGGCGAAGACGCCGTAACAGGCCAGCAACGCGGGCGGCGTGTCGCCGGTCAGCGCGTCGCCGAGGATCACCACCGCGACCGTGCCCGGGACGCTACCCAGAGCGGTTCCCACCAGGTACGGGACCAGCCGGACGGACGAGACGCCGCACAGGTAGCTCAGCGGCGCGAACGGCACCACGGGGATCAGCCGCAACGACGTGATGGCCAGCGTCCCACCTCCGGAGAGCCGCTCGTCGACCCGGCGGACCGGCGCGCGGTGCAGGTGCCGGGTGACCAGGTCGCGGCCCAGCAGCCGGGCCAGCCCGAACGACAGCGCGGCGGCGATCGTGGTCGCCACCAGGCCGATGGCGATCCCGGCCACCGTGCCGACCAGCAGCCCGGCGGCGAGGTTGAACACCGTGCGCGGGATCGGCACGACGGTCAGCAGGGAGTAGGCCAGCAGCAGGAGCAGCGGCGTGGCCGGGCCGGTCGCCGCGGCCCAGCGCCGGAGATCGGCCGGGCCCGGGATCGGCAGCACCACTGCGGCCGCCGCGAAGAGGGCGAGCACGGTGAGCGCGAGGATCAGCTTGGTTCGGCCGGACACCCCCTCCACGGTAGGGCACCGGCTGGCCGCACCGTGGGGGAGGCGGGCGGCCGGGGTCCGGGGTGGGGACGCGGCCGGGTCCGGTGCCGGTGGGGTGACGGTCCGGCGGGGTACCGGGCTTGGCGTGGGTGCGGGCCTGGCCGGGGTACCGGGCGTGGCGGGGGTACTGGGCTTGGCGGGGGTATTGGGCCCGGTGGACTCGGGCTCGGCGGTGGTGACCCGGCGGGGGTACCGGGCCGGGTGCAACCGGCGCCGGAAAGCCGGTCGGGCGCCGCCGGGGCGGCTACGGTGGGCGCATGCCCAAGAACGGCGATCCGGTCGAGTACCAGGTGGGACCGCGCTCCGTGCGAGTGTCGAGCCCGGACAAGGTCTACTTCCCCGAGCGCGGCATCACCAAGCGGCAGGTGGTGGAGTACTACCTCGCTGTGGCCGAGCCGTTGCTGCGGGCGATCGGGGAGCGGCCCACCACGCTGAAGCGGTACGTCGACGGCGTCGAGGGCGAGTGGTTCTACGCCAAGCGGGTCCCGAAGGGGGCGCCCGCCTGGCTGGAGACGGCGCGGATCGCGTTCCCGTCCGGGCGCACGGCCGACGAGATCTGCCCGACCGAAGCCGCGGTGTTCGCCTGGGCGGCCAACCTCGGCACGTTCGACTTCCACCCCTGGCCGGTGCGGCGCTCCGATGTGGACCACCCGGACGAACTGCGGGTGGACGTCGACCCGCCGGACTCCGCGGGGTTCGACGACGCCGTGGCCGTGGCCGAGATCGTGCGCGAGGTGCTGGCGGACGCCGGGCTCACCGGTTACCCGAAGACCTCCGGCGGGCGCGGGGTGCACGTGCTCGTGCGGATCCGGCCGGAGTGGGACTTCATCGCGGTGCGCCACGCCGTGATCGCGCTGGCCCGCGAGGTCGAGCGGCGGGCGCCGGAGCGGGCGACCGTCTCGTGGTGGAAGGAGGAGCGCGGCGGCCGCGTCTTCCTCGACTACAACCAGGCGGCGCGCGACCGCACGGTCGCCTCCACCTGGTCGGTGCGCGGCACGCCGCGCGCCACCGTCTCGACCCCGCTGACCTGGGCGATGCTGGAGGAGGCCCAGCCGGACGACTTCGACGTGCTCACCGTCCCCGGCTTCTACGCCGAGCACGGCGACCTGCACGCGCCGATGGACGAAACGGCGTTCGGCCTGGAAACGCTGCTGGAGTGGTACGAGCGCGACGACCGCGACCTCGGCGGTGCGGAACTGCCCTACCCGCCCGACTACCCGAAGATGCCCGGCGAACCCAAGCGGGTGCAGCCGAGCAAGGCCCGGTCTGTCCCGGAATGACCCCCGTGGTCACTCCCGGTGATGTGAAGGTGGGGAATCCCACCTTCACGGCTGCATAACGTTCCCGCTGGTCAACGCCCGGCACGGGTACTGTTCGGCGAGCTCCGGGGCGGCCGGGGCCGGTTCGGGCGTGACGCGGTGGAGTGCCCTGGGGGCGGGCTGGAGGAGGGAGGCCTTTCGTGGACGACCTGATCGCGTTCCTCGCCGCTCGGGTGGGGCAGCGCCAGGCGATGATCATGCAGTCGGTGCGGAAGGCCAAGGACGGCGAGACGCTCAACCGCGGCGAGGCGAAGGCCTCGGTCGAACAGCGCGTGCGGTCGCTGGGCGACCTCGAGATCGACGTGGTCAACCAGATGGTCAACGAGGTCGAGTCGACCCGGCGGATCATGCTCGCCCACCGCACCACGGTGTCGGAGAAGGTGCCCGGCTTCCCGCTCTACGGCAGTGAGTACTGGTGCGAGACCTGTCACGTGCCCGCCGACGAGGCCGGTTCGAACTGGTGCCTCACGCTCCGGTTGCTGGCGCTGCCGTACTCCGACCACCCGGACTACAGCGAGCGCTGGCGGCCCTGACCGGGGAATCCGGGGGCGCGGGCCGGTGTTGGATCCGGGGTGACGCCCCGGATCTCCGTCCTCGACCGTTCGCCCGTCCGCCGTGGGCGGGGCACCGGAGCCGCGCTGCGTGACACGGTGGCCTTCGCCGGGGAGATCGAGGCGCTGGGCTACCACCGGTTCTGGGTTTCGGAGCACCACGGCGTGCCCGGGGTCGCGGGCTCGGCGCCGGCGGTGCTGGCCGCGGCGGTCGCCTCGGCCACCGGGCGGATCCGCGTGGGCACCGGGGGCGTGATGCTGCCCAACCACCGGCCGTTGGTCGTGGCGGAGCAGTTCGGCGTGCTCGATGCCCTGTTCCCCGGGCGGATCGACCTCGGGCTCGGCCGATCGGTCGGGTTCACCGGCGGCGTCCGCCGCGCGCTCGGGCAGGGCAAGGAGGCGGCCGGGGACTTCGGCGGCCAGGTGCGCGAGCTGCTCGCCTTCTTCCGCGGCGAAGCGGAGTACCCCGGGGTGCACGCGATCCCGGCCGAGGGCCGCCGGGTGCCCGCCTTCCTGCTGGCCACCGGCTCCGGCGCCGGGCTCGCCGCGGAACTGGGGCTGCCGCTGGTCATCGCGCCGGTGCGGGGCGAGCGCGCGCTGCTCGACGCCGTCGCCCGCTACCGCGGCGAATTCCGGTCCTCGGACCAGCTCACGGAACCGTATGTCGTCGTGTCGACCGCGGTCGCGGTCGCCGATTCCGCCGCGGCCGCGCGCCGGCTGCTCGTGCCGGAGGCCTGGGCCACGGTGTACTCGCGCGGCCACGGCGTCTTCCCCCCGCTCTCGCCGCCGGATGAGATCCTGGCGCTGCCGATGACCGACCGCGAACGCATCCGGCTCGACCAGGTTCTCGACGGTCAGATCGGCGGCACCCCGGAGGAGGTGGCCGACCGGCTGGGCGCGCTCGTGGCGGCGGTCGGCGCCGACGAGGTCCTGGTGAGCACCAGCACCTACGACCAGTCCGCGCGGGTGGAGTCGTTCGCGGCGTTGGCGGAATTGGCCGGCCTCAGGGCGCCGGCGGTGTGAAGTGCTTGGGCGGTAAGGCTTTTCCGGCGATCTCTTCGGCGATCTCGGCGGGTTCGCGGCCTTCGGTGTCGACGATCGTGGCGTCGCGGCGGAGCCAGGGCAGGGCCTCGGCGTAGGCGTCGAGGTGGTCGAGGCGCCACTGCCGGGCGTCCGGGGTCCGCTGGTCGGTCTCGATGCGGCGGCGCAGTTCCGCCGGGCCGGCGTGCAGGACGAAGTGGGCGACGGGCAGGCCGCGGGCGGCGAGGCCGTCGAAGATCTCCCGCGCGTAGGCCGCCACGAGGATGGTCTGCGGGATGACCAGCGGTCCGCCGGTGTGCTCGTGGATGCGGGCGGCGGTCTCCACGACCAGCGGGCGCCACAGCCGGAGGTGCTGGAAGTCGTCGATCGGCTCGGGGAACGGGACCCGCAGCAGGTAGCCGACGTACTCGGGGTCGAAGACCCGGGCGCCCAGCCGCCCGGCCAGCTCGGCCGAGGTGGTGGTCTTGCCCGCGCCGAACGGGCCGTTCAGCCAGACGATCATCCGAGCACCACCGGGGTGAAGCCGCCCCAGGCGGCCGGGACCGGGGCGCGGCCGGTGGCGGACCGCAGGGCCTCGTGGTCGTCCGGTCCGGCCGGCAGGGCCTGCCCGGTGAGCACTTCCACCAGTGCGCGGGTGGCCGCGACGGTCTCCGGCGGGGGTCCGTCCACCCCGGGCAGGTGCCGGACCAGGTCGAGGTGGTGCAGCGTGGCTTCGACCACGCAGACCGCCAGGAAGTCGGCGACCGTGAACACCTCGTCGCGGGTTTCCACCCGGGCGGCCGGGTCCGCGGCGGCCGCGGCGCGACCGGCGGCGGCGGCGGCGAGGTCGTCGAAGTGGTGGGCCAGCCCGCCCGGGGTGGCGTAGGCGGCCGCGCTCCGGCGGACGAACGCCGACTCCGCCTCGACCCCGGTCGGCGGCCCGGCCGGCCGCCAGTAGGTCACCGCGTCCCGGCTCGGCGCGGCGCCGGTGGTCGTGGCGAGGGTGATCAGCACGTCTTGCGCGTCGATGACCAGGTGGAACACCAGATCCTGGACGAGCCAGCCGGTGCAGCCCGAGGGCGCGGCCCACTGGCCGCCTTCCAGCGCGCGGACGGCTTCCTGCAGGGCGCTCCAGGCGCGGGGGAACAGATCCACCGCGGCACCGTAGCGAGCCCGCGCCGGTGCGGCCACCGGGTTTCCGGCCGCCGCGACCGTTCCGGCGACCTGCCTCGGCAGCGAGTGACCGCTGGTCCGGCCACTCGGGCTTCGCCGCCGGACCGCCGCGCGGCGGCTATCCGGTCTCCCGCAGCCGCAGCTGGAGTTCGGTCAGCAGCCGCTGGGCCGGATCGCCCAGGTCGAGACCCGAGACCTCGGTGGCGCGGCGCACGCGGTAGCGCACGGTGTTCGGGTGGATGCTCAGCTCCCGGGCCGCGGCGCGGGCGTCGCCGAAGGCGTCCAGGTAGGCCAGCACGGCGGGGACCAGGATGCCGCCGTGCTCGGCGTCGTGCGCGAGCAGTCCGTCCAGCCGCGGATCGCGGAGGCGGGGCCGGCCGGCCAGGTAGGCCAGCACCTCCGAGAGCAGCACGTCGGCGCGGACGTCGGCCAGGGCGGCGACCGGGTCCGGCCAGCGGCCGCGGGTCATCGTGGCCAGCACGCGGTCCGCGTCGCCTCGGGAGGCCGCCGCGTCGGACAGCCGGGGGACCACCCCGCCCAGCGC
The DNA here is from genome assembly GCF_032335455.1 of Amycolatopsis sp. PS_44_ISF1. NCBI lineage: Bacteria > Bacillati > Actinomycetota > Actinomycetes > Pseudonocardiales > Pseudonocardiaceae > Amycolatopsis > Amycolatopsis sp. PS_44_ISF1. The sequence continues at coordinate 2,319,452 of NZ_JANUXO010000002.1, read as the reverse complement.
CGCGCGGACCGGCACGTCGAGGTGGCGCCGCGCCGTCGCGACGATCTCGCGGGCCAGCGCCAGCACGGCCGCCTCCGGGTGCTCGGGCAGGTCCGGCAGCAGCGCGTAGACGCGCCCGCCGAGCACGCTGACCAGCGCGGTCCGCCGGAACGCGGCGGTGTGCACAGCGATCAGGTGCACCAATTCGGCGCGGCGCAACTGCCGGTCGGACGCCACCGCGCCCGGCGAGGACAGCGCGAACGCCAGCACCTGCGCCGGGCGGGCCGGGTCGGCGCCGATCTCGCCGGCCACCGACTCCGCGTCGACGCGGCCCTCGAGCAGCCCGGCCAGCAGGTCTTCCCGCAGGCGCAGCTCGGGGCTGGGCTGCGTCCGCGCGCGGATCAGCTGCGGGGCCAGCGAACGGCTCGCGCCGAGCAGCGCTACCTCGGCCTGCTCGGTCAGCGGCTTCGCGCCCTCCTGCACCCAGATCGTGCCGAGCGGCTGCGAACCGGCGTGGATGCCGGCCGCGATGCGCCGCCGGATGCCCAGCTCGGGCCGCTCGTCGATGCGCACGATGCCCTCACCCGCGCGCAACCGCTGGTAGACCCCCCATTCGCGCAGCATCGCCAGGTACCGCTCGGGGCCTTCGCGGCCGAGGATGGACAGCCGGCGCAGTTCGTCGACCTCGTCGGAGGAGCGGGAGTAGGCCAGCACGCGGCTGGCCGTGTCCTCGATGCTGACCAGCCCGCCGGTGAGCGTCGCGACGGTCTGGGCCAGCGCGAACAGGTCGCCCAGCACCTCGCCGGTCTGCGCCTCGCCGCCCGCGCGGGCCGCGTCCACCACGCCGCGGGCCAGCGCTTCCACCTGTTCCCAGCGGGCTTCGGCGCCGACGGTGAGCAGGGCGACGCCCGCGTCCGCCGCGATCTCCGCGCCGCTCTCGCCCTTCACCGCCACCGCGGCCGCCCCGCCGCGCCCGGCCGCCCGGATCGCCGCGACCGCCGCCCGGCCGCGCGCGCCGATCACCAGCACCAGGTCGCCGGGGTGGGCCTCGGGCGGGTCCTCCGGATCGAGGATCACCACGTCCGTCACCGGCACGGCCAGCCCGCGCGGGGCCACGAGCACCCGGACGAGTGGTTCGCCGAGCGTGGCCAGCACGTGCCGCAGCGAGGTCCCGGCCACGGGCTCGGGCATCCCCGGCGTCATCGGCCCTCTTTTAGTCGATCGGACAACCCCACACCGGTGATTCTAGCCTTCCGGACAAACCCGCCGGTCGTTTCCGGCATTAGCGTTCGGGGCAACTGAACCCGCAGGTGCCGAGAACAAGGGAGCCGCCGTGGACGCCGTAACCCAGACCCCAGCCCCGGAGAACGAGACGGTGCTGACCTACGCGCCGGGCAGCGCCGAGCGCGCCGAACTCGAAGGCGCGCTGAAGAAGCTGGGCCAGGCCGGGCCCGTCGACCTGACCGTGACCGTCGGCGGCGAGCAGCGCGCCGGCGGCGGCGAGAAGATCGACGTCGTGCAGCCGCACAACCACGGCCACGTGCTGGGCACCATCCACAGCGCGACCCGGCAGGACGCCACCGACGCCATCGCCGCCGCGGGCCGGGCCGCCCCGGAGTGGCGCGCGCTGTCGTTCGACGATCGCGCCGCGATCCTGCTGCGTGCCGCCGACCTGCTGACCGGCCCGTGGCGCGCCACGCTGAACGCGGCCACCATGCTCGGCCAGTCGAAGACCGCCACCCAGGCCGAGATCGACTCCGCCTGCGAGCTGGCCGACTTCTGGCGCTTCAACGTCGAGTTCGGCCGCCGCATCCTGGCCGAGCAGCCGATCAGCTCGCCGGGCGTGTGGAACCGCATGGAGCACCGCCCGCTCGAAGGCTTCGTCTACGCGATCACGCCGTTCAACTTCACCGCGATCGCCGGCAACCTGCCCACCGCGCCCGCGCTGATGGGCAACACGGTGCTGTGGAAGCCGTCGCCGACGCAGAGCTTCGCCGCGCACCTGACCATGCGGCTGCTCGAAGAGGCCGGGATGCCGCCGGGCGTGATCAACCTGCTGCCGGGTGACGGCAAGGACGTCTCCGAGGTGGCCCTGACCCACCGCGACCTCGCGGGCATCCACTTCACCGGTTCCACCCCCACCTTCCAGCACCTGTGGGCCACGGTCGGCGGCAACATCTCTGGCTACCGCGGCTACCCGCGCCTGGTCGGCGAGACCGGGGGCAAGGACTTCGTGCTGGCGCACCCGTCGGCCGACCTCGACGTGCTGCGGACCGCGCTGGTCCGCGGCGCTTTCGAATACCAGGGCCAGAAGTGCTCCGCCGCCTCGCGCGCCTACATCCCGCGCAGCCTCTGGGAGCAGCTGAAGGACAGCCTGGTCGCCGAGACCGAGGCGCTGTCCTACGGCGACGTCACCGACCTGAGCCACTTCGGTGGCGCGGTGATCGACCGGCGCGCGTTCGACAAGCACGCCTCGCTGTTCGAGCGCGTGAAGGGTGACGCCGAGGTCGAAATCCTCACCGGCGGTACCGCGGACGACAGCGTGGGCTACTTCGTGCAGCCGACGGTCCTGGTCTCGACCAACCCGAAGCACGAGATCTTCAGCACCGAGTACTTCGGCCCGATCCTGTCGGTGTACGTCTACGACGACCAGGAGAGCTCGGCGTTCGACTCCGTCCTGCGGCTGATCGACGAGACCGCGGCCTACGCGCTGACCGGCGCCGTGATCGCGAACGACCGCACGGCCGTGGCGAAGGCCTCGGAAGCGCTGCGGTTCGCCGCCGGCAACTTCTACGTCAACGACAAGCCGACCGGCGCCGTCGTGGGCCAGCAGCCCTTCGGCGGGGCCCGGGCCTCGGGCACCAACGACAAGGCCGGGTCGATCTTCAACCTGCTCCGCTGGACGAGCCCGCGCTCGGTCAAGGAGACCTTCGTGCCGCCGACCGTCGTGCGTCACCCGCACCAGGGCTGAGGGGGAAGCCGTCATGCTGCGTGCCCCGCTGCTCGCCGCCGCCCGGTCCCGCCGGATACGCGCGCTGATCGAAGCCGTGCCCGCCACCCGCGCGGTGGTCGGCCGGTTCGTGTCCGGGTCCGCGACCGCCGACGCCGTGCGCGTCGCCCGGGAGCTGGCCGCCGACGGCCGGTCGATCACCATCGACCACCTCGGCGAGGACACCACCGACGCCGCCCAGGCGGCCACCACCGTCCGGGCCTACGAAGACCTGCTCTCGGCGCTGGCCGAGCAGGGCCTCGCCCAGGGCGCGGACGTCTCGGTGAAGCTCTCGGCCGTCGGGCAGTTCCTGCCCGCCGACGGCGAGGGCGTCGCGCTGGAGAACGCGCGGAAGATCTGCGCCGCGGCCCAGGCCGTCGGCGCGACCGTGACGCTCGACATGGAGGACCACACCACCACCGACTCGACCCTCGGCATCCTGCGGGAGCTGCGCGGCGAGTACCCGTGGGTCGGCGCGGTGCTGCAGGCCTACCTCAGGCGCACCGAGCAGGACTGCCGCGAGCTGTCCGGCCCGGGTTCGCGGGTGCGGCTGTGCAAGGGCGCCTACGCCGAACCGGAGTCGGCGGCGTTCCAGGACAAGGCCGAGGTCGACCAGTCGTACGTGCGCTGCCTGCGCGTGCTGATGGCCGGCCAGGGCTACCCGATGGTGGCCTCGCACGACCCGCGGATGATCGCCATCGCGGCGAAGCTGGCGGCCGAGGCCGGGCGCACGGCGGCCGACCACGAGTTCCAGATGCTCTACGGCATCCGGCCGCAGGAGCAGAAGCGGATCGCCGCCGAAGGCTCCATCATGCGGGTCTACGTGCCGTGCGGCGACGAGTGGTACGGCTACTTCATGCGCCGGCTGGCCGAGCGGCCGGCGAACCTGGCGTTCTTCCTGCGCGGGCTGGCCACTCGGTCCTGAAGGTCCGCCCCCGGACGGAAAAGCCCTCCTCGCCGAAACGGTGAGGAGGGCTTCTTCGCGGGCCGGGTCAGGACTGCTGGGCCTGCTGCTCGGCCGCGGCCTTCTTGACCTGGTCCATGTCGACCCCGCGGGCCTGCTTGATCAGGTCCTCCAGCGCGGCGGCGGGCAGCGCGCCGGGCTGGGAGTAGATCAGCGTCTTGTCGCGGATCACCGCGAGGGTCGGGATCGACCGGATGTCGAACGCGGCGGCGAGCTGCTGCTCGGCCTCGGTGTCGACCTTGGTGAACACGATGTCCGCGTGCTGCTCCGAGGCCTTCTCGTAGACGGGCGCGAACTGCCGGCACGGGCCGCACCAGCTCGCCCAGAAGTCGATCAGGACGAACTCGTGGTCGGACACGGTCTGGTCGAAGTTGGCGGTGGTCAGCTCGACTGTGCTCATACCGTCCCCAACGGGTGAGCGCGGGCGGGAATTCCCCGGGGGGCGGTAGCGTCTTGTCGTCTTGGACCATCTCGGACCATCTCGGAGGAACTATGGCTGACGGCGGGATCATGGGGCGGATCGACGAGCTGATCTCCGAGGAGCACGAGTTGCGGGCCCGGTCGGTGGGGGCGGGGCTGTCCGGGGAGGACCGGGAGCGGCTGGCGGGGGTGGAGCAGGAGCTGGACCAGTGCTGGGACCTGCTGCGGCAGCGGCGGGCGAAGGTGGAGTTCGACGAGGATCCGGCGGGGGCGAAGGTGCGGTCGGTGGGCGAGGTCGAGGGGTACCGGCAGTAACGGGCCCATCCGAAGACGCGTTCCGGCTCTGGATCGGGTCACGGCCGGGTGTGGGTGGTGTTGCCGGGTCGCGCCGGGTTCTAGGCGGGGCAGAGGGTGCCGTCGGCCGGCACCTTGCCGTCGATCAGGAAGGCCTGCGCGGCCGCGGTGACGCAGGGGTTCAGGCCCACCGCGCCGTGGGCCGGGCCCGGCCAGGTGACGGTGACGGCACTGGGCATCTGGCCGGCGGCGCGGGTGGTGCCCTGGCCGGGGGTCACCGGGTCGGTGGTGATGGCGGCGACCAGGATGGGCGGGGCCCCGGGGGCCCCGGGCGGGGGAAGGGGTTCGCGGCGCACGGGCCAGGCCCCGCACCAAGCGAGTTCCTGGGCGGCCAGGGCGCCGAACTGGGGGTACTTCGCGCGCAGGGTCCCGGCCGTCCGGTCGATCTGGTCGGCGGGCAGGCGGGTGGCCGCGTCGTTGCAGCGGGTGGCGATGGTGCCGCCGATGCGGGACGGGGTGCCCTGCTGGTCGATCAGCATGGGGGCGGCGAAGGACTCCAGGGCGGTGACGTCGCCGGAGCGGGCGGCGGTGATCGCGTCGGCCAGGGCGGGCCAGCGGGAACGGTCGGCCAGGGCCAGGTAGACGCCGTACATCGCGATGCCGGGGGTCAGGGCGGTGCCGTCGGCGGTGGCCACGGGGGTGGCGCGGAGCCGGTTCAGCACCGCGGTCAGGGCGGTTTTCGGGTCGCCCATCCCGCAGCCCCGGGCGGTGCAGTCGGCGCCGAAGGCGTCCAGGGTGTCCTGCGCCCCGGCGGCCACCGCGTCCAGGACCGCGGCGCGGTCGGCGCCGGGATCGGGCAGGCCGTCCAGGACCAGGCGGCCGACCTGGGCGGGGAAGCGGACCGCGTACTCGGACAGCACCTTCGAACCGTCGCCGCGGCCCAGCGCGCTCAGCTTGTCCAGGCCGAGCTGACGGCGGAGCTGGTCCAGGTCGCCGGCGGTGCGCCAGCTGTCCAGGGCGGTTTCGGCGGTGTCGAGGTCGATCGCGCACTGCTGGCCGGCCCGGCGGGCGGCGTCGAGGACGGCGCCCAGCCCGCCCTGGGCCGGGTCGGCGCCCAGGAGGGCGTCCCGGGCTTCGGGGGGTACGCACTGCACCCCGCCGGACAGGCCGGTGCCCCGGCGGTCCACGCCGATCAGGGTGAACTTCCGCAGGAACGCGGCGGGCAGCTGCGCGGCCAGGCGCGCGGCGAAGACCGAGCCGGGGTCGCCGCCCACGTCGTTGACCACCACCAGCGGGATCGGACCGGTGCCCGCCTTCAGCACCAGGATCCGGGCGAGCAGGTGCTGGGTGTCGTCGGGCGCGTCGAGGGGCGCGGTCATCCGCGCGCAGCTGAAGCGCAGTGACGCGGGCACGCCCGGCTGGCCCATCCGGTCGCGGGTGTCCTGGTCGCAGTCGCTCCAGCGCAGCGAAGGCGACTGCGGCGCCGAGAGCGGGGGCAGCGGCACCGCGGCCGCGCTCGGCGGTGCGGGCGTCGCGGCCTTGCCGTCGTTCTCCACCACGGCCGGGCGCACCGAAGGGCCGGTGGTGCAGCCCGCGAGGGTCAGCGCCCCCAGCGCCACGACCGCCAGCCGGGTGCGCAGACGGGGACGGCGGGCGGAACGGCGGCGCACAGGCTTGGTCCTCACGTCTACTCGGGCGAACTCCCGGTCGAGCTTGGCACGCCGGGTGTGGGGCGGAAGTTAGCGGGGGCGAGAGCGGACGAGCGGTTCAGCGGGTTCGCACCACTTCGCCCCGGAACACCGCGGACAGGTCGTAGCGCGCGGGCTCGTCCAGCTGGGCGTAGCCGCACGAAGACGGCTCGCGGTCCGGACGCCAGCGGGCGAACTGCGCGGTGTGGCGGAACCGTGCGGGAGCGCCGCCTTCGGTGTGCTCGTAGGCGACCTCGACCACCCGCTCCAGCCGCAGCGGCACCCACGGCTGCTCCTTCGCCCGCCAGCGCGTCGGGCCGCCGGGGACGCGCTGGCCCTCGCGCACGGCGTCGCCGAGCCACGGGTGGTCCTCGCCGCCGGTGACCAGGGGCGCGAGTTCGGCCGCCAGTTCGCGGCGGCGCGCGGCCGGGAACGAGCCGACCACGCCGACGTGGTGCAGCAGCCCTTCGCCGTCGTAGAGCCCGAGCAGGAACGATCCGACCGCCTCGCCCGGCGCCCCGTCGACGTGCCAGCGCAGCCCGGCCAGCACGCAGTCGGCGGTGCGGGAGTGCTTGTACTTGAACAGGATCCGCTTACCCGGGGTGTACGGCTCGTCCAGCGGCTTCCCGATCACCCCGTCCAGACCGGCCCCCTCGAACAGCTCGAACCAATGCCGTGCGGTGTCCGGGTCGGTGGTCGCCGGGGTCAGGTGGAAGCCATCCGCGGCCAGCCGCTCCAGCCGTGCCCGGCGGGCCGAGGTCGGTTCGTCCACGAAGGACTCCTCGCCCAGCGCCAGCAGGTCGAAGGCGACGAACTCGGCGGCCGACTCCTCGGCCAGCAGCCGCACCCGGCTCTCGGCCGGGTGGATGCGCTCGGTGAGCGCGTCGAAGTCGAGCCGGCCGTCGCGGGCGACCACCAGCTCGCCGTCGAGCACCACCCGCTCGGGCAGGGTCTCCCGCAGCCGCCCGAGCACCTCGGGGAAGTACCGGTTGAGCGGCTTCTCCGCCCGCGACTGCAGGGTCAGCTCGTCACCGTCGCGGAAGACCAGGCAGCGGAAACCGTCCCACTTGGGCTCGAACAGCAGCCCTCCCGAGTCCGGGATCGCCTTCGCGGGCTTCGCGAGCATGGGCTTGATCGGTGCCTGCACGGGGAGGGCCATGCGGGCATTCTGCGCACAGAACCCGCTCAGCGCACGCGCGCCGGGCCCGTCGTGTCGAGTTCGAGCCGCACGGCGGTGGGCAGCACGTCGAGCCCGAGCGACTCCCGGGCCCGCGTGAGCACGTAGGTGTCGAAGTCCGACCAGACGCGGCGGACGTCACTGCCCTCGCGCAGCCACAGCGTCACCCGGAGGGCGGGCTCGGCCGTGGTGCCGATGGAGCGGGCGCGCGCCCGCACGACCCCGATGATCTCCTCGGCGTCGGCCTGCACAGCCTGGGTGATCGCGCCCGAGGTGACGGTCAGCTCCGCGCCGGGCGTCCGGTCGAGCCGCAGGTCGGGGCGGGGCTCCGGGCGCAGCGAGCGCAAGAGCCACCACAGGCCCAGCACCAGCAGCACCACCCCGAGCACCAGTGCGCCGATCCGCGCGGAACGGGCGTGGTCGCCGAGCCAGCCGACGGCCATCGGGTCCAGCAGCGGGCGGTGCCCGCGGAACCGGCCGAGCCAGCCCTGGCCGACCACGAGCGCGACGGCCCCGGCCAGGACCGCGAGCAGCCCGGCCACCAGGGTCAGCGCGCGCTCCCCGCCGTACGAGCGGCCCAGGGCGCGGTGGGCGGGGGAACGGCTCATCGGGGTACCTCGGTCAGCACGGGTCGGCGGTGGTCAGGGGTGGCCGGTGGGGGTGGAGGCTCATCGGCGGTCCTTCGGCGAGTCGACGACCACGGTCACCTTCGGCCGGTGCGCCAGCGGGACCCCGTCCAGCACGGTGCCGACGGTTTCGAGCAGGCGCGGCCGGAGCTGGGCCTCGTCCTCCAGCCGGCTGGAGGCGCGCACGCGGATCCGGCGCGCACCGGCCGTCACACTGGCGCCGCTGACGTTGTCCTGCGCGCGCACGGCCAGCCCGACCATCCGCGCCAGCGAGCGCGGCGAGGTGCTCACCGAGACCCCCTCGGCCGGGTCGGTCATCCGCACCGCGCGGCGGCCCGCGCCGAGCGACAAGGCCACCAGCACCAGCCCGGCGACGAGCACGACGGCGGCGGCGACGCGCACGGGCGTCGCGGTCCAGTCGAGCCCGGCCAGGTGCTCGCGCCAGCGCGGCCACGGCACCAGCAGCGGCGCGCTCCGCGGCTTCCACCAGTGCCAGCCGACTTCCAGCGCGAGCAGCGCCCCGCCGGCGGCGACGGCCAGGGCGAGCAGCGTGGACAGCAGCCGGACGACGACCCGCATCAGCGCACCCGCGGGCGCGCGTCGGGCAGCAGCGCGGAGACCGTCACGGCGACCGAGCGCACGCGGTAGGCGGTGATCCGCTCGACCTCCTCGGTCACCTTCGACCGCACGTCGCCGGTCACCGCCCGCACCGGGCCGGGGTAGCGCAGGGCCAGGTCCAGCGCGAGGTCGACGTCGTTGTCCTGGCCGCCGACCCGCACCCGGGCGCCGGTGCGCCCGGCGCGCACCGTGCCGGGCACCTGGTCGGCGGCGTGCTGCGCGATCTTGCGCACCACGGCGTGGGCGATGCTGAGCGTGCCGCGTTCCCCGGGTTCGGCGAGCCCGGCCCGGGGCCGATCGACCCCGGCCACGGGTGCGGTCACCGGTCCCGGCCCTTGCCGCCGAACAGCTCGCGCAGGTCCAGCTCACCGTCGAGGACGCGCCCGACGACCAGCCCGATCACGCCGACCGCGAGGGTCACCAGGAAGGCGGTGAAGCCCTGGGTGGCGGCGAGGCCGAGGATGAGCCCGGCGAGCAGACCGGTCTGCGTTGCGGTCAACGTTTCCTCCTGGGGTGCGAAGACTTCTGAGTGTCCACTGTGGCCGGACGGGAGCGCTACCCGACCCGGGCCGGGCCCGGCCCGCCGGCTGGTTCGCCGGGCAGGTGGACGTCGTTGACCGCGATGTTGACCTCGATCACCTCGAGCGCGGTGATCGCCTCGACGGCCGAGATCACCGTGTGGCGCACCGCGCGGGCCACGTCGGTGATGCTCACGCCGTACCCGACCACCAGGTCGAGGTCGATCGCGGCCTGCTTCTCGCCGACCTCCACCGAGACCCCGGAGGTGGAGGTGGTGCCGGCGCCCGGGATCCGTTCGCGCAGCGCCCCGAACGCGCGGGAGGAGCCGCTGCCCAGCTCGTGCACCCCGGCCACCTCCCGCGCCGCGCGCGAGGCGACCTTCTGCACCACGAGCGAGGAGATGGTGGTGCGGCCCGGCGTGCCGGGCTCGTTCAGGGGGGCCGGGGCGGCCGGGCCGGGAACTGCGGATCGGTTCGGGCTCGGCTGCACCATGGAGTTCTCCCTCTTGCTGTTCGGCTCCGAGCGCGGCGCGCCCGGCTACGGGAGCTTTCCCACTCCCACGACGTCCCAACCGGCCGGATCCGCACGGCTCGTCATCCCGATGGGGGAACGAGCCCGGCGGGGTGCCGGACCCCACCTCCTCGGAGCGATCCCCCGGCGGCGGTATCAGTCGCGGCGCCGCCGGTAGCGCAGCAGCGTGAAGCCGTCCTCGACGAGGATCGACGCGAGATCCAGCCTCCGCGGCGGCGAGACGGCCGGGCCCGCCGCGATCCGGCCGGAGCCGCCCCCGGTGAGCAGCGGCGAGACGGTCAGGCACAGCTGGTCCACCAGGTCCGCGGCGGCGAGCGCGGCGAACAGCGCGGGCCCGCCTTCGCAGTCGACGCGGCTTAGCCCGTGCTCGGCCAGCACCGCCAGCGCGCGCGCCAGATCCACGTCCTCGTCACCGGCCGCGATCACGGTGGCCCCGGCCTCGGTGAGCTCGGCGGTGTCGGCCTTCGTGGTGGTGACCACGATCGGGGCCACGGCCGTGTCGGTGAACAGGCGGCTGCCCGGGTCGAGCGCGGCCGAACGCGTGACGACGGCGATCGGCGGCACCGGGGCCAGGCCGAGGCGCGCGCGGCGGGCGGCCCGGGCGGGGTTCGACCGGGCGCCGCGGTAGTCCTCGGCGCGCGCGGTGCCGGCGCCGACCAGGACCACGTCGGCGAGGTCGCGCGCGAGCAGGAACACCCGCCGGTCGGCCGGGTGCGAAAGGCCGCGGGACAGCTCGTCCACGGCCGCGGCCCCGTCGGCGGACGCGACGAAGTTGACCTGGACGAACGGTTCCGCGAGCGGCTCGGGATAGCCGTAGACCCGCTCCAGCTCGTCGTCGGACACCGGGGGGCCTTCCCCGCCCGGTGATGGTGGCCACACGTTCTGCACGGCGCCCATCCCAGCACGGGCCTCCGACCGCCCCCACCGGGGGATACCCGCTCCGGCCGCCCCGCACGGGCGGGTCAGGCGGTGGCTAGGCTCTGCGACCATGCCCGCGACTGCCCTGACCGACCGGTTTCCCGAGCTCGGGGCCGACGAACTGGTCGATTCCCTGGTTCCGCCGCCGCGGTTCGCCCGCGCCCGGTTCGGCACCTACGTGCCCAACCCCGAGGAGCCGAGCCAGGCCGCCGCGGTCGAGGCCTGCGCGGCGTTCGCGCGGGGGATCGGCGAGCGGCCCGCGCGCAAGTCGAAGTGGCGTTCGCTGTTCGGCGGCGCCGCGGCGGAACCGGCCGGGAAGCGGGGGCTCTACCTCGACGGCGGCTTCGGCGTCGGCAAGACCCACCTGCTCGCCTCGGCCTGGCACGAGGCGCCCTCGCCCAAGGCGTACGGCACCTTCGTGGAGCTGACCCACCTGGTCGGCGCGCTGGGCTTCGCCGAGGCGGTGCGGCGCCTTTCGGAGCACCGGCTGCTGGCGATCGACGAGTTCGAGCTGGACGACCCGGGGGACACCACGCTGGTCAGCCGGCTGCTGCAGGAGCTGATGGACGCGGGGGTGCACATCGCCGCCACGTCGAACACCCTGCCGGACAAGCTGGGCGAGGGCCGGTTCGCCGCCGAGGACTTCCTGCGCGAGATCCAGGCGCTGTCCCGGCGGTTCGGCGTGGTGCGGGTGGACGGTCCCGACTACCGCCACCGCGGCCTGCCCGACGCGCCGCCGCCGGTGAGCGACGAGGAGCTGGCCGCCTCCGCCGCCACCCACGAAGGGTCCACTTCGGACGATTTCGACGCGCTGGTGGAGCACCTGGCCCAGCTGCACCCCTCGCGGTACGGGAAGCTGCTCGACGGCGTCCGGCGGGTGCACCTGCGGCAGGTGAAGCCGGCGCCGGACCAGAACGTGGGCCTGCGCCTGGTCGCCTTCGCCGACCGGCTGTACGACCGCGCGATCCCGGTCGTGGTTTCGGGGGTGGCGCTGCCGGAGCTGTTCACCGGGGAGATGGTGAACGGCGGCTACCGCAAGAAGTACCTGCGCGCGGTCAGCCGGCTGACCGCGCTGGCGCGCGACGCGGTGTGACGGCGCGCAGGCCGGTGACCACGGCGGTGCCGAAGAAGGTGCCGCCGGCCACGTCGGTGAGGTAGTGGTAGCCGAGGCCGGTCAGGCCGGCCGTGGCGCAGGCCAGCAGCACCACGCCGAACGCGGCGGCCGCGGTCTTGCGGCGGGCCAGCAGGACCAGCACCACGAGCACGGCGACCAGGCTGACCGTGTGCCCGCTCGGGTAGACCAGGGTGGCGTCCTTCTCGCGGTCGAACAACGGCTTGAGCACCCAGGTGGTGAGCGCGACCGCGATCGCCGGGCTGAGCACGGCCAGCAGCGCGTCGGCCGGGCGGCGCCGGTACAGGCAGGTGCCGGCGATCACCGCGATGGCGGGCAGGAGCACGTACGGCTCGGTCGGCAGCACCAGCGCGCTCAGCAGGCCGTGGCCGAGACCGGCCGTGGGCACGACGTCCAGGGGCCCGGGGGAGCGCCCGCCCGCGTAGACGAGGCCGAGCGCGAGCGTGGCCAGCGCGCAGGCGAGGGCGACGGCGGCGAGGATCCGGCGGGTCACGGGTCCTCCTTCCGGTTCGCCCGTTCGTCGCAGCAGCGTACGCGGATGGCGGGTGGCCGCCGCGGACCCGGTTCGGCCACCATGCTGGGGACGAAGGGAGACGCATGAGGGTCACCGTGGTCGGGGGCGGGATCGCCGGGCTGTGCTGCGCGCACCGGCTCGCCGAGGCCGGCCACCGCGTCACCGTGCGGACGGCGGGCAAGCCGGGGGAGTCGACCTCGGCGGTCGCGGGCGGCCTGATCTACCCGCCGATGGAGACCGGCGACGGGCGGGTGGCGCGCTGGACGGCCGTGGGGTTGGAGGTGTACCGGAATTCGCCCGCGGCGCCCGGAATCCGGTTCCGGCCCGGCTCGATCACCTTCGCCGAGGACCGCCCCGGCCCGCCGTGGCTGTCGGCCATGACCGACGTGACCCGCGAGGGCGGGCGGCTCGGCTTCACCACGGCGCTGGTGGACATGCCGGTGTACCTCGGGTGGCTCGCGGAGCAGGTGGCCGCGCTGGGCGTGCGCACGGAGTACGCGGGGGTGGCGTCGCTGGCTTCGCTGGCGGAGGGGGACGCGGACGTGGTGGTCAACGCCGCCGGGCTCGCCGGTGGAACCCTGGCCGGCGACGACGCGCTGGTGCCGGTCCGCGGCCAGGTCGTGCACCTCGCCGACCCGGGCCTGACCTCGTGGACGGTCGCGGAAGAGGACGACGAGCTGACGTACGTCTTCCCCCACGGCCGCCACGTGGTCTGCGGCGGCACCGAAGAAATCGGCCGCGGCGACCTCGACCCGGACCCGGCCGCGGCGTCGGCGATCGTGCGCCGGTGCCGGGCCCTGGTCCCGGAGCTGGCGGAGGCGCCGGTGCTGGGGACCCGGGTGGGGCTCCGGCCGGGGCGGCCGTCGGTCCGGCTGGAGCGAGTGGGGAACGTGGTGCACGACTACGGGCACGGGGGCGCCGGGGTGACCCTGGCCTGGGGGTGCGCCGAGGACGTGGTCGGGCTGCTGTAGCCCGGCCCGGCCGGGGCGATCCTTCGCCGGTTCGCGCCGGGGTCGGAACGGCCGGAACCCGGACGGGACCAGCCGGGCCGGGCCGGTCCCGTCCGCGCCGGGCCGTCGAACGGCGCCGGGTCTGTCGAATGGTGCTGGCCCATCGAATGGTGCTGGCCCATCGAACTGTGCTGGCCCATCGAACTGTGCCGGGCCCATCGAACCGTGCTGGCCCGTCGAACGGCGCCGAGCCACCGGACGCGCCGAGTCATCGAACTGTGCCAGGCCCATCGAGCGGCGCCGGGCCACCGGACGCGCCGAGTCATCGAACTGTGCCAGGCCCATCGAGCGGCGCCGGGCCACCGGACGCGGTGGGCCCATCGAACGGTGCCGGGCCCACCGCGCCCAGGGTCAGTTCGCGCCGCGGACCACCTGGGCGATCGCGTCGATGCCGCGGTCCAGCTCCTCGCGCGTGATCACCAGCGGCGGCGCCACGCGCAGGGTGTTCTCGTGGGTTTCCTTGCACAGCACGCCGAGGCCGGCCAGCGCCTCGGACGCCGCCCGGCCGGACGGGCCGCCGGGGGCGATGTCGATGCCCGCCCACAGGCCGCGGCCGCGGACCTCGGCCAGGCCGTCGCCGAGCAGGCCGGTCAGCCGCTCGTGCAGGTGGGCGCCCAGCTCGGTGGAGCGCTGCTGGAACTCGCCGGTGTTCAGCAGCCGCACCACGGCCCGCCCGACCGCGCAGGCCACCGGGTTGCCGCCGAAGGTCGAACCGTGCTCACCGGGCCGCAGGACCCCGAGCACGGCCCGGCTGCCGACCACGGCCGACACCGGGAGGATGCCGCCGCCGAGCGCCTTGCCCAGGGTGTACACGTCGGCGCGCACGCCCTCGTGGTCGAGGGCCAGCACGGTGCCGGTGCGGGCGAGCCCGGACTGGATCTCGTCGGCGACCAGCAGCACGCCGTGCTCGTCGCAGGCGCCGCGGACCTCGGCGAAGTAGCCGGCCGGCGGCACGACCACCCCGGCCTCGCCCTGCACCGGTTCGAGCAGCACGGCCGCGGTGCGCGGGGTGATCGCGGCGCGCAGGGCTTCGGCGTCGCCGTAGGGCACCGTCACGAAGCCCGGGGTGAACGGGCCGAAGCCGGTGCGCGCGGTTTCGTCGGTGGAGAACGACACGATCGTGGTGGTGCGGCCGTGGAAGTTGGACCCGGCCACGATGACCTCGGCCGTGCCGTCCGGCACGCCCTTCACCTGGTGGGCCCACTTGCGGGCGAGCTTCACCGCGGACTCCACGGCCTCGGCCCCGGAGTTCATCGTCAGCACCATCTCGGTGCCGGTCAGCTCGGCCAGCTCGCGGCAGAACAGGCCGAACTGGTCGTGGTGGAACGCGCGCGAGGTCAGCGTGAGCCGGCCCAGCTGCTCGACCGCGGCGGCGATCAGCGCCGGGTGGCGGTGGCCGAAGTTCAGCGCCGAGTAGCCGGCGAGGAAGTCCAGGTAGGAACGGCCGGCCACGTCGGTCACGGTGGCGCCCTCGGCTTCGGCCAGCACCACCGGCAGCGGATGGTAGTTGTGCGTGCTCCACCGCTGGTCGAGCGCGATGAAGTCGTCGGCGGAGGCTGGGCCGGCGGTCTCCCGCCCGGCGAACGTCGTCATGGTTTCAGGCTAGGCGCTGCCGGTGGCTAGTTCAGCCGGTAAACGTTGCTTTCACCCGCCGTTCGTTGCGCAGTCCGGCCGGGTCGCCGGCGAATCGCTGCGTGCCGGGCCGGTTCACCCGGCCGGGTGCGGTCACCGGGGCGGCCGCCGCGACCTGAGGTTATCGTCGCCGGATGGCGAAGAAGGAGAGCGGGAGCCGGGTCCGGGACGCGCTGCGGGCCGGGCCGCGGCTGCCGGACCCGGGGGCCACGCCGGTCGGGCCGGTCAAGAAGGCGAAGGGCGAGGAGAAGCTCGCCGGCGCCGGACGGCGGCTCTCGGCCCTGCAGGAGGCGTTGTACGCGGAGGGCGCGGACGGCCACGGCCGCAGTGTACTGCTGGTGCTGCAGGGCATGGACACCTCCGGCAAGGGCGGCACCGTCGGCCACGTGCTGGGCCTGGTGAACCCGATGGGCGTGGAGTACACCGCGTTCAAGAAGCCCACCCCGGCCGAGCGGCGGCACGACTTCCTCTGGCGTGTGCGCCGCCGGCTGCCCGGCCCGGGCCTGATCGGCGTGTTCGACCGCTCGCACTACGAGGACATCCTGGTGCCCCGCGTGTCCGGCCTCCTTACGGCGGAGGAGCGGCGGCGGCGCTACGCGCAGATCAACGCCTTCGAGCGCGAGCTGGCCGAGGGCGGCACCACCGTGGTCAAGGTCTTCCTGCACATCTCGCCCGAGGAGCAGCTCGAACGGCTCGAGGCCCGGCTGCGGCGGCCGGAGAAGCGGTGGAAGTTCGACCCCTCCGACCTCGAGGCCCGCCGCCACTGGAGCGCCTACCAGCAGGCCTACGCCGACGTGCTGGCCGAGACCTCGCCGGAGGGCGCGCCCTGGTACGTCGTGCCCGCCGACCGGAAGTGGTACCGCAACTGGGCCGTGGCCGAGCTGCTGATCGAGACCCTGGCCGAGCTGGCCCCGAGGTTCCCGGAGCCGGCCTACGACCTGGAAGAGGTGGAAGCGGAGCTGGCCGCGCTGAAGGGTGTTGGCGTGGCGGGCTGATCGTCTGAAAGAGTGCCGGACGTGACCGACTCTGCTCTCGACGATCTCCCGTTCCTCCGCCGCCAGGCCCGCACCCAGCGCTTCACCCTCGGCGCGCCCAAGCTGTTCACCGTCTCCCCGGACGGTTCGCGCGTGGTGTTCCTGCGCAGCGAGTCCGGTACCGACCCGCGGCACAGCCTGTGGGCGCTCGACCTGGCCTCCGGAGAGGAGGCGAAGCTGGTCGACGCCGCCGAGCTGCTGCCCGGCGACGAGGACCTGCCGCCCGAGGAGCGGGCGCGCCGCGAGCGCTCGCGCCAGACCGGCAGCGGGGTGCTCGCCTACGGGGTCGACGACGCGTTCACCGTGCTCACCTTCACCCTGTCCGGCCGGCTCTACACCCTCGACCTGGCCACCGGCGCGATCGAGGTGCTGGTGGAGGGCTCGGTGATCGACCCGCGGCCGAACCCGGCGGGCACCCACGTGGCCTACGTCCGCGACCGGCGGCTGCGGGTGATCGAGCTGGCCACCGGCACCGACCGGGCGCTGGTCGCCGACGACGCCGAGGACGGCGAAGACGTCACCTGGGGCCTGGCCGAGTTCATCGCCGGGGAAGAGATGGACCGCCACCGCGGCTACTGGTGGGCGCCGGACGGGCAGAGCCTGATCGCCGAGCGCGCGGACCGCGGCCCGGTGCCGCGCTGGAGCATCGGCGACCCGTCGAACCCGCAGAACCCGGCGAACGTCGTCGCCTACCCTTCGGCCGGCTCGCCCAACGCAGAGGTTTCGCTCGCGCTGCTCGGCCTCGACGGCAGCCGCGTGGACCTCGACCGGGGCGATTGGGAGTACCTGGTCACGGTGCACTGGTCGGCGGGCGGCCCGCCGCTGCTCGCGGTGCAGCCCCGCACCCAGCGCTCGCTCTCGGTGCTGGCGGTCGACGTTGCGGACGGCTCCACCGCCGTCCGGCACACCGAGACCGACGAGCACTGGGTCGAGATCGTCCAGGGCGTGCCGGCCTGGACCACCGACGGCCGCCTGGTCACCGAGAGCGCGGCCGACGGCGACCACCGGCTGGTGGTGGCCGGTCAGCCGGTCACCCCGCCGGGCCTGCAGCTGCGCGAGGTGCTGCACGTCGGCGCCGAGGTGCTGTTCACCGCGTCGGAGGACCCGACCCAGGTGCACGTGTACCGCACCGAGGGCGGCGCCGTCCGTCGTCTGTCCACTGAGGATGGTGTGCACGGCGGGGCGGGCCGCGCGGGGCTGACCGTGCTCAGCTCGTGGGGCCTCGGGCACAGCGGACCGGTGGTGCGCGTGCTGCGCGACGGCGAGCCGGTCGCCTCGATCGATTCGTCCACTGTGGACCCGGAGATCGTGCCGAACCTGCAGTGGCTGACGCTGGGCGAGCGCGGGCTGCGCGCCGCGCTGCTGCTGCCGCGCGGCTACGAGGCCGGCGAAGGCAAGCTGCCGGTGCTGCTGGACCCCTACGGCGGCCCGCACGCGCAACGGGTTCTGCAGAGCCGCAACGCCTTCCTCACCCCGCAGTGGCTGGCGGACCAGGGTTTCGCGGTGCTGGTGGTCGACGGCCGCGGTTCCCCGGGCCGGGGCGCGGCCTGGGAGAAGGCCATCGCCGGCCGGCTGGCCGAGGTCACGCTGGCCGACCAGGTGGACGGACTGCACGCGGCCGCGGCCGAGCACCCGGAGCTCGACCTCGAGCGCGTCGCGATCCGCGGCTGGTCCTACGGCGGCTACCTGTCGGCGCTGGCGGTGCTGCGCCGCCCGGACGTGTTCCACGCCGCCGTCGCGGGCGCGCCGGTGACCGACTGGTCGTTGTACGACACGCACTACACCGAGCGGTACCTGGGCACCCCGCAGGACGCGCCCGAGGCGTACGAGAGCAATTCCCTGATCGCCGGGGCCGGGGAGCTTTCGCGCGCGCTGATGCTCGTGCACGGCCTCGCCGACGACAACGTGTTCCCCGCGCACTCGCTGCGGCTGTCCTCGGCGCTGCTGGCCGGGGGACGCCCGCACGTGTTCCTGCCGCTGGCCGGGGCCACCCACATGACCCCGCAGGCCGAGGAGGTCGCGGAGAACATGATGCGCGTGCAGGTGGACTGGCTGCTGCGTGAGCTTTCCGCCCGGGTGCGGGTGTCCCGCGAAGACGAGGAGGGGGCGTGAACCCATCATCGCGTCAGCTCGTTCGCGGCCCCGGCCGGGTGCGGGTGTCCCGCAAAGACGAGGAGGGGGCGTGAACCCATCATCGCGTCAGCTCGTTCGCGGCCCCGGCCGGGTGCGGGTGTCCCGCAAAGACACAGACAAGGAGAACCGATGAGCCGCTGGGGCCTGACCATCCCGCTCACCGGGGTGCCGCTGACCGGGCACCGCGAGATCGTCGAGCAGTTGCCCGACCTCGGCTACACCGACGCCTGGACGGCCGAGACCGCGGGCCCGGACGCGTTCACCCCGCTGGTGCTGGCTTCGCAGTGGGCCCCGCGGCTGCGCCTGGGCACGGCGATCGTGCCGGTGTACACCCGTGGACCGGGGCTGCTGGCGATGAGCGCGTCGACGCTGGCGGAGCTGGCGCCGGGCCGGTTCGTGCTCGGCATCGGGGCGTCCTCGCCGGTGATCGTGGAGGGCTGGAACGCCGCGGAGTTCGCCGAGCCGTTCGCGCGCTCGCGCGACACGCTGCGGTTCCTGCGCTCGGCGCTGGCCGGGGAGAAGGTGACCGAAAGCTACGAGACGTTCTCGGTGACCAAGTTCCGGCTGGAGCGCGCCGCGGACCCGGCACCGTCGATCATGCTGGCGGCGCTGCGGCCCGGGATGCTGAAGCTGGCCGCCCGGGAGGCGGACGGGGCGATCACCAACTGGCTGGCCGCCTCCGACGTGCCCCAGGTGCGGGGCGTGGTGGGGCCGGAGGTGGAGCTGGCGGCCCGGATCTTCGTCTGCCCGACCGAAGACGCCGAGGCGGCCCGCGGGCTGGGACGGATGCTGATCTCCTCCTACCTCACGGTGCCCGCGTACGCCGCGTTCCACGAGTGGCTGGGCCGCGGTGCGGCGCTGGCGCCGATGCACGCGGCCTGGGCCGCGGGCGACCGGCGCCGGGCCAACGAGGTGATCCCCGATTCCGTGGTGGACGAGCTGATCGTGCACGGCAGCGTGGAATCGTGCCGGGAGCAGGTTCAGGCCTATGTGGACGGTGGGCTGACCACCCCGGTGATCGCGCTGCTGCCCACCGGGGGCGACCCGTTCGAGCAGGTTCGGGGGCTGGCGCCGAAGCGGTGAACCGGCGGGGGGCGGGGCCGGTCGTCACGCCCCCGGTGGACCATCCGGGCAAGCCTGGCCCCGGGTGGTGGACGGCCCCGGTCTTTCTTGCTACTACTCGCAAGAGAGCAATGACCGGCGGGCCGGGATGTCCGGCGTCGCCCCGTCCGGCCCCACCACCAGCCAGGGAGTCCCGAGCATGACCACCGAGGCCCGCCCGTACCCGTTCCCCGAGACCGCCCAGCTGGAGCTGGCCCCGGAGTACGGCCGGTACCGCCGGGCCGCGGGCCTCGGCCGGCTGGAAATGCCCTACGGCGGCGTGGCCTGGCTGGCCACCCGGCTGGCCGACGTCAAGCTGGTGCTGTCCGACCCGCGCTTCAGCCGCGCGGCCGCGGTGGGCGCGGACGCGCCGCGCACGATGCCGATGATGGAGACCACCCCCAGCATCCTGAACCTGGACCCGCCCGAGCACACCCGGGTGCGCCGGGTGGTGGCGCGGGCGTTCACCGTGCGCCGGGTCGAGCTGCTGCGGCCCCGGATCCAGCAGGTGGTGGACGGTCTGCTGGACCGGATGATCGACCGGGGGCCGGAGGCCGACCTGGTCACCGACTTCTCGCTGCCGCTGGCCGTCACCGCGATCAGCGAACTGCTGGGCGTGCCGGAGGACCAGCGCTCGGAGTTCCACGAGTGGTCGCACCGGGCCACGGCCATCAAAGACGTGTCGATCGAGGACATCATGGCGGCCCAGCAGTCGCTGGCCGCCTTCTTCTCCGAGCTGGCCGCGAAGCGCCGCGAGCAGCCGACCGAAGACCTGATCGGCCTCCTGGTCTCGGCGCGCGACGTCGAAGAGCGGCTTTCCGACGAGGAACTGGTGCAGCTGGGCATCGCCCTGCTCGCGGCCGGGCACGAGACCACCGCCAACCAGCTCTCGGGCTACGTGTTCACCCTGCTGACCCAGCCCGGGCTGTGGCAGCGGCTGCTCGCCGATCCCGGGCTGGTGCCCAGGGCGGTGGAGGAGCTGGCGCGGATCACGCCGCTGGGCGTGGTCACCTTCGGCCGGATCGCCCGCGAGGACCTGGAGGTCGGCGGCACCCTGGTTCGCGCGGGCGAGTCCGTGGTCTGCCAGATCGCCGCGGCCAACCGGGACGAGTCGGTGTTCGAGGGCGCCGAGGCGGTCGACTTCGACCGCGAGGCCAACCCGCACATCTCGTTCGGGCACGGCCTGCACCACTGCCTGGGCGCGCCGCTGGCCCGGGTGGAGTTGCAGACCGGGCTGGCCTCGGTGCTGCGCCGGCTGCCGGGACTGCGCCTGGCCACCCCGGCCGCCCAGGTGCCGTTCAAGGCGAACCACCTGCTGCGCGGACCGCGGTCCCTGCCGGTCACCTGGTAGCCGCGCCGCCCCGGTGAGCGCCGGTCCGGGGTCTCCCGAAATGGCGGACGCGATCCGCGTCCGGGGCCACCATGCTGGGAAGGGATGCCTACCCGTTCGCCCTCTGCCGGAGGGTGTCCGTAGTGTTGCCGAGGGTAGGCAACCCTAAGAAAGGCGGCTCCATGGGTGTCGAGTCGGCAGCAGGTCTCAGCGGCGGGCGCGGCGGCGCGGAACGGCTCGGCGAGCTGATCCCGGTGGCGCTGCGGGGGATGGCGAACGGGATCGCCGAGCGGGGCGGCCCGGTGCCGGCCGGGGGACCCGCCGCGGTGGCGGCGGCGCTGGCCGCGGCCGGCGGCGGCACCGGGGTGCTGCCCCGCACCGGGGTGGGGGCGCGGCGGGCCCTGGAGGAGTTCGGCGCGCTGCTGGCCGCCGGTTCGGCCGATCCCGCCGACCCCGCCTGCGCCGCGCACCTGCACTGCCCGCCCCTGGCCGTCTCGGTGGCGGCGGACGTGGTGGCCGGGGCGCTCAACCCGTCGATGGACTCGTGGGACCAGGCCCCGGTCGCCAGCGAGCTGGAACGGGAGTTCACCACCGGGATCGCCCGGCTCTGCTACCCGGCCGTGCCGGGGGCCGACGCGGTGGTCACCTCCGGGGGCACGGAGTCGAACCTGCTGGGGCTGCTGCTGGCCCGTGAAGCGGGCGGTGGCACCGTGCGGCCGGTGTGCGGGGAGAACTCCCA
Organism: Amycolatopsis sp. PS_44_ISF1; assembly: GCF_032335455.1. Lineage (NCBI taxonomy): Bacteria > Bacillati > Actinomycetota > Actinomycetes > Pseudonocardiales > Pseudonocardiaceae > Amycolatopsis > Amycolatopsis sp. PS_44_ISF1. The sequence goes on along the minus strand of NZ_JANUXO010000002.1, from coordinate 2,298,104 downwards.
CCACAGCGTCGCGCGCGCCGCGTGGCTGCTGGGCCTGCCCGCGCCGGTCGTCGTGGCCTGCGCGGACGACCGGATGGTGCCCGCAGCGCTGGCCGAGGCCCTGGTGCCGCTGGGCGCGGCCGCGGTGGTCGTGGCGACCGCGGGCACCACCAACACCGGGCGGATCGACCCGCTGCCGGAGATCGCCCGGATCTGCCGCCGCGCCGGGGCCCGGCTGCACGTGGACGCCGCGTACGGCGGGATGGCCCTGTGCAGCGAGGCCCTGCGCCCGCGCGTGGCCGGGCTGGAGCTGGCCGACTCCGTGGCCCTGGACATGCACAAGTTCGGCTGGCAGCCGGTCGCGGCCGGGCTGCTGGCCGCGCGCGCGGGCGCCGACCTGTCCGCGCTCACCGTCCGCGCCGAGTACCTCAACGCCGCCGACGACACCGAGGCCGGACTGCCCGACCTGCTCGGCCGGTCGATCCGGACCTCGCGCCGCCCGGACGCGTTCCGCATGGCCGTGACCGTCCGCGCGCTCGGCACCGAGGGCCTCGGCGCGCTCGTGGAACGCTGCTGCGCCACCGCCGGCGGGGTGCACCGGCTGGTGGCCGCCCACCCGGGCCTGCGCTCGTGGGGGGCGCCGGAACTGTCCACTGTGGTCTTCCGCCCGCGCGCGGCCGACGGTCTGCCCGAGCCGCTCGGCGACGAGCTGGTGGCCCGCGTCCGCCGTGAACTGCTGGAGGCGGGCACCGCGGTGATCGGCCGCGGGCTGCTGCCGACCGGCCCGGACGGGGCGCCGCGGCTGTGGCTCAAGCTCACGCTGCTGCACCCGCACACCGGCCCCGAGGACTACCGCGCGCTGCTGGACCTGGTGGCGGCCACCGCCACCGGCTGCGCGAGCACGGCCGGGTCCACCGGGTCCACCGGGTCCGCCGGTGCCGCCGGTGCCGCTGTGGCCGCCCGGCAGAGCCCGGTCGCCTCGTGAGGCGCTTCGACCTCGCCGGAGTGGGGATCGGGCCGTTCAACCTGGCGCTGGCGGCGCTGGCCGATCCGCTGGAGCTGGACCTCGTGCTGTTCGACGCGCGTCCGGAGTTCCGCTGGCATCCCGGGCTGCTGGTCGAGGGCGCGACCCTGCAGGTGCCGTTCCTGGCCGACCTGGTCTCGCTGGTCGACCCGACCAGCCGGCACTCGTTCCTCAACTACCTGCGCGAACGCGGACGGCTGCTGCCGTTCTACTTCGCCGAGCGGTTCCACCTGCCGCGCGCGGAGTACGACGACTACGGCCGCTGGGCCGCGGCCCGGCTGCCCTCGTGCCGGTTCGGCCACGAAGTCACCGGCGTGCGCTGGGTGGCGGCGCAGGAGGCGTTCGAGCTGACGGTCTCCGGCGCGGAGCCCGTGCTGGCGGCATCGGTGGTGCTCGGGGTGGGCAGCACGCCGAACGTCCCGCTGCCGTTGCGCGCGCTGGTCGCGGCGCCGGAGGTGCCGGCCCTGCACTCCGCGGACTACCTGGCCCACCGCGCGGCCCTGCTGGCGGCGGAGACGGTGACCGTGGTCGGCTCCGGGCAGTCCGGCGCCGAGGTGTTCCTGGACCTGCTCCGCTCGCGCTCCACTGTGGACGGTGTCCGGTGGCTCGCGCGCACGCCCGCGTTCGCGCCCATGGAGTACTCGAAGCTGGGTCTGGAGCAGTTCACCCCGGACTACACGGCGTACTTCCACGGCCTGCCCGAGCCGGTGCGGGACCGGCTGCTGCCCACGCAATGGCAGCTCTACAAGGGGATCGACGCCGAAACCAGCGCCGCCATCCACGACGAGCTCTACCGCCGGAGCATCGGCGGGCGGTGGCCCGGGGCCGTGCTCACCCCCGGTGTCGAGGTCGTTTCGGCGAGCGCCGGGCCGGGCGGGATCGAGCTGGGCCTGCGTCACGAGCAGCAGTCGCGCAGCGCCACGCATCGCACCGGCGCCGTCGTCTGCGCCACCGGGTACGCGGAGACCCCGACCGGGCCGCTGCTGGCCGGACTGGGCGACGCCGTCGAGCGCGACGATCACGGCCGGCTCGTCGTCGGCGCGGACTACCGGCTGGCCCTCGGCGGCGGCGTCACCGGAGCGGTGTTCGCGCAGAACGCCGAGCGGCACACCCACGGCCCGGGCGCGCCGGACCTCGGGCTCGGGGCCTGGCGTGCCGCCACGATCCTCAACGCGGTGTGCGGCGAAGCGGTCTACGAGCTGCCCGGGCGCACCGCGTTCACCACGTTCGGCCTCGAGACCACGGAGGACCTGTGACCCTGACCGAAGCCGCCGCCTGGCGGGCCGCGGGCTCGCTCGTCACGCACAAGATGCTCGGCGAGCTGTCGTACGAGGCGATGCTCGGGCCCGAACCCGGCGCGGACGCCGGCGGCGGGCACCGGACCTGGCGGCTGGAACTGCCTGGGGAGGTCTGGTACCGCTTCGAGGCCCGGCGCGGCGCGTTCGAATCGTGGACGGTCCGGCCGGGCAGCGCGGTCCGCTCCGCGGCCGGGGTCGAGGCGCCGGCCGACGACCCGCGCGCGCTGGTCGTCGGCGCGCGGGCCACGCTGGGGCTGACCGGGCTGCGGCTGGCCGACGTCCTGGCCGAGCTGACCTCGACGGTGGCCAACGAGGCCGCCCGCCTGCGCCGCGCGCCCACCGCGGCCGAACTGTCCACGATGGACTACAACCGGGCCGACGGGCACCTCACCGGGCACCCGCGGCTGGTGCTGAACAAGGGCCGGGTCGGCTTCTCCGCCGCCGACCGCGCGCGGTACGCGCCCGAGTCCGGGGCCGAGGTCCGGCTGCGCTGGTTCGCCGTGCACCGCGACCTGGCCGAATTCCGCTGCGTCGCCGGGCTGACCGCTTCCGGTCTGCTGGCGGCCGAGCTGGACGAGGCCGAGCGGGCGGCGTTCACCGCCCGGGTCGCGGAGGCCGGCGAGCCGGGCGACTACCTGTGGGTGCCCGTGCACCCCTGGCAGGCCGACGAAATCCTCGGCACGCTCTACGCCGCGGAGCTGGCGGCCGGACGGCTGGTGGACCTCGGCGACGGCGCGGACGCCTACCGTCCACACCAGACGGTCCGGACGCTGGCCAACGCCACCCGGCCCGACCGCCATGACGTGAAGACGGCGGTCTCGGTGCGCAACACCCTGGTGTACCGCGGCCTGAACTCGGCGGCCACGCTGGCCGGTCCGTCGGTGACCGAATGGCTGCGCCGGATCGACGCGGCCGACCCGCTGCTGTCGGAGTCCTACCGGTTCGAGCTGCTCGGCGAGGTGGCCAGCGTCTCGGTGCGCCACCCGCTCTTCGGCGCGCTGGAGGAGCTGCCCTACCGCTTCCACGAGACGCTCGGGGCCCTGTGGCGCGAGCCGCTGGTGGCCCGCCTCGCCGAAGGGGAGCGGGCGATCTCGTTCGCCGCGCTGCCCTACCGCGACGTCGAGGGCACGGCCGTGCTCACCCACCTGATCGAACGCGCGGGCCGCGGCGCGGAGTCCTGGTGCGCGCGGCTGTTCGACCGGCTGCTCACGCCGCTGCTGCACTGGCTGCTGCGCTACGGGGTCGGGTTCTGCCCGCACGGCCAGAACCTGATCCTGGTGGCCGACGACCGCGGCTGGCCGCTGCGGGTGGCGATCAAGGACTTCGCCCAGGGCGTGGACCTGCTCGACGAGGAGCTGCCCGGCTACGGCGACCTTCCGGTGGAGGCCAACGCCGACATGCTGCGCTGGCCCGCGCACCTGCTCGCGCAGTCGCTGTTCAGCTCGGTGTTCTCCGGGCAGCTGCGGTTCTGGGCGGAGATCCTGCTCGACGACCTCGGCTTGGCGCGCGGGGTGTTCTGGGGCCTGGTGCGCACGGTCGTCGGCCGCTACCGCGAGGAGAACCCGGACGTGGCCGCGCGGTTCGACGCCTGCCGGCTGCTCGCGCCGGAGGTGGAGCGGGTGACGCTGAACCGCGAGCACCTGGCCGGGCAGGGCTTCGACAAGGTGGAGCGCGACGACGAGTTCGACGTCCGGTGGGGCCGGGTGCCGAACCCGCTGCACGCGCCGGACCCGGACGGCGCCTGGTGACGCCGTTCGCCCGGCCGGTCGGTCCGCGTTCGCCGGCCGGGCGGGCCTCGGCCGCCGCGGCCGCGGGCGGGGTGCTGCGGCGGCTGCTCGAGGACGACGGCACCCGACTGCTCCTGCTGGTGCCCGACCCGCACGCGCGGTTCGCCGCGGCGGAGGTGAGCGGGCCGTTCGCGGCCGAAGTGCTCGAAACCGGTTACGGGGTGTGCAGTTACGTGTTCGCCTGGAACCCCGAACGGGAGCCGCTGCCCGAGGGCGGCCCGCTTTCGGCGTACCTGGGCGGGTTCGGGGATCTGCGGGTGCGCCCGGACCCGGCCACGGCGCTGCCGCTCGGCGACCGGACCTGGGCGGTGGTCTGCGACGCGGAGTGGCCTTCGGGCGAACCGGCGGGGCTGGCGCCGCGATCGGTGCTGCGGGCCCAGCTGGCGGCGCTCGACGAGCACGGGCTGGCGCCTTCGGCGGGGCTGGAGCACGAAGTCGTCTTCCGGGACGCCGGCGGCGAGCCGCTGACCCCGCACGGCGTCGACTACGCGCTGGGCGGCACGGAGCGGCTCGCGCCGCTGCTCGCCTCGCTGCGGGAGGCCGCGGCGGGCCTGGGCGTGGAGTCCGCGCGGGCCGAATGCCACCCGGGCCAGTACGAGATCGTGCTGCGGCACCGGGACCCGCTGGCCGCGTGCGACGACGCCCTGCTGCTGCAACTGCTCACGCGCCGCGTCGCCGCCCAGCACGACGCGCGCGCCGACTACCTGGCCGCACCGGAGCCGGGACAGGGCAACTCCGGCCACGTCCACCTGTCACTGTCCACAAAGGACGGACCGGCCGGCTTCCCCGGTCCGCTCGGCGCTTTCCTGGCCGGGGTGCTGCGAGACGCGCGGGCGTTGACGGCCGTGTGGGCGCCGACGTGGAACAGCTACACGCGGCTGCGCACGGCGTCGTTCTCCCCGCGGGTGCTGCGCTGGGGCCCGGACGACCGCACCGCCGCGGTCCGGCTGTGCGGGCCGCCGGGCGCACCGCGGCTGGAGTTCCGCTTCGCGGGCGCGGACGCCCAGCCGCACCTCGTGCTGGCGGCCCTGCTGGCGGCCGGCCTCGCGGGGGTGCAGGAGAAGCTGAGCCCACCGGAGGCGGGGGCCGAGGTGGGTTCGCTCGCGCCCACGCCGTGGGAGGCGCTGGCGGCGCTGGAAGAAGGACGCGCGGCCGAGTTGCTCGGGGAGGACGTCGTGGCGCAGCAGGCGGCGTTGCTGCGTGAGGAGATCACGGCGGGCCTGGACGGGGTGACGGATTTCCACCGGCGCCGGGGCGCGTTGCGATCCTGAGGTTGGGGCTTGCGCGGCGGGAAGGGAGTGCGCAGGCTTCTGCGGGTGAGCGAACACGAGTACGACCTCATCGTCATCGGCTCGGGGCCCGGCGGGCAGAAGGCGGCCATCGCCGCGGCGAAGCTGGGGAAGAAGGTGGCGGTCGTCGACCGGCACGACATGGTCGGCGGGGTGTGCGTCAACACCGGCACCATCCCGTCCAAGACCCTGCGCGAAGCGGTGCTCTACCTGACCGGGATGAACCAGCGGGAGCTCTACGGGGCGAGCTACCGGGTCAAGCAGGACATCACCATCGCCGACCTGCTGGCCCGCACCCAGCACGTGGTCGGGCGCGAGGTGCAGGTGGTGCGGGCCCAGCTGCAGCGCAACCACATCGACCTGGTCCCGGGCACCGGCTCGTTCGCCGACCCGCACACCGTGCTGGTCGAGGGCCGGCACCCGGGCGACCGCCGGACCATCTCCGGCGACTACGTGGTGATCGCCACCGGCACCCGCCCGGCCCGGCCCGCGCACGTGGACTTCGACGCCGCGCGGGTGCTCGACTCCGACGAGATCCTGCGGCTGGAGCAGATCCCGTCCTCGCTGGTCGTGGTCGGCGCCGGGGTGATCGGGATCGAATACGCGTCGATGTTCGCCGCGCTGGGCTCGCGCGTGACCGTGGTGGAGCAGCGGGAGCAGATGCTCGGCTTCTGCGATCCGGAGATCGTCGAATCGCTGAAGTTCCAGCTTCGCGACCTCGGCGTCACCTTCCGCTTCGGGGAGAAGGTGGCGGACGTGGCGGTGTCGGCCGACGCCACCGTCACCACGCTGGCGAGCGGCAAGCGCATCCCGGCCGACGGCGTCATGTACTCGGCCGGGCGCCAGGGCGTGACCGGCGGGCTGGCGCTGGAGAAGGCGGGACTGGCGGCCGACGAGCGCGGCCGGCTGACCGTGGACGAGCACTACCGGACCGAGGTCGAGCACGTCTACGCGGTCGGCGATGTGATCGGTTTCCCGGCGCTCGCGGCAACTTCGATGGATCAGGGCCGGCTCGCCGCGTACCACGCGTTCGGCGAGCACGCGAACGGGCTGGGCGCCCTGCAGCCGATCGGGATCTACACCATTCCGGAGATCTCCTACGTCGGCGCCACCGAGGCGCAGCTCACCTCGTCCTCGGTGCCGTACGAGGTCGGCATCTCACGCTACCGCGAGCTGGCGCGCGGGCAGATCACCGGCGACAGCTACGGGATGCTCAAGCTGCTGGTGTCCACCACCGACCGGAAACTGCTGGGCGTGCACGTGTTCGGCACCGGCGCCACCGACCTCGTGCACATCGGCCAGGCGGTGATGGGCTGCGGCGGCACCGTCGACTACCTGGTCGACGCCGTGTTCAACTACCCCACCCTGTCCGAGGCGTACAAGGTCGCCGCGCTGGACGCGACCAACAAGATCCGGGCGCTGGAGCGGTTCCCGGTCTGAGCGGCCGCGCCCGGGCGAACGGCGCGTTCGAACATGTGTTTGACAGGTCTATAGAACATGTGTTCGACTTGACCGGTGCGATGGGAACGACAGCGAGCAGGAGAGGGTGAGCCGGTACTGCCGGGCCTGGACGGCCTGGTGCGGTCGGTGCGATCACCGGAGTTCGACGGCATCACCTTCCACGAGGTGCGCGCCCGGTCGGTGCTGAACCGGGTGCCGGGCAGCTCCCCGGTGCCGTTCCGCTGGACGGTGAACCCGTACCGGGGCTGCTCGCACGCGTGCACCTACTGCCTGGAAGGCACCACCCCGGTGCTGCTGGCCGACGGGCGGGCCAAGCCGATCGCCGACCTGGTGGTGGGCGAAGCGGTCTTCGGCACCCGCGGCCACGGCGTCGCGCGGCGGCTGGTGCCCACGGAGGTGCTGGCGCACTGGACCACGGTGCGCCAGGCCTACCGCGTCACCCTCGACGACGGCACCGCGCTGGTCGCCGGGCCGGACCACCGGTTCCTCAGCGCCCGCGGGTGGAAGTACGTCACCGGCAGCCGGCTCGGCACCGCGCAGCGGCCGCACCTGGAGCCGGGCACGGAGCTGGTCGGCGGCGGGCGGTTCGCGCGCACCCCGGACGACACGCTCGGCTACCGCGCCGGCTACCTGTGCGGGATGCTGCGCTCCGGCGGGTTCGCGGTGGAGCCGGACGCGGCCGAGCGCGCCCTGGGCTACCTGCCGGACTTCGGCGCCTCGGCCGGGTTCATGCGGATCCCGCCGAAACCGGACGCGCACTGGTCGCGCGGGTTCCTGGCCGGGCTGTTCGACCTGGCCGGCTCCTACCGCCGCGGGGTGCTGTCGATCGCGCACGACGAGACGGACGTGGTCGACACGCTGTTCGCGGCGCTGGAACGGTTCTCTTTCGACCACGAGACGGTCGGGCACCGCGACCACCCGGGCCGTCGCGTGGCCCGGCTCTCCGGCGGCGCGGCCGAGGTGCTGCGGTTCCTGCACCTGACCGATCCGGCGGTGACGTGGAAGCGCTCTCTGGACGGGACCACCATCGGCTCCGTGCGGCGCACCGTGACCGCGGTGGAATCGATGGGCCTGGAGCTGCCGCTGTACGACATCACCACCGGCACCGGCGACTTCGTGGCCGACGGCATGGTGTCCCACAACTGCTTCGCCCGCCACACCCACACCTACCTGGAGTTCGACGCGGGCCGCGACTTCGACAGCCAGGTGGTGGTGAAGGTCAACGCGCCGGAAGTGCTGACAGCGCAACTGAAGCACCCGGGCTGGCGGCACGAGCCGGTGGCCATGGGCACGAACACCGACCCGTACCAGCGCGCGGAGGGCCGCTACCGGCTGATGCCCGGCATCATCCGCGCGCTCGCGGACTCGGGCACCCCGCTGTCGATCCTGACCAAGGGCACGGTGCTGACCCGCGACCTGCCCCTGCTGGAATCGGTGGCGAAGGACGTCCCGGCGCACGTGGCGGTCTCGATCGCGCTGCTGGACCGGGAGCTTCAGCACCGGCTGGAACCGGGCACGCCGAGCCCGCAGGCCCGGCTGGACCTGGTCCGCCGGATCCGCGCGGCGGGTCTGCCGTGCGCGGTGCTGGTCGCGCCGGTGCTGCCGGGCCGGGATGGGGCGGGGCAGCGACGGTGGGTCCGGTGGCTGCGGTGACCCAGCGCTGGGCATGACGCGGTGCGGCCGGGCGGTGCGTGACGCGCTTGGGTGTGAGGTGGCCGGGCGGTGCGGGGCTGGGTGGTGTGTGGCGTGGCTGGGTGTGAGGTGGCCGGGCGTGACGTGGCCGGGCGGTGCTTGGCTGAGCGCTGTGTGGCGTGGCTGGGGGTGGCATGGCCGGGCGGGTGTATGGCGTGGCTGGGGGGTGACGTGGCCGGGCGGGTGTATGGCGTGGCTGGGGGGTGACGTGGCCGGGCGGTGGGTGGCGTAGCTGGAGGTGGCACGGCCGACCGGTGCATGGCGTGGTCGGGTGTGGTTGGGGTGGCGGGGCCGGGCGTTGCGTGATGCGTTGGGGGGGTGGTGTGCCCGGGAGTGCGTGACGTGGCCGGGAGTGCGTGGCCGGGCGTGGGGGCGTGACGTGGCCGGGCGTCGGGCGTAGGGGTGTGGCCTGGCCGTGACGCGACGTGCCCGGCGTGATCCGGCGTGGACGGGGATGGCTCGGCCCGGTGTGGCGGGTGGGGGCGTGCCGTCGGTCCGGCGTAGGGGGCGAGGGGGGTGGCCCGGCCCGGTGGAAGCGGGCGGCGAAACCGGTCCCGGCCCGGCCGGAGAAGCCTGGTAGCAAGGCCGCCGGGGGCGTTCGTTAGCCTCTGTGTTCGGCGAAAACCGCCGTGAACCCGTGGGCGAAGGAGAGCAGTCGCAGTGCTCCGCACTCATCAAGCCGGCACCTTGCGTGCCGGGCAGGCCGGTCAGCACGTCACCCTCACCGGCTGGGTGGCCCGGCGGCGCGATCACGGCGGAGTCATCTTCATCGACCTCCGCGACGCCAGCGGCGTCGCCCAGGTCGTGTTCCGCGAAGGGGAGATGGCCGAGCGCGCGCACGCGCTGCGCTCGGAGTTCTGCGTGAAGATCGTCGGCGAGGTGTCCCGGCGGCCCGAGGGCAACGCCAACGCCGAGATCCCCACCGGCGAGATCGAGGTGCTCGCCACCGAGCTCGAGGTGCTGTCCGAGGCCGCGCCGCTGCCGTTCCCGATCGACGACCGGGTGGACGTCGGCGAGGAGATCCGGCTCCGGCACCGGTACCTCGACCTGCGCCGCAGCGGGCCGGCCGCGGCGATGCGGCTGCGCAGCGAGGTCAGCCGCGCCGCGCGCGAGGTGCTGCACGCGCAGGACTTCGTCGAGGTCGAGACGCCGACGATGACCCGCTCGACCCCCGAGGGCGCGCGCGACTTCCTGGTGCCCGCGCGGCTCAAGCCCGGCTCCTGGTACGCGTTGCCGCAGTCGCCGCAGCTGTTCAAGCAGCTGCTCATGGTCGGCGGGCTGGAGCGGTACTACCAGATCGCCCGCTGCTACCGCGACGAGGACTTCCGCGCCGACCGCCAGCCCGAGTTCACCCAGCTCGACATCGAGATGAGCTTCGTCGAGCAGGACGACGTGATCGCGCTCGGCGAGGACATCGTCACCGCGCTGTGGAAGCTGATCGGGCACGAGATCCCGCGGCCCATCCCGCGCATCACCTACCACGAGGCCATGGCCAGGTACGGCTCGGACAAGCCGGACCTGCGCTTCGACCTCGAGATCACCGACATGACGGAGTTCTTCTCCGACACCCCGTTCCGCGTGTTCCAGTCGCCGTACGTCGGCTCGGTCGTGATGGCCGGTGGCGCCGACCAGCCGCGCCGCCAGCTCGACGCGTGGCAGGAGTGGGCGAAGCAGCGTGGGGCGCGCGGCCTCGCGTACATCCTGGTCAACACCGACGGCACGCTCGGCGGGCCGGTCGCGAAGAACCTGTCCGAGACCGAGCGCGAGAACGTCGCGGCCGCGGCCGGCGCGAAGCCCGGCGACTGCATCTTCTTCGCCGCCGGCAAGGCCAGTTCCACGCAGCCGCTGCTCGGCGCCGCGCGCGACGAGATCGGCAAGCGCCTCGGCCTGATCGACGAGGACGCCTGGTCGTTCGTCTGGGTCGTGGACGCGCCGCTGTTCGCCCCGGTCGAGGACATCGGCGACGACGTGGCCGTCGGCTCCGGCAAGTGGACCGCGGTGCACCACGCGTTCACCTCGCCGACCCCGGAGTGGATCGAGAAGTTCGAGTCCGACCCGGGCAGCGCGCTCGCCTACGCCTACGACATCGTCTGCAACGGCAACGAAATCGGCGGTGGCTCGATCCGTATCCACCGCGGTGACGTGCAGAAGCGCGTGTTCAACCTGATGGGCCTGTCCGACGAGGAGGCGCAGGAGAAGTTCGGCTTCCTGCTCGACGCCTTCGCGTTCGGCCCGCCCCCGCACGGCGGCATCGCCTTCGGCTGGGACCGCATCGTCATGCTGCTGGCCAAGGCCGATTCCCTGCGCGAGGTGATCGCCTTCCCGAAGACCGGCGGCGGCTACGACCCGCTCACGGCCGCCCCCGCGCCGATCACCGCGCAGCAGCGCAAGGAGGCCGGCATCGACGCGAAGCCCACTCCGCCCGCGCCGCCGGCCTAGTGCTGCACCTGCGGGCGGTGTGCCCGCCGGAGCGGACCGGCGAGGCCCTCGCGTTCCTGCGGGGCCACGCCGGCACCGCGCACCTGGTGCTGCACCGCGGGGTCGCCGTCCAGCCCGAGGGCGACCTGATCGAAGCGGACATCGCCCGGGAGGCCGCGGACGAGATCGTCGACGCCCTGTGCGCGCTCGATCTCGACCGGGCCGGCGGAATCACGCTCGAAGCACTGGACACGGCGTTGTCCGACGCGGCCGACGCCGCCGAGGAGGCCGCGCCCGGTGAGGGCGCGGATGCGGTGGTGTGGCAGGAATTGCTGGGCCGCACGGGCGAGGAAGCGCGCTGGAACCTGACCTTCCAGGCGTTCCTGGTGATCGCCTGCTTGCTCGCGGCGGTCGGGGTGGTCACGGATTCGGCGGTGACGATCGTCGGTGCGATGGTGGTGGGGCCGGAATTCGGGCCGCTGGCCGCGATCGCGGTCGGGCTGGTGCTGCGCCGGCGTGATCTGGCCGCACGGGCCGGGGTGGCGCTGCTGGCCGGGTTTCCGATCGCGATGGCCGTCACGCTCGGCGGGGTGCTGCTGGGTTCGGCCACCGGGGTCTTCGACCCGTCGGCGATCGTGGGCAACCACGCGGTCGACTTCGTCTACCAGGTGGGCGTCGCGTCGTTCGTCGTCGCGCTGCTCGCCGGCGCGGCGGGCATGCTGGCGATGACCTCGGCCAAGTCGGCCGCGCTGGTGGGGGTGTTCATCTCGGTGACCACGGTGCCGGCGGCGGGGTACGCGATGGTCGCCGCGGTGGCCGGGCGCTGGGACCGGACCGGCTATTCGCTGCTGCAGCTGGTGGTCAACCTGGCCGGGATCGTGCTCGCCGCGGCGGCGGTGCTGGCGGTGCGGCGACGGCGGCGTTCTTCCGCGCTGTCGCGGCCGCTTTCGTCCGGGTGATGGGGCAAACGGGTCACGAAGCGGTTCGGTCCCGGTTCGGGGTTTTCCCCGGCTTCGCGCTGGGTAAGCGAAAACGGTGAACCAGCACACGATCGTCCCCGCCCTGCCGGTGCCCGCGGTGCTCCGGATCGGTTCAGGTGGCTGGCGCACCGGCGCGGGGCCAGGCCGGTCACTGCCCTTGCACTGATCCTCCGCCGTTCGGGCAACGCCAGGGCGTTGCGTCCCGTCGATTTCCTTCCCGAGTATTCCCGTTCGCGTTCCGCTGCCCGAATCGAGGTGGTCGGGGCCGCTCAGTCACGAGTAGGGTCGGTGCCAATGACAGTCGACACCTCCTCCGCCGACGATTCCACCGTCGGCGCGGGAGCCGATTCCGTCGCCGCGGCGATCGCGGCGGGGGAAAGCGTCTTGTCGCGCCGCTTCGGCAGCGCGATCACGTTGGTGTCGCCGGAAAACCTCGAGGGCAGCGGGCCCGCGACGGTGTTGCGGGCGCGAGTCGTCTCCTCCTCCTTCGCGCTGCCTCGCACCCTGGTGATCAAGCACTACCCGCAACCGCCGGAGCCCGGTTACGCCGACCCGTTCGCCCAGGAGGCGGTGAGCTACCAGCTCTTCACCGCCCTCGCGCCGGACGAGCGGATGTGCCCCGAACTGCTCGCGCACGACGGGCGCGGGCGGGTGCTGGTGATCGAGGACCTCGGCCGGGCCCCGACCCTGCAGGACAAGCTCTTCGCGCGCGATTCCCGGGCGGCGGAGCGGGCGTTGCTGTCCTGGGCCCGTTCGCTCGGCCGCCTGCACGCGAGCACGGCGAGCCGGGAGGCCGACTTCAACGCGCTCCTGCGCCGGCTCGGCGGACCGGCGCGCAACGAGGACGAAGACCTCGCCGAAACCCTCGACGAGGTGCCGCCCCTGCTCGAAGACGTGCTCGGCGTCACCGTGCCGGAGCCGGTCCGGGCGCGGGTGGCGGAGTCGGTGGCGCTGGCCCGCTCGGCGGCGTTCCGCGCGTTCAGCCCTTCGGAGCTGAGCCCGGAGAACAACCTGGTCACCGGCTCGGGCGTGCGCTTCCTGGACTTCGAACGGGGCCGCGTGCGCACGGCGCTGGTCGACGCCGCCTACCTGCGCCTGCCGTTCGCCTCCTGCGACGACGCGCTGGCCCTGCCCGCGGGCATGAGCGAGGCGATGATCGCGGTCTGGCGCGCCGAGGTGGTCGGGGTCTGGCCGTCCTTCGCCGACGACGACGAGCTGGCGGCCCAGCTGACCATCAGTGAGCTGCTGCTGGTCTGGCTGGTCACCAGCGACACGCTCCCGGGCCTCGACCTGACCCGCCACGCGACCCCGGTCAGCCGGGAGGCCGCGCTGGTGACCTGGTGGCGCGAGCTGGCCAAGCACGCCGGTTACGCCCGGTTGACCGACATCGCCGAGCACGCCACCCGCGTGGCCGCCGCGCTCGGCGCCCGGCTGGGACCGCACGCCGACCTGGCGTTCTACCCGGCCTTCCGCTGAGTCCGCGCGCCCCCGGGGCGGCTCGGGCCCGGGGACCACGCCGGGCCGCGCCGGCCGTTTCACGCCGGATCCCGGCTCCCGAGGCCGGTCCCGCGTGGCCGGATCGTCCTCGCCCGCGGGCCGTGCCAAGAGTTCCCCGCGCCGTCCATACCGCGTTACCTCACCATCACCGAGGGTGGGTTTCGGTGCCGGATGGTCGTTCGCGTGACCGTGATCAGTGTCCAAGTCACCCCGGCCCCGCAGCCCACCCGCCCGCCGGAGCCCGCCGCGCCGCCACGGATCGCGCGGCGGCTGGCCGTGCTCGGGGACTCCACCGCGGTCGGCCTCGGCGATCCGCTGCCGCAGCGCGGCGGCTGGCGCGGGGTCGGGCCGCTCGTCGCCGCGGCGCTGGGGGTGGGCGAGGAGGGCTACCTCAACCCCTCGTTCACCGGCGCGCGGATGCACTGCGTGCTGTCCCGGCAGCTCCCGCCCGTGCTGGCGCACCGCCCGGACGTCGCGCTGATCGTGGTGGGCATGAACGACACGCTGCGCCCCGACTTCGACGCCGCGAAGATCGCCGCCGACCTCACCGGGATCATCCGGGCCCTGGCCGCGACCGGCACCACGGTCGTGCCCGTGCGGTTCCACGACCACGGCCGGGTCTTCCGCCTGCCGCCGTCGCTGAAGCGGGCGCTGAGCGCCCGCGTCGCCGAGCTGAACGCCGCCATCGACTCCGTGGTGGCCGCCGAGGACGTGTTCTGCCTCGACCTCGACACGATACCCGGCGCCTACGACCTCACCGCCTGGAGCGTCGACCGCCTGCATCCCTCGGAGCTCGGCCACCGGATGCTCGCGCTCGGCTTCACCGTGCTGCTGGCCGAGGCCGGGTTCGCCGTGCCGGAGCCGGTCAGCCTGAACTGCTCGGGCGGCGTGGAGCCCAGCGCCGCGGGGCACTTCGGCTGGCTGGTGGTCAAGGGCGTGCCGTGGCTGTGGCGCCGCGGCCGCGAGTTCCTGCCCTACGCCGCGGCGATCATGTGGCGCTCGTTCCGCGGGCCCGCGGGCTGAACACCCGCAGCGCTTCGGCGTCCGAGGCCGGGTTTCGCACGAAGTAGTCCGCGAATTCCTCGATGTCCTCGTACCCCGATTCCGCGACGAGCCGCCGGCACGCCTGCTCGGCGTCGTAGGGGGTCCGGCGCAGTTCGACGCCCGGGCCGAGCCGCGCCCAGTGCGCACCCGCTGTCCCGTAAGGTATTCCGACGCTGCCCGGGTTGACGATCAGCCGCCGGTCGGCGAGCCGGGTGAACGGCATGTGCGTGTGCCCGCACACCACGGTCGGTGCGGTGACGCCGTCGAGCACCTCGGCCCAGCGCGGCAGCGGACTGTCCACAAGCACCACTTCCTCGTCGTCGCGCGGGGTCGCGTGGCAGAACAGCACCTCGCCGAGCCCTTCGACCTCCAGGGTCACGGTCAGCGGTAGCCCGGCCAGCATCGCGAGCTGGCCGGCGCGCAACTGGGCGGCGGCCCACGGCGCGATCGGATCGGGCCCGGCCGCCGGGCCGCCGCCGGCCAGCGTGACCAGCTCGCGGTCGGCGTTGCCCCGCACCCAGACCGCGCGGTCGCCGAGGGCGCTGAGCCGGTCGAGGGTGGCCGAGGGCAGGGGGCCCGCCGCGTGGTCGCCGCACAGCACCACCGCCTCGGCCGTCCGCACGTCCGGCTCCGCCAGCACCGCTTCGAGCGCCGGCAGCACCCCGTGGATGTCCGAAAGCACCGCGACCGAGGAGAACATCGGCCCAGTCTGCCCGCCGCCGTGCCGCCGGCGAAGGAAGTTCGCCGACGGCGCAAGGATTTCAGACCCGCAGCACCTTGACCCCGGTCAGGCTGGAACGGGCCGGGCGCCGTGGCGGATTCTCCGGGGTAGACGACCGCACGGTAGGTCTCGTGGACCGCGCGGAGACCGCCACCGCTTCCAGCGCGGCGAGGTCCGGCTCGAAGGCGCCCGCGACGGTCCGGGCCGCAGGTGGAAGCCGAGGGTCGCGACGCTGAGCGCGTACGGCAGGTCCAGCCCGTCGGCCCGCAGCAGCCCGTGACGGACGAACAGCTCGAACGTCCCGGTGGTCGCCGTCAGCCTGGCCACGCACCTCTCGGAGCAGTTCGTCCTTCGTGCCCCAGTACCGGCAGACGGTGCCCTTGCCGATGACGGCCCGGCGCGCCACATCGTCACCTTGCTCGTGGCCCAGCGCACGAGCGGTCCGGAGGCGGCGTCGGGGATCCGGTCGGCGCGGTTGCGGTTCGGGTGTCCCGGCCTGGTGGGGGTCGGTTACCGTGATGCGGGTGGCACAGGACGAACTCTTCACGGTGAACCCCGATGTGGGCCCGCCCCCCGAGCCCACCGGGTCCAACCGGGTGGAGCCCCACGCCGACCCGGCCAGCTCGCCGCTGGCGGTGCGGATGCGGCCGCGCACTCTCGACGAAGTCGTCGGCCAGCAGCACCTGCTGCGCGAGGGCGCGCCGCTGCGGCGGCTGGTCGAGGGGGCCGCGCCGGCGTCCGTGCTGCTCTACGGCCCGCCCGGCACGGGCAAGACCACGCTGGCCAACCTGGTCTCGATCGCCACCGGCCGCCGGTTCGTCGCGATGTCCGCGCTCTCGGCGGGGGTCAAGGAGGTGCGCGGCGTGATCGAGGAGGCCCGCCGGCGCCGCAGCTACAACGCCGAGAACACCGTGCTGTTCATCGACGAGGTGCACCGGTTCTCCAAGACCCAGCAGGACGCGCTGCTCGGCGCGGTCGAGGACCGCACGGTGCTGCTGGTGGCGGCCACCACGGAGAACCCGTCGTTCTCGGTGGTCTCGCCGTTGCTTTCGCGCTCACTGGTGCTGCAACTGCGCCCGCTGACCGACGAGGACATCGTGCGGCTGCTGGAGCGCGCGCTGACCGACGAACGCGGACTGGGTGGCGCGCTGACGCTGGCCGGCGAGGCGCGCGAGCACCTGGTCCGGCTCGCGGGCGGAGACGCTCGGCGGGCGCTGACCGCGCTGGAGGCGGCGGCTGACGCCGCGGGCGCCACCGAGCACAAGACCATCGACCTGGCCATCGTCGAGTCCACTGTGGACAAGGCCGCGGTCCGCTACGACCGCGACGGCGACCAGCACTACGACGTGATCAGCGCGTTCATCAAGTCGATCCGCGGCTCCGACGTCGACGCCGCGCTGCACTACCTGGCCCGGATGATCGAAGCGGGGGAGGACCCGCGGTTCCTCGCGCGCCGCCTGGTGGTGCACGCGAGCGAGGACATCGGGATGGCCGACCCGACCGCGCTGCAGGCGGCCGTGGCCGCCTCGCACGCCGTGCAGTTCATCGGCATGCCGGAGGGGCGGCTCGCGCTCGCCCAGGCCACCATCCACCTGGCCACCGCGCCGAAGTCCAACGCCGTGGTCACCGCGATCGACGCGGCGCTGGCCGACGTGCGCGGGGGCGAGGCCGGCACCGTGCCGCCGCACCTGCGCGACGGGCACTACGCGGGGGCGAAGAAGCTCGGCAACGCGCAGGGCTACCGCTACCCGCACGGGGTTCCCGACGGCGTGCTGGCCCAGCAGTACCCACCGGACGAGCTGGTCGGGCGCGACTACTACGAGCCGACCCAGCGCGGCGGCGAGCGGACGCTGGCCGAGCGCGTGCCGCGGCTGCGCCGCACCATCCGCGGGGAGCGCCCGTGATTCCCGCCGGTTGAAACTCCCGTGAGCGCCGCCGCGTTCTCCCGTAGAACGGTGGGGACGAAAACGTCCGGCCGCCCGGTCGTCCCCGGCGGCCGAGGGGCCGGGGCGAGGGGGAGCGATGACGCTGCTGACGGTGTGGCCGGACGACCAGCCCGGGCACGTGCTGCTGCGGACCGAGGACCCGGGCGCGATCACGGCCGAACTCCGGCGCCACGGCGTGGGCTTCGCCCGCTGACCCCTGGCCGGGCTGTCCCCCGAAGCGGGTGAGGCCGAGGTCCTGGCCGCCTACCGCGACCGCGTCGACGGGCTCACCGCCGCCGTCGGCTACCACTCGGCGGACGTGGTCCGCGGCACCGCTGCGGCCGCCGGGCGGGGGCCCACACCCCCGGCCGCGGTCGAGCACCGCTCGCCCGCGGACGAGGACCGGTTCTTCGTCCGCGGTTCCGCGGCCTGGTACGTGCACGCGGGCCGCCGGGTGCACGCCGTGCTGTGCGAGCCGGGCGACCTCCTGCGCGTCCCGGCCCACACCGGCCACTGGCACGACGGGGGCGAGCACCCCGGCCACGTCACCATCCGCGTCCGCCACCCCGCGGCGGCCACCGCGGCGCCGGCCACCGCGGCTCCGGCCGGTCCCCGGCGGCACCCGGCCGGGTTCCCCGGTTACGACGCCCTGGTCGCCGGCCGGTCCACGGCCTGGCCCGCGCTCACCCCATGACCGGCCGCCGTCAGAGCCGCACAAGCCGCACAGTCCCCACCGGTCCCGCGAAGGACGCTCTGCGCGGCCCGCCGGGCGAGGGCACGATGGCGGCATGACCACCATCGCTTTCCTGGGCACCGGCATCATGGGCCGGCCGATGGCCGCCAACCTCGCCCGGGCCGGGCACGAAGTGCGGGCCTGGAACCGCACCCGGGCCAAGGCCGAACCGCTCGCCGCCGAGGGCGCCACCGTCTTCGGTTCGGCGCGTGAGGCGGTCGACGGCGCCGAAATCGTGGTCACCATGCTCGCGGACGGCCCGACGGTCGCCGAGGTCATCGCCGGCGCCGGGCTCGCGCCCGGCACCCTCTGGCTCCAGACCAGCACCGTGGGCATCGAGTGGGCCGGCCGGCTCGCCGGGGCGGCGGAACGGGCCGGGGTGGCGTTCGTCGACTGCCCGGTGATGGGGACCAGGCTCCCGGCCGAGCGGGCCGAGCTGCAGGTGCTCGCGGCCGGTCCGGCGGAGGTGCGCGAGCGCGCCGCGCCGGTGTTCGACGCCATCGGTGTGCGCACCCGCTGGCTCGGCCCCGAACCGGGCACCGCCACCCGGCTCAAGCTCGTGATGAACGGCTGGGTGCTGGCCCTGACCAACGCCACCGCCGAGAGCCTGGCGCTGGCCGGCGCCCTGGGCGTCGACCCGGAATCGTTCTTCGACGTGATGACCGGCACCACCTTCGACGTCGGCTACGCGCGGATGAAGGGCCCGCTCATGCTCTCCGGCGACTACCCCGCGTCCTTCCCGGCAGCGCTGGCCGCCAAGGACGCGCGCCTGGTGGTCGAGGCGGCCGGGGACGAGGTCGACCTCGCGGGCGCGAAGGCCGCGCTGGCCCACCTCGAAGCCGTCGTCGAGGCCGGTCACGGCGAGGAGGACATGGCCGTGCTCTACCGCGCCGTCGCGAAGGGCAGGGCCGCCGGATGACCGTTGCCGGCCCCGGGCCGGGAGCCGCCTGGCTGCGCTGAGTGACCAATGGGCGGGGCGACACCGCCGAACGGCTGGACAGGCGGTAGCCTCACGGGCACCGAAGAATTGGCACCGAAGACCACGCAACCCCGAGGAGGGCCCGTGTCGGCAGGGCAGATCGCCGCGCTGATCGCCGCAGGAGCATTCGTTGTACTGGTCTTGCTGCTGGCGATCCCGCTGCTCAAGCTCGGCCGCACGCTGGACGAGGCGACCATCGCCATCCGGAAGGCCCACGAGAGCAGCGACCCGATCCTGCTGGGTGCGAACGAGACCATCACGCACGTGAACACCCAGCTCGAGCGCGTGGACGGGATCACCGCGAGCGCGCAGGCCGTCACCGGCAACGTCTCCGCGCTGTCGTCGGTGTTCACCGCGACCCTCGGCGGCCCGCTGGTCAAGATGGCCGCCCTGTCCTACGGGCTGAGCAAGGCGGTCCGCGCGCGGCGCCGCAAGCAGGAAGCGAAGGCCGCCGCCCCGGCTCGCCGGAGGAAGAAGTGAAGCGCCTGTTCTGGCTCGGCGTCGGGGTCGTGACCGGCGTCGCGTTGTCCCGCAAGGCCACCGAGACGGCTCGCCAGGCCAGCCCGGCCGGGCTGGCGTCGAACCTGGGCGAGGCCGTGCGCGAGCTGGCCGGCGCCGTGGGCTCGTTCGGCGCCGAGGTGCGCGCCGGGATGAGCGAGCGGGAGCAGGAGCTGCACGACATGGTCG
The DNA here is from genome assembly GCF_032335455.1 of Amycolatopsis sp. PS_44_ISF1. NCBI lineage: Bacteria > Bacillati > Actinomycetota > Actinomycetes > Pseudonocardiales > Pseudonocardiaceae > Amycolatopsis > Amycolatopsis sp. PS_44_ISF1. The sequence continues at coordinate 2,278,590 of NZ_JANUXO010000002.1, read as the reverse complement.
AGGAACGGACCGGATTCGCCGCGCCGCCCGGTGCCGGGGGACGGCACGCCGCCGCCCAGCGCCCCGCCCCGCGAGCTCGCCGGGCGGAGGGCTGACCTCGTCGCGTTCCGCGCGAGGAGCGGCGCCCTCCGCCGTTGCCGCCGCCCCGCCCACCCGGCGCGGTGCGCCCTGTCCGCCACCGCGCCCCAGTACAAGGACTGACCCGTGGACACACACGAAATCACCGATCGCTTCCTGCGCCACTTCGAGGCCAAGGGCCACACCCGCGTGCCCAGCGCGCCGCTGATCCTGGACGACCCGAACCTGCTGTTCGTCAACGCGGGCATGGTGCAGTTCAAGCCCTACTTCCTCGGTGAGGCCCCGCCGCCGTACCCGCGCGCGACCAGCGTGCAGAAGTGCGTGCGCACGCCGGACATCGACGAGGTCGGCAAGACCACGCGGCACAACACGTTCTTCCAGATGGCCGGCAACTTCTCCTTCGGCGACTACTTCAAGGAAGGCGCCATCGCCAACGCCTGGGAGCTGATCACCGGCGCCCAGGACGAGGGCGGCTTCGGCCTCGACCCGGACCGGATCTGGGCGACCGTCTACGAGGGCGACGCCGAGGCGGCGGGACTGTGGCGCAGGCTGACCGGGCTGCCGGGCGAGCGCATCCAGGTCCGCGACGGCAAGGACAACTACTGGGACATGGGCGTGCCCGGCCCCGGCGGGCCGTGCTCGGAGATCTACTACGACCGCGGCCCGGCCTACGGCCGCGAGGGCGGCCCGGTGGCCGACGAGGACCGCTACATCGAGATCTGGAACCTCGTGTTCATGCAGGACGTCCGCGGCGAGCAGAGCCCGAAGCTGGGGCACCGGCCGATCGGCGAGCTGCCGAAGAAGAACATCGACACCGGCATGGGCGTCGAGCGGGTGGCGACGATCCTGCAGAACGTCGAGAACGTCTACGAGACCGACCTGGTGCGCCCGGTGATCGGCCGGGCCGAGGAGTTCTCCGGCCGCCGCTACGGCGCGAACCACGCCGACGACGTCCGCTTCCGCGTGATCGCCGACCACGCCCGCACCGGCGTCATGCTGATCGGCGACGGCGTCACCCCCGGCAACGACGGCCGCGGCTACGTGCTGCGCCGGCTGCTGCGCCGCATCGTCCGCTCCACCCGCCTGCTCGGCGTGCAGGAGCCGGTGCTGCCGGCGTTCGCCGAGGTCGTGCGCGACACCATGGGCCCGACCTACGCCGAGCTGGTCAGCGGCTTCGACCGGATCTCCGAGGTCGTGCGGGTCGAGGAGGAAGCGTTCCTGGCCACCTTGACCAGCGGTTCGCGGATCTTCGACCTGGCCGCGGCCGAGACCAAGCGCGGCGGCGGCGACGTGCTGGCCGGCGACCAGGCGTTCCAGCTGCACGACACCTACGGCTTCCCGATCGACCTGACCCTGGAGATGGCGGCCGAGCAGGGCCTCAGCGTCGACGAGCAGGGTTTCCGCACGCTGATGGACGAGCAGCGCACGCGGGCGAAGGCCGACGCGGCGGCGCGCAAGAGCGGCCACGGCGACCTCTCGGAGTACCGCAAGGTGCTGGAGCAGCACGGGGAGACCGAGTTCCTCGGCTACCGCGAGCTGCAGGCGTCCGCGAAGGTCGTCGGCCTGCTCGAAGACGGCCTGCCGGTGCGCAGCGTGGCCGAGGGCCGCCGGGCCGAGCTGGTGCTCGACCGCACGCCGTTCTACGCCGAGAGCGGTGGCCAGGTCGCCGACACCGGCGTGCTGATCGGCGACGGCGTCGAGCTGAAGGTGCTCGACGTGCAGAAGATCGTGCCGGGCCTGTTCGTGCACCGCGTGGAGGTCGTCGCGGGCGAGATCGGCCTGGGCACCGAGGTGACCGGCTCCGTGGACGGGCACCGCCGGCTCTCGATCGAGCGCTCGCACTCCGCGACGCACCTGGTGCACGCGGCCGTGCGCGGCGCGTACGGCAAGCGCGCGGCGCAGGCCGGTTCGCTGAACTCGCCGGGCCGGATGCGCTTCGACTTCACCACGCCCGGCGCGGTGTCGGCCGACATCCTCACCGAGGTCGAGGAGGAGGTCAACGAGTACCTCCAGACCGACGTCGAGGTGCGCAACTACGTCACCACCAAGGACAAGGCGCTGGAGCTGGGCGCGGTCGCGCTGTTCGGCGAGAAGTACGGCAACGACGTGCGCGTGGTCGACATGGGCGACTACTCGCGTGAGCTCTGCGGTGGCACGCACGTGGACCGGATCGGCCAGCTCGGGCTGGTCAAGCTGGTGTCGGACGCTTCGATCGGCTCCGGGGTGCACCGCGTCGAGGCGCTCGTGGGCCCGGACGCGCTGAAGTACGTCCGCAAGGAGCAGTTGCTCGTTTCGCAGCTGGCGAACACCTTCAAGGTGCCCTCGGACCAACTCCCCGCGCGCATCGAGGACGTGCTGACCCGGCTGAAGAACGCGGAGAAGGAGATCGAGCAGCTGCGCACGCAGCAGGTGCTCGGCTCGGCCGGCGCGCTGGCCGGCCGGGCGCAGGACGCCGGCGGCGTCTCGGTGGTAGCCGAGGTCGTGCCCGACGTGGACGGCAACGGTCTGCGGGCGCTGGCCGCCGACCTCCGCGGCCGGTTCGGTGAGCGGCCCGGGGTGGTCGCGTTGTTCGCGCCGTCCGGGGACAAGATCGCGTTCGTCGTGGCCACCACGGCGGCGGCGCGGGAGCGGGGCATCGCGGCGGGCAAGCTCGTCCCGTCGTTCGCCGGGGCGATCGGGGGCCGCGGCGGCGGCAAGCCCGACATGGCCCAGGGCGGCGGCAGCAACCCGGCCGGGGCGCAGCAGGCCGTGACGGCCCTGCGCGCGGCGGTCGCCGAAGTTGCCCAGTAGACCCCAGCGGGGCCCGGACCGGCCGGATGCCTCCGGTCCGGTCCGGGGCCGGCGGCTCGGGGTCGATGTCGGCTCGGTCCGGGTCGGGGTGGCCCTGAGCGATCCCGCGCCCGTCCTCGCGAGTCCGCTCGTTACCCTCTCCCGTGATGCGAAGGACGACAGCGATCTGGACCGGCTTGCCGAACTCGTCACCGAACACGAGGTGGTCGAGGTGATCGTCGGGCTGCCCAGGACCCTGGCGAACCGGCAGGGCCCGGCCGCCCTGATCGCCGTGGAGTACGCGGACAAGCTCGCGGCGCGGCTCGGCGAGGTGCCGGTGCGCCTCGGCGACGAGCGGTTGACGACCGTGACCGCGTCCCGGATGCTCTCCCAGCGGGGGGTCAAGGGACGCAAGCAGCGGGCGGTGGTCGACCAGGCCGCCGCCGTCGAGATCCTGCAGGCCTGGCTCGACGCCGCCGCCGCGCAGCGCGCCCGGAAAGGCGAGTCATGACCGAGCCCCGCGGTCCCGAGGACGAGCGCGGCCGTCGCCGGCTGCGCGGTCCCGAGACCGATCCGCCGTCGGAGGACGCCCCGCGCCGGGAACGCCGCACGCCGCCGCGCCCGTCCGGCTCCCACGAGCTGCCGCCGGCCCGCCCGCGCCGCATCCCGCCCGCCGACCCGCACGACGCCGCCCGGCCGCCTCGCCGACGCCGTGAGGAGGCCGACGAGCCGCGCCCGCAGCCGTCGCAGCCCCCGCCGGGCCGCCGCCGCCGCCGCGATGAAGCCGAACGGCCGGCTTCGGACGCACCGGCCTCGGGCCGTCGCCGCCGCGAAGATGAGCGGCCCTCGGCGGACGGGCCCGCGCCGATGGCGCGCCGTCGCCGGGCCGGTGACGATGATCAGCCCGCACCGGACGCGCTGGACGCGCCGGTCCGCCGTCGCCGTGAGGACGCCGCGAACCAGTCCGCACCGGGCCGCCGTCGCCGTGAGGACGCGGCCGACGCGCCCGCACCGGCCCGCCGCCGTCGCGCGGACGTCGAGCTGCCCCCGGACGGCCCGCCACCCGGCCGCCGTCGCCGAGAAGACCTGCCCCAGCCCTCGGGCGACCCTCGCGAATCCGAGCGAGGCCGTACCGGGCCGTCTCCGGCCGACCCGCGGGGAACCGAGGACGCGCGGCCCCGGCGCCGCCGGGCCGATCCCGGTGACCCGTCGATGCCGCGGGACCCGCGTTTCGCCGGTCCGGTGGACGGCTCCATGCCGCCCGACCCGCGGTTCGCCGCGCCGCCGCGTCGTCGCCGTCCCGAGCCGCGGCCGGTGGAGAACCCGACCGACGTCATCCCCGCCGTGCCCGACGAAGAGCCCGAGCGCGGTGCGCGGATCGACGGCCTCTTCGGTGACGACGAGTACGACGGCGAATACGACGAGTACAGCGACTACGAAGAGTACGAAGAAGACGAAGAGGCGTACGAGGAATCCGCCGAAGAACGCCGCGGCAAGAAGGCCAAGCCGGCCCGGATCGCCGGAAAACCGCGCAAGGGCAAGAAGCGCAAGCGGGCCCTCGGCTGGGTCGCGGCGCTGGCCGTGCTCGTGATCCTCGCCGGCGGTGCCTACTTCGGCTACCAGAAGGTCTTCGGCTACCCCGACTACGACGGCTCCGGCGAGGGCAGCACCGTCGTCCAGGTCGAAGACGGCGACACCACGTCCGCGATCGGCGCGAAGCTGACCGACGCCGGGGTGGTCGCGAGTTCCAAGGCGTTCGTCAAGGCCGGCGCGGACAACGCCGCGCTCAACCGCATCCAGCACGGCTACTACGTGCTCAAGCAGCACATGTCGGGGGAGAGCGCGGTCGAGCTGATCACCGCGCCGACCTCGCAGGTGGGGCGGCTGGAGATCCGCCCGTACACCCAGTTCGACGACATCAAGCAGCCCGGCGGCAAGGTCACGCCCGGGGTGTTCAGCCTGATGTCGAAGGCCTCCTGCGCGGACCTCGACGGCAAGAGCACCTGCATCCCGGTCGACGAGTTGCGCAAGACCGTCGCGGACGGCGACCTCAAGGCGTTCGGCGTGCCGGACTGGGCGGTGGAGCCCGCGGGCAAGGCGCTGAGCAAGGACAAGCGCCTGGAGGGGCTGATGGCGGCGGGCGTCTACGACGTCAAGCCCGGCTGGACCGCGACCGAGCTGATCACCTACCTGGTGCACCAGTCGGCCGACGCACTGCAGGCCGCGGGCCTGTCCGACCAGAGCACCGGGCCGGGCCGGACTCCGTACCAGACGTTGATCATCGCTTCGCTGGTCGAACGCGAGGCGGTGAAGGCCGACTTCGGCAAGATCTCCCGGGTCATCTACAACCGGCTCGACCAGAACATGCCGCTGCAGTTCGACTCCACCATCAACTACACGCTCGACCAGCCCACCCTCAAGACCCGGAAAGAGGACCGGGCCAAGGCCGGGCCCTACAACACCTACGCCATGACCGGGCTCACCGCCACCCCGATCGCGGTGCCGAGCACGGACGCGATCAAGGCGGCGCTCAAGCCGCCGCCCGGCGACTGGCTGTACTTCGTCAAGTGCGAGACCAGCGGCTTGTCCTGCTTCGCCACGACCTATCCCGACCACCAGAAGAACGTCGCCGAGGCCGAGGCGAGGGGCGTTGGCTGACCTCGGCCCGCGCCGGGCCGCGGTCCTCGGCCGCCCGGTGGCGCACTCGCTGTCCCCGGTGTTGCACGAGGCCGCGTTCCGGGCCCTGGGCCTGACCGGCTGGACCTACGAGCGGGTCGAGACCGGGGCCGAGGAGCTGCCCGCCCTGGTGGACGGTCTCGGTCCGGAGTGGGCCGGTCTCTCGGTGACCATGCCGGGCAAGCGGGCCGCGCTGGAGCACGCCACGGAGATCACCGAGCGGGCGGCCGCGGTCGGCGCGGCGAACACGCTGGTGCGCCTGCCCGGGGGATGGCTCGCGGACTGCACGGACGTCGACGGTGTCACCGGCGCGCTGCGGGCCGGCGGCGGGTACGCGCCTTCGCCCGGTGACCGGGCCGTGGTGCTCGGCGCCGGGGGCACGGCGGCGGCCGCGGTGGTGGGGCTCGCGGCGCTGGGCCTCACGGCGGTCAGCCTGGTCGTCCGCGATCCGGCGCGAGCGGGCGAGACCCTCGGTGCGGCCGAGCGCGCGGGCCTCGACGTGGACGTGCGACGCTGGTCCGAAGTGGACTTCACCGCGCTGGCCGCGCGCACGGCGGTGCTGGTGAGCACCGTGCCACCGGAAGCGGTGCGGCCGCACGTGGCCGAGCTGGCCGCGGTGGCGTGCGTGCTCGACGTGATCTACCACCCGTGGCCGACGCCGCTGGCCGAAGCCGTGGCCGAGCGGGGCGGGCGCCTGGCCACTGGTCTGGACATGCTGCTGCACCAGGCTTTCGGCCAGTCCGAGCACTTCACCGGACGTCCCGCGCCCCGGGCCGAGATGCGCGACGCCCTGCGCGCGGCCACCGGCGGCCTGGTGCCGCTGCGGCTGGCTTGATATTCTGCCGGGCTGCCTTCCGCACACCTGAGGGGATGGACCTGTGCCCGGAACCAGCCAGCCGGCCCAGACCGACGAACAGCTCGAGGCCGCCTTCATCGGCGAGGCACCGCTGCTCGACAGCACGGTGACGCTCGTGGAGTACGACCCGCAGTGGCCGCAGCTCTACCAGCGTGAGGCCGGGCGCATCCGCGGCGCGCTCGGGGACGTGGTGGTGCTGCTCGAACACGTGGGCTCCACCTCCGTGCCCGGGCTCCCGGCCAAACCGGTGGTCGACATCCTGCTGGAGGTGCCGGACTCCGCCGACGAAGGCGCGTACGTGCCGGCGCTGGAGGCGGCCGGCTACCGCCTGGTGATCCGCGAGCCGGACTGGGAGCAGCACCGCCTCTTCAAGGGCCCGGACACCGACATCAACCTGCACGTCCACTCGCCGGGCAACGGGCAGACCGAGCGCTACCTGCTCTTCCGCGACTGGCTGCGCACCCACCCCGCCGAGCTGGCGCTGTACCTGGCCAAGAAGCGCGAACTGGCCGCCCGGACCTGGCGTTACATGCAGCACTACGCCGACGCCAAGGGCGAGGTGATCGAAGAGATCGTCGGACGCGCCCGGGCCGCGCAAGGCCCTCCCGCGGCGCGGCCCTCGGAACCCGCTCACCGGGAGCACGCCCCCGGAGCCCGGCAGTACGACGGATTCAGCGCAGCGTATGCGAAACACACCGGATCCAGTGCGGCGAACGCGTACTACGACCGCCCGGCCATCGCCGGGCTGGCCGGTGCCCTCGCGGGGCAGCGGGTGCTCGACGTCGGCTGCGCGGCCGGCCACCTCAGCGCCCTGCTCGCCGGCCGCGGCGCCGACGTCCTCGGACTGGACATCAGCGAGAGCCTGATTTCCCTCGCCCGCAAGGAGTTCGGCGCGGTCGCGCGCTTCGAGCAGGCCGACGTGACCGAGCCACTGTCCTTTGCGGACGGTTCGTTCGACCTGATCACCGCATCGCTGGTGCTGCACTACCTCGAGGACTGGGGACCGGTGCTCGCGCAGTTCCGGCGGGTGCTGCGCCCGGGCGGGGCGCTGGTGTTCTCCGTGCACCACCCGGGTGAGGACTGGCACTGGTTCGACCGCGGGAACTACTTCGAGCGGGAGCTGCTGGAGGACGAGTGGGAGCTGGACGGGCACCGGCAGCCGGTCCGGTTCTACCGCCGCCCGCTGAGCTGGACGTTCGGCGCGGTGCGCGACGCGGGCTTCACCGTCGACCGGCTCGAGGAGCCGATGCCGGTGGCCGGGGTGGACGCGGCCGACCCGAGGATGGCCGGGCTGCTGCGGACCCGGCCCCGGTTCCTGTACTTTCGCTGCCTGGCCGGGTGAGCGCGGCTACGGTGGCGGCCATGAAGATCGCGATTCTCGACGACTACCAGAACGTGGCCCTGACCTTCGGCGACTGGAACTCGCTGGCGGCGGAGATCGAGGTGTTCACCGAGGCGTTCAGCGGACCGGAGGAAGTGGTGCGGCGGCTGGCCGGCTTCGACGCGGTCGTGGCGATGCGCGAGCGGACGCGGTTCCCGGCCGAGGTGTTCGACCGGCTGCCGCGGCTCAAGCTGCTGGTCAGCACCGGTCCCCGCAACGCCGCGATCGACCTGGAAGCGGCCGCGCGCCACGGGGTGGTGGTTTCGGCGACCGGGTACCTCGGCCCACCGGCCGCGGAGCTGACCTGGGCCCTCATCCTGGCCGCGGCCCGGAACCTGCCCGCGGAGTTCCGCTCGGTGCGCGAAGGCGGCTGGCAGGTCGGCGTCGGCACGATGCTGCACGGCAAGACCCTCGGTGTGCTGGGCCTGGGCCGGCTCGGCGCCGAAACCGCGAGGATCGGCCGGGCGTTCGGGATGGAGCCGATCGCCTGGAGCCCGAACCTCACCGCCGGGAAAGCGGCCGAGCACGGGGCCACCGCGGTCACGAAGGACGAGCTGTTCGCCCGCTCGGACGTGCTCTCCATCCACCTGGTCCTCTCCGACCGCAGCCGGGGCCTGGTCGGCGCGCGCGAGCTCGCCCTGATGAAGCCGGACTCGATCCTGGTGAACACCTCCCGCGGCCCGATCGTCGAGGAGGCCGACCTGGTGGACGCCCTGCGCCGCAAGGTGATCGGCTGCGCGGCCCTCGACGTCCACGACATCGAGCCCCTGCCGTCCGACCACCCGCTGCGTACCCTGGACAACGCGGTCCTCACCCCGCACATCGGCTACGTCAGCCGTGAAACCTACGAGATCTTCTACCGCGACGCGGTCGAGGACATCGCGGCGTTCCAGGCCGGTTCGCCGGTGCGAGTGCTCAGCTGAGCCGTGCGTGATCGCCGGTTCAGGGGAACGGCACGGTTTCAGGGGAACGGCACGGTGTCCGGGGCGCAGGTCGCCCCGTCGGCCGGCGGCAACAGGTCGGTGAAGTACCGCACCACCGCGGCCGAGGCGCACGCGCTCGGCCCGTTCAGCGAGGTGTGCCCGGAGCCGTCGACCACGAGCACCTTGCCGTCGCCCAGTTCGGCGGCGGTCGCGTGCGCGTCGGACAGGGGGGTGGCCGGGTCGTAGCGGTTGTTGAGCACCAGAACCGGGTGCGCGCGGGGACGGTTCCACGGGCCGGTGTAGCGGTCCTCGTCCCGCACGGGCCAGTCGACGCACTGGGCCAGGGAAAACACCGGCGCCAGGCCGAAATACGGCTGGCGCTGCTCCTGCGCGGCGGCCAGCGGCGGGTAGTCCGCGGTCCGGCGCGGCAGCTCGCTGTCCAGGCATTGCACGGCGAGGAACCCGGTGCTGTGGACCGGCACGTACGGGTCGAGCACCGGCGTCCGGGCCACCGGCGCCGAGGGCACGAGCGCGGCGAGCGTCTGCCCGAGCCGTTTCCACCGGCCCGTCTGGTACAGCGCGCTCTGGATGGTTTCCATCAGCGACGCCGTGGTCACGCCGCCGACCGGCCCGTGGCTCAGCCGCGCGAAGACCGCGGCGAACTTCGCCTTCGGGTCGCCGCCGGCGAAGGCGCACTTCGGCGCTCCGGCGGCGGTGCAGGCGGCGAAGAACTGTTCCAGCTCCTCCTGCTGCGCGGCGGCGACGTCGGCGCGCACGTCCACCGGCTCGTGCTCCTGACCGGGCCGGCCGGTGGAGTTGGCGACGAGGTCCAGCGTGCCGTCGAGGGTCATCGCGCGCAGCCGGCCGGGGAACAGGTTCGCGTACGTGCCGCCCAGGTAGGTGCCGTAGGAGTAGCCGTAGTAGTTCAGCTCCCGGTCGCCGACGGCCTGGCGCAACAGGTCCAGGTCCCGGGCGACGTTCGCCGTCGACAGGTGCGCCAGCTCCGCGCCGGTGCCGGCCGCGCAGGCCCTTCCCGGCGCCGCGCCGGCCGACCAGAACGCGGCGCTCTGCTCGGGCCGCAGCGGTGAGCCGCCCGGGCGGACGTCCTCGGCGCCGGGGCAGTGGATCGGCGCGCTGCCACCGATCCCGCGCGGGTCGAAGCTCACCAGGTCGAACCGCGCGCGCAGCTCGGGCGGGTAGCGGGAGCCGAACCGGGTCAGCTCGCCGACGCCGTCGGCGCCGGGGCCGCCGTAGTTGAAGAACAGCGAGCCGATCCGGTGCGCGGGATCGGTGGCGGGCAGCTCGACCACCGACAAGGTGAGCTGCGGGCCGTGCGGATCGCGGTAGCTGAGCGGTACCGCGGCGGCGGCGCACCGGAACCCGCCATGGCACGGCGCCCAGCCCAGGACGGGTACTGCGGCGCCGTTGGTGCCCAGGGCCGGTGGCGGCTCGGCGGGGGGAGCGGGCGCCGTCGGGCCGGCCGGGGGAGTGACCGCCGGGGGAGTGGGGGAGGGGACACTGCACGCGCTCGCGCTCGCCGCGAGGAGCAGGGCGACCGCGGCGAGGGCTCGCTTCACGCGGCCAGTTCGGCCAGCACGGCGTCGGTCAGGCGCGGCCACACCTCGGCCGCCCACGGGCCGAACGAGCGGTCGGCCAGGGCGACGCAGGCGTGCCGCGCGTCCGGGTCCACCCACAGGAACGTGCCGGACTGGCCGAAGTGGCCGAACGTGCGGGGCGAGCTGGCCGACCCCGTCCAATGGGGACTCTTGTGGTCGCGCAGCTCGAAGCCGAGGCCCCAGTCGTTGGGCTTCTGGTGGCCGAAGCCGGGCAGCACGCCGCTCAGCCCGGGGAAGGCGACCTCGGTGGCCGCGGCCAGCGTCTGCGGCGCGAGCAGCTTCGGGGCCTGCAGCTCGGCGGCGAACCGGGCCAGGTCGTCCACAGTGGACGAGGCGCCGGAGGCGGGTGAACCTTCGAGCTTCGTCGCGGCCAGGCCGAGCGGCTCCAGCAGCGCCTCGGCCAGGTAGTCGCCGAACGCGATGCCCGAGTGCCGGGCGAGCGCGCCGGCCAGCTCCTCGAACCCGGCGTTGGAGTACAGCCGCCGCGTGCCGGGCGCGGCCATCGCCTTGTGCGCGTCGAAGGCCAGTCCGGAGGTGTGCGCGAGCAGGTGGCGCACCGTCGACCCCTCCGGTCCGGCCGGGGTGTCCAGTTCGAGCACGCCCTCCTCCAGCGCGATGTGCGCGGTGTAGGCGGTGAGCAGCTTGGTCACCGAAGCCAGCCGGAACACCTTCGCGGTGTCGCCGTGGCCGGCCACGACCTCGCCGTCCGCAGCCACCACCGCGGCCGCCGCGTTGTCCACCGGCCACTCGTCGATCAGGCGCAGGCTCTCCATGTCCGCCAGCCTAGCCAAGCGCGGTGGGTCCGAGCCCCCTGGTCCCGCGCGGTCCGGCGGTGGCTCCGGGAGGGCCCGCGGCCACCGCGATCCGGGGCCTGGCCCGCTCTGGCGGCCAGCCGTCCCCGGCGCCACCGGGAAACGGTGGAGGGGCCACCCGCCGTGGCGGATGGCCCCTCCGTCAACCCCGTGGTGGTGCCTACTGAGCGTCGAGGTCGGTGGCGACGAGCTGCGCGACCGCGTCCACCGCGGCCTCGGCCCCCTCGCCCTCGGCGCTGATGACCACCTCGTCGCCGTAGCCGGCGGCCAGCGTCATCAGGTTGAGCACACTGCCGGCGGCCACCGGGTCGCCGCCGGCCTTGGCGATGCTCACCGCGACGGGCTGCGCCGCGGCCGCCTTGGCGACCAGCGCGGCCGGCCTCGCGTGCAGGCCCACCTTGCTGGCCACGGTGACTCGTTTCTCCGGCATGTCCGTACCTCTCCTAGCTGCAGGTGCTGCTGACGATCCTACTTGGCGGCCGTGCGCTCGAGGTCGGCCTCGACCGAGTCGTCCTCGCGGCCCGGCGTGCGCAGGTTCCACTTCGTGATGACGAACCGGAACACCACGTAGTAGATGACGGCGAAGACCAGGCCGATCGGGATCAGCAGCCACGCCTTGTGGGCGGTGTCCAGCGACGAGTTCAGGGCGAAGTCGATCGCGCCGCCGGAGAACGAGAAGCCGAGCCGGATGCCCAGCGCGTTGCAGACCGCGAGCGAGATGCCGGTCATCAGCGAGTGGAACAGGTAGAGCGGCCAGGCGACGAACATGAAGGCGAACTCGATCGGCTCGGTCACGCCCGTGATGAACGAGGTCAGCGCGGCCGAGATCATGATGCCGCCGACGAGCTTCTTCTGCGACGGCTTCGCGGTCTGCCAGATCGCCAGCGCCGCGGCGGGCAGGGCGAACATGAAGATCGGGAAGAAGCCGGTCTGGAAGATACCCGAGCCCTGGACGTGGTTGTTCAGGAAGTTCGGGATGTCGCCGCCGTTGAAGATGAACCACACCGGCACGTTCAGCAGCTGGTGCAGGCCGATCGGGATCAGCAGGCGGTTGAGCACGCCGTAGATGCCGCCACCGATGACCGGTGAGCCGACGACCGCGCGGCCGACCGAATTGATGCCCTCATCGACGTACTTGAACAGCAGGCCGAAGATGACACCGAGGATGATCATCGCCAGCGCGGTGATGATCGGCACGAACCGGCGGCCGCCGAAGAAGGCCAGCCAGGCCGGCAGCTTGATGCGGTGGTAGCGCTGCCACAGCAGCGCCGCCACGATGCCGCTGACGACACCGGTCAGCACGCTGTAGGGCCAGTGGATCGGGGCGCCGTCCCAGCCGGGCTTGTAGCCCTGCTGGCTGCTGATCGGCGCGATGGCCTGGATCACCTTGTTGAACACGACCCAGCCGACGGCCGCGGCTACGGCGGTCGAACCGTCGCCCTTGCGGGCGAAGCCGACCGCGATGCCGATCGCGAACAGCAGGGGCAGCCAGTCGAACAGGCCGCCGCCCGCCGCGCCGATCACGGCCGCGACCTTGTCCCAGCCCAGGCCGTCCTTGCCGAACACGTCGTCCTGGCCGAGCCGGTTCAGCAGACCGGCCGCGGGCAGGGTGGCGATCGGCAGCATGAGGCTGCGGCCGAAGCGCTGAAGGCCGGCGAGACCGCCGCCTCCGCCCTTCTTGCCCTTCGCCCCCTCCGCGGTGGTGGCGCTCATCGGATACCTCCATAGTGGGGTTCTTGACCGGAATCCGGGGTGTTCCGGTCCAACTGCATGGTCACCTGGTAGTGGTCCCCCCGGTACCAGGAAGTCATGTCCTCCACGGGTTCTCCGTTGGCGCTGGAGACCCGGCGGAAGACCAGGAGCGGACTGCCGGTGCGCATGCCGAGCAGGCGCGCCGTTTCGCGGTCCGCGGACTCGGCCCACACCGTCTGGTACGCCTGGTCCGGGCGGAGGTCGAAGGCCTCGCCGAGCTGGGCGTACAGCGAACGGGACAGGTCGAGGTCGAGCAGGCCCGGGGTCCGGCCCGCGTGGTACCAGCCGCGTTCCACGGCCAGCGGCACCCCGTCGGCGTGCCGCAGCCGCACGAGGCGGTGGGCGGGCACGCCCTCGGCCAGGCCGAGTGCGTGGGCCGAGGTCACCGGCGGGATCTCCACGCCGGTGGAGACGACTTCGGTGGCCGGGGTGAGCCCGCGCCGCCGCATGTCGTCGGTGAACGACATCAGGTAGAGCTGCAGCTCCATACGCCGCGCCGCGGTGAAGGTGCCCTTGCCGCGCACCCGGGCCAGCAGGCCCTCCTCGACGAGCTTCCCGATCGCGGAGCGGACGGTGAGCCGCGAAACCCCGTAGCGCTGGGCGAGCTCCCGCTCCGAGGGGATCGGCGACCCCGGCGGCAGCTCCCGCTCGACCGAGCGGCGCAGGATCTCCCGCAGCTGGGCGTGCTTGGGCGTGGGCCCGTTCACCACCTGCTCGACCCGATCGGGTGGCGGGACGTGCGCGGCCGCGCTCATCGGTGTCGCCCTCCCTCGTTTCGTCGCACCGGGAACCGGTGCTCGCGTCCGGGCCGGAAGATTGGTACGTTCCGGTCTAGACCAATGACCTGATGGGGCAGGATGCTCCGGCGGGCGAGCGGGTGTCAACCACCGTTATGGGTTCGTGGCCGATCGTGGCGTGCACGGCGGCGAACGGCGTAGTAAAGCTGGAATCCCAGCCTGCTCACGTGGGAAAGCAACAGGAAACGAGGAGGCCGCGATGGCGGACGAAAGGCCCGAGAAGATTCTCGCGGCGCTCGGCGGATCGGACAACGTCGTCGAGATCGAGGGCTGCATCACGCGGCTCCGGTGCGAGCTGGAGGACATGAGCCTGATCGACGAGCCGGCGCTGAAGGCCGCGGGGGCGATGGGCGTGGTGCGCATGGGCTCGGGGGTGCAGGTGATCGTCGGTCCCGAGGCCGACACGATCGCCAGCGACATCGAGGACCTGATGTGAGCCTGCCGATCCTGAGCCCGGTCGCCGGGAAGGTGGTCGCGATCACCGACGTGCCGGACCCGGTGTTCGCCGAGGCCATGGTCGGCCCCGGTATCGCCGTGGTGCCGAGCGGCGGCCGGTCCGACGCCGTCGCCCCGGTCGACGGCACCGTCGTGACGCTGCACCCGCACGCGTACGTGGTGGCCACCGAGGACGGCCGGGCCGTGCTGGTCCACCTGGGCATCGACACGGTGAAGGAGAAGGGCGAGGGCTTCACCCTCCACGTGGTCAAGGGCGAGGCGGTGCGCGCCGGCCAGCCGGTGGTGGGCTGGGACCCCGAGGCCGTCGCGGCCGCGGGCTACTCGCCGATCGTGCCGGTGGTCGGCCTGGACGCCCCGGCCGAGGTGCTCGCGGACCTGGAGCCCGGCCGCGAGGTCGCGGCGGGCGAGCAGTTGTTCACCTGGAGCGACTGAACAGTCGTGAAAAACGGCAGGGCCCCTTGTGGACGGTGTTCGTCGGCAAGGGGCCCGTCCGTGCGGTCAGGCGGTGGTCACCTGCCCGTTCTCGACCTTGACGGTGATCTTCGGCAGCGGCGCGTTCGCGGGCCCCTTCTTGACCGCGCCGGTGAGCGCGTCGAAGACCGAGCCGTGGCACGGGCAGTTCAGCTCCCCGTCCTCGGGCGCGTTCACGGTGCAGCCCTGGTGCGTGCAGACGGCGCTGAAGCAGGCGACCGTCCCGGCGGCGGGCTGGGCGACGATCACGTCCTGCCCGTCCGGGGTCTTGGCGGACTTCGCCTGGCCCACGGGCACGTCGGCCAGCGCGATCACCTTCCCGCCCGGCTTCGGGGGCTGGGCGCTGCCCCCGGACCCGCCACCGCAGGCGGCGAGCGCCAGGGTGCCGGCGGCGGCTCCGGCGACGGCGGCGCCGGTGGTGAGGACGGAACGGCGTGAGTGGAGTTCGGCAGTCATACCCCTGGCAACGAAGCCCGCGCCGGTCCGGTTCACCGTTCCCCGGAGGCGCACCGCTCTGAACCGGATCGGGCCGAGGTCCGTGTACCGGTTCGAAGGCGTCGTCGGCGTGGAGGTTCGGTCGTGGACAAGTGGTGGCGCGGGCTGGCCGCGGCGGGCCTGGCGGGTTCGGCCCTGGTGCACTTCCTCCTGTACTGGGACAGCGGCTACGCGGACATCGACGTGGTCGGCCCGCTGTTCCTGCTCAACGGCGTGGCCGGAGTGGTGATCGCCCTCGCCGTGCTGTTCTGGCAGCACTGGCTGCTCGCCCTGGCGGCCTTCGGCTTCGGCGCCGCGACGCTGGTGTCGTACTTCCTGGCCACCACGGTCGGCTTTTTCGGCGTGCACGATCGGTTCACCAGCCAGTTCGAGTACTGGGGAGTGGTCACGGAGGTCCTGTGCGTGGTCTCCGGGCTCATCCTGCTGGTCCGCGACCTGCGGTCCCGCCGGGCGGTGACCGTGTCCCGGTGAGCCTCCGCGGCCGGTCGGCGGTGGACCGCTGCCGGACCGGATTGCCGCTGGTCCGGCGCTATCGCTCTGGTGCCGCCCTGCCGGGTCGGGCAGGACCCGCCGCGCCACGGTCTCGGGCCTGACCTGGTTTGCGCTCGGTCTCACGACCGGCCACCCGGTCGAGTGAAAAGCCGCCCGGCGTGTCGCGAGAGGACCGTTCGCGACCGCGTTCGCTTGCCCGCGGCGGCCGTCCCCTGCCAGCGTGGACGGCATGGATTGGGCACTGTTCTCGCTGGTCGTCGTGACCGGCGCCCTCGCCGCAACCGGCGCGGGCCTCCTCGTCCGCGGCGCCGGCGCGCCGATCCCGCTCGGCCTCGCGGCGCTCGTCGCCGGGGCCGCCGCGGCGATCGTCGCTTGGCGGTGGCAGGCGGACAGCCAGCCGGGCTGGTGGCTATCGGTCACCTGGCTGGTCACGGTGCTCGCGGTCCCGCTCGCCCTGGCCGACCTCCGCCACCGCCGGCTGCCGGACGTGCTCACCCTGCCCGCCTACCCCCTCTTCGCCGCCGCGCTCGCCGGCGGCGGCAGCCCGGAAACCCTGGCCGCCGCCCTGACCGGCACCGTGCTCTTCGGCGGCGCGCACCTGCTGGTCCACTACCTCGCGCCCGGCCACCTCGGCGCGGGGGACGTGAAACTGACCGGCAGCCTGGGTGCCGTCCTGGGCGTGGTCGGAGGGCCCGCGCTCCTCTTCGCCGCCGTGGCCGCCAGCGTGCTGAGCGCCGCCCTCACCGCCGCCTCTCGCCTGCCCGTCGTCGGTCTCCGGCTACGCGGAACCCCCCACCCCGCCGACGGCTCAACCCGCCGGCCCGCCCGGGCCCCGGTCGTCGAAAGCCCGGAAACCCCGGCCGCCGGAACCAGATCGGCCGCCGAGCCCCCGCGCATCGGGAACGTTTCCGCCACCTCGACTCCGATGGCCGCCCAGTCCGAAGCCGCACCTTCGCGTGTCGCCGAGCCCCCGCATGGCGCCGAGACCGCCCCCGCACCGGTCACGAACCCACCGCCACCTCGCCCCGAACGCGAACCGCCCCCGCCCTGCTCCTGGCCGCGGATCCCCCACGGCCCGGCGTTGCTGCTGACCACCTGGGTGTGTGCCGTGGCCGGCGGGCCGGGATCGGGGGTGGCGATGAGCTGAGGGGTTCTCGCCCGGCCGAGGTGGGTCCGTGACAGGATTGTCTGGTGTTGCGCTGGATCACCGCAGGTGAATCACACGGACCCGCTCTCGCCGCTGTGCTCGAAGGGCTGCCCGCCGGAGTGGCGGTGACGACCGGGGACCTCACCGCGCAGCTCGCGCGGCGGCGGCTCGGGTTCGGCCGCAGCCCGCGGATGGGCTTCGAGACCGACCACGTGCAGTTCCTCGGCGGCGTCCGCCACGGGCTGTCGCAGGGCGGCCCCATCGCGGTGCAGATCGAGAACGCCGAGTGGCCCAAGTGGGAGCAGGTCATGGCGGCCGACCCGGTGGACCCCGAGGTGCTGGCCGGCCTGGCGCGCAACGAGCCGCTCACCCGGCCCCGCCCCGGGCACGCCGACCTTCCCGGCATGCAGAAGTACGGCTTCGACGAGGCCCGCCCCGTGCTGGAGCGCGCGAGTGCCCGGGAGACCGCTTCGCGTACGGCGCTGGGCACGGTGGCGCGGAACTTCCTGCGCCAGCTGCTCGGGGCCGAGGTGCTGAGCCACGTCGTCTCGATCGGCGGGGCCGAAGCGCCCGAGGGGCCGCTGCCGCAGCCGGGCGACCTCGACGCGGTGGACGAGAGCCCGGTGCGGGCGTTCTCGGCCGAAGGCACCGAAGCCATGGTCGCCGAGGTGGACGCCGTCCGCAAAGCCGGCGACACCGTCGGCGGGGTGATCGAGGTGATCGCCTACGGGCTGCCGCCGGGCCTCGGCTCGCACGTGCACTGGGACCGCAGGCTCGACGCGCGCCTGGCCGGCGCGCTGATGGGCGTGCAGGCGATGAAGGGCGTCGAGGTCGGCGACGGCTTCACCACCGCCCGCCGCTGGGGCAGCCAGGCGCACGACGAGATCGATCGCGGCTCCGGCCCGGTCGGCGTCACCCGCCGGTCCAACCGCGCGGGCGGGCTGGAGGGCGGCATCACCAACGGTGAGCCGCTGCGGGTGCGCGTGGCGATGAAGCCGATCTCCACCGTGCCGAAGGCACTGTCCACTGTGGATGTCCGGACCGGTGGGCCCGCCGTGGCCATCCACCAGCGCTCCGACGTGTGCGCCGTGCCCCGCGCGGGCGTGGTGCTGGAGTCGGTGGTCGCGCTGGTGCTGGCCGACGCGGCGCTGGAGAAGTTCGGCGGCGACTCGCTGGCCGAGAGCAAGCACAACGTCGAGGGCTACCTGAAGGCGCTCGAGGAGCGCTGGTGAGCCCCCGCGCGGTGGTCGTCGGACCGCCCGGATCGGGCAAGAGCACGGTCGGCCCGCTGCTCGCCGAAGCGCTCGGCGTGGTGTTCCGCGACACCGACGACGACATCGTCGCGCGCGCCGGACGGTCCATTTCGGACATCTTCGCCGAGGACGGCGAGCCGGCGTTCCGGGCGCTCGAAGCCGAAGCCGTGGCCACCGCGCTGACGGAGCACGAGGGCGTGCTCTCCCTCGGCGGCGGCGCCCCGCTCACGCCGTCGACCCGCGCGCTGCTGGCCGGGCACACCGTGGTGTTCCTGAACGTCGGCCTGGCCGCGGGCGTCCGGCGCGCCGGTCTGTCCACGGCGCGGCCGCTGCTGGCCGGCGTGAACCCGCGCGCCACCTTCAAAATCCTGCTCGACTCGCGGCTGCCGGTCTACCGGCAGGTCGCCACGGTCGAGATCGACACCGACACGCGGACGCCCGCCGAGGTGGTGGCGGCCACGACCGCCGCGCTGGCCGGCGTCCGCGAGCCCCAGGAGTAGTGAGGAAAACCGTGCCCGACAACCCGGCCGAACCGGTCCGGATCCACGTCGCCACCGCGAACCCGTACGACGTCGTGGTGGGCCGCGGCCTGCTCGGCGAGCTCACCACGCAGCTCGCCGGCGCATCCAAGATCGCGCTGATCCACCCGCCGACGCTCACCACCACCGCCGAGGCCGTCCGCGAGGAGCTGGCCGCCGGGGGCCTCGACGCGCATCGGGTCGAGATCCCGGACGCCGAGGACGGCAAGGCCTTCGGCGTCGCGAGCTTCTGCTGGGAGGTGCTGGGCCGCATCGGTCTCGACCGCCGCGGCGTGGTCGTCGGGCTGGGCGGCGGCGCGGTCACCGACCTCGCCGGCTTCGTCGCGGCGACCTGGATGCGCGGCGTGCGCCTGGTCAACGTGCCGACCACGCTGCTGGGCATGGTCGACGCGGCGGTCGGCGGCAAGACCGGCATCAACACCGAAGCGGGCAAGAACCTGGTGGGCGCGTTCCACGAGCCGTCCGCCGTGTTCGCCGACCTCGCGACGCTGGAGACGCTGCCGCCGAACGAGCTGGTCGCGGGCATGGCCGAGGTGGTCAAGGCCGGGTTCATCGCCGACCCGCGGATCCTCGAGCTGATCGAGCGGGACCCGGCGGCGGCGCTCGACCCCACCGGGGACGTGCTGGCCGAGCTGGTCCGCCGCTCGATCCAGGTGAAGGCCGACGTCGTCGCCGCCGACCTGCGCGAGACCGACCTGCGCGAAATCCTCAACTACGGCCACACCCTCGGCCACGCCATCGAGCGCCGCGAGCGCTACCGCTGGCGCCACGGCGCGGCGGTGAGCGTGGGCCTCGTGTTCGCCGCGGAGCTCGCGCGCCTCACCGGGCGGCTGGACGACGCCACCGCGGCGCGCCACGCTTCCGTGCTGAAGCTGCTCGGCCTGCCGATCACCTACGACGCCGACGCGCTGCCCCAGCTCGTCGAAAGCATGAAGGGCGACAAGAAGACCCGTTCCGGGGTGCTCCGGTTCGTGGTCCTCGACGGGCTGGCGAAGCCCGGCCGCCTGGAGGGCCCGGACCCGGCGGTGCTGGCGGCCGCGTACTCGGCGATCGTGAACGACACGCCGAAGGCCGGCGGGAGCGTGTTGCTGTGAAGGCGTTCGTGTTCAACGGCCCCAACCTCGGCCGCCTGGGCCGGCGCGAGCCGTCGGTCTACGGCTCGGCCACGCACGAGGACCTCGTGGCGCTGTGCGTGAAGACCGGGGCCGAGCTGGGCTGGGAGGTCGAGGTCCGGCAGACCGACCACGAGGGTGAGCTCGTGGGCTGGCTGCACGAGGCCGCCGACGGCGCCACCCCGGTGGTCCTCAACGCCGGCGCCTGGACGCACTACTCGATCGCGGTCCGCGACGCCGCCGCGCAGCTCGCCGCGCCGCTGATCGAGCTGCACATTTCCAACGTCCACCGACGCGAAGAGTTCCGGCACCACAGCGTCCTCTCGGACATCGCGACGGGCGTGATCGCGGGGCTCGGGGTGGACGGGTACGCGCTCGCGCTGCGCTGGATCGCTGCCAACGCTTCGTGAACCGCCTGCGCTGAAGCTGCTTCGCCCGGGAGGGTTGCTTCGCCGGTGAAGCTGCGTCGGGCGCTTCGCAGGGCGGGGCCCGCCGCCTCCTTAAACGGCTGGAACCACCCCACCTCCCTGCACGAGACTCGCCCGCATGAACAACAAACCACCCGAACTCGCCACCCACCGGCTCCGGCTTCGTGCGCTGACCGCGGCTGATTCCGCAGCGGTCCGGGCTGTCTTCGCCGCGCCGGAGATGAACCGGTTCTTCCGGGACGATCTGTCCGACCCCGGCCGGGCCCGGGCGATGATCGCGCGCCGGCTCGCCTTCGACGGGCCCGTGGGGCAGGGCCACTGGGTCATCGAGCTGGCCGGGGCGGTCGCCGGGGTCGTGCACCTGCGGCCTTCGGACGAGCTGCCCGGGGGAGTGGTCGAGCTCGGGTACTCCGTGGCCGTCGAGCACGCGGGCCAGGGGATCGCGAGCGAAGCGGCCCGCGCGGTCGTCGGACACGGGCTCGGGACCCTCGGGCTGCCCGCGGTCTGGGCGCTGGTGCACGAGGACAACGCCGCCAGCCTGGCCGTGGCGGGGCGGCTGGGATTCCTGAACGTCGGCGGCGGCGTGCACTACGGCGCCCCCCACCGCGTGCTCGTCGCGCTGCCTACGCCGCATGGGCCGGACCTCTCACGGACCGAACGGGTTTGAGGCCGTACGTCGGCCCGAGAGGGAGCCGCGCCGTCGGATGGATTCCGCCCACCGACGAGAGGGCCTACCTGGAGAACAACGTCGGCCATGAAGAAAAGCGAAACGCGTTCGACGGTTTGCCCCGGAGTCGACTCACCTGACTGGGGGAAATCTCGCTACACTCTGCCACCGTGCACCCGTACCGTCGCCGGGTTCGACTACCCGTTCGTGTCCTTCTCGCCCTGGCGTTGGCCGGGCTGGTGGTCACGGGGTGCAGCGACGGCTACGCGCAGTCCCAAGCCGAAGGGCCCGCTCCCGGCGGCATCATGGGCGGCAAGCCCGCCGTACCGCCCAAGCCCCCGCGGGCGGCCAACGTCGCGCTGGCCCTTGCCGGGACCCGGCAGAGCTCCGGAGTCGTCGCCGCGGGTGGTGAGGACGCGGTCTACAACTACGGCCCCACGGTGATGGTCGACGGCGGCAAGGCGCACATGTGGTGGTGCAGCCAGTACGGCAGCGCCGCTCCGCCGGGCGACGACATCCTCTACGCCGAGGCGCCCACCCCGGACGGCCCGTTCACCGGTCCGGGCGGCGGCGCCCCCGCCGCGGTGCTTTCCGGCTCTCCGGGCAACTTCGACGGGGTGCACACCTGCGACCCGTCCGTGCTGCGCGTCGGGACCACCTACCTCCTGTATTACACGGGCGCGGCGGGCGATCACGCGCTCGGCAACGCGATCGGGCTCGCCACCAGCGCCGACGGCGTCCACTGGACCCGGGCCGCGGGCGGCAAGCCGATCCTCGGGCCCTCGCACGACGTGCACCGCGACAACGTCTACGGGGCCGGCCAGCCGTCCGTGGTGTTCCTCGACGGCTGGTACTACCTGCTCTTCACCGACACCACCGGCCGCGCCGCGGGCTGGAACGGGGCCGGGCAGTTCGTCGTCCGCTCACCCGATCCGGCGTTCGGCCGGGGAGTGGAAGCGCTGGGGGACAAGGGTTTCGTGCCGGTCCCGTCGACCGGCGCGGCCCGTGAGCGCTCGGTGGTGGACGGGTTCAGCGCCGATCTGGAGTGGGTCGGCGCGCTCGATGCGTTCGCCGTCGCCCACGAGACCGCGGCCGGCACCACGCTGACGTTCTGGGACCGCGGCTTCACCCTGCAGCCGTATGCGCCGGTCGTGCTCCCCGGGCCCTGGAAGGAGGGGCCCGGACTGGTCCGGCGCCCCGACGGGCACGCCCCGACCTCGCTCATCGACCCCTGCGGCACGGTCTCGTTCGACGTCGTCCGCGCCACGGTGATCGGCGCCGCCGCGGCCCCGACCGGGCTGGCGCACTTCGGCGCCGATCTGCGCGGCACCGGCGCCTGCGCGGACGCCGACCGCGTCGCCACCACCTTCGACGGAGTCGCGATGCCGTCGCCGGAACGGACGATGGACCTGTTCCGCCGCGGGCAGCGCATCCGGATCGACCGCCGCTCGGTGGCCGCGACGCTGGCGGGCGAGGTGCTGGATGAGCCGCTGCCGCCGGTCGAGGGCCTCCCGGTGACGGGCCGGCTGCGCGCCGGCGCCACCGTGGTGCACGCCGAGGGGCGCGGCTACGGCGTGCTGCTGGGCCCGGACGCGCGCTGGGGCCTGCCCGACAGCGGTTCGGTGAAGCTCAACGGCTCCGAGGTGACGGAGGTCGCCCCGCGACAGTGGGACGCCTACGCGGCCGGTCTCCCGCTGGGCGGCTGACCGGCGGACCGTCCAGCTCCCCGGAGCGCCGCCCGGTGGCCGGGTCCGTGGCCCCGGCATCGAGGTCACTGGAGTGGCCGAGGTCGCTGGGGCGGTTGGGGTCACCGGCGCGGCCGGGACCGCTGGCGCGGCTGGGGTCACTGGAGCGGCCGGGATCACCGGAGCGGCTGAGGTCGCTGGGGCGGCTGGGGTCACCGGAGTGGCCGGGATCGCTGGCGCGGCTGGGGTCACTGGCGCGGCTGGGGTCACTGGAGTGGCCGGGATCGGTGGAGCGGCCGAGGTCGCCTTCTGGGCCGGGACGCGGACGGCGGGCGGGAGAGGGAGAGGGCTTGCGGCGCCCGGTCCGCCACTTCGAGACGGCTGGGGCCGGCTCGGAGGCCGAGCCGGAGTGAGCTTCGGTGGCCGGACCGGAGGCTGATCCGGCGCCCGGTTCGGAGCCCGAGCCGGAGTGGGACTCGTAGGCCGAATCGAAGCCCGGTTCGGAGGCCGAGCCGAAGCCCGGTTCGGTGGCAGAACCGAGACCCGGTTCGGAGGCCGAACCAAGGCCCGGTTCGTAGGCTGAATCGAAGCCCGTTGGGGTGGCCGGGCCGGGGCGGGGCTCGGTGGCCGGTCCCGGGCGAGAGTCCGGCGCCGCGGCTCGGTGGCCGGGTCGCGGAGCGCGGCCGGAGCGCGACCGGGAAGCCGAGCCGGGGCCCGGGAGGGTGGCCACCGCCTCGGCGGGCAAGACCGAACCGTCCGGTTCGTCCGGAAGATCCGGCTCGTCCGCGTTCCGCCGGTGCCGGGACTCGTCCGGCTCCGGGGCCTCGTCTTCGCCGCCGGGCGCGCCGCGGGGCCGGCGGATCCGGCCGCCGACCAGCAGGCCCAGCCCGGCCGGGACCAGGACCAGCAGGGCGGAGAAGGCCGCGCCGCCGGTCAGCGCGGACTTCAGCTCCGCCACCCCGGTCTGGTCGACGAAGATCGCGCGCCCGATGACGTACAGCACGCCGCCCGCCAGACCCGTGACCAGCGCCGCGATGAACCACGCGCGGCCGCGGCCGGGCCGGTCGCGCCAGCCGTCGACCGCGCTCCACAGGGCGGCGGCGCCGACCAGGACGGCGAGGGTCAGCGACGTGACCAGGGCCTGGTCGGTCGGGTGGAACACGGACCACTTGGCGAGCAGGGTCATCGCCGCGGCGTGCACCACGGCCAGGACCAGCCCGCGCGTCAACCAGGCACCCAGCATGGACGGAGTGTAGGTGCTCGCCGGTGAACGCCGTGTGGTCCGCCCGGGCCGGTGCCCGCCCGGGCGCGGAGAGTCATCCCACTCAAGGCGGATCAGCCGCCGGGCCCGGCTGGCTAAGCTGGCCGGGTGCCTGAAATCCACGCTCACCGGCGCGATGCGCTGCGGTCCCTGCTCGCCGAGTCCGGGGTCGACGCGCTGCTGGTCACCGACCTGCTCAACATCCGCTACCTGACCGGGTTCACCGGCTCGAACGCCGCGCTGCTCGTGCACGCGAGCGGGGACGGGAACACGGTGTTCTGCACCGACGGCCGTTACACCACGCAGTCGGCGGCCGAGGTCCCGGACCTGCGGCGGGTGCTGGAGCGCGCGAGCGCCCGCGCGCTGGCCACCCACGCCGCGCACGAACCCGCCCGGCACCGGCGGACCGGCTTCGAGAGCCAGTACGTCAGCGTCGAGGAGCACGAGGTGCTGAAGGTCCGGTTCGACCGGGTGGACCTGATCCGCACCCCCGGTCTGGTCGAGCGGCTGCGCCAGGTCAAGGACGAGGCCGAGATCGGGGCCCTGCGCGCGGCCTGCGCGGCGGCGGACCGGGCGCTGGCCGACCTGGTAGCGGCCGGCGGCCTGCGTCCCGGCCGGACCGAGGTGGAGGTGGCCCGCGACCTGGAGCACCGCATGCTGGAGCACGGCTCCGACGGGCCTTCGTTCGAGTCGATCGTGGCCGCCGGGCCGAACTCCGCCATCCCGCACCACCGGCCCACCGGCGCCGAGCTGCGCCGGGGCGACTTCGTGAAGCTCGACTTCGGCGCCACCGCCGGGGGCTACCACTCCGACATGACCCGCACCTTCGTGCTCGGCGAGCCCGCGGACTGGCAGCGCGAGCTCTACGAACTGGTCCACCGCGCCCAGGCGGCCGGCACCGAGGCGGTCCGGCCGGGCGCCGAGGTGTCCGAAGTGGACGCCGCCGCCCGGTCGGTGATCGCCGACGCGGGCTTCGGGGAGCAATTCCCGCACGGTCTCGGGCACGGCGTCGGACTCGAGGTGCACGAGGCGCCCGGCTTCGCTACCACGGGCGTCGGTACACTGTCCGCCGGTATGGCGGTCACCGTCGAGCCCGGCGTCTACCTCGCGGGCCGCGGTGGCGTGCGCATCGAGGACACGCTCGTCGTGCGGGACACCGGGCCCGAACTCCTCACCCTGAGCACCAAGGACCTCGTGGCCGTCTGAGACCGGCGGCCGCGGACTAGCGATCGACACAGGAGACCGAAAGCTCGTGGCCACCACCAACGACCTGAAGAACGGGCTCGTCCTCAACCTCGAGGGCCAGCTGTGGACCGTCACCGCGTTCCAGCACGTCAAGCCGGGCAAGGGCGGCGCGTTCGTGCGCACCACCCTCAAGCACGTGCTGACGGGGAAGGTCGTCGACAAGACCTTCAACGCGGGCACGAAGGTCGACACGGCCACCGTGGACCGCCGGAACATGACCTACCTGTATAAGGACGGCCAGGACTTCGTGTTCATGGACGCCGACACCTACGACCAGATCACCGTGCCCGCCGAGACCGTGGCCGGCAACGCCGACTACATGCTGGAGAACACCGAGGTCCAGGTCGCGGTGCACAACGACGTGCCGCTGTACGTGGAGCTGCCGACCTCGGTGGAGATCCTGATCCAGCACACCGACCCGGGCCTGCAGGGCGACCGCTCGACCGGCGGCACCAAGCCGGCCACGCTGGAGACCGGCGCCGAGATCCAGGTCCCGCTGTTCCTCTCCACCGGCGAGAAGATCAAGGTCGACACCCGCGACGGCCGCTACCTCGGCCGAGTCTCCAGCTGATGCCGGAGAAACTGCCGCCGCATCCCGATCGCGGCGGGTCGATCAGCCGCCGGCAGGCGCGGCGCCGGGCGGTCGAGATGCTGTACGAGGCCGCCCAGCGCCGCGCCGACGCGGTCACCCTGCTGGCCGACCGGGTCGGCGCGGTGGAGGTCGACCCGGTGGGGGACTACACGATCACGGTCGTGGAGGGCGTCACCACGCGGCGGGAGCAGATCGACGAGCTGCTGTCCGAGCACTCGCAGGGCTGGACCCTGGACCGGATGCCGCCGGTCGACCTCGCGGTGCTGCGCGTGGGCGTCTACGAAATGCTGTGGTCGGCCGACGTGCCCGACGCGGTCGCCATCGACGAGGCGGTCGGGCTGGCCAAGGAGCTCTCCACCGACGATTCGCCCCGGTTCGTCAACGGGGTGCTGGGCCGCATCGGCACCATCGCCGACCGGCTCCGCGCGGTCCTCTAGCCGCTCGCGGCCGGATACCCCGGGTAGAGCGGCGCTAGCCCGATCGGGTCACGGCGCGAGCCGGTCCCCGGCGCCGGGGACCGGACCGCGGACCGGCGTTGATCACCGTCCGCAGCCACGGCCGGTGCCCGAGGCGGGGTGAGCGTTTCCGGTGCCGGGCAACCGGAACCCCGGAAACGCTCACCGCGTCGGGCAGCGGCCGGACATCAGTCTTCTTTGGACGGACGGGCCTCGGGCGGCAGGACCCCCCAGTCGATCAGCTGCTCGGTGAGCTCGCCCGGGGTCATGTCGTAGATGATGGCCAGCGACCGCAGGTCCTCGGTGCGGATGGAGAGCACCTTGCCGTTGTAGTCGCCGCGCTGGCTCTGGATCGTCGCCGCGTACCGGGCGAGCGGGCCGACCTTCTCCGCGGGCAGCTGCTGGAGCCGTTCCAGGTTGATCACGATCTTGGTGGCGGGCTCGGCGCCCGAGGGCACGCGGCCCTCCGGCAGCAGCTCGACCACCGGCACGCCGTAGAAGTCGGCCAGCTCGGCCAGCTTCTGGACGGTGACGGCCCGATCGCCACGCTCGTACGAGCCGACGACGACGGCCTTCCAGCGGCCACCCGACTTCTGCTCGACCCCGTGCAGGGACAGGCCCTGCTGCTGGCGGATCCCGCGGAGCTTGGCCCCGAGCGCCTTGGCGTAATCGCCCATCTGGTGGATCTCCGTTTCCTCACCCCCACGCCGGTCGGATCACCGGTGCGGGGACTCCTCGAGTCGAATACTCAGAGTAATGGTTACGCATAGTTGTCACCAGGTCAAGCAGAAGCTCTTCCGCCCCTGGTCGGGGCCGTGGCCGCACCACCCGGAAGGCTGATTGACCTCCCCTGCTACTGTCGGTGCGATTTCCTCGCACAAGCCGGAGATCGACGTCCTTTAAGGACCCGTCCAGAGAGGCGGGGAAGGGGGTCCGCCTTGTCGTCACGTCCGCGTGGCGCGGCGGTGCCGGCCGGGGAGCGCGAGCTCCTTTCCGCCGGCGATGTCGCGCGCACCATTGCCCGGATGGCCCACCAGGTCATCGAGAAGACCGCCGGTCCGCCGGAAGACGCCGCACCCCCGGTGCTGCTCGGCATCCCGACCCGCGGCACCCCGCTGGCCCTGCGGCTGGCCGGGAAGATCGGCGAGTTCGCCGGGGTCGCGCCCCCCACGGGTGCCCTCGACGTCACCCTCTACCGCGACGACCTTCGCCGCCGCCCGCCGCGCGCGCTGGAGCAGACGCAGCTTCCCGCCTCCGGCATCGACGACCGGCTGGTGATCCTGGTCGACGACGTGCTGTTCTCCGGGCGCACCATCCGCGCGGCGCTCGATGCCCTGCGCGACCAGGGCCGTCCCCGCGCCGTCCAGCTCGCGGTGCTCGTCGACCGCGGCCACCGGGAGCTGCCGATCCGCGCCGACTACGTCGGGAAGAACGTGCCCACCGCGCGGGCCGAGGGCGTTTCCGTGCTGCTGACCGAAACCGACGGCCGGGACGCGGTCCTGCTGCGCGCCCCGGAAGGAGAGACCCGGTGAAGCACCTGCTCGCCACGGACGGGCTGGACGCCGACACCGCCACAGCCGTCCTCGACACCGCCGACGAGCTGAAGCACACGCTGCTCGGCCGCGAGGTCAAGAAGCTGCCGACGCTGCGCGGCCGCACGGTGATCACCCTGTTCTACGAGAATTCCACCCGCACCCGGGTCTCGTTCGAGATCGCGGGCAAGTGGATGAGCGCCGACGTGATCAACGTCTCGGCGGCCAGCTCCTCGGTCAACAAGGGGGAGTCGCTGCGGGACACCGCGCTCACCCTGGCCGCCGCGGGCGCCGACTGCGTGATCGTCCGCCACCCGGCCTCCGGCGCGGCCCACCGGCTGTCGGGCTGGCTGGCCGAAGCCGGCACCGCGGTGGTGAACGCGGGCGACGGCACGCACGAGCACCCGACGCAGGCGCTGCTCGACGCGGCCACCCTGCGGGAGCGGCTCGGCTCCCTGGCCGGGCGCCGCGTGGCGATCGTCGGCGACGTGCTGCACAGCCGCGTCGCGCGGTCGAACCTCCACCTGCTCGCCACCCTCGGCGCGGAGGTGGTGCTGGTGGCGCCGCCGACGCTGCTGCCGGTCGGTGTCGAAGCGCTGCCGGTCACGGTCTCCCACGACCTGGACGCGGAGCTGCCCGCGGTCGACGCGGTGATGATGCTGCGCGTGCAGGCCGAGCGGATGACCGGCGGGTTCTTCCCCTCCGCGCGGGAGTACTCGATCTCCTACGGCCTGTCCGAGCGGCGCCTGGGGCTGCTGCCGGAGCACGCCGTGGTGCTGCACCCCGGCCCGATGCTGCGCGGGATGGAGATCGCCTCGGCGGTCGCCGACTCCCCGGCCTCGGCCATCACCGAACAGGTCCGCAACGGCGTGCACGTGCGCATGGCGGTCCTCTACCACCTGCTGGCCAGCGAAGGAGCCGCCGCGTGACCACCGACGCACCTGCCTCCGAGGAGGCGGCACCGACCACAGTCCTCGTGGTCCAGGGCGCCCGTCCGTACGGGGAGGGCGAGCCGGTCGACGTGCTCATCGAAGACGGGGTGATCACCGCGGTCGGCGCGGTGGCGGTGCCCGACGGCGCCGAGGTGCTCGAAGCCGCGGGCCAGGTGCTGCTGCCCGGCTTCGTCGACCTGCACACGCACCTGCGCGAACCCGGCCGCGAGGACACCGAGACCGTCGAGACCGGTTCGGCCGCCGCGGCGCTGGGCGGCTACACGGCCGTGTTCGCGATGGCCAACACCGACCCGGTGGCCGACAACTCGCTGGTCGTCGACCACGTGTGGCGGCGCGGGCAGGAGACCGGGCTGGTCGACGTGCACCCGGTCGGCGCGGTCACGGTCGGGCTGAAGGGCGAGAAGCTGGCCGAACTCGGCACCATGGCCAAGGCCGCCGCGCGGGTGCGGGTGTTCTCCGACGACGGCGTCTGCGTCGCCGACCCGCTGCTGATGCGCCGCGCGCTGGAGTACTCGACCGCGCTCGACGCGGTGATCGCGCAGCACGCCGAAGAGCCCCGGCTGACCGTCGGCGCGCAGGCGCACGAGGGCGAGCAGGCGTCGCGGCTGGGCTACGCGGGCTGGCCGGCCTCGGCCGAGGAGTCGATCGTGGCGCGCGACTGCCTGCTGGCGCGGCACGCCGGCGCCCGGCTGCACGTCTGCCACGTTTCCACCGCGGGCACCGTGGACGTGCTGCGGTGGGCCAAGGAGCGCGGCACGTCGGTCTCGGCCGAGGTGACGCCGCACCACCTGCTGCTCACCGACGAGCGGCTGGCCACCCACGACCCGGTGAACAAGGTGAACCCGCCGCTGCGCACCGGGGGCGATGTCGAGCAGCTGCGCGCCGCGCTGGCCGAGGGCGTGATCGACTGCGTCGCCACCGACCACGCCCCGCACGCCGTGCAGGACAAGGACACCGAGTGGAGCGCCGCGCGGCCGGGGATGCTCGGCCTGCAGACCGCGCTCTCGGTGGTGGTCGAGACGATGGTGAAGACCGGGCTGCTCGACTGGCGCGGGGTGGCCCGCGTGCTCAGCGAGCGGCCCGCCGCGATCGGCAGCCTGCCCGACCACGGCCGGCCGGTCGAGCCGGGCGAGCCCGCCAACCTGACCCTGGTCGACCCGGACGCCGAGTGGACCGTGCGCGGCGCCGAGCTGGCCAGCATCTCCGTCAACACCCCGTACGAGGGAATGCGCCTGCCCGGCGTGGTGACGGCGACCGTGCTGCGCGGGCGGATCACCGCGCGCGAAGGGAAGATCTGCTGATGGACCGGGTCCTTCTCACCCTGGGGATCGTCGTCTTCTTCCTCCTCTGCCTGTGGGGCATGTGGCTGGGCTGGCGGCGCAAGTCCCGCGCGCAGAGCGTGCTGGTGCCGCCGTTCCCGCAGCTCCCGCCGGACCCGGGCGAGGTCCGGCTGGAGTCGACCGGGCTCTACGTCAGCACGACCACCGCGGGCCACTGGCAGGACCGCGTGGTCACCCGCGGCGCCGGTCTGCGCAGTGGCGCGGTCTGGCGGCTGCACCCGGGCGGCATCGCCGTGGAGCGCGGCGGGGCGCCGGACTTCTGGATCCCGCGCGAGGCGGTCACCGGGGTCCGCCGCGACTCGCGGATCGCCGGGAAGGTGATGGGCACCGACGCGCTGCTGGTCATCACCTGGCGGGCCGGGGAGACCGAACTGGACACCGGTTTCCGCGGCGACCAGCTCGACGACTATCCACTGTGGATCGCTCAACTTTCCGATCACGACATCAAGGGAGGTGCCCAGTGAGCACCGCGAACAGCAGCCGCGGCCCGGCCGCCCTGGTTCTGGAGGACGGCCGGGTCTTCCGCGGCGCCGCCTACGGCGCGCGCGGCCGGACGTGGGGGGAGGCGGTGTTCTGCACCGGTATGACCGGTTACCAGGAGACCTTGACCGACCCGTCCTACCACCGCCAGATCGTGGTGCAGACCGCGCCGCAGATCGGCAACACCGGCTGGAACGACGAGGACGACGAGTCGGCCCGGATCTGGGTCTCCGGCTACGTGGTGCGCGATCCGGCGCGGACGCCGTCGAACTGGCGCTCGAAGCGCTCGCTGGACGCGGAGCTGGAGCGGCAGGGGGTCGTCGGCATCGCCGAGGTGGACACCCGCACGCTGACCCGGCACCTGCGCGAGCAGGGCGCGATGCGCGCGGGGGTGTTCTCCGGCGACGCGCTCGGCTCGGACGAGCAGATGGTGGCCGAGGTCCTGGGCAGCCCGCCGATGAAGGGCGCCGACCTGGCCGGTGAGGTCTCCACGGACCGGCCCTACGTGGTCGAGGCGGCGGGCGAGCGGCGGTTCCGCGTCGCCGCGCTGGACCTGGGCATCAAGGCGAACACCCCGCGGCTGATGGCCGCGCGCGGGCTGGAGGTGCACGTGCTGCCCTCGGCCGCCTCGATCGAACAGCTGCTGGCCACCGAGCCGGACGGGGTGTTCCTGTCCAACGGGCCGGGCGACCCGGCGACCACCGAGCACGCCACCGCGCTGACCCGGGCGGTGCTGGAGCGGGAGATCCCGCTGTTCGGCATCTGCTTCGGCAACCAGATCCTCGGCCGCGCGCTGGGGCTGGGCACGTACAAGATGCGCTACGGCCACCGCGGGATCAACATCCCGGTGATCGACGTGGCCACCCGGCGGGTCGCGATCACGGCGCAGAACCACGGCTTCGCCCTGGAGGGCGAGCCGGGCCAGCGCTTCGACACCCCGTACGGCGCCGCGCAGATCAGCCACTACTGCCCGAACGATGACACGGTCGAGGGTGTGCGCGCCTTCGACGTGCCGGCGTTCTCGGTGCAGTACCACCCCGAGGCCGCGGCCGGTCCGCACGACGCGGCGCCCCTGTTCGACGAGTTCGTGGGCTTGATGGAGTCCCGCGCGGGCACGACCCAGGAGAAGAAGGCCTGATGCCGAAGAGGACAGACATCCAGCACGTGCTGGTGATCGGCTCCGGGCCGATCGTGATCGGGCAGGCCGCCGAGTTCGACTACTCGGGCACGCAGGCCTGCCGGGTGCTGCGCAGCGAGGGGCTGCGCGTGTCGCTGGTGAACTCGAACCCGGCGACCATCATGACCGACCCCGAGTTCGCCGACGCCACCTACATCGAGCCGGTGACGCCGGACTTCGTCGAGAAGGTCATCGCCCAGGAGCAGGCGCTGGGGCGCCCGGTGGACACGCTGCTGGCCACCCTCGGCGGGCAGACGGCGCTCAACTGCGCGGTCGCGCTGCACGAGCGCGGGGTGCTGGAGAAGTACGGCGTGGAGCTGATCGGCGCGGACATCGACGCCATCCAGCGCGGCGAGGACCGGCAGAAGTTCAAGGACATCGTGCGCTCGATCGGCGCCGACGTGCCGCGCTCGCGCGTGTGCAACTCGATGGCCGACGTGCGCGCCACGGTGGCCGAGCTGGGCCTGCCGGTGGTCATCCGGCCGTCGTTCACCATGGGCGGCCTGGGTTCCGGGCTGGCCTACACGCCCGGGGAGCTGGAGCGGCTGGCGTCGGCCGGCCTGGACGAGTCGCCGGTGACCGAGGTGCTGATCGAGGAGAGCGTGCTCGGCTGGAAGGAGTACGAGCTGGAGCTGATGCGCGACAAGCACGACAACGTCGTGGTCGTCTGCTCGATCGAGAACGTCGACGCGATGGGCGTGCACACCGGCGACTCGGTCACGGTCGCGCCCACGATGACCCTGACCGACCGCGAGTACCAGGTGATGCGCGACGTCGGCATCGCCGTGCTGCGCGAGGTCGGGGTGGACACCGGCGGCTGCAACATCCAGTTCGCGATCAACCCCGAGGACGGCCGCATGGTCGTGATCGAGATGAACCCGCGCGTCTCCCGCTCGAGCGCGCTGGCCTCGAAGGCGACCGGTTTCCCGATCGCCAAGATCGCCGCGAAGCTCGCCATCGGCTACACGCTCGACGAGATCCGCAACGACATCACCGGCGAGACCCCGGCCGCGTTCGAGCCGGTGCTGGACTACGTCGTGGTGAAGATCCCGCGGTTCGCCTTCGAGAAGTTCCCGGGTGCGGACCCGACGCTGACCACGACGATGAAGAGCGTCGGCGAAGCGATGTCGTTCGGCCGCAGCTTCCCCGAGGCGCTCGGCAAGGCGATGCGCTCGATCGAGACCAAGGCGGCCGGCTTCTGGACCCGGCCCGACCCCGCCGACGTCACCCTGGAGTCCACTTTGGACGCCCTGCGGGTGCCGCACGAGGGCCGGCTGTACGAGGTGGAGCGGGCGCTGCGGCTGGGCGCCACCGTCGCGCAGGTGCACGAGGCCAGCGGCATCGACCCGTGGTTCGTCGACCAGATCGCGCTGATCGGCGAGGTCGGCGCCGAGGTGCGGGACGCGCCGGTGCTCGACGGCGGACTGCTGCGCCGCGCCAAGCGCACCGGCCTGTCCGACCGGCAGATCGCCGCGCTGCGCCCGGAACTGGCCGGCGAGGACGGGGTGCGCGCGCTGCGCCACCGGCTCGGCGTGCGGCCGGTGTTCAAGACCGTGGACACCTGCGCGGCCGAGTTCGCCGCGAACACCCCGTACCACTATTCGGCCTACGAGACCGATCCCGCGGCGCAGTCGGAGGTCGCGGCCCAGCCGGACAAGCCGAAGGTGCTCATCCTCGGCTCGGGACCGAACCGGATCGGGCAGGGCATCGAGTTCGACTACTCGTGCGTGCACG
Source organism: Amycolatopsis sp. PS_44_ISF1 (assembly GCF_032335455.1). NCBI lineage: Bacteria > Bacillati > Actinomycetota > Actinomycetes > Pseudonocardiales > Pseudonocardiaceae > Amycolatopsis > Amycolatopsis sp. PS_44_ISF1. Next base: position 2,245,416 of record NZ_JANUXO010000002.1, on the reverse strand, counting down.
CGGCGATCGCGCTGCGCGAGGCCGGGTTCGAGGCCGTGATGGTCAACTGCAACCCGGAAACCGTCTCCACCGACTACGACACCTCCGACCGGCTGTACTTCGAGCCCCTGTCGTTCGAGGACGTGCTCGAGGTGGTGCACGCCGAGCAGCAGTCCGGCACCGTGGCGGGCGTGATCGTCCAGCTCGGCGGCCAGACCCCGCTCGGGCTGGCGCAGCGGCTCGCGGACGCCGGGGTGCCGGTGGTCGGGACCCCGCCCGAGGCGATCAACCTGGCCGAGGACCGCGGCGCGTTCGGCGAGGTGCTCACCGAGGCCGGGCTGCCCGCCCCGCGCTACGGCACCGCCACCTCGTTCGAGGGCGCCAAGCGCGTCGCCGACGAGATCGGCTACCCGGTGCTGGTGCGGCCCTCCTACGTGCTCGGCGGGCGCGGCATGGAGATCGTCTACGACGAGGAGTCGCTGGCCCGCTACATCCGCCGCGCCACCGAGGTCACCCCGGAGCACCCGGTGCTGGTGGACCGCTTCCTCGACGACGCCATCGAAATCGACGTCGACGCGCTGTTCGACGGCGAACAGCTGTACCTGGGCGGGGTGATGGAGCACATCGAGGAGGCCGGCATCCACTCCGGCGACTCCTCGTGCGCGCTGCCGCCGATCACCCTCGGCGCCACCGACCTGCAGGAGGTGCGCCGCTCCACGGAGCTGATCGCGCGCGGGGTCGGGGTGCGCGGGCTGCTCAACGTCCAGTACGCGCTCAAGGACGACGTGCTCTACGTGCTGGAGGCCAATCCGCGGGCCTCGCGCACGGTCCCGTTCGTCTCCAAGGCCACCGCGGTGCCGCTGGCGAAGGCGGCGGCACTGGTGATGACCGGCTCGACCATCGCGCAGCTGCGCGCCTCGGGCGTGCTGCCGGCCGAAGGCGACGGCGGCCGGATGCCGGCCGACTCGCCGGTCGCGGTCAAGGAGGCCGTGCTGCCCTTCCACCGGTTCCGCACGCCCGAGGGCCACGGGGTCGACTCGCTGCTCGGACCGGAGATGAAGTCCACCGGCGAGGTGATGGGCGTGGACGTGTCCTTCGGGAAGGCGTTCGCGAAATCCCAGAGCGGCGCCTACGGTTCGCTGCCGACCTCCGGGCGCGTGTTCGTCTCGGTGGCCAACCGGGACAAGCGCTCGCTGGTCTTCCCGGTGAAGCGGCTGGCCGACCTCGGGTTCGAGATCCTGGCCACCTCCGGCACGGCGGAAGTGCTGCGGCGCAACGGAGTCGGCTGCACCGTGGTGCGCAAGCACACCGAGACCACCGCGGCGGTCCCGTCCGGGGACCCGGGGAACGAGGAGCCGAACATCGTCGAGGTGATCCTGGCCGGCGGGGTCGACATGGTCATCAACACCCCCTACGGCAACAGCGGTCCGCGCATCGACGGCTACGAGATCCGCACCGCGGCGGTCTCGCGCGACATCCCGTGCATCACCACCGTGCAGGGCGCCGCGGCGGCCGTGCACGGCATCGAAGCCCTCATCCGCGGGGACATCGGGGTGCGGAGCCTGCAGAGCCTCCAGGCCGCGCTGAAGGCCACGCAGTGACCGCAGGGAGCACCGGGACCGGATCGGGCCGGTTCGGCGCGCGGCTGGCCGAGGCGGTGGCCGCGCGGGGCCCGCTGTGCGCCGGGATCGACCCGCACCCGGGCCTGATCGAAGCCTGGGGCCTGCCGGCCGGCCTGGGCGGGCTGGAGCGGTTCGCGCTGGGCGCGGCCGAGGTGCTGGCGGCCGAGACGGCGATCGTGAAGCCGCAATCGGCGTTCTTCGAGGCGTTCGGCCCGCCCGGGGTGGCGGTGCTGGAGCGCGTCGTGCGGGCCGCGCACGAAGCCGGGGCGCTGGTGCTGCTGGACGTCAAGCGCGGTGACATCGGCTCGACCATGGCGGCCTACACGGCCGCTTACGTGGCCGGGGAAGCCGCGTTCACCGCCGACGCCATCACGGTCTCGCCGTATCTCGGCTTCGGCGCGCTGGAGCCCGCGGTGACCGCCGCGCGCGAGGCGGGCAACGGGTTGTTCGTGCTCGCCCGCACTTCGAACCCGGAGGCGCACGCGCTGCAGAACGCGAAGCTCCCGGACGGCCGCACGGTGGCCCAGAGCGTCGTCGACGCCGCGGCGGAGCACAACGAGGGGGCGGAGCCCTACGGCGATGTCGGCGTCGTCGTCGGCGCCACCGTCGCCGCGGGCGAACTGGACCTGTCCCGGTTGAACGGACCCGTGCTGGCGCCCGGTTTCGGGGCCCAGGGCGCGACCGCGGGGGACTTGCGGGCACTGTTCGGGCCCGGACGTCCCGGATTGCTGCCCGCCTCCTCCCGTGACCTGCTGCGCCACGGCCCGGATGCCGCCGCGCTGCGCCGAGCGGTAGGCCAAGTGGCGGACCGGCTGGCCGGGGGCAGGGAAAACGGCCAATAGCAGGCCCCGGAATCGCCCTCCACCAGCCACCCCCGCATTGTGGCGCCTGCTCCAGGGTGGGTACCGTCGCGTCACCCACCCAGATTTGAGAACTACCGGAGGAAAACGTGGCACTTCCCCAGCTGACAGAGGAACAGCGTGCTGCGGCGCTGGAGAAGGCCGCCGCCGCCCGCCGCATCCGGGCTGAGCTGAAGGAGCGGCTGAAGCGGGGCGGTACCACTCTGGTCGACGTGCTGAAGCAGGCCGAGGAGAACGAGGTCCTCGGCAAGATGAAGGTTTCGGCCCTGCTCGAGGCGCTCCCCGGCGTCGGCAAGGTCCGGGCCCAGCAGACGATGGAACGACTGGAGATCGCACCCAGCCGCAGGCTCCGCGGGCTCGGCGACCGGCAGCGCAAGGCGCTGCTGGCCGAGTTCAGCGGAGAGTGAGCGGCGTCGGTCAGGACTCCCCGGTGCTCCGGGGCGCCGGCCGCGATGGTGAGCCGGTGGCGGGGGAGACCTCCCGTCACCGGCTCACCGTCGTCTCGGGGCCTTCCGGGGTCGGGAAGTCGAGCGTGGTGGGGGAGCTGCGCCAGCTCGAGCCGGATCTCTACTTCAGCGTCTCGGTCACCACCCGCGAGCCGCGCCCCGGCGAGGTCGACGGCCGCCACTACCACTTCGTCGGCCAGGACGAGTTCGACGAGCTGGTCGCCCGGGGGGCGCTGCTGGAGTGGGCGGAGTTCGCGGGCAACCGCTACGGCACCCCGCGGGAGCCGGTGGAGCGGGCGCTGGCCGAGGGCCGGCCCGCGGTGCTGGAGATCGAGCTGCAGGGCGCGCGCCAGGTCCGGGCGGCGATGCCGGAGGCCCGGCTGGTGATGCTGATGCCGCCCTCCTGGGAGGAGCTGGTCGGCAGGCTGACCGGGCGCGGCACCGAGTCCGAGGCCGCGGTGGCGGCCCGGCTGGCCCAGGCGGAGCGGGAGCTGGCCGCGGCGGGCGAGTTCGACGAGCGCGTGGTCAACGCCGAGGTGCGGGCCGCCGCCGAGCGGTTGCTAGACTTGATAACCGGCGGTGGCATCCCTGCCGCCGGTCTGATCGACGATACGGAGCACCCCGAGTGACTGTGCAACAGGCGACGCTGGAAGAGCTCGAAGGCATCACCAACCCGCCGATCGACGACCTGCTCGAAAAGGTCTCCTCGAAGTACGCCCTGGTGATCTACTCGGCCAAGCGGGCCCGCCAGATCAACGACTACTACGCCCAGCTGGGCGAGGGCCTGCTGGAGTACGTCGGCCCGCTGGTCGAGCCGGGCCCCCGCGAGAAGCCGCTGTCGATCGCCCTGCGGGAGATCCACGGCGGGCTGCTCGAGCACACCGAGGGTGAGTGACGCCCGGCCCAGGGTCGTCCTGGGCGTGGGCGGCGGGATCGCCGCCTACAAGGCCTGCGAGGTCCTGCGGGGCCTCACCGAGTCCGGGCACGACGTGCGCGTGGTGCCCACCGAAGCCGCGCTGAACTTCGTCGGCGCGGCCACCTTCGAGGCCCTCTCGGGCCACCCGGTGCACACCGGGGTGTTCACCGAGGTCCCCGAGGTGCAGCACGTGCGGGTCGGCCAGGAGGCCGACCTGGTGCTGGTGGTCCCGGCCACGGCGAACCTGCTGGCCAAGGCCGCGCACGGGATCGCCGACGACCTGCTGACCGCCACCCTGCTCACCGCCCGGTGCCCGGTCGCGTTCTTCCCGGCCATGCACACCGAGATGTGGGAGCACCCGGCCACCCGCGACAACGTGGCGCTGCTGCGCTCGCGCGGGACGGTGGTGACCGAGCCCGCGGCCGGGCGGCTGACCGGCGCCGACACCGGCAAGGGCCGGCTGGCCGACCCGGCCGAGATCGTGGACCTGGCCCGGCTGCTGCTCGACGAGCCCCGCGCGCTGCCCCGCGACCTCGAGGGCCGGCGCGTGGTGATCTCCGCCGGCGGCACCCGTGAGCCGCTGGACCCGGTGCGCTACCTGGGCAACCGCTCCTCGGGCAAGCAGGGCTTCGCCCTCGCCCGGGTCGCCGCCCAGCGCGGCGCCGAGGTGACCCTGGTCGCCGCGCACACCGCCGAACTGCCGGTCCCCGCGGGCGTCCGGCTGGAGCGGGTGTCGAGCGCGGAGGAACTGCGCCAGTCCGTGCACGCCGCGGCCGCCGGCGCCGATGTGGTGGTGATGGCCGCCGCGGTCGCCGACTTCCGGCCCTCGGCGCGGGTCGGCAGCAAGATCAAGAAGTCCGACGACCGGCCCGATCCGGTGCTCACCCTGGACCGCACCGCGGACGTCCTGGCCGAGCTGGTCCAGGCTCGCCGCGAGGGCCAGGTGGTGGTGGGCTTCGCCGCCGAGACCGGCGACGAGGACGGCAGCGTGCTCGACCACGCCCGGGCCAAGCTGCGCCGCAAGGGCGCCGATCTGCTGGTGGTCAACGCGGTCGGCGACGGCAAAGCGTTCGGCACCGAGGACAACGCGGGCTGGCTGCTGGCCGCCGACGGCACCGAGCAGGAGATCCCGTTCGGCGCGAAGGCGCGGCTGGCGGCCACATTGTGGGACGCGGTAACGGCTTTGCTCGAGCGTCGACTCCAGCACTAGCTCTTCTGGGTAATGTAAGGCCCATAAGGGGTGCCTAAGTCCTGGGCTGGGGCACCGAGCGGAACGAGGGAAGTGACGGGTTCGTGACTGCGTCCACCAAAAGGCTGTTCACGTCGGAATCGGTGACCGAGGGCCATCCCGACAAGATCTGTGACGCCATCAGCGACTCGATCCTCGATGGCCTGCTGAGCAAGGACCCGCGCAGCCGGGTCGCCGTCGAGACCCTCATCACCACCGGCCAGGTGCACGTGGCGGGCGAGGTGACCACCGAGGCGTACGCGGACATCCCGACCATCGTGCGCGACGTCATCCTGCGCATCGGCTACGACTCCTCGGCCAAGGGCTTCGACGGCAACTCCTGCGGCGTGAACGTGGCGATCGGCTCGCAGTCGCCGGACATCGCCCAGGGCGTGGACACCGCGTACGAGGCGCGCGTGGAGCCGGCGTCGATCGAGGACGAGATCAACCGCCAGGGCGCGGGCGACCAGGGCCTGATGTTCGGCTACGCCTGCTCGGACACCCCCGAGCTGATGCCGCTGCCGATCGCGCTGGCGCACCGGCTCTCCCGCCGGCTCACCGCGGTCCGCAACGACGGTGTGCTGCCGTACCTGCGCCCGGACGGCAAGACCCAGGTGACCATCGAGTACGACGGTGAGAAGCCGGTGCGCCTCGACACCGTCGTCGTGTCCACCCAGCACGCGGACGGCATCGACCTGGAGCAGATGCTCGGCGTCGACGTGAAGCAGCACGTGGTCGAGCCGGAGCTGGCCGAGCTCGGCCTGGACACCACCGGGGTCCGGCTGCTGGTGAACCCGACCGGCCGGTTCGTCATCGGCGGCCCGATGGGCGACGCGGGGCTGACCGGGCGCAAGATCATCGTCGACACCTACGGCGGCATGGCCCGCCACGGCGGCGGCGCGTTCTCCGGCAAGGACCCGTCGAAGGTGGACCGCTCGGCCGCCTACGCGATGCGCTGGGTGGCCAAGAACGTGGTCGCCGCGGGTCTCGCGAGCCGCGTGGAGGTCCAGGTGGCCTACGCGATCGGCAAGGCCGCACCGGTCGGCCTGTTCGTGGAGTCCTTCGGCACCGAGAAGGTGGACCCGGCGAAGATCCAGTCCGCCATCACCGAGGTGTTCGACCTGCGCCCGGCCGCGATCATCCGCGATCTGGACCTGCTGCGCCCGATCTACGCGCCGACCGCGGCCTACGGCCACTTCGGCCGGCCGGACCTCGACCTGCCGTGGGAGAGCACCTCGCGCGCCGAGGCGCTGCGCTCGGCGGCCGGGGCCTGACGGCCCTGAAGCCTCTGAAGCCTCTGAAGCGAAAGCCCCCGTCCGGGAAGTCCGGGCGGGGGCTTTCGCGTCGGTGGGGTCTGGTAGAGATCACGGGGTGAGCAGCTCCGAACCGGCCCCGCTGTGGGAACTCCCGGAGCCTTCGCGCACCGAGCCGGGGCCGAAGGCCGCGCCGGCGCGCGCGCCGAAGTCCGCGGGCCGGCCCGGGGCGCGGAAACCCGGGCCGCGCAAGGGACAGCAGCAGCCGGCGCCCGAGCTCCCGGTGGCGAAGGTCGTGGTCGACATCCCGCTGGCGCACCTGGACCGCACCTTCGACTACCAGGTGCCGGAAAAGCTGCACGAGGCCGCGGTGCCCGGCTGCCGCGTGCGGGTGCGGTTCGCGGGGCAGCTCGTGGACGGCTTCCTGGTCGAGCGCACCGACACCACCGAGTACGAGCGGAAGCTGGCGTTCCTGGAGCGGGTCACCTCCAGCGAGGCCGTGCTGCCCCCTTCGCTGCTCACCGTCTGCCGGGCGGTGGCGGACCGCTACGGCGGCACGCTTTCCGACGTGCTGCGGCTGGCCCTGCCGCCGCGGCACGCGAAGGTGGAGGGCGAGCCGCCCGCCGAGCCGGCCCCGGCCCCGCCGTCCCCCGACGTTTCGGCGTGGGCGCGGTACCAGCGGGGTCCGGCCTTCCTGGAGGCGACGGCGGAGGGCAAGCCCGCGAACGCCGTCTGGCAGGCGCTGCCGGGGGAGGACTGGCCGCGCCGGCTCGCCGAGGCCGCCGCCGCGGCCGCCGCGCAGGGGCGGGGCGCGCTGCTCGTGGTGCCCGACCACCGGGACCTGGACCGGGTGCACGCGGCGTGCGCCGGGCTGGTGGGCGAGTCGGCCGTGGTCGCGCTGATCGCGGGGCTGGGGCCGGCGGAGCGGTACCGGCGGTGGCTCGCGGTGCTGCGCGGCGCGGTGCGCGTGGTGGTCGGCACCCGCGCGGCGATGTTCGCGCCGGTGGCCGAACCGGGCCTGTTCGTGGTCTGGGACGACGGCGACGATCTTCACCTCGACCCGCACGCGCCGTACCCGCACGTGCGTGACGTGGTGATGGACCGGGCCCACGCGGCGAAGGCGTCGCTGCTCGTGGGCGGTTTCGCGCGGACGGCGGAGGCGCAGCTGCTCGTCGAGTCCGGCTGGGCCCAGCCGGTGCTGGCCGACCGGGCCGAGCTGCGCGCGGCGGCCCCGCGCGTGACCCCGGTCGGGGAGGACTTCGACGTGGCCCGGGACGAGGCGGCCCGCGTCGCCCGGCTGCCCGCGGTGGCGTTCGAGGCGGCCCGGCAGGCGTTCGCCGCGGGGCTCCCGACGCTGGTGCAGGTGCCGCGGCGCGGGTACGTGCCGGGGCTGGCCTGCGGCCACTGCCGGACGGCCGCGCACTGCCGCCGTTGCGCGGGCCCGCTGGCGCTGCCCGGCGGTTCGGCCGACGGCGCGCCGAAGCCGCCCGCCTGCCGCTGGTGCGGGGTGCCGGAGACGGCGTTCCGGTGCGTGGCTTGTGGTTCGGGGCGGCTGCGCGCGGTGATCGTCGGGGCCAAGCGCACCGCGGAGGAGCTGGGCCGGGCCTTCCCGGGGGTGCCGGTGCGGACCTCGGGGGCCACGGAGGTGCTGGCTAGCGTGCCGGGCCGCCCGGCCCTGGTGGTCTGCACGCCGGGGGCCGAGCCGGTGGCCGAGGGCGGTTACGGCGCGGCGCTGCTGCTGGACGGCTGGGCGCTGCTGGGCCGGCAGGACCTGCGGGCTTCGGAGGAGACGTTGCGGCGCTGGATGGCCGCGGGCTCGCTGGTGCGCCCGGCCGCGTCGGGCGGGCGCATCGTGGTCGGCGCGGAGGCGGGGCTGCCGGTGGTGCAGGCGCTGGTGCGCTGGGACCCGGCCTGGCACGCGGCGCAGGAGCTGTCCGAGCGCCGCGAGCTGGGGTTCCCGCCCGCCGTGCGGATGGCGAGCGTCGAAGGCACTCCGGACGCCGTGGCGGGCGTCCTCGACGACCTCCCGCTGCCCGGCACCGGCGAGGTACTGGGCCCGGTCCCCCTGGGCGACTTCGACGAGGAGGGCAACGCCGCCCGCGAACGCGCCCTGGTCCGGGTCGCCCGCCCGGACGGCAAGACCCTCGCCGCCGCCGTCCACGCCGCCGCCGCCCGCCGCGACGCGCGCAAGGCGACGGAGCCGGTGCGGATCCAGCTCGATCCGCTGGACTTGATCTAGGGCGGTGGTTGCGCCGATCGGGTAGCGCTCGCGGCCCGGCGCGAGGGCGGACGGGGTGGAGCCGGGCGCGTCACGGCCGCCTCGCCCCGGTGCTGCCGGTCTCGCGCGATTCGCTGATCGGCCCAGGAAAGCATCGCCGGTGGCTCGCCACGGTGACCGGGCCGCAGCCCGGTTGCGCCGTTCGTGGGGCGCGGCTCCTGCGTCTGCGGGCTTCGCGCCTGCGCCGTGGGCCCATAAAGTGGGAACGGGGGGTGAGGACCCGGTTCCCGCGACCGGGGCCGCCCCCGAAACCGGCGGCGGCACCGGCCGGTCCGGTGAGAAGGGGTGCCAGGCCATGCACTCGGCTTTGGTCCGGCCGGCCGGGCCGGCGGATCTCGGGGTCCTCGCCGCGGCGCTGGGCGAACCCCGCTACTTCGAGGACCGCCTCACCCGGCAGGCCGCGGGACTCGGCGTCCTGCTCACCGCCTGGCGCGGTCCGCAGCCGGCCGGCGTGCTCTACCTCTGGCTGGAGGACGCCGAGGAGGCGCCGATCCGGTGGCACCTGCCGCGCGTTCCGCTGCTGACCCACCTGGAGGTGCGGGAGGGGCTACGGAACCAGGGCATCGGCCGGGCACTGGTCGAGGCGGCCGAGCAGCGCCTCGTCGGCGACGGTCACGAGCGGGGCGCTCTCGCCGTCCGCACCGACAACCAGCGAGCGGCGCGGCTCTACCGCCGGCTCGGCTACCGGGACTGGGGCCGCGGCACCGTCGTCTGCCACTCCTTCGACGGCGTGCCCGAGGCCGAGCCCGTACCCGAGCTGTGCTTCGTCCTGGTCAAGCGGCTGGTCCCGGCCGGTGTCCACCAGCCGTCCGGACGGGCGGGCCGCGACCACCCCTGAGCCGCGCGCCGCGGCGATCCCGAGCGCGCGCAGCACCCGGTCGAGGTCCGGGCGCCCGGCGGTCCCGGCTCGCAGCTTCGCCAGGTGCGCGCGCCAGAGCTCGCGGTCGGCCCGCCACGCGGCCAGGTAGGCGACGCAGAACTGCGGGGTGATGCGGTGGCTGCGGCCCAGCGAGGCCCGCAGCGCCACGACCATCCGGGCGCGCAGCGCCGCGTCCAGCGCGGGGGCGGCCTCGACCTGCCGGATCGTCCGCCGGATGAAGTCCTTGCGGCCGGCCAGGAAGTCCCGCCAGTGGCCTTCCGTGGCCGCGGTCAGGTCCCGGCCGTGGTCGAGCAGGCTGTAGAGCCCTTCCGCCAGGGTGTCGCCCAGCTCTTCGGAGTAGGCGCGCTCGGCGTTGCGGTACGGGTCGTAGTCCGACTGGAACGCGGTGCCCGTGAGCGCGGTGCGCCGGAGCCGGTCCTCGGCCAGCAGGAAGAACCAGTCCTCGTTGTAGATGTCCGGGAAGAACGAGCCGAACGAGGGGCGCGAAATGGCCAGCGCGCCGCCGCCGACGAAGGTGTCCTGCCGGCCGCCGGAGTCGCGGAAAGCGTGGCACACCACGGAGTTGTCCGGCATGCCGACGTTGGCCAGCCCGGCCGCGGCGTGCGTGTCGAGCAGCCCGGCCGCCGCGCGCAGGTCGCCCGGTGCAGGCAGGGCGATGTCGTCGTCGAGGAACAGCACCTTGTCCCAGCCGGCCAGGTCCGCGACCAGCAGCCCCAGGTTGCGCTTGAAGCTGGTGTCGGTGCGGCGCTCGAACCGGTTCTCGCGCAGCAGTTCGCTGGAACGGAACGCCGGCACCAGGTCGCGCCGCCGGACGTCGATGTCGATCGCGCGCACCCGCACGCCCGCCCGGTCCGCCTCGCGCGCGGCCGAGGCCGCGCGCGCGTGCACGCTGCACAGCAGCAGCAGGGTGGCGCCGGTCTCGCGCGCCGCCTTGATCGCGTGCCGCAGGTAGGGGGCGGAGCGGCCGTTGGGCACGATGATGGCGTCGAGCCGGCCTGCGGGCGCGGACTGCGCCGGCACGACGTGCAGCAGGCGCTGGTGCGTCGGGTGCTGAGCGGCCACCGGCAGGAGCGCGGTCATGCGGTGCTCGTTTCCGGCCACTCGTGCAGCCGGTTCGCCGCCAGGGTCCAGTCGGGGGTCAGACCCGGGCTGTTGAAGACCGGGACCCGGCTGATCAGGCTGAAGGACTCCGCCCCGCCGAACCGCGTGTTCAGCCAGCCCTGGTTCCGGTCCCAGAACAGGCGGTCGGTCAGCGCGCGGACCACTCCGTAGGTCCCGCGGCCGAACGTCCCGTTGCACACCGTGACCGTGCGCTTGCGGTTGAACGGGTTGGCCCCGTGGTAGAGGTGCGCGACGTCGGACAGCAGGTGGCCGTCGTCGTCGAGGCGCGCGGAGAAGAAGCCGGTGCTCCCGTCCGGGTGGGTGACCTCGAAGCCGCCGAGCGGGCCGGAGTCGCCGTCGCGCTCGACCTGCCGCACGGGCAGGTTCACCCAGTCCAGGAGCTGCCGGGTCTGCACGTTCCAGTCGACGCCGCCGAGCAGGATCAGGTGGGAGTTGTACTCGTCGCGCTTGAGCCGGTTGCGTTCGTCCGTGGTCCGGAAGGTGACCCGGTTGGTGGGGTTGCACGCGCGGATGTGGCCGTACAGCTCGATCAGGGAGTCGAGGTCGGCGTAGGTGTAGAGCTCGACGTAGTCCGCGCTCTCCGGGTTCGCGTAGGGGTGGTCGAGCAGGTAGGGCGGCAGCCTGGCGCAGACGATGATCACGTCCTGGCCTTCGGGGAACTGCCACAGGTGGTCCGGCGGTGGGACGAGGCCGGGCTTCGGGGCGGCAGCATCGGTTTCCTCGACACCGTCGCGAAGGTGCCGCAGCTCTTTCAGGAGCTTTTCCCGGGCTTGCCGCTCGGCTTCGTTCAGCTCGGCGAGGGGCAGGACCCGGCACCGGTCGCCTTCGGTGGAGCGGATCGTGGCGAAGAACGTCGCGTAGCTTTCGAGCCGCCGCGGCGGCGGCAGGGTCGGCTTGGCCGCGTTCTCCCAGGAAGAGAGCAGCCCGGTGCTCAGCCCGAACGCGTCGGCCAGCTGCTTCTGGGTGATCTGCACTTCCGGCCAGGCCTCCTTCCGCAGCGAGCGGAGGCGTTCGGCCAGCGGGGGGCTGCCTTCGGTCACGACTTCAGACCCTTCAGTGAATTTCAGCTCCAGGGTGAATGCGCGGGATTCTACCGCACGAGTCCGGGAATCGCCCGGGTGGCGGCAGTGGGGGTATCGGATGGTGGTCAAGGGGTGTTACCGGGCGATGGAAGGGGCCGATCTGCTGGTTCAGCGTCGGTAATGGGGCACGCTCCGGCATTGTTCAGTTCAGGTTCAGGCTCTATAGTTATAGATATGAAATTTCATTAAATTTCAGTATCGGAAAGTCAGGAGCCGGCCATGAGCACTTCAGTGTCAGCGCCAGTGGTGGACCTGCCCAGGCACCGGGCGATCGTGGTGGTCGACATCGAGGGCTCGACCATGCGCACCAACCCGGCCCGCGCCCGGCTGCGGTCGGGGCTGCGGGTCCTGCTCGACGAGGCGTTCCTCGGGTGCGGGATCGAGGAGTCCTACCGCGACCCGTACGTCGACCGCGGAGACGGGGCGCTCTGCCTGGTCCGGCCGGTCGACGAGGTGCCGAAGGCGATGCTGATCGCCCGGTTCGTCCCGGTGCTGGCCGCGGCGCTCCGGCAGTCCGCCGAGCTGGTGCCGGAGGCGGCGTTCCGGCTGCGCGTCGCCGTGCACGCCGGCGAGGTGCACTACGATGAGCACGGGCCCTACGGCGAGGACGTCGACGTCGCCTGCCGCCTGCTCGACGCGCCGGAAGTCAAGCGCCGCCTGAAGAACTCCGATGAGCCGCTCGCTCTCGTGGTGTCCGAGGAGATCCACCGGGCCGTGGTCCGGCACGGCTACGCCGGAATCGACCGGGGCGCGTTCACCCAGGTCTTGCACGTGTGGGTGGGCGGGCAGCGGCTGCGGGGCTGGATCCGGGCCGACGGCGCGGACCTGCCCGGCGCCGGGCTCTCGGCTTAGCCCCGGCCGCGGGGAAGCCGGAGGACCCGACCTCGACCAGGAAGGCCGGTCATGGACGCGCACGGGTTCTGGACCGCGCTCCCGGCCGACGGCCGGGCCAAGATCGCCGGTCTGGGCACGCGCCGCACCTACCGCCGCGGCGAAATCCTGTGCCGGGAAGGCGATCCGGGCGGGATCGTGCTGGTCCTGGTCCGCGGCCACGCCCGGATCATCACCGTGACCCCCGACGGCCGTGAGGTGCTGATCGCGGTGCGGGGGAGCGGGGACGTGGTCGGCGAGCTGGCCGCGATCGACGGCGGCCCCCGGTCCGCGACGGTGGAAGCGCTGGAGGCGGTCGAGGCGCTGGAACTGGCCGGCGGCCGGTTCACCGCCCTGTGCCGCCGGGAACCGGACATCGCCTGGGCCCTGCTGCTCGTGCTGAGCGAGCGGCTGCGCGCGGTCGGGAAGCAGTGGCTCGACCTCGGCGGCGGGGCGATCGCCCGCCGGGTGGCCGCGCAGCTGATGCAGCTCGCGGTGCAGCACGGAGTACGCCGCGGTGCGGATATCGAAGTGGCGGTGCCCGGCACTCAAGCAGAACTGGCGATGACAGCGGCGATTTCGCGGGAATCCTGGGCCCGGGTCACCCGGGAGCTGCGCACCCGGGGCGTGATCAGCACCGGCCGCGGCCGGCTGACGATCCACCGGATGGACGAGCTGCGGCGGTTGGCGCGCTGAGCCTCCGGCCGGCCGGACCGGGCGGGTGGTGGGCGTGGGCCGGCCGCCTTTCGGCGCCGGCGCCGGAAACCGATCCGCCGAACGTGTCTGCTGACACAGATTCCGGGACGCACCAGGGGTTTGCTGAAGCTCTACCACTGAGGGAGGCACCCATGGAACCGTTTCTTCCGCTACCGCAACCGATCCGCTGGCGTCGCGGGGTCTACGCGGCCGCGCTGGTCGTCCCGTTCACCGTGGCGCAGGTGTGGGCGCTGCTGGTGCTGCTGAGCGTCGCGCCGCTCGACGGGCTCGTCGGGCAGGCGTTCCTGGTGTCGCTGCTGGGCTCGCTCGCCGCGGTGGTGGCGGGCTGGCGGTGGACCTGGCTGCTCACCTCCGAGCGCCGCCGTCAGCGTGACCGCTACGCCGCCCGCGTCTTCGACCGCGACCGGTCCGCCCGGCCGCTGACCCGGGTGTGACCCCCGCGGCCGCAGGCGATCCGGCGATCGAGTGATGCCCGGCCGGGAGATCTCGGCCGGGCATCACGCGTGCGCCCGGGGCGGCTCGGGCCTCCTGCCTCCGATGTCGGCAAAGAACGGTCAAGGACGGTGGGCCAGTGCGGTCAGGACGATTTCCCGCGCCGCATCGATCGTGGCCGCGAGGGAGGCCGGGTCACGGCCGAGGCGTTCGGCGCCCGCGCGCATGACGCCGGAGAGCAGCTCCACCTGGAGCCGCACGTCGCCGGAGTCGTGGAACTCCCCGCGCGCGACGCCGTCCCGGACCACGTTCTCCACTTCGAGCACGATCGCGCGGAACGGCCGGTCCGGCCGTTCGGCGTCGCCCGGCGCGGAGCCCGGCCGGAACATCAGCTGCAGCGTCCGGTCGGTGAACGCCCGGAGGACGGTCTCGACGATCTCCCGCATCCGGTGCGCGGCCGGCTCTTGCGCGCGGGCGGCGATCGCGGCCACCCGTGCGACCGTGGGGCGTCCGGCCTGCTCGGTCAGCGCGAGGATCAGGCCGCTCTTGTCGCGGGCGTAGTTGTACAGGGTGTTGCGCGCGAGCCCGGCGCGGGCGGCGATGTGGCCCATGGTGATCGAGTCGTAGTCCCGCTCGAGCAGGAGCTGCCGCATCGCCTCGGCGAGGCCGGCCCAGACCAGCTCGGTGTGCTCCTCGATGTTGGCTCCACGAATCCGGGGCATCGGCCCATCCTCTCCGATCGCGCGGCCGGGCGGGTTCCCGCCTGCCCGGTCACCCGAGCTGGGCGCCCGCCATCGCGACGCGCGCCAGCTCGGGGTGCTCCTGGTGCGACGCGGTGAGCTTCACCCGGGTGAACCGCCAGCCCTCCGGTGTGCGAACCGCTTCGTTGTCGTAGAACCCGACGACCAGCCACCGGTCCGGTCCACCGCCGGCGAGGGGCCCCGGCACCCAGTGCTCGGCCCGCACGTGCGCGTGCACCCGCGCCCGGTCGCCGTCGAGGTCGACGACGTGCCCGGTGATGGCGTGGTGGGTCGCCACGAAACCCGCGAAGGACCCGCGGAGCCCTTCGAGGTAGTCGCCGAGCGGAACGGTCATCGGCGGGGTCCCGGCGACGGACTCGAAGTCGATGGTCAGCGGGTCGGTGAACACGAGCCCGGGCGACCCGGTGAAGCCGGCGAGGTTCGTGAAATCGGAGAGATCGGCGTACCGCCCGAACAACTCGACGAGATCGGCATGATCGGTGGACCGGGACATGGGCGGACCTCTTTCTTTGCGACACTCTGTCGTAAACGATACGACGATGTGTCGCAAAGAACAAGGTGGCCGGGACCGGCTCGTGGGGATCCGTCGGTCGCGGGGCTCGCCGGACCGGGGCCCGCGAGCGCGTCCGGCTGGTGCGGGCCGCGGGGACAGGGCTGGGCCGCCCGCGGCGCCGGGTCGCCGGACTTCCGCGCGGCAGCGGCTGTCCGGCGTCCCGGGGGCCGGGCGGTCAGCCGGCCAGCTGGCGTTTCACCTCGGCGGCCACGCGAGCGCCCTCGGCCCGTCCGGCGACCTTCGGGCGGATCAGCTTCATCACCGCGCCCATCGCGGACGGGCCGGTCGCGCCGGACTCCCCGACGGCGGCGGCCACCACCGCGGCCAGCTCCTCCTCCGTGAGCTGGGCCGGGAGGTAGCCGGTCAGCAACTCGGCCTCGGCGCGCTCCCGGGCGGCGGACTCGGCGCGGCCGCCCTTCTCGAAGGCTTCCGCGGCGTCCCGGCGCTTCTTCACCTCGCGGGTGATGATCTTGAGCACTTCCTCGTCCGACAGCTCGCGGGCGGTCTTCCCGGCCGTCTCCTCGTACCCGATCGCCGACAGGGTGAGCCGGAGCGTGGCCGAGCGCAGCCGGTCGCGGGCCTTGATGGCGGTGGTCAGATCGTCGTGCAGGGTCGCCTTGAGCGTGGTCATGCCCTGATCCTGGCACCACCCGGCCCGGTTCGCGTCCGGGTTTCCCGGCCCGCGCCGGATCCGGGGGCGCCGGTCCCCCCAGCCCGGGCCCGGTGCCGTTCCCGCCGTCGCCGGGCCCGCGCCGAGCCGGGCGGGAGGGGGCCTTCTAGACTCGACCCCGATGTTCCACCAGTGTGAATCCCCCCTTTCCCCGGCGGAGGTGCCGTGATGCGGCTCGTCTTCGCCGGCACGCCCGATCCCGCCGTGCCCTCCCTGCGCGCCCTGCTCGAATCCGGGCGGCACGAGGTGGTCGCCGTGGTCACGCGGCCCGACGCCCAGGCCGGGCGCGGGCGGCGCGTCGTGCGCTCGCCCGTCGGGGCGCTCGCCGACGAGCACGGCATCGAGGTGCTGACGCCCGCGCGCGCCGGTGACCCCGCGTTCCTCGCGCGCCTGGCCGAGCTGGCGCCCGACGCCTGCCCCGTCGTCGCGTACGGGGCGCTGCTGCCGCAGTCCGCGCTCGACATCCCGGTGCACGGCTGGGTCAACCTGCACTTCTCGCTCCTGCCCGCCTGGCGCGGCGCCGCGCCGGTGCAGTCCGCGATCCGCGCGGGTGACGAGATCACCGGCGCGTCCACCTTCCGGATCGTCAAGGAGCTGGACGCCGGGCCGGTGTTCGGCGTCGTCACCGAGAAGATCGGGCCCGCCGACACCGCGGGCGCGCTGCTCGGGCGGCTCGCCGAGTCCGGCGCGCACCTGCTGCTGTCCACCATGGACGGCATCGAGGACGGTTCGCTGCGCGCGGTCGAGCAGGCGGGGGAAGGGCTCAGCTACGCGCCCAAGGTGACCGTGGACGACGCCCGCGTCTCCTTCGCCGACCCGGCCGCGGCCGTCGACCGGCAGATCCGCGCGGTGACCCCGGAGCCGGGCGCGTGGGCGGAGTTCCGCGGCGAGCGCTTCAAGCTCGGACCGGTCACGGTCGTCGACGAGCCCGGCCCGCGGCCGGGCGAGATCGTGGTGGAGCGCCGGCGGGTGCTGGTCGGCACGGCGACGAAACCGTTGCGGCTGGGCGAGGTCCAGGCACCGGGCAAGAAACGGATGGCGGCCACCGACTGGGCGCGCGGCACACGGATCGACGAGGGAGAGCGCCTGCGGTGAACGAGCGAGGCGAACGGCGGCCGTCACGGCCGCAGCGGGACCGTCCGGCCCCGCGCAAGGAAGGCCCGCGGCGCCCGCCGGAGATCGACCCGGCCCGGCAGGCCGCGTTCGACGTGCTGCGCGCGGTGCGGGAGAAGGACGCGTACGCGAACCTCGTGCTCCCGCAGCTGTTGCGTGAGCGCCGGATCACCGGTCGCGACGCCGCGCTGGCCACGGAGCTGACGTACGGCGCTTCGCGGGCGCAGGGACTGCTCGACGCGGTGATCGGCGCCT
The DNA here is from genome assembly GCF_032335455.1 of Amycolatopsis sp. PS_44_ISF1. Lineage (NCBI taxonomy): Bacteria > Bacillati > Actinomycetota > Actinomycetes > Pseudonocardiales > Pseudonocardiaceae > Amycolatopsis > Amycolatopsis sp. PS_44_ISF1. Next base: position 2,228,379 of record NZ_JANUXO010000002.1, on the reverse strand, counting down.
GCGCGGAGCGCCCGGTGGAGAAGACCGACCCGGTGGTGCTCGACGCGCTCCGGCTCGGCGTCTACCAGCTGCTGCGCACCCGGATCCCGCAGCACGCCGCGGTCGGGTCCACTGTGGACCTGGTCCGGGCCGAAGCCGGTTCCTGGGCCACCGGGTTCGCGAACGCGATCCTGCGCGGGGTGTCCGAAAAGGACGAAACGGCCTGGCTCGACCAGCTGGCCCCGGACGAGGCCGCCGACCCGATCGGCGCCTACGCGCTGCGCACCGCGCACCCCCGCTGGGTCGCGCGGTCCTTCGCCGAAGCGCTGGGGGACAAGGGCGAGGGGCTCAAGGCGGCGCTGGCGGCCGACGACGCCCGGCCCGAGGTGCACCTGGTCGCCCGGCCCGGCGAGATCAGCGCCGACGAGCTGGCCGCGGTCACCGGCGGCGACGTCGCGCCGTATTCGCCCTACGGCGTGCGGCTGCCCGCGGGCGCCGGCGACCCGGCCGGCGCCGAGCCGGTGCGCGAGCGCCTCGCCGCGGTGCAGGACGAGGGCAGCCAGCTGTGCGCGATCGCCGCGACGAAGGCGCCGCTGGAGGGCTCCGACGAACGCTGGCTCGACCTGTGCGCCGGACCCGGTGGCAAGGCGGCCCTGCTGGGCGCGCTGGCCAAGATCGGCGGCGCGCGCGTGGACGCGGTCGAGAAGGCGCCGCACCGCGCGCGCCTGGTCGAGAACGCCACCGTGGGCCTGCCGGTGACCGTGCACGTCGCCGACGGCCGTGACTCCGGGCTCGAACCGGGTTACGACCGGGTCCTCGTCGACGCCCCGTGCAGCGGCCTCGGCGCGCTGCGGCGACGGCCCGAGGCGCGCTGGCGGCGCAAGCCCTCCGACGTCGCGGACCTGACCCGGCTGCAGGGCGAACTGCTCACCGCGGCCCTGGACCTGGTCCGCCCGGGCGGGGTGGTGACCTACGTCGTGTGCTCGCCGCACCTGGCCGAGACCGAGGGCGTGGTCGGCGAGACCGCGCGGCGGGCCAAGGCGGAGGTGCTCGACGCGCGCGAGTTCTTCCCCGGCGTGCCGCAGCTCGGCGACGGTCCGTACGTGCAGCTGTGGCCGCACCGCCACGGCACCGACGCGATGTTCTGCGCCACGCTGCGCAAGCAGTGAGGGACCTGGGGCTGGTCGCGAGCTCGTGCGGTGGGCTGGACACCCGGTTCACCGCCGAGCTGGCGAAGCCCGCGGCCGCGCGCGGCTGGCGGCTCGCGGTCACCCTCACCCCGGTCGCGCACCGCTGGCTGGAGGCCACCGGCGGTCCCGGCGAGCTGGCCGCGGCGACCGAACTGCCGGTCCGCAGCGCCGGCCGGCTCCCGGGCGAACCGCGGCCGCACCCGGACCCCACGGTGTTCCTGTTCGCTCCGGCCTCGGCGAACTCGGTGGCCAAGCTCGCCCTCGGCCTCGCCGACAACCAGGCGCTCACCCTGCTCGGTGACGTGCTGGGCGCGCCCGGCGTGACGATCGTGCTGGCCTACCAGATCCAGGACACCCGGGTGCACCACCCGGCCTGGCGCGGCCACCTGGACGCCCTCGCGGGTGCCGGGGTCCGGCTGCACCGGCTCGACCCCCGGCGCCCGTGGTCCGAGGTGCTGGACCTGCTGCCGCCCGCCGGCTGAACCGGCCCGCCGCCCCGCCCGGAACGGAACGGGGCCGGGAAGGACTTCCAGCCACGGACGGCGCCGTTCCAGCGCGCCCGCAAGGACGGCTTCGGTGCGCGATGCCGTGGCCGGGCTGGCCCGGGCCGCCGTTCTCCCGGGCGCAGGCGGCGCGGGAGCTTCGCCGGGTACCTCGGTCAGGCCCCCGTGGGCGAGGAATGCCGGTCGGCCAGGTCGTCACCGCCGGTGAGCAGCGGCGGCCCGGCGCCTCCTACACTCGGGTCGTGGCCGACCGACCCCTCATCGCACCCAGCATCCTGTCCGCCGACTTCGCCCGGCTGGGCGAGGAGATCGCCGCGGTCGCGCACGCGGGGGAGACCCGCGCCGACTGGGTGCACGTGGACGTGATGGACGCGCACTTCGTGCCCAACCTGACCCTCGGCCTGCCGGTGGTGCAGTCGCTGCTGAAGTCGACCGACGTGCCGGTGGACTGCCACCTGATGATCGAGGACCCGGACCGCTGGGCGATCGGGTACGCCGAGGCCGGGGCCCACAACGTCACCGTGCACGTCGAGGCGGCCGGGGACCCGGTGATGCTGGCGAAGAACCTGCGCGCGGCCGGGGCCAGGGCCGGGCTGTCGGTCAAGCCGGGCACGCCGCTGGAGCCCCACCTGGAGACCCTGAAGCACTACGACACGCTGCTGGTGATGTCCGTGGAGCCGGGCTTCGGCGGGCAGTCGTTCATGCCGCAGGTGCTGGACAAGGTCCGCACCGCGCGGCGCCTGGTCGACACCGGGCACCTCAAGCTGATGGTGGAGATCGACGGCGGGATCAACGCCGACACCATCGAGCAGGCGGCCGAGGCGGGGGTCGACTGCTTCGTCGCCGGCTCCGCGGTCTACGGCGCGCAGGACCCCGGCCGGGCGGTCGCCGCGCTGCGGGAGCAGGCCGCCCGCCACCGGGCCGTCTGAGGCCACCCGCGCGCGCGGGTGATTGGATGGGCGCACCCGGGTTCCGCGGGGCGGGTTCTTCACAGGGGAGGCAGTAGCGGTGTTCACCGGCATAGTCGAGGAAGTCGGCGAGGTCACGGCGGTCGAGCAGCGGACGGACGCGGCCCGGCTGACGGTGCGCGGCCCGCTGGTCACCTCGGACGCGAGCCACGGTGACTCGATCGCCGTGAGCGGCGTCTGCCTGACCGTGGTCACGGTCTCCGGCGGCGAGTTCACCGTGGATGTGGTGAACGAGACACTCCAGCGTTCCAGCCTCGCGAAGGTCGCCGTGGGCGACGCGGTGAACCTCGAGCGCGCCACCCCGGCGGGCGGACGGCTCGGCGGGCACATCATGCAGGGCCACGTCGACGGGACCGGTGTCCTCCTCTCCCGCGACGAGCACGGCGTGACCACGTTCGCCCTGCCCACGGGCCTGGCGCGCTACGTGGTGGAGAAGGGCTCGATCGCCGTCGACGGGGTTTCGCTGACCGTCGCGGCGATCACCGAGGACACCTTCTCGGTCGCCCTGATCCCGACCACGCTGGCGGTGACCACCCTCGGCCGGCGCGAGGCCGGCGACCCGGTGAACCTGGAGGTGGACGTGGTGGCGAAGTACGTGGAGAAGCTGGCCGTCCCGCATCTGGCCGGCCGGGCGCACAATGACCACGTCAGCGGGGACGGCACGAAGGAGCAGTCGTGAGCGAGACGAGGGCGGCCGAGCCGCGTGCGGGGCGGACGCCCTGCGGCGCGGGCGCGGTGTTCGACGGCGACGCGATCGAGGCGGCGATCGCCGACATCGCGGCCGGGCGCGCGGTGGTCGTGGTGGACGACGAGGACCGCGAGAACGAGGGCGACCTCATCTTCGCCGCGGAGAAGGCGACCCCGGAGCTGCTGGCGTTCATGGTGCGCTACACCTCCGGCTACGTCTGCGTGCCGCTGACCGAGCCCGAGGCCGACCGGCTGGACCTGCCGCCGATGTTCCACACGAACCAGGACGCCCGCGGCACCGCCTACAGCGTGACCGTGGACGCGGCCGAGGGCATCAGCACCGGTATCTCGGCCGTGGACCGGGCGCGCACCATCCGGCTGCTGGCCGACCCGGACTCGAAGGCCTCGGACTTCCGGCGGCCCGGCCACGTGGTCCCGCTGCGGGCCAAGGAGGGCGGCGTGCTGCGCCGTCCCGGCCACACCGAGGCGGCGATCGACCTGGCCCGCCTGGCCGGGCTGCACCCGGCCGGGGTGCTCTGCGAGATCGTGTCGCAGAAGGACGAGGGCGAGATGGCGCGGCGGGACGAGCTGGAGGTCTTCGCCGCCGACCACGGCCTCACCATCATCAGCATCGCCGACCTGATCGCCTACCGGCGCCGCACCGAGAAGCAGGTGGAGCGCGTCGCCGAGGCGCGGATCCCGCTGGCCGCGGGCACCTTCCGGGCGGTCGGCTACGACAGCCTGCTCGACGGGATCGAGCACGTCGCGTTCGTCTACGGCGAGATCGGCGACGGGGCGGACATCCTGGTGCGGGTGCACTCGGAGTGCCTGACCGGCGACGTGTTCGGCTCGCTGCGCTGCGACTGCGGGCCCCAGCTGGAGGCCGCGCTGGAAGCGGGGGCCGCCGAGGGCCGCGGGGTGGTGCTCTACATCCGCGGGCACGAGGGCCGCGGCATCGGCCTGCTGCACAAGCTGCAGGCCTACCAGCTGCAGGACGACGGCGCCGACACCGTGGACGCGAACCTGGCCCTGGGGGTGCCCGCCGACGCCCGCGACTACGGCACCGGCGCGCAGATCCTGTGCGACCTGGGTGTCCGTTCGATGCGGCTGCTCACGAACAACCCGGCCAAGCGGGTCGGGCTGGAGGGCTACGGCCTGCGCGTGACCGGCCGGGTGGCGCTGCCGATCTCGCCCAACCCGGAGAACCTGCGGTACCTGCGCACCAAGCGCGACCGCATGGGGCACGACCTGGCGCAGCTGGAGCACTACGAGCAGGTGGCGGCCGCCGAGCCGGGCGGAGAAGGGGAAGGCACCCGATGAGCGGTGGCGGACGGCCGGAGGCCGAGCTGGACCTGAGCGACTGCAAGTCGCTGCGGCTGGGCATCGTGGCCACGCGCTGGAACGCGGCGATCACCGACGTGCTCCTGGAGCGCGCGCTGGTCGCGGCCAGGGAAGCCGACCTCGAAGAGGAGCCGACCGTGGTGCGGGTGGCGGGTGCCGTGGAGCTGCCGGTGGCGGCCCAGGCCCTGGCCCGCAACCACGACGCGGTCGTCGCGCTGGGGGTGGTGATCCGCGGCGGCACCCCGCACTTCGACTACGTCTGCGACGCGGTGACCGCCGGTCTGACCCGGGTGGCGCTGGACGAAAGCACCCCGGTGGGCAACGGGGTGCTGACCTGCGACACCGAAGAGCAGGCCCAGGCCCGGTCCGGAAAGCCGGGCTCGGCGGAGGACAAGGGGTACGAGGCCGCCGTCGCGGCCCTCGACACCGCCCACGTGCTGCGCGGCCTCCGCCAGCCGTGGACCGAACGGGGATTCGTGTGAGCGCGACCGTGACCGAACCGGCGACCCTGGTGATCCGCCCCCGGCGGACGGTGATCATGTGCAGCGTGCTGGCGGTGCTGCTGCTGGCCGCGTTCGTCGTGGTCGCGGTCCTGCTCCGGAATTCGCACACCGGAGTGGTCTTCGAACCGGCCGACCAGGCCGCGATGATCGGCATCGGCATCCTGCTGTCCCTGGGCACGATGCTGCTGGCGCTGCCCCGCGTGCGCGCGGACGCCCGGGGCGTCGAGGTCCGCAACGTGATCGCGACCCGGCGGTTCGCCTGGACGGACGTGCTGTCGGTCAGCTTCCCCGACGGGGCCTCCTGGGCGCGGTTCGAGCTGCCCGAGGACGAGTACTTCTCGGTGATGGCGGTCCAGGCGGTGGACCGGGACCGGGCGGTGCTGGCGGTGCGGGCCCTGCGCCGGCTGCACCGGGCGGCCCACGAGGCGGCCTGACCGGCCCGCGTTCCGCGAGCACCTCCCGGCCCGGTCCACCGGCCATTGTGGAATGGATGCTGGGAATGGGCGCTGGGGAATGGGCGCTGGGAAGATCAGCGCTGTGGGGATCAGCGCTGGGGGAGTCAGTTCGACGGCAGCGAAAGATCCACCACGACCGGCGCGTGGTCCGAAGCGCCCTTGCCCTTCCGGGCTTCACGGTCCACATAGGAATCCGTCACCGCGCCGGTGAACGCGGAATTGCCGTACGCCAGGTCGATCCGCATCCCCCGGTTGTTCGGGAAGTTCCCGGACCGGTAGTCCCAGTAGCTGAACGGGTGGTCGTACTTCAGCGCCCGCGGGAACACGTCCGACAGCCCGGCCTCGCGCAGCCGCCCCAGAGCCGTCCGCTCGGGCTCCGTGACGTGCGTCGATCCGGCGAAAGCCGTGATGTCCCAGACATCCTCGTCCGCGGGGGCCACGTTGAAGTCACCCAGCACGGCGAACGGCGCCTCCGTCAGCTCCGCCAGCACCGTCTGCCGCAGAGCCTCCAGCCACTCCAGCTTGTAGGCGTAGTGCGGGTTGTCCGGCTCGCGCCCGTTGGGCACGTACACCGACCAGACCCGCACGCCCCCGCAGTCCGCGCCGATCGCGCGGGCCTCGGTGGCGTCGTCGAACCGCGGCTGCCCGGTCAGCCCCCGGGTCACCGAGGACAGGCCCACCCGCGAAAGGATCGCGACACCGTTCCACCGGCCCAGTCCGTACGCGGCGGTCTCGTAGCCCAGCGAACGCACCGCCTCGGCCGGGAAGGCCTCCGTCGTGCCCTTCAGCTCCTGCAGGCACAGCACGTCCGGGCCGGAGTGCTCCAGCCAGTCGAGCACCCGGGGCAGCCTCGGGGCGATCGAGTTGACGTTCCAGGTGGCGATGCGCATGGCGCCAGGATAGGGGTGCGCGGCCGGTGCCTACCCACCGTGGCCGCGCACCCCGGCCGGTCAGACCCCGGCCGTGCTGCGGATCCACGAGCGGCTGGACGCGACGCTCGCGTAGTTGTTGGTGCCGCGGGTGTTGGTGCCGCTCTGGTTCTGCACCGTGGAGGCGACGCCGACCTGCGCGCCGTTCGACATCTCGGGGCCGCCCGAGTCGCCCTTCCAGGCCGAGCCGTTGACGCCGACGGTCTGGATCGCGCGGCCGCCGTAGGCGTCCGTGGAGCGGCCGGTGACCTGGACGTTCGCCACCTTGAGCTGGGACGCGGGCGGGCCGGTCGGGGTGGTGCGGCCCCAGCCGTAGAGCTGGTTGGTGGTGCCGTTGGCCGGGTCGGCGCCGCCCAGGGTGACCGGGCCGGCGTTGGTGGACTGCGCGAGGTGCAGCAGCGCGATGTCACCGTTGGGCGACTGCTTCTCCTGGTCGACGGCGATCTTCGTGCCACCGTAGAGGGTGTTGGTGCCGACGCGCACGAACATGCCCCTGCCGTCTTCGTCGAGGCAGTGCACGGCGGTCATCACCCAGCGCGGCGCGACGACCGTGCCGGAGCAGTTGAAGCCCTGGAAGTCGCGGCCGGGGGTGTTGACGTAGACCTGCGCGCCCCAGCTGACGGTGGGCGCGGTGCCGCCGCCGACGATGTTCGTCTGCGCGTCGGCGACGGCGCCGCCCGCGAGGGTCAGGGCGACGGCGGCGGCGGTGACGGCGCCGGCGATACGGATTCTGCTCAAGGCGGATCCTTTCGGGGACCGGTGGGGACCGGGGAGACGCCGAGTGCTCTCGGCCGAACGGAAAGTAACCGCGGGGTGAGCCGGGCCGGAACCGACGAACGTCGGATCTGTCCGGAGTAACCGACTTCCGTCGGGTGGCCGGCCCCGGTACCACCAGGGCTTCCCGGCCCGCGGTGCCGGGTGCGGGGGAAAAGGCCGCCGCGGACACGCGCACTCCGGCCCCGGGCGGCCCGGGTCCCCGGTCGGGCGGGGGCTGCACCGGACCCGCCGGCGCCCTGCCACAAGACCACCCGCGTCCCCACCGCCACCCTCTACGGAGGCATTGCGCGCCCCTGCGTAGATTCGAACCGTGGCTGACCCGACCACCTACCGTCCCTCGCCGGGGAGCATCCCGGACGCGCCCGGCGTGTACAAGTTCCGCGACGCCGCGAAGCGGGTCATCTACGTCGGCAAGGCCAAGAGCCTGCGCAGCCGGCTGAACTCGTACTTCGCCGACCTCTCCGGCCTGCACCCGCGCACCCGGCAGATGGTGACCACCGCCGCGGGCGTCGAGTGGACCGTGGTCAGCACCGAGGTCGAGGCCCTCCAGCTCGAGTACAACTGGATCAAGGAGTTCGACCCGCGGTTCAACGTCCGCTACCGCGACGACAAGAGCTACCCGATGCTCGCGGTGACGATGGGCGAGGAGTACCCGCGGCTGCACGTCTACCGCGGAGTGCGGCGCAAGGGCGTCCGCTACTTCGGCCCGTACGCGCACGCGTGGGCCATCCGCGAGACGCTCGACCTGCTGCTGCGCGTGTTCCCGGCGCGCACCTGCACGGCCGGGGTGTTCCGCCGCCACGGCCAGATCGGCCGGCCCTGCCTGCTCGGCTACATCGACAAGTGCTCGGCGCCCTGCGTCGGGCGCGTTTCGGCGGACGAGCACCGCGAGGTCGTCGGCGACTTCTGCGATTTCCTGGCCGGCCGCACCGACGCGATGGTCCGGCGGCTGGAGCGGGAGATGGCCGCCGCCTCCGAGGAGCTGGAGTTCGAGCGCGCGGCGCGGCTGCGCGACAACCTCGGGGCGCTGCGCCGGGCCATGGAGAAGCAGGCCGTGGTGCTCGGCGACGGCACGGACGCCGATGTGGTCGCCTTCGCCCACGACGAGCTGGAGGCCGCCGTCCAGGTCTTCCACGTCCGCGGCGGCCGGGTGCGCGGGCAGCGCGGCTGGGTGATCGACAAGGCCGAGGAGATGGACGTCCCGGCGCTGGTCGACCACTTCATCACGCAGTTCTACGGCGAGGAGTCCGAGCGCGCGGAGCGCGACGACGTGGAGGCCGGGCCGGTGGTGCCGCGCGAGGTGCTGGTGCCGGAGCTGCCCGCGGACGCCGAAGTGCTCGGGGAGTTCCTGTCCGGCCTGCGCGGCTCACGGGTGAGCCTGCGCGTCGCCCAGCGCGGGGACAAGAAGGCACTGGCCGAAACCGTGGCGCGCAACGCCGCCGAGGCGTTCACCCAGCACAAGCTGCGCCGGGCCGGCGACCTCACCGCCCGGTCGGCGGCGTTGCAGGAGCTGCAGGACTACCTGGCGCTCGACAGCGCGCCGCTGCGGATCGAGTGCATCGACATCAGCCACATCCAGGGCAGTGACGTGGTCGCGTCGCTGGTGGTGTTCGAGGACGGGCTCGCGCGCAAGTCCGAGTACCGCCGGTTCGCGCTGCGGGAGGCGGCCGACGAGGGGGACGTGGCCTCGATCGCCGAGGTGGTCCGCCGCCGGTTCCACCGCTACCTCAAGGAGAGCGCGGAGGAGGCGGCGGAGCGCGACAGCGCCGTGGGTGAGGGCGCCGTGGACGAGGGGACCGAGGGCGAGGGAGCCGAGCCGCCGCGCCCGGGCATCGACCCGGAGACCGGCCGCCCGCGCAAGTTCGCCTACCCGCCGAACCTGCTGGTGGTCGACGGCGCGGGCCCGCAGGCCACCGCGGCGGCCGAGGTGCTCTCGGAGCTGGGCATCACCGACATCGCCGTGGTCGGGCTGGCCAAGCGGCTGGAGGAGGTCTGGCTGCCGGGCGACCCCGATCCGGTGATCCTGCCCCGCACCTCCGACGCGCTGTACCTGCTGCAGCGGCTGCGGGACGAGGCGCACCGGTTCGCCATCCGCTACCACCGCGAGAAGCGGGGCAAGCGCATGCAGGCGTCCGAATTGGACAGTGTGCCCGGGCTCGGGCAGGCTCGGCGCACCGCGCTGATCAAGCACTTCGGCTCGGTGAAGAAGCTCAAGCAGGCCAGGGTCGAAGAGATCGAGGCGGTGCCCGGCTTCGGCAGGCGCACTGCGGAGGCCGTGGTGGCGGCGCTGGCCGGGGAGACCGGTGCCACCGTCCCGGGAGGGGAACAAGGGCCGTGATCGGAGAAGGAACCATCGTGAGTGCGCATGAGGACAACCGGGGAACCGGGATGGAGGTCGCCGTCGTCAGCGGCCTGTCCGGGGCGGGGCGCTCCACCGCGGCGAAGTGCCTGGAGGACCTGGGCTGGTTCGTGGTCGACAACCTGCCGCCGGAGCTGATCGCCACCATGGTCGAGCTGGGCGCGCAGGCGCGCGGCGCGATCACCAAGGTGGCCGTGGTGATGGACGTGCGCTCGCGCGCGTTCACCGACGACCTCGCCTCGGTGATCAAGGACCTCGACGCGCGGGGCTACAAACCGCGCGTGCTGTTCCTGGAGGCCACCGACGCGGTGCTGGTGCGCCGGTTCGAGGCGGTCCGCCGCGGCCACCCGATGCAGGCCGACGGCCGGCTCGCCGACGGGATCACCGCCGAGCGCCGGCTGCTGTCGCCGCTGCGCGAGGAGGCCGACCTGGTCCTCGACACCTCCGCGCTGTCGGTGCACGACCTGCGCGCGAAGATCGAGGACGCGTTCGGCTCCGAGGCGGGCACGCAGACCCGGGTCACCGTGCTCTCCTTCGGCTACAAGTACGGTCTCCCGATGGACTCCGACCTGGTGATGGACGTGCGGTTCCTGCCGAACCCGTTCTGGATCCCGGAGCTGCGCGAGCACACCGGGCTCGACGGCGAGGTCCGCAACTACGTGCTGTCGCAGGAGGGCGCCGAGGAGTTCCTCGACCGCTACCACCAGCTGCTGCGGCTGATCGGCGCGGGCTACAAGCGCGAGGGCAAGCGGTACCTGACGCTGGCGGTGGGCTGCACCGGCGGCAAGCACCGCAGCGTGGCCCTCTCCGAAGAGCTGGCCCAGCGACTGTCCAATGAGGACGGAATGGCCGTGAAGGTGGTGCACCGCGACCTTGGCCGCGAGTGAGGTGCGCGCGGTCGCGCTCGGCGGGGGCCACGGCCTGCACGCGACGCTGACCGCGTTGCGGCGGGTCACCCGCCAGGTCACCGCCGTGGTGACCGTCGCCGACGACGGCGGCTCGTCCGGCCGCCTGCGCCGGGAACTCGGCCTGCTGCCGCCCGGTGACCTGCGGCAGGCGTTCGCGGCGTTCGCGGCCGAGGACGGCGGCACGCTGTGGGCCGAGGTGTTCCAGCACCGCTTCGGCGGCGACGGCGCGCTGGCCGGCCACGCGGTGGGCAACCTGCTGCTGGCCGGGCTGTTCGAGGTGCTCGGCGACCCGGTGGCGGCGCTCGACGAGGCGTGCCGGCTGATCGGGGTCTCCGGGCGCGTGCTGCCGATGTCGCCGGAGCCGCTGGAGATCGAAGCGGAGGTCAGCGGGCTCGACAGCGAGGACCCCGGTGCGCTGCGCCGGATCCGCGGCCAGGTCGCGGTCGCGAGCACCCCGGGGCAGGTGCACCGGATCAGCCTGCACCCGCTCGGGCGCGTGCCGCGGCCGCCGGAGGGCTGCGCGGAGGCGATCGACGCGGTGCTGGGCGCCGACGTCGTGTTCCTCGGCCCCGGCTCGTGGTTCACCAGCGTGCTGCCGCACGTGCTGGTGCCGGACCTGCACGACGCGCTCGTGCGGACCACGGCGACGAAGGTCGTGGTGCTGAACCTTGTCCCCCAGCCGGGGGAAACTGCGGGCTTCTCCCCGGAGCGCCACCTCGACGTGCTCTTCGAGCACGCGCCCCGGCTGCGGGTCGACGCCGTGATCGCGGACCGCGATTCGGTGCCGGACCCGGCAAGTCTGCGCCGGGCGGCCCGGCGGCTGGGCGGCCGGGCCCACCTGGGGGCGGTGGCTGACCCGGTCGTGGCGGGGCGGCATGATCCTGATGCGCTCGCCCGGTGCATGAGAGAGGCTCTCGGTCTCGGAGGGGAGCACCGTGGGTGACGGCGGGCGCGGACGGAAGGCAGGAGGGGCAGTACATGGCGATGACCGCCGCGGTCAAGGACGAACTGAGCCGGCTCGAGATCACCAAGATGGGGCCGCGCCGGGCGGAGGTCGCGTCCCTGCTCCGCTTCGCCGGGGGGCTGCACATCGTGGCCGGCCGGGTGGTCGTCGAGGCGGAGCTGGACACGGGGTCGGTCGCGCGCCGGCTGCGCCGCGAGATCCACGAGCTCTACGGGCACCATTCGGACGTGCACGTGATCACCGCGAGCGGCGGGCTGCGCAAGGGGACGCGCTACGTCGTGCGGGTGGTCAAGGACGGTGAAGGACTGGCCCGCCAGACCGGGCTGATCGACCAGCGCGGGCGCCCGGTGCGCGGGCTGCCCGCCGCGGTCGTCTCCGGCGGGGTGGCCGACGCCGAAGCGGCGTGGCGTGGCGCGTTCCTGGCCCACGGCTCGCTGACCGAGCCGGGCCGCTCCTCCTCGCTGGAGGTGACCTGCCCCGGTCCGGAGGCGGCGCTGGCGCTGGTCGGCGCGGCCCGGCGGATGGGCATCCAGGCGAAGTCGCGCGAGGTGCGCGGCGCGGACCGCGTGGTGGTCCGCGACGGCGACGCGATCGGCGCGCTGCTGACCCGCCTCGGCGCGCACACGAGCGTGCTGCAGTGGGAAGAGCGCCGGATGCGCCGCGAGGTGCGCGCCACGGCGAACCGGCTGGCCAACTTCGACGACGCGAACCTGCGCCGCTCGGCCCGCGCGGCCGTCGCGGCGGCCGCCCGCGTGGAGCGCGCGCTGGAGATCCTCGGCGACACCGCCCCGGACCACCTGCTGGCGGCGGGCAAGCTGCGCCTGTCGAACCGGCAGGCGTCGCTGGAGGAGCTGGGCCAGCTGTCCGACCCGCAGATGACCAAGGACGCCGTGGCCGGCCGGATCCGCCGCCTGCTGGCGATGGCCGACAAGCGGGCCAAGGACCTGAGCATCCCGGACACGGAATCGGCGGTCACCCCCGAAATGCTCGAGGACGAAGAGGCCTGATCACCGCCCGCCCGCCCGGCTCGGCGTGCTGCGCCCGCCCCCGGTGCAGCTTCCGCCGGAGGCCGGCCCGCGTGATCCGCTCGTCCGCCGCCCGGGGACGGCGGGGTGCCGGTGTTAACACCGCGGACGAAGGCGGGGCGAACTCGTAACACCGCGGTAGCGCCCCGGAGCGGTGGGCGAAACGTGCCACCCGGACCGTGGACGCAGGAGATCAGCCGCGAGGAAGGGGAAGGGCATGCGCACGAGTGGCACGGGGGAGCGCGCTTCGCTGCAGGTCTCGGCCGAGGTCGGCACCTGGCTGAACCGGCGTAGCGGCCGGGCGGGCGACTGGACGGCCGCGCAGCTGGTCACGGCGAAGCGCGGCACCAGCGTCTCCGTGGTCATCCCCGCGCGCGACGAGGAGGCGACGGTCGGCGCGATCGTCACCGCCATCCGCGAAGAGCTGGTGGAGCGGCACGCGCTGGTGGACGAGATCCTCGTGGTGGACAGCCGCTCCACGGACGCCACGGCCGAGGTCGCCGCGGCGGCCGGCGCGGACGTCGTGGCGCAGGACTCGGTGCTGCCCGAGCTGGGCGGCCTGGCCGGCAAGGGCGAGGCGTTGTGGAAGGGCGTCGCCGCGACCGGCGGCGACCTGGTCGTCTTCGTGGACGGTGACCTGTACGACTTCACCACCGGCTACGTCACCGGGCTGCTCGGCCCGCTGCTGACCGACCCGGCGGTCGGCTACGTCAAGGGCTTCTACCACCGCCCGCTCACCGGCGCGGCGGGCAGCGAAGCCGACGGCGGCGGCCGGGTCACCGAACTCGTCGCCCGCCCGCTGCTGAACATGTTCTGGCCGGAGCTCTCGGGCTTCGTGCAGCCGCTGGCGGGGGAGTACGCGGGCCGCCGCGAGCTGCTGGAGAGCATCCCGTTCGTGGCGAACTACGGCGTGGAGATCGGTCACCTGATCGACCTGCTGGAGGCCCGCGGCCTGGACGCGCTGGCCCAGGTCGACCTCGGCCACCGGGCGCACCGGCACCAGGGCACCCCCGCGCTGGGCCGGATGGCGGGGCAGATCATGCTGACCCTGTTCGACCGGCTGGAGCGCTACGGCCGCCTGGTCACGGCCGTGCCGCCGGCCACGCTGCTGGCCCAGTTCCAGCGCGGCACCGCCCTCGACGGGGTCGACCGCGAACTGGTCCTGACCGAGCTGACCTGCGAGCAGCGTCCGCCGCTGGCGAGCTTGCCGGTGGGGCTGCGGCCGGAGAACCTGTTGCAGGACACGGCTTAGCCGGTTTTCGCCGCTGCGGTCACCCGGGAGCGCGGAGCCGTCCGCCACCGGGGGGCGGGAGCCGGGCGGGATCGAGGTGGGGCGCGATCGGGACCACCGGCGCCGCTCCGGTCGTCCCGATCGCGGTCGGGGGGTGCAGTCAGGAACGGGGCAGCGGGTGGCATTCGGCGGGGATGCCCGGGGACGGCGCGCCGGCGGGTGGTGTGCGCCTGGGGTGACCGGCGCCGCTCCGATCACCCCAGGCGCAGTCCGTGGTCCCGGCGGGTCGCTGATGTCCTGCGCACCGGCCGGGCGCCTGCGCTTCCCCGGCCGTCGCACCGCCGCTCGCACTGCCCCAGGTCAGGCGGATCACCACGGAAACCTCCTCCGGCACCGGGAAAGCAGCGGGGCGAGCGGGACTCCGAACGGGTTCGGCCGTGCTAGTTAGGAAACTTTCTTATCTATGGGGGAGATCACATCATTCCCGCCCGGGTGGTGTCAACACCGGACCGAACGGTCACATCCCGTCATCGCGGACCGGCCGGGCCGAGCCGTGGCCGCCGGTCTCGAGGGCCGGGCTCCGCCGGGGAACCCGGCCATTGAGACCGGCCGCCACCCTCACCCGGCGATGTCGGCCCGCGCGATCACCTTCGTGATCCGGGCCCGCACCAGGGACTCCTCCGGCACCGCGTTGCGCCGCCCGTACTCCTCGGCCCGCTCGGCCCCCATGTACCGCTCACCCAGCCGGGTGGCCCACTCCAGCATCTCGGCCGGGTCGTGGGTCAGCCGGGCCTGGGCGGTGAACTGGACGTAGGAGTACGGCGGCCGCTGGTCGTCCACGGCCAGGCAGATCCGCCCGTCGCGGGCGATGGCCTTGCCCTTGAGCGTGTCGGTGCCGGTGGTGAACACGATCTCGTCCCCCGCAGGGGTTTCGTCCAGCAAGAACCACACCGGGGTGACGATCGGGGCGCCGTTCGCGCGGACCAGCCCCAGCATCCCGGTCCGGGTGCCCGCACCGGCGAAGTCCCACCACTGTTGCCTGGTCATCTCGCGCATGGGAGGGACGTTAGCCCGTCACCCGTGCGGGCGCAGGAGGAGGCCGACTAGCCTGGCCTGCTGTGCGAGACGACGAGAGGGGCGCCGCGGGCCTGGCCGACGAAGGGCTGACCCGCCGGTTGAAGGCGCTCGCCTGCACCGCGCCGCTGCACGACCTCGACGCGCGCAAGGCGAAGCTGGACTGGGCCGACGCCACGGTCTACCAGATGGCCGAGATCGCCCTGCACACGATCGACCAGGTCACCATCGCGATGGACTTCGACACCGGGGCCGGCCACGACGAGGTGATCGACCGGCTGCTGCGGTTCATCTCGCTGCAGGCGCCGTCGCGGACGCCGGACGAGCACGTGCGGGTGGCGAAGTGGGTCCTGGACAACCTGATCAACGTGGGCACCACCGACCGCGGCTTCCGGCGGGTCTACGGCTCGATGGGCCCGGGTGGCTACCAGCGCCGCCAGTTCGACTTCAAACTGCTGGTCGAGCTGGCCGCCCCCGACGGCGAGGTCTACCTGCGGGCCACCGACGAGGCGATCAACGTGCTGGTCGGCGCGCTGGACACCGACGTCGAGTCCGCGCAGGTCGCGGCCGAGGTCAAACTGGAGAACCTGATCAACCGCGGCCGGCTGGCCGACGCCAAGCTGGCCGCGGAGCAGGCGCGCTACCGCACCGTGCAGTACGGCGAGACGCTGCGGGCGAAGCTCGACGCCACCCGCCGTGACGTGCGGGCGGTCGACTGGGAGCGCGAGGTGCCGGAGCTGATCGACTCCGCGCTCGGGCACATCGAGTCCCGCTTCCGGGCGGAGAACGCGATCCTCAAGAACATCACCACCGCCCGCGACGAGTCCGAGGACCTCGACCACAAGCGCCGCGCGGCCGAGCTGGTCGACATCGTCGCGGACTGCATCCGGCGGCACACCCGGCTCCAGTCGCGGCTGGCCGACGCGGGCGCGGTGTTCCGCGCCGAGCAGGACCGCCAGCAGTTCTCCGGGCCCCCGCAGCGCGCGGCCATCGACCTGTTCGGCCAGCTCCTGGTGCCGACGCTGGGCCTGCCGCTGGCCGACGCCGTCGCGCCCGTGGAGCACTTCTTCCACGCCGTCGCCGGGATCGCCCCGCCGGTGGTGCCCTCGCTGTCCTCGCTCGTCTCGCTGCTGCTGCGGCCGGTGCCGGAGCGCGATCAGCTGGTGGGTGAGGTGCCCGAGCCGGAGCTGATGCCCGCCGAGGTCACCGACCGCTTCGGCGACGACGTCTGGCGCCTGGCCGACGACCTGCTCGACCTGCCGGAGGTGCCGCGGCGGCTGTCCGGGTTGCTGGAGGACGCGCGCCGGACGAAGCAGCCGGGGCTGCCCGCGCTGGTCGCGCTGCGCGCCCTGCACGCCTACAGTCCCGAGGTCGGCGCCGCGCGCCGCCAGGGGGAACGCCAGGTGCTGCTCGCCGTCGACGACGGCACCCGGCTCGACGACCCGGACTTCGGCGGCGCCGATCTGCTGCTGTCCACCGCCGGGGTCGAGCGCGCCGGAGAGACCGAAGAGACCGGGGAGGTCGCCTGAGATGGCCGTGACCCACACGAGCGTCGACGCCGAGGCCGCGGCCCGGCTGGTGGCCTTCGGCATGCGGCCGAAGCAGCTTCCGGCCCGCGACGTCGTGTACGGCGAGCTGGTCCGCCGGTACGCCGAGGACAACGCGTTCAAGGCGCTCACGCACGCCGTCGCGTCCGGGCTGGGGCTGATGGTGCTGGAGGTCAACCAGCAGGCGGGCGCGGTGCTGGCGGCCACCGACGAGTCCCTCTTCGAGATCAAGATGGACGCCTACGCCCGGCAGAGCAAGATCCGCGAGCGCCGCGAGACCGAGAAGGTGCTGCACGGGCTGATCCACCTGGCCACCGCGGCGCTGGGCTACCCGCGTCCGGACGACCTGGCCAACGACACCTACATCGGCCGCGTGAGCGTGGAGCTGGTGGACGCGATGGTCCGCGAGGCCGCGCGCACCCTCGACGAGCGCGCGCAGGAGGCCGAGGCCAACAACGACCCGCTGGCCGACGCGCCCGAGCTGGAGCAGGCCTGGCGCGCCTACGCCCGCCGGCCCGCCGCCGCGGCCACCAAGGACGGCCGGATGGCCGCCGACACCACCCGCGGCATGGTCGCGCGCGCCCTGCGGTTCCTCGCCGACCAGGGCTTCCTGGTGCCGGTGAGCGACGAGCAGGGCGGCACCTACCGGACCACCGGCCGGTATCAGATCCAGGTCCGCGAGCTGGCCGCCGACGCGGCGTTCGACGACCTGCTGGCGCTCGAGGTCATCGCGGTCGCGGGCGCCGGGGGCACGCTGCGCCCGGCCGCGACGGACACGCTGCAGTAAGAGGAGGACTTCGATGTACGAGCTTTCGCGGGTCCGCCTGCACTCGGTGGGCCCCGCGGGCGCCCGCTACCAGGACGTGGTGCTGGACTTCAGCGGCGTCGGCGCCACCATCACCGCGCCCCGGCAGGACGCGCTGTTCAGCGCCGGGATCCACGCCGGGGGCCCGGTGCGCCGCCCCTCGCCCGCCAGCGTGCTGTTCCTGGAGAACGGCGGCGGCAAGTCGGTGCTGATCAAGCTCATCTTCTCGGTGATGCTGCCGGGCCGCCGCCAGGTGGTCGGCACCACGAGCACCAAGGTGCTGGAGAAGTTCGTGGCGGCCAAGGACGTCTCGCACGTGGCGCTGGAGTGGCTGCACGTGGAGACCGGCCAGCGGGTGATCACCGGCAAGGTCTCGGAGTGGCGCGGGCACGTGACCTCGGCGGACTCGGAGAACCTGGTCGACTCCTGGTACTGCTTCCGCCCGACGCCCGCGCTGGGCCTGGATTCGCTGCCGCTGACCGAGGACGCACGGCTGCTGACCATGTCCGGCTTCCACGACCGGATCACCGCCTCGGCCCTGGCCGAGCCGGAGCTGGAGCTGTCCTGGACGCGCCGGCACCACGAGTGGACCGGCCGGCTCGACCACCTCGGCCTGGACACCGAGCTGTTCCGCTACCAGCGCGCGATGAACGCCGGCGAGGGCGAGGCGGCGGACGCGTTCCAGTTCTCCACCGACGAGGCCTTCGTCGAGTTCCTGCTGCGCGCGGTGCTTTCGGAGGAGGAGCCGAAGGACCTGGCGCAGGTGGTGTCGGCCTACTCGCACAATCTGGCCCAGCGCGGCGACCTGCTGGCCGAGCGGGACTTCGTCGCCGGCGCGCTCGAACTACTCGGCCCGCTGGCCGAGGAGGAGGGCGTCGCGGCCGCGTCCCGCCGGATCGCCGCCGCCGCGCGAGCCGACCTGCAGGAGCTGGCCGGGCGGATCCACGCGCGCAACGAGCTGGAGAACGCCCGGCTCGACGGACTGGACGACCACGTCGAGGAGGTCAAGACGGCGGAGAAGCTCGCCGAGGGCGACCACCGCCGGCTGGCTGCGGGCGTCACCGAGCTGCGCCGCCTGGTCGCGGTGCTGCGCCTCGACCAGGCCCAGGCCGAGCGCCGGCGCGTGGACGCCGAGCTGGCCGAGGCCAGGACCGAGGCCGAGGCCTGGCGCGAAACCGCCACCGTGCTCAACCAGCTCAACGCCGGCCGCAAGGCCCGGGACCTGCGCGAGCTGGTCGGCAATCGCGAGGAGAAGGCCAAGCCCGCGCTCGCCGCCCGCAACGCCGCCGCGGCGGCGCTCGGCCGGGGCCTGCTCGCGCTGGCCCGGGACGCGCAGCGGCAGGCCGACCGGGCCGAGGCCCACGCGGACGCGTTGCGCGCGGAGGCCGAGAAGGCGCAGACCGAACGGGACGAGGCGGCCAACCTGGCCGCCGGGCGCCGGGCCGAGGCCCGCGGGCTCTCGGCCCGGATCGCCGAGCTGCGCGAGGAGATCGCCACCAGTGTCCGAAGTGGACTGCTGGGGGCGGGCGCCGACGTCGCCGAGGCCGCCCGCGCGGCGCGGACCGCGACCGAGAGCACCGCCGCCGACTTCGCCCGGCGTGAGCAGGAGCTCGACCGCACCGGGGAAGAGCTCCAGGCCGCGCAGCGGGCGGTGAACGAGGCGCACCAGCTCTCCGGGTCCGCCCAGGACCGCCAGGTGCGCACGACCGAAGACCTCGACCGCGCGCACCGCCGCACCGACGCGCTCGCCGCCGAGCCCCGGCTGGTGGAGCTGCTCGGCGCCGACGACGTGCACCTGGAAAGCGATCTTCCCGTTCTGCTGCAACGGCTTCGTGAAGCGAGCGCGGCCGTGGAGCGGGAGCAGACGGAGCTGCGGATGGCGGAGTCGGCGGACGAGCGCGCGTTGTCCGCGCTCGGCTCGGGCGGCCTGCTGCCGCCGCCGCCCGACGTGCAGGCCGCCCTCGACGCGCTGGAGCAGGCCGGGATCACGGCGTGGTCGGGCTGGCGCTATCTGTCCAAACTGGACCCGGTCCGCCGGGGCGAGGTGCTGGAACGGCTGCCGCAGCTGGTCTCGGGGGTGCTGCTGAACGACGTCGCCCAGGTGCCGCGGGCGCGCGAGGTGCTGGCGGACAGCCGGCTGCTGCCGAGCGCGGTGATCGCGGTGGGCACCACGGAGGCGTTCCAGTCCGCGGACGGGCCGGACTTTTCCGCCGAATCCGGTATTGAATCCGGTGCCGGATCCGGTGTCGAGTTCATTGTGCTGCCGAACCCGGCGATGTACGACGAGGAAGCGGCCGACACCGAGCGTGAGGCGGTGGCGCAGCGCAACACCGAGCGGCAGCGGCGCCTGGAGCGGCTGGCCGGGTCGCTGGCCGCGGACGGCGCGCTGACCTGGAAGCTCACCACCTGGCGGGAGGACTATCCGCCGGGTGCGATCGCGACGCTGGCCGAGCTGGCCCAGACCGCGCGCACGGCCCGGGAAACCGCGCAGGCCGCGCTCACTCGGGCCGAGGCGGAATTGGCGCGGCTGAGCGAGAAAGCAGGCTCGCTGCGGGAGCGCGTGCCCGCGTTGCGCGTGGCGCTGGCCGAGTCCGAGGACAAGGCACGACGGCTCGCGGAGCTGTCGACGCGGGCGTCGCGCGTGACCGAATGGACCGAAGAAGTCGAGCGAGCGGGCGAAATCGCGGAGCGGGCGGAGGTCAGTGCGTCCGACGCGGCGGCGAAGGCCGCGAGGCTGCGCGAGCAGGCGGGGGAGGAGCAGCGTACGGCCGATGGGCACCGTCGCACCGTGACCACCGCGCGCGCCGAGCTGGCCGAGGTACCGGGCGCGGGCGAGCTGAGCGAGGACGCCGAAGCTCCCACCGAGCCGGTCGACGCGCTGAGGCGGACCTTCGCGTCGGCGTCGGAGGCTTACGCGAAGGTGGAGGTCGGCAGCGACCTGCGAGCCGAGCTGGAGCAGGCCGAATCGGCCGAGGCCGCGGCGGGCTCCGCACTGGAGTCGCTGGACGAGGCCGTGCGCCGGCGTTCCGCGGAGCTGCTGGAGACGCCGGACGGCTCGGACGCCTCGGCCCGGGCGGCGGCGCTGGCCCGGGCCCGGCGCGTGGTCGACTCGGTGGAGGAGTCGCGCACCGAGGCGATCGGGCTGGTCTCGACCCGGCGGGCGGAGCTGGACGTGCTGCCGTTGTCGAACGGCGCGTCCCCGGCCGACCGCCCGCGCGACATCGAGCACGGGCTGGAGCTGATCGACGCCGCTTCGCTGCAGGTCTCGGCGGCGGCCCGCAAATGGGAGGAGCTGCAGGAGCGCCGGGCGGCGGCGGAGTCGACGCTGGACTCGGCGAAGGCGTCCGCTTCCGGCTTCGCGCTGCTCACGGATTCTCTCGCGCACCTGCGGCCGGAAGACGCCGTGGAAGCCTACGACGGCGACGTCGACGCAGCGCGGGTCAAGCACACGCAGCTCAACACCGTGCTGGGCGAAGCGCAGGAAGCCGCCGACGCGGGGGACCGGCGCGTCCGCGAGGCGGCCGATCAGATGGCCCAGTACGCCACGGAAAAGCGGTTCGAGAAGCTGAGCACCCCGGTGCGCCAGCAGGTGATCTCGGTAAAGCGCGACCAGTTGCCGGTGCACGCGGCCGAGTGGGCCGAGGCCCTGCGGCCGCGGCTGCGCACCCTGACCGACGACCTCGCCCAGATCGACCGGCACCGCGGCGGCATCGTCACCCGCCTCCACGGCATGGTCGACGGCGCGTTGCGGACACTGCGCTCGGCCCAGCGCGTCTCGCGGCTGCCGGACGGGCTCGGCGACTGGTCGGGCCAGGAGTTCCTGCGCATCCGGTTCACCGAGCTGGAGGAGAACGCGCTGGCGGAGAAGCTCGGCGAGGTCGTCGACGAGGCCGCGGTGGGCAAGACCGCCGGCGGCCGCGACGTCAAGCGCGACGGGCTTTCCCTGGTGCTGCGCGGGGTCCAGGTGGCGGCGCCCAAGGGCTTCCGCGTCGACATGCTCAAGCCGGATTCGGTGCTGCGCACCGAGCGCCAGCGCGTTTCGGAGATCCGCGACGTGTTCTCCGGCGGCCAGCAGCTGACCGCGGCGATCATCCTGTACTGCACGCTGGCGGCCCTGCGCGCGAACAACCGCGGCCAGGCGCGCAACCGGCACTCGGGCGTGCTGTTCCTGGACAACCCGATCGGCCGCGCGTCGGCGGGCTACCTGCTGGAGCTGCAGCGCGCGGTCGCGGAGGCGCTGGGCGTGCAGCTGATCTACACGACCGGCCTGTTCGACGCCGGCGCGCTCGCGGAGTTCCCGCTGATCGTCCGGCTGCGCAACGACGCGGACCTGCGCGCGGGCCGCAAGTACCTCTCGGTCGACGCCACCATCCGCACCTCCCTCGACGAACTCGGCGAACCCGACGGCGTCGCCCGCCTCTCGGCGACGCGGATGTTCAGCCGGGGAACGGCCGACACCCCGGACACCGTGGATCCCGCGCCGGAGCCGGAGCAGCCGGTCTGACCGGGGTGGCACCGGGTAGCACCGGGTGCCACGTGGGGGTAGAAAGTGCTGCCATGAGCCTCTACCACGAGATCACTCAGCGGGATCTGCGGAACCGGTCCGGCGAGATCATGGACGCGGTCGAACACGGCAGCACCTTCGTGCTCACCCGCAGCGGGACGCCGATCGGAGAGCTGATTCCGCTGCGCCGGCGCCAGGCGGTCCCCCGCGCGCAGTTCGCACGGGGGTCCGAGCACGCTCCCGCCATCGATCCGGAGCGGTTCCGGGCCGACGTGGACGCGGCTGTCGACGACGAGGTGTCCGACCCGTATGGGCAGGTGAAGGGCACGGGCTGATCGACACGGACATCCTGATCCTGCGGGATTGGATCGACCACAGCCGCCTGCCGGACGTGCTGTCGATCAGCGCGATCACCCTCGCCGAGCTTTCCGCCAGGCCCCAGCCCACTGCCGACCCGGAGGAAAGGGCGCGACGGGTGGCCGTCCTGCAACTGGTCGAGGCCGAGTTCGATCCGCTGCCGTTCACCGCTGAGGCGGCGAGGGCGTGCGGCCGGGTGGCGGCCGCTGTTCTGGCTGCGGGGCGGACCCCGCGCCGGCGCTTCGCCGGCCTGCTGATCGCCAGCACCGCGATCGCGTGGCGGCTTCCCCGGTACACCACGAATCCCCAGGACTTCGCCGGTCTGGACTCGGTGCTCCAGGTGGTCGCCGTGGATCGGCCGGGCTGAGCGGGACGCCGAGTCGGCCGGTTCTGTCGTACCCCGCTGGTAAGAATTCTCCTCGTGAAGATCACCCCCGATCAGCGCCGGGCCCGGCTCGGCGTGCGGCACCACCTCGCGGTTCCCGCGGCTTCGGCCGAGCGGGCGGCCGAAGGCGTCGTCGCGCTGCACGCGACCGACCCGGCATCGGTCTACCTGGCCGCGTGGGCGCGGATGGCCGCCGGTGCCGATGTCGTGGCCGAGGTCGGGCGGGCGCTGTACGAAGACCGCACGCTGCTGCGGATCCTCGGCATGCGCCGCACGGTCTTCGTCACCGGGGTGGCGCCGGCCGCCCTCGTGCAGGCGGGCTGTTCGGCCGGGATCGCGGTCAAGCAACGGAAACTGCTCGAACAGCACCTCGCCGGCCAAGGACACCCGGAGAACGTGCCCGAGCCCGGGCCGTGGCTGGCCGAGGTCGAGCGGAGCGTCGAAGCCGCGCTGCGTGCCCGGGGCACCGCCACCGCGCAGCAGCTGGCCGAAGACGAGCCGCGGCTGCGCCAGCAACTGCACCTGGCCCAGGGCAAGCCGTACGCGGCGATCGGCGCCATCACCAGCCGGGTGCTCTTCCAGCTCGCCGCCGACGGGCGGATCGTGCGCGGCCGGCCGCGCGGCAGCTGGCTGAGCACCCAGTACCAGTGGGCCCCGCTCGACGGCTGGCTGCCCGGCGGGCTGGCCCCCTGGCCGGCCGAGGCGGCCCGGGCGGAGCTGGCCCGCCGCTGGCTGTTCGCGTTCGGGCCCGCGCCGGTGGCCGACCTGCGCTGGTGGACCGGGTGGACGGCCGCCCAGACCAAGCAGGCGCTCACCGCCGTGCGCCCGGTCGAGGTCGATCTCGGCGGTGCGCCCGGGGTGGTGCTGGCCGACGACCTCGAGCCCGTCGCCGAACCGGCGCCGTGGGTCGCGCTGCTGCCCGCGCTCGACCCCACGGCGATGGGCTGGGCGGCCCGCGACTGGTACCTCGGCGGGCACCGGGCCGCCCTGTTCGACCGCAGCGGGAACATCGGCCCGACCGTGTGGAGCGACGGGCGCGTGGTCGGGGCGTGGGCCCAGCGCGCTTCGGGCGAGGTCGTCACCCGGCTGTTCGAGGACGTCGGCGCGGATCGCGCGGCGGCCGTCGAGCGGGAGGCCGCCCGGCTCACCGGGTGGCTGGGGCCGGTGCGCGTGATCCCGCGGTTCCGGACCCCGGCCGAACGTGACCTGAGTGGGTGAGCCGGGGCACCAAGACCGATCCAGCGCGTGGTCCGCCCGCCGCCCGGTGACAGATCACGGTTTTCTGTCGCAAGCGCGTGAGCTGGCTTCTTAATCGATTCTTGACGCGTCCGCGCAGTGGTGGAAGTCTCGTTGGGGCAGTCCGGGCCGCGCCCGCCCGCACGCTAGGGTGGCGCCGAAGTCCGGAAGCCTTCCGGGGCCCGCCCCGGGATCCGGTCCGCCGCGGCGGACCGGGGGGACCAGCCGAACCGAAGATCTTTTCCTGAGCTGTTCAGAGCTATTTCAGAAGGAGTGGCAGCAGTGACCGTTCGCGTAGGTGTCAACGGCTTCGGCCGGATCGGCCGCAACTTCTTCCGCGCCGTGAAGGCGAGCGGTCACGACATCGAGGTCGTCGCGTTCAACGACCTCGGCGACGTCGACACGATGGCGCACCTGCTGAAGTACGACTCGATCCTGGGCCGGTTCCCGGGCGAGGTCGGCGTCAGCGACGACGGCATCGTGGTGGACGGCAAGACGATCAAGGCCCTCGCCGAGCGCGACCCGGCCAACCTGCCCTGGGGCGAGCTGGGCGTGGACGTCGTCGTCGAGTCGACCGGCTTCTTCACCAAGGCCGACGCGGCCAAGGCGCACCTGGCCGGCGGGGCCAAGAAGGTCATCATCTCCGCGCCCGCCACGGGCGAGGACCTGACCGTGGTGCTGGGCGTCAACGACGAGAAGTACGACGGCTCGCAGAACATCATCTCGAACGCCTCGTGCACCACCAACTGCCTGGGCCCGCTGGCCAAGGTCCTCAACGACGCCTTCGGCATCGAGCAGGGCCTGATGACCACGATCCACGCGTACACGCAGGACCAGAACCTGCAGGACGGGCCGCACAAGGACCTGCGCCGCGCCCGCGCCGCCGCGCTGAACGTGGTGCCCGCCTCGACCGGCGCGGCCAAGGCGATCGGCCTGGTGCTGCCGGACCTGCTGGGCAAGCTGGACGGGTACGCGCTGCGCGTGCCGGTGCCGACCGGTTCGGCCACCGACCTCACGGTCACGCTGAAGAAGGCCGCCACCGTGGACGAGGTCAACGCCGCCTACCGGGCCGCCGCGGACGGGCCGCTCAAGGGCTACCTGCGCTACAGCACCGACCCGATCGTGTCCTCGGACATCGTCACCGACCCGGCCTCGTGCATCTACGACTCGCCGCTGACCAAGGTGATCGGCAACCAGGTCAAGGTCGTCGGCTGGTACGACAACGAGTGGGGCTACTCCAACCGCCTCGCGGACCTGATCAAGCTCGTCGGCTCGAAGCTGTCCTGAGCGCGATGACGGTCAAGACTCTCGAAGACCTGCTGGGCGAAGGCGTTCAGGGCCGGTACGTGCTCGTGCGGTCCGACCTGAACGTCCCGCTCGAAGGGTCGCGGATCACCGACGACGGCCGCGTCCGCGCGGCCCTGCCGACGTTGAAGAAGCTCGCCGGCGCGGGCGCCAAGGTGCTCGTCACGGCGCACCTCGGCCGTCCGAAGGGCGAGCCGGACCCGAAGTACACGCTCGCGCCGGTCGCGAAGCGGCTGGGTGAGCTGCTCGGCACCGAGGTCCCGCTGGCCGGCGACCTGGTCGGCGACGCGGCCAAGGCACTGGCCGGCGGCCTCGCCGACGGCCAGGTCGCCCTGCTGGAGAACGTGCGCTTCGACGCCCGCGAGACCAGCAAGGACGCCGTCGACCGCTCCGAGCTGGCCGCCGAGCTGGCCGCGCTGGTCCCGGGCGGGGCCTTCGTGTCCGACGGGTTCGGCGTGGTGCACCGCAAGCAGGCCTCGGTCTACGAGGTCGCCGCGGTGCTGCCGGCGTACGCGGGCGGGCTCGTGCTCGCCGAGCTCGAGGTGCTGAAGAAGCTCACCGACGACGTCGCGCGGCCGTACGTGGTCGTGCTCGGCGGCGCCAAGGTGTCGGACAAGCTGGGCGTGATCGCGAACCTGCTGACCAAGGTCGACCGCCTGCTCGTGGGCGGCGGCATGGCGTACACCTTCCTCAAGGCCCAGGGCCACGAGGTGGGCCATTCGCTGCTGCAGGCCGACCAGCTCGACCAGGTCAAGGGCTTCCTGGCCGAGGCCGAGAAGCGCAACGTCGAGCTGGTGCTGCCGGTCGACGTGCTCGCGGCCACCGGCTTCGCGGCCGACGCCGCGCACGAGGTCGTCCCGGCCACCGGCATCCCGGCCGACCGCGAGGGCCTGGACATCGGCCCGGCCAGCCGTGAGCTGTTCGCGAGCAAGCTCGCCGACGCGGCCACGGTGTTCTGGAACGGCCCGATGGGCGTGTTCGAGTTCGAGGCGTTCGCCGGCGGCACCCGGGCCGTCGCCGAGGCGCTCGTGGCCAGCGAGGCGTTCACCGTGGTCGGCGGCGGCGACTCGGCCGCCGCGGTGCGGCAGCTGGGCCTGCCCGAGGACGGCTTCTCGCACATCTCCACCGGTGGCGGTGCCTCCCTGGAGTACCTGGAGGGCAAGGAGCTGCCCGGGGTGGCCGCGCTGGAGGTGAAGCACTGATGGCGCGCAAGCCGTTCATCGCCGGCAACTGGAAGATGAACCTGAACCACCTCGAGGCGATCGCGCTGGTCCAGAAGATCGCCTTCGCGCTGCCGGAGAAGTACTACGCCAAGGTCGACGTGACGGTGCTGCCGCCGTTCACCGACATCCGCAGCGTGCAGACCCTCACCGACGGCGACAAGCTGCCGCTGACCTACGGCGCGCAGGACGTCTCGCCGCACGACTCCGGCGCCTACACCGGTGACGTGTCCGCCCCGATGCTGGCGAAGCTGGGCTGCAGCTACGTCACCGTCGGGCACTCGGAGCGGCGCGCGATCCACGGCGAGAGCGACGAGCTGGTCAACCAGAAGGTCAAGGCCGCGCTCAAGCACGGCATCACGCCGATCCTGTGCGTGGGCGAGGAGCTCGAGGTCCGCGATCGCGGCGAGCACCTGGAGCACACCACCGCCCAGCTGGTCGAGGGGCTCAAGGGGCTCAAGCCCGAGCAGGTGCAGACCGTGGTCGTCGCGTACGAGCCGGTGTGGGCCATCGGCACCGGAAAGGTGGCCACCCCGGCCGACGCCGAGGAGTGCTGCAGGGCCCTTCGGGCCAAGGTGGGCGAGAAGTACGGCGCCGAGGTGGCTTCGGCCGTTCGGGTGCTTTACGGCGGTTCGGTGAAGTCCGGCAACGTCGGTGAGCTGGTGTCCTGCGAGAACATCGACGGTGCTCTGGTGGGTGGCGCGAGCCTCGACGGGGACGAGTTCACCAAACTCTGCGCCCTGGCCGCCGGTGGGCCGCTGCCCTGATCGGGGCCACTACCGGGTAGCCTGTGTATCCGGTCCGTCACACAGCAGTGGACGAGTCCAGGGGTACGGTGGGGATCCGCGCGAGCGGGCCCGGCCGTGCCCCTGCATTCTCCGAGAACTACAGAGGATGACATGAAGCTGTTCCTCCAGATTCTGTTGATCGCCACCAGCGTGCTGCTGGTGGTGGCCGTGCTGCTGCACCGCGGCCGGGGCGGCGGCCTCTCGTCGCTCTTCGGCGGTGGCATGCAGTCCAGCCTGGCCGGGTCCAGCGTGGCCGAGAAGAACCTCGACCGGATCACCCTGCTGCTGGGCGCCATCTGGGTGATCAGCATCATCGGCCTCGGCCTGCTGCTGAAGGTCTGACGGACCGGTAGCCCGCGCAGAAGTGTGTGCACCGGCGTGCCTATTGGGAGGCGCGCCGCCGATTCGTAGGTGTGAGGATTCATGGTTGGCGGTAACGCGATTCGCGGCACCCGGGTGGGTGCCGGTCCTTCGGGCGAATCGGAGCGAGGTGAATCGGCCCCACGTCGTCGCGTGTCCTACTGGTGCGCGAACGGCCACGAGGCCCGTCCGTCCTTCGCGATGGAGGCCGAGATCCCCGACGAGTGGGACTGCCCGCGCTGCGGCCTCCCCGGTGGGCAGAACGAGAAGAGCCCGCCCGCCGCACCCCGTACCGAGCCGTACAAGACGCACCTGGCCTACGTGAAGGAACGCCGCAGCGACGCGGACGGCGAAGCCATCCTGGCCGAGGCCCTCGAGCGCCTCCGCCAGCGCCGCGAACTGATCTAGGGCGCCAGGTTCCACCGAGCCACCGACCGGGTCTCCCGACCCGGCCGGTGGCTTTTCCGTGCCCAGGGGCAGCGGGACGCGGCGGGCGCCGGCGTTCGGCTCCCGCGAATCCGAACCCCTTCCGTAAATGCCGGAGGGACACCGCCGAAGCCGGATCGCGGCTCGGTGCGGTGTCCCTCCGGGCGGGGGACCGGGGTGGCGTCAGCGTTCCAGGGGGTACCTGGCCCGGACGCGGAACCCGCCGTCTTCGGTGTCGGCCGTCTCGAAGCTGCCGCCCAGGAGGCGGGCGCGCTCGGCCAAGCCGGTGAGGCCGTGGCCGCCGGAGGGGAGGCACTCGCCGGCTCGGTTGGCGCGCTCGTTGCGGACCTCGATGTTCAACGTCCCGCTGCCGCCCTGGATGCGGATGGTCGCGGTGGCGCCGGGGGCGTGCTTGTGCACGTTGGTGAGGCATTCCTGCACCGTGCGGTAGGCCGCGGCGGAGACCTGGTTCGGCACGGTGTCCGGGAGGCGCTCGACGGTCAGGTGCACCGGGACGTCGGCGGTGCGGATCAGGTGGTCCAGCTCGCCGATGCCGGGGCGGGGGCCGTCGTCCTCGGCGCCCGAGCGCAGGACGCTGACCAGGGAGCGCAGCTCCTCCAGGGTGCGGGTGGAGAGCTGGCGGATGACCTGCGCGGTCTCCACCGTGCGGGCCTCGTCGCTGGCCTGGGCCTGCAGCGCGCCGGCCTGCATGGCGATCAGGGTGATCTGGTGCGAGACGACGTCGTGCATCTCCCGGGCCAGCCGGGCGCGCTCCTCGGCGCGGACGGCGTCGGCGTGGAAGCGGCGCTCGCGGTCGCGGCTGCGGGCCAGCTCGACCAGCTTGGCCGAGATCACCGTGCGGGCCCCGATCAGCAGGGCGATCGCGATGGGCATCCCGGCCACCAGCACGCCGTAGATCCCGTCGAGGATGTGCTCACGCCAGCTGAGCTGCACGAAGTCGTCCAGCGGCCACTGCACGAACCGGCAGGTGAACACCAGCCCGGCGCCCACCCAGGTCTGCCAGCCGAACTGCCGCCGCGTGGCCAGCATGCCGAGCGTGATCATCGAAGCCAGCTGGGCCCACCCGGCGAGGAAGCCTGGCACGGCGGCGAGCACGGCCAGGAACGGGAATCGCCGGCGGAACACCACGGCCAGGCAGGCCGCGCCCGAGAGGTAGACCGAGTACGGCTGGGCCTTGGGCGGGATGACCAGCCAGACGTCGAGCACGGCCAGCAGCACGGCGGCCGCTTCGACCCCCACCAGCGCGACCGTCGGGCGGCGCAGGGCGGCGAACACGCCGGTCAGGCTGGCTTGCCTGACCCGGTCGGCAGCGCCCGCCCCGGGGCTGCCCATCGAGATGCCTGGAATCGAGAGTCCCTCTGTGCTCATCGCGGCGACCCCATTCGTCTTGTGGACTTGGTAATGAGATGCGCGAGGTACCCGATCGGGACGCGTGGCTACGAACAAATGTGCGGATGCTAACGAAGAGGCGTGTGACGACGGTAAGTTTCACCCCATCACTGGGCCGGGGGCTGCGGATCTCCGTCACTACGACGTTCGGGGAAGCATGCGTCCTGGATGTCACCTCGTGTTGATCACACCACTCTAGGTTCACCTTACGGGCGATCCCACATAGTGGTGAGCCGCTCTTCGGTGGACTGACCCTTACGCCGTTCGGCGCGCCGGGCCCCACGACCGGCGGTTCACTCTTCCGCGCAAGCTCGCGATCCGGGCCGGAGCGCGGCTCCGCCCGCCGCCGCAAGACCCCAGACCCGGCGCCCCAGCACCCCCGGACACGGCGAAGGCCACCCCGGGGGAATCCGGGGTGGCCTTCGACTGCTGGAGTGAAGCTAGCCCGTCGGTGTCTGGTAGACCTTCGTCAGCTTCCCGGCCGCGGCGCGGTCCAGGAGCCAGAGGGTCCGGTGGTAGCCGCGGGCGCCGGAGACCGGGACCTCGACCTCGTCGGCACCGGACAGCGCCAGTGAGACGGCTTCGGCCTTGCCCTCGCCCGCCGTCATCAGCCAGACCTCGCGGGAGCGGCGGATGGCGGTCAGGGTGAGCGAGACACGGGTGGGCGGCGGCTTCGGGCAGTTGCGCACCGCGACCACCGAACGCGCGGTCTCGTGGACGGCCAGCGAGTCCGGGAACACCGAAGCGGTGTGCCCCTCTTCGCCGAGGCCCAGCATCATGATGTCGAACGCGGGGACGCCGCTGCCGTCGTCCGTGCCGTCGGTGGCGGCGTTGGCGGCCAGCACTTTCGCGTACGCGGCGGCGGCCGCGTCGACGTCGTCGCCGAACTCGCCGCCCGAGGGCGCCATCGCGTACACCCGCTTCGGGTCGAGCGGCACGTGGTCGAGCAGGGCCTCGCGGGCCTGCTTCTCGTTCCGCTCGTCCGAGTCCGCGGGCACGAACCGCTCGTCGCCCCAGTACAGGTCGAGGCGCGACCAGTCGATGGCGTCGCGGGCGCTGGAGCGCCGCAGCTCTTCGAGCACCGCGATGCCGGTGCCGCCGCCGGTGAGCCCGACCGAGGCGCAGCCCTTGGCCGCCTGGATGTCCACGATCCGCGTGACCAGCCGGGCCGCCGCGGCGGCGGCCAGCAGCCCGGAGTCCGGGTAGACGACGACTTCGGTCCGGCTCATGAGCCGCTCTTTTCCGCCGCTTTGGCCTTGGCCGGGGCCTTCTTGGCCGGTGTCTTGGCTGCCGCTGCCGTCTTGGCTGCCGCCGTCTTGGTTGCGGGGGCCTTGGCCGGCGCCGTCTTCTCCGCCGCCGGGGCCGCGGCCCGGGCCGCCGCGGTGCCGGTGACGATCTTGTGCAGGCCGTGCAGCGACGCCTCGTAGACCTCGTCCGGGTCGAGCCGCCGCAGCTCCTCGATCAGGCAGTCCTCGTTGGTGCGCCGCTGCAGCGAGATCCGCCGCGTGGGCTGGCCCGGCTGGGTCAGCGTGCCGACCCGGCCGTCCGGGCGCGCCAGCTCCACCGAGCCCGAGCGCCGCTCCAGCGTCACCGAGATGATGCCCTGGGCGCTGGAGCTCTTGATCCGCTTCACCGGCACCTTGAGGTACTCGGCCAGCCAGCCCGCCAGCAGCTCAGTGGACGGCGAGTCGGCCTCGCCGGTCACGGTCGCGCCGGTGACCTTCTCGTACGGCGGCAAGTCCAGCGCGGACACGAGCTGGGCGCGCCAGCGCGTCAGCCGGGTCCAGGCCAGGTCGGTGTCACCCTCCACATAGGACTTGGCCCGCGTGGTCAGCGCCCGGATCGGGCTCTTCTCCGCGGCCGAGTCGGTGATGCGCCGCTGCGCGAGGTCGCCCAGCGGGTCCTCGGCCGGCGACTTCGGGCCCGCGCCCGGCCACCAGGTGACGATCGGCGCGTCCGGCAGCAGCAGCGGCACCACCGCGCTCTGGCCCTGGGCGGCCAGCGGCCCGTAGAGCCGCAGCACGATGACCTCGCTCGCGCCGGCGTCGCCGCCCACGCGGATCTGGCCGTCGATGCGGGGCGCGGCGGTGCGCGCGCCCTTGGCGACCACGATCACCCGTGACGGGTGCTCCCGGCTCGCGTCGTTGGCCGCCTCGATGGCCTCTTCGAGCTTGGCGTCGTCGTCGGCGACGATCACCAGGGTCAGCACCCGGCCCAGCGCGACCTGGCCGCCCTGCTCGCGGATCTCCACCAGCTTCTTGTTGAGCGCCGAAGTGGTGGTGGATGGCAGGTCGATGATCACGGACGCCTCCAGTTCCGGCCGGTACGCTCCAGCATCTCGTCCGCCGACTTCGGTCCCCAGGTCCCCGGCGGGTACGACTCGGGCGAGCCCTGCTCGGCCCAGTGGTCCAGGATCGGGTCCAGGATCTCCCAGGACAGCTCCACCTCTTCGTTCACCGGGAACAGCGAGGGCTCACCCAGCAGCACGTCGAGGATCAGCCGCTCGTAGGCCTCGGGGGAGGACTCGGTGAAGGCGTGCCCGTAGCCGAAGTCCATGGTGACGTCGCGGACCTCCATCGTGGTCCCCGGCACCTTCGAACCGAACCGCAAGGTGATGCCCTCGTCCGGCTGCACGCGGATGACCAGCGCGTTCTGCCCCAGCTCCTCGGTCGAGGTCGAGTCGAACGGCAGGTGCGGGGCGCGCTTGTAGACCACCGCGATCTCGGTGACCCGGCGGCCGAGCCGCTTGCCGGTGCGCAGGTAGAACGGCACCCCGGCCCAGCGGCGGTTCTGCACCTCCAGCGTCACCGCGGCGTAGGTCTCGGTCTTCGAGTCCTTCGCGAACCCGGCCTCCTGCAGCAGGCCCGGCACTTTGGTGCCGCCCTGCCAGCCGCCGGCGTACTGCCCGCGCGCCGTGGTCTCGTCGAACGGCTCCAGCGGCTTGGTCGCCGCCAGCACCTTCGCCTTCTCCGCGCGCAGCGCCTTCGGCTCGAACGACAGCGGCTCGTCCATCGCGGTGAAGGCGAGCAGTTGCAGCAGGTGGTTCTGGATGACGTCGCGGGCGGCGCCGATCCCGTCGTAGTACCCCGCGCGGCCGCCGAGGCCGATGTCCTCGGCCATGGTGATCTGCACGTGGTCGATGTAGTTGGCGTTCCAGATCGGCTCGAACAGCTGGTTCGCGAAGCGCAGCGCCAGGATGTTCTGCACCGTCTCCTTGCCGAGGTAGTGGTCGATGCGGAACACCGACTCCTCGGGGAAGACGTCGTTCACGATCGCGTTGAGCTCCTGGGCGCTCTTGAGGTCGTGGCCGAACGGCTTCTCGATGACCACCCGGCGCCAGGTCGAGGCGTCGGCGTCGGCCAGGCCCGAGCGGGCCAGCTGCTTGGTCACCACCGGGAACGCGCCCGGCGGGATCGAGAGGTAGAACGCCGTGTTGCCGCCGGTGCCGCGCTCGAGGTCGAGGTCCTTCACGGTCTTGGCCAGGCGGTCGAAGGCGTCGTCGTCGTCGAAGGTGCCCTGCACGAACCGGATGCCCTCGGCCAGCCGGTTCCAGACCGACTCCTTGAACGGCGTCCGCGCGTGCTCCTTCACCGAGTCGTGCACCAGCTCACCGAAGTCCTGGTGTTCCCAGTCGCGGCGCGCGAACCCGATCAGCGAGAAGCCGGCGGGCAGCAGGCCGCGGTGGGCCAGGTCGTAGATGGCGGGCATCAGCTTCTTGCGCGCCAGGTCGCCGGTGACCCCGAAGATCACCAGGCTGGACGGGCCGGCGATGCGCGGGAGGCGTTTGTCCCGCGGATCGCGCAGCGGGTTCTTCCAGCCGGCGGAAGCGGTCATGCCCCGACCTCCTGGATGGCCTGGACGGCGCGGACCAGCTCGGCCAGCCCGGCCGCGCGGTCGGTCAGGTGCAGCCGCAGCACCGGGCGGCCGTGCTCGGCGAGCACCTGGCCGTCGCCCAGCGCCTGCGCGTGCTGCAACTGGCCGAGGGTGTAGGGCCGCTCCGGCACCTCGATGTCCTCGGCGATCACGCCGGTGATCTGGAGGAAGTTGCCGTTCTGGTGGCCGCCCTTGTGGTACTGGCCGGTGGAGTGCAGGAACCGCGGGCCCCAGCCGAAGGTGGTCTGCAACCCGGTGCCCTTGGCGATCTCGCCGCGCAGCAGGGCCGTCGACGCGTCGTCGAGGCGGTCGAGGTAGGCCTGCACCGCGAGGTAGCCCTTCTCCGGGGCCGAAGCGAAGAACGCGCGCAGCACGTCCTTCAGCTTCCCTTCGGTGGCAACGCCTTCACTGCCGAAGATCTCCACGGCACCGTCCACGTTGGACGCTTTTTCACCGCGCTGAGCCTTGTGGGGCTCAGCCCCAGCACCCGACCGGGGGGCAAGCCCCCCTGGACCCCCCGAAGCGAGTCGGTCGGGGTCGTCCAGCAACGCGCGCGTGGCCTTCTTCGCGGCCTCGACGTCGGGCTGGTCGAACGGGTTGATCCCGAGCAGCCGCCCGGCCAGCGCGGTCGCGAACTCCCAGAGCAGGAACTGCGCGCCGAGCGGGCCGGTGACGGAGATCTTCGCCGCGCCCTGCGGCGAGCCGACGGCGACCGGGGTGGCGTCGGACTTCGCGTCGGCGAAGCCGGGGGCCTGCGGGCCTTCCACGGCGACCGGCAGCAGGCCGGTGCCGAGCTTGCCGGTGGACTCCGCGATGAGCTGTTCGGCCCAGTCGGGGAAGCCGGTCAACGGGCTCGGGCTGCCGGAATCCGTGGCGGCCAGTACGACCTTCTCGGCGCCGTCCTCGTGGGCGGCGGCCCAGGCGGCGGCCAGCTTGACCGCCGGGTTGTCGGCCGAGTCGGACCCGAGGACCCCGGCCACCGCGGCGGCCTGGTCGAGCAGCCGGGCTATGTCCGCGCCGGCCAGGCCCGCGGGCACCAAGCCGAACGCGGTCAGCGCCGAGTAGCGGCCGCCGACGTGCGGGTCGGCCAGGAAGGTCTTGCGGTAGCCCTCCTGGCCGGACAGCTCCGCCAGCGGCGAGCCCGGGTCGGTGACGACCACGATCCGCCGGCCGGCGTCGATGCCCGCGTCGGCGAACGCCCGGGCGAAGATCCGCCGGTGGCTGTCGGTCTCCATGGTGCCGCCGGACTTGGACGACACCACCAGCACCGTGCGCTGGAGGTCGCCCGCCAGCGCGTCGGCCACCTGGCCCGGGTCGGTCGTGTCCAGCACGGTCAGCGCGACCTCGGACGTGCCGGCGATGACCTCCGGCGCGAGCGAGGAGCCGCCCATGCCGGCGAGCACCACGCGGTCGACGCCCTCGGTGCGCAGTTCGGTGCGCAGCGCCTCGATCTCGCCGATCAGCGGCCGGGACGACTTGTGCAGCGAAGTCCAGGACAGCCGGATCGACGCCTCGGACTCGGCGTCCGGGCCCCACAGCGTGGCGTCGTTCGCGGCGAGCTTCGAGGCCGCCTGATCGGCGACCAGCCGCTCGAGCAGGGGCGCCGCCTTGCCTGCCAGTTCGGCGTCGACGATCTCGACGCCGGTTTCATCCCCTGTCATGGTTCCGGTTCAGCCCTTCGCGGTTTCGGAGTCGGCGAGCTGTCCTTTTACGCTTTCGATCAATTCCTGCCAGGACTTGTCGAACTTCTCCACGCCCTCGTTCTCCAGGGTGAGGAACACGTCGGTGATGTCGATGCCCACCCCGCTGAGCCGGTCGAACACGGACTGCGCCTCGGCGCCCCGGCCGGAGACCTGGTCGCCGGTGATCTCGGCGTGGTCGGCGGTGGCGTCCATGGTCTTCTCCGGCATGGTGTTCACCGTGTCGGCGACCACCAGCTGGTCCACGTAGCGGGTGTCGGAGTAGGCCGGGTCCTTGACGCCGGTGGAGGCCCACAGCGGACGCTGCGCGTGCGCGCCCTCGGCGGCCAGCGCCTTCCAGCGGTCGGTGTCCAGCAGCTTCTCGAAGGCCGCGTAGGCGAGCCGGGCGTTGGCGATGGCCGCCTCGCCGAGCAGCGCCTTGGCCTCGTCGGTGCCGATCGCGTTCAGCCGCTTGTCGACCTCACTGTCCACCCGGGACACGAAGAACGAGGCCACCGAGTGGATGCCCTTGAGGTCGTGGCCGTTGGCCTTGGCCTGCTCCAGTCCGGCGAAGAAGGCCTTGATCACGTGCTCGTAGCGCTCCACCGAGAAGATCAGGGTGACGTTGACGCTGATGCCCTCGGCCAGCACCGCGGTGATGGCCGGCAGGCCCTCTTCGGTGGCCGGGATCTTGATCAGCACGTTCGGCCGGTCGACCGTCTTCCACAGGTCCTTGGCCTCGGCCACGGTCTTCGCGGTGTCCTTGGCCAGGCGCGGGTCCACCTCGATGGACACGCGGCCGTCGACCCCGCCGGTGGCGGTGTAGACGTCGCGGAACAGGTCCGCGGCGTTGCGCACGTCGGTGGTGGTGAGCTCGCGCACGGCCCCGTCGAGGTCCGCGCCGCGCTCGGACAGCTCCCTCACCTGAGCGTTGTAGGCATCGCCCTTCGACAGCGCGTTCGCGAAGATCGTCGGGTTGGTGGTGACGCCGACGACGTGCTTGTCGCGGATGAGCCCGGCCAGGTTGCCGGAGTCCAGCCGCTCGCGCGAGAGGTCGTCCAGCCAGATCGAGACCCCGGCCTCGGACAGCTGCGCGAGCCGATCAGTGGTGCTCATGGTGATCCCTTCAGTTCTTGGTGTTGGCGATCGAGCGGCGGGCGGCGTCGGTGACGGCCTCGGCCGTGAAGCCGAACTCGCGGAACAGGGTGGGCGCGTCGGCCGACGCACCGAAGTGCTCGATCGAAACGTTCACCCCGGCGTCACCGGTGAAGCGGTGCCAGGACTGGGCGATGCCCGCCTCGACGGACACGCGCGCCTTCACCGACGGCGGGATGACGGAGTCGCGGTAGGACTGGTCCTGCGCGTCGAACCACTCGACGCACGGCATCGAGACGACCCGGGCCGCGACCCCTTCGGCTTCGAGGGTCTTCTTCGCCTCGACCGCGAGCTGGACCTCGGAGCCGGTGGCGATCAGGACCACGTCCGGGGTGGCGGTGCCCTCGTCTCCGGCGCCGGCCAGCACGTAGCCGCCCTTGGCCACGCCCTCGGCGCTGGTGCCCTCCAGCACCGGCACGTTCTGGCGGGTGAGCGCGAGGCCCGACGGGTGGTGGACGTCCTCCAGGACGGCCTTCCACGCGTACGCGGTCTCGTTCGCGTCCGCCGGGCGGACGACGTTGAGGCCCGGGATGGCGCGCAGCGCGGAGAGCTGCTCGATCGGCTGGTGCGTGGGGCCGTCCTCGCCCAGGCCGATGGAGTCGTGCGTCCACACGTAGGTGACCGGCGCCTTCATCAGCGCGGCCAGCCGCACCGGCGGGCGCATGTAGTCGGAGAAGATCAGGAACGTGGCGCCGTAGGGGCGGGTCCCGCCGTGCAGCGCGATGCCGTTGAGGATCGAGCCCATGGCGTGCTCGCGGATGCCGAAGTGCAGCGTCCGGCCGTACGGGCTGGTCTTCCACATGTCCGTGGAAGCCTTCTCCGGGCCGAACGAGTCGGCGCCCTTCATCGTGGTGTTGTTGCTCTCCGCCAGGTCGGCGGAGCCGCCCCACAGCTCGGGCAGCGGCTCGGCCAGCGCGTTGAGCACCTCGCCGGAGGCCTTGCGGGTGGCGATGCCCTTGGCGTCGGGCTCCCACTTCGGCAGGTTGTCGGCGAAGCCCTCGGGCAGCGTGCGGTCGGCCATGCGGTCGGCCAGCTCCTTGCGCTCCGGGTTGGCCGCGCCCCAGGCCTCGAACTTCTCCTGCCACTCGGCGTGGGCGGCCCGGCCGCGCTCGAGCGCCTGGCGGGTGTGGCCGATCACCTCGTCCTCGACCTGGAAGCTCTTCTCCGGGTCGAAGCCGAGGACCTCCTTGACCGCGGCGACCTCCTCGGCGCCCAGCGCGGCGCCGTGGGCCTTGCCGGTGCCCATCTTCTTCGGGGCCGGGTAGCCGATCACGGTGCGCACCGCGATGAACGACGGGCGGCCGGTCTCGGCCTTCGCGTTCTTGATCGCCTCTTCGAGCGCGACGACGTCCTCACCGCCCTCGACGAACTGGGTGTGCCAGCCGTAGGCCTCGTACCGGGCGACGGTGTCCTCGGACAGGGCGATGTTGGTGTCGTCCTCGATGGAGATCTTGTTGTCGTCCCAGAAGACGATCAGGTTGCCCAGCTCCTGGCGCCCGGCGATGGACGAGGCCTCGGCGGTGACGCCCTCTTCGATGTCGCCGTCCGAGGCGATCGCGTAGACGTGGTGGTCGAAGATGCTCTCGCCGGGGGCGGCGTCCGGGTCCAGCAGGCCGCGCTCGCGGCGGGCGGCCATCGCCATGCCCACGGCGTTCGCCAGGCCCTGCCCGAGCGGGCCGGTGGTGGTCTCGACCCCGTCGGTGTGGCGGTACTCCGGGTGGCCCGGGGTCTTCGAGCCCCACTTGCGCAGCTGCTTGAGGTCCTCGAGCTCGAGGCCGTAGCCGGCGAGGTACAGCTGGATGTAGAGGGTCAGGCTGCTGTGCCCGGCCGAGAGGACGAAGCGGTCGCGACCGGGCCAGTTCTGGTCGGCCGGGTCGTGGCGCAGGGTCCGCTGGAAGAGCGTGTAGGCCAGCGGGGCCAGGCTCATCGCGGTGCCGGGGTGGCCACTGCCGCAGTTCTCGACGGCGTCCGCGGCCAGCACCCGGACGGTGTCGACGGCCCGGGTGTCGGCGTCGGTCCAGCCGGCGGGCAGATTACGCCGGAGCAAAGGGTTGTTCTCGCTGGTAGAAGCGGTTTCGGACACTGAACTCGAACTCCCCGTCGTGAGGTGGTGGCTAGCTTTCCTTCGTGGTGTAGCCGGTGCGCACTGCCGGTAATCTCAATCGATCCCGAAGGGACGATATTCCTGCTGGCCGCCGCGCGCAGGCACACCACACGGCCCTTCGCGGCCAGCCTAGTGCTTGGGGTCCTCCCGGGCAGTCGCAACGGACCGGCGGGTGACCTCCGTCCCGGTACCGGCCCGGCGCTGGTCACCGACCGTGCGAAGTGGACACCGCCGGGCCGTGTCCCGTTCGTCCGCGTCGGTCCGGCGGGGTCGCGCCGGCGGGGGTGCGGGGCCGGGCCGCGAGCCGGGAGAAGCGCGGCGTGACGCAGCAGACAGGCCCCGGCGTGTCCAGGACCCGCGAGCACCGGCCGGATTCCCCGCGGCTAACATCGAGCGCGGGCCTGGTCCGGGAGATCCACCAGCGTCATCCCGGTCTTCCCGGCCGCCGCCCGGCCCCGAACTGCTACCAGGGAGTGAAATGTCGTTGGTGAACGCTGCGCACGGACGCAGTGAAGACACCAGCGCCGTACACCCGGCCGGTGAACCACCGCGCGGTGCCCGGCGAAGCGTCCGCCAGGTGGTCGGCGCCTACGCCGCGCTGGCCAAGCCCCGGGTGATCGAGCTGTTGCTCGTCACCACGATCCCGGCGATGTTCCTGGCCGGTCGCGAGATCCCGTCGCCGTGGCTGGTGCTGGCCACGCTGCTGGGCGGCACCATGGCCGCGGGCAGCGCGAACGCGCTCAACTGCGTGATCGACGCCGACATCGACAAGGTGATGAACCGGACCAAGCGGCGCCCGCTGGTCAAGGACTCGGTGCCGCGGCGCAACGCGCTGGTCTTCGGGCTGGTGCTCGGGGTCGCGTCGGCCGTCGTCCTGTACTGCACGGTGAACCTGCTCTCGGCCGTCCTGGCGATCGCGACCATCCTGTTCTACATCTTCGTCTACACCCTCGGCCTGAAGCGGCGGACCTCGCAGAACGTCGTGTGGGGCGGGGCGGCCGGCTGCATGCCGGTGGTGATCGGCTGGGCCGCGGTCGCCGGCACCGTGCAGTGGCCGGCCTTCGTGATGTTCGGCGTGATCTTCTTCTGGACCCCGCCGCACACCTGGGCGCTGGGCATGAAGTACCGCGAAGACTACGAGCGCGCGGGCGTGCCGATGCTGCCGGTGGTGGCCAGCCCGCAGCACGTGGCCCGCCAGATCGTCATCTACTCCTGGGTGATGGTGGCCTGGACCCTGCTGCTGCTGCCGGTGACCAGCTGGCTGTACGCCGGCTTCGCGGTGCTGGCCGGCTGCTGGTTCCTGTTCTACGCCCACAGCCTCCAGGCCGCGGTCCGCCGCGGCGAGGAGACCAGGCCGATGGCGTTGTTCCACCGCTCCAACACCTACCTGATGATCGTGTTCGTCGCGCTGGCGCTGGATTCGGCCATCGGGCTGCCGACCCTCGGGCTGCCGTTCTAGACTGTCCCCGCGCATCCGCGGTGCCGTCGGGGTCACTCTGGCCTCGGCGGCATTCTTGTGCGCGAACCGGGAATTCCCGGCCGGGCCGGGTGCGTTGGTCCCCGGCGGGCCCCTTCCGCCCCCGACGTTGAAAGCAGGCTGCTCTTGTCCGTGTCCCGGGACGGGGAACCAGACGCCACCCCGGTGGACGGCACGCCGGAGCACGCCGCCGAGCTGGCGCGCGAGCAGGCGTACGTGACCACTTTGTACGCGAAGCTCGACGCCGAGCGGGCCGAGGCCCAGCGGCGGCTCGACGTCACGCTGAAGCAGGCCGGCGGCACCCCGCAGGCCCGCACCGAGCGGGACGTCGCCACCACGCTCTACACCGATCGCCTGGCCCAGCTCGGCTCGGTCGAGCAGGGGCTGTGCTTCGGCCGCCTCGACTTCCGGCCCGGGCACGCCGAGGACACCGCCTACATCGGCCGCCTCGGGCTGTTCGACGAGGACGACGAGTACCGCCCGCTGCTGCTCGACTGGCGGGCCCCGGTCGCGCGGCCGTTCTACCTGGCCACCGCCGCCTCGCCGGACGGCGTGCGCCGGCGCCGCCACCTGCGGTCGCTGACGCGCCGGGTGACCGGCTTCGACGACGAGGTGCTCGACCTCTCCGCCGCCGACCAGGGCCAGGACCTCGGACTGGCCGGCGAGGCCGCGCTGCTGGCCGCGCTGGAGCGGCGCCGCACGGGCGAGATGAGCGACATCGTCGCCACCATCCAGGCCGAGCAGGACCGGATCATCCGGGCGCCGCTGGGCGGGGTGCTGGTGGTGCAGGGCGGGCCCGGCACCGGCAAGACCGCGGTGGCGCTGCACCGGGCCGCGTACCTGCTCTACACCCACCGCCAGCAGCTCACCACCCGCGGCGTGCTGGTGGTCGGGCCGAACAGCACGTTCCTGCGCTACATCGGCCAGGTGCTGCCCTCGCTGGGCGAGACCGGTGTACTGCTGGCCACCGTCGGGCAGCTGTACCCGGGCCTGGACGCCGACGGCACCGAGTCCCGCGAGGCCGCCGAGGTCAAGGGCCGGCCGGTGCTGGCCGAGGTGCTGGCCAACGCCGTGCGCGACCGCCAGCGCGTGCCCGAGCCGGTGCTGGAGATCGAGTACGAGCACGACGTGCTGAAGCTGGACCGCAAGACCTGCGCCGAGGCCCGCACCCGCGCCCGCCGCTCACGCCGCCCGCACAACCTCGCGCGGCGCCTGTTCGTCTCCGACGTGCTCGACGCGCTGACCCGCCAGGCCGTCCGCAAGCTGGGGGAGGACCTGCTCGACGCGCAGGACGTCCAGGACGTCCGCGCCGAGCTGGCCGCGGACCGGTCCGTGGCCGCCGCGGTGAACTCGCTGTGGCCGAAACTGACCCCGGAAGGTGTGCTCGACGACCTGTTCGCCGAACGCGAACGCCTCCGCTCGGCCGCCGGCGAGCTGCTGTCCGAGGCCGACCGCGCGCACCTGGAAAGCGGCCGCGAGGCGCACTGGACCCCGGCCGACGTGCCCCTGCTGGACGAGCTGGCCGAGCTGCTGGGCGAGGACGACAGCGAGGAGCGCGCCGAGCGCCGCCGCCGGGACCGCGTGGAGCGCGCGTACGCCGAGGGCGTGCTGGACATCCTGGAGCAGGACGACGAGATCGTCGACGAGGAGCTGCTGCGGGTGTCCGACGTGCTGGACGCGGAGCTGTTCGCCGAGCGGCAGCAGGCGCGCAGCGAGCTGACCGCCGCCCAGCGCGCCGCGCAGGACCGGACCTGGACCTTCGGGCACGTGATCGTGGACGAGGCGCAGGAGCTCTCGGCGATGGACTGGCGGCTGCTCATGCGCCGCTCGCCGAACCGGTCGATGACCCTGGTCGGCGACGTCGCCCAGACCGGGGCCGCGGGCGGCGCGCGGACCTGGGACGAGGTGCTCTCGCCCTACGTCGCCGACCGCTGGAAGCTGGAGCAGCTGACGGTCAACTACCGCACCCCGGCCGAGATCATGGCGGTGGCGGCGCGGGTGCTGGCCGAGCTGGACGCGGACCTGGAGGCGCCGGCCTCGGTGCGCGAGACCGGGTTCCGGCCCTGGTGCGCGCCGTGTGCGGACCTGGCCGCCGGACTGCCGGGCTTCGTCGCGGCCGAGCTGTCCGCTGTGGACGGTGGGACGGTGGCGGTGCTGGTGCCGGCGTCGCGCCTGGCCGCCGTGACCGGGCTGCTGGACCCCGGCGACGAGCGGGTCAGCGTGCTCACCGTGGAGCGCGCGAAGGGCCTGGAGTTCGACTCCGTGCTGCTGGTCGCCCCGGACGAGATCGCCGGCGCTTCGCCTCGCGGCCTGAACGACCTGTACGTGGCCCTGACGCGCGCGACCCGGCGACTCGGCGTGGTCCGGACCGGTGACGCCGTTCCGGCCCTCGGCGACCTTGACTAGGGTGTGCGGTCATGCAGAAGATCGGGAAGATCGCCGCCGTGGCCGCAGCCACCGCGGCCGCGGCCCTCAGCCTCACCGCGTGCGGCGGGGACAGTGACACCGCGGCCGGGCCGGGCAGCCCCGCGCCGCAGAACTCCGCCGCGCCCGCCAGCGCGCCGAGTGCGGGCCGCGAGTGCACCGCGGACGACATCAAGACCACCGGGAGCTTCGGCCAGGCGCCGACCATCACCATCCCGGACACCTGCGCCCCGCCGAAGAAGCTGATCACCAAGGACCTGTCCGAGGGCACCGGCGGCGGGGCCAAGGCGGGCCAGAAGGTCACCATGAACTACACCCTGGTGACCTGGTCGGACAAGCAGAAGCTGGACAGCTCGTTCGACCGCGGCCAGACCTTCCCGCTGACCCTCGGCGCCGGCGAGGTCATCCCCGGCTGGGACCAGGGCCTGGTCGGGATCAAGCAGGGCGGGCGCCGCCTGCTGGTCATCCCGCCCGACCTCGGTTACGGGCAGGGCGGCAACGGCATCAAGCCCAACGAGACCCTGGTCTTCGTCACCGACGCCGTGACCGTGCCCACCGACAAGGGCTGACCGCCGGACGGGCCGGCCCGGCGGGGGCGGCCCGCCCGCGTCACGGGAGCAGGATCAGCTTCCCGGTCGTCCTCCGCCCCTGCAGGTCCTCGTGCGCCCGGCGGGCGTCGGCCAGCGGGTACCGGCCGCCGATCCGGATGTCCAGGGAGCCGTCGGCGACCGACTGGAACAGCTCGCCCGCGCGCCAGTCCAGCTCCTCGCGGGTGCGCACGTAGTGGCCCGAGCTCGGGCGGGTCAGGAAGAGCGAGCCGCCCGAGTTCAGGCGTTGCGGGTCGATCGGGGGGACCGGGCCGCTGGCCGCGCCGAACAGGGCGAGGGTGCCGCGGACCTTCAGGCTGGCCAGGCTGCCGTCGACGGTGTCCCGGCCGACGCCGTCGTAGACCACGGCGACGCCTTCGCCGCCGGTCAGCTCACGCGTGGCC
Organism: Amycolatopsis sp. PS_44_ISF1; assembly: GCF_032335455.1. Taxonomy (NCBI): domain Bacteria; kingdom Bacillati; phylum Actinomycetota; class Actinomycetes; order Pseudonocardiales; family Pseudonocardiaceae; genus Amycolatopsis; species Amycolatopsis sp. PS_44_ISF1. Next base: position 2,185,440 of record NZ_JANUXO010000002.1, on the reverse strand, counting down.
TCGGCGAAGTCCTCCCGGTCGTAGCGGATCACGTGGTCCGCGCCGGCGCCGCGGGCGAGTCCGGCCTTCTCCTCGGTGGACACGGTGCCGATCACCCGGGCGCCCCGGGCCTTCGCCAGTTGCACCAGCAGCAGGCCGACGCCGCCCGCGGCCGCGTGGACCAGCACGTCGTCGCCCGCCTTCACCTCGTAGGTCGAGCGCACCAGGTAGTGGGCCGTGATGCCCTGCAGCATCAGCGCCGCCGCGACCTCGTCGGAAACGGCCTCGGGCACCTTCACCGCGACCGCCACCGGCACCCGCTTGCGGGCGGCGTAGCTGCCGAGCGAGCCTTGCCAGGCGACGCGGTCTCCGGGGGCGAAGCCGGTGACGCCCTCGCCGACCTCGGCCACCGTGCCCGAGCCTTCGAGGCCGAGCACGAACGGGAGGTCGAGCGGGTAGATGCCCTCGCGCTGGTAGGTGTCGATGTAGTTGACCCCGGCCGCGGCGACCTCCACCAGCAGCTCGCCGGCCTCCAGGGCGCCGGTCTCGACGTCGGCGACCTGCAGTACCTCGGGTCCGCCGGTCCGGCTGACCTGCACAGCGGTGGACATGGTGCCTCCTGGGCTCGGTGAGTGGTCTCGGTGATCTTCCCCCCGGTCCAACTATGGCCGAGGCCACGGTTGTCCCGCGTCCCCGGGGGTGAGCGGTTAAGCTCGCCGACGTGGCTGAGGAGACCGAAGAAACGCCTTCCGCACCGACGTCCCGCCAGGTGGCCGCCGCCCGTGACTTCGTGGCCCGGCACGGCAAGCCCTCGCGCGCCGTGGTGGAGAACATCGGCCGGGCCGGCGCCCGCGTGGTGCTGGTGGGCGCCGACGGTGCCCTGGGCGACGTGCTGGTCGCCGACTCCGGCGCGGGTGCCGCGCTGGTCGAGGCGGTCGCCGACCTGGAAGCGGCGGAATGGGACAGCGCGACGGTGAAGCTGGTCAAGATCGGGCCCGCGCACCGGCGCCGGATGGCCGGCCCGAGGGCCGGCCGGTGAGCCGGACCGCGATCTTCGCTTCCTGTTCCCGGCTGCCCGAGGGGGACGGCGACGAGCGGTCGGTCCTGGCCGCCCTCGACGATCTGGGCTTCACCGTGCGCTGGGCGCCGTGGGACGACCGGGAAGCCGGCTTCGCCGAGGCCGAGCTGGTCGTGCTGCGCGCGACCTGGGACTACACCGAGCGGCGCGCGGAGTTCCTCGACTGGTGCGAATCCGTGCCGGCCCTGTGCAACCCCGCCGTGGTGGCGCGCTGGAACACCGACAAGTCCTACCTGGTCGAGCTGCTGCAGGCGGGTCTGCCCGTGGTGCCGACCACGCTGGTCGAGCCGGGGGCGCAGGTGGACTGGCCGCGCACCCCGTTCGTGGTGAAGCCTTCGGTGGCCGCGGGCTCCCGCGGCGCCGCCCGCTTCGACGCGGGCCCCGGCGGCAGCGAGGACGCCGAGGCGCACCTGCGTGGCCTGCACGCCGACGGCCGGACCGCCCTCGTGCAGCCGTACCAGTCCAGTGTGGACACCCAGGGCGAGATCGCGCTGGCCTACTTCGGCGGGATCTACTCGCACGCCTTCACCAAGGCGGCGATGCTCAAGTCCGATGTGGACCCGAGCGGGCTGTACCTGGTGGAACGCCTGGGCGCGGCCGTGCCGGCCCCGGAGGTCCGCGCGCTGGCCGAGGACGCGCTCGACACCGCCTGCTCCCTGCTGGGCATCCTGCGCGCGGAACTGCTCTACGCCCGGGTCGACGTGGTCCGCGGCGAGGACGGCCGCCCGCTGCTGATGGAGCTGGAGCTGACCGAGCCGTCGCTGGGCTTCCGGCACGCCGACGCGGGCGCGCCGCTGCGGTTCGCTTCGGCGGTGCGCCAGCAGCTGGCCTGAGGTTTCAGGCCGGGCGGACCCGCTTCGCCGCCAGCCGCTCGGCCCGGGGCCACCGGACGTCGGTGGCCCAGCCGAGCCGTTCGAACAGCCAGATCACCCGGGCGGAGACGTCGACCTGGCCGCGCAGCACGCCGTGGCGGGCGCAGGTCGGGTCGGCGTGGTGGGAGTTGTGCCAGGACTCGCCCATGGACAGCAGCGCGAGCGGCCAGAAGTTGGCCGCCCGGTCGCGGCCGGCGAACGGGCGCCGGCCGATCAGGTGGCAGACCGAGTTCACCGACCAGGTCACGTGGTGCAGGAAGGCGATGCGCACCAGACCGGCCCAGAAGAAGCCGGTCACCCCGCCCCACCACGACCAGCTGAAGAGCCCGCCGAGCGCGGCGGGCAGCAGCAGGCTGAGCGTGATCCACAGCCAGAAGAAGCGGTTCACCACCCGCAGGTCCCGATCGCCGAGCAGATCGGGCGCGAACCGCTCGGCGTTGGTCACCTCGCGCCGGAACATCCAGCCCATGTGCGCGTGCCAGAACCCGCGCAGCAGCGCCGAGGGCGAGGTGCCGAACAGCCACGGCGAGTGCGGATCGCCCTCGCGGTCGGCGAACGCGTGGTGCCGGCGGTGGCTGGCCACCCAGAAGATCACCGAGCCCTGCACGGCCATGCCGCCCGCCACGGCCAGCGCGATCCGCAGCGCCCGCGGCGCCTTGAACGCGCCGTGCGTGAAGTACCGGTGGTAGCCGACGGTCACACCGAGCGTGCCGAAGGTGTAGAAGACCACCGCCAGCACCACGTCGGCCCAGGTCAGCCCCCAGCCCCACAGCAGCGGCACGGCGGCGACCAGCGCGGCGAACGGCACCAGCAGGAAGGTCTTCAGCACGATCATCTCGGCGGGACCCCGCCGTCCGGAGATCAGGGGCTTCACGGGGGACGGGGCGGACGTCATGGCGCGGCACCTCGCGGGTCGGCTGGCGGTAGGGCCGGAGCCTAGGCGAGCCGGCTGTCCGCCGGGCCAAAGGCGCGTTACGCCCGCATGGCCTTCGTGACGCGGATTCAGCCCGCCGCGGCCAGCTCGCGCTCGGCCGGCGGAGCGGGTTGTAGCGAAAGCGCCGGGCCGCGGTCACGGGTGCCGGTCCACAGCGTCGCCGTGACGACGATGACCAGGGCCGAGCCGAGCACGTGGAAGGAGACCATGGCCTCGGGCACGCCGAGGGCGTACTGCGCGACGCCCAGCACGCCCTGGGCCAGCGCGACCGCCCACACCCAGGCGTATCGCTGCCACACGTTCTTCGGCGCGCCCACCCGCATGAGCTGGAGGCCGAACACGGCCAGCACCACCAGGTAGGCGACCAGCAGGCCGCTGTGGGCCCGGGCCAGCGACTCGATCGGCGCGTCGAGCCGGTGGGTGTTCGCGTCGCCGCCGTGCGGTCCCGCTCCGGTGACCGTGGTGCCGGCCACCAGCACGGCCCACATCAGCACGGTCAGCACCACCAGGATCTTGCGCCCGGAGGGGGGCACGAGCGGCCGCGCCGGTTCGTCGCCCTCGGTGAACGCCTTGAGCAGCAGCACCGCGAGCCAGACCAGGGGGGTGGAGGCGAGGAAGTGGATCGCGACCGTCCACCACTCCAGCTTGGCCAGCACCGTGATCCCGCCGAGGACCGCCTGCAGCACCACGCCGCCGGGCATGGTCCAGGCCAGCCGCACCAGCCGGCGGCGCTGCGGGTGGTCGAGCCGGATCCGCCACGCGGTGATCACCGCGAGTGCCGCGACCACGATCACCGCACCGGTGAGCATCCGGTTGGAGAACTCGATCCACTGGTTCACCGCGTGGATCCCGGGGTGGTCCACCGGGACCAGGCTGCCGGGCACGCACTGCGGCCAGGTCGGGCAGCCCAGCCCCGAGCCCGTCACCCGCACCACGGAGCCGGTGACCCCGATCCCGCCCATCGCCACCACGGACGCGATGCCGACGGCCCGCTGGACCGCGGCGGAGGGGTAGGGCAGGCGGGCGATCAGACTGGGGAACAGCACGGGGGAATCGTACTCGCGCGTTTCCCCGCGCTTTCGCCCTGGACGGGCGAAGACGCCGGCCGCCCCCGCGTCCGGCCGGTCAGGTCAGCTTGGTGGTGCGGGTCGCCAGCCCCCCGGCCGCGACGGCCCACACCAGGAGCACAACCGGTGGTCCCACGGCGAAGTGGCCGTCCACCAGCGCCGCGCGCAGGCCCTCGGCGAGGGCGCCCGAGGGCAGCAGCGAGACGACCACGCCCACGCCCGGGGGCAGGGCCGAGGGGGCGAGCAGGATGCCGCCCGCGAGCAGCAGCACGAACCAGACGATGTTGGCCAGCGCCAGCACGGCCTCCGCGCGCAGGGCGCCGCCGAGCAGTACGCCGAGGGCGCCGAAGGCCAGGGTGCCGGCCAGCAGCAGCACGACCGCCGAGACCAGGCCCGCCGGCGAAGGCGACCAGCCCAGCAGCGCGGCAACCGCGCCGATCACCACGGCCTGCAGCACGACCACCACCAGCGCGGCCACGACCCGGCCGGCCACCAGCAGCCACCGGGGCAGCGCGGTGGCCGAAAGCCGTTTGAGCACGCCGTACCGCCGGTCGAAGCCGAGCGCGATGGCCTGGCCGGTGAAGGCCGAGGACATCACCGCCAGGGCCAGGATCCGCGGGGTGATCCAGTCCACTTTGGACGCCGAGCCGAGCTGGCTCGCGGGCAGCACGTCCAGCAGGCTCAGCCCGATCAGCAGGGCCAGCGGGATGATCAGGGTCAGCAGGAGCTGTTCGCCGTGGCGCAGCGTCAGCCCGGCCTCGACCCGCGCGTGCGTGCGCAGCATCCGGCCGAGCGAGCCGCGGCCGGGGGCCGGGGTGAAGGTCCCCGCGGGGAACGGAGTGCTCATGCGCCGGCCTCCCACAGGCACGCCGGGCACGCCGGGCACAGCAGGCACAGCAGGCACAGTGCCGCCGCGGTGCCGATGGATCCGCTGGTCGGCCCGGTCATGCCCGCAGCTCCCGTCCGGTCAGTTCGAGGAAGACCTCTTCCAGCGTCCGCCGCCCGACCTGCAACTGCTCGGGCAGCACCCCCTGTTGCGCACACCACGCCGTGACGGTGGACACCACCTGCGGGTCGACCGCGCCCTCGACCAGGTAGGCCCCCGGCGCGGTCTCGTTCACCCGGTAGCCCTCGGGCAGGGCGGCGGCCAGCAGCGCGGTGTCCAGCCTGGTGCGGGCGCGGAACCGCAACTGCGCGGCTTCGCCCGATTCCAGCGTCAGCGCGTGCGGCGTGCCTTCGACCACGACCTTGCCGTGGTCCACGATCACCACCTGGTCGGCCAGCGCCTCGGCCTCTTCCATCAGGTGGGTGGTGAGCAGCACGCTCACCCCGTCGGCGCGCAGCGCGGCCAGCAGTTCCCAGACCAGCCGGCGCGCCTGCGGGTCCATGCCCGCCGTCGGCTCGTCGAGGAAGACCAGCTCGGGCCGGCCGATCAGCGCGCAGGCCAGGGAGAGCCGCTGCTGCTGCCCGCCGGAGAGGCGCTTGAACGGGGTCCGCCGCACCGAGGCCAGTCCGAGCACGTCGAGCAGCCACGCCGGGTCCAGCGGGTGCGCCGCGCACGAGGCGACGAGCGAGAGCATCTCGTCCGCGCGGACGCCGGGGTAGGCGCCGCCGCCCTGGGGCATGATGCCGACCCGCGGGCGCAGGGCCGCGCGGTCCTTGCCCGGATCGAGACCGAGAACACGCACCCTTCCCGCGTCCGGCCGGCGGAAACCTTCGCAGAGCTCGACCGTGGTGGTCTTGCCGGCGCCGTTCGGGCCGAGCAGGGCCAGCAGGCAGCCGCGCTCCATCCGCAGGTCGAGACCGTCGACGGCGGTGGTTGAGCCGTAGCTTTTCACCAAGCCGGTGAGCTCGACGGCGGGGTTGTTCACAACGCCTCACGATACGACGTCGGCCACGGCCTTCGGTTCCGGGGACGTCCTGGACAGCAGGAGCGGCGAGACCCGGTACACCACGGCGAGTCCGCCGAGGGTCACCAGCGCCGCCGCGCCGTAGGCCCACGGCAGGATGTAGGCGTGCCCGTCGAACGCGCTCCCGGTGGGGGGCAGCAGGAACGGCAGCCCGGCGCTGATCACCGTCGCGGCGGTGCGGAACCGTGAGGTGCCGGCCGCCGCGGCCAGCGGGATCACCGCCCACAGCACGTACCAGGGCTGGAGGCTGATCTGCAGCATCATCGCCGCGCCCAGGCCCACGCCGAGGCCGATGATCGGCCGGTAGCGCCACTTGAAGCTGGCCCAGAGGAACTTGACGGTGACCGCCGCGGTGACCAGGTAGCCGAGCACGCCGACGATCGGCACCAGCGCGTTGGTGTGGTTGCCCAGGCCGAGCGCGATGCCGAGCACCCCGGCCAGGTTCGCCAGCTCGGCGGTGGGGGAGATCCAGGAGCGCACCAGCCCCGGCGTGGCCAGGGTGGTGCCGACCCAGCCGAAGCCCAGTCCCGTGCCGTAGCAGACCGCGACCAGCACCACGCCGAACAGCAGCGCCATCGGCGCGCCCGCCCACACCAGGTCCTTCAGCCGCCCGTGCCAGCGGCGCGCCACCATTACCGCGAAGAACGGCAGGGCCAGCAGCGCCGGCACCTTGATCGAGGCGCCGAGGGTGATGATCGTGACGCCGAGCGCGATGAACAGCAGCTCCCCGCGGGCCAGCGGCGGCGGGCTGTCGCCCTTGACCCGCACCGGCAGCCGGCGGATGCCGACCTCCAGCCCGGCCACCATCAGCCCGATGGCCAGCGAATCGTTGTGGGCGCCGGCGACGAAGTGGAAGATCAGCAGCGGGTTCGCCGCGCCGAGCCACAGCGCGGTGACCGGCTGCACGCCGAACCGCCGGGCCAGCCGCGGCACCGCCCACACGATCAGCACCACGCCCACCAGCGCCAGCGCGCGCTGCAGCAGCACGCCGACCACGATGTCGTTGCCGCCGACCGGCGCGAGCCAGCCGCCCAGGCGCAGCAGCAGCGGGCCGTACGGCGCCGGGGTGTCGCGCCACATGTTCGACACCCCCGCGGTGAGCGGGTCGGCGATGCCGAGCGCCGGCGCCGGGCCCAGCTGGTACGGGTCCATGCCGCGGTGCACGATCTCGCTCTGCGCCAGGTAGCTGTAGACGTCGCGGGAGAACAGCGGCGGGATGGCCAGCAGCGGCGCCACCCACATGGCGATGGTGCGGGCGAGCTGGCCCTGGGTGGCCAGCCGCGCGCTGGCCGGGCGGGCGAAGCGGCCGAGCATCAGCCAGCTGAGCACCAGGATGCCCATGCCGGAGAAGGCGATGGCCAGCGAGACCGAGGGGATCCGGGTGAACAGCCGCAGCACCGGGAGGTTCTGCACCGGGTTGATCACCGGGGCGGCGCCGGCGCCGAGCGAGCCCAGCGCGAGGAACAGCGAGCCGACCGTGCCGAACCGGCGGACCACGTCCAGCCCGCGGTGTTCGGCCTGGTCCAGGGGCTGCGACTCGTGCGGGCGGACGGGTGAGGGAGGCGCCACGGCCGTCGCCGTGCCGCCCGCTACGCCCGCTTCCGGGTCCCGTTGCACGGGTTGTTCGCCGACTGCCACGCCAGGAAGGGTATCGAGTCGCCCGCACCGGTGATGCGGGTCACTGACGCAGACCCCGCCTTTGCCCCGGGCGGGGAAATAAGACACACTTGTGTTGTGAAAAAGAACGGGACCCCGGACCAGGCGGGCGGCGTTGCGCCGCGGGCCGGGTCCGTCGGCGTTCCCGTGCCGGTCAACGCCGTGAACGCGGCCGAGGGCCGGACCCGGCACGAAGTGGCGCGGCTGCTGCTGGAGCAGGGCCCGATGACCGCGGCCGTCGTCGCGGAGCAGCTCGGGATCAGCCTCACGGCGATCCGCCGGCACCTGGACGCGCTGGTGGCCGACGGCGAGGCGGAGACCCGCGAAGCCTCCCGCCGCGAACCGCGCGGGCGCGGCCGGCCGGCCAGGTTCTTCCTGCTCACCGAATCGGGCCGGGCCCGGTTCGGGCACGCCTACGACGACCTCGCCGTCTCGGCCATCCGCTTCCTCGCCGAGCACGCGGGGCCCGACGCCGTGCGCGCCTTCGCCGAGCGCCGGGTCGAGGCCCTGGTCGGTCCGCACCGGCCGGCCATCACCGGCCCGGGCGACCCGGTGATCCGGGCCGAGGCCCTGGCGACCGCCCTGACCAGGGAGGGCTACGCTGCGTCGACCCGCCGGGTCGGGACCCCGGGCGGTCTCGGCCACCACGTCGGAGTCCAGCTCTGCCAGCACCACTGCCCGGTCGCGCACGTGGCCGCGGAGTTCCCGCAGCTGTGCGAGGCCGAGACCGAGGCGTTCGCCCGGCTGCTCGGCACCCACGTGCAGCGGCTGGCGACGATCGCACGCGGCGACAACGCGTGCACCACACACGTACCCGTCACCGCGACGGGTATCCCGGCCCATCCCGAGCCGGACAGCACCAGGCCCCCGGACGCGGCGGCGGAAACGCCGGTGTCCGACGGGCGCACAGCACGGATCCCGAATGGAGGGAAACCCGCATGACTGCCGCTGCCGAGCAGCGCACTCCCACCACCGCGCCCCTGAGCCAGGAAGAGACCATCGAGTCCCTTGGCAAGTACGCGTTCGGCTGGGCCGACTCCGACGAAGCGGGCGCCAGCGCCCGCCGCGGGCTGAACGAGGACGTCGTCAGCGACATCTCCGCGAAGAAGTCCGAGCCGGAGTGGATGCGCGACGCCCGCTTGAAGGCGCTCAAGCTCTTCGAGCTGAAGCCGATGCCCAACTGGGGCGCCGACCTCTCCGGGATCGACTTCGAGAACATCAAGTACTTCGTGCGGTCCAGCGAGAAGCAGGCGACCAGCTGGGAAGACCTGCCCGAGGACATCAAGAACACCTACGACAAGCTCGGCATCCCCGAGGCGGAGAAGCAGCGCCTCGTGGCCGGCGTCGCCGCGCAGTACGAGTCCGAGGTGGTCTACCACTCCATCCGCGAGGACCTGGAGGCCCAGGGCGTCCTGTTCCTGGACACCGACACCGCGCTCAAGACGCACCCGGAGCTGTTCGAGGAGTACTTCGGCTCGGTGATCCCGGCCGGGGACAACAAGTTCTCCGCGCTGAACACGGCGGTGTGGTCCGGCGGCTCGTTCATCTACGTGCCCAAGGGCGTCAAGGTGGACATCCCGCTGCAGGCCTACTTCCGGATCAACACCGAGAACATGGGCCAGTTCGAGCGCACGCTGATCATCGTCGACGAAGACGCCTACGTGCACTACGTCGAGGGCTGCACCGCGCCGATCTACCAGTCCGACTCGCTGCACTCCGCGGTCGTCGAGATCATCGTGAAGAAGGGCGGCCGCTGCCGCTACACGACGATCCAGAACTGGTCGAACAACGTCTACAACCTGGTCACGAAGCGCGCCAAGTGCGAAGAGGGCGCGACCATGGAGTGGATCGACGGCAACATCGGCTCCAAGGTGACCATGAAGTACCCGTCGGTCTTCCTGATGGGCGAGCACGCCAAGGGCGAGGTGCTTTCGGTCGCGTTCGCGGGCGAGGGCCAGCACCAGGACGCGGGCGCCAAGATGGAGCACCTCGCGCCGCACACCTCCTCGACCATCGTGTCGAAGTCGGTGGCGCGCGGCGGCGGCCGGACCTCCTACCGGGGCCTGGTGCGGGTGGCCAAGCGGGCGCACCACTCGCGCTCCAGCGTGGTCTGCGACGCCCTGCTGGTGGACACCATCTCGCGCTCGGACACCTACCCGTACGTGGACATCCGCAACGACGAGGTGTCCATGGGCCACGAGGCCACGGTGTCCAAGGTCAGCGAAGAGCAGCTGTTCTACCTGATGTCGCGCGGACTCGACGAGGCCGAGGCGATGGCGATGATCGTGCGCGGGTTCGTCGAGCCGATCGCGCGCGAGCTGCCGATGGAGTACGCGCTCGAGCTGAACCGCCTGATCGAGCTCCAGATGGAAGGGTCCGTCGGCTAGTCATGTCGGTTACCGAGAACAACGTTTCCGAAGCTCTCCGTGAAGGAGCGGTGGTTCCGGCCACTTCCCGCGCGGAGCGCTTCACCTCCTACGACGTCGAGGCCTTCGAGGTTCCCGGAGGTCGTGAGGAGAACTGGCGCTTCACGCCGATGAAGCGGCTGCGCGGCCTGCACGACGGCAGCGCGGCCGCCTCCGGCGAGATCACGCTGGACGCCGACGCCGCCCCCGAGCTGACCGTCGAGACCGTCGGCCGGGAAGACCCGCGGCTGGGCCGGGCGGGGGTGCCGAGCGACCGGATCGCGGCGCAGGCCTACTCCTCCTTCCCCCAGGCCACCGTGGTCACGGTGCCGAAGGAGACCACCGCCTCGAAGCCTTCGGTGCTGCGCGTCCACGGGCCCGGCGAGGGCAAGCTCGCCTACGGGCACCTGCAGGTCCGGGTCGAGGCGTTCGCGCAGGCCGTGATCGTGCTCGACCACGTCGGCTCCGGCACCTACGCGGACAACGTGGAGTTCCTGGTCGGCGACTCGGCCAAGCTGACCGTGGTCAGCGTCCAGGACTGGGCCGACGACGCGGTGCACGTGTCCGAGCAGCACCTCGAACTCGGCCGCGACGCCACGCTCAAGCACACCGTGATCACCCTGGGCGGCGACCTGGTCCGGATCTCGCCGACCGCGTCCTTCGCCGAGCGCGGCGGCGACGTGGAGATGCTGGGCGTCTACTTCTCCGACGCCGGCCAGCACCAGGAGCACCGGCTGTTCGTGGACCACGCGGTGCCCCACTGCCGATCACGCGTGATGTACAAGGGCGCGCTGCAGGGCGACGGAGCCCACAGCGTGTGGATCGGGGACGTGCTGATCCGGGCGGCCGCCGAGGCCACCGACACTTACGAGCTCAACCGCAACCTGGTGCTGACGCCGGGCGCGCGCGCGGACTCGGTGCCGAACCTGGAGATCGAGACCGGCGAGATCGAAGGCGCCGGCCACGCGAGCGCGACGGGAAGGTTCGACGACGAGCAGTTGTTCTACCTGCAGTCGCGGGGGATCGCCGAGGACGCCGCGCGCCGCTTGGTCGTGCGCGGGTTCTTCCACGAGATCCTGGTCAAGATCGAGGTCCCCGAGGTGCGCGAGCGCCTCGAGGCGGCGATCGAGGCCGAGCTCGAAGCCGTTGGCGTCTGACGCCGTCCACACCAGAACTCGAGGAAAACGTAGAATGGCTACCCTGGAAATCAAGGACCTGCACGCCTCGGTGAACACCGAAGAAGGCGCCAAGGAGATCCTCAAGGGCGTCGACCTGACCATCCGGTCGGGCGAGACCCACGCGATCATGGGCCCGAACGGCTCCGGCAAGTCCACCCTGTCCTACGCCGTCGCCGGCCACCCGAAGTACCAGGTGACCTCGGGCCAGGTGCTGCTCGACGGTGAGAACGTGCTCGAGATGAGCGTGGACGAGCGCGCCCGCGCCGGGCTGTTCCTGGCCATGCAGTACCCGGTCGAGGTGCCCGGGGTCTCGATGTCCAACTTCCTCCGCACCGCGGTCACCGCGGTCCGGGGCGAGGCCCCCAAGCTGCGCCACTGGGTCAAGGAGGTCAAGGAGGAGATGAACAAGCTCGAGATCTCCTCGGAGTTCGCCGAGCGCAGCGTGAACGAGGGCTTCTCCGGCGGCGAGAAGAAGCGCCACGAGATCCTCCAGCTCTCGCTGCTCAAGCCGAAGTTCGCCATCCTCGACGAGACCGACTCGGGTCTCGACGTGGACGCGCTGCGCGTGGTCTCCGAAGGGGTCAACGCGTACAAGGCTTCGGCCGAGGTCGGCGTCATGCTGATCACGCACTACACCCGGATCCTGCGGCACATCACGCCGGACTTCGTGCACGTGTTCGCCGGCGGCCGGATCGTCGAATCGGGGGGCAAGGAGCTGGCCGACGAGCTGGAGGCCAACGGTTACGTCAAGTACGCCGGCAAGAACGAGCCCGCCGCCGTCTGACCTTCCCCGCCCGCCGGAGTTCCCGACTACACCGAGAGAGGAGTTGGCGTGATGACCACCACGGCTTCGAACAGCCCGACCAACTCTGTCCCCCTTGACGTGGCGGCGCTGCGCGCCGACTTCCCCATCCTGTCCCGCACCGTGCGGGACGGGAAACCCCTGGTGTACCTGGACTCCGGCGCGACCTCGCAGCGGCCGGCGCCGGTCCTCGACGCCGAGCGGCGGTTCCTGGAGACCTCGAACGCCGCCGTGCACCGCGGGGCGCACCAGCTCGCCGAGGAGGCGACCGACGCCTACGAGTCCGCCCGGGCCCGGATCGCGGAGTTCACCGGCACCTCGCCGGAGGAGCTGGTGTTCACCAAGAACGCCACCGAGGGCATCAACCTGGTGGCGTACGCGATGAGCAACGCGGCCACCGCCGGTCCCGGCGCGGAGCGGTTCGCCGTCGGCCCCGGTGACGAGATCGTCATCACCGAGATGGAGCACCACGCGAACCTCGTGCCCTGGCAGCAGTTGTGCCAGCGCACCGGGGCGACGTTGAAGTGGTTCGAGGTGACCGCCGAGGGCCGGCTCGACCTGTCCGCCATCGACGAGCTGATCACCCCGCGCACGAAGCTGGTGGCGTTCGCGCACCAGTCCAACGTGCTGGGCACGATCAACCCGGTCGAGCGGCTGGTGGCCAAGGCCAGGCAGGTCGGCGCGCTGACCCTGCTCGACGCCTGCCAGTCGGTCCCGCACGGGCTCTACGGCCAGGGCGCGGTCGACCTCCGCGCGCTGGGCGTCGACTTCGCCGTGTGGTCCGGGCACAAGATGCTGGGCCCGTCCGGCATCGGCGTGCTCTACGGCCGCACCGAACTGCTCGAAGCGATGCCGCCGTTCCTCACCGGCGGGTCGATGATCGAGCTGGTGCGGATGGAGCGGACCACGTTCGCGCCGCCGCCGCAGAAGTTCGAGGCCGGGGTGCCGATGACCTCGCAGGCCATCGGGCTCGGCGCGGCGGTGGACTACCTGTCGGCGATCGGCATGGACCGCGTCGCGGCCCACGAGCACCGGCTCACCGAGCGGGCCCTGGCCGGGATCGGCGCGATCGACGGTGTCACCGTCGTCGGGCCGACCGACCTCGCGGACCGCGGCGGCACGGTTTCGTTCGTGATCGACGGGGTGCACCCGCACGACGCCGGCCAGGTGCTCGACAGCCTGGGCATCGCCGTGCGCGTCGGCCACCACTGCGCGTGGCCGCTGCACCGGGCCTGCGGGGTGCCGGCCACCGTGCGGGCGACGTTCTACCTCTACAACACACTGTCCGAAGTGGACGCCCTCGTCGACGGGATCCGCGAGGCGCAGAAGTTCTTCGGAGTGGCCCGGTGAACCTGGAGAGCATGTACCAGGAGATCATCCTGGACCACTACAAGAACCCGCACGGGCGGGGCCTGCGCGACCCGTTCGACGCGGAGTCGTTCCAGGTCAACCCGACCTGCGGGGACGAGGTCACGCTGCGGGTGAAGGTGGACGGCGGGAAGGTCGCCGACGTCTCCTACGACGGGCAGGGCTGTTCGATCAGCCAGGCTTCGACTTCGGTCATGACCGACCTCGTCGTGGGGCACACCGTGGCGGAGGCGTTCACCACCATGGACGCCTTCGTGGAACTGATGCAGGGCAAGGGCAAGGTCGAGCCGGACGAGGACGTGCTGGAGGACGGGATCGCCTTCGCGGGCGTCGCCAAGTACCCGGCCCGCGTCAAGTGCGCACTGCTCGGCTGGATGGCGTTCAAGGACGCCGTGGCCCGCACCACCACAGGAGCTGAGAAGGCATGAGCGAAGAGACCCAGACCGCGACCGGGACCACTGAGGCCCCGGAGCACCGCGAGGGCCGCACGGCCGCCGACCTGCCGGAGCAGACTGGCTCGGTCCCGGCCGACGTGGCGAGGATCGAAGACATCGAAGAGGCCATGCGCGACGTGGTCGACCCCGAGCTGGGCATCAACGTCGTCGACCTCGGCCTGGTCTACGACATCCACGTGGAGGCCGACAAGTCGGTCACCCTGGACATGACGCTGACGTCCGCGGCCTGCCCGCTGACCGACGTGATCGAGGACCAGACCGCGGCGGCGCTGACCTCCGGCGGCCTGGTCAGCGACTTCCGGATCAACTGGGTCTGGATGCCGCCGTGGGGCCCGGAGAAGATCACCGACGACGGCCGCGAGCAGTTGCGCGCCCTCGGGTTCACGGTCTGAGCCGAGCCGGACCCAGGGCCGTCCCGCACTTCGGTGCGGGACGGCCCTTTTCCTGGCCGACTGGTGTATAACGGCCTATACTCCTGCGCTTTCGGGAACGACGCCGGTTGTGGCGGTGATCGGCCCGGCGTCGACCTTCGCCAATAGTCCACTGTGGACACTGAAGCGCTCGTGCGAGAATTTCCGCTTTCCGGGCTCGTCCCGCCGATGACCGGTCCGGACGCCCGGTTCGACTGAGCTGCCACTGTCTATTGTGGATGGTCGTTGGGCCGCACCGGATCCGGCTTGCTGACCGGGGTCCGGTGCGGCGGCCACCGGAGGTGCGCGGTCCCCTACTTTCGGACGTGGCCGGCGGTTCGGTGAACTCCTAACGTGTTCTCCCGGACCGTGGTTGCCGGTTTCCGGTGGCCAAATGGGACTTCCCCGGCGAAGGAGACACGATGAAGGTACGCGGGTTCGGGCGGATCGCGGCGGTGGCCCTGGCGGTCTCGGCGCCGCTGGGCATCGGGCTGGTGACGGCGCCCGGTGCTTCGGCGGCCGAGGCGACCACGGTGTACTACGACTCCAGTGGGGCGCCCGACTACACGGCCCAGATCGACCAGGGCGCGGCCAACTGGAACGCCGCCGTGGACGACGTGAAGCTGGTCGAGGGGGACGGGAACGCGACCGTGGTGTTCCACGAGACCGACAGCGGCGGGTCTTACACCAACACCGACGGGCACGGGAACGGGGACATCTACCTGGACACCAGCCAGGTGGCGGAGGGGTTCGACCCCACCCGGATCGCGGCGCACGAACTGGGGCACAACCTCGGGCTGCCGGACGACTACAGCGGGCCCTGCTCGGAGCTGATGTCGGGGCACGGGCCGGGAACCTCCTGCACGAACGCCAAGCCCAGCGCGGCTGAGGCTTCCCGGGTGGAGTCGTTGTGGGCCAACGGTTTCGTGGCCGCTTCGGCGGTGCGGGTGAGTGCTGCCTACTGAGGTGGCCGCAGCGGTGACGCCCTCCTGGAGCGCGGTGTGACCTCCGACGGCGGCTCGGTGCCGAGGCGGGAAAGCCGCCTTCGCGCCGGGCCGTCGTCCGTGGTCCGGTTTCGGCTCGGGCCGGTGTTCACGCCGAGCGGCCGGCCGCCACGCCCGGGGTCACTCCTTTGAGGACTTCGACCCGGTCGGTGCCGGGGCGGCTCAGGACCCAGCTCGAGCCGGAGACCGCTTTCGCGCGCTTCTTCAACGGGACCAGCAGGCGGGAAGCCTCCCGGTAGGAGGCCAGGGAACCGCGGCCGCACACCAGGGCGGCCAGCGACACGGTGACGGGCAGGCCCTCGGCCGACCAGGTGGTGTCCAGCAGGGCCGCGGCCACCGTGGCTATTTCGTCCACGTCGCAGACGATCAGGAAGTCGTCGCCGCCCACGTGGCCGACGCGCATTCGGCGGAGGCGGCCGGACAGGGTCGAAAGGGTCGCGCCCAGCTCCCGGATCAGGTCGTCGCCCGCGGCGAAGCCGGCGTTGTCGTTCACCGCCTTGAAGGAGTCGACGTCCAGCCAGGCGGCGACGAAGGGTTCGCCGGCGGCGATGCGGCGTTCCACGTCCCGGGCGACGGTTTCGCTGCCGGGGAGGCGGGTCAGGGGGCTCAGGGTGACGGCTTCTTCGACCTTCAGCTCCGCGACGCCGCGCACCACCTCGGTCACCAGCACCACGCCTAGGCAGCGGCCTTCGGCGTCCACCACCACGACGTCGTCGCCGGTGCGGCCCCAGTCGGCGTCGGTGACCAGCTCCAGGAACTCCAGGGCGCCGGCGCCCGCTTCCATGGTGCGGGGCCGGTCGGCCAGGCGTTCGGCCGGGCGGCGGGCGTGCAGGGCGTGGCCGTAGGGGCCGGTCACCGCGACCAGGAAGCGGGTCCGGTCCACTGACCACTGTGGACGGTTCTCGGGGTCCACCCCGACCACGCCGCCGGGGGCGTCGGCGGCGGCCAGGACCGCGCGGACGTCGTCGCAGGTCGCCTCCCGGGCCACGGTGGTGGCGGGGCGGAGGAAGTCGCCGACGCGGGGGGCCCGCGGGGAGGCGGGGGCGCGGCGCTCGTCCGGCAGCCCAGCGCCGGCGGCCGGGGCGCACCGGTGCACGGCGGCGGGGGACAGGAGGTCGCCCTGCGCGATCCGGACGCCCAGACCCTGCGCGGCCTCCAGCTGCGGGCCGGTCTCGATGCCGGTGGCGATCAGGCGGATGCCGGTGCGGCTGGTGTAGTGCAGCAGGGATTCGACGAGGGCGATCGACGCCGGGTCGTCCGGCAGCCCGCACAGCACGCTGCGATCGAGCTTCACCAGGTCCACCGGGGCCCGGACCAGCAGCGCGAGCGGCAGGTCGCCCCGGCCGAGACCGTCGAGGGCCAGGCGGAAACCCAGCTCGGTCAGCCCGCGCATGGCCTCGGCCAGCCGGTCGGCGGGCCGGTGCGAGAACGGCGGGCCGATCTCCAGCACCACGTCGCGGGTCCGGCGTCCGGCCGCGCCCAGCTCGGCGATCAGCTCGTCGAACGCGCCCGGGCCGGCGGCCGTCGTGCGGGCGGAAAGGTTCAGGTGCAGCGGCAGCGCGCTGGGCCGGCCGGCCCCCTGGCGCACGGCGGCCGCCGCGAGAGCCAGGTCCACCTCGGCCAGCCGGCCGGCGCGGCGGGCTTCGGCCAGCAGCTCGTGCGCGGTGCCCTTGCCCGGTCGGGCCAGCGCTTCGTGTGCCACGACGCCGCCGGTGTGCAGGCTGTAGATCGGCTGGAAGGCGAAGCTGACCGCACCGGGCGTCGTCACCGGCCGATCGTGGCAGCGGGCCGCGGACCGGGGAAACCGATGTCGGCGAATGTTCACCGCCCGGGCACCCCGGTTACCTGGAACGGAGTAGCGGGTGGTCGCGTGAGGTGGTCATCCGGATCCGTTGTGTGCCGGTCGCAGCCCCGTGAGGCGGGCGCGCAACCCCCTCGGGGCGGTACGGAACAGCTTCGCCATCGCCGCCGCCGTGCCGGGCAGGTCCTCGCGACCGGAGGTGAACGCGCGCTGGGCGGCGGGCGGGAGGGTGAAGAACAGGTCGAAGAACGCGGCCCGTTCGTCCGGCGCCATCCCGCACAGCACGTGCAAGCCGTGGCGGCGCAGGGAAAACACGGCCCGGGCTTCCGGGGTCCACAGCGCTTTCGAAGCCGCGCGCACCACGGCCGGCGGACCGGCTTCGAAGGCGCCCGCCATCGCGGCGGCCACGCGTGGGGCCAGCCGCAGCGAGGCCGCCAGGCTGTAACCGGTGGCCGGGTGGACCAGGCCGGCCGCGACCCCGAACGGGACCACCGCGGTCCGGCCCGGCGGCGGCCCGTCCAGCGTGATCCGGACCCGCTCCTCCGGCCACGAGAACCGGCCCCGCAGCCCCGCGGCCGTAAGCCGGGCACGCAGCCGGTGGGCCAGCTCCTCGATCGGCCGCCCCGGCCGGCGCGCCAGCGAGGTCTCTTCGACCAGCACCGAACCGTCACCCAGCGGAAGCTGGTAGCGGAAACTCGGCCCGCCGCCGCGCCAGTCCATGAACACCGCGGTCTCCGCCGCGCCGGGGCCCAGCCGTTCGGCTTCGGCGGCGGGCAGCACGAGGCCGTAGGCCGTCTGCTCGAACCGGGGGCCGCGGGGCGCGCCGCCGGAGAGGACGCGGCCGGGGCCGGAGGCGTCGACGACCACGGCGGCGGCGAGCCGGTGGCCGTCGGCCAGGGTCACCGTCGCTCCGTGCCGGCCGGGTTCGACCGCGGACGCCTGCCCGGTCACCACGCGCACGCGCTCGGCGGTCAGCCAGTCGCGCAGGCCCGCGTTGTCGAGCACCAGGTAGCCGCGGCCGAGCCGGTGCTCGCGCGTGCCGAACGCGACGGTGACCGGAGGCGCCGCCGCGATCACCTCGCCGGGCAGCCCGGGCAGCTCGTCCGACCACACCCCGTAGGTGTTGCGCCACCGGCGGTGCGGCGCCGGGTCGAGCACGGTCGTCTCCAGCCCGCGCCGGGCGCAGGCGCGCGCCAGCGCCCACCCGGCGGGCCCGCCCCCCGCGATCAGCACGTCAGCCACAGCGGAGATCCTGCCGCATGCCGCGAGCGGCGCCGGATACGGTGGGCGACATGGACGAGACCGACCCGCGGGCCGCGCGGCGCGACCCGGCGAGCTCGGCCGGCGGCTTCACCGACCTGGCCGGCAGCCCGTTCCGCATCGACCGCGACCGGATCACCGCCTCGCCGTTCTTCGCCCGGCTGGGCGGGGTGACGCAGGTGGTCAGCGCGGCGGGGGCCGGGCTGCTGCACAACCGGCTCACCCACAGCCTCAAGGTCGCGCAGGTCGCGCGCGCCGTCGCCGAACGGATCAGCGCCGCCGGCGAATCGGCCCAGCTGGCCGCGAAGCTGGGCGGCTGCGACCCGGACGTGGCCGAGGCCGCGGCGCTGGCGCACGACCTCGGCCACCCGCCGTTCGGGCACCTCGGCGAGCAGACGCTCGACCGCATCGCCCGGCACCGGTTCGGCCTGGCCGACGGCTTCGAGGGCAACGCCCAGTCGTTCCGCATCATCACCACCACCGACGTGCGCGGCCCGTCGGCGATCGGGCTCGACCTGACCACGGCCGTGCGCGCCGCCGTGCTCAAGTACCCGTGGGCGCGGCTGCACCACCCCGCCCCGCACCCGAGCGCGCTGCCGAACCCGCCCCGCGGCGCGGCCGAGCCGGAGGACGCGCCGGGCACCGGGGCCGCCAAGTTCTCCGCCTACGTGACCGAGCTGGACGACTTCACCCAGGCCCGCGCCCCGTTCACCGGCCGGATCGAACCGTGGCAGCAGACGGTGGAGGCGTCGGTGATGGACACCGCCGACGACATCGCTTACGCCATCCACGACCTGCAGGACTTCCACCGCATCGGCGTGCTCCAGCACGCCCCGGTCGCCGCGGAGCTGGGGGAGTGGCTCCGCCACGCCCTCGACCTGGCGGCGATGGACGACGAACGGCTCACCGCCGAGGTCCGCCGCCCCGGCCGCTCGCTGGAGCGGCTGCGGCGGCGGATGCACCACCGCGACTCCTGGGTGGTGGACGACGACGCGTTCGCCCAGGCGGTCGGGCGGGTGCACCGCGAGCTGGTCGACGGCCTGCTCGCCGAGGGCTTCGACGGCTCGACCGAGGCCGAGCAGGCGGTCGCGGCGTTCTCGGCCAGCTGGACCTCCCGCCTGGTCGACGGGGTGATCGTGGCGTCCTCGCCGTCCACCCGCTCCGGGCACGTTTCGCTGCTGCCCGCCCAGTGGCACGAGGTGCAGGTGCTGAAGTTCGTGCACCGCCGCTTCGTGCTGCTGCGCGCCGACCTCGCGCTGCACCAGCGGGGCCAGGCCGCGCTGGTGTCCAGCCTGGTCGACGCGCTCGACGCGTGGCTGCAGGACCGGGACGAGGTTTCGCGGCTGCCGCGGCGGCTGCACGACCTGGTCGAGCTGGCGCACGAGGAGTACGGCCTGCTCGCGCGCACCGCGCCCGAGCTGCTGGTCGGCGCGACCGGTGAGCCGGTGCAGGGCGCCGACGCCGTCCGGGGCCTCGCGCGGGGGCGCGCGGTGGTCGACTTCGTGGCTTCGCTGACCGACAAGCAGGCGGTGGCGCTGCTCGACGCGCTGTCCGGCCGGTCCGCTCAGCCGTGGTCGGACTCGTTCGTCCTCTGACCGATCGGTGCTGTCCGGTGCTGTCCACCGGTTGTCCACTCGTGGTCCGCCGGCCGGGGCCGAATGGCCTACGACGATCGGTGGTGGTCGGACATTACCTGCCCTGTATCACTCTAACGGCTGATTTTTACCCCGACGTGCGGTACTTAGCTGAAGCCAGCCGGTGATCACCGGCATTGGCCAGCGTGAGTCGGGGCACGCGGTGCGAGATTCGGAGGCGCCCGTGCGTCGAACCCGTTCCACCCCAGCCAGAGCCACCGGGCCCGCAAGAGCCTCGAGGGGCCGCGCCACCGTGCTGGCCGCCGGGGCCGCCGCCCTGCTGGCCGCGCTCGGCGTGGCCGCCCCACCCGCGGGTGCGGCCCCGGCGGCAGCGTCCACACCGGACACCTTCTCCGCCACCGCCGCCCGGCAGATCGCCGCGCTCCAGTCGGTCAAGGCCGGGCAGACCGCGACCGAGTCCAAAATAGACAGCCGGCTGCTGGTCGAGCAGAAGCTGCGCGACCGGCGGCTCAGCGCTACGGCCGTGCCCGGGCTGAAGCCGGGTGACGGGCCGGCCGCACTGGTGGACATCCGCGCCACCAAGGTGACCGACGGGCTGGTCGGCGACCTGCGCAAGGCGGGCGCGGGCATCCGCTCGCTGTCCGACCGCGAGGCCAGCGTCCGCGCCGAGGTGCCGCTGGCGGCGTTGCCCGCCATTGCCGCGCGCGCCGACGTGAAGCGGGTCGAGACCGCCGACCAGGCGATCACCGCCCGCGAGGCGGAGCACCCGGCCGCGCCGGGCAAAGCCGCCCCGGCCGAGACCAAGCAGCAGAAGAGCGATCGGATCGCGGGCGAGCTGAAGAAGGCGCTCGCGGCGAAGGACCGGCGTTCCACCGCCGCGGCCACCATCACCAGCGAGGGCGACCGCGCGCACAACGCGGACCTCGCGCGTCAGCAGTTCGGCGTCACCGGTACCGGGATCAAGGCCTGCGCCTTGTCCGACGGCGTCGATTCCCTCGCCGTCTCGCAGGCGAAGGGCGAGCTGCCCCCGAACATCGACGTGCCCGCGGGCCAGGCGGGCTCGGGCGACGAGGGCACCGCGATGCTGGAGATCATCCACGACCTCGCGCCCAACGCCGCGCTCGGCTTCGCCTCGGCCTTCGAGTCCGACGCGAGCTTCGCCGACAACATCCGCACGCTCCGCTTCCAGTCGCACTGCGACGTGATCGTCGACGACGTCATCTACTTCGCGGAATCGCCGTTCCAGGACGGGATGATCGCCAAGGCGGTGAACGACGTGACCGCCGACGGCGCGCTCTACTTCTCCTCCGCGGGCAACTACGGCAGCGTCGCCAAGGGCACCTCCGCGCACTGGGAGGGCGACTTCGTCGACTCCGGCAAGACCGCGGGCAAGTTCACCGGCGCCGCGCACAACTTCGCGGGTGCCTCGGGCAGCCAGATCTTCGAGCCGATCTCCGACGCCTCCTCCGCCGGTGTCCCGGTGACGCTGCACTGGTCCGACCCGCTCGGCGCGTCCGCCGACGACTACGACCTCTACCTGCTCGACGCCTCGGGCAACGTGCTCAGCTTCAGCCAGAACGTGCAGAACGGCACCCAGGACCCGTACGAGGTGCTGTCCACGCCGTTCTTCGGCGGCACCGGGCTGCGGCTCGCCGTGGTCAAGTACGCCGGTGAGAACCGCTACCTCTCGCTCACCGCGTTCAACGGCCGGTTCAAGGACTCGGCCGACGGGCTGAAGGCCTACGTCACCCCGGGCGCCGTGGTCGGCCATTCGGCCGCGCGCACCGCCTTCGCCGTGGCCGCCGCGCCGGCCGGGGCCGCGTTCGGCCGCCCGCTCGAACCGGGCGACCCGGCCAACCCGGCCGGCCCGTTCCCGGCCGCGTTCTCCGGCGCCAGCTCGGCCGAGCGGTTCAGCTCCGACGGCCCGCGGCGGATGTTCTACGAGGCCGACGGCACGCCCATCACCCCGGGCAACGTCTCCTCGACCGGCGGTGAGGTGCGGGGCAAGCCCGAGATCACCGCGGCCGACGGCGTCCGCACCTCGGTGAGCGGGTTCGACCCGTTCTTCGGCACCTCGGCCGCCGCCCCGCACGCCGGCGCGATCGCGGCGCTGGTGCTGTCGGGCAACCCGGGACTGTCCTCTTCGGACGTCCGCGACGCGTTCCTGAGCACGGCCGTGGACATCGAGGCGCCCGGGACGGACAACCTGACCGGCGCCGGGATCGTCCTGGCCGACCGGGTGCTGGCCTACACCGGTGCCAGCCCGCAGCCCTACGCCCAGGCCCAGCCGCCGACGGTCAAGGCGGCCGACGGCGGCACCACGCTCGACCCGGGCGACACGGCCAAGGTGACGCTGCCGGTGACCAACACCGGTGACGGCATCGCGTCGTCCACCAGCGTCGTGCTGACCAGCCCCACCGCGGGGGTCACGATCGCGCCGCGCGCCAAGGCCTACGGCACGATCAGCCCGGGCCAGACCGGCGTGAACGACTTCACCGTCACCGTGCCGCCGAGCCAGCAGCCCGGCGTCCCGGTGGTGCTGACGGCCAAGGTCACCTTCGCCGGCTCGTTCTCGCCGCTCACCAGCACCTTCCGGATCGGCGTCGGCACCCCCTCGCCGGTGGTGCAGACCTTCGCCTACACCGGTCCGGCCGTGGCGATCCCGGACGACTCGCCGCTCGGCGCTTCGGTGCCGCTCACGGTGAGCGGGGTCGGGCCCGCGGCGAAGGTTTCGCTGTCGATCGACGGCACCACCTGCACCACCACCGAAGGCGCGACGACGGTCGGCCTCGACCACACCTACGTGGCCGACCTGGCCGGCACGCTGGTCTCGCCCTCGGGCGCGACGGCGACGCTGTTCCAGCACACCGGCACCAGCGCCAACAACCTGTGCCAGGTGGTGTTCGACGACACCGCGGCCACGCCGTTCAGCTCGCTGACCTCGCTGGACGCGCCGTTCACCGGCACCTACCGACCGGCGGACCCGCAGACCGGGCTGGGCGGCCTGGGCTCAGCCGACGGCACGTGGACGTTCAAGGCGGTGGACAGCTCGCCCGGCGACACCGGCTCCCTCCGCAGCGTCTCGCTGCACCTCAACGGCTACCTCCACCCGGCCGCGCCGGGCCAGGCCGCCGGGGTGCGCCGGTCGGTGACCCCGGGCCCGGTCCGCCCGGCCCACTTCGCCGTCTGACGCCACCCGGTCCACCAAGGACTCCCCACCCAGCCGGGCGGGGAGTCCTTGGTGCATCGGCGGTCCGAAGTGGACGCCGCCGGCGCCCGGCGCGCGCTCGACCGGCCGGGCGAGGACGTCCGGACGGCCCGGTGTCCTTCCGCGCGCAGCCGCGGGTGCGGACGATCGGCGAACCGCCCCGAAGCGTGCTCGAAGCCGCGGCCGGGTGCGCGATCCCCGGGGAGGCGGCGCCGCGCGGACCGGGGGTTTCCGCAGCCGCCGGAGTGAGTCCGGCCACGGGGGCGGAAACCGGTGGACGGCGACCCGTACACTCGATCCCGTGGAAATCCTGCTGGAGTAGCGGCCGCACCGCGCACCCGTGTCGCCCCCGGGTGGTGCCGGTGCCCGAAGCTGTCCACGCCCACCCCCGAAATCCGGGAGTTCCCCTTGATCACGGCCACCGGTCTCGAGCTGCGCGCCGGTTCGCGCATCCTGCTCAACGGCGCCACCCTCCGCATCCAGCCCGGCGACCGCATCGGCCTGGTCGGCCGCAACGGCGCCGGCAAGACCACCTCGCTCAAGGTGCTCGCCGGCGAGGGCGAGCCGCACGCCGGCGACGTCCGCCGCAGCGGTGAGCTCGGCTACCTGCCGCAGGACCCGCGCGAGGGCGACCTGTCCGTCACGGCGAAGGACCGCGTGCTCTCCGCCCGCGGGCTCGACACGCTGCTGCGCGACATGGAGAAGGCGCAGACGGCGATGTCCGAGCTGGTCGACGACCGCCAGCGCGACAAGGCCATCGACCGCTACAGCCGTTTGGAAGAGCGCTTCGCCTCGCTGGGCGGGTACGCCGCGGAAAGCGAGGCCGCGCGCATCTGCTCGAACCTCGGCCTGGCCGACCGCGTGCTGGCGCAGACGCTGAACACGCTCTCCGGCGGCCAGCGCCGCCGCGTGGAGCTGGCCCGCATCCTGTTCGCCGCCGCCGAGGCGGGCGCGGGGGGCAAGTCCGAGACCATCCTGCTGCTCGACGAGCCCACCAACCACCTCGACGCCGACTCGATCACCTGGCTGCGGGGCTTCCTCAAGCAGCACGAAGGCGGTCTCGTGGTGATCAGCCACGACGTGGAGCTGCTCGGCGACGTGGTCAACAAGGTCTGGTTCCTCGACGCGACGCGCGGCGAGCTGGACCTGTACAACATGAGCTGGCAGCGCTACCTCGACGCGCGCGCCACGGACGAGAAGCGCCGCCGCCGCGAGCGCGCGAACGCCGAGAAGAAGGCGTCGGCGTTGCAGCAGCAGGCCGCGAAGCTCGGCGCGAAGGCGACGAAAGCGGTGGCGGCCAAGAACATGGCCCGCCGCGCGGAGCAGATGTTGTCCGCCCTCGACGAGACCCGGCACGCCGACAAGGTGGCCCGGATCAAGTTCCCGGAGCCGGCGCCCTGCGGCCGCACGCCGCTGATGGCCGAAGGGCTGTCGAAGTCCTACGGCTCGCTCGAGATCTTCACCGGGGTCGACCTCGCGGTCGACCGGGGCGCCAAGGTCGTCGTACTCGGATTGAACGGAGCCGGAAAGACGACATTGCTCCGCTTGCTGGGCGGAATGGAAACTCCGGACACCGGCGCCCTGGTCCCGGGTCACGGAATGCGTCTGGGCTATTACGCACAGGAACACGAAACGCTCGACCACGATGCGAGCGTGTGGGAAAACATCCGACATCTGGCCCCGGACACCGGCGCCCAGGAGTTGCGCAACCTGCTCGGCTCGTTCCTGTTCACCGGCGAACAACTCGACCAGCCGGCCGGCACGCTTTCCGGCGGCGAGAAGACCCGCCTGGCGCTGGCCGGGCTGGTCTCCAGCGCCGCCAACGTGCTGCTGCTCGACGAGCCCACGAACAACCTGGACCCGGCCAGCCGCGCGCAGGTGCTGGACGCGTTGCGCAGCTTCGCCGGGGCGGTCGTGCTGGTCACCCACGATCCGGGTGCGGTCGAGGCGCTCGAACCCGAGCGCGTGATCCTGCTGCCGGACGGCACCGAAGACCATTGGTCGGCCGATTATCTGGAACTTGTCCAGCTGGCCTGAGCCCGGATGCGGCCATTCGGGTGCTTGCCAGCGGCCGAGAAGCACTGAAATGGCCCAATGTGATCGCAGTTTCGACTGTTTTACGGCTGTCGTCTGGCATTCCGGCGCTCAGTGTTCGATCATTGCCCCGGCAGGGGCCGTAATGTGGCCCAGAACACCTCTCGGTGGGAAGGCGATCGACGTGGCTGATCTCAAGAAAGGCGCGCGGATCACCGGCAACACGCGCGACAAGCTGGCCGCTGACCTGAAGAAGAAATACGAGAAGGGCTCGAGCATCCGGGCCCTCGCGGAGTCCACCGGGCGGTCCTACGGGTTCGTCCACCGGGTTCTCTCGGAGTCCGGGGTCCAGCTGCGGGGGCGGGGCGGGGCGACCCGGGTCAAGAAGAAGTAGCGCCGGGGCCGCTGCGCGGGGGGCGCAGTCCCGCTCGCTCGGCGGCGCGGAAGGTCAGCGCCGCTCCGAGCAGCACCAAGGGGTAGACCAGATAGCCGTAGCGGGTGGCCGGGGTGAGCAGGATCAGGGCGCCGAGACCGACGGCGATCCGCACCAGCGCGGCGGATCCGGTCGCGGGGGGCCGGCGCCCCAGCCACACCAGCACGGCCACCGCCGCCGCACCGACCAGCACCAGCGAGACCACGGTGCCCGCGGGCCCGGTCTCCGCGATCAGGTGACCCGGCAGCGGGCTCGCCGCGGGGGAGTGCACCACCCCCATCCCGAGCGGGAACCGGATCACGTGTTCGAGGAAGGCCTGGGGGCCGGCCAGGTAGACGGGCAGGTGCAGCACCACCGTCGTGGTGACCAAAGTGGTCACGAAGCGGACCGGATCAGCGTGGCCCCGCCCGGTTTCGCCGCGCCCGCGGCACCAGAGGTGGACCAGCAGCACGGCCGCGGCCGGGGCCGCGATCAGCTTCGCGCTGATCACCAGCGCCAGCACCAGGCCCGACCAGCCGGCCCGGCCGGTCGCGGCGAGCGCGCAGGCGAGCACCAGCAACCCCACGATGGCCAGGTCCGGCCCGGCGACCGACCACGTCAGCGCGGTCAGCGGGCAGGCGAGAGCCAGCTGGGCCGCGAGAACCGGGATCCGGGGCCAGTTCAGCAGCCGCAGCGAGGCGAGCACGCACAGGCAGGCGGCGAGCGCGAACATCCAGCGCGCGTCGGTGAGCGCGTCGGTCACCGGGTTCCCGCCGAACAACGCGCGCGGCAGGCCGAAGACGGTCATCACCGGGCCGTAGGGCGTGTAATCGTTTACTTCGGGCGGGCGGCCGAGCGCGGTCACGTCGACGTACGGGGTGCCGTGCCGCAGCAGCAGCCCGGCGCTGCGCTCGATCACCCACACCTCGGGCTGCGCGGCCCAGGAGCCGGGCGTGATCAGCCAGTCCACTCCGGTCAGCCGGCGAATCACCAGAACCGCCAGCGGGACGATCATCGCCAACAGCCCGATCGCGGCCGGTCCGAGCCAGCGCGAGCCGAGCCGTCCCCGCGGCTCGCGCCCGGCCCGCGCGCAGAGCAGCAGCCCGGCGCTGTGCGCGGCGGCGAGCCCGTAGCCGGCGCTGGCGAACGCGCCCCAGATCCGGTAGCCGTAGAACTCCGAGGCGAACGCGCTGGCGAAGGCGAAGGCGAAGCAGCCGAGGTAGAACCCCAGGTCCCAGCCGAGCAGCCGGGTTCGGCGGGTCGCGGACGGGCGGCCCGGCGCCATGAGCAGCTGCACCCTGCCTCCCCTTCGCGTCGGCGTATCGTCCTCCGTCGCGTCAGGTTACCGAGGGTGTCGTGACGCCCTCGGGGCCGGATCGGGAAGAACCCGGAGCGCGCCGGTGTTGTCCGCTTCACATCCGCGCACAAGCTAAAGTAATGTCGAAGTTTTCATCCCGGGCCGCACCACCGGTCCGGGCTGGGAGACGGGGGACACCTGATGGACAACAGCTGGTTGCTGCTGAGCTCGGCGATGCGTTCGGCCGAGGCGCCCAGGGCGCTGACCCGCGGCACGGTCCGGCGCGTCGCCCGCTTCGCCCGCCCGCACTGGGTGCGGCTGCTGGTCTTCCTGGTGCTGACGGTGGTTTCGGCCGTGCTCGCGGTGACCACGCCGGTGCTGGCCGGCAAGGTGGTCGACTCGATCGTCGGCGGTCACGACCTGTCGGTGGTGCTCTGGCTGGCCGGGGTGATCGCCCTGCTGGCGGTGGCCGACGCGGGGCTGGGCCTGGCCGAGCGGTGGCAGTCCGCGCGCATCGGCGAGGGCATCATCCTCGACCTGCGCGTGGCCGTGTTCGAGCACGTGCAGAAGCTGCCGATCGCGTTCTTCACCCGCACCCGCACCGGCGCACTGGTCAGCCGGCTCAACAACGACGTGATCGGCGCGCAGCGGACGTTCACCGCCACGCTGTCCGGGCTGGTCACCAACGTGATCCAGCTGGTGCTCTCGCTGGCCGTGATGGTGACGCTGTCCTGGCAGGTGACGGTGGGCGCGCTGGTGCTGCTGCCGGTGTTCGTGCTGCCGGCGCGCCGTCTCGGCCGCCGGATGGCCGGGCTGCAGCGCGAGGCGGCGCAGCTCAACGCGGGCATGACCACGCAGATGACCGAGCGCTTCTCCGCGCCCGGCGCCACCTTGGTCAAGCTGTTCGGCCACCCGCGCCAGGAGGTGGCCGACTTCGCCGCGCGCGCCGGGCGGGTGCGGGACATCGGCGTGCGCACGGCGATGCTGACCCGCTGGTTCATGACCAGCCTGACCCTGGTTTCCGCGCTGGCCCAGGCCCTGGTCTACGGCCTCGGCGGGTACCTCGCGCTGACCGGCCGGCTCCAGCCGGGCACGGTGGTGGCACTGGCGCTGCTGCTGACCCGCCTCTACGCCCCGCTGACCGCCCTGGCCAACGTCCGGGTCGACGTGATGACGGCGATGGTGTCGTTCGAGCGGGTCTTCGAGGTGCTGGACCTGGACCCGATGATCAAGGAGCCGGTGCAGCCCCAGGCCCTGCCGGACGGGGGCGGGGTGGTCGGCGCCGGGCGTGATGCGTCTGTTGTGGATGGTGCCCGTGTGGGTGAATCCGAGTCCGCGAACGACCGCGGCGAAACCAGCGGAACCGGCGCCGCGAAGGGTGCAGACGGCACCGACGACGGCGGCACCGACGACACTGGGGGCACTGGCGACACCGACGGCACTGGGGGCACCGGGGACACCGGCGAAGCCAGCGGCACCGGCGGCGTGGACGGCATCGGCAGTACCAGGAGCACCGGCGGCACCGTTAGTACCAGAGACGCCGACGGAACCAGCGGCAGTACCAGGGACACCGGCGGCACCGGCAGTACCAAGGACATCAGGGACACCGGGGGCACCGGCGGTACCAGGGGCACCGGCGGCACTCGCGGCACCGGAGAAACCGGCGGGACCGGGCTGGGTCACGGTGCCGAGCCAGGTGACGGTGCCCGTCGCGGGGGTGCGGCCCGGGGTGGGGTCTCGGTGGAGTTCGACGACGTGCGGTTCGGTTATCCCGCGGCGGATCGGTTCTCCCTCGCCTCGTTGGAGGATGTGGCCACTTTGGACAGCCGCGGCGGCGAGGAAGTGCTGCACGGCATCAGTTTCCGGGCCGAACCGGGGCAGATGGTCGCGCTGGTCGGCTCGTCCGGGGCGGGGAAGTCGACCATCGCGTCGTTGCTGCCGCGGCTCTACGACGTCGACGCGGGTGCGGTCCGGTTGTCCGGAGTGGACGTGCGCGATCTGGACTTCGCCACCCTGCGCGCGACCGTCGGCGTGGTGACGCAGGACGGGCACCTGTTCCACGACACCATCCGCGCCAACCTGGCCTACGCGCGTCCGGGGGTGACCGACGACGAGATCCGGGCGGCGCTGGAGCAGGCGCGGCTCGGTGAGCTGGTGCGCTCGCTGCCCGACGGCCTCGGCACCACCGTCGGCGAGCGCGGGTACCGCCTCTCCGGCGGGGAGCGCCAGCGGCTCACCATCGCCCGGCTGCTGCTGGCCCAGCCCCGGGTCGTGGTGCTGGACGAGGCCACGGCCCACCTGGACTCCGAGTCCGAGGCCGCGGTCGGCGAGGCCCTGACCGGCGCGCTGGAGGGGCGGACCTCGCTGGTCATCGCGCACCGGCTGTCCACCGTGCGCGCGGCCGACCTGATCCTGGTCCTCGAGCACGGCACCGTGGTCGAGCAGGGCACGCACGAACAACTGCTGGCGCGGGAAGGCCGGTACGCCGAACTGCACCACACCCAGTTCGACGAGGAGCCCGCCGTGGTCTAGGCCCGCCCGCGGCGCACCGGTGCCCGCCCGGGGCGCCCACGGTCGGGTCAGGGGCCTCGGGCGGGGCCGTCCGGGCTACCGCAGCGCGGGTACTCGCGGGCCGTACTTGGCCAGCAGGGCGGCGTTGGCCTCGTCCCCGCCTTCCACGTTGGAGCTGCGCCACAGCGGCACGTCCAGGCCCTCGGCCGTGCCGCGGTCGAAGACCCGGGTCAGCACCAGGTTCCACAGGAACGCGTTGACCACTGTGGACAGCGGAGCGGTGCGGGGGGCGGCGGCCGGGTGGCTGGCGTCGCCGGGGACGACCAGCGAGTCGAGGACCACGGTGCCCTCCTCGGCCAGCGTGGTGGCGGACCGGCGCGGGGCGGCGGCCACGCAGAGCCGCGAGGTCACCGCGAGGACCGACGCGCCGCGGCGGCGGGCGCCGGCGGCCAGCTCCACCGGGTACGGGTTGACCCCGGAGGTGGAGAACACCACCAGCAGGTCGTCCGGGCCGGGCGCGCGCCCGGCGAGCACCTCTTCGGCCAGGCCGGTGCGGCGCTCGGTCTGCGTGCTGTGCTGCGCTCCGTGCAGCGGCAGCAGCTCCGGGTGGTAGAGCGGGTACACGCAGGCCAGTCCGCCCGCGCGGTAGAACGTCTCGGCCACCGCGGCCAGCGAGTGCCCGGCGCCCGCGGTGAACACCAGCGCGTCGCTGCGGATCACCCCCAGCACCAGTTCGGCCGCCGCGGCCAGCGGCCCGGCGTTGGCCTCCTCCGCCGCCGCGAGCTTGTCCGCCGTGCTCTTCCAGTTCTCCGTGGTGCTCACCACACCTGCCCTTCGTCGGGGGTCCGGCCGCCGAATCTAGCGGGTGGCCACAGTTCGTGGTGGATTAGCGTGTCGGCAGGGGCAGGAGCGGCACCGGTGACTGGGAGGCGGCACGTGGACGAGGCAGAACCCGTCGTTTCGGTGCATCGCGCGCGCGGGCGGACCCGCGCGGTGGCCCTGGTGCTGCACGGCGGGGCCGAGGTCGGCACCGCCCCGGTGCCCCCGTGGAAGCTGGCCTACCTGCGCATGGTGCCGCTGGCCCGCGCGCTGCACCGGGCCGGCGCCCGGTACGGCCTGGAGGTGCGGCTGCTGCGCAACCGGCGCTACGGCTGGAACGGCGGGGCCGAGGACCCGGTGCCGGACGCGCGCTGGGCGCTGGAGCGGATCCACGCCGAGCACCCGGGCCTGCCGGTGGTGCTGGTCGGGCACTCGATGGGCGGGCGGGTCGCGCTGCGCGTGGCCGACGACCCGGCCGTGGCCGGGGTCTGCGCGCTCGCGCCGTGGACCGAGGCGGGCGAGCCGGTGGCCGGGGTCGCCGGGCGCTCGCTGCTGATCGTGCACGGCACGCGCGACCGGATGACCTCCGCCCGGCTCTCCTACGCTTTCGCCGAGCGGGCCCGCTCGGTCGCGGCCCGGGTCGCCCGGTTCGAGATCGGCGGTGAGGGGCACGCGATGCTCCGCCGTCCAGCGGTCTGGACCAGGTTGGTGT
Organism: Amycolatopsis sp. PS_44_ISF1; assembly: GCF_032335455.1. Classification (NCBI taxonomy): domain Bacteria; kingdom Bacillati; phylum Actinomycetota; class Actinomycetes; order Pseudonocardiales; family Pseudonocardiaceae; genus Amycolatopsis; species Amycolatopsis sp. PS_44_ISF1. The sequence continues at coordinate 2,154,673 of NZ_JANUXO010000002.1, read as the reverse complement.
GTGCTTTCACACTGGAGGTGATCGGGGCCGGGGAGAAGGACGAAACTCTTCTCCGGGCCTGGACCCGTCCTGCGGGCGAGCGGTTGCGAATCTCCGTGTGAGGCGAGCCGGGCGACCGGCACGGGGCGCACGCTTCGCGAGCCGGGAATATCATCAGCATGGGCCGCACAGCCCGTCCGGAGGGAGTGTCTTGTCCACCTCGAGTGTCGACCGCGCGGCGGGACTGTCCCCGCAGCCGATCCCGCAGCAGATCCCCGACGAATCCCGGTGGCCGGGACTGGCCACCCCGCCGCACTCGCCCCTGCGCGCCCGGACCGCGGAGGTGCTCTTCCGCCGGGCGGTGAAGTCGCTGGACCTGCGGGTCACCTTCCCCGACGGCACCACGCTCGGCGCGGGCGGCCCGGACGCGCCGGAGATGCGCGTGCGCCGCCCCGACGCGTTCTTCCACCGCCTCGGCGCCGACGCGAAGATCGGCTTCGGCGAGGCGTACATGGTGGGCGACTGGACCGCCGAAGACCTGCCCGGCGTGCTGACCCCGTTCGCGGAAAAGCTGGCCACGGTCATCCCGCCGTTCCTGCAGCGGTTCCGCCGGTTCGTCGAGCGGGTCCAGCCCGAGGCCGAGGTGAACACGGTCGAGGGCTCGCGGGAGAACATCCACCGGCACTACGACCTGTCCAACGACCTGTTCAGCACCTTCCTGGACGAGTCGATGATGTACTCCTCGGCCCTGTTCGGCCCCGGCGACACCTTCACCCAGGCCCAGCACCGCAAGCTCGACAGCGTGCTGGACTACGCCGGGGTCGGCGCGGGCAGCTCGGTGCTGGAGATCGGCACCGGCTGGGGCGAGCTGGCCATCCGCGCCGCCTCCCGGGGGGCGAAGGTCACCTCGCTGACGCTGTCGAAGGAGCAGAAGATCCTGGCCGACGCGCGCATCGCCGAAGCCGGCTACAGCGACCGCGTCGACGTGCAGCTGTGCGACTACCGCGAGGCCCAGGGCGAATACGACTCCGTGGTCAGCGTCGAGATGATCGAGGCCGTGGGCGTCTCCTACTGGCCGACCTTCTTCGCCACGATCGGCCAGCGGCTGCGCCCGGGCGGCCGGTTCGGCCTGCAGGCGATCACCATGGACCACGACCGGATGATGGCCGCGGCCCGCTCGTACACCTGGATCCACAAGTACGTCTTCCCCGGCGGCATCATCCCCTCGGTCGCGGCGATCGAGCAGGGCATGGCCGGCAACACCCGGCTCAAGCTGGCCGGCATGCGGGAGTTCGGCCAGGACTACGCCCGCACGCTGAAGCTGTGGCGCGAGCGGTTCCTGGCCCGCTGGACCGAGATCAGGGGCTTCGGCTTCGACGAGGTGTTCGCCCGGATGTGGGAGTTCTACCTGGCCTACTCCGAGGCCGGGTTCCGCGCCGGGCACCTCAAGGTTCACCAGTTCGGGTTCGCCGACCCGCGTTGACCCCGCGCTGACCCGGGTACGGCCCTCCGGCACAACCGGCCCAGGGTGCCGCACGTCCTCATACTGAGGGCATGCGGTTCACTGGGCCGCACGAAGGGCACGGTTTGCCGGATTCGGGGAACGGGTGATGGACCGATGACGTACGGCGGTGACGGCGGCGGCCGGTGGCGGGAGCCGTCCCGGGGACCCCAGGCCCCCGGGAACCCGCGGCAGCACCAGCGCGCGCAGATGATGCCGCTTCCCGGCGGGGTCGCCGAGCACGAGCAGCGGACCCGGCCGATGGGCACCCGGGCCGAGCCCCCGGCCGGCCCGCCCCCGCCCCCCGCCCCGGCCGGCGCCAGGCCCCGCCCGGGCCCCCGCCCGGCGCCCCGGCCCCGAGACCGCGCCGTCGCCGCCGGTGGGGCCTGGGCAAGATCCTGATGACGCTGGTGCTGATCTTCGTGCTGTTCCTCGGCGGGGTCTGGGCCTACCTGGAGTTCTCCATCACCCGGGTGGACGCGCTGGCCGACTACGACGGCCGTCCCGCGGCCGCGTCCGGCACCAACTGGCTGGTGGTCGGCTCCGACAGCCGCGCCGGGCTCTCGGCCGCGGAGGAGGAGAACCTGGCCACCGGCGACGCCGACGAGGCCGGCGGGCAGCGCACCGACACCATCATGGTCGCGCACATCCCGGACAACTCCACCAAGCCGACCCTGCTGTCGCTGCCGCGCGACTCCCAGGTGAAGATCCCCGGCCACGGCACCAGCAAGATCAACGCGGCGTTCGCCCTCGGCGGCCCGGCCCTGCTGGTGAAGACCGTGGAAGGGGTCACCGGGCTGCGCATCGACCACTACGCGGAGATCGGCTTCGGCGGCTTCGCGACCATCGTGGACGGGATCGGCGGCGTCGACATGTGCGTCGACCAGGACATGAACGACTCGATGACCGGCATCGACATCAAGGCCGGCTGCCAGTCGCTGGACGGGCGCTCGGCGCTCGGCTTCGTCCGGATGCGGCACAGCAGCGCGACCCCGCGCTCGGACCTCGACCGGGTGGCCAACCAGCGCAAGTTCATCGGTGCGCTGGTCGGCCAGATCGCGAGCCCGGGCACGCTGCTCAACCCGTTCCACTTCTTCCCGCTGCTGTCCGCGGCGCCCGACGCGCTGACCATGGACTCGGGCGACCACGTGCACAACCTGGCCGGGCTGGCGATGGCGATGCGCGGCATCTCCTCCGACGGGGTGCTCACCGGCACCGTCCCGGTCACCGACGGCTCGGCCGAGCACTGGGACAAGACCAAGTCGGCCCAGTTGTTCGACGCGCTCAAGAACGACACCGAGGTGCCGGACGGCGTCCTGGTCAAGTGACGCCGGGGCGCCCGCCGGGAAAAAGCGGGCGCCCCCGCCGCGGCCGGGATGTCACGATGGGGCCGTGGAGACGCCGCGGGAGACCCTGACCGGGACCGGGATCGAGCTGGTGCGCTGGCGCCCGTACCGGCTCGACGAGCTGGTGGCGGCCGTGCAGGAGTCGCAGGCGCACCTCGGCGCGTGGCTGCCTTGGGCCACGGGCGGTTACGAGCGGGCCGACGGGGCCGAGTTCCTGACCCGCGTGGCCGGGCAGTGGGACGCGGGCGGTGCGTACGAGTACGCCCTGCTCGCCCCGGACGGCACTCTGCTGGGTAGCTGCGGCCTGGTCTGCTGCGTGCCGGGCGGCCGCGCCGAAATCGGCTACTGGCTGGGCCTGTCCCACACCGGCCGGGGCCTGATGACGTCGGCGGCCTCGCTCCTGGTCGCCGAGGCGTTCCGCGCGGGGGCGGAGTACGTCGAGATCCGGCACGACGAGCGGAACACCCGCAGCGGCGCGGTGGCGGAGCGGCTGGGGTTCACCCCGGACCGCCAGGAGCGGACGGACGGGCCGATCGCGCCGTCCTGCTCCGGGATCAGCCTCGTGTGGCGGAAGGACCGGCCCTGAACCGCTCGGGCGCGGGGGCGGACGGGTCATCCCCGTCCGCCCCCGCGCCCGAGCCGGGACCGGCGGTGCGGGTCAGGCGGCGGCCTTGCGGTCGCGCAGCAGCTTGAGCGCGCGGTCGGCGTGGGTGGTGAAGTTCAGCTCGCTCTTGATCACGTCCAGCACCCGGCGGTCGGTGTCGATCACGAAGGTCTGGCGCTTGGTGTGCAGCGGGATCAGCTTGCGCCACACGCCGAACTGCTTGGCCACGCCACCATCCACATCGGACAGCAGCGGGTAGTCGAAGCTGTTCGCGGCGGAGAACGCGCGCTGCTTCTCGACCGCGTCCGGGCTGATGCCCACGCGCTGGGCGCCCACCTCGGCGAACTCGGCCGCCAGATCGCGGAAGTGGCAGCTCTCCGCGGTGCAGCCGCCGGTCATCGCCGCCGGGTAGAAGAACAGCACGACCGGGCCGTCGGACAGGAAGTCCGACAGGGTGCGCTCCACCCCCTGGTCGTCGGCCAGCGTGAAGTCGGGGGCCAGGTCGCCGGTCTCCATCGGGATGGGTCCTTTCGGTCGGTACCGCGGGGGAAGATCCTCCCAGGGGCTTCGGAGCCGCGGCCCACCCGGATGGCCCACCCGGCCGGGGCCGTGCCCGCCCGCTCGGCTCAGCCGTCCCCGGTGTGGCGGGCGATCAGCGCGGTCACGTCGTCGCCGGAGACGAAGGCGCCGCGGGCGACGTGCACGCCCAGCTCGCGCAGGCGGTGCGCGTGCTCGGCCGTGTGCACGCCTTCGGCGCCGACCTGCAGCCGCAGCTCGGCCGCGCGGGCGAGCAACTGGGCGAGGTGCCGCGAGTCGGCCTCGGACGGGTCCCCGGCCAGCGCGTCGACCACCGGCCCGGCCAGGATCACCAGCCGCACCGGCAGTGCGTGGCGCGGGATCAGCTCCAGGTCGGCCGAGCCGGAGACGGTCAGCACGAGCTGGGCGCCGAGGTCGGCGAGCACGGTGAACGAGTCGAGCACCTCGCCGTCCTCGTCGAACATCGAATCGCGGTCGGTGCACAGGTGCAGCACCCGCGGCGGCAGGTCGTGCCGGTCGAGCTGCTCCTTGACCAGCAGGACCAGGTCGGGGTCGGTGGCCAGCCGCTTCGGCAGCCGGATGCACACGTCCGGGGTCGCGTCGCCGAACTGCTCGTGCCAGCTCGCGTACGCGGACAGCGACGCGGCGAGCAGCCACTTGCCCAGCGGCATCGTCATGCCGGTGATCTGCGCCAGCGGGTAGAACCCGGCCGAGTCCAGCACACCCTCGTCCGGGTGGTTCCAGCGCAGGCCGGCGTTCACCGCGGCGATCCGGCCGGGGTCGTCCAGCAGCACGGTCGGCTGGTAGACCAGCGAGAACTCACCGTTCTCCAGCGCGCCGGCGATCACCGCGCCGAGCTGGTAACGGCTGCGGTCGCGGGCGTCGCGCTGCGGGTCGAACAGCATCCACTGGGCCTTGCCCGCCTCCTTGGCCCGGTGCAGCGCCAGCTCGGCCGCGCGCCGCATTTCGACGTGGCCGCTGCCGTCGGCGGGGCGCACGACGATGCCGACGCTCGCGCTCACGCCGATCCCGTGCCCGTCCAGGTAGACCGGTTCGTGCAACTCGTCGAGCGCCTGGTCGACGAGCTGGATCACCGGCGGCGGGGCCAGGTCCGGCCCGCGCAGCAGCACCCCGAAGCCGTCGCCGGACAGCCGCGCGACGTAACCCTCGTGGTGGCCGGTGAAGATCCGCGAGAGCTTGCCCGCGACCTCCCTCAGCACCTCGTCGCCGATCCCGGCGCCGAGACCGTCGTTGATCACCTTGAACCCGTCGATGTCCAGGTAGACCAGCCCGACCTGGTCGGGCCCGGACGAGCCCAGCGCGGCCTCCAGCCGGGTGGTGAACGCCTGCGCGTTCGGCAGTCCGGTGAGCGGGTCGTGCAGGTTCTGGTGCCGCAGCCGCTCGCCCAGCAGGTGCAGGTCGTCGGTGTCGGCGGCCAGCATGACCGGGTAGCGGGAGTCGATCCCGTCGCCGGGCAGCCAGGCCAGGGTGACGTTGGTGCTCAGGCGGCCGTCCTGGCTGTGCGCGAGGTGCACGCCGCGTTCGGTGATCTCTTCGGTGCCGTCGGTGCTGTCGGTGGCCAGCCGTTCGAGCCCGCCGCGGATCCGGTCGGCGTCGTGGGGGGTGGCCGCCAGTCCGGACAGGTGCCGCCCGCGCAGCCGGGCCGGCGGCGAGCCTACCAGCTTGCCGAGCGCCGGGTTGGCTTCGACGATGTCGCCGCCGGTGTCGGCCAGTGCGATCGCGATCGGCGAGACGGTGAACAGCGTGGTGAAGCGCCGGAGGACGCCCTCGTAGGCCGAGTCCGTGTTCCGCAGGACTTCGCGGGCGAATTCGAGCAGCAACCGCTCCCGGTTCTCCCGGGGGAGGGTTACTCCTTTGGTGTCGGCCAGCAGCGCCGCGTACCGGCGCGCGAGCTCGGACACCCCTGGCCGGTCACCAGGCTCAGGCACTCTTCACCCCTTCAGACACGGACTAACACCAGCTCAGCCGTGGTGCGAGCACTCTTGGACCCACACTGAGTATGAGTCGTCCACGAGTGATGCCACGGCACCACGCGCGCAACGGGGTGTCTACCGGCTGAACGAGTGATGGACTCCGCACGAAAGGTGACGGCTGGTCACCTTGAGTGCGCGAACGTGTCGCCCGATGCCGACCGGCCCCGGCCCGCGCCCTCTCGTCGTCGAGTGGAAGCCGTCAATGATATTCCAGGCGCACCGGCAGTCCGTCAGCGGGCACCGGGGCGCGGGCGATCGCGATGCCGGCCCGATCGGAGCTGACGACCGCGCGCCCTCGCGCAGCGCTGGGCCCACTCGGGCGGCACGGCCGGTAGGTCGCGAACGCGTGAAGGCCGGCCGCGCGGTAGGGCGGTGATCGGGTGGTTCGGCTCGTGCGGGCCGGGGACGGTCCCGGCCGTCGCCGGCCCGCACGAGCCCGGACCGGCTAGGCCAGCTCGGCGCGGACCAGCCGGGCCGCGGCGACCAGGTTCCGCAGCGCGGGGTCGATTTCGGCGTAACCCCGGGTCTTGAGCCCGCAGTCCGGGTTCACCCACAGGCGACCGGCGGGCACGGCGGTGACGGCCGTGCGCAGCAGGCCGGCGACCTCCTCGACGCCCGGCACGCGCGGCGAGTGGATGTCGTAGACCCCGGGACCGACGCCGCGGGCGAAGCCGGCTCCGGAGAGGTCTTCGAGCACCTCCATCTTGGAGCGCGCCGCCTCGATGCTGGTGACGTCGGCGTCGAGCGCGTCGATCGCGGGCAGCACCTCGCCGAACTCCGAGTAGCACATGTGCGTGTGGACCTGGGTGGAGTCGGCCGCGCCGGACGTCGCGACGCGGAACGCGCGGACGGCCCACGCGAAGTACGCCTCGTGCCCGGCCGCGCGCAGCGGCAGCAGCTCCCGCAGCGCCGGCTCGTCGACCTGGACCACCCGCACGCCCGCGGCCTCCAGATCGGCCACCTCGTCGCGGATCGCCAGCGCGACCTGCAGCGCGGTGTCGGCCGGCGGCTGGTCGTCGCGGACGAAGGACCAGGCCAGGATGGTCACCGGGCCGGTCAGCATGCCCTTCACCGGCTTTTCGCTCAGCCGCTGGGCGTGCCGGGCCCACGGCACGGTCATCGGCGCCGGCCGGGAGACGTCGCCGAACAGGATCGGCGGGCGGACGCAGCGGGAACCGTAGGACTGCACCCAGCCGAAGTCGGTGGCGGCGAAGCCGTCGAGCTGCTCGGCGAAGTACTGCACCATGTCGTTGCGCTCGGGCTCGCCGTGCACCAGCACGTCGAGGCCCAGCTCCTCCTGCAGCCGGACCACGCGCTCGATCTCGGCGTGCATCCCGGCCACGTACCCGGCCTGGTCCAGCTCGCCCGAGCGCAGCGCCGCGCGGGCCTTGCGGACCTCGGTGGTCTGCGGGAACGAGCCGATCGTGGTGGTCGGCAGCGGCGGCAGGCCCAGTTCGGCCTGCTGCGCCGCCGCGCGCTGCTCGTACGGCGGGCGCGTGGCGTCCTCCGGGCGCAGGGCGGCGAGCCGCTGCCGCACCGCCGGGTCGGTCACCTCCGTGGCCGCGGCCCGGTCCGCCACCGCCGCGCGGGCCGCGCCGAGGTCGGCGCCCTCGCCGTCTTCGCGGCCCTCCGCCCGCAGCGCCCGGCCGAGCAGCACGACTTCGTCCACCTTCTGCCGCGCGAAGGCGAGCCAGCCCTTCACCCGCGGGTCGAGGCTCGTCTCGCGCTCCACGTCGTAGGGCACGTGCAGCAGCGAACAGGAGGTCGAGACGCTGACGGCCGCGGCGGTGCCGAGCAGCTTGCGCGCCTTCTCCAGCGCGCGGTCCGGGTCGGTGCGCCACACGTTGCGGCCGTCGACCACCCCGGCGAGCACCTCCTTGTCCCGCAGCGCGCCCTCGGCCGCAACGGTGTCCACAAAGGACTCGTCGGTGACCAGGTCGACGGCCAGCGCCTCGATCGGCGAACGGGCCAGCACGCCCAGCCCGCGGCCCAGGCCGCCGAAGTACCCGGCGACCAGCAGCTTCGGCCGGTCCTCGGCCTTGGCCAGCACGTGGTACGCGCGGGTCAGCGCGTTGAGCTCGGGGGTGCGGCGATCGCCGGCGAAGGCCGGCTCGTCGAACTGGACCCACTCCACGCCCTCGTCGTGCAGCCGGCGCAGCAGTTCGGCGTAGGCCGGGAGCAGTTCGTCGAGCAGCTCCAGCGGCTCGAAGCCCGGCGTGGTCGCCTTGGCCAGCAGCAGGAAGGTGACCGGGCCCACCAGCACCGGGCGCGTTTCGATACCGAGCGCACGGGCCTCGCGGTACTCGTCGAGCGGTTTGCTGCCGGTGAGGGTGAACTTCGTGTCCGGGCCCAGCTCGGGGACCAGGTAGTGGTAGTTGGTGTCGAACCACTTCGTCATTTCGAGCGCGGGCGCGTCCTGCACGCCGCGTGCCGCCGCGAAGTAGGTGTCGAGCGGTGAAAGACCCAGACCGGTGAAGCGCTCGGGCAGCGCGCCGAACAGCTCGGCGGTGTCGAGCACCTGGTCGTAGTGGGAGAAGGTGTTGGACGGGATCGAGTCCAGGCCGGCTTCGCGCTGCCCGGTCCAGGCCCGGGTGCGCAACCCGCGGCCGGTGGCCAGCAGTTCCGCGGCGTCGATCCGGCCCGCCCAGTACCGCTCCAGTGCCCGTTTGAGCTCCCGGTCCGGCCCGATGCGCGGGCTGCCCAGGACGGTGGTGCCGATGGTGTTCACAGCTCTCTCCTCGCGAGCTCGCCGAACGAGTCCGGGCACGCGAAGGGGCCGCGTTTCGCGTCGCGCCTGCTCCCACGAGGCCCGGACTCACGCACGCCGTCGGCGCGCGTGCCACGGGCAGGTCTTCGGACTCGTGGGCGCCGTGCGCACGCCTACTCGCCGTCGCTTCCCAGGCTCGCGCCCAGTGCTTCACCACTTCTCGTGGTGACGGCTTTCGTTCCCACTCACCGCTGCGGGGGCAGTCCCGGATTCACACCGGGTTCCCTGTTGCCTCGACCGGGGTGCGGCCGCGAAAACAGCTCGGCCACGCCCTGGGCGAACCAGTGGCGTGGCCGAGCCTAGCGCTCGGGGCCGGGCGTGGCACAAATCCCGCCCGAATCCCGGATGGCGGGATCAGTCCCAGTCGAGGGCGCCGCCCGACTGGTACTCGATCACGCGGGTCTCGAAGAAGTTCTTCTCCTTCTTCAGGTCCATCGCCTCCGACATCCAGGGGAACGGGTTCTCCGTCTCCCCGAAGATGGGCGCGAGGCCGATCTGCTGCGCGCGCCGGTCGGTGATGAAGTGCATGTACTGCTCGCACAACTGCGCCGACAGGCCGAGCATGCCGCGGGGCATGGTGTCGCGGGCGTAGGCGACCTCCAGCTCACACGCCTCCTTCAGCATCCCGCGCACCTCGGCCTGGAACTGCTCGGTCCACAGGTGCGGGTTCTCGATCTTGATCTGGTTGATGCAGTCGATGCCGAAGTTCAGGTGGATCGACTCGTCGCGCAGGATGTACTGGTACTGCTCGGCGATGCCGACCATCTTGTTCCGCCGGCCGAGCGAGAGGATCTGCGCGAAGCCGGTGTAGAACCACATGCCCTCGAAGATCACGTAGAACGCCACCAGGTCGCGCAGGAACGCGGTGTCGGCCTCGGGCGTGCCGGTCTCGAAGTCCGGGTCCTCCAGGTGCTGGGTGTACTTCAGCGCCCAGGCGTCCTTGTCCGAAATGGACGGAACCTCGCGGTACATGTTGAACAGCTCGCCCTCGACCAGGCCGAGGCTTTCGCAGATGTACTGGAAGGTGTGCGTGTGCACGGCCTCCTCGAACGCCTGGCGCAGCAGGTACTGGCGGCACTCCGGGTTGGTGATCTGCCGGTAGACCGCGAGCACGATGTTGTTGGCCACCAGCGACTCCGCCGTGGCGAAGAAGCCGAGGTTGCGCTTGAGCATCTGCCGCTCATCCTCGGTGAGGCCGTCGGCCGACTTCCACAGCGCGATGTCGGCCTGCATGGCGACCTCGGTCGGCATCCAGTGGTTGTTGCAGCCGGCGAGGTACTTCTCCCACGCCCAGCGGTACTTCATCGGCAGCAGCTGGTTGACGTCGGCGCGGGCGTTGATCATCCGCTTGTCGTCGACGCTGATCCGCTCGGCGCCGACCTCGATCTCGCCGAGGCCGGTGACTCCGGGGGTCTCCACGTTGGTCATGTTCTCGGGTTCCTTACTGGCAGGCTTCGCAGTCGGGGTCGTCGATCCGGCAGGCCGCGCCTTCGGTGGCGACGAAGTCGACGTCGTCGACCTTCGGCAGCTCCTTCGGCTCCGGCTGGGCGGCGGGCGGCGTGACGGGCGGCGTGACGGGCACGGACGGCACCGCGGCCTCCGGGGAGGGGACCGGGACCGCGGCCGAGGCCGGCGGCGCCGGGACCGCCGCGGCCGGGGCGGCGGCCGGGGCGGCGGACACCGCGTTCAGCTTGCCGTCGGTGCCGCGCAGGGTGCTCTTCTCCACGTGCGTCGCGGACTGGGCCCGCAGGTAGTACGTGGTCTTGAGGCCCTTGTGCCAGGCGTAGCGGTACAGCTCGTCGAGCTTGCGGCCGCTGGGCGCCGCGATGTAGAGGTTCAGCGACTGCGCCTGGTCGATCCACTTCTGCCGGACCGAGCCAGCGTCCACGATCCACTTCGACTCGATCTCGAACGCGGTGGCGTAGAGCGCCTTCAGGTCGTCCGGCACGCGGTCGATCTGGCCGAGGCTGCCGTCGAAGTACTTCAGGTCGCTGACCATCACCTCGTCCCACAGGCCGCGGGCCTTGAGGCTCTTGACCAGGTGCGGGTTGACCACGGTGAAGTCGCCGGACATGTTCGACTTGACGAACAGGTTCTGGAACAGCGGCTCGATCGACTGGCCGACCCCGGAGATGTTGGAGATCGTCGCGGTCGGCGCGATCGCCATCACGTTGGAGTTGCGCATGCCGACGGTCTTGACCCGCTGGCGCAGCGGCGCCCAGTCCAGGGTCGAGGAGGTGTCGACGTCGAGGGCGTCACCCTGGCGGGCGTCGATCAGCAGCTGCATCGAGTCGATCGGCAGGATGCCGCGGCTCCACAGCGAGCCCTCGAACGACTGGTACCGGCCGCGCTCCTCGGCCAGGTCGGTCGAGGCGGAGATCGCGTAGTAGGAGACGTGCTCCATGCTGAGGTCGGCGAACTCCACCGCGCCGGCCGAGGCGAACGGCACGCCGATCTCGAACAGCGCGTCCTGGAAGCCCATGATGCCCAGGCCGATCGGGCGGTGGCGCAGGTTGGAGCGGCGGGCCTCCGGGATCGTGTAGAAGTTGATGTCGATCACGTTGTCCAGCATGCGGACGGCGGTGCGCACGGTCTTCTCCAGGCGCTCGGTGTCGAGCCCTTCGGGGGTGACGTGCTTGAGCAGGTTCACCGAGCCGAGGTTGCACACCGCGACCTCTTCGGCGTTGGTGTTCAGCGTGATCTCGGTGCACAGGTTGGACGAGTGCACCACGCCGACGTGCTGCTGCGGCGAGCGCAGGTTGCACGGGTCCTTGAAGGTGATCCACGGGTGGCCGGTCTCGAACAGCATGGTCAGCATGCGGCGCCACAGCTCGACCGCGCGGATCTTGCGGAACACCTTGATCTCGCCGCGCTCGGCGGCGGCCTCGTACTCGCGGTAGCGCTCGGCGAACGCGTTGCCGTAGAGGTCGTGCAGGTCCGGGGTCTCGTTGGGCGAGAACAGCGTCCACTGCGCGTCGGCCTCGACCCGGCGCAGGAACTCGTCCGGGACCCAGTTGGCCGTGTTCATGTCGTGCGTGCGGCGGCGGTCGTCACCGGTGTTCTTGCGCAGGTCGAGGAATTCCTCGATGTCCACGTGCCAGGTCTCGAGGTACGCGCAGGCCGCGCCCTTGCGCTTGCCGCCCTGGTTCACCGCGACGGCGGTGTCGTTGGCGATCTTCAGGAACGGCACCACGCCCTGGGACCGGCCGTTGGTGCCCTTGATGTGCGCGCCGAGGCCGCGGACCGGGGTCCAGTCGTTGCCGAGCCCGCCGGAGTACTTGGCCAGCAGCGCGTTGTTCTTGTACGCCTGGAAGATCGAGTCCAGGTCGTCGTCCACAGTGGTCAGGAAGCAGGACGAGAGCTGGGCGCGCGTGGTGCCCGAGTTGAACAGCGTCGGGGTGGAGGCCATGAAGTGGAAGCTGGAGAGCAGCTCGTAGAATTCGATGGCCCGGGATTCCCGGTCGTCCTCGCGGATGGCCAGGCCCATCGCCACGCGCATGAAGAACGCCTGCGGCAGCTCGAACCGGGTGCCGTTGTGGTGCTGGAAGTACCGGTCGTAGAGCGTCTGCAGGCCGAGGAAGCCGAAGTCGAGGTCGCGCCCGGGGCGGATGGCCGCGGTGATCCGGTCCAGGTCGAAGCGCAGCAGCTCGCCGTCGACCAGCTCCAGCTCGACCGCGCGGCGCAGGTAGCCGCGGAAGTAGGCGGGGTACTCGCCGGCCATCTCGTCCTGGCTGGCCAGGCGGGGGGCTCCGGCCAGGTAGCTCAGCGCCTCGCCGCGCAGCTTGTCCAGCAGCAGCCGGGCGCTGACGTAGGAGTAGTTCGGCTCCTGCTCGACCAGCACGCGGGCGGCCATGATCTGGGCCAGCGCCAGCTCGTCGGCGCTGATGCCGTCGTAGAGGTTGCGCTTGGCCTCGGCCAGCACCGGCTCGGCGGAGACGTCTTCGAGCCCGGCCACGGCCTCGCCCACGACGTGGGACACGCGGGCCCAGTCGAGCGGGCGCAGGACTCCGTCGACGCCCTTGACGCTGAGCGTGGCCTCGGTGGCCGCCGGGGTGGCGGCATCGCGGGCCTTCGAGCGCTCCTCGCGGTAGAGCACGTACGCGCGGGCGATCTTGTGGTGCCCGCCGCGCATCAGGGCCAGCTCGACGAGGTCCTGGATCTGCTCGATGTGCAGGGCGGTCTCCGGCCCGGCGTGGCGCAGCAGCGAGGTCTCGACCTGCTCGGTCAGCTCGGCGACCACGTGGTGCACGCGGGAGGAGGCGGCGGCGTCGCCCCCCTCGACCGCGAGGAACGCCTTGGTCAGCGCCACCGAGATCTTGCCGGCGTCGAACGGCGAGACGGTGCCGTCGCGCCGGATGACGCGGATCGCGCTCGGTGTGCTGTCCGCCGACGAGGGCGGCCGCTGACCGGTTTCCACTGACATACGGGTCTCCAACAGGTCGAAAAATGGGCGCGTTCCACCGCCGCGCGCCTGGTGCAGGCCGTGCGCTGCGGCTTCGTGGATCTGCCCGGCGGCCCTTCCTGAGCGGTCTCCCCGTCGCTGGGGGCTGCCGGTTCCCAGAGACTACATCTAGGGGTGGTGGCTCGCACGCGCCCCAAGGGGTGGCGTGTCGTCGGCTCACCCTCGCGGGTTAGCTGATCACTGAGAGCGGCTGATCAGGCCCCGGTTCACCCGCCGAAAGTGAGGTCGAAACCCATCAGTGAACCGCTGACGACCGGGCGATGGCCGGCGAGGTAGCCGAGCGGTCCGCGCGGGTTGACCGACCAGCCGGCGGCCGCCGCGGCGGGCTTGGCCCGCACTGCGACCCGGCTGCGCTCGAGCCGCCCGCCGAGGGTCTGGACGATCCGGAATCCGGCGGGCACGGCGACCGGCAGCCCGGCGCGACGGGAGAAGGCGGCGGTGGCGATCCAGTCGTGCTCCGTGGCCGCGGTGGCGGTGAACGTGCGGCCCGGGCGGAAGCCGAAGGTGGCCAGGTCCTTGGGGGTGCCCCACAGGGCCCGGCCGCCGGCGAGCGAAACCTCGCTGTCGACCCAGATCCCGGTGATCGACGCGGTGGGCCGCGGCGCGCGCACGGCGACGGCGGCGAGCAGTTCGTGGTAGCTCAGCTGCCCGGGCGGCCGGTAGTGGAACCAGGCGGTGACCACCAGCGCGCGCCCGGCCACGATCAGGGGCTCGACCCCCTCGGGCAGGGCGGGCAGCTGCGCGGCGGGCAGGCGCCAGGCCGAGAGGTGGGCTTCGCCGGTGAGCCGCCACGGTTCGGGCGGGTAGGCGGTCACCGGGTGAGCCAGGGCAGGTAGGGCGGGAGGTCCGAGTCGACGCGCATCCCGAACTCCGGCGGGCGTTTCTGCAGGAACGACCGCACGCCTTCGGCGGTGTCGGGGGTGGTGGGCAGGCCGGCGGTGAGCTTGGAGTCCAGCTCGTGCACCTCGAACGGCGAGGGCGCGCTGGCCATCCGGTAGAGCAGCTGCCGGGTGACGGCGACGGAGACGGGCGCGGTGTTCGCGACGAGCTCGCGGGCCAGCTCGTAAGCCCGCTCCAGCACGGCTTCCGGCGGGTGGACGCTGTGCACGAGCCCGGCGCGCAGCGCCTCCTCCGGACCGAACAGCCGGCCGCTGACCATCCAGTCCAGGGCCGTGCCGAGCCCGACGAGCCGCGGCAGGAACCAGGCCGAAGCGCCCTCGGGGTACATCCCGCGGCGGGTGAAGACGAAGCCGAACTTGGCGTCCTCGGCCGCCAGGCGGTAATCGCAGGACAGCGTGATGGTGAGCCCGCCGCCGACGGCCGCGCCCCGCAGCGCGGCGATCACCGGCTTGTTCATCGTGAAGATCCGCTGGGAGCAGCGTCCGGCGGGCTCCTGCCAGCCGTCGGGGGCTTCACCGCCGAAGTCGAGGCCCCCGGTGGACAGGTCCGCGCCGACGCAGAAGTCCCCGCCCCGGCCGGTGAGCACGACGACCCGCACGTTCTCGTCGCGGTCGGCGGTGTCGAAGGCGTGGTTCAGCTCGTCGGCCATCCGCACGGTGTACCCGTTGCGCGCCTGGGGCCGGTCGAGCGTGACCGTGGCGATCCGGCCGTCGACCCGGTAGGCGATCTCGGCGTAGGGCGTGAGGGGGCTCATGCGTTTACGGTAGGCCAGGAACCGGGTTGCTGACAATGCGTCAATAATGGGGGTGGGCCATGGTCCGGCTCGGCACCGTGGTGCTCGGAGTGGACGAGATGGGGCGGGCGCTGGCGTTCTGGCGGGCGGCGCTGGGTTACCGGCCGCGCGACGCCGAGCCGGGGGAGGAGTTCGTGGTGCTGGTCCCGGCGGACGGCGCCGGTCCGGGGCTGTCGCTGCAGTCGAGCGGGACCCCGGTGCAGGAGCGGCCCCGGGTGCACCTGGACCTGTACGCCGGCAGCGCCGGCGAGCAGACCTCGGAGGTGGAGCGGCTGGTGGCGCTGGGCGCGCGGCGGGTGGACTGGGCGGACTACCCGGAGTCGCCGGACTTCGTGGTGCTCGCCGACACCGAAGGCAATCGGTTCTGCGTGATCGACACCTCGCACGGCTGAGCCCGCGAGCCGAAGTTAACCGTCCACAGTGGACGAATCTCGGACCGGCCCGCGGCCGGGCGCGGTGTCCGCGCGATCGCTCGTCGTCGCTCGCCTGCCCGCGGGCGGATCGAGCTGGAAGAAACAATCATGCGCGCTTGATTTTTTCGGTTCCGCGCGTCACGCTGGGCGGCAGGGACGCAAGGAGGCGCAAGGATGGCTGATCTCGGGGTGGTCCTCGGGGACCTGACCGCGGAGTCGCAGGAGCTCGAGGAGCTCGTGACCGGGCTGGCTCCCGCGGACTGGGCCCGGGAGACGCCCGCGAAGGGGTGGACGGTCGCGCACCAGATCGGGCACCTGACCTGGACCGACGGCAAGGCGCTGGTCGCCGCGGCGCACCCGCAGCGGTGGCAGGCCGAGCTGGAGAGCGCGCTCGGGGCAGGCGAGGACTACGTGGACCGGGGGGCGGCCGAGCTGTCCGCGGTGCCGCCGGCCGAGCTGCTCGCGCGGTGGCGCTCCGGGCGGGCGGAGCTGGCCGAGGTGCTGGCCGCGGTGCCGCCGGGGCAGAAACTGCCCTGGTACGGGCCGCCGATGAGCGTCGCGTCCATGGCCACCGCGCGGTTGATGGAGACCTGGGCCCACGGTCAGGACGTCTTCGACACCTTCGGCGCGGTCCGGGCGCCGACCGCCCGGCTGTGGCACATCGCCCGGTTCGGCACGCGCACCCGTGACTTCGCCTTCAAGCTGCATTCGCTCGCCCCGCCGGTCGAGGAGTTCCGCGTCGAGCTGGCTTCGCCGGACGGCACGAACTGGACGTTCGGTCCGGAGGCGGCCGGACAGCGGCTGACCGGCAGCGCGCTGGACTTCTGCCTGGTGGTCACCCAGCGGCGGCACCCGGCCGACACGGACCTGGTCGCCACCGGCCCGGAGGTCGAGGAGTGGCTCGGCCTCGCGCAGGCCTTCGCCGGGGCTCCCGGGCCCGGCCGCGAGCCGGGGCAGTTCGCGTGACGGGCCCGCTGCGGATCGGCAACGCGTCCGGCTTCTACGGCGACCGGTTCTCCGCCGTCCGCGAGATGCTCACCGGCGGCCCGCTCGACGTGCTCACCGGCGACTACCTGGCCGAGCTGACCATGCTCATCCTCGGCCGCGACCGGATGAAGGACCCCGGCCGCGGGCACGCCAGGACCTTCCTCCGCCAGCTGGCCGAGAACCTGGCGCTGGCCCGGGAGAAGGGCGTGAAGATCGTCGCCAACGCCGGCGGGCTCAACCCGGCCGGGCTGGCCGCCGAGCTGCGCGAGCTGGCCGGAACGCTCGGCCTCGACGTCGAGATCGCGCACGTCGAGGGGGACGACCTCGTCACGCGGGCCGAGGAGCTGGGCTTCACCGGCGCGCTGACCGCGAACGCCTACCTCGGCGCCTGGGGCATCGCCGAGTGCCTGAACGCCGGGGCCGACGTCGTGGTCACCGGGCGGGTCACCGACGCCTCGGTGGTCCTCGGTCCGGCCGCCGCGCACTTCGGCTGGGCGCGCGACGACTACGACGCGCTGGCCGGGGCCGTCGTGGCCGGGCACGTGATCGAGTGCGGCACCCAGGCCACCGGCGGGAACTACGCGTTCTTCCGCGAGCAGCCGATCGGCCGGCCCGGTTTCCCGATCGCCGAGGTGCACGCCGACGGGTCCTGCGTGATCACCAAGCACCCGGGCACCGGCGGGGTGGTGGACACCGGCACGGTCACCGCGCAGCTGCTCTACGAGATCACCGGCGCCCGCTACGCCAACCCGGACGTGACCAGCCGGTTCGACACCGTCACGGTGGCGCAGGAGGGCCCGGACCGCGTCCGGGTCAGCGGGGTCCGCGGCGAGGCCCCGCCGCCCACGCTGAAGGTGGGCCTCAACGCCCTCGGCGGCTTCCGCAACGAGACCACGTTCGTCCTCACCGGACTGGACATCGAGGAGAAGGCCGCGCTGGTGCGCGAGCAGCTGGAGCAGGCGCTCGAAGCGCACCCGCCCGCCGAGGTCCGGTGGACGCTCGCCCGCACCGACCACGCCGACGCCGACACCGAGGAGCGGGCCAGCGCGCTGCTGCACGTCGCGGTGAAGGACCGCGACCCGAAGGTCGCCGGGCGCGCGTTCAGCGCCGCCGCGATCGAGCTGGCGCTGGCCAGCTACCCCGGGTTCCACGTCACCGCCCCGCCTTCGGACGCCTCGCCCTACGGCGTCTACACCGCGTCCTACCTGGACGCGGCCGAGGTGCCGCACGTGGCGGTGCTGCCGGACGGGCGGCGGGTCGAGATCCCGCCCGCGGCGGAAACCCGGGAACTGTCCGAAGTGGACGAACCCGCGCCGCCCGCGCCGCCGCCGGACGGTCCGCTCCGTCGCGTTCCGCTCGGCCGCGTGATCGGCGCGCGCAGCGGGGACAAGGGCGGCGACGCGAACCTGGGCGTGTGGGTGCGCTCGGAGCCGGCCTGGCGCTGGCTCGTGCACCGGCTCACCGTCGCCGAGCTGCGCCGGCTGCTGCCCGAAACCCGGGAGCTGGCCGTGACCCGGCACCTGCTGCCCAACCTGTGGGCGGTGAACTTCGTCGTGGAGGGCCTCCTCGGCGAGGGCGTCGCCTCGCAGGCCCGGTTCGACCCGCAGGCCAAGGCCCTGGGCGAATGGCTGCGGTCGCGCGAGATCGACGTGCCGGAGGCGCTGCTGTGACGGATGATCCGTTCCGCACCCCGGAGCGCCGCGAACTGCGCGCGACCGTCCGGCGATTCGTGGACCAGGAGGTGCTGCCGCACCTCGACGACTGGGAGCGCGCGGGTGAGCTGCCGCGCGAGCTGCACCGCAAGGCCGGCGCCCTCGGCCTGCTCGGCGTGGCCTTCCCCGAGTCCGTGGGCGGCGGCGATGGCACCTACCTCGACGCGTTGGTCGTGGCCGAGGAGATGCACTACGCCGGCGGCTCCGGCGGGCTGTTCGCTTCCCTGTTCACCTGCGGCATCGCCGTGCCGCACATCGCCGAGGCGGGCGATGGGGTGCAGATCGAACGCTGGGTGCGCCCGACCCTGGCCGGGGACAAGATCGGCTCGCTCGCGGTGACCGAGCCGGACGGCGGCTCCGACGTCGCGGGCATCCGCACCACCGCCGTGCGCGAGGGCGACGAGTACGTGGTCAACGGGGCCAAGACGTTCATCACCTCGGGCTGCCGGGCCGACTTCGTCACCACCGTGGTGCGCACCGGGGGCGAGGGCGCGCACGGGATCTCGCTGCTCGTGCTCGAACGCGGCACCCCCGGGTTCACCGTCTCCCGCAGGCTGGAGAAGATGGGCTGGGCCGCCTCGGACACCGCGGAACTGTCCTTCGTGGACGCCCGGGTGCCGGTGGAGAACCTGGTCGGCCCCGAGAACGGCGGGTTCGCGCAGGTGGCCACCCAGTTCGTCGCCGAACGGCTCTCGCTCGCGGTGCAGGCGTACGCGCACGCCCAGCGGGCGCTGGAGCTGACCCTGGACTGGTGCCGGCTGCGCGAGACGTTCGGCCGCCCGCTCATCTCGCGCCAGCTCGTGCAGCACAAGCTCACCGAAATGGCGCGCCGGGTCGACGTGGCCCGCACCTACACGCGGCAGACCGCCGTGCGCCACGTCGGCGGCGAAGAGGTGATCGCCGAGGCCTGCTTCGCCAAGAACACCGCCGTCGAAGCCGCCGAATGGGTGGTGAACGAGGCGGTGCAACTGCACGGCGGGCTCGGCTACATGCGCGAGTCCGAAGTGGAGCGCCACTACCGCGACGTCCGGATCCTCGGCATCGGCGGCGGCACCACCGAGATCCTCACCGGACTGGCCGCGAAGCGATTGGGGTACACCGCGTGACCGCACTGAGGTCTACTGTGGACGTCCGGTCCGGCGAGTTCGCCGCCCACCGCGAATCCATGCTGGGGAAACTGGCCGAGATCGACGCCGAGCACGCGAAGGCGGTCGCCGGCGGTGGTGAGAAGTACGTGGAACGCCACCGCGGGCGGGGCAAGCTGCTCGCCCGCGAGCGGATCGAGCTGCTGCTGGACGAGGACTCGCCGTTCCTGGAGCTCTCGCCGCTCGCCGCCTGGGGCTCGGACTACCGGGTGGGCGCCAGCCTGATCACCGGCATCGGCGTGGTCGAGGGGGTCGAGTGCCTGATCTCGGCCAGCGACCCGACGGTCAAGGGCGGCGCGAGCAACCCGTGGACGACGAAGAAGAGCTTCCGCGCGGCCGACATCGCGGCGCAGAACCGGCTGCCGGTGATCAACCTGGTCGAGTCCGGCGGCGCCGACCTGCCGACGCAGAAGGAGATCTTCATCCCCGGCGGCCGGGTCTTCCGCGACCTCACCCGGTCCTCGGCCGCGAAGGTGCCGACGATCGCGCTGGTCTTCGGCAACTCGACCGCCGGCGGCGCGTACCTGCCGGGCCTGTCGGACTACGTGGTGATGGTCAAGGAGCGCGCGAAGGTCTTCCTCGGCGGGCCGCCGCTGGTGAAGATGGCCACCGGCGAGGAGTCCGACGACGAATCGCTCGGCGGGGCGGAGATGCACGCGCGTACCTCCGGGCTGGCCGACTACCTGGCCGCCGACGAGCAGGACGCGATCCGGCTGGGCCGGAGCATCGTCAAGCGGCTCAACTGGCGCAAGCCGGGCCCGGGCCCGGAGCCGGGCTACGCCGAGCCGCGGTTCGACGCCGAGGAGCTGCTCGGCATCGTGCCGGGCGACCTCAAGATCCCGTTCGACCCGCGCGAGGTGATCGCCCGGGTGGCCGACGGCTCCGACTTCGACGAGTTCAAACCGCTCTACGGGCCCAGCCTGGTCACCGGCTGGGCCCGGATCCACGGCTACCCGGTGGGCGTGCTGGCGAACGCGCAGGGGGTGCTGTTCGGCGAGGAGTCGCAGAAGGCCGCGCAGTTCATCCAGCTCGCCAACCAGATCGACACCCCGCTGGTCTTCCTGCACAACACCACCGGCTACATGGTCGGCAAGGAGTACGAGCAGAGCGGGATCATCAAGCACGGCGCGATGATGATCAACGCGGTGTCCAACTCGCAGGTGCCGCACCTGTCGGTCCTCATGGGCGCGTCCTACGGCGCCGGGCACTACGGGATGTGCGGCCGCGCCTACGATCCGCGGTTCCTGTTCGCCTGGCCCAGCGCGAAGTCCGCGGTGATGGGCCCGGCGCAGCTGGCCGGGGTGCTCTCGATCGTCGCGCGGGCCGCGGCCGCGAACCGGGGCCAGGACTACAGCGAGGAGAACGACGCCGCCATGCGGGCGATGGTGGAGAACCAGATCGAGGCCGAGTCGATGCCGATGTTCCTCTCCGGCATGCTCTACGACGACGGCATCATCGACCCGCGGGACACCCGCACCGTGCTCGGGCTGAGCCTGTCCGCTATCCACAATGGACCTGTGAAGGGCGTCGACGGTGGGTTCGGCGTCTTCCGGATGTAGGGGTGGCTCCGTGATTCGAAATCTGCTGGTCGCCAACCGCGGGGAGATCGCCCGCCGGGTGTTCCGCAGCTGCCGCGACGCCGGGATCGCCACCGTGGCGGTGTTCTCGGACGCCGATGCCGGCGCCCCGCACGCCGCGGAGGCCGATGTGGCCGTGCGGCTGCCGGGCCGCGCGCCGGGTGAGACGTACCTGCGCGGGGAGCTGATCGTGCGGGCGGCCGCCGAAGCGGGAGCCGACGCCGTGCACCCCGGTTACGGCTTCCTTTCGGAGAACGCCGCGTTCGCCCAGTCCGTCGTGGACGCCGGGCTGACCTGGGTCGGGCCGCCCCCGCAGGCGATCGCGACGATGGGCTCCAAGGTGGAGTCCAAGCGCCTGATGGCCGCGGCCGGGGTGCCGGTGCTGGCCGAGCTGGACCCGGCCGAGGTGACCGGGGCCGACCTCCCGCTGCTGGTCAAGGCTTCGGCCGGCGGCGGGGGCCGGGGCATGCGCGTGGTGCGGGAGCTGGGCGGGCTGGCCGAGGCCATCGCGGGCGCGCGGGCCGAGGCCGGCTCGGCCTTCGGCGATCCGACCGTGTTCTGCGAGCGCTACCTGGAGACCGGTCGGCACATCGAGGTCCAGGTGCTGGCCGACCGCCACGGCACGGTGTGGGCGGTGGGGGAGCGAGAGTGCTCGATCCAGCGCCGGCACCAGAAGGTCGTGGAAGAGGCACCTTCTCCCTTCGTCGGCCCGGCGATGCGCGCGGAGCTGTTCGAAGCCGCGCGCCAGGCGACGCAGGCGATCGACTACGTCGGCGCGGGCACGGTCGAGTTCCTCGCCGGACCGGACGGGCGGTTCTACTTCCTGGAGATGAACACCCGGCTGCAGGTCGAGCACCCGGTGACCGAGAACGTGACCGGGCTGGACCTGGTCGCGTTGCAGCTCTCCATCGCCGAAGGGGCGAAGCTGCCGCCGGAGCCGCCGGCGGCGCGAGGGCACTCGATCGAGGTCCGGCTCTACGCGGAGACCGTGACCACCCGGGACGGGGCCGCGGACTGGCAGCCGCAGAGCGGCACCCTGCACACCTTCGAGGTGCCCGGCGTCGACCGCGAGTTCACCCCCGGCGCGGGTCTGCGGCTGGACTCCGGCGTGGAGTCCGGCTCGGTGGTCGGCGTGCACTACGACCCCATGCTGGCCAAGGTGATCACCTGGGCCCCGACCCGGGACGAAGCGGCCCGGCGGCTCGCGGCCGCGCTGGCGGGCGCGAAGATCCACGGCGTGGCCACCAACCGCGACCTGCTGGTGAACGTCCTGCGGCACGAAGCCTTCCTGGCCGGCGAGACGGACACCGCGTTCTTCGACCGGCACGGGCTGGCCGGGCTGGCCGAGCCGCTGGCGGGCCCGGAAGCCGAACGGCTCTCGGCGCTCGCCGCGGCCCTGGCCGGCGCGGCGGCCAACCGGGCGGGCGCGAAGGCGCTCGGCCGGCTGCCCAGCGGCTGGCGCAACGTGCGCTCGGTCGGGCAGCGCAAGGGGTTCAGCCGTGGCGGGACCGAGTACGAGGTGGTCTACGCGCTGACCCGCGACGGTCTGCGGGCCGAGGGCTACGAAGGCGTCGGGCTGATCAGCGCCGAACCGGGCCGGGTGGTGCTGGACGTCGGCGGTACGCGGCGCGCCTTCACCGTGGCCCGGCACGGCGCGGAGTCCTATGTGGACTCCGCGCTGGGCCCGGTGGCCTTCACCGCGGCCCCGCGGTTCGCCGACCCGGCCGCGGCGCTGGCGGCGGGCTCGCTGGTCGCGCCGATGCCGGGCACGGTCGTGCGGCTCGCCGTGGCCGCGGGCGACGCCGTGGCGGCGGGCGACCCGCTGCTGTGGCTCGAGGCGATGAAGATGGAGCACCGGATCTCCGCCCCCGCCGACGGCGTGGTCGCGGAGCTGCCGGTGGAGGTCGGTTCGCAGGTCGAGGTCGGCACGATCCTGGCCGTGGTCGGAGACACCGGATGGGGAGAGCGCGCATGAACGCGATGAACTTCGTCGAGCCCGAGGAGCGCACCGCGCTGCGCCGGGCCGCGGGCGAGCTCGGGCGCAAGTACGGCCACGAGTACTACGCCAGGAAGGCCCGCGCGGGCGAGAAGACCGACGAGCTCTGGGACGAGGCCGGGCGGCTGGGCTACCTCGGGGTCAACCTGCCCGAGGAGTACGGCGGGGGCGGCGCCGGGATCGCGGACCTCGGCGCGGTGCTGGAGGAGTTCGCCGCCGCGGGCTCGCCGCTGCTGCTGATGGTGGTCTCACCGGCCATCTGCGGCACGGTAATCGCCCGCTTCGGCACCGGCGAGCAGAAGAAGACCTGGCTGCCCGGCATCGCCGGCGGGAGCCGGAAGATGGTCTTCGCGATCACCGAGCCCGACGCCGGGTCCAACTCGCACAAGATCACCACCACCGCCCGGCGCGACGGCGGCGGCTGGGTGCTGAGCGGGCGCAAGGTCTACATCTCGGGCGTCGACGAGGCCGACGCCGTGCTCGTGGTCGGGCGCACCGAAGACGCGAAGACCGGGCGGCTCAAGCCCGCGCTGTTCATCGTGCCCACCGATTCGCCGGGCTTCGAGTTCACCCGGATCGAGATGGACCTGGTCGCGCCGGAGAACCAGTTCTCGTTGTTCCTCGACGACGTCCACCTGCCGGCCGAGGCGCTGGTGGGCGAGGAGGACGCGGCGATCGCGCAGCTGTTCGCCGGGCTCAACCCCGAGCGCATCATGGGTGCGTCGTTCTCGCTCGGCACCGCCCGCTACGCGCTGGACAAGGCCGTGGCCTACGCGAACGAGCGCCGGGTGTGGGGCGCGCCGATCGGCTCGCACCAGGGCCTGGCGCACCCGCTGGCGCAGGTCAAGATCGAGGTCGAGCTGGCCCGGCTGATGACGCAGAAGGCCGCGTCGCTCTACGACTCGGGCGACGACTTCGCCGCGGGCGAATCGGCCAACATGGCCAAGTACGCGGCCGCGGAGGCGGCGATCCACGCGGTCGACCAGGCGGTGCAGACCCACGGCGGCAACGGGCTGGCCACCGAGTACGGCCTCGGCTCACTGGTCGCCGCGGTTCGGCTGGGCCGGATCGCGCCGGTGAGCCGGGAGATGGTGCTCAACTTCGTCGGGCAGCACAGCCTCGGGCTGCCCAAGTCCTACTGATCCGCCACCTGATCCGCCACTGACCCGCTACCCGGCCCGGAGGTGCCCATGGCCAGCCTGCTCAGCCGGGCCGGCCGGACGCTGATCGTGTCCGGCGGCCGCCGCGGCGTCGGTGAGCACCACGCCACCGCGCCGGTGGTCCGCACCCGGCCCGGCCGCGAGAACACCGGGAATCCCGTTCTCGACGACGAGCTGCGCGGGCGGGGCGCTAAGGGGTTCTCGAAGCACCGGATCGACGGGGCCGAACCGCAGCTCGGCCGCCGGGGCGACCGCAGCCGATGACGTCCCGGGAACCGCAGCAGGAGCGCAGCCGCACGACCCGGCGGCGGCTGATCGAGGCCGCCGTGGACTGCATCGGCGAGCGGGGCTGGCACGGCGTCACGGTGGCGGTGATCGCCGAGCGCGCCGGGGTGTCGCGCGGCGCGGCCCAGCACCACTTCCCGACGCGTGAATCGCTGGTCGCGGCGGCGGTCGAACTGCTGGGGGAGGCGCAGCTGGACGAGCTGCGGGCCCGCGCCGCGGGCCTGCCGCGCGGGCCGTCGCGGATCGAGCGGGTGGTGGCCATGGTGCTCGACCTCTACACCGGGCCGATGTTCCGCGCCGCGCTGCAACTGTGGTCGGTGGCCTCCACCGACGAGCGGCTGCGCGGGGTGATGGTGCCGCTGGAGGCCCGGGTCGGACGCGAGGCACACCGGGTCACGGTGGAGCTGCTGGGCGTCGACGAAAGCCGGGCCGGCGTGCGGGAACTGGTCCAGGCCACCCTGGACCTGGCGCGGGGTCTCGGCCTGGCCAATCTGCTGACCGACGACACCCGCCGCCGCCGCCAGATCGTGTCCGAATGGGCAAGGATGCTGGAAGCCCGGGTCCACGGCGGGGCGGAGGACTGGTCAAGACCCGGCGCCGGTGTTAACACCATTGGAGCAGCCGACGATAGACCGTAGCGAGTGCTCCCGTAGGAAGAAGGTCGGTTCCGGTGTCCGGATCAGGTTCTGCAGCGACAGAGGTCGAACTCACCCACCGCGCGATGGCCATGCTCCGCGCCGTGGCCGCGGACCGGGCCCAGATGTCCTCGAGCTGCGAGCCGGACCTCTTCGTCGACGGTTTCGCCTGCTGCGACCAGATGACCGCGCACCTGCTGGCCCACGGCGGGTACATCCGCCCCGCGGTCGAGGTCTCGGCCGGTCTGGTGCCGGCGCGGCTGACCGAGGCCGGGCACGCGGCGCTGCTGATCACCCAAGCCGCCTGAGGCGGGCACGCCCGGTCACCGCACCGGTTTTGCGGGCCGCCCGCCGGATCCCCGTCGAGACCCGGACGGGGGCAAGCGAGTCACCGCGGCGCGCGCTCGTCTCACTTCGGCCGAAGTGGATGACCCCGTCCGGTCAGCTCGCTACAACGGGTTCATGACCCCTGATGCGATGCGGCTCGTGACCTACGACCGGTACGGCCCGGCCGACGTCCTCGCCGTGACCACCGCGCCCGTGCCCCGGCCGCGCCCCGGGGAGGTGCTGGTACGGGTGCGGGCGGTCTCGGTCGACGGCGGTGAGCCGGCCTTGCGCGCCGGGCGGCTGCTCCCGTTCAGCGGCCGGCGGTTCCCGAAACGGCTCGGGATCGACCTGGCCGGCGAGGTGATCGACCCGGGCGGCAGCCGGTTCGCGCCCGGGGACCGGGTCTGGGGGCTGGTCGGGCGTCGGATGGGCTCGCTGGCGGAGTACGTCGCGGTGCGGTCCGGGAACCTGGACCACGTCTCGGCCGGGCTCGACCCGGTGCCGGCCGCCGCGCTGCCCGCCGGGACCACCGCGATCACCGCGCTGCGGGACCTGGCCGCGCTCGCCCCCGGCGAACGGCTGCTGGTCCGCGGCGCGGCCGGCGGCGTCGGGTACGTCGTGGTGCAACTGGGGAAGGCGATGGGCGCCCACGTGACCGGGCTGGCCGGCGCGGCCACCCTGGACCTGGTGAAGGATCTGGGCGCGGACGAGGCGATCGACTACCGCGCCCCCGGCGACCTGGGCCGGTTCGAAGTGGTGCTCGACACGGCCGGCACCGATCTGCCCTCCTTCCGCCGCCTGCTCACCCGCGACGGGCGGATGGTCACCATCACCTTCGACCTCGACCACCGCGCCCGCTCGCTGGGCTTCGTCGCCGCCCACGCGCTGCACCGCCGCCGCTGGGTCCGGTTCTTCAGCGGCAACCCGGGCGCCTCCCTCTTCGCCGAACTGGGCCGCTGGGTCACCGCGGGCAAGATCCGCCCGCAGGTCGATCGGGTGTTCCCGCTGGAGGAGGCCGCGGCCGCGCACCGGGCGCTGGAGGCGGGCGGGGTGCGGGGGAAGATCGTGATCCGGCTCGACTGAGGGGAGGCGGGCCGTGGCTCTGCTGTGGACGGTCCCTAAAGGACTGGCCGGGGGAGGGAGTGCGTCGTGGGTGCTCGCGACTCTTGACCGCGGTGAGGCGTCGGAACGGTCGAAGGGCGCTGCACGGTGGACTGGACCATGGAAGGGGTCAAGCTTTCGTATGGTCGGAAAAACACCGACCATACGAAAGTAGGTCACCGGCCGGGACCGGGTCGCGGGCCCCTGAAGGCGGAGTGACACCGGCGCGCGGATGGGCTAGCTTGCCGAGATGATGGGGGATTCGGCGGCGGCCGGCCGGCGCTGGTGGCTGCCTTCGCCCACGGCTTGGGCGCTGTGGCACCAGCCCCGCCTGGTCCTGCTGCTCGTGGTCGACCTCCTCGCCTTGGCCGCCACCGTTGCCGCGGTGGTGCTGGTACCGGTCACGCTCACCGCGGGCGTGCGGTTCGCGATCCTGCTGGCCGGGCTCCTGGGCTGCGCCGAACTGTGCCGCTCGGCCGAACGCGGCCGGGCGGAGGCGTTGCTGGGGCCCGGTTTCGGCACGCCCTGGCTGGTCGCCGGGGTGCTCGTGCTGCCGCCGGGGCCGGCCGTGGCGCTGGCCGTCGCGTGCGGGCTGCACCGCTGGGCCCGGATCCGGCGCCGGCCGCTGCACCGGCAGGTGTTCGAGGTCGCCGCCACGGTGGTGGCCGTGCTGCTGGCCGTGGGCTTCCTGCTGCTGACCGGACCGGGGCCGGCCGTGGTGGCGGCGCTGGTCTTCGGGGTCGTCGGCGCGCTGCTGCCGGCCGCCGTCGACGGCCGGGCGCCGCGTGGCGGGTCGGCGGTGCTGTTCGACGGGGCGATGCTGGCGCTCGGTGTGGTGCTCGCCTGGGCCGTGCAGGACTCGCCCTGGGTGCTGCCGGCGCTCGCGGGCGGGCTGGTGGTGCTCTACCGCGGCGAGTTCGGCCGCGCGGGCCGGGACGCGGCCTCGGTGGACCCCGGCACCGGGGTGCTGACCGCCGTGGCCTGGTGGGACGCGGCGCGGGAGACCCCGGCGCCCGCGTTCTCCGTGCTGGTGCTCGATCTGGACCGGTTCGGCGACCTCAACTCCCGCCACGGGCGCCGGATCGGCGACGCCGTGCTGCGCGCGATCGCCGACGCCCTGCGGGCCGAGGTCCGCTCCGCCGACCTGGTCGGCCGCTCGGGCGGGGGCGAGTTCGCCGTGCTCCTGCCCGGCACCGGCTGCTTCGACGCGCTGGCCATCGCCGAGCGCATCCGCCTGCGAGTCGCCTCCACCGCCGTCGCGCTGAAGGCGGCCCACGGCAGCCCGCAGTTCGCCTGGGCCACGGTCTCGGTGGGCGTCGCCGCCCGGCCCGATCACGGCGAGGAGGCCGCAGCGGTCTTCGCGGCGGCCAGCGGGGCCGTCCGCCGGGCCAAGGAGGCCGGTCGCAACCGGACGGTGCGGGCGCCGTCCCCGCAGCGGTGAACGCCGATCACGCCCCGGTGATCGCGTCCGGTTCGGTTGCCGGGGCCGCCGGTGGGCCGGTCTTCCGCTAAGGACGGTCCGGGGCGGACGGCTCCCCGATGTCCTCGAACCACAGCCGCGGGTGGTCGCGGACGAAGCCGGTCATCAGCGCGGTGCACGCCGGGTCGGCCAGCACCTCGATGGTGACGCCGTGGCCGGCCAGCCAGTCGTGCCCGCCGTGGAAGGTCTCGGCCTCGCCGATGATCACGCGCGGGATGCCGAACTGGCGCACCAGCCCGCAGCAGTACCAGCACGGCGAGAGCGTGGTGACCATGATGGTGTCGCGGTAGTGGGGGCGGCGCCCGGCGTTGCGGAAGGCCGTGGTCTCGGCGTGCAGCGACGGATCGCCGTCCTGCACCCGGCGGTTGTGGCCCCGGCCGAGCAGGGTGCCGTCGCGGGCGAACAGCGCGGCGCCGATCGGCACGCCCCCTTCGGACTGGCCCAGCTCGGCCTCTTCGCGGGCCACGGCGAGCAACTGCTGCGGGTCGATCTCCATGCGCCACTTTCGCCGTTCGCGGCCGGACCCGGCAAGTCCTGGGCCATCGCGGACCGGAACTGTCCGCGTTCTCTGGCAGAGTGGGCCGCATGTACGGAACCTCCGAGCGGCTGCTGCGGCTGCTGTCCCTGCTGCAGACCCGGCGGGACTGGCCGGGGCCGGACCTGGCCGGGCGGCTCGGCGTGGACGTCCGCACGGTCCGCCGCGACGTCGAGCGGCTGCGCGGGCTGGGCTACCCGGTGCACGCGACGCCCGGGGTGGCCGGCGGGTACCGGCTCGGCGCCGGGGCCGCGTTGCCCCCGCTGCTGCTGGACGACGACGAGGCCGTGGCCGTCGCGGTCGGCCTGCGCACGGCGGCGAACGGCACGGTGTCCGGCATCGAGGAGACCTCCGTGCGCGCGCTGGCCAAGCTGGAGCAGGTGCTGCCCGCGCGGCTGCGGCACCGGGTGAGCGCCCTGCAGTCCGCGACGCTGGCGCTGGGCAGCGGCGGCCCGGTGGTGGCCGCGGAGGTGCTGACCGTGATCGCCGCCGCCTGCCGCGACCACGAACGCCTGCGCTTCACCTACGGCACGCACACCGGCGAGGTCGCGGAGCGCTCCGTCGAGCCGCTGCGGATGGTCCACACCGGACGCCGGTGGTACCTGGTGGCCTACGACCTGAACCGGGAGGACTGGCGCACCTTCCGGCTCGACCGGGTGGACGGCGTCCCGGTGCCGGGTTTCCGCTTCACGCCCCGCGAACCCCCGGCGGCGGACCTCGCCGCGTACGTGTCACGGGCGATCTCGGCCGCGCCGTACGCCCACCAGGTGGTGCTGCGGGTGTCCGTGCCGGCCGCGGAGCTGGCCGAACGCGTTCCCCCGACGGTCGGGGTGGTGGAGCCGGTCGACGAGCACAGCTGCCGCTTCCGCACCGGAGCCCACGAACTGGACGGGATGCCGTTCTACCTGGCGCAGCTGGAGTACGAGTTCGTGGTGGAGCAGGCCCCGCCCGGGCTGGTGGAGCGGCTGGCCCGGGTGGCGGAGCGGTTTTCGCGGGCGGCCGCGGGTTCCCGGCCCTGAGGGCCCGGGCCGGTCAGCCTTCGGTGCGGGCGCCGAGCATGCGCACCACGAGCTCGCCGTACTCGCGGCCCAGCGCTTCGGGCGTCTGCCGGATGCGGTCGCTGTACCAGCGGGCCACGTCGACCCCCAGCGACAGCACCGCACGGGCCGCGGTGCGCGGATCGGCGACGGTGAAAGCGCCGCAGGCCGCGCCCTCGGCGATCACCTCGCGGACGGTGCGCTCGATCCGGCGCCGCAACTGCGCGACGACCGCGTACTCCTGCTCCGGCAGGGAGTTCAGCTCGTACTGCACCACCCGCGCGACGGTGTGCCGCCGCGCGTGCCAGGCCACGAACTCCTCGACCACCAGGCGGATGCGCCCCACCGGGTCCGCGGCCTCGGCCACGGCGTCCTCCACCAGCGCCAGCGTCTGCTCGTGCCCGCTGCGGCTGATGGCGAACAGCAGCGCCGCCTTGGAGGGGAAGTGCACGTACAACGCGGCCGGGCTCATCCCGGCGGCACTCGCGATGTCCCGCGTGGTGGTGGCGTGGTACCCACGCCGCGCGAAGGACTCCACCCCGGCCAGCATGAGCCGGCGCGCGGCCTCGGGCTGCACGTCGGGCCACGACTCGGCCGAGAGCGACATCGTCATCCGCGCGATCCTTTCCGGAGCCACCGTCCGGACCATTCTAAGCGCTTGCTCAGCCGGCCGGCCGTGACCTGCGGGTTCGCGCCGGGCGACGCCCGCCGTCAGACCGCCTCGCCGGTCGCCGCCCGGGGAAACGGGCCGGTCAGCCCGCCGTCACCGGTTCCGGTCCACGGACAACGCTGTGTCCGGAGAGGGGTCGTCAGCGCGGGAACCACCACGTCGCCGCTCACTCCGGCCCGGTCCGGGAGCACTGGCGAAACCGCAGCAACCCGGATCGGAACACCGCGCGCCCGTCGACCGAGGCCCCGAGCCGGTAGGTGCCGAACGCGCCGGTCCGGTGCGCGACGTACTCCACGGTGTCGCCGGGGAGCACCGGACGGGCGAACCGGGCCCGCAGGTAACCCAGACCGGGCTCCCGGTGCCCGCCCAGCTCGGCGGCCACCGCCGTGGCCCCGGTGGCCAGCACGCACATGCCGTGCACCACCCGTCCCGGGAACCCGGCTGCCCGGGCCGCCTCCTCGTCCAGGTGGACGGGGTTCTGATCGCCCGACGCCTCGGCGTACCGGGCCGGGGCCGCATCGTCGAAGCGGCGCTCCAGCCGGACCGCTTCGCCGAGCCGGGCCGGGTCCGGCGGCCGCCGAAGCGGTGGACGGTCGTGGCCGTCGCCCGGTGCGGCCAGGGTGCTCCGCAGTGACGCGACCGGCGATCCATCCACTGTGGACAGCGTGCTGTGCACGAGGACCGCGTCGTGCCGGCCGAACCCGGCCACGCCGGTGATCCGGACGGCCGCGGTCAACGGCCGGCCGGCCGGCAACCGGCGGTGCACCAGGATGCGCTGGTCGATGTGCACGATCCCCTGGTCCCCGATTTCCCGCTGCACCCGTTGCCACAGCGGCCCGAACAGCGCGATCGCGTAGAACGGCGACACCGCGCCCGCCGTCGGCGCCTCGCCGATCGCCGTCGAGTAGGCGCCGGCGTCGGCGGTGGTGATCGGCGGCACGGCCTCGGTGAGGATCGTGCCGATCAAAGCGCGGCGATCGCGTCGCTCCGGCACGATCAACGGGCCCGCTCGTAGCGGTTCAACTCGGCGAAGAAGTCCGGGATCTCGTTCAGCCCGCCGGATTCGGTCACCGCGTCGTAGACGAACTTCCCGACGGCCAGGTCGAGGACGCCCAGGCCGAACGGGGAGAAGACGACGGTGCGGTCCGCCGGGATGGTGACCGCGCCGGTCAGCACCTCGTCGAGGGTGCCGTCGAGGAAATCCCGGTTACCGGTCGCCTGCTCGGCCAGGTGGGGGGAGGTGTCCGCCTTCAGGCAGTGCTCGACGTCGTCGACGATGTTGACCGAGTCCAGGATGATCTCCGGGGCCAGGTCCCTGAGCGAGACGTGCAGCACCACCGGGTGGTGGGCGAACCAGGCCGGGTCGTGCACGTGCGGGGAGCCCGCGACGGTCGCGAACACCACCAGGTCGGAGTTCCGGATCAGCGATTCGGCGCTGTCGTGCACGCGGGCCGCCGGTTCCACCCCCGACACGAAACCGGCGGCGTGTTCGGCCGACAGGTCGAACACGCCGGTCTCCTCGAAGGTCCAGCCCAGCGCGGAGAGGTAGGTGTGCAGGTAGCGGGCGATGAGGCCCACGCCGATGAACCCGACCCGCTTCGGCCGGCCGCGGTCGCGGCTGAGCGCGGCCGCCGCCAGCGCCGCCGAGGCGGCCGTCCGGGTCGCGCTGATCACCGAGCTCTCCAGACAGGCGAACGGGTATCCGGTGTCGTGGTCGTTGAGGACCAGCACCGCGGAGGCCCGGGGCAGGCCGTTGCCGACGTTCTCCGGGAAGCTGGAGATCCACTTGATGCCGTCGGTCCGGACGTCGCCGCCGATCGACGCGGGCAGCGCGATGATCCGCGAGGACGGGCGGTCCGGGAAGCGCAGGAAGTACGACGGCGGGTTCACCGTCGCGCCCGCCGCATGGGTGCCGTAGGCCCGCTCGATCAGGTCGATCACGTATTTCTCGCGGCCGTGCAGCGCATCGAGTACCTGCGCACCGGAAATGACGGCAAACGAGGGGACAGCGGGCACTTCAGGCTCCTTCGGTGGGGTGGGAAAGGACTCGCAGGACCGCGCAGCCGAGCTGTCCGTCCGGGTCCAGCGCGGTGAGCACGGCGACCTCGGCGGACGGATCGGACAGGGCGGCGGCGACGCCGAACGCGCCGGACGCGCCCGCGGTGTCGCCGATCAGCTCGGTGGGGCAGAGCGCCCGGACCGCCGGGCCGAGCACGGTGGACACCGCCGTGCGCTCGGTGCCGCCATCCGCTCCGGACAGGACGGCCAGGTCGACCGAGGACGGGTCGACTTCGGCTTTGCGCAGGGCTCGGCGCAGACAGGCCTCCAGCGCGGCCGGACGGTCCGCGGGAGCCAGTGCGGCGGCGAACTCCAGGGAGAGCACCCGCGCCAGCGGAGTCCGGCCGTGCGCCGCGGCCGACTCCGGCGTCTCGGTCAGGAAGAGGCAGCAGCCTTCCCCCAGCGGACGGGGCTGCGCTCCGGCCAGTCCGTGCCAGGCGAGCCACGACCGCCGCGGGTTGAGATCCTCCACCGCTCCGGCGACCGCCATCGGGCCCCGGCCCGCCCGGTGCAGGCGCCGGGCGTAGTTCAGCACCGAAAGCCCGGTCACCCGGCCGGCGGTGATCGTGGAATTCGGGCCCTGGAAACCGAACAGGACCGCGCACTGCGTGGCCGGGAAGTTCATCGCGGTGCTGGGCAACTGCTTCGCGTCGACCTGGTACGGCAGCTTTTCGGTGAGCGAATCGCCCATCAGGTCCATCGCGCGGTCGATGGTGGTGAGATCGCCCCCGAGCACCAGTGCTCGTTCGGCCGGACCGAATTCGGCCAGGCTGTGCTCGCGCACCAGCAGCGTCAGGGCGCCGACCGCCAGCCCGGCCGGGCGGCCCATGAACCGCTGGGACCGGTTGGTGAGTTCGCAATCCTCGGCGAGGAGCTCGTGCAGCGCCGAGGTGTCGACCGTGCCCGCTTCGGAGTAGGGCGAGCCCTCGTCCGCCGCGGTCAGCGCCCGCCGGCCCGACCGGATGCCCTCGCCGAACGCCCGAGCGCCCAGGCCGTACGGGGATACCACTGACATCGCCGAGATGATCACGCCGTACTTCCCATCGTCTGCTGATCGAACCGCCTCAGTACGACCGCCGCGTTCAACCCGCCGAAACCGAGCGAGTTGACCAGCGCGATCCGCGGTTCGGCCGGGCGCGACCGGTTCGGCACGCAGTCGAGGGGGCACTCCGGGTCGGTGCTGCGGTGGTTGATGGTCGGGGGCAGGAAACCGTGCTCCAGCCCCAGGATCGCCGCGATCGACGAGTGCGCCGCGGCCGCGCCCATGGTGTGGCCGATCATCGACTTCACCGCGGTCACCGGCGGGATCGGGCCGCCCGCGAAGACCTCGGCGAACACCGCCGCCTCCATCGGGTCGTTGGCCTTGGTGGCGGTGCCGTGCGCGACCAGGAGATCGACCTCGGCCGGGTCCACCCCGGCGGCGTCCAGCGCACCGCGCAGGCATTGCGTGACCCGCTCGCCCGACGGCCGCGTCGGATGGCCCGCGTCGCAGTTCACGAAGTAGTCCAGCACTTCCGCGTGCACGGTCGCGCCCCGGGCCAGGGCCGAGTCCATCGGTTCGAGCACCAGCATCGCCGCGCCCTCGCCCAGCACCACGCCGGTGCGGTTCTCGTCGAACGGGCGGCAGACGTCGCGGGCGAGCGCGCCCAGCCGGTAGAAGGCGGCGAAGGTCTTGCGGCCGGGCGAGTCCGAGCCGCCGACCAGGGCGTAGGAGACATCGCCCGCCCGCAGCGCGTCGAGGCCGTAGCCGATCGCGTAGTTGCCGGACGCGCAGACGTCGGGCAAGGTCACCAGTTCCACATCGGACAGGCCGAGGTCGTCGGCGATCTGGATCGGGATCCGGCCGAGCCGCGCCCGGCGGGCGAGTACCGGGTCGAGGTCGGCGAGGCCGGAATTCACCTCGGTGGTGGCCAGGTCGTCCACGTCGCGCGTTTCACCCTCGGTGGTGCCCACCGCGACCAGGCCGGGTTCGCCGCGCAGCCAGTCCGGGCCGAGGCCCGCGTCCTGCACCGCCATTCGCGCGGCGGCGGCGGCCATCTGCGTCGCCCGGCCGTACTCCGGCCGGGCGGGATCGGTCGCGAAGCCGGGCACTTCGCAGAGCTGGCCGTACTCGAAACCCGTCGTGTCGAAGGCCGTGACCGGCGCGGCGGCGCTCCGCCCGGCCCGCAGCCCGTCCAGGAAGCCCGCGCGGCCGCTGCCGATGCCCGAGATCACGCCGATACCGGTCACCGCGATTCGTCCGGCCGGTGCTTCGTAGCCCATCGCAGTCCTCCTTCAGTTGCCGTATCCGCCGTGGATTTCCAGCACCGAGCCGGTGACGTAGCTCGCCTGCTCGGAGCTGAGGAATCCGACCAGTTCGGCCACCTCTTCCGGACGCCCGGCGCGGCGCAGGGCGATCGAGTCGAGCAGCCGGGCGCGCGCCTTCTCCGGTATCGCGTCGGTCATGTCGGTTTCGATCAGTCCCGGCGCGACCGAGTTCGCCCGCACGCCGTACCGGCCGACCTCCCGGGCCAGCGCCTTGGTG
This sequence comes from Amycolatopsis sp. PS_44_ISF1, assembly GCF_032335455.1. Taxonomy (NCBI): domain Bacteria; kingdom Bacillati; phylum Actinomycetota; class Actinomycetes; order Pseudonocardiales; family Pseudonocardiaceae; genus Amycolatopsis; species Amycolatopsis sp. PS_44_ISF1. The sequence continues at coordinate 2,120,148 of NZ_JANUXO010000002.1, read as the reverse complement.
AAGCCGATGATCCCGGCCTTCGACGCCGCGTAGTTCGTCTGCCCGGGGTTGCCGTAGATCCCGCTCGCCGACGACAGCGTGGTGATCACGCCGGCCCGCCGTTTGATCATCGGATAGGCCACCGCGCGGCAGACGGTGAAGACCCCGTCGAGATTCGTCCGCAGCACACTGGCCCACTTGTCGTCGGACATCGCGGCCAGGGGAGTGTCCGCGATCACCCCCGCCGCGGTGACCACGGCGTTGATCGGGCCGAGTTCCCGTTCCGTGCGCGCGATCCACTCGCGGGCCGCGGCCGCGTCGGTGACGTCGACCCGCAGGGCCAGCACCCGGGTCCCTTCGTCGCTCAGCTCCTTCTCGAGTTCGGCGGCGGACTGCTCGTCGGACCGGTAGCAGAAGCTCACGTCGAAGCCGTCCTCGGCCAGCTTCCGCGCGCACGCCCGGCCGATCCCCCTGGCTCCACCGCTGATCAGGGCCACCCCTGCGGTCATCAGTTTCCCTTCATTCGCAACAGGATCCCGCCGGCGCTGCCGTCCGGGTCGGCGGACAGGACCAGCACGAGACGGCCGGACGGGCCCGGAGTGCAGAGCGCCGCGGCCAGCGCGAACCCGGCCGATGACGCGCCGGTGTCGCCGATCGGCCCGAGCCCGGGCACCCGGCCGAGCACCGGTTCGCCGAACATCTCCGCCGCCGTTTCGCGCTCGGCGCCGGCCCCGGTGCCCGGGACGACCGCCCAGATCTCGCGCGCCGCCGCCCCGGCCTGCGCGAGCAGCGCGGAAACGGTGGCCTGCGCGGCGTCCGCGTTCTCCCGGCCGCTGTCCCCGGCCGCGATCCTGCTGTGGGCCGCCACTATCTCGGCCAGGCCCTCGCCGCCGGGCTCGACCTGGAACACCACGCTGCCCTCGCCGAGCACTCCACCGCCGTTGTGGTGGTTGGCCCAGGCTCGCTCGGGCGAGTACTCCTCGACCGCGCCGGCCAGCACCCGCCCGGCGCGCCCGCCGGCCAGCAGCCGGCCGGCGTAGACCAGCGCGGACACCGCCGCCCCGCGGCCGGCCGCGATCGTCGTGTTCGGTCCGGTCAGCCCGTAGCGGATCGCGCACTGGGCCGCCGAGTAGTTCATCACCGCCGCCGGCAGCACCTTGGTGTTCACGTGGTGTGGTTTGCTTTCCCGCAGGGAGTCCACCCCGACCGACATGGTGCTGCGCAGGCTTCCCACGGTGGTGCCGAGCACCACCCCGGTCCGCTCGCCCGCGCCGGTTGCGGCGCCGGTCAGCTGCCCGACCGCGGCCAGGGCGAAGACGGTGGCCCGGTTCGTCGTCCGGCCGACCCGGCCGCCGACCAGTCCCACCGGGTCGTAGTCCGGGACCAGGCAGGCGGCCCGGTCCGGCACGGCCCAGTCGGGTCCGGGCGGTGCCGCAGTCGCGCGGCCGGCCCGCACGCCCGTGGCGAACGCGTCCCGCCCGGCGCCGAACGGCGAAACCGCCGACCAGGCGGTGATCACCGGGAGCGGCCCAGTCATGCCGGAGTCCTTTCTGGTTTGGCGAGTACGACCACCGCGTTGTTCCCCCCGAAGGCGAGCCCGTTGTTCTGCACCACGGTCAGGTCCGCCTCGATCGCCTCGTTCGGCACGCAGTCGAGCCCGCACGCCGGGTCGGTTTCGCGGTGGTTGATCGTCGGCGGCACGAAGCCCTGTTCCAGCGCCACCGCGCAGGCCACGGTGGCCAGCGCGGCGGAGGCGCCCATGGCGTGCCCCAGCATCGACTTGAGAGCGATCGTGCGCGGCGGCCGATCCCCGTAGACATCGCGGATCGCGTCGCACTCGGTGATGTCGTTGAGCCTGGTTCCCGTGCCGTGCGCGGAGATCAGGTCGACCTCGGCCGGGCTGACCCCGGCGTCGTCCAAGGCCAGCCGCATGCACCGGGCGACGCTCGCGCGATCCGGCGCGACCGGGTTCCCGGCGTCGCAGTTCAGACCGTAGCCCAGCACTTCCGCGTGCACGGTCGCGCCGCGCGCCAGCGCCGACTCCAGCGTTTCCAGCAGGACTATGCCGGCCCCTTCGCCGGTGAGGATGCCGGCGCGACCGGAGTCGAACGGGCGGCACACGTCCGGCGCGACGAGGCCGAGCCGGTGGAAACTGGCGAAGCTGCGCCGGTTGACCACGTCCGCGCCGCCGGCGAGCGCGTAGTCCACCGCGCCGGACCGGACCGCGTCGAACGCGTCCCCGATCGCGTAGTTGGCCGCCGAGCAGGCCGTGCCGATCGTGTAGGCGTCCACATCGGACAGCCGGAACTCCCTGGCGATGTCCAGCGCGAGCCGTTGCGCGGACAGCCGTCCGGTCAGCACCGGGTCCATCTTTTCCGGGCCTTCGGCGACCATCGTGGCCACCAGGTCGTCGATGTCCTGGGACTGCCCGTCGGTGGTGCCCACCACGACCAGCCCCCGCCGGGACCGCAGGGCGTCGGCGTCCATGCGGGCGTCGGCCAGCGTCATCGTCGTGGCGGCCACGGCGAACCGGCTCGTCCGGCTCAGCCGCCCCGGCGCCCCGGCGAGCCAGTCGGCCGCGTGGAACCCGCTCACCTCGCACACCTGCTCGGACGGGAATCCGGTGGCGTCGAAGGTGCTGGCCCGGCCCGCGCCCGACCGGCCGGCCCGCAGGCCGGCGGCGAACTCGGCCAGCCCGATGCCGATGCTGGAGACAACGCCCATGCCGGTGATCACCACCCGCCGGGCCGGCCCGGCGGTCATCCGGCCGTGCTCGCCGTCTCCGGGGCGGACACGGCACCCGCCGCGGCCCAGCCGAGCTCTTCGGCGACGAGGTCGTAGACCGAGGCGAGGCTGTTCAGCCGGGACAGGTCCACCTGCTCGACCTCCAGGCCGAAGTGCTTCTCCAGCGCCGCCAGCAGGTCGATCGCACTGAGTGAATCGATACCGAGGTCCTCGTCGAACAGCGTGTCCTCCTCGAGCTCCTCGGGTTCTATCTCGAAGGCGTCGCAAGCCAGTTCTTTGATCACGGCCTTGCGTCGGTCGGTCTCGGAGTTCATCGGGGTCGCCTTTCGGTCTGGTAGTTGGTCGCCAGCCACTCGTCGTCGTAGATGGAGTCGAGGTAACGCTCGCCGAGGTCGGGCGCGATCAGCACCCCGGTGCCGGACATCGGGTTGCGCGACAGCCAGTCCACCGCGCCGGCCAGCACGGTGCCGGTGGAGCCGCCGAACAGGAAGCCGTGCCCGGCCAGCTTGCGGCACATCGCGATCGCGTCGGGTTCGCTCACGTGGACCACGTCGTCGGCGAACGAGGCGTCGAAGATCGCCGGCGGCGTGCTCGTGCCGAGGCCGGGGATGAGCCGCCGGGACGGCGGCAGCCCGAAGGTCACCGAGCCGACCGCGTCGATCGCCACCACCTTCACCGGCAGCGCCTCGTCGCGGATGTAGCGCGCGCAGCCCATCAGCGTGCCGGTGGTGCCCGCGCCGACGAACAGCACCTCGGTTTCCGGGAACTGCTTGAAGATCTCCGGGCCGGTGGTGCGGTAGTGGGCGCCCCAGTTGTCCGGGTTGGCGTACTGGTTCAGCCACACGTACCGCGAATCGCTCGCGCACAGCGCACGCACCCGGTCCAGCCGGGCGGTGAGGAACCCGCCGTCGGAGCCCGGTTCGGTGATCACGTGCACGCTCGCGCCGTAGCTCTCCATCAGCCGGATCGCCGTCGGGTTGCAGCGGATGTCGGTGACGCAGACGAACCGCCGGCCCCGCCCGGCGAGGATCATGCTCAGCGCCACCCCGAGATTGCCCGAGGACGATTCGATCAGGACCGAATCCGGCCCGAGCCCGCCCGCCCGCTCCGCCGCGGCGACCATCTCCGCGGCCGCCTTCAGCTTGATCGAACCGGCGAAGTTGAACCCTTCGCACTTGAGGTAGAGGGAATTCCCGACGATGCCGGCCAGGTCGATGTACAGATCGCCCACGTTGAACTGCTGAGGTTCGGTGATCAACGGCATGGGGTCCACCTTCGCCGAAATCCGGAAATCCGATGCACTGGAAATCATCTCCTTGCCGTGCGCGCATGACAATGCGTGAAACGCTGATAAATTCTGTCTACTCTTCGAGTTCAGGCGACTTTGAATCGAACTCCGGCCAATTCGACCCGGGAAGTGACCCCCAGTTTCCGAAAAATGCGCCCGAGGTGGGCGTGCACGGTGTGCGGGGAAACGTACAGGCGGGCCGCGGCCTGCCGGTTGGTCAGCCCCTGGGCGACCAGCTTGGCGACCGTCCGCTCGGTGTCGGTGAGGCTGCTCCAACCGGAAACCGGGCGTTCGTCGTAGGTCCAGTGCCGTCGCCGCACACCCGCGGCGCGGAGCCGGCTCCGCACCCGCGCCACATCACGCCGGGAGCGGGCAGTCTGATAAGCCGCCAGCGCGACGTCGAGCTCGCGCACCACCTCGGCCGAAGGCCGGCCTTCCCGGGCGAGCAGTTCCGCCAGGTCTTCGGCCGCCGACGCGCGGGCCCAGCCGTGCCCGTGGGCGGCGGCTGCTTCCCGAAGCTTGCCGGCCCGGCCCCGCAGCAGACCCGCGGCGTGCGCGGCGGCGGCGGCGAGCGGCGTGCAGTCCGGGTTTCGCGCCGCGAGGTCGGCGGCGTCGGCGGCGACCGACCCGGCCAGCGCGACCTCGCCCGCGGCCAGCGCCGTGCGCACGAGCCAGCCGGCCGCGGCCGGGTGCAGCAGCAGCGACGCATCCGGGCGGTGGCCCCCGAGCGGCGAGAGAGCTCCAGCCGGTTCGTGCCGGGCCGCGGCCAGCTGAAGCTCCAGCCAAAGCAGCGTGGCGGGATCGGAGTCCGGCCGATCGCGGTAGCCCTGGAGATGTTTCTCGGCTTCGACCAGCTCGCCGGAGCGTAGCGCCGCTTCGCACAGCACCGCGGGTGCGCCGGTCCCGGCGTGGGCGACCGCGTCCTCCAGCCGGTCCGCCCAGAGCGCGAGCTGGGCTCGCGTGGCGGCCACCGCGGCGTCGAACAGCGTGTTGCCGGTCTGCCTGACCCGCGCGGCCACGTCGGCCAGGACGGCTTCGGCCTGCTCGGATTCGCCGAGTTGGGCCAAGCGCGTGGCCAGCACGAGCGCGGGCAGGGGCAGGGGGATGCCCGCCACGTCGGCCACCGGGCAGTGCGCGGCGAGCCGGAGCAGCCGCAGGCTTTCCTCGGTCTCGCCGTGCGACCAGGCGCTGTCCGCCAGCACTTGCCGGGCGGTCGCACCGAGCGCGCCGGATTCGGCGGCCGTCTCCCGGGCGAGCGCGATTCCGGTTTCGGTGCCGGCCAGCGCGGCCAGCCGCACCGCGCGGGCTTCCGCGGTGTCGTCCGCAGCCAGCTCCGTCGCCGCCTGCCGCTCACCCGTGCGCACTCGGATCGACACCGCGATCGTGCGCAGGCGCGCGGCAGCGTCCGGTTCGGACGAATGGGCCGGCGTCGCGGCGAGCAGCCGGGCGGCTTCGTCGAGCCGGGCCGTCCGCACCAACGCCGCGGCTCGGGTGGCGACCAGTTCGGCCACCTGGTCGCCGGGCGAGATCAGGGTCAGTGCCTTCTCGGCGATCGAAGCCGCGGCGGCCGGTTCCGTGTCCATCGCCCGAGCCGCCGCGGTCGTCAGCGCGGACACCGCCTGGGAGTCGCCGGGAAGCGCGCCCGCGAACAGATGGCCGACCGCGGCCTCGCGGCTTTCGGCCCCGCGGTCGAGCAGCAACAGTCCCGCCTGCCGGTGCAGCGCGGAACGCACCGACCAGGGGATCGACTCCACGAGGGCACGCCGGAACAGGCCGTACCGGAACGAGAGCTCGCCGTTGCGGTCGCTGGTCAGGACTCCCGAACCGAGCACCTCACGCACCGCACGGGCGATGTCGGCCGCCGTGCGCCCGATCAGCTCCGCCACATCGGCCGCGCGGAAGGTGCGCCCCAGCACGGCGGCGACCTCGAGCACGCCCACGGTGTCGGCGCTGAATCCGCTGAGCCGGGAGACGACCTCGTCGGTGAGCCGGGCCGGTAAAGCGTCGGCTACCAGTTTGGCGTACCCGTCGCTGATCCGGACGGTGTTCTCCTCGTCCAGCCCGGCCGCCAGCGCGACCAGCAACGCCGGGTTCCCCCCGGCTTCGGCCAGCAGCGCGGTCAGCTCCTCGTCGGGCTCACCGCCGAGTATCCGGGCGGCCAGGTCCGAGGCCGCGGCGCCGGAGAACCCCGCGAGCCGCAGCCGCCGCGCACCTGCTTCTTCCAACCGGTCGAACAGCCTCGCCGCCGGACTGCCGGTGCGCGCCGGGCCGGTGCCGTCACCGCGCGCGAGAAGCCAGGTGACCGGTGCGTCGCGCAACTGCGTCACGAAGGAGTGCACGGCGGCCAGCGTCACCGGGTCGGCCCACTGCACATCGTCGAGGACGATCAGCTGCGGGGCCCGCCGCGCCCGCTCCTCGATCTCGCCCAGCAGCCGGGCCGACAGCCGGACCGGGGTGTCGTCGGTCCGGGTGAGCGCCCACTGCGTCGCCCCGAGCGCGTCGGTCAACGGCGCCAGCGGGGTCCACTGCGACAGCTCGTCGGCCCGCGCCGAACAAGCGACCACGCCGTGTGGCCCGGCCGCCGCGACGGCTTCGCCGAGGAGCCGGGAGCGCCCGGTGCCGGGTTCCCCTTCGACCAGCACCACTGCGCCGGTGCCGCCGGCCAGTGCGGCCAGGGCTCCGGCGAGCACCGACCACTCTTGGTCACGATCGATCCACGGCTCGGCGAGTTGTTCAGGCATCGTTGTCACCCACTTCGAGTACCTCCACCCGAAAAGTAGGTGCGGTCAGGCCGGAACAACTATCCGCAAGAGGCGGAAAGGCTCACGTCCGGGTGAAATTTGCCCTTTCTTACCCGGCGGTCGAGTCCGCGCAGCCGGGAGGAAACGAAAAAAAGCCCGGATGCTGGACGCAATCGGGCGCTCACCTGCGGAAACTTCGATCGGGAACGGAGCGCGACGGGCGCGGCCGACTCGTTCGACCTGGCGGCGATTTCGCTTTCCGGATCGCTCCGATGATAGGGATTCCGGCCGGCTGGTCAATCCGGGAATCGCGTAATTTCGCGGTTGCGGTTAATTTCGTGGCACCGTACCGGCGGCCGGACCGGGGCGGGGCGGGGGCGGTACGGCCGGGCCGGCGTCCGGATCGGCATTCGGATCGACGGCCGGATCGACAAGGTGACACACCGGTCGTTCGCCCGCTCGATCGTGGCGGCCGGGCGCGCCGGTGCCGGGCTCCAGCGTCCCGCGCACCGGGAGGCGGACCGGCCGGCCGCGGGCTCGCCCGGCCGGTCCCGTGGCCCACCTCCGGACGGGCGGTTCCGGTTTCGCCGCAGGAAAACCCGGCCCCCGGCCGCGATCCGGTCAGCCCTCAGTCGAGGACGTTGCCGTTGTTCCGCCTGGCCGGGCGGGAGCGGCGACCGTCCAGCTGGACGTAGGTGCGCTGGAGCCAGCGGTCCTGACCGTCGTAGCGCGGCCGGAACGAAGTGCGCCCGTGCAGCGCGATGCGGTTGTCCACCACCGCCAGGTCGCCCGGGGACAGCACGAACGTGCGGCGCACCTCTTCGATGGCTCGCTGGAGCTGTTCGAGCGCGTTCGCCGCGGTCACGTCGAGCGGGTCGGTGGCCGCGAAGTCGACGCGGATGTCGGGGTCGTCGGGGGCGCCTTCGAGCACCGGGCGGGGCGACGGGGTCGGCGCGCCCTGGAACGAACCCGGTGCGGCAGTGACGAACCGGGGCTGGCCGAGCACCTCTCGCACGTCGGCGGACAACAGCTCGGCCGCGCACCGCACCGACGAGGTGAGCAGCCCGGCCACGTTGTCGTGGTCGTTGCGCAGGCACAGCAGCAGCACGTAGTCGGGGCTGTTGCGGTGGAAAGCGTTCTCGGTGTGCATCTTCAGCCGGACGGAACCGGCGTTGCCCTGGAAATCCTCTTCGCCCGGCACCGGAACCACGTTCTGCACCAGCGCGCCGCCCTTCTCCTGGCGGAAGGCGACCACCTCGCCGAGTTGCATGCTCGCCAGCACCAGCGCGGAGGACGGCACGGCGGGCTCGTGCTGCACCGAACCGGCGACGGTGGGGCTGGGCGGGAGGGTGTTCTCGTCGACCGGCAGGCCGCGGATGCAGAGCACGCCTTCGCGGCCGGGATCGCGGCGGAACCGCTGGATGGCCGCGATCAACGCCGCGGGGAGCCGGCTCGAAGCCTCCCGGGCCAGTTCGGGCCACCCCGGGTCGTCGATGCGCCCGCCCGGGTCGGCCAGTTCGGCGGCCAGCTCCCGCACGGCCGAGCGGTCGGCCTCGGACAGCGTGTGCGACATCGGGACCCCAGCGGCCTGCTCACGACCGTCGAGCTGCAGCGTCATGGAAATTCCTCCGAAAACAACCTGGGAAAGTGTCTGGGCCAGCCGAGCGTCACCGCGCGGCCGGTATCCCACATCACCCATGTGGTCACCCCGCGCCGCCTCGGGGAGCCGATAGCAACATGGGCGATGTGGCCGGGATCGGTGGTGGGCAAGGTGGTCGGAAAGCGAACGACGCCGCACTAGCCGGTGCCGCGGGCCGCCCGGTGCCGGTCCGCGCGCCAGGACGGGACGAGCATGGAACGAGCACTGTCGGTGGGGCAGGAGGCGTTGTGGTTCGTCAACCGGATGGCCCCGGACAGCGCCGCCTACCACCTGGTCTACGCGGTCGGCCTGCACGACCGGCTGGACCTGCCCGCCCTCGGCCGGGCGGTCCGGGAGACCGCGCAGCGGCACGACATCCTGCGGTCCACGTTCACCGAGATCGACGGGGTGCCGCGCCGGGTGGTCCGGGACGGCGGGCTGTTGCGGCTGGAGGTGCGGGACGTCGGCGCGGTGTCCGAGGACGAGCTGGCCGCACTGGCCCAGATCGAGGTCGTCCGGCCGTTCCGGTTGCCGACGGACGGGCCCGCCCGGCTCGTGCTGCTTCGCCGGGCGCCGGACGACGCGATGCTGGTGTTCGTCTGTCACCACATCGCGCTCGACGGTCCTTCGCAGGTGCTCGTGCTGCAGGATCTGCTCGACGCCTATCAAGCGCTGCGTGAAGGCGGCACTCCGGGCTGGGCGCCGCTCACGGCCGGGTACCACGACTTCGTCGCGGCCGAGCGGAGACTTCTCGACTCCCCGCGGGCCGCCGAGCTCGCGGGGTACTGGCGGGAGGTGTGCGCGGACGCGCAGACGGTCTTGGACCTGCCGGTCGATCGGCCCCGACTGGGCCGGCCGCGGCTGCTCGGCGGTACCCACGTGTTCCAGATGCCGCCGGACATCGTCGACGAGCTGATCCCGGCGTCACGGGCGAACCGCACCACGCCGGCGCGCTACCTGATCGGGCTGTTCCAGGTGCTGCTGTACCGCTGCTCCGGCCAGCGGGACTTCCTGATCGGCTGCGCGGCCACGTCCACGATGGGACTGAACCGGCTGGGCGTGGCGGGCCACTTCGTCAACGCGATCCCGTTGCGCACCCGGGTCGGGCCGGACGCGAGTTTCCGGGACGTGTTCGCCGAGACCAACGGCCAGTTGCGCGAGGGCATGGCCCGGGTGGACTACCCGTCGGCGCTGCTGCCGCAGGAACTCGGCCTGACCCGGACCAGCGGTACTTCGGGACTGTTCCAGGTGCTGACCACCACGCTCACCGTCGGGCGGCAGTCGCCGTTGCTCACCCTCGCCGCGGCCGGGCACGGGGCCACCGCCGACTACGCCGGGCTCCGGCTCTCCGGGCACGATCTGCCGCAGCAGGAAGGGCAGTTCGACCTGACGCTGGAGCTGGTTCGCGACCGCACCTCCGTTCGCTGTGCGCTCAAGTACGACACCGATCTGTTCGACCCCGCCACGATCGCCCGGCTGGGCGGGTACTACCGGCAGCTGATCCGCGCGGCCCACGCCGATGCCGGCCGGCCCGTGGCCGAGGTGCCGCTGCTCGACGCCGACGAACGGGCCCGGCTTCTCGCTTTCGCCACCGGCCGGTCCGACCTGACCGCTGCTTCCTACGGAGGACTGAAATGAGCAACCCCGGCGACAACAGCCACGGCTACCGCGTCGTGGTCAACAGCGAAGAGCAGTACTCGCTGTGGCCATCACGGCGCGAGCTGCCGGACGGCTGGCGGGCCGAAGGCACCGAAGGTTCCCGCGAAGACTGCCTCGCCCGCATCGGTGCGGTCTGGCAGGACCTGCGACCGCTGAGCACGCGCACCAGCGAGGCCCGGGGATGAGCGAAAACCCGGCTGAGGTGGAGATTCCGCTGTACGAGGCATTCGCGGTCCAGGCGGCCCGCACTCCGGACGCGGTCGCCGCGATCGACGGCTGGGACACCGCCAGCTACGCCGAGCTCGAACGCCGCGCGGGGCACGTGGCGGCGGCACTGTCCGAACAGGACTGTGCCCCCGGCGAGGCGGTCGGCGTGCGGCTGCGGCGCGGGATCGACCTGGTGGCCGCGTTGCTCGGGGTGTGGCGAGCCGGCGGAGCCTACGTGCCGATCGACCCGGACCACCCGGCGGAGCGGATCGCCGGCATCGTCGAAGAGGCCGGCTGCCGGATCGTCCTGACCGACGAGTCCGTCGCGAAGCTGTCCGCCGCCGAAGGCGAGCCGCCGTCGCTCGACCACCGGCCGCCGGCACCGGACCGCCCGGCCTACCTCATCTACACCTCCGGTTCGACCGGCAAGCCCAAGGGCGTGGTGGTCACGCAGCGCGGGATCGCCAACCGGGTGTGGTGGACGGTGCGGACGCACGGCCTGTCCGAGCGTGACCGGGTGCTGCAGAAGACCTCGCTGTCGTTCGACGCGGCCGGCTGGGAGATCTTCGCCCCGCTGGTCAGCGGCGGCACCGTGGTGCTGGCCCCGGCCGGCACCGAGCGGGACCCGGCGGCCATGGTCGACGCGGTCATCCGGGACGAGGTGACGGTGCTGCAGGTGGTCCCGTCGCTGCTGCGGCTGCTGGTCGGCCAGGACCGGCTGGCCGAGTGCACCTCGCTGCGGCTGCTGTTCTCCGCGGGGGAGCCGCTGCACGCCGAGCTGTGCCAGCAGGTGTGGGCGAAGGTCCCGGTGGAGTTGTGGAACACCTACGGTCCCACCGAATGCGCGATCGACGTCACCGCCTACCGGTGCGACCCCGGGCAGACCGCGGGCCCGGTGCCGATCGGCGCGCCGATCACCGGCGCGCACGTCGTCGTGCTCGACGAACACGGCGAGCTGACCCCGATCGGGCTGACCGGCGAGCTGTACCTCGGCGGCGCGGGGGTCGGTCTCGGTTACGTCGGGCAGCCCGAGCTGACCGCCGAGCGGTTCGTGCCGGATCCGTTCGGCCCGCCCGGATCCCGGCTGTACCGCACGGGCGACCGCGCCCGCTGGCGGTCCGACGGGACACTGGCCTACCTCGGCCGGCTGGACGACCAGGTGAAGGTCAACGGCGTCCGGGTCGAGCCGGGCGAGGTGGAGGCCGCGTTGCGCGCCCACCCCGCGGTGCGGGGCGGCGCGGTGCTCGCCGTGCCGGGCCCGGCGGGCGATCTGCGACTGGCGGCGTTCGTGATCGGCGAGATCCAGCCCGCGACCCTGCGCACCTTCCTGCGCGGCCGGCTGCCCGAGCACCTGGTGCCCACCCTGGTGGTGCCGGTCGCCGAGCTGCCGATGCTGACCAGCGGCAAGGTGGACCGGGCCGCGCTGCGCGCGATCGAGCTGACCGAGCCGCCCGGCCGTCCGGGTTTCCGGGCGCCCTCGACCGCCGCCGAACAGACCGTCGCGGAAGTCTGGGCGGAGCTGCTCGAGGCCGACCAGGTCGGCGTCGACGACGACTTCTTCCAGCTCGGCGGCCATTCCTTGCTGATCACCCGGCTGGCCGAGGTGCTGCGCGCGAAGACCGGCCGGCACCTCGAAGTCCGGCACCTGTTCGCCGCTTCCACGGTCGGTGCGCAGGCCGCCCTCCTGATGACCAAGGACATCGACGTCGCGCCGGAACAGCCCGCCCGGCCGGCCGGGCGCTTGCCGTTGTCGTTCGGGCAGCGGCGGTTGTGGTTCCTGGAGCAGCTTCGCCGGGGCGACCAGGAGTACGTCGTACCGCTGTTCCTCCGGGTGCCGGCCGACATCGATCCGGAAATCGTGCAGGGCGCGCTGAACGGGCTCGCCGCGCGGCACGAGGTGCTGCGCACGCGGTACGTGGTGCAGGACAACGAACCCTGGCAGGTGATCGACCCGCCCGCCGCCGTCGAGCTGCGGGTCGTACGCGGCGTTCCGTCGAAGGTGGCGCTGTTCCGCGCGGAGCTGGTCCGGGGGTTCGACCTCGCCGAAGGCCCGCTGTGGCGCGCGCTGCTGCTCGCGCGCCCCGGGCTCGAAGGAATCCTGCTGATCACCGCGCACCACATCGCGGTCGACGGTCAGTCGCTGGTGGTGCTGGCCGAGGAGTTCGAGCGGCTGTGCGCGGGCGAGACGGACCTGCCGGCGCCCACCCTGCAGTACGCCGACCACTCGGTTCGTCAGCGGCACGCGTTGACCGGCCGCCTGCTGGAGGAGCAGCTGGCGTACTGGCGAGAGGCCCTGGCCGGGCTGCCGCTGCTGGAGCTGCCGGTGGATCGCCCGCGCGCCGCCGAACGCGATTCCGACGGCGCCGTGCTGAAGTTCACGCTGCCGCCGCAGATCGCGAGTGCGCTGCTGGAGCAGGGGCGCACCGCCGGAGCGACCCCGTTCATGACCCTGCTGACCGTGTTCAGCGTGCTGCTGGCCCGGTACTGCCGAACCTGGGACGTGGTGGTCGGCACGCCGGTGGCGGGACGCACCGCTCCCGGGTCGGACCGCGCGGTCGGCTTCTTCCTCAACTCCCTGGTGCTGCGGGCGAACCTGACCCCGGAGCTCTCCTTCACCGAGGCGCTGACCCGGGTGCGCGCGGTGTGCGTCGGCGCGTTCGGGCACGCCGACCTGCCGTTCGAGCGCCTGGTGGAGGAGGTCCAGCCGAGCCGTGACCTGTCCCGGACCCCGGTCTACCAGGTCATCTTCGACCTGCACGACGGCGGGCTGGCCGAAGCCAACACGAACGTGGTGGACGCGCAGTTCATGCAGTCGATCTGGAACGTCGCGAAGACCGATCTGACCCTGATCATGCGCACCCACGCGAACGGCGCCGTCGACGGCATCCTGGAGTACGCGACCGCGCTGTTCGACCAGGCGACCATCACCCGTCTCGGCGCGAATTTCGTGCAGCTGGCCGAATCGCTGGCCACCACGCCGGACACGCCGATCGGCGTGGCGGAACTCGTCGCCGCGCCCGAACGGGAACTGCTGCTGGGCTCGTGGAACGACACGACCGCCGAACTGCCGCCGGTTCCGGTGCACGTGGCGATCGCCGAGCAGGCCGCGCGCACACCCGACGCGGTGGCGCTGAAGCACGACGGCGGTGTGGTCACCTACGCCGAACTGGACGCCGAGGCGAACCGGTTCGCGCGGGTGCTGCGCGAGCGGGGGGTCACGGCCGGCACCACGGTCGGCGTGCTGCTCGGGCGTGGGCCGGACCTGGTGGCCGCCCTGCTGGGAATCTGGAAGGCCGGCGGCGCGCAGGTTCCGCTGGACCCGTCCTTCCCGGCCGGCCGGGTGCAGCACGCACTGGCCGACTCCGGTGCTGCCGTGCTGGTCTCGGACCTGGAACTGGTCGAGCGCTCCGAAGGTTTCGCCGGCGGGCAGGTGCTAGTCGACCGTGACCGCGGCGAGCTGGACCGGCAGCCGGGCGAAGCCCCGGCCGCTCTTCCCGGCGACGGGCTCGACCGGCTCGCCTACCTGATCTACACCTCGGGTTCGACCGGCACGCCGAAGGGCGTCTCGGTCGAGCACCGCGGGCTGGCGAACTATCTCCAGTGGACAGTCGGTGCGTACGCCGCGTACGGCACCGGCGGTGCGCCGTTGTTCACCTCGGTCGCCTTCGACCTCGGCCTGCCGAACCTGTACACGCCCCTGCTGACCGGACAGCCCGTGCGGCTGTTCCCGCAGGACTTCGACCTGACCGGGCTGGGCGCGGCGCTGGCCGAAGCCGGGCCGTTCAGCTTCGTGAAACTCGCGCCGGCGCAACTGGAACTGATCCTCGGGCAGCTGGCCGACGCCGGGCCCGCACCGCTGGCCGAGCTGGTCTGCGCCGCGGGGGACTGGGTGCCCGCGGCCCTGGCCGAACGCTGGCGCGCGGTCACCGGCCGGCCCGGCGCGCGGTTCGCCGCGGAATACGGGCCGACCGAGATCACCGTGGGCAACTCCGCGCTGTTCCCCGAGCCGGGTGAGCCGCCCCACGAGTTCCTGTCGATCGGCCGCCCGATCCCGAACACCACCATGCACGTGCTCGACGAGCAGCTCAACGTGGTCCCGGTCGGCGTGGTCGGGGAAATCCACGTCGGCGGGGTCGGGGTCGCGCGAGGATACGCGGGCAGGACCGCGCTCACCGCGGAGAAGTTCCTGCCGGATCCCTACGGCGCGGCCGGTACCCGGCTCTACCGCACCGGCGATCTCGGCCGCGTGCTGCCCGACGGCCAGGTGGAGTTCCGCGGCCGCGCGGACAACCAGGTCAAGGTGCGCGGATACCGGGTCGAACTCGGCTCGGTGGAAGCGGCGCTGCTGGCGCACCCCGAGGTGCGCGAGGCGGTGGTCGTCCTCAATGGACAGCAGCTGGTCGCCTACCACGTCGGCGGGGCGGACGACCTGGCGGCTTTCGTGGCGCAGTCGCTGCCGCGGCACGAGGTGCCCGGGTTGTTCGTGCCGATGACCGCCCTGCCGCTGACCACGAACGGCAAGGTCGACCGCCGGGCCCTGCCCGCGCCGGAGGCGTCCGCCCCGGCTGGTCCGGACCGCAAAGCGCCGAGCACGGTGGCGGAGCGCCGGATCGCGGCGATCTGGGCGCGGGTGTTCGACCGGCGCATCGGCGTGCACGACAACTTCTTCGACCTGGGCGGGCACTCACTGACCGCGGCCACCGTGATGTCCATGCTGCGCCAGGAGTTCGGCCTAGACATCGGGATGCACACCCTGTTCGACGCGCCGACCGTAGCCGGGCTGGCCGAAGCGGTGGAAGCGCGGATCCGCGCCGAGATCGATGGACTCAGCGCGGCCGAGGTACGCGCGCGCGGCGAGGAGACTCAGCGATGACCATGCAGGAAACCGAACTCTACCGGGAAGAACTGGTGCGCCGCCGGCTGGCGGGCAGCGCGGCGGGCAACCGGCTTTCGATCGGCCGCGCCGACCGGGCGGCCCCGCTGCGGCTGTCCTTCGGGCAGCGCCAGCAGTGGTTCCTCAACCGGCTCGATCCGGGCAGCCCGGAATACCTGGTGCCGCTGGCGCTGCGGCTGCGCGGTCCGCTGGACACCGGCGCGCTGCGCCGGGTCTGGACCGAACTCGTCGCCCGGCACGAGATCCTGCGCACCCGCTACGTGCTCGAAGGGGCCGGACCGGTGCAGGTCGTCGACCCGCCGTCCGCCCCGCAGTGGGCGGATCTGGCCGCGGCCGACGAGACCGAGGCCCTGGCGCAGGCGGAGCGGGAGGCGCTACGGCCGTTCGACCTGGAGAACGACCACCCCCTGCGGCTGACCCTGCTGCGCATCGGCGGGCAGGACCACCTGCTGCTGGTGGTGCTGCACCACATCGCTTCCGACGAGGTGACCCAGGAGGTGCTGCTGCGCGAACTCGGCGCGCTGTACCAGGCGTTCGCCTCGGGCCGCCCGTCGCCGCTGCCGCCCCCCGCGGTGCAGTACGCCGACTTCGCCGCCTGGCAGCAGGACGCCCACTCGGACCGGGCCGTCGAGCAGCAGTTGTGGTACTGGCGTGATCAACTGGCCGACCTGCCCCGCCTGGAGCTGGTGAGCGACCGCCCGCGGCCGCTGGTGCGGAGCTGGCACGGGGAGAGCGTGCCGCTGCACGTCCAGCCGCGCGTCGCGGCCGAGCTGCGGGCGCTGGCCCGCTCGGCCGACGCCACCGGTTTCATGCTGTTGCTGACCGCCTTCCAGTACCTGCTGGCCCGCTACACCGGTCAGGACGACATCGTCGTCGGCACCGTCGTGTCCGGTCGTGACCACCCGGAGCTGACCGGCCTGCTCGGTTACGTGATGAACACGCTGGCGCTGCGCATGCGGATCGCCGGTGAGCCCTCGTTCGAAGACTTGCTGGCGCGCAACCGGGTCACCGTGCTGGAGGCACTCGACCGGCAGGCCGTGCCGTTCAGCCGGCTGGTCGAGGAGTTGCAGCCGGAGCGCGACCTGTCGGCCACTCCGCTGTTCCAGGTCGCGTTCACCCTGCACACGCAGCCGGTGGCCGGCGGGGAGATGGCGGGGGTGCGCGCGGAGTACGTGGACCTGAAGTGGCAGGTGTCGAAGTTCGACCTGGCGCTGCGGCTGATGGAGCTTCCCGACGGCTCGATCGGCGGGAAGGTCGAGTACGCCACCGACCTGTTCGACGAGTCCACCGCGCAGCGGCTGGCCGAGCACTACGTGTGCCTGCTGGAGAGCATCGCCGCCTCGCCCACCGCCGCGGTGCACGAGCTGTCGGTCCTGCCCGAACCGCAGCGCGCCCGGCTGGTGCGGCAGGCGGGCCCGGCCGGGCCCGGCTCGGAACCCCGTTGCCTGCACGAAGCTTTCGCCGAACAGGCCGGGCGGACCCCGGAGGCGATCGCGGTCGCCTGCGACGGGGCCGGGCTGACCTACCGTGAACTCGAAAGCCGGGCCAACCGGCTCGCCCATCACCTGCGCGGGCTCGGCGCCGGACCGGAGACGCTGGTCGGCGTCTGCCTCGACCGCGGTCCGGACCTGGTGCCCACCCTGCTGGGCGTCACCGCGTCCGGCGCCGGGTACCTCCCGCTCGACCCGGCCTACCCGGCCGATCGGCTGCGGTTCATGATCGAGGACGCGGCCGCGCCGGTCGTGGTCACCACGGCCGCGCACCTGGACCTGGTGCGGGAGGTCCATTCCGGCCGGGTCGTGGTGCTCGACGGCCAGGACGCGGCGGCGCTGGCCGCTGCTCCGGAAGCCGCGCCGGAACCGCTGGGCGGGCCGGACAGCCTCGCGTACGTCATCTACACCTCGGGCTCCACCGGGAAACCGAAGGGCGTGTGCGTCACCCACGCCAATGTGCACGGCCTGCTGACCGCCGCCCAGCCGCACTACGGGTTCGGGACCGGCGACCGCTGGTCGATGTTCCACTCCTACGCGTTCGACGTCTCGGTCTGGGAGATGTGGGGCGCGCTGGTGAACGGCGGGAAACTCGTCGTGGTCCCACTCGCCGTCTCCCGATCGCCCGAGGACTTCCTCGACCTGCTGGTTCGCGAGCAGGTGACGGTGCTGTCGCAGACGCCTTCCGCGTTCCGCTCGCTGGTGTCCGCCGCGGAAGCGGGGGACCCGCGACTGGACGAGCTGGCCCTGCGCGCGGTGGTGTTCGCCGGGGAGAAGCTGGAGCAGCGTGACCTCGCACCGTGGGTGCGGCGATTCGGCCTGCGCCGCCCGGTGCTGGTCAACATGTACGGCATCACCGAGACCTGCGTGCACTCCACGTTCCACGAACTGGCCGAGGAGGACTTCGAGCCCGGCGCGGGAAACCCGGTCGGCCTTCCGCTCGGCGGCGAGCGGATCCACCTGCTGGACCGGCACGGCAACCTCGTTCCGCCCGGCGCGGCCGGTGAGATGCACGTCGGGGGGCACGGGGTGACCCGGGGTTATCTCGGCCGGCCGGAGCTGACCGCCGAGCGGTACGTTCCCGATCCGTTCGGTGCGCCGGGCGAGCGGCTCTACCGCAGTGGCGACCTGGCCCGCCGGCGGCCGGACGGCCGGCTGGAGTTCCTCGGCCGGATCGACCGCCAGGTCAAGCTGCGCGGGTTCCGGATCGAGCTGGGCGAGATCGCCGCGGCGCTGACCGGGCACGCCGCGGTCCGGGACGCCGTCGTGGTGCTGCGCGAGGACACGCCGGGCGACAAGCGGCTCGTGGCCTACCTGGTCGCGGCCGGAACCGCGCCCGAGCCGGGCGAGTTGCGCGCGGAGGCGGCGAAGTCGCTGCCGGAGTACATGATCCCGGCCGCCTACGTCGTGCTCGACCGCATCCCGCTGACCGCCAACGGAAAACTGGATCAGAGGGCGCTTCCCGAACCGGACGGCTCGGCGGCTCGCGGGCGGGGCGAAGCCACGGCGCCGAGGACGGTGACCGAAGCGCGGATGGCCACGGTCTGGCGCGAGACGCTGCAGATCGGCACGCTCGGCGTGCACGACGGCTTCTTCGAGATCGGCGGTGACTCGATCCGCGCGGTGGCCCTGGTCGGCGCGTTGCGCACGGCCGGGTTCGACGTGTCGGTGCAGGACGTCTTCCAGCACCGCACGGTCGCCGAGCTGGCCGCGTACTGCGAGGACAGGGCCGCGCCCGCCCCGATCGACACCGCGGTCGAGCCGTTCGCCCTGCTGTCCGAGGCCGACCGCGCGCTGGTCGGCCCGGGAATCGCCGACGCCTACCCGATGTCCCAGGTGCAGATCGGCATGCTGGTGGAGATGCTGGCCGGCGGCTCGGACAACGTCTACCACAACATCAGCTCGTTCCAGATCAAGGACGACCGGCCCTTCGACTTCACGGCTTTCCGCGCCGCCGCGGCGCTGGTGGTGCAGCGGCACGAGGTGCTGCGGACCGCGCTCGACGTGGATTCGTTCTCGGTGCCGATGCAGCTCGTCCACGCCGGGGTCCCGACCTCGGCGGGCCGGCGTGACCTGCGCGGCCTGGCCGAACCGGCCCAGCTCGCGCAGCTGCGGAAGTTCACCGCCGCCGAACGGGCTGAGCTGTTCGACCTCGCCCGCCCGCCGTTGATCCGGCTGTTCGCGCACGTAGTGGACCAAGGCTGGTGGATCTCCATCACCGAATGCCACGCGGTGCTGGAGGGCTGGAGCTTCCACTCGCTGCTGATGGAGGTGCTGACCGCCTACGGCCGGCTGCGGGACGGCCTCGACCCGGATCTGCCCGCGCTGCCGGAGGTCCGCTACGCCGATTTCATCGCCGCGGAACTCACCTCGGTGGACTCGGCCGCGGACCGCGGGTACTGGCGGGAGCTGGTGGCGGCCCAGCCGAAGCTGGAGCTGCCGCAGGCTTGGCGCGAGCCCGGTCCGGGCGTGCCGTACCGGATCGATCTGCCGTGCGCGGACCTGGCCGGCGACCTGCACGCGCTCGCGGTCTCGCTCGGGGTGTCGGTCAAGAGCGTCTGGCACGCCGCGTACCTGAAGGTGATGAGCATGATCACCGATCAGGAGGCGTTCAGCACCGGCCTGGTCTGCGACACCCGGCCGGAGCTGCTCGGCGCCGACCGCGTGTTCGGCATGTACCTCAACACGGTGCCCTACGCGTTCGACCGCTCGGCCGCGACCTGGGGCGAGCTGATCCGGGCGACCTACGACGGGCAGACGCGGCTGTGGCCGCACCGGCGCTTCCCGCTGCCGGAGATGCAGCGCGACTCCGGTGCCGCCGAGCGGCTGGTCGACACCTTCTTCATCTACCTGGACTTCCACGTGGTCGACCTCGGCCTGGTGGACCAGACGACCGTGCTCGACGACAGCCCGAACGAGTTCGGGCTGAGCATGGGGGTGATGGGCAACCGGCTGATGGTGCACGCCCGGACCGACGTGCTGGCCCGCGCCGGCGGGAACCGGCTGCTCGCGATGTTCCGGACCGTGCTGGAGTCGATGATCGCCGACCCGGACGGCGACGCGCACGAGGCGGCCCTGCCCGCCGGCGAGCGGGACCTGGTGCTGCGCGCGTGGAACCGCACCGATCGCCCGCTCGGCAGTGAGGGGCTCGTCGAGCGGGTGCGGGAGACGGCCCGGCGGCAGCCGGACGCGATCGCGGTGACCGACGACCGGGAAGCGGTGACCTACCGCGCGCTGGTCGCCCGTGCGAACGCCATCTCCGCGCGGCTGAACGATTCCGGACCGGTCTCGCTGGTCGCCGTGCTGGCCGAGCCCGGCGTCCGGTTCGTCTCCGCGGTGCTGGGCGTGCTCGGCGCGGGGGCGGCCTACCTCCCGCTCGACCCGGCTGCGCCGGAAGCCCGCACCACGCGGCTCCTCACCGACAGCGGGGCGCAGATCGTGCTCGCGGCGCCGGAACACGCCGAGCACGCCGCTCGGGCGGCCGCGGGCCGGAACGCCCGGATCGTCGCGCTGCGCGACGAGCAGCGCGAGGACCTGCTGCCGTTGCTGGGCGGCGAGGACGACCTGGCGTACGTGCTCTACACCTCCGGCTCGACCGGCGCGCCCAAGGGCGCGATGGTGCACCGCCGCGGCATGGTCAACCACCTGCTGGCCAAGATCGAGGATCTCGGTCTCGGCGGCGAGGACTCGGTGGTGCAGAATGCGCCGCTGACCTTCGACGTTTCGATCTGGCAGATGCTGGCCGCGCTGGTGACCGGCGGCCGGGTGCGGGTGGTCACCCCGGCCTGCGCCGCCGATCCGGCCGCGTTGTTCGCCACCGTCGAGACCGAGCGGATCACCGTGCTGGAAGTGGTGCCTTCGTTGCTGCGGGCGGCGCTGGACGATTGGGATTCCGGGGCCACGGTGCCGTCGCTGCGGGCCCTGCGCTGGCTCGTGGTCACCGGTGAAGCGCTGCCGCCGGCCCTGTGCACCCGGTGGTTCGCGCGGTTCCCCGGCATCCCGATGGTCAACGCCTACGGGCCCACCGAGTGCTCGGACGACGTCACGCACGCCGTGGTGTCCGAACCGCTGCCCGCGGACGCCGCGATCGTCCCCATCGGCCGGGCGATCCGCAACACCCGGTTGTACGTGCTCGACGCTCGACGCCGGCCCACGCCGATCGGGGTGCCGGGCGAGCTCTACGTCGGCGGGGCCGGGGTCGGGCACGGCTATCTCGGCGACCCGGACCGCACCGCGCAGGCGTTCGTCGAGAACCCGTTCGGCGGGGACGGCCTGCTCTACCGCACCGGCGACCGCGTGCGCTACCGGCCGGACGGGCAGCTGGAGTTCCTCGGCCGGCGCGACAACCAGGTGAAGATCCGCGGCCAGCGGGTCGAGCTCGGCGAGGTCGAGGCGGCGCTGCGCGCGGTCCCCGGGGTGCGGGACGCGGTGGCGAAGGCGGCGGGCGGCCGGTTGGTCGGCTACCTGGTGGGCGACGCGGGCCAGGAGGCCGTGCGGACCGAACTGGCCAAGACGGTGCCCCAGCACCTGGTGCCCTCGGCGCTGCTCGTGCTGGACGAACTGCCGTTGACCGCCAACGGGAAGGTCGACCGCAAGGCCCTGCCCGACCCGGACCGCTCGCACCTGGCCGAAGAACCGGCCGTGGCCCCCCGCACGGCGATCGAACGGCGGATCGCCGAGGTCTGGGGCTCGGTGCTGAACGTGTCCGGCCTCGGGGTGACCGACGATTTCTTCGCCGTGGGAGGGGATTCCATCCGCACCATGACGCTGGTCGCGGCGCTGCGCTCGGCCGGGTTCACCGCGACGGTGCGCGACGTGTTCGAAACCCGGACCGTCGAAGCGCTGGCGGCACGGCTGGACGCGGCTCCCGGGGACGAGGGCCGGGCACTGGCCTGGTTGCGCACCGCCGGGACCGGCACCCCGCTCTACTGCGTGCACCCGCAGGGCGGCAGCGCGCACTGGTTCCTGCCGCTGGCCGACCGGCTCGACCGCCCGGTGGCCGCCTTCGAAGCACCCGACACGATCGGCGAGGGGGCGGTCGACCTGGCCGCGCTCGCCGCCCGCTACCTGGCCGAACTCCAGCCGACCGGTCCGTTCACGCTGCTCGGCTGGTCGTCCGGGGCCACCCTCGCCTGGGAAATGGCCCGGCAGCTCGCGGAGTCGGGCACCCCGGCGTCGGCGCTGGTGCTGATCGACCCGATCGGCGACCCGGCGGTTTCGCCCGAGGTGGTCACCGGCGACGCGCTCATCGACCGGCTGGCTCAGCTGTGTGAGCAGCCGGAACTGGCCTCGGCCGGGGAGGTCCGGTCGCTGCTGCGGCTGGCCGGGCTCTCCGCGGACGAGGCCGACCTGACCACGATGCGCCGCCAGGTGCGAAGGGCGCGAGTGCTGACCGAGGCCATGTACACCTATCGCTACCCGCCCGCCGGTACCCCGGTCCGGCTCGTGATCACCGACGAGTGCGCCGAGGAACGGCACGGGGTGGTCCGCGGGCTGTCCTACGCCGGCTACCTGGAGCGCTGGCGGGCTCTGTCCGGTGGCGGGCTCACCGTGCACCGGATCGCCGGTGAGCACGAGGAAGTCCTGCGCCCGCGCCGGGCGGGCGAGCTGGCCGCACTCGTCCAGACCTTGATGTCCGACGACGGAGGGATCCGATGACCGAGTTGATCGCTCCACCGGGGGTGCGCACCCGGAACCTGCTGTCCCTCGACGATCTCGACGGCGGCGAGCTCCGGGCGCTGGTCGAACGCGGGGCCGCGCACGCGGCGGGGACGGAGCACGGCTCCCCGCTGGACGGGACCGTCGTGGGGGTGTACTTCGAGAAGACCTCGACCCGCACGCGCACCGCGTTCTCCAGCGGTGTGCTGCGGCTCGGCGGGCACCTGATCACCTACGGTCCGGACGACCTCCAGCTCAACACCGGCGAGACGCTGGCCGACACCGGCCGGGTGTTCGCGTCGATGCTGGACGTGCTGGTCGCGCGGACCACGCTGACCGCGGACGCGCTGGGACAGCTGGCCGGCCACGGCATGCCGGTGGTCAACGCGATGAACGTGGAGGAGCACCCGACGCAAGGGCTGACCGACCTGACCACGTTGTTCTGCCGGTTCGGCCGGCTCGACGGACTGCGCGTGCTCTACGTCGGCGAGGGCAACAACAGCGCGGTCGCGCTGGCGTTGGGCCTGACCCGGTTCCCGGGTACGGAACTCGAGTTGCGCACGCCGCCGGGCTACGGATTGCCCGGGCCGGTGAAGCTGCGGGCCGCGGAACTCGCGGCCCGGCACGGGTCCTCGATCGCCGAACGGCACGACATGGCCGCGCTGCCCGGTGGGTTCGACGCGATCTACGCCACGCGCTGGCAGACCACCGGGACGAGCAAGCCGGATGCGGGCTGGCGCACGGTGTTCGAGCCGTTCCGCGTGCACGCGGGGTTGTGGGAACGCAGCCCGGAGGCGGTGTTCCTGCACGACCTGCCCGCTCACCGCGGGGAAGAGGTCACCGCCGACGTGCTGGACGGACCGCACAGCCTGGCCTTCCGCCAGGCGCAGTTCAAGCTCTTCAGCGCGATGGCCGTGCTCGAGTGGTGCGGTGCGCGGGACGTCCGCCGGTGACCGCCGCCGACACCACCACGGATCGCGGCCTGCGCGGAAACCGCGACTTCCACCTGCTGTGGGCCGGGGCCGGGCTGTCCTTCCTCGGTTCGCGGATGAGCGCCTTCGCCTATCCACTCGTCGTGCTGTGGGCGACCGGATCCCCGGCCGAGTCCGGGCTGGTCGCTTTCGTCGCGCAGTTGCCGTACCTGCTCGCGCAGCTACCGGCCGGAGTGGTGGCGGACCGCTTCGACCGGCGGCGGCTGCTGATCGCCTGCGACGTCGGGCGGCTGATCGCGGTCGGCAGCATCCCGGTCTGGCTGCTGCTGTTCGGGCTGAGCTTCTGGCAGCTCTCGGTGGTGGCGTTCATCGAAGGCACGTTGACCGTGGTGTACCGGATCGCCGAGCGGGCGGCGCTGCCCAGCCTGGTCCCCGAGGAGCACCTGACCACCGCGATCTCGCACAACGAGGCCCGTGAACAGGCCGCCGGGCTGCTCGGGCAGGGCGGCGCGGGCCTGCTCGCCGCGGTGGCGCAGTGGCTGCCGTTCCTCTCGACCGCGGTCCTGCACGCCTGCTCGTTCGGCACGCTGCTGCTGATCAGGAAGAAGCTTCAGGTCTCGACGGCACCGGCCGAACCGCAGAAGCCACTGGCCGCGTTGCTGGAAGGGCTGCGCTGGATGGCCGGGAACCGCTTCGCGCGGGCCGCGGCCGGCCTGATCGCGGTGAGCAACCTGCTGTTCCAGGTGCTCATGCTGGCGGTGCTGGTGATGGTGCGCGACCACGGCGGTTCCCAGGCCACCGCCTCGGTGGTGTCGGTGGTCTCCGGGATCGGCGGCGTGCTCGGCGCGACGACCGCGGCCTTCTGGATCCGGCGGATCTCGCTGCCCGCGCTGGTCATCGGGGCCAACGGGCTCTGGGCGCTGCTGGTGCCGCTGACGCTGTTCTCGCCCAACCCGGTGCTGCTCGGCGCCCTGTACGGCGCGATGTCCTACATCGGCGCGGTGTGGACGGTGGGAGTGAGCGCCTACCTGGTCGGGATCGTGCCGGACCACCTGCGCGGGCGGGTGACCAGCGTGGCCAGCCTGCTGGCGTACGGGCCGCTGGCTTTCGGCTCCCTGCTGGGCGGATTCGCGCTGTCGTCGTTCCACGCGACCGGCACGGTGCTGGCCGTCGCCGGGGTGATGGCGGTCCTGACCCTGGTCGCCGCGGCCAGCCCGGGGGTGCGTTCCTTCTCGCGGTGAGGGTACCGAAGCTGAAGCGGGGGTTTCCGGCACGTTGCCGGAAACCCCCGTTCTGCTGACCGGGGAGAAGCCGCCGGACCCGGGGGCCGAACTCATTCCTCAGCGGAAACCTGTCCTCAATACCGGTCCCAAACAGGTAACCGAATTTTTCGGAGAAGTTTTCCGCGAATCGCGGAGTGTCTTTCCGCGGGATTCGTGCTCGTGCTTTTCCTGGTAGGGACATCC
The DNA here is from genome assembly GCF_032335455.1 of Amycolatopsis sp. PS_44_ISF1. Lineage (NCBI taxonomy): Bacteria > Bacillati > Actinomycetota > Actinomycetes > Pseudonocardiales > Pseudonocardiaceae > Amycolatopsis > Amycolatopsis sp. PS_44_ISF1. Next base: position 2,095,450 of record NZ_JANUXO010000002.1, on the reverse strand, counting down.
CTACCGCGCCTCCGGGGGTGCTCCGGTCTCCGTTTCGCCCCCCGCTCGGGCAGGGTTGATCCGGTAAGGGAAGCGACGAGAACGCGACTGCGGCGACGCGGGAACGGAGTGCCGGATGACGTCGAAGCTGCTCGATTTCCCCGCCGCCGCGGTGGTTTCGGTCCTCGGCATGGTGGCCGTGCTGCTCAGCGGGGCCACCCTGCGGCGGCTGTGGCCGACGACCGCCGCGGCCGTGGGCGGCGCGCTGGTGCTGGGCCAGGTGGTGCACGCGGGGGCCGCCACCGCGCCGGTGCTGTGCGCGGTCGGCGCGCTGATCGGGCTCGACCAGGCCTTCGAGTTGCGGCGCCGGGCCCACCAGGTGCAGCGCAAGCTGGCGGCTCGATCGGTTTCCCGGCACCGGCAACCGGGCGGGCAGCGGACCGCGACCGGACCGTCGGTGCACCTCGCCGGTACCGCGGTGATCGTGTCCACCGCGACGCTGCACCTGGTCATCGCGCACGCGGTCGGCCCGGTCGCGGCCGGCGCGTCGGCGGTTCCGGCGCTGGCGGCGATTTCCTGCCTGCCCGCGCTGCCCGCGCTGGCCGGCCGGATCCGGGTGGCGGTGGTGGAGCGCGTGCCGGCGCTGCGGCCCCGGGCCGGAGCCCGATTCCTGTCCGTTCCGCACGATCCCCGAGCCGGGATGCTCCTTTCGGGCATCGTATTCCTCTGGGTGGCCCTGTCCGTCTCGGCTGGGCACTGAGGAGTAACAAAGCGCAGCAGTTTGGCTCGTTCTTCTCTTCTTTCACACAGGTTACCGGCATATGTCATGTTTTCAGTAGCCTTGATGTCGTCGCTGGAGGTGGAGCGGTAACCGACGGGGGGCGGTCATGCGGGATTGCGGAGAGCCTGCGAGAGCATCGGGGCTGATCGGGCGGGGGCCCGAGCTGGCCCGGCTGTTCGCGTGCGCGGTCGAAAGAAGACCGTTGGCGCTGGTCCGCGGCGGTGCCGGGGCCGGGAAGAGCAGTCTGTTGCAGGCGGCGCGACAGAGGTTCGACGAAGCGGCCGAGGTGCTGAGCGCCGCGGCGCCGGCGCCCGCGCGTCCGTTCGGCGTAGTCCACGAGCTGCTGGCCCCGTTCGCCGGGATCGATGCGGCGCCCGGACCGCAGGCCGACCGTTTCCCCCTGCTGGCCGAACTGGCGCGGCCGGTGCTGGCGGCGAGCTCCCGGGGGCTGACGGTGCTGCTGATCGACGACGCGGTGTCGGCGGACGACGATTCGGTGCACTGGCTGGATTTCCTGCTGCGCCGGGTGGCTGACGGCCGGCTGCTGGTCGTGCTGGCGCTGCCGGAGGGGGAGACGGGCCCGCTCGCGGATCTCGTCGCCGAGCACGAGGCCGTGACCGTGCGACTCGGTCCGCTGCCGATCGCCGGGGTGCGGCAGGTCGTGGAGCGGAGGTACGGCGACGAGCCGGATGCCGGGTTCGCCGAGGTCTGCCTGCGGGCCACTGCCGGGAATCCCCGCCGGCTGAGCCGGTTGCTCGGCGAACTGGCCACGCAGGGGATCCGGCCGGACGCGGCCGCGGTGCCGCGCGTCGCGACGACGGCGAAACGGCTCCTGGAAGCCGAGGCTCAGGAGTACGTCGAGGAGCGGAAGCCCTACGTCGGGGTCGTGCTGCGGGCGCTGGCCGTGCTCGGCGACGCCGGAGTCGATGATCCCGCGGTGCTCCCGGTCGTGGCCGATCTGTCGAGTGAGCTGGTCGCCGAGGCGCTGGACGACCTGCGCCGGGACGGACTGCTGCACCCGGGAACGGCGGCGCCGCTGCACCCGGAGTTCGCGGTCGCGGCGCTGGCGGCGGTTTCGGGCGCTGAGCGGGATCGGCTCCGCCGGCGCGCCGCGACGGTGCTCAGCGAGCAGGGAGTGCCGGCCGGGAAGGTCGCCCGGCTGCTGGTGACTCTGTCGGACCTGCCTGATCCGTGGATGCACCGCGTGCTGTACGAAGCGGCGATCGCGGAGCAGGCCGAGGACCAGCAGACCGCGATGCGCTATCTCTCGCGGATCCTGGAGCTGCCTTCGATCGACGCCGACCCGCTGCTGCGGATGGCCGAGTCCGCCGCCGGCGCGGATCCGGCCCCGGCGGCGAGCTTCCTCCGCGACGCCCTCGACCGCATCCCGGACGTCCGGGCGAGAGCCCTGCTCGCACCGATCTACGGAGCCGCCGCGCTCGCGGCTTTCCGTTGCCCGGAAGCGTTCGCGGTGCTGGACCGGCTGCGGGCCGAACTGGACCAGGCCGGCGGCGGCCGGGGGGACGAGGAACTGCGGGGCCGGCTCCGGGCCGTGCTGACCGCGGTCGCGCTGGCCGACGAGAGCACCACCGCCGAGGTGCTGGCGCGCCCGTGGGAGCACGGGGGCGGCGATTCCTACGGCAGCCGGACGGCGGATGGGCTGACCGCCTACGCCGCCATGCTCAGCGGCCGGTGCGCCGGCGCGGTGGCCCGGCGGGCCCGGCGCGCCCTCGTGCAGGGACTGCCCGTGCACTACCCGGCGGCGGCCGCGCTGAGCTATGCCGGGCAACCACGCGAGGCGCTGGCGGCGCTCGACCGGTTGCAGAACACCGCCGAGGGCGAGCCTCATCTGTGGGACCTGACGGCCCGGGCTCTGGTGCTCGAACGGCTGGGCGAGCTGCCGGCCGCGGCGGCCGTCGCCGAGTCCGCAGTGGACGGTGCGTCCGAACGGACCGGCAACACCGAGGCCGTGACGTGGCCCGCGGTCCGGCTGGCCTCGGTGCTGCTGGCGATGGGCCGGCCCGATCGGGCCGGCGCGGTGCTGAGCCGGGTGCGCCGGGCTCATTTCGGCTGGCTGTACCCGGAAGCCGAGCTGGTCTCGGTCGCGCTGCGCCGGCGGCGCGGCGATCAGGAGGGGGCGCTCGCCGTCCTGCTCGAGTGCGGGCGCCGGCTGGTCGGCGCGGGAGTGCGCAACCCGGTTTTCGCGCCTTGGTGGCTGGCGGCGACCTGTCTGCTCACCGATCTGGAGCGGCCCGGAGAAGCAGCCGAGCTCGCCGAGTACGGCGTGGCGCAGGCGCGGGAATGGCAGACGCCGGAAGCGGCCGGTCTGGCGCAGCTCGCCGTCGGGGTCGCCGGCCGCGGTGCGGCGAGGCTGGACGCGCTGGCCCGGGCCGTCGATCTGCTCGGTGCCGCCGAGGTCCCACTGACCCTCGCGCGAGCGAAGCTCGTCTTCGGCCGGGCCCTGCTCGGCGTCGACGACCTGAAGGGTGCGCGGGCCCACCTGCGCGACGCGCTCGCGCTGGCGAACCGGTCCGGTGCCTCCGCCTTGGCCTCGACGGCCCAGGATCTGCTGGTTTCGGCCGGCGGCCGGGTGCACACGCGCTGGCTCTGCACGCTCAGCCGCGCCGAACTGCGCGTGGCCGAACTGGCCGCGGCGGGGGACCGGAACCGCGAGATCGCCGACCAGCTCTTCGTTTCCCTGCGCACGGTGGAAACCCATCTGTCCAGTGTGTACCGGAAGCTCGGCATCGAGCTCCGCGCCGAACTGGCCGCCGCCCTGCTGAACCGGGCCGAGGTGCAGCCGGCGTGATCGCCTCGCCGATGGTTGCGATGTCCGGGGGACTGCCGTTGGCCGAGCGAGAGACCGAACTGGCGGTGCTGCGCTCGGCCGTGGCCGGGCTGTCCGCGGGGCGCTCGGCTTACCTGCGCTTGAGCGGCCCGCCCGGCGCCGGGTGCAGTGCGCTGCTGGGCCAGGCGATCGCGGCCGCGGGCCAGGACGTGCGGGTGCTGTATGCGGCCGGGGTCCCGCCGACGCCGGGCGGGCCGCGCACGGACGTGGTCGGTGCCCTGGTTTCGGCCCTGCCGGACGGGGTGTGCCAGGGGCCGGCGGGGTCGGCCGACGAGCTGTGCGAACGGTTCGTGACGGCGGCGCGGCAGCAGCCGCTGATGCTGGTGTTCGACGGCGCGGAATGGATGGACGAGCGGTCTTGGCGGTGTCTGCGGTCGTTGCGGCGCCGGCTGAGCTGGGCGCCGATGCTGGCCGTGGTGGCGGTCGGCGAACTCGGGGGGCCGGCGGACTCCTTCGGGGATCTGGACGCCGGGTCCACGGTCGAGCAGACCCCGTGCTACCAGCTCCGGCTGCGGTCGTTGAGCCGGCACGGCGTGCGGCGGCTGCTCGACGCGGTGCCGGGCCGACCGTCCGACCCGGAGTCGGCGCGGCGGCTGCGGGACCGCACGCGGGGCCTGCCTTCGGTCGTGCGCGCGGCGGTGCTGGCGGCCGAACCCGATCTGGCCGTCAGCGCGGCCGTCGCGGGAGCGGACTGGGCGGACCGGGTGCTGCACCTGCTGAACTCGGGCTCGGGCTCGGACGCCGTGGCGCTGGCCCGGGTGATCGCACTGTGCGGCGAGGGATTCGACTGGCAGCTGGTCTGCGCGGCGGCCGGGCTGTCCCCGTCGGCCGCCGGCCGCGCCGACGCTGTGTTGCGGGAGCTGGGCCTCGTCGAGGGCCCGGCCTCCGGGAGCTCGATCCGGATCGCCGAACCCATGGTCGCGGACCGGCTGCTGGCCGGACTGAACCCGGCCGAGCGGGCCGAGCTGTACGGCCGGGTACTGACGCTGAGCCGGTCGTTCGGCACCCGCCCCGCACTGCTGGTCAAGGTGGCGCTGCGGGCGCCGCCCGGTCTCCCCGGCGTCGGCGAACTGCTGTACAGCGAAGCCCGGCGGCTCTACGGCAGCAACGACTACGAGGAAGCGGTCCGCCTTCTGAAGCGGGCCCTGCGAGAACCGGTCGCGGACGACGTTGCCGCGCAGTTCGCGATCGAGCTGGCCGGAGCGGAGGCCGGGACAGCGCCGGAGGCGGGGCACCGGCGGCTGGCGCGGATCCTGCTCGCGGAGGAGACGACGCCGGCCGCACGGCTGCGCGCCGCGGACATGCTCGTCTCACAGGGCCGGCCGGAGGCGGCCGGGCGCACGCTCACCACCGCGGCGAGGCTGCCGGGACTGGCCCCGGCCGATCGCAGCACGCTGGGCACACTGCGCCGGCTGATCTCGGAGACCGCTTGGGACACCGGGGATTACTCGTTCGCCGACGGCTCCGCTGCGGTGACCCCCGCGGAGGCCGCGGTCACCGCGTGGCGGCTCGCGGTGCGCAATCGGGACCGGACGCGGGCGCTTTCGCTCGCCGAGGCGGCCTTGGCGAAGTCGGTGCGGGCGCAGCAGCCGTTGACCGTCAGAGTGCTGGCCTGCGGGGTGCTCCTGCTGGCCGGTGCGACCGGGGAAGCGGCGGCGCAGCTCGACGTGGCCCTGGTCGAGGCGCGCCGCCGGTGCATGCGGGCGGCCGAGGTGTGGGCCATGCTCACGCGTGGCGCCGTCGCCCTCGGGCAGGACCGCTGGGACGAGGCCGCTCAGTACTTCGGCTGGATGACGCAAGTGCTGCCCGAGCACAGCTGGCATCCGATGGTGGCCGGGCACGCCCGGGCTCTGCGCGTGACGCTGGACCTGGTGCGCGGACGGCTGGACGACGCCCGGAGCCGGCTGGCCGGCCCGCTGCCGGCGGGAACCGAGCAGAGCGTCGGCGGCGCGCAGGCGCTCTACGCCACCGGTCTCGTCCGCCTCGCCGACGGTGCCCCCGAGCAGGCTTTGGACCTGTTCCTGGAATGCGGGCGGCGGATGCTGTCCAGGGAATGGGTGAACCCGGTGCTGGTCTCGTGGCGGCTGCTGGCCGGGATCGCCTACCAGGCGTGCGGCCGGCCCGTCGACGCCCAGTTGATGGTGGCCGAGGAGCAGGCGCTGGCCCGCCAGTGGGGGGAGCCGGGCTATCTGGATCGGGTCGGGAAGATGTCTCAGATCCTGGAGGAGCAGGTGTGAGCGACTCGTCGAGACCGTCCCTGCTCGAGCGCGAGAGCGAACTGGCGGCCGCCGAAGCGGCCTTCCGTGCCGCGCGGGCGGGCCAGGGATCGGTGCTGCTGGTCGAGGGCCGGCCCGGAACGGGAAAGACGGCGTTGCTCCGTGCGTTCGCCGAGCTCGCCGAAGCCGGGCCGATGACCGTGCTGAGAGCTTGCGGCGCGCGGAACGAACGGGACTTCTCCTGGGGCGTGCTCGCCCAGCTGCTGAATCCGCTGCTGTTCCGGACCGCGGCCCCGGTCCGCGAGCGCTGGCTGTCCGGATCGGCCTCACCCATCGTGGCCGAGCCGGCGGGCGGCCTGGTCCGCCGGGATCTCCCGGACGGGCAGCAGCAGGCCGGGTTCGACGCGGTGCTGGCGGAGGTCGCCGCCGACGGTCCGGTGCTGGTGCTCGTCGACGATCTGCACCAGGCGGACCAGCCCTCGCTGCGCTGGCTGGCGCGGTGGGCGCACCGGGTGCGGCACCAGCCGGTGGTGCTGGCCTGCGTGGTCTGCGAAGGCGACGTCCTGACCGACGAACCGCTGGTCCGCCGGCTGGCCGAGGCGGCCGCGGCCACCCTGCGGCCGCAACGGCTGACCGCGGCCTCGGTGCGGGCCCTGCTCACGCAGCGGACCGGGATGCCCGTGGACGAGCAGTTCGCGCAGAGCTGCTGGGAAAACACCAGCGGCCTGCCGATGTTCGTGGCCGCGGTGGCCGATGAACTGGCCGCCGCCGGGGACCCGCCGGGGCCGGGCGGCCCGATCCGGCCCGTCCGGTTGCGGGATTGGCTGCTGACCTGCCTGCAGGCCCAGCCGGAGCCGGTGTGGCAGGTCGCGAAGGCGGTCACCGTGCTCGACCGGTATTCCGGCCTCGCCGCGATCAGCCGGCTGACCGGCTTCGAGGAGGCGGCTTGCGAGCCGGCCTTGCGCACGCTCAGCCGCTTGGGCCTGCTGGAGGCCGATCGGCCGAGGTTCTCCTGGCCGCTGATCTCCGAGATGATCGACGAGTCGATGACGTTCGACGAACGCGAACGCGCGCACGTCCGGGCGGCCGAAGACCTGCACCGCGGCGGCTGCCCGGTCGAGGAGGTGGCGCAGCGGTTGCTCGGGGTGCTCCCGGTTCGCACTTCGTGGGCCGTGGAAACCCTGCGGGAGGCGGCCGACACCGCGATCCGCCGCCGCGCCCCGGAAGCCGCCGCCCGGTACCTGCGCCGGCTCCTGCTCGACGGCACCCTCGAAGACGACGACCGCGCGGCGGCCCACGTCGCGCTGGCCACCGCCGAGCTGGGGGCCGATCGGGCCGCCGCGGTCCGGCACGTCGCGCAGGCGACCACTCTGCTGCGTGGGCCGGAAGACCGGGCCGCGGCCTTGACCCGGCTCTCGCCGACGTTGTTCGCGGACGCGCCGCCGTACGTGCGGGACCTGCTCGAGCAGGTGGCGGCGGAGCTGGGCCCCTCCGGCGCGCCGGGCAGCCGCGCGCACGAACTCGTCGTGCACCTGGAGGCTCGGGCGCGCCACATCGGATCGTCGGACCCCGCCGAACTGCAGGCGGCGGCCGGGCGGCTGCGTGACCTGGGCCCGAATCCCGCGGTCTCCTCCCCGGCCGAGCGCGAGCTGCTCACCGTGCTGCTGTTCGCCGCCAGCAAGTGCTCCGGCCTGAGCGCGGCGGAAGTGGCCGTGCTCGGCACGCGGGTACTGCGCCGGGAGCCGGCCGCGCCCGCGCAGATCCACGGGGTCCTCCCGCTGCTGATCGACGTCCTGTGCGCGGCGGGCGCGATCGACGAACTGGTCCCGTGGCTGGACAGCGCGCTGGCCCAGTGCGAGGACGCGGCCGAACGCACCCTGATCGAGGCGGAACGAGCGCTGGTGTCGCTCAACCAGGGCAATCTGGCCAAGGCGGGCGAGATCGCGCACCGCGTCATGGCCGGGCCGCCGCCGGACTGGGCGCGCACCGGCACGACGATCCTGGCGCCGCTCGGGCTGACCGCGGTGATCAACCGCGACGCGGAGCTGATCCGGCGGCTGCTGGCCGATCCGCCCGAGGACGACCGGAGCGTGCTGGTGAGTGCGCTGCTCGGGCTGCTGCGCGGGATGTCGGCCGCCCTGGGCGGGGACCGGGTGTCCGGGCTGGCGTTCATCCGGGACATCGGCTGGCAGCTGGAACAGGCCGGCTGGCGCAACCCGGGGCTGTTCTCGTGGCGGCTGTCCGCGGCCGCGCTGCACCGCCAGCTGGGCGAGACCGAGCAGGCTCGCGAACTGGCCGAACTGGAGTACGAGCGGGCGCGCGGCTGGGGCGCGGCCGTCGCGATCGGCCGGGCGGCCCGGGTGCTCGGCGACCTGACGCCCGGCGGGCCCGGTCTGGACCTGTTGCGCGAATCGGCGGAAATGCTGGAGAAATCGGCCAACCGGTCCGAGCTGGCCCGCACGCTGGTCCGGCTGGGCGCGCGGCTGCGGGAGATCGAGCCGGACGAAGCCGCGGTACTGCTGGCCAGGGCCGAGGAGATCGCGGTGGAGTGCGGGGACCCGGTGGCCGCGGACCGGGCTCGCCGCTCCGGCGCGGAGGCGCTGACGCGAGCGGAGCAACGGGTGGTGGAACTGGCCGTGGAAGGCCGGACGAACCAGGAGATCGCCCGGGTGCTGGAGGTCAGTGTGCGCGCGGTGGAGAAGCACCTGACGAAATCCTTCCGCAAGCTGCGAGTGCGGCGGCGCACGGAGCTGGCCTCGGTGCTGCGCGCCCAGGCGGCCCAGGTGTGAACTGCGGGCCGGTCGGTCGCGTTGCGGTGACGGAGAAATCGCCGGAGGTGCGGCGCTCCGGTGGCGGCTGGTGGGGCTGACCGGGAACCGTGGCGTATCCCGGTCGCCGGGGCCCGGTGCGCCGGGTCCGTGCGCGGACGCGCTGATCAAGACGAAGCGAGAACAGCCGTACCTCGGACAGCGGCCGGCTTCCCGGTCTCGCGGCCGGTCCTTCGCTCGCTCGCGGACCGTACCGCAGGAGAGAGCGGCCCGCCCCGGCCCGCCCGGCACTGGTACGGCACCACGAGTTTAGTGCGGCCGGTCGCGAGAACACCGAGTGTTTAGTTGACGAAACCAGCTACCGTCAATACGTTAAAGGTAGGGAGTTGAAACATGTTCCGCGCCGATGCCGGGTTTTCATATTGCTGCTTGCCCGGTGCGGCTTCCTGGCGCTCCGCCGATGGCGGAAACGGGATGGGAAAATCCAATGAATGCGGATTTGTCAGATTCTGCCGAACCGTTCGTTTCGTCGAGGACCGAGTGGCCGCTGCGACTGGTTCCCCCAGGTGGATCGCCCAGCGGGCAACTGTCGGACCTCATGCTTTCGCTCGCCGAAGCCGCCTCGCCGGAGTTGCGGGCGAAACTGCGGGACCTCTTGGCCGCCACGGCGGCGGAGCCGATCCCGGAGGCCGAGCCGGAGCCCGCCGACCTCGCCGCGCGGCTGATCGCGGACGGCTCCGCGCCACCGCACGTCGAACCGCTGCTGGCCCCGTACTACGTGGTCATCGTGCTGCAGGCGAGCCCGCGCGACCAGGACGTGATCACCCAGAACCTGGCCGGCTACGGGGAGGAGGCGCTGTCCACGCCGTGTCCGGGCGGCGCGGTCGCCCTGGTGCCGGACGCCGACGACGGCGGCCGGTCCGCGAAGATCGTGCGGGAGCTGAGCCGCCGGTTGGGCGGCCGGGTGTGGGGCGCGGCGGCCGGGCGCCTCCGGAGCGACATCCCGGACGGCTACCAGGAGGCGGTCGAAGTGCTGAAGCTGGCGAAGGCGGCGGGCAGCGAGCCGGGCGTCTACAGCCTCGACGACTTCCTCGTCGAGTACGCTGTTTCGCGGCACCACACGGTCGCGCACAACCTGGTCGAGATCATCCGCCCGCTGATGGCGAGCGCGGTGCTGCAGGAGACCCTCGGCGTCCTCATCCGGGCCGACTTCAACCGCAGCCGCGCGGCCAAGGACCTCTACATCCACCGCAGCACGCTCGACTACCGGCTGAGCCGGATCGAGAAGATCACCGGGCACAATCCGATGACCAGCCGTGGCGGCCAGTTGCTCGGCGCGGCGATGACGGTGTACGCCTCGCGAAATTCTTTCTGATCACATCACCAAGCCTGCATTCCTGGTCATCGGATCGATGACCAGGAATTTTTGCGTCCGGGGCCGGGGGTGCCCCGTGAACGGGGTATTCCCGGGCACATCCGCGTTCGCGGTGCGGGATTCCGATTGTTGCGGATAGCTGGTCCGGCTCCGGCGCGCTTACTTTCCTGCGGTAGTACGCGGAGTAGGTGCCGCAACGTCGGCGCCGGCGACCCTGAGCCGCCGCGCACGGAGGCGCCGAGCGCGTCCCACTCGCCAGAAAGGACGGACCCATGGCCATCCCCACCGAACAGGTGCCTCAGCTCCGGGCGGTGCGGCTGGACGGCCGCACGCTGACCCTCGGCGACATCGTCGCGCTCGCCCGCACGCCGGAACTGCGCACGGTCGTCCTCGGCGAGGACGCGACCGAGCGGATCGGCGCGTCCAACTCCCTGAAGCACCGCCTGATCGACTCGGGCACCCCGATCTACGGAGTCACCTCCGGGTTCGGCGACAGCAACCGGCGGCAGGTGTCCAAGCGCAAGACCAGCGATCTGCAGGACAACCTGGTGCGGTTCCTGTCCGCGGGAGTCGGCCCGCTGGCCGATCCCGAGGTCGTGCGCGCCACCATGGTCGTGCGGGCGAACTGCCTGGCCCGCGGGCATTCCGGGGTGCGCCCCGAGCTGGTGGCCGCGCTGATCGACCTGATCAACGCGGACGTGCTGCCGATGATCCCCGAGCGCGGCACGGTCGGCGCCAGCGGCGATCTGGTCCCGCTGAGCTACCTCGCCGCGGCGCTCACCGGGCAGGGCCGGGTCCTGCACCGCGGCACGGAGAAGCCGGCGGCCGAAGCGTTCGCCGCCACCGGGCTGACCCCGCTGGAACTGGAGGCCAAGGAAGGCCTCGCCATGGTCAACGGCACCTCGTTCATGTCCGGCTTCGCCGTGCTGGCCCTGCAGGACGCGGCCGAACTCGCCTTCGCCGCGGACCTGTGCACGGCGATGACCAGCCAGGTGCTGGTGGGCAATCCCGGTCACTTCGCGGCGTTCCTGGCCGAGGCCAAACCGCACGACGGGGTGCTGCGCAGCGCGGCGGTGATCCGGTCCGTGCTGTTCACCGAAGCCGCCGACGACGGCGTCCGCCGGCCGGAAGCCGACTACGTCGAGCTGGAGCGGCCGATCCAGGATCCCTACTCGGTCCGCTGCGCTCCGCACGTCACCGGCGTGCTGCGCGACACGACCGATTGGGCGCGCCACTGGCTGACCGTGGAAGTCAACTCCGCCAACGACAATCCGCTCTTCGACGTCGCCGTGGGCACGGTGCGCAACGGCGGCAACTTCTACGGCGGCCACGTCGCGCAGGCGATGGACGCGCTGAAGACCGCGGTGGCCGGGGTCGGCGACCTGCTCGACCGGCAGCTGGAACTGGTGGTGGACGAGAAGTTCAACAACGGCCTCACCCCGAACCTGATCCCGCACGTCGAGGACAGCGACTACGAGGCCGGGCTGTTCCACGGGTTCAAGGGGATGCAGATCGTCGCGTCCTCCCTGGCCGCGGAGGCGCTCAAGTGGACGATGCCGGCGGCGTCGTTCTCCCGCTCCACCGAAGCGCACAACCAGGACAAGGTCAGCATGGGCACGATCGCCGCCCGCGACGCCCGTTCCGTGGTGCACCTCGTGCAGCGCATCACCGCGATCCACCTCATCGCGCTGTGCCAGGCCGCGGACCTGCGTGGGCACGACGTGCTCAGCGCGCCCACCGCGGCCGCGCACGGGGCCGTGCGGGAGGTGTGCGAATTCCTCGACCGCGACCGCCCGATGGACGCCGACATCGAGCGGGTCACCACCCTCATCGCGCGTGGGGAACTGCGCGCGGCGGTGGAGCTCTACACCGACGGATCCGCCTGGTGAGCGTCGTGGCCGACGCGTCGCTGGAGCGCTCGTGGCTGCCGGACGGCAGCCAGGTCGTGCGCTGCACGGAACCGCTGGCCGAACACGCGCCGACGCTCGCGCACGCGTTCCGGCAGTGGGCGGCGGCCACCCCCGGCGCGGTGCTGGCCGCCGAGCGGACCCTCGACGGCTGGCGCGAGCTGACCTACGCCGAGGCGGCGGCCGATGCCGCGGCCCTGGGCCAGGCCCTGCTCGACCGCGGGCTGGGGCCGGACGCGCCGCTGCTGGTGCTGTCCGGCAATTCGCTGAACCACCTCCGGCTCACCTTGGCCGGCTACCTCACCGGCGTGCCGGTGGTGCCGGTGAGTGCCGCCTATTCCCTGCGTACCAAGGATCACGCGCGGTTGCGGGCGGTTTCCGGACTGGTCCGGCCGGGCCTCGTCTTCGCCGAGGACGGGGACCGGTTCGGTTCGGCGCTCGCCGAGACCGGCGCTCCGGCGGTGGTGGCCCGCGGGCCGGGCCGGCCGCTCGCGGAACTGCGGGCGACGGCGCCCACCCGGGCGGTCGAGGAGAAGTTCGCCGCGCTCACCCCGGGCACGACCGCTAAGTTCCTCTTCACCTCGGGGTCCACGGGATTGCCCAAAGGGGTGCTGAACACCCACCGGATGCTGTCGGCGAACCAGCAGATGCTGCGGCAGATCTGGCCGTTCCTCACCGACGGGCCGCCGGTGCTGACCGACTGGCTGCCCTGGAGCCACACCTTCGGCGGCAATCACAACCTGCACCTCGCGCTCACCAACGGCGGCAGCCTCTACATCGACGACGGCTCCCCGAGACCCGGCGAGCTCGACCGCACCGTCGACGCGCTGCGGTCGGTCCCGCCGACCGTGTGCGTCAACGTCCCGGCCGGGTACGCGCAGCTCGTGCGCCGCTTCACCGCCGATCCGCCGCTGGCCGCCCGGGTACTGTCCCGAGTGGACCTGATCCTCTACGCGGGCGCCGACCTGCCGGACGAACTGCGGTCCCGGTTGCGGGAGATCGCCCGCCGGGCCACCGGGCGCGACGTGCCGGTGGTTTCGTCCTGGGGGTCCACCGAGACCGGGCCGGCCGCGACCTCGACCTACGGCGGCGCGGACCAGGGCATCGGGATCCCCCTGCCCGGAACCGAGATCAAGCTCGCCCCGGTGGGCGACCGGCTCGAAATCCGGGTGCGCGGCGCTTCGGTGACGCCGGGCTATCTCGGCGCGGACTTCTCGGCCGCGGTCGACGAGGACGGTTTCTACCGTTCCGGCGACGCGGTGCGGATGGCCGGCGAGTCCGGGGACCCGCGCCGCGGTCTCGTGTTCGAGGGCCGCATCGCCGAGGATTTCAAGCTGGACAACGGAACCTGGGTGGTGGCGGGCCGGCTGCGCAACCGGCTGCTGTCCGCGGCCGGGGTCCTGTCCGACGCGGTTCTGGCCGGTGACAACCGCTCCTGCGTCACCGCGATCGTCTGGCTGCAACCGGAGCGGGCCGGCGGGGAAACCCGGCCGGACCCGGGGCGGGACGCGGACGCCGTGCTGCGCTCGCGGCTGTCCGCGGCGCTGGCCGAGGTGAACCAGGGCCTCGGCGTTTCGGGCCGGATCGAGCGGCTGGTGGTTGCGCGCACCCCGCCGGACCTGGACGCGGGGGAGATCACCGACAAGGGCCAGCTGAACCGCGGCGTGGTGCTGAAACGCCGAGCCGAGCTGGTGGAACTGCTGTACGCGGAGCCAGCGGACGGAGACCGGGTGGTGTCGGCGCCATAAACCGGGAGCCGTCTTCGCTCGCGGCTCCACGCGGGTCACGTCGATGTCGGATCGGTCTCGCCGCGCGAAGACGCCCGGCGCCGGCTCCCGCACGGGCTGTCGGCGGCCGGGTCCGGGCCGGCGGCGCGCTGACCATCCCGGGCCGCCACCCCGACGGTGGTGGCCCGGGGGGACGGCTCACACCTGGGCGCCGGCCCGACGGCTCGCGGGCAGGACCAGGCGGGGCGGTTCGTGCAGGTCGAAGGCCCGGTGCAGGGCCCGCACGGCCTCGTCGAGGCGGGCGCGGTCGCACAGCGCCGAAAGCCGCAGCTCCGAGACGACGAGCTGGCGCAAGCCCGCGCCGGCCAGGGTTTCCAGGAATCGCGCGGTCACCGTCGGGTCCGAGCGCACCCCGGTACCGATCACCGAGACCTTGCCCGCGCTCTCGTCGTGGGCCAGCCGGGTGAAGCCGATCTCCGGTCGGCGGGCTTCGAGGGCGGCCAGCACCCGCGGCAGGCCCGGCTCCGGCACGACCACGGTGACCTCCACTGTGGACGAACCGGCGAGCGCGGGCGTGCGGGTGAGCATGTCGACCTCCACCCCGGTGACCGCGACGGCCCGCAGCACCAGCGCGGTGGTGGCCGGGCCGGACGGCACGCCGGTGAGGGTGACCGCGGCGACCGAGCGGTCGTGCGCGACGCCGGTGATGGCGGGCTGTTCCATGATGTCCTCCGGGTCTGCGGAAACGAGGGTGCCGGGGTGGTCGGTGTAGGAGGAGCGAACGTGCAGCCGGACGCCGTGGCGGTGCGCGCACTCCACGCACCGCGCCACCAGCACCTTGGCCCCGGCCGTGGCCAGCTCCAGCATCGCCGGGTGGCCGAGGGCCGGGATCCGGCGCGCGTCCGGCACGAGCCGGGGATCGGCGGTGTAGACGCCGTCGACGTCGGTGTAGATCTCGCACCGCCGGGCGCCGAGCGCGGCGGCCAGCGCGACCGCGGTGGTGTCCGAGCCGCCGCGGCCGAGGGTGGTGGTGTCGGAGGTGTCCGGCCGGACGCCCTGGAACCCCGCCACCACCACGATCCGGCCCTGGTCGAGCTCGCGGTGGACCCGGGCCGGGTCGATGTCGAGGATGCGCGCGCCGCCGTGGGCCGCGGTGGTGCGCAGCCCGGCCTGCCGGCCCGACAGCGAGCAGGCCTGCACCCCGATCCGGTGCAGCGCCATGGTCAGCAGCGCGCTGGAGATCTGCTCGCCGGCCGAGAGCAGGTGGTCCAGCTCGCGGGGCGAGGGGGTTTCGCCCACCTCCCCGGCGAGGGCGAGCAGTTCGTCGGTGGTGCGGCCCATCGCCGAGACCACCACGGCCACCCGGCTGCCCGCCCGGCGCGCGGCCGCGATCCGCGCGGCGACCGCGGCGAGCCGGTCCGGGGTGGCCACCGACGAGCCACCGTACTTCTGCACGATCAGGGTCATCTCACGGCCCCGGCCGCGGTTTCGAGCGCGGCCAGCAGGATCCCCGCCGCGGTGCCGACCACCTCCGCGGTGACGTTGAGCGGCGGCAGCAGCCGCACCACGCAGTCGCCGCGCCCGCCCAGCTCGACGATCAGCCCGAGGCGCAGCGCGTGCTCCTGCACGGCCAGCGCGAGGGCCGACGCGGGCGCGCCGGTGGCCGGGTCGGCCAGCTCGATGCCCCACATCAGCCCGAGCCCGCGCACGTCCGACACCCAGGGGTGGCCGGACAACGGCGCGAAGAGCTCCTCGAGCTGCCGCCCGCGCTCGGCGACGTTCGCGAGCACGCCGTCGCGCTCGATGATTTCGATGGCCCGCACCCCGGCGGCGAAGGCGAGCTGGTTGCCGCGGAAGGTGCCGCTGTGCGCGCCGGGTGCCCAGGTGTCCAGGCGCCGGTCGTAGATGATCAGCGCCACCGGGGCGCCGATCCCGCTGAGCGCCTTGGACGCGATCACCACGTCCGGCTCGATGCCGTACTGCTCGAAGGCGAACCAGGTCCCGGTCCGGCCGCAGCCGGTCTGCACCTCGTCGACGACCAGCGGGATGTCCAGCTCGCGGGTCAGCTCGCGCACCCGGCGCACGAACGAGGGCCGGGCCGGGATCACCCCGCCCTCGCCCTGCACCAGTTCGAGCACCACCGCCGCGGGCCGCGCGATGCCGCCGTTCGCGTCGGTCAGCGACCGCTCCAGGAACTCCACGCAGTTGGTCGCGCAGTGCTCCGGCACGAGCCCGACCGGGCACCGGTGGCAGTAGGAGTACGGGAAGAAGTGCACGCCGGGCACCGGGTTGGCGATCGGCTGCTTCTGGCTGACCAGCCCGGTCAGGCTCAGCGCGGCGTGCGTGCTGCCGTGGAAGCCGCCCTGGAACGAGATGATGTCGCCGCGCCCGGTCGCGGTCTTGCACAGCTTGAGCGCGGCCTCGACCGCGTTCGCCCCGGTCGGCCCGCAGAAGTGCAGCTTCATCCGCGACCGCATGGCCTCGGGCAGCATGGCGAGCTGGGCCTCGGTGAACTCGTCCTTGGCCGGGGTCGGGAAGTCCAGCGCGTGGGTCAGCCGGCCGAGCTGGCCGGCCACGGCCTCGACCAGCTCGGGGTGGTTGTGGCCGAGGGAGAGCACCCCCGCCCCGGCCAGGAAGTCGATGAACACGTTGCCGTCGACGTCGCGCACGAAGCTGCCGGAGCCTTCGGCGATCGCGATCGGCAGGTGCCGGGGGTAGGCCCGGGCCTGGGACTCCCGGCGGTCCTGGCGGGCCAGGTACTCGGCCGAGCGGGGGCCGGGCAGTCCGCCGTGGACGGACGGTCCGGTGAGCGGTGCGGGGTGGGCGAGGGCGGTCATGGGGCCAGTTCTCCTCGGGCAGTGGGGGCGGGAACGGAGGTGGTGGCGCCGAGTTCGACGGCGGGGTTGCCGCCCCAGCGGGCGGCGGTGGTCACTTCGGTGCCCTTCATCAGGAACGAATCGGGGCCGAGCACGGCACCGTCGGCCATCGTCACTCCATAGTGGACGAAAGCGTTGGTGCCGACGACGCAGCCGGCGCCGAGGCTGATCCGGTCGGACTTGAAGGCGCCGTCTTCGAGCGAATGGCCCTGCAACACCGCGGAGAGGTTGAGCACGCAGTCGTCGCCGACGCGGACCAGGCTCTTCTCCGGGATGCCGCAGCCGTCGTCGAACACGCGGCGGCCCATCCGCACCCCGAGCAGCCGCCAGAGCAGGATCTTGAACGGCGTGCCGTTGAACAGGGTCAGGTACCGGCCCGAGCTGAGCTTCCAGAACCGCTCGTGCCGCCAGAACACCGGGTCGTAGATCGAGCAGAACCGCGGCCGCAGCCGGCGGAAGCCCGCCACCGCGCGTTCGACCAGGATCCAGTAGCCGACCAGGAACACCAGCGAGGCCGGCAGGTCGAGGGCCCACACGAGCGGGCCGAACCGGGGGTGCAGTCCGCCCGCGACCAGCGCGATCAGCACCGTCCCGCCGAGCCCGAGGCACTGGGCGAGCAGGTAGACCAGCATGGTCACGGCG
This sequence comes from Amycolatopsis sp. PS_44_ISF1, assembly GCF_032335455.1. Taxonomy (NCBI): domain Bacteria; kingdom Bacillati; phylum Actinomycetota; class Actinomycetes; order Pseudonocardiales; family Pseudonocardiaceae; genus Amycolatopsis; species Amycolatopsis sp. PS_44_ISF1. The sequence continues at coordinate 2,078,331 of NZ_JANUXO010000002.1, read as the reverse complement.
TTGTGCCGGTTCTTGCGGGCCAGCCCCCGGCGCAGCGCCTCGCCGGTGGCCAGCCCGGCGAACCGGCTGTCGCGATCGACCGAGCGGGGGATCTCGAAGCACGGCGAGCCGAGCAGGCCGGTGTCCTCGCGCAGCGGGCCGTCCAGCGGGATCATCACCTTGGTGGCCAGCAGGCAGTTCGACCCGGTCCGGCCGCCGGTGGGGTAGTGGATGTTGTTGCCGGCGAAGTTCTGCTCCCCGATCATCGTCGGGGCCAGCCGGAACGAGGTGCTGGAGTAGTCGAGGTTGCCGATGCTCAGCCCGTCGGAGACCATCGTGCCCCGGCCCACGCCGGACAGCAGCGGCGAGTCGTGCCGCACGGACAGGCCGAAGTTGGAGCCGGTCTGCACGAAGTCGCCGAGGTCGTAGCCGATCCCGCGCAGGTAGTGCACGATCGCCGAGCTGTCGCCGAAGAGGTTCTGGAAGGTGCGGAGGTTGCTCAGCCGGGTGATCGTGCGCTGCACGCCGTGGTGGAAGCCGAACAGCGGGTAGACCCGGCCGGGCCGCACGAGCCGCGACAGCGCCCGGGGCAGGGTGGTGATCAGCAGCAGCCCGGCCAGCAGCAGCCCGAGGTACAGGCCCGAGGTCTCGCCGACCTCCGCGGCGGCGTCCGCGGCCCCGGTCAGCGCGGTCGAGGTGAACAGCCGGTCGGCGGCGGTTAGGGCGCCCAGCAGCAGCGGCACGTAGACCAGGACCAGCAGCAGGAGCCTCAGCACGCTGAACCGCACGCGCCGGGCCGGTCCGCACGGCCGGGGCTCCAGCGTGTCGTAGTCCACAGTGGAGGTGACCGCGGGGGAGCCGTGCCAGTGCGCGCCGTCCGGCACGGACTGGCCCTCGTGCAGCGACGAGCTGTGCCCGAGCTGCGCCCGGTCGCCGAGCGTGGTGTTGATGTCGAGCACGGAGGCCTCACCGACGAACACGCCCGCGCCGAGGGTCACCCGGCCGGTGCGCAACCGGCCGGATTCCGCGCGGTAACCGGTGAAGAGGGTGTCCTTTCGGATGATCGTGCCCGCGCCGACGGTGAGCAGGTCGGTGCAGACCGGCAGGTTCGCCGACAGGATGGTCACCCCGGGGCCGATCCTGGCCCCCATCAGCCGCAGGTAGCCGACGTAGAGCGGGGTGCCCACGAACAGCGTGAGCGGGTTGAGCCGCTGCAGCGTCCGGACCGCCCAGAACCGGGCGTAACCCAGGCTCCACAACCGGATCTCGGTGGGTTTCCAGCGTCCGACCAGCAGCCACTTGGCCGCGATCGACACCGTGCACAGCACGGTGAACCCGGCCGCGGCGAAGCCGGCCGAGCGCAGGTACAGCGCGAGCAGCCCGTCGCCCTCGCCGACCCAGGTGATGCCGTTGTCGAGCACGAACGCGTCCATCGCGCAGTAGACGAGGAACACCAGCAGTTGCAGCACGCCGCACAGCAGGTACCCCGGCCCGCTCACCGGCCGGGGCGGTGGCGGGGTGGCCACCGGTGCCGCGGGGCCGGCGGGCGCCCGGGTGTCCAGCGCCGCGGCCAGCGCGGCGAGGTGGGGCTGGAGGTAGACGTCCTTCATCGACACCGGCGGCAGGTCCGGGTGGGCGCGGACCCGGGCGCAGAACCGGGCGATCAGCAGGGAGTTCGCGCCCAGGTCGGCGAAGACGTGGTCGCGCACGGAGACCCGGTCGGCCCCGAGCACCCCGGCCAGCAGCCCGGCCAGCTCGCGTTCGGTGCTCGTGGCCGGGGCGACGTGCGCGCGGTCCGAGCCGGTGCTGCGCGGGCCCCGCGGCGCGGGCAGGTTCCGGCGGTCGGCCTTGTTCCCCGGGGTCAGCGGGATGGTGTCGAGTTCCTGCAGGTAGGCCGGGATCATGTAGCCGGGCAGCCGGTCGCGCAGGTGGGCCAGGATGCGGTCGTGGGCGAGCGGCCCGGAGTCGGTGCGGCGGCTGTAGTACGCGGCCAGCTCCACCGTGCCCGGGACCGGCGCGTGGGTGCTGACCACGGCCGCGGCGATCCCGGGCAGGCCCAGCAGCGCCGATTCGACCTCGGTCAGCTCGATGCGGTAGCCCCGGATCTTCACCTGCGTGTCGATCCGGCCCCGGTACTCGATCAGCCCGGCCGGGGTGATCCGGGCCAGGTCGCCGGTGCGGTAGATGCGGCCCGAGGGGTTGTCCGGGAGGCCGAGGAAGTCGGGGATGAACGCGCGCTCGGTGAGCTCGTCCCGGTTGAGGTAGCCCCGGGCCAGGCCGATGCCCGCGATGCCCAGCTCGCCGGCCTGCCCGGGCGCGGCCAGCCGCGGGGCGTCGGGGTCGAGCACCACCACGGAGTAGGTCGGCAGCGGCACCCCGATGGTCACCGGCCCGGCCGGGTCGACCACGGCCCAGGTGGCGGTCACGGTCGCCTCGGTCGGTCCGTAGACGTTGAGGAACCGCCGGTCCGGGCGGTGCCAGCGGGTGATCAGGTCCTCCGGGCAGGCTTCGCCGGACACGAGCAGGAACCGCAGCTGCGGCAGGTCCTGCTCGACGGTGGCCAGCAGGGTCGGCACGCAGCACAGCGCGGTGACCCGGCGCTCGGTGAGGAAGGCGTGCAGATCGTGGCCGACCAGCGCCGCCCCGCCCGGTTTGGGCACCAGCGTGGCGCCGGAGAGCCACGGCACCCAGATCTCCTCGACCGAGAAGTCGAAGGCGATCGTCATGCCCTGGTAGACCCGGTCGGCCGGGCGGATCCCGTAGGTCTGCGCGGCGACGCGGACGAAGTTGCAGATGGCGGCCTGGTCCACGGCCACGCCCTTGGGCCGGCCGGTCGAGCCCGAGGTGTAGATGACGTAGCAGAGTTCCCCGGCCGGGGCCGGGGTCTCGGCCGGGCCCAGCCGGGTCCGGTCCTGCCCGGCGATCGCCGCGCTGGTCCGGACTTCGTCGAGCAGGACCCACCGCACGGCCGGCTGCTCGGCCGGTGCGCGCAGGTGCGTGCAGGTGAGCACGGTCCCGATGCCGGCGTCGCCGGTGATGTAGCCGATCCGATCGGCGGGGAACCCGGGATCCAGGGGGACGTAGGCGGCGTTCACCTTCAGCACGGCGAGCATGGCGGTGTAGGCGTGCACGGCGTCGTCGAAGAGCAGCCCGACCCGGTCCCCGCCGCCGACGCCGAGGCCGATCAGGTGCCGGGCCAGCCGGTTGGCGCGGGCGTCGAGCTCGGCGTAGGTGAGCCGCTCGCGTTCGGCGTCCGCGGCGAGGTGGCCGCCCCGCTCGTCGCACTGGGCCTCGAACAGGTGGTGCAGCCGTTCACCCGGCCGCCAGCGGGCCCGGTTGTCGGCGTCCGAGCCGGTCAGCACGCCTTCGCCGATTCCGGTCCGCGGGGGCCTGCCGGTGACGCCGCCGGGTGGCGGCGCGTCCGGAGTCAAGCTCGTCATGCACTACTCCTCATTTGCGCGGGGTTCGGCCTCCGCCGATGAATGGCGATCCGGTGCTGAGGGAAACGCGATTAGCGGGGTGAGCTTAGCCCAGACACTGCCACGTCAAGCGTGAGTTACCGGTGAATGTCCACGGCGGTGATGGGCCGGGGAAAGAACGATCAAAGCCGGGGTAAGTTGCTGGGCTGAGAGGGTGAACCGGAATTCATTCCCGGTGGGGTCCGAGCCGGTCCGATGCCGGATTTCTGGTGAAAGTGAGTGGCGCAGTGAGGATGGCTGTGAATATTCACAGATTCTCCGGAGGGATTCGAATAATACGGTCCGTGGTGGCCAAACGGGATCTTCGGGGAACTATCGAGCGATGACTAAAAACTGTTGTTTTATTGGGGCCGAGACGATTCCGGCCCCGGGTCCGGTGGTCTCCCCCGGTTCGAGGGCCCACCCCGGGGCTTTTACGAATTCGGCAGGGCCGGGGGAGGTTCGGGCAGCGAAGCGGAGCCGCCGGGGCAGTCACCCGGTGAGTTCAACTGCCGTCCCCCCCGCGGACGTCTGGGGTTCAGCCGGTGCTGGTCGACTGGGCCGCGTTCCTGACCGGCTGCTCCTAGAGAGACGAAGTGACACAATTCGCACAGGGCGGGGAGGCTGACCCGCTGGCCTCGTTCACCGCCGACGTCGAGGGGATCAGGGCCAAGGCCGAGGCGATGGCCGAGCGGCTGCGCACCGCCACCGGGACCGCGCGGACGCCGGACGGCGCCGTGTCGGTGACCGTCGGCGCGGCCGGGGTGCTGCAGGGGATCACCTTCGGCGCCAAGGCCTACCACCGGCCGCCGGAGGCGCTTTCGGCCACGGTCATGCAGCTCGTCGCCACCGCGCAGAAGCAGGTTTCGGCCGAGGTCTACGACGCGTTCGGCGGGCTGGTCGGCGGCGAGGGCTCCGAGGCTATGTCGATCCTGCAGGAATTCGTGCCTCAGCCCGACGAAGAGGACGAGCCGGCGCCGGAGGCCACGCCGCCCCCGCCTCCGCCCCCGCTGCGACCGCCGTTGCCCTCCGCGCGGCAGCAACCGCTTCCGCCCGATTCGTCACGGCCGCAGACTGCATCCCGGCCGCAGCCGCCGTCCCGGCCGCCGCAGCCGTGGTCGTCCCCCCATCCCGCGGCCGAGCCGCCCCAGCAGCAGGGTCCCCCGCCGCGTCGTCCGCCCCGGTCGGCGCCGGTCGAGGACGACCCGGACAACAATCCTTGGTAGAAAGGGAAAATCGTTGGCAGGCAGCGGTTTCACGGTCAACGCGGACGAATTGCACGAGTTCAGCGGGTACCTCAGCGGCACCACCGCGCCCGCGGTGAAGCAGGCGGCCGGCGGCGTGCACGGGGCGAACGGCTTCGACAACCAGGCCTTCGGCATCCTGCTCGCGCAGATCCTCGCCGTTCCGGCGCGGATCGCGATGGGCGTGGTCGCGGGCAACCTGGACCAGATCTCGGCCGACGTCAGCGCCACGGCCGACAGCACGAAGAAGGCCGCGGAGGCCTACACCAACCAGGACCGGAGCGCCTCGGACGGGCTCGGCATCTTCAAGGCGGAACTGAAAGCATGAGCGTCGTGGAGCCCATCACCTCGTCGAACTCGACGTCCGGGGCGGGGGCGATCGACAGCTGGCACAGCGTGGCCTCGTCGATCGAGGAGATCAAGACCGCGCACGGCGCCGACGCGGCGGCCATCGGCGTCGAGATCGGCGTGACGGTGATCGGCGCGATCGCCGACACCGCCGCGCTGGTGCTGGACCCGCTGGCCAAGCTGACCTCGGCCGGTCTCGGCTGGCTGATCGAGCACATCTCGTTCCTCAAGGAGCCGCTCGACCAGGTCGCCGGCGATCCGGCGGAGATCAAGAAGCTGGCCGAAGAGCTGCACCGGATCGGCGAGACGCTGCGCAACGCCGCGAAGGATCTGGACACCGCGCTGAGCACCCAGATCACCCACTGGAAGGGCGACGGGTACGACGCGTTCAAGAAGGAGGTCGACACCCGGCGCGGGCAGATCGAGGACTCCGGGCACTCGGTCGACATCGCGGGCTACGTGGTCGAGACCACGATGGCGCTGGTCACCGCGGTGCGCTCGCTGCTGCGGGACCTGATCACCACGGTGCTGGGCGACATCATCGCCACGGTGCTGGTCGGGCTGGCCATGGCCGCGTTCACCTTCGGCGCGTCCCTGGTCGCGGCCGTGGGCACGAGCGTCGCGCTGGCGGCGGCGCAGGCGGTGTCGTTCGCCGCGAAACTGGCCAAGCTGATGGGCCTGGGGGAGCGCACCGTCGGCCGGCTGGTCTCGCTGTCGGCCAAGATCAAGCCGCTGCCGAAGACCGGCGGTTCGACGCACGAGCTGGGCCCGGTCACCCCGCGTCCCGGCGGTGGAACCCCGCACACGGAAACGCCGCCGCACACCGAAACGCCGCCCGGATCGCCGCACACCGAGACGCCGCCGCACACCGAGACGCCTCCGCGCAGCGACACGCCCGAGGGCGCACCACCGCCCCCGCACGAGGAAGCCCCGCCGGGCACCCAGCCCCACGAAGACGACGTCTTCGACGACTGGGTGCACGCGGACGACCACTTCAACGGCCCGCCCCCGGGCAGCCGGCCGCCGACCCCGCACGACGACGCGCCGCCGACTCCGCACGACGACGCGCCGCCCGCGCCGCACGACGACGCGCCGCCGACGCCCCATGACGATGCACCGCCGACGCCCCACGATGACGCGCCGCCCGCGCCGCACGACGATCCGCCGCCCCCGCCGCACGAGGAGGGCACGACCACCGCCGGGGACCACGCCGACCCCCCGCCGGTGCGGCCGCCGGAGCCGCAGTCGCCGTTGAAGCCGTGGGAGATCAAGAAGATGAAGGCCCACGAGTCCTGGTTGCAGGGGGCGAGCTGGGAGAAGGTCAAGTGGGTGGAGAACCGGTTCAAGACGGTTCCGGCCCTGCAGAAGTACTACCCCCTGGTCAAGGGCCTGTCCGACGCGAAGAGCAGCAAGAACTTCGTCGGCTGGGTCGGCAAGGACATCGTGAACATCGACAAGGCCCTCACCGACGTCCAGATGCAGGCCGACCAGGCCTGGGCGGAATCGGACCGGAAGTGGCGCGAGGAGCACCCGGACCCCGCCGCCTCCGGGCCCGGTCAGCCGAAGGCCTGAGCCCGGTGCACCCGGCCGGCCGCGGGCCCTGCTCGCGGCCGGCCGGTTTCGGGCTCGGCGGAGGGGTGCTACTCGGGCCGGGGTGCGCCACCGGCCTGGAAAAGCCTTGCGGTCACAGTGTTTTGAGCGTCTGGATGACCGGCGCGGTCTCCGTGCGCTGGACCCCGGGCAGGGCGGCGACCGCGGTGGTGAGGTAGCCGAACAGCGCCGCCGGGTCCGGGCACAGCACGCTGGCGAACAGGTTGGTCGATCCGGTCGTGGCGGCGGCGAACGGGACTTCGGCGTGGGCGCCCAGGGCCCGGCCCGCGGCGAGCAGCCGGTCCGGGGCGACCGAGAGCCACAGCAGGGTCTGGCTGGACAGGCGCAGTCCGCGGTAGTCGTAGTCCACGTCGAAGTACACCGCCCCGCTCGCGCGCAGCTCGGCCAGGCGGCGCCGCAGGGTGGTCACGGGCCGGCCGGTGGCCGCGGCCAGCGCGGTGAAGCCGGTGCGGCCGTCGGTGTCCAGCAGGGCCAGCAGCTTCCGGTCGCCTTCGTCCAGGGTGACCGGGCCGGGCGCGGGATCGGGCGGCGCCACCCCCAGCCGGGCCACCTGCGCGGGTGACAGCGCTTCGACGATGCTCTGCCGGCCGCCGAAGAACACGTGCAGCAGGCAGTTCGCGCTGACGTCGAGCACCTGCGGGGTCCGGGGCAGCTGCTCCAGCAGCAGGGCCTCGCTGTCCTGGCTGGTCGGCGCCCGCACCGTCGCGACGATCTCCGTGCCGCCCGAGGTCAGCTTGACCCAGGAGGTGTCCGGCCGGCGGGCCAGGGCCCGGCCGACGGTGCGGGCCACGTTCGGGGTGCAGCGGACCCGGACGAACCACCAGACCTCGCCCAGCCGGGCCGGGTCGGTGCGGCCGGTCACCCTCAGCCGGCCGGCCGAGCGCAGCCGCGCGTAGCGGCGGGCGACGGTCTGGTCGGACACGCCCAGGACCCGGGCGATCGTGCTGAACGGGGCCCGGCCGTCCAGTTGCAGGGCGTGGATGAGCTGGAGGTCCAGCCCGTCGAACACGGTGGACTGGTCGGAAGTCGCCATGAAGACCGATCCTAGGTCGAGATCAGCCGATTCGAGCCGACCGGCTGGGTGTGACCGGCAGCCGTGCCGAGAATGGGTGGAGCCCCGGGGCGCCGGCGAAACCCCGTCGGCGCGGGGCCCGAACAGGGAGATCCACGGATGACGACACTGGTGATCGGCGCTCGCGGCAGCATCGGCCGGGCGGTGCTGGAGCGGCTCGTGGCGGCGGGGGAGCCCGTGCGCGCATCGCTGCGCGACCCGGCGAAAGCGGACTTCCCGGCCGGGGTGCCGGTGGTCGCCGCCGACCTGGGCCGGGCCGAGACGCTGCGCGCCGCGCTGGACGGGGTGCGGAAGGTCTTCCTCTACGCCCCGGCGTCCGGTGCGGACGCGTTCATCGAGGCCGCTCGCGAAGCCGGCGTGGAGCAGGTGGTGCTGCTCTCCTCGGGCAGCGTGCTGCTGCCCGGCGCCGAGGGCAACGCGATCGCCGAGGAGCATCGGGCCGTCGAGCGGGCCTTCGCCGGCTCGGGCCTGCGTTGGACCCCGATCCGTCCCCTGGTGCTGGCCGGGAACGCGCTGAACTGGGCGGCTTCGATCCGGGCCGAGGGCGTGGCCCGGCTGTTCCGCCCCGACGCGGTCACCGCGCCGGTCCACGAGCACGACATCGCCGCGGTCGCGGTCGCCGCGCTGGCCGGGAAAGCCGGTACCGCGGGCATCCTGACCGGTCCCGGGCGGCTGAGCCACCAGCGGCAGGTCGAGCTGGTCGGCCGGGCGATCGGGCGGGAGATCCGGATCGAGGAGCTGACCGCGGACCAGGCCCGCCGGCGGTTCGGGCCCTCGCCCACCGTCGACGCGGTCCTCGAACTCACCGAAGCCGCGGCCGCGGGGGGATCACCGGCGACCTGCACCGTGGAGCAGGTGCTCGGGCGGCCCGGTCGCCCGTTCGCCCGGTGGGCGCGCGACCACGCCGCCGACTTCCGCGGCTGAACCGCCCCGCCCACCGGCGGGGATGCAGTCCGGGGCCGCGAACATAAAGCGGGGCAGCGGATCGATCATCCGCTGCCCCGCTCCGCCGGTGTCCGGCGCCGATCAGTCGAAGGTGAACGAGTAGGCCTCCAGCCCCGGGCTCAGCGTCAGCGACAGCTCCCCGCTGTGCAGTTCGGGGGTCTGGGTCAGCCGGTACAGGTTCGGGGTGCCGCTGACGGTGAAGGTGCGGGGCGGCTGCCCGTCGCTGGTGGTGACGGTGACCGTGCCCTGACCGGCCAGCACCAGGTTGGTCGACTTCGCGGCGTAGCCCAGGCGGATCTGCGCGCCCGCCCCGGCGGTGGACTTCTGGTAGTCGATGGTCCAGTTGCCGCTGTAGGCGACCTTGCCGGCCGGGATCGTGGTCGGCGCGGTGTAGGCGGTGGGCTTTTCGAGCTCGAGCGGGCTGGTGCCGGCGTAGGTCTTGGGCAGCTCGCCGAAGTTCAGGTAGGTCTCCCGGGTGGTGCGCTGGTCGGTCGGCGTGGTGTCGGGCAGCTCGCCCGGGGCCGGCAGGGTGGCGCCGGGGTTGCTCTGCTGAAGCAGGGTCCGGACCAGGTTCTCGGTCTGGTCGTAGGCGCCCTCGCCGAGCTTGAGGTACCGCACCTGGCCGGAGGCGTCGATCAGGTAGCGCGCGGGCCAGTACTGGTTGCGGAAGTTGTTGAACGTGCTGGTCTCGTTGTCGATGGCGACCGGGTAGGTGATGCCGAGCTTCCTGGTCGCGGCCTCGACGTTGGCCTGGTCGTGCTCGAAGGCGAACTCCGGCGTGTGCACCCCGACCACGTCGAGCCCGGCGGCGTGGTAGCGGGCGTAGAGGTCCTTGATGTGCGGGAGGCTGCGCTGGCAGTTGATGCAGGAGTAGGTCCAGAAGTCGACCAGCACCACGTGCCCGCGCAGACCGGCCATGGTCTCCGCGCGGCCACCGGGGGTGTTGAGCCAGGCGGTGATGTTCTTGAAGTCCGGGGTCGGCCCGCAGTCGCGCAGCTCGCCCTTGGTGTTGTCGGCGCAGTGGTCCAGCGCCTGGTTGCCGGAGTTGCCGAGGCTGGACAGGCGCAGCTGGCTGATCGCGTCGGAATTCTCCACCTTGCTCTGCAGCGCGTCGGTGTAGTTCGGCAGCGAGCGCTGCAGCAGCGAAGGCAGGTCGAAGTAGAGCGCGACGGCCAGCAGCAGCATCACCACGCCGCCGATCGCGCGGACCTTGCGGTTGTTCTTGCGGAAGAACTTGACCCGCTCGGACAGCTTGGCCCCGGCCAGCGCGAACACCAGCAGCGGCGCGGTGGCGCCGATGGCGAAGGAGATGGTGAGCGCGACGGTCTCGACGCCGATCTTGCCGTTCGCGGCGGCGATGGTGATCGCGGTCAGCACCGGCCCGGCGCAGGGCACGTAGAGCAGGCCCAGCCCGAGGCCGAGGCCGAACCCGCCGCGGTTCGGGTTGACCTGGCGCTGCGGCAGCTTGGCGAACGGCTTCTCCAGCAGGCGCTCCAGGGCCGGGATCAGCAGGCTCAGCCCGACCACGGTCAGCACGACCAGTCCGACCGTGCGCAGGATGTCGTCCGGCAGGTTCAGCGCCTTGATCAGCAGCGAGCCGACCAGGGTGAAGATGGTGAAGCTGAGCACCAGGCCGCTGATCACCGCGTACGGGCGCCGGTTGCGGGCCCGCTGCTGCTTCTTCTCCGCCACGGCGACGGCGCCCCCGCCGCCCCCGCTGCCCTCACCTTCCGGCGGCTGCGGCCGGTCCGGTTCCGCGGGGTCGGTGTTCTTGGAACTGCCGGCGAAGAACACCACGGGCAGCACCGGCAGGATGCACGGGGACACCCCCGTGATCAGGCCGCCGAGCAGGCCGATCAAAACCAAGGTCCACATCGCTGCACGCCTCCACCTCGTGGCTCCCGGCCCGCCGCCGGTGAGCGCCTCTCTCAGGGGTGATTCGGCGCCGGTGCGGATCCGGACCGGTGGATTTCTCCGCGTAAGCGGTTCGAAAGATCCATCCGTTCCGCATCTGCGTCACGTCCGGGTCACGGCTCGGCCGGGGAACCCCGACGTAGTCCTTTTAGGACAATTGCCCGCGCGTGGCCGGCCGGACGGCCGGGCCTCCGGCTCGGTTCGGCCGCGAGCACGGCGGGAGGAAGACCCCACTGAACGCCGGCGGAGCGGGCCGCCGGCGGAGGTTCACGGCCGGGCGACGATCAGCCGGAGCGCCCCGGCGAACTCCGGCTGGGCCGCCACCGCGCCGTAGCGGCGCTGCCACCGGCCCGAGGCGAGGTCGGCGCGCAGCCGGGCCGCGAACCGGTCGATCGCCTCGGGCTCGACGAAACCCCAGGCCGACTGCGAAGCGCGCACGGCCGGGTCGAGGAAGCGCTCCGGCCGGGCGTAGAAAGCCTCGGTGAAGCCGTCGACGCAGTCCACCGGCACCGGGACCGGGGTGACTTCGCTCGTGCCGCCCAGTACCTGCCGGATGTGCTCGATCGCGGGGTAGCGGCGGCGATCGACGGCGATCACCTCGGGCGCGTAGTCGGCGAGCCAGAAGCGCTCCAGTGCGTCGCCGTCGAAGGTCAGCACCACGACCGGGCCGCGGGTGACCCGGCGCAGCTCGCGCAGGCCGGTGTCGGTGTCGGACCACTGGTGGACGGTGACCATCGCCATCGAGGCGTCGAAACTGCCGTTGCCGAAGGGCAGGCGCTCGGCGGTGGCGTCGATCGCCTCGACCAGGCCCGCGGGGCGCTGGGCCCGCATCGACGCGGACGGCTCGACCGCGGTGACCTCGCGGTCCGCCGGCTCGTAGGAGCCGGCCCCGGCGCCGACGTTGAGCACCGTGCGGGCGTCGCCGAGCGCGGCGTGGACCAGCGCGGCGATCCGCGGGTCGGGCCGGCGCTGCCCGCCGTAGCCCGCGCCGTGGGTTTCGTAGTCGAAGTCGCCCGCGATCCGGCTGCGCATCCGCTCACCCTGGAGGAGCCTCCGGCCGGGCGTCAAGGTGCCTGACGGCGAGCCAGACCCGGTCCCGGGTCAGCGGCAGCTCGGTGAACCGGACGCCGGTCGCGTCGCGCAGGGCGTTCGCCAGCGCCGGGGCGACGGGGTTGAACGGGCTCTCGCTCATCGACTTCGCCCCGAGCGGGCCGATCGCGTCCGAGGTGTCGGTGAAGTGGACCTCGGTGCGCGGCACGTCGGCGAAGGCGGGCAGCCGGTACTGGCGGAAGGCGGCGGTGGTGACCGCCCCGTGCCCGTCCACGCGCACGTGCTCGAACAGCGTGGCCCCGAGCGCCTGCGCGACCCCGCCTTCGACCTGGCCGCGGCACTGCATCGGGTTCACCACCCGCCCGGCGTCGGCCGCGTGCACGCTGCGCAGGATCCGGATCTCGCCGGTGCCGGGGTCGACGGCGACGCGGAACCACTGCGCGTTGAACGCCACCGAGCGCGGGGTGCCGTCGAAGTGGCCGTCCGCGGCGAGCTCCCGGCCGGCGGCTCGCGCGGCCTGGTGGAGTTCCTTGAGCAGCAGGCGCTTCCCGGCGCCGGTCACGGCTTCCACTTCGAGCCGGCAGGCCGCCCGGTCCACGCCGAGGTGCCCGGCCGCAAAGTCCAGGAGCTGCCCGGCCAGCGCCCCGGCCGCGCGCAGCACGGCCTGACCCGCGACCACGGTGCCGGTCGAGCCGAAGGCCCCGGTGTCGTGGCGGACCAGATCGGTGTCGGACTGGCGGACGGCCACCCGGCCGGCCGTGGTGGCGAGCTCGCCGGCCGCGATCTGCCGGTGCACGGTGGTGGTGCCGTTGCCGAACTCCGCCGTGCCGACGGCGACGTCGAAGGTGCCGTCCGGCCGGAGGCTGACCTGCGCGTCGGCGAAGTGCCCGCGCGGCGGGGCGGTCGCGATCATCGCCAGCGCCGCCCCTTCGCCGGTCAGCCAGCCCGGCGGCGCGGGCTCGGCGGGCTCGGCCGCCGCCGCGCGGATCACGCCGAGGCACTGGTCCAGCCCGTAGCTGCCGATGCGGAGGTCCTCCTCCTCGCCGCCGGCGCCGGTCATCGCCTCGCCGTCCCGGACCACGGTGCGCTCGCGCAGGACCAGCGGGTCGAGGCCGAGCCGGTGGGCCAGCTCGTCGAGGACCGACTCGACGGCGAAGACGACCTGGCCGAGGCCGTAACCGCGGAACGCGCCGGAGGGCACGGTGTGGGTGTAGACCGAGTAGCCGTCGGCCTTCTTGTTGGGGCAGCGGTACACGGCCAGTGATTCGCCGCAGGCGTGGAAGAGCACGCCGGGGCCGTGGTTGCCGTAGGCGCCGGTGTCGGCGACGACGTGCAGCGCCAGCGCGGTCAGGCGGCCGTCGCGGCGCGCGCCCGCCTTGACCCGCACGGTGAACGGGTGCCGCGTGGTGGCGCCGAAGAACTGCTCGGCCCGGGTGTACTCCAGTTTCACCGGCCGCCGCAGCTTCAGGGCGGCGAGCACCACGACGTCCTCGACCAGCATCTCCTGCTTGCCGCCGAACCCGCCGCCGACCCGGCCGGCCACCACGCGCAGCCGGTCCTCGGGCAGGTCGAACAGCGAGCACAGCGCGCGGCGGGTGAGGAACGGGGTCTGCGTGCTGGAGCGGACCGTGAGCCGGCCGGTGTCCTCCTCGAACCAGGCCACCGCGCCGTGCGTCTCCAGACTGGCGTGCTGCACCCGCTGGGTGCGGAAAGTGTTCTCGTACACCACCTCCGCCTCGGCGAAGCCCGCTTCGACATCGCCCACCTCACCGTGCAGCTCGGCGACGACGTTGTCCCGGGGCCGCGCGATCCCGCTCACGTCCGGGTCCTTGTCGTGCACGACCGGGGCGCCGGGCCGCAGCGCGGCTTCGGGGGTGGTGACGGCGGGCCGCACCTCGTAGTCCACCTCGATCCGGCGGCAGCCCTCTTCGGCGGCGGCCTCGGAGTCCGCCACCACCGCCGCGACCCGCTGGCCGACGTGGCGCACCACGCGGTCGAACACCCGGGTGTCGGCCGGATCGTCCTCGACGTGCTCGTGCTGGGCGGTGGAGTACAGCCGGTCCGGGGCGTCGTGGTGGGTGAGGACCAGGTGCACCCCGGGCACGGCCAGCGCGGCGGCGGTGTCGATGTGGCGGATGCGCGCGTGGGCGTGCGGCGAGCGCAGCAGCTTCAGGTGCAGCAGACCGGGCACGTCGAGGTCGAAGGTGTACCGGGCGGTGCCGGTGACCACCTCCGGACCGGCCGGCGCGGGCAGGTTCCGCCCGACCGCCCGGCCACCGGCCGGCTCCTCCGCGTGCCTGACCCCGCGCACGGCGTCCTCGATCGCGCGGTAGCCGGTGCAGCGGCAGAGATTGCCCTTGAACGCGCGGGGGAGGTCGGCCGGCTGGTCCTCCTCGAGCGCGGCGGTGGTCATCAGGAAGCCCGCGGTGCAGAACCCGCACTGGAAGCCCTGCGCGTCGAGGAAGCGCTGCTGGACCGGGTGCAGCTCCCCGTCCGCGGCCAGGCCCTCGACGGTGGTGACGCGACGCCCCTCGGCGCGGACGGCCGGGTAGACGCAGCTGTGCACGGGTACCCCATCCACGTGCACCGTGCAGGCGCCGCAGTCCCCGGCGTCGCAGCCCTTCTTCACCCCGAAGCAGCCGCGTTCACGCAGGTAGGTGCGCAGGCACTGGCCGGGCCGGGGCTCGGTCTCGAACCGCTGCCGGTTGACCTCGATCCGGTAGCTCACCAGGCCGCCCCCAGCTCGCGCCGGATCTCCTCGGCGAACCGGAAGCTCAGGTGGCGCCGCCACTGCGGAAGCCCGTGGAGGTCGTCGAACCAGTCCTGCGGGCTGATCCCCCCGAGCAGTGCTTCCCGCAGTTCGCGCTCGTCCGGCGGGGCCGGGAAGCCGAACCGGAACGGCCGCACGGTCGAGGCGGTAACGGTGAGGGTGAAGCCCTCCGGGCCGAGCGTGCCGATGAGCAGGACGCCGGAGCGGCCCAGTCCGTGGAGCGACGCCTGGCGGAACGCCGTGCGCCGGGCCAGCGCGGCGGCGGGCAGGGTCACCGACCGCAGCAGCTCGCCCGGGGCCAGCACCGTGCGGCCCGCGCCGGTGACGAACGCGGTCACCGGCAGCCGCCGCGCACCGCCGTCCCGCGTGGTGAGCCGGACGGTGCCCTCCAGCGCCGCGGCCAGGGAGATCATCGGGCCGGCGGGCAGCGCGTTGCACAGGTTGCCGCCGACCGTGGCCAGGTTCCAGATCTTGAACGAGGCGAGGAAGGCCCGGCAGCACTGCTCGATGAGCCCGGTCCGGCCGTCCCGGGCGGCGAAGCGGGACAGCTCGGTGATGGTGCAGGTCGCGGACAGCTCGACCGAGCCGTCCGCGAGCCGCCGGACCGGCGGCCAGCCGAACCGGCCGAGGTCGACCAGGCGGCGCAGGTGCGGCTGCGGCTCGGAGAACAGGTAGGTGCCGCCGGCCAGCCAGGCGTCGCCGGGCCGCCAGGGCGGCGCCTGGCGCGGGTCGAGCACTTCGGTCACGGTGTTGAGGTCCACGGGGTCCGCTCCTCTCGGTCCTTGAAGGAAACAAGACCGGGCGCGATGACACGAGTGGAGGGCGCTACGGAAAATTCTTCGTGAAATCGGGCCGGACTGGAGGATCATCCAGGGCATGCGGGTGGCTGAGCTGCTGGACACCGAATCGCTGGACCTGACCCTGAACTGGGGTGATGACGTCCTGGCGGCGCGGGAGGTGCGCGGGGTGACCGTGACCGACCTGGAAGACCCACGCCGGTTCGTCCGGCCCGGGGACCTGGTGCTCAGCGGGCTGGTCTGGTGGACGCCCGAGCACGGCCGGGCCAAGGCGCGGCGGTTCGTCGCGGCCCTGCGCGAGGCCGGGGCGGCGGCGCTGTTCGCCGGCGAGGAGACCCACGGCACGGTGCCCGGGGCGGTGGCCGACGCCTGCCGTGAGCACGGCGTGCTGCTGGCCCGCGTTCCCGCGCACACCGATTTCCGGGCCATCACCGATGCGGTCTACCTGCGCCAGTGGGATGCGGTCGGCCGCGGCGGGCGGGCGCTGCCCGAGAGCACGCACCGGGAGCTGGACCGGCTGCTGGCCGGGCGCGCGCCGCTGGCGGAGCTGCTGGAGCACGCGCTGGCCTCGCTCGGCGTGGCGGGCCAGGTGGTCACCGCGACCGGCCGGGTGCTGGCCGGGGCCGCGGAGCTGGAGAATCCCCGCGAGCTGCCGGTCGAGGGCGGCTCGTCGCGGTACGACGCGTGGCGCCTGCGCACCCCGGCCGAGGCGCCGGTGCCGCCGCGGGCACTGCACGAGGTCGCGGCGGTCCTGGGCCGGTACCGGCTCCGCGAGCCGGGCCACCGGGCGGCCGGGGACCGTCTGGTGTCCGATGTGGACGCGCGGCGGACCGGTTCGGAGGCGTGGCGGGTCTGGGGGCGGCCGGGTCCGTATCGGGTGGTGTCCCTGGTGGCCGAGGGGGCGGCGGACGCGCTGGAGGAGGGATTGGCCTGGCTGGGCGGGAATCCGCCGGTGGTCGGGACGCTGCCCGGGGGCGAGGCGGTGGGGGTGGTGTCCGGTGTGGACTGTCCGGACGAGCTGGTGCGGGTGTGGCCCCGGCTGCACGCGTGCGCCCCGGAAGTGCCGCTCGCCGGGGGCTTGAGCGCGCCGGCGGCGGAGATCGCCGACCTGCCCGGCGCCTTGGACCAGGCCCGGCACGCGGCGGCGGTGGCGGCCCAGGGCACTTCCCGGATCGTCGCGGCCGAGGAGGTGACCGGGCTGGCCGGGCTGCTGGCGGGGCTGCCCGGTCCGGTCCGCGTGCTCTACCGCGAGCAGGTGCTGGGGCCGCTGCTGCGCCACGACGCGTCCTCCCCGGCGCTCCTGCTGGACACCCTGGAGAACTTCCTGGCGGCCAACGGTTCCTGGACCCGCACGGCCGAGCTGATGCACGTCCACGTGAACACCGTGCACTACCGGATCGAGCGGGTGCAGCAGCTCACCGGCCGTGACCTGTCGCGTCTCGACCACCGCCTCGACCTGCGGGCCGCCCTGCTGTGCCGGTGACCGATCCCGTTTACTATGCGGGTAAGCGCCCGCTTAGGCCGTGGCCGGCAGAGGAACAGGAGACCAGTGTGGTGAACTCGTTCGAAGAGCGCGTGGCGATCGTCACCGGGGCCAGCCGGGGGATCGGGCTCGGGATCGCCAAGGAGCTCGTCGCCCGCGGGGCGAAGGTGTGCATCACCGCGCGCAAGCCGGAGCCGCTGGCCGAGGCCGTGGCGGAGCTCGGGGGCGGGGACTTCGCGATCGGCGTGCCCGGCAAGGCCGACGACGTCGAGCACCAGGCCGACGCGGTGGCCCGGACCGTCGAGCGGTTCGGCCGGGCCGACCTGCTGGTCAACAACACCGGGATCAACCCCGTGCTCGGCTCCACCCTGGACATCGACCCGGCGGCCGCGGCCAAGATCCTCGGGGTCAACGTGCTCGCGCCGCTGTCCTGGATCAAGCACGCCCGCGACGCGTGGATGGGCGAGCACGGCGGCGCGGTGGTCAACATCGCGTCCATCGCCGGTATCCGGGCCTCACCCGGCATCGGCCTGTACGGCGTCAGCAAGGCCGCGCTGATCCGGCTCACCCAGGAGCTCGGGGTGGAGCTGGGGCCGAAGATCCGGGTCAACGCCGTGGCGCCCGCGGTGGTCAAGACCAAATTCGCGACGGCGCTCTACGAGGATCGCGAGGAGGAAGTCGCCGCGGCCTACCCGATGAAACGGCTCGGCGTGCCGGCCGACATCGCCGGCGCGGTGGCGTTCCTGCTGTCGGAGGAGGCGGGCTGGATCACCGGCCAGACCATCGTGCTCGACGGTGGCGTGACCCTGGCCGGTGGCCTGTGAACGCCGGGTTCGTGAGCGCCGGGGTCGTGGTCACCGGCGGTGGCGGCGGGATCGGGGCGGCGCTGGCCCGCCGGTTCGCCGCCGAGGGCGCCCGGGTGGTGGTCGCGGACCTCGACGGGGCCGCCGCCGCCGAGGTGGCCGCCGAGGTCGGCGGGACCGCGTTCGCCGGTGACGTCGCGAGCGAGGACGGCGTCGCCGCACTGGTCACCGCCGCGCGCGAGGCGCTGGGCGAGATCGACGTCTTCTGCGCCAACGCCGGCATCGCCCCGTTCGGCGGCGAGCAGTCCAGTGAAGCGGATTGGGCGCGCACCTGGGACGTCAACGTCATGTCCCACGTCCGCGCGTCCCGGCTGCTGCTGCCGGACTGGCTGGAGCGCGGCCGCGGCCACTTCATCGCCACCGTGTCCGCCGCGGGCCTGCTGACCAGCCTCGGCTCCGCGCCGTACTCGGTGACCAAGCACGGCGCATTGGCCTACGCCGAATGGCTTTCCGCGACCTACCGCCACCGCGGGCTGACCGTGCAGGCGATCTGCCCGCAGGGGGTGCGCACGGCGATGCTGGAGAGCACCGGCGAGCGCGGCAAGTTGCTGATGGAGGCCTCGGCGATCGAGCCGGCCCAGGTGGCCGACGCGCTGTTCGCCGCCATCGAGCAGCGGCGGTTCCTGGTGCTGCCGCACGAGGAGGTCGCGCAGTACTACGCCGCGCGCGCCACCCAGACCGACCGCTGGCTCGGCGGGATGAACAAGCTGCAGCGCAAGATGGAGGAGCTGCCCGAACAGCCCTGATCCCGGCGGCCGGCGGACGCCGTTAGCGGCGTTCGCCGGCCGGTGGGCGGGAATTCCCGCCTCGGCTTCGGCCGGGCAGCGCAGGCGGGTTGATCCTCGGCTGTCCGGAACACGACAGGAAACCGGGCCGATCTTGACACCGCCCGCGCCGCCCGAGGACCGTTTCGTTCGCACTTCGGCGAAACAACTCGTGCTCCGGAGCGAAGGACAAGACACCATGGTCATGCGTCGATTACTGATGAGATTGTCCGGCGCGGGCCTGCTGGCCGCCGCGCTCGCGATTCCCGTTTCCGCCCCGGCCGGGGCCGCCACGCTGGTCTCCGACCCGGCTTCGCTGGTCAACCCGTTCATCGGGACTTCCAACCAGGCCGACGACTTCCCGGGTGCGGACGTGCCCTTCGGCATGGTCCAGTGGAGCCCGGACACCCCCAGCCGGCCCAGCGGCGGCGGGTACGAATACAACGATTCTTCGATCACCGGATTCAGTTTGACGCATTTGTCCGGTCCGGGCTGTGGCGCGGACGGTGACGTCCCCATTCTGCCCACCGTCGGCGCGGTGAACACCGGCGCCAGTGATTCGTTTTCCCACGCCCACGAGTCCGCGAACGCCGGGTATTACTCGGTCGGTCTCGACAATGGCGTGAAAACCGAGCTGACCGCCGCCCTGCGCTCCGGGATGGCCAGGTTCACCTTCCCGTCGAGCACCCAGTCCAACCTCGTGTTCAAGCTCAACGGCAGCCAGAACGGCACCTCCGCCCAGACCTGGAACGTGGTCAGCCCGACCGAGGTCTCCGGCTCGGTGACCTCCGGGCACTTCTGCGGCGCCGGGTTCACCTACACGCTCTACTTCGACCTGGTCTTCGACCGCCCGTTCGCGACCAGCGGCACCGCCGCGGCGGCCGCGGTGACCCCGAAGGCCGCGCCGGGCAAGCTGCACGGCCGGAGCACCCCGGCCGCGCCCGCCGCCAAGGCCGCCCCCGCCGCCGGTCCCACCGGCTCCTACGTGCGGTTCGACACCACCTCCAACCCGACCGTGCAGGCGAAGGTCGGCGTCTCCTACGTCTCGGTGGCCAACGCGGTGGCGAACCGGGCGGCGGACCTCCCGTCGTTCGACTTCGCCGGCACGCGCAACGCCGCGCACGCCTCGTGGAACTCGATGCTCGGCCGCATCCAGGTGGGCGGGGGCACGGCGGCGCAGCAGCACGTCTTCTACACCGCGCTGTACCACTCCCTGTTGCACCCCAACGTGTTCTCCGACTCCAACGGCCAGTACATCGGGTTCGACAACCAGGTGCACACCGTCGCGAGTGGACACTCCGCGCAGTACGCGAACTTCTCCGGCTGGGACATCTACCGCACCCAGGCCCAGCTTTCGGCCCTGGTCGCGCCCGCCCAGACCAGCGACATCGCCCAGTCGATGCTCGCCGACTACACCCAGGGCGGCGCGCTGCCCAAGTGGGCGCAGAACAACGGTGAGACCTACGTGATGGTCGGGGACCCGGCCGCGCCGATCCTGGCGAACTACTACGCGTTCGGTGCCCGCGGGTTCGACACCTCCGCGGCGCTGGCCGCGATGGAGCACGAGGCCAGCGAGCCGAACAACGACCGGCCGTGGCTCGCCGACCTCAACGCCCCGGGCTACATCCCCGGCAACGTCGACAGCGCCTACGAATGCTGCAACGCCTACGGCCCGGTCTCCACGCAGCTGGAGTACGACTCCGCGGACTTCGCGGTGTCGGCCTTCGCCGGCGCGCTGGGGGACAAGGCGAACCAGGCGTTCTACGCCGGCCGCGCGCAGAACTGGAAGAACACCTTCAACCCGGCCAGCGGTTTCATGCAGCCGAAGGATTCGAACGGCGCCTGGAGCGGCGGGTTCGACCCGAAGAGCCAGTCGGGCTTCGTGGAGGGCACGTCCTGGCAGTACACCGGCATGGTGCCGTTCGACGTGGCCGGGCTGGCGAAGGCCCGGGGCGGCAACGCCTCGCTGGTGAGCTACCTCGACAGCGTGCTGTCCGGCTTCCACTACGGCGACGGCAGCAAGTCCGACCTCGGCAACGAGCCGAGCCTGGAGCTGCCGTGGGAGTACGACTACGTCGGGCAGCCGTACAAGACGCAGAAGGTCGTGCGGCAGGCCCAGGACCAGATCTGGACCGACGCCCCCGGCGGGCTGGCCGGCAACGACGACCTCGGCGCGATGAGCGCGTGGTACGTCTTCTCCGCGCTCGGCTTCTACCCGATGGTCCCGGGCACGGCCGACCTCGCGCTCGGCAGCCCGCTGTTCACCCAAGCCGTGGTCTCGCTGCCCAGCGGCAAGACGCTGACGGTCAACGCCCCGGCCGCCGCGGACAACGCGCCGTACGTGCAGAGCGCCACCTGGAACGGCGGCGCCTGGAACAACGCCTACGCCCCGACCTCGGCGATCACCGCCGGAGGCACGCTCGCCTTCACCCTCGGCACCACGGCCAACACCGGCTGGGCGGCCTCGAACCCGCCGCCGTCCTACGAGGGCGGGAGCCTGCCGCACCTGGGCCCGCTCACCTCGGGCATCGCCGGCAAGTGCGCCGACGTCAGCAACAGCGGCACGGCCAGCCCGACGCGGGTCCAGATCTACACCTGCAACCCGACCGGCGCCCAGCAGTGGTACGCCGCCCCGAACGGCTCGCTGCAGGCCCAGGGCGGCTGTCTCGACGTGAGCAACAGCGGCACCGCCGAGGACACCCCGGTCCAGCGGTGGCACTGCAACGGCAGCGCCGCGCAGGTCTGGCAGCCCGGCGCCAACGGCTCCCTGGTGAACCCGAACTCCGGCCGCTGCCTCGACGATCCGCAGTCCAGCACGGCCGACGGGACCCAGTTGCAGATCCACACCTGCAACGGCACCGCGGCCCAGCGCTGGACGCACGGCTGAACCGGCCGCACGGCTGAACCGGGCCGTGCGTCCGGGCCGGAAGTCCCCACCACCCCCGGGTCGCCCCGGGGGTGGTGGGGACTTCTGCGTCACCCGTTCCGGTGTTCGCCCGGGCCGGCGCGGTGGTCGTCGGCGTGGTGGCCGGCCCGTCGAGCGTCCGCCGACCGCGCAGGCCCGAAGAACGAATTTCCCGACAAAAACTCCTTAAACCGACAAAAAGGTCAGACGAGTCCGGCAGGGTCGGTGCGGTACCGGCAAGATCACACTGCGAGGTCGCCGCCGGACGGTGTGACCGCGGCAGACGGTGGGTAATCACCGTCGAATCGATTCAACCCCCGGCTGGTCCGGCCGGCGGGGCAGGGGAAAGGCAGAACTCGATGTCCGAGGTGGGAGACCCCGCAGGCCGGCTGAAGGTGGAAGACGTCCACGTCACCGATCCGTCGGTGATCAGGAGAGCGGTCGGCGCGGCCGCGGTCGGCAACATCACCGAGTGGTACGACTTCGGGGTCTACGGGTACCTGGCGACGACCATCCAGAAGGTCTTCTTCACCGACCTCCCGCCCGCGACCGGGCAGATCGCCACCTTCGGGGTGTTCGCGGTCTCGTTCCTGATCCGGCCGTTCGGCGGGCTGATCTTCGGGCCGCTGGGGGACCGGATCGGCCGCAAGAAGGTGCTCTCGCTCACGGTCATCCTGATGGCGCTGGGCACGCTGCTGCTCGGCGTGATCCCGAGCTACGGCGCGATCGGCATCGCCGCCCCCATGCTGGTGCTGCTGGCCCGGCTGCTGCAGGGCATCTCCACCGGCGGCGAGTACGGCAACGCGATGACGTTCATCGCCGAGTACGCCCCGGACCGCCGTCGCGGCTTCTTCGGGAGCTGGCTGGAGTTCGGCACGCTCACCGGGTACGCCTTCGGCGCGACGATCGCGACCGTGCTGAGTGCGGTGCTCACCGACCAGCAGCTGCTCTCCTGGGGCTGGCGGATCCCGTTCCTGATCGCGCTGCCGCTCGGCGCGGTCGGGCTGTACCTGCGGCAGCGGCTCGAGGAGTCGCCGGCCTACGCCCAGCTCCAGGGCTCGGCCGAGGAGAAGCCGGTGCAGTCGCTCGGCAGCGAGCTGCGCTCGGTGTTCACCAAGTACTGGCCCGCGATGGCGATGTGCGCCGGACTGGTGCTCACCTGGAACGTGACGAACTACATGCTGACCAGCTACATGCCGACGTACCTGACCGAGGCGCTGCCCGCGCACGGGGCCGGCGTCGGCACCACGGCTTCGGAGATCCTGCAGATCCTCGTGCTGGTCGTGCTGATGGTCGTGATCACCTTCGTCGGACGGCTCTCGGACAAGGTGGGGCGCCGTCCGGTGATCATGGCCGGCTGCGCGGGCCTGGTGGTGCTCTCCCTGCCCGCGGTGCTGCTGGTGCGCGCGGGCGGCGACCTCACCACGTTCTTCGGCCTGCTGCTGATGGGGCTGGTGCTGGTGCTGTTCTCCGCGGTCCTGCCCTCCACCCTGCCCGCGCTGTTCCCCACGCACGTCCGGGCGGGCGGGCTGTCCATCGCGTTCAACATCTCGGTCTCGGTGTTCGGCGGCACCACGGCGACGGTGATGAGCGCGCTGGTCTCCGGCACCGGCGACCTGAACTGGCCGGCCTACTACCTGATCGCCGCCGGGGTGATCGGCGCCGTCTGCACGTTCTTCATGCGGGAGACCGCCCGCCGCTCGCTTTCGGGCTCGGGCCCGACGGTGGAGACCGAAGCGGAAGCCCGCGAGCTGGTCGCGGCGAGCGCGAACGGCACCTGGCCGGAAAAGGACTGATCCCATGGGCCACCACGGCG
The DNA here is from genome assembly GCF_032335455.1 of Amycolatopsis sp. PS_44_ISF1. NCBI lineage: Bacteria > Bacillati > Actinomycetota > Actinomycetes > Pseudonocardiales > Pseudonocardiaceae > Amycolatopsis > Amycolatopsis sp. PS_44_ISF1. Next base: position 2,055,312 of record NZ_JANUXO010000002.1, on the reverse strand, counting down.
GCGGGTTCGGCGGCGGTCACCACCACAGCGGCGGGGTCGGCGGCCACCACCACACCCCGGCCGACGGCGGCGGCTACCTCCCGGCGGGCCGCCGCCGCGGGGGCGGTCCGCCCGCCTCGCGCGCCGCGATCGTGGCGATGCTGACCGGGCTCGCCGTCATGGTCGTCCTGCTCGTGCTCACCCACTGACCTGCACGCTCGGCCCGGCCACCACCTCCGGTACAGGAGGTGTGGCGCAGACGCTGCACGGTCGCTCATTGCGCGAAAGCCTCGCCGCCGTGGCTTCCGAGGTAATCGTCGGCAGCATCGAAAATCCGGATGGCGCCCTCCTCTTCCGGCAGTCCGTGCAGCAGACCGTTCACGGTGCGGGCGGCGGGCGACCACTTCGCGGGTCTGCTGCGGCCGATGCGGCAACGCTGCGCTCCGGGCGGAGCTGCCGACCCGGGCCACCCGGCCGCCGAAGTGTCCATTGTGGATCGCGTCGGCGGTCACCGGAACTGCCGTCACTCCCGTCCCGGAAGAACGGTTTCCGCGCTCGTCGGCGACGGATCCGGCCCGGCGAGAAAACGCTATCCCGACGCCTGGGTCATGCGCTCGATGTTCAGCAGCCCCGCACTCAGCACCCCGGCCGCCGCGGCCGTGTCGCCCCGGGTGGCCAGTACCTCGGCCAGGTCGAGCAGGGCCCCGGCCAGCTCGTGACCGGGGCCGGTCCGCTCCAGGATCGTCACGGCGGTGCGCAGCGACCGCTCGGCGGCCGGGTCCGGCCCGGCCGGCCGGGGCAGCAGCCCGAGCTGGCGGTGCGCCCGGGCGGCGGTGCGGGTGCCCGGCTCCGCCGCGGCCAGGATGTTCTCCAGCAGGGCGCGGGCCCCGGTCACGTTGCCCAGCTCGCGGTGCACGCCGGCCAGCTCGGTGCCGACGTCGGCGGCGGACTGGTGCCGCCCGTCGGCGGTGAGCATCGCGCGCGACTGCCCGAGGTCGGCGACGGCGCCCGAGAGGTCGCCGTCGCTGTGGCGGGCGCGGGCCCGGGCCTGGTGGCACAGCGCCAGCTCGGCCCGCAGGCCCAGCTGGCGGTGCGCGGCGCGGGCCTGCGCCACGGCCGCGCGCGCGTCGTCCGCCCGTCCGGCCGCCACCAGCGTGCGGGCGAGCCGCAGGTGCAGGTCGCGGCTCAGCCCCGGGCTCGGCAAAGCCAGCGCGAGCGCCTCCGCGGCGGCCGGCGAGCCGTCCTCCCCGACCTGGACGTCGCACGCGGCCAGGTGCGCGTCGACGAACAGCAGCGCGGCCGGGTCGGGGTGGCCGGAGTCGTGCAGCTCCTCGCGGATCGTGCGCAGCAGGTGCCGGGCGTAGCGGACCTCGCCCGACTGCCGCAGCCGCACGGCCCGGCCCGCGTTCGCCTCGACCCGCAGGTGGGGCGGCTCGTCGGCGAGCAGGGCGGTGGCCTCTTCGTACCACGCGGCCGCCTCGTCCCGCTCGGGGGCCGCGGCAGCGAGGTCGGTGAGCGCCCGGGCCCGCAGCGGACCGGTCGCGAGCGCGGAGATCCGCGGCCGGTCACCCGCCACCACGGCCTCCAGCAGGGCCAGCTCCCGGGCGGCGACCGGGTCCTCGGTCCGGCCGGTGGCCAGCTCGCCGGTGTCCAGCCCGAGCCGGCGCGCGAAGTGCCGCATCGCCTCGGCCGAGGGCGAGCGGCGGTCGCTCTCGACCGCCGAAACGTACCCGGGGGTGTAGCTGGGCTCCGCGAGCTCACGCTGGGTCAGGCCGAGCCCGGTGCGCAGCCGGTGGATCCGGCGCCCCACCGTCTCCGCGTCCCGCTGTGCCATCAACCGCCCCGTCCCGGTTAGCCTGGTGGTTTCCGACCGCGGCCAGGATAACGGTGGTGACCATGGAGGGCGTGGGGCAGCGGCTCCAGCGGCTGCGGGTCGGGCTCGGCCTGACCCAGCAGCAGCTCGCCGCGCCCCAGTACACCCGCGGCTTCCTCGCGACGGTCGAGGCGGGCGGGCGGGAGCCGTCGGCCGAGGCGCTGGGCTACTTCGCCACCCGGCTCGGGGTCGATCCCGACGACCTGCGCCACGGCCGGCCCGCAGGCGCGGCCGAGGAGCTGACGGCCGAACTGGAGCGGGGCCGCCGGTCGCTCTCGCGGGGCGAGGTCGAGGCGGCGGCCGAGGTGTTCGCCACGGTCGAGCGCGCGGGGCGGCGCTACCGGCTGCCGGTCGTCGAGTGCCGGGCCCGGATCTGCCTCGGCGAGGTCGAGCTGCACCTGGGCCGGATGCGCGCGGCCCTGATCGAGTTCGACCGCGCGGAAGGACTGGCCACCGGCGCGCCCGCGGCGGTGCGAGCGGCGATCGTCCGCCGCCGCGCCCAGTGCCTGCTCAACGTCGAGTCCGCGGCCACCGCGATCACCCTGCTCGAAGAGGGCTTGGCCGAGGTCCGCGCCGAAACGCCGCCCGACCCCGACGCCGAGCTGTGGCTGCTGGCCGGCCTGATCACGCCGTACCACGAGCTGGGCGCGCTCGGCCGGATGCACGAGACCATCGAGGAGGGCCTCGTGGTGGCGGGCCGGGCCCGCTCGCGCGAGTGGATCGCGACCTTCTACGACCTCGCCGGGCAGCGGGTGCTGGAGGCCAAGGGGTTCGCCGAGGTCGACCGCTGGTGGACGATCGCGCGGCGCACCTTCGCCGAGCTCGGCCTCGACAGCGAATCGGGCAGCGTGCACTGGTCCCGCGGGTACGCGCTGAGCCAGGCCGAGCGACTGGAAGAGGCCAGCTCCGAACTGGGGGCGGCGCTGGAGACGTTCGACGCGGTGGGCCGGCTCCACGACGCGGCGGGCGTCGCGCTCGAACTGGCCGACGTCTGCCGCCGGCTGGGCCAGGCCGGCCGGGCCACGGAGCTGGCCACGCGCGCGAGCGAGGCGTACACCGGCTTCGACCTGCCCGCCGGGATGGCCGAGGCCGACCGGATCCTGGGGCTGCTGGCCGGGGCGGACGGCGACCTGGCCGAGGCTTCGCGCCGGCTGGAGCGCGCGCTCGACCGCTACGCCCGGGCCGGGATCGTCTACGACCTCGGCCGGACCTGCCGCTTGTACGGCGATCTCCTGCTGCGCAACGGAAAGATCGCTGAGGCGCTGGACGTGCTGCGCCGCGGCGCCCGCAGCGTCGCATCACAGACCCGCGCCTGAGGGAACCCTCCGAAGGTCTGTTGACGGCTTCCCGCGACATGACCTTTACTGCGTATGCATCAAGCTGGTTAACAGAAGTCAACTCGAATGATGCGTTACTCCCCGAACACCCCGTTTCCGCGACTGACCAGGTCGGCGGAAAAAGCGTTGTGCCCGTACAACCCCATCGGGAGATACCACCATGAATAAGAGACTCCGTGCACTCGGGCTCGGAATCGCACCATTACCGATGCTGGCCGCCGCGTTCACCGGCACGGCCCACGCCGCGGACGCGCAGGTCGCGCTGCCCGGCAACGTCAGCCCCGCGCTGGCGCACAGCCAGCGCGTCGGCGACCTGCCCGCCGGCCAGCAGGTCGGGGTCGCGGTGGCCCTGAAGCTGCACGACTCGGCGGGACTGGACAAGTTCCTGGCCGACGTCGCCAACCCGGCGTCGCCGGTGTACGGCCACTACCTGACTCCGCAGCAGTTCGGCGCGGCCTACGGCCCGAGCAAGGCCGACCAGGACCGGATCACCACGTACCTGCAGGCCAAGGGGCTGCGGGTGACCGGGGTGTCCGGCCAGGTGGTCGACGCGACCGGCACCGAGGCCCAGGTGGCCGGGGCCTTCTCGACCTCGATGGGGGTCTACGACGACCCGGCGCAGCACCGCCACTTCTTCGCGAACGACACCTCGCCCAAGCTGCCCGCCTCGGTCGCCGGGGTGGTCCAGGGTGTTTCCGGGCTGGACAACTACGCCGTGCGGCAGCACAGCGAGATTTCCGCGCCGAAGGCGAATCCGAACATTTCGGGCCTCGTTCCGAACGCGCTGCGCTCGATCTACAACACCAACCCGATCGGCGCCGACGGAACCGGCCAGACGGTCGCGCTGTACGAATTCGACGGATACAAGAAGTCCGATATCGCCGCTTATGACCAGAATTTCAACCTGGGTTCTTCGGCTCCGGTGACCGTGCCGGTCAACGGCCAGAACTACGACTCGAACCCGGGCGGCGGCGAGGCCGAGGTCGACCTCGACATCGAGCTGGTGCAGGCGATGGCGCCGAAGGCGTCCACCCTGGTCTACGAGGCCGCCAATGACGACAACGGCGAGCTGAACATGGTCAACCAGATCGTGCAGGAGAACAAGGCGCCGGTCGTCTCGATCTCCTGGGGCATCTGCGAAAAGGACATCTCCAGCTCGCAGATGACCAACGTCGACAACGGCTACAAGCAGGGCGCGGCGCAGGGCCAGAGCTTCTTCGTGGCCACCGGCGACGACGGTTCGCGCGGCTGCACCCGCAGCCAGTCGGGCTCGAGCGTCGTCTCCGCGGGCTGGCCCGGCACTTCGCCGAACGTCACCGGCGTCGGCGGCACCACGCTCACCGTGGGCAGCAACAACACCTACGGCTCCGAGACCGGCTGGAGCGGCTCCGGTGGCGGCACTTCGATCCAGTTCCCGGCCCCGAGCTGGCAGACCGGCGTCGGCGGCAAGCGCACCGAGCCGGACGTCGCCCTCGACGCCGACCCGAACACCGGCTACGCCGTCTACACCAACGGTGGCTGGGCGCAGTACGGCGGCACCAGCTGCGCCGCGCCGATGTGGGCCGGCTGGGCCGCGCTGTACAACCAGAAGGCCAAGGCCAAGCTGGGCAACCCCGACGCCGCGATCTACGGCATCGGCAAGGGCAGCAGCTACGCCTCGGCGTTCCACGACATCACCTCGGGCAGCAACCGCGACTTCTCCGCGAAGACCGGCTACGACCAGGTGACCGGCTGGGGCTCCTACAACGGCAGCGGCCTGTTCAACGCGCTGAACGGCACCACCCCGCCCACCGGCAACACCGTGACGGTGACCAACCCGGGTGACCAGACCAGCCAGCCGGGTGACTCGGTCAACCTGCCGATCAAGGCCACCGACTCGTCCGCCTCGGCGAAGCTCAGCTACGCCGCTTCGGGCCTGCCCGCCGGGCTTTCCATCAACGCCTCCACCGGCGTGATCAGCGGCAAGCCGACCACGCAGGCGGTCTCGAACGTGACCGTGACGGTCACCGACGACACCAAGGCCTCCGGCAACACCGCGTTCAAGTGGACGGTCGGCACCCCGCCGACCGGCACGGTCACGGTGACCAACCCGGGCGCCCAGTGGGGCTTCCGCAACTTCCAGCTGTTCCAGCCGATCCAGCTCAGCGCCACCACCAGTGACAACGGCCCGGTCACCTTCTCGGCCACCGGCCTCCCGCCGGGCCTGTCGATCAGCGCCTCGGGCAGCATCACCGGCACCCCGACCACGGCGGGCACCTACTCGGTGACCGCCACGGCGACGGAGGCCAACGGAGCCCACGGGTCCACGACCTTCGGGTTCCAGATCTACGGCTGATCTCCAGCACCACCGAACTCCAGCACTACGGCCGGGATGTTTCGGCCGGGGGGTGCCGCACGGGAGCAGATCCCGTGCGGCACCCCCGTTTCCGGCTTCGGACCGCGCTCCCGGAGACGGCCGCTTCAGCTCCCGGGGCGCCGCTTTTCCGGTGACCCGGCCAAAAAGCGCCGCCCACGCGGTGAGCAGCCGCGCGACCTGCGCGCGCAGGGCCTCAGACCGCGCCGGCCACGGGGGATCGGGCGGGTGGATTTCGGGCTTTTCCCGGGCCCGGTCCGGAGTCTCCGTCACCCCGCGCACGCTACCGGCGGCCACCGACAAAACCACCGCCGTGCCCACGCCCGCACCGGATTGCGGCGGGTACGGCTCAGTGCCGTTCCAGGTGCTCCAGGACCAGCGGCAGGATCGTCTCCGCCGATTCCTGCGGCAGCCAGTGACTCGCGCCCTTGATTACCGCGAACCGGTATTCCCCGTCCACGAAGCTCGAAGTCAGCTCCGCGGCGGCCCGGCCGAACCGCGGGTCCTCGCTGCCCCACAGGAACAGGGTCGGCACGGCGATGCGGCCGACCGGGAGGTCGAACTCGGAGTCCGGGCCGCGGTACCAGTTCAGCGTCGCGGTGAGGGCGCCCGGTTCGCTCAGGCGCGCCAGGTTCCGCTCGATCTGTGCGGCGGGCAGGCTTCGGCCGTAGAGGGCCCGCAGCCGGGCGCAGCCGTCGGCGAGCAGGTAGGACTCGGCGCGGCCGTCGGCGCGGCGGAAGAACCTGATGTAGGACAAGGCTTGCTGCTGCTGCTCGTCGGTCTCCGCAGCCTTCCGGAGCGCGGCCGGGTGCGGGGAGGTCAGCGCGGTCAGCGAACGCAGGCGGTCGGGGTGCGCGGTGGCCAGCGCCCAGCCGACCACGGCGCCCCAGTCGTGGGCGATCAGGTGGAACCGGTCGGAGCCGAGTGCGGCGGCGAAGGCGATCACATCGGTCACCAGGTGCCGGACCGAGTACAGCTCGACGTCCGGCGGCCGCGCGGCCGGGGCGTACCCCCGCTGGTCCACCGCGACGGCCCGGTAGCCCGCCTCGCCGAGCGCGGTCAGCACTTCGGTCCACGAATCGGCGAATTCCGCCCAGCCGTGCAGGAGCAGGACCAGCTCGCCGGTCTCCGGGCCGGCCGCGAGCGCGCTGTGCCGGTGAGTGCCGACGGTGAGCTGGAGCCCGGTGACCATGATCGCCAGGCTACGAACCCGGGGGGCCTTGCCACCACAGGAAAAAGTGCACTCTTCCCGCCTGTTCAGCCCGGGGCGCGGCGAACTGTCCACAATGGCCGCCGGGGGACACCGGACCGGCGGCCCCCGGCGGAGCTCAGGCGGGCAGGCCGACCAGCCCGGCCAGCCGCGCGCGGTGCCGTCCGGGGGTGCCGAACGCCAGCTCGTCGCTCTTGGCGCGCTTGAGGTAGAGGTGCGCCGGGTGCTCCCAGGTCATGCCGATCCCGCCGTGCAGCTGGATCGCCTCCTCCACCGCGTGCACCGCGATCGGCGCGGCACTGGCCTGCGCCACGGCGACCGCGATCGGCTCGTCGAACCCCCCGGCCAGCGCTTCGGCGGCGTAGCGGGCCGTCGCGCGGGCGTTGACCAGCTCCGTGTACAGGTCGGCCAGCCGGTGCTTGAGCGACTGGAACCCGCCGACCGGGCGGCCGAACTGGTACCGGCCCTTCAGATAGCTCACCGTGGTCGACAGCGCCCATTCGGTCAGCCCGGTCTGCTCCGAGGCCAGCAGCCCCGCGGCCGTGGTCAGCGCGTGGTCCAGGGCCGCGACCGCCTGGTCGCCGGAGGCGAACCGGCGGGCCGGCGCGCGCTCCAGCCCGAGGTCGGACACCCGCCGGGTCAGGTCCAGGGAAACCAGCTCGGTGACCGTGGCCGCCGAAGCCTCCACCGCGTACAGCCCGGGCCCGTCCGGACCGGTGGCGGGCACCACGAGCAGTCCGGCCACGGAAGCGTCGGCCACGGTGCCCACGCGCCCGCTCAGCGTGCCGTCGGCGTGCACCGTGACCGTGGCCGGGAACCCGGCCCCGGGCGCGGTGGTCAGCGGCACGGCCAGCGCTCCGGTCAGCTCGCCGCCGGCCAGCCGGGGGAGCAGTTCGGCGACCACCGGATCGGCCGCATCGGCGCCCAGCAGCGCCGTCGTGGCCAGCACCGCGCTGCCCAGGAACGGCACCGGCGCGACGCAGCGCCCCAGCTCCTCCAGCACCACGGCGGTCTCCCGGGCCGTGGCGCCGTACCCGCCCAGCTCCTCGGGCACCATCAGCCCGGCGGTGCCGAGGTCGGCCGCGAGGGTCTTCCACAGCCCCAGGTCGTACGGCTCGGCCGTCTCCGCCCGCGCCAGCAGTGCCGCGGGCCCGGCCCGGTCGGCGAGCAGGTCGCGCACGGACGAGCGCAGGTCCTCCTCGACTTCGGAGTACAGCAGGTCCGGCGAAGGAAGGGCCGGCGCTGGGTCCGATGCATGGCGCGGAAGCGCTCGCGCTGGGTCTGATGATTCGCTTGCAAGCGCTCGCGCTGTGTTTGATGATTCACTCGTAAGCGCTCGCGCTGTATCTGATGATTCACTCGCAAGCTCGCTCATCGGGGCAGGTCCTTCCAGGCGACGTCCTTGTCGACCCGCGGCTCGGACGGCAGCCCCAGCACGCGCTCGGCGATGATGTTGCGCAGCACCTCCGAAGTGCCGCCCTCGATGGAATTGCCCTTCGCACGCAGGTAGCGGTACCCGGGCTCACGGCTGGTGAAGTCGACCAGGTCCGAACGCCGGAAGGTCCAGTCGTCGTAGCGCAGGCCCTCTTCGGCGAGCAGTTCGAGCTCCAGCCCGGTGAGCCGCTGGTTCAGCTCGGAGAACGCCACCTTCATGGCCGAGCCCTCCGGCCCGGGCGCGCCCACGGCGAGCTGCTGGCGCAGGCGCGTGCCGGCCAGCCGCAGCGCCTCGGCCTCGACCCAGTGCCGCACCAGCCGGTCCTGCAGCTCCGGGGTGCGCAGCTCGGGCCGCTCCCGCCAGGTCCTGGCCACCAGCCCGATCAGGCCGCCCTCCCGGGGCACGGCAGTGCCGCCGATGGCCACGCGCTCGTTCATCAGCGTGGTCTGCGCGACCCTCCAGCCCTCGCCGACGCCGCCGATCCGCAGCCGGTCCGGGATCCGGACCTCGGTCAGGAAGACCTCGTTGAACTCGGCCTCGCCGGTGATCTGGCGCAGCGGCCGCACCTGCACCCCGGGCGCGGTCATGTCGCACAGGAAGTAGGTCATGCCCTGGTGCTTGGGCACGTCCGGGTCGGTGCGGGTGACCAGGATGGCCCACTGCGCGTGGTGCGCGCCCGAGGTCCACACCTTCTGCCCGGTGACGATCCAGTCGTCCCCGTCGCGCACCGCGCGGGTGGCCAGCGCGGCCAGGTCGGAGCCCGCGCCCGGCTCGCTGAACAGCTGGCACCACACCTCCTCGCCGGTCCACAGTGGACGGAGGTAGCGCTGCTTCTGCTCCGGCGTGCCGAAGGCCAGGATGGTCGGCGCGGCCATGCCGAGGCCGATCACGTTGCGGCGCGGGTCGTTGTCCGGGGCCCCGGCCCCGGCGAACGCGGCGTCGACCCCGGGCTGCAGCGCGCGGGGCGCGCCCTGCCCGCCCAGCCCCTCGGGGAAGTGCACCCAGGCCAGCCCCGCGTCGAACCGGGCGCGCAGGAAGTCCCGCCGGTCGGTGGCCGCCGGGTCGTGCGCGGCCAGGAACCGGCCGACCTGCCCGAGCAGGTCCTCGGCGGTGACGGTCATCGGCCCGCCTCCGCGCGGTACTTCTTCAGCTCACGGCGGGCCAGCGAGCGCTTGTGCACCTCGTCCGGGCCGTCGGCCAGGCGCAGCGTGCGCACGCCCGCCCACAGCTCGGCCAGCGGGAAGTCCTGGCTGACGCCCCCGGCGCCGTGGGCCTGGATGGCCTTGTCCAGGATCCACTCGACCTGGATCGGGGTGGAGATCTTGATCGACTGGATCTCGGTGTGCGCGCCCTGGTTGCCGGCGGTGTCCATCAGCCACGCGGTCTTGAGCACCAGCAGCCGCTGCTGCTCGATGCGCACGCGCGACTCGGCGATCCAGTCCTGCACCACGCCCTGCTCGGCGATGGGCCGGCCGAACGCCTCACGCGAAAGGGTGCGGCGGCACATCAGCTCCAGCGCGCGCTCGGCCATGCCGATGGCGCGCATGCAGTGGTGGATGCGGCCGGGCCCGAGGCGGGCCTGCGCGATGGCGAACCCGGCCCCCTCCCCGGAGATCAGGTTCTCGGCCGGCACGCGCACGTCGTCGAACCGCACCTCGGCGTGCCCGCCGTGGTCGCCGTCGGTGTAGCCGAACACCCGCATCCCGCGCTCGACGGTGAGCCCGGGGGTGCCGCGCGGGACCAGGATCATGCTCTGCTGCTGGTGCGGGGCGGCCGCGGGGTCGGTCTTGCCCATCACGATGAAGATCTTGCAGTTCGGGTTCATCGCCCCGGAGATGTACCACTTGCGGCCGGTGATCACGTATTCGTCGCCGTCGCGCCGGATGCTGGTGGCGATGTTGCGCGCGTCGGAGGAGGCCACCTCGGGCTCGGTCATCGCGAACGCGGAGCGGATCTCACCGTCCAGCAACGGCCGCAGCCACTGCTTCTTCTGCTGCTCGCTGCCGAACATGTGCAGCACTTCCATGTTGCCGGTGTCCGGCGCCGCGCAGTTGACCGCGGTCGGCGCGAGCCGCGGGCTGCGGCCGGTGATCTCGGCCAGCGGCGCGTACTGCAGGTTGGTCAGCCCCGCGCCCTGATCGCCGGGCAGGAAGAAGTTCCACAGCCCGCGCTTGCGGGCCTCGGCCTTCAGCTCCTCGACGACCGGCGCGGTCGTCCACGGGTCGTCGCTCGCGGCGAGCTGCTCTTCGAACACGGCTTCGGCGGGGTAGATGTGCGAATCCATGAACTCCAGGAGCTTCCCCCGCAGCTCCTCGGTGGTGGCGTCGTAGGCGAACTCCATTACTTCTCCTCCATGAGCAGTTCGTTGCCGTGCGCGATGAGGGGGAGGACGCCGGAGCCGATGTCCTCGAAGCCCGCCCCGACCGTCTGGCCCTTGCTGTAGCGGAAGTAGATGCCTTCCAGGATCACCGCGAGCTTGAAGAACGCGAAGCCGACGTACCAGTTCAGCGCGGAGACGTCACGTCCCGAGCGTTCGGCGTACCGGGCCACGACCTCGCCGGGGCCCGGGTAGCCGGGCGCCGAGCTGGCGTTCGACACCATCTGCAGCGAAACCTTGTCCCGCTCGGCGTAGGCGACCAGCAGCGCGAGGTCGGTGAGGGGGTCGCCGAGGGTGGACATCTCCCAGTCCAGCACCGCGGTGATCCGGTCTTCGCCGTCCACGAGCACGTTGTCCAGCCGGTAGTCGCCGTGCACGATCGACGGCGGGCCGGAGACCGGAAGCCGCGCCGCCAGCCGCTCGTGCAGGGCTTCGGCGCCGGGCAGGTCGCGGCTGCGGGAGCCGTCGAGCTGCTTCTTCCAGCGCCGCAACTGCCGCTCCAGGAACCCGTCCGGGCGGCCGAAATCGCCGAGACCGGCCGCGACCGGGTCGACGGCGTGCAGGTCGACCAGGGTGTCCACCAGCGCGTCGGCGATCACGCGGGTGCGGGCCGGGCCGAGCGCGGCCAGCTCGCCGGCACTGCGGTAGGGCGTGCCCGGCACGAACTCCATCACGTAGAACGGCGCGCCGAGCACCTCGGGGTCCTGGCCCAGCACGATGGTGCCCGGCACCGGGACCGCGGTGGCGCGCAGGCCCGAGAGCACCCGGAACTCGCGGGCCATGTCGTGCGCGGTCGGCAGCACGTGGCCCAGCGGCGGGCGGCGCACCACCCACCGGCGGGAGCCGTCGCCCACCAGGTAGGTGAGGTTCGACCGGCCGCCCGGCACGACCTCGGCCGTCAGCTCGCCGGAGAGGAGGCCGGGCCGCTGCCGGTCCAGGTAGGCGCGCAGCCGGCCCAGGTCGAGGCCGGGCGGGTCGGTCGGGGTCATCGAGCCTCCTGGTGGGGCGGACCTGGGCGCCGCGCGGGCCCGGGGTCTTGCTCGCGGGGGTGCCGGCCGGGGCGTGGTCACCCCCGCGCCGGCCCGCACCGGGTGGCTCAGGCGATCAGCCGGACCACCATCTCGGCCACGCAGGCGGGCTTGTCCTCGCCGTCGATCTCCACGGTCCAGCGCACCACGGCCTGCACCCCGCCGGGCACCTCGGCGACCTCGGCCAGGTCCGCCCGGCCGCGCACCCGCGAGCCGACCTTCACCGGCAGCGGGAAGCGCACCTTGTTGAGCCCGTAGTTGATGCCCATCTTCAGCCCGTCGACCCGGTAGATCTCCGGGCCGAACATCGGGATGAGCGACAGCGTGAGGAACCCGTGCGCGATGGTGGCGCCGAACGGGCCCCGCGCCGCCTTCTCCGCGTCGAGGTGGATCCACTGGTGGTCGCCGGTGGCGTCGGCGAACTGCTGCACCCGGTCCTGGCCGATGGTGTGCCATTCGCTCACGCCGAGGTGCTCGCCGACCGCGCCGGCGAATTCGGGGATGCCGGGGAACACGCGCATCGTCATCAGTCCTTCGGTCCGCCGGCGACGTAGATGACCTGGCCGGAGATGAACCCGGCCCCGTCGCTGACGAGGAACGAGGCCAGGTTCGCGATGTCCTCGGGCGTGCCCACGCGCTGCACCGGGATCTGCGCGGCGGCCGCGGCCTTGAACTCCTCGAAGCCCATGCCGATCCGCTCGGCGGTCGCGGCGGTCATGTCGGTGGCGATGAAGCCCGGCGCGATCGCGTTCGCGGTGACCCCGAACTTGCCCAGCTCGATGGCCAGGGTCTTGGTGAAGCCCTGCATACCGGCCTTGGCGGCGGAGTAGTTGACCTGCCCGCGGTTGCCCAGCGCGGAGGTGCTGGACAGGTTGACGATCCGGCCCCACTTCTGCTCGGTCTGGTACTTCTGCACCGCGCGCGACATCAGGAACGAGCCCTTGAGGTGCACGCCGAGCACCGAGTCCCAGTCCTGCTCGGTCATCTTGAACAGCAGGTTGTCGCGGGTGATGCCGGCGTTGTTGACCAGCACCGTCGGCGCGCCCAGCTCCTCGGCGACCCGGGTGACGGCCGTGTCCACCTGCCCGGCGTCGCTCACGTCGAGCGGCACCCCGACGGCCTTCCCGCCGTCGGCGGCGATCGCCTCCGCGCCCTGCTTCACCCCCGCCTCGTCCAGGTCCAGCAGCCCGACGGCGAACCCGTCGGAGGCGAGCCGGCGCGCGACCGCGGCGCCGATGCCGCGGCCCGCCCCGGTCACGATGGCCACGCGGGAGGGGGAATCGGTCACGGGAGAACTCCTCGTCGTCGAGAAAGAACGGTTCGGCTGCCGGGCTCGGCCGCCCGCCGGGCGGACGGGGCCGGTGACCGCGGAGGCCTTCGGCCGGATCGTAGCCAACGGGCGTCACCGCCGCCCGGGGCCGCGGCGGTGAGCGTACGCTTATTATGTGAATCGCGCGAGGGGCTCGGCGGGCCGGCCGGAGGTCCTCCGGGGCGGTGTCGCGCCGGGTCGGCGACGCCGTGGGGGCAGGGCGCGAAACCGGCGAAACCACCGCGGCAGCGCCCACCACCCCGCACCCGCGGTTGTTACGAATCCCTGACCGCCCAGCGGTGACCCACCGTCCGTCCCCGGAGGCCGCTTAAGCTCCGGCGCAGTGGTGGTTCGAGGAGGTCGCGCTGATTACGTTCACGCTGATCGGGTTGGTGGGCGGCCTGATCACCGGCATCTCCCCGTGCGTGCTGCCGGTGCTGCCGGTCCTGTTCATGACCGGCGGCGCGGGCGTGGAGCCCGGCCGGCGGCGGCCGTTCCTGATCGTCGCCGGGCTGGCGCTGAGCTTCGCGCTCGTCACGCTGCTCGGCACACTGGTGCTCGCCGCGCTGGGGCTGCCCGGCGACGTGCTGCGGTGGGCCGGGCTCGCGGTGCTGGTGGTGCTCGGCGTCGCGATGATGTTCCCCCGGGTGCAGGACCGGCTGGAGCGGCCGTTCGCGCGGCTGGGCCGGAAGTCGGTGCCGGGCCGGCGGGGCGCGTTCGTGCTCGGGATCGCCCTGGGCACGGTGTACGTGCCCTGCGCCGGTCCCGTGCTGGCCGCGATCACCGTGGCCGGGGCGACGCGCAAGATCGGCGCCGACACCGTCGCGCTCACCGTCGCCTTCGCCGTGGGCACGGCGATTCCGCTGCTGTTGTTCGCGCTGGCCGGGCACCGGGTGGCCGAACGGGTCAAAGCGTTCCGCGACCGCCAGCGCCAGGTCCGGTTCTTCGCGGGCCTGGTGGTGATCGGGCTGGCCGTGGCGCTCACCTTCAACGTCACCGACGTGCTGCAACGCGCCGTGCCCGACTACACCGCGAGCCTCGGCCAGGCGCTCGGCGCCGACCGGATCGGGGGCGGCCGGCTCCAGCAGTGCCCACCCTCGGACTACCTGCAGGAGTGCGGGCCGGCCCCGCAGCCGGCCGGGATCAGCCGATGGCTCAACACCGAGGACGGGAAACCCCCGGCGCGGCAAGGGAAAGTCGTGCTCTACGACTTCTGGGCCTACTCCTGCATCAACTGCCAGCGCGCCATCCCGCACGTCGAGGCGTGGTACCGGCGCTACCACGACGCGGGCCTCGAGATCGTCGGCGTGCACACCCCGGAGTACGCGTTCGAACGCGTCCCGGCCAACGTCGCCGACGGCGTCCGGCGTCAGCACATCACTTATCCCGTGGCGATCGACGACGACTACGCCACCTGGAACGCCTTCGGCAACCAGTCCTGGCCCGCGGAGTACCTGTCCGACGCCACCGGCCAGGTCCGGCACGTCTCCGTCGGCGAGGGCGACTACGACGGCACCGAATCGCTCATCCGCGACCTGCTCGCCGCGGCCGATCCGTCGCAGACCCTCCCGCCGCGCACGGACACTCCGGACCGCACCCCGGCGAACCCGTCGCAGACCCAGGAGATCTACCTGGGCTCCAGCCGCGGCGGCAGCGAAGACGTGAAGCGCCAAGGGCAGTGGTCCTCCACCGAGGAGTACCTCGCCGCCGGCCGGGGCGCGTCGCTCACCCTGGACTACGACGCGGCCACCGTGTACCTCGACGTCGGCGGCACGGGCACCGTCACCGCCACCACGGGCGGGGTCACCCGCAGCATCCCGGTGTCCGGCCCCCCGGACATCCACCCGGTGGTCCAGACACCCACCCCGGCGCGGGGCACCGTGACGCTGACGCTGAGCCCCGGGCTGCAGGCCTACTCGTTCACCTTCGGCTGACCGGCCGACTTCCCGCTGGCCCCACCGGTTACTGGCTGGCCTCACCGGTTCCGACCTCACCGGTCGTGGCTGGCTCCACGGGTTCCCGTCTGACCTCACCGGTTCCTGGCTGGACCCACGGGCACCCGTCCCTGCTGCCCCGACCCGGTCCTGGCTGGCCCCACGGGCGCCCGCCTGACCCCACCGGTCGTCGCGGGCCCGGCCTCTGGCTACCGGCGGCCGGGGTCAGCCGGCCTGCTCCTGCTCGCGCCGCGTGAGCACGAGCGGCCCGTCCTCGGTGATCGCGACGGTGTGCTCGGAGTGGGCGGTGCGGGAGCCGTCGGCCGAGCGGATGGTCCAGCCGTCCTCGTCGAAGACGATCCGGTCGGTGGTCCGGGCGAACCACGGCTCCAGCGCCAGGGTCAGCCCGGGCCGCAGCTTCAGCCCGCGCCCGGGGCGGCCCTGGTTGGAGATGTGCAGGTCCTCGTGCATGGTGCGGCCGATGCCGTGGCCGCCGAACTCGGTGTTGACCGGGTAGCCGTAGGCCTGGGCCACCGCGCCGATGGCGGCCGAGATGTCGCCGATGCGGTTGCCCGGGCGGGCCGCCTCGATCGCCGCCTCCAGCGCCTCCTCGGTGGCGGTGATGATCCGCCGGTCCTCCTCGGCCTCGGTGCCGACGATCACCGTGCGCGCCGAGTCGGCCGCCCAGCCGTCGATCATCACGGCGAGGTCCGCACTCAGCACGTCGCCGTCGCGCAGCGTGTAGTCGTGGGGCAGCCCGTGCAGCACGGCGTCGTTGACCGAAAGGCAGATGACGTTGCGGAACGGGCCCTCGCCGAAGGACGGCGAGTAGTCCCAGTAGCACGACTCCGCCCCGCGCCGCTTGATCATGGCGCGGGCGTGGTGCTCCAGGTCCATCAGGTTCACGCCCACCGCGGCGATCCGGCCGATCTCGGAGAGCACTTCGGCGACGAACCGCCCGGTCACGTGCATGCGCTCGATCTCCGCGGGCGTCTTCAGCTCGATCACGAAATACCTCACGTACAAGGGATGGTCGGTATAGTTATACCAGGACGGTAGCAGTGTCCGGTATAACTATACCGATCCGGGTCAGAGCCAGCCGTTGGTCTCCGCGACCCGGGCCGCCTCCGCGCGGGTGCGGGTCTGGGTCTTGCCGATGGCCGAGGACAGGTGGTTGCGGACGGTGCCCTCGGACAGGCCCACGATCCGGGCGATGTCCGCGGCGGTGCCGCCCTCGGCCGCGGCCCGCAGCACGTCGGCCTCCCGGTCGGTGAGCGGGCTGGCGCCCTCGGCCAGTGACGCGGCGGCCAGCGCCGGGTCGACGAAGCGCAGCCCGGCGTGCACCCGGCGGATCGCGTTGACCAGCTGCTCCGGGGGCGAGTCCTTGACCACGTAGCCGGCCGCGCCCGCGGACATCGCCCGGGAGAGGTAGCCGGGGCGGCTGAAGGTGGTGCAGATGATCGCCCGGCAGTTCGGCGCCGCGTGGCGGAGCTCGGCGGTGACCGCGAGCCCGTCGCGCCCGGGCATCTGCACGTCGAGCAGCGCGATGTCGGGGGCGGTCCGCTGCACCGCGGCCAGCACCCCGGTGCCGTCGCCGACCTGGGCGACTACTTCGATGTCGGACTCGAGCCGCAGCATCGCGGCCAGCGCGCCGCGCACGAGCGCCTGGTCGTCGGCCAGCAGTACGCGGATCACGCCAGACCTGCCTCGGTGGAAGGAACCCCGGTGGTGACCGGCGCCGCCGCCGGGCCCCGGGCCAGCACCCGGAAGCCGCCGCCGGGGGCCCGGCCGTGCTCCAGGGTGCCCGATACCGCGGCCAGCCGCTCGGCCAGCCCGGTCAGGCCGTGCCCGGGCGTCGCCCCGCCCGGGGCGGTGCCGTCGTCGGTGACCTCCACCCAGTCCGGGCCGAGCCGGACCCGGCAGCTCCCGGCGTCGGAGTGGCGCAGCACGTTGGTCACCGCTTCCCGCACCACGTAACCGAAGACGCCCTGCAACTCGGGCCGGACGTCGTCGGTCGCACTGGGCAGCCCGGCTCGCACGCCCGCGGCCCGCAGGGCCAGCCGCGCCCCGGCCAGCTCACCGGCCAGCGACACCGTGCGGTAGTTGGAGACGGTGGCGCGGACGTCGGAAAGCGCCTGCCGGCACAGGGTCTCCAGCTCCCGGACCTCGTCGACGGCGGGGGCGGTGTCCCCGGCCGACTCCAGGATGCGCCGGGTCAGACCCAGCTTCACCGTCATCGTCGAGAGGCTGTGCCCGAGGATGTCGTGCAGGTCCCGGGCCACCCGCTCCCGCTCGTGCGTCACGGCCATCCGCTTGACCTGCTCGCGCGCGGCCCGCAGGTGGCCGATGGTGAAGTTCAGCGCGAACACGGTGCCGAGCGCGGCGGTCACGCCGACCAGGGTCACCACCTGCCCCCAGTCCACCCCCGCCCGGGTCGACTGCATCCAGGCGATCTGGCCGGCCGCGGTGGCCAGTCCGAGCAGCACCGAGGCGCGCAACGGCAGCAGCATCAGCCCGATCGCGATGGCGTAGGTCAGGTCGGTCAGGTAGGCCGGGTTGCCCAGGATCAGCGCCGGCGCGGCCCCGCAGGCGAACATCGCGGCCACGATGGCGATCCGCGTCCGCGGCGGTGCGGGCGGGCCGTACCAGGGGGCCAGCAGGCAGCCGAGGCAGTACGCGGCCAGCAGCGCGATCGCGATCCCGCCGCCGGCGCCGTGCGGGCCGTGCGCGATCTCGGTCATCCGCTTGATCAGCACCAGCGAGGAGAGGGCGGTCATGCCGACGACGATCAGCCGGCTCCGGTACGCCGGACGGCGGCCCGGCCGGTCCCTCCTCCAGAAGCTCCAGTCCGGCCACTGCCGGGCGGAGAACTCGCCGGGATCGCGTCTGCCCACATCGGACATGGTACGGCCCGGCGGGCCAGGGGAAGGGCCAGGCCGGTTCCCCGGGCTGCGGTCCTGGGCGCCGGGCCCCCTCGCGCCGAAGCGGCACCGCGAACGGGGCGGACCCGCACGGCCGGTGCGGATTACCAGCGCCTCCGGTGATCGCGGGGTTCGGGCCCGCTGGTGCGGCTGTGGATTGGGGGGTGGGGTCCGCTGGTGCCGCCGCAGACTGTGGGATGGGGTCCGCCAGTGCCGTCGGTGATCGCGGGGTTCGGGTCCGCTGGTGCCGCTGCGGATTGCTGGGTGGTCCGCCAGTGCTGCCGGTGATCGCAGGGGTCGGGGCCGCCAGTGCCGTGGTGGATTGCGGGGTGAGGGCCTGCTGGTGCCGCCGGTGATCGCAGTGTTCGGGGCCGCCTGTACCGCTGTGGATTGCGGGGTAAGGGCCTGCTGGTGCCGCCGGTGATCGCAGTGTTCGGGGCCGTCTATACCGCCGTGGATTGCGGGGTGGGGGTCTGCCAGTGCCGCTGGTGATCTGGGGTGGGGGCCCGCCAGTGCCGCCGCGGCTCGCCGGGTGAGGGCTCGCCGGTGCCGCCGGTGATCGGGGGGTGGGGTCCGCTGGCGCCGACGGTGGTCAGGGCCCTCCGGGCCGCGCCAGCGGGTCATGGCCGGTCCGGTCCCCGCGCTCGCCGGGGGCAGACCTTGCGTTCCGGAGGTCCACGCCCGGCCGGGTGGCGCCGTAGCCCCCGCCGGTCCGGGTCCGGCCGTTACCGCCGGATCCCGACCCGATCGGCCGGCTCGCCCGGCGGCCGGCCCGCGCCCCGGGCCGAGCCCGCTCCCCTGTGGACGGACGCCGGGCGCGGTCCCGCCGGGCGGGCCCCGGCCCGGGGGCGGGCCGGGGCCCGGCGCGGCAGCTCGGGGGCGGGCAGGCGCAGCAGCCCGCCGAGCTTGCCCGGTCCCAGGGTGCGCAGCGCCGCCGCGGCCTCGGGCTCGTGGCGGGCGGCGTTGGCGAGGATGCCGAACAGCAGGGTGGTGACGACCAGGGAGGTGCCGCCGTAGGAGACCAGCGGCAGGGTGACGCCGGTGACCGGCAGCAGGCCCACCACGTAGCCGATGTTGATCGCCGCCTGGGTGGTCAGCAGGACGGTGAGGGTGCCGGCCACGATCCGGATCCACGGGTCGCGGTTGCGCAGCGCGATCCGCAGCCCGACCACCGCGACCGCGGCGAACAGGGCCAGCACGACGGCGCAGCCGACGAAGCCCAGCTCCTCGCCGATCAGCGCGAAGATGAAGTCGTTCTGCACGTTCGGCAGGTAGTTCCACTTGGACTGGCCCTGGCCGAGGCCGATGCCGAACAGCCCGCCGTCGGCGAGCGCGTACTGCGCCTGGCGCGCCTGGTAGGCCGCGCCGCTGTAGTCCTGGTCCGGGGAGAGGAACGACAGCACCCGCGCCAGCCGGTACTGCGCCACCAGCGCGAGGACCAGGATGCCGGCCAGCCCGCCGGCCAGCAGGACCGCGAACAGCCGTTTCGGCGCACCGGCGAACCACAGCAGCGCGAGCACCACCACGGCCAGGGTGATCGTGCCGCTCAGGTTGGGCTGCGCCATCACCAGCGCCACGGTCAGCAGCGCCGCGGGCACGAGCGGCACCAGCAGGTGCCGCCACTGGTGCAGCACCCCGGCCTTGGTGACCAGGATGTGCGCGCCCCACAGGGTGAGCGCGACCTTCGCGATCTCCACCGGCTGCAGGGAGAACGGCCCGAGGACGAACCAGCGCTGGGCGCCGTCCGCGCTGGCGCCCAGCGGCGTGAGCACCAGCAGCAGGCCCGCGAGCCCGGCCACCATCGCGCTCGAAGCGGCCCGCCGCAGCCTTCGCAGGGGCAGGCGCAGGCCGATCCAGAAGGTCACCGCGCCGAAGCCGACGAACATCAGCTGCTTCAGGAACTGCCCGTAGACCCCGCCGCCGGTCGCCGGGTCACCGGAGGACACCGACGAGGCCGAAAGCACCATGATCACGCCGATCAGCACCAGGATCCCGCCCAGCGCGACGATCAGGTGGAAGGAGGCCAGCGGCCGCGAAAGCCAGGAGGTGAGTGCCGCGGCGAGGGCGCGGGGCCCGGTTTCGGTGCCTTTTTCCCGGCCCTCCGCCGGTGTGCCGGGAGCCGCAGAACGGCGGTGCTCGCGGCGAATAACGGCCGGGCGTGGAATGGGCACGAGATGAGGTTAGCCGAATGTTCCTGTGGGAACGCTGAGTGAAGTCCGGGTGTGCCTCCACCGCCCGGTGAAACGGGCAAAGTCGCGTAACGGCAGTGGTGTGCGTCGCATCACGCAACCGGAACCAGTGCGGCGCGTCTCCCGAACGTTCTCATCCCTGTAGCCCTTTTTCGCCGGTCCCAAGGACTATCGGCGTTCCGCTCAGGGGAGCTCGGGTCAAGGGAAGGTAATCCGTGTCGGTCGAAGAGCGCGAAATAATGCTGGACACCGCATCCGCGGATTTTGTGGCGGGAATCGGTTCCGCGGTTTATTCCGGCGGGGCGGCGGCGCCGGCCCGGACCTTGATGAGCGTGCTGGGCGAATCCGTTTCGCGGTATCCCGAAGCACCCGCGCTGGACGATGGTGAACAACTGTTGTCCTATACGGAACTCGACCGTGAAGTCCGCCGGCGGGCGGCGGTGCTGCGGGAGGCCGGGGTGCGGGCGGGGGACCGCGTCGGGGTTCGCGTCCCGTCCGGCACCGCCGAGCTGTACGTCGCCATCCTCGCGGTGCTGGCCGCCGGAGCGGCGTACGTGCCGGTCGACGCCGACGACCCCGACGAGCGGGCCGAGCTGGTGTGGCGCGAGGCGCGGGTGTACGCGGTGATCGGCGCGGGCGAGGAGCTCGTGGTGCGCCCCGGGAAGCAGCCCGGCGGCAGCGGGGCCGAACCGGCTCCGGAGGACGATGCGTGGATCATCTTCACCTCCGGGTCCACCGGGCGCCCGAAGGGGGTCGCGGTGACCCACCGGGCGGCGGCCGCGTTCGTCGACGCCGAGGCCCGGCTGTTCCTGCCGTCCGCGCCGATCGGCCCCGGCGACCGGGTGCTCGCCGGGCTGTCGGTCGCCTTCGACGCCTCGTGCGAGGAGATGTGGCTGGCCTGGCGCAGCGGCGCCTGCCTGGTCCCGGCGCCGCGCGCGCTGGTGCGCACCGGCACCGACCTCGGCCCGTGGCTGCGGCGGCGCGGGATCACCGTGGTCTCGACCGTGCCGACGCTGGCCGCGATGTGGCCGGTGGACGACCTGGCCGCGGTCCGGCTGGTCGTCCTCGGCGGCGAGGCCTGCCCGCCCGAGGTGGTGCGCCGGTTCGACGACGGTGTGCGCGAGGTGTGGAACACCTACGGGCCCACCGAGGCCACCGTCGTCTCCTGCGCCGCCCGGCTGCGCGCGGGCGAACCGGTCGGTATCGGGCTGCCGCTGGAGGGCTGGCGGCTGGCCGTGGTCGACGCGGCCGGGCGGCCCGTGCGCTGGGGCGAGACCGGCGAGCTGGTGATCGGCGGCGCCGGGCTCGGCCGCTACCTCGACGCGGTCAAGGACGCCGAGAAGTTCGTGCCGCTGCCCGCGCTCGGCTGGGACCGCGGCTACCGCAGCGGCGACCTGGTCCGGGCGCAGCCCGACGGGCTGGTGTTCCTCGGCCGCGCCGACGACCAGGTCAAGCTCGGCGGACGCCGGATCGAGCTGGGCGAGGTCGAGGCGGCGCTGCAGGAGCTGCCCTCGATCGCCGCGGCGGCCGCGGCCGTGCGGCGCACGGCCGGGGGGATCGACGTGCTGGTCGGTTACGTCGTGCCGGCCGGCGCGGGCTTCGACCCGGCCGGGGCCACCCGCCTGCTGCGGGACCGGTTGCCGGCCGCGCTGGTGCCGCGGCTGGCCGTGCTGGCGGACCTGCCCACCCGGTCCTCGGGCAAGGTGGACCGGGACGCGCTGCCGTGGCCGCTGCCCCGGTCGCGGGATGCGGCCGTCCGCACCGGCCTCGACCCCGGGACGGACCGGCTGGTCACCGTCTGGGGTGAGCTGCTGGGCGTGGAGGCCGGTCCGGACGACGACTTCTTCGACCTCGGCGGGACCAGCCTCGCCGCCGCCCGGCTGGTTTCCGTGCTGCGCGAGCACCACCCCGGGGTCTCGGTGGCCGATCTCTACCGCCACCCGACCCCGGCCCGGCTGGCCTCGGTGCTCGGACCAGTAGCGCGGCCTCGGCCGCAGCGGGTGTTCGACCGGACGCCGCGGTACTCCGGCTGGGTGCAGGGCGCGATCCAGCTCGTCCTGCTGGGCGTCACCGGGGTGCGGTGGCTGCTGATGATCGCCCTGATCGGCAACCTGCTGCCGCTGCTGGTCCAGGAGTCGTGGCTGCCGGAGATGTCGTGGTGGGTGCTGGCGCCGTCGTGGCTGGTGCTGTTCAGCCCGGCCGGGCGGATGCTGGTCTCGGCGTTCGGCGCCCGCGCGCTGCGGGGCCGGATCCGGCCGGGGGAGTACCGCCGCGGCGGGCGGACCCACCTGCGGCTCTGGGCGGCCGAACGGTTCGCCGCCTCCTTCGGCCCGAGCACGATCACCGGCACCCCGCTGGCCGCCCGGTACGCGCGGCTGCTCGGCTGCACCGTGGGCTCGGGCACCGATCTGCACGCGCCGCCGCCGGTGACCGGGCTGGCCAGCTTCGGCGACGGCTGCGCGGTCGAGCCGGAAGCCGACCTGGCCGGCTGGTGGCTCGACGGCGATGTGCTGCACGTCGGGGAGGTCCGCGTCGGGGAGCGGGCCCGTGTCGGCGCCCGTTCCACGCTGCTGCCCGGTGCCGTGGTCGGCGCGGACGCCGTGCTGCTGCCCGGAAGCTGCCTCGGCGGCGTCGTGGCCGACGGCGCCACCTGGGGCGGCTCGCCCGCCGCCCCGCACCAGCGCGCGGCCGACGACCGGTGGCCGGCTTCCCGGCCCGCGCGTTCACTCGGGTGGGCCGCGCTGTACCTGGCCGGCGGCGCGCTGCGGGGATTGCTGCTCGGCGCCGCCGCCGTGCCGCCCGCGGTGCTCGCGGTGCTGGTCCTGCCGTCGGGCGCGACGCTGGGCACCGCCGTGGCCGCCCTGCTGGCGTGGGTGCCGCTGATGGTGCTCGCCGGGCTGCTCGGTTACGCGCTGCTCGTCCTGGCGCTGACCCGGCTGGCCGGCGCCGCGGTCGAGCCGGGGACGCACCCGGTGCACAGCCGGGCCGGCTGGGCCGCCTGGCTCGTGCACGATCTGATGGACCTGGCCCGCAAGAGCCTCTTTCCCTTCTACGCCAGCCTGTTCACCCCGGTCTGGCTTCGCTGGCTCGGTGCGCGCGTCGGCCGTTCGGTCGAGGCGTCGACGGTGCTGGCGCTGCCGGGGATGCTGCGGGTGGAGGACTCGGCCTTCCTCGCCGATGACGTGCTGGCCGCGCCGTACGAGCTGCGCGGCGGCTGGGTGCGGATCGGACCGGCCGAGGTGGGCGCCCGCGCGTTCGTCGGGAACTCGGGCATCGTGGGACCCGGCCGCAGGGTCGGCCGGGGCGCGCTGATCGGCGTGCTGTCGGACACCCCGGAGACGGTCCCGGACGGCAGCTCGTGGCTGGGCCGGCCGCCGATGCGGCTGCGGCGCGAGGCCGAGACTCCGGACCCGGCGCGGACCTTCGCCCCGCGCAAGGCCCTGCGCGTGGCCCGGGCCCTGGTCGAACTCGGCCGGATCACCCCGCTGGTCGTGGCCGGGCTGCTGGGCACCGCGACCTTCGCCGCGTTCGCCGCCCTCTACCGGAGCTTCGGCTTCTGGCCCGCCGCCGGGGCGGGCGGGTTCGTGCTGGTCCTCGCGGGCGGGCTGGCCGGACTGGTCACCACCGCGGCGAAGTGGTTGCTGATCGGGCGCTTCCGCGCCGGGCGGCATCCGCTGTGGAGCTCGTTCGTGTGGCGCAACGAGCTGTTCGACACGTTCGTGGAGATGCTCGCGGTGCCCTGGCTGACCCAGCCGTTCTCCGGCACGCCGGTGCTGAACTGGTGGCTGCGCAGCCTCGGCGCCCGGATCGGCCGCGGCGTCTGGTGTGAGAGCCACTGGCTCCCGGAACCGGACCTGGTCACGATCGGGGCCGGGACCAGCGTGAACCGCGGCTGCGTGCTCCAGACCCACCTGTTCCACGACCGCGTCATGCGGCTGGAGCCGGTGACCCTGGACGCCGATGCCACCCTCGGCCCGCGCACGATCGTCCTGCCGGGCAGCCGCGTCGGCCCCGCGGCGACGATCGGCGCGGGATCGCTGGTGATGGCCGCGGAGTCCGTCCCCGGGCACAGCCGGTGGCAGGGGGCGCCGATCGCCGCGCAGGTGACCTGACGTCCCCCGAAGGCCCCGGCCGTGAGCGGTGGGACCCGCCGATCGGCAGGTCCCACCGCAGTTCGGCGCACGCCGGCCTCACGTCGTACCGGCGCGGCTTGGTGGTACGGCTTGGCGGTGCGGCTTGGCGGTGTGACCGCGGGTCAGCCCGAGGTCTCCTCGGCGGCCTCGGCACCTCCCTCGGCCGGCCCCCGGCGGTCGGGCAGCGCCTCCTGGGCCGCGTCCTTGGCCTCGCTGATGTCGTGGCCGATCTGGTCCAGCTCGGTCTCCGCTTCGCGGATCCGCCGGTCCTGGTCCCCGGACATGGGCACGCCCCCTTGACGTCGGTGCTCGTTTCCCCGCCGGGGTAACCGGGTGGGGGCCGGGGCAAACCGCCGGTCCGCCGGCTCGTCCGGTTAAGCTGGCGCCATGGGCGACGGGGCAGAGGCGGCGACGGCGGAGCGCTGGGCCGAAGTGGTCAGTTACGTGCGGCTGCGGTACGAAATCCTGGAGGAGGTCGGCGGCTGGGTGCGCTTCCGGCTCGACACCACCGGCGGGCGGGACCAGCAGGTCACCGTGCACCTGGTGCCGGAGCACGACGGGGCGGCGTGGGCCGAGATCTCCTCGCCCGTCGGCTGGGCCGACCGGGTCGACCTGCGCCGGCTGCTGGAGCTGGTGGGCTCCTCGCCGGTCGGCGGGGCCGCGGTGGTGGACGGGATCGCCCTGGTCCGGCACACGGTGCCGCTCGGCTCGCTCGACCTGCGGCTGGAGTTCGAACGGCCGCTGCTGTCGGTGGTGCGCCACGCGGACGAGCTGGAGCGTCAGCTCGCCCGGACCGACGAGTTCTGAGCCCTCCGCACGGGCGCGACGAGGGCGGCCAGCGCGACGAGCTCGGTCAGCGCCATCGCGCGTTCGACCAGTCCGAGCGGGATGAGCTGCCACCACCGCTCGTCCGCGACGGCGGCGACGGCGACCGCGCCGAGGATGACCGCGAACCACCCGAGCGAAAGCCCGGCGAGCAGCCGGGCGGCGAGCCGCCGGCGCGGGGAGCGGGGGAACGTCACCCGCGCCGCGGACAACACGGCCAGCGGCAGGCAGGCGAACGCGACGACACTGGCCGCGCGATGCAGCGCCCCACCCCCGCCCGAACCGGTCGCCGAGGCCCAGTCGGTTTTGGGGAACGCGACGACGACCAGCAGCCCCACCGTCCACAGTGCACCGAGGACCGCGGCCGCCACGGGCAGCCGCCGCTGCCGCCGCAACCCGGACAGCCCGGCCGCCGAACCGGCCGCCACCAGCACGACGGCGAGGTCGAAGACCTGCTTGCCGGGACCGAGCCCGTATTCGCTGATCGTGCGGGTGGTGACGCTGATCCGATTCGTCGGCGGCACCAGCCCGAGCAGCAGCACCAGGAGGGCCCCCACGGCGAGCGCGACGATCCCGGCCACCGCGAGCCCGGTGGCCCGGCGGTCCTGGTTGCGATTTCGGTCGGGGACGGCCACAAGCCGAGGTTAACCGAACCGGGTTCGTCCCCGGGCAAACCGGGGACGGAGAACGGCCGCGGTGGAGCGTCTCGGCTGACGGCCCGTCCGGCCGGTCTCCCATCGGCACTCAAGCCGCCCGGCCGCTTCCCGCCACCCGGCCGAGCACCGCGCGCAGCGCGTGGTGATCCACAGTGGACGGTTCGGCGGACAGCCAGCCGCCGATCTCCCGCAGGAACTGTTCCGGCGTCATCGGCGGGCCGGGCTCGCCGTCCGGGTCGGCGGTGGTGACCTCGCCTTCGCGGCTGGGGTAGACGATCATGGCGCCGCGGAGGGCGACGCCGGGCAGCAGTTCGCGGTAGGCGTCCAGGCTCTCGGGCAGGTGGCTGCCCCCGCCGCGGAACGCGCGGCCGTTGCGCAAAAGACGGCCGTCTTCGGCGGTCTCATAGTGGCCGGGCAGCCAGAGCTTCGATTCGATGAGCACCAGGCGCTTGCCGCACAGCACGGCGTGGTCGACGTCGGCGAACACCGAGCCCGGCCAGGACAGGCCGTGGAAGATGCGGGCGCCGGGCAGCCGGGTGAGGTAGCGCTCGAGCAGGTCGGCGGTGAGCCGTTCCGCCAGCTCGTCCGCCTCCACGCCCGGACGGCCGAACACCGGGGTGCCGCCGAACTCCTCGGCGAACTCGGCTCGGGCCCGGCGCGCCGCGAGGTAGCCCCGGGCGAGCCGCTGCACGAGCAGCGCGGTGCCCGCGGTGAGCAGCAGCCAGACGATCAGCACCGGCGGCGTGAAGCCCACCCCGGTCAGCAGCGGCAGCAGCACGAGCACCAGGCCGGCCGTCGCCGCGATCACGGGGGCGTGCCCCGGCTCGCGGCTCCGGCCGTGCCGCACGCGCCCGTCCGCCCCCGCGAACGCCCACCAGTCGAGGTCCTCGGGCGCCAGGTCCAGCGGTTCCGGCACGAACCCGGGCTCCTCGCTGAACCGCCGCCGCCTCGGCCGCGCCACCGGGCGGGTGGGCACGGCGGGGATGCCCGCGTCGTACCCGGCCCGGCGCCCGGGGTCACTCAGCGTGTCGTAGGCCTCGCGGAGCAGCTGGAAGGTGCCGTCGGTGCCCCCGGCGTCGGGGTGCAGCGTCTTGGCGAGCCGGCGGTAGGCCGCCTTGACCGCCGCGGGCGAGGCCGTCTTCCCCACGCCGAGAACCGCGTAGTAGTCGACTTCGGGCACGTCGCGTTCCACCTCCGGATGGCTGGCGCGGCCACACTATGGGGTCGCCGATCGGCGCCGCCCACCGCCTCCGCGGCGCGGCGGGGTGAATCGGTCCAGGTCCGGCACCGGGCCGTCCCGGCCCGGAGTACGCGCCGGTACGCCGAGTACGCGGTGACCACAATGGACAGTGGTGGATGAGCCCGTTCCGGGGCCCGTCGCGCGGCTACCCGATCACTGTCGGTGGTCTTCATCGCTCGATCGGGTCTGGTTCGTCCACCGGGGCCGGGGGAGCTGCTGCCCGGTCGGGACGGCAGGCTTCTCACCCGGCGTCGCGGGCGGTAGATTGATGTGGAGATAACCTCCATTTGCCCCACGAGGTAACGCATGACCGCCGACAAGCCGCTGCGGGCCGATGCCCGGCGCAACCGCGAGGTCCTGATCGCCAAGGCGCGAGAGGTGTTCGACGCCGGGGAGTTCTTCGAGCTGCGCTTCGACGACTTCGCCCGCCTGGCCGGGGTGGGCACCGGCACGCTGTACCGCCATTTCCCCACCCGGGAGGCGCTGGCCGAGGCGGTCTACCACGGGGAAGTCGCCGCGCTGGTCGACCGCGCCCGGCGGCTGCGGGCCACCCGGCCCCCGGCCGAGGCTCTGGCGACCTTCCTGCGTGGCGTGGTGGACCACATCGACGCCCACGAGGGCCTGGCCCGGACGCTGGCCACGCTCATGGCCGGCCGGTCGAGCGGAGTGGCCGAGGGCAGCCAGGCCCTGGAGCAGGCGGTCACCGAACTGGTGGCCGCCGCCGTGCGGGAGGGTGCCGTGCCCGTCGGTACCGGTGCCGACGTGGATGCCGCCGCCGGCGCCGTGATGATGGCCCTGCACGGCATCGGTGCGGCCCACGACCGCCCGGGCTGGCGGATCGAGGCCGACCAGCTCATCACCCTCGTACTGGACGGATTGCGCCGCCCACGCTGACCGCGTGCTGTGCGAGACCCCCACCGCCGGCGCCGGACCCGGCCGGCCGCCGCCGGGGTTCCGGCCGAACCCCCCGGGGGTCCGCCGCCTCACGACCGCGGCCCGCCGCTACGCCCCACCCGCCCGTGCCCCCATGCCCCCGCGCCCGCGTTTCCACAACTTTACGAACGGATCCCTTCCCGCCCCGGAAAACTTATGTTAAGAACCTTTACTAATTATCGGATGGAGGTACGACGTGAGCTCACCCACCCGTTCGGGGGGTCCCGGGGCGGCGGACCTTTCGCCCGGCCTCGAACGCAAGATCGGGCCGCTGCAGGCGACGGCGATCAACATGACGCAGATGTGCGGGATCGGACCGTTCGTCACCATCCCCGCGATGGTCGCGACGATGGGCGGCCCGCAGGCGATGTTCGGCTGGATCATCGGCGCCGTCATCGCGCTGGCCGACGGGCTGGTGTGGGCCGAGCTCGGTGCCGCGCTGCCCGGCGCGGGTGGCACCTACGTCTACCTGCGCGAGGCGTTCCAGTACCGCACCGGGCGGATGATGCCGTTCCTGTTCGCCTGGAGCGCGGTGCTGTTCATCCCGCTGATCATGTCCACCGGCATCATCGGGCTGGTCCAGTACCTCGGCTACCTGGTCCCCGGGGTGACCGGCGCCGGCGGCACCACCCCGCTCGGCAAGGTCATCGGCATCGCGATCGTACTGGTCATCGTGCTCGCGCTGTTCCGGCGCATCGGGCAGATCGGCAAGCTCACCACCGGGCTGTTCGTGATCATGCTGTTCGCCGTGCTGACCGTGATCATCGCGGCGTTCTCGCACTTCAGCGGGGCGCAGGCGTTCGACTTCACCCCCGGTGCGTTCGGCTCCGGCGGCGCGTTCTGGGGCGGGCTCGGCGCCGGGCTGGTCATCGCGATCTACGACTACCTCGGGTACAACACCTCGGCCTACCTCGGCGGCGAGGTGCGCGACCCGGGCCGCACGCTGCCCCGCTCGATCATCTTCTCCATCCTCGGCATCATGTCGCTGTACTTCCTGCTGCAGGTGGGTGTGCTCGGCTCGATCCCGCTGGACGAGCTGAAGAACGCCACCTCGGTCGCCTCCAGCGTGCTGGAGCAGGCGTGGGGCACGGCCGCCGCGAAGGTGATCACCGTGTTCATCGTCATCGCGGCCGTCGGCTCGGTGTTCGCCGGCCTGCTCGGCGGCTCGCGCGTGCCGTTCGAAGCCGCCCGGGACAAGGTCTTCCTGCCGGTCTTCGCCCACCTGCACCCGCGGCTGAACCTGCCCACCGCGGGGGTGCTCACCATGGGCGTGATCACCGCGATCGGCTCGCTGTTCACGCTGACCGACGTCATCAACGCCGCCGTGACGGTGCTGGTGCTGATCCAGTCGCTCGCGCAGGTCGCGGCCATCTGGGTGCTGCGCCGCCGGCGGCCGGGGCTGAAGCGGCCGTACCGCCAGTGGCTCTACCCGGTCCCGACGGTCATCGCGCTCGTCGGCTGGGTGTACATCTTCATCTCGGCCACCTGGCTGTCGATCATCCTCTGCGTGGTTTGGATCGCGCTCGGCCTCGTCGCTTTCGGGATCTACGCCGCGGCCGAGAAGACCTGGCCGTTCGGGCCGAAGGACATCCGCGAAGCGCCCGCTTCGGCGGACCCCGTCACCACCGAAGGGGCTTGAGTCATGAGGAAATCGCCCATGGCCAGGATCGCCGGGGCCGCCGCGCTGATCCTGGTGCCCGGGGTGCTGAGCGTGGCCCCGCCGGCCACCGCGCAGGTGCCGGACCCGCTGGCCACCGCGCAGGTGCCGGCCCCGCCGGCCGTGGCCCGGCCGCACGGGTCGTCCACCCTCGGGCTGGCCGGCTGGCAGGTGCTCACCACCGCGAAGGTCAAGGACGGCGGGGCCGAGGTGTCCGCCCCCGGTTACCCGACCGCGGGCTGGCTGCCGGTGAAGCCGGACGACGCCGGCGCGCCCGGCACCGAGATCAACGCGCTGGTGCAGAACGGCCGGTGCCCGGACGTCTTCTACTCCGACAACCTGCGCAAGTGCTTCGGCTACGTCGGCAAGGTCGGCCCCGTGGTGACGAAGCCGTTCTCCGACCCGTGGTGGTTCCGCACGGACTTCGACCCGTCGTTCACCGCGGGCAAGACCGCGAAGCTGACCATCCCGGGCGTCGTCGGCGAGGGCGACGTCTGGGTCGACGGCACCCTGGTCGCGGGCCGGGACGTGGTCAGCGGCGCGTTCGCCGGCCACACCTTCGACGTGACCAAGGTGCTGAAGCCGGGCCGGAACAGCCTGGCGATCAAGGTCTACCCCAACGACCCGCTCACCATGTACACCCTCGACCAGGTCGACTGGGGCCAGATCCCGCCGGACAACAACACCGGCCTCCAGTACCCGCCGACGCTCCAGCTGTCCGACGCGCTCACCGGCGGCAACGCCCACGTGGTGCAGGACAACGCGGCCGATTTGTCGACGTCCTCGCTCACCGTGAAGGTGGACGTCACGAACAACGCGGCCACCGCGCAGACCGGTGACGTCACGGCCACGGTGACCCCGCCCGCGGGCGGCGGCGCGCCGATCGTGGTGCGGCAGCGGGTCACGGTCGCCGCACACGCCGAGCAGACCGTGTCCTTCACCCCGGACCGGTTCGGCCGGCTGACCATCCGGCGGCCGCAGGTGTGGTGGCCCTACTCGATGGGCGCACAGCCGCTGTACACGCTCGGCACGGCGGTCTCCCAGGGCGGTGCGCTGTCCACGTCCTCCTCGGAGACCTTCGGCATCCGCACGGTCACCTCGAAGCTGGCCGGCAAATCGGCCGGGCTGCCCGACGGCGCGCGCAAGTTCTCCGTCAACGGCAAGGACTTCGTCTTCCGCGGCGGCGGCTTCGCGCCGGACCTGTTCCTGCGCTACGACCGGGCCGACACCGCGCACCAGCTCGCGCTGGTCAAGAACCTGGGCCTGTCCGGCGTCCGGCTCGAGGGCCACGACATGCCGCAGGACTTCTACGACCAGGCCGATCGTGCCGGGCTGCTGGTGATCGGCGGCTTCCTGTGCTGTGACGCCTGGCAGCCCGAGGACGCCTCGAAGCTGACCGAGCGCGATTACACGATCATGCACGACTCGGCCTATTCGATCGGGCAGCGCGAGCGCAGCCACCCCAGCGTGGTCAACTACGGCTGGAGCGACAACGAGCCGGTCCCGCGCCAGGAGAGCGAGACCCTCGAAGCGTTCGCGGAAGCCGACTTCCGGGTCCCGGTGATCGCCTCGGCCGAGTACAAGAGCACGCCGGCACTGGGCAGCTCGGGGGAGAAGGAGGGACCGTACGACTGGGTCCCGCCGGCCTACTGGTACGACACCTCGCACTTCGACCCCGGCGACCCCAGCCGGACCAACGCGGGCGGCTCCTGGGGCTTCGCCAGTGAGCAGAGCGCCGGGCACACCGTGCCCACGCTGGACTCGATCAAGCGGTTCCTCTCGCCGGCCGAGCAGGCCAAGCTGTGGCAGGACCCGGCCTACAACCAGTACCACGCCAACTTCGAGCCCGGCCACGGCGGCTACGCGTTCGGCACGCTGTACACGCTCGACGATGCGATCAGCCACCGCTACGGCCGGTGGGACTCGCTGAAGTCCTATGTGGAGTCCGCGCAGATCGCGAACTACGAGAACACCCGCTCGCAGTTCGAGTCCTTCCTGGCCCACTCCACCGACCCGCGGAACCCGGCCACCGGCGTGGTCTACTGGCAGCTGAACAAGGGCTGGCCGACGCTGCTCTGGTCGCTGTACAACGACGACGGCGATCAGCCGGGCGCGTTCTACGGCGCGAAGAAGGCCAACAAGCCGCTGCACGCGCTGTACGGCTACGACACCGGCCAGGTGACCGTGGACAACCTCGGCGCCACCACGCAGTCCGGGCTTTCGGTGCGGGCCAAGGTCTACGACACCGCGGGCCGGGTGCTCGACGACCAGAGCGCGAGGAACCTCTCGCTCGGCAGCCAGGGTGTGAAGACCGGCGTGCTGAAGCCGAAGGTGCCGGCCGAGACCAAGGCTCCGGCCAAGGCGCAGGTGTACTTCGTGGAACTGCAGGTCACCCGCGGCGACCAGGTGCTCGACCGCAACGTCTACTGGATGTCCACGCAGAAGGACGTGGTCAACTGGGGCAAGACCCTGGGGCAGCCGCAGGCGGCGCTGAGCCAGTACAGCGACCTCACGGCGCTGCGGGACCTGCCGAAGTCGCAGGTCGGCGTGACGGCTTCGACGAAGGCCGTGCGCGGCCCGGACGGGGACGACACCGCCACCACGGTGACGGTGACCAACACGTCCCGGACCCCGGCCGTCGGGTTCTTCCTGCGGGCCGACGTCCGCCGGGGCACGCCCGACGGGCACGTGGCCGCCGGGGACAGCCAGCTGGCCGCGGCGACCTGGGACGACAACGACATCACGCTGTGGCCCGGGCAGTCGCAGACGCTGACCGTCGGCTACCGGGCGGCGGACCTGCACGGCGCCGCCGCGGTGATCAGCGTCGACGGGTTCAACACCGGCGAAGTGGTGGTGCCGGCCGGCCGGCGCCACGGTGGCCACGGGGCGGTCGCGCCGCAGGTGGAGGGGACCCGCGAGTGAGCTCCGGAGAACTGGTGCTCGGCATCGATTTCGGCGGCACGAAGGTGGCGCTGGGCCTCGCCGACCGGGAGGGCACCCTGCGGGCCACGCGGCGGCTGGACACCGACGCGGCGGCGGGGGCCGAGCAGGTGGTGACGCGCGCGCTGGCCGGGGCCCGGTCCCTGATCGCCGAAGAGGGCGCGGCCGTCGGCTCGGTGGGCGTGGTCAGCCCCGGGATCGTGCTGCCGGACCGCATCCTGCTGGCCCCGAACGTGCCGGGCTGGGAGCGGCTGCACCTGGCGGAGCTGGTGGCCGCCGAGTTCCCGGACCGGCCGATCGCGGTCGGCACGGACGCGAAGGCGGCGGCGCTGGCGGAGTGGAGGTGGGGCGCGCTCGCCGGGGCCGACCCGGCGGTGTTCCTCTCGTTGGGCACCGGCATCGCGGCCGCGGTGCTGGTCGGCGGCCGGCTGCTCAGCGGCGCCAACGGAGCCGCGGGCGAGATCGGGTACAACCTGCTCGCCCCGCAGGCCACCGACGGGTTCGCCAGTGGCGCGGCGCCGCTGGAGGAAGCCGTCGGCGGACGCGGGCTGGGCCGCCGGGCGAGCGCGCTGCTCGGCCGCCCGGTCACCGCCGGCGAGCTGTTCGCGCTGGCCCGGGAGCACACCCAGGCCAAGGAGCTGGTCACCGCGGCGCTCGACGAGCTGTCCCTGCACGTGGCCAATCTGGCCATCGCGTTCGACCCGCGGCGGATCGCGGTGGGCGGCGGGCTGGTCCGCTCGGCCGACGTGCTGCTGCCCGCCCTGCGCGACCGCCTGTCCGCCGCCGTGCCGTTCCCGCCGGAACTGGTCCCGGCGCGGTTCGACCAGGACGCCTCCCTGCTCGGCGCAGTCGCGCTCGCGCTGGGGGAGGACCGGAGACCCCGGGCGGTGGGCCGGTGACCCCGAACCCCGGCGCACCACCCGGGCCCCATCCCAGGCTCCCTCCGCCCGGGTTCCCGCCGTTCGTCGGACCCGTTCGCGGTTAGGCTGGCGGTGGTGTGCTCGTTCGGGGAGGAGCCCGGGTGCGGATTCTGGTTTTCCTGTCGACCGTCGTGCTGGCCTGGTTCCTCACCGGGGCGGTGGCCTCGGCCGGTCCGGTGCTCGAGGGCGACACCGACGACCCGGTCTCGCCCGCGCCCGCGGTCAGCCGCCCGGACAGCCCGCACTGCTCGGTCACGCTGGCCGAGCGGTTCCCGTCCAACGCCGCCGACGGGAGCCCGCAGACGTTCTCCGGCACGCTCACGCCGCCGGAGAGCTGCCCCGGGCCGTGGGCGAAGGTGGTGCTGGACGAGACCGTGACCGTCAGCGGGCGCCAGTACGACCGGATCGGTGACCTGCTGATCGGCGGCACCGAGGTCTGGTGGGGCACCACCGCGGAGCCCAGCGGCGAGGGCCGCCGCGCGATCACCTACCACTTCGACAAGGACCTGACCCCCTACACCGCGCTGCTGCGCACCCCGCAGCCGTTCACCGGCGGCATCGGCAACTACACCTCCGACGTCTACACCGGCGTGTACGCGCAGACCGTCACCCTCACCTACTACCGAGCCGACCACGCGCACCCGGCGCCCGCGACGGCCGACCGCGTCGTCGGGTTCCGGCACGCCGACGCGGCGCCCGGGGCCGCCACCGTCCACTTCACCGCGAAAGACCTGCCGCGCAACATCATCCGCGCACGGCTCGAGGTGACGCTGGAGGGCGGCGCCTGCGACGAGCAGTGGTTCGACGACGTGCCCGACGAGGTCGCGGCCCGGTACCCGGCCGCGAACCTGTGCGGGCACGGGCCGTTCCGCGAAGCGGCCGTAGCGCTCGACGGCGCCCCGGCCGGCGGGGTGCCGACGTTCCCGCACATCTACTCCGGCGGCATCGTGCCGACCCTGTGGCGGCCGGTGGTCGCGATCGACACCTTCAGCCTGCACGCCGAAACGCTGGACCTCACCCCGTTCGCCGGCCGGCTCGTCGACGGCGGCCCCCACGACCTGGCCTTCACTGTGCCGGACATCGGCGGTTCCTGGAGCGTGGTGGCGACGCTGCTGCTCGACACCGACCACCATGCCGCGCGGACTTCCGGTGCGCTGACGCAGGACGACGCCGCCCCGGTGGCGGCGAAGCGGACGAAGGTGAAGGACATCGCGGGCGGGGTGAACGCCACCGTGACCGCGCACCGCGACGACGTGACCGCGGGCTACGTCGACACCTCCGCGGGCCGCGTGCGCACCCGCGTCGAACGCACGCGGGACTACCGCAACAGCGACGACGTAACGGTCGCGGGCCTGACCCAGCACGTGGTGCAGTCCGACGCCGGGTGGCAGAGTTCGGTGTCCACAGTGGATGGAAAGGCGCGCTCGGCCGTGCGGCACGACTGGTCGTACCCGCTGGCGGTGGACGCCTCGGCCGCGAACTACGTCGACGACCAGAACTTCCGGCTCACCGGCGCGGTGGACATGACCATGCGGCTGTCCGACCTGAGCGGTGACGGCCGGTCCTGGTGGCCGGTCTCGGCTTCGCGCGAGTGGCTGGGCACATCCGGCGTGCTGGCGCGCGAGAACGGCGTCACCTCGGAGTCCGACGGCAGCTCGCGCACCACGTACGCGGGCACCGACGACCGAGGCCGGCCGTACTGGCACGCCATCACCACGGATCACGGTCTGGTCACGGCGGAGTCAGGGGGCTCCCGGCGCAGGTGACGGCGGTCTCCGCCGCCCTCCCCCGTCCGATACCGTGCGGTAGTCTCGCCGCCATGGGGAGTCTCCGTTCGCGCGTCCTCGCCTGGGCCGGCCGCCGATACCTCGCCCGGCAGCAGAAGCGGGGCTTCGACCTCGAAAAGATGACCTTCCTGCCGGACGCCGCGCTGATGCCGCTGCGCCGTGACGGCCTCGACCCGGTCGCCGAGCTGGCCGCCGCGCGGGCCGAGGCGCCGATCCGCAAGCTGGACCTGCCGTTCGGCATGAACGCCTGGCTCGTCACCGGGTACGAGGAGGCCAAGGCCATCCTGGGCAAGGTGTCGGAGTTCAGCAACGACTTCACCAACCTGGTCGGCAACGCCGGCGTCACCGAGGACCAGAACCCGGGCGGCCTCGGGTTCGCCGATCCGCCGGTGCACACGCGGCTGCGCAAGCTGCTGACCCCGGAGTTCACCATGCGCCGGCTCGGCCGGCTGACCCCGCGGATCGACGAGATCGTGCACGGGCAGCTCGACGCGATGGCCGCCGCCGAGGGCCCGGTCGACCTGTGGGAGCAGTTCGCGCTGCCGATCCCGTCGCTGGTGATCTGCGAGCTGCTCGGCGTGTCCTATGAGGACCGGGAGGACGTCCAGCGGCTGAGCACCGCGCGGTTCGACCTGTTCGGCGGGGCGGGCGCTTCGCTGGGCGCGATGTCGGAGTCGCTGGAGTACCTGCTGGAGATCGTCCGCAAGCAGCGCCGGGAACCGGGCGACGGCCTGCTCGGCATGCTGATCAAGGAGCACGGCGACGAGATCAGCGACCAGGAGCTGGCCGGACTCGCCGACGGCGTCCTGACCGGCGGCCTGGAGACCACGGCGAGCATGCTGGCCCTCGGCGCCCTGGTCGTCCTGCGCGACCCGGCGGCCTTCGAAGCCGCCAACGGCGACGACGACGCGGTGCACCGTTTCGTCGAGGAGCTGCTGCGCTACCTGACCGTGGTGCAGATGGCGTTCCCGCGCTTCGCCAAGCAGGACCTGGACGTCCACGGCGTCCACATCAGCGAGGGCGACATCGTGCTGGTCTCGCTGTCCGGCAGCAACCGCGACGAGATCCTGGGCGCGGACCTGGAAAGCTTCGACCCGACCCGCGAGCCGACCTCCCACCTGGCTTTCGGCTACGGCGCCCACCGCTGCATCGGCGCGGAACTGGCCCGGATGGAACTGCGCACGGCCTACCCGGCCCTGGTCCGCCGATTCCCGGACCTGCGCCTGGCGGTGGCACCGGAGGAGCTGAAGTTCCGCAAGGTGTCGATCGTCTACGGAATGGATTCGCTGCCAGTCCTGGTGAAGTGACCCCGGCTGCGGGGCCATGCTCAGATCCGGGAACCATTCCGATCCCGGCAGCAGTTCGCTGACCGGCCACTCCGGCGGCAGGAGACAGGCGGCTCCGGCCCGGCCATCCGTCCCCAGCCGGAACCAGCCCAGCGACCGCCCGGCCCGGTACCAGTCCGCCCGTCAACCCGTCCGCCCATCGGCTGGCTTGTCCTTCAGCCAGCCTGCTCATCAGCCAGCCTGCTCATCGTCTCGTCCGCCCATCGGCTGGCTTGCCCGTCAGCCAGCCAGTTCATCAACCAGCCAGCCCATCGACCGGCCAGCCCATCGACCGGCTTGCTCATCAACCGTCCAGCTCGTCGACCGGCTTACTCGTTCACCGGCCCCATCGACCGGCCTGCCCATCGACCGGACTGCCCATCGACGAGCCCGCCAGGGGCCGACCGCCAAGGGCGCCGCTCGCCGAGTCGGTTCGGCTCGGCGGGCCGGTTCAGCTCGCCGAGACGGTTCGGTTCGGCTCCGCGGGCCGGTTCCCCCGGGCGTGGCCGGAACCAGCCGGCGCCCCGGTTCCAGCACCCCACCCCACCCGACCTCACTGCGGCAGGCTCACCGGACGCCCCGGGGGCGGAACTGGATGCTGATCCGCGGCCCCACCCCCTTGGCCGTCTTCGGGATCGCGTGTTCCCACGTGCGCTGGCAGGAACCGCCCATGACGATCAGGTCGCCGTGGCCCAGGGGGTAGCGGTGGGATTCGCCGCCGCCGCGGGGGCGCAGGGCCAGTACCCGGGGTGAGCCGACCGAGAGGATCGCGACCATGGTGTCCTCGCGGCGGCCCCGGCCCTGGTTGTCGCCGTGCCAGGCGACGCTGTCCCGGCCGTCTCGGTAGTAGCACAGGCCCGCGGTGCGGAACGGCTCGCGCAGTTCGGCGCCGTAGTGCGCGCTCAGCGCCTCCCGGGCCGAGGTCAGCGCCGGGTCCGGCAGCACCCGTCCCTCACCGTAGAAGCACTGCAGCCGCGGAACGGCGACCACGCGGTCGTACATCGGCCGGCGCTCCGCCTGCCACGGGACCTGCGCGGCCAGCCGGGCGAACAGCTCGCCGGAACCGGACAGCCAGCCGGGCAGCACGTCGATCCACGCGCCGTGCCCCAGCTCCGTGCGCCGGGCGGCTTCGAGCGGGCTCAGCTCGGCCGGCCCGGAGTCGCCGAACAGCGAGCCCTGCAGTGCCAGGGTCATGACCCCGACTATAGCAAATATTCGAACACCTGTTCGCATCCGCTTCGATCACGGCCTGGCGACGGGTTCGCCCGCCCCATCGGCCACCAGGGGCCGGCGGTGGTCACCCGGCCGCGGGCGGTTTCGGGTGCGCGGCCACGATCAGCCGATGCGTGCGCGCACCCGGGGCGGACTCGTCGTGGTAGCGCGAAACGAGGCCGGCCACGAGCGCGGTCAGCTCCTCGGTGAACGCCGCGGGCCGAGCCGAACGCGAGCTCGGTGTCCAGGTCAGGGTGGGCGGCGGTGGCCCGGCCGGCGCGGTGCGGCGGGCCGGCCCCGCGACCTCGCCGGTCGTCCGGCCGGCGACGGCGAGCTGGTAGGCGGTCGAGAGCCGGTCCGGTTCCAGCTCGCTGTGCCCGGGGCTTCGCCGAGGGCGACGGGGGAGACCGGGTAAGACGCGGCGGTGGCGGTGAAAAGCCGTTTCGTCAGCCCGCCCCACTGCCGTGAGCCCGCGGGCTCGACCAGTCCGTGGAATTCCTCCTGCCGGGTGAGCCCGAGGCGCGCGGCGGCCGGGCCTTCGATCACCTCGACGTCGCGCACGACCCGAGCCCATCAGCGGCGAACGCAGTGGTCAAGGCTTCCCGGGTGCGAGCGGCCCGCGCATCAGCGTGAACCGGGGCCGGATCCCGCCCACTCCTCGGGCGCGTCCCATGAGGACAGTTGCCGCCCGCTGGTGAACCGCCGTGGCGCGCCGGTCAGCGGATCGGTGAATTCGAGAGTTTTCGCCAGTAGCTGCAACGGTTTCGAGAAGTCGTCGAGCGGGGTTTCGGTGAGCACGGGGTAGAAGCCGTCGCCCAGGATCGGGATGCCGAGCCGGCTCAGGTGCACGCGCAGCTGGTGCGTGCGGCCGGTGGCCGGCACCAGCCGGTAGCGGCCCAGGCCGTCGCGATGGTCCAGAAGCTCGACGTAGGTCTCGGCGTTCACCTCGCCCGGTACCTCCTGCGCGGCCAGCACCCCGCGCTCCTTGACGATCCGGCTCCGGACCGTGCGCGGCAGCCGCAGCTCCGGGTCGTACGGCGCGATCGCCTCGTACTCCTTGTGCACGCGGCGGTCGCGGAACATCGTCTGGTACGCCCCGCGCGCGGCCGGGGTGATCACGAACATCACCAGACCGGCCGTGACCCGGTCGAGGCGGTGCGCCGGGGACAGCGCCGGCAGGCCGAGGTCGCGGCGCAGCCGGACCAGTGCCGTCTCCAGGATGTGCCGGCCGCGCGGGATGGTCGCGAGGAAGTGCGGTTTGTCGACCACGAGCAGGTGCTCGTCGCGGTGCACGACGGTGACGTCGAAGGGCACCGGAACCTCTTCGGGCAGGTCGCGGTGGAACCAGACGAACGTGCCGGGCGCGAACGCCGTGCCGACGCCGAGTGGGCCGTCGGGGCCGAAGATCCGCTCCTCGCGCAGCATCTGCTCGATCCGCTCGGGGGTGACGCGGGGCAGCCGTTCGACGAGGTGCTCCAGCAGGGTGCCCCACGGGCCTTCGTCGGGCAGCCGCAGCCGGGCCGGGTCGAGCCCGTGGCGCGGCGGCAGCGGGGCCGGGAGCTTGCGTCTCATCGGACGCCGAGTCTAGCCCTCGGGGTGCTGCCGGTAGGTGGCGATGTAGCGGGCCTTGGCCTCGGCGTCGGCGGCGTCGAAGCGCTGCTTGCGGATGCGCTTGCCGGTGCCGGGCGGGAAACCGTTGCGCGATAGCCGGTGCTCGATGCTCTCCTCCATGTACGCGCAGGAGTAGAAGTACGCCACCAGCGCGGCCATCAGCACGATCGCCAGGCGCAGGGGGAGCGGACCCGGTAGCAGCAGCCAGACCAGGCAGAGCGGCGCGATGCCGACCGAGCTGCGCAGCACGTGCCGCGCCTTCCAGTGCTTCGACGTGGTGTCGTGCAGCACCCAGTCGTGGTAGCGCTCCGGCAGGCGGCCACCCACGGCGTACCAGCACCAGCGGAGCACTCCGGGGCGGGTCATCTCGGCCTCCTTCTCGGCTGGGTCCAACGTACACTAATGATTAGTGTACTAATAATCAGCCCGGCCAGGCCACTTCGCTAGGGTGGCGCGGAGCGAGGAGGAGGAAGAGTGGCCGAGATCGACCTGGGCGAAGACCCGCTGAAGCTCGACCGGCAGGTGTGCTTCGCGCTGTCCGTGGCTTCGCGCAGCGTGATCGCGATCTACCGCCCGCTGTTGGAGCCACACGGGCTGACGCACCCGCAGTACCTGGTGATGCTCGCGCTGTGGGAGAAGTCCCCGAGGTCGGTCAAGGACCTCGGCGCGGCCCTGCGCCACGAACCGGCGACGCTGTCCCCGTTGCTCAAACGGCTGGAGGCGGTGGGGTACGTGACCCGCGATCGCAGCCGGTCCGACGAGCGGCAGCTGATCGTGGACCTGACGGGGAAGGGGCGGGCGCTGCGGGCGGAGGCGGAGAAGATCCCGTACCGCGTGGTCGAGACGCTCGGGCTGGAGCTGTCCGAGCTGGAGGCCCTGCACACCGCGCTGGGGCGGGTGATCGCGGCGACCGCCGGGGAACCTAGTCCAGGAACTCCAGTTGCACGGTCTTGCGCGGCATCAGCGCCAGGGCGAGCAGGCTGAGCCCGGCCACGCCGACGAGGGCGAGGAAGACGTGGTGCGTGGCGTCCGCGAGAGCGCCGCGCACGAACGCCGCGGCGGCCGAGTGGTCGGTGTGGCCGCCGAGGACCAGGCTGGTGGCGTCCACGCTGTCCGGCAGCTTCCCGGCCACGTTCGCGGGCGGGTGGGCGAACCGGTCGGCGAGGGTGGCGTTGGCGATCGCGCCGAACAGCGCCGCGCCGATCGCGCTGCCGAGGGAGCGGCTGAACATGTTCGTCGCCGTCACCACGCCGCGGCGCTCCCATCCGACGGTGGACTGCACGGCCACCACGGTCGGGCTCGCGGCCAGGCCCAGCCCGACGCCGAGCACGAACGAGGCGCCGGCCGCCGCCCAGATCGACGAGTCCGGGCCGAGCGTGGTGGTCAGCAGGCCGCCGGCGACGATGAACGCGGCGCCGATCAGCGCCGTGTCGCGGAAGCCGATGCGCAGGTAGATCCGGCCGGACAGCGAAGCGGCCAGCGGCCAGCCGACGGTCAGCGCGGCGAGGGCGAACCCGGCGGTGAGCGCGCCGGTGCCGAGCACGCCCTGGGCGTAGGTCGGCAGGTAGGAGCTCAGCCCCATCATCACCGCGCCGACCACCAGCGCGACCAGGTTGCCGCCGACCAGCGTGCGCCGGGTGAACACCCACAGCGGCAGCACCGGCTCCTTCGCGCGCCGCTCCGCCAGCACGAACGCGATCAGCGCCAGCGCGGCGGCACCGAAGACGAGCAGGCTCGGCGCCGAGGCCCAGCCCCACGCGACCCCGCCCTCCAGCAGGGCCAGGATCAACGCCGTGCAGCCGAAGGTGAGCAGCCCGGCGCCGGCGTAGTCGATGCGGTGGCGGCTGCGCTCCACCCGTTCGGTGAACTTGCGGTGCAGCATCCACGCGGCGATCGCGCCCAGCGGCAGGTTGACGAAGAAGATCCAGCGCCAGCTCAGGTATTCGGAGAACACCCCGCCGAGCGTCGGCCCGACCACCGACGCGATGGCCCACACCCCGGCCAGGTAGCCCTGGACCCGGGCGCGCTCCTCGACCGTGTAGAGGTCGCCGACCATGGTCATGCTGATCGGCTGCACCGCCCCGGCGCCGATGCCCTGCACGGCGCGCGCGGCGATCAGCACCGGCATGCTCCAGGCCGCGCCGCACAGCACCGAGCC
The DNA here is from genome assembly GCF_032335455.1 of Amycolatopsis sp. PS_44_ISF1. Taxonomy (NCBI): domain Bacteria; kingdom Bacillati; phylum Actinomycetota; class Actinomycetes; order Pseudonocardiales; family Pseudonocardiaceae; genus Amycolatopsis; species Amycolatopsis sp. PS_44_ISF1. Next base: position 2,013,970 of record NZ_JANUXO010000002.1, on the reverse strand, counting down.
GACGAGGAAGGCCGCGATGCCGAAGAACATCACCGGCCGGCGGCCGAGCACGTCCGCGAACTTGCCGTAGAGCGGCACGGTGACGGCCTGGGTCAGCAGGTACACCGAGAACAGCCAGGGGAACTGGGAGAACCCGCCGAGGTCGCGCACGACCGAGGGCACGGCGGTGGCGATGATCGTGCTGTCCAGCGCCACCAGCCCGGTGCTCAGCATGACCGCCGCGAGCACGGGGCCGCGCTCGGAGCGGAAGCCGACGCCGGTCCTGGTGGCGGTTCGGCCGGTCGGCGCGGTGCTCATCGGGGGGTGCTCCTCGGGGTGCCCATGGCTGGGATCAACTGTTTCGCCTCGGTCAGCATTCCACGGACGAGTGATCCGGTCCCGGGCGGCACCGGACCGCCATGATGGGGGCATGGATACGTGGGTGCGGCCGATCAGCCGCGGGTGGGTGGTGCGCGGCGAAGTGCCGGGACCCGATGTCGACGAGTTCGCGGAGCCGGACGCCGTGGTCGCGGCGCTGGCTTCCCCGGGGGCGGCGGGCGACACGCTGCTGGCGGTGCAGCATCCGGCGCGCACGCCGGCCGCGCTCGCGAGCGGGCTGGACCTGAACGCGGCGCTGCCCTCGGCGCGCGCCGCGCTGGCCCGCATCCGGGCGCGGCACTACCGCTCGCTGAGCGGCTTCGTCGCGGCGTACCGCATCTCCGGACCGGACGGGGTGGCGGCCGGGCTGCTGTGCCTGGTCGACCTGGGCGGGCTCGGTTCCGGCCGTACCCACGTCCGGCACACCGAGGAGGTGTACCCGCAGGTGGTCGCCGAGCGCGCCGCCGTGCTGTCCGGCCTCGGCTGTGCCACGAGCGCGGCGCTGCTGGTCCCGTCTTCGGGGGGCGAGCGGCTGACCGAGGCGGTGACCGCGGCGGGCGCGAGGCTCGGCGCGCCGGATGTGTCCACTGTGGATCCCGGAGGCCGTCGGCACGAGCTGTGGGTGGTGCCCTCGGGGACCGTGCAGACCCGGCTGCTCGCCGCGGTGTCCCGCGCGGACCTGCTGGTCGCCGACGGCAACCACCGGGTCGCGGCCGCCGCGGCCACCGGCCAGGGCGCGCTGCTCGCGCTGGTCACGGCGGGCCCGCGGCTGGAGATCGGCGCGATCCACCGCGTGCTCGACGGGTTCTCCGCGGCCCGGCTGACGGCCGCCTGGCGCGCCGCGGGCCTGGAGGTCCGGCCGACCGCGGACCGGACCCCGCCGTCCCGTCCCGGCACGGCGGTGGTGCTGGCCGGCGCCGAGGCCCTGCGCGTCACGCTGCCGGTCTTCGACCCGCTGGTGATCGACCACGAGGTGGTCGAGCGGGTGCTGTTCGCGCAGGCGCTGGGCGTGGACCCGGACGGCCCCGCGGTCCGGCCGCTGCCGGCGGGGCGCCCGGTGCCGCCGGGCCCGGGCGCGGTGGTGCAGCTCGCCCCGGTGCCGTTCGAGATCGTGCTGAAGGTCCATGACGCGGGCCGGCGGATGCCGCGCAAGGCCACCTACTTCACGCCGAAGCCGCGGGGCGGGCTGGTGCTGGCGCAGATCTGAGCCGGTCGGGCCGAATCCCCTTGACAGCGGTCCGGCCCGGGTTAGAGTTAACGACGTTAGGAATTCTAACAACGTTAGGAGATGGCCGTGGGGCGCCGCGAGGAGGTGCGCCGCCGGACGTTCGACGAGATCCTGTCGGCCGCGGTCCGGGTGGCGGAGGACGAAGGGTGGCCGTCGGTGACGATCCGCCGGATCGCCGGTGAGATCGGCTACAGCGCGCCCGTGATCTACCAGCACTTCGAGAACAAGGACGCGGTGCTGCACGCCGTGCTGGAGCGCGGCAACGCGGCGCTGCTGGCGCGGATGCGGGACGCGGTGGCCGCCGGCCCGGCGTCCGGCGGGGTGTGCCGGGCGGCGATCGCCTACCTGGAGTTCGCCCGGTCCGAGCCCGGCCTCTACCCGGTGCTGGCCGGTTCGCCCGGCGCGGCGGTCGACGCCGTCGCCCGCCACCGCGCCGCCGCCGAGGTGATCGAGTACACCGGGCAGGTCATCCGGGCGTGGGCCGAGACCGAGTCGGTGCGGCTGCCCAGCGTCGAGGACGCGTGCGACCTCCTGTGGGCCACCACCCACGGCCTGGCCGGCGTCGGCTCGCTCGCGGACTTCGGCTTCGACCGCGCGCTGCGGCTGGCCGATCAGGCGGTGGCCGCCCTGCTCGCCCACTGGTCCGGCTCCGGGGAACACCGATCGGAAGGGGAAGAACGATGATCTACCACCACAACCGGATGGTCTTCAAGACGACCACGACCGAGGCGCAGCGGGCCGAAGCGCTGGCGAGCCTGCGCAACCAGGGCGAGAAGATCGACGCGGTGATCCGGTACGTCGTCGGCCGGGACATCGGCGGCGAGTTCGGCTACAGCGCCGTGTTCGTGCTCGAAGACCTGAAGGGGTACTGGGAGTACCTGATGGCCCCGGCTCACGCGCACACCGACGAAATCGGCCTGCCGCTGCTGGAGCGGTTCGTCTCCTACGACACCACCGACAGCGACGACCCGAAGATCGCCGGGAAGATCGCCGAACTGCACGCGCGCCGCTACGCCGGGAACCCGGCCCTCGCCGCGCTCGTGGCCGGGCTGCCCTCGTACTCCGGCAGCAGCGCGCCGGCCCCCGCCTGACCCTCAGGGGATGATGCCGCGCGATTCGAGGGCGTCGCCCAGGCGTTCGCGCAATTCCTGGGCGGTGGCCCGCGGATTGATCCCGGCGGGTGGGGAAAGGACCTTGGAGATCACCGTCGACAGGTTCTGGTACGCCGGGGTGAGCGGGCGGACGGCGGCTTCGCCCAGTGCCGTGCGGATGTCGTCCTTCATCGGGAACCGCTGCGCCATCGTGGGGTTCGCGGACGCGTCGGCGGGCCGGGCCGGGTCGAGCGGGGTGGTGTCCTGGTAGAGCGAGGCCAGGCTGGGCGGTTCGCCGTCGAGAAGGGCCTGGTACTTCTGGCTTTCGGCGTTCCGGAGGCAGAGCGCGGCCTCGAACGCCTCGCGCTTGTGCGGTGAGTAGGCGCTGATGGCGAGGTTGTAGCCGCCGATGGTCGTGCGCGGCGGGGTTCCGGGCCCGGCCGCCGGGTAGGGCGCCCACTTGAGGTGGGCGAGCTCCTGCGGCTTCTCCTGCGCGTAGGCGGCGTAGACGAACGGCCAGTTGAGCTGGAACGCCGCTTGCCCGCGCTGGAACGCCAGGCGCACTTCGTCCTCTTTCTGGCTGGTCAGCGAGGGGTCGGTGATTCCGGTACCGGCCAGGGTCTTCAGCAGCCCCAACGCCTTCACTGCGCCCTCGTCCATCACCACGGTCTTGCCGTCGGCGGAGAGGATGTGGCCGCCCTCGGACGCGACGAGGGTGTTGTAGAAGACGACGAGCCCTTCGTACTGGGCGCCGGTGAAGACCACTTCGTAGGGCTTTCCGGCCGCTTTGAGCCGCTGGGACTGGGCCATCATCTCGTCGAAGGTCCGCGGCGGGGCGGGGGTGAGGCGGTCGTCGTACCAGAGGAGCTGGATGTTGGTGTTCTTGGTGGCGCCGTAGAGCTTCCCGTTCCACCGGGCGGTCGCGAGCGGGCCGGGCAGCACGCCGTCGGTGGCGGCGGCCCGGTCCGCCCCGGTCCACGGCTCGATCCACCCGGCCTCGGCGAATTCGGGGACCCAGGTGACGTCCAGCCCGAGCACGTCCATCGAGTCGTCCCCCGCGGCCAGCCGCCGCACCAGCTGCTCCCGCTGCCCGTCCGCCGCCCGCGGCAGCTTGTCGTAGACGATCCGGTACCGCCCGCCCGCCTCGCGCGTGCACCGGTCGATGAGGGCGGGCAGGTGGTCTTCGGGGGAGAGGTAGAGGCTGATCGTGGTGCCACCAGCGGCCGAGCACCCGGCCACCAGCGCCCCCGCCACGACCGCCGCCCCGGCGAGGGCCTGGCCGCGCCTGATCCCCTGCCGCATGAGGCCTCCTCGCACCGATCACCCGTCGTAGCCGAGAAGCCTCACATCGTGGCCGGGACGACCCGTTCGAGTCAAGCTCCGGGCGGTAAAAGCTGCAGGTCAACGCCCCCGCGGCCTAGGATCGGCCCGTGGACCTGCCTGTGATGCCGCCCGTGCGGCCGATGTTGGCCAAGGCCGTGCACGAGGTGCCGCGGACCGGGGGACTGTGGTTCGAGCCCAAGTGGGACGGGTTCCGCTGCGTGGTGTTCCGCGACGGCGACGAGGTGGAGCTGGGCTCGCGCAACGACCGGCCGCTGACGCGGTACTTCCCCGAGCTGGTGCAGCTGCTCAAGGACGCCCTGCCGCCGCGGTGCGTGGTGGACGGGGAGATCGTGCTGGTGACGCCGCGGGGGCTGGACTTCGGGGCGCTTCAGCTGCGGCTGCACCCCGCGGCGTCACGGGTGGCGAAGCTGGCCGAACAGACGCCGGCCAGCTTCATCGCGTTCGACCTCCTCGCGCTCGGGGACCGCGACCTGACCGAGGAGCCGTTCAGCGAGCGGCGGCGGTGGCTCGAAGAGGCGCTGGGCGGCGATCCGACCGGCGCGTTGCAGCGCGTCCACCTCACCCCGCTGTCCACCGACCCGGACACCGCGCAGGACTGGTTCACCCGGTTCGAGGGCGCGGGCTTCGACGGGGTGATGGCCAAGCCCGCCGACCAGCCCTACCGGCAGGACAGGCGCGTGATGTGGAAGGTCAAGCACGAGCGCACGGCCGACTGCGTCGTCGCCGGGTTCCGGTGGCACAAGGACGGGGCCGGGGTCGGCTCGCTGCTGCTCGGGCTGTTCGACGAGCACGGCGAGCTCCACCACGTCGGGGTGGCCAGCAGTTTCACCGCGCAGCGGCGGCGGGAGCTGGTGGAGGAACTCGCGCCCCTGACCGAAAACGCCCTCGACGGGCATCCCTGGCGGTCCTGGGCCGAGCGCCGGGCCCCGGCCGGGGAGACCGGGCGGCGGCCGGGCGCGAACAGCCGCTGGGCGCCGGACAAGGACCTGAGCTGGGAGCCGCTGCGGCCGGAGTGGGTGGCCGAGGTCCGCTACGAGCACCTGGAGGGCGGGCGGTTGCGCCACGGCGGGCGGCTGGTGCGGTTCCGGCCCGACCGCGAGCCCGCGTCCTGCACCTACGCCCAGCTCGAACCGGCCCCGCCGGCCGAGCTGACCGCGCTGTTCCGGGAAGCGGGATGATCCTCGAGGCCGACGGGATCGAGCTGACCGGGCCCGCCCGGACGAGGTCTGCTTCCCCGAGCGCGGCGAGACGAAGCTCGGCCTGATCCGCTACGGCCCGGCCGTCGCCGGCCCGCTGCCGCTGGAGCGCCACCCGGACGGCGCGGGCGGCAGATCGTGGTTCCAGAAGCGGGGGCCCGGGCACGCACCGGACTGGCTCACCACCCCTAACGGCGCCAGCGAAGCGCTGGTGGCCGCCGACCTCGCGCACGTGCTGTGGGCGGTGAACCAGGGCTGCCTCGGCTTCCACGTCCGGCCCCACCGCGCGTTTCCGTCGACTTCAACCAGAACGCCCCGAGCAAGACGGTGTTCGGCGCCGTGGGTCGACCCCAGCCGGGCCAAGAAGGACTGAGGGGAGCTTTCGTGACCTGGGGGTCCGGAACCGCGGATCCCTCACCTCGGGAGGTCCGGCGGTCAGGGCAACGGCAGGTCGAACGCCAGCTGCTCGGTCCCGTCCACCGCGGCGGGGGCGCCGGACCGGGTGGCGGCGCAGGCCGGGCAGGGGTCGGCTTCGCCGGGGCCGACCGGGGTCCAGGTGCGGGATTCGCGTTCGCCGCAGGCCGAGGTCCGGTAGCGCAGGTCGCCGGAGCGGGTCATCAGGTGGGCCACCGGGGCGTCCTCGGGCAGCGCGCCGACCAGGTACCAGCGCGTCGCGCCGAGGAGCGTGGACGCCTTCGCCATGCAACTCCTCCTCCGGAGGGAGGCAGCTTTCCCTGCACCACGGCCAGTGTCCGCCGGCGGCGGCCGGAATCCGCGCGTTCGCGCGGGTTCGGCGTGGCGCGGTCAGTCCTCCGGCTCGTCGAGGTAGCGCAGGATCCGCAGCATGCCGCGCTCGTCGGGAGCGGAGTCGCCGGCCACGCAGGCTTCGAGACGCCGGATGAGGTCACCGGCGTCGAAACCCGCGCCGATCAGCACGAGTTCGGTGCGGCGCGGCGCCCCGGAGGGCCAGGCCGACCGGCCGAACTCGACGAACCCGCCGACCGTGTGCAGCCCGAACCGCGACCGGGCTCCGTTCGGGCCCAGGTCGAGGTGGCCCTTCACGCGGTACAGCCCGGCCGGGCGCTGCTCCAGGAAGTCCAGGAACCGGCGCGGCGAAAGCTGCCGCTCCGCGGTGAACGTGACGCTCTCGTATGCCGCGTGCAGGTGCTGGGCGTGGTCTCCGGGCTCACGCAGGTCTTCGAACGAGAGCTGGCCGTAGCGCGCACGCGGGGGCGGGTCGAAGAACAGCTCCGGGTCGACGCGGCCGTGCTCGGTGACCAGCAGCGGGATGCCCGGTGCCAGCTCCTCCACGGTGGCGCGCACCTTGACCAGCTCGTCCGCCGGCACGCGGTCGGCCTTGTTGAGCACCACCAGGTCGGCCACCCGCAGGTGCTCGGCCAGCCCGGGGTGGCGCTCGCGGGTGGCCGCGAACTCGGCGGCGTCGACCACCTCGGCCAGGCCGCCGTAGCGGATGCCGGGGTTCTCGCTGGCGATCATCAGCCGCACCAGGTCCCGCGGCTCGGCGATGCCGCTGGCCTCGACCACGATCACGTCGATGCCCGCCTCGGCTTCGGCCAGCTTGCCCAGCATGGCGTCGAGGCCGCCGGCGTCCACGGCGCAGCAGAGGCAGCCGTTGCCGAGCGAGACCATGGTGTCGACCTGTCCGGAGACGGCGAGCGCGTCGATGTTGACCCGGCCGAAGTCGTTGACCACCACGCCGACCCGCGCGCCCTGGCGGTTGGCCAGCAGGTGGTTGAGCATCGTGGTCTTGCCCGAGCCCAGGAAGCCCGCGACCAGCACCACCGGGATCCGCTCGGCCACCCGCACCCCTCTCGTCCGTCGTCCGCGACCCTACCTGCCGGGCCTTCGCCGATCGGGCCAGGGCCCGGCGCGTGAAGGCGTGCTGATCTGGCCGCTCTGATCGGAAACCGGTGAAGCTCAAGGGTTTCCGCTCAGCACGGGTTTTCGGGAACGGTGGCGGTGGCGGCCCCGGCGGCCGGCCGAGCGGGAACGCCCGTTCGGCGGATCGGGTGACACCGGGGGCGCCGACCGCCCGCCGGGGGCGGAGAATGGGGTGATGACCGCAGTCCTCGTCGCCTTCGCGGGCAAGAGCGGCGGCACCCGGGAGATCGCCGAGGTGATCGCCGGTGAACTGCGCGCGCAGGGGCTGCGGGTGGACGTGCGGGACGCGGCCGACGTCGCCGGAGTCGCGGAGTACGCGGCGGTGGTCGTGGGCAGTGCGCTGTACTACTCGCGGTGGCGGCCCGACGCGGTGCGGCTGCTGGAGCGGCACGTCGCGGCGCTGCGGGAGCGGCCGGTCTGGCTGTTCCACAGCGGGCCGTGCGGACCGGGCGCGGCGCTGGTCCAGGTCAGCCTGCCGGCCAAGGTCGCGCTGCTGGCCGCGCGGATCGACGCGGAGCGGACCGCGACCTTCGGCGGCCGGCTGGATCCCGGCCGCGCGCCGGGCCTGATCGCGCGGCTGATGGCGTCCGGTCACCGCGCCGGGGACTTCCGCGACTGGGACCGGATCCGGGCCTGGGCCCGCGACATCGGCCGCCGCGTCCGCACCCGCGTCCCGTTGTGACCGATCTGTCGTTTTTCGCTGGGTGTGGCGGATTTCCGGTTCCGGGTGTGGGTGTTGCCGCCTCGTCGCGGCCGGTGTAGACCAAGCGGAGGCCTATTCCGAAAAAGAACGACGGGGGCTCGCGTGGCGGACGGTGTGACGGCGGACGGCGTGGTGGCGGAACCGGGGAAGCGGAAGCTGACCCCGGACCAGCGGAACTCCTTCATCGCCGCATCGCTCGGCTGGAGCATGGACGCGTTCGACTACTTCCTGGTCGTGTTCGTGATCGCCGACATCGCCAAGGACAAGTCCTTCGGCGCGACCGCGACCCAGCTGGCGTTCATCACCACGGCGACGCTGGTGATGCGGCCGGTGGGCGCGCTGGTCTTCGGGCTGTGGGCGGACCGGGTCGGGCGGCGGGTCCCGCTGATGGTCGACGTGCTGCTGTATTCGGTGGCCGGTGTGCTGTGCGCGGTGGCGCCGAACTTCACCGTGCTGCTCATCCTGCGGTTCGTCTACGGCATCGGCATGGGCGGTGAGTGGGGCCTCGGCGCGGCGCTGGCCATGGAGAAGATCCCGGTGGAGCGGCGCGGGTTCTTCTCCGGGCTGCTGCAGGCCGGGTACTCGGCCGGCTACCTGGTCGCGGCGCTGGCGTACCTGCTGTTCCACTCCGCGCTGGGGCTGGACTGGCGGTGGATCTTCGCCCTGAGCATCTTCCCGGCGCTGATCAGCCTGCTGATCCGCTCGCGGGTCCGGGAATCGGAGGTCTGGGAGGCCGCGCAGGAGAAGATGCGCGTCACCCGGACCTCGGTCAAGGACGTGCTGTTCGACCGCAAGGTGATCCGCCGGTTCGGTTACCTGATCCTGCTGATGACCGCGTTCAACTGGCTCAGCCACGGCACCCAGGACGTCTACCCGAGCTTCCTCAAGGCCACCGAGCACGGCGGGGCCGCGCTGAGCGCGGTGACCAGCACGTGGATCGCGGTGATCTACAACATCGGCGCGATCATCGGCGGACTGGTGTTCGGCTCGCTCTCGGAACGCTTCGGGCGCCGCGTCACGATCGTCGGCGCGGCCGTGCTGGGGCTGCCGATCATCCCGATCTTCGCCTTCGACCACGGCGCGGGCCTGCTCGCGCTGGGCTCGTTCCTGATGCAGATCATGGTGCAGGGGGCGTGGGGCGTGATCCCGGCGCACCTGACCGAGATGTCGCCCGACGCCATCCGCGGGTTCTACCCCGGGGTGACCTACCAGCTCGGCAATCTGCTGGCCGCGCTCAACCTGCCCATCCAGCAGAGCATCGCCGAATCGCAGGGCTACAGCGCCGCTCTGCTGTGGACGGTCATCCCGGCCCTGGTCCTGGTCGCGGTCTTGACCGCCTTCGGCAAGGAGGCCAAGTCGATCCGCTTCGGCGGGGAGGCGGCGACCACGGCGCCGGTGAGCGGCTAGAGCTCGAGGCGGACCGGATCCCCGGCACCGGCGCGAGGGCGCTGGTGCCGGGGATCTCTGCTGGGGACTTCAGGGCCGAGCTGTGGGGTTGCGCGTCGACAGGTAGGCGATATATCGTCGAAGTATCGACGATAGAGCAACGAAGTTCGGGAGGACATCATGAGCAGCACAGCAGGCAGCGACCACCTCTTCGGCGGGTTCGGTCCGGAGGACCGCCACGGCCCGGACGACCGGGGTCACCGGCACCACGGCGGTCACGGGCACCACGGCGAGCGGCCGGACTCCGGGCACCGGCGCGGATTCGGCCACCCGCACGGATTCGGGTTCACCGCGGGCCCTCCGGGCGGATCGTGCGGCCCCCGGCCCGGCCACGGTGGTCACGGCTTCCCCTCCGGCGGCCACCACGGGCCCCCGCCCGGTCACCACGGCGGCGAGTTCCCGTTCGGGCCCGGGGGCCGGTTCCCGGGGCGGGGCTTCCCGTTCGAAGACGGGGAAGACGAGGAGCCCGAAGGCTTCCGGCCCGGGTACGACGCGGCTCGTGGCCCGGGTGGGTTCCCGCCGCCTCCGGGCGCGCCGGGGTTCCCGGGATTCCCGGGCGGTCCCGGTGGCCCGGGCGGGTTCGGCGGCCCCGGAGGTCCGCCCTGGATGGTCGGCGGTGGCGGTCCCCCCTGGGCGCGCGGCGGCCGTGGCCCCGCCCGTCCGGTGCGGCCGGCGGTGCTCGCGCTGCTGGCCGAGGAACCCCGGCACGGGTACCAGATCATGCAGGAGATCCGCCGCCGCACCCACGAGGAGTGGCGGCCCAGCCCCGGTTCGATCTACCCGATCCTGCAGCAACTGGAGGACGAGGGCCTGGTCCGCACCGACGAGTCGGGTGGCCGGCGCGTCGCGCGGCTGACCGAGGCCGGGCGGGAGCACGTGGCCGGGCGGGAGGAGGAGTTCGCGGGGCTGTGGGAGTCGCACGCGGCCGGGGAGGATCCCGGCGCCGACCGGGTGCACACCCTCTACAAGCAGCTCGGCGACCTCTCGGGTGCGGCCGGGCAGGTCGCCCACGCCGGGACGGACACCCAGTTCGCCGAGGTCGGCAAGATCCTCGCCGAAGCCCGCCGCCGGATCTACGGCGTGCTGGCCGAGGACACCGAAGACTGACCGGACCGGGGCGGCAGGTCCACAGTGGACCTGCCGCCCCGGCGGCCTGCGCCGGTACCGCGCCCGCGGCGAACCCTTCGGCCGGGGGACAGCGCCGGGCCGAGGGTGGAAGTGCTGCGCAGGCCGCCGTCGAGGACCGCGGCGAAGTGGGCCGGCGCCGAAGCTCCATACCGGCGGTGCCGCCCCGTCGATGACCGTTCGGTGGACGCGGCCCGGGGGACCGGCCGACGATGGAAGCCGGCCGCGAACATCGACGAAGGAGCAGGCAGATGCGACTGATCGCGCTGGAGGAAGCCTTTTCCATCCCCGAGCTCACCGCCCGGCACCCGGGCCTGACCGACCTCGGCCCCATCCCGATCAGCCGCGAGTTCGGCCGGCACGTCGCCGAGCGGCTGCCGGACTTCACCGGGCTGCGGCTGCCCGAAATGGACCGTCACGGCGTGGACGTGCAGGTCCTTTCGCTCACCGCGCCGGGCCTCCAGGCCGGCCTCGGGGCCGGGGAGGCGCTCGCCGCGGCGAGGCTCGCCAACGACTACCTGGCCGGCGTGATCGCCGGGCACCCGGACCGGTTCGCCGGTTTCGCGGCCCTGCCGATGCAGGACCCGGAAGCCGCGACGGCCGAGCTGCGCCGCGCCGTGGAGGAACTCGGCCTCCGCGGGGCGCTGGTCAACGACCACACCGACGGCCGCTACCTCGACCACCCGGCCTACGAGCGGTTCTGGACCACGCTGGAGGAGCTGGACGTGCCGCTCTACCTGCACCCGGGCGCCCCGGCGGCCGAGCCGTGGAAGCTGGTGGACGGCGCCGCCGAGCTAATCGGGCCGACCTTCACCTGGGGCGCGGAGACCGGCGGGCACGCCCTGCGCCTGCTCTACTCCGGCGTCTTCGACCGGCACCCCCGCGCGCACCTGATCCTCGGGCACATGGGCGAGTACCTGCCGTTCATGCTTTCCCGCCTCGACTCGCGCTACGCGACCCTCGACCCCGGCCGCACCCTGGACCGCGCCCCGTCGGAGTACGTCGGCTCGAACATCCTGATCACCATCAGCGGCGTCGCGTCCCCGGCCGCGCTGGCCGGCGCGGTGCTGGCCATCGGCGCCGACGCGATCATGTTCGCCGTCGATTACCCGTACGAGCCCACGGGACCGGCCACCGCCGCGTTCGCCGCCGCGCCGCTGAGCGCCGCCGACCGGCACAAGATCGCGCACGGGAACGCCGAGCGGCTGCTCAAACTCCGGCCCTGACCACCCCGGGGCCGATGCGGGCCCCGCACCGGCTTCGGGCCGGCGGAGCGGACGACGGCGCGAACCGGACCCGCGGCGGCCGGGGGTCACCGGCCGCCGCGAGACCGGGTCAGCTCTTCAGGCCGTGCTCGATCGCCTCGATGATCCGCGGCCGCAGTTCGGCCGCGGAGATGATCGCGTCCACCGAGCCGACCTCGACCGCGCGTTGGATGTTGTGCACCCGGTCGAAATCCGAAGCCACCTGGCCCAGCTTCTCGGCGCGGACGCCGGACTGGACCTCGGCCAGCTCGGCGGTAAGCGCCGCCCGCTCCGCGCCGCTGACCTCGGCCAGCCGGGCCTGCAGCGAGGCCACTCGCGGGTCGTTCGCCGTGCGGGTGTTGACCTCGCCCGCGAACACCACCGCGGCGGCGGGCGCGCCGCCGAGCACGGAGGCGAACGAGCCCTCCAGAGCCAGCACGGTCATCCTCGGGTTCAGCGCCTTGGAGAACACCACGAACGCGCCGCCGTGGTAGCGGGAGATCACGGTGAACACGATCGGGCCGTCGAAGTTGACGATGGCCCGGCCGATCTCGGCGCCGTACTCCAGCTGCAGCTTGCCCATCGACTCCGGGGAGCCGTCGAAGCCGGACAGGTTGGCCAGCACCACCAGCGGCCGGTTGCCGCTGGCCGAGTTGATCGCGCGCGCCGCCTTCTTCGACGAACGCGGGAACAGCGTGCCGGCGGTGAACGCGTCCGGGCCGTCGGTGGGCGGGAAGCCGCGGCGGGGCACCGAGCGCGACTCGATGCCGAGCAGGCACACCGGCCGGCCGCCGATGTGCACGTCTTGCACCGCGGCGGTGTCCGCGTCGGCCATGCCGGCCCACCGCTCCAGCACCGGGTGGTCCTGGTCGGACAGGGCGCGCATCACCGTGCGGATGTCGAACGGCTTCTTGCGGTCCGGGTTGTGCTCGGCCGAGAAGATCTGGCCCACCGTGGTGAAGTCGCTGCCGACGATCGCGTGCGGGTAGTCCGAGACGTCGCGCCCGGCCGGGTCGGTGGTCACGGCCTGGCGCGGCGAGGACTCGCCCGGCACCACGTAGGTGTGGTCGTAGTGCGCCATCAGCACGTCACGCGCCCCGGCCAGGTTCGGCGCCCAGTACTGCGCCTGCCCGTTCGGGCCCATCACCCGGTCGTAGCCGCCGATGCCGAAGTTGTCCTCGGCCGAGACGCCGCCGGAGAAGTCCAGCGCGTCCTTGCCGGTGAGCACCATCGCCGAGTCCGGCGTCATCACCAGGATCCCCTTGGTGTGCATGAGCATCGTGGCTTCGGCGTTCCAGTACGGCTGCGCGCCCACGTTGATCCCGGCGACCACGATGTTGATCTCGCCGCCGCCCTGGGTGAACTCGACGATCCGCTTGAGCGCGGCCGCGACCCAGTCCATGTTCTCGGTGCCGGAGCCCATCGAGATCCGCGCGCCGGAGGAGATCGAGAACCACTCCAGCGGCACCTGCCGGCGCTCGGCCAGGTCCAGCGCGGCGATCACCCGGGCGCACTCGGGCTCGGACAGCGCGCCCAGCGCCTTCGTCGGGTCGCCCAGCAGCACCACCCGCTCGACGCCCTCGGGCACCAGCTTGGACGGCGTGCGCACGACCCCGGCGACGATCGCGGCCTGGTTCCCGCCGCGCGGCCGGTCCACCGGCACCAGCGCGCCGTGGTCGTCGAGGTCGTACTCCACGAAGCTGCCCGCACCGGCCAGCATTCCGGTCAGCTCGTACGGGTACACGGTGTCTCGCCGCGCCGCGCGCAGCACCTTCTGCCGGTAGCCGTCCAGCGGCTGCACCGGCTCGTTCGACGGGGCGCCGACCGCCAGCCGGGCGCCGGAGCCGACGTCGTTGCGGATGGTCACGGCCAGCTCGGTCAGCTCGCCGGTCTCCCGGTCGCGCCGCCGGGCCAGGAAGAGGATCTCCTCCAGGCCCGCGCCCGCCGTGCTCGGCAGCACGCGCTGGGCGAGCAGGTTCAGCTCGTCCATGGTCAGCCCGCTCGGCGGCCAGACGTACAGCACGACGCGGTTGGTGTCGAAGCGCTTCTTGGCCGGCCGCTGCGCCTGGACGTTGCGGATGGCGTCGAGGCAGCCGGCGAGGGTGTCCTCGGCGGCGGGCAGCGAGACGAGCCGCCCGTCGGCCTCGCGCAGCGGGGTGAGATCGCGGACCTGGGCCATCGCGACCAGCCGCTCGTCGGCCGGGTTGGCCTTGGCGACGCACTTGAACAGGTACACCTCCTCGTCCGAGGAGGGCAGCCGGGTCAGGTCGAACTCCTGGAGCCGCTGCAACTGCATGCGTTCGGCCACCCGCGGGTGCAGCCCGCGGATCAGCCGGTCCTCGGCGAAGCCGGCCCCTTGGCGGCGGAAGGTGAAGTGGTGGTGGAACACCGCCCCGTCCCCCCCGGCGACCGTGGTGGTGATCCGGTCGACGCGCTCGGGCAGCGGGTGCGCGGTGATCGCCTCGCCCAGGCGCGCGGCCATCTCGTCCGCGTCCGGCTGACCGGCCCAGTGCAGGTAGAGGTCGGCGACCACGTGCGCGCGGGTGGCGGCGTCCCCGGCCAGCTCGCCCACGGCGCGCACGGCCTCGGGGAGCTGGGCGAAGTCGACGGCGGTGGTGACCACCCGCGCCGGCTCCGCGTGCTCGGCGGTGACGAAGGTGCAGCCCGAGACGGTGCGCGTGCGGATCCCGGACAGGCTCTTGTTGCCGTAGTAGCGGCGGGTCAGCACCTCCAGCAGCGGTGCCGGATCGGTGCCCGCCCGCCCGATGCGCTGGCCCATCAGCCGCACCAGCGGCTCGGAGCCGGCCACCATGGCGGCGATGCGCTCGCCGCGGTCCGGCGCGTCCGGGTGCCGGTCGAGGTGGTGCAGGCTCTGACGCACCCCGGCGTAGACCTCCGCGCGGGCCCGGCGCAGCAGCGGCTGCGCGAACCAGCGGAACACCACGCCGCGGGCCAGGTCGCTGACCACCGGGTAGCGCACCTGCGTGGCGGCCACGAGGTGTTCCAGCGCCAGGCCGGTCTCCTCGCGCAGCTCCTCGGTGGGCGGCGCCTCGGTCAGCCACTGGCGCAGCAGCGCCGAGACGACCTCCACGTCGGAGGAGGCCCGCTGCTGGGCCAGGAAGATGCGGAAGACCGCTTCCTCCAGCTCCGGTGTGCGTTCGAGGTCGGTCACGCCGTAGTGGCCCAGCACCCGCCGCAGCCGGTCCTGGAAGGTCTCCGGCAGCCCGGCGCGCTCCACGTCGAGGCTGCGCAGGTAGGTGTGGAAGTACTCGCGGGCGCTGTGCACCGGCCGTTCGGCGCTGATGTCCTCGCCGGCCGGCTTGTTGCGGGTCAGCTCGGACAGGTCGGCGAACGCGTCCAGCAGCCCGACTTCGGCGGTCAGCGGACGGGCGGCCTCGTCCAGCTCCGCGCGCGCGGCGAGGTAGCCGGTCAGCACGCGGCGCTGGTCGTACGGGTCCACGTCGAATCCGAGCAGCAGGCTGCGCAGGTCCTCCTGCCCCCGCTCGGCGCGGTCCGCCGCCGTGGCGCCGGCGGGCTCGGCGGGCAGCTCGATCTCGACGGCCGCCTCGGCGGTGTCCGCGGCCACGTCCTCGTCGCTTTCGGCCAGCGGCTCCAGGCGCAGCAGCGCCGCGCCCGTCTCCACCTGGCTGCCGATCGACACCGGCAGCTCGCGCACGCGGGCCCGGAACGGCGCGCGCAGCACCGTCTCCATCTTCATGCTCTCCAGCACGAGGATCGGCGCGCCGCCGTCCACCTCGTCGCCGACTGAGACCGGCGTCGCGACCACCAGGGCGGGGGCGGGGGAGCGGACGACGCCGCCCTCGTCGCGGCTGACCCGGTGCGTCACGCCGTCGACCTCGACCAGGTGGACCGGGCCGTGAGTGCCGGTGACCAGGCGGAACCGCCGGCCGTTGACCGTGATCTGGCCGCTGTGGGCGTCGAAGCGGTCGATCTCGACGTCGGCCGGGTGCACCTCGCCGCCGCCGCTGAGGCCGACGCGGAAGCGCTTCGGCCCGACCCGGGCCACGGAGACCCGGTAGGCGGCGCCGCGGAGCTTGAGGTCCAGCGGGCGGCCGCTCTCGTGCTGCACCTGCGGACGCCCGCCGTGCGCGGTGACCAGCAGGCGCGTGCGCGCGATCTCTTCCTCGTCCTCGTAGGCCTCGATGGCCGCCGCGGCGAGCGCGATCGCGGAGTGGCGGGTGGTGACGAGCCGGCCCTCGCCGCGGACGCGGTCGATCCAGCCGGTGTCGGCGCTGGCGTCGATCACCTCGGGCTGGTCGAGCAGGTCGAGCACGAAGCTCTTGTTGGTGGCGCCGCCCTCGATGATCACGGTGGTCTCGCCGAGCGCGCGGCGCAGCCGGGCCAGCGCCTGGGCGCGGTCGCGGCCGTAGGCGATGATCTTGGCGATCATCGAGTCGAAGTCGGCCGGGATCGTGTCGCCCTCGCTCACCCCGGTGTCGACGCGGATGCCCGGGCCCGCGGGCAGCAGCAGCCGCGCGATGTGGCCGGGGGACGGGGCGAAGTCGCGGTCCGGGTCCTCGGCGTTCAGCCGCGCCTCGACCGCGTGCCCGGACTCGGCCGGCTGCGGGCCCTCCAGCTTCCCGCCGCCGGCCACGTGCAGTTGCAGCCGCACCAGGTCGGTGCCGGTGGTGATCTCGGTGATCGGGTGCTCGACCTGCAGCCGGGTGTTCACCTCGAGGAAGGCGAACAGCTTCTCCCCGGGGTGGTAGAGGAATTCGACGGTGCAGGCGCCGCGGTAGTCCACGGCGACGGCGAGCCGCTCGGCCGAAGCCTTCAGCTCGGCGGTCTGCCCGGGCGAGAGCACCGGCGAGGAGGACTCCTCGATGATCTTCTGGTTGCGCCGCTGCACCGAGCAGTCGCGCACGCCGAGGGCCCACGCGGTCTCCCCGTCGGAGATCACCTGGACCTCGACGTGCCGCGCCCCGGTGACCAGGCGCTCCAGGAAGACGACGCCGCTGCCGAACGCGCGCAGGGCCTCCTGGCTGGTGCGCTCGTAGGCCTCGGTGAGGTCTTCGGCCGAGGCGACCATGCGGATGCCGCGCCCGCCGCCGCCCGCGGTGGCCTTGAGCATCAGCGGGTAGCCGATCTCGTCGCCGGCGCGCAGGGCGGCGTCCAGGCTGGCGACCTCGCCACGGCTCCACGGCGCGACCGGGACCCCGACCTCCTCGGCGATCAGCTTCGCGCCGATCTTGTCCCCGAGCTTGCGCATCGCTTCGGCGCTGGGCCCGACGAAGGTGACGCCCACCTTCTCGCACAGTTCGGCGAACGCCGGGTCCTCGGCCACGAAGCCCCAGCCGACCCACGCGGCGTCGGCCCCGGTCTCGACCAGTGCCTTCTCCAGCCCGGCGAGGTCGAGGTAGGGCCGGGCCGAGGCCGGTCCCAGCGGGTAGGCCAGATCGGCCTCACGGACGAACGTCGAGGACCGGTCCGCATCGGTGTAGAGCGCGACCGTCTCGATCTTCGCCCCGGTTTCCGCGGAAAGGTCCCGCACGGCGTGGATCAGCCGCATCGCGGCCTCCCCGCGGTTCACGATGGCGACACGACTGAACACCGGCTGAGCCTCCCATGTACCCACGTGCAGCAGGCGACGTCCGGCCCCCGGATCGTCGCCTGCCCTTGCTTACACCCTGCTCCCCTACCGGCTGGTACACCAATGTCGTGCATGGCGCATGCCGGAGCACCTGGATTGTGGGAACCAGCCAAAAAGCGGCCTGGACCACACCGGTCCGGCCGCTCCCGGCGCGAGGTTCGCCACAAAGCACACCGGACAAGCTAGCGCGCTCCGGCCGGTGCGACGACGGGGGTAAGGGGCGGACAGGGGGTCTTCGCCGCCACGCTGCGTCGTGGCCACCCGCCGTTCACCGCGGGTGGCCGGTCGATCCCGGTCCGCTTCCGGGTTTCGGCGCGGCGGATTTCGGCGCGGCGGCGACCCCCTCGCCCGGGACGCGGACCGGACGGCGCCTTCGAGCCCCGGGCCGGGTTCCCCCGTCCGGCCCGGTCCCGGACGGCACTGCGGTTTTCGCGCCGCACCAGCGTTCGGACCGCGGTTTCCCACGGTCTCGGGCCGTTCGGGAAGGGAGCCTTGACACGCCCTTCCGGCTGCCCCTACCTTCACCGGTAATCGATTTCTCGACGAGGGCGGCCCGGGCCCGGCCAGGGTTTCGGGCGGCCGAGGGGCGAGGGCGGGAATGGGCGACGAGGGCGTCGCGCTGGTCGAGCTGGCCGGCGTCAGCAAGGCCTACGGCGGGGTGCGGGCAGTCCGCTCGGTGGATTTCACCGTGCGGGCGGGGGAGGTGCACGCGCTGCTCGGGGAGAACGGGGCGGGCAAGTCCACCCTGATGAAGGTGCTCTCCGGTGAAGTGGCCGCCGACGGGGGGACGATCCGGATCGCGGGGGAGGCGGTCCGGATCGCCCGTCCCTCCGACGCGCGGCGGGCCGGCGTCGCGATGATCCACCAGGAGCTGGACCTGGTGCCCGCGCTCTCGGTGGCGGAGAACGTGTTCCTCGGCCGCGAGCCGCACACCCGGGGACTGCTGGACCGCCGCCGGATGGTGGCCGAAACCCGCGAACTGCTGGCGCGCACCGGGGTCGGGCTCGACCCGAGCGCACCGGTGGAGCGGCTGCGCACCGGCGAACGGCAGCTGGTCACCATCGCCAAGGCGCTCTCGCTCGACGCGCGGATCCTGATCATGGACGAGCCGACCTCGGCGTTGTCCCCGCACGAGGTGACCCGGCTGTTCACGGTGATCGGCCAGCTCCGCCGGGACGGGGTGGCCCTGGTCTACATCTCGCACCGGATGGAGGAGATCGGCCGCGTCGCCGACCGGGCGACGGTGCTGCGCAACGGGCAGGTGGTCGCCGAGTTCGACGCGCGCGAGCTGACCGCGGCGCAGGCCGCCGAGGCGATGGTCGGCCGCCCGGTGCACCTGATGTTCCGCGCCGGGGCCCGCGCCGAGGTGGCCGGGCCGGTGCTGGAGGTGGCCGACCTCGTGGTCCGGCCCCGGGCCGGGCGCCGCGAGCCGGCCGGGATCAGCCTGCGGGTCGGGGCGGGTGAGATCGTCGGCGTCGCCGGCCTGCTCGGCTCCGGCCGCACGGAGTTGCTGGAGACGCTCTACGGCGCCGGTCGCCACCGTGCACACAGTGTCCACAGCGGCACGATCAGGTTGCGGGGCAAGGACTTCCACCCACGTTCCCCGCGCGAAGCGCTGCGGGCCGGCGTCGCGTTCGTGCCGGAGGACCGGCGCGTCTGCGGGCTGGCGCTGGAGCACTCCGTGCTGGCCAACACCGTCTTGTCCATTGTGGACTCGCTGGCGCGGTTCGGCCTGGTGCGCGCCGGCCGCGAGCGTCGCCGGGCCCGGGAGACGGCCGAGCGGCTCGGGGTGAAGCTGACTTCGCTGGCCGATCCGGTCGGGGCGCTTTCCGGCGGCAACCAGCAAAAAGTGGTGCTCGGCCGGGCGTTGCTCACCGAGCCGGTCCT
Organism: Amycolatopsis sp. PS_44_ISF1; assembly: GCF_032335455.1. Classification (NCBI taxonomy): domain Bacteria; kingdom Bacillati; phylum Actinomycetota; class Actinomycetes; order Pseudonocardiales; family Pseudonocardiaceae; genus Amycolatopsis; species Amycolatopsis sp. PS_44_ISF1. Next base: position 1,994,836 of record NZ_JANUXO010000002.1, on the reverse strand, counting down.
GCTGCTGCTCGACGAGCCGACGCGCGGGGTCGACATCGGCGCGAAGGCCGAGATCTACCGGATCCTCGGCGAGATCGCGCGGGCCGGCGTCGGCGTGCTGCTGGCCTCGTCGGAGCCCGCGGAGCTGGTCGGGGTGTGCGATCGCGTGGTGGTGCTCCGCGGCGGTCGCAGCGTCGACGAGCTGGACACCGCGCTGGCCGGCGAAGCGGAGCTGCTGGCGGCGTCGATGGGAGGTGCCCGGTGAAGGCCGTGGCCGTGCTGTTCCGGTTCCAGAGCCTGTTCGGGCTGGTCGTCGTGTTCGCCGCCGCCGTCGCGTTCTCCCCGTCCGACCACGGGAGCCTGGTCTTCCTGGGCGCGGGCAACCTGTTCAGCGTGGTGCGCGCGATCTCCGAGATCGGCGTGCTCGCGGTCGGCATGACGCTGGTGATCCTGGTCGGCGGGATCGACCTGTCGGTCGGCTCGGTGGTCGGGCTGGCCAGCGTCGGCATCGCGGAACTGCTCACCGCCCGGGACTGGGGGCTGGGGCCGGCGGTGCTGCTGATCCTGGCGCTGGGCCTGGTCTTCGGTCTGCTGCAGGGGATCGCGAGCGCGCGGTTCCGGATCCCGGCGTTCATCGTCACGCTGGCCGGCATGCAGATCGCACGCGGGCTGGCCCGGATGTGGTCCGGCGGCGAGGGCGTGACCATCACCTACGGGGACGGCCCGCACCAGGCGCCGCTGACCTTCTCGCTGCTGGGCGAGCGGACGTTCGGCGGCGTGGTGCCGATCCCGGCGCTGATCTTCGCGGGGGTGGCCGTGCTGGCCGTGGTGGGGCTGCGGGTCAGCGCGTTCTCCCGGCACGTCTACGCGATCGGCGGCAACGAGCGGGCCGCGCTCCTGTCCGGCGTGCCGGTGACCCGGGTGAAGGTGCTGGTGTTCGGCCTCTGCGGGCTGCTCGCGGCGCTGGCCGGGATCGTCCACGCGGGACAGCTGAACTTCGGCGGCCCCAACGACGGGATCGGCTACGAGCTGAACGCCATCGCCGCCGTGGTGATCGGCGGGACCAGCCTGTCGGGCGGGCGCGGCTCGGTCCTCGGCACCGTGGCGGGCACCCTGCTGGTCGGGGTGCTGAACAACATCCTGCAGCTCAACGACGTCGACTCGAACGTGCAGCTGATCGTGGTCGGGGTGGTGATCGTGTTCGCGGCCGGGCTGCAGCGGCTGCGCCCGGCCTCGCTCGGCGCGGCCGGGGCGCGGGCCGCACCCGCGCCGGCCGAGAACCAGGCAAGGAAGGGGAACTGATGTCCGAGAACACCCGCCGGACGGCGGTGCTGGTGGCGGCGGGGCTGGCGCTGGCGGCCTGCGGCACCACCCACGAGAACGCGCCCGGCGCGGCTTCCGGCGCCGCGCCCGCGGCCCGGGCCTGCCAGGGTCCGGGCGGCAAGTACACCATCGGCATGAGCCAGGCGAACCTGGCCGAGCCGTACCGCGTGCGGATGGACGACGACGTCCGCAAGGCCGCGGCGGGGGTGCCGCAGTTCACCGTCCGCTACGCCGATGCCGCGCAGGACAACTCGAAGCAGGTGGAGCAGGTCACCACGTTCCTCACGCAGAACATCGACCTGCTGATCATCAGCCCGAACGAGGCCACCCCGCTGACCGGGGTGGTCAAGCAGGCCTACGACCGGGGCATCCCGGTGCTGGTGCTGGACCGCAAGGTCGACGGGGACGCGTACACCTCGTTCATCGGCGCCGACAACGTGGACATCGGGCGCCAGGCGGGCCGGTTCTTCGCCGGGAAGCTGCTGCCGCGGGGCGGGAAGGTGGTGGAGCTGAAGGGACTGGCCGGCTCGACGCCCGCCAAGGAGCGCAGCGACGGTTTCGACCAGGGCATCGCGGGCACGAACGTGACCGTGATCGCCACCGCGGACGGGGACTGGCTGCGGGACAAGGGCCAGCAGCAGGCCGAAGCCCTGCTCAAGGCGCACCCGGACGCGCAGGCGATCTTCTCCGAGAACGACCCGATGGCCGAGGGCGCCCGCCTGGCCGCGCAGAACGCCGGCCGGCCGGACCTGCCGATCGTCGGCATCGACGGGCTGCCCGTGCCCGACGGCGGCATCAAGGCGGTGGAGGCCGGCCGCCAGTCGGCCACGTTCGTCTACCCGACCGGCGGGGCGCAGGCCGTGGCCGCGGCGAAGACGCTGCTGGTGGACTGCCGGCCGGTGGGCAAGACGCAGACCCTCGGCACCCGGCTGGTGACCGAGGACAACGCGGCCGCGGTGTACGAGGAGCTCAACCGCGGGTGACCGAGCCGCCCGCCCGCGGGTGGGCCACGACAACGGTGCGGCGTCGGCCGCGGCTGAGCGAAGGGGCAAGCATGGCTCGAATCGGCGTCCTGGCCATCTCCGACGGGCGCGACCACGTGCACCGCCGCAACACCGGGTTCATCCAGTCCAAACGGGACAGTTTCGTCGCGGCGCTGGCGGCGGCGGGGCACGAGGTGGTGACCGGGGACCCGGTGGCCTCGAACACCGTGGCCACGGCGGCGGCGCGGGAGGTCGCAGCCGCGGGCGTGGACGTCACGGTGTTCTACTACCCGGTGTGGAGCTTCCCGCACTTCACGATGCTCGCGGCGGACGCGACCACGAGCCCGCTGCTGCTGGTCGCCAGCACCGACCCGGCCGAGCCGGGACTGGTCGGGATGCTGGCCGCGGGCGGGGCGCTGGACCAGGTGGGCCGGGCGCACACGCGGCTGTGGGGCGCGCCGGACGACGCGTCGCTGATCGCGGAGATCGGCGTGCGGGCGCGGGCCGCGGCGGCGGTGGCGTCGCTGCGGGGTTCGACGTTCGGGCGGTTCGGCGGGCGGCCGATGGGGATGAACACGGCCGTCGCCAACACCGACCAGTGGATGCGGCAGTTCGGCGTGGACGTCGAGGAGATCGACCAGTACGAGCTGGTGCTGCGCGCGCAACGGGCCGATGCCGCCGATGCCGCCGAGGCGGCCGGCGCGCGCGAGTGGCTGGAGCGGCTGGCCACCGTGCACTACGACGGCGACAAGCTCACGCCCGAGCTGCTGGAGCGGCAGATCCGTTCCTACCTGGCGGTGCGCGACATCGTGGCGGAGCGCGGCATCGACTTCTCCGGGATCAAGGGCCAGCCCGAGCTGACGGAGAACTTCGCAACCATGGACGTCACCGAAGCGTTCCTGAACGACCCGTACGACTGGAACGGCCCCAAGCCCGTGCACGTGACCGCCACCGAGGCGGACATGGACGGGGCGCTGACCATGCAGCTCATGCACCGGATCACCGGCACGCCGGTGCTGTTCGCGGACGTGCGCCACCACCACGCCGACCGCGACATCTGGGACCTGTGCAACTCCGGCCAGCACGCGACCTGGTTCGCCGCGCGCAGCCCGGACCCGGCGGTGAACCTGGCGAAGGTGCACCTGTACCCGGAGGTGTTCTTCTTCCCGGCGGGCGGCGCCTCGGTGCAGCACATCGCCGCCCCGGGCGCGATGACCCTGGCCCGCCTGACCCGGCTTTCGGGCGAGTACCGCCTGCAGCTCTTCGCCGGCGCCTTCGAGTCCTACGACGCCGCGACGAACGCAGCCCTGGCCGCCTCCTCGACCCCGGAGTGGCCCCACGCTTTCGCCCGCCTGGACGTACCCGCCGCGACCTTCCTGTCGGGTTTCGGCGCCAACCACGTGCACGCGGTCCCCGGCGACATCCGCCCCGAACTCCGGGCGGCCGCGGAACTGGCGGGGATACGGGTGCAGGAGTGGAGCCGGGGAAGCGAGTGACGGCCGGGGCCGCTGGGGTTCGTGTGGTGGTTGAGGACTTCCGATGGCGACGGTGCCGACGGTGCCGATGGTGACCATGGTGTCGATGGGATGCGGCCGGGGGCGAGCCGAACCTCGGGACACCTGACTTTCGGCCAGGTCAGACCCCTGTGGCCTGGCCTCCGGGAGGAGTGAACCCAGGGGGTCCGAACCCCGGGGCCGCCGGGTCTGGAGCTGGCCGGGACCTGGGTGCCCCTGGGCCCGGGATGCGGTCGGACCTGGGTGTCGAAGCCCCCGTGGTCGTAGTGGCTGCCGGTCGGATGGGCGGAAACGGCCCGGCAGTCGGCGCGAAGTAGCGGCACGGCAGCCGCGCGAGTGATCAGGGCCGCATAACCCCACTCAAGCTGGTCACGAGCGGCGGCGCGCGCGGGAAAGCAGGGTATTTCCGGGCACACATCCTGTGGTTCCGGTCGCGATCGCTTTGCCTGGCCGCGAGCGGGGCGCACCATGGCTGAAGTGGGCGTGGCCCGGAGCGGCCGCCGCCAGCACTCCCTTTCGAGTGACAACTCATGCCGATGAGTGAGTATTTGAGACCTAGGTCTCCACCAAAGGGGTGAAAGATCGACTGTAGGGCAGCTCGCGGTTTTACGTCGCGTTACTCATAGAGGAACATTCACGTTAGACCCCGAGCACGAATCACGGAGGTACCGCCATGGGCACCGAGAGCCCCGCCGTCCGCGCGACGGTCGTCTTCGGACTGCGCACGTTCGGGGCCGTCCCGCTGCCGGTCCGCGCCGACCTGGAATACGACCCTTCGGACCCGTACGCCATCGCTGTGGGCTACCACGCCGGTCCGGGCGTCGTGCGCTGGCTGTTCGGCCGGGACCTGCTCGCGGACGGCCTGCTCGCCCCCGCCGGCGACGGCGACGTCCGCGTCCGCCCGGCCGCCGACGACTCGCGCGTGATCGTCGAGCTCAACGCGCCCGACGGCTCCGCCGTGCTGGAGGCCCCGGCCAGTGAACTTGCCGACTTCCTCGACCGCACCTACGACGAGGTCCCGGCCGGCGAAGAGGCCCACTGGTTCGACTTCGACCACGAGCTGAGCAAGCTCGCCATGCACGACTGAGCTGCCCGGACGAGCCGTGCCGGCCGGCGAAGGTGGCCGGTGGGTGAAGAAAAGGCGACGGATCGGTTCCGGGTGAAGCCGGGTGGGAGAACGCCACGCCGGTCGTGGTTGACGATTCCCGAACAGTGACCGGGTGTGGTCTCCGGAATTCGGTGCGAGACCCCGATTTCGCCACCCATCCGTCGTGAAAGGGTTTCTCGCTCCTTCGGGTGGCGGTGCGGGACCCGGCCGCGAAAACCGTTGCCGTCGAACGGAAGTCCCCGGGACCGGACCCGGACGCCGGAGACGATCACCGCGCACCGTCCGAAGCGGGTTTTCGCCCCGGCGGGTGGCGCGGGTTGACCTGTGATCTCAGCGGCGTACCGTCAGTGTCAGTTGGCTGTTGTTCAAACTATGTGCTCCGGTCAGCGCCCCGGCAGATACCTGCAGAAGGAGCGCTCCATGACTGCCCGTTTCTCCGTTTTCTCCGCACCCACCGAGCTGACGGTGACCATCACCGCCCGCCGGGATGTGCTGGTTCTCACCCCGGTCGGCGAAATCGACGCCGCCAGCGCCCCCGTCCTCGACGAGGCGCTGCTCACCGTGCTGTCCCGGGGCCTGCGGGTGGTGGTCGACCTTTCCCGGGTCGAATTCCTCGGGTGCGCCGGGATCCGGGTGCTGTGCGAGGCCGCCGGGCGCGCGCCTTCGCTCACGGTGGTGTCCGGGGCCGGGCACGGGGTGCGGCGGTGCCTGGAGGTCACGGACGCCGGGCTGCACCTGACCATCCTGGAAACGCTGGCCGAGGCCGTGCCGCCGGTGCTGGACGGGGAATCGGCCACCTGATCGGGTCGCGGCGTTTCACCGCCGGGGGGCTCGGGTAGGCCGGAGGCATGACCGCTCAAACCCAGAACGTCCCGGAAATCGAGCTGAACAACGGTGTCGCCATCCCGCAGTTCGGGTTCGGGGTCTTCCAGATCCCGCCGGAGGACACCGCCGAGGCGGTGCGCACGGCGCTCGAAGCGGGCTACCGGCACCTCGACACCGCGCAGCTCTACGACAACGAGCAGGGCGTCGGCCAGGGCATCCGGCAGTCCGGTCTCCCGCGCGAGGAAATCTTCGTCACCACCAAGCTCGCCAACGACGCGCAGGGTCACGACAACGCGATCACCGCGCTGGAGGGGAGCCTCCAGCGGCTCGGGCTCGAGCAGGTGGACCTCTACCTGATCCACTGGCCCCTGCCGCACCAGGACAAGTACGTGCGCACCTGGCAGGGCTTCGAGGAACTGCTGCACGCGGGCAAGACCCGCGCGATCGGCGTGTCGAACTTCCAGATCGCGCACCTCGAACGGCTCGCCGAGGAGTCCGGCACCGTGCCCGCGGTGAACCAGATCGAGCTGCACCCCGCGCTGCAACAGGCGGAGCTGCGGGAATACCACCGCGCGCACGGCATCGTCACCGAAGCGTGGAGCCCGCTGGCCCAGGGCGAGGTGCTGGAGGAGCAGGTGCTGACCGAACTGGCCGGCAAGTTCGGCAAGACCGCCGCCCAGGTGGTGCTGCGCTGGCACCTGCAGATCGGGAACGTCGTGTTCCCCAAGTCCAAGACGCCCGACCGCATCCGCGAGAACATCGACGTGTTCGACTTCGAGCTGTCCGATGAGGACATCGACGCGATCGGCCGGCTCGACGCCGGTCACCGCACCGGTTTCGACCCGGACACCTTCCGCGGCTAGCCCCGGGGCACCGTCGCGACCGGAAGAGAAGAAGAGCCGGACCCCTCGGTAAGGGGTCCGGCTCTTCTTCTCTCACCCAGCCGGGGTTACGGCTCAGCCGGGGTCCACCGCGGAGCGGACCCGGTCCACGAAACCGGGGCCGGACATCAGCACCTGGCTGCCGGGCGGGCGGTCCGAGGTGGCCGGGTGGGGTGAGGTCGGTGCGTCGCGGCGGTCCCGCACCACCTGTTCGCCCAGTTCTCGCAGCTCGTCGGCGCTGTGGTCCGCGCGCAGCCGGTCGACGACGCCGCGCTCGTCCTCCTTGGTGTGCCGCCGGATCGCGCGGACCAGCGCGCCGAGCAGCGATTCGAACTGCGGCTCCTGCGGTCCGGCCGCTTCCAGCCGGTGCATGAGGTCCTCGGCCTCGGCGAGCTGCCTGCTGCCCGCCGCGCCGGGCAGGTGGCGCTGCTCGGCGACGGTGTGCCGGGTGAGCGTGGCCAGCAGGTGGTCGGCCAGGTCCTTGCGGTGCTCCGGGCTGCCTTGTCCGAGGCCCAGTTCGGTGCAGAGCCGGTCCAGGATCCGGTGGTCTTCGACGAGGAGGTCGGTCAGGTCGGTGCTGCTCATGCGATCGGGGTACCCGGTCACGGAGAGGTGAATCCTCGGGTGCGGCTCACCTGGTGGTGGGTACCCCTGGGGAGGGATGCAGAGCGAGCAGAGGAGTCAATCGCATGAAGGGTCCGGCCACCGCTGTCGAACGCGAACGCAAGTACGAGCTCAGCGAGACGACCGGCATCCCGAGGCTGGTCGGGGCCGGACCGGTCCGGGGCCAGGCGGCGCCGGTCGAGCACGTGCTGGACGCCACCTACTTCGACACCCCCGGCTACGCCCTCGCCCGGGCCGGGCTCACCCTGCGGCGCCGCACCGGCGGCGAGGACGCGGGCTGGCACCTCAAGCTCCCGATCGACGCGGACACGCGTGAGGAGTTGCACATCCCCCTTGCCGCTGAAGAGTTGAAGGTGCCGAAAGCGCTGTCGCGGCTCGTACGCGCGTACACATTGGGCGCCAAGATTGGGCCGGTCGCGCACCTGAGAACCGACCGGTTCGCCCATCAGCTCACCGACGGCGACGGGCACGCCGTGGCCACGCTCACCGACGACCACGTGACCGGTGAAGCCGCCGGTGACACCGCACGGCTGGAACGGTGGCGTGAAGTGGAAATCGAGCTGGCCCCCGAAGTCGCGCCCGGGGTGCTCGACGAGCTGGAACGGGCGCTGACCGGCGCCGGCGCCCAGGTTTCGCCGTGGCCGTCGAAGCTGCGCCGGCTGATCGGGGATCGGGTGCCCACCGGCCGGAAGCCGCCGAAACGTCCCGATGCGGGCACTGTGGTCGTCGGCTATCTGCGCGAGCAGGCCGACCGGTTGCGTCAGGCGGATGTGGGCGTGCGCCGCGATTTCGACGACTCCGTGCACCAGCTTCGCGTGTGCGTGCGGAAGCTGCGGAGCGCGCTGCGCAGCTTCGAGTCCATTGTGGATGGTGATGGCACCGCTGGCCTGGTGGCCGAGCTGAAGTGGCTGGGGCAGCGCCTGGGCCCGGCTCGCGATCTCGAAGTGGCCGAGGCGCTGGTGGCGGCCGGGGTGGACCGGTTGCCGCCGGAGCTGGTGGTGGGCCCGGTGCGGCAACAGGCAACGCGATACTTCGCGCGGGAGAAGGCCGTGGCCCGGGAACGAGTCCTGGACACGCTCGACGGCGGGCGTTACCTGCGGCTGCTGCGTTCGCTCGAGGCGGTACTGACCGAGCCGCCGCTGACCGCCGCGGCGCGAAAGCCCGCGCGCAAGCGTTTGCGAAAGCCGGTGCGCCGGGCCGTGCGGAAGATGGAGCGGGCCGAGAAGGCGGCCCGCGGGCTTTCCGGCTCGGACCGGGAGAGGGCGCTGCACGAGGTGCGGAAGCGGGCCAAGCGGGTCCGGTACGCACTCGACGTGCTCCGCCCGGTGGCCGAGGTCGGGCCCTGGCGCAAGCGGGTGAAGGCCGTGCTGGCCGAGCTGGGACAGCACCAGGACGTGGTGGTCAGCCGGGAAGTGCTGTACCGGCTGGGCATCACCGGGTCCGGCGACGGCGGGAACACCTTCACCTTCGGGCTGCTGTACGGCCAGGGCAGCGGCGAGACCGCGGAACGCCGCGGAGGCTTCACGCGGGCTTGGACAGGGCTGCGCGGGAAGGAACGGCCCGGCTGGCTCTCCTGATCGTGCCCACCGGCCCGAGGCTTCGCGGGCCCGGCCGGTCGCCGGGGAAGGCCACCGCATCCGCATCCCCGGCGCCCGGCCGGTTATCCGGCTCCGGGACGCTACTTGCCCAGAGCTTCCTTCAACTCCTGCTTCGACATCTTCGAGCGGCCGTCGATGTTGCGCTGCCGGGCCTCGTTGTAGAGCTGGTCCCTGGTCGGGCCGCCCGGCCCCAGGCGGTTTCCGGCGCGCCGGCCGCCGCGGTGCTGGGGGCTGACGTCGTCGGTGGAGGTGCGGCTGGCTTCGCGGGATTCGCCGGACTGGGCCCGGTTCTTGTTCACCGTGCGGGCGGCGATCTCCTCGGCTCGATCGGTGCTCGACCCACGCTCGAGCTGGGACTCCTTGATGTGCTCGTACTGGCGCTCGCGTTTGGCGCTCCACTTCGGCTGCGGCATGAGCGGCTCCTTTCACCGAAACCCCTGGGTACCCGTTCGGTTTCGGAGGTCAAACGCGCTGGTCACGGTGGTGGTGAGCGGGCCGGATCGCCCAGCCGGCCGGGGCGGGCCGGCGGGAGGTGGCGCGGTGTCCCGCCCGGGCGACGACCGGCTGTCCCGCGGAGTGAACGCGGCTGACCCGGACCGGTGCCTTCCGGTACTCTGGACCACCAGGTCGAGAGGCGCTGCAACGGACCACCGGGTCCGCCACGCTCGGCCGGCTCGGTTCGGGAAGGGCGCCTCCGTGATCGAAACGGAGGTGTTCGATATGCCGCAGAGCCTGCGGGACCTGCTCGACGAGCGGATCGTCGTCCTCGACGGCGCTTGGGGCACGATGCTGCAGGGAGCCGGGCTCACCCCGGCCGATTACCGCGACGAATGGCTCGAAGGCCACGAGAAGGACGTCACCGGCGACCCGGACCTGCTCAACCTCACCCGGCCCGACGTGATCCTCGACGTGCACCGCCAGTACCTGGCCGCGGGCGCGGACGTGACCACCACCAACACCTTCACCGCCACCGGCATCGGCCAGGCCGACTACGGTCTGCAGGACCACGTGCGCGAGATGAACCTGCGGGCCGCGGCCCTGGCCCGTCAGGCGGCCGACGAGTTCGGCGGACGCTTCGTGGCCGGCTCCATCGGGCCGCTGAACGTCACGCTCTCGCTCTCGCCGCGGGTGGAGGACCCGGCCTACCGCGCGGTCACCTACGAGCAGGTCAAGGCCTCCTACGCCGAGCAGATCCAGGCGCTCGCCGACGGCGGGGTCGACCTGCTGCTGATCGAGACCATCTTCGACACCCTCAACGCCAAAGCCGCGATCACCGCCGCCCGCGAGGTGGCGCCGCACCTGCCGCTGTGGATCTCCGTGACGATCGTCGACCTGAGCGGCCGCACGCTCTCGGGCCAGACCGTGGAAGCGTTCTGGAGCTCCATCGCCCACGCCCAGCCGCTGGTGGTCGGCGTGAACTGTTCGCTGGGCGCGCAGGAGATGCGCCCGCACGTCGAAGAGCTGGCCAAGATCGCTGGCACCTACACCGCCTGCCACCCGAACGCGGGACTGCCCAACGCGTTCGGCGGCTACGACCAGACGCCCGAGGAGACCGGCGGCATGCTCGGCGAGTTCGCCGGCGCCGGCCTGGTCAACATCGTCGGCGGCTGCTGCGGCACCTCGCCCGGGCACATCGCGAAGATCGCCGAGGCGGTCAAGGGCCTGGCCCCGCGCGAGGTCCCCGACACCGGGCACCAGACCCGCTTCAGCGGCCTCGAGCCGTTCCAGATCGGCGCCGACACCGGGTTCGTGATGATCGGCGAGCGCACCAACGTGACCGGCTCGGCGAAGTTCCGCCGGCTGATCGAGGGGGGCGACCACCAGGCCGCCGTCGACGTCGCGCTGGAGCAGGTGCGCGGCGGGGCGAACCTGCTGGACGTGAACATGGACGCCGACCTGCTCGAGTCCGAGGAGGCGATGACCACCTTCCTCAACCTGATCGCCACCGAGCCCGAGGTCGCGCGCATCCCGGTGATGGTCGACAGCTCCCGCTGGAGCGTGCTCGAAGCCGGGCTGCGCTGCGTGCAGGGCAAGGGCGTGGTCAACTCGATCAGCCTCAAGGAGGGCGAGGGCCCGTTCCTCGAGCAGGCCCGCCGCATCCGCGACTACGGCGCGGGCGTGGTGGTGATGGCGTTCGACGAACAGGGCCAGGCCGACACCGCCGACCGCAAGGTGAGCATCTGCGGCCGCGCCTACGACCTGCTCACCCAGCAGGCCGGCTTCGACGGCGAAGACATCATCTTCGACCCCAACGTGCTGGCCGTGGCCACCGGCATCAGCGAGCACAACGGGTACGCGAAAGCGTTCATCGAGGCGCTGCCGCGGATCAAGGAGCGCTGTCCGGGCGCGCACACTTCGGGCGGCATCTCGAACCTGTCGTTCTCCTTCCGCGGCAACAACGTGGTGCGCGAGGCGATGCACTCGGCGTTCCTGCTGTACGCGGTGCGCGCGGGCCTCGACATGGGCATCGTCAACGCCGGCCAGCTCGCGGTCTACGAAGACATCCCGAAGGACCTGCTGGAGCTGGTCGAAGACGTGCTCTTCGACCGCCGCGAGGACGCGACCGACCGGCTGGTCGAATTCGCCGAGACGGTCAAGGGCAGCGGCACCAAGCGCGTGGTCGACCTGTCCTGGCGCGAGGCGCCGGTGCAGGAGCGGCTCTCGCACGCGCTCGTGCACGGCATCGTCGACTTCATCGAGGACGACACCGAGGAGGCGCGGCAGTCCTTCGAACGGCCCCTGCAGGTGATCGAGGGCCCGCTGATGGACGGCATGAAGGTGGTCGGCGACCTGTTCGGCGCCGGGAAGATGTTCCTGCCGCAGGTGGTCAAGAGCGCGCGCGTGATGAAGCGCTCGGTGGCCTACCTGGAGCCGTACATGGAGGCGGAGAAGGAGAAGATGCGGCTCGAAGGGCGCATCGACACCTCCCGCGGCCAGGGCAAGGTGGTGCTGGCCACGGTCAAGGGCGACGTGCACGACATCGGCAAGAACATCGTCGGCGTGGTGCTGGGCTGCAACAACTACGAGGTGCTCGACCTCGGCGTGATGGTGCCCGCGGCGAAGATCCTGGACACCGCGGTGGCCGAGAACGCCGACGCGGTCGGGCTGTCCGGGCTGATCACCCCGTCGCTGGACGAGATGGTCTCGGTCGCGACCGAGATGCAGCGCCGCGGCCTGAAGCTGCCGTTGCTGATCGGCGGTGCGACCACGTCCAAGCAGCACACGGCGGTGAAGATCGCCCCGGCCTACGACCACACCACGGTGCACGTGCTCGACGCCTCGCGGGTGGTCGGCGTGGTCTCCGACCTGCTCGACACCGACCGCGCCGACGTGCTCGACGCGGCGAACCGCACCGAGCAGCAACGGCTGCGCGAGCAGCACGAGAACCGGCACAGCACCCCGTTGCTGACGCTCGAGCAGGCCCGGGCCAACCGGGAGGAAGTCGCGTTCGACGAGGTGCCGGTGCCCGGCTTCACCGGCGTGCGGGTGGCCGAGCCCTCGATCGCCGAGCTGCGCGAGATGATCGACTGGCAGTTCCTGTTCCTGGCCTGGGAGCTCAAGGGCAAGTACCCGGCGATCCTCGACCAGCCCGTGGCGCGCGAGCTGTTCGACGACGCGAACACGATGCTGGACGAGATCATCGCGGACGGCTCGTTCACCGCGCGCGGCTCGTACGGCTTCTGGCCCGCGCACTCCGAGGGCGACGACATCGTGCTCGAAGGCGAGTACGCGGAGTTCGGCTTCCCCATGCTGCGTCAGCAGACGCAGAAGCCCGAAGGCCGCGCGAACCGCTGCCTGGCCGACTACATCGCGCCCGAGGGCGACCACCTCGGCGGCTTCGCGGTCGCCATCCACGGCGCCGACGAACTGGCCGCGCGGTACGAGGCCGAGCACGACGACTACCGCGCGATCATGGTCAAGGCGCTGGCCGACCGGCTGGCCGAGGCGTTCGCCGAGCACATCCACCTGGAGGCCCGGCGGCGCTGGTTCGAGCCGGACGCCCAGCCCGACCTGGCCGACCTGCACGCCGAGCGCTTCCGCGGCATCCGCCCGGCGCTCGGCTACCCGGCCAGCCCGGACCACAGCGAGAAGCGGGACCTGTTCACGCTGCTGGGCGCCGAGGAACTCGGCATCCGGCTCACCGAGTCGTACGCGATGATGCCGGCCGCGGCGGTGAGCGGGCTGATCTTCGCCCACCCCGCCTCGCGGTACTTCACCGTCGGACGGCTCGGCCGTGACCAGGTCGAGGACTACACCCGGCGGCGCGGGCTGGAGCTGGAGGAGATCGAGCGCTGGCTGCGGCCGAACCTGGCCTACTGACCCCGGTACGGCTGTTGCGGCGCGGCCTGCTGCTGCGGCACCTGCGGCTGCGAGTGGGCCTGCGGCGGCTGCGGGTGGCCCTGCTGCTGGGCCACGACCTGGTCGGCCTGCTCGCGGGTGATGCGGTTCTGCGCGCCGCAGTGCGTGCACTGGGTGAGGTACTTGACGCTGATCGGGAACAGCGGGAGGAAGAACAGCGTGAACTTCGTGACCCGCTTCAGCACGGCGTGCGCGGCCGGCCGGCCGCAGCGGCCGCAGAGGAAGGTGGCCAGCACGAGCTGGAACAGCTTCGTGCGGTAACCCCAGACGATCATTTTGCGCTCCTGTGATCGGACGATCGGGCGACAGCGTCACACAGACGCCGGGCGGCCGGGCGTGGTTCCGCTAAATCCGGGGCCGTGTGCGCCGTGGTCCGGGCCGGCCGGCGATCCGGGCTTGGGCCGGCCGCGGTGGTGCAGGCTAGGGTGTGCGGAGGTTGAGACCACAGCCTCGAGCCCCGGCCAGTACCGCGCTGGGGCTCATCTCGTTCCGCCTCGTCGCCGCGCCGCGCGCGGTGGCCGGACCGGGACACGGCCGGGGAAGGGCTGATGGTGCTGTCGAACGTGGTTCAGTCGGACACAGCTGTTCAGTCGGACAGCGCAGTTCAGTCGGACAGCGCAGTTCAGTCGGACACAGCCGTCCAGTTGGACACAGCGGAGCGAAACCCCACCCCGGTGGGCCCCGGTGGCCGGCTGGGCAGCCCGGGCTTCCGGCTGCGGCTGCTGCTGATCGAGGACGACGACGGCGACGCGCTGCTGGTCGAGGAGATGCTCGCCGACGCGATGGTCCCGGCCACGCTGTCCCGCGCGCGCACCCTGGCCGAGGCGCTGGCCGGCCCGGTCGACGCCGACTGCGTGCTGCTCGACCTCCAGTTGCCGGACGCGATGGGGCTGACCGGGCTGAACCAGCTGCGCCGCCACACCCCCGGTACCGCCGTGGTGGTGCTGACCGGGCAGAACGACGCGACGACCGGGGTCGCCGCGGTCGCCGCCGGGGCCCAGGACTACCTGGGCAAGGACCAGGTCGACGGGCTGCTGCTGGGCAAGGCGCTGCGTTACGCCTGGGAGCGCAAGCGCGCCGAGCAGGTGGAACAGCAGCTGTTGCAGCAACAGCTGCTGGCCAGCGAGAACTCGCGCCTGGAGCGCGGGCTGCTGCCGACCCCGCTGCTCGCCGACCCGCACCTGCGGCTGGCCACGAAGTACCGGCCCGGCCGCAACGGCTCGCTGCTCGGCGGCGACTTCTACGACGCCATCGAGCTGTCCGACGGCACGGTGAAGCTGGTCATCGGCGACGTCTGCGGCCACGGCCCGGACGAGGCCGCGCTGGGCGTGGCGCTGCGCATCGCCTGGCGCGCGCTGGTGCTGGCCGGGCTGCCGACGGCCGAGGTGCTGGCCACGGTGGAGCGGGTGCTGGTCCACGAGCGGATCCGGCCGCTGTTCGCCACGCTGTGCATGGTCGAGGTCGCGCCCGGCCGGGACTCGCTGCGGATGAGCCTGGCCGGGCACCCGCCGCCGCTGCTCGCGACCGCGGACGGCAGCGGGCACCTGCTGCCGGCGGACAAGCTGGGCGTGCCGCTCGGCGTGGTCCCGGACGCGCGGTGGGCCCCGCGCGACGTGGCGCTGGAGCCGGGCTGGTCGTTGCTGCTCTACACCGACGGGGTGTTCGAGGGCCGGGTCGGCGCCGGCTCCGAGCGCCTCGGCCACGAGCAGATGTCGGGGCTGGTCCTGGGGCTGCTGCGCGAGGCCGGCCCGGACGCCGACCACGGTGAGGTGCTGGACCGGCTGGTCTACCGCGTCGAGAAGCTGAACGCGGGCGCCCTCGACGACGACGTCGCCCTGGCCATGCTCAGCCACCGGTCCGCGACGCCGGCATGAGCGAAGCCAACGGGAGCGCCACCGCCGGCCGTCCGCGGATCGCGGAATCGCGCTGGCCCATCCGCCGCTGGGTCACGCTGCTGGCCGTGCTCGAAGCCACGCTGCTGCTCGCGGCCCTGGCCGGCGGCGGGATCGCGCTGGCCAACCTCACCGGCGCGCGCAGCCGGCTGCTGGACCAGACCGGGCCGCAACTGCTGCAGGCCAACGCCTTGGCCCAGTCGCTGCTCGACCAGGAGACCGGTCTGCGCGGGTATCTGCTGACCGGGCGGCGCGACTTCCTCCAGCCCTACCTCGACGGCCGCCGGGCCGAGGCCGCCTCGGTGGCCGAGCTGCGACGGCTCGGCGCCACGCCGGGCACGGAGACCGGCGACGACCTCGAAGGCACGATGCGGACGGTGACGGCCTGGCAGGAGGTGGCCGCCGCGGCGGCCCAGGACGGGGCCGCGCCGCCGACCCCGGCGGTGATCGAGAACGGCAAGACGCGGTTCGACGAGGTGCGCGCGAGCCTTTCGACGCTGAACGCGCACCTCTCGGCCGCCCGCGACGCCGGCCGGGACGCGCTCGACCGGGCGTCCCGGGTGCTCACCGCGCTGCTGATCGTGGTCGCGGCGCTCGTGCTGATCCTGTTCGGGCTGCTCTACCTGTGGCTGCGCCGCGCCATCACGCGGCCGATCGTGCGGCTGGCCCGGGAGGTGCGCCTGGTGTCGAGCGAGGACCTCGGCCACCCGGTGCGCGGCACCGGTCCGCGGGAGCTGGTGGAGCTGGGCGCGGACGTCGACGCGATGCGGCAGCGGATCGTCGACGAGGTCAGCGCGGCCGAGCAGGCGCACGCCCTGCTCGACGTCCGGACCCAGGCGCTGGAGCGGTCCAATTCCGATCTGGAGCAGTTCGCGTACGTCGCGTCGCACGATCTGCAGGAGCCGCTGCGCAAGGTGGCGAGCTTCTGCCAGCTGCTGGAACGGCGGTACAAGGGACAGCTCGACGAGCGCGGCGACCAGTACATCGCCTTCGCCGTGGACGGCGCGAAGCGGATGCAGAGCCTGATCAACGACCTGCTCTCGTTCTCGCGGGTCGGCCGGCGCACCGCCGAGCGCGAGGTGGTCGACTCCGGGCACCTGCTCGACCAGGCGCTCGCCAACCTCGAGCCGGTGATCGAGGAGACCGGCGCCCGGGTCGAGCGGGGTGAGCTGCCCGAGGTGCGCGGCGAGGCGTCCCTGCTCACCGCGGTGCTGCAGAACCTGGTGAACAACGCGCTGAAGTTCCACACCGAGCAAGCCCCGGTGGTCCGGGTCGAGGCCGAGCGGAACGGCGACCAGTGGCTGTTCTCCGTGACCGACAACGGGATCGGCATCGAAGAGCAGTACGCCGACCGCATCTTCGTGATCTTCCAGCGGCTGCACAGCAAGGCCGCCTACGGCGGGACCGGCATCGGGCTGGCCATGTCCCGCCGGATCGTCGAGCACCACGGCGGGCGGATCTGGCTGGACACCGGGTACACCGGGGGCAGCCGCTTCCGCTTCACCCTGCCCGTGGTCGACGCCGCAGCGTCCACAGTATCCACAGTGGACTCCGAAACCGCTCTTGCCACCGATCGCCGGAACGAGGAAGCATGACCGAAAGCCTTGCCCCCATCGACATCCTGCTCGTCGAGGACGACCCCGGCGACGTGCTGATGACGCAGGAGGCGTTCGAGCACCACAAGATCCGCAACTCGCTCTACGTGGTGGCCGACGGCGTCGAGGCGTTGCAGTTCCTGCGCCGCGAAGGGCCGTACGAGGACGCGCCGCGGCCCGGGCTGATCCTGCTGGACCTCAACCTGCCCCGCAAGGACGGTCGCGAAGTGCTGGCCGAGGTGAAGGCCACGCCCGAGCTGCGGAGCATCCCGGTGGTGGTGCTGACCACTTCGGAGGCCGAGGAGGACATCCTGCGCAGCTACGACCTGCACGCCAACGCCTACGTGACCAAGCCGGTGGACTTCGACCGGTTCGTCGAGGTCGTCCGCCAGATCGACGACTTCTTCGTCACCGTGGTGAAACTGCCCCGCTGAGCCGGTGGCGAGCGTGCCCGGGTTGCTGCACGATAGGGGCTTGTGACGTCTTCTTCGCGGGATGTTCCCGGCGCGCGGCTGGACAGTGGTGACCTGCAGGTCACCGTGCGCTGGCGCGGCGACGCGGTGGTGGTGGCCGTGGCCGGGGAGATCGACTTGGTCACCGCGCCGGAGTTCGACGAGGTGGTGGCCGGGGTGGTCGACCAGGGCCCGGCCGTGCTGGTGGTCGACCTGACCGGGGTGTCCTTCCTGAGCTCGGCCGGCCTGCAGGTGCTGGCCGGGGCGCACCGGCGGCTGGGGGAGCGGGGCCTGCGGGCGGTCACCCCGTCGAACGTGACCGCGCGGCCGTTCACCAGCACCGGGCTGGACACCTGGATCGGCCTGTTCCCCTCCGTCGACGCCGCGCTGGCGGCGACGCCCGGGGCGGGGGAGTGAGCGTGGCGGTCACCGACGAAGGCGCGTTCGCCCCTCTGCGCTGCGAAGGCGTCCCGGCCGAGCCCCGCGCCCTGCGCACCCTCCGGCACCGGCTCGCGGCGTGGGCACTGGCCGCCGGCATCGAGCCGGAGCTGGCCCAGGACATCGCGCTGGCCGGGTACGAGGCCCTGGCCAACGTCGCCGACCACGCGTACCGGAACGACCACGGCGGGCTGGTGGATCTCCGGGCCTCCCGTCAGCACGACCGGGTCGAGGTGGTGATCACCGACCACGGCCGCTGGCGCCCGCCGGTGACCGACTCGGCGCCGGTTTCGTTGCGCGGCCGGGGATTGATGCTGCTGCGGGCGAGCGCGGACGCGGCGGAGATCACCCCCGGCGCGGAAGGGACCGTGGTGACACTGGGCTGGAACCTGCCGGGGCCTTCGTCACGGTGACGGATTCGCCTCCGCCCGCCGGCGGAGCAGGAAGCGCTGCACCTTGCCGCTCGGGTTGCGGGGTAGGGCCGTGACGAACTCCAGCCGCCGGGGGTACTTGTACGGCGCGGCAAGGGATTTGGCGAAGTCCTGGAGCTCCGCGGCCTTGTCCGCGGACGCCGGGACCCCGTCGGCCAGCACCACGTAGGCCGCCACCACCGAGCCGCGGGCCTCGTCCGGGGCGGCGACCACCGCGCACTCCAGGACGTCCGGGTGGCGTAGCAGCACCTCTTCGACCTCCGGGCCGGCGATGTTGTACCCCGAGGACACGATCATGTCGTCGCTGCGGGCGCGGTAGTGGAAGTAGCCCTCGCTGTCGCGGACGTAGGTGTCGCCGGTGAGGTTCCAGCCGTCGTGCACGAACGCGGTCTGGCGGTCGTCGGCGAGGTAGCGGCAGCCGGTGGGGCCCTGCACCGCGAGGCGGCCCGCGGTGCCGTCCGGGACCGGGCGGCCGTCCTCGTCGAGGATGCGGGCGCGGTAACCCGGCACGACCCGGCCGGTGGAGCCCGGGCGCGCGTCGCCGTCCGCGGCGGAGATGAACACGTGCAGCATCTCGGTGCTGCCGATGCCGTCGATGAGCCGGCGCCCGGTCGCGTCGTGGAAGTCGACGGCCACCGCGGCGGGCAGCGCCTCGCCCGCCGACACCGCGCGCCGCAGTCCGCGCAGCAGCGGCCGCCGGTCGGAGGCGAGGATCGCGCGGTACGCGGTGGGCGCGGTGAACAGCACCGTGACCCCGTGCGCGGCGGCCAGCTCGGCCAGCTCCAGCGGCGTGGCCCGCTCGATCAGCAGCGTGGCCGCGCCCGCGTGCAGCGGGAACACCAGCAGGCCGCCGAGCCCGAAGGTGAACGCCAGCGGCGGCGTGCCGGTGAACAGGTCCTCCGGCTCCGGTTTGAGCACGTGGCGCGAGAAGGTGTCGGCGATGGCGAGCAGGTCGCGGTGGAAGTGCTGGGTCGCCTTCGGCCGGCCCGTGGTGCCCGAGGTGAAGGCCAGGATGGCCACGTCGTCCGCGGCCGTGGCCACGTCGTCGAAGACCGGTGGCTGCCCGGCGCAGCGGACGGCGAGGTCTTCGGGCGAGTCGCCGCCGTAGGCGAGCACGGGCAGCTCGAACGCCCCCAGTTCGCCGGTGTAGCGGTGGTCGGCCAGCGCGAGCGCCGGGGAGGCGGCGTCGATGATCTTGGCCAGCTCGTGCGCGCGCAGCATCGGCATGGTCGTCACGGCCACCGCACCGGCTTTGAGCACCCCCAGCCAGCACGCGGCCAGCCACGGCGTGTTCGGCCCGCGCAGCAGCACGCGGTTGCCGGGCACCACTCCCAGCCCGGCCAGCGTGCCGGCCACCTGGTTCGCGCGGGCCAGCAGTTCGCCGTAGCTCCAGGTGAGGTCCGCGGACACCAGGGCCCGGCGCTCGGCCCCCCACCGCCCGACGGCGCCGTCGAGCAGCCGGGTCGCCGCGTTGAGCCGGTCCGGGTAGACCAGCTCGGGCCGGTCGAAGACCAGCTCCGGCCACTGCCCGGCGGGCGGCAGGCGGTCCCGGCAGAAGGTGTCCACGTGGGCACTGGGCGAGAGCGGCACAGGTGACCTCGCTTCCGGTGACGGCCGTCACCAGAACGCCACTGTAATGCTTTTTACGATCGCAAGGAAGACGCGACAGCGACTCCGGCCGTCCGCCCGGGACCGGGCTCGTGTCGGCCGGGAATCCCGGCCGACACGAGCCCGGTTTTCGTTGCGGGATAACGAATCGGTGCCCGACGGGGCGGTGGCTCAGGAGCGCGCGTCGAGGTACTGCGGGTCCGGCGGCGGGATCGGGGTGTCCGGCTGGCCGTCGAGCAGGGTGGACATCGCGTGGAAGTACGGCGGGGCGGCGACGGTGCCACCGAACGCGCCGTGCCCGCAGTTGCCCAGGTGCACCGGGTTGCCCGGGCAGATCTCCTCGGGGTGCGGGCCGTCGGCGAACACCATCGACGAGACCGCGTAGTCGTTCACCCCGCCGACGAACGCGACGGACTCGCTCTCCTGGGTGGTCCCGGTCTTGCCGATGTCGGGGCGGGTCCACCCGGCGTTGCGCGCCGCCGAGGCCGAGGTGCCGATGGTGGTGTCCTGGCTCAGCCCGCTCATCAGCGTGTCGGCCACGCCCTTCGGGATCACCTGTTCGCAGGCCGGCTGCTTGAGCGCCACCGGCTTCCCGTTCCGGTCGGTGACCGACAGGATCGGGTCCGGGGCGCACCAGGTGCCGCCGCTCATCAGCGTGGCCGAGACGTTCGCCATCTCCAGCGGGCTGACCGGGCTGTTGCCCAGGGTGAACGAGAGCAGGTTCTGGAAGTACTGCGACTGCGGCTGGTCGTACTGCGGGTTCTTCGACAGTGCGTTGCCCGGGTCGGTGATCGGCGGGTTGCCCGCGTCGTTGGTGGCCATCGTGGCGCGCAGCCCCAGCTTCCGGGCCATGTCCAGCACCGCGGGCATGCCGACCTGGGTCTCCAGGTTGACGAAGGCGACGTTCGGCGAGGTGGCCAGCCCGTTCGCGACCGTGATCGGGTCCGGGTAGCTGGTGCCGTCGTTGCTCACCGGGTAGCAGTGGGTGAACTGGTTCGAGTTCGGCGGGGTGAAGCAGTTGCTCATCGGGTTCGGCACCGGGGTGTTCAGCCCGGCCTTGCCCGCCACCATCGCCGCGGCCGTGGTGAAGATCTTGAACGAGGACCCGGCGCCGAACTTGTTGCTCGCGTCGGCCACGATGTTCGTGGACGTCTCGCCCTGCGCCGGGTCGGTGCCGTAGTTGCGGTTCGCCACCATCGCGAGCACCTGGTGCCCGGTGGTGCCCGGCTGGACCACGGCGAAGGTGTTGGCGACCCCGTCCTGGGTGGTCGGCACGTTCGCGTCGACCGCGTCCTTGGTCACCTGGCTCACGTGCGGGTCGAGCGTGGTCTTCACGACGTAGCCGCCGGTGTCGACCTGGTCGGGGGTCAGCCCGGACTTCTCCAGGTAGCTCACCGCGTAGGCGCAGAAGAACCCGGCGTCCGGCCCGGCGCCCATGCAGGTGCTCGCCGGGGTCTGCGGGTGGGTGCCGCTCACCCCGAGCGGGGTCGCCTTGGCCGCGGCGGCGTAGCCGGCGGGCAGGGAGCGGGCCGAGACCATGGCGTCGATGACCACGTTGCGGCGTTTGAGCGCCTGGTCCGGGTGCGTGTACGGGTTGTAGACACTGGGGTTGTTCACCATGCCGGCCAGCAGCGCGGCCTGCGGTACGGTCAGTTTGTCCGCGGTGGTCCCGAAGTACGCTTGCGCGGCGGCGCCGATGCCGTAGACGGTGCCGCTGTACTCGACCACGTTCAGGTAGTCGGCGAGCACGTCGTCCTTCGACACGGTCTGGCTCACCTGCACGGCCATCTTGGCCTCGCGCAGCTTGCGCGCCAGCGAATCCTCGCGGTCCTGCGCCTGCGCGTTCCGGTTCCCCCGGTCCACCACGTTGATCAGGTAGTTCTTCACGTACTGCTGGGTGATCGTCGAGGCGCCCTGGATGTTGCCGCCCGAGCTGTTGTTGACCGCCGCGCGCAGCATGCCCTGCGGGTCGACGCCGCCCTCGGTGTAGAAGCGGCGGTCTTCGATGTCGACGATCGCGGCCTTCATCGTGGCGGCGATCTGGGCCGAGGTGACCGGAACGCGGTATTGCGAGTACAAAGTCGCGATCGTCCCGCCGTTGCGGTCGGTCACGGTGGTCACCAGGGGCGGATCCGCGTGGGCCAGATCGGCGGAGATCTCGTCGACCGAGTCACTGACCTGATTGGACAGGACCCCGGCGCCGATCGCCACCGGGGCCATGGTGCCGGCGACCAGGATCCCGGCCAGCACGCACAGTCCGACGAACGGGGCCATCCCCTTGCTGCGAGCCACGGACGCCACGTTAGGACCACCGGGGTGAGACGGGGGTGGGGTGAGACGTTTCTTTCATCGGGTCAACCTTCCCAGCGGAGCAGAGGCTGCGCCGAGCGCGATCGCCGACGCACCCGGTAGGACGCCGAAGCCCGGCCCGAGGTTGGCCGGCGGCCGATCCGCGGCCCGCCCGGGGGTGCCCACCGGCCCGCCTGGGCCGGGCCCCTCGCGCCGCGGATTCACCGGATCGTGGAGGCCGGAACGGACCGGCCGGCGATCACCGCGTTCCAGGAGCGCCGGGGCTCGCGCGCGGGGCCGCCACCGGGCGGGGACCGTCTCAGCGCCGGGGGGCCGGGTGCGGCTTGATCCAGCGGGTGGCCCACTGGGCGACCGCGACCAGCAGCAGGGCCCAGTAGCCGTACTTCGGCTCGATCGCGCCCACGGCGAAGGCGATGGCGAACGCCGCGCTGGTCAGTGCGGCGTTGAGCACCGCGTCGTCCCGCAGGGGCCCGGTCTCGCCGCGGATCTCGGCGCTGCGGTCGATGATCAGCACCATCGCGAGGTAGCACAGGCTGTTCGCCAGGATGGTGCCGATGTAGAACAGCACGACGAAGCGATGGGGCGCGAAGCCGCCGACGATCTCGGTGGGGAAGGGCAGCAGGACGATGGTGAAGATCCAGCCGAAGTTCAGGTACACCAGCGCGTCGGTGTAGCTCTCGACGTGCTCGAAGACCTGGTGGTGGGCCTGCCACAGGCGCGCGATGACCACGAAGCTCAGCACGAAGGTGTAGACCTTCACCTGGTTCTGGGTGAAGACCTCGGACGCCGGCACGCCCTCTCTGGCCAGCTCCGGCACCATCTCCGAGAGCGGCAGCACCAGCAGGGTCAGGGCGATGGCGGTCACGGCGTCGGTGAAGAACACCAGCCGCTCCGGTGACTTCGGCTTCGGCACGGCGCGATCCAACCACCCCGCGCCCCGGCCCCGATCCCGGGGTCGGTCGAGGAGGCCGGTTCGGCCCACCGGCGCCCGGTCGGGCCGTGGTGGGTGCGAACCGGAGGTGAGCGGGGCTCAGGGGTGCGGGGCCACCGGCCACATCTCGTCGTTCAGCAGGCGCTTGAGGATCTTCCCCGTGGCGTTGCGCGGCAGCTCCTTGACGAAGTACACGTCCCGGGGCACCGCGAAGCGCGCGAGCTTCTGGTGGATGTAGTGCCGCACGTCCTCCGCGTGCATCCGCGCACCCCGGCGAAGCACCACGTACGCGGCCAGCCGCTGCCCGTACTCGTCGTCGGGCACGCCCACCACGGCGGCGTCCGACACCCCCGGAAGGGCGACGAGCGCTTCTTCGACCGGGCGCGGGAACACGTTCTCCCCGCCCGAGACGATCATCTCGTCGGCGCGGCCGGTGATGAACAGGCGGCCGCCGGCGTCCTGGTAGCCCACGTCGCCGGTGGCCATCAGATCGCGGGCGCGCGGCACGCTGGCGCCGTTGGTGTAGCCGTCGAACAGCATGTCGTTGCCGACGAAGATCTGGCCCTCGTCGCCGGGCGGGACGAGCCTGCGGTCCTCGTCCAGCACGGCGATGCGGGTGCCCGGCGGGCAGCGGCCGGCGGTGGTCGGGGCGGCGCGCAGGTCGGCCGGGTCGGCGATGCTCGCCCAGGAGACCTCGGTGGAGCCGTAGAAGTTGTAGAGGATGTCGCCGAAGGTGTCCATGAACGTGGTCACGAACGCGCCCGGCAGGGCCGAGCCGCTGCTGGCCACGATCCGCAGCGAAGACAGGTCGTACCGGCTGCGCACGCGTTCGGGCAGGTCCTGGATGCGCTGGAGCATGATCGGCACGGCGAACAGCGCATCGCACCGGTGCTCGGCGATCATCTGCAGCGTGCGCTCGGCGTCGAACCGGCGGATCAGCGAGAGCTCCGCGCGCAGGGCCATGCCGACCTGCATCGCGGCCAGCCCCCAGCTGTGGAACAGCGGGGCCGCCACGGCGATCTTGTCCCGGGCGCGCAGCGGGATCCGGGACAGGATGGTGGCCGCGGTGCCCAGCCCCTTGGGCGTCGGGCGGCGCGCGCCCTTCGGCGCCCCGGTGGTGCCCGAGGTGAGCACGACGATCCGCCCGGGCCGCTCGCACGGCTTCGGCCGGTCCGAAGACGCTTCGCCGATCAGCTCCTCGACCGTGCGGTAGCCCTGGTCCGCGTCGTCCCAGGTGCTGATCCGCGGGAAGTCGCCGCGCACGTCGGCGATGGTGCGCGCGAACTCGTCGTCGGCCAGCACCGCGGCGGGACGGTGGCCGGCCAGCACGTCCTCGACGGCGCCGGGGGACAGTCCGGTGTTGAGCAGCAGGACGTCCGCGCCGAGCTTGCTGCAGCCGACGAAGGCCTCGACCATCGCCGCGTGGTTGCGGCACATCAGCGCCACCCGCCGGCCGGGCTCGACCCCGAGCTGGGCCAGCGCGTTGGCCAGCCGGTTGCTGCGCTCGTCGATCTCGCCGAAGGTGCGGGTGGTGCGCTCGTCGCGCACCGCGGCGTCGCCGGCCCCGCGCGCGGTGGCGGCCAGGTAGCCGCCGGCCACCGTCGCGCCCCACTGCGAGAACGAGCTGAGCTGCTTGACCATCCGGTCCGGCCGCCCGGCGGTGAGCACCCCGGCGCGCACCAGCACGTTCGCCGTGCGCAGCGCGGTGGTGCGGTCCGGCGGCGGCGGGTCGGCGGCTTCGCCGGAGAGCTGCTGGTCGATCCGCCGGGTCAGGTCGTTGAGCAGGGCTTTGACCGCGGAGCGGGAGAAGAGCTCCCGCCGTTCCGGTGGCAGCGAGGGCAGCATCAGGCGCAGCACGATCTCGGTGCGCCCGCCCTCGATCGGGCGCAGCTCGAAGGAGACCCAGGTGCGCTCGTCGGGCAGCCCGCACCAGACCACGTGCTCGTTCGGCCGGTACACCGCCGGGTGGATGGTGCCTTCGACGAGCGTCTCGCGGTCGGGCGCCAGCCGGATCAGGCAGCGCGGGCCCCGGCCGCGCGCGGCGGCCTCGGTCACCTCGCACCAGCTGATCGCCGGGACGAACCTCGGGTACAGCTCGGGCGAGCCGACGATCTGCCACACCTGGCCGGGCGGGTGCCCGGCCACCGCGCTCGCCTCGACTACATCGTCTCGCATGCGATCCGCCTCTAGTCGCCGCGCGCGTGGCTCCCCGGTTACCCACCGGACACGCGTTCAGGTCCGGGCGACGCTACCAGCAACCCGGCCGGCCCCGGTACTCCGGACGACGGCGGACTCCGGCTGGTGGGGATTTTCCGTCCACGCGTGAGCATTCCCTCCCGCCGGGTGTGCGTGCGCGCCCCGGGCCCCGGGCCGCGGGCGCCGGGGGGACCCATAATGTCCGGGTGGAGCAACTGGTCGAGGAGTACGGCCCCCGCTGGGCGCCCGGTCCCTACGAGCGCGGAACCGACGGCCCGCGGGTGATCGTGGTCGGGGTGGACACCTCGCCGACCGGCCTGCGCGCGGCGTCCTACGGGGCCGGGCTGGCGCGCCGGCAGAAGGCGCGGCTGGTGCTCGTGTACGTG
This sequence comes from Amycolatopsis sp. PS_44_ISF1, assembly GCF_032335455.1. Taxonomy (NCBI): domain Bacteria; kingdom Bacillati; phylum Actinomycetota; class Actinomycetes; order Pseudonocardiales; family Pseudonocardiaceae; genus Amycolatopsis; species Amycolatopsis sp. PS_44_ISF1. Next base: position 1,969,403 of record NZ_JANUXO010000002.1, on the reverse strand, counting down.
GCGGCGCCGTCGATGTGGGTCGGGCTGGCCGCGGCCGCCGCGACCGACCTGCAGCAGCAGACCTTCGAAGAGGAGATCGAACAGCTGCGCTCGGAACTGCGCTACCGGGCCGACGAGCTGGGCGTGCCGATCACCTTCATGGTGCGCCGGGGCGAGGCCTTCCCCGAACTGCAGGCGGCGGCGACCGGGCTGAGCGCGGACATGGTCGTGGTGGGTGCTTCCGAGCAGGCCGGCCACCGGCTGGTCGGCTCGGTGGCCGCCCGGCTGGTCCGCGCCGCGACCTGGCCGGTGGTCGTCGTCCCCTGACCGCGGACCCCCCGGCCCTGGCGTTGACAGCCGTCCCACCAGCGGTGAGAGTGCTGAACCGGGGAAGATCCTGCAACCGGTTCGGAGGCGTCGGGTGGGCTCACAGGACGAGTTGGCGGCCGCGGCGGGGAAGCTGGGCGCGCTGGCCCGTGAGCACGCCGCGGAGACCGAGCGGCGGCGGGCGCTGGCCCCGGCCGTGCTCGCCGGGGCCCGCGCCTCGGGTCTGTTCCGCGCCGGCCTGCCCGCGGCGCTCGGGGGCACCGAGCCGTCCGCGGCGGCGATCCTGCGGGCGGCGGAGAAGGTGGCCGAGGGCGACGCCTCGGCCGGCTGGTGCGTGTCGATCGCCGCCACCAGCAGCCTGCTCGGCGCGTACCTGCCCGAGGCGGGCGGGCGCGAGGTGTTCGGCGACCCCGGTTCGGCCGCCGGTGGCGTCTGGGCCCCGCGCGGGAAGGCGGTGCCGGTCGAGGGCGGGGTCACGGTTTCCGGGCGCTGGTCGTTCTGCAGCGGGGTGCCGCACGCGGAGTGGGTCTTCCTGGGCTGCCTGCGCCGGGACCCGGACGGGCCGGTCGTCGCCGCGATCCCGACCGCCGAGCTGACCGTGCACGACACCTGGCACACCTCCGGGCTGCGCGGCACCGGCAGCCACGACACCAGCGCCGACGGGGTTTTCGTGCCCGCGCACCGGTTGATGTCCGTTGTGGACGGACCGCCGGCCGATTCCGGGGCGCTACACCGGTTTCCGCTGTTCGGCTTCTTCGCCGCCTCGATCGCCGCGGCCGCGCTCGGCAACGCCCGCGGCGCGATCACCGACCTCGCCGAGCTGGCCGGGGTGAAGAACCCGAGCGGCTCCCGTCGCACGCTGGCCGGGCGCTCGGCCACGCAGATCGCCGTCGCCGAGGCCGAGGCTTCGCTGCGCGCGGCCCGGGAGTTCTTCTACCGCGCCATCGACGACGCCTGGCAAGCGGCCGAGGCGTCCATTGTGACCGGTGAGGAGCTGCGGCTCGCGTTGCGGCTGGCCAGCACGCACGCCGTGCGCACCTCGGCCGACGTCGCGCGGGTGATGCACGACCTCGGCGGCGGCACGGCGATCTACGAGAGCTCGCCGTTGCAGCGCCGGTTCCGCGACGCGCACACGGCCACCGCGCACTTCCAGGTCAACCCCGCCACCTACGAGCTGGCCGGCCGCCTGCTGCTCGGGGTCCCGGTGGACACGTCGCAGCTGTGAACGGGACCGCACCGCCCGTTCGGACTGCCGCCAGGCAAGGAAGTCGGTTCCGCGCCTGAGAGCCTGCTTCGGGTGACGGCCCGACACGGCCCGAAGGGCGGCTCGATCGGAAACGCCGCCGGATCGCGGGACGCTTCACGGTCGACGCCATCGTCCCCGGCCGCGATCGAGCCTTCACCGGACGGCGACCTCCAACCCGGCCAGCCGGGCGGGGTCGGTGAAGATCTCGATCCCGGTGATCCGGCCCCCGTCGATCGCGAAGGTCATCGCGCCCGCCAGCCGCCCGAGCGGGGCGACCACGAGCCCCGGCCGGCCGTCGACCGTGGCCGCGCGGGCGAACTCGGCCCGTTCGGAGAATCGCCGCGCGCCGTTGGCCACCGATTCGGCGCCGCGGACCACGGCGCCGTCCGCGTGGAGCACGACGTCGGGGTCGAGCACGGCGATCAAGCCCGCGAAGTCGCCTTCGCGCGCGGCGGCGAGGAAGGCGTCGACCACCTGGTGACGGCGGATGAGTCCGGCGTCCGGCTTCGCCGCACCACCGCGGACACGGCGTCGCGCGCGGCTCGCGAGCTGGCGGGTGGCGGCCGGGGCCCGGTCCACGATCGGCGCGATCTCCTCGAACGGCAGCGCGAAGACGTCGTGCAGCACGAAGGCCAGCCGCTCGGCCGGTGAGAGGGTGTCGAGCACGACCAGCAACGCCAGCCCCACCGAATCGGCCAGCACGGCCTCGTCTTCGGGGCTGGGACCGGGAACGGGACCGCCCGCCGGGTCCGGCCAGGCCCCGCCCGCCGGCTCCTCGCGCCTCGACGCGCGCGAGCGCAGCACGTCCAGGCACACCCGGCTGACCACGGTGGTCAGCCAGCCGCCCAGGTTGTCCACGTCCGCGCCGGCGCGGCTGAACCGCAGCCAGGTCTCCTGGACGGCGTCGTCCGCCTCGGCCAGCGAGCCCAGCATCCGGTAGGCCACCGCCCGGAGGTGGGCGCGATGGGTTTCGAACCGCCGCGCCTCGTCCCGCAGGTCCACTGTGCTCCTCCGCTTCCCCGACGCTTCCCGAGTCGTCCCCACTCTGACGTTCGCGGGCCCGCGAACGTGACGCCCGCGCGCCCGTGGGACGGTGGGGGCCCCGCTGCCCGAAAGGCCCCCGTGCTGAATCCCGAGTCCGTCGTCGCGCGCCTGCGCGCGGCCGGCTGCGTCTTCGCCGAGGACGAGGCCCGGCTGCTCGGCGAAGCCGCGGTCACGGCCGGTGAGCTGGAGGCCATGGTCGAGCGGCGGGTGGCCGGCCTGCCGCTGGAGCACGTGCTCGGCTGGGCCGAGTTCGCCGGACGCCGGTTCGCGGTCGAGCCGGGGGTGTTCGTCCCGCGCCACCGCACCGAGCTGCTCGCCCGGCTGGCCACCGGCTTGGCCCGCCCCGGCGCCGTGGTCGTCGACCTGTGCTGCGGGTCCGGGGCGCTCGGCGCCGTCGTCGCCGCGGCCGTGCCGGTCGAGCTGCACGCCACCGACATCGAGCCCGCGGCGGTCCGCTGCGCCCGCCGGAACGTCCCCGGCCGGGTCTACGAGGGCGACCTCTACGCCCCGCTGCCGGACGCCCTGCGCGGGCGCGTCGACGTGCTGATCTCCAACGTCCCGTATGTACCGAGCGGTGAGGTCGCCCTGCTCCCGCCCGAGGCGCGCGAGCACGAGCCGCTGGTCGCGCTCGACGGCGGCGCCGACGGGCTCGACGTGCTGCGCCGCGTGGTCGCCGCGGCGCCCGGCTGGCTCGCCCCCGGCGGCCACGTGCTGTTCGAGACGAGCGAACGGCAGGCGGACCGCGCGGTGGCCGAGGCCGAACGCGCCGGGCTGCGCGCGCGGGTCGAGGGATCTGAGGGGTCCGAGGGGCTGGGCGCGACCGTGATCGTCGGCCGGCACCGCTGATCGGCGGCAAGTCGTTGCTGCACCAGGAGCAATCCCGGCTCCGGCGGTTCGGTGGACGACCGGGCGGGTATGTCGGCGTGGCTCGCGAGAGAAGGGACCTCGATGAAGGTTTACGCCGACCGCCCGGCCCGCCGCGCCGCCCAGCTCGTCGCCGACCTCTTCGCCCTCGGCCTCACCGCGTCCGCGATCTGGCTCGCCGTGCGGGTGCACACCGAGGTGATGCGGATGCGCGCCCCCGGCGACGGGCTGGTCGACGCGGGCTCCGGACTGCGTGGCACGTTCGACTCGGCCGCCGGGAAGGCCGGTGACCTCCCGCTGGTCGGCGGGGCGCTGGCCGGGGCGCTGCACACCGGCTCCGCCGCCGGCGCCGAGCTCGTCGACGCCGGGCAGTGGCAGATCAGCGCCGTGACCGACCTCGCGTGGTGGATGGCGGCGCTGGTGGTGGCGCTGCCCGTGGTGTTCCTGCTGGTCTCGTGGCTGCCGCTGCGCTGGCGGTTCGCGCGGGGCGCGACCGCGGCCGCCCGCCTGCGCCGCGAGGGCGAGGCCGGGCTGGACCTGCTCGCGTTGCGCGCCCTGGTCACCCGGCCGCTGCCGCGGGTGGCGAAGGCGGGGGAGCTGACCACCGGCTGGCGCGAGCACGATCCGGAGGTGATCCACCGGCTCGCGGGCTGGGAGCTGCGCCGGCACGGGCTGCGCTGAGAAGTCGATCACGACACGGATTCGTCCCGGCCTCGCACTGCACTCCCCGCGCCGCGCCCTCTAGGGTCGGGTCATGTTGGTCGGCCTGCTCACCCGCGAGTACCCACCGGACGTCTATGGGGGAGCGGGGGTGCACGTCGAGTTCCTCGCCCGCGAGCTGCGGTCGCTGGTCGAGCTCGACGTCCACTGCTGGGGCCCCGACCGCCCCGACGGCGCCCACGGGCACCGCGACGCGCACGGCTACGGCCAGCCCGCGTTCGCGACCCTCGACATCGCCGTCTCGATGGCCGACGCGCTGGAGGGCCACGACCTCGCGCACAGCCACACCTGGTACGCCAACCTCGGCGGCCACCTGGCGAAGCTCACCCACGGCATCCCGCACGTGATCACCGCGCACTCGCTGGAGCCGTTGCGGCCGTGGAAGGCCGAGCAGCTCGGCGGCGGCTACCGCGTCTCCTCCTGGATCGAACGCGACGCCTACGAGGCCGCCGACGCGATCATCGCGGTCAGCGGCGGGATGCGCGAGGACGTGCTGCGGGCGTACCCGGCGGTGGACCCGGGGCGGGTCCACGTGGTGCACAACGGCATCGACACCACGCTTTACCAGCCCGACCCGGACCAGGACGTGCTGCGCAAGCACGGCCTCGACCCGGACCGGCCCTACGCGCTGTTCGTCGGCCGGATCACCCGGCAGAAGGGCGTGCCGCACCTGGTCCGCGCCGGGTTCGAGCTGGACCCGGAGGTGCAGCTGGTGCTGTGCGCCGGCGGTGCCGACACCCCCGAACTGGACGCCGAGTTCCGCGGGCTGGTCGCCGAGCTGCAGGCCGAGCGGACCGGCGTGCACTGGATCCCGGAGATGCTGCCGCGCCCGGAGGTGGTCCAGCTGCTCACGCACGCGACGGTGTTCGTCTGCCCCTCGGTCTACGAACCGCTCGGCATCGTGAACCTCGAGGCCATGGCCTGTGGCACGGCCGTGGTGGCGAGCGACGTCGGGGGCATCCCCGAGGTGGTCCAGGACGGCGGCACCGGGCTGCTCGTGCACTACGACGAGGCCGAGCCCGCGGTCTTCGAGGCCGAGCTGGCCCGCCGCGTGAACGAGCTGGTCGCCGATCCGGACCGAGCCGCCGGGATGGGCGCGGCCGGGCGGGCGAGAACCGTGGAAGAGTTCGGCTGGGCCGCGATCGCCGCTCGGACGGTCGCGATCTACGAGGCGTGCGGGAGGGTTTCGTGATCGACGGATCCGATGTGCTGGGCATCGTCCTGGCGGGTGGCGAGGGCAAGCGGCTGATGCCGCTCACCGCCGACCGGGCCAAGCCCGCGGTGCCCTTCGGCGGGGTGCACCGGCTGATCGACTTCGTGCTCTCCAGCCTGGTGCACGGCGGCATCCGGCGGATCTGCGTGCTCACCCAGTACAAGTCGCACTCGCTCGACCGCCACATCAGCACCACCTGGCGGCTCTCGTCGCTGACCGGGGAGTACGTGACGCCGGTGCCCGCGCAGCAGCGGCTGGGCCCGCGCTGGTTCCAGGGCAGCGCCGACGCCATCCACCAGAGCCTGAACCTGGTCTACGACGAGCAGCCGGCCTACATCGCGGTGTTCGGCGCCGACAACATCTACCGGATGGACCCGCGGCAGATGATGGACGCGCACACCGCTTCGGGCGCGGGCGTCACCGTGGCCGGCATCCGGGTGCCGCGGGCCGAGGCCAGTGCGTTCGGCGTGATCCACACCGAGGACGGCACGCACATCGACGCGTTCCTGGAGAAGCCGGCGGACCCGCCGGGGCTGCCCGGCTCGCCCGACGAGTCCTACGTGTCGATGGGCAACTACGTGTTCACCACGCAGGTGCTGATCGACGCGCTGAAGGAGGACTCGAACAACGCCGGCTCGCAGCACGACATGGGCCGCGACATCATCCCGGCGCTGGTGGAAAAGGGCGAAGCGGCGGTCTACGACTTCAACGGCAACCAGGTGCCCGGCGAGACCGAGCGCGACCACGGCTACTGGCGCGACGTCGGCACCATCGACAGCTACTACGACGCCCACACCGATCTGATCTCCACGTACCCGATCTTCAACCTGTACAACCGGAAGTGGCCCATCCTGGCCCACCCGGGCCAGCGCGCGGCGGCGAAGTTCGTCGAAGGCGGCACGGCCAACCAGTCGATCATCAGCAACGGCTGCATCATCTCCGGCGCCCAGGTCGTCGACTCGGTGCTGTCCCCGGACGCCCTGGTGGAGAACGGCGCGGTGGTCCAGGGCTCGGTGCTGCTCGACGGCGCCCGCGTGGGCCGCGGCGCCGTGGTCCGCCGCGCCATCCTGGACAAGAACGTCGTGGTCCCGCCGGGCGCGCACATCGGCGTGGACCTGACCCGCGACCGCGAGCACTACCACGTCAGCCCGGGCGGGATCGTGGTGCTGGGCAAGGGAGAACGCGCGCTGTAGCACGGCTGCCGTCCTCCGTCGGGGCAGTGGGTCGCCAACTCGACGGCCCGGCCGTGAAGACGGCGGTGGGGCCGTGTCCCGTCCACTTCGGACGGGACACGGCCCCTAGGGCCGGCTTCGAGGGTCAGGACTTGCGGTGGCGCTTGGAGCTGTCGTCCTGGATGTCGAACTGCTCCTTGCGCACCTCGCCGGAGACGGTCTGGTCCTCGGTGACCGTCTCGGTGTTCAGCCGCACCCGCTCGACCGGGACGGTCTCCTTGTTCACCACGGCCCGTTCGGCGTGCAGGGTGATGTCCTGCTCCTGCTCGCCGAGCTTGCCGTCGGTGCGGGCGCGGCCGTCGGTGATCGGCTCGCGCTCGATCCGCACCTCCTCGTGGCTCACCGGAACCGTGACCTGCTGCTCCTCGGTGACCACGTACTTGCGCAGGCGCACGTGGCCCGCTTCGACCTGCTCGGTGCCGACCTTGAGCCGCTCCTCGGAGCGGATCATGCCCTCGTCACCGGTGCCCCGGGCGGCCTGCTCCCGCTCGCCGGCGCGGCCCGCCCGGTCACGGTCGCCGGTCATCCCGCGGGTCTCGGCCGTGCGCTCGCCCCGGCCCGGCGTCGGGCCGGAGGTGCCCCGGCCGCCGCTGGTGTCGGGAGCGGTGCGCGGCATCGGCAGTCCGTAGTGCCGGTACAGCTCGGCGCTCTCGCTGGAGGAGAGGTGACCGTCGGCGTCGATGCGCGGCGCGTCGGACACGAGGTCCTTCGCGACGTTCACGTGGACACCCTTGTCGTCCATGCTCGCGCCCGAAAGGGGGACGAAGCTCTCCTTGGTGCCGAACAGCCCGGTCTTGACCGTGATCCACTCGGGCTCACGCGTCGAGTCGGCGAGGTAGACGTTGCCCACCTTGCCGATCTTGTGACCCTCGGGGTCGACAACTTCGCTGTCCATCAGCTGCTGGGGTTGCAGGGTGCCGGCCATGGCTCTGACGTCCTTTCTCCATCGGTGGTGCGGATGCCCCTGGGGAGCAGGACCACAGTCGGACGCTCGGTTGATCACGGCAACTTTCCGGTGTACGCGAGGGTGACACTCGAAAGTGGAGGTTTGAGTCCGTCCATTCGGGTAACGCGCGCGCTCTGTGCCCCGCAGGGGCGGCCGAGGCCGAAATCGAGACTCACCCCCTTGGGTAGGCCTTGCGGGGAGCGGAGCCCGATGCCCGGGCTGGGCCGCCCGCGGCGGGAGGTTTGTGCAGGTCAGCGTGGTGGCGCCATTCCAGTGCGACCGAAAAGGGCGTGATGTCCGGTGCCAGTGGACGGAGCGGGGGAGCCCGGGCGCCACGGCCGAGCGGGCCTGGCCGGTGGCCGATGCGATCCGATACCAGGATACCTCGGGTGCTTTCGGATCCGGGCCGCTGCCGGACGAGCGGTCGGTCCGGGGCCGCGCGACCCGGGTCGTCCGGCGAACTCCGGTTCGCCCCCCGAATACTCCGATGGGCTGGCCCGGTACGGCTATTGCGTCCATTGAGGACACTTGCGGAAGGTCCACACGTGACGGAGCGCGGAACCGCCCGCCACCGCGTTCCGCCCGGCCGGTCCGCGGACCCCCCTGACGTAGGATGTCCGGGGCGTTGGCGGCGAACCGGGAACCAGCGGGGAGGGAAGTCTTGGCGCGGGCTCGAAACGGGGAAGAGATCACCCGGCGGAGCATCGAACGGGACCTGCCGCCGGATCCGCTGAGGCCCACCGGGCCGAGCCTGGTGGACGACCTCGGGGTGAGCCGCGATTCGGTGTGCGAGGCAGTCAAGCCGCCGCCGGGCTTCGTCGAGGTCCGCCAGGGGTACGGCCCGGCCGGTGACCCGCGATCCGGTGGTCCGCCCTCCTGCGAAGCGCCGATCCGAAGCGGGCGGGTCCGCGGTGCCAGGGCCACGGGCGGTCCCGGCCGGGTTCGCAATGCGCTGAAGCGGCGCGAGCCGATCGGCCGGGCCGGGGCGGTCAGGGCCCCGGCCGCCGCGAAGCACCACCAGGCGCTCGTCCATGCACCGGCTGACGACGCTCCACGAGCCGGGCATCGGCACTTCGGCGGGGTCGGTCACCAGGTCGGCGGCGGACCGTACGGCGGCTTCGGCGAGGCTCGTCCCGCCGCCGCGGAACCGGTGCCCGCGTGACCCCGGAGATCACCCTGCTGCCGCCTTCGGCCGCGGCGGACGAGGAGCTGGTCGGTGCCGTCACCGCACTGGTGAACCAGGTCTACGCGACGGCCGAGGCGGGTCTGTGGGCCGGTCCGGCCGACCGGACCTCGGCCGCGGAGATCGCCGGGCTGGTGCGGGCCGGGGAGATCGCCGTGACCCGCCTCGGCGGCCGGCTCGCCGGCAGCGTGCGGGTGCGCCGCCTGGCCGACGGTGCGGGGGAGTTCGGCCTGCTGGCCGCCGCCCCCGACGTGCGTGGCGCGGGAATCGGACGGGCGCTGGTGCGGTTCGCCGAAGGGCGGTGCCGGTCCGGCGGATGTGCCGAGATGCAGCTCGAACTGCTGGTGCCGCGCGGCTGGAAGCACCCGTCGAAGGAGTTCCTGGCCGGCTGGTACGGCCGCCTCGGCTATCGCGTGGTGCGGACCGCGAGCATCGGCCAGGCGTACCCGCACCTGGCTCCGCTGCTGGCCACGCCGTGCGATTTCCTGGTCTACCGCAAGGATCTCACCGCCGGATGAGCGGCGGCCCCCGCCGCTGCGGGATCGGGCGACGAGACCACCACCGCCGTCGGCTGACGCCGCTGCTTCGAGGGCACGTGCTCGCCGCCCGACCGTCCCTGCCCGCGAATGGGGCCCGGTCCTGTCGCCGTTGAAGGCGGCGGCCGCTCGGCCGAACGTGCGGTTCCGCCGGTCCGCTCCCGCCGGTGTCTGGTGCGAATTTTGACCAGGTGGTAGAAATCTGTCGCCGCCCCCTCGGCGGCCCATCGAGCAAGGGAGCGGGAATGGGCGAGGTCTCCGTGCAGCTGTATTCGGTCCGCGACGAGTTCGCGGCCGATCCGGCCGGCACCCTGCAGCGGCTGGCCGCCATCGGATTCACCCGGGTCGAGCCGTACGGCGTGGTCCAGAACGTCGAGGCGCTCACCGCCGGGCTGCCGGCCTGCGGGCTCACCGCGCCGACCGCGCACGCGCAGCTGATCGGGGTCGACCAGGCGGCCGTGTTCGGCGCGGCGAAGCAGCTCGGCATCGGCGTGGTGATCGATCCGCTGGTCAAGCCGGAGCAGTGGTCGGACCCGGCCGACATCGCCGCCACCGCCGCCGCGCTGAACGCGGCCGCGAAGCTCGCCGCGGAGCACGGGGTCACCGTCGGCTACCACAACCACTGGTGGGAGCTGGAGTCCCGGATCGGCGGGCGCAGCGCGTTCGAGGTGTTCGCCGAGCAGCTCGATCCGCAGGTCGTGCTCGAAGTCGACACCTACTGGGCCACCGCGGGCGGGGAGAACGCGGCGGAACTGCTGGGCCGGCTCGGCGATCGGGTGCGGGCCATCCACGTCAAGGACGGCGCGCTGGCCACCGACGCCTCCGGCCAGGTCCCGGCCGGCCAGGGCCGCGTGCCGCTCCCGGACGTGCTCGCCGCGGCGCCGGACGCCTTGCGCGTGGTGGAATTCGACCGCTACGACGGCGACATCTTCGAGGCCATCGCCGCCAGCTTCGCCTACCTCGCCGACACCGCGAAGTGAGCACCGGGCCGGTCGGTGTCGGCGTGATCGGCGCCGGCGTCATCAGTGACACCTACCTGGAGAACCTCACTGCGTTCCCCGACCTGCGGGTGCTCGCCGTGGCCGACCTCGACCTCGCGCGGGCGGCGGAGCAGGCGGAGAAACACGGTGTGCCGCAAGGGGGAACGGTCGGGGAGCTGCTCGCCGACCCGGAGATCGAGCTGGTGGTCAACCTGACCGTCCCGGCCGCGCACGTCGAGGTCGGCCTGGCTGCGCTCGGCTCGGGCAAGAGCGTGTGGGCGGAGAAGCCGCTCGCCCTCGACCGGGAGAGCGCGCGCAAGCTGCTCGATCGCGCGCGGGAGAAGGGATTGCGGGTCGCGAGCGCGCCGGACACCGTGCTCGGCGCCGGTCTGCAGACGGCCCGGCGCGCGGTCGACGCCGGGCGGATCGGCGAGCCGCGCACGGCGCTGGCGCTGTTCCAGACCCCCGGGCCGGAGAGCTGGCACCCGGCGCCGGAGTTCCTGTTCCGGGCCGGCGGCGGGCCGCTGCTGGACATGGGCCCGTACTACCTGACCACGCTGATCCAGTTGCTCGGCCCGATCGCCCGGGTGACCGGCGCCGGGGGGCGGGGGCGCGCGACCCGCGTGATCGGCTCCGGCCCCCGCGCGGGCACCGAGTTCCCGGTGAGCGTGCCGACCACGGTCACCGCACTGGTCGAGTTCACCCGCGGCGGCAGCGCGCAGGTAGTGCTGAGCTTCGACTCGGCCCTGACCCGCACCGGTTTCGTCGAAGTCTCGGGCTCGCTGGGCACGGCCGTGCTGCCGGACCCGAACCGGTTCGACGGGGGCACCCGGCTGCACGCGTTCGGCGCGCCGGAGCCGGAGGAGCTGGCCGCGTCCGGACCGGCGGCGGCCCGGGGCACCGGCGCGCTGGAGCTGGCGCGCGCGATCCGGGCCGGCGTGCCCGAGCGGGCTTCCGGCGAACTGGCCTACCACGTGCTGGACGCGATGCTGGCCGTCGACGAGTCGATCACCTGGGGCCGGACGGTGGAGGTGGAGAGCACGGTGGAGGTCCCGCCCGCGCTGCCCGAAGCCTGGGACCCGTATACGGCCACGCTCTGAACCGGGGTGCCCGGCGCGGCTCACGGGCCGCGCCGGGGCGCTCAGCCCAGCGGAACGGTGAGCAGGGTTTGCAGGTAGAAGCGCAGGGAGCCGACGAGGTCGACGCGGGCGGGGTCGGTGAGCCACTGCACCTGGAGCCCGTCCATCAGCGCGATGAACGTCAGCGCCGCGTACTCCGGGTCGGTGCCCTCACGCAGTTCGCCGCTCGCCGACAGCACCCGGAACGACTCGACCACGCTTTCGCGGGCCTGCTCGTAGTGGCGCTCGAAGTAGTCGTGGGCCGGGTGGCCGGGCGCGACCGCCTCGGCCGCCAGGCGCGAGTACAGCTCGACGATGCCGGGATGGCGCACGTTGTGCCCGGCCAGCGCGACGAAGTGGCGGAGCACTTCGAGACCCGGCGGCCCGGTGAGCTGCTCACGCTCGGAGTCCTCGGCGTCGCGGCGCACCAGCACGGCGGCGAGCAGCGCCTCCTTGGTGGGGAAGTGGTACAGCAGCCCGGCGTGGCTGATGCCGGCCCGCTTGGCGATCTCGCGCAGCGACGAACCGTGGTAGCCGGCCTCACCGTATACGGTGGCCGCCGCCGAAATGATGTCCTCACGGCGGATGCGCCCCTTGAGGTAGCCCCCGGTCACGGGGCGGCGGTCGGTTCGGCAGCGTGCACCCGGCCATCATGCCGCACTGGGAAAACGAACATCAATAGTGATTGTTCGAACAATCCAGTTGTCGGAAACCTCGGGTTCCGTGGCATCATCGAAGGACCCCACCCCGGAGGAACCACCCATCATGGACACTCGCCCCCCACCTGCCGTCCGGCCGCGCGCCGCCCGCGTCGCGACCTGGGCCTTCTTCGCCCTCAACGGGTTCGCGGTCGGGATGTGGGTGGTGCACATCCCGGTGGTGGAGCGGTCCACCGGCATCTCGCACAGCACCCTGGGCGCGCTGCTGCTGGTGCTGGGCGCGGCGGCGTTCGCCGGGATGCAGGTGACCGGCCGGCTCGTGGACCGGTTCGGCCACCGGCGGGTGCTGCCGGCGGCCGGGGTGCTGCTCGGGCTCGCGGTGACCGGGCCCGGGCTGGCGGGCACCTGGTGGTCGCTCGGGCTGACGCTGGTGGTGTTCGGCTTCGGCAACGGCTCGATCGACGTCGCGATGAACTCCCACGCGGTGGTCGTCGAGCGCGCGTACCCGCGGCCGATCATGGCCTCGTTCCACGCCATGTGGTCGATCGGCGGGGCGATCGCGGCGTTCGCGGGCGCGGCGGTGCTGCGCGCGGGCATCCCGACCGCGGCCGCGCTGGGCGGCACCGGGGCGTTCTGCGTGGTCTCCTCCCTGGTGGCCGGGCGGTTCCTGATGGACCCGGCCCCGGAGCCGGATTCCGGCGCCCCGGCGGACCCGGCCGGGCGGACCCGCCCGCCGATGCGCCTGGTCTGGCTGCTCGGCGGGCTGGCCTTCGCGCTGATGCTGGCCGAGGGGGTCGCGAACGACTGGGCGGCGCTGCACCTGCAGGACGTGCTGGGCACCTCCGCGGCCACCGCCGCGCTGGGCTACGGCTCGTTCGCCGTCGCGATGACGGTGGGCCGCTTCGCGACCGACCGGGTGGCCGCGCTGGCCGGCCCGGCCGCGGTCGTCCGGTACGGCTCGGCCCTGGCGGCGCTGGGCCTCGCCACGGCTTCGCTCTCGCCGTGGGTGCCGCTCGCCCTGGTGGGCTGGGCGCTGTTCGGACTGGGCCTCTCCGGTGGCGTGCCCCAGCTGTTCACCGCGGCGGGCAACCTGGACCCCCGCGCGTCCGGTGCCCTGATGGCCAAGGTGGTCGGCCTGGGGTACGTCGGCCTGCTGGCCGGGCCCGCGCTGATCGGCGGGCTGACCCGGTGGATGCCGCTGAACGTCGCTTTCGCGGTGCCGTTCGTGCTCTGCGGGCTGGCGGTGGTGTTCGCCCCGGTGCTCTCCCCGCGGCGCGAGCCGGTCGAGGCGGCCTGAACCGGCCGCTCAGTCCCGATCCGCTCGGTGGTGATCTTCCCGAGGATCACCCCACTGGGCCGTCACCCACCAGCGCGGCCCTGGCTGCCCGCACACCATTCCTCCCCGGGGCTTTTCCCGGCGTGCCGCCCTTTTCCCGGTCCCAAGCCGGGATGACCGCCGTCGCCGGACGGCTGAGCCTTCCCTCCCGTGTGGACAGTGGCCGGAGAAACGAAGGAGGGGACCGGGGTTCGCGGGCGGACCGGGCCGGTGAGTCCGGGCGGAGGAAATCCCCGCGGCCGGGAAGAGCCGGCAGTAGAGTGCGGGCATGAGCGCGTTCGGGGTCTGTCTGTGGGTGTTCGCGGGAACCTGCGCCGGCTGCTGGCTGCTCTCGGTGATCACGCGGGAGTACTCGTGGGTGGACCGGATCTGGTCGCTGGTGCCGGTGGCCTACGTCGCGATCTTCGCCGGCGCCGCCGGGTTCGCCGACGCGCGGCTGAACGTGATGCTTGCGCTCGTGGCGCTGTGGGGCGCGCGGCTGACGTTCAACTTCGCCCGCAAGGGCGGCTACGCCCGCGGCGGCGAGGACTACCGCTGGGCGGTACTGCGGGCGAAGATGCGGCCCGGGCTGTTCCAGTTGTTCAACCTGTTCTTCATCACGATCTACCAGAACGTGATCCTGCTGCTGATCGCCCTGCCCGCCTGGACCGCGCTGGAGCACCGCACCCCGCTCGGCGCCGGGGACGTCGCCGCCGCGGTGCTCGGGCTGGCTTTCCTGGCCGGGGAGACCGTGGCGGACCAGCAGCAGTGGAACTTCCACCGGTGGAAGGCGCGCGAGCAGCAGGCCGGCCGCACCCCCGAGCCGCGCTTCCTGCAGCGCGGACTGTTCCGCTTCTCCCGGCACCCGAACTTCTTCTTCGAACAGGCGCAGTGGTGGATGGTGTTCCTGCTGGGCGCCTTCGCCGCGGCCGCGGTCACCTGGACCATCGCCGGCGCGGTGCTGCTGACGCTGCTGTTCATCGGCTCGACGGTGTTCACCGAAAGCATCACGCGTGGTCGTTACCCGGAATACGCGCAGTACCAGCGGCGGACCTCGCCGATCGTGCCCTGGTGGCCGCGGCGGGCCGCCGGGCGGGCCTGAGCCGGACGGCCCGCGGCCCGGGCCCGCGCGGTACTCGCGCCGGGCCCGGGCCGGGGACCGGAAGCCTCAGGCGTGACGCGGCTTGAGCTCCGCCATCTCGCCGAACTCCTCGCCCGGCACCTGGACGTTGATGATCCGCGGCGTGGCCGAGATGTGGTCCGGCAGCGTGGCCATCGCGGTCTTGAAGTGCTCCGAGTTCACGTGCGCCACGGCGGCGTCCTGGTCGCGGAAGGCCTCCAGCACGACCCATTCGTTCGGGTCGTCGGCGCTGCGCGACCAGTCGAAGAACAGGTTGCCCGGCTCCCCGCGGGTCCCGGCCGTGAAGTCCGCGACGATCGAGAGCCAGTCATCGCTCTCGTCCGGCAGCACGGGGAACTTGACGACGATGAAGATCACGGTTGCGAGTCCTTTCGCGGGGCGGGGTTCGGCCACCCCCATCCTCCACCGGAGGCCGGGGCCCCGCGATCGGGCCCGCTCAGCGGTCGTAGTAGGACGACGGCGGATCGTTCCACTGCCGGGTCGGCGCGTCGGCGGCCGGGCGCTCGCGGCGCTTGCGCTGGTGCAGCGTGCGGGCGCTGGCGGCCATGCTGCTCACCACCATGGCGATGACCAGCCCGATCACCAGGTTGATCACGGCGGTGGCGATCTTGGCGCTGGGCTCGACCGTGAGGGTCAGCGGCAGCACGACGGCGATCGCCGTCACCAGCACCATGATCCAGCCGAAGAACTGCGCCGGTGCGGGGGTCGCGACGCTGAGCAGGTGCATCAGCCCGGTGGCCAGCAGCGCGACCACGGCGGCGACGATCGCGTACGTGGTGGTGCTCGCGTTGCCCCAGATGCCCGCCCCCTTCGGCGCGAGCACCGGCACCCCGAAGATGCCGCGGGCGATCAGCAGGCCGACGATCGCGACCAGCGCGGCCACCACCGCCGTCGCGACACCACCGGCCCACAAGCGGGCGGCGTCCACCCCGGGGCGGACTTCGCGGTCGTAACCGCCGTTCTGCGGGTACTGGGCCATCAGAAGTCCCTCCGTCGCGCGAGTCTCACCCGCCGATTGTCCCGCTATCCGGCCTCGGGCGCTCGTTCCGCGGCCACCGGGGCCGCCAGCCGTCGCAGCCGCAGTCCCAGCACGATCAGCATGACCCCGTACAGCAGCGCGTAAACCCCGATCAGCACGGCAATTCCGAACGCGCCGGCGATCGGGTGCACCAGCACCAGCACCCCGGCCACCACGCTCAGCACCCCGGCGACGATCAGGAACGCCTCACCGGTGATCTGCCGGCGCAGCCGCACCGCCGCGACGATCTCCGCGACGCCGGTGACCACCGCCCACGCCCCCACCAGCGTGGTCAGCACGACCACGGTCGCGCCCGGCCACACCAGCGCGAGCACCCCGGCCAGCACCCCGAGCACCCCGAGCAGCGCGTACGCGGCTCGCTGCGCGCCGTCGCCCGGCCGGAACGCCTGCACGATCGCGCTGACGCCGTCGAACAGCGCGTACACGCCGAAGACGATGGCCAGCGCCAGCACGGTGACCCCGGGCCAGACCAGGGTGAGGATGCCGAAGAGCACCGCGAAGACCCCGCGGGCGACGACCAACGGCCAGACCCGGCGGGGGTCGGCGACGACTGAGGCGGCGACGAACGAGGACATGCGTGGCTCCCGGGAAGACGACTAAGACCTGCGGAAACGCTAGCAGCGCCGGGTGGGCGAAGCACGGCTCCGGCGTTCACCCGATCGGTCTCCGCCGGATCCGCGCGATGGGGGAGGGAACCGCGGCCGGCGCCGGGAACCTGGGCGCGGCCGGCCCGGTCTCCGGAAGACCCTCCGGCCGGAAGACCGGTGGACCGGCGAAAAAAAGCCGGGCCGCCGGTCCACAAGGGACCGACGGCCCGGCCGTCCGGAACGGGGCTCAGCCGATCTGGTAGCTGTACGGCAGGGTCGCGAGGACCTCGCCGGTGCCTTCCTGCGGCAGGCCGGTCGCGCCGGTCGGCAGGCTGGGCACGGTCACCAGGTTCAGGTGACCGGTCACCGTCGCGCCGGGCCGGGCGGAGGGCTTGATGGTCACCGAGACGGTGGCCGTCTGGCCCGGCTTCACGATCTGCGGGGTGCCGCCGGTGCCGTTCGGGTCCACCGACTGGTCGTAGGGGTCACCGGTGGACGAGGTCACGGCCGCGTCGAAGCCCGCGGTCTGGATCGAGGCGGTGTAGGAGGAGTGCCCGGCCGGGGCGCCCGACGGGCCGAACGGCCCGATCTCCTGCACGTCGGCGAACCAGATGCCCTTCGTGACGTAGCCCTGCTTTTCACCGATCGTCGCGACGGAGACCGTGCTGCCCGACTGGGCCGCCTTCAGGTCGCCGAGCACGTCGATACCGGCCGCCGAGCCTTGGATCTCCACCTGGGCCGGGACGGTCGAGGAGGTGGCTACGGTGAACTTGCTGGTGTCCGGCGGGATCGAGTACACCGGGGCGTTGACGTTCAGCTCCGGCAGGTCCACCTCGGTCGAGCCGCCGACCGGCTGCGGCTGCAGCGTCCGGCGGCCGTTGGTGCGGGCGTCCACGCCGATGGCGATCGGCTCGATCCCGTTGTTGCGCACCGTCACCGGAACGGTCACGGCCTGGCCGGCGGCCAGCTTCTTCGCCGCCGAGTTCGGCAGCGCCGGGGCGCTGACCGACACCTGGTCGAAGCCGACCGTGCCGGTGAACGGCTGCTCGATCTGCTTGCCGGTCACCGGGTTCTGCACCACGACCACGAAGTGCCAGCGGCCCGGCAGCGGGTTCGCGTCGGTGAGCTGGAGGCCGGTGCCCTGCGCCACGGTGGTCGGCGAGTTCAGCGAAGCGTTGCTGTTCACGTCGGCCAGTTCGCCGTTCGGGTCGACCAGCACGCCGTCGACCAGCGTGCCCGCGTCCTGCAGCTTGACCGCGACGTCCAGGTCCTTCTTGCCCTTCGGCACGTCGAACTCGTAGCTGAAGGTCTGCGCCGGCGACTGGGCCCGCGCGTTGCCGCCGGTGATCGTGCCGCCGAAGGTGCCCGGGCCGTTCTTGGTCGGGATCAGCGAGCGCAGCACCGCGGACAGCGTGGTCTGGTGCCCGTCGGAGCTGCCGAAGGTCACCGAGTAGTCCGCGTCGCCGCCGGTGGCCGGGGTGGTCAGCGAGACCTTGACCGGCTTGGTCTGGCCCGGGTTCAGGCTCAGGATCTGCGGCGAGGCCTGGCCGTAGGGCACGGCCCGCTGCGTGTCGGTGCGCAACTGGACGTCACCGGTGTAGCCGGCGGCGCCGGAGACGGAGTAGAGCACCGCGGTCCAGGTGCCGGCGGCCGGGTGGGTGACGTCCACGTTGGCGTAGTTCGCCGTGGCCGCGCCGCCCTGCGGGCGGCTGTTGGCCACGTAGGTGCCGTCCGGCGCGATCAGGGTCAGCCGCACCACCGGGGTGACCGACTGGCCGTTGACCTTCTTCGGGCTGCCCTGCCAGGCCATCCGCGCCAGCAGCCGCTGCGCGCCCGAGGCCACGGGGAACGTGACCTTCTTGTACGCCCAGTTCGCGCCGTTGAAGTACGGGAAGGTCGGCAGCGTGGCCGAGTCGAACGCGGTGGTCTGCGTCTGCGAGGACTGCGGCACGAAGGTGCGGGTGCCGGTGCTCACCGTCAGCGGCTTGCTGCCGACGTTGCTCACCTTCACCGTGGCGTTCTGCGTGCTGCCCGGGGCGCCGTCCAGGGTGAGCTGGTCGGTCGAGAGCGCGATGTTCGAAGCCACGCCGGCCGGGGCGCCGGTGGTGCCGGGCGAGGTCAGGGCCGCCTCGACGGCCGCGCGGGCGTCGAGCAGGCCGGAGCCCTGCTCGTCGGCGGGCAGGCCGAGGTCGCGGGTCGTGCCGGTGATGAACTGCTTGACCTGCGCGGGCGACGGGGAGGCGCCGTGGTGCGTGCCGCGGTAGCCCTGGATGACCAGCGCGGCCACGCCGGCGGTCAGCGGGGCGGCTTCACTGGTGCCGCCGAAGGACTCGAGGTCGGTCGGCTGCGGCACGGTCTTGAAGTTCCGGCATTCGGAGTAGGCCGGCGCGCAGTCGGCCCAGTTGCCCTCACCGGGCGCGACCAGGTCGATCGTGCGGCCGTTCTGCGTGATGCCCGAGGAGGACAGCGCGGAGATGTTGTCGCTGATCCACTTGCCGTTCGAGAACGGGAAGGCGCCGTAGGTGGTCTGCGCGTACAGCCGGTTGTCGGTGGTCGCGCCGGCCGAGATCACCAGCGGGTCGGTGGCCGGGCTGCCGATGGTCGAGGTGATGCCCGCGTCGCCGCTGGAGGCGGTGACGGTGACGCCCGCGGCGACGGCCTGGTCGTTGAACACCTGGAACAGGTTGCGGGAGCTGGCGTCCGGGTACTGGTTGAGGCCCAGCGACTCGTTGATCACGTCGACGTGGTCGACGGTCACCGCGTAGTCGATCGCCTGCAGCACCGCGGAGTTCGTGGCGGTGGAGCCGAACACGTTGAGCCCGACCAGGCTCGCGCCGGGCGAGACGCCCTTGACCACGATGTTGCAGCCCGCGGGCAGCGGGTGGTTCTCGTTCACGAACTTCGACAGGTCGTGCACGACCACGCCCTGCGCGGCGATCGACGAGGCGTCGCCGAAGGCCTCCGCGCCGGACTCGGTGGTGTTCGGGCCGTCCCCGGAGAAGTCCTGGAAGTCGGAGAACACGTGGGAACCGTCGGGGCGGATGAAGTCCGCGTAGTTCGGGTCCATGTTGTCGGCGAGGAACGCGACCTTGACCCCCGAGCCGTCCGCCAGCTGCGAAGCGCTCTTGGAGCCGTCGGTGCTGTAGGCGTGGATCGAGGTCAGCGCTTCGGGCTCCAGCAGCGGCTTGGCCGGGTCGGACGGGCAGATCGTGCCGGGCGCCGGGGTGCCCGGCTGGCCCTGGGACTGGGGGGCCTTGGGCTCGGCGCCGGGCGCGGGGACGGCGTCGGGCAGCGTCACCTTGCTGTCCGGCAGCACCTGGGCCACGGCCGGGTCCTGGGCCAGCTGGGCGGCCTGGGCCGCGGTGACCGTGGCGGAGAACGCGTTGCCGAGCGCGAAGTGCTTCACCTTGCTGGGGGCCGCGCCGCCGAGCTTGGCGAGCACGGACTCCTGCTGCTGGGTGGCCTCGGTGCGCCGGGTGCCGGCCGTCGCCTTGGTGGGCGGTGCGTCGGGGAGCTGGTTGTTGAGGACCACGATCACCGACTGCGGTGCGGCATCGGCCGCGGTGGCACCGGGCGCGGCGGCGGCGGCCTGACCGGTGGCCAGCTGCAAGCTGGCCAGGGCCAAACCGCCCGTCGCGGCTATGACGAGGGCGCGAACGGATCGCGAGGAACGCCGCATGTGCAGCTCCCACTTCCTTCTCGGAGGGTTTGAAAGTTTCTGTCCCCGACGAAATCGGGCGCGGTTGTACGCGTCTGATTTCCCTGTGGGAGAACTATTTCCAAAGCCTCGTCGATCCACAAGAGACATTAGTGGTAAAGAATTCCGACAAAAACGACCGAATTCGGCTTCGACCGGCCGGGGGAGTCCTGTTTGGTTTTTATGGGCGTTTTTCCGAAAATGCAGTCAGGTCACGGGAAGGTGACTGCGGGAGTGGCGGGCGATGAAAAGCGTGCCCGCGAGCGCCACCACGGCGAGACCGGCGAGCAGAACCGGGTAACCCGCGACGCCGCTGAGGCCGGCGAGCAGTGAGGGTAAAAGGAAACCGATATAGGCCAGCGCGTAGTAAATTCCGGTCAGCTCGGCGATCTCGTCCGGTTTCGCCAGGCGCTGCAGTTCGAGCAGCCCGGACACCACGGCCAGCCCGTACGCCGCGCCCAGCACCAGCGCGGTCGCCAAGGCCAGCCAGGGCGATCCGGCGGCGGCGGCGACCGCGCTCAGCGCGAGCCCGGCGCACAGCACGGTCATGCCGGTGAGCACCGCGCGGGCGCTGGTGGCGCGGTCCACCCGTTTCGCGATCGGCTGGATCCCGACCCCCGCGCCGACCGCGCACACGGTCAGCAGCGTGGAGTAGGCGAGCGACCAGGAGCCGAGCTTCCCGCCGACCAGCTGCGGCATGATCGCGTAGGCCACGCCGCAGGAGCCGAAGATCCACGGCGCCATCGGGAGGATCACCCGGCGGAAGCGGGGGTGGCGGGTGGTGGTGAGCCGGGTCCGCGGGGGACGGGCCGGCGCCGGGTGACCGGGGTGGTGCGGTGCCGCGCTGCTGGGTGCTGCACCGTCCGGTGCGGTGCTGTCCAATGCCGTGCTGTCCGGTGCGGTGCTGCCTGGTGCCACGCCGATTGGTGCTGTGCTGCCCGGTGCCGCGCCTTCCGGCGTGGTGCGGGCCGAGGCGGCGTGGGCGGCCCTCGTCCGGCCCGGCCCGTCGCGGACCAGCGTCTCCCGGCCGCGCCGGGCGAAAGCCAGCGCCACCACGGTGAGTCCGATGTGGACGGTGAAGGGCAGGACCATCGGCCACGGTGCCCACTGCGCGAGCACCCCGGCCACCCCGGGCCCGAGGCCGAGGCCGAGGGTGAGGCACAGCGCGGCGCGGCGGGTGCCGAGGTCGGGGGCGCCGCCCGGGGCGGCGTCGGACAGTTCCCGGACCCAGGTCGAGCCGACGGCCATCGCGATCGCCACGGCGACCCCGGTGGTGAACCGCCCGGCGGCGATCCACCCGGCGCCGAGCGGGCCGAGCGCGATCAGCGCGCTGGCGGCCAGCGACAGCACCGTGCCGGCCAGCACCACCGGCCGGCGCCCGCACCGGCCGGACAGCCGGCCCGACAGCAGCAGCCCGGGGACCAGGCCGATCACGTACGCGCCGAGCAGCGCGTCGACCGTGAAGGTGGAGTAGCCCGCGTCCTCGTACATCACCAGGAGCGGGGTGAACTGGTTGCCGCCCCAGCCGCAGGCGAACACCGCGGCGGCGGCCGGGAACCAGGCCGGGGCGGTGGTGGGGGTGAGGGCGGGCGCGGTCACCGGCGGTGGACCCGGTCGAGGTGGGCGCGCAACGCCGGGGCGAACGCGCCGAAGTCGCCGGATTCGATGATCGCCACCAGCGCGGCGTGCTCCTCGGCGATCTCGGGCAGCCGGGCGGGGATCGGGCTGAGCGCGTGCAGGTTCATCCGGCGCTGGCGGTCGGCCAGCGTGGCGTAGAAGTCGAGCAGCACCGCGTTGCCCCCGGTGGCGACGATGGTGCGGTGGAACCGTCCGTCGGACTCGACGAACGCCGCCAGGTCGCCGGCCTCGGCGTGCGCGCGCTGCGCTTCGAGCACGGCGCGCAGCCGCTCCAGCGCCCCGGGCACCAGGTCGGGCCGGCGCCCCAGCCGCTGGACCGCGGCGGCTTCCACGGCCTCCCGCGCGTCGAGCACGTCCTCGGCCTCGCCCGGCAGCACCGGCACCACGACGGCGCCGCGCTTCGGGATCAGGTTCAGCAGGCCCTCGACTTGAAGGCGCAGGAACGCTTCCCGCACCGGCGTGCGGCTGACCCCGAGCCGTCCGGCGATCTCGCCCTCGCTGAACAGGTGCCCGCCCGGCAGTTCGCCGGTGAGCACCAGTTCCTTGGTCAACCGGTAGGCGCGGTCGGCGGCACCGAGCTGGATGGGGGTCACGGTCTTGGACGCTAGCATGCGTCTTTACTTGTATCTAAGCAGGTGTGACCGGCTACTCGTCCGCATTCGGGGCGGGGTCAGCCGAGTTCCGCGACGAGGGCGCCGAGCTGCCGGAAGGCTTGGTCCACCTGAGCCGCCAGCCCGCCGGCCGGATCGGCCATCCAGTGCCGGGTCGCCTGGGAAAGAGTCGTCCACGCGGTCTGCGCGGCGAGGAGGGCCAGATCGCGGTCGACGCCGCGTTCGCCCAGTGCCTCCGCGAGCAGTTCGACCAGGCGCGCGCCCTTCGCCGCCTGCCGCTCCTGCAACGCCGGAGTGGTGGCGAAGACCCGGGCCAGCGGCTCGGTGACCGGGCGGTTCTGCTCCACGATGGGCACGGCCGCGTGGCAGGCCCGGACCAGCACCGGCAGGGGCGGCTCGCCCTCGGGGGCGCCGGCGACGGCCGCGGTCATCGCCTCGGCCAGGGTCGTCTCCCCTTCGAACAGCACCTCCCGCTTGTCCGGGAAGTGCCGGAAGAAGGTGCGCTCGGTGAGCCCGGCCCGTTCGGCGATCTCGGCCGTGGTCACCGCGTCGAAACCGTGCTCCAGGAACAGCTCCGTCGCGGCCCGGTGCAGACGTCGACGGGCTTCTTCCCCGCTTCTCGGCATGGTGCGAGCCTAGCAGCCGATGTGACAGCGACTGACAAAACGGGCGGAGGTCGTGACCGGAAGATGTGCAATGTGACATGCTACTGCGGTGAAGACGGGAGAGCGGCCGGACGTGCTGATCATCGGGGCCGGGGTGGTCGGCGCGGCGTGCGCGTACTTCTGCGCGCGGGCGGGCCTGCGGGTCATGGTGCTGGAGCGCGGGGGCGTCGCCGGGGGGACGACCAGTGGTGGCGAGGGCAACATCCTCGTGTCCGACAAGGAGCCGGGCCCCGAGCTGGACCTGGCGCTGTTGTCGGTGCGGCTCTGGGGTGAGCTGGGGGAGCGCTTCGGGCCCGGCGCGTTCGAGCTGGAGCGCAAGGGCGGGGTCGTCGTCGCGCAGTCGGCCGAGGCGGCCGAGGGGCTGGCGAAGCTGACCGCGCGGCAGCGGGCCCGGGGCGTCGAGGCGGTCGACGTGTCCGCGGCGGAGCTGGCCGAACTGGAGCCGAACCTGACCCGCGACGTCCGCACCGGCGCGTACTACCCGCAGGACTCGCAGGTCCAGCCGATGCTGGCGGCCGCGGGGCTGCTGCGCGCGGCCCGGGAACTCGGTGCCACCGTGCACCTCGGTACCGAGGTGCTGGCGTTCCGGGAGCACGGCGTGGCCACCAGCCGCGGCGAGGTCGCCGCGCCCTGGGTCGTCAACGCGGCCGGTACCTGGGGCGGCGCGGTCGCGGCGCTGGCCGGCGCCCCGGTGCCGATCCGGCCGCGGCGCGGGTTCGTGCTGGTCACCGAGCCGTTGCCGAGGGTGATCCGGCACAAGGTCTACACCGCCGACTACGTGGCGAACGTGGCCAGCGGTGACGCCGGGCTGGAGACCTCCGTGGTGGTCGAGGGCACGCAGGCGGGCCCGGTGCTGATCGGCGCCAGTCGCGAGCGCGTCGGCTTCGACCGGCAGTTCTCCCTTCCGGTGGTGCGGAAACTGGCCGCGCGGGCCCTCGGGGTGTTCCCGTTCCTGGCCGAGGTCAGCCTGCTGCGCAGCTATCTGGGCTTCCGGCCGTACTGCCCGGACCACCTGCCGGTGCTCGGCGCCGATCCGCGCCGCCCGGGACTGGTGCACGCCTGCGGGCACGAGGGCGCGGGCATCGGCCTCGCCGCGGCGACGGGACACCTGATCGCACAGCAGCTGACCGGCGTGGCGCCGGACCTGGACCTGACGCCGTTCCGCGCGGACCGGTTCGCCGATCTCCGCACCGGGGACCCGGCATGAGCTTCTCCTTCGACGGCCGGGAGATCCCGGCCGAGCCGGGCCAGAGCATCGGCGCGGCCCTGATCGCCGCCGGCCACCGCTCCTGGCGCACCACCCGCCACGGCGGCGCCCCGCGCGGACTGTTCTGCGGCATCGGCGTGTGCTTCGACTGCCTGCTGACGGTGAACGGCCGGCCGAACGTCCGCGCCTGCCTCGAGCAGTCGCGCCCGGGCGATGACGTGCGAACCCAGGAAGGAGCGGGCCGTGACGACTTCGCCCGGTGACTACGACCTGGCCGTGCTGGGCGCGGGACCGGCCGGGCTGGCCGCCGCCGGCAGCGCCGCCCAGTCCGGGGCCCGGGTCGCGCTGCTCGACGCCGGTGACCGGGTCGGCGGCCAGTACTGGCGCCACCGCGAGGACGACGACGGGTCCGGCCACCACGGCTGGACGATGCTGCTGCGATGGCGGAACATCCTGCCCCGGCTGGACTTCCTCGCCCGGCACGCGGTCTGGCACGTCGAGCGGATCGGCCCTGGATTCACCGTCCACACCGGACGCGGACCGGTCCGGGCGCGTGCCCTGGTCATCGCGACCGGGGCCTACGACCGGCAGGTGCCGTTCCCCGGCTGGACGCTGCCGGGGGTCTTCACCGCCGGCGGGGTGCAGTCGCTGCTCAAGGGGCAGGGGGTGCGGGCCGGCCGCCGGATCGTGGTGGCCGGGAGCGGGCCGTTCCTGCTGCCGGTCGCGACCGGGCTGGCGCGGGCCGGGGCCGAGGTGGCGGGGGTGTTCGAGGCCGGTTCGCCGGCCGGGTTCGCCCGGTCGCCGCGGGCGGTGCTCGGGCGCCCGGGCAAGCTGGTGGAGGGGGCCGGGTACCTGAAGACCCTGGCCCGTCACCGGATCCCGTACCGGACGCGGACGGCGGTCGTGGCCGCGCACGGCGAGGGTGGCGTCGATTCGGTCACCGTCGCTTCGCTGGACCGGCAGTGGCGGATCGTGGCGGGCACCGAGCGCGGGATCGCGTGCGACACCGTCGCCGTGGGGTACGGGTTCACACCGCAGCTCGAGATCCCGCTCCAGCTGGGCTGTGCGACCCGGCTCGGTCTCGACGGCAGCCTGATCGCGGTGGCCGACGGGCAGCAGCGCGCCACCGTGCCCGGCGTCTACCTGGCCGGTGAGGTGTGCGGGATCGGCGGGGCCGAACTGTCCCTGGTGGAGGGTGAGCTGGCCGGCCGGCACGCCGCCTTCGCCACGATCGGCGCGCTGCCGGACCGGAAGGTGGTGGCCCGGCTGCTGCGCCGCCGGAGGTCCGCTCGGGCCTTCGCTGCCGCGATGCACGCCGTGTACCCGATCCGGCCCGGGTGGCAGGACTGGCTCGAACCGTCGACGCTGGTCTGCCGGTGCGAGGAGGTGAGT
This sequence comes from Amycolatopsis sp. PS_44_ISF1, assembly GCF_032335455.1. Lineage (NCBI taxonomy): Bacteria > Bacillati > Actinomycetota > Actinomycetes > Pseudonocardiales > Pseudonocardiaceae > Amycolatopsis > Amycolatopsis sp. PS_44_ISF1. The sequence goes on along the minus strand of NZ_JANUXO010000002.1, from coordinate 1,944,064 downwards.
GCCGGGACCGTGCGCGCGGCCGTCACCGATCTCGGCGCGACCGACGCCCGCACCGTGAAACTGCTGGCGCGCACCGGAATGGGGTGGTGCCAGGGCCGGGTCTGCGGGTACGCCACGGCCTGCCTCGCCGCGGCCGGTCCGGGGGGCGAGCCCGCCGCGGCCGACCTGGCCGGGCTGGCCGCCCGGCCGATCGCGCAACCGGTGCGGCTCGGGGACCTCGCCCAAGCCCCTCCGGAACCCTGACGGCTTGGCCGTCCAGACCGCGCTCGAAGCTTGTACAATGTCACATATCACATGGCACACGTCTTGATCAGGTCCAAGCTCACCAACCTGGAGGTCGCATGACTGCGCGCGAAAAGCCGTGGCACGGGGTGCTGGTCGCAACGGCCCTTCCCCTGCGGGGCCCGGAAGCCGACTTCGACACCTTCGCCGAGCACATCGCCTGGCTGGCGGCGAGCGGCTGTGACGGGGTGACGCCCAACGGTTCGCTGGGGGAGTACCAGACGCTCAGCGCCGAGGAGCGCGCCCGCGTGGTGCGGACCGCGGTCGAGGCGGCGCCCGAGGGGTTCACCGTGATGCCCGGCGTCGCCGCGTACGGCGCGGACGAGGCGCGGCGCTGGGCCGAGCAGGCGGCCGAGGCCGGCTGCCCCGCGGTGATGCTGCTGCCGCCCAACTCCTACCGCGCCGACGCGCGCGCGGTGCTCGCGCACTACCGCGAGGTGGCCAAGGCCGGGCTGCCGATCGTGGCCTACAACAACCCGTTCGACACCAAGGTGGACCTGGTCCCCGAACTGCTGGCCGAGCTGTACGCCGAGGGGCTGATCTCGGCGGTCAAGGAGTTCTCCGGCGACGTGCGCCGGCCGTACCGGATCGCCGAGCTGGCCCCGGGCCTCGAAGTGCTCTGCGGCGCCGACGACGTGGTGCTGGAGCTGGCCGTGGCCGGGGCGCCGGGCTGGGTCGCGGGCTACCCCAACGCGTTCCCGAAGGCCACCACCGAGCTGTGGGCCGCCGCCTCGGCCGGCGACCTGGAGAAGGCGGTGCCGCTGTACCGGCTGCTGCACCCGTTGCTGCGCTGGGATTCGCGGACCGAGTTCGTCCAGGCGATCAAGCTGAGCATGGACCTCGCCGGGCGGTACGGCGGTCCGTGCCGCCAGCCCCGGACACCGCTGGCGCCCGAGCACGAGAAGGCCGTCCGCGAAGCCACCGAGCGGGCCCTCGAGCAGGGTCTTTCCTAGGCGTGCGCGCGAAAAGGCTGTTCCACGCCGTCGATTCCCACACCGAGGGCATGCCGACCCGGGTGATCACCGGCGGGGTCGGCGTGGTGCCCGGAGCCACGATGGCCGAGCGGCGCCGGTACTTCGTCGAGCACCTCGACCACCTCCGGCGGCTGCTGATGTACGAGCCGCGCGGCCACTCGGCCATGAGCGGCGCCGTCCTGCAGCCGCCGACCCGGCCGGACGCCGACTGGGGCGTCCTGTTCATCGAGGTCTCCGGGTGCCTGCCGATGTGCGGGCACGGCACCATCGGCGTGGCCACGGTGCTGGTCGAGACCGGCATGGTGGAGGTGCGCGAACCGGTCACCACGATCCGCCTCGACACCCCGGCCGGGCTGGTGGTGGCCGAGGTCGCGGTGACCGAAGGGGCCGCGCGGTCGGTGACGATCCGGAACGTGCCGTCGTTCTCGGCCGGGCTGGACCGCGAGGTGCAGGTGCCGGGGCTCGGCCGCGTCCGGTACGACCTGGCCTTCGGCGGCAACTTCTACGCGATCGTGCGGCTGGAGGAGCTGGGCCTGGAGCTGGACCTCACCCGCAAGCAGCGGCTGCTCGAGGCCGGACTGTCCATCATGGACGCCGTCACCGAGCAGGACCGCCCGGTGCACCCGGTGGACGCGGAGATCTCCGGCTGTCACCACGTCTACCTCGCCGCTCCCGGCTCGACCGCCCGGCACTCGCGGCACGCGATGGCCATCCACCCCGGCTGGTTCGACCGCTCGCCCTGTGGCACCGGCACCAGCGCGCGGATGGCGCAGCTGCACGCGCGCGGGGAACTGCCGCTGGACACCGAGTTCCGCAACGAGTCGTTCATCGGCACGCACTTCCTCGGCCGGCTGGTCGAGGAGACCTCCGTCGGCGGAATCCCGGCGGTGGTCCCGGAGATCACCGGCCGGGCCTGGCTGACCGGCACGGCGCAGTACTGGCTCGACCCGGCCGACCCGTTCCCCGCGGGTTTCCTGCTGTGAGGCAGTACGGCGTTGCACCCGGCGACCCGGCGCTCGGACTGCCGCGGATCCAGGGCGGCTACCCGCTGCTCGACGGACCGAAGCTCCGCTCGCTCGCGCTGCTGCCTGGGCACGCGACGGTGGTGGCGGCCGGCTCGCCCGCACGGGAGTTCCGCGAGGTCGACGACGTCACCCTGCGGCGGTGCGCCGGGGTGGTGGAAGCGTGGGCTGTGGCCCTGCGCGAGTCCGGTGACGTGGTACCGGCCGTGCGGTCGGGCGCGGTGCGGCCGGACGCGCTGGTCGGCCTGGCGGACCGGGTGCGGGGCCGGGCCGAGGTTCCCACGAGGCGGCCCCGGCTGTGCAAGAGCGGGGGAATGGCGTGGGAGGATCTGGTGGTCGCCGCCGAGCGGCGCGAGACCGCCAGGGGGGACCGAGGATGACCACGGACGGCCACCGGGGACCGGCGCTGACCGCGTTCGGCGTCCAGCGGAACCTGCGCGAGCAGATCACGCAGACCCTGCGCGCGGCGGTGATCTCCGGGGAGCTCAAGCCCGGTGAGGTGCACTCCGCGCCGAGCCTGGCCGCGCAGTTCGGGGTCTCGGCCACCCCGGTCCGCGAGGCCATGCTGGACCTGGTGAAGGAGGGCTTGATCGACACGGTGCGCAACAAGGGGTTCCGGGTCACCGAACCGTCCGAAAAGGACCTGGACGACCTGTCCGAGCTCCGCGCGCTGATCGAGGTCCCCACGGTCCGCCGCCTGGCCGGCACCGGCGTCGACCCGGCGGTGATCGCCGAACTGCGCCCACTGGCCCTGGGCATCGAGCGCGCGGCCGCGGAGCACGACCTCATCGCGCACGTCGCCACGGACATGCAGTTCCACCTCCGGCTGCTGGAGCAGGCGGGCAACCCGCAGCTGGTGGAGACCGTCCGCGCTCTGCGCTCCCGGTCCCGCATCTACGGACTGGCCCGCCTCGCCGCGCGCGACGAGCTGATCCCCTCCTCGGCCGAGCACGCCGAACTGCTGGACCTGATCGAGGCCCGCGACGCGGACGGCGCGGAGGCCCTGATGGACCGGCACATCCGGCACGTGCGCGGGATCTGGGCGCACTGACCGGTTCCCGGCGAAGCCGGTCGCGGTGGACGGCGGCTGGACACGATTCGAGGAAGAGGACGGCGATGACCGATCGCGAGACCGTGACCGCGGCACAGTTGTTCGACGAGATCGGGGCCGGTTACGAGGCGGCGTTCGGCCGCCCGCCGGTGGTCGACGCGGCGGTGCGCGAGCTGCTGGCGGCGCTGCCGGAGCACGCCCGGGTGCTCGACATCGGCAGTGGCACCGGCCGCCCGGCCGCGGCCGGCCTCACCGCCGCGGGCCACCGCGTGACCGGGCTGGACGTGTCGGCCGAGATGGTCCGGATCGCCCGCGAACAGGTGCCCGGCGCCCAGTTCCACCAGGTCGACGTGCGCTCGTTCACGTCGCCGGAAGCCTCGTGGGACGCGGTGTGCGCGTTCTTCCCGTTCCTGCAGATGCCGCGTCGGGACACCGAAAGCGTGCTGGCCGCGATCGCCCGCTGGCTGGTCCCGGGCGGCCGGTTCTCGCTGATCACGGTGCCGCACGACCTCGAGGACGCGCTGGTCGAGTTCCTCGGCCGCTCGCTCCGTCTCACCAGCTTCGCTCCGGACGACCTGATCGCCCGGGTCCGCGACGCCGGGTTCGAGGTGCTGGCGACCCGGTCCGAAGTGTTCGCGCCGGACCAGCCGGGGGCGGAGCCGGAGGAGCATCTGCTGATCAGCGCGCGAAAGCCCGTTGCGGACCTTCGCCGAGGCTGAGCCCCCGGGGGCTTACGGCGCCGCGGGGGGTCGCTCGGGCCGAGGGGCGAAAGTGCCGGGAAACCCAGCCGGTGCTGGCGAATCCGGCGCCGAGCCGGAGAGGCGCTCGCCGGTCATCGCGTGGCAAGCTGAGCCGCGCACGCCGAAGGCCTCCGCGCCACTCGGGTGTGGTGCGGAGGCCTTCGGCGGAAGTCGGAGTGGCTCTACTGCTGGCCGCCGCCGTTGAAGCGCTCCTTGAGCTTGTCGGCGCCCTGGTTGATCTGGTCGCCGTGCTTGCCCCCGGTCTTCTCGTCGGCGAACTGCGCGGCCTTGTCGACGCCCTGGTCGACCTTGTCGGGGTTCTTGCCCGCCAGGTCCTGGATCTTTTCCTTGGCCTTGTCGAACATGCCGTCCATGTCCGCTCCTCTCGTCGTGCCGCGATCCTGCGTGGACACCAGCCGAGTACCCAGCCGAACCGGAAACACCCCAGATATCCCCGGATCGGGTGATATTTGCGGCGGGCTCCCCTGGTGGATCGCGGTTTTCGGAATCGGCGCCGGGGCCCGCGACCTCCCGGGCGGGACCGGTATCGTCGGGCGCCGGAGCCGAGGAGGGCAACGTGGCGGGACCGTTGAGCGGGCTGAAGGTGGTCGAGCTGGCCGGGATCGGACCCGGTCCGCACGCGGGCATGGTGCTGGCCGATCTGGGTGCGGACGTGGTGCGGGTCGAGCGGCCGTCCGGATCGCTGGACCTCACGGCGGGGCGGCCGGACCCGTTGCTGCGCGGGCGGCGGTCGGTGGCCGCGGACCTGAAGACCGACGAAGGCCGCGAGCGGGTGCTGAGCCTGGCGGCGAAGGCCGACGTGCTGGTGGAAGGGCTGCGCCCGGGGGTGACCGAGCGCCTCGGCGTCGGGCCCGCCGACTGCCACGCCCGCAACCCGCGGCTGGTCTACGGCCGGATGACCGGCTGGGGCCAGGACGGCCCGCTCGCCACCCGCGCCGGGCACGACATCAACTACATCGGCCTGACCGGCGCGCTGCACGCGATCGGGCGCGCGGGCGAGCGCCCGGTGCCGCCGCTCAACCTGGTCGGCGACTTCGGCGGCGGCTCGATGTTCCTGCTCGTCGGCGTGCTTTCCGCGCTGTGGGAGCGCGAGCGCACGGGGCAGGGCCAGATCGTCGACGCCGCCATGGTCGACGGCGTCGGGGTGCTCACGCAGATGGTGTGGGCGCTGCGCGGGCTCGGCTCGTGGTCCGACGAGCGTGGCACCAACCTGCTCGACGGCGGCGCGCCGTTCTACGACACCTACGTGTGCGCGGACGGCCGGTACGTCGCGGTCGGCTCGCTGGAGCCGCAGTTCTACGCCGCGCTGCTGACCGGCCTGGAGCTGGATCCGGCTTCGCTGCCACCGCAGCTGGACCGCGCCGGCTGGCCGGTCCTGCGCGCCACCTTCACCCGGGCGTTCCTCTCGCGCACCCGGGACGAGTGGACCGGGGTGTTCGGCGAGGTCGACTCCTGCGTCACTCCGGTGCTGGCCCCGGACGAGGTCGCCGCGCACCCGCACATCGCCGCCCGCAGCGGCCTGATCGAGCTCGACGGCGTCCTCCAGCCCGCCCCGGCGCCGCGGTTTTCCCGCACGGCCACGGATCGGCCGTCCCCGCCGCCGAAGCCGGGCGCCGACACCGAAGCGGTCCTGGCCGACTGGGGCGTCTGAGCCGGGCCCGCGGTGGGGCTAGCGTAGGGCGCATGGACCTCCCCGACGGCCTCCGCGCACTGCTGGAGCAGCCCAGCCCGTGCTTCCTCGCCACCACCATGCCCGACGGCTCGCCCCAGCTCACCCAGACCTGGGTCGACACCGACGGGACCCACGTGCTGGTCAACACCGTCCGCGGCTACCAGAAGGTGCGCAACCTCGAGCGCGACCCGCGAGTGGCGCTGAACATCACCGACCCGGCCAACCCGTTCCGCTACTGGACCGTCCGCGGCCGCGTCCTGGACATCACCGCCGACGGCGCGGCCGAGCACATCGAGAAGCTCGCCCAGCGCTACACCGGCCAGCCCTACGCCTGGTACGGCGGCCGCGACCAGGTCCGGCTGCTGCTGCGGATCGAGGCGGAGAAGATCACCTCGATGGGCTGAGCAGGCCGGCGGGCCCCGCGCCCCGGCCCGCTCAGCCGTAGAGCCGCACCGGCAGCGAGCGGTGCCCGTTGGCGATGAACGAGGCCACCGGCCGCAGCTGTTCCGGCGGCACCGCCAAGGCCAGCCGCGGGAAGCGGGAGAACAGGGCGGGCAAGGCGATCTCCGCCTCCAGCCGCGCCAGCGGGGCGCCCAGGCAGTAGTGGACGCCGTGGCCGAAGGTCAGGGCGGTCTTGTCCGCGCGGGTGATGTCGAACCGGCCGGCGTCCGGGCCGTGCCGGCGCTCGTCGCGGCCGGCCGGGCCGAAGGAGGGCAGGATCGCGTCGCCCTCGCGGATGGTCGTGCCGGCCAGCTCCAGGTCGGCGACCGCGAACCGCAGCGGGAGGTGGGAGACCGGGGACTGCCAGCGCAGCGTCTCGTCCACCACGTCGCTCCACGGCCGCTCGCCGTCGAGCACCATCCGCAGCTGCTCGGGGTGGCCGAGCAGCGCGGCCACGGAGTGGTCGAGCAGGTTGACGGTGGTCTCGTGCCCGGCCGTGATCAGCATGATCACGGTGTCGGCCAGCTCGGCTTCGGTCAGCCGGGCGCCGTCCTCGGTGCGCGCGCCGATCAGCGTGGTGGCCAGGTCGTCGCCCGGGCGGGCGCGCCAGCCGTCGATCAACGACGCCAGCAGCGCGTACATGCTCTCGACGTTCGCGGTGGCTTCCGCCGCCGTCGCCGTGGTGTCGAACATGCCCCGCACGGCCGCGCGCAACCCGGGCCGCGCGGCGTCCGGCACCCCGACGAGCTGGCAGATCACCTCGATCGGCAGCGGGTAGCAGTACGCCTCGCGCAGGTCGGCCGAGGACGGGCCGGCCGCCAGCCCGTCCAGCAGCCCGGTGGTGATGCCGGTGATCCACGGGCGCAGCCGCTGGATCCGAGCCGGGGTGAACCCCCCGGCCACCAGCGAGCGCAGCCGCCGGTGCTCGGCACCGTAGGCGGTGAACATGTTCCGCACCGAGACCCAGATGCTCAGCGGCCAGTCTTCGGCGACCTCGCCCGCGCGGTAGGCCGGCCAGTGCTGCCGCGCGTCCTTCGACACGCGCGGGTCGCCGAGCAGCTGCTTGAGCGCCTGCGGGTCGGTGACCGCCCAGGCGAGCACCCCGCCGGGCAGCTCGACCCGGACGACCGGTCCGCGTTCGCGCAGGCGGGCCCCTTCGCCGTGGACGTCGCGCGCGGTCGCGTCGAGGACGAAGGGCGCCGCGGTGTGGTGCATCGGTGGCTCTCCTGACCGGCCACCGGTGCATCCACAATGGACTGAAGAGGGGGAGGAAGTGGTGCGACAGCCGGTGAAACCCGATCGGCACTGTATCCCGCGTCCTCGGCCGCCGGCCCCGGTGGCAGGGGGTGAAGATCGATCCGGGGGAGAGGGGTTGACGCCCGGTTCAGCCGTCCGCGCGGCGCCGGTGCAGGGAGAACCGCTCGAACACCGAAAGCTCGCCGCGGGGCTTCGTCACGTTGTAGTAGGTGACGTGCATGGTCGTGGTGTCCCCGCGGTGGCGGCCCGGGTCGACGGTGAAGGAGGCGAAGCCGTACGGGTTCTCCAGGTCCCGCACGCCGCTCCACACCGCCTGCTCGCGGACGTAGGTCGGCACCCGCTTCCCGGTGCCCGGATCGGCCTTGGCGGAGACGGCGGTGAGGACCTTTCCCGTGCCGTCCTTGAAGAAGCTGCCGTTGGTGGTGCCCGAGACACCGCCACCGCCGAGGATCATGTGCACGGTGCCGTGCGTCGCGTCGATGTGGTCGGTGGCGGACGAGACCGGGTTCGGCGTGAGCGTCTCGCTGCCGGAAACCACGCCGTGCACGGCCAGGGAGCGCTCGTAGTCGTGCTCGTGCCCGCACAGCACCAGGTCCACGCCGTAGGCGTCGAACAGCGGCCCGTACTTCTCGCGCAGGCCGAGGTCGGCGCCGTTGGCGTCGGAGCTGCTCACCATCACCTGGTGCATCGCGACCACGATCCAGTCGATGTCGCGCGACGCGCGGGCCGCCGCCAGCTCCTGGCGCAGCCAGGCCAGCTGACGGCCGCCGGAGTAGCCGTGGATGTAGACGTCACCGCCGTCCTGCAGGCAGTTGTCGTCGTTCTGCAGCACGATCACCCGCACCGCGCCGACGGTGAACCCGTACCAGAGCCCGGACAGCTCGGCGTCGGTCTCGGTGCCCGGCAGCCGGAAGTAGGTCTGGTAGGCGCCGAGGCCGAGAACGCCGTTGCGCTTTTCGATCTCGTGGTTGCCCGCGGCGGGCATCCACGGGCGGAAGCGGGCCGAGCGGGTGTTGTTGGTGAAGAAGTTGTTCCAGGTGCGCACGCGGTCGAGATCGAGGTTGGCGTAGCAGAGGTCGCCGTTGAGCAGGTGGAACAGCGGCGCCACGGTCTCGATGCCGGTGACGATGTCCTTCGTCGCCGGGGTCGAGTTCGCGTCCAGGCCGACGTGGCCCTTGGCGTCCCAGGTGACCTGCGGCGCGGACTGGTCGCCGAAACTGGTGAAGGTGAAGGCCGAGCGGCCGGACGGCGCGGTGCGGAAGGTACCCGCGTCCGGGGTCGCGCCGTCGTGCTGGGCGGCGTAGACGTACCCGGTGCCGGGGCACAGCCGGTCCAGCTCGGCGTGGTGCACCCACACCGTGCGCCCGGAGGTGCCGTCGACGTAGGTGCGGGTGTCCGCCGGGGCGACGGCGCCGAAGCCGCCTTCGAGCGTGCCGTAGAGCACCCGCGGCCGGCGGACCGAGCCGTCGGTGATCCACGAGACCACCATCTGCCGCGCCGGGTCCCGGCCGAAGGTCAGGTGCAGGCCCTGCACCGGCGTAACCCCGCCGCCGGCCGGCGCCGCGATGACCGCACCCGGCGATGCGGCGGCGGTACCGGTGCCGATGCCCAGCAGCGGAGCGGCCGCGCCGGCACCCAGCAACCCGAGCGCGCCACGGCGGTTGACGGTGTGCTCGCGGCTGTGTTCGCTGGTCTCGGACACGGCGGCCTCCTCGGCTTCGGCTTCCGCGCGAACGTAAGCGCAGTGCCCAACGCACCGGTGAACGAGGACTTTCGCGCGCGTGAAGTGATCGGTCCTCCCGCGAGACCCCGCTTCGCGGGCGCCGCCCTCCCGTCTTCCGGCCGGAACTCGGGATCGATTCAGTCGATCTCTGCTAGCCTCGCCGTGATTCGCGGCTCACCGTGGTGCCGCCTGTTGCCGCAGTGCCCACGGTCGTGTCGAAGGCGCTCCGGCGCCGACTTCCGAGGAGCGAAATGACTGCCATCGTCCGGGTCAAGGGCCGTGAGGTGCTCGACAGCCGCGGGAACCCGACCGTCGAGGTGGACGTGGTGCTGGCCGACGGGTCCGCCGGCCGGGCGGCGGTGCCTTCCGGCGCCTCCACCGGTACCCGGGAGGCCGTCGAACTGCGCGACGGCGACCAGCGGCGGTTCCACGGCAAGGGCGTGCGCAAGGCCGTCGACGCGGTGAACACCGAGATCGCCGAGGCCGTGGTCGGGCTGGAGGCCGAGGCGCAGGCCGACGTCGACCGGGCCCTGATCGCGCTCGACGGCACGCCGAACAAGGCCCGCCTCGGCGCGAACGCCACCCTCGGCGTCTCGCTCGCCGTGGTGAAGGCCGCCGCGGCCGCCAGCGCCCTGCCGCTGTACCGCTACGTCGGCGGGGTGTTCGCGCACCTGCTGCCGATGCCGATGATGAACATCAACTGCGGGCGTGAAGACCTGACCAGCCGCTGACTGACGGTGTACAGGCTTTGACCTGCAGTTTCGATCTAGTCGCGTCCGGTCAGGTCCGGTTCGATCCGGACGTACCACGGCCTGTGGACGGCCTGAGATCGGTCGGGGCAGCGATATTAGCGCCAGCGCGCGGAATATGACTATTTCTATCGAAATTTCTCGAGTTAGTCGTATGGGACAGAGCGAATTGGAGATCTTTGCCGTTGCTTATTGGCCTATCCAGTGCTGGCGATCCTGGTTCTTCTCATGCCCGCGTGCTTGATCGTTTCCTCGTCAAGCGCGGTTTCCGGCACGTTCCTGGTGAACAGCTTCAGCAACCCGGCCGGGCCCGGTCAGTGCCGGCCCGCGGGCCTTCGCCTCCAGCATCATCGCCGCCGCGGCGGCCTGCTCCGCCGACCGCTTCCGCGGCGGCTTGGACTCGCTCCTGCGTGGACTCCCAAGCTCCGGAACGGTCCCTGCGCATAATCCGGCCCGCGGGGGCTCCCGAGAGGGACTAGTAGCGCATACTGACGGCATGTCAACGATCTGCCCAGTTCCAGATCGCAACGCTTTCAGCTGTGGCGGAAGGGTCTGGGTGCGGCGGCCGAGGGGCATGCAACGTGAGGATGCTTTTGGCTGATGGTCCATTCGGGTGTCTATTTGATTGTTCGTCTGAGGGCTGGTCGTCGGCTGTGGTGCCATGCTTGGGAGGTGTTAAGGTCGCGCATGGGACTGGTGTTCATCTCTTTCGGTCCAGGAATCGCCAGGGGGTGTGGTGGGGGCGGAAGTGTGGGCATCTCTTCGCGTCTGGGCGCTGTATGCCATGCAGGGCTGGTTGCTGTCTCTACGGCCGAAGTCCGTGGGAATTGATCGGCCCAGGGTGTGTCTGAGTTGTGCTTGGGCTGGGTCAGCCGGGAGGGGTATCGGTGGCAGGGGGATTCGCGGTCGATCTCGGCGCGTTGGAAAAGGCGGCGGAGGGGGTCAACAACACCCTGGACGAGCTGGCAGCCAAGAAGGTCAAGGACATCAACACGAACGAGGGTGCCCTCGGGCACAATGACCTCGCCGGCACCGTCGCCGACTTCTGCGACCGGTGGGAGATCGGCGTCGAGCACCTGGCAAAGGACGGACAGGAGGTCGCGGCGAGGCTCACGCAGAGCGTCGCCGAGTACGTGAAGATGGACAAGTCGCTGAAGGGGCATCTCGACGGTGTCCTCCGGCGGTCTAGCGGCGATGATCCAGGGGCTCACTGATGGCCGAGGAGCTGGGAGATACGTCCGACCCCCAGGAACTGGTTCCCGGTGATCCTGGCTCGGTTACCAGCACGCTCAACGCGATGCGTGCGTATGGCGACGCGTTGCACGAGGCCGGCGAGGGCCTCCAGAAGATCGACACCACCCAGGGGTGGACAGGCCCGGCGGGTGATGCTTTCCGTAAGGTGTTCGAAGGCCAGCCCGGCAAATGGCTGGAGGCGGGCGACTGTTTCCACAACGCTGCCACCGCGCTGGAAACGTACACCTCCACGTTGACCTGGGCGCAGGGGCAGGCGGCCGAGGCGATCCGGCTGTGGAACGACGGTGAGACCGTGACCCGCCAGGCCAAAGCCAAGCACCAACAGGACGAGCAGAAGGCCGGCAGCAGCCTCCCGTTCGACGATTCCGTGGGCGAGGGTAAGCGGGGTGCCGCGCGCGACATCCTCACCAGTGCGCGCGGCCAGCTCAAGAGCGCGGGCGATGGCGCCAACAAGGCAGTCGGCGCCGCGCGGGACAAGGCCCCGCAGAAGCCCGGGTTTTGGTCGAGGCTACGGGACGACGTCACCGATATTGCCTCGGACGTCGGCGCCGTCTTGGAGAACGTCGCCGGCACAGTGGTCAATACTGCGGCGTCGATCGGTACCGCGATGATCAACCACCCTGGGGACGTCGCCACAGCGGCCCTGGGCGCGTTGACGATAGTGGCCGGAGCGGGTGGAGAGGGTCTTGGTGGCCTGCTGGACGCGACGGTCGTGCTGGCACCCGCAGGCGTAGCGGTCAATGTGGGCTCAGCCGCGCTCATCGGGCTGGGTGCTACCACCGTCGCGGCCGCCGGCGGGGACCTCATGCTGCACGCCGTGAGTGACGACAGTGTGTCGCCGATGCGGACTGACCACACCGGGTCGTCCGGAGGCGACGGCCTTGAACCACGGGACGTCAGTCGGCCGGACAACGTTCCCGAGGTGAAGGTCGACAGCAAGCAGTTCGGCACCAAAGTTGGCAAGCATGCCCAGGACTATGGTCTGAACCCGGCCGATGCCGAGTCCCGGGCGTGGGTCCGGCAACACGTCGATGACATCTCCCGCACGCCCAATGAAGTCCGCCAGGGCCCCTGGAACCCACAGGGCGGTGGGGGTGGTGACTATTATTTCCTTCGGAAGGGCGAAGACGTGGTGGTCACGAAGAGCGATGGAGAGTTCGTCACCATTCTTAAGGGTGGCCAGGGTAACGGCTGGTTCAACGGCGCCACTCCGGTGAAATGAGGACACGATGACCATCGATTTCCGCGCCTACCTCGGCGACACGCTGGCCGGCGTGCGCCGGATCCATCACGCACTGAGCGAGACCGTGGAACGATCGGTCGGCGCGGTGGAGTTCCGGTTCGAGTCCGGACGGGTGCTGTTCATGGACTCCGGCCCGGACGGCGAGTCCATCCGGATGTCAGCCGAGGCGTGGGTGGATCCGTTCGAGGGCGCCATGACCCCGGAGAACGTCGAGTTCGTCAAGGAGTCCGGCAAGCTCACCGCGTTCGACACGTCCCATCAGGAGCCGTTCGTGTCGCTGATCGGCACGAAAGTGGTCGACCTCGCCCCGATGATGGCCCTGTCGAATAAGGTCATCGGCTGCGTCGTCAACATCGACGGAGTCTTCGTTGCCGTCTACACCAGCTTCGACGATTGCTACGTCGCCCGGCTCCCGTAGCCCGGTAGACAGTACGGTACGGACGGGCAGCGACGACAACTGCGGCGACCTAGCAAGTTCTAGTACTCCGGCCGCACTTCGTTATTAGTAGGTGTAGCCTGCCGGTCTTGTGATCGTGGACGGCCGGCTTGGATGACCTGTTTGTGTTGTTAGCTGGCCGGTTCTTACGGGCTGAACCGCGTCGGCGTGCGCGGGTTTATATACGAGGGCTGTTGGCGCCGGTGGCGCTCAACAACGGGTGGACGCTGGCCGAGGTGGCCGGTGACGCGACGCCGGATGGGATGCAGCGGCTGTTGAACGCGGCCAGCGGGGACGCCGACGGTGTCCGCGATGATGTCCGGGCGTACGCGGCGCGGCACCTGGGCGAGCGGCGGGCTGATGTGCTGATGTATAGCGCGGACCCGTTCACCAGGACGGTTGCCACGGCATAGCGGGCCAGTGCCTCGCACAGCACACCGAAGGCGTCGACGTCCCACGCGGCCAGATCTTACGGGTGATCATGCTCGGCCCGAGTCGATCCCAGATCGTCCGGCCCGTCCCCGACACCCACTCCGGCGGCACGATCTCCACGGCCGGGCACCGGCTCGGCATCGCTGATCCTGTCCTTCCGGTCACCATGCAAGATCTGCAGCGACGTCGGCTTGCCTGCGGGACCACGCATGCCCATGCTCCATCACCGGACCGAGGGTTGAAAACCTGAAGGTTGGAATTCAACTTAAGTCGAGTTGAGTATGCGTTGCACGCCAATGCATTTGCATCAGAACGATGGGCATACCCGGGCGTTCCCGCGCGCATTCGCTCGGCTACTCTCGTCCGCGGTGCCAGTCGTCATGTGATCTCGTCGCTTCCCGATCGCTCGGGGTCCGCGATCAGGAGGCTGTCGGCCTCCCCGATAGAAAGGGAGCACACGAATGATTGATCACCATGAGGATGAAGGTGAGTCCGGCGGTCCGCCCCCGGAGCGCCGCCCGAGCCGAGAAAAACCCTGCCCGGGCGACACCATCATCCGAGTGATCCAGCTCCTGACGGCGCTGGCTGCTACGACCCAGGAAGTTTGCCGCCTGCTGGGCCGCTAGGCAGGGGGCGGTGTCCGTCTCAGACGGATGCCGCCCCATCTTGACTGCTTTGCCGCTTTACCGTTTTAGCAGCAAGGCGGCTACTTGATACTAACGCGGCCCTATAGCTGTCACTAGCGCTGCCCACGCCTGGGACAGCGCCGCAGGTAGAGCGACTGATGCTGCCCGACGGTGGGCTCACGCTCTAGCCTCAGCTAGAGCCACTGGACGCCTTGGTCTTGCTCTTGGCCTTGGGCGCGGTGGTGGCCTTCTTGTGGGCCGTGCCACGTCGCTTGGCTGCAGCGGCGGTCTGTCGCTCACGGGGAGGCATTCAGTGCACCTGAGGCGCGGACTAAGTAGTAGATGATCCGCCGGTCGAACAGGTCCATCACCGGTGAGGGGTAGACCTTGCGGGCGCAGACGTGGAACTCGGTGATGCCGGGGACCCACTTCTGGTTCGGTGCTGTTGCGGTGACCTTCTATTTCAGCGCGTTGTCGGGACTATGCCCTGGTAGAAGACGTGACGATGCCGACGGTGGGTCACGCAGCTCAGGCGCAGCTCCCGAATGAGCGTGCGCGCGGTCCTCCTCATTACCAGCCGGCCGGCTTTGCGGAGCTCATGATGTACGTTTTGATGCCTTAGCGTTGGTTCCCCGCGCAGGGGACGGTGATCGCGACCTTCTGCTCGGCTCGGGGATCGGGCCGCACCAGGCGGGCCTGGTGGTAGAGGAACGTCGCCCGGGCCAGTCCAGCAGCGGCGAGCAGATGCTGAAGGGGGTTCTGAGTCTTGAAAGAGTGACAGCACGGACCTTCGCCGCGGTCATCGCTCCCTCAAGACACGTCCTTCTCTCAGGTAGGCGACCTCTGTTTGGAGTCGGGCGTTCTCCCGCCGCAACCGGTTCGGCTCGCTGTCCTGTTCAGGCTCGTTCTTGAGGCGCCTGGTAACCGGCTTGAACACGTTCTCCGGTTGCGGCCCGCTGCTCCCCATCCACTCGTTGATCCTCTGCGTATGCCCAGTGGCGCAACCTGGCCAAAGTGCTGCTGAACTGCAGAAACTAGTGCGCCACCAGGGTTCGAACCCTGGACCCGAGGATTAAAAGCCCGCGGGTTTGATTGCGGTGATCTTGAAACGGCCTGCGTTTGCGGGGCTTCTACCTGCGGTTTCGCTGATTCCAAGATCATGTTTGCTGTTGTGAACGGCCAGTCTGGGCTCCGTTATGTCTCCGTTCTTCCTGCTGTGCTCAAGCGGTCCTGCGACACGGGTTGACCAGGTTGTTTACCTCGTTCGCGTGCGGGTTCGACAGCTGACATGACGGTCGGGCTGAACGGATGAAGACATGCATGTGAAGGTTGGTGGGTGGGTGAGTGCGAATGTTGTGCCGCTGGGCGTGCGCATTCTGTGGTCGGTTCTGGATCATGTAGTTGCGAATGGTGATGCGGCGGAGACGAGCTATCTCGAAGCCAAGAGCACCGCGCACATCGCGGTGAAGCAGGGGCTGGTGCAGGTGGTTGAGTTTCTCCTGGCCTGCGCGAACCGGCTGCCCGAGGATGCGGCGCGGCACTTCGAGGGGTACGCCGTGCTGGTGATCGGCGTGTAGCAGGGCAGGGCGGGTGGTGCCGAGCCGCGCGAGTTCGCGGATCGGCTTCGTCCGTATCTGGGTGCGACGTTGCCCGGTTCGAGTTCGGCCGGCTCGGCGTGGACGGCGAACGGGAGGTGCTGGCCGTCGTCAGGCTTCCCCGAAGGACGGGTAACCGATCTAGCTCTGTTACGAGGCGTACGGCGTGCGGGGGGAGGACCAGTTGGCCGATGGTGCGACCTACGTTCGCGGTCACAGCAACACCAGGTCCGCGAACGTTGGCGAGATTCTGGCGCTGGTGGAGCGGGCCCGTGGTGCCCCGCGGTTCCCGATCACCCTCGGCATCGGCCTTCTCGCCTGTATCCGTCGGGTGGACCGGGTCGCCGAGATCCTTGACCGGCGATCTGGCCACGAGGAGCAGCGGTACCTCGAGCCGCCGCTGAAGGAGAAGGCGTCGTCGCTGCCTAACTATGTCCCGCTCGTACTGTTTGGCGACAGGGTAATGCCGACGGCGGAGGATCGGGCCGCGCGGGCGGCGGTCCTCGGGGCCACCCTCGCTCGCGCGAGGAAGTCCTGCAGCGCGAGATCACCGAAACGGTGTTCGGTGGACCACCCTCGCTCGCGCGGGGAAGACCGGAGCATCAGCTCTTCACCGCCGACTTCGAGCGGACCACCTCCTTGAGTTGTTCGTGCCCACTATCCTTCGGCAAGTCCCCGGTTCGAGATCTCGGCAGGATGGCATCCACGTCCGGTCACGGCGCTGTCACATGACGATCGCCAGGACGGTCGATGCTGGCAGTGTTGGTGTCCGGAGCGACGCGCCCCACTTGCTCGAAGACGTCGCATCAACATGGACCGGGCAGCTAGCGCGCGTTGGCGGCCATGTCGGTGTAGGACTCGGCGACCGCATCGTCCTCGGTGACGCCGAGTTCGTCCAAGACCGCGCGGACCGATACCAGTGCGGCCTTCAGGCCGTCCGGCTCTGCCATGGCCTCCAGCTCGATGAGCGTCTGACCGTCCAGCTCCGGAATCGTCACGACGGTGGCGAGCGAGCCGCGGCCGTCAGCGGTGAACCGTAGTTGTCACAGTACTTCTCCAGCGAGATCAGCTCGACCAGGCCCCGGCCGACGAAGACTGTGCCCATCACGTCCGGGTCGGCCACCGTGGTCTCGTGCTCCGGCTTAGACCGCGACTCCTCGTCCGCCGGCGGTACCTTGTATGCGAGCACGACGCGCCGGTCGTCGCCAGGCCGGTCGTGGTAGTTGTCCGCGTAGACGCTGTGCACCGCCTCGGCCCGTTCGGCGAGCTTGACCAGCACGGGCTCGGGCTCGCGAACGACGGCGGTCAACTCGGCCTCGACGGACACGGCGGGCTCCTCTCAGACGATGCGTCGCGCGGTGCGCTGCTATTCCTCTGTGAACCTACGGAACCCGCGGTGCAGTGCGCCATGCGGCGGCCCGGTGAGCTTGTACAACGGCGAAGTGTGCCTCTCGCCGCAGGCGGACAGGAACAGGGTGGCGTCGAGCCCGATCAGCCGCCAGGTGGGCAGGATCTTGTAGACGTGGGTCTCGATGTCGGCGCCCTCGGGTCGCGAGGTCGCGCAGCCGCTCGATCGACAGGCGGATGCCGACGGCGAAGCTGCCGTAGGTCTCGCCGATTTTCGTCGGCCCGTCGGTGGGCGGCCCGCAGGCACTAGCAGCGGCCCACAGTTGCGCAAGGTAGCTACTCAGCCGGATTCACGATCTACACTACGTGGTGATGGATACACGAGGCGTTGAAGGCGCCTATCAGGGCGCGCTCCGGGCGTTTCAGAACCCAATGCTGGCCTTGCTCCACCAGACGCACGCGCCGTTCGTGGTGACGGTGCTGGCGATGGTGTTCACTGCGGAGCGGCCGATGGTGGCGCTGGCGGACTCGCATGCGGAGATCAACGACGCCCTCGACCAGCTGCGGGCCACGGGCTACGGCGACGAGGACAACCAGCCGCTGCCCGCTGGGAACGCGCGGGACCTGTGCCGGCAGTGGGTGCAGGCGGGGTGGCTGGTGCGTCAGGTGTCCGACGATGACGTCGAGGTGTACCGGCTGTCCGCGTACGGTGTCGGTGCGCTCGAGGTGGCCGGACGGGTCGGCGGAGCGCGGACCAGGGTGTCGGAGTCCCGGGTCAGGACGCTGCTGGAGGCGATCGAGCGGCTCGCGCAGGACGCCGATCCGGACGTCACGGTCCGGATAGCGCGCCTCCACGAGGAGATCCGGCAGCGTCAGAAGGAGCTCACCCGGCTCGAAGCAGGTGGTGCCGTCGAGACCGTCGAAGACGAACAACTGCTCGAGGCGGCGGAGAACGTGCTGCACCTGGCGCGGGAGCTGCCTGCGGACTTCGCCCGTGTGGCGGAGTCGATCAAAGCCATTCAGCGCGACGTCGTCGCCGAGTTGCGGCACGATGTGCGGCCGACTGGTGAGGTGCTCCGCGAGTATCTGGCCCGCGGCCAGCGAATCCTGGACGCGACGCCGGAAGGCCGCGCGTTCGCGGGGGCGTTGCGTCTGATCGGTGACCCGGTGCAGATCGATGACCTGTGGAGCCGGCTGCGCACGGTGCTGCGGCACCGGTTCGCCGATCTGCTGCCGGACCTGCAGCGGCGGGAACTCACCGAGATCTCGCGCCGGATCGAACAGGGTGTCAAGGAGGTGCTGACCGCGCAGCGGCAGGCATCCCATGTGATCACCACTCAGGTCCGCAACCACGATCCGATGCGCGACCGCGAGGTGGACGAACTGCTTAGAGACGTCATGTCCGGTTTCCACAAGTGGGTTCCCGGCTCACGCCGAGGCGAGGCCATTGAACCGCTCCGTCGCCTGCCGGTGGCCGACGTCGGACACCTGCGGCAACGGATGAGTGACCTGCGGCCACCACAGCCGCCCGCGCCTCTGCGGGAATGGGATGAAGCTGAGGACGTGCCGTCGGGGGACACCCGGGCATGGGGTGGCCCCCGGTACGCCGAGCTGCGCGCGCACTTGGCGGCGTTCGCAGGTGATGCGGAGAGTGTGGATGTCGCGGCGGCGTTCCGCGCGGCGGTCGAGGACATTCAGCGGCCGGTCGACCTGCTCGGCTTGCTGGAGATCGCCCACGACGCGGGAATCACCGAGACGGCCGAGGTCGCGGTGGTCGACACAGTCCGCCCCGACCAGACCCGGCGCCGGTTCGCACTCGGCGGCGTAGTGGCGGCGAATCCGGCGATCGCAGACAGGAACACCGAGGATGAGTGACCCGGACGACGGCTGGCCGGCAGGCGCGGAGACTGGGTTTATCGACCCGGTCTCGATGGAGGACGATCCAACCGAGTTGTTCGCCGGCGACGCTGGCACCCTGGACGCGGACGTGCGGCGGGTCCTGGTCCAGCTATTGCGGCGGAAGTTCCTGTTGGCCGAGAAGAATCGGGCGCAGTGGCGCACGCTGCTGGAGAATCAGCAGATCCTTGAGTCGCGGCTGCACGATCTGTTTGTGCGGCTCGTGGTCGACCACGACCGGGGCGTCGCCTACAAGCAGCAGGTGCGCTCGGCGGAGCTGGACGTGCCGATCCTGCTCAAGGACGACTCCTACAGCCGGGCTGAGACCTTGGTGCTGGTGCACCTGCGGACCGTGTTCCAGCGGGAACGCGGCACGGGCGAGACGTCTGCGCGGGTGGATGTCGAGGAGCTGGAGCAGACCGTGCTGACCTACTTCGATCCCCACGATCACAACATGGCCCGCGGCCAGCAGGAGGTCCGCAAAGCGGTGGAGCGGCTGGTCACCGAAGGTCTGCTCACGGAGGAGTCCGCAGGCCGGTATCGGATCACCCCCATGGTGGAGGTCGTGCTGAGCACCGCGAAGCTCTCCGAGTTGGAGCAGTGGCTGCGCGGACGGAACGAGGCCACGGCGTGAGCATGATCGACACACTGTTCGGGTTGATCCCGGCGGCGTCGCGGGGCGAGCAGTGGGTGGCGCGAGACGTGCAACTGGTCAACTGGGGTGGCTACGACGGGTACCACCACCTGCGACTTGCATCCGGCGCGACCCTGCTCAGCGGAGGTTCCGGGTCGGGCAAGTCGACGCTGATGGATTCCTATATCGCGTTGCTCATGCCGCACACGACGCCCTTCAACGGGGCGTCCAACGGCGGCGTGGTTGGCAGACCCCGAGGCAAGGACCAGCGCAACATCCTGTCCTATGCGCGCGGCAAGCTCGACGAGTCCCGGACCGACGGCGAGACGACGTTGCGGGTGCTGCGCGGGGACGGCCTCGACACCTGGTCCGCCATCTCGATGACGTGGACCAACCACACCGGTGCCGCGTTCACCGCGCTCCGGGCCTGGTACGTGCCATCGTCCGCCCGCAGCCTCGACGATATTGTCGCGGTGCGTGCCGTCTGTGATCACGGATATCAACTGCGGGATCTGGAAGGCCCGGCACGCGCGAAGCTCGCCCGTGCCGAAGTCACGGCGACTGGCTTGAACTGCTTCGAGAAGGAACGGGAGTTCACCGCGCGGCTGCACACCACGCTCGGCATCGGCGCCGCCGGCGACGGGCACAAGGCGGTCGCGCTGCTGGGCCGGATCCAGGCCGGCCAGCAGATCACCACCGTCGATTCCCTGTACAAGACGATGGTCCTCGAAGAGCCGTCCACACTGGCCACCGCGGACGCGGTGGTGCAGCAGTTCGACGAGCTGTCCGGAACACGGGCCAGGATGATCGTCGCCCGCCAGCAGGTGAAGGCGTTGACTCCGATCCGCGAACACCGGCACACCATCGACGACGCGGTGGACCGATTGCGCCTGATCGACGAGGTCGGATCGTTCACCGGCACGTCAACTCCTGCCGCATTGTGGCGTCATGAACGTCGCCTTGACCTGCTGCGCGCCGCCGAAACTGACCTGTCTCAGCGGCACCGCCGAGCCAAAGAAGAACTGTCGGAGACCATCGCGCTGGTCAAGGCGGCCGAATCGCAGCGCGAAGGGGTGGCCGCCACGCTGCACGCCTCCGGTGGTGACCGCCTGGCCACCGCACTCCGGGAAATCCGCAGCGTAGAGCTGCGACTGGACGGCGTCGAGCGCTCACGGGAACGACTGGACCGGGCGCTGGCCACCATCGACGCCACCGTGTCGACCGGGAAGGATTTCGCCGTACTCGTCGAGGCGGCGCATCAGTTCGTTGCCGACACCGACGCCAGGCAAACCGCTCAGAACCAGTTCGCCGAGGCAAGGTCGGAGAAAAAGGAAGCGGAACGCGAGCTGAACGAGTGGCGCGCCGAGCACAAAGCGGTCAAGACTCGCAGGGGCAACATCCCAACCGAGCTGCACACGGCGCGCGCGGTTTTGGCCGAGGCCGCCGGGCTCACCTCGGACGACCTGCCGTTCGTCGGCGAGCTGATCGAGGTGCGGACGGAGTTCGAACCGTGGCGCGACGCATTCAACCTGGCGCTCGGCGGATTCGCCACACGGATGCTGATCGACATCGGCGGACTCAACTCGTTCCGCGAGGCCATCAACGCCATCCCGACCGCCCGACGGATTCAGTTCGAGGGAGTGCGTACCGGCCTGCGCGACGAGGTCGGGCTGGACGGCAGGACGCTCCCGGGCCGGCTCGACTACCGGCCATCGCCGTTCACCGCCTGGCTCAAGAGCGAACTCGCCCGCCGGTTCGACTTCGTCTGCGTCGAGACACCCACGCTCCTGGCGCAGCACTCCAAGGCACTCACGATCACCGGCCAGACAGCGGAAGGCGGCCGGGGCGCACACGGCGGACACGGCCGGCCCAACCTGCTCGGTTTCACCAACAGCAGGCTGCTTGCCGACCTTCAGAACCGAATCGACTCTGCGCGTCAACGCCTCGACAAAGCTGTCACCTCGGCGTCGCGGGCGGTGAAAAATCTCGACTTGTTCGAAGCCAGACGCGCGGCCTACCAAATCCTGACCGAGTTGTCCTGGGACCAGGTGGACGTCGAGTCGGTCGAGTCGGAGCGGGACCGTTTGACCCACGTCGTTGAGGAGGTCCGTCTCGACAATCCGAAGATCGATCAGCTGCAGCGCCAGGTGGACGATCTCAAGGAGCGGGTCAGGGAACTGACCGAGCGCGTCGGCCGACAGAAGGACACCGTGAAAATACTCGGCGAGTCCTGGGAGTCGACTGCCGATGAAGTGGACCGCGCCCAACTAGCGCTCGACACGGCCGCAGAGACAGGCAGCGATCCCAGCCAGGACCACCAAGCGTACCTGGAGGGTCTATTCGACAGCGACCCGGACGGCGCCGACCCGGCGGGGGCCCTCGCGGAGTTCGACGCAGCGGTGAACCGGGCCACCGAACGGCTCAGCACCGACCGGAAGTCCGCGGCGGAGACCATCGGCCGATCGAAGAAAGCGTTGATCGACACGTTCTCGACGTTCCTCGAGCGCTGGCCGAACCCGAATCTCGGCATCGACGCGGAGGCCTCCTACCGCGACTTCGACCGTCTGCTCACCGACCTGGAGACCAGCGGCCTGCACGAGCTGGAAACCGAGTGGCGGGACAGCCTGCTCAAACTGTCCGGCAACGACCTGACCGGCCTGGACAGCGAACTCGCTGCGGCTGTCCGCGAGATCCGCGACCGGATCGACCCGGTCAACCGCATCCTCGCCGCATTGCCGTTCGCCGACGACAACCACCGGCTGCGCATCGACCCGCAGGAAAGCCACTCCACGGTGCGTGCCCGATTCCGCAAGGAGCTGCGCGAGGTACGTGCTTTTATTGACCAGGCGGCAACGGACGAAGACCGGGAACGTGCCTATCACCGGATGGCCAAGGTCATCGACCGCATCCGACGCACCGCGCCGGACTTCGCCGACCTCGTCGACGTGCGCAACCACGTCCGGATCAGTGCTGAGAAACGCGATCTCGACGGTGTGCACGTCGCCGTGTACGACCACATCGGCGAGAAGTCCGGCGGCGAGTCGCAAGAGCTGGTCGCGTTTATCGTCGGCGCCGCGCTCCGGTACCAGCTGGGCGACGCCGGCGCCGCTCGCCCCCGCTACGCCCCCGTGTTCCTCGACGAAGCACTGATCAAGGCGGACGCACACTTCACCGGCCGGGCCATCGGCGCGTGGCGCGGCCTCGGTTTCCAGCTCATCATCGGCGCACCCAACGACAAACACAGCGCGATCGAACCTCACGTCGACGCGGAATACCTGATCCTCAAGAACTCCCAGGGCCGATCCTGGGCGAAGCCCCTGGTCGGTGTTCCGGAGGCATGAGCGCACTCCTCACCCCGCAGGACGCCGTCGCGGCTCTGCGCCGCAAAATCGATCAGAAGTGGGCGGAAGCCGTGTGTGCGGACTTCGGTGTCGGCGACCACGTCGTGTTCTCCGTTCCACTCCGCCCCGGCGTGTCGACCGGCAAGGCCGTCGAGCAACTCGGGCACGCCGCCTGGCACGAGTGGCACATGCAATGGCGCGAGTTTTCCGACCATCTCCCCGCCGGTGTGGAACTCGCTCGCAAAGCCGTGACCATCCGAGGAGTCGCCGGCGATTTCCCCGCCACGCTCGTCGCGGACCTGGACGGCGCCGTCTCGCTGATAGCCGACACCCGTCACTCCACAGAGCCTCTGATGATGGACTTAGGCCGCATCTGTGCGCTCGCGTCGGCGCTGCGATCCGCCGACGCGATCCTCACCCCGGGAACTCTCCGGGCAGTCTCCCGTCTTCTGGCCATCGACGTGCAGGTGCTGGTCAGCGCCGTGACCTGGCTACGCCAGCACCCCGATGCCAGCATGTGGACCCTGCGGCAACTTGCGGTCCCCGGCATGCACACCAAATGGCTTAATATCCATGGTGCACTGCTGCGCGACGTCACCGGACGCGACGTTCGGGACGAAGTCCGGCCACGACTGACCGTCATACACCTTACCTATGTCGACCCTGACCACGCTGCGTCGGGCCGCCGCCGACACGACGCCTGGACCACCGGTGACGTGCACGACATTGCCTACCAGCCACGCGTCGTCCTCGTTGTGGAGAACCGCGACTCCCGCCTGTGGTTCCCGCCGATAAAGAACACGATCGTGGTCGAGGGCGGCGGCAAGGCAGCAGCCGCTCTGCTTGCGAACGTGCCCTGGGTCCGTGCTGCCGACCACGTCGTCTACTGGGGCGACATCGACGCGGACGGGTACGCGATCCTCGACCAGTTCCGCGCGGCGCTGGCTCAGTCCGCCCCGGACGGAGCATCGGCGAAGCCCGTCACCTCCATCCTCATGGAGGCCACCGACCTGCACCACTACGCCCAAAACGGTGTCAACCACGACAAGGCCGGCCGCGCCATCAAGCCGTCATCGGCGCCCCTGCCCCACCTGACCGAAGACGAGACCACCGCGTACAACATCATTGCAACCGCGGGCCTCACCCCATTCCGCAGGATCGAGCAGGAAACCATCCCTCTCAATCACGCCGCATCCCGACTGCTGCGCATCTTGAAGTCCCAGGCCTGAGTCTTGCCGACCGGGCTGATGCACGCAGGTGCGCTCGGTGAAGGTCTCCTTCAGACCACTGGAAACAGCGTGGCCATGGCCCGTGCAGCACCAACGTACCGCGAGCGTCGGCGTCAGTTCCCTAACGCGTCTTCCGCGCGAAAGCATTGTGATGATGTCCTCTCGCCTGCGCCAGGCCGGATTCGTCCAGTCAACATCCGGCATCCGCGGGCATTGAGCAGCGGCCGGAGACGAGTCACTGCAACCGAGCGAGTGGGGGCGACTCAACTTGATCGAGTTGGGTCTTGGGCGAGTCGTCGGGTTCGTCGTCGTGAGGGAGTCCGTATTGGGAGGTGAGTTCGGCGACGTGCTGGATCAGTGGAAGGGCGAGCGCGTCACGGTAGTCCTCGGCGAATCGCTGTTGGTGCAGGAACATGGCCCAGTCTTCAGCTTCGACAGCGTCCGAAAACCCGATCATGGTAATTTCCAAGAGCTCGGGGTTCCAGGCGTTCTTGTCCGGACGAATTTCTTCATTACCTTTCGCGTTGATGCGATGGGTGAGTTTCGTTGCTTCCACGGAGAGCGTGTGGGTGCCACTCTTGTCGCTCGTGCTGTAGAAGACGTGGCTGTTCTTGTCGATATTTGTGAGCTTCCACAGGCCCTTGCTGATGCCGCCGGATTCGTCGTTCTTCGGGGCCCACCATTGAGGGGTCTCGTCGCGGTCGTTGGTGGCGATGCGTGCGATGTAGAGGTTGGAGCCAAAGAGTCGGATGCGCTGGGCCGGGCCGTTGCCGAGCTTGATGCGGTCGGCGATGAGGCCGCTGTTGGTCAGCCACGGCCACCGGTTGCGGGTGTTCTGGGCGTGAGTGACGACTAGGGTGGGGGTGCCGCGCATGGTGTAGATCGTGTTCTGGACGAAGGCGGCGACGGCCTTGGTCTGCTGATCGGCGGTGGAGAGGTCTTGGGGGCGTACCTGGCCGGTGAGGGCGATGAGCAGCTGCGGGTAAGGCACCCACTCGGTCATCTCAGGTGTCCGGCCGAGGATGCACTTCCGCCCGGGCCGGATCAGGACAGCGACAGGGGTGAATTGTGGCCGATTCGTCTCGCCGGTGGCTTGTCGTTTGACAATCCAGAACGCCAGCTGGTTGAGGCCCTCGGGGATCTTGGCGCCGACGGTGTGTTCGGGTACGAGACGCATGCCGAGCTGGCGCAGCCCATCGGCCCACGCCGCCGCGACACGGAACTCCGAATCGTCATCAGGGTCGTTCGGGTTGCCGGGGGTGAAGAATTGGCTGACCATGCCGGCGTCGGCGCAGCCGAGCCGGACGGCGAATTTCGGGTCGGTGGTTCGCGGCTTGAACTTGTCGCGCCCATCGAGCTCGACGAAAGTGATGACGGTTGCCTCACCGAGTTCGGCGGCGAGGTCGCGGAGGTAAGCAGAGACGGCGGAGCGGCGGTGGCCGATCGCGTCGATGTGTTCTTGGCCTTTCCGGGGTGCCTGTGCGCTGTTGCCTAACGGCGCTCCCAACGCCCCGAGTTCGCGGGCGTGGATGCGCACGCGGAGGTCGGGGGCGTTCCAGCTCCACACGTCCGGACCGACTGCTTCGCGGTAGTCGGCGAGTCCGAGGCTGGCTTCTGCGGCGCGGATGAGCTGGTTCCGCATGTGGCTAGACTGGTACAGCAGGACGGCGGTCAGGTCCCGGCTATCGAGGGCGAGCGCCGCGTACTCGCGGCGGCGGACGGAGTTGTCGAGGTCGATGAGCCGGTTCGTGGCGACGGCTTGTTCGATCTCTTCGTCCGTCGCGTCCTTCTTCGGAACCGACACTTTCGGCGTAAGAAGCTTCGTTGGGTTCTGTTTGACTTTGCTGCGGGCCAGCACCGGTGCCGGGATCAGCTGGGGCTCGAGCGCGGCGGCGGCCCATTCGGTTAGGCGGCGCCGTTCGGCGGGCATGAGCCCGGCGCCGACACCATGCCAGCCCATCATCGTGTGGTAGCTGGCGGCCCCTTGGATGCCGTCTCGTTCGTCGATCCAGGTATCGGGTTCCTTGGCGAAGACGTCCGCGGCGGGGAGATTGTCGATGGCGCCGACGCGAGCGAGCATGCCCTCCGGCCCACCTTGAACCCATTCGATCTGGCGGGTGCGGGGATTCCAGGCGAACTGGGCAACAGCGAACCGGCCGGGCTGCTGACCGTCTTCGATGAATGGTTCCTTTGTGAGCAGGTAGGCAGACACCCGTTGCGTCCCGGACATCGACACCTGACCGGCGACCCATCGGCGGATCCGGGTGCTCAGGTAGATCCGGGGGATCGGCGAGAACGGCACAGTGCGCAGCGAAATGCTGATCACGGCGGAGTACCGCCAGTCTCGATGACTGCCGTAGCGGTTGCGGGCGTCCTTGTCGGTGACCTTGGTGGTGTGTTTCAACGGCGGCCAGGACATCAGTTCGGCGCCGTTCGCGCGGGCGTCGACGGCGACGCGGTGGAACCGAACATGTTCGCCGCAGAATTCGTAAGCTGGCTGGGCGGTGATGCGGTCGGCCAAGATCTCCGGCAGGACCCGGTAGAGCCGCGAGGCCGGAACACAGGTTCCGCCCGGCGAGAGCTCGTGCTCGAGCAGGTCCACCGTGTCCGATTGCCAGCACAGGGAATCCACATCGAGAACGCGCGCGGTCTCGCGGAACCGTTGGAAGCCTTCGGCGGTGGGCTGCAGGCTGCGCAGCCAGGCATGCACCATCCGGCCGAGGATGCGAGACGGGTAGTTGGTCCGACTGTAGAGCCAGGGCTGGGTAGCGTCGAAGGAGGCGTTGGCGTCGACGGTGACCAGATCCGGCGCGACGGTGCGGATCAACGAGTTCAGCGCCCTGATCGGCACCTCTTCGATCTTGGCCTGCGCTGCGTCGGACTTGCCGAACTTGTACAAGTCGAGGACGGCTTCGCGCCATGCCGCGGGGAAGGCCAGGGTGTGCAGGTCCAGCTCGTACGGCCCGTTGTCGGGGTTGGGGATGAGCGCGGCGGGTTGAATTTCGTTAAAGACCATGGGGTTCCCTGTCGTGGTCGTAGGTCAGTCGAGGTCGCCGAGCGCCCGGTAGAGCGGCTCGTACAGCGCGTGCACGAGTGACCGATCGAGCGGGGTAGTGGCCGGGTCGGCGGTGAAGTACGGGTCGAGGACGGCGCGCATGCTGGCCAGCAGGCTGGTGTCGGGTGTGTCGACGGCGTGGAAGCCGGCCTGGCGGGGCGCGAAGGCCGCGTCAACGCAGACCACGCGCGCGGGGACACCGCCGCGGACCAGCCGGCCGATCACCTGCCACATGACGACCAGCTGGTCCCAGGTGAAGCTGATCTTCTCGGTCGGGGTCAGGCTGCTCCATGCCACTTGGCGGGTGAGGAATCGGTTCCACTCC
The DNA here is from genome assembly GCF_032335455.1 of Amycolatopsis sp. PS_44_ISF1. Classification (NCBI taxonomy): domain Bacteria; kingdom Bacillati; phylum Actinomycetota; class Actinomycetes; order Pseudonocardiales; family Pseudonocardiaceae; genus Amycolatopsis; species Amycolatopsis sp. PS_44_ISF1. The sequence goes on along the minus strand of NZ_JANUXO010000002.1, from coordinate 1,916,719 downwards.
TTGCGTGCTCGCCGGCGGAACGCCAACGCAGCTTGGTCGGGGGTGCCAGCGGCGCGGGCGTCGGTGTGGAAGGTGCGGGCGGGGTTACGGATCTGGCGGACGGCCCAGTCGTTGATCGCGTGTATGGCCAGTGCGATGTCGTCCGGTCGAGGGTGCGGCCGGGCGAGGAAATAGACGCTGCCGATGGCGGCCTTGCCGCCGGGCAGGACGATGTTGTGGCCGCGTTCGACCGCCAGCAGTGGAGCTACGAGGATTTCGCTGCCGAGATCGGGGAACTTGGTCAGCTCGCCGCGGCGCAGCACCATCCAGCTGTTGTCGAGATCGGCGTCGTCGGAGACGAGCTGGGTGACCCGGCCGCTCCATTCCGGGATGCTGTCGAGATGCCGCGCGGCGTGCTTGGCCTCGGCGTAGCTGCCGACGAGCAGCAGGATCCGGCGCCGGTCCAGGTCGTCGATGTCGGCCAGTTCCGCGTCGAGCATGCTCGGGGCGTCGCCGAGGCTGCGGTCCGGGATCGCCAGTTGATTGAGCATCTGCTCCAGGACCTTTTCGCGATCGTCCGGGCCGCTTCCGGACAGCCTCAGCGGCCTGGGCGGCGTGGTGCCGGGCCAGTACAGGAACTGGGTCCGCATCGTGGTGTTCAGGATCGCTTCGACCTCGTCATCCTGCGGCCGCAGGACGGCGTCAACCGGGGCGTGGACGTGGTAGCGGGTGGACGTGCCGGCCCAGCTGGTCGCCGACATGAGCAGCACGTTGGGGCCAGGCCGATCGTCGACGACGGGCAGGTCGGGGAGACCGAGCAGCAGCTCGCGGCCGACGCCGCTGCAGCGGAAGAACCGCAGTTCGCCGCTCTGGTCGCCATCGGCGGTGCGTTCACCGAGCTGGAACTGGAAACCGAGCACGTTGCCCATCGGCGATTCCGGCATGACCGGCTCGTAGTCCTTGGGCGGACGGCGCGAGAGCACGTTGGACGTAGCTTCCAGGTTGAGCGCGGCCTCCACCCGGGGCCACAGGATGGTCATCCGGTCCAGCCGATGGTGCAGGGCTGCCAGGATGAGGGTGAGTTCGAAGCGTTTGGCGTGGGTTTCCAGGTCGTCGGCGATGGCAGGGTCGTGCTCGACGAGGTCCAGCAGGACCTCCCGCAGCCGCTGGCGGATCAAGGAGTCGCGTTGAGCGTGCAGAAGCTGCAAGGCCAGGTGCACCAGCGTGTTCGCCGCAGGCGTGACCCGATCAGCCGGATCCCCGGTTGTCAGTTCCTCCAGCGGGTCGTCGCGGAACTGGTCGAGGACGGCCTCGACATGATCCATCCGTGCCTGCCGCTGGTCGCGGTCCGGTGCCACAGGGCCTGCCGAGGCGGCATCGTCGTTGTGCCCGGTGAGGTCGGGGAACCAGGATCGGATCAGCCACTGGTGCAGCGTCATCGCGTTGAAGTAGTCCGCGGTGATCCAGCTGCGCAGCGGTGGGGTGCCGATGAGTAGGGCGTAGAGCCGGTCGGTGGCCGCCGAGACGGTGTCGATGGCGCCGGTCCAGTCGTCCACGTCCTGGGCTGAGAGCTGCAGTCGTCCGCGGCGAGCCAGCTCGGCTACCTTGTGGCCGGCGACCTCGTCCAGCCACGAGTTCGGCGACCGGCCCGCCAGCGTGGTGGCCGGGGCGAACGCGCGGTCGAGCTGCATCTGCACGCGGTCCGCTTCGTCCACGATGACGAGGTCGCTCAGCCGGCACGCTGCCTCCAGGTGGCGGAGACGCTCGGCTTGCAGGGTTGGTGGCAGGCCGCTGTGGACGAGGCTGGCCGGGGTGGCGACCCAGATCTGGGCGTCGACCAGGCGCCGGGCGCCGTGGTGGCGGGGACATACCGTCCACAGGGGGCAGCCGTGCCGCTTCCGGCGTCCGGTTCCCGTCGAACGGGCAGTGTCGTTGCTGCCGGCGGTGGCGAGGAGGTCGTCCGTGTCGGGATCGGGGCGCTGGACGGGGTAGAGCGCGGTACAGGGTGCTTCGGCGATCCGCAGGGGCTGGTGTGCTTCCACCCCGCGCAGTGCGTCCAGTGGGCAGGCGCTGCTGAGGTAGTCGAAGCTGGGGTGGTCGTGGCCGAGCATGGTGTCGGCGCCGGCTGAGGCCATGCGGCGGTGCAACCGTTCGAGGTTGCGCTCGCGCGTGGAGTGGCCCAGGACCGGGGCGGCGTCGACTCCGAGGCGGGTGAACTGGTCGACGATCGCGAGGGTTTCGGCGACGTCCCCGACGACGATTGTGATGCGCCGTCCGGTCTCGGTGGCGGCCCAGAAGGCGAGTATGTCGCGCAGCGTCGATTTGCCGGCGCCCACCATGCCGACCAGATTCATTAGCCGATCGACCCGCAGGCGCCCGTCCTTGGGCTCGACGAACTTGCCGCGGGCGTCGTCGCGGATCAGCAGCTGCACGCGTCGCAGGCGGCGTTCCCACTCGTTGAGTTTGCCGGGCAGGTTCTGCTCAATCGCGTCCATCTTGGCCGCAGTGGTTTCCAGCTGTACCCAGGTTACCTCCACTGGCGCTCCGCCGCAGGGTGGCAGCCCGTCGAGGTCGTGCCCGATCGGTGCCGGGATGTCCGCGAGCAGCTCTGCCGGGAAGGTGACCGAGTAGCGCCGGTCGCGCACATAGAATTCGTACTCACCGGGCTGCGCGAGCGGGAGCGGCTGGCGGGCGAAGGCCGGCGGGGTGGTCAGCAGCGCCTCGTACACCTCGAACCGGCCAGCCGCGCGGCTGGGCTCGCGTGGCTCCGGTGTGCTGTCGATGCCGTCGAGGCGGTAGCCGCGGAGTTCCTCGGGGACGCGCAGGTATGCCTCGACCGCGCGGATCCATTCCCGTCGGCGGCGCATGTCCCACAGGTAGTGCCTGCCGTGCATCACCCGAAGGAGCGTATCGGCGGTCTGGGCGCCGAACACGTCGCTGTAGGGGTAGCCGCCGAACAGGGTCCAGGCATCCTGCGCGGTGTGTCCCGGTGTCGCCGAGCAGAGCAGGTGGAGGCCCAGCTCCACGTCGAGCATCTGGCCCGGCCGGAAATCCGGGAGGGTCTCCGGCCAGGCCGGGGTGAGCTGGCCCAGCAGACGGGCGTGCCATCCACTCCGTTCACGCATTGGCTGCCCCCTCAATCGTCGTGGTGCCCTCGCTGCGGCGGACGCGGCGAAGTTCTCGATCCACCCGGGCCAGGAGCTCGCGGTCGGAGATCAGGTCGACTTTGCCGGTCAGCTGGTCGGGACGGTGGTGGGCGAACACCCGGCCGTAGTCCTCGCGCTCATCGAATCGGTACTGCGGCGCGACCAGGAACCCCTCGTCGTAGGGCGGGTTGCGCCGCAGCGGCGCAGCGCCGCGGCCGAGCAGCGCGGGGTTGGCCCGGTCCTTCACGTCGATCGCCCACACGCGCCCACGTGGCAGGATGATGCGCAGGTCGTAGGCGTCGAAGTTGGGCCACATCTGCGGGCGGAGCCCGCGCCGGACAAGCTCGGATTCGAGATCGGTCTCCGCCAGGCCGGGGCCGGTGATGAACATCCGCATCGGCCGGTTGAGCTGGTACAGGCCACCGCCCCGGCGCGCCTCGACCCGCTTGCCGACCCGGGGATGCTGGTCGCGCCGGCACCGGTCCAGTTCGCAGACGTAGCGGTCCCGGCCGATCGGCGCCAGCAGACACCCGCACCGCGCGCACACCGCGTACGCGCCGTCGCGCAGGTACGACGCGGGCGCGGGCTCATAGCAGCTCTTGATCACATCGTGCAGCAGCTCCAGGTCCAGGTCGTCGTCGGCGATCGCGGCGCGTTCGGCACCGGTCAGCACCGGCTGACGGATCAGCAGCCGGCGGAACGCGGTGTAGGACTCGGGGGCGTTCGCGGCCCGGCACTCGGCAATCGCCGTCAGCATCAGCTGGTTCTCGACCTGTTCGGCGGCGACGTCGCGCGCCGCGACCCGCCACTCCCAGCACTGCTGGGTCGGGGTGTGCGTCTGGTCGTCGACCAGCACGGCCCCGCCGCCGTCGAAAACCTCCGGCAACGTCCATGGCCACGGGTCCTCGCCGATCGGGTGCTGTGCCGCCCACCTCACCATCTCCGGCACACTCGCCGGCGGTGCCTGTCCCTTCCGCAGGCACAGCAACACGAGCTGGTTGTAGGTGTTCTGCACCGTGGCGTCGTAGACGGGCTCCTGCGGACCCTGTTGCTGCGAGAGCCGCACGATGGCGCTGGCCACCATCTTCACCAGGGGCTCGCCCTCGAAAACGGATTCAGCTCTCGGCTGCTGTTGCTGACGCGGCACCACTGGGGTGGTCCTTCCCGTTCTCGTCCGGGCCGGGGTAGCTCGGACACCACAGTGATACCGGACACCACCGACAGTTTCGGCCCACTCGTGCCTCGAACGAGTGGTCCGCACGCCACGCGGTGGCCCATTCGCGCAGCACCGCGCGGGCCGTCTCGACCCGCTCGTCGTCGGCGGGGTCGATCAGCACGATCTCCGCGCCAGTCGGGCGCAAGATCTCCAGTTCAACGCGACCCGCGCCGCCGGGACCGAGCCCGCCAGCAGCCAGCACCGCGACGCCGAGTGCGAGCTGGGGGAATTTCCGCAACGGGTCACCGAACGACTCCGGCGCCTTCTGGGTTGTCTTGAGCTCGCGCCAGACCCACTGCCCGGCCTCCCGGTACACCAGATCGGGTCGTGCCAGCACGATCGCACGCGCCGTCGTGTCGGCAAAGGTCAACCGCGGCTCGACCTGGATTGAATCGATCTCCGAAGCCTCGTGAAATGGGCACACCTCGACGTGATGAGCCAGCATGCGGATACCTGCGTCCGCCAGGACGCCGGCCGCGACGTGCCACTTTCCAGCGGACCAACTCGAGCCGAGCGCCGGCAAAGCATCCCGGCCGCACTGGGTCGGCTTACCGTCGTGCGCTGCCTCCAGCCATGCATGTACCGCCTGCCCCAGCTCCGCCTCGGCGCTGTACTCGTACGCGCGCGGTAGGTGAACCGAACGCAGGTACGCCTGCGCCGGACACTTACGGTAGTATCTAAGCCCACTGATCGATACCGTCCGTAACGGACCATGCGACGCGTCAAGACCTAGCAGTCCAGGAGTCCGGCCCGGTCCATCGCACACCGTGACTCGCTTGCAGCTGGCGCACCCCGAGCCCGGTACCGCGTCACCGCCCGCTACGATCGTACTTACCTGGCGTCGGCCGTGCTCGGCGAAATACTCCTCGACCTCCTCGGCCGTGCCCTCGAAGCACGGCTTCACCGAGCCGTTCACCAACCCGACGTCCATAACCCGCACGCACTGCGCGCCTGCGCGGCCACTCGGGCGAAACGGTTGTGACCATGGATCCGGCCAGGCCGCCGGTGCGCCGAAGGCGGCGACGTAGGCCGCGAGCGCGATCTCGGTCGGGTCCCGCTCTCGTGACCCCACGTCACCCAGCCGCAGGAAACGGAACTCCCGTAGTCGGCCGTCCACCGACTCATACCGGCGTCCCCAGGCGTACAGCTCCCACACGACCGTCTTGGTGATCCGCTGCGCCACCCACAACTCGCGCACCGGCCTCATGGCGACGTCAGCATGAGGTCGGTGCGACGCGAGATACATGCGTGTTGCATGCTCGGTAAACCGGCTTACTCCCGCGTGCGTCGGTTTGCCCAGGTGCTGGACCTCCGAGAGGGCCTCATCTGCCGACGAGCCGTCGAACTCGACCTTGTCCAGGACGGCCATCACCGGGCGAAGAACGAAATTGTCCAAGCGCTCATAGGGGAAGCGGCTTACCGAGGGTGACCTCGGCCGAGACTTCCAGCCCAACGACGACGGACACGTCCAATCGTCCGCACGGCCCGCGCCGGCCCCTACACGAATAAGATCGAGCACCGGCAGCGCATTGTCCTGCTGCTGGGCTCCCTCGGCACTCACTCAGGACCCCGGAACGGCGGACGAAGAGGATGGGTCGCGATCGACAATCCACACGACGTCACATCGTATTCACGCAATCGCTACTCGTAAGCCACAACGCGACGGATCACTCAATTGGCCCAGACCGGAACGTCGTCGGTGACGGCACCGCCTATCGCAAGACGGTTCGGTGGCAAAGGGGCTCGCTCGGGACCGCGCACGATCAGGTGCGGGCCCTGGCAGGTCATCGACGTAGTTCAGGCGATCGATCTCGCGGTCAGCGGCACATATGGACACCCCGCCTCCTTTACCACCTGGTTCACCCGGCCCGTCCAGCCGTCCCGGCCGCTGGTTACGGCCGACGTAGTTCTACCAGGCGCAAATTAGCGGCCCTGCGTCTTCATCCCACGGCCGGTCCCGCGCTCGGGCAGCTCGCGCCACGCTTTCTCCACCAGGTCGTCCGGCTCATCATCCTTCTTGCCGGACGGTGGGGACCGGCCCGACGACTGGCCGCTGTCTTCGTCCTGGCCCTGGTCGCCTGTCAAGGACGTCACGTACGCCGAGAGCCTGCCCGACGCCTCGCCACCAGCTGGCCGACGCTGCCGACGTCCTGGACAATCTGCGCGAGCGCGCCCACAGCCTGACCCAACTGCTGGTTTGAACTGTCCTGCGTGGCCTGGGCAAGGGCCAGGCCAGCTTCCTCAGCCGCCTGCCCCGCCTGCTGAAGGCGCTCGCCAGCCGCCGCGGCCTTCTCCACAGCCAGGTTGACCGCTGCCACTGTTTCCTGGACCGACACCGCCGAGTAGCCCCTCGCCTTGTGTCTGCCGATGATCGAGAACGTACCTCGACAGACCTACAACAGCAGCTGACCCTCAGGTCAGGGGGCACGACATCGGCGCTGCAGGTTCGGGCAACAACCACCAGTTTCGCCACGAATACGCGGACTACTCCGACCGCGCCGGAGAACGGTGACGCCTACGCATCGTCGTCTGGTCGAGAACCCCGACACCTTCATCGACGCAGGCCCCGATGTTCGGTGGCTCGGATGCGGATGCTGGCGACTGTGGCTCGCCCCAAGCGCACCTATCGTCGAAATACAGCTGTGGATTGACGATCCCTGGTCACTCGTCACCTGGCGCTAACGCAGTTCGCGGTGCTCCCCGGCGGTTAGCGCCGGGCCAGAGCACGCTGCCGAGGCGTGCACCGAGGGCGATACCGATGCCGGTAGCGAAGCCTGTGACGAGACCGTTCGACGGGACTTGGGTCTGCCGCGTCGATCGGGATGGCGTGCGATGCTGCGTGCGGTGCCCCGAGTTTCCGGTGGCCTTGTGCCGAACCGGGACGTCGCCTTCGACCAGTCGAGGGAGTCGGCGTACGTGGTCGGCGACTGCGGCGAGGCCGGTGGCGACTGGTTGTCCTTGCCAGACCAGGACGTCGAGAGTCAAGGCGTCCGCGTCGCCGAGGACCGCGAAAGCGTGATCGCCGGAGCAGACGGTGAAACTGGCGCAGCCGTCGGCTTGCATCCGTCTTGCGTGTGCGAGCAGGGCGAGTTCGGCGGCGTCGGGCGCGGGCGTGACGCGCAGGGGTGCGACGCCGAGCGCCGCCAGTGTGGAGGCGGTGACGTCGTCGGTGTCCTCGAGGGAGGCGTAGGCGGCGACGGCGTGGTGCCGGGGACCGGCTGCCTCGAGCAGCGCGGTCATCCGGGTGCGCAGGGTTCGTCGTTTGGGCCGAAACCCCACCACGTTCTCCAGGTCGATCAGCACGACCCGATCTGTCGGCAACATGTTCAGGTCATTTCCGCTTGGGTTTGCGCTTCTTCTTGCCCTGCTCAGGTTTCGCGGCCAACGGTGGCGTCTTGTGGTCGCCGATGAGATCCCGTCTGCCATTCAGGTACGAGCTGGGCTTGCCCTCCCAGCAGTTCGACAGCTCGTAGGCCAGCCTGGTGCCGTGCTCGCACGCGACGCGGTCCTCCGGTGCGGCGGCGTTCTCGGCGGCTTCGGGCAGCAGCGTGTTCAGTTCGAGTGCGAGCGTGAGGATCGCTCTGCGGACCTGGCTTGCCGCGGACAGGTCCGCCACCATGTCTGGGTCGTCGATCTGGTCGCTGTCGTCCGTCGGCCGGTGGCTCTCGGGGATCAGGCCGCTGACGTTCTCGACCACGAAGTCGGTGTAGGGCATCGACGGTGCCCGCCGCATCAGCACGGCGACGGCCTCGAACACCGGCGTCGCGTTGCGCGCGAGCTCGGCGTATTCGTCGTTGTCGTCGCGTAGCATGCGGCCGGCGGCCTCGGCGGTGCCGAACCCGTGCCACGCTGCCAGAAGCGAGGCCCGCGTGTCCGCCGGGTCGGTTATCCGCAGCCGTGCGACGCATACCGCGATCAGTTCCAGCGCGCTGCGCTGGGGTCGCGCACCAGCTTCGAGTCCGGTCACCCGATGACCGTAGCCAGCCACCCCGTGGACACGAATGGGTGATCGGCCATGTCCGGAGCATTCCGCGCCGCAGCACGGTTTCGATGCCCGGGCTCGGCCGGGCGTTGGTGCGCAGCACGGTGTGCGCGAGTCTGTCCGGACACCCGCAAGAGCGGTGGGCAGTTGCAGGTCCAGCAGCACATCGCCGGACGCGACGTCCGCGAGCTCGCCGCGCCGCTACGCGCCGGCGGACCGGGTTCAGCCGGAGAATCCGGTCCGGCATGGCCGGCTGACGACATGGCCTGTCCCGGTGCTGACAGGTGCCAGGGTCCGGGGTGTCACGTCGACGTCAGCTTGACCTCGTCGATGCGGAGTATTTGGCGAGGCCGCCGATGATGAGGCGGTTGTCAGGCCCGTCGGGTCCGGGCAGGTCGGGATGCCAGCGGTTGACCGGGACAATGGAGGGGTCGAGCAGCTCGAAGCCGGTCAGCCACTGGGTGAGGGTGTCCGGGTCGCGGGGGACCAGCGGGCTCGCGCTGGTGGTGTAGGTGGTGATGCAGTCGCGGATCCGCGCGCGCAGTTCCGCGGTGGCGTGCCGCTCGGACAGGTGCGACAGGGCGAGGTAGCTGCCGTTGGGCAGGGCGTCGCGGTAGGTGGCGATCGTGTCGGCGGGGTGGTGCTCGTCGGTGATGAAGTGCCAGACGGCGATCATGAGCACCCCGATCGGCTGGTCGAAGTCCAGCAGGTCGCGGACGTCGGTGTGGCCGAGGATCGTGGCCGGGTCGCGGATGTCGGCGTTGATGACGGTGGTGCGGGGATCGTCATCGATGAGGAGGTGGCTTTGGGCGACGGCGACGGGGTCGTTGTCGATGTAGACGACGCGGACGTCGTCGGCGAGGGAGGCGGCGACTTCGTGGACGTTGCCGACGGTGGGGATGCCGGAGCCGATGTCGATGAACTGGCGGATGCCGTGGTCGATGAGGTAGGTCACGACCCGGCGTAGGAAGTTGCGGTTGTCCAGTGCCATGGTCTGGGCGGGGATGAGCCGGGCGGCGCGTTCGGCGAAGTCCCGGTCGATGGCGGTGTTGGTGGAGCCGCCCAGGTACCAGTCGTAGGCGCGGGCGACACTGGGTTTCTCGATGTCGACGATCGGGGTGGCTGGTCGGTGCGGGTCTTCGGATGACGTGCCCACGGTGTGATCCCCTTCGCGCCGGTTCCGTATCGACGCTAGCAACGGCAGCTTGCACAGTGCATCTGCCAGCCGGGCGGAACCGTGTGCTTCGCAGCGAGACGGCACCACTTCACTCGTAAGAGCGTCGTCGTGGAGTGAGGATGCACCACGCGTCCCTGCGTCGTGGCGCATTCGGGTGACAATTTCTGGTTCGTGTGATCCGTCACGGGATTCCGGGGTCGTCGGTCGACAAGTAAGTAACAACGGCGTCCTCGGCGCCGGTGGGTGATGACCCGTGTCCCCGGACCCATGGAGGGTAGTTCTCCCAATGTCCCCGATTGTTTCGTTGTTCCTGCTCGGCCTCGTCGCGGTGCCCTGGCTGCCGCGGCGCTGGGCGGGACCGCCGGCCCAGCTCGCCGGCGGGCTGGTCCTCGCTACCCGAGGCTGGCTGCGGTGCCGTTCGGCGGCGATGGTGCTGCGGGAATGTGCGCCGCTGCTACGTGACGCGCAGGCGGTGCGCTTGGAGATCGCGCCGTCCGGTGCGGTGCTCGTGACCACTCAGGCCGCGGTTGCGGCCGGTGCGGGCCATTGCGGCCGGCGAGGACGGGCGTGAGCGAGTCGCCGCCGTCCTCGTTGACCGAGCACGAGATCGTCGAACTGTCCGACCTGATGAACGAGTACGAACCCCGCTTGAACGACCGGCTGCGACGCAGGTTTCCCGGCATCGACCACGAGAACGCTATCGGGCAGGCGCTACTGGAAATGACCGAGTCCTGGCGGCAGATCACTGGCGACAAACGCGCGTGGCTCAACCGTGTGGCCAGCCGACGCTGCATCGACGCCTGGCGTGCTTCGCAGCGCCAGGGCGCGAGCCTCGACGAGCCGCGGATGGCCACGCTGCAGCTGGCCTGGGTCGGCCCCGATGAGTATGCGGTGCTCCTGGTCTACCGGGCGATCGCCACGCTGCCTCAGCACCTGCGTTTCGCCCTGGCGAAGAAAATGTTCGGCGACGAAGTCGACGAGATCGCCCGCCTGATGAACCGCTCACCGCGCACCGTCGAGGACTACATCCTGCGCGCCCGCACCTATGTCCGCGCGCTCGTGCTCGATGCCTCCAGTCTTGACAGCGAAGGGACCTTGCCATGACCGACCCCGCCCCCCGCCCGATGCCGTCTCCCGCGGCCCGCCCGCGCGACGCGGTGGTGGAATACCTGGACCAGGTGTTCGACCGCATCCGTGCCGCCGCGCCGCGCACCGGCCCTGCTGCTGCACCCGTTGCCGACGAGGCTCCGGCCAGCAGGGTGGACCGGCTGCTGCTCGCCGATACCGCGGCTGGCCTGGCCACGCTGCTGAACCCGGTCACCCCCGGGCTGCGGCTCACCGCGGATGACGCCGTCGAGTTCGGCCGCCGCTGGCTCAAAGCGATGGCGGACAAGGCCTACCTGACCACGCACCCGCGTTTCGCCGACCAGGACTTCGGGCGCTGGACCGCGATCCTGCTGCACCACCTCGGCGCGAGCCTCGACCGCGCCGAGGAACTCCTGGACCCAGACCGGCCGATGCCGAGCCCGCGTGAGGTGGGCCGCGAGCTGTCCTATGCCCACAAGCTGTCCGCCGACGCACTCGGCGCGTGCGTGTGCCTGCTGTCGGACCTGTCCACCGAGTTCACCCCGCACGCCCCGCGTCGGGTCCGGGCCCGCGTGGTCGGTGACTTCGCCGGCGGATTCGCCACCGGGCTGCGCGACCGGGTCCGCGACGACCAGACCCTGCTGGGCTTGTCACTGGTGCGCGCTCACAACGACAACCCGGCCGGAGCAGCCCACCAGCCACGTCCGCGCACCCCCGAGCCGGCCGCCGCGGTCCTGACCCTCGACCGGCACGGCCGGATCGTGGAAGCCAACGACGCCGCCCAAGCCCTGCTCGGACGGACCTTCGCCGAGCTCCGCGACCAGAATGTTGCGGCACTGGCCGGCTGCGAGAGCGACGCCGACGTCCTACGCGGCGCCGTGGAACAGGTCGCGGGCGCGCCGCAGCACACGGTCACCCGCATCGAGCTCCAGCTGCCCGCCGACCACTACACCCCCGCGCGGTGGATCGCGGCAACCTTCGGCCACGCCCACGACACCCAGCGCGGCGTCAGCGTCCTGCTCTCCGACGTCACCCTGCTGCGCGGCCTGGCCCACAGCGCCGACCGCAACTGCGACACCGGCCTGCTCAGCGCATCAGTGTTCACCGACGAGGCCGAAGCGCGGCTACAGCACCCACCGGCCGGCGGCATGGCGCTGCTGACCGTGCGGATAGGTGCCCGGCGCGATCTGGACCACGTACTCACCCAGGACATGCACGACCGGCTGCTCACCCGGATCCACACCCAGATCCTCGCCATCACCGACCCCGACTGCCCCCAGCTGCTGGCCGGTCACAGCCACGGCGACGGCGACGTGCTCGTGCTGCTCTCGGGGCTGCCGGGCTGGGAGGTCGTGACACGGCTGGTCACACAGCTCGCGGACTGGATGAGCAATCCCGTCCGCGTCGGCGGGCACCGGCTGCGCCTGCATCCTCGCATCGGCATCGCCGAGGTCCAGCCCGGTGACACCCTCAAGACCGTGCTGCACCGCACCCGCCGCGCACGGCGCGACCCCGGCCGCTGCGCCGACCCTGTGATTCACGCCGAGCCGGCCGAGGACGCTGACCACCACCACACCCTCACCGCGCTGGCCGAGCTGGACGACGCGATCCACAACACCCGCCTGAGCGTGCGCTACCAGCCGGTGTGCACACCGGAGGGCATGCTGAGCGGGATCCGGCCGGTGGCGTCCTGGACCGGGCCGGACGGGCGGCTCGGCCGGCTGGCCGACGTCGCGGAGCTGGCCGAGCAGACCGGTCTGCTGGCGGCGGCGTTGCCGCTGATGCTGGATCTGGCATGCCGGGACATCTACACCTGGACCGGTGTCGGGCACACCCCGCAGATCCTGCTCGACCTACCCGGCCGGGCCGTGCATGACGACACCCTGCTCGACGCCCTGACCGCAAAAGCCGCCACCGCCGCACTGCAACCCGGGCAGCTGCAGCTGGTCATCCCAGCCACGGCGCTGACCGCAGCCCCACCCGTGCTCACCCGGCTGGCCGAGCTGTCCCACTCCGGGTGCTCGCTCGCGCTGTCCGGCGCCTACGGCGACGCCTGGCCCGCCGCCGCCCTCACCGACCTGCCCTGGGACACCATCGGCCTCGACCCCGCCACCGTCGGACACCTCACCCGGCGCGGCGACACCACACTGCTCACCAGCACACTGGCCACCATCCACGCCCTCCACGCCCGCCCACTGGCCGAAAACCAGCCCGCACCCCTGCCCGGGTTCGCGCTGTATCAGCCCGGGGCCTCGCTCAGCGCCGCCGACGTCCACACCGAACTCGGCACCCACACGGCCCGGCCGTGACCCCCCGGTGCCGCGCCGTAGATCGCCGCCGGACCGCACACCGCCGGTGTCTCGCATCCCAGCGTGACGGTGCACGGTGGTGCTGTGGCCGCCGCACCACGACGCGGGCACCGGCAGCGCCGACGATCCGGGCTACCGAGGCGTCCACCGACGCGGCGGTGGCGACGATCTGCCCGCCGGGCAAGCCCGGCGACTGCTCGCGCAGAATCAGCCACGTATGCCTAAGGAGGTGAAGTCGCCGGCCCGCGGGCAGGTCATATGACGGCGCACGGCTCCGGAGAACGGCAGGTCGAAACAACTGCACCAGATCCGGCACCGGGTTCCCTGTCGCCGGATCTATCAGACCAGGAGACAGGGGCAGGACGAACTCGAGCTACCGCCGCGGGTCGATCGCGACGCACTTGCTTCAGTTTGCCGAGCAGGGTGTCCAGCCGGTCGGGTGGGGCAGATACGTCAGCATGGTGGGGCTTGAGATTGAGCGCTGTCCGGTCCTTTTGATCGTCATCTGGACACCACCCCCTGTCGGCTGCTGTCGACGATCGTGGCTGGTGCATAGCATCGGCTTGTGTTCTGCGCTCCAGTATTCGGTCATCAGCATCCCTCGACCGCGACAGCACACCGGCGCGCACAGGCTGTGTGCCGAGCGAACGGGATTCGTCCGGCGAAGTCGTACTGCCAACGTGGGCAGGCCCGGCGATGGCGGGTAAGCGCCAGGTCGCCGGGCCCGTCCGGTTAGCTGTCGACCTCGACGACCGACGCGTCGCTGGCGGCACGCTGCACTGCTTCGCATCCGGCCTTGGCCGCGGACTTGGTCTCGTACGCTTCACCGACCGCGACGACTTCGCCGTTGCCGGCCTTCAGCCGGAACCGGAACTTGCCGCCTTTGTCCTGGTACACCTCGAACTTGCCGGCCACTGCGGGTGCTCCTTTCTTTGTGCTGCACGCGAATATCCGACGCCCAACCTAAACCTGCGGCGGCCACCGCGCCCGCTGATCACCCCCCAGGCCGCGTTGTCCCGTCAGCGTTCTGGCCCCCGTCGGGGCCTGTTCGTGCCGGTGATTGCGTGTGCTTCACCTCAGGTGTTGCGCGAGTTCGTCCGGGCCGTGGACGACCTGCGGGGGTTGGTCGGTCTCGACGGGCCAGAGGTCGATGTGGTGGTGTTCGACTGTGGCGTCCGGTGGTGTCGTCAGGGTGGAGGCGCCGGCTCGGTTCCTGACGGAGACGCGGAGGCGGAGGTGTCCTGCCGGGACGGTCAGTGTCTGGGGGTCGCCGCTGTAGATCGAGGTGACGATCAGTTCGCCGGCGGGGCTCTGGAGGGTGCGTTCCACGCTCATGTCCCAGCGGACCGTGTCCACGGCGGGGGGCTGGTGGTGGAGCCGGAGGGTGACCTCGACGGGGCCGAATTGGGTGCCGCAGAGTACGGCCATCCAGTTTCTCCGGTGAGCAGCCCGTCCGGGCTGGGTGGCCAGGGATTGTCGGTGCCGGTTGTGGCGCGGAGGTGGTACTGGCCGTCCTGGGCGTGGACGGTCAATACCACCTCGTCGTGATCGAGATCGTGATCGCTCACGAAGCTCCTAGGCGCTGCGTTGTCACCAGGCCGTGGAACCGTCGGCGAGCACGGCCTGGACGAAGAACAGGTCGGTGTCGAGCACCCGATAGTAGTCGTCGTAGGCCGAGGTCAGGCCGCCTTGGCTGTTGTTGGCGCTGAGCGGGACCACACGGGTGTAGCGGTCGTTGGCGGCGGCGCCGTTGCCTCCCTGGTAGGACGACGCCAGCGGGTACTCGTCGCAGGACTGGCCGGTGGGCGGTGTGGCGCTGCCGCAGCTGATCGCGCGGTTGTTGTCGATGGCGGCCTGGTCGGCGAGCCTGGTCAGCGGGCTGCCGAATGGTCGAGTCCGGTATCTGGTTCATGCCAAAGGCGGCTACCCAATCGATCAGCAGCGCGTGAGGATGGCAGCTGTGGGCGGAGGGAATGACTTGAGCACCGAGGGCGCGACTCTTGGCGCTAATCGCGCCAAATCGCGGTTCGGCGTCGCGTACGTGCGGGCTGTGTGCAGCCAAGCCGGCGTCGGGTTCGACGAGACCAGCCCGGACGAAGATGTCCTGGCAGTCGACGGGAGTGTCGAGTTCGAGTTCGCGCCAGCACGGGTGCAGGTCAAGTGCACCGGGCAGTTCCGGATCAAGGGTGGCACGACCGCGACCTGGCCTGTCGACGGTACGTGGCGTCGGCGGTGGAAACGCTCCGGCGTGCCGGTCTACTTCGTCCTGGTCATCGTCGACCCGGACGAGCCGGCGTCTTGGCTGCATCATCAGGACACCGCCACCTTGCACAGAGCTGCTGCTTTCTGGGTACGGGTCGACGCAATTGAGGAGGAGCAGAACATCGTCGTCCCGAAGACCCAGCGGTTCACGGCTGACACGCTTAGGGTGTGGGCAGCGGACGTGGAGGCCAGCTTTGATGGTTCGAGAGGAGGCGGGGCAGATGTCTGACAGCGCCGTTCTCCCCGCGCCCGCAGACATCGTCTGGTACCTGAAGAGCAGCGGCTGGCTGGCGAATCAGCCCGGCCCCGGGGGAACGCTATGGGTGAAGGGGCGTTCACGCATCGGGGTGCCGAACGAGCCGGACGACTTGCTGATCCGGTCAGTCTTGCGTCGACTGGCCGAGGCCGAAAACCGTGGTTTCAAGCAGATCGCAGACGCTGTGCGTTACGTCCGCTTCGATGTCACGCATCTGCGCGCGGTGAACGATAGCCACATTGTCGACAAAATTCCGCTCGTTGCGGCGACAAAGCTGATCGGCTCGGCGCGGATGATGCTGCGCGCGACTGCGACGACAGCGCGCTGGGAGCGAGCCCAGATCGGCGGCAGCTATTCGAAAATCGGTGACGAGGTGATCCAGCAGGCGTTCATGGGGCACACCGAGCGGGGATCGTTCGTCATCCCGGTGCTGATACCGATTCCCGAGCCGGAACCACCGGATCCTGACCGGCCGATGCTGTTCGACAGCCAGGACGGCCCTGCCCGGTACGAGGCCGCGGCTGAGCCCTTCGCTCGTCGTGTGGTGCGGACCTTCGCCCAGTCGATGCAGGCAGTGCACGACCTCGTGGTGGCGCCCGAGCGCTCCCCGTCCACCGAGGGCCTGCACGAGTTGGTGTACCGGGGAGTCAGCCGCGAGTTCTGCAGCGGATTGGCCAACGTCTTGGACGAGAAGTCCATTGGAGAGTTCGAGACGACGGTGGACTGGGCGCCGCTGGCCCCGGCCCCGAACACGATGCCTCGTCAGGTGTCGATCGGTGCGGAAGCCGGGGACCTGGTGCGGCGGGTTGCCGAACGGCTGCGTCAGCAGCGTGCATCGTCGGTCGAGGTGTTCTCCGGGACCATCGTCGAGTTCCGGCATGAAAACCAGGACGATCCGTTCGGCGAGGTGGCAGTGTCAACGATCCGCAGGGGACGGCAGGCCGAGATCAGGGTACGGCTGCCGGTCGAGACCTATCGCGAGGCCTGGGAATGGCATAACGCAGGCCGGGCCGTGCTCGTCGAGGGCATCATCCGCCGGCCGTCGGGCCGTCCGGGTATCGTCGACAACCCGGCGCGGTTCCAGCCACTCGACGCTCTGACCCCGACGTCGATCCCGGAATAGGGTTCCCAGCCCTGATCGAGTGTACGAGAACGGTCTCTCAGACGCGCAATTCCACCAGGAGACGAGCTTGTTGCGGGTAGCCAGGGTGGCCCGTCTCCGCTCGTCCCAGCGCGGCATCGCGTCCGTCATCCGACTGAAGACCTTCGACGCCGCCTACCTGGTCGGAGATCGCGTGGCCGTGCCCCCCCTGCGTCCTAGCCGCGGACACGACGAGAACGGCGGCATCGCCGAGGTCCAGGTCCACTCGGGCGTCCTGTTCGCGCTTCGTTTCGGGAACGAACGGTGCGGCGCGTTGGTTGCCACCGGTATGCGCGTTCTGCGAACCTACGCCCGGATCTACGTGGCCGACCTCGACGAGGTGTTGCCGGTGCTCTCCCAGGGCACCGGTGCCCCGGTCAGTACTCGCTTCGCGCTTCCCGGGGGACTAGAACTGGCCACGGTCGGCCGGCTGCTGGTGCTGGCCGGTACGCAGGCGGCACTGGGTCCGTACCGCGCGACCCAAGCCACGCTGATCGTCGACGACCTTGACCAGTGCCAGGCGTGGCTGGCCGCGGCCGGCGCCGAACTCGTACGCGGCCCGCGAGAGGTGCCCACCGGCCGCAACCTCACCGCCCGGCTCGCCGACGGTGTGCAGGTGGAGTACGTCGAGTGGAGCCGCGACCAGTGGGAGCGAGACGCGGCCGCGTCCTAGCGACCGTGGCCGGGCCTGGTTGCGGGCGGCGTCGCACCAGGCTGACCCGGGCGTGGCGGCCTCGGTCAGGGTGGCGCTGGGCCGGGCGGGGTGGCGGCCCACCACGGTGGGGCAGGAGTGTCGGGGCGTAGCCGGTAGAAGGGGCGTTCTCCGCGCCAGCAGGCGGCGAGTTCGGTGGTGAGGGTGATCCAGGCGGAGAGGCTGCGCCGGTCGTCCCAGACGGTGGCGGCGGCGGCCGCGGCCTGCGCGGCCGGTCCGGCAGTGCCGGCGAAGGCGAGGACGGCTGTCACCGCCGCGTCGGCGTCGCCTGGCCCGGGACGGGCTGCCGGCGCCGGAAGAATGTCCAGTCGCAGGTTCTGGCCGGCCGCGGCGGTGGTGTGGGTCAGATGCCGGGCGAGCAAGTGCTCGACCGCTTCGGCGTTGCGGCTCCGGCGGCTCCACCGGTCCTGGGTCTCGTCGGCGGCTGCGGCGATGGCCCCGCACGCGTGGGCCAGCCCGGTGCCCTCCCACAGGGCCAGGACGACCGGTGTGGTCGCTGCGGGGTCGAGGGCGGGCAGTGACGCGGCGAGTCGGGTCAGCGCGGCCGGTACGTCGTTGTCCGGGCCGGGGTCCAGGTCGGGCACTCGATAATTGTTCACGGTGCGCAACTCGCTCCGCACCCGTAGCCACCGGATCGGGAATATTCGACTACGGGCGCGGGGCGCCGGGGCGATGGGGTAAAGGTCAGTCCGGCAAGGAACGGTGGTTACTGGACGGCCCTGGCGCGGTCGTCGGCCGACGGTAGCTGCCGTACGTCGATGAGTGGCCAACTGCCTATCGGGTGCCCGAGGACGGCACAGCCCGGGACGGGAAGTTCGACAACGGCAATCGACCATGCCGGATGAGCTACTGCGTGCCGGACGCCACTTCGCCGCCGTGACCGGCGGCGGCAACCTCCACGACTTTAGCCGCTCCCGTCTTTTCCCGTCACTGGAGTCGGCGCCACCGGATCCGACCTGAGGAACTTCTTCAGCCACGACGACCGCCTCACCCTCGACACCGTTTCGAACACCCGAAGGAAGGCACCCCCGGGGCAGCCGCCGACCTCATCGCCCGCATGATGCCGCGGTCCAGCGGTGAGCTCCTGCCTTGCGTTTGACTCAGCGTCGGGAGTCCCGGGTGTTATCGAAATACCGGCCCACCCGCGGTGGCCCACCAGCACACCGGCCGGCGCTGACCTCCTCGTCAACCCTCGGCATCGTCAGCGTCCGCCCCGCCGGTGCCAGCGGTTTAGATCTCCTCGGCCTGGGCACCGTTCTGGGTGCCTCCCGTTCGGCGTTCTTAGTAGGCCGACACCAGCGCGTGGACCGCTCCGCGCCCCTCGAACTCGATGGTCTCCCCACCGGCCAGGGCGATGGTGACCTGCTGCCAGCTACGCCCCGGTACTGCGGTGATGTCGGTGACGCGGTCCAACGAGACCTGCCCGAGGTGCTCACCGACCCGGTTGAGCATCGGATCCGCAGACCACACATGCAGGTCATCCGCAGTGACACCGAAGATCATCGACGCGGCCAGCGGGGATCGATGGACATTCCGACTCCCTGAGACCGCTCCCAGTCCGGTCGTTTCCGTGTCGACATGCCGGACGGGGGTCTGGCGGGATGGTGCTAGGAATGACGGCATCCGACGTCATGAGGGCACGCACGAGAGGGACCAAACCAGCCCGGGGCTGTTGCCGGCGCGGGTTCCCGCGGGCACACGCATCATCGTCTGCATCACCACCGCGATCAGGGCCCGGCTCCGGTCTCCCGACGCTTGATCACGCCTCTGATGAGCAGAAGCGCTCGACTGTCCGTGCCTTGTCGTCGCGGCTGACCGGACCGGCGGCACGACCGGGGCATGACGCTCGTTCCGCGTCCGGTCCTCGACGACCCGGCGGAGGCGTGAACGACACCTCCGCGGGCACCACCTCGTCCGCGACCCCGAAATCCGCCTGGTCACGGCCGGGTCCGTGCCCGCCGGTGCCTCCGTTCCCGTTGCCTGCACGCGCTACAACCACTGGCGTCCACACCATCCCGGTCACCATCGGCTCCACCGCCCGCTCGGGCAGGCCCTTGCTGGCGCCGTCGAGACGGCGGCCGGTACCGACCTGCCGGCAGCGCTCGTTCTCCCACAGCTCGGCGAGCCGGGCAATACAGGGCACGGCGACCTCGCGGAGTGCGGGACACAGAGTGACCAGCAGCCGGGAACCATCAATGTGTGGCCTTGCCAGCGCCTCAGCATGGGCCGGGGCGCCGCGGATAGCGGTGTGCCCGAGCAGGATTTACGCGGGCAACTGCAAGTCCTGTTCCAAGGTCGCGATCAGTAGCCGCCGCGGTGCAGCGCTGCTCAGTGGTGGCGTAGCCAAACGGCGACGGAGATGAGCAAGGTGGAGCAGCCCGCGAACGGACGGCCGCAGGACCTGCGCTGCCCGAGGTACAGCGGTGGTCTAAGGACGCGGCCCGCTGTGGAGCGGTTTCGACGTCCTGGCCACATCGACCCTGCCCACCCTGCCCGCGGAACTGGGTGTAGCTGGACCCGGCCGTCCGGACCGCCGTGCAAATCCTCACCGGAATGGCGGCATCTGCGGCGTGCACCGCGCCGTACAACCTCGTCGGCCAGCCCACGACCTCGCTGCCGTTGCACCAGAACGACGACGGGCTGCCGATCGGCGTGCAGTTCGCCGACGCCGCCCACCGTGGGAACGTGCTCCTGCGCCTGACCGCCCAGCTCGAAAGGGCCGCCCCCTGGTCCGACCGGCACCCGCTCACCGCACCGGGAGCAGCATGACGTTCTTCGGCCGTCCGCTGACCCCGTCCGGCGCCGCCACCGGGGACAGCGGCCGCCTGTTCCAGATGATCACCGGCCATAGGGCGACCCAGGTCATCCGAACGGCAGCCGTGGCAAATCTGGCTGGCTACCTGCGCAAAACGGTCAGGCCTCCGTGTCCGACATCGCCCGCGCGGAGTCGCTCGGCCCGTCCGCGACCGTGTGCTCCCCGTGCGCCTGCGCCGCCCTGGGCCTGACCGCGTCGGCCGGCGGTGAGCAGGACGCCACGACCCCGCTGCTGGACCTGCTCCGCATCAGAGAGCCCGGCTCACCGCGCGACCTGGCCGGTAGGCGGTATGGCCTGCCACTGGCCGCTGTGGGAATCGCTGGCCGACGCGGTCCGCGCCGAAAACGGCCAGGCGCCCGCGGTGCTGGGACCGGGAACTGATCGCGTACTTCGGCAATCACACCGACCAGGACGGGCAGTTCACCGCGGCCATGTCCGCGATGATCGAGGGGGTGGCCGAGTACCTGGCCGACGCGATCACCTTGCGAGCATCGAGACCGTCGTCAACATCGGCGGGGACGCGGGAGTGTTCGCGCGGACACCGCTGGAAAGCAACCCGGCACTGCGCGGGGTGTGCTTGGACCTCCCGCGCGTCGCCGATGGCGCTACAGGCCGCGGCGGCAGCTTCGGGGCTGGGGGTTGTGCAGTTGCAGGGTGCGGTCCTTCGCGGCTGCGGTGCGGGTGGGTTGCTGGGCGAGCAGGTACTCGACCGCCTCGGCGTTCCGCCGCCGGCGCGTCCAGCAGCCAGGGGTAACCAGAGGTCTTCGCGCAGCGGCGGTGATGCCGCATGCGCGGGCCAGCCCCACTCCCTGCCACAGGGTCAGCACGATTCGTACCGTTGCGGCGGGGTCGAGGGCGGGTAGTGTCTCGGTCAGCAGGGTCAAGGCGGCCGGTGTGTCGTCGTCCGGGGCGGAAGAGAGCACCGGATAATTGTTCACGGTGTGCAACGTAACCCCGCACCAGAAGCCACCGGATCGCGAATATTCCGGGTTCACAAGGCAAGGACACCAGGCACGGTCAGGAGGCCGGTGTAGGACGGGGCACCTGTCCTTGACGTGCTGCTATGCGGGGAAGTTACTGCCTGCCGCTGGGCGGAGGTGGCCCGCGGTCTTACGCCGGGGGAGTTCTCTGGGAGAAGCTGCCTCTGGAACGGTCGCGATGTCCAGTTCCGCAGCCTGCACTTTGCCAGCGGAAAAGGCGCGGCTGGAGTGGCAGGTGGCCGGAGGTCGCGGTTGTGTCCCAGGCGGACCCGTTGGCTGGCAACGGGTCCGCCACCGTGTTCGTCACACGGAACGGGTCAGGGGGTCGCGGTGTAGCGTTGCTTGGCGGTGTCGCTGCAGGCGGTGAGGTTCGACCGCCCTCCCTGATCATTATCGATTTGCGTCAGGCACTGGGGATGATTACCGGGGCTGACCAGGTTGAACTGGTCGCCGCCGCGATACACCACGGCGAAGCGGGCCTCGTCACGGTCACAACTTTGTACAACCATCGCATCTTCGTTGCGGTCGTTGTCCCGCCCCAGCTGCATACAGGTGCCCGGCTTTCGGGTGCTTTCTACCTTCCAGGTTCCGGGTGTGGATGTTGCCAGTCGCCAATGTTCGGCCTGGACGTTCGTCGTTATCCTGGGCGGCGGATTATAGTATGCGCCGATACCCAATCCTGTTCCTTCTGCTACTGAGTCGAGCGTAAACCCGAACCCGTTGCCCCATTCTTCGAGGTAGGGGGGCCGGTCGTGGTCACCGCTGACGTCGGTGCCGCGCACCCAGTAGTGCCCATCGCACAGGGCGTCGGGCTCGATCGGGCACCGGCCGTTTTTTTTCGCGGGCTTCGCGAGGACCAGGTACGAATAGCCGCCTTCGCCGGTGTCGTGGTACTGGGCGTTGGATCCGGCCTTCAAACAGGTTCCGGGAGCGACGTCGACGAGCTTCTTCGACTTCAGATCGGGTATCTTCTTGCCTTTTTTGTCCTGCGTTGTGGGATAAAGTTGCACATCACCGCTGGTGACGCGGTAACGGCAGGCAGCGGGCCCGGACGGCGCGTTCTTGTTGAGCTCGTAGACCATCGCCAGCGAACTCTGGGCCCTGGGCAGCTTGAAGGTGTCGAACGTCGCCGAGGTGTAGCAGCCGCTCTCCGGTGCTTTGTACCAGCTGATTGCGGAACTCACCGAGTCGCCGGCGTAGATCCGGCCGCCTTTCGGCACCCACGTCACCCGCCACGGTGAGCGCTGATAACTGAACAGGTCGAAGTAGGTCCCCCACGCGTAGTAGCGGACCGTGTCCGGGGTCGGGTTGGTCACGCTGGTGGATTGCCCTTCCGTCACCGTCGTCTCCCGGGCATAGGTGGTGCCGACGGTGACGGCGACCTTGGCCGACACCTTGGCGAACAGGCCACCTGCCGAGCTTTCCGTGGACGTCTCCACGCTGAGGCTGTGCTCCCAGCGCTGGGATTTCGCGGTTTCGGTCGTAATCGTCCTGGTGGCGTGGGGATCGACCGGTGTCGGTTTCTCCGCCGGGTGGAACTCCGCGACTTCCCGGAGGTGGTAGCGGCTGCTGTCGTCGTAGTCGGGCTTGGTGTCGTCGAAAACCTTCAGTTTCGAGTGCTGCCGGTAGTCTTCGCACTGTTCTGTCGTGTCGTAAAGGTCGTTTTCGTAGATCATGGAGTGGACTCCATGATCGCGGATGGTGTGATCGGTGAAACCGTCGAACACCAGGTTGCCGCCTGGGTCCGGAATGTCGGTCGGCACCGTGTCCGCCGGTGGTGGATCATCCGCGGCGGCCATGCCGGGCAGTGCCGCCAGGCCGGCCGCAAGCACGACAGCGGTCAGCACCGGCGCCGACCATAACGGAACGCGCATCATTGTCCCTCGCTTTCCTCATCGATCGCCGGCGCGTGTCGGGAGCGCCGGGCAGCGATCGAGAAATGAATGAACTATCACCAAGTTGGATGGGGCCACAATGACCTAGGTGCCACCATCACCCGACAGTGAACTATCGAGATTATTCACGCCGCTGAGTATCACCGAAAGTGGGTGACGGGCCAATCCCGCTGCCGGGTTGGGGGAGTGTGGCCCCTCGTCTGCTCGCGTACCGTCTGCACGATCCCCGCAATCCGAAGGGCTCCCCATGAAACCAACAAAGCCCGCCATGAACAGGATGACTGCGCTGGCCGTCGCCGTTCTGCTCATCACCCTGACACAACCGGCCGGCCCCGGTGGCCACCCCGCGACGGCCGCCACGATCGCGGCGAACGGCACCGAGGTCGCCTCCGCGGAGATCTTCACCGACAACTCCGTCGTCGTCGCGGGGACCCGGGGGACGGCCATCGTGGTCGGGAAGTACGACAGCCACGGCCGCCTGGTCGCCGGCCATGACGGCCGCGGCGGCTACGGCACCGGCGGCTTCGCCACCATCGACAGCCCCGGCGCCGGCACGGCGGCGGCGATCGCCGTGGAAAACACCGGCAACGGGACCTCCGGAGCGGCCGCGGTGGCGGGCACCGTCGACGGCGACGTCCTCCTGGCTCGCCTGACCAAGGAGGGACAGCCTGATCCCGCGTTCAATTCGACCGGCTATGTGCGGGCGGATCTGGGCGGTGACGACACGGCGGCCGGCGTCGCGATCACCCCCGCCGGAGCGCTTCTCCTACTGGCCACCAGCGGCGACGACATTGTGCTCACCAAGTACACCCGGCGCGGACGTCTGGACACCGCCTTCGGCAACCACGGCAAAGCCGTGCTCAACACCGGCGGCAAGGACACAGCCGCCGCGTTCGCGCAACGGCCGGATGGCAAACTGGTCGTCGTCGGTACCTCGACCGACCGGACGGCGGTACCCGCGCTCGTCCTGGCGCTGTTCACCCCGTCCGGGCAGCTGGACAAGCATTTCGCCGGCGGAACCGGCTATCTCCGCGAATCCGGCCCCCAAGCCCCCCGCTCCGGACCGGTCGTCGTGCTCGACGACGCACAGGACGCCATCGTCGCGGGCACCAGGAACGGCGATTTCGTCGCCACCCGCTATCACCCCGACGGTACCCGCGACACCAGATTCGGAACCACAGGGGAGGCCACCACCCACCTCGACGCCCCGGCCACCGCTACCGCGGTCAACGTCCACGGCGACAGCATCTACATCGCCGGGACCACCACCGGGTCCACCACCCGGGCCGCGGTGACCCGCCTGACCAGCCGGGGACGCCCAAGCCCCCACTTCGGCGACAACGGAACGACCACACTCGGCTACCACGGCACTATCGCCGCTGTCCTGCCCACCACTGCCGGAATGCCCATCCTCTCCGGCAGCAAAGACGGCGCTCCCGCCCTGCTTCGACTCACCACCACCGGAACACTGGACGCCCGCTACCCCCGGTAGGAAGAGCGTGCACAGCCGGGGATTGGACAACATGTTCCAGTACCTCGTGCTTCTTCACGGCATCGGTGCGCGACCCGAAGACAAGAATGCTGCATGCACTGCTGCGGCCTGCTGAACCGCCCGGTTGTACCAGGCCCACGGGCCTGCCCATCGGCTCTGAAACTCCGCAATCCGGTACTGGATTTCTAGAATCGCGCGAAGCTGTGGTCGTCCCCCGCGATACCGGCCCGGCCCGCACCCGTCGGCGGGTGCGGGTTTCCGCGTCAACATCTCGTCATCATCAACCTCGCGTCACCGGCGGCTGGCCGACAATCGCCGACAGCGGCCTGAACAGCATTTGCGGCGTCACATCGCGGGAGCTGTATTAGCCCCGGACGGCGAGGATGCTGGCCAGGTCGCAGCAGAGCTTGGAGAAGGCCAGCCGATCCTCGGCACGTGCGTACCTCGGTCCTCAAACTGGTGAGCTCGCGTATTCAACTGTCACCAGTTATTCGTGTTGAGTGCTGAGAGTATTCACCGTAAGCTTGTGCAACGCTGAGCTTGCCGAACGGATGGGTCTGGCGTGCGATGCTCTGCTCACAGGTGGACACCCGCGTGTAGACCCGTTCCGGCACGAGCCGTCCCTTCCGGCCGCAGGAAACGGGCCCGCATTGCATTCCGGCGGCACCCGGAGGGAGGCGTATCCGGGCGTCACGGCTGTCCGTGAGGGTCCCGGGGGATGTTCACCGGTTCGGATCGCGCTACATGGGTCACATCACCTGGCCGCCGGGCAGCAGGGGTCCGCGGCCGTGGAGGCGGAAGTACTTTGCCAGGCGTCGGCTGCGGGTATTGCTCGCCTCCGGGGACGTAGCATGGCCCTCCTCGTCACTGTGGCCGAGCGCGCAGACCAGCAGCTCCGAGGCCAGGCCCTCACCCTGCAACGATGGCGTCACTCCGATCATCATGAAATAGCAGTGCGCCGGCGTCGGGGGGAATGCGATTACGCCGGTCCGGACAGACCAGCTCCCCGAGGGCGGCCGGACTGCGCGACCTCTCCGGTACCGGGCACGAGCACGGTACCCGCCGGATCGGTTTCCGCATCTATCACGGGCACAGGCACTGGTGGGCCGGTTCCCCCGATTGGGCCGGTGTCAGTGGAGTTGTTTGTCCAGCCACTGCGGGTCGCCGAGGACGTCGATGGTGGTGTCGCCGTTGCGGACCGTCGGTGTTCCCTTGTACCAGTCCAGGGTCTTCACCCGGTCGAACTGGGCGGTGGTCAGGTTCCGGTACGCGCCGGTGGTGACGTCACGGGCGAACCGATCGCCACGGATGCCCAGCCGCCGGCCGAGATCGATGAGCTGGTCGTCGGTCCACCCGGATTTTCCCTCCACGGGCTGCGAGCCGAAGAGGCTGGTGCGGTAGTCGGCGAACATCCCGGCTTCGGCGGCCGCGATCGCGGCGTTGGCGGCGCGGGTGGAGTACCCGGCCGGCGCGGAGTTGGCGTCGAGCATGTTCACGATGTGGTAGCGGACTTGCAGTGCGCCTACGGTGATCGCGGTGTCGATCTGCGCGCCGTACTGCTTCTCGAACCGGCCGCACACCGGGCAGAGGAAGTCTTCGTAGACGTCGAGCTTGGTGGTGGCCTCGTCCGGGCCCGCGACGATGGTGCCGTCCGCGGAGACCGTGGCGGAGTAGTGCCCGCCGGCCCGCTGCACCGCGATCGCGTCCACCTGGTGCTGGTCGGCCCGGCTGTTCTTCAGGGTGAGGACCACGATGGCGGCGGCGGCCACCAGCACCACGCCGATACCGATCACCAGGGTGCGGCGACGCCGGCCGGGGTTGGCCGCGGCGATCGGACGCGCGCCCCCGACGACCTCGTCTGCGCTGTATGTCCGATGGTTGTTCCGAATATTGTTCTGTTTTGTGTCCATGGGGGTCAGCTTTCTGGGAAAGAATCGGATACACCCGTGAAACGGTGGGCACGGATGTTGTCGAGCGTGGGTTCCGGTGATGGGGAAAAGGTGGGGGTGAGGTGGCGGAGCCGGATCCGGATGGAGCCGGTGTAAGCCGTGGTGCGCGTGGTCCCCGGGGGCACGGTACCCGGCCCCGGATCGGGCCCGGGTGCCGCCTCTCGGTCCGGGTTCACGGCCGCTGCCGGGGCACTGCGATTCGAATATTCTGCTGTCCGGCAAAGCATCCTGCTTGCATTTGCTGTCAGTCTGCCAACGTTGACGAGGTGTGGTCGAAGGCTTGAGTGCTGCTGGTTTTGTTCCCCGTGGCGCGAAGGACGATGGCCGCCGCGTATCTGGCCGGCCAGATACGGCTGGAGGTGGCATCGGCGCAGGTGGCAGACTGGAATGCATGAAAAAACGGACGGGTAATTGATCTTGGAGCCCGGTTGTCGGTTATCACTCGTTTGAGTGGTTAGGTTTTCCGGTCGTGGATCTGGCTGGACTTCGGCGGGACGGTTCCGGTACATCTGTGGCGCGCTCAGTCAGAGTGCGGGGAAGGTACGGTTCTTCCCGTGTCCGATTTGTTCGCATCATTGTTCTTGGTTGGTTCAAGAAACAGCACAGCCGTGGACGAACGGGGCTGGTCTGTGTGGTGCGGGCGATCGGATATTTCGTTGCTAGATCAGGTGAAAGGTAAGTCAATGAAGGCTATTTCTGTGCAGGCTCTGGACGCGGTGGCCGGCGAGGTGCTGCCCGAGCGCACCGTGCTCGGCACGCTGCCGCTCAGCGTCGGCAGCGACGCCTCCTCGGCGGCGGCAGCGGCGTCGGGCGGCAACAGCCTGATCGCCCCGAACCACGGTTCCACCGTGCTTTCGGCCTGCTCGACCGACCACAAGGTCCCCAACGGTGGCCTGCTGGAGCTCGTGGGTCTGCACACCGACAACGCCAGCGACATCCAGACCTGCACCCCGTCTGCGGTCACCAGCTTCTGATAGCGCTGCGCTCAACGCCCAGCATGGGATGAACAAGCCGCGGAGGGGCGAGACTCGCCCCTCCGCGGTTCCCTGCCCCGTCCCGCACCCCCAAGCCTGATCCGTTCCGCCGGCTGAAGACCCTGCGCCCCCGCGGGCCGCGGGCCGGAGAAGCCGCCCCATGAAACGAGAGTAGTGATGACCGCGTCCGCAGCCCCCTTCGACGACGCCTTCCTGGACGCGCTCAGCGGCGAGGTACTGCCGGTCAGGGAAGTGCTGTCGGCCTTGACTTCGGTGATCCCGGGCCTCGGGGAGCCGGTCCCGGCGGCCGGTCACCCGGCCGGCGGGGGTTCCTCCTCGTCCGCGGTCGCCCAGGCTTTCTCGGCGCAGCCCGATCCGGGCCGGCTGGCCGTCTCCGACGGGCACGGCTCGACCGTGTACTACGCGTGCGCCACCACGCACAGCTCCGGCACCGGCGGGGTGATCGGGCTCATCGGCCTCGGGCAGCCCGCCTACACGACCACCACGTGCACGCCCGCCGCCATCACCACTCGCTACTGATCAGCCTCCGCGGACGGGGCCGTGAGCTTCGCCTGCCCGAGGTTTTTGGAGGACATCGATGTGCCCCTCGCCGTCGCTCGCCGCAGCCGAGCCGACCGCCGCTCTCCGCTCGGGCGAGGTGGGGGCGCTCGGTGAGCACGGACCGGTCGGAATCCTGACCGGCACCGAACTGGTCGGGCAGTTCCAGGGCACCGGGTACCGGGAGCCACCGCAGCTGGTCGCCCGGTCCGACGGCCAGATCGTCCGCCTGCCGCAACTGCTGTACCTGGTCGTGGTCGTGCTGGCCGAGGCGTACGAGAAGGCCCAGCCGGAGAACTCGGCCGGGGGCGGGACCGAGCGGGTGCTGGCCGAGGTCGCCCAGCGCGTCGGCGAGGCCAGCGGGCTGCTGCTGGGCCGGGACCACATCGTGTTCCTGCTCGATCGCAAGCTCGCGCCGCTGGGGATCACCACCTTCTCCGACGGGACCTCGATCGAGCTGGAGCGCCCCACCCCCGCGCTGGGCCTGCGGGTGCGCATGACCCTGCTCTCGGCCCGGGGCACGTGGGTGATCGGCGGGCTGTTCGGCTGGCTGTTCCAGCCGCTGGTGCAGGTGCTGATGGTGCTCGCGATCGTGGCCGCGGAAGCGTGGGCCCTGGCCACCCAGGACCTGTCCGGGGCGATGCGGGACACGATCGCGCAACCGGCCGGAATCCTGGTCATCGTCGTGCTGGCCATCGTCTCCACCGCGATCCACGAGTTCGGGCACGCGGCGGCCTGCCGCTACAGCGGCGCCGCCCCCGGTGTGATGGGGTGCGGCCTGTACCTCGTCTGGCCCGCGTTCTTCACCGACGTCACCAACTCCTACCGGCTCTCGCGCGCCGGGCGGATCCGCACCGACCTGGGCGGCGTGTACTTCAACGGGCTGTGCCTGCTCGTGCTGACCGGGCTGTACGCCTCGACCGGTTACGCCCCCCTGCTCGTGGCCGTGCTGACGGTCAACCTGGAGATCATCCAGCAGCTGCTGCCGACCCTGCGGTTCGACGGCTACTACATCGTGTCCGACCTCGTCGGAATCCCCGATCTCTTCAAGTTCATCCGGCCGATCATCAGCCGCACCGTGCTCCGCCGCCCCGCCGACGAGCAGCTCTCCGCGCTCAAGCGCTGGCCCCAGGTCCTGGTGACCGCGTGGGTTCTGCTGATCGTACCGGCCCTCGCACTGCAACTGGGCTACATCTTCTGGCAGCTACCGGATCTCGTCCGCGCCGACTGGGTCACCATCATCGCCCTGGTCGGTACCGCCGACGGTGGCTCACCGGTGCTGAACGCCATCTCGACGACCGTGCGGATCCTGTTGCTGCTGCTGCCGCTGATCGGCATCGCGCTGGTCCTGTTCCA
Organism: Amycolatopsis sp. PS_44_ISF1; assembly: GCF_032335455.1. NCBI lineage: Bacteria > Bacillati > Actinomycetota > Actinomycetes > Pseudonocardiales > Pseudonocardiaceae > Amycolatopsis > Amycolatopsis sp. PS_44_ISF1. The sequence goes on along the minus strand of NZ_JANUXO010000002.1, from coordinate 1,887,434 downwards.
GCTCGCCCGGGGAATCGTCGTCCGGGCCGGCCGGCTGCTGCGGGACTGGAGCACCACCCACCCGCAACCGGCCGGCCTGGTCGTGATCTGGTCCGGGGCCGTGGCCGTCGTGGCGGCCCTGTCGTTCTGGATCCTGCTGCCGGGCGACTCCACCCCGCCCAGCCACCCGGCCTCGGGCTTGACCGCTCCTACGCAAACCCTTCCCTCGCGCCCGAGTCCGGTCCCCACCACCGAAACCTCCTCCCCGGTCCACCCGCCCGAACCGGCGGACGCGCAGCCACCCGCTTCGACCAAGCCGCCGGGCTCGGCCGAGCGACACGCTGCGCACGAACCGGCGCACTCCACCGCTCATCGCCCGGCCGCCCCGGCCGACGAGCGCACCACCCCGCCCCCGGCCGCCAGCCCCTCGACCGGCCCGCCGGCCCAGCAGCCCCAGACGCCACCGGCCACCCGGACCTCCCCCGACTGCGGACCGCTCGGCCTGTTCGTGCTCCTGTCCCTCTGCCACACCTGACTCCCACCCCGCCCTCTTCCCCAGGAGTTCTCGCGCATGATCGCCACCAGCACCGCACCACCGGCCACCTGGCGCACGACGGCGGCCCTGGGCTTGGCGGTGGCGGGCCTCGCCATCGCCACGTACATGACGGTCAACCACTACACCGCCAACGCCACGCTGGCCTGCTCGGTCAACCGCGTCGTCGACTGCGCGGCGGTGACCTCCAGCCCGGAATCGGTGGTCGCCGGAATCCCGGTGGCGGTCCTCGGACTGCCCTTCTTCGCCTCGATGGCCGCCCTCACCACACCGCGGGCGTGGCGATCACGGTGGCCGCTGGTGGGCCGGCTGCGGACGGGCGCGCTCATCGCCGGCCTGCTCACGGTGGCGTACCTGGTCACGGTGGAACTGGGCGTGATCGGCAAGATCTGCGAATGGTGCACCGCGGTGCACGTCATCACCGTCGCCCTGGCCGCGCTCGTCCTCCCGCTGGACCTCAGGACCCGGAGGATTGCCGCCTTCCCCGCAGACGATGCCCGCAGAGGCCGAGCGATCTACTCGGCCGACTGGCCCGGCGATTCCAGCCGCGACCACACCGGCGACGTTCGACATTGAACCGGGAGAACCACACAGCCTGACGCACGGCGAGCGGGCTGGGAGCGGGTCCCGGGGAAGGCGTCTGGCGTCCCGGGTTTCGTGCGAAGTGAACGGGTACGCTCATGTCGGCTATGACCGTCTCGGAAACGACTACCCCCGCCGAGACCCTCTGCGCTGGCCCCAGTTCGTTAACCGGCGGGTCACGGAGCCGGTTTACGACGGTGGCCGGGTCGATGGGTTCCTCACCGTTGCTTATCGGGTGATCTCAGCGCGGGCCGGCGGAACCGGCGTTCAACCGAGAAACTTGTTTCGGCGCTGGTCCGGCCGGGACTAGCAGTGGATGCTGGTGTTAAGCCGGGTTTCCCGGTGTTATTAGGTCAAATTTTCCAGGATCGGGTTCGGTCGGTGCGTCGTTTGTGCTGAATCGCTCCTTTAAGGTCGAGGTTGTCAGTGCTGCTCACCGTGGATTGCCGCAGGATGCCCGTGCTGGATGGGGAGACCATTCTCGGCTGGGTCGCGCAGTATTCGGGAGGTGTGAGCGGCGCACCCAGTTGTCGTCCTCGCCGGTCGCCGTGGGCTGCGACCCGATCCGGTGGCGTGGCATGCGGGTCGGGTCGTGACCAGGACAAAATTGTCCGGTGACATTCCCCATCGGTTCCGATGATCTACCTGCTGCGCTGACCCGGGTGAGCGAGATGCTGTCGGGACTGGATTCCGCGCAGACGGTGCGGGTGGTGCTGACTGTGTGGGATGGCGTCGGCCTGGCCCGCGCGTGCGGGCTGATGGCCGCGGCGAGTGACACGGCTCGCGCGCCGCGCGGCTGGCGCAGGCGCCAAGCCAACGCCCAGACGTGCGAATATTTGATTGCCCGGCAGCTGAACTGCACCGCGGCCGCGGCCGGGCGAGGACTGCGCCTGAGCGTTCTGGTCCCAGCAGGCGAGGTGCCCGGGCCCAGACAGGCCGAGACCGCGGCCGCGGCGGTCATCGGGTTCGCGGAGGCGGCCGGGCCGGCGGTGCTGGCCGCGGCCGCGGACGCGCGTGTCTGGGACGACCGGCGCGGCCTGTCGGCATGTAGCACCCTGGCCGCCGAACTCGCTGCCTGCTGGCGCGGCGAGCGCCCGTCCTACCAGCTGATCATCGAGGAGCCGGCTCCGCCGTGGTGGCCCGACCGCGTATCAGGCATCAGCCGGTACTGATCGGCCCGGCACTCAAGCGGCCACGCATTGGACGGTTGACCCGCCGTCCATGACTGTCCGTCGTTCGCATCAGGCGCGTAATATTTGCATTCGATGCGAATGGTGCAGTGTTCGCCCTGCTCAATCAAGAATTGTCGAGTGGCCCGGTGACCTCGGTGCGGTCCGGGGGTCGACACTATCCGCAGCTCAAGTCCGGATTGTTTTCCCGTCGGATCACGGGTGTCACGGTGTCGATGATGCGCATCCGATGCGATTTTTGGCGGTTCCCGAGTACGGTGGAAAGAGGCCGCTAGGCTGAGTCGCTGCCGGTTGGGTGTATAGTGTCCCGGCCGAGTTGCATGTTTAGCCCGACGAGTTCTCCGATGGTGGTGTTCATTGCGCCGGTGCGGTCATTGAAGTCGAATAGCTCGCTGGTCTTTAACGGTCCTGGCGTGGCGGTGTCGTTCAGCGGGTGGTGCATCCGCATGATCGGGTCGGTCATCGGCGACCAGGTACTGTCGAGGTGGTAGCTGGAGACGATCACGTCCGGGACGAGGTCGGTGGCCGGGGCGGTAAACTCGACGTCGCTGACGAAGATTTCAAGGATGCTCTGGTGACGGTCGACGTCGAGGTACTGCCCTGTATCGGGGTCACGGAACAGCGTTCTGGTCAGGACCGGTCCGGGCCAGGTCCCTCAGATCTTTGATCGAGGCCCGCTGTGCGGTTTCGTCGGCGGCGCGGCCGCGCTTCTTCCGCGACCAGCGACCAGTTGGATGTCTGTATTCCGGATATCCGAAGTGTGATGCGCACGGTGTCTCCGGCCTCGAGGCCCGCTGCTGAAGAACTGTGTGCGGTCGGGGTGGCATCACCGGGAGGTGCGCCGGCCGCGGGAGCCGGGATCCTTGAGCCGGGTCGTGGCTAGGCAGGGCAGCTGCGGGGTTGGCGCGGGGCCTCGAATGGGTGGTGGTGGGAGTGGGGCAGGGGGTTCAGACTGAGGGGGACCTGTGACAGCCAGTGATCATGCTGATGGTTCGTGTGTCACACATGGTGCCTCGTGCCACGGGCCCGTCGCTCCCGGCGTCCGCCGGGTAGTTTCGAGCGAAGGGAAAGTGCGATGTCCCGTCCTGTGCTTGACGTGAAGTGCTGCGAGCCCGGCAGCGGGGAAGGTGGTGCGGCCCGCAGACGGCCGGTGGTGCGGTGCTTGGGTGGTGTGATGGCTGTCGTGTCGTCGGTGGGATTGATCAGTGTCGTGGTGGCACCGGCCGCCCACGCTGCCTACGACCACACGTTTACCGCGACTGGCGCTGGGTCCGTGTCGATCCCGGCGAGTATCACCACGGTCACGTTGACCGCTTGGGGCGCCGGTGCTTCGGGCGGCTCCCGAGGCGGCAACGAAAGTTTCGAGCCCGCTGGCGGTGGTGCGGGCGGTGCGGTTTCCTGCACGGTGCAACTGGCCGCCCACACTGCGGCGCTCAGCATCCCGTTCTTCATCGGTGCAGGAGGCCGCAATCCACAGGGCGCGACCGGCGGTGATGGCGGCACCGGCGACTCGACCATCGACAGCGGCGCGGGCGGCACAAGTGGTAGTCCCTACCAAAAGGGTATCGGAGAGGGTGGCGGCGGGGGTGGCGGTGGCGCGGCGACCACCGTCGGCGGGACGCTGCTGTTCATGATCACCGCTCCTAGCGGTGGTGCCGGTGCCGGCGGCGCCCGGCAAGTCGGCCTGCCCTTGACCGGCGGTGGCGGCGGCCGGGGCGGTGGTTCCGGCGGTGGTATCGGTGCTCCCGACACCCTGGGCGACGGCGGCGGGGGAAACGGGGGCATGACCGGTACCTGTGTGGCGGTCTCCGGCGGTGGCGCGAGTGTCAGCACTTCGGGCGCGCCCGGGGGCAACGGCAGGGCCGGTGACGATACGAGTGGTGGCCGTGGCGGTGCGGCGGCTGTAGTGGATGGTCAGAGCGCCGGAGCCGGCGGCGCTGCTGGCCTGAAAGGCGCGGTGCGTGTTCGGTACTGACCGGACCTCGGTGTTGTGGCGGTGGCCGGTGGGAAAGCTTCCCCTGGCCGCCGTCGAGTTCATCGCCGGCCGGGCAAGCTGCTCGCGGGAACGGGCGGTCCGGGCCGTCAACCGGCCGTATCTGCGTCCTGTGAACCGACACCTAGGCAACACAGGGCGGTTGTGACAAGAGATCCAGCCGTCCGAGTTCGCGGGCACCGGGACGAACCCGGCGGGCACGCCGAGGCCAACGAGATTAGGCGTCGTCGTCTTCGAACCTGAGCAGGCTGTGGCAGCTGAAAGTAAGCATGATCAGCGACTGCCGCACGGTCGCCCGTCGCAACTGGCCTCGGCGACGACCTCCTCCACGATCGCGTTTGAAGTCCGGCGGTGGCCGGCCCCCGTCGTGGACGGCCTGGTACACGATCGGCCGCAGCGCTGGACCGAACAACCCATTACGCGGTCGCGGTCCTGCCCGGTGGGCGGGGATGCTGAGACGTCTGGCGAAGGGCTGACGGCTCAGCTGCGGCTGCTGAGGTGGGAGCTGGTTCGGTGTGGGACGAGCGGAACTCTGCATCGTCATATGTTTCGAGCCTGCATTGACAGAAAGTCAGATCGCCGATGAAGGAAATGGTGCAGGTGGCCGGGTAAGTCAACGTGATGGAACCCGGGCAGCCGATCCCGGTGGACTGACTCGTCCACGAGGTGGCTGGCACCGCATCGCCGATGCTGGCCGGTGCGCCCTGCCCGGTGGCGTAGGTGGAGGTCACTGTCGGAGTGCCTGCGTGCCACCACCCCCCAGTGCCAGTTCGTAGAGCGCGATGTCGCCCCATTGGCGATTGGCATCCGTGACGACCAGCCGGACTTTTGTGGAGGTGACGGTCACGGGCAGCGTGACGGTCCGGAATTCGACGAGTGTCGTATTTGAGGACCAGGTGACGTGGGCGCCGGCCACGACGGTATTCCAGCTCGTGCCGTCCCAGGTCTGGATGTCCATGCCGGTGATGCCCTGTCCGGCGCCGAACGCGGTGGCGAGTGAGAGCGAGTCGAAGGACTGGGGCGCACCGAGGTCGACGGTGAGATTCCCGGGCAGGCTCACTGTGCTGGGACTGGCCCAGGAGGTTGCCGGGTTCTGGTCGGTGATCGCTGCGAGGGTACCGGCGCCGGTGCTGAAGGAGGAACTGGCTGCCGGGGTGGCCGTGAGGGGTTCCAGTGCGCCCAGCGCGGGGGCGGTGGACGGTAACGGGTCGGCCAGGATGTCCCTTCCGCCATTGCCCGCGATGGCCAGTCCTGCGTTGCGTGCGGGCGAGGAGGTGCCGAGGCGGTAGCTGCTGACCGGGCTGCCCGTGCCGATGAACTGCGGGTCGGCCGTCAGTTTGCTGGCGTCGGGAGGAGTGGGCCCGGCCTGGTAGAGGTTGCGTTGGTAGGTGATGTTGGCAGTGTCGTAACCGTAACCGCCCGGGTTGACGAAGATGTTGTTGCGGAACGAAATTCCAGTCGGGTTGTGGTAGTTCTGGACGATCTTGTACAGCGGTCGGGCCGGGGTTGTGGCTACGTCTATCGTGTTGTTGTAGATGTCGATGTGCCGGGTGTTGGTTGAGAACGTGAAGATCTCGTTGCCGTCGTTCTTGCTGATGTTGTACCGGATGACTGCCTCGGCGCCCGCGTTCGCGCCTGATACCGAAAGGAAGAAGCCGCCGCCGTTGTCGTGGCTGTAGTTGTGCTGCACGAGTGAACCGTAGGTCGACTCGTCGGAGTCGAAGGCTGTGCCGTCGGCGCCGCGGCCGTGGAACATCGTCTCGGACACTTCGTTGTCCTGCACGACCGTGTTGTCCGCGTCCGACCACCAGATGCCGACGTTGCCGTGGGCCAGTGCGGTCCGCGCGACCCGGTTGTGTTCGATGAGCGTGCCGGTGACCTGGTTTGTCGCGATCCCGCCGTTGTCGATGTCGTGGACATAGTTGCCGCGGATCAGCATCCCGGTGCTCGGTGTGAACGCGCCGTAGCCGTTGCCCGGGAGGCCGAGTTCGGACCACAGCGAGGTCCAGCCGTCGCGTTGCATCCACGTGCTCCACGTGGTGATGCCGTAGGAGTGCACGGTGGCGATCTCGTTGTTCTCGATCGTCAGCCCGGTGTAGTAGGTCGGGGTGGTGTTGCCGGTGATCTTGACGACGATGCCGCCGTGTCCGATGTGCACGTGGGTGGTGCTGGTCGCGGGCCCATCGATATCGTGCACGGACAGGTTGCGCAACGCGATCCCGGGTAGTGCGCCCGCGTCCTGTGCGGCCACGACGATGCCGTCGCGGTATGTGGTCGATCCGTTCGTGTTGCTGATGTCGAGGCCGTCGATGGTGACGTCGTGCTGGTTGGTCAGCTGCACCGCGGCGCCGGTGAGTCCGGCTGCGGCGATCTTCGGTTTGGCTCCGGCCCCGTAACTGGCGATGGTGACCGGTGCGGCGGCCGATCCGGAACCTGATGGTGTGAGCTGACCGGTCCAGGTGGCGCCCGCTTTGAATCGTACGGTGTCACCTGGCTGCAGTGTTTGGGAGTTGACCTTGCCCAGTGACCGCCAGGCCGTGGCGGTCGACGTACCCGGGGCGGTGTCGCTGCCCGCGGGGTCGACGTAGTAGGTGTTGCCCGCGGCGTGCGCGGCCGGCAGCGCCGTCAGGCTCAGTCCCGCGACCAGGACTGCGGTTGTCGACCAGGTTGCTGTTCTCAGGGGGAGCATTGTCGTTCCTCTTCGTCAGGACGGATATGGACGGGTCAGGGCAGTGCCGTTGATGCGGGCCGGCGTGAGGTCGACCACGGTTCCGGTGCGCCGGGCTCGTTCGGCTGCCCAGACGACGCGGTGCGAGGCGAGTGTCACCTCGGGCCCGGAATCGATGCCGGAGCGGACTCCGGTGGCCACAGCGGTCAGGAAGTGGCGCATGAGCTCGGTGTCGGCGCCGCCGTGGCCGTCGGCCGCGGACGCGGAGCCGTCCACGGATGTGTGGATGACTTCGGTGGCGTTGCCGAGGAAGTCGTGCACGGTGATGCTCCGACCGTCACCCTCGATGCTGCCCTTGGTGCCGAAAAGCCTGGTTTTGCGGAAGTCCAGTTCGGTGAAGGCGACCATGGTGAAGGAGGCGGTCACCCCGCCGTCGTACTCGAGGATGACGACCTGGTGGTCGACCACGTCGTTGTAGCCGGCGTAGACACACCGGCCGTAAGGGCCCTCGGTCAGGGCCTGGGTGAGGCCGTGCTCGGAGACGTCGTCGGTGAGCACACCCAGCGGCCATTTCTGGTAGACGGGATCGTGGAGGAACCTCTGGTAGATCCGCACGGCGGAGTAGGCGCAGGTGCGTTCCACCGGGCAGCTGACACACCGGTCGGTGGCACCGGCCGGCTTGTTCTCCGGTCTGAAATGGTAGAGCCCTCCGAACGAGGAGACCCGTCGTGCGGGCTTGCCGATGATGTGGCCCAGCCAGTCGATGTCGTGGCTGGACTTGGCCAGCAGCATGGACGACGAGTCCGCTTCCACCGCCCAGTTCCCGCGCACGTAGGAATGCGCATGGTGCCACCAGCCCACCGGCTCCAGGTGCTCCACGGACACGATGTCGCCGATGCGGCCGGAGGTGATGATCTCGCGCAGTGTCTGCGAGTACGGGGTGTATCGCAGGACGTGGCACACGGTCAGTTGCACGTTGTTGCGCACGGCGGCCTCGGCGATGCGCTCGGCTTCCTGCTCGTTGGGCGCCATCGGCTTTTCCAGCAACAGCGCGTACCCCAGGTCGGCCAGGGCACACGCGGGCTCGGTGTGCTCGCGGTCGGGGGTGGCGATGATGGCGGCATCGGCAAGCCGCGGAAGCGCGGTCAGCTCGCGCCAGTCGGCGAACACCCGGGTGGCGGGCAGGCCGAACTCGTCGGCCATGGCGGCACGCTTGTGAGGATTCGGCTCAGCCACCGCAACGACGCGGCCGCTGCCCAGCGAGTGGGCGAGGCGCGCGTATCCGGCACCGCGCGCACCCGCGCCGAGGATGGCAAGGGACACTGTCACGGGGGCTCCTACTTCACGGCACCCTGGAGGATGCCTTTGACGAAATGACGCTGGAAGAACAGGTAGAGCAGCACGACCGGGGTGATCACGATCAGCGTCCCGGCACACAGCAGGGGGATGTTCTTGCCGAATTGCTGGACGAACTTGCCCAGACCCGCGGGCGCAGTGCGCATGGTGGGATCTTGGATCAGGATCAGCGCGAGGAGGAACTGGTTCCAGGCCCACATGAAGTACAGCAACGCCAGTGTGGTCAGGGCCGGGCGTGCGGTCGGCAGCAGCACGGACGTCAGAACCCGCCAATGGGATGCGCCGTCCACTGTGGCTGCTTCGGTCAGCTCTTTGGGCAGTGATTCGAAATGTGAACGCATCCAGAACACCCCGAACGGCATGAACACGCCGATCAACGGCAGGATGACCGCCCAATAGGTGTTGAGCAGGCCGAGGGAGCGCATGTCGTAATAGAGCGGGATGACGATGGCCTCCAGCGGCAGTGCGAGGCCGATCATCAGCAGACCGAACAGCGGTGTCCGCAGCCGGGATCCCATCATGGACATTCCGTAGCCGGCCAGGGTGGCCAAGACGACGGCCACGGGCACGACACCGAGAGCGATGATCGCGCTGGACTCGAGCAGCGCGCCGAAACCGGCGCTGGTCCACGCGGTGGCGAAGTTGCCCCACTGGGGGTGTTCCGGCCACTCGAAACCCGGGTCCAGATTGGTCTGGGGTTGCAGCGCGGCGAGGAAGATCGCCACGAACGGCACCAGCACCGACAACGCTGCCACGACAAGCGCGGCCCGGGTGAGTGTTCTGGTCACTGGTGCACTCTCTTCTGTGCCGGCGCCCCGAGGGGGTGCGAAAGGGGAACTGGGTGGAGGCCGGGATAAAGGTTTGTGCCGGTCACCCGTCGAAGGCCGTGCCGGCACCTCCGACCCCGGCCTGCCCGCAGCCGTGCAGCGGTGCCCGAGGAACGCGCCCTCGAGCGCCGATAGGTGAGCGCTCTGCTCCCGATTCCCTCGTTTTTGCCTGGCTCCTGCCTGGTGCGAGCAGGAAGACGGCACTGGTGCCGCGAAGTGGCGGGCTGTTGTTCCCCGTCCAGATGGCCGGGGCTGCGGCCGGGAGTGCGGGGAGCGGGGTGAATCGAGAGCGCGGCAGGGCCACCGCGTTCACGCTGGATCACACCGATGCCGGGTCCGCCCGCCGGGCAACCCGGGCGGGCCGGTATGCCGAGTGACAGGACATACCGGCCTAGATCGGGCGTCCGCGCGTCCGGCTGGTCGACGCACCGCTGGGCAATAGCCGCTGAACTGCGCCGACAGCGATCACGGACCGGCGCCACTCCGTGGCTCTCCCCGATGCGGCCCCTGACCCTCGCGAAACGCACGGGACCGCCGACGATCTGGGCGGGCGTGTCCACCGGCGGCGGTCCGCCACGCGGATGCTCGCGTACGTGACGGAAGTCCGTATCCCGACCGGCGTCCGCAGTCACCGCGTCCCGGCCGACGACCGGTTCGGCATGCTGCGGGACGCACACCGGCCCGGCACCAGAGTGACCTCCCTTCGCCTGACATCGTCGGGTGCGCTGGGAGGTGTCACCACCCGCCCGGACTCCGCGTGGACCGTGGCGTCGGTCAAAGGGCTCCTCGCCGCACTCCGGGCACGGCAAGGCGTCCACGACACCGCCACCGCCACCGCCACCGCTGCCGCCGGCGGCCGGCGGCACGCCGGTCACCGGGCCGGTCTCGACGGCCCGGCCCGCACCTGCGGCGAGCGCCATCCCCGCATCGGCTGTGTCCTGGCCTGCGCGGTCGTCCGGGGGAGCGGCCGATCCCGGCAGCACCACACGTCCCGCGGTTCCGCCGTACCTCGCGGCGCCGTTCATCCTGCCGATCACCAGGTCGCGGGGTGAGTTCCGCTTTGAGGCCGGCGACTGAGGTGTCATGGGCGCTCCCGGGCGATCCGGTTGACCAGGTACATCACGGCGCAGGTCAGCGCGCTGAGCACGGTGGCCAGCGCACACGCGGTGCCGACCCGGCCGGCGGTGAACACGAGCTCGTAGACCTGGACCCCGGGAACCATGGTCTTGTAGCCGGGGCCCCCGCCGGTCATGACGTACACGACGTCGAAACCTGCCAGCGCGGCGATGATCGTGATGGTTGCCGCGACGGCGATCTCCTGCCGGAGACCGGGCACCGTGATGTGCCAGAACTCGCGTACCGGTCCGACACCGTCCAGCTTCGCCGCTTCGTAGAGAGCCGGATCGATCTTGCCGATGCCGGCCAGCAGCAGCAGAAAGCACAGCCCCGTGCACACCCACGTCCCGATGAACCCCACGGCGGGGAACGCCCAGTCGAAGTCGCCGAGCCATGGCCGGGTGATCTCACCGAGGCCGACGGCGGTCAATGCCTCGTTGAGCGGTCCGCGTTCGCTGTAGACCCATCGCCACACCACTCCGACCGCGACGAGCGGCAGGATCTGGGGCAGGAACAGGACCGTGCGGATCACCGGCATCGCCTTCCACGGCGTCGCGGCGACCAGCGCGGCCAGCACGAGACCGAGCGCGATGGGGATGACCGAGTAGAAGATGATGAATCCGAACGCGTTCAGTACCGCGCCCCGCAGGGCCGGTTCGGTCAGTACGTCGGCGTAGTTGCCGATACCGACCCAGCGGGCCACCCCGATCCCGTTCCAGTCCCAGAGGGAGGTCCAGATGCTCTGTACCCAGGGCGCGATCACCACTGTCAGGTAGACGGCGAATGCGGGCAGCACGTACAGCAGCGGGATCAGGGAGACCCGCCGGCGCCGCCGCGCGGTGGTGACCGCGCGCGCGGTCACCACCCGGGCGGGCTGCACTGCCGTGTCAGCCATGGGTCTTGGCCCAGTTGTCCTGCACTGCGCCGATGAATCCGTCGACGGTGACCTTGTTCCCGATGAGCTGCTGTGTCGTCGCGATCAGGGTGTCGTTCATGGTGGGCGTCGCGTTGTTGTTGAACCCCACCAGCCCGTTGTCCGCGTTGACCTTGCCCCAGGCGGCGACGACATCGGACATCAGGGTGCCCGGTGCGGGCTTGGCCGCGGTCAGGTCGGCCGGCATGAACCCGGCCTTGAACTCGGCGGCCGAGGCCTGGCCGGAGTGCAGGAAGTCCAGGAACAGCGCAGCGGCGTCGGGGTTCTTGCTCTTCGCGGAGATGCCGTAGGCGACCGACGTGCCGATGGCGGTGCCGTGCGGTGCGGGGAAGAGCATGAACCCCGCGTCGGCCCGGAGTCCGTCGCTGATCTTGGACGCGTCCCAGTTGCCGTCGACCAGGAACACGCCGTCACCCTTGGTGAACTGGCTGACCGCGGTCTGGGCGTCCACGCCGTTGGCGTCGGCCGACACGTATCCCTTCTGCGTCCACTCGACCAGCTTGGCCGCGGCCGCCCGGTTGCCCGCGGTATCGAAGGAACGCCCCGGCTGCCCGAAGATCCACTTGGCCGCCTGTTGCGGGCCGTCCTGAGACTGGCCCATGAGCTGGACGATGAACGACGCGCCGCCGTCGGCGTTGCCCAGCTGCAGCGGCCGCTCGCCCTTGGCCTTGGCTCTGGCCAGCAGTTCCTCGAACTGGCTCACCGAGGTCGGCGGAGTGGTCATGCCGAGTTCGGCGGCCTTGGTCTTGTTGTAGTAAACCCCGACCTCGGAGAAGCCCGCGGGTGCGGCGTACAGCTTGCCGGTGCCCAGCGTCGTTCCGTTCTCGGCCACTCGCCACTGGTCGAGCTGGGCGCTCGGATACACCGAGGACCACTTGTATGCCGCGTCGTAGGCCGACAGATCGCGGACCAGGCCGTCCTTGACCGTGGTGCCGACCGAGTTGAGCAGGACGATGTCCGGTGCCTGATCCGAGGCCAGCGACAGGTTGAGGCTCTTGTTGTAGTCGTCGAAGTTGGTGTCCTGGTAGTGGATCGTGACGTTCGGGTACTTGGCCTGGAAGGCGGTGATGATTTCCTTCACGGCGGCACCGGACTCCGGTGTGGACACCAGGGACAGACTGACCTTGCTCGCCGGGGCTGCCGTGTTCACCGGGCCTTGCGCCTGCGGCGCCGTCGGGGCCGCGGGACCAGGAGCGCAGGCGGCCGCGCCGACCGCGAGGACCACCGCGCTCGCGGCAAGAAACTTGATCTTCATGAGGACCTTCTCTTCGAGGTGCGAACCGGGCGCGACACCTGGAGGTTCACGACGTGGGACACGTCCAACCGGGTGAAAGCAAAAGAAATTTGTTTTGCTATGATGTGCGTCGCATAAGCGGACGTCAAGGGGCTGCGGTGGATGTGTTCGATCAACTACGCGGTGGTGACCAGAGTGCACTGCGCGGTCTCAATATCCAGCGGGTTCTCCGGCTGAGCTTCGACCGGCCGGTCCTCACCACCACGTCGGTGGCCCAGTACACGGGCCTGTCGCGGCCGACCGCACAGACCATCCTGAGCACACTGGTCGAGGCTGATCTGCTCCGCCTGGACGGGCACGACGCCCGGCGCGGGGGCCGCCCGGCCCAGCAGTACCGCTTCGCCGGCGACAGCCGGTATGTGGCGGGAGTGGACATCGGCGCGTACTCGATCTCGGTGCGCGTGGCCTCGCTGGACAACGTCACCGTGGCTGCCGTGCGCCGGGCGGTGTCCCCGGACCTCGGGGCCGAAGCCCGCATCGCCTGCGTGGCGGCGATGATCGCCGACGCCGCGCCCGCCGGCCTCGTCGCAGTCGCGCTCGGCAGCCCGGGAATCATCGATGCACACGGTGTGGTGCGCCAGTGTGTCGCAATCACCGGCTGGGCCGGGGTCGACCTCGCCGCCGAGTTCGGGCGCAGGCTCGGTTGCCCGATCACCGCGACCAAGGACACCAATCTTGCCGTGCTGGCCGAGCACCGGCTCGGTGCAGCCCAAGATGTCCAAATTGCACTGTATGTGCATCTCGGGCACCGGCTCGGTGTCGCTGCTCTCATTGCGGGGCTGCCCTTCACGGGCTGGTCCGGCGCGGCGGGCGAGATCGGCAGGCACCCTGGTCTCGGCTGGGAGCAGGCCCCCGGAGAGCTGTTCCGGATGGCCGGGGTCCCGGCCGGCTCGGCGGAATCGGCGAACGAATGGGTGTTCACCCGCGCCGCCGAGGGCGATGCCCACGCGCTCACCGCGGTCGACCTGTTCGCCAGAACCCTCGCCGACGGCATCGGTGCGATGGTCCTCGCACTGGATCCCCAGCGTGTCGTCATCGGCGGCGGCGCCGCCCGGGCAGGCTCGGTCGTCCTGGAACCCATCCAGCGGCATCTGGCCAAAACCTGCTACGTGCTGCCCGAGGTGGTCTTGTCCGCCCTGAACGACGACAGCGTCGTCCTTGGAGCAGTCGAGGTGGCGATGGCCCATGCTCGTGATCTGGTACTGGCCAGCGCCGTTGAACTCGTGAATCCCGTGTGAGTGGCATTGCACATGGCCGAATTCGACGAGCGGGGCACATGCCGGCAGGTTCTGCAGCCTGCGCGGCTGCTCGCCGGCCATCTGGCCGCGGTCTCCGTCACGGACTCTGCACTCATCGCCAGCGCCGGCGACGCCCGCACGTGTTTCAGAGAAGAGAGATGCTTGCATTTTGATCACCTTTCCGGCGCCGGGCGTAATGGTGCTTGGCGGAGCTCACGGCCCCTGCAAGCCGCGTTCCGCAGCTGGCACGGGCCTGGCATAGACCAAATATTAGTTTCCGGCGGGCACCGGTCATCCGCACTGCCACGTCGGGTGACCTCGCGAAAGAGGTGGTCGTTGTGCTGACAACTCTTGGTCTCGCCCGTCAGCAGGTGAGACGCGATGAGATATGAACAGCTGCTGGTGCGTTGTCCCTGGATCACCGGTGTGGCCCTCAACCCGGGTGCACGCCACGCTTCGGCGGAGGAAGAGACTGCTGAAGCATACGTCAGGAAAAACCATCGCCGACGTGTCTCACGAACTGGCCTCTTAGCTCCCCGCACACTCGGCAAGGCGCCGGCAACGACGAATCGACGCAGGCACCTGTCACGCCAACCACGCGGACGCTCGGGCCCGATGATCGCGTCAGCTCTGCAGCGCAAATTCACGCGTTTCGACATCGGAGTGTGACGTAGTGCCCAGTCAAAGGTATCGGACACTGGCCGCGGAACTCGCCACCGGGATTCACCGGGGCGACCACCCGCCCGGTACGCGACTGCCCACACTCCGGATGCTGGCCATCAGCCATGGCGTCGCCCGCGCCACCGCTCGAGCCGCCGTCAAGATCCTCGAAGACGACGGACTGGTCACCGTCCGGCACGGGCATGGCATCACCGTCCGCTTTCGGGAATGCCTCCCGGCACCTCCGCCCGCCCCAGTTCGGCGCGTCAGTACCTCGAACGATGGCACTGTCACCGTTCTCGCCGGCTGGGCTCGGCCGGACCGAGACATCACAACCCGGCTAGGGATGCAGGACGGGACACTTGTCGCGCATCGCATCCACCACCATCGCCGTCGCGGTATCCTCGTCAGGATCGACGAGCACTGGATTCCCGGGCGCATGATCGATCACGTTCGGCTGACGACCGGACACGACTTGACCGATGCGGCGGACACCTCCACCCCGGAAGTGCTCGCCGTCCTGCACCGCTCGGGCGTGGCTGCCACCGTGGCGACGCTGCAAGTCGAATCCCGCCGCGCCTCAGCGCACGAGTCGGAGCTGATGGGACTTGCTACCGGGACGCCAATCGCCAGCGCATATATGACAACTCACGACACCTCGGGTACGCCGATCAACGTCTGCATGACCGTGTCGGTCGAGCCGATCAAGGCAGTAACCATCGCCGCGATCGACGGTGCCGAACCGGACTGGTGACGAGGCCACGGTGGTACTCGCAACCACAATTTCCTGTCCGCGGGTATCGCGCCGAGGTCCGGCGGATGGTGCCGACGGTTGCCCGCCCGGGAGCACCCGCCGACGGTCGGACAGTCCTCGACGTCGGCGCACAACCCGCTCGAAATGCTGCGAAAGCAAAAGGTCCCGCTGCTGCCCGTGGTGGTTGTCCAGCGCTGGTCTCCGTTGTCGTGCCGGACTCATACGATCAATCGCGTGTCGGGAATGATGAAAATGCGGGGTCGTCGACGGCTCTGCCGGTCGCGGTGCCGGCGATTGTGTAGGTGGCGCCGGAAGTGGTCGGGGTCGGAGGCCGAGGTCACTGGCCGAGGATGGAAACCGCGGGTCGCGCTCGCGTGGAGAAAAGCCGCGGCGCGCACTCGTTGCCGGTGTTTTGTTCGCGGGGGATCGCGCTGCGGTGGCGGAAGCCGGCGGATCACCGGATCAACCGCCGCCGAAGTAGCGGGACCGTCGACTGCGCGACCATGCCGGGGGAGATGCTGAACACTGGCCGGGGCTGGTCATTATCGCAGGGGGCGCAGCCTTCGATAGGCTCGTCGCCGTCGTCGACGAGTAGGTACAGCGCGGCGGACGTCAGTAGTTCGGATTTCTCGCTTTTGCGCATCAGCTCAATCGGGCCGGAGTGATTGGCCAGACAAAACTCTCTGATCCCGGGCTTTGACAGGCGTTGCCGAATGATGACCGGACGGTATCGTTATGCCACTGGCCGGCGAGCATGCAGGCGTCGAGTGGTATTGACGGTTTCGTGGGTCGTAACGGTGGTTCTCATTGCCAGTGATATGACCTCGGGTGGTAGTGTATGCAAGACTTTCACAAATATCTGTTAATTTCAGTCAGCAGATTACCGGTTCCGTCTTGTTTTTGTGCGCGGTCGCGAAATTTTAAGATCCGTTCAGTGTACATGTCCTGGTGAAGTAACCGGCTGAGCGAGTGCTCCAACCTTTCTGCGGTGAGGTGCCGCGCTGGAATAACCGCGGGAGTGAGGCCCAGCGTGTGAAGCCTTCCAGCCCAATAAGGCTGATCCAGCATGACGGGAACGGGCAGGGTGGGTATTCCGGCGCTCAGGGAGGCATGTACCGTTCCGACTCCGGCATGGTGAACCGCGGCTCTCATGCGCGGGAAGAGCCAGTCATGAGGGCACTCGCCGATGGTGAGGATGTCGTCTGTCTCTGCGTGCAGTCCGCCCCATCCCGCTTGGATGACTGCTCGGACACCAAGAATCCGGACAGTTTCTTCGATGATCTGGTTCAGCTTTGCCGTATCGGTGCGGTACATGCTGCCGAAGCCGAAGTACACGGGCGCCGGCCCGCGCTCGAGGAAGTCGAGCAGGCGTCGCCCGGGTTGCCAGCCATCCGGGCGGCACGGCGTCCAGTGGCCGGTCGTGGTGTGCGGGAAACCCGCGGGAATCAATGCTTCGCTCATCCCATAGCAGATCTGCTGGTCGCGCAGTGTGCGCAGGAGTGTTTCCGTGCGCCGGAGGGGCAGGCCGAGGCTGTGGCGCAGATATCTGACGGCGGGTGCGAACATGTGGCTGAGGGCCAGTTTGGCGGCCTTGTCGGCCAGGGCGTAGCCGTTGGCGGCGTGCCCTGCGGCCAGCCGGGGCAGAATCATCCCGAGTGCGATGGTGTACACGCCGACGGAAGGCACGTTCAGCCCTTCACCGATGACCGCGCACAAGGGATGCATCAGGGGGTTGGCGAGGATGAGGTCGGCCTCTGCGCTCGTCCGCAGGAGGACGGGCGCGGCGGTGGTGGGGATGTGTTGCCACAACCGGGGGTGGGCTCGTTTTCTTGCCAGGAGGACGTCCTCTTGTTTCTCCGTCGGCAGGGCGTGAACGTGCGCTGCGTGCATGGTGAAGCGGTTGGTGTAGCGGGAGGAAACGACAACGGTGACCTGATGGCCGGCTGCGGTGAGCGCTGCGGCGACGCCGGTGTAGGGGGCAATATCGCCGGTGGACCCCCAGGTAGTGAGGAGCACGCGAAGGGACCGCTTGTCCGGGGGAGCCGAAGGCATGATGCGGGCTCTTTCCTGTCTATGGTGAATCGGGGCGGGAGCGGCGTAGCGAGCAGGCGCCGGTGCACGTCACCGTTCGTCTGCGGCTGGTCACGAAGACGTCGTCGGTGAGACAAGGACCCCCGGGCCGGCGGGGGATTGCCCTTCGAGGAACCGCTCGACCAGGCCGGCGAACTCCGCTTCGCGTTCGAGGTACAGAAGATGATCGGTGTCTTGCAGGACAATGAGTGTGGCGTTGTCGATGGTGTCGGCGACCGCCCGGTTGTCCTCAAGCGTGGTGGTGCTGTCGTATTCCCCGACGCCGACCAGGGCGGGGACATGTGCGACGCGCCCATGGACGAGAGGGTCCTCCAGTTGCAGACGTCCGCGGTTGGCGACGAAGCGCACGAGGGGGTCCTCGCCGGTCTTGACGAGCCGTTCGGTCAGCAGGCGTGCAGCCGCGCGGATCCGGATATTGCGGTGATAGGCCCGAGGATTTGTCAAAGCCCCCGCGAGCTGGTGCGCAGCGTCGCGGAGTGAGGCGGGAGTGGGCGGGCCGAGTTGCGGGTCTTCTGGAGACGTATGATGGTCTGCTGCCGCGTTGTGTGGGTGGTGCACGGCGGCTTCTCGGCGCAGGCCCTCGCGGAGCACCTCCAGGATGTGCGGACCGGTGGTGAGAGTCGTTCCGAAGAGAAGCAGGCGGCTGACACGGTCGGAGTGCTGCTGCGCGAGGCGGTAGGCAATGGGGTAGCCGGAGGAGACACCCAGGACCGCGAAGCGGTCGATACCGAGCTGGTCGAGGACACGCAGGGCGGCGTCGGTCAGATCGTCCCAGGAAAGCGTGCCTGTCCCAGCGTCCGCTGTGCCGGCCTGGGGCAGCTCGGGGATGAGGAGTCGGTATCGGCCGCCAAGGCGGGTCTCGAGCGGTTTCCAGGTCTCCCGTGCCTGGAAGCCGCCGCCGATGATGAGCAATGAGCTGCGTGGTGCTCCGGATCGGGGGGACAGGTCGCGGCAGGAGAAGCCGTGGGAACCCCACGTGACGATGTGGTCGACGACGGTCGGGCTCTGCGCAGCGGTCACGGGGTCGCCGCCAGACGACGGTCGATCACGGCGACCAGATCCGCGATTGTCGACACACCGGATAGGTCGGTCTCGGCGATGGTGAGATGGTGCTCTTCCTCGAGGACCATGGCGAGTACGGCGATGGCCATGGAGTCGACGCCAGCCTCCTGGAGGGTCGCCTCGGGTGTGATGGCGTCCGCCGCAAGACCGGCGTGACGTGTCAGGATGTCGGTGACGCGGGCGAATGTGTCCGGCACGGTCGGTTCCTCCGAGTAATGGGGGTTGATCGACTACATGTGTGGGCTGAGGCCTGATGGCCAGACGGCGGTCGTGGCGGCCCAGGACAGGCCGCTGCCGAAGGCCACCAGCACCGCCCGGTGGCCCGCATTCAGCGTGCCGTCTGCGACGGCGTGGGTGAGCAGGAGAGGAAGTGAAGCGGCGGCGGTGTTGCCGACGGTGGCGATGTTGGACGGCATCTTCGCGGTGGGAAAGTCGAGGGCGGCGGCGACGGCGTGCGAGATCGCCGCATTGGCCTGGTGGGTCAGCAGCACATCGACGTCGCGTAAGTCCCAGCCTGCCGACGCGATCGCCTCGCGCACCGACTCGGACATGCGGCGTACCGCGTTACGCAACACGTGACTGCCCTTCATGCGCAGAAACAATTCACCGCCGCCGTCGACCGGGACACGTTGCCTGCTGCCCCCCGCAGGGATGGCGAGAATGTCGGACAAGGTGCCATCGCTGCCCCAAACCGCCGGGCCGAACGTGGATTTCTCCGTCGGCTCGGCGGCCCGTAGGACGGCAGCTCCGGCCCCATCACCGAAAAGAGGGGCGGTCTGCGGGTCAGCCTGGTTGACGAACGCCGACATGATTTCCGCGGCGACGATCAGCACACTGCGTACAGTGCGGGCGCTGAGCAGGCCGCGGGCGATCTCGCAGGCGTAGAGAAACCCGGAGCAGCCGGCACTCACGTCGAAGGCGGGAATACCGGTCATTCCCAACTCGGTGGCCACCTCCGGAGCGCCTGCGGGGCACAGACGCTCCGGAGTGGAGGTGGCCAGGATCAAGGCCTCGGCGCTGTCGAGGCCGGAGGAGGCCAGGGCGCGTCTGCCCGCTTGGACGGCCAGGTGCACGGTCGCGGTGCCAGGGGTCACGCGGTGACGCTGGGCAATGCCCATGCGCCGCCGGATGAACGCAGCGGTCTGCGGGGACACGAACCCGGAATTGTCCACGACAATCGGCGGCAGCCAGCTGCCCAGACCGCACAGGACCACAGGTGTACTCTCCATCGGCCGAGCTCCTCTCCTCAAGCGGCCGGCGCTTCGATCAACCCGTATTGGCGATGGCGTCGCCTGCGGCGAAGTCGACCAGGCAGGACAGTTGCGCAAGAGACTGCCCGGTGAAGTGGCGCATCACCAGGTCGCTGGTGTCTTCCCGTCTTTCCAGGAAGATCCAGTGATCCGCATCGCCAACCACCGCGAACCGGCAGTCGCTGATGTTCGCGGCGAAACGCCGGTGCTGCGCAGGCGAGCCGAGAGTGTCGTGAACACCGCAAAAGACGAGGGTGGGCACGTCGTCCAATCCGCCTGCGGGGTCGAGTTCCCGGGTGACCGAATAACGTCGCGCGGGCAACGCCGTGACGGTCGTTGACATGGCTCGCACCAGCAGCCGCCGCACCAGCCGGTGCACGACCTCGCCGTTGCGGACGGCCTGTGACTGCACGGGCTCCAGGAACGCGTCCGCCAGGCTTTCCGCAAGCGCTTGTGGCTCCCCTCCTGCCGTCCGCGCGGCGCCAAGCTCCAGATGGGAGATCAGCCGGGAAGCGATTCCCAGCGGAACACCACCGAGCGCCAGCCGGGCCACCCGCGCCGGGCTTCGCTGCGCGAAGCGGTAGGCAATCAGCGAGCCCAGCGAATAGCCGAAAAAGTTGACCCGCGTCACGCCGAGGTCGTCCAACAGGGCCGTCACCACCTGGCACAGGTGATCAATTGAGGGTCCGGCACCGGTCGGCGACACGACGACAAAACCCGGCACATCGACAGACATCAGATCCGCGAGAGGGAGGACGTGTTCTCGTCGCACCGACCAGCCGGGTCTGCCTTGGAGCACACCGCCGATGACCAGTACCGGGTCGATCGAGGGACTGCGGCTGCGCTCCACATGACAGGCCAGGGACACTCCGTTGAGGAGTACCTCATGGCTGGTTATGGTCGGCTCCTTCGACGCGCCACATTCCGGCACCAGCGGGCCTCAGCTCTGAATGCGCGGAGCGTTGTCGTGGGGAGTGTTCGCCGGTGGCTTGGGCGCGGTCGTGACCATGTGAGCCGTCTCGGCCAGCGTCAATCCGCCGTGCGCGCGAGCGTCGTCCATGTGGACGCCGTAGTGCTCTGCGAGGGTCACGAACAGCTCGACCTGGGCGATCGAGTCGAGATCCAAGCTGGCGAACGTCCTGTCCGGATTCAGGGTTTTCCGTTCGACGCCGAAAGTGTCCGCCAGGTAAGAGGTGATGAAGTCCAAGTGCCGGCGATCTTCTTCTGTCATGAGGGCTCCTTCTGCGGCTGTGTGAATCCGATTTGCGCAGCGATACGCGACGATGCCGGCGGCAGGCTCGGCCAGGTCATGGCAGCCGCCCCCCACACTGCGCCCCCTCCAAAAGCGGTCAGCACCGTGGCAACTCCCGGTTCGACGAACCCGCCCTGGACGGCTTCGGCCAGGACGAGGGGAATGGAGGCGGAGGAGGTATTCCCGGTGTAGCGGATATTGCCCAGCCGACTGTCCGGGGCAATGCCGACCAGGTCGGCCACCTTGTCCAGAATGCGCTGGTTGGCCTGATGCCCGATGAACGCCTTGACGTGCGTGCTCTGCCAGCCGACCGTGCGCAAGACCGAGCGTGATACCTCGGTCATCCGCGTCACCGCCTGAGTGAACGTCTGAGGTCCTTGCAACTGCAACGAGTGCTCCCACAGCGGCTCTGCCTGCGCCCGGTCCGGACGGCGAGCGCCCCCGGCGGGCACGGTCGCCAGATCCTTCTGCTCTCCGTCACTGCCCAGTTCCACAGCGAGCACGGCGCCGGCCTCGTCGGCTGTGCCGCGCCGAAGCACAACGGCGGCTGCGCCGTCGGCGAACAGCACAGCAGTGCCGCGGTCGGAGACATCCACCATGGTCGACATCGTTTCCGCGGCAATCAGCAGGACTCGATCGGCCCGCTCCGCCCGAATCCACGCTTCACCCGCGGCGAGGCCGTAGAGAAAGCCCGCGCATGCTGCGACGATGTCAAAGGCCGGTACCGTTCCCAGGCCCAACTGCGCGGCCACCCACGGCGCCGTCGCGGGGAGCCGGTGGTCGGGGGTGATCGTGGCGACCATGACGAGATCCACGTGAGTCACACCGGCCTGGTCCAGCGCTTGCCGCCCCGCCCGCACAGCAAGGTCACCGGTGCTTTCACCGTCGGCCACCCAGCCCCGGGAGACGATGCCCGTACGTGACCTGATCCAGGTGTCCGTGGTCTCCAGGGACGCAATCGGATCGTCGGTGTTGCGGATGACACGCGCGGGCTTGCAGGCCCCGACGCCCGCGATCACCGAAGCTCGATCCGCTGTCATGAGATCTCCTCACCGAGCTGACCGGGAGCATGACTCCTCTGCTACGCGGCAGCCTCATCTTCGTCCCGGGCCGAATCACGGAATGCGGGATCAGCGGCGACACTGGTGTCGTTCGGGGAAGCCGGCCCCCGCCGCTACCGGGCCGGCATCCTGCTATGCATCGAAGACGCATCGGACGCGCGCCGCGTTACAGCGAAAGTCGCGAACGCAGAAACCGGTGCCTTTGCTCCACCTGTGCGACTGCGGCGGATGGTACGCTCCGCCGAGCATCCCTGTCTGTATCGATGGTGCAACGATGTCGATCAATCCAGCATGAACCGGTGACTACTTGTGGCCGATCTGGAACTGGCGAGCGAGAAATCCGATTGATGACGAGAAATCTCGTGGCTCAAGGTGGTGTCCGCCGTCGCCAGCCGGATGCGCTTAAAGCAGCCCGCATTTACCACGAAACAACAATGGGCAGCCGTACATTGTCAGAGCTACGTGGGCAGGTCTGACCGATGAGCTGCGGGACCGATTGGAGCCATTGACTCCGGTGCCGTCGTGGCGGTTGCGCTAGCCAGGTCGAAGGCGTGCGGATGATCGAGCTGCCCAGGGGCATCCTCTCAGCCGTGCGCATCAGCATAAGCTGGAACAGGCTGTCGGGAGCCCTGTTCGGCGCTTCCGAAGCCATACGGCGGCGGCTGGCCGAGTGGCTGGAGGCCGGGGTCTGGCAGCAGATGTACAAGACATTGCTCGCCGACCTGCGCGCCGCGGGGCTGCTCGACCTGCTGGTCATGCCGGTCGGCTCCATCTGTTTGCGTGCACTCACGGGGGTAACGCGCCGGGCCGAGCATGGTCGACCGACGTACACCCGGCTCCCAGCACGACCTGATCACCGACGCACACGGTACCCAGCTCGCCGTCGACCTGACCGGCGGCCGCCACCGGCGACGCCACCTAGTTGGTTCTGCTGCCCGCGGCCGTCCTACCCATCCGGGGCATGGCCGGCAATGCCCCGGATGGGTAGAACGGCTCTGCGCCGACCACGACACGTACCGTTGCCGGGTCTGCGCCCGCGCCATCGCCCCCCTGATCGGCCGCCGCGGTGTCGGACGCGGTTCCGGCTGGAGGCACGATCCACGGGCCCGCGAAGTGTGCCTTCGCGTGGCCCACCGGTGTCCGCCGGCTCTGTGTCCACACCCAACGCCGAGCCGGCATCCATCACACCACCCTCCACCTGGTATGTGCAATCATCCGCCTAGGCAAACGCATTCTGGACTGATCACCTGGCCCGGCATGTGACCGGAGGGTGCAGGGGAACATCTGCGTGTGGTTCGTGTCCTCGCCGGGTTGAAGCGTGTCCTCCGTTCCGGCTCGTCGGGTGAAAGCTCATCGTGAAGCCCGCGAGGGTTGGCAGCAGCGGACCCGGGACGGCGAAGAGCCAGACCAGGCGTTTCTGCAGTGCAGGTGCGCGTCGCCGGTGGCGTCGCCGTGGTGGCCGACCTGGCTCCTCCGGACCTGGGTGGTGTGGTGGTCTGTGCGGTCGACTGGAGCGGGCCTGTTGTGCTGCAGTTCGAGCACCCCGGTCCGAAAGTCAGCAATGTGTAGACCCCCGCCTGAGATGCAGATGATCCCGTCGTGTCACGGCATGTACTCGTTCCTCGCGCGCCCATCACGGCTTGGATCTGTTTGAGGTGGTCCGGCCCGGTGGGGTCGGCGCGGCGGCGTCGCAGGTTTCCGGCAGCTGCCAGAATGTAAAGCGTGTCCGGTCCGGCATGGGCCGAGCCTGTCCCGGCATGTTGGCCGAGCGGCCGCTGGAGTACTCATCGCCGGTTGACGTACGTGGTCGGTGCCTTGCTTATCGAGATGCCGACGAGATGACGGTGTAACGTCCCGGTTGAGAGGCGGTGATCGAGTAGTTTGATACATTGCCGCAGGTGTAGATGCCACTGCCCGGCCTGTAGGCGGCTTTCTGTGAGAATGATCGGAATTGGATCATCTGCGAATCAGCTTGTACGCCGCTGTATGAAACTGCCACGGATGGTGTGTCTCCGCAATTATTGACTCCGGAAAATTTTTCGATGAAAGCGTTGGCTGCGTTGCTGAAGCCGACGACATCGGCCGGCACTCGCCAGGCGCCGATCGTGCGGGTAACCTCAGTTGTACTGTCGGTGATTGTGCCGGTGTAGCGAAAACCTTGGCTGTCCCGCGACCGTATGGTCCGGAAAATATAGGTCCGTCCTGTGGCGTAGATGAGGTCGTTGGCTCCGCAGGTGACTCCGCTGCCACCGTCGGCGCCTGCCCGGCAGTGTGCGTCCAAAGGCGTGGCACCATTGCCGAAGTACGAAAATCTCACTCCGGCCTTTCCGTTGGGATGGGGCTGCAGGCCTGAGTAAAACCCGTTGTGGTCGTTGCCGTAGAAATATTGGCTGTAATATATGTTGTCGACGTTCGAATTGGTGTCCACCTTGATTGCGTATTCGAACGTAGTAAAATTACCGGGAGCCGAGTAGGTGAAATTGATGAAGTGCTGCGGGCTGCTTGCCGGTATGAACGATGGTTCGTTGGCTGCTGGAGCCGTGAATGACGCCGCAGGGTTACTTTCAGCCGCAGTTGCGTCTTCGCTGGGGACATCGGCCTCGGGGTTCTCGATCGGCCCTGTTCCCGTCCGGGTTGATTCCGGAGGTGTCGAGGACGGGTGTGACGTCGGCGGTGGAAGAGGCGCCGAAGGCTGGCTCGACGACGTGCTCGACGCCGGTACGCCGGTCTCTACCGCTAGACCCGATGTCGACGGGCACTTGAGGCCGGATGTGTCCGGGCAGGCCGGGTGGGGGTCGGCCGGTACCAGCAAAAACAGAAACATGAGTGCTGCAGCTGTGACGAAAGTGACAATCAGGGCCTGTGTGCGATGTCGCGCCTGCACAGCTTTCCTCGTTTCGATAACAGCGTGAGGTTTGTGGTTATGCATGAGTTGTTTACGCACGGATTCAGTGGGGATTCTGGACCGAGGAAGCGTTAATGGCTGGCCCACGCTGCGATAGCAGCGAAGCGGGAGCCGGACGCGGTGGTGATTGCGTCCTTCGCCGCAGAAAGGATACTACGCTGTCAGTTGCGATGCAACAATTTGCGTGTACATGCCAGTGTCCGAGCATCTTCTTCCACAGAGAGGCGCGGTTGCCGATCCGCACGGCAGTGCGTCCCGGTACCAGCGCTGAGCGGCACTGCCGTGAACAGGATCTAGGTGGCTTTTGTGTCACCTGGGTGCTCAGACTGTGCTTCGGGCGGGTAACCAGTGGATTCGCGCAACCGGCAACGCAGCGTCCGTAGCAGCGGACTTGGCCTGTCAAACACGCCAAGCCGGCCTTGAAGTGCCCGCTGGTGGCCGACTCCGGAACCGGGGATCTGCCAGGCTGCGGTGCTGGCAGCGAGTTTGGTAGGAACCTGGCCCTCAGCGATAGAGGCTGCAGAGTTCGCCCGATTCCGCCGAGCAGGCGATGACGCCGTCCGCGACACCGTCACCACAGCCTGCGGCTCCAGACCGCGGGCGCGTGCACTGCCGCCGGTTGCGGTGAGGTGCGGCAGTGCATGATAGGACCGCAGGCGCTGTTCGACCCCCGCTGTGCGCGGAGACCGCGTACAGGCGGCACGGAGAGTCGGCGCGCGTCTTGTCCAGGGACGTAGCGACAGGTAGGCAAATCTCGCTTCATCATTCGCTATTTCGTGTGTGACTACGTTTGCGGTCATGGCGGCGTCGTGGTCCGTGTCGGATCTGCAGTTCGTTCGAGATATCCCGGGGCCCGGCCCGTGCGCGCCATCGGCTGTGACACTGGCGCTGGTTCCGCCCTCTGGTCGTTGTCCTGTACTGGTGTTGCCGCTGCTTGCGGTTGTGCTGCCACCTGCCTGAGTCGTGGCGGTCATGCGGTGCACGCCTAACGGCAGTCGGTTGACGGTGACCAGGTTGGTGATTGTCGGGACGTTGGCGAGGTGCCTGAGTCGGTGGTGAAGTGGTGTCCTTCGTCGAGGACGGGGTGGGTGCGGCGATGGCACAGGGAGCCGACGTCGTGTCTGGCCGATGATCTTTGATCCGGTAGCTCAGGCGGGGAGGCAGGCGTCGGGGGCAGGGTTTCGGCAATGCACCGGTTCCCCGGCGGGTGATGCCCGCCGGGGAACAAATTGCCGAGATTACCGCAGGGTTCCTGTGCCTTGTCCTGACGCAACGGATCAGGGCAAGCGCCAAAGCTGGCTGGCGCCGGGATCGTGACACGTCTGGATCACCAGTCTGGTGCCGTTGGCTGTGCTGCCTGCGGGGTTGTCGAGACACTTGCCGGACTGGAGATTGGACAGGGATTCGCCACCATTGGTGCTCCAGCGCCATCGCTGGGAGGCAGTGCCGTTACACGTCCAGAGTTGGAGCAGGGTGCCGCCGGCGGTACCGACGGCGGCGACGTCCAGGCACTTGCCCAGTGCGCGGATGCTGCCATCATCATGGAGGGTCCATTGCTGGGCGGCCGTGTGGTTGCAATCGTAGAGAGCGATCGCGGTGCCGTTCACCGAGTTGCCTGCTGTGACGTCCATGCACTTGCCGGTGAGCAGGGAGTTCACCGAGCCGGACGGGCCTGTGGACGCGGTACCGGCTGGTACGGTGAACCACTGGGCGCGGGTGGTGGCACAGGTGGCAGTGCGCAGAGCGGAGCCCGGTGCCGAGGTGCCGGTGGAGACGTTCAGGCAGAGTCCGGACTGCGGGTTGACGAGTTCGCCGTCCTGCTGATTCCACTGTTGGGCCCCGGTGCCGTTGCACGTATACAACTGAACCTGGGCGCCCGGGGTGCGCGAGCCCGCGTCGACGTCGAGACATTTGCCCAGGGCTCGCAGGGTTCCGTCGGAGGCGATGGTCCATTGCTGGTTCGCAGCGCCATCGCAGGTCGCAATCTCCACGGGTGCACGGTCTGCGGCTGAGCCGCCCCGGACTGCGACGCACGTGCTGCCCTCCTGCGAGACGACGCCACCGGTGGGGCCGCTCGGGCCGGCCGGCCAGGTGATCTGCGAAGAGTGGTAGTAGCGGATGCCCAGAACGTCCCAGCGCGGACCCTGGGCGGCCAGGCGATTCGCAAAGCCGGTGAAATCATGGGTACTTCGAGGAGACCAGCCCAGCTCGGCGTAGGCGGGCAGGCGGGGAAAGGTGAGGTAGTCGATGTCCTGAGGCGTGGTTACCGTCTCGGTCCACAACGGCGCCTCAACGCCGCGGATTGCGGAGGCGGGAGCGCCGGTCAGGAAGGTGCCCGGATCCCAGTCGTAGGCGGCCTGCACGTCGATGATGGCCGCCCAGGTCAGGCCGATGATCGTGGACGCGTCGTACTTCTGGTCGAGGTAGGCGCGGCTGGCCGGCGCCAGGATCACGCCGGTGCCGTTGGCTGCTGCGGTAGCCAGTGCCTGGTTGGTATTGGAACGGTCCCAGTCCACGGCGATGGTGGATGGTTGCAGGGTGGAGCCCACGACCTGGTTCCAGCCGATCGCGATCTTGCCGTGCTGGACGACGTCCTGCTGAGCCCAGGTCATGAACTCGGCGTAGTCGGCCGCGTTCGTGCTCTGCGATTCGTCCCCGCCGATGTTGATGTACGGGCCGGGGGTCAGCGCGGCGACCTGGCCGATGACGTCGTCGATGAACGCTTCGGCGGCCGGTTTCGCGGTCATGCACAGGGAAGTGAGGCCGACGGCGATGCCGGTGTAGACAGGTGCTGCCCGGCCACTGCAGGTGAGCGATGGGTATGAGGACAGGGCGGCTCCGGTATGACCCGGCATGTCGATCTCGGGCACGATCGTGATATATCGTGCGGCCGCGTAGGTGACGATCGATTGGTAGTCGGCTTGGGTGTAATAACCGCCCGGGCCACCACCGACGCCGGTGGTGGCGCCGATCTCGGTCAGGCCCGGCCAGCCGTTGATCGCCAGCCGCCATCCCTGGTCGTCGGTCAGGTGTAGGTGCAGATAATTGATCTTGTAGAGTGCCAGCTCGTCGATGTAGCGCTTTACGGTGCTCACCGTGGAGAAGTGACGGCCCACATCGAGCATTGCTCCCCGGTAGCCGAATCGTGGGTGGTCCACGATATGGACGCCGGGCAGCGTCCAAGATACGGCTTGAAGGCTTCCGGATTCGATCTGCGGGGGCAGTAGCTGGCGCAGAGTCTGTACCCCGGCGAACAAGCCCGCCGGCTGCTGAGCACGGATGACGACACCGGATGCCGTCGTGTCGAGCTGGTAGCCCTCCGCGCCGACGGAGTCGTCCGCGCCCGACAGCAGTAGCGCGATCCCGCCCGCGGGCGTTGCGGAGATGGCGGTGACGGGCAGTGTGTAACCGGTGGACGGGCGGAGAATCCCCGCCAGGTAATTGCCGATCCGGTTCGCGGCGTCGGAGGTCGCATCGGTGTAGACGACGGTGGCGTTCGTGACCGGATAGGATCCGCCCTGGGCGGGCTGAAGCAGCGCCGGCTGGGGAACGATGGCAGTCATCGATTCGGGGACGGCCACAGCGGGGGCTGCCTGGGCATCGGATGCCGTCGCAACTCCGTATATGGCGAAGGTCGCGGCGGCGACCACCGCGACCGCGCGGCCCAGAAGCCCCGGACGGCCCGGCGGTCTCGCACCGGCAAACCCTCGTCGCATGCGCTGCACTTCTGCTCTGTATCGGCGCACAGTCACCTCGAACCTCCAACGAACGTGCTCTGCCTTTGCGCAGGCACTCAGAACCCGGGTTTGCCGTCGAATGTCACGTTCGACGGACTCCGCCGAGAACCTCGGTCAGTGAGCCATATGCGCGTAGATGATCTTGGGGAGCTTCTCCCCTCCTGTCGATATCGCCTCAGTCGCTGTCGGCCGCTCAAGGGAGTTCGACAACTCTCCCCGGGAAGCTACCGCCATGCGAGCGATTGGTCTAGACATCGGACGGGAATCTCTCTCTCGGAGTCGATGGCTCACGGAGCAGCGTGCGCCATCCCGTCGCGCACCGGTACCGGTCAGGTGTCTGCGGTTCGCAACGGGCTCGTCGTGTTGCGGCGCGTGAGTCCTTCAGCGGGGTGCACTACGGCCGAGATCTGCCGGCCTTCGGACGGCGTGGATCGGTCGGGTGGGTCAACTGGAGACAACCTGATCCCGCCCGAGCGCAGGCCTGTCTCACAGAATCCCGGTCCGAGCCGGGCAAGTGCCCGTCGTTGCTGCAAGAGGGCGTCGTGACGGTTGACGACGTCGCGACCGCAAAGGCTCACCGGTCGGAGGCGGGCAGCTCTGCGGGAGCTCTGGCTAGTGCTGTACCTGCCTGGTCGGCGGCCGCAGCGGTCGCCGACCAGGCAGATGCATGATCCGTGGATGCCCTCGGAACGTCCATGACGAGTATTTGTCGTGAGTCGCGCCCGGCCGTGTCACCGATCGCGCGGCCGGTCACCCGAAGGTGGGCAGACCTCCCACCTTGGTGCTCCAGATGCACTACGAGAGTCCGCGGTTGAGTAGGCAGCGGAAGTCGCTGGCTCCGCGTCGAATGTCGCCGGCGAATTAGTCCAAACCCGTCGTCTCGGTATAAGCACACCCGCGGTACCTCCGGGGTGCCAGATGACTGCGGGTGTCGGATTCGTCCGAGTTGCAGGTCGGCTGCGGGGGCTGCTCTGACGTGGGTGGCCATGACCGTTCAGCCGGCCTCTCCGACCGTGTGCGCTCGCGGCGCGCACCATCCCTCCGAAGTGTCGGCGATCTCGACGTCGGAGCAGCTATGATGTATTCATCTGATGTCTGATGAGGGAGGCGGCGTGCAGGTCACCGACGCGGCGATCGAGAAGATCAAGTCGATGATCGTCAGCGGAGAGCTGCGTCCGGGGATGCGGCTCCCCAAGGAGGCGGAACTGGCGGAGCGGCTGGGGCTGTCGCGGAGTTCTCTGCGTGAGGCGGTGAGGGCGCTTTCGCTCATTCGCGTGCTGGATGTCCGCCAAGGTGACGGCACGTACGTGACCAGTCTGGAGCCGCGTCTTCTGCTCGACGCTCTGGGTTTTGTCGTTGACTTCCACCAGGACGACTCCGTGCTGGAATTTTTCGAGGTGCGACGCATTCTCGAACCTGCGGCCGCGGCTATGGCGGCCCGGCAGATGTCGGAGGCCGGGCTGATGGCATTGCGGGAGATCCTTGATCGGCTCGGAGAGAACCCGACTTTGGATGAATTGATCGACAACGACCTCGAGTTTCACCGCGCCATCGCCATAGGCTCCGGTAATACGGTGCTGTGCTCCCTGCTGGACGGGATATCTGGCCCCACAACCCGGGCGAGGATCTGGCGTGGACTGACGGAGGAAGGTTCTGTGCAGCGCACGTGCGTGCAGCACCGGGCCATCTTGGATGCCCTCACCGCGCGCCGGCCGGAGGAGGTCCAGGCATGGATGACCGTGCATATCGCCGAGGTCGAACAGTGGCTGCGGAAGACGTTCGCGCCGAGGAACGCGGGGCCTTCGGTGTAAGGAAGTTCCACGTTGTGGGCGGGTTCTGGAGTGTCGCCGGGTAGACCGCAGTGTATGAAGTCCCTCCGCACGGGCAATGCTGTCGTCCCTGGTCAGACGGAGCGCTTCCGGGGTGGCCGCAGGCCGTAGATGCGGATTGCGTTGTGGAGGAAGATCGTTTCCTGATCGGCCGGGCTTACGCTGCCGGTCAGCCGCTCGGTGAGGTGGACGATATCCCCGTAGTCCGCTTTCAGGGTGCAGACCGGCCAGTCGGAGCCGAACAGCACCCGGCGGGGGCCGAAGGCGTCGAGGACTGTGTCGGCGTAGGGCACGAGGTCTTCGGCCCGCCAGCTGTGGGCGGTCTCGGTGACCAGGCCGGAGAGCTTGCAGACGGTGTTGGGCAGGGCGGCCAGGCGGCGCAGGCGGGTCGCCCACAGATCGTGTGCGCCGGTGGCGATGGGAGGTTTGCCGCAGTGGTCGAGAACGAAGGTCAATGAGGTGAGTCGGGAGGCTGCAAGCGTGGCGGCGGGCAGCTGGTGCGGTGTGATGACGAGGTCGAAGGTGAGGCCCGCCTCGGCGACCGCGAGCAGGCCGCGGTGTACGTCGGGGCGCAGGAGCCATGCCGGTTCGGGTTCGTCCTGGATTTGGTGACGGATTCCCACCAGACGGTCTCCACCCGGTGATGCACGCAGTTCGGCGATGCGTTCGGCGACGTCGGGTGCGGTGAGGTCGGTCCAGCCGACGACTCCGGCGATCAGGTCGCTGCGGTGGGCGAGGGCCAGCAGTTCGGGAGTCTCGCCGGCGACGCAGACGGTCTGGACGACGACGGTGCCGACAACCCCGGCCGCACTCGCTTCGGGCGTGAGGTCGGCGAGCGAGAAGGAGCGGGCGAGGGGTGCGAGGGCCGCGCCGGTGATCCAGGGTTGCGGCCGGACGGCGAGATCCCAGAGGTGGTGGTGCGCGTCGATGATCCGGTGTGGGGTCACAGGTTCCACACCACCGGAAGGCCCGCTGAGGTGCCCTCCGGGGAGTAGTCGTGAACGACGTCGAGGAGCTTCTCCATCCGGGTTTGCCAGGCGATGTTGACCGGCAGGTGTTCCAGCTCGGCGAGGAGCCGGGCGTAGTCCTCGCATTCCAGAAGATGAAACAGGTGCTCGCCGCTGCGCCAGATGGTCCAGGAGGTGACGCCGGCGGACCGGATGGCGGCGGCGAGTTCGGCGGGCACCTCGCGGTGCGCGGTTTCGTATGCGGTGATGTGTTCGGCGCGGACGCGGGTGTGCAGGGCGATTCTCACGAGTTCTCCACGATGATGACGTGCAGGGTACGGGGGCCGTGTACGCCCTCGACCCGGTCGAGTTCGATGTCGCTGGTGGCGGAGGGGCCGGAGATGAACGTCAGCGGCCGTGCGGGGTCGAGGCGGTCGAGGGTGTCGGGGACGTCCCCCGCGATCTGGTCGGCGTCGATGATGCACAGGTGGTAGTCGGGGACGAGGGTGAGGGCGCGCCGTCCTTGTCCGGGACCGGTGTCGAGGACGATGGTGCCGGTGACGGCGATGCCTGCAGCGGCCAGGGTGAGCGTGCCGTCCACGGCGTTGAGGGCCGGGATGTCGAGTGGTTCCGTATGCCACTGCCAGTCGCCCGGTGGCAGCAGTTCGATGGGAAACCCTTCAGGGAGGGCAAGGTACCCGGCGCCGCGGGCGGTGAGGGCGGCGGCGATGGCGGCGGGCAGGTGCGCCCGGTCGGTGCGGGTGACGGCGGCTTGGTAGTCGGTGACTCGTTCGGCGAAGAGGGTTGTGATGTCATCACCCGGTTGGGCATGGCGGCGCCGGTAGGAGCGGGGTATGGGGAGATCCTCGGGTCGTTCACCGTCGGGGATGCCGGCAAGGGCCGCGTGGATGCGGCCGATGATTGCTTCGCGACTGCTCATCGGTTGCCCTCCCGGTTCTTGCGCCACCAGGTACGGAAGGATTCGGTGGGCGGCGCGGGGGTGTCGCGGGTGTCGGACCAGCCGTGCAACGGACCGGGCAGCCGGCCGATCCACCCGTCCCTGGCGAGGACCCGGCCGCTGAGCGCGGCGGCCTTCTGGGCGACGGAATGCAGTCGTGGAGCGTCGAGGACGGTCGCGGCGGCCTTCATGGCCAGCGTCTCTGGACTGAGGGAGCCGCGCTTGGCGTCGACGGCGTGGGCTCGTAGGTGCGTCAGCACCTCCGGGATGTTGATTTTCACTGGGCAGGCGTCGTAGCAGGCTCCGCACAGGGTGGAGGCGAAGGGCAGGGTGGAGGCGTGTTCCACGCCGATGAGCTG
The DNA here is from genome assembly GCF_032335455.1 of Amycolatopsis sp. PS_44_ISF1. Taxonomy (NCBI): domain Bacteria; kingdom Bacillati; phylum Actinomycetota; class Actinomycetes; order Pseudonocardiales; family Pseudonocardiaceae; genus Amycolatopsis; species Amycolatopsis sp. PS_44_ISF1. Next base: position 1,854,839 of record NZ_JANUXO010000002.1, on the reverse strand, counting down.
GGGGGTGAGGACGGCGCCGATCGGCCCGGGGTAGACCGAGCCGTAGGCGTGGCCGCCGGTGCGTTCGAAGACAGGGCAGACGTTGAGGCAGGCCGAGCAGCGGATGCAGCCGAGTACCTGCCGGCCGACCTCGTCGGCGAGGGTGTCGGTGCGGCCGTTGTCGAGCAGCACCAGGTGAAACTGCCGGGGGCCGTCGCCCTCGGTGGTGCCGGTCCAGGTGGAGGTGTAGGGGTTCATTCGCTCACCGGTGGAGGAGCGTGGTAGCAGCTGAAGGAAGACCTCCAGGTCCGCCCAGGTGGGGATCACCTTCTCGAGACCCATGACGGTGATGAGCGTGTCGGGCAGGGTCAGGCACATCCGGCCGTTTCCCTCCGACTCCACCACCACGACTGTGCCGGTGTCGGCGATGGCGAAGTTGGCGCCGGAGACCGCGACTTTGGCGGTGAGGAACTTTGTCCGCAGATGCAGGCGGGCAGCTTCGGCGAGCTCCCGCGGGTCGTCACCGAGGTTGGCGGGAGCGGGCTGTCCCCAGCGGGCCATCTCGGCGGTGAACAGGTCACGGATTTCGGTGCGGTTCTTGTGGATTGCGGGGACGAGGATGTGGGACGGACGGTCGTCACCGAGCTGGACGATGAGTTCGGCGAGGTCGGTTTCGTACGCGGTGATACCGGCCTCGGCGAGGTGTTCGTTGAGGGCGATCTCCTGGGTCGTCATCGACTTGATCTTCACCACCTCCCGTTCGCCGGTGGCCTGGACGAGCGCGGTGACGATGCGGTTGGCCTCGGCGGCGTCGGAGGCCCAGTGCACGGTGCCACCCGCGGCGGTGACGGATTCCTCTAGCCGTTCCAGGTAGTGGTCGAGATGACGCAGGGTCTGCTGCTTGATCGCGGCGCCGGCCGCACGCAGATCTTCCCAGTCGTCCAGTTCGGCGGCGGCGGCGATCCGCTTGTCGCGGATGGTGGTGGTGGCGCGCTTGAGGTTGGCGCGAAGCTGGGTGTCTTTCAACGCGCTGCGGGCGGCGGCGGGGAAGGACGGGGAGCCCAGCCAGACGACGCCGCGGTCATGGTGGGTGCTCGTCATACCGTTCCTTCGGTGGCGGCCAGGATCTCGGCCAGGTGCATGGTGCGCACGCGGGTGCCCCGGCGGGACAGGCCGCCGCCGATGTGCATCAGGCAGGAGTTGTCGGCGGCGCACAGGACGTCGGCGGCGGTCGAGAGCACCTCGTCGGTCTTGTCGGCGAGCATTGCACTGGACGTCTCGGCGTTTTTGATGGCGAAGGTACCGCCGAATCCGCAGCAGGAGTCGGCGGACGGGAGGTCGACCAGGTCGATTCCCCTGACCGCCCGCAGGAGCTGCAGCGGCCGGTCGCCGAGCCGCAGTCCGCGCAGGGAGTGACAGGTGGGGTGGTAGACGACCTTGTGGGGAAAGGATGCTCCTACGTCGGTGACGCCGAGGACGTCGGTCAGGAACTCGGTGAATTCGTGCACCCGGGGCACCAGCTCGGCGACCTGCTGCCGGAGCCAGGGCTGGCCGTGGCCGTTCGCGAGCACCGGGTGGCTCTCGCGGACCATGCCGGCGCAGGAGGCGGACGGGGTGACGACGGCGTCGTAGGAGGCGAACGCGCGTACGAAGCGGGTCACCAGGGGGACGGCTTCGCCGCGGTAGCCGGTGTTGAAGTGCATCTGCCCGCAGCAGGTTTGCTCGCGGGGGAAGTCGACCGTGTGGCCCAGGCGTTCCAGGACGGTCACCACGGCCCGCCCGGTGCCGGGAAACAGGGTGTCGTTGAGGCAGGTGATGAACAGGGCGATCCGCATCAGCCCGCCTCCTGCAGGGTGGGCACGTCGGCGGGGAGCAGTCCGCGGTCCTTCAGTTCTGCCCACAGCAGGTCCGGGATCTGCTGGTGGAGAAGGGCCGCGGCGTCGTTGACCTCGGCTGCGTTGCGGACGCCGACCAGGACGGCGGCGACGGCCGGGTGCCCGAACGGGAACCGCAGCGCGGCGGCGCGCAGCGGCACTCCGTACTTCTCGCAGGCGGCCTTGAGTTCGAGGGCCCGCGAGAGCATCCCGGCGGAGGCGGGGGCGTAGTCGAAGGTGGCACCGGGGCGTGGGTCGGCGAGCAGGCCGGAGTTGAACACGCCACCGACGACGACGCTGACGCCACGCCGCTGAGCCAGCGGAAAGAGGTCGGTGAGTCCTTGCTGGTCAAGCAGGGTGTAGCGGCCGGCCAGCAGTATCGTGTCGATGTCGGTGTCACGGACGAAGCGGCCAAGCAGCCCGGTCCGGTTCATTCCCACGCCGATCGCGCCGAGCACGCCTTGCGCGCGCAGACGTTCCAGCTCCGGGTATGCCTGCTCCAGGGCCTGTTCGGCGTGATCGTCGGGGTCGTGCAGATAGACGATGTCGATGCGGTCGAGACCGAGCCGGGTCAGGCTGTCCTGGATCGACCGTCTCACGCCTTCGGCGCTGAAGTCCCAGCGTCGGCGATGGGTCGCGGGGACGGCGAAGCCGTTAACCAGGTCGTCCCCAGCACCGGGGGCTGGCTCGAGCAGCCGGCCGACCTTGGTGGACAGCACGTACTCGTGCCGGGGCATGGCGCGCAACAGGTGACCGAGGCGCCGTTCGGAGAGGCCGAGACCGTAGTGCGGGGCGGTGTCGAAGTACCGGATCCCGCATTCCCAGGCCGCTGCCACCGCCTGTTCCGCCTGCGTGTCGCTGACCGTGGTGAACAGGTTGCCGATGCCGGCTGCGCCGAAGGCAAGTTCGCTGACGTGCACGGGGCTGCGCCCGAGCCGATTGCGGCGCAGGATCATGGATTCGGCTCCGGTCGCAGGCGGAGCCCGGCGATGCCGCCGTCCACTGCGAGGGCGGTGCCGGTGACGCTGCCGGCGGCCGGGGAGGCGAGGTAGGCGATGGCCGCCGCCACCTCCTCGGCGCTGACCAGCCGCCCGGTCGGCTGGCGCCCCTCGAGCGCGGCCCGTTCGGCGGCCGGGTCGGCGGCGGCGGTCAGCAGCCGTCCGACCCACGGGGTGTCGACGGTGCCGGGGTTGACGCAGTTGACCCGGATTCCTTCGCGGACGTGGTCGGCGGCCAGCGCCAAAGTGAGCGAGAGGACGGCGCCCTTGCTGGCCGAGTAGAGAGCACGGTGGGGGAGCCCCGCGGTGGCCGCGATGGAGCAGGTGTTGACCACGGAGGCGGATGTGGAGCGCCGTAGGTAGGGCAGGGCGGCGCGGGTGGTGCGGACGACGCCGAGCACGTTGACGTCCAGGACGCGGTGCCACTGCGCGTCGGGGTTGTCCTCGACGGTGCCCGCGGCGCCGATGCCCGCGTTGTTGACCAGGATGTCGACTCCGCCCAGCACGTCGGCCGCGCTGTCGACGGCCGAACGCACCGAGCGGTCGTCGGTGACGTCGGCGACGAAACCGCGAAGCGGGCCGCGGGCGCCGCCTGGGTCGATGTCGAGCACGGCGACGTCCGCTCCGCGCGCGTGGAGCAGGTGCGCGGTGGCCAGACCTATGCCGGAGGCGCCACCGGTGACCAGGGCGGTGAGTCCTTCGAGGTCGGTCGTCACAGGCATTCCTCTCGCTTCGGTTCGGCCAGGTCGGCGGCCCAGAACGCTCCGCCGGGATAGGTGAAGGTGTCGATGGCGGCTTGATGCATGGTGGCGGAGAAGCCGGGCTCGCCGGGAGCCCGATAGTGACCGTCGCTGATCACCACCGGGTTACGGAAGTGTTGGTGAAGATGGTCGACGAATTCGATCGTCCGGTCCTCGGTCGTCCCGGAGAGGGCGACATAGTCGAACATCGACAGGTGCTGGACAAGCTCGCACAAACCCACACCGCCCGCGTGCGGGCAGACCGGGACGCCGAACTTGGCGGCGAGGAGCAGAATCGCCAGGTTTTCGTTCACACCGCCGACCCGGGCGGAATCCAGCTGGAGGATGTCGATGGCATCGGCTTGGAGCAGTTGCTTGAAAATGATGCGGTTCTGCACGTGCTCGCCGGTGGCGACCTTCACCGGCTGGACGCCGCGGCGAATGGCGGCGTGCCCGAGAACGTCGTCGGGGCTGGTGGGCTCTTCGATCCAGTACGGTTCGAATTCGGCCAGCGCGCCCGTCCATTCGATCGCCTCGGCAACATTCCAGCGCTGGTTGGCGTCGATCGCCAGCCGGATGTCCGGGCCGATGGCCTCGCGGGCGGTGCGGCAGCGCCGGATGTCGTCGGCCCGGTCGGCGCCGACCTTCAGCTTGATCTGGGTGAATCCGTCGGCCACCGCCTGCTTCGCGAGCCGGGTGAGCTTCTGGTCTGAGTAGCCGAGCCACCCGGGCGTGGTGGTGTAGGCGGGATAGCCGCGGCGTCGCAGATCGGCGGCTCGCTCGTCGGCGCCCTGCCGGCCCTTGGTCAGGAGCTCCAGTGCTTCCTCGGGGGTCAGCGCGTCGGCTATGTAGCGGAAGTCGACCTGGGCGACCAGCCACGCGGGATCGGCGTCGGCGAGCAGCAGCCACAGCGGCTTGCCCTGGCGCTTGGCAGCCAGGTCCCACACGGCGTTCATGACGGCGCCGATCGCCATGTGCATGACACCCTTCTCGGGCCCGAGCCAGCGAAGCTGACTGTCGCCGATCAGGTCGCGGTAGAGGGAACCCGGGTCGGCGCACAACTCGGCCACCGGTCTGCCGATGATGTGCTCGCGTAGCGAAGCGATAGCGGCGACCTGGACGTCATTGCCGCGGCCGATGGTGAAGGTGAAGCCGTGGCCGTCCTGTCCGCCCGCGGAGGTACGCAGGACGAGGTACGCCGCAGAGTAGTCGGGGGCGATGTTCATCGCGTCGGATCCGTCGAGCTCCCGCGAGGTCGGGAAGCGGATGTCGTAGGTGTCTACGGCGATGATCCGCGCTGCGGTTGTGGGCAACTCGGTGCCTTTCACGCGTGGACAAAGGTCTGGCGCTGGGTGCCGAGGCCGTCGATGGACAGCTCGACCACATCCCCGCCGCGCAGGTAGGGGGAACCGGGCAGGCCCAGGGCCACCCCGGCCGGAGTGCCGGTGTTGACGACATCGCCGGGGTACAGAACCAGGTACTGGCTGAGGTACCAGATGAGATAGGCCACCCGGAAGATCATGTTGCCGGTATCGCCGTGTTGACGGGTGACGCCGTTGACCGCCAGCTCGAGCTTCAGCGCCTGCACGTCACCGAGCTCGTCCGCAGTGACCAGCCAAGGCCCGAGAGGGTTGAATCCCTCGCACGACTTGCCGAGATCCCATTGGGTCGAATACTCGAGCTGGAACTCCCGCTCGGACACATCGTTGCTGATCGCGTAGCCGGCGATGCATGCGGCCGCCTCGGACGGATCGTCCAGGTATCGGGCCTCGCGACCGATGACGACCGCAAGCTCGACCTCCCAGTCGGTTTTGGTCGAGCCGCGAGGGATCGGCACCGGGTCGCAGGGGCCCACGACCGTGGAGGGGTCTTTCATGAAGACCACCGGACGCCGGGGAACAGCCGCGCCGCTTTCCTCGGCGTGATCGCGATAGTTGAGGCCAATGCAGACCACCTTCCCGGGGCGGGCGATCGGCGCGCCGATCCGCACGCCGGCCGTATCGAGGACCGGCAACGTCCCCCCGGCCCAGGCCACTCGGGCACGGTCGACACCGCCGGAGGAGAGGAAGTCCCCGTCGATGTCCGCTGTCAGGCTTGAGAGGGCGTACGCCGTACCGTCCGTGTCGAGGATTGCGGGAGTCTCCGACCCCAGCGGCCCGAGCCGCACCAGCCTCATGAGCTGTCTCCTGTTCTCGATCCGAGGTCGAGGCTCTCCACCGACCAATACATCGGATCAATCCGATCGCCCTACCTTAGAAGCTGCAGCCTGACTGCACAAGAAGCCCTCCGATGTTTGCCGCCGCCCAGCTGATCGAAAAATATAAAAGCGCAGATAGGACACACCGTGAGACGTTGACGAAACGATCGTGAAACCTCAATGTCACAGTTGGGCCTCATCGCAGACGACCTCTTGTCAGCGGCGAAGTCGGCCTCGTAGGGTCCCGGGTACCTCAAGTCATCCGATGACTAAGGTGGGCGCGGTTCGTTGCAACGATCATGGACTGCGAGCGCCGGACGTCGGCCTCTCCCCAGGTGAGTGCTGGGGAGAGGCAGGTTCCCCCGTGTGCTGTCCTTCCGTCAGGCTCTCTGCTCGGCTTCTCCGAGTGGTGCCCCACCGGTTATAAGGACGCCTGCGGGGTTACCGGGAACTCAGTCAAGGAGATCGGCACCATGAAGTATCGCTCCTCCAGAATCGCGGCCGCCGCCGCCGTGGTTGCGTTGGCGGGATGTTCCGCGGCCTGCGACCGCGGTGGTGACTCGTCTGCCGCCGGCAAACCTGCCATCGGCATCGATCTGCCTCGCGCCGACTCCGACTTCTGGAACTCTTACGCACAGTATGTCAAGCAGGACGCGTCTGCCCAGGGACTCAACATCCTGCCGGTAAGCAACTCCCAGAACGATGTCACCAAGCTCGTCGCCAACGCGCAGGTGTTCCAGAACACCGGTGCCAAGGCCGTCGTGATGGCCCCGCAGGACACCGGCGCGATCGCCTCCGTGCTGGGCCAGCTTTCCACCAAGAAGATCCCGGTGGTGAGCGTGGACACCCGCCCGGACAAGGGCAACGTGTACATGGTGGTACGCGCTGACAACAAGGCATACGGCACCAAGGCGTGCGAATTCCTCGGCCAGCAGCTCGGTGGCAAGGGGAAGGTCGCCGAGCTGCAGGGGGCGCTGAGCTCCATCAACGGCCGTGACCGCTCCGAGGCCTTCGCCGCGTGCATGAAACAGAAGTTCCCCGGTATCCAGGTGATCGAGCTGGCCACCGAGTGGAAAGGTGACGTCGCCTCCGCGAAGCTGCAGTCGACCCTGGCCGCCAGCCCGGACCTCGGCGGAATTTACATGCAGGCCGGCGGTGTCTTCCTGCAGCCGACCCTTGCCCTGCTTCAGCAGCGCGGATTGCTCAAGCCCGCAGGCCAGCCCGGCCACGTAGCCATCGTCTCCAACGACGGTATCCCTCAGGAGTTCGACGCGATCCGCAAGGGCGACATCGACGCCACGATCTCCCAGCCCGCCGACCTGTACGCCAAGTATGCGCTGTTCTACGCGCAGGCCGGCGCCGAGGGAAAGACTTTCCAGCCCGGCCCGACCGACCACCAGTCGACCATTATCCGGCTGCCCAACGGCCTGGAGGACCAATTACCCGCCCCGCTGGTGACCAAAGACAATGTCGATGACAAGTCGCTCTGGGGTAACAACGTCAGCAAGTAACCAACCCTCTGAGGTCTCCTGATGCGCCTCCGGCAGGTTCCTTGCTGCCGGGGCCATCGCCCATGAGTCCTGCGGTCGGAAAGGATACTCCGCAATGACACACTCCAGCCCTGTCCTGGGCCCGGTCGCCGAGGCCGACGGGATCGGCAAGCGCTTCGGCGCCACCGTGGCGCTCAGCGACGCCCGCATCTCTATCGCGCCGGGCGAATCACACGCCCTGGTGGGTCGTAACGGGGCGGGTAAATCCACGCTTGTCTCCATTCTGACCGGCCTGCAGCGTCCCGACACCGGCAGCCTGCGCTTCCACGGTGCGCCGGCGCCGGCGCTCGGTGACACCGACGCCTGGCGGTCCCGCGTCGCCTGTGTCTACCAGCGCTCCACCATCATCCCGGCGCTGACCGTCGCCGAGAACCTCTTCCTCGATCGGCAGAGCGGCGGAGCTCTGCGTCCGATCAGCTGGAAGCGGCTGCGCCGCCGCGCCGCCGAATTGCTCGGTGAGTACGGCGTCGACGTCGATCCGGGCATCCGCGCCCAGGACCTGACCGTCGAGCAACGGCAATTCGTCGAGATAGCCCGGGCATTGTCCTTCGGCGCCCGCTTCATCATCCTGGACGAACCCACCGCCAAACTCGACGCTCGCGGCATCGAGCGGCTGTTCGGCAAGCTGCGTTCGTTGCAGCGGCAGGGTGTCGCCTTTCTCTTCATCTCCCATCACCTGCAAGAGGTGTACGACCTCTGTGCCACCGTCACCGTCTACCGCGATGCCCGGCACATCATCACCGCGCCGGTCGGCGAACTGGACCGGCAGGCACTGGTGGAAGCGATGACCGGGGAAAGCGCTGGCAGCACCGGCACCAGCGGGCCGGCGACAGGCCGCAAGACTTCCGGCGGACCCCCGCTGCTGCGCGTCTCGGGCCTGAACCTGGCCGGCGCATACCACGAGGTGTCCCTGGCCGCGCTGGCCGGGGAGGTCGTCGGGCTGGCCGGCGCGGCCGCCAGCGGAAACGTCCGGCTCGGCGAGACCATCGCCGGGCTGCACCGTCCGCAGAGCGGCACCATCACCGTCGCGGGCCGCCCAGCACAGACCGGGCAGGTCCCTGCGGCCCTCGCGGCCGGGGTCGGGTTCGTTCCCGAGGACCGGCACGTCCAAGGCCTCATCCCGCACCGCAGCGTGGCCGAGAACGCCACGTTGACCGTCACCGACCAGCTCGGTCCCCTCGGCACCGTGCTGCCCTCGCGCACCCGGGTCTTCGCCCAGCGGATGATCGACGGCCTCGACATCAAAACACCCAGTCCCGCCACGAAAGTGTCCGCCCTCTCCGGCGGCAACCAGCAGAAGGTCGTCATCGCCCGGGCATTGGCCACCGAGCCACACGTCCTGGTGGCCGTCCGGCCTACCAACGGCGTCGACGTCAAGTCCAAGGAAGCTCTGCTCGGCACCGTCCGTGAGTTCGCCGACACCGGAAAGAGTGCTGTGATCGTGTCCGACGAACTCGACGACCTCCGTGTGTGCGACCGCGTGGTGGCCATGTTCAACGGCCGTGTGATCGCCGAATTCGCCCAGGGCTGGAGCGACGAACAACTGGTGGCGGCCATGGAGGGTATGCCCGGCACGACAGACACGAAGGAACGCAATGTCTCCCACCCCTGAGGTTCGCGTGCAACCGGTCACGCCCACATCCGGCCCATCCGGTCTCCGCCGCCTCGAGTTCGCTCGGTTGCGCGATCTGTCCCTGATACCCGTCCTGCTTGTTCTGGGTGTTATCGGTTTCGTCGTCTCACCCGCGTTCCTCACCGCCGACAACTTGCTGGGTGTCGGTCAGCAGGCCACTGAGCTGAGTCTGCTCGTCCTGGCCGAGGCGCTGATCCTGATCGCCGGCCGGATGGACCTGTCCCTGGAGTCGACCATCGGCGTCGCCCCGGTCATCGCCGTGTGGCTGGTGCTTCCCGATCACGGAGGCAGGTTCAACGGTCTCGGATTGTTCCCCTCCTGGACGGTCATCCCGCTCTGCTTGGCAGTCGGCGCGCTCATCGGAGCCATCAACGGATTCCTGATTCTCAAGCTGCGGTTGAACGGCTTCATCGTCACACTCGGCGCGCTCACCCTGCTGCGCGGGCTTCAAGTCGCGATTTCCCAGGGCCAGTCGATTGTCGACCTGCCGCCCTCCCTCACCTATCTCGGCAGCACCAGCTGGCTGGGTGTACCTGCCGCGATCTGGATCTGCTCGCTGCTGTTCCTGATCGGCGGCAGCGCTCTGGCCTGGCTGCGGCACGGACGGGCTCTCTACGCCATCGGCGGCAACGCCGAGGCCGCCCGGGCCGCCGGTATCCGGGTGGACCGGATTACCTGGATCGTGCTGATCGTCGGCAGCCTCCTCGCCGCGGCCGCCGGAATTCTCTACACCGGCCACTACGGCTCTATTTCCGCCGACCAGGGCAACGGCTGGATCTTTCAGGTGTTCGCCGCCACCGTCATTGGAGGGGTCAGCCTCAACGGCGGCCGCGGCACCCTGTTCGGTGCGCTCACCGGCGTGCTAACCCTGCAGTTGGTGGTCAACGTCATGACCTTCGCGGGCGTGCCGCCGCTGTGGAACCAGTTCCTCAACGGCGCCATCATCATCATTGCTCTGATCATTTCCCGCTTCGCCTCCGGCGAGAAGCAGGAGTAGCGGCCCCGGAAACCTCGCGTCCGAGACCTTTGGGCTGTCTTATTCCGCCCGGCAACTATCTCGGGTTACCGGCGCGGCATCTGCGTCCTGAGGGAACGGGCACGTTGACTCGTAGCGGCGGTGAGCAGCGCTCGATGCACGTCGGGCCAAGCAGTAGGGCACAGGGCTGTAGCGCCGGCCGCGGCACAGCGCGCAGCTTTCGGCGTTGCTGCTCTCCTCCGGTGGAGTGGTGGCGCACGTCACCGGGACTCCGGATCGCGCCGGCAGGCTGAAGCGGCACGCGCGCTCGATCGCACTCGCGCCCAGTCCGGTTCGCCCTCAGAATGTCAACTCCCTAACCGGCTCGCCAAGCGATCATCACTACCGGGCCCGACTCGGCTGCTGCGGTGCTCGTGGTGAGCTGGGCCACCGTGCTGATCGCCGTGGCGCTGGCGCTAGTGTGATCTGACCACGTCGCAGGGCGAGCCCGCCCTGCGACGTGGTCAGATCGCGGAGTGGGTTTACCGCGCGTCGGTGTGTCTTCGCCGGAAGTACCAGACTGTGCCGATCTTTCCGCATCCCATGGCAACACCGGATACGGCCAGCCGGGGAGGGGATTGAGACGGCCGGCCGTATTCCGGCTCCGGCGTTGTGACCGTCCACCGTTTGCAGGCTGACGCTCGAGGCGATCGGATCCGCGGCCTCGATCAGCGTGTCGGACAATCGGAGATGGGCCGCGCTCGTTGCGGATTCGCCATGCAGTGACCTGGTCTATGAGCTTAGCTGCTCGCGGCTGTCGAGTGGAACACCCCGCTCGCGGAAACTGCGGGCGATGAAGCGGAGCGTGTGGCGGAAGGAGGCGACGACGGTGAGGTAATTGGTCGGCGTCCGGAGGCCCGATGACGATGGGGGTGTGAGACGCGTCTTCTCAAAACGGTCGGACGCGGTTGACGGATCAACTAAGGGTGATCGTTTACGATCCTGCCTCGGTGGCGTTGCGTTTTCGGGGAGAGTCTTTCCGGTCGCTCGATCCTCGGCAAAAGAATGATAGTGGCCGGGCGGTCTTCCAGGCCGCCCGGCCACTATCGTCACTGCACGGAGTGGGGACGCAGTTTCCGTTACGTGCCCCTCATTCCGATGAGCTGTCGAGTCAGCCAGCCAAGACAGGTACCCGGCCGGGGCTGCTGTCGCGGTGCTGCGCGGCGACTTGCTGCGGGGTCGCCGCCTGGTCGTAGATGGCCATGTCTGAAATGTCGCCGTTCAGTGTACTGCCGTTCTTCTGCCCTAAGGCCTGCATCGGCAGCGGGATCGATGCATTCACCACGCCCTGTTGTACGCCATCGGCGTACAACGTGGTGCGACCGGGGGTCGCGACCAGCGTGATGTGGACCCAGGTGTTCAGTGGAACCGTGTAGTTGAACGAATAGTCCGCCACGCCGAATCGGGTGATGCCGAACCGGGCCTGGGTTTTCCACTGCTGCAGCTTGATCGCCCCGGTCGGGGCGGAAAGCAGTGTCGCGTCCCGGTTATCCGCGGTGCGCCGGACCCAAGTAGAGAACGTCCATGGTTCGGCAATGTCCACGCCGCCGAATCCCACCCCGTCGCCGCTGCCGGCAAAGCGCAGCGCCGATCCTCGTACCGGGTCGCTGACAAACTTGGGGACGGTCACGATGTAGGTCGAGCCAGGTAGTTTTCCGGCGGTGTCGAGAACGGGTCGCACATTGGGCGCAGGTGCGGCATCGGTCCAGCCTACCGGGTAGGGTCCGGGCTTCATCGGGTAGAAGTGGATGGGCGTGCCGTCGTTCTTGCGAGGCGGCGTGGCGAAGCCGGTATACCCAGGTGGCGTGCCGATCCGGGCGAGCCGGGTGGCGAACGCTGCTGTGCTGTCGGTGGGAACGGTCGCGTTCCACAGCCGATCACCGGTCATGGCACGGGGGACCGCCGCCAGGTCTTCGAGAAATTTATCCTGTGCCCACATGTTGTAGTCGTTCCAGACGTGGATACCGCCGCCCAGAAGTTTACCGTCGGGGGCGGGTTGCCACTGCCGGTAAATCCAGTCCTGGTCGGGATAGGCTTTGTGATAATTGTTGGGCGTCAAGTACAGCTTCCTGTTGGGGCCGGATTGGATGCGGTCGTAAGCGGCCAGCGCCGGTCCGCTGCCGTCGCCTTCCCAGTCCATGACGATCACGTCGGTGTTGACCGTCTGTTTCGGTCGAGACATGTGCTCGAATCCGTTGTAGATAACGGTTCTTTTGCCCGCTTGTGTTAGATGGGCGTCAACGGCGTTGATGTAGTCCGACAGTACGTCGCCAAGAGTCGAGAATCGGTCGGGATTCGCGGCAATGTATTTCTTCAGGGCCGGGCACGCAGCGAGCCCTGGCGGCACCTCGTCCCCGCCAATCTGCACGTATGGGCTGGAGAACCAGGGCAGGAACTCGTTGAGGACCTGCTTGGTCACTGTGAGCGCCCGCGGATTGGTGAGGTTTATGGTGAACCCGGGCTTCACCCACCCGTAGGTGTACTGCTGGCCGCAGGTGTTATCCGCGGTGGCGCCGGAGCCGTCGGCGTTGGGGCCGTCGCCGAAACCGATCTTGAAGTAGTCCGAGGTTGTCTGGGCGTGGCCGGGAAACTCGAAAGCGGGTATGACCTGGACATTGTTTTCGGCGCCCAGTTCGATGAAGTGCTGAATCTGCTCCTTTGTGTAGCTAGATGCAGGATCGGCGAGGCCGGGGAAGGCGGGGCTGTTGAGCCGGAAGCCCTCGGCGTCGGCGATATGCATCATCAGCACGTTCTGCTTGGTCCAGCCCAGTTGCCGGATGACATTGTCGATGTCGCCGGGTTCCCAGAATTTTCGGCCGAGGTCAAGGGTGAACATGCGGATCGGCTTGGCCGGCGCGTCGGTGGTGACACCGCGCGGCAACGTCGCGTGGGCCGGGTCCTGCCGCAGGATCTGCAGCATGGTCCTGCTGCCGTAGAACACTCCCGCACTGGTGTTGGCGGTGATCGTGATCTGGTTACCGACCTCGAGCCGGTAACCTTCGGCGCCCGCTCCGGCAGTGGCCGCCAGGCCCACCACGATATCGCCGGCGCGAGCGGCGCCCTCGGTGATGGGGTAGACACGTCCGGTCACCGTCGTGAGGTCCGCAGCGACAGTGGTCGCGACCTGACGCAGCGTTCGCTGTGACAGCCCCTGGCTCGTCGGTCCGACCGTCGTTTCCTCCGCCGTCACCGAGTCCACGACGATTCGTGATCCCGCAGTCAAAACGGCGGCGCCCTGCCCGCCCGTCCACGACGTCAGGCGCGGCACGACCGGTGGGGCCGCGTTCATCTCCGCCCCCGCTGCCGGGTCCACGACGACGCCTCCCAACAGCAAGATTGCAACTACTGTGAGCATCCGTCTGCGCATGTTCACGCTCCTGTCTTCCGCCGGTCACCGGCGATTGGGGCAACCGTCGTTTCGCGACCGAAGGTTGTCAAGGCAGGTGAAGTGACAGTGGACCTGCTCGATTGGCCGCGCTTTGATCGGCTGAGCGGCCCCCCGTGGCGTGCCGACCAGGCAGTGCTCCGGACAAGACGACTGCTCGATATCGCCGACTGATCCCTCCGGGCCCAGTCGTCAACCCACCCATGTGGGTGAATCCTCGGTGGGCTTAAACATCCGATGTCCGTTCCGCTTGACCTGCATTTATCGAGCCACGTATCGTCTCGCCCCATCAAACATCCAAGGTTTCAAGGTGATGATCAAGGACGATGCGCCGTGGACAGACGACACCTTCTTGCGCTCACGGTCGCTGCAATCGCTGCAGCGGCTTCGTTCACCGCCCCGCCCGCATCTGCGGCGGCGGCCGTGACCTCGACCTTCTACGCTGCCCCGGCCGGCTCCGGCAGCGACTGCACCCCGGCCGCGCCGTGCTCCCTGACCGGTGCACAAGCAGCCACCCGTAACTGGGTCGCAAGCCACCCAGGTGCGGACGTGACAGTCCTCCTGGCCGATGGCACCTTTCGGCCGAGTCGCACCTGGACGTTTACCGCTGCGGACTCCGGAAGTCCTGGCCACCCCGTCGTGTGGACGGCGGCGCCGGGCGCGCACCCGGTGATTGACGGCGCGTCACAGATCACCGGCTGGACCGAGGCGGACGCTGGGGGTGTGTGGTCGGCGCCTGTTCCGGCAGGCAGCGCCACCCGTCAGCTGTGGGTGGACGGACGGAAAGCACCGGTCGCTCAGGCGACCCCGGGTGACCTCGGTTTCACCGGCGCCTGGACCGGTTCCTCCCAAGGCTACGCACTGGCCAGCGACGCCACCGCTGCAGCGTGGTTCGCCACGCTGTCCCCCGCGCAGGTCGCCGGCGTCGAGTTCGACTACCCGGCCGGCAACGGTCCGTGGACCGAATCGCACTGCCGGGTTGCCGGCTATGACGCCTCGACAAAGCTGTTGACCATGACCCAGCCATGCTGGAACAACGTAACCGCGCGTGCTCGGTTTCGCCAGGGAAGTGGCGCCTTGCCGTCCATGCCGATCAACACCAAACCGGCTTCGGTACGCAACGCGCGGGACCTGCTCGGCCCCGGCCAGTGGTTCCTGGACGGGGCGGGAAACACCCTCTATTACCGGCCCCTGCCGGGACAGCAGATGTCGACAGCAGAGGTGGACCTGCCGCGTCTGGAGTCACTTCTGCGCGGCTCGGGTACCTTGGCTGCGCCGTTGCACGACCTGACCTTCAGTGGGCTGCAATTCTCCCACGCCACCTGGAACGCGCCCTCCGGGCCGGCCGGATTTTCCGACGTGCAAAGCAATTTGACCATGACGACGAGCAACAATCAGGGCTTGTGCACGTTCTCTACCCCCGCCGGTTCCTGCCCCTGGGGGGCGCTCACCCAGCCCCTCGCCAACGTCGCCTTCTCAGCCACCCGTGCTATCACACTGAGCGGTAACCGGTTCACCCACCTCGGCGGGGCCGGGCTGAGCCTGATGTACGGCGCGGTGAATACCCTCGTCCAGGGAAACGAGTTCACCGACATCTCATCCACTGCCATGCTGCTGGGCTGCACCCACGACCCGTTGCCCACCGACCCCGCTCAGGCACCTGGTATCAAGCAGTACTGCACACCTGATCCGGCCGCAGTGTCGGCAGACACCGTAGGCGCCAATGAGATTCTCACCGGCACTACCGTCACCGACAACGTCGTGCACGCTGTGGGCACCGACTACTCCTCGGCCTGCGGGATTACCCTCCTGTTCTCCCGTGGCACCACCATCACGCACAATGACCTTTACGACCTGCCCTACACCGGCATCACGGCCGGTGTCATCCAGGGTCACGTCGATCAAGCCGCCACACCCCAGAACTCGACGAATATCAACGCCGGAAACACAATCTCGCAGAACCTCATCCATGATTACCTGACCGTGCGGCACGACGGCGGAGCGATCTACGTCGAAGGGCACCAAGCGACCTACGTCTACCAGGCTGACGGTGTGACAATCGACCCGGCGCGCACCATGGCCAACGGTCTGCAGGCAACCGGCAACGTCGCCTACAACAGCCACGTCACCAACTTCACCTATTATGACGACGCCGGAGCCGAGTGGATCACTTGGCAAGGCAACGTCGCGTTCAGTGCCGGCGAATCCGCCCAGGGTGGCTGCAGCCCCACCGGTCACCTTCGGACCATTGGCAACTACTTCTCCGCACGCTGGGAGTATTATCCGTGCAACCCGCCGGTCGACTCCAGCGCCAATAACAATACGACGATTTCGGCCACCCCGGGTCCCGACACGGTACCTGCCGGGGTGCTGAGCGCAGCCGGGGTCCGCCCGGAATACCGCTACCTGACAGCGGCAGCCGGCTCGCGGATCGCGTACAGTTCGCCCGCGGTCACAGCAACGACCGTCCTGGTGGGCGGCAACGGTTTCTCGGCCGGCACCCCCGTATACGTCAAGGGCGTGAGGGCGACTGGCGTGCAGTACATGTCCGGCGGGTTCCTCACCGTCCCGGTCGCCGCTGGGACAACTGCGACGGATCTGACCATCGGCGTACCCGCCACGATGATCAACCCGGGTGATGGCGTAACCGGGGTCAGCGCAACGACCCCGGTCACCGGAAGCGGCGCTCCGGGCACCGTCGTGACCGTCACCAGTTCTGCCTCCTCTCAACCAGTATGCGTGGCGACGGTGAATGCTGCCGCCTTCTGGACCTGTCCGAAAGCGGTACTTCCCACAGGCGGTCAGACGCTGACCACCGAGCAGAACGGAATCATCAGCTCTCGCCCTGCCCTTATCCAGGTCGGCACCCAGCCACCCGCCGCCTCCCGCATTGACGACACCGACCATGCGATCGGCTACCGCGGGTTCACCTATCAACGCGGCCGCGGGCTAGGCGACCTTGGCGACGACCTGCACTTCGCCACTACCGACGGCTCCACCGCGACCTTCCGGTTCCTCGGCACCGGCGTACGCGTTCGCGGCGAACTGTACAGCGACCAAGGAGATCTCGGGATCAGCATCGATGGCGGACCACAGCAGCGGGTGGACACCCGGTCGACCGACGGCCAGCGGCACAGCAACACTGCACTATTTGGGGTTACCGGCCTCACCCTCGGCGCGCATGACATCACCGTCACAAAGCTGACGGGTACCTACGCGACGCTCGACGGATTCGACATCCTCAACAACGCGACCCGGCTGGACAACAGTGATCCGGCGATCTTATACCGCGGTTTTATCCGCCAGGGCGGCCGCGGTCTCGGGGATTACCAGGATGACTTACATTTCGCCACCGCAGACGGGTCCACATCGGCGCTCAGCTTCACCGGCACCGGCGTGCAGGTGTTCGGGGAGCAGTACATCGATCAGGGCGACCTGGGCATCAGCATCGACGGTGGAGCACGTCAGGTTGTGCATACCGTGCCTGCCGATGGTCGGCGTCACGCAGCGGCGACGGTTTTCGCCGTCACCGGACTCGTCGCGGGCGACCACACCATTACGGTGACCAAGCTGTCCGGTGGCTACGCCACCCTCGACGGGTTCGCCGTTCTGACCGGCTGACTCTGCCCCGACGCTGCCGCAGCCGAACTGCCCGTGCGCCCGGGGTGATCCGCTCGCCTGAATCGGATACAACGAATGTGTTTCTGCGAGGTGATCGATTCTGCACGGATACCAAGGATCGGCGGGACCGCCCGCGTGTACATGTCGCTCAGCGGCAGCCCGCTGGTGGTCCTCCGGCCGCACGAACCAGTGCGTGACTCCGGCGGTCGTCGCGACGCCGCTGGTGCCGCAGTAGCCTTTGGCCGCCAGTTCGGCGAAGCCGCCGGCCTGGCCGCCGCGGTAGGGCGGTCTCGTCGCGACGGCCGCCGCCGGATAGCGAGCACGTCGGCGTTGACCAGGTTTCGCCCAGTTCGGTGACGCCGAGTTGAGCGAGCAGGCGGTGACGCAGGTCGTCGAACGCAGGGATGCGGCGGCTGCGTCCGCCGTCGAAGTCGACGCGGTGTTCGGCGGCGCGCCGGCGGGATCGCATAGCGACCGCGCGGTCGGCCAGGAGGATTGCCTCGTCGACGTCGCGGGTGATCAGCAGGACAGTCGGGTGGTGCGCGTCGACGAGTTGCCGGAGCAGAGCGTGCATCATGGTTCGGGCGAGCGCATCGAGGGCAGAGAACGGCTCGTCGGGCAGCAGGAGCCGAGTGTCGCGCACCAGGGGCGGCAACCTGGTGACCTCGTGGATTCAACTGCCGCCAGTTCTGCTGCTTTGCAACCGTGTGTGGTTGCCCGGGGCGTAGCGGCTCCAGGTGGTCCCTGCCGTTATAGCGGTGTGAGCGGCGTGGTCGTGGGTGTAGCCGAGCATGGTGGCCACGACTGGTGCTGGTGCTTGGCGAACGAGCTGGCGCAGCGAGGCGGTGCGACCGGTGAGCGCTGGGATGCCGTGCTGGCGCAGCCTGATCTCGAGCGTGCTGACAACCATCGGCTGTTCGGCGCGGCGGCCGGGGAAGAGCCAGCGGGCGTCGCGGTTGGTGGCGGTGCTGAGGTTGAGCCGCTGCTCCAGGTGCTGACGCAGGAGGCTCGCGAACGGCTCGGGAATCGGGATGGGCGGGTCGCCGAGGCGGATGCTGAGCTCGCCGTCGGCGTCGAGCACGTCGTCGAGGGTGAGTTTCAGGATGCGGGTGAAGGGCTGGGCGTAAAGCAGCATGAGCAGCGCGGCGACGCGGGTGAGCAGCGGGATTGTGTCATCGGTGAGCAGCGTGCGGATCATGGCAAGGCGTTGGCGCTGGGGCAGTGGCGCCGGGCTGGCCGTGCTGCGGTGCGGGATCGTCACCTTGACCAGCAGTTTGTTGCTCATGGCCCAGCGCAGGAATGCCTGGGTGAGCCGGCGGGCGATGTAGCCCTGGGCGTACCAAGCGTCGACGTCGGCTTGGCGGCAGGTGGCCAGACGCCGGTCGCGCTGATGCAGCCAAGCCAGGAAACCGGCTGCCAGTCGGACCTCTGCGCGGGCTTGCTGAGTCTGTTGCTCAGTGACCGGACCGCGGTCGGCGAACGCGCGTAGCCGCCGCTGGACGTGCCAGGAGGCGAAGCGTTCCACGAGCATGCGGTGCTCGGGCTCTTCGAGCTCCTTCAAGCGCTCGGCCAGCCACCGTCCGAAGAGGACCAAATGACGATCGATCCGTGGCAGAACCCCGTGCTTCATCAGCAAATTCCGCAGATAGGCGACCGATCGCCACGGTGTCATGCCGTCCAGCGTTTCGTGCGTGAGCGGTGTTTCCGGTCTCGCCAGTGTCCGCAGCATCTGCGCGACGTGCGGGCGGGTCAGCCAGCTCACGCCGGCGCGCGGGTTGCGCATGGCCGCCATGCCGTCCCGGAACGGCAGCAACTCCGGGCGGATCTGTCCGGATCCGTCGTCGAGCACCGCGTCCAGGTCTTCGGCCAGTGCGCACGGACCGCAGAGCCCTCGCCGGTATCGGCGTCCTTCGGTGCCGCAGTTGTCGCAGCTCAGTGGGCTGGTGGGGGTCACGACTCGGGGCGCAGGCGTGCTCGCTTAGGCCGGGCGGCGTTGAGATTGACCACCCCGTCGTCGGTGGCGGTCTTGCGGACGGCCGTGGTCTCGGCCTTGGTCGCGATCAGGTCGGCCGGTGTGCAGGCGAAGATGTCGCAAAGCGCGGCCAGCACCGGCAGCGAGAGGCGTTCGGGGGTTCCGGTGGCGAGCCGGTGGACTTGGGAGACCGACAGGGTGATGCCGCGGTCGACGAGCGGTTCGACGAGGTCGCTGATGGTGAACATGCCGTGCGCGGCCATGACCTCGCGTAGCCGCCACTTGTAGCTGACCTGGCGTTTCATCGGTTCCTCCGGGTGGGGTCGAGGGTGAGGGCGGCGTTGAGGGTCTGGTCGATGGCGCGGCGCACTGTGCGGATGCGGAAGTCCGAGGAGACGCAGGTGTAGATCGAGGTCGTGCTCGAATGCTCGTGGCCGACCTGCTGCTGGACGAAGAACGGGTCGTAGCCAGCCTCGATGAGATGGGTGACGTAGGAACGTCGTAGCCCGTGGAAATCGAGACCGGGATCGAGCCCCAGAGCGTCGCGGTAAGTCGCGAACCGGGAGTTGATCTGCTGCAGCCCGATGCGAGGCCCACGCTCGGATGGCCAGAGTGCTCGACTCCCCGGAATCGCAAGCCGGGGCCGGAATTCGGTGATCCACTCGTCGAGAATGTCGGCGGTCCAGGTCCAGACGGTCGCGACGCTGCGCCGTTTCGGCGGCGACCCCTTCTTCGCCTTCCCGTGCCGGACGTCCACCAGACCGCAATCGCCGAACTCCGGCCCATGCGGGTTCGGGCCGATATCGGCGAGGTCGAGCATCCGGGTTTCGTTGCTCCGCAGCCCGTAGCCGTAGGCGGTCTTGAACAGCGTCGCGTCGCGGAACGCCGGCAGCCAGCCCTTGCGGCCGCGGTCACGAGCGACCGTGACCTGCTCGTCGGCGTAGTCGAAGAAATCCTGCAGCTCGTCGATCGTGAACGCACGCTTCTCCGGTTGCGCTTCCGCGTCCTGCACGTGGACGGCCGCGTTCCACTCGTGCACGACCTGCACCGGATAGGTGCCGAACCGCTGCTCACACACCTCCGGCCAGCCGTAGGCCGGGTCGGTCACGTAGTGCCCGAACGACCGCAACGCGTCTTGATAAGACCGCAGCGTCGACTGCGCGCACCGCCGAACCGCCCGCAGGTCACCGAACCACTCGTCCGCCAGCTGGGGCGTCCACTGCCACGGCCACGCCTGGGCGTGCTCGACGAACGCACGCAGGCGTCTCTGCCGCTTGTCGATCGTGGAGAACGCCAGATTCCGAGCGAGCTGCTGGTTCCTCCAGCCGTCCAGCATCGCCTCGAACACCTGCTCCTCCGGGCGGAAAAGCGCGACCCCGTCGGTGAGCTGGAGCCGCGCGGCACCTGGTAACCGATCCTGTCGACCCGCCATCTATCACTCTCCGTCGTTCGCATTAGATGCGAAATATTCGCATCCGGTGCGAACGACGAGGTGTTCACCCTGCTCAATCAGGGGTTGTCCAATAGCCCGGCGGCCTCGACGCCGTCCGGGCCGGTAGGTTCGGCGTCGACACGATCCGCAGCTCAAGTCCGGGTTTCTCACCCACCGGATCACGGGTCTCACAGTGTCGCTAATGCGCATCCGATGCGATATGCGGCGGTTCCCGAATACCCAAGAAAGGGGCCACTGCGGGGACCGTCGGGATACGCGCGGGATGTCGGCGTGGGTGCACGGCGGATCGTGATCCGGGCGTCAAGATTGCCTGGTGATGTGGAACTGGTTTGACCTGGTCAAGATCGGCGTTACCGCCGTTGTCGCGTTTCTGCTCGGGCGTGTGTCCAGACGGTTGGATCGGCGTCAGGATCGCAAGGATGCCGAAGCGAAGCGTGCGCCTGACTTCGAGTTGAAGCCAGTGGGGGGCGTCAGGTTTCGCCTGGTCAACACCGGTGACGCCGATGCCACCGGTGTGACGCTGAACCTGGCCGGCCACCCTGAGGACCTGGCCAGGGATGTGCCCCGCCGAATCGATCTCGCCGAAGGCGAGGGCCACAGCCTGCAGCTCAGATCCTCGTTCTCGACCCGGCTCCCGGATCAGCTCTGGGTGGTGGGCCGCCGGGATACGAGCGGAAGGGGCAATGAGGTGGTGAACGCGCTGGTCAGGTGTTCTTGCGCCAGGGTGCTTCGGGGTCGACGAGGGTGTCGTATAGATCTGTGACGGCCGACCCCGCGGTCGCGCGATTCTCTAGCGGGGGTCGCGCGTTTTAGCTGATCAAGGAGCAGAACTGATCAGCGAGGGTGGTCAGCAGGATGAGCAGTGGCACGATGATCACCGTGCAACCGCCCCTGCTGGCCGGTCGTCGCTCTGCTTTTCGGGTTCGAACTCGTACGCAAATTCACTCATTCAGCCCTTAAAATGCACGTGCATCAGCGCATGCACCACAGCTCTGACGTGGGAAACCAAACGTGAATCACGCTGTTGGGGTGATCGGTCGCACGTACGTGCCGGTGCCGCTTTCCGCCTCGTGGGTACCGGCTGACGCACAGTTCTCCGGACCGTGTGCGCGGGCCCTAGAATCGGCCATGACGCCTGCGACGTGGGCGGCGGTGGACGTCCCCGGGGTGAGCGCCCCGGGGACGTCGTCGTCCCGGTCGCCGACGTCACCTGTGAACGGCCTGCCCGGCCGGAGGATTGCCGTGGAAAGCGTGACCGGCCGGGCAGGCCCCCGACATCGGTCGAGAGGAACGAGAGTGACCCTCCGACCCGGAAAACACGGGGTGCCAGCACGCAACGGCGACCCGCACCTGTCAGACGACCGGCGGCGATTTCGCCCCCGTCACAATCCGCAGCAGGGTAGGGCAGGGCGGGATGAGCGGTTCGGCGAGCGGTGCGGGCTGCTCGGCTTCGCTAGTCAGATGCTGACCAGCGGCACTGCCTGCCTGCGTGTCGTGGCCGTCGCCGACGCGCTCACGACGTTGGCCACCGGCACGATTCTCGTGGCCGGGATCGCCCGGATCGACGTCGGCCCGGTGCACATCACCGTCCGCGACACCGGGCCCGGTCACGAACCGGGCACCGGCCAGCAGGGCGGTCACCGACCGGGCGCCCCCGGCTGGTCGATGGCCCGTCCACCGGGGCTCCGGCGGACGGGCCATCGAGCATGTCCGGGGTCAGCGCCGCAGGCGGCTTCCCGGACGGAGCCGGGCGAGTTCGGGCAGCGCGATCAGCTCCAGCTGGCCGGGCGGAGGCGTGCGCCGGGCCGCACCCTCCAGGCAGCGGCCGCAGGTGATCTCCTCGTCGGTGGCCTGCAGCCGGTCCCGGAAGTCCCAGCCACCGATCGCGGCTCCGCAGGCGGGCAGCCACTGGTCGTTGACCTCGTGGACAGTGCCTGAGGGGGCGCGGCCGCGGGCGCCCGGGTGCGCCGCGGCCCAGACCGCCGGCTCCGCAACGCCGGTGGGGCGGGTGTGGCGGGTGCGGCGCCGGAACACGCCCAGCCCGCCCTCGGTCCGTGCGATCGGGGACAGCTCGGGGAACAAGCTCGGCTCCGGGCCAGCGTCCATGACTTCCACGGTGACAGCACGCCCGGTCAGATCCCAGCGCCATACGGTGAGTGGTTCTCGACTACCCGTTGGGGCCGAAATAGCGCCTGCGGGCCTTGTAATAGGCACGGTCGGCCTCGATGGAGAAATCGACCGCCTTGGCCAGCTCGCTCCGGGCCTCGCCCACAGGTATCTCCATGTCCGTGGGCCCCCTCTTCGCGCGCTGGTCAAGGCGGTCATCACGCACTCGACGCCACTTGTGCGCCGGCCACCACAGCTTGGCACCGTCAGGGTCCGCGCGGACGTACACGCCGCAGCCGTACCACCGGTTGGCGGTCAGGCGCATGGCCCATTCCTCGTGGAATAGCTGCCTGAGCACCTTTCTGACGAGGCGAACCGATGTCCCGGCTGAGTCAGGCTCGTCAGTCAGGCCTCGGGCCGCGTCAATCGCCGCCGTGATGGACTGGGCCGAAGCGGGCAGCTCCAGCGACTCCAGGACAGCCACGACGCTCTGCCTCGAAGGGCGGTGCCGCCGCCGACGCCATCCCGGCATTCTCACGCTTCTGCCCTCCCCGATCCCGAACCGATCCGCCGACGCCCAGTATGTCCCGTTCACCCCTACGGCCACACAGCGATCGATGGGCACCACCCTCACGGATCAACCGCGCCCCGTCTCCAAAAGAAACCCCGACATGATCACCATCGCCCGATGTGGGCACCGAGTCGTGCCGAGTCCACTATGGACGTCGGTTCATAGACGGCCTCTGAGGAAGAAAGTGCTTATGCCGCGCACGATCAGGCCGCGGTGTCGCCGGCGGCGACGTTCGGCGGGCGGTCACCGGAAGCGCGAGCAGCACGCCCTCGTCGCTGACGTCCGGCTGCTGAGCACGCCACTCGCTTTTCGTCACATGGCTGTGTCGTCGCCTTCGCGATCTCATGCTGGCATTCGTTGACCGCCATTCCGGAGATCAGCGCGGTCAGGTCGTAGTGGTCGGGCGTCGTCCGGGGCTCCGTCCGGAACGTGGAAGAAGTTCCCGTTGTCCCCGCTCGGCTGCTCCATGCAGCATCTCACTTTGCGTCAGCGTCGATGACGGACAGGAAGCTCCAGTGTGCCCGGAAGACACGGACGCGACGGGCCGAACCTCGAATGGGTGATGGTCGTGGCGCGGAAGAAAGGACCACACTGGGGTGAGACCTGTAACAGCCGGTGATCATGTCAGTCGTTCATGTGTCACGCGTGGTTCCTGACGTTGCGGGCCCGTCGCTCCCGGTGTCCGCCGGGTGGTTACGAGCGAAGGGAAACTGCGATGTCCCGTTCTGAGTCTGACGCGAAGTCCTGCGAACCCGGCAGTAGTGAGAGTGGTGAGGTCCGCAGACGGCCGGTGGTGCGGTGCCTGGGTGGTGTGGTGGCGGTGGTGTCGTCGGTGGGGTTGGCTGGAGTGGGGCTGGCACCGGCGGCCTACGCCGCTTACGACCACACTTTTACCGCGTCCGGAGCCGGGTCGGTGTCGATCCCGGCGGGTGTCACCACGATCACGGTCACCGCGTGGGGGGCCGGCGCCGCCGGCGGTGCCCCCAGCGGTGATCGCACATACAGTGCCGGGGGCGCGGGCGCGGGCGGCGCGGTGTCCTGCACGGTGCAGCTGGCCGCCCACAGCACCGCTCTGAGCATCCCGTTCTACGTCGGCGCATCAGGCAGGGTCGCAAGAGGCCCGATCGGCGGTTTGGGCGGCGCCGGCGACTCGGCCCTCAACAACGGGCAGAACGGCGGCGCCGGTGGCCTCGTCGGCTCGGGCACCGGAGCTACCGGTGGCGGTGGCGGTGGCGGTGGCGCGGCGACCACGGTCGGGGGGACGCTGCTGTTCATGATCAACGCTCCCGGTGGTGGTGGCGGCGGCGGTGCCGCCGACAGGCGAAATATCCTGGACCCGGACAGCGGTATCGGCGGTGGTGGTGGCCGCGGCGGTGGCGCCGGCGGAGGTGCGGGCACTTCCTCGAGTACGGGTGACGGTGGCGGGGGCGGTGGGGGCCTGGCCGGTACGTGTGTGGCAGTCTCCGGCGGCGGGGCAAGCGTCAGCGCCTCGGGCGCCTCCGGGGGTAACGGCACAGCCGGCAGTGGCACCGTTGACGGCAGAGGCGGTGCGGCGGCTGTGGTGGATGGTCAGAGCGCCGGAGCCGGCGGCGGGGCTTCCACGGATGGCCGAATAGGTGCGGTGCGTATCCGGTACTGACCGGATCCCGATAGCGTGGTGGCGGCCGGTGGGACGGGATTCTGCCGGCCGCCCGGCCGCCCGCCGGGGTTCGCCCGCCCGGCTGTACTCCGGGAGCGCGCGGGGGCGAGCGCAAGAGGACCTCAGGTGTGGGTATCGAGGCCTACCGGTGCGACGCAGAAGCGCTGCGAAAGGTGCTCGCCGAAGCCCGATGATCACATGTCGCGGGCTCGCTGCTTTTCGACCTGGCGGTGGTACTTCTCCGTCAGCGACCCGTCGCTGGTCGGCACGTGACGGCGGTGCAGCTCGGGCTCGTCGTCGTGGTGGAAGTACCGGTACCGCGCGTCGTGGGCTTGCGTGGCGACCCAGATCCGCCAGGACGTCGCCAGCACGTCCTCCAGCCAGCGCCGGGCGAACACGCGCCGGTTCGCCACCCGCGACATCACCGCATCCAGCAGATTCCCGATCTCCTCGTGCAGTGCCTCGCTGTCCGGGTCGAGCAGCGACAGACATTGCTCGGCAAGCATCCGCGCCTCGTCAGGCAAGGACCCGCGGGTCTCGCCGACGCGGAACGGGAAGCTGGCGTAGCGGCGGTAGCAGTCGATCACGTACTCGGGGAAGCCGGGGAACCGCTGCGGCCAGTCGTCCCCGCCGGGCAGGGTGTAGTAGTCCAGCAGCATGAACAGATCATCGAGGTGCAACGCGTCCTCGGTGACATCCGGGCTGGGCTCGTCGAAGTTTTTCACTCGGGCTACTTCTCCCGTCGGCGACATGTGATCACAGCGGGAGCGCTGCACAACGCCCCGAGGAACCGTAACGAACCGGCTACCGTCGTGGTTCCCGATGTCGCTGACGTCTGCGGTCAGGTATTGCCGGGACGGCGACAGGCGAGGATCCATTGGGGGGTCCGTTGGGGGTACCAACAGGGGTTCATACGGGGGTGGAGGTTAGAACGGAACCCCCTCGCCGGCGACAGCATCGGCGTTGACCGGCAGAGACGTGCCGGTAAGGGGATCCGCTGGTCTCCATGTCCTGCACCCCCGGTTGGGGCAGTCCTCCGGCGAACATCGACTAGACGATGATGGTCAGGGCCAGCTCGCCCGTGGCTTCGGGCACTTCGATCCGTTGAACGTTGCGTCAGGAGCCGGCCAGTGCCTGGGGCTTGCGGGTCAGGCGCGACATCCTCAGGCACCACACAGACAACATCCCTCACGATGCGCCACCAGCCGTGCCAACCATCGCCCGTACCTCTGCGCCATCCTGGGCCTAGCCCAGAAACATCACTCCCACTGGGCGGGCGGCACCCGCCAGCACCTGTTGTCACACGTGGGCGGCCGGATTCGCCGGGGTAGTGGTCGTCTCGGTGTGCTGGCCTGGTGGCCTGCATTCGTTCGTTGGGGTCGGCGACGCGACCACAACGAACCTGATCGACGTGCTGGTCTCGGTGGGGCATGTCCGGCGCGACCTGTGGCACGAACTTACCTGTGATGGGCTCGCTGCCGACCATGCCGCCAGCGCGACCTCTGGGCTGCGGCTGGCTCAGCCTGGTGTCACCGGGTGGCCGGGCAGTCCTATTGTGACGGCGCTGAAATCACCACGCCGACCCGTGAATACGGCGTCAGCCGCGTCGCGGTCCGCACCGCTGTGGCCGATCTGGCCCGTTGCCGGCCCGACAAACCCGTATCGGTGGCCATCGAGGCGAAGCCGATGTGGAGCGAGATCCATAGCTGCACGAACCGGGGTTCTAGGTCAAGACCCGCACTGATTTCTCCTCTTGCCGACTGTCCGTGGCCGGGGCCTAGCCCTCCAGGCGCCCGGTCCTTCACGATGGCTTTCGCCGATCCGGTACTTGCGGGCCGTCCAGCCCCGATCCGAACCTCTCTCTCCGATGGTCTCGGCCGACCGTGTGCGGGCTCACACGCAGATCCGCGGAAGCGCGCCGGTAATTCGTAAGCCCGGCACCTCATACGACACCCCAGCCTGATCGGCTCTTTACACCTGCTCGGTGAGTCTCTCGTCTGCAGGTGGCCCACCGCCTGCACCGCCAGTCCCGATCGCGACGGGCCCCCTTTCGGGTGCCCCCGTTGCCCGATGGCCGCGCGGCCGGCCCGACAATCGGCGTTGTCCGCGGTGTCGCACGTTTACCAGGTGACGGGCATGGTGCGGGGTCCGCGTACGAGTGCTTGGTTGCGCCAGGTGGTGTTGCCGGTGAGGCGGAGGTGGGGGAAGCGGGTGAGTAGGGCGGGGAGGGCTTCGGTGATTTCGAGGCGGGCGAGGGGGGCGCCGATGCAGTGGTGGATGCCGTGGCCGAAGCCGAGGTGGGGGGTTTCGGTGCGGGTGAGGTCGAGGTGGTGTGGCTGGGTGAAGTGGCGGGGGTCGTGGTTGGCGGCTCCGGAGGCGACGAGCACGGGTTCGCCGGCGTGGATGAGGGTGCCGCCGATGGTGATGTCTTCGGTGGCGTAGCGCGGGAAGCTCGCGGCGTTGGTGAGGGGTACGAAGCGCAGGAGTTCTTCGACGGCGGTGCGGATGAGGGCTGGGTTTTCGCGGAGGCGGCGGGCTTGGGCGGGGTGGTCGAGCAGGACGTGGACGAAGTTGGCCATTTGGCTGACGGTGGTTTCGTGTCCGGCCACGAGCAGGTTGACGCACAGGTCGACGAGTTCGGGTTCGCTGAGGTGGTGGCCGGTGTCGTGGGCGTCGGTGAGGGTGGTGATCAGGTCGGGCCGGGGGTGGCGGCGGCGGTGGTGGATCAGTTCGGACATGTAGGCGTGGAGCTCGTTTTGGCCGGTGTCGTATTCGGGTTGGGTCATGCCGCTGGTGGTGAGGGCTTCTTCGCTCCAGCGCCGGAAGCGGGGGTGGTCCTTTTCGGGGACGCCGAGGATGCGGCAGATGACGGTGACCGGAATGGGCAGGGCGTAGTGTTCGATGAGGTCGGCTGGTGGGCCGGTGGTGTCCATCCGGTCGAGGAATTCGTGGACGATGCGGCGGACCTGGGGGCGGAGGTTTTCGATTCGGTGTGTGGTGAAGGCTGGGGTGATCAGGGTGCGCAGCCGGGTGTGGTCGGGTGGGTCGATGCCCAGCAGGCCGCTTCGGCGTCGTACCGGTGAGGTGCGTGGTTCGCCGGGGTGTTGCGCGTCGGAGCGGCTGAAGCGCCGGTCGCCGAGGACCTGGCGGGCGTCGGTGTAGCGGGTGACCAGCCAGGCCGGTTCGCCGTGGGCCAGGCGGACGCGTAGCAGTCCGTCGCGTTGCTGGGCTCGGGCGTAGTCGGCGGCGATGCGGAGACCGGGGTTGTGGTCGAAGGGGTAGGGCGCGGGGCCTGGTTCTGGGGTGGTCATCTCCGACCTCACTCAGGGGAGAACTCGCCTGTGGGCGCCAGATACTCGGCCGGACACGTGGATCCCGGGCGGCCGACTCCTGCGCCGCAGTAGTTTTGTGACGCGGTGGTGTTGTGGCGCAGGAGCCGGGAATTCTGCTGCGAAGGGGCCAGGCGCGGGGATGTGTGTCAGCGGTGCTTGATCAGATGATGGTGAGCAGCGCGTCGACGGTAGCGTTCGGCTCGGGGGTGGCGGCCGAGCAGGTGGTGGCGTCGGTGGTCGTGCCGACGAAGCCGGTCATGTGGCCGGCGAAGGTGCCCGAGGTGATGGTGCCGGGGAGGTCTTCGGTGCCGGAACCACCGGTCTTGGTCTCCGCGGTCTCCCCGCCCGCGGCCGTGCTCGTGGTTCCGTCGGACCACTTGAAGTGCCCGGTCGCAGTGTGGTCGGTGGTCGCGCCGGTGCACTGGGCGTGCTCGGTACCAGTCGCCGTGACGGAGATGGGCCGAAGTGCTGTCGTCCCCGTGCAGCCGGTGAAGGAGGTCGCTGTGTAGGTAAAGTTAATCAGCTGGCTGCCGACGGTGATCGAGGGGTGGAAGGTCACCGTACCGTGGGTTGTACAGCTCAGCAGGGACAGCGCGGGATGGGCCATGGGGGCCGCAGAGGCGGGGGAAACCCACATCCCGGCAGCGGCGGCCAGAGCGAGAGCGCTCAGGCCGGCGACGGACCGGCGGGCAGTGCGATGCATGGGTGTACTCCTATCGGGCGGACGAAATGAACGGGAAGCGGCGTCGGCGGCGCCACCAGACCGAGGGAACGGGAAGGCCGGTTAGGGCCAACCCCAGATTCCTCCCGCTTCCGGATTATGGCAATACGCCAATGGATGCGAATTCGGTGGCGCCGACCGTAGGGGCAGCAGTGCTCGGCGATTGGGCAGATCGTGCACCGTCGCGTGCACGGCGCGCATCCGTTCAACAGCAACGATGCACTACAGAGTGGGACTTGATATCGAGCCGGGACCGCGGGGTTCCTACACGCATCGGTTTTAGCTTGATCAAATGCCGAATATTCCATTCATGGGTTACGGACTAAAGCCGCGTGACTGAAGTGGGCATTTTTTTCAGCGCATCGTGCGTGTCGCAGGTCTTTTCGGGTGACATCGGAAACGGCAATGCGTGCGCGGACTCGTGATGTCGTCGCTCATGGTGCTCGACGGGGGGCGCCTACGGGCGGGAAACGGCGGACAGGGCGTTGAGTGCCGCGGGAGACAGCCAGGACGGTGAGCCTGCCGTAGGCTGACGCACCGCCCGGAGAAGGTGCGCTGCCAGGCCGGTGCGCGGTTCATTCGTGGTTGCCGTCCGCGGTGGCGTCGCGGCCGGGGCTGTGGGCGGGGGGCTTTCCGGCCGGGTCGAGGGGCGGCTTCGGTTGGGAGCCGGTCCGTATCGACCGCAGGAGGGAGCTGCCATCGGGGACGCACCGGGAGCAGATCCGGGCGTGGTTGTCCCAGTTGCGTCGCTGGGCGGCCCGCAGGCGCTCGACTGCCTCGTCCAGGCAGGCGGGCAGCGGATCGCTGCCGGGGTCGTCCCGGGTGGCGGTGAGCTGCTTCAGCAGGTCCCGCAGGAGACGGGTCATGGCGCGGTGCTCGGCGTTGAGGGTGCCGGACAGGCCAGGGGGCAGGTGGGGAGGCTCCATGGTGGGGCGGATCTCGTCGCGGTAGGCGTCGGGGGCGAAGGAGGCGGCGTAGGACATGGCGGCGGTGGCGGCGTCGAGCAGGACGGTGACGTCGTCGACCAGCCGGGCCAGCCGGCTCCACTGCGCGGCCCCGAGCGGGTCGAGGGCGCCCTCGAGGGTGGTACACATCTGGACCAGCAGCAGGTGGAAGAGCTGGTGCCCGCGTTTCCAGCGGTGCAGGCCGGGGTGCGGCGTGGTCTCGTCCGGCTCGCGGTCACCGGGTGGGGTGGTCCCGGCCCATGCGGTCAGGGCGGCCCGGTTGACCGCGGCGAGGCCGGAGCGGAGCCGGTCCTGTTCGGCGGGGTCCAGCCCGGTGCGGGCGAGGTCGCCGACGACCTGGTCCTGGAGGTCGAGGCAGGTTCTGGTCCAGTCCAGCAGGTCCGGCCGGCCCCGGACGATGGCGAAGTAACGCTCATAGTCGGCGCGGCCGGCGAGCCGCCCGCGGCCGGGAACCCGGGAATCCTCGGGAAGGCCGACCGGGTGGGGCTCCCCGGGCGCGTTCACGGTTTCACCCGGTCCTGGTGGTGCTGCCGCACCAGGTGCTCCACCCGCTGGTGGAGGTGATCCAGGTAGGGCTCGGCCTCGGGTTTCATCAGGACGCTGCGCAGCACCGTCACCTCGCTGCCGTCGACCGGGATCGCGGGGTGGCGGGCGGCGAAGGCGCCGGCCTCGACCCGCAGGGTGCTCAGGTACACGGGGTCCTCGGCCTTCATGCCGCGGTCGAGGACATCGGTGCTCGCGGCGCTGAGGGCGGCCGTACCGGTCCACGGCGTGGGGGACCGGGGGAAGTACGTCACGATGTCGAGGTCCGGCGGCTGGAACAGCTCCAGGTGCGGCGACTGCTGGATCATCCGGGCCCAGTTCGTGGCGGCCCGGCGGCCGGCGGCGAGGACGGCCCCGAGACCACCGCGGTCGAGCGGCAGCAGTTCCTGGGTCAGCCACAGGGCGGCGGCCGCCGCGCCCGAGCGGGAGCACTCGAGACTGATCTCACCGAGGTGCGGAGCGGACGAACTGAAGTAGGTGTAAGGCGAGTCGTGCCGGTAGAAGCGGGCCACCGCCGGGTCGCCGAACAGGACCGCACCACAGCCGTAGGGCTGCAGGCCGTGCTTGTGGGGGTCGACGACCAGGGAGTCGCAGCCGGCCAGCGCGCGCCAGGGCCGCGGGTCCACCAGGGCCGGGCCGTGGTCGGGATCGTCCTGGGCGAGAAGGGTGAAGAACCCTCCGTAGGCGGCGTCGACGTGCACGCGCGCACCGTGACCGCGGGCGAGAGCGAGGATCTCGTGCACCGGGTCCACCGCGCCCCGCCCGGTGGTTCCGGCCGTGGCGACCACGGTCCCCACGTCGCCGGTGGCCAGTACCTCCGCCAGGGCGGCCGGGTCCATCCGGCCGTGCGCGTCCGCCGCCACCGCGCGGGTGGGCAGTCCCAGGAGGTGGCACATGCGGGCGTGGGTGTAGTGCGCCTCCGTGCTGAGCGCCACCGCCGCACCCGGGTGGCACTCACGGGCGACGAACAGGGCTTCCAGGTTGGCGATGGTGCCGCTGCTGGTGAGGTGACCCAGATGGTTCTCCAGGCCGAACATGGCCGCCAGCCGTCCGACCGCCTCGGTCTCCAGCGCGGAGGTGGCGGGACCACCGTCCAGCGCGTGGTTGTTCGGGTTGATCAGCATCGCCGCCACGTAGCCGACGACGGCCACCGGATGGGGCGGCTTGAGCATCTGCCCGGCGTAACGCGGGTGGAAGAAGGGGTAGCTTTTGCGAAGCCGGGCGACGAGGACGTCGAGCGCTTCCCGCAGGGCCGGTTCGTCCACGCCCAGGGACGGGTGGACCGCGACCGGACCGTGACTGCTCGCCCAGTCCCGGATCTCCGCGGTCGCCCGTTCCAGCCACGGACTCAGCTCCATTTCGCTCCCCGGATCCAGGTCTGACGCGGAAACGTGCAATGCAGGTCATGCTGTCGCGCTGTGCATGATCAATGCGTACTGTGGTGCGTTGTGCGCCTGGCGGAAAATCCCCGCTCCGATGTCGTCGGCGCCGAGATGCTCCAGAGCAAGGAACAGCGCAACTGGCCGCGGAAAACCGATGACGGGCCAAGAATGCCTACCGCCGCCGAGTGTCGCTGTGCAGGCAATGGTGAACCGAACGCCCGCTGCCGTCGCAGTATCAGGGTGTCCCTCACGCGGGCATGTGCGCAACACCCATAAGGGTCGTTGACGGAAAACGCCGGCCGTGCGCAGTCCTCGCCCCGTGCCATACTCGGAGCCCGGATGGGCCAGGCCATCCTCAGGCGCTCACCGAGTTGGTCCTTCGCGCTCCCGTCGGCAGGTGCATCACGGTGGCAGCGGGGGAAGCCCGACGCCCGGGGACTACGCCGGATGTGGGGAGGACACCTATGGACCGCACCGTGCGCAGAGCCGGCGAGCAGGACCGGGAGGCGGTGGTGGGCCTGCTCGACGAGGCATTGCGCGACGACCCGGTGAGCAGCTGGGTCTTCCCCACCGGGACTCACCGCGCGGCCCGGCACCCACGCCTGATGGCGGCGTTCGTCGACCGGGCGCTGAAAGGGGGGTACATCGACATCACCGCGAATGTCAGTGCCGCGCTTCTCCAGATCCCGGTGCGGGAGAACGTCTCCTGCGTCGACGGCCGGGACAGTGGTTTCGGTGTCGATGCGCCGGCTCGCCTGCGCGAGGCCGTGGACCCGGGCAATGAACGTGTCGAACTCCTGGACCGGGTTCTCGCCACCGCGCATCCGCCGACGCCGGCGCACTGCTATTTCACGATGATCGGCGTCACGCCCTCGCGGCAAAGTGAGGGACTGGCCTCGGCGCTGATTGCCTGCGCGCTTGGCCACTGTGACGAGGAGGGCCGTGCTGCGTATCTGGAGGCGAGCAATATCCGCAGCCGACGCCTGGCAGAACGCTTCGGCTTCCGTCTCCACGGCCCCGGACTCCCGCTTCCCGGCGGCCCGGTGATGTGGCCCATGTGGCGCGATCCGAGCCGGTGAACGTCCCCGCCACCCAGGCCGTCACTGCCGGGCACACCGCAGTGCCGGCGGCAACGTCACGCCAGCGCGCAGGGACAGCCGGTCACATGCGCGCAGGCTGGCCCATCATGATCGGCGCTTCCCGGATCGGTTGCGGCGATGATCCCACCCGCTCAGGTGTGGTGTCGACATCCCTCACGAAATGCGCGACGGTAACTGTGATTCTGTAGAACAACTTATTGGGCTCGGTCACTTTAGGGCTAATCCCGTGCGGGCGCGAACCTGCCCGGCCGTTCCCGCCATACCATCACCGCATGCTGTCGAATCCAGTGAGAGCGGCAAGTGGCACTGATTGCCGGGCCGGCGTCCGTGTCATTCGGACGTCACGGTACGGCGGAGACGCTCGTCCTCGCCGTAGAGGCCCTTCTCCTCTGGCGTGACCGGAGCGGCCCGCGGTGCCATGGGCGCAGATCGCCGTCATGTAGGCGGGAGTGAGAGACGATCTGAGTGACCACGTGTGGAGGGAGCGCGGACGATCGTGGGAACGCCGGACGCTGAGGAATGCCGACGGCCGCAGCGTACTTCGGCCCGGCGAGCTCGGCCGGACAGTGAGCTTGCCGACCGTTGCTGAATTTTCGTCCCGTGCGCGAAGTACACCGATGGGGTGTTCGAGATCATCGCACCGGCGCCCGACTGGCCGTCGGAGAAGGTGGGTTCCGCCTGGGGTTGGGTGGCCCGCGAGCACCGGATCGGCGGGAAGCCGTGGTGAAGGACCGAGCGCTTGGAGAGCTACGCCCCGGCGACGGACAGTCAAGCATGAGGAGATACCCAGTGCGGGTCCTGACCTTGAACCCCGGTTCGTCCAGCTTGAAGGCGGCACTCGTCCGTGACGGGACTGCTGTCGGGTGGGCGGCCTGGCCCGGTGACTCCCCCGGCGCGGCGCTCGACGCCCTGCGGCGCTGGTCGCCGCCGGACGCGGTGTCGGTGCGGTTCGTGCACGGCGGCGGCCACAAGGACCCCGCTCTGGTCACCGACGGTCTGCTGGACGATTTGCAACGCCTGGTTCCCCTGGCGCCGAACCATCAGCCACTGTCCCTGGAACTGGCCCGCGAGGCCAGCAAGCGACTTCCGGCCGTGCCGGTGGTGGCCTGCTTCGACACCGCCTTCCACTCCGGCTTGCCCGATGCGGCCGCGCACTACCCCCTGCCCCGCGCGTGGATCCGGCAGTACCGGTTGCGCCGTCACGGGTTTCACGGTCTGTCCTGCCAGTACGCGGTGCGTCGCACCGCGGCATTGCTGGGTCGCGACGCCGGCGAACTGCAGGTCATCTGCGCCCACATCGGCGCCGGGGTCTCGGTCACCGCGGTCCGGGACGGGCGCAGCGTGGACACGTCGATGGGAGTGACGCCCCTTGAAGGCCCGGCGATGGCGACCAGGTCGGGCTCGATCGATCCGGGACTGCTGCTGCACGTCATGAGCACCGCGCCGATGGGGCCCGAGCAGATGGCCGAGGCCCTCTACCACCATTCCGGTCTCGCCGGGATGAGCGGGACCAGCGGTGATCTCGGTGAGGTGCAGGCCGCCGCGGCAGCGGGCAGCGCCGACGCGGCGCTGGCGATCGAGGTGTACGTGCACCGGCTCCGGCGGGAGATCGGCGCGGCGGCGGTGAACCTGGACCGGCTGGACGCGCTGGTGTTCACCGGCGGGGTGGCCGAACACCAGCCGGAGGTGATCACCACGGTTGTTGAGGGTCTGGGGGTGCTCGGCCTGCGGCCTGCGCCCCCGCGGCCCAGCGACGACGATGGGGTGATCAGCGATCCCGGTTCGGCGGCACCCGTGCTCCTCCTGCACACCCGGGAGGATCTGGAGCTCGCGCGGGGCGCGGACACCGTGCTGGCCGGTCTCAGGCACGGGTGCAGCTCGCGGTGATCACGTGGGCGCACTGTCCTCGCCCGGACCGGGACCGCCCGTCGACGGTGACCTTGGTCCCGGCGACCGGTGGCCTGTGGCCGTCGCGGTGATCGCACAGGCCGCAGTTGACTGAAGTTCGTCCGAAAAGCGCCGAGGGAGTGGCCATGATCAAGCAGGTCGTCAACGCACCCGAGTACCGGCCGGGCGGGTGGACGGTGGCGGAGGCCGAGGTGCTGGCGCGGTCGGTTCTGCGGGCACCGTCGGTGCACAACACCCAGCCGTGGCTGGTGGAGCCGCTGGAGGGGACAGTGCTGCTGCGGGAACGCCTGGACGTCGCGTTGCCGCACCACGACCCGGACCGGCGAGATCTGGCGATCTCGTGCGGAACGGCGCTGGCCCATCTGGAGCTGGCGGTGCGGGTCCTCGGCCGGCGCGCCGTGGTCACTGTGCTGCCCGATCCCGCGCGTCCGGGTGTGGTCGCGCGCATCGACACCCCGGTGTCGCTGCCGCCGTCCGACGAGGACTTGCATCGCTACGGCGCGATCATGGTCCGGCGCAGCCACCGTGGGCGGTTCACCGGTCTGCCGGTGCGCGCGGCTCAGCTCAGGCGCGTGACGCAGGCGGCGGCCACGGACGGGGTGCGGGTCCGGCGGCTGCACGGAACGGACGATCTCGCGCCGCTGCTGGAGCGGGCGGCGCGCACCGTACAGCACCACGGCGGTTACCAGCGCGAGCTGGCGCTGTGGATGATCCGCGATCACTCCGCGCACCGGCACGGTGTCGGTATCGGGTTTCCCGCGCTGCCACCCGGCCAGCTGCCCTGGGCCGGGCTCGTGCGGCGCGCGACGGTCCTGCCCGAACTACGGGTACTGCGCAAGCGGCTGCGCGCGGAAACCGTGCTGGTGTTCTCGACCGCCGGGGACACGCGGCTCGACCACATCCGGGCCGGGTACGCGCTGGAGCACGCCTGGCTCGAAGCGGTGACCATCGGGTTGTCCGGGGCGGTGCTCACCCAGCCGATGCACGTGCCCGAGGTGCGCGCAGCGCTGTCCGAGAATTTCCGGATCGGGGGCTATCCCCAGGTGCTGCTGCGGTTGGGCCGCACGATCGGGGGAGCACCGCCGAGCTTGCGCCGGGGACTGGCCGAGGTGCTGATCACGCGGGGCGGGTGCCGCGACGCCCGCGACGGTGACCACCGGCTGTGACGGCCGGCCCCGCACGATGCCCAGCTCGCGCCTGCGGCCCCGGCGTGGGCGTACCGAGGGCGAAGCTGCCGCACCGCGAACCTGATCGAGGAGGCAACATGCACGCACATCCAGGCGATTGGCTGGTGATCAAGGGGGTTCGGGTCGATCTCCCGGAGCAGCGCGGCCAGATCGTCGCAGTCGGCTCGCCGGAGGGCAGTCCCCCGTTCACGGTCCACTGGCTGGCTGACGACCGGATCTCGACGGTGTTCCCCGGGCCCGACTCGGTCGTGCTCACCGGGGCAGAGCTGGCGGCGCGTGACGAGGCCGACCGGACACGTTTCGAGCGGTCGAGCGCACTACGACACGACGGGAAAGGGACATTTCGTGCCCGGACCTGACGCGGCTGGTTGGGGGGCAAAGGCCACGGCGTCCGTGCCGGGATCCGCCGGTCCGGTGCCCCGGTGGCTGTGCAGGAGTAAGCCGCGCTGTTTCCCTGACGCTTGTCGTTGTGGCACGAGGAAAGGATGCGTCGCATGCTGGTACGCGCGCTGAGGTCGTCGCCGGTACGGACGGCACATCCGTGGACACCGGTGAAAGTGGCCGCCGCGATCCTGTCCGCGCACGGCTTCACCGCGCTGCCGGTGGTCGATGAGGACGAGCGGCTGGCCGGGATCGTGACCGAGGCGGACCTGATCTGTGACCGGGTTCCGGCCGAGGTGAGAACACGGCACCGGGAGCCCGTCGGTCCGGGGACGATCGACACGACAGTGGGCGCGGTGATGACGGCCCCGGCCATCGCGATGACTCCCGGCACCGACGCGGCCGAGCTGTGCCGGGCCCTGGCCGACGAGCGGATCCGGGCGATACCGGTCGTCGGCAATGCCCGGGTGGTCGGGATCGTCACCCGCGGCGACGTGGTGCGGGTCCTGGCCCGCCACGACCAGAAGATCGCCGTCGACGTGCGGCACCGGCTGGGGATCTACGGAGGACCCGGCCGCTGGAGGACCGAGGTCCGCGACGGCATCGTGCACATCGTCGACCACGGCAGCAACCGAGGCAGCAACTCAGGCAACGGGACCGATCACCACGCCGCGACGCTGCTGGCGCTGGCGGTGCCCGGGGCACACGCGGCGGACACCGGGTCCGCGGACGAGGAGGCAGGATCATGACCGATCGCAGCGCGACCGTGCTCGTCGGGATCGACGGGTCGGAGGGGTCCGCCGACGCGGTCCGGTGGGCGGCCCGGCTGGCGGCCGGGCGGAACCTGCGGCTGGAACTGGTGCACTGCGTGCCGATCGCGGCGCTGTACTACGGTGGCGGGCCGGTCGGCAGCGAGGTGCTCTTCGATCAGCTCCGTGAGGACGGCGACCGGATCGCAGCGCAGGCGCACACGCTGGCGCTGGACACCGCGCCCTCGGTGCAGGTGCGCACCGAGGTCTGCCTGGAGCCGGCGCCGGCGGCGCTGATCGAGCGGTCCCGGGGGGCGCGGATGCTGGTGCTCGGCCGCACCGGCACCGGTGGTTTCACCGGAATGCTGCTGGGCAGCACGGTCGCGACCGTGACGAGT
This sequence comes from Amycolatopsis sp. PS_44_ISF1, assembly GCF_032335455.1. Lineage (NCBI taxonomy): Bacteria > Bacillati > Actinomycetota > Actinomycetes > Pseudonocardiales > Pseudonocardiaceae > Amycolatopsis > Amycolatopsis sp. PS_44_ISF1. The sequence continues at coordinate 1,817,440 of NZ_JANUXO010000002.1, read as the reverse complement.
CACGCCCGGTGCCCGGTGACGGTCGTCCGCGGACGTCCCGGTGGCGGCGCTGTGCCCCAGGAGGGGCCGGTGGTGGTCGGGGTGGACGGCAGCCCGGCCGGCGAGGCCGCGATCGCGGCGGGGTTTGAGGAGGCCGCCTTCCGGCGGGCACCGCTGGTCGCGGTGCACGCCTGGGCCGATGGCGCCCACGACGCGTTCCCCGCCTCGGCGGGCCCGGGACCGCGGTGGGAGACGCTGAAACCAGCCGAGGAACGCCTGCTGGCGCAACGGCTGGCCGGCTGGCCGGAGAAGTACCCCGAGGTGCCGGTGGAACGCGAACTGGTGCGGGACCGGCCACGCAACGCGCTGCTCGACGCGTCCGCCCGGGCGCAGCTGCTGGTGGTCGGCAGCCGTGGGCGCGGGGGGTTCACCGGGATGCTGCTCGGCTCGACCAGCCAGGCCGTGATCCACCACGCCGGGTGCCCCGTGCTGGTGACGCGGCCGGAGACGTCGTGGTGACCGCGCTCCCGGCCCGGGCCGGGACCCTCACCGACCTCGCACTGACTCAGCTCGACGCCCAGTGGCGGGCGGCCAACTACCTCTCCGCCGGCCAGATCTACCTGATGGGCAACCCGCTGCTGCGAGAGCCGCTGCGGCCCGGGCAGATCAAGCCGCGCCTGCTCGGGCACTGGGGCACCACCCCCGGCCTGAACTTCGTGTACGCCCACCTCAACCGGGCGATCCTGGCGCACGACCTCGACGCCCTGATCGTCGCCGGGCCCGGGCACGGCGGACCGGCCCTGCGGGCGAGCACCTGGCTGGACGGCAGCTACTCCCAGCTGTGGCCGGAGGTCTCCCGGGACGAAGAGGGGATGGCCCGGCTGTTCCGGCAGTTCTCCTTCCCCGGCGGGGTGCCGAGTCACGTGTCGCCCCACGTGCCCGGCTCGATCCACGAAGGCGGTGAACTGGGCTACTCCCTCGCCCACGCGTTCGGCGCCGCGTTCGACAACCCCGGGCTGCTGGTCGCGTGCGTGGTCGGCGACGGTGAGGCCGAAACCGGGCCGCTGGCGGCGAGCTGGCAGTCCAGCCGGTTCCTCGAACCGCACCGCGACGGTACGGTCCTGCCGATCCTGCACCTCAACGGCTACAAGATCGCCAATCCGGCCGTGCTGGCCCGGATCCCCGCCCCGGAACTGGATTGCCTGCTGCGGGGCGCCGGGTGGGCGCCGATCTACGTCGAAGGCGACGATCCCGGGCCGATGCACCAGGCCATGGCCGCCGCGCTGGACGCAGTCGTGGCCGACCTCGCCGTCCGGGGCCGGGACGGGCCCGGTCGTCCCCGGCCGATGATCGTGCTGCGGTCCCCGAAGGGCTGGACCGGACCGGACACAGTGGACGGTGTTCAGGTGGCGGGCACCTGGCGGGCCCACCAGGTGCCCCTGGCCCGGGTCCGGGAGGACCCGGCGCACCTGCGCCAGCTCGAGGACTGGCTGCGGTCCTACCGGCCGCACGAGTTGTTCGACGACCGGGGCCGGCCCACCGCGGCGGTCACCGCACTAATCCCGTCCGGTGACCGGCGGATGGGGGCGAACCCGCACGGCAACGGCGGGATCCTCCTGCGCCCGCTCGCCTTGCCGGACGTGGCCGAGCACGCCGTGGACGTCCCCCGGCCGGGTGCCGGCACCGCCGAACCGACCCGGGTCCTGGGCCGGTTCCTGCGGGAGGTGTTCCGGCGCAACGCCGAGGCGGCGAACTTCCGGCTGTTCGGGCCGGACGAGACCGCCTCCAACCGGCTCGACGCGGTGTTCGAGGCGACCGGCAAGACCTGGCAGCTTCCGCCCGGGCCCCCGGGGGACCACCTGGAGCCGGCGGGCCGGGTGATGGAAGTGCTGTCCGAGCACCTCTGCCAGGGCTGGCTCGAGGGCTACCTGCTCAGTGGCCGGCACGGGTTGTTCTCCTGCTACGAGGCGTTCGCGCACATCGTGGACTCGATGGTCAACCAGCACGTGAAGTGGCTGCGGACCCACCGCGACATCCCGTGGCGGCGCCCGGTGGCGTCGTTGAACTACCTGCTGACCTCGCACGTGTGGCGCCAGGACCACAACGGCTTCTCCCACCAGGACCCCGGTTTCGTCGACCACGTGGCGAACAAGGCCCCGGAGGTCGTGCGGGTGTACTTCCCGCCGGACACCAACACCCTGCTGGAAGTGGCGGCGCACTGCCTGCGCAGCCGCGACTACGTCAACGTGGTGGTGGCGGGCAAGAACGAGACCCCCGACTGGCTCGGTCCGCAGGACGCGGCCCTGCACTGCGCGCGCGGCCTCGGCATCTGGGAGTGGGCGAGCACCCGGCCGGACCGGGAACCGGAGGTCGTCCTCGCGTGCGCCGGGGACGCCCCCACGCTCGAAGTCCTCGCCGCGGCGTCGATCCTGCGCACGGCCCTGCCCGACCTGGCCGTGCGGGTGGTGAACGTGGTGGACCTGATGCGGCTGCAGCCCGCCGCCGAGCACCCGCACGGTCTCGGCGACCGGGAGTTCGACGCCCTGTTCACCCCGGACCGCCCGGTGATCTTCGCCTACCACGGCTACCCCTGGCTGATTCACCGCCTGGCCTACCGCCGGACCGGTCACCTGCAGTTCCACGTGCGCGGCTACACCGAGCACGGCACCACGACCACCCCGTTCGACATGCTGGTGCTCAATCACCTGGACCGCTTCCAGCTGGTCATCGACGTGCTCGACCGGGTGCCCGGGCTGCTGGCGACCACGGGTCCGCTGCGGCAGCGGATGACCCACGCCCAGGAACGGCACCGGCGGTGGATCACCGAGCACGGCGAGGACCTGCCGGAGGTCCGGGAATGGCAGTGGACCGGGCAGTAAAGCCGCGCGGACACCCGTGCGCGAGCTGGACAGACCACGGACCGGGCACGATATCCGATGGCTCCGGGTGGTTCGGCGGTGCTCGTAGGCGTCGTCTCGGCACCCGGCTGGGCCGGGTCGTGGCCGTGATGAGAACCGACTGGGATTCTCGCGGCGCCGTTTCGCTGCACCCCAAGACGACGGCGGGCCCTGCGGGCCGGCCGGGCAGGGCCGAAAGTCACTGGGCCGAACCAGCCGTCCGTATGCGGGGTCGGGGGCTTTCGGCCCTGGCCGGTCCGGCTGGCCGTGACCAGGATTGGAGTGGACGGAGCGCTGGTTAGCGCGTCCGGGAGGGAAAGGTCATGATCTCGTCCACCGCAGCGCTGACCCGGGCCGACATCGGCGTGCTGATCCGGGCCGTGAGCCGGGCTCCGTCGGTGCACAACACGCAGCCCTGGCGGTTGCAGTTCCGTCGCGCCGACATCGATCTCGTCGAGCGCGCCGACGTGTCGTTGCCCCGCCACGACCCGGACCACCGCGACCGGCGGCTTTCGTGCGGAGCGGCCTTGGCGCACCTTCACCTGGCGGTGCGGGTGCTCGGCCGCGCCGGTACCACATCCCTCGGCGGGGACGGGAAGATCGCCGCCACTGTCCACACCGGACCCGGACCGGTCCCGGGTCCGGCGGAGCTGGCCCGGTACCACGCGATCGGCCGGCGCCGTAGCTACCGCCGGCGGTTCACGGCGCAACCGCTGGGCCACGACGACGTGGCGGCACTGCTCGCGGCCGGCGGTGAGCTGGGCGTGCCGGCCGTGTCACCGGCGCGGGTGGGTGAACTGGGGACGATGCTCGGCTTCGCCACCCGGGTGCTGCGTGACGATCCGGCCTATCAACGCGAACTGGCCAGCTGGACCACCTCCACCACCGGTCGCGCCGCGGTGGGCAGCGGCGACGGTGTCCCCGCCGCCGCACTCGGCGACGGTCCGCCACCCGAAGCCGGCCTGGTCCGGCGGGGCACGCCGGTGCCGGACGACGCCCACCTGGCTCAGCGCCTCGCGGCGGAGACGGTGCTCGTCTTCTGCACCGAGGAGGACACCTGGCGGGCGCAGCTGATGGCCGGTGCCGCGCTCGAACGGACGTGGCTGGAAGCCACCGTGCGCGGCTTGTCCGGCTCGGTGCTCACCCAGCCGCTGCACCTGGCGGGATTCCGGGAGCGGCTGGCGCGGCGGCTGGACCTGCCCGGGCTGCCGCAGGCGATCTTCCGGTGTGGTCACCCGGCAGACGCGGTACCGCCGTCGCCCCGGCTGCCGTTCCCGGAGCTGCTGCCCGGCGAGATACCCGAAGGCTGGGCACCGGGCTCGTGACCGGGTTTCATCGTGCGAGCCCCAGCCGCCGGCGGGCACGACACCGGGACCGGTACCGGGCCGCGCTGGCCGCGTCCAGACGGAAGGAGTGAGACATGAGCCTGACGGGAGACCGCCTGAGGAGGTGGTGGCGCCTGCTCGTTCCCCGGCGCGACTCGGTGGCCCGGCCCTCCGACCGGGTCCAGGCGGTGTTGCTGCTGGTGGCCGTCGCGATCGGGCTGGTGGCGCTTCCGGTGTCGGCTGCGGTGGGTTCGGAGCTGTATGCGCGGCAGATGCAGGTGTCGGCCGAGCAGCATGCCCAGCGCAGCCCGGTGATCGCGGTTCTGCTGGCCGACAGCGTTGCGGCCACTCCGGGCGGGCGGGTCGACCTCCCGGGCGGTTCGGTGGCCGCCGACGCCACCTGGCAGACCCCGGACGGCAGTACGCACACCGGCCGGGTGCGCAGCAGGACCGGGATGCACCGCGGGGACGAGGTACCGATCTGGATCGACCGCTCCGGCCACCCGGCCGACGCGCCGCTGAGTTCCGGGACCGTGCTGGCGGACGCGGTGAGCGCCGGAGCGGGATTGTGGAGCGTGATCTGCCTGGTGCTGGCGTCCGGGTACGGGCTGGCGGTGGCCGGGCTGAACCGGCGGCGCCTGGCTCGCTGGCAACAGGAATGGGACGCCGGAGACGCCAAGCACACGCCGTCCTGAGCCCGCACCGGCCGGTGGCAGCCCGGCTCGCTCGGCCCGGGCCATGAGCCCGGCTACGGGCTTGGTCCGGAGCAACAGAGGGGACGCCGCGCCGATCGGGAACTACCGGATCCACACCCTCGTGGCCGGCACGGGGGCCTCCAGAGCTGACACCAGTGAACCACGGGACCGGCCCCGACCAGGGCGGGTCCCCCGGGAGATGAGGATGACCATGAACGACACCGCAGCCGGCGCCGCAGCCGGCGATCTCGTCCGCACCCTCGCCGGCGGGCGGGCCGCGGGCGACTCCACGATCGCGATCGTGGGTGCCGACCCGGTCTCGCCCTCGCCGCACCGGATCGCCGAAGCTTCCGCCGCGGTGATCGCCGCGTTCGGCCGTGAGGTCGCCGCAGCCGACGAAGACCGCGGCGCGCCCGCGCAACGGATCACCGTGACGGTGCCGGATGCCCTGGACCAGCTACGGGCCCCGTTCCTGGCCGAGGTCAACGGCGTCGGCCCGGAGGTGCTGTCCGACGACCCGGGCCTGCTGGGCCTCAACGCCTTCTACCCGGCCCGTGACGGCTGGGTGTTCCTGGTGTCGACCTATCCGCATCTGCGGGCCGCCGTGTGCGATGTCCTGGGGTGCCCGCCGACCGCCGAGGCGATCACCGACGCCACCCGGATGTGGTCCGCGGTGGAGCTGGAGGAGGCCGTGGTCGCCGCGGGCGGGGTCGCCGCCGCCGCCCGCACCGGCGGGGACTGGGCCGGGCACCCGGTCGGGCGGTATCTGGCCGCCCGACCGGTCGTGGAGATCGACCGCATCGGCGACGCCCCGGCCTGCCCCTGGCCGCCGGCGGGGCCGGGCCACCCGGATGAGGGACGGTGGGCGCCGCTGGCCGGGATCCGGGTGCTGGACAACACGCACGTCATCGCCGGGCCGCTGGCCGCGCGCCTGGCGGGTGCGTTCGGGGCCGAGGTCGTGCACACCTCGCGGCCCGACCGGCCGGATCCGATCGGGATGCTGGCCATCACCGGGGGCGGCAAACGCAACGCCTACGCCGACCTGCGCACCCCTGCGGGCTGCCGGGGGTTCGACGCGCTGGCCGCTGCGGCCGACGTCATGCTGTGCTCCTACCGCAACCTCGCGCGGTACGGGTTCGGGCCCCGTGACCTCGCCGCCCGCCATCCGGGGATCGTCGTGGCCGAGCTGCACTGCTGGGGTCCCGACGGCCCGTGGGGCGCCCGGGGCGGGTTCGATCAGCTCGCCTCGGCGGCCACCGGATTCGCGCTCGACGAAGGCGCCGCGCGTGGGCTCGAGCCCGGCCGCCCGGCGCTGCCCCCCACCCATCTGCTCAACGACTACCTGGCCGCCTATCTCGCCGGAGCCGGCCTCGTCGCGGCCCTGAGGCGACGCGCGGTGGAGGGCGGGTCGTGGCGGGTGCGGGTCAACCTGGCGCGGGTGTGCATGTGGGTGCGCTCGCACGACCTGTTCCCGCCCGGTGGCGTCGCCGGGATCGCCCTGCCCGAGCCCACCATCGCCCGGTACACGGTGACCGGCCCCCTGGGCACCCTCACCGAGCCGGTCATCCCGATCACCTTCTCCGGCCATCCCACTCCGACCCCGGGCGTACCCACCCTGCTGGGCACGGCCCCGCTCACCTTCACCGGGCAGGCCGCGGCTCGCGGCTCGCAGCGCCGGGCGTGACACCGCGCATCGTCACGCCCTGCCGATGCGATCGTGGTGGCCTCCGGGCGAGGCCGGCGAGGTCGTGCCCGCTGCCGGGGACTCTCGTCGACCACCGCCGGGCCGAGCCCGGCGGTCGTGCCGTGGACGCACGCTGCTGCTCCGTCCCCGGGGTCTCCGGCCGAGATCGTAGTGAGGAGTCGCCGGTGGCGTTCCGGCGTTCTGGCAGCCGCACTCCGCCGACCGGACCGCGGCGAGGCTGCCGTCGGATGTCGCGTTCACGGACCGGACTAGGTGTATCAACCACGAGCCTTGTTGACAGCGACGACTGGTGGCGGGGCTTGGCGGCATGGCGAGGCCGCAGCAGATGGGTGGAGTTTCAAATGATTGGATTATCCATGTACTATTGGGTTCATGGATGACGCACAGTTGAACGAAGAACTGCTCGACTGCCTGTTTGCGATCCGCACCCAGGTCCATGGCGAGTTGAAGGGGCTGGCCCGCGAAGCGGGACTCACCGACACTCAGACCGACGTGCTGTGGAGGCTGAGTCGTGGGGACGAGATGACCGCGCGCCGCCTATCCGATCTCCTGCATTGTGATGCCTCAACCGCAACGTCGATGATCGACCGGCTTGAGAAGCGCGGGCTGGTCCGCCGAGTTCCCCACCCCACCGACCGACGCGCGAAAATTATCCAGCTCACCCTAGAGGGATGCGCACTGCGCGACCGCGTCATCGAGCACACCACCCGGCACTCGCCCTTCGCCCACCTCGACCATGAGAGCAGATTGCGTCTTCATTCGCTGCTCCGAGAGGTGAACGACGGTGTCCGGTCGGCGGACGAGCCCATCCCCGGCAAGAACAACCACGACAAGGAATAACAGCAATGAGCAGCGCGACCACAGTCATCACTGGCGGTGCGTCTGGCCTGGGGCTGGTGACGGCACGTCACCTGGTCAAAGCCGGGCAGAGCGTCGTCCTCGTCGGCCGTGACGCGGCCCGCATCCGGGCCGCCGCCGACCACCTGCGCCCCCTCGCCCCCGCCGGAGACAATGCGCCTGCACTGCGGACGTACGCTGCCGATCTGGGGCAGTGGTCACAGGTGCGCGACCTCGCGATGAATCTGGCCGCCGATGCCGTCTCGGTGGACGTGCTCATCAACAACGCGGGTGCGGCCTTTCCCCGATATGAACAGACAGTTGACGGTGGTGAGCGCACCTACGCGATCAACCACCATGCTCCCTTCCTGCTCACGCACGCTCTGCTCGCGGGGGGCGCCCTCGCCCCCAAGGCGCGGGTCATCAACCTGTCCACCTTCGTGGAGAAGCGCGGCAGGCTTGACGCTAGTGACCCCGATGTTGCGGGGACATCGTGGAACAGCCGCTTCTACAACCAGATCAAAGTCTACGCAACCAGCAAACTCCTTAGCCTTCTAGCCACCCGCGAGCTTGCCCAACGCCTGCCCGATGGCATGAGCGTCTACAACGCCAATCCCGGCATGGTGAAAGGCACCGCGATCAACAGCAACGCCGGCGGTCTGATGCGGCTGACGGCCCCGCTCTTCCGTCCCTTCGCCATCACCCCCGACGAGGGCGTGCAAACCTCCGTCTGGCTCGCCACCACCCCGTCGGCCCCGCAGCCCAGCGGCGGCTTCTTCAGCCGGTCCCAGCCGGACTCCCCATCCCCCCTCTCCCAGGATGACGCCCTCGCCCGCATCGTCTACGAAAAGACAGCCGCCCTCCTCGGCATCGCACCCATGACATAAACGCAGCGCGAACACCAGAGGCCCTGCTACGGCAGCCGCCGAATGGTCACCGCCCGCTGCGCGTCGGATAGTTCGCGAAGTCCGCCGACGCTCCCGGCGCCGAACTGCTCGCCGCCCAGCGGGCCAGGGAAGTGCCCTTGGAGACCGTGACCACCGCCCCGGCCCCACCTCACCTGGGCGGGCTGGGGCGCCTTCTACTAAACACCCACAACCCACGACGCCCATGAGGCCCCTATGCCCCACCCCAATGCACGATTGACTACCCACGGCAGACGGCTCCTGGTCGCCCGCGTCCGAGCCGGCAGGCCCATCGCTTACGTGGCCGACGAGATGGGCATCTCCCGAGCAACTGCCCATAAGTGGGTCCGGCGATGGCGAGATGGAGGCGACGGAGGGTTGTATGACCGCTCCAGTCGGCCCTTGACGACACCGCACCGCACTTCGCCCGACGTCGAAAGCCGCATCTGCAAGTTGCGGCGCGAGCGCAAACTCGGTCCCGCACGCATCGGACCGATCTTGGACATCCCCGCCTCCACCGTCCATCGCGTCCTGACCCGCCATCAGCTGAACCGGCTGAGCTGGATGGACCGGCCCACCGGGCAAGTCATTCGGCGCTACGAGCGCGAGCGTCCTGGCGAACTGGTCCACGTCGACATCAAGAAGCTCGGCAACATCCCCGACGGCGGCGGACATCGGATCATGCCCCGCCAGCAGGCCGCCGGCAATCGACAGGCCACAACCGAAGCGCGCAAGAACGGCAGTCCCAAGATCGGATACTGCTTCGTCCACACCGCCGTCGACGATCACTCCCGCCTCGCCTACAGCGAGGTCCTGTCCGACGAGCGCAAGGAGACTGCAGCCTCCTTCTGGGCGCGAGCGAACACCTTCTTCTCACAGCACGGCATCACCGTCGAGCGTGTCCTCACCGACAACGGTTCCTGCTACCGATCCGGGCTGTTCGCCCAGACTCTCAGCGCCGCCAGCATCATCCATAAGCGCACGCGCCCCTATCGCCCGCAGACGAACGGCAAAGTCGAGCGCCTGAATCGCACCCTGCTCGACGAATGGGCGTACATGCGCCCGTATCCCAGCAACGCTGAACGCACGGAAGCCCTCACCGGCTTCCTCCACACCTACAACTACCACCGATGCCATGCCGCGCTCAGCGGTCAGCCGCCTATCAGTCGCGTCAACAGCCCCGCGGGTCAATACAACTAGGCCGCTGTCACTGCGGCACCCGGCGTTCCCCGTGGAGTTGCAGGGCTGGTCACCGGAGTGCCCGGCGACGCCGATGATGCGGCGCACGTCCCGGGCGGTGGTGTTCCGATTCCGCCCGGCGAGCCGTCGTTCCTGTGCAGAGTGTCCTGCTCGGTGTTTCGCGAGGTGCCTTTCCTGCCGGGGCGGGGGCGGCCGGGGGCGGTGTTGACCGGTCCGGGGGGGCGATGGTGTCAGCGCGCGACTTCGACGTCGTCCAGTACTCCCAGGGCATCCGGGACCAGCACGGCGGCAGAGTGATAGGCGGACACGAGGTAGGAGGTGATCGCGTGGTCGCTGGTCCCCATCAGCCGGACGTTGATGCCCGGCTGGTATTCGTCGGGGAGCTTTGCGGGGCGCAGCCCGATCACCCCGGCGTCGTCCTCGCCGGTGCGCAGGGCGAGGATGGAGGTGGTGCCGGTGGCGGTGACGGGAATCTTGTCACACGGCAGGATCGGCACTCCGCGCCAGGCGTTGACTCGTTTCCCGTCCACGACGGTGATGCCGGGGTAGACGCGGTGGGCGGTGCAGGCCCGCCCGAATGCGGCGATCGCGCGGGGATGGGCGAGGAAGAACTTCGTCTTCCGTCGCCGGCACAGCAGGTCGTCCATGTCCAGCGGCGTGGGTGGGCCGGTGCGGGTGGTCATGCGCTGTCCGAGGCCGGCGTTGTGCAGGAGCCCGAAGCCGGGGTTGTTGACCAGTTCGTGTTCCTGGCGTTCGCGCAGGGCTTCGATGGTCAGCCGCAGTTGTTGTTCGAGCTGGTCGTGGGGCTGGTTGTAGAGGTCGGTGACCCGGTTGCGCACCCGCAGCACGGTTTGCGCGACGGCGAGGTCGTATTCCCGCGGCGCGGGATCGTAGTCGGCGTAGGTGCCGGGCAGCGCCGGTTCTCCGTCATGCCCGGCGGACAGATCGATGGTGGCTTCACCCTTGGTGTTCTGTGGTTTCCGCGGCCGCCTCGCGGCGTCGGCCACATGGGTGCGCAGCGAGTCCAGCCGCCCGTTCAGCCGCGCGTAGGTCGCTGCCGGTAACACCAGGGTGGTGACACGGGTGGCCGCACGGGCGGTGAACGCCCACCTCGCACGCTCACCGGTGAGCAGTTCCGCGCCGAGGTGATCACCGGCGGTGGCGGTGGGCAGCGCGGTCTCGTCGCCGTAGTGGCCGGCGCGGTGGCGGGTGACTTTGCCGTGGGCGATCAGCACCACCATGTCCAGTGGGGTGCTTTCGCTGAGCAGGGTCGCGCCGGGTGCGTACTCGCGTTGCTCGAACGCCTCCGCCAGTGCCGTCAACGCCGCCTCGTCGTCGAAGTCGCGCAGCAGTTCGAGTTCGGTCAGTTCGGCGGGAACGACGTGGACCTGGGCGCCGGTGGTGTAGAAGGTGAGTTTCCCGTCGCCGAGGGCGTAGGTCAGCCGCCGGTTCACCCGGAAACTGCCGGCGGCGACGTCGACCCAGGGCAGCTGGGTGAGCAGCCAGCGGGGGGTGATGCTCCGCATCTGCGGCCGGGATTTGGTCGTGGTGGTCAGCGTCCGCGCCGCGGCGACATCGAGGGACCGCTGCGGGGCGGTGTTGTCGCCGGTGCCGGTCATGGGGTCGTCCGCCGATCCGGTTCGGCAGCGGGCCGTGTGGTGGTGGCGGGGGTGGTGCGGGCGGCGCCGGTGCCGAGCCCCGCCGGCCCGAGCCCCGCCGGCCCGAAGGCCGGCGGGGACAGGCCGGGCCCGGGCTTCGGCGGACGCACCTGCGGCGGTCGGGGCGGGGCCGGCATCAGCTTTCCCGGCCGAGTTCGACGTTTTCCAGCACCGCCAGCGCGTCCGGGACCAGGACCGCCGCGGAATAGTAGGCCGAGACCAGGTAGGAGATGATCGCCTGTTCGCTGATGCCCATGAACCGCACGTTGAGCCCCGGCTGGTATTCGTCGGGCAGCCCGGTTTGGTGCAGCCCGACGACGCCCTGGGCTTGTTCGCCGGTGCGCATCAGCAGAACCGGGCTGGTGCGGGTGTCCGACACCGGGATCTTGTTGCAGGGCAGGAGCGGGACGCCGCGCCAGGCGGGGATCTGATGGCCGCCGAGGTCGACCGAGCCGGGGTAGAGGCCGGCTTTGGTGCATTCGCGGCCGAACGCGGCGATGGTGGCGGGGTGGGCGAGGAAGAAGCCGGGGTCCTTCCAGACCAGGGTGAGCAGTTCGTCGAGGTCGTCGGGGGTGGGTGGGCCGGTGCGGGTGGGGATGCGCTGGGCGAAGTCGGCGTTGTGCAGGAGGCCGAAGCCGAGGTTGTTGACCAGCTCGTGTTCCTGGCGTTCGCGCAGGGCTTCGACGGTGAGGCGGAGTTGCTGCTCGATCTGGTTGTAGGGCTGGTTGTAGAGGTCGGCGACACGGGAGTGCACGCGCAGGACGGTCTGGGCGACGGAGAGTTCGTACTCGCGGGGCTGGGTGTCGTAGTCGGCGAAGGTGCCGGGTAGCTGGGGCTCGCCGTCGTGACCGGAGGCGAGGCAGATGTCGGCTTCGCCGTGGTCGTTGGACGCCGCCGTCCTGCGGGCTTGGTAGGCGCGCAGGTGGGTTTGGAGGGTCCCGGCGCGGGAGAGGACGTCGTCGAAGGCCGCGCGGGGGAGGGTGAGGACGGTGCAGGCGGTGACGGCTTTGGCGGTGAACTCCCAGATGCCGTCGGTGCGGGTGAGGGCGGTGTCGCCGAAGTAGTCGCCGTCGGCCAGGGTGGCGAGGGTGGTGTGGTCGCCGTAGGCGCCGGCGCCGATCTTGGTGATTTTGCCGTGGGCGATGAGGAACACGTGGTCGGCGGGGGAGCCGAATTCGGCGAGGATGTCGCCGGGCTGGTAGTCGTGCTGGGTGAAGCGGGCGGCGAGTTCGGTGAGGACGGTGTCGTCGTCGTAGCCGCGTAACGGGGCGAGTTCGCCGAGTTCAGGGGGGATGACGCGGACGGTGGCGCCGGTGGTGGTGAAGGTGACGCGGCCGTCGCCGACGGCGTAGGCGAGGCGGCGGTTGACGCGGTAGGAGCCGGCCTCCACGTCGATCCAGGGGAGGGCCTTGAGCAGCCAGCGGGAGGAGATGCCCTGCATCTGGGGCACGGACTTGGTGGTGGTGGCCAGGGTCCGTGCGGCGGCGCGGCCGAGGCTCAGTGGTGCCGGTCCGGGTTCCACCGGGTCGGTGACAGTCACAGCGAAAACCACCCAATCGGTTCGGAGAGTGTCAGGACTGGTAACGGGGGTTGGTGGCGTGCCAGGTGAAACCGCCACCCATCCAGGATCGGACCCCCACGAGGAAGCGCTGCAGTTCCGGGGACGGCACGGCCATCAGCTCGCGGTGGCCTTTCTCGAAGTCGTGGACGATCCGGTTGTGCAGCGCGATGGTGGCTTCGACCGCGTCCTCGACCGGGCAGCCCCGGTCCGCGGCGATCTGCAGGACCATGTTGCAGACCGGGTTCTCGTCGGCCGCGTCCTTGTCCACCGAGAACAGGTCGTTGACGAGCACCGACGCCGTTCCGGCCCGCATCATCGCCTCCCGCACCCGCGGGTCGTAGTAGAGGGGCGCGGCCAGCTCGTAGCCGCCGACGGCGTCGACCAGGGTCATTGACGTGTAGAAGCTGTCGTGCTGACGCGCCGCCAGATATTCCCATGCCGGTGGATAGCGGCCGGTGTGACGCCATGCCGCGTAGGCGTCCCAGCTGACGAACATCGCGAACGTCGCGTAGCAGACGCGCTGCACGAGCACCGGCGAGCCGTGCCGGCCCAGGTGGTCGATCGCCGAGTGCAGCCCGGCCAGGATCGGGTCGGCCCGCAGCGCTTGGTCGAGCGGTGCCGTGAACTCCCCGGCCGGCGCGACCGGATCCATGGCCGCCATCACGAGCGCCAGGCGCGGCGGGAGTTCGGTGGGCGCCGCACCGAGCTCGCTGTCGTCGGCGTAGTAGTCGTCTGCCGCCCACCAGACCGCGTTCAGCTGCGCCGCGACGAGCAGCCGGTCCGGGTCGTCGCAGTCGCTGTGGGCGAGCATCGCGAGCCTGCCGAATCCCGCGCCCGCGATCTGCTCGAGGCCCGCGCCGGTGAACCCGCAGTCCCCGGCCCACGCGACCAGCCGCCGGTCGACCTCTGCGGCGAGGGTGTCGTCGATGCGGCCCGCCACCGGGCAGTACAGCGGCGACGCGCTGCCGTCTCCCCACGGCAGATAGGCATACGCCGGGTCCGGTCCGGGCGCCGGCGCGAACTGCGTCGCGATCCGCGCCGCGGACGTGCCGAGGCCGAACGGTCCTGCCAGCGCCGACGCGGCGTCGCCGGCCGTCCACTGTGCACACCCGGTCATGGTGGTCTCCCTGGGCTCAGACGCGGTCGGCGGCGATGAGCAGGTAGTGGAAGCTGCCTTCGCGGTACGCCGTCAGGAACGGGTCCTCGATGCCGGTCGCGACCGACGACTGCGCCCGCAGCTCCCAGTAGGGGATCGTCGCCGCGGTCAGGTCGACGACGGTGATCGGCACGAACCCGTTGTCGGAGAGCGCTTTGAAGTAGTCGCCGCGGGGGTGGATGTTGCAGATGTAGTGCTGGTCGATCTGGCTCACCGCCCGCGACCGGCCACCGGTGACGTCGTTGTAGCACCCGGTGATCGTCACGTACCGCCCGCCCGGCACGAGCTGCCGCGCGTGCTCGGCGAACAGCTCGTGCAGGTCGACATACATCGTGCTCTCGTTGTTCCAGATACCCTGGAACGCCCCGGTCTCGAAACCGGTGTCGAGCATGTTCCGCAGGTGGTACCGCACCGAGCCGTCGATCCCGCGCTGCCGCGCGTGCCCGTTCGCGAACTCGATCTGCTGTTCGGAGATGGAGATGCCCTCGACCTGGCAGCCGAAACGCAGGTGCGCCATCACGCTCGTGCCGCCGCGACCGCAGCCGGCGTCCAGCAGCCGGTCCGAAGGCGAGATCGGGCCCAGGTGGTCGAGCAGCACCTCCGCTTGCGCCGTCTCGAGCCGGTGCATCTCCGCGATGATCGTTTCGTCACGCGTCGCCTCGGGCGTCTCGAGGACGGCCGGGTCGTAATCGCCGAGCCCGTAATGGTGGTGGTACAGACCGTCGACGTCGCCCAGCCGGAGGTTGACCGGATCCTTTTCCGCGTTCCAGTAGTCGGCGACCGACCGCTGGTAAGCGGTGCGGGCCACGGGCTGGTCGATAGCGGTCATAGGGCATCTCCTCGGTCGGTTTCGCTGGGGGGACAGGGGAATCGGCCATCGCCGGACCAGGTGCCCCGGCTTCGTCCCCTGGGGATCGACGCTAGCGCCGCGAGTTTCGCGGGGACAAGGAGCTTTCACTCGCGCCGCGCGGGCATTGCCCGTCTGGCCCAGCGACCGCCCTGCACGGGGTGGCGCCGCTACGGCCCGCGACACTCGATCGGGAGCCGGTGGGCCCGGCCGGGGGACGGCACGCCACCGTCGGTGCCAGGCGATGCCGGTGTGCTCCATCATGGCTCCAGCACGGCCCGCGCCGGGACATCGCCTGGGATGAGCGAAAGTATGCCGATCCGGGCCAGCAGGCGATCGGCGCCGGGCGCACGGGCAGCGGAACTTGCCGGTGGCTGCCGGCGTCGCCGGTATGACGCTGATGCCTCGGCGCCCGTGGACCAGTTCACCCGGCTGGGCGACTGGAAGAACACGTTGAGGCAGTCGATCCGGTGCCGCTTGATGTTGTGCCCGCCGGGTTGGGACCTGGCGTGGGCCAGGTAGCGCTCCAACAGCGGCCGGTCGACGTCGGCGAGCGAGTCGGCACCGACCATCGCTAGGAAGTCGCTGAACCGGGTCAGGGCATCGACTCCGGCGCGGGCCGCGCCGATGCTCAGCCCGGACGTCAGGCGCAGCCGAGTCCATCGCTTGCCCAGATGACGCAGCCGGGGATGGGTGATGCGGTCGAACCGCAACCGGTCGCGACCACAAGGGCGACCGCCAGGTCCGGCGATGCCCGGCAACCGGTCCAGCCGCCAGATATCCCTGGGATATCCGACTTCCCAGCCGTCGCCGTCGCGTAGTGCTTCGATCGCATAGCGGGCATCGAGCAGGAAGATCAGCGATTGATCCGGGCGAGCTGCGGCCGCGACGCGCCACTGCTCCTCGCTTAGGTCCAGCAACGAAGCGATGCCCAGCGTCGAGACGAGCCGGACAGCGGGTGTGACCATGCGCGGCGGTGCGACGCGGGAGCGCGCGTCGTAGCGACATTGCAGCGCGTACCGAAACTCTTGTCTCAACTGCGGAGCGAGACGCGCAGATCGATGTGGGCGGTACCGACCAACTCGCAATCGGTGACGAACCGTTCGAGATCGGGTCGACCGTGTCGAAGCCAGCGGGCATAATGGCCTTCGCAGAACAGTTTCGTGCGGCTCTCAACCCACAGATCACCGAACGGCAGCCGACACTGCGCTGATGCGAGGTTCTCGGGCGTCAGATCGGGGTCCTCCCAGGCGGAGAGGTCAGGCTGCCCGGCGCGCTTCCCATAGCCACAGTGCGTGCGGCACAACCCGCTTCGGTGCCACCGCGAATGTCGGCACCCTTCGACCATGCAGGCCGCCAGCGCCCTGCGACCCAATGTCGGCGGACCGGGATTGGCGAGGAACTGCTCCATCGACGAGTAGTTCTCCTTGCGGAAACGCTGCCAGTGGGCGCAGCACAAGCGTTGCTTCAGCGGTTCCGCGGTCCGGTCGCAATCGGCGGCGATGCACTGGTCGGAGATGAAGACAGGGTCGTTCGACGCGGGAACGTAGATCTCGGCGCGGAACTCCGGCCGGACCACAGTCATAATCCTCGCCGGCACCGAACCCGCAGCGGGCTTCTCGGCAGGTTTCACCAGCGGACCTCCCGCCCGGTGAACCAGCCCGCAGCCTCCAACGTTCGGCGGGCGTCCTCGACGGTGAGGTGACCATACGTGTCGATCGCGGTGGTGATCGAGGCGTGGCCGAGCAGCTCCCCGTTTGCATCAAAAAGACCGAGCAGCAAAGCTGTGGATCGCTCACTACAGGTGACTTATCCCAGGTCAGAGACTGTATCAGGTCCGGCGAGACAAGACAGCCACTGTCCTGTCTCGCCGGACCTGATGCGAGCACGCCGGAGTTGACGCGCGTCGCGCGCTACCTGATGCGGGTCTCACGAAAGTGATGCCGGGGGCCTCTCGCGCAGCTGTTCGGCAGGGCCGACCGGCCGCCGGGGCGCACATGGCCTTGTCCCGTGCCGCGACTGAAGACTTCACCGCTCCTCACCGTCTGCCGAATGGCTGTATTCAATCCGGCGAAAAGCGTAACGGTGCGCGGTCAGCCACGACTCACCAAGGTGAGAGCCACATCACAGAAGGGAAGTTCGTGATGACAACCCGCGCAGCCACCGTCGCAGCCGTGCTCACCGGCGGCATCCAGACCGGCCTCACCCTGCGGCGCTGCTGACCACATCGCGCCGAACGCCTGGGCCCATCCGAGCCGGGCCTGCCCCAGGATCGGGGCCAGACCCGGCCCGGCACCTCCCGCCAGAACGAACGCGTGAGCCCCCACGGCGCCGGACGCAACGATGAATACCCACCCGCCGCGGCGGGCGAGTTCCCGCCCGCGCACCTCGGGCAGCCACCACACCACGAAGGAGCACCCCACCATGATCACCTCATTACGGCGCACCGCCACCGCGGGCGCGATCACCGCCCTGGCCGCCAGCATCGTGGCCACCGCCCCGGCACAGGCCGTTCCCCAGGACCCGCCCGTTCTGGTCACCTGCACCGGCGGCCACGGCACCTACCGCATCCACCAGGACCAGACCGTCAACGGCCACGGCGAGTTGACCGGCTGCACCTCACCGTCCTGGGCCGGCACCCGGACCGCCACCACCACCAGCACCGGCACCGCCACCAGTACTGGCACCGCCACCACCAGTACTGGCTCCGCCACCATCGGCGGCTTCGAAGAAACGACGCTCCTGATGCGCACCGTCACTACCATCGTCTGGCATCTTGTGGACAACCCCACTACCACCGAGTCCACCGACCAGGTCTTCACCCGCACCCCCGCCACCACTGACTGGGGAACCGAACAAGGCACCGGCACCTCCACCGACGGCACCATCTTCACCCCCTCCACCTACGCCGACGCCGACCGCGTCACCACCGTCACCAGCACCGGATCCGGATCCGGGACAGGCAACCCAGTCAACGTCATTGTCCAGGTCATAACATCGATCCTGAACCTCATGAGGCTGCATCAGTAGCGGCGGCGGGGTGGTCCCGGGGCACGGGCTCCGGCCATGCCCGGCTCGGTCCTCGGGTGCAGGGCGTGGCGGCAGCGGTGAGGGTGACCGGCCAGGTACGGGTGATGGCCTGCCAGGCGGTGCGCAGCGACACGTCCTTGGGCCAGGACGAAGCCAAGATCCGCGGTCGGGTGTCCGAGCTGGATTGGGCCGCCCTCGCGCACGCCCAAGCGATCGTCAAGCTCGATGGCTCCCGCATTAGCCACTTTCTAGTGGAACAAAACCCCTCGATGTGGTCTCAACCGATCTGAGTCCGCGCAGGTCGAGAAAGGACGCAAGTGGCAGTTGTAACGAGCCAGGACAGCCGCCACGACGGTGCCGCCGGGCCCGCTAGCGGACGCCACGCCCCCGGACGGCCGGTGAGACCCCGGCCCGGGCCGCCCAGCCCGCACCGACGACTCCGAGCACCTGGTCGTGATCATCGGATCCCTCGACGATCCCGGCGAAGACCGGATCCGGGCCGGTCACACGAGACAGCGAGACCTGCTGACCGCCACCGCGGCCGGTCTCGACGCGACGCTGCTCGCTCCGACGGTCGAGGTGCCCGCCGCCCGGACCCTGCTGGGCGGGGGCTGGTGGCCCAGGCTGTCCTGCGCCTCGGGCACACCGCCCCCAGCCTCGCGACGGTGAACGACGTCGGCATTCGGGTCACCTTGCCCGGTCCGGCATCTGCATCACCCGGGCATCGGCCGGCGGGCAGGTTTCTTATCCGGGCGGGACCGGCGCGTCCGCGTGATCACCGTCGCGTGATCACCGCGGTTCATCGCCGAGTCCGGTGAGATCTGGCCGACGGTGTCCGCGCGGGTCCCGGATCCTCCTGGGTGGGCCGGAGGAGCACGGGTGCCGCCGGGACGGGCCAGGTGTCACCGTGGCCGCGCCTGCGTGGCCGGTGCGGTTCGCCGAGGCGAGCCGGGGTGTGCCGGTCGCGCGGTCACCGTGCGAGGTGATCCGGCTCAGCCGGTGATGCTCGCCGTCCCCGTTTCGAGGTGCCCGCTGAAGCGGCGCAGAAATCGCGGGTCGGCGTCGAGCGTGGCCGAGAGGTCGTACCAGCCGGAACCGTAGTCGATGACATTCCAGTCCTCGATCATCGTCTGGCCTGCTGCCAGTGGGTAGCTCCACGGGCCGTCAGCACGGTAGTTGCTCGCGGCCACGGTAATTCCGACCGTGGTCGTGCCGCTGTTGTGCATGGTGAGGCGCAGCTTGTTCTGCGCGGTGTAGCTCCCGGTGACCTCGACGCCGGCTCCCGCGCTGTTGGCGTCGCCGGTGAAGACCCAGCGGAACCGGTTGGGCCCGTGGACAGCGATGCCGTACTGGCCGCCGCCGAACATCTGGATTCGCCAGGTGTCGCTGATCTGGGCACCCGGCGCGAGGTCGTAGGGCCACGGCCCGTCGGTCTGCCCGTCGGTGCGGTAGGCCATCAGCTGCACCGCCGCGGTGCCCTCGTTGGCCAAGGTCGTGGTGAGGATCTGATGGTCGGCGCTCACTGCCGCCCCCACCGATGGCTGGTAGGGCAGCGGCCGGGCCGGGCGGGTGCCCGTTTCCTGGACCGGGGCCTGTTGCCCACCGGGGACGGGCGGTGCGGGCTTCGGCAGCTTCTGCTGGGTGTCGTCGGCCTGCTGGCGCATCGCGGTCGTGTCGGGCAGCACGGGGATCTGGAGGTTCGTGGCACTGAAGTCGAAGCACGTCATCAGGTCGCCGGAGATCGCGCGGCGCCACGCACTGATGTTCGGCTCGGCGACGCCCGTCCAGCGTTCCAGGAACCGGAGCACCGATGTGTGGTCGGTGACCTCCGAACTGATCCAGCCGCCGCGGCTCCACGGCGAGATCACCGTCATCGGCACCCGCGCGCCGAGCCCGATCGGCTTGCCGCCGATGTATTCCCCCGCGGTCCCGGGCGGTGCGATCGGAGGCGGGACGTGATCGAAGAAACCGTCGTTCTCGTCGTAGTTGATGAACACCACGGTGGATTCCCAGAGCTTCGGGTTGGCCCAGAGGGCGTTGAGCACGGCCTGGGTGTATGCGGCGCCGTCGACCGGGCGTGCTTCGGGATGTTCGCAGTAGCCGTAGGGCGCGACGATCCAGGACACCCGCGGCAGCGATCCGCTGGCGCAGTCGGCGGTGAACTCGGCCAGGACGTGATGGACGTCCTTGCCCTGTCCTGAGTCCGGGGCCCAGTCCTTGAGGACTCCGGCTCTGCGGGACAGCTCGCTCGCGTAGTCCTGGTGGTAGGCGTTGAAGAGCCAGAGGGGGTTGTCGCCGTAGTCGCCGATGAACGGGGGGTTCTTGTCGCCGGCGGCGGGGTGTTCGGTGTTGGCGTAGACCTTCCACGTGACTCCCTGCTGCTGCAGGCGTTCGGGGTAGGTCGTCCAGCCGAACACCGGCTGGTAGTCGTTGGCCGGGTTGCCGTTTGCCGGACCGCCGTTGCGTCCGTCGGCGTCGATGGTCCCGGTGAACAGATAGAGCCGGTTGGGTGTCGTCGCCCCTTGCACCGAGCAGTGGTAGTGGTCGCACAACGTGAACGCATCGGCCAGCGCCCGATGGAACGGGATGTCGCCGGCGCTGAAGTATCCCATGGTCATCTCACCCTTGGCGGGTATCCACATGGTGTTCGCCCCGCCTGCGATGGCCTGGTGCTGATCGGACCAGCCGTGGCCGAGGTCGCCGAGGTCCTGGCCGTCGACGCGGCTGGTGTCCACCTGGAACGGCAGGAGATAGCCACCGTCGGTGCGACTGGGGTCGGGCTGGTGGAAGATGTCGCGGCCGTCCGGCTGGACGATCGCCGAGCGGTCGCCGTAGCCACGGACGCCCTTCATCGTGCCGTAGTAGTGGTCGAACGAGCGGTTCTCCTGCATCAGGACAACGACGTGCTGGACGTCGTCGAGACGGCCGCGCACTCGGGGCTCGGCGAGTGCCTCGACCATGCCGGGCGCCAGGGCGCCGAGGGCGCCGGCGGCGGCGATCCCTCCGAGGAAGCTGCGGCGGGTGAGTCCGGAACGATGTGGGCCGGTCATGACGGAACCTCCAGGGAAATGTCGGCGGTGGGCAGCCGAAATGGAGAAAACCAGTGGCGGGGGTTGATTCGGGCAGGCATCGCGCAGCGCGGGATCGTGTCGATGTCCTCGGCGGCACCGCGCAACCAGCCTGCTGTGATGCCGCGGTGATCCGCGGTCCGGGCCGACGGCTGCCGGGGTCCGGTGCCTGCGGCCCTCGGCACCCGGCGCCTGCGGTTCAGGTCACGGTGAGGTCATCGCAGTAGGCATATCCGGTGCCGGTGCTCTGGAAGCAGTAGACAGTCGCCGTGCCGGCCGAGGCGCCGGTCGTGAACTGGACCGACCCCTGGGTGTAGCTGGTCGCCGTCACGGTCGCGTAGGTCTCGGGGCCGCCGTACGCCTTGACCCCGATCCGGACAGCGGCGCCCGTACCCGCGGTTTTCGCCCAGCCACTGAGGGTGTAGGTGGTGCCGGGCGAGACGGTGACCTGCTGCTCGGCCGAGGCGGGGGCGGTACCGAGCCGCAACGCGAAACCGCCGCCGTGGGTGTTCCCGGCCACTGCTGAGGCGTCGTGCCAGGCGTACCACGGCGTGAGCGAGCCGGACTCGAAACCACCATTGGCCAGGCGGGCGCAGCCGGGGGATACGGGCGAGCGCTGGTGAGCGCCGATGTCCGGCGCGCAGGAAGGGGGTACCGGGTTGCCCCAGTAGTCTCGCCCGCCGTTGCCGAGGATGGGCCTGCCGGCCCCGATCGCGGGGGAATCGGCGGCGATCTGGTATCCGCCGGCGCTGCTGATTCCGGTACCGGCGCCGCCGGGCGAGGTCAGCATCGGGTCGCCGGTCAGCTGGCCGGCGGGGCCGCCGGGGTGGTTGCCGTTGAGGATGTTGCTGGAGAAGGTGTACCGGCTGGCGTAGTGGGCGTCAAGGTAGCTGTAGCCGCCGGAGCCCTGGTTGACGATGATGTTGTTCGTGATCGCGAGCGCGGTCGCGGTGTTGTACTCCTCGAGGATTTTGGTGGTCGAACCGGGGCCGAGATACACGGTGTTGTTGTAGAACGCCCCGTCGGTGGCCCCCGCTGCCATGATGATCCTGGACTTGTCGTTCTGGCTGACGTTGTACCGCACCACGCCGTTCGCGGACGTTCCACCACAGCCGCAGTAGAGGATCATGCCGCCCTCGTTGTCGTGGCTGTAGTTGTACTGGAAGACGGTCCGGTCGGTGCCGTAGTCGATGTCGAAGGCGGTTCCGTCGTTGGTGTTCGCGGGCCGTCGCACACGGTATGCCTCGTTGTACTGGAATGTGACGCCGTCGGCGTTCCACGCCCAGATGCCCGCGTTGTTGACCCCGGACCGCATGTTGACGTCGTAGGCGACGTTGTATTCGGCGAGCCCGTCTGCGGTGTACTGCATGACGATGCCGTCCCCGCCGATGTCGTGCACGGTGTTGTTCCGCACGATGACATCGCTCCACGGGTAGTAGTTGTCCACATGTGCGGGGCACCCGTCCCAGCCCATCGATGCGCGGCACCTCCAGGTGGTTGACATGGTGATGCCGGAACGGTCCACCGAATAGACGTCGTTTCCGTCGAGCACCACGTCGGCGAACTTCGTCCGGGTCGTGTCACCGAGCACGTCGAGGTGGATGCCGGAGCTGCCGCCGAGATCCTTCGTGTTGTCCCCGTTGACGTCGTGCACCGTCAGGTTGGTCAGCCGGTAGTGGGTGCCGGTGCCGAAGTCCCGCAAGGTGATATAGACGCCGCGGCGGTTCCCGGCCGTGGCACCGTGGTTGGTGACCTCCAGGTTCCGGATCTCCCAGTACTGCTGGTTGTCCAGCCGGACGGCCTCGGGTGCGCCGCCGCCGGCGATCAGCGGCTTGGCGCCGGTGCCGTAGGTGTCCACGATTACCGGTGCGCCGGCCGCCCCGGAGCCCTGGGGCTTGAGCACCCCGTTGCAGCTCGTGCCGCGTTTGATCAGGAGCTGCTCTCCCGGCTGGAAGACCTGACCGTTGACGGCGGTGAGGGTGTTCCACGGGTGGGCGACCGTGCCGTCGCCCGCGGCGCCGCCCGAGCAGTCCAGGTAGTAGGCGGTGGCCGTCGCCGACGCGGGTGGCGAAACGCCGGCGGTGAGGCCCGCGACCGCAGCCGCGGTCAGGGTCAGGCGGCCGAGCAGGCGCCGGAAGGTGTGCCGCATGGTCAACTCCTCGAAGTGGGGGCGGGAACCGGGGACAGCAGGTCGTGCAGCGCCGGGACGATCCGCTGGGCGGGGGTGAGCCCACCCCATCGCTCGGCGATGATTCCGCCGCTGGTGACGAGAACGGTCTCGGGCACCGTGGCGGGCCGGTACACGGCGGCGGCGGCCGCGCCGGACGCCTTCCCGAGCACCGCGACGCCGGCCCGTCCGAGGTCCCAGTCGTTCGCGGCGTTGACCAGCTCGTCGTCACTGGCGCGGCCGGTGCCGTCCACCGCGAGCACGAGTGCGTCTCCGGCGTGCTGAGTGGCCGCACTCTTCAGTACGACCAGCTGGCTGCGCGAGGGCGAGCCGAGCCCGCCGGTGAAGTCGACGAACGCGAGCAGGACGGCACGCCGGGCCGCATCGACCCGATGTCCGTCGGCGGTCGTGCCCGTGACGGCGGGGACCGCCGACCCGGTCAGGGGCGCGGTGGCAGCGGAACTGCCCGCGACCGGGCCGGCGGCGCATGCGCTCGGGCCGACGATCAGTACCGCGGTCAGGAGCGGGGCGGCGAGCGGGCACTTACGTCGTCGGGTCATGGCCACCCTCACCAGTGCGTCAACAGAGTTGCTAAATAATCAGCGCGCACCTCTTGATTGTCAATAGTGTGGATGAATTCGGGGATATGGGGGTGCGGCAGGCAGCGGGGCGCGCGGACGCAGCACCGCCACGGTCGCTTCTTCAGTGCCTGCCGGGGACCTCAAGCGGCTGCGGGCGGGATGCCGTCGCGGCGCCGGGCTCGGGGAGGCCGGGCCGCGGTGGGCCGGCGCCGCCCGGTCGGAGGCGGCAGCGGGCGCGATCGGCCGCGATGGTGGCACCGGCCCGGATCCCGTCCGCCGGGCCGGCTTCCGCGCGAGGGCGAGCGCCGGTGATGCCGGGCTGCGGCGTTCCGGGGGCCGGCGGGAGACCCGCGGCGATGCGGTATTAAGGCCGGGGCGTCACGGCGGCGGCGAGGGATTATGGGGTTACGCCAGCTGTTCCCGCAGCGCCGCGACACGGGCCTCGATGTCCGTGCCGTCGCCGATCAGCGGGCGGCCGAGCCCGACGGCCAGCGCCCCGGCGGCCAGGTAGGCGCGCACCTGCCCGATCGCCACCCCGCCGACCGGTACGAGGGGGATGTCATCCAGCGGGGCGCGCAGGGCGCGCAGATGGTCCGGGCTGACGGCGGGGAAGAGCTTGACCGCGGCGGCCCCCGCATGCCACGCGGACATGACCTCGGTGGCCGTTGCGGCGCCGCACAGCACGGGAACGCCGAGCCGGCGGGCTTCGTCCAGGACCTCGGTCACCAGTGCGGGGGTGACCAGGAACGCCGCACCGGCCTCCACCGCCGAACCGGCGTCGGCGGCGGTGCGTACGGTTCCGGCGCCCACCAGCGAGTTCGCCGGCCGCAGGGTGGCGATGGCGTCGAGCGCGCCCGGCGTGTTCAGGGTGATCTCGACCAGCGGGAAGCCGAGGTCCGCCAGGGTGGCGGCCTGGCGCACGGCGGTGTCCGCGGACGGGGCACGGACGATCGCGAAGGCCCGCCGCTCGGCGAGGACGTCCGTGATCACCATTCGGCGAACGCTCCGTCCCGGTGCCGCCACACCTCGTTGCGCCATGCGTGGCCGAGCTCGGCGGCCCGGCGGACGGCGGTTTCGTCGACCTCGATCCCCAGGCCGGGACCGGTCGGCCGCGGGATGTGCCCGTCGGTCATGGCGAACACCGCCGGGTCGAGGAGATACTCCGGCGGGCCGCCGCCGGCGTAGCCCTCGCCCAGGCTTTGCTCCTGTATGAGGAAGTTCGGAGTCGCCACGTCGACGTGGAGGCTCGCGGCGAGGGTGATGGGCCCGAGCGGGCAGTGCGGCGCCACGGCGACGTCGTGCGCCTCGGCCATGGCCGCGATCCGGCGCACCTCGGAGATTCCCCCCGCGTGGGACAGATCAGGCTGGGCGACGGCGATGCCGGTGCCGAGCACGTCCCGGAAGTCCCAGCGGGAGAACAGGCGTTCTCCGGTCGCGATCGGAATCGTGGTGCCGGCGGCGACGCGGCCGAGATCGCGGGCGTATTCGGGGAGCACGGGTTCCTCGGCGAACAGCGGGAGGTAGGGCTCGAGGACGGGCAGGATGCGCCGGGACGCGGCGGTGGAGAACCGGCCGTGGCAGTCGATGGCGATGTCGACGGCGTGGCCGACCGCTTCGCGCACAGCGGCGACGCGCTCGGCGATGCCGCGGACCGCGTCGGCGGATGGGAGGTGGGGCAGCTGCCGGGACGGGGTGAATTTGACCGCGGTGTACCCGGCTGCGGCTTTGGCCGCCGCGTCGTCGGCCAGTTCGGCCGCGCTGTCGCCGTGGATCCAGGTGTACATCCGCACGCGATCCCGGACCGGGCCGCCGAGCAGGTCGTACACCGGCACGCCCAGGGCCTTGCCCTTGATGTCCCACAGCGCCTGGTCGATACCGGCCACCGCGCTCGAGAGCACGGGCCCGCCGCGGTAGAAGCCGCCCTTCGACATCGTCTGCCAGTGGTCCTCGATGGTTCCCGGGTCGGTACCGGTCAGTCTCTCGAGGAGAGTGGTGACGCAGGCCCGGACCGTTTCGGCGCGGCCTTCGACAATGGGTTCACCCCATCCGCTCACTCCTTCGTCGGTGTCGATGCGCAGGAACATCCAGCGGGGCGCCACGAGAAAGGTCTCGAAACCGATGATCTTCATGGTCTCCGTCCACGATTGCGCGGGCTCATGCGGTGGCTAGTAGCGCGGCGGCGATCCCGGGGGTTTCTCGCAGCACGAGCGCGGCACCGCCGAGGGCGCCGGCCCGCGCCCCCAGCTCGAGTGTCGCCGCGACCACCTCGACCTCCCGGGTGGCGGCCATCGCGTATCGGTGCAGTGCGGTCCGCAAGGGCTCGAGCAGCACCTCGCCCGCATGGGCGAGTTCGCCGCCCACGACGATGCGATCGGGGTTGAGTAGATTGCAGATGTTGGCCAGCACCCGGCCGACGAGCCGGCCGACGTCGTCGAGTACACCGAGGCACGCCCGGTCACCCGCCTCGGTGGCGGCCAGGACGTCGGTGAGCGAAACGTCCGGGCCCAGGCTGGGGCGGAGGGCGGCGAGCACGGCCGGAACGGCTGCGTACTGCACCAGGCAGCCCCGGTTCCCGCACGGGCAGGCCGCGCCGTCGATGTCCACCGACATGTGCCCCAGCTCGCCGGCGCCGCCGGACGCGCCGCGGTAGAGCGCACCGCCGACGAAGATGCCGGTGCCGATACCGCTGGAAAGCCCGACGTAGAGCAGCTGTGCGGTGTCGCGGCCGGCGCCGTACATCGACTCCGCGACTGCCTCCAGCCGGGTGTTGTTCTCCACGAAGACCGGCACGTCGAGATGCGCGCCGAATTCCGCGGCGACATTCGTGCCGGCCCACGGCTGGCCGGGCAGGGACGCCGCGACCACTCCCGACGCCGGCGAGACCTGACCGGGCACGCCGACACCCACGCCGATCAGGCCGCAGCGCAGGTGGCCGGAGGTGTGCAGCAGGTCCTCCAGCAGAGCCAGGCCGGCCGAGACTCGTTCGGCCCGCGAGGCGCCGGGCGGCACCGAGACGCCTGCGTCGGCGATCGGGCCACCGGAGAGGTTGGTGAGATGGCAGTGGATGTCCTGGAGCGTGAAGTCCAATCCCGCGGCCGCCCCGGCCGCAGGGTTGACCGACAGCACGTCGCGCGCCCGCCCGTCCACCGTGCGGTCGTTCGGCGGCTCCCGCTCGAGCACCAGGCCGCGGCCGATCAGCTCCGTGACGATGGTGGACACCGTCGTGCGGGACACCCCGGCCAGCCGGGCGAGCCGCGCTCGATGCATCGGCCCGTCCTCCAGCAGCAGCGAGAGCAAGCGCTCCTGATTGGTGCGCCGCAAGCTCTGGAGCGAACCCCCAGCCTCGGTCGTCATGGCACAACCATACCGCGTCGTCCATCATTTGCGTCAACTGTCTTGACATACTTCGGCGGAACGTTCAGGGTTCTGTCCCATCCCGACCCCGACGAACGAGGGACCAGCGCCGATGCCGCCGAACGCTTCGCTCCAGCCCCTGGTCGTCGTGACCGGCGGGCTCGGCCGGATCGGTGCGGTGATCGGTCCCGCGCTGGCCGGGTCCGCCCGGATCCGTGTCGTCGATCAGGCGACCTCACCGCCGCAGTTCGCCGCGGAACTGGTTTGCGGCGACCTGTCCGACCCGCGTACCGCCGACCGGGCGCTCGACGGCGCGGACGCGGTGGTGCACCTGGCCGGTCTCGGCGACCCCCGCGCCGGATGGGAGGAGGTCTACCGGGCCAACATCGTCACGACCCGGCACGTGCTCGAGGCGGCGGAGCGCCACGGTGTACGCCGGATCGTCCTGGCCGGCTCCGTGCACGCCATGGGTGAGTACAACCGGCCGGCCACCCGGCCGGTCGACCCGGCCCGCCCACCCCGCCCGTGTTGCGCCTACGGCCTGAGCAAAGTCGCCGTCGAGCTGCTCGGCCGCCTGCACGCCGAGCGGACCGCAGCGTCGGTGGTGGTCCTGCGGCTGGGCCTGACCGGCTGGCCGCTGACCGAACGCCGATACCTCGGCATGTGGCTGTCCGACCGCGACGCGGCGCACGCGGTCCTCGCCTCGCTCACCGCACCGCCGGGTTTCGGCGCCCACTTCGCGGTGTCGGCCAACACCCGCCGCCACTGGGACACCGGCTCCGCGACCAGCGCATTCGGCTACCGGCCCCGTGACGACAGTGAGATCTGGGCGGCGGTCACCGGACCGCCCGCCGAACACGTGTGCCGGCTCTTCGGTCCCGCCGAGGACCCGCCCCGCCCATCCCGCTACGACAGGAATCCCCGATGAAGCACATCCACCACAGACCGGCTCGCTGCCTCGCGGCCGGACTCACCGCCTGCCTGACACTGACCGCGTGCAGCAGCTCCGGATCCTCCGGTGCCGACGAGCTGACCTACTGGTCGCTGTGGCGCGCCGAAGAGCCCCAGGCACAGGTGATCAAGGCCGCGGTGGACAAATTCAGTGCCGCGACCGGGGTCAAGGTCCACCTGGAGTTCCAGGGCCGCGACGTGCGGACCAAGATCGGCGCGGCCCTGGCCGCCAACCGCGGGCCCGACCTGTGGGACCAGGGCTCGGATGTCATCTACTCGGCCACCGTGCTCACCGGGCAGGCTGCCGACCTGTCCGACGTCTACGCCACGGCCATCCCGGGTGAGGGCGCCAAGGTGGGTGACGTCGTCCCGGCCAAGTACCTCGACGTGCTGCCGAAGGACCCCGACGGCGGAAACCGGTGGATGGTGCCCTACGAGGTGGTCTCGGCGCAGATGTTCTACAACGGCGCCGACCCCGACTTCGCGAAGCCCCCGCGGACCTGGGACGAGTTCATGTCGTTCTGCGCGACGCTCAAGGCGAAGGACAAGCCGTGCCTGGCCTCCGACGGTGACCTCGGCTGGGAGAACTTCCTGCTCCTGGATTACCTGCTGGTCCGCGATCACGGCCCCGGTACCCTCGCCCGGCTCTACCAGGACAAGACCGCAGCCGCGTGGGCGGACCCGGGTATCCGGGCCACCGTCGAGCGGGTCGGGCAACTGACCCGTGGCGGTTACCTCAGTGCCGGTTACGACGCGTCGAAGGCGCCCACTCAGCAGACCAAGTGGGCCCAGGGCGGCGGCGGGTTCCTGGTCAACGGATCCTGGGTGCCCTCGGAGGTGGCGAAGCTGACCGCGCCGGGCGGGAAGCCGGCGGCGCCCGCCGTGCCGGTGACCGGAGGCGGCAACGACCAGGCCGACGTCACGCTGTTCGGCTGGTCGGTTCCCAAGAAGGCGAAGAACCCGGCCGCGGCCAAGAAGTTCATCGCCTACTTCATGAACAAGACCGTTCTGGGCGGCATCGCGACCACCGGCGGCAACATCACCCCCCGGACGGACATCCCGGCCCCGGCCGCCCTCGCCGACGTCCAGAAGATCCTCACGGCCTCGCCTTCGCGGCCCGTGCTGGACAACCTGCCCGGCGACTACGGCGACAAGGTCCTCTTCCCCGCCTACCTCGACCTGTGGCGCGGCAAGACCGATGCCTCCGGTTTCGTCGCCGCGGTGCGGGAAGCGCAGGCCGCCTACTGGAAGAGCCAGAGCTGATGACTGCTCTGGTCACCCGGCCGTCCGCGCCGCCGCGGCCCCGCCACCGCAAACGCGGACGCGGGACGAATGCGCTGGAACGTCAGCGCCGACGGATGTTCTGGCCGTTCGTCGGGCCTGCTCTGATCGTCTACGGTCTGCTCTTCCTCGCACCCATCGCCTATTCGGCGTGGACCAGCCTGTTCAAGTGGGATGGGCTCGGGGACATGCAATGGCGGGGACTCGGCAACTACGGCTCGCTGGTTCAGGACCCGGTCTTCCGCACGTCGGTCACCAACACGCTCAAGATCCTCGTCATCGGTGGCGGGCTGACCTTCGTCGTGGCCTTCGCGCTGACCCTGGCCCTGCGCGAGCTGAAGTCCCGGATGTTCGCACGGTCGGTGCTGTTCTTCCCGTGCCTGATCAACGCGCTCGTGTTCGGCGCCGCCGCCGGGTTCCTGTTCAACCCGGACGGCCCCGTCAACGCCGCCCTGCGGGCGGTCGGGGTCACGACCCCGCCGCGCTGGCTGGCCACCGACAACCTGTTCACGCTCATCCTGTGCGTGCTGGTGTGGAGCTCGGCGGGCTACTACACCACGATCATCATGGCCGCGGTCGACCAGATCCCCGGTTACCTCTACGAAGCGGCCGAGCTGGACGGCGCGGGTGGCTTCCGCCGTTTCTGGCACGTCACCCTGCCCCTGGCCTGGGACGTGGTGACGGTGTGCGCCGTGCTCTGGACGGTCAGCTCGGTGAAGGTCTTCGAACTGGTCCTGCTGTTCGGCGGGGGCAACGCCGGCAACCCACCGGCCGAGACGTGGACGACCGCGGTCTACGTCTACGCCACCGCCTTCCCCCAGAACTCTGCGCCGAAACTGGGCCTCGCCTCCGCCGCGGCGCTGGTGAGCCTGGTTCTGGTCGGCCTGTTCACGCTTCTGCTGCGGCGCATCATGCGGCGTGAGCCCATCGAGGACTGAGGAACATCGTGCGTTCTCCGCTGAAGAACCCCGCCCGAGTCCTGGGTGGAGGCCTGCTCTGGCTCATCGTCGTCGCCGACCTCGCCCTGCTCGCCTGGATCCTGCTCACCTCCCTGCGCTCGACCACCGACATTTTCCACTCCCCGTTCGCCCTGCCGAAATCGGTGGACATCGGCAACTACACGAAAGCCTGGCAAAGCGGCGGTTTCGGAGACGCCGCGCTCGCGAGCGTGCTGGTGGCGACGGTGTCGTCGGTGCTTGCCGTCGCGGTCGCGGCACCGGCGGCGTACATGCTGGCCCGGCGACGTACCCGTACGTCCTCCGCGCTCAGCATGACCTTCGTGATGGGTGTGGGGGTGCCCGGCCAGGTGCTGCTGGTACCGCTGTTCACCGGGCTGGCCCAGGTGGATCTGGTCAACAGCTACACCGGCCTGATCCTCGTCTACACCGGGCTCGCGCTGCCCTTCACCGTCTACCTGCTCACCGGATTCTTCGCCGGAGTCCCGGCCGTCCTGGAAGAGGCGGCGGTGATCGACGGCGCGAGCGGCTTGCGCACCTTCACCCAGGTCATCCTGCCGGTGGTCCGCGGCGGGCTGATCACCGCATTCCTGCTGCAGTTCATCAGCGCCTGGAACGAGACCCTGTTCGCCGTCGTCCTGATGCAGTCCGCGGACCGGGTGACGCTGCCCGTCGCCCTGGTCAACTTCGTCCGCTCCCAGCAGTTCAGCGGAATGGATTGGGGCACGATGTTCGCCGGGATGTGCATCATCCTGGCGCCCATGATCGCGCTGTTCTCCTGGCTGGGCAGCCGCATCGTCCAAGGCATGACAGTAGGCATCGGCAAGTGACCGCGAACCGCAGACGTCGCACGTCGCCGGAACGACCAAAGCTGGCGTGCCTCGCGCGAGCGACTGCTGCGCAGGTGAAAAGCAGCCCCCAGCCCATCCGGCCCATCCGCGCTGCCCACCCACCTGGGGCCGGCCACTGAGTGCAGATCCGTGAACCACACCGGCGGTCTGCTGGGTGAACCTGCGCTGCGCGGGTCCGGTCGCGGCCGGAGGGGTACTCGGCACCACCGGCCAAGACCGGGAGGTCGAGGGCCGCGCACAGGCCTCGACGGAACTGCAGGCGTGGCGCCGGAAATTGGACGCGGATCCCTCGCTACGGCGGTGATTCACTGCCGAAGCGGGCGCGGTGGACGACACCGCATTTCCCGCGGGGCGCCGTGAGCCGGGAAAACCGGACCATGCCGGCCCCGTCGAGACCATTCGATGGGGGTCTCCGCGCATGCTCACCGTCGCCGAGCAGGTACCGCTGCGCGTGGTCGGGGAGCGGGTCACCTGACGACTGGCGGCCCGGCAGGCCGTGTGGGCAGAGCGGCGGGCTGAAGACTACAGCCCTGAAGGCGGCGGATTTCGCGCTCGACCGTCGCTCCGGGCAACGGCAGTAGACCTGCTGCGAGAAACATTCCGACCACCGCGGCGCATTCACAGAGGGAGATCTCGGTGCGGTCACGGCGTGATCTCGCTTCAGCCAAGCTCATTGTAATGTCGATCACATCTCTTACCCTCAATGGGTGTTTACATTCGCCCATTAGGAGGTTGTGATGCGTAAATCGATTGCCGCCACGCTGGCCACGGGAGCGGCCGTGGCCATACTCGCCCTGGGTGGCGCCACTGCCGACGCCGCCACCGTCACCGGCTCCGCTAACGTCCCCACACTCGGTAGCAATTTGACAGCGTTTGTGGGAAACATCCTCATTTCCACAGGAAATATCACCGCCGCGTTCGACCTTGGCGCTAAATAGACAGTCACGCCTAGTGGCAGCGTCACCGGTGGGGCGGTGCCGGTATCTGATTGCCGTGGGCGGTAGGAGGTTGTCTTGATTTCCGGCACCGTTCTGCGGTGAGCGTGGTCGGTGTCTGACCGGGTGCGGAGCCCTCCGACCGGCGGGGACCGGGTGGAGGGCTCCACGAGCCTCACACACACCCGGCGCCGCGCCGCCCGATGCCGCCACCACCCGCGAATAACCGCGGCCGCTTCTTTCTGTTGCCACCGGCTGTCAGCGGCAGGCCTCGCTACGGCGGGTCAGGTCGATGCAATGCCGGTAGACAGCGGCGCCTGCGCACATCCGATAAGCCCCGCGCTGGTCCAGGGCCCCCGGGCGACGCCCTGCATCACCGCCGCGTCGAGCAGGGCCTGAGCGACGTCGGACGAGACGATGACCTGGCGGCCGCGGCGGGTTTCACGGCGCAAGGCAGGCCGGGCAACGGCACCCGGAATTTCGGGCGCGGGAGCCCTCGCCGCTGTGGTCGCGTCGGTGAATCCGGTGGCGCGCCGCCGATGCGGCCGGGCAGACTGGCTTCGGCGAACAGGTGGGTCTGGCGCGCGTGCTCTGCTCGTCGGTGGGCCGCCGTGTGCAGCCCAGCTCCGGCGCGACCCGCCCCTGCTTACCGCCCCGGGTCCACCCGCACGCCCACCTTGTCTGTCGCGACACTCTGCCGGGTCCGCTCATCGACTCGACGGGATTCCGGCGGGGCCAGGAGCGCCGTATCCGGGTGATCAGCCGATCCGGTCGACGCTCCGGGCCGGATGTCGTCACCGGATCCTTCGGCGACAGCGCTGCATCGGTGATCGTGCCGGATCGGGTGGTTTGCCTCCGGCGCGTGTGTTCGCGGCCGCGCGACGGTAGCCACGATACTGCCGGGGTGAGCGAAAGTCCTCAGCAACGCCGCGCCCGGGAACGCCGTGAGGTCTTAGTGGCCACCCGCCCTCGGCCCCAGTTTTCCCTAGCCGCCCGCGCCCCTGTGGCCAGGCGAGAGCAGCTCGCCGATGCCCAGCTGTGCCGGACGGCGACCCGGGACGACCGGGACACCGTCCGGGTGTCCTGGACTGCCGAGTGGGGCATCCGCGACGACAGCCCCGGCGTCGAGCAGGGCAGCGAGAACCTCGGCGAGCTCGTCGCGGTGATCCTGGACGACCTGCGATCACGGGCTTGCCACAGCATCATCAGGCTGGAGTGGACTTTCGAGGGTGACCCGCCGGAAAAGACGACGATCGAGAACGAAATCGCCAGGCTGGGTGTGGCGCTGCCGGCCACGGTGACGACATGAGCGAGCCGTAGCTCTCCTCCCGCACCGGCTCCCGAATTCTGAAGATGCGTGCGAGGCCTTGAGCCGTCCGAGTCTCGATGAGCTTGGCCGTCACAGGCGGTATTGCGGAGGAGAAGCTGCCGCGCACCGCCCGCTTCTACCATGCCCGGGCTCTAACTGCGGCGGGGCGGCCAGTGTGGCGAGCCGGACGTGCACATCCGCCGGCGGACACGAAACGGCGGGGAAGCGGCAGGCCCTGGTCCGGCCCTGCGACTTCCCCGCCCGGTGCCGGTAACGGCTCCAGTGTCAGGTCGCGACCACCAGGACCAAGACCAGGGTGACGGCGGCGCTGGCGGGGTGGAGCTGGCCAAGACATCTGGTTTCGTCATCAGGCTCCAGCCGGCCGGAACGACCCCCTGCGTGGGCGTTCGCGGTGAATATTCCATTTAAACGGGTATGGTCGATGACCGCGATTCGCATGCCCGTGGCAGGGCTCAGGGGCGGTAGAACCAGGATGAATCGATGGCGCCGTTGAGCCGGTTTCCGAGTTCGCGGGAAAATTTCAGCAGGAAGCCCAGAGGGCGGTGCTGGATGACGGCGTGGGTGATCATGCCGTCGTCGTCGGTGGTCAGCAACGTACTGCCGCTGAAGGGGGTGCCGTCGAAGGCCTCGCCTTGCCAGGTGAGGCAGGCGACGTTGGCGTCGGTGATGGTGCCGGTGAACTCGAGCTTGTCGTAGATCGAGGCTGCGGCTGCGAAACAGGTTTTGGCCAGATCGCGTCCGACGATGGGCTTGTAGATGGCCGGGGCCTCGACGACGACGTCCGCGGCGAAAGCTCGTTCGAAATCGGCGGCATCGCCCGAGGCGAACGCCGCCGCCCAGACCTGGTCAACGGCGGGTGTGCTGTTCATAGGATACAACTCCTTCGTGGTGACAACGGTGATGATGCGGGCGATGCCCGTGGAACGGGATGCCCGGCGGTACCCCGGACGTCCGCGATCGTGCCGCACGAGCACGATCGCCGTGGACCCGAATCGGACAGGGAAAGCGATGCTCTCCACGCCGGCGAATGAGCGATCCCTGGGATTCCGGGTCTTTGAAAATTGTTTCACCGGCAGTCCGGCATAGAAGCCAGTACACCAAAGGCTGCGATGCCCCGCCACCCGCGCACCTCGATCGGCGGACATTCCCGCCGATGTGCCCACACAGAGGGTGTCCTCTGTTTGACTCGGTGGTGGGTAACCAACCCCCGGTACCAGCTGCTAAAGAGTCAAGCATGTTTAGGTTCTTTCATGCAACGGGTTCAATGCTGTTGTGAAGCATCTTACAGATTCGCGGCGGCCCTGCTAAGAAATAGACAAAGTCGGTTAGGGTATGTCGTACGGGCTGGTGTCGGCCAAGCGAGGCGGGAGCACCCGCCGCCGGCGGCCCGGGTGATGCTCGCAGAGCCGAGGAGGACGCGATGGACGGGGATGTAACCGGGGTCGAGGTCGGCGAGGTGGCGGCGCCGGCCGAGGATGGCGTCATGCTGCGTGGCCTGCTGTACCGGCCGCCGGGTCCCGGGCCGTATCCGGCGATCACGCTGGCGCACGGATACGGCGGGGTGAAAGAGCACGGCCTGCTTCGGTACGCCGAGGCGTTCGCCCGCGCGGGTTTCGTCGCGCTGGTGCATGATCACCGCAACCTGGGTGCCAGCGGGGGCGAGCCGCGCCAGGATGTGGATCCCTGGCGGCAGATCGAGGACTGGCGGCGGGTGATCTCGTTCCTGGAAGCGCGGCCGGAGGTCGATCCCGGCCGGATCGGGATCTGGGGTACCAGCTATGCCGGCGGGCACGCCATCGTGCTGGGTGCCACCGACCGGCGGCTGCGCTGCGTGGTGGCGCAGGTCCCGACCATCAGCGGGTTCGAGCAGGGCAGACGGCGGGTCGCCCCGGAGGATCTCGCGGCGCTGGAACACACCCTGGACGAGGACGAACGGGCCCGTTTCCGCGGCGAGGCCCCGCGGTATCAGGCCTTGGTCAGTGCCGACCCGTCGGTACCCGCCTCCTACCGTTCTGCGGACGCGGTCGGGTTCTACTCCCAGCCGCTGCCCGAGGGGGTCGTGTGGGAGAACACGGTCACGGTGCGCTCGACACGAAAGGCGCGCATGTACGAGCCGGGAAGGTGGGTCCGGCGGGTATCACCGACCCCGCTGCTGCTCGTAATTACCGATCGGGACACCATCACCCTGACCGACACCGCGCTGGCGGCCTACGAGCAGGCACTCGAGCCGAAGCGGCTGGAACTGCTGCCCGGGGGGCACTTCGACCCGTATGTGGCCGGATTCGCCCAGTCCAGCCGTGCCGCCGTGGACTGGTTCACCACCCACCTGACCTGAACGGAACGAGAAACACACGATGACCTGGACGGCGACCTCCCGCTACGGCCTGTACCCGGCCCCCGGTTTCCTCGGTTTCGTGCACAACCTGCTCAACACCGAACCCGCGGGACGGCCCCGCCGGCCCGACCTGCTGGCCGATCTCGCCTCCGCGCAGGAGTGGGCCGACGCGGCGACCGGGGAGTGGGCGGCACTGGCCGGCACCGCGGCACCTACGGTGGTGTTGGGCGAGCCTGATCTGGTGGCCGTGCGTAATCTGCGCGCCGACCTGCACACCGTCGTCGCCGGGCACACCGCGCACGCTTCGGCGCTCCCTGTCCTGGCGCCCGTGCATCGCGCCGGCGCCACCGTGGAACTGGGCAGCGACGGGCGGATACGACTCGAACCGCGAGGCAGCGGCTGGCGGGCGATGGCGTCCCTGGCCCTCATCGCGATCACCCACGCCCAGGCCGAGGGCACCTGGCCGCGCCTGAAGGCCTGCCGCAACCCCCGTTGCCAGGCGGCGTTCTACGACCGGTCCCGCAACAACAGCGCCGTCTGGCACGACGTCCGGGCCTGCGGCAACCCGGCCAACTTACGCGCCCACCGCGCCCGCCAACGCGACGGGCATCGACCCTGAACGAACGGAGCATCGATGATGACCAGCAACGCGCCCACCGAGTTGTCCTACCAGGTGTTCGTCTCCGACGGAGTGCCCCGGCACACCGACGTGCGACTGCCCGACGGTGGGCCGATCATCTCATCCCCCCTGTCCTCCACCCTCATTCACGGGCGCCACGACGCCGTGCTGGTCGATCCCTCGTGGACGATCGAGCAGACCACCCGGCTTGGTGACTGGATCGAGGCAACCGGCGTACGCCTGCGCGCCATCTACATCACCCACGGCCACGGCGACCACTGGTTCGGCACCGCCCAGCTGCTCGAGCGGTTTCCCGGCGCCACCGTCTACGCCACCGACGGCACCATCCGGCTGATGCACCGGCAAGCCACCTCCCGACCCGAATTCTGGGACGTGCTGTTCCCTGGTCTGATCGGCGAGACCCCCGTCCTCGCACAATCGGTGCCCCACGACGGCTTCACCCTCGAAGGTCACCGCCTGGTCCCGGTGGAGACCGGGCACACCGACACCGACGACACCACCGTGCTGCACGTACCGGACCTCGGCCTGGTCGTCGCGGGTGACGTCGTCTACAACGGTGTCCACCAGATGCTGCAGGAGCTGGGCGAGACTGGCCTGCAGTCCTGGCTCGACGCGCTCGACACCGTCGAAGCCCTCCACCCGCGCGCGGTCGTCGCGGGACATAAGAACCGCGCACTGCCTGACGACCCCGCGGCCATCAGCCACACCCGCCAATACCTGCTCGACGCTCGCGAACTGCTGGCCACCAGCCCCAGCCCGTCCGCGTTCTTCGACGAAATGAGCGCCCGGCACCCACAACGCCTCAACCTCGGCCCCCTCTGGAACAACGCCCTCACCCTGCTCTCGTAACAACCGATCTCCCCCCTCCCCGCCGGCCTGGCCCGCGGCCGCGAGCCCGAACACCCCACAGGCAAAGCGGATACATCGGTGCGCTCCGTTTCCGGGCGCCAACGCGGAAATCCTCACACCGCCGCGATCGATCACCCGGACAGGTGGCATGCCGTCACCCGGAGGAATGGCGCGACAGCCATCGAACCGCTCGTCCCGTGCGCAGGGGCTGTTCACGGCCACGCTCGGATTACTGTCGGCGCCGGCGGATCAACGCCACTTGCCGACGGAGTGTCCCGGAGGCGGCAGCATTCTGCCGAGCTGAAGAGTTCCCGGCTGAACACTGTGCGACATCCGCCCCCGCGAGCCACGGGCGGCTGGTGTGACGAGGATGCCGAAAGTGTCCATGCTTGGTGCCTGCGCGCTGCTGCCTGACGACACCGCAGTGAAACCTTCGTCTCCGCGTCAACGGCCGGGCGCACGGCGGTGGACATGGTGCAGAAGCGCACAGCGCCGCGCCCGATGCCGCTAACTGCCCGGCAGCCACCGGGGTGGGCACGATCTACTGTTTGACCTGAGGGGGTTCTGTGCCCACAGTGCAGTGGAATGACGGGCGGGTTCCGGGCTGGCTGGCCGGGATCGCCGGCATGCCGGCGGGTACGCGATCCGTCCCCCAGGTGAGTCCGCAGTTGCCGGTGAGCGCGGCGGTGGCGTTGATGGACCGGTACCGGGCCGGGCAGCTGCCGGTGGTCGAGCGCGGTACGTGCGTGGGGATGCTGACCCGCCACGACGTGGCCTCGGCGGAACCCCGCAACGATCCGCGGTTTCCGTTGCTGGTGGGGGAGGTGTGCCAGAAGCCGGCGCCGGTGGTGCGCGCAGGCACGACCCCAGCACGGGAGACCGGCCCGGCGGTGGTCCTGTACGGGACGATCGTCCTGGGCGTGTGGGACCCCGCGGGTACCGAGGGTAAGAGGGGCGGGCCCCTGGGACGGCATGCGGGCCGACCCGCCACGGTAGCGCTGCACCGCGACGGTGCCACCGGGGGTCGAGGATCGTGGAGCCGATGGGTGTGGGTGAAAGCAAGGGTGTGGCCAGGCCGTGACCGGCGGGGTGGCCGGGTCCGTTCGGTTTACCGCTGCGGTGACGCCAGCCCGGAGTCGGCGGGGATGGAGGCCCGGGTGAGCCTGGTGCGGAACACCCAGTAGGTCCAGGCCTGGTAGGCGAGGACCAGCGGGGTGAAGATCGCCGCGACCCAGGTCATGATGTGCAGGGTGTAGGGCGTGGAGGAGGCGTTGGTGACGGTCAGGCTGTGCGCGGGGTCGGTGGTGGAGGGCAGCACGTCGGGATAGAGGCCCCAGAACAGGGTCGCCACCACCGCGATGATCGCGCCCGCGGTGCTCGCGAACGCCAGCCCGTCGCGGTCGCGGAGGGTGAACACCAGGCCCGCCACGAGCAGGGCCGCGCTGATCGTGGCCGTCAGCCAGGTCCAGCCGCCCTGCTCGTAGACCGTGTATCCGAGGAAGCACCCGCCCAGCACGATCGCCGCGCCACCGAGGGACCGGCTCAGCCGCTGAGCTCGGGACCGGATCTCACCGGCGGTCTTGAGCGCGAGGAACACCGACCCGTGGAAGGCGAACACGCTCGCCAGCGCCAGGCCGCCCAGCAGGGAGTACCC
The DNA here is from genome assembly GCF_032335455.1 of Amycolatopsis sp. PS_44_ISF1. Taxonomy (NCBI): domain Bacteria; kingdom Bacillati; phylum Actinomycetota; class Actinomycetes; order Pseudonocardiales; family Pseudonocardiaceae; genus Amycolatopsis; species Amycolatopsis sp. PS_44_ISF1. The sequence goes on along the minus strand of NZ_JANUXO010000002.1, from coordinate 1,778,693 downwards.
GTTGAGCAGAGTCAGGAAGGTGCCGGTGACGTGGTGGCCGGCGTCGAGCGGGACACCGTGCACGATGTTGGCGAACGCGACGCCCCAGAGCACGGCGGGCACGGCGGAGCCGCCCACGATGATCCAGTCCCAGGTGGCGCGCCAGCGGGGGCTGTCGAGTTTGCCGCGGAACTCGAACGCCACCCCGCGCAGGATCAGGGCGACCAGGATCAGCAGCAACGCGAGGTAGAAACCGGAGAACAGGCTGGAGTACCACAGCGGGAACGCGGCGAAGGTGGCGCCGCCGGCGACCAGGAGCCAGACTTCGTTCCCGTCCCAGACCGGGCCGATGGTGTTGATCAGCATCCGGCGTTCGGTCTCGTCCCGGCCGAGGACACGCAGCAGCATGCCCACCCCGAAGTCGAATCCCTCAAGCACGAAGTAGCCAGTCCACAAGACCGCGATGAGCAGGAACCAGACGTCGTTGAGTGTCATGTCGTGGCCTCCGGTGTCAGTAGGCGAACGTCATCGGCCGCGGCTCGCCGGCGCCGGGCTCCGCCGGTACCTCCGCCGGGGGCGGGCCCGCTTTGGCGTAGCGGAACATCAGGATCCCGTCGACGGCCGCGAGCACCCCGTAGAGCACCGTGAACACGATCAGCGAGGTCAGCACGGTGCCCGCCGCCACGGTGGGGGACACCGACTCCGCGGTGCCCAGCACCCCGAACACCGACCAGGGCTGGCGGCCGGTCTCGGTGAAGATCCAGCCGAAGCTGTTGGCCAGGAACGGCAGCGCGATCGCGGCCGTGGCGGTGGGGAAGAACCAGCGCCCGCGCGGGCTCCGGTCCCGCCGGAACAGCCACAACCCGGCCAGCGACAGCAGCAGGCAGAGCACGCCGAGGCCGATCATCAACCGGAAGCTCCAGTAGGTGAGCGGGATGTCCGGGCGGTAGTCACCGGGACCGTACTGCCGCTCGGCGGCGGACTGCAGGTCGTTGATGCCCTCGACCTGGCCGTCGAAGGACCCGGTCGCCATGAACGACAGCACCCGCGGGACCCGGATGCTGAACCGTTCCTGCGAGCCGTCCAGGGAGCCGATCGTGAACAGCGAGAACGACGCGGGGGCGACGGTGTCGTAGAGCGCTTCGGCCGCGGCCATCTTCATCGGCTGCTGCCGGGTCATCAGCCGCGCCTGCAGATCGCCGGTGACGACCGCACCGAGACTGGCGATAAGCACCACGACGAGGGCGAGCTTCATCGAGGGCCGGAACACCTCCGGGGACGTGCGCCGCTTGAGCTGCCAGGCGCTGATCCCGACCACGAACATCCCCGCGGTGAGCAGGCAGCCGGTGAGGGTGTGCGCGAACGCTCCGACCGCGGTGGAATTGGTCAGGACGGCGACGAAGTCGGTCAGCTCGGCCCGCCCGGTCGCGGGGTTCACCCGGTAACCGACCGGGTGCTGCATCCAGGAGTTGGCGGCGAGGATGAAGTACGCGGACAGCAGCGTCCCGATCGAGGCCAGCCAGATCGTTGCGAGGTGCAGCTTCTTCGGCAGCCGGTCCCAGCCGAAGATCCACAGGCCGAGGAAGGTCGATTCGAGGAAGAACGCCAGAAGGCCTTCGATGGCCAGCGGCACACCGAAGATGTCACCCACGAACGTGCTGTAGTCCGACCAGTTCATGCCGAACTGGAACTCCTGGACGATCCCGGTGACCACCCCCATCGCGAAATTGATGAGGAACAGTTTCCCCCAGAACTTCGTCATCCTGCGATAACGGTCGTCCCCCGTGCGCACCCACGCGGTCTGCATGCCGGCGACCAGAAAGGACAGGCCGATCGTCAACGGCACGAAGACGAAATGGTAAACGGTGGTGATGCCGAATTGCCACCTGGCCAACTCCAGTGCACCCATGAGATTGAGTCTCCCGCTCGAAGCCTGCCCGGACAACAACAGCATCACCGGGTGTCACCCGGTGAGTCAGGGCACACCGTCACGTCCTCGGAGGTCTTAGGTCCTGACCCGCGAAGATTCACCCGGACGATGCGACTGCCCGGTTCCCGCCAGGCACCCCTGCGGCGGCTCCGGTGCCCGGATCCGGCCGGCGCGGCCCCGCCGGGCCGTGGCCGCGTCCCGCGCCGGACGGAGCCCGCCGCCGGTGACTGCCCGTGTCTGCGGGTCACGTACCGGAGTTCGTTGACAGCCGGTGGACGAGGCACGCATCATTGAGCATCGAAACTGACTGAACCTGCACTTTGAGGGCCTGTTGGATGCAGATTCAGTCGTCGAGCGTGGGATGGGACCGGATGGTCGTAGTGGCGCGCAGGGCGAGACCGCTGGGGACGGGTCGCCAGTCTGCGGGTCCCGCGGCGAATCCCGTCATCGGCCCGTGGTCGGTGAAGAGCAGGCAGTCTCCGATGAAGGACGTGACCCCATGAGCAGTTTCAGCAGGCGCCGGTTCATGCAGGCAGCGGGCGCCGCGTCGGTGCTGCCGATGCTGTCGCAGAGCGTGGCCCGGGCCGCCGCCGTTCCCGCGGCCCGCCGGACGGGCAGTATCGAGGACATCGAGCACGTCGTGGTCCTGATGCAGGAGAACCGTTCGTTCGACCACTACTTCGGCTCGCTCAACGGGGTCCGCGGGTTCGGTGACCCTCGCCCCGCGACGCTGCCCGGCGGCCGCAGCGTCTGGCACCAGCAGGACGGCGAGGAGACCGTCCTGCCCTTCCGCCCGGACGTCGACGACCTCGGGCTGCACTTCATCCAGGACCTCAACCACAACTGGAAGGGCACGCACCAGGCGTGGAACCGGGGCAACTACGACCGGTGGATCCCGGCGAAGACGCCGACGACCATGGCCCACCTGCAGCGGGAGGACATCCCGTTCCACTACGCGCTGGCGGACGCGTTCACCGTCTGCGACGCCTACCACTGCTCCCTGCTGGGCGAGACCAACCCGAACCGGTACTACCTGTGGAGCGGGTGCGTCGGCAACCTCGGTGACGGGACCACGCCGGTCATCACCAACGACACGCCGAGCGCGGGTCACCCCTGGACCACCTACCCGCAGCGGCTGCAGGAGGCCGGGGTGAGCTGGAAGATCTACCAGGACATCGGCGACGGCCTGGACGCGGCGGGCAGTTGGGGGTGGATCGGGGACAAGTACCGCGGCAACTACGGGGACAACGCCCTGCTGAACTTCCGGGCCTACCGCGACGCGAAACCCGGGCAGCCGCTCTACGATCGGGCGCGCACCGGCACCGATGTCTCGGCCGGGCAAGGGTTCTTCGACGAACTGGCCGCCGATGTCCGGGGCGGGACCCTGCCGCAGGTCTCCTGGGTGGTCGCCCCCGAGGCCTACACCGAGCACCCGAACTGGCCGGCGAACTACGGCGCCTGGTACGTGGCCCGGGTCCTCGACGCCCTGACCGCCGATCCCCGGGTGTGGAGCAGAACCGCGCTGCTGATCACCTACGACGAGAACGACGGGTTCTTCGACCACGTCGTCCCGCCGTTCCCGCCGGAGAGCGACGCGCGCGGAAAGTCCACAGTGGACGTGACGCTCGAACGCTACCCCGGCAGCGCCGGCTACCCGGCCGGTCCCTTCGGCCTCGGGGTGCGTGTGCCGATGCTGGTGGTGTCCCCGTGGAGCACCGGCGGTTTCGTCTGCTCCGAGACGTTCGACCACACCTCGGTCATCCAGTTCCTCGAACGCCGCTTCGGTGTGCACGAACCCAACATCACCCCGTGGCGGCGGGCGGTGTGCGGCGATCTGACCTCCGCCTTCGACTTCACGCGCACGAACACCCGGCGCACCGCGCTGCCCGGGACCGGGCAGTACGAACCACCGCCCGAGCACGAGCAGAACCCGGAGGACTACGTCCCCCCGCAGCCCTCCGTCGCGGCCCTGCCGAAGCAGGAGTGCGGGCAGCGCCCGACGCGGCCGCTGCGCTACCAGCCCTACGTGGACGCCCGGGCCACCGGCGAGGGCGCGGTGTCGCTGACCTTCAGCAGTGGTGACCGGGCCGGTGCCTGCTTCCTGGTCCGGTCGGTCAACCGCGACGACGGGCCGTGGACCTACACCACCGCCGCGGCCACCACCCTGACCGACACGTGGCACACGGCCTACTCGGGCGGTACCTACGACCTGGAGGTCCACGGCCCGAACGGGTTCCTGCGCACCTTCCGGGGCCCGGGGACCGCGGTCGCCCCCGAGGTCACCGCCCGCCACGACCCGCGAACCGGGAACCTGCGGCTGGACCTGCACAACCCCACCGGGGCCGTGCTCACCTTCGTCCTCACCGACGGCTACGGCCGCAACAGCGGGAACGTCCGGGTCGCCGCCGCGGACACGGTCCGGCGCACGGTGCGCCTGTCCGCGAGCGCGGGCTGGTACGACCTGAGCATCACCGCCGAGGACCAGCCCGGCTACCTGCGGCGCCTGGCGGGCCACGTCGAGACCGGCGCCACCGGCCGCAGCGACCCGGCCCTGATCACCCACTGACCGGATCGCGCGAGAGCCCCCCGTCTCACCGGCGACGGCGGGCCCGTGACGCTGTGGACGTCCGTAACGCCGCCAACACCGCCTACCGCACCTCTTTCGCCAAACTCGCCGCCGAGACCCGCCTGAAACGGGCAAAAAATGACAAAATCGGCACGACTGGCAGCGGGGGCAGCACTGTGGAGGATCTCGCCCAGTCCGCCCTCGGCCACGACCTGTCCGACGAACGCTACGAAGCGCTCCGCGGCATCGGCTACACCGGCTCCCGCCATTTCACCTGGCTGGAGGCGCTCGACTTCGCAGGCCGAGGCCCCTGGACCCGGGCTGAAGTCTGCTACGCCCTCGGCGGCACCACCGATCAGTGCCGCCCGGACGGGCCGCTCGGCGGCCCCCGCCGGCTTCGTCTGCGACGTCTTCCTCTCCGACATCAAGTCCTGCGCACGGCTCGACGCCAAAGCCTGCGCCGCCATGGCCGCCGGCACCGCCGGACGCGGCGCCAAGATCATCCGCGAAGCAGCGGGAATCAGCGAAGAGGCAGGTAAGGCAGGAAAACTCGCGGGTCGCAGGGCGCCTGGCTACACACCGGCTCCCAAGGAGCCGCCGCCTGGACTGACGGGCCCGGTGCTGGCAAACGGACGACGCCGGTCCAAGGGGGCGGCGGGCTCTGCAAGAGGTGGAAAGACGACCAGGGCCACATCTACGAGTGGGACTCGCGACACGGCGAGTGGGAGATGTACGACAAGCGTGGTAAACATCAAGGTGTTCTCGATCCCACCACCGGGAAGCCGATCCCTGGAAAAGGCCCCGACCCCTCCCGGCGCATCGAACCATGAATGATGATCATGCAGTCGGATGGCAGATCGAGGCATTCCGGGAGTCGGACGAGCTCTTGGCCTGGTCTGTGGATCTTCCTCCTGGGGCCAGCCATCACGTGCTGGAAGCTGTCCTCGGTATGGACAACCTGTCCATACCCGAGGGTTATCCGATCACGGTGACACAGGTTCGTACCGCTTTGGACTCTTTTGATGTGCCGGCAAGCGAGGCCGGCCCACTCGACGACGTCCGATTCACGTACTTCATCAGTGCCTTTGCCGATACCCGCATCACGAAGCCAGATCCACACTCGCCCGCCTAGCGGTAGATTGCCAATGTCGGCTGCCGGGCGCGGTCCGCGGTGGCTGTCCCGGTGCCAGTACGGCTCAGCGCCGGGCCGCACGGATCTTATCCACCGTGCCCGCCGCGTCGCAGTGCATTCCGCCGCCGATCACCAGAGCGGTCACCGGGTGGTCTCGTGGTCCAAAGGAACTTTCAGGACAGAAAAGAAGCTCCACGCGGTCGTGGCCACGGGCCACATCATCGATGAGGCGGACGAGGCCCGGTTTTCCCCGCTGACGGAGGAGCACCTCCATTGCCTGGGTCGCCATGCCTTTACCGCGTCGAGCCCAGCGGAGGCTTGTGCCCGTTACGCGACCCTGCCGCACCCGGCGAACGCGACCACGACGGACCTCACGGCACGACCACCGCGCCGGCATCGGTGACGCGTATCCCGCTACGCATACCCGGCTGTCCGCCGTGGGCAGGCATATATCTTCGAGGTGTTCCTGCGCCCCGTGTAGGTGTATGCCGTTGTTCGAGGCGAGGACGGTAGTGCTCCACGGTTCGGCTGCGCATGCGCGGGTGACGACGGTTCGTACTGCGGCGACGGTAAGTACCGACGGCCTGGTTCTGGGTGCATTCCCTGCACGCAGGAACGTCAGTCCACCTGACGTGACGCCGCCCTGATTGGTCACTGCGGGCCCTGGTGCCCTGGGAGCGGAGAGCCGGTGGGCACCGCTACTCCGTAGTGGACGCTCGCCGAGCGGCTGGCATCAGCACGGTCCGGTGGAATCCGAGGTTGTCGCGCCGCGGGAGTTTCTCGTGTGGAGGACCAGACACCGGTCGGGGAGGTGTTCGGACAGCGTCTTCTGGGCCGTCACGCGGTAGAGCTGGGCCATTTACGAGCCCAGGTAAGTGCTGCGGGCCCGAGTCGACGGTGGCTTCGGCAGTTTTCGTGAGGCCGATCCGGCACCTCCCGGAAGTCTTGGCACAGACCGGGTCCCCGATGGCAGCGCCGTTGCCGAGGCGGGTGATGCCTCGCCCGCGCGGCTCGAGGTGCGCGGGCGGTGTTTCCGGCGGCAGAGGTGACCCGGCGGGGCCGTTCCGGACGTTCGTCACTGCGATCGGTGACGATGGACTCCGGCGCTGGAACGGCTTGGTTTCCTACGCTCGGAGTGAGCGCGCGGTGTGGCGCGCGGGAGTTCCGGGAGGGAGCGATGTCATGAGCGCCATCGGGTCGGCGCCGGTCGGCGTGGTCGTGGATGGTTCGGACGGTGCTGGGACTGCTGCGTTCTGGGCGGCGGTCGAGGCGGAGCGCCGGGATGCGCCGCTATGGATTGTCACCGCGGCCGGGATCGGGGACACCGGTTCCGGCGGGTATGCCGTCGGCCTGGGGCGGCGGTCCGCGGTTGCGGAAGCCGATGCGGGCGGTGTTCTGCTCGGCGTACGGTCGGCGGTCGTGTCGGCCTTCCCGGGTGTGCATGTCATGGTCGAGACTAGCCACCTCGGCCTGGTCTCGGTCCTGCGGGAGATCGCACGCCGTGCCCGGATCCTGGTCGTGGGCGAGCCGTCCGGTGCGATCGCGGGACTGTTCAGCCGGCTGTCCTGCGCCGAGCTGGCTGCGACGGCGCACTGCCCGGTCGTCGTTGTGCGGGGGCGCGAGCATTTCGGTGGCCCGGTGGTGGTGGGAGTCAAGGGAAGCCCGATGAGTGCTGCGGCGCTGTCGTGGGTGTTCGAGGAAGCATCGATGCGCAGGTCCCCTCTGGTGGCGCTCTATGCCTGGCGTGACCGGGACGCCGCCGGGTCGCAGGGCGAATCGCCGTGCGAGACCGGGCAGCGGTTGCTCGCCCGGCGGCTGGCCGGCTGGGCGGAGAAGTACCCGCAGGTGCACGTCGCACGCCGGATCCAGGCCGGCCCAGGTGTTGCTCGCGGAAAGCGCCCGGGCCCAGCTCGTGGTCGCAGGCAGCCGCGGCCGTGCTGGTCTGACCGGGCTTCTGCTCGGTTCGACCGGTCAGGCGCTGCTGCACCATGCGGCGTGCCCGGTCATGGTGGCCCGGACCACGGAAACCCAATCAGGGAGGGAACAGCAATGACGACGATTCCGGTGTCCGCGGTGATGACCGCGGATCCGATCACGGTGGGCCCGCGTACGTCGTTCAAAGACATCGTGGAGCTGCTTACCGCACAGGAAATCAGCGCGGTCGGCGTCATCGACAAGACGGGTGCCTTGCTCGGGGTGGTGTCGGAGGCTGACTTACTGCCGCATCTGCAATGTGCCCGGGCACGCCGGTGGCCGCACCGCAAGCAGATCCGCAAAGCGCACGCTTGCCTTGCGCAGGACCTGATGACCGCACCGGTGGTCACGGTCGATGCCGACGACCCGATCGCGGTCGCCGTGGCGAGGATCGCCCGCACCGGTCTGCGGCGGATGTTCGTGCTGCGCCAGGGGAAACTGGTCGGAGTGGTGGCCCGTCGCGACCTGATCCGGGTGTTCACCCGCAGTGACAGGGATCTTGAGCGCGAGGTCGATCACCGCGTCCTGCACGATCTGCTTCGCCTCGGCCCGGAACAGGCCCGGGTGCAGGTACGGGACGGGGTGGTGACGGTGGTGGGCCGGGTGGAGCGGCGTAGCGACATTCCCCCGGTGACGCGGTTGATCGAGGATGTGTCCGGCGTGGTCGAGGTGCGCAATCGCCTGGACTTCGTCTGGGACGACGTCGATCGGGGTGCCCCCGGGATCCGGTCACGTCATCACGCGCACGGCTGAGGCAGCACGCCAGGTAGCCGACCCACGGCCCTCTCCCCGATCCCGGTGGCCTGCTCGGACGTCCGCTCATCGGGTGCGTCCGGCTCGACACGCCGATCTTGCGTCCGGCAACAGCGCAGGCGGTAGTCCGGGCCGGCCAGCACGAAAAATCCGGTAGCTCGTACGGGAACGGATACCGCGCATCGGAGAGCCGTCCCCGGGCCGGGGCGGGTAGGGCGAGGCCCGGACGTAGGAGCACTGGCCCGGTCGGTACCCGGCGCAGACTCGCGCTGTCCCCGCCGCGCAGGCGCCGCGCGGCGGGTCGTCGTAGGCTCGGGGCGCGGGAGCGTCAGACCGGGAGGTGGGACATGGTGCGCGTGTTCCTCGTCGATGACCACGAGGTCGTCCGCCGGGGTGTTGCCGAGTTGCTTGAGGAGGACACGGAGCTGACGGTGGTCGGTCAGGCCGGTAGTGTCGCCCAGGCCCTCGCCCGGATTCCGGCTCTGGCCCCGGACGTCGCTGTGCTCGATGTGCGGCTGCCGGACGGCAACGGGATCGAGCTGGCCCGGGAGCTGTGCTCGCGGCTGCCCGCGCTGCGGTGCCTGATGCTGACCTCCTACACCGACGAGCAGGCCATGCTCGACGCGGTGCTGGCCGGGGCCGGTGGCTTCGTGATCAAGGACATCAAGGGCGTCGACCTGGTCTCGGCCGTGCGGGAGGTCGGCGCGGGGCACTCGCTGCTGGACGCGCACGCGACCGCGGCGCTGATGGCCCGGCTGAGGGAGGGCCCGTCCGGGAAGGGGCCGCTGGGTGCGCTGTCCGATCAGGAGCGGACGCTGCTGGAGCTGATCGGCGAGGGGCTGACGAACCGGCAGATCGCCGAGCGCATGTTCCTGGCCGAGAAGACCATCAAGAACTACGTGTCGCGGCTGCTGACCACACTCGGGCTGCAACGGCGCACCCAGGCCGCGGTACTGGCCACTGAGCTGCGCACCGACCACCACTGACCTTCACTCGTGCGCGTGAAATCCGGCCAGGAAATTCACGGATCGGGCCGGGCCGGTGCGAGCCGGACGTCGCTCAGAGTCCTGCGGTGGACTGGGGGCCGGGGATGGCGCGCCCGAGGCGCAGGACAGCCTGGGGCCACAGGCCTCCGCCCAGTAGCGTCCGCAGCCGCGCTCGCGCGGCCGGCACCTCGACCGGCGGGGCGAGGAACGCCGCGTCGAGACCGGCCGCGGTGGCGGTCAGCAGGACCCGTTGCCTCGCTTGACCGGCCCGGATCCGGTCTTCACTGGTGTCGTCCAGGGATCCGATGATCACGACGAGGGGCTCGGTGCCGTCGATACGTGCTCGGCTGCACGGGCCGGGCTCAGGCCGGATCCACCCCTGGCCGTCCGGGGACATCGTGTTCGCTGCGTGCCCGGCGGCACCGTCGCAGCGGCCGGGCCCGCAGACGCTCCAGGGCCGCTGTTCCGCGACAAACGCGGGGCTGGACAGCTGCAGGGGGTGGCTGCCGTGTATCAGCTCGCGCAGCCGGGTGAGCTGGTCTGGGCCGGGCCGGTGTAGCCAGGCCTGTTCGACCTCGGCGGCGCGCCGCAGGTCGGCGAGCACGGCCCTGGGAACCGCCGAATCCCGGAATGTGACACGGCCGGTGCACCGGTGGGGGATCGTCCCAGCGAGCCGGACCAGCCGCGGGTTGGGCCGTATCGCGGCGAAGGGCCGTACCAGCGCGAGCAGTGTCGGTGCGTCGCGGTGGGGCAGGATGCTGGTGGCCGGGTGCGCGCCGAGGGCGTGGATGGCGGTGCGCAGGGTGAACAGCGCCGCGCCGCCGGACAGCAGCAGTTCGCGCTGGCCGGCGGGCGGTGGCGCGCACCGCGGGTCGGTGTGCAGTTCGAATCCGGCGGGAGTGCAGCGCACTCGCCAAGCCGGGGTGGGGCGGGTCGAGGACGCCCGCGTCGCGGCGCCGAGCACGTCCTTCACTTGATCGGCGGTCAACAAGCCGATCGCGGTGATCGGTGGTGTCATGGTGTCCCTTCGGTACCGCGGTGCGGACGATGGTTTCGGTGTCGCGGTGGCCTGCGGTGACGATCCCTCCCCGCGCGGCCCTGCCACCAGAGGAAAAAGTCACCGGGGACCACACCGTGGCGGAGGAAGGTCGGGCACGTGGCGGAGACCGACGACACCGGAGCGCGCCGGACGGCCGGCGCTCGGGCCGGGCTGGGGCTCCGGGAGGCGCTGGGCGACCTGCACCAGCGGATCGAGCTGCTGATCCGCACGCGGGACAAGACCGACGCGTTGCTCGACGCCGTGCTCACGGTGGCCTCCGGGCTCGACCTGGACGCCACGCTGCGGCGGATCGTGCAAGCGGCGATAGATCTCGGCGAGGCTCGCTACGGTGCGCTGGGCGTGCTCGCCGAGCACGGTGGCCTGGCCCAGTTCATCCACGTCGGGGTCGACGACGCCACCCGGCGCCGCATCGGCGCCCTGCCGCAGGGCCGCGGCGTACTCGGGGTCGTGATCGACGAAGCGAAGCCGCTGCGGCTCGACGACCTCTCGGTGCACCCGGCCTCGGTCGGTTTCCCCGCGCACCACCCGCCGATGCGCACGTTCCTCGGTGTCCCGGTCCGGGTGCGCGACAAGGTGTTCGGCCGGCTGTACCTCACGGAGAAGAACGACGGCGAACCCTTCACCGACGAGGACGAAGCCGTGGTGCAGGCCCTGGCCGCCGCAGCCGGGATCGCGATCGAAAACGCCCACCTCTACCGGCAGGCCCGGTGGCGGCAGCAGTGGCTGGCCGCCACCAGCGAGGTCACCACCGAACTGCTGGCCGGCACCGACCCCACCGAGGCGCTCACCCTCATCGCGAGCCGGGCCCTGGAGCTGACCGGCTCGGACGTCACGATGCTCGCCCTGCCGAACTCCGGGCGGCTGGACGCCGACGAGGACTCCGGCGACGAGACCGGAGATCTGACCATCGCCGTCTGCGCGGGCACCCGGGTGGCGCAACTGCCGGGTACCCGCGTCGGCGCCGGGGTCGCGGCCGCGGTGTACCGGGACCGGACCCCCCGAAGCGTCGAAACGCTCGAGCTGGGCGGACACCACTTCGGCCCCGCCCTGCTGGTGCCGCTGCGCGCGGGGGAACGCACCACCGGCGTCCTCATCGCCGCCCGGGCCACCGCGGCCGCGGCGTTCGAAGCCGCCCAGCTGCCCGTGGTCGCGTCGTTCGCCGACCAGGCGGCCCTGGCGCTGCGGCTCGCGGCCCAGCAACGGGATGCGCGGGAACTGGATGTGCTCAGCGACCGCGACCGGATCGCCCGCGACTTGCACGACCAGGTGATCCAGCGGCTGTTCGGGATCGGGCTGTCCCTGCAGAGCACCCAGCGCCGCACCAAGTCGCCCGAACTGCGCCGGCGGCTGGAGGAGAGCCTGGAGCAGATGCACCAGATCATCCACGAGATCCGCACCGCCATCTTCGACCTGCACGGCGGCGCCACCGGCGGCACCCGGTTGCGGCACCGGCTGCACGACGTCGTCGCCGAACTCACCGACCACGTCGCCATCCACCCCACGATCACCCTGGCCGGCACCCTCGACACCCTGCCCGCCCAGCTGGCCGAACACGCCGAAGCGGTGGTCCGGGAAGCGGTCAGCAACGCCGTGCGCCACGCGGACGCCTCGACCGTCGCGGTCTCCGTCGCGGTGCAGGACGGGCGCCTGCACATCACCGTCGCCGACGACGGCAAGGGCCTGCCCCCCGACGTCGAGCCCAGCGGGCTGGGCAACATGCGCGACCGGGCCGAAGCGGCCGGCGGTGCGTTCACCCTCGGCTCCGGCGAAGACGGTGGCCTGAAGGTGGAGTGGTCGGCCCCCCTCGGCTGACGCCGGGCCGAGGTCCTCGGTCCCGGCCGATCCGGGTCCTCCGGCGGTATCGCGACCGGCCGGTCTGCGCTGGGCTGAACGGGTCGCCGCCACTTCGGGGAAGGAGGTCGAGATCCCTGCGCCCGGCATCTGCGGCTAGAGACCCTATGGGAAGGGAATTCTGCTCCACCGAACCCGGCACCGAGGTACGAAAAGAAGCACGGTGTGTCGCATCGCCGGGGCCGCTGGCGTTCGGGCTCGCTCTCCAGTAAAAAACGGGTCGCCGGATTCACGGTGGCCACCCCGCGGTGGGTGAAATTTCGGCTCGGGCGGAATCCCAGCCCACCGCGCTCGCGCCCAGAAAATTCGGTCTCCACGCCCGCGAGCCTGTTGCCCGACTGTGCCGCGGCCGTCCGAGCCTCGTGGTTCTCGTGCGCACGGATCAAGCGCGGATCCCCGGGTCAGTGACGGGCACGGTCCACACCGGGACCGTGGGGGACCTTGGTCACCAGGACACAGACCTTGTGGCCCTCGTCCCGGCCACGATCGCCGACGATGCTGGATGAATCCGATCGACGAGAGACCGGGAGCCGACGATGAGCCGAGCACAGCCGCTGGTGTGGGAACAGACGCTGGCCTCCACCGTGCGCGTCCTCCCCGTACAACACCCAGCCCTGGCGCTTCGTCGTCAAGCCGGACCTGGTGCAGATGCGGCTCGATCGAGCCTGTGTGCCCGTCGTGACCGATCTCCGGGCCGGCGAAGCGCGCCTGGCCTGCAGCGCCACCGCGCTCAGCGCCATCACCGCCCTGCGGGCGGGCGGGGTCGGGGTCGAGACCCGGACCCTGCTGGACCGGCCCGGCTCGACCTGCTCGCGACGCTGCGGCTGGACGGGAAATGCAAAGCCACGGCCGAGGACGGCCACCTCGCCCGGGTCGTTTTCCACCGGCGCACCAACCGATCTCCCTTCCTCGGTCAAGAGGCCGGAATGACACTCCAACGGGTGCTGCTCACCGCGACCGTCAAGGGCCTGGCCACGTCGTTCCCGACCCACCCCCCGCGAACCCCCGCGATCCGACGCGAAGTCGATCAGTTATCCCCGGATGGGGGGCGCTCGCAGACCCGGCTACGGCTACCGCACCTTGCTCACCCTCTTCCGGCTCGTGGAGAGCGTGGCGACGGGGACCGCCGATCGTGGACTCGGGTGCGGATGGGGCGGCGGTCCGATGCGGTGCCGCGACGGCACGGGACGACGGATCACCGTGTCGCCACGATCGTGAGCTGTCACCCGGATCGGTTTTTCTTCGCTTATCGGGGTGAACAAACAATCGTGCCGTGTCCTCCCGTCATCGTGGTGGTGTAGGCAAAAGAGTCTCAATTCATATTGTCCTTCGCGAACAGGGGAGTCTCAGGATATGCGTGCAATCCAGTACAACCGGTTCGGTGGCTACGACACCCTGGAATCAGCCACGGTGCCCGAACCGGTGCCCGCCCAGGACCAGGCAGTGGTGCGGATGACCCTCGCGGGGATCAACCCGCTCGACAACACCGTCCGATCAGGCAAGCTACCGGCCGCGGCCGTGAAAGACTTCCCCATCCGCCCCGGCGGCTTCGGTGTCGGCGTCATCGACAACCCCGGGGGTTCCGACCTGCCCGCCGGGACACGAGTGGTGATCAGCGGCGGCCGCTACGGCGTGGGTGTGGACGGCACCTGGGCCGATGCCGTAGCGGTCGACCCCGAGCACCTGCTGGCGGTTCCCGATGCGGTCGACGACGTCGCCGCCGCCGCGCTGACCACCGGCGCGGGGTACCTCACCGCATACCTCGCTCTCACCGAGCTGGCCGGTTTCACTCTTGGATCGGCAGTGCTCGCACCGGGTGTCGGCGGGGCGGTGGGACAAGGAGGGGTCGAAGTCGCCACCGTGCTCGGCGCGAGTCACGCCATCACCACTGCCACCAGCACGGCCAAAGCGGAACAAGGACGAGCCCGGGGGTACCAGGTGATCGACCTGTCCCAGGAATCGCTGAAAGAGGGTGTCGCGCGGCTGACCGGCGGTACGGGCGTCGACATCGTCCTCGACGGCGTCGGCGGCCCGCTGACCGGTGAAGCCCTCGGCGCCCTCGCCCGCGGCGGCCGGCTGATCAGCATCGGCTACGCCGCCGGACCGCACGCGATGATCAACGTCACCGATCTGATCTGGAAGAGCGCCTCCATCCACGGCTTCCAGTTCGCCCGATTCACGGCCGAGCAGGTCAACACGGTCAACCGGACCCTGCTGGAGCTGGTGGAAAACCACCGGATCGACCCGGTGGTCGACCGCGTGTTCCCCCTGGACCAGGCCGCGGAAGCCGCGCGGCACCTGAGCGAAAACGGCCCTTTCGGCCGGGTCCTGCTGAAAATGTGACTGCTCGTCGCTGACGGGCACGTGGCGTGGGTGAGAAGGGAACCGGCCTGTCCGAGGCGCTCGACATATGGTTCCCGGGATTCTTCGCGGAAACAACGTCGAGCGCCAACGAGTGAAGTTCCGGCTTCCCGCCCCGCGGCCGCCTGGGCTGGAGTGTCGGTGATCCGGCCCCGGGGCGGGTCTGGCGTTCGTCGCGGTGATTGGGTAGCGCACTCGGTCATCGCACCGACGCCGGCGACCCCTGCGCCCGACTGTTCATTACCAGCGCACCGCAGGCGCCACCAGCGGCCCGTCACCGGCATGTCCGCCGGTCATCTCGACTTGTCGGGCTATGACGCCATGTCGCCGACCACGGTTCAACGCCTTCCCGCCATCTCCCATGGCCGCTTCGCAGCTGGATACCGGACCTCAACGCCCGCTCCTGCTCGATGTCAATGTCAGGAGGGAAGTGCCGGTAACGGCCAGCCAGAGCAGGCTCCGAAATGGTGCTGACGACCACTCCCTCTGCATCCTCAGGTCCGGGCGAAGTTCGAGTCCGCGTCCGATGTCGTCTGGCCGATCAAGGCGCACTCGCCGCGCTGCCGGGTCATCCCCACCGGCCAACGCCACGGACGGAACCCGCGCCTGTCCAGCGTCTGCCGGGTGTGAGAAATGACCCGCTCACGCGGACTTCGCCGCGTATTCAACCGGACCCCGATCGGTCGGATGCGGCGGAGTTACCACCTCGTCGACGGTCCCGTCGACGAGGTGGCAGCCGAACGTGACCGCATCCTTGACGACCCGGCTGCGTTCTCGTGGCCCTTACCGGTGACACCGTCACCACGGGCTTCGACTCGTCGGCACGTGGATATTTTGCGCGGTCATTTACTCCGGGGGAATCGACGGCCGTGGTCTGTAAACGTATGCGGTGGTTCCGCCCATTGTGCGAGGACTTACTGCTAAGCCTGTCAGCTGAATTCGCCGGTCAATCTGGCCTTGTGGGCGGGCGTGCTGCGGCCGAGTCGGCTGCCCGGGCCGTGGCGCGGTAACGGCCCGGAGTGGTACCGAATTGCCGCTTGAAGGCGTGGGAGAACGAGTAAGGGCTGCTGTAGCCGACCTGTTGCGCCACGGTGGCCAGTGTGGCGTTGCTGTGGCGCAGTAGCGCGGATGCGGTCACCAGGCGCCACCAGGTGAGGTAGCCCATCGGGCCGTGGCCGACCGCCGCGGTGAACCGCCGGACCAGCGTGGGCCGCGACACCCCGACGGCCGCGGCGAGACGGCTGATGGTCCACGGGCGGGCCGGGTCGGCGTGCAGAGCCGTCAGCGCGGCCGCCGTGACGGGGTCGGCGAGCGCGGCCGTCCAGGCCGCCTGCGGGCCGGCGCCCATGGTCCACCAGCGCATGGCATAGACCAGGACGAGGTCCAGCAGGCCGGGAAGCGCGGCCGCTGCGCCTGCCTGCCCGGGACGCTGCTCCAGTTCCAGCAGTCGGATCACCGCACCCAGCTCGGTTGCCTCCGCGGAGGCCCGGTCGATGTGGATGACCTCCGGCAGGTCGGCCAGCAGCGGAGGCAACCGGCCGGCGGGAAGCCGGTACTTGCCGCAGAGCACGTCGACGACACCGGACCCCGGTGCGGGCCCGGCCCCGGCCTGGGGTTGGGCGCTCCGCCAGGACGTGAACGACACCGTGCGCCGGCGGGCCTCGGCGGGATCCAGATACTCGCTCGCCACAACGAACCTTCGGGCTCTCGGGGTGAGCAGCACGACGTCCCCGCGCGCCAGCGCCACCGGTTCGCCTTCGTCGCGCAGCAGCCAGCAGGTACCCGTGAGCACGGTGAGGAACGCCGTGCCCGTGTAGTCGTCGAGCTGCACACACCACGAGCCGGTCAGGTGAACGCGATCGGAGGACGGCCGACCGAATCGGGCGGCCGCAATGGCATTGGCCAGCAGGTCCATCCGGCCAACGTAGCAACCGGATGAGCGGCGCGACCGTGAGACGACCACGCAGGCACGTGATCCGGCGACGCATCGAGCTCACCTCGCCGCCGCCCTACCGTTGCGCCATGAGCACTGCTGACAACACGGCCGCCGCTCCCGCCGTCGTCCTGGGTGAGGTCGAGGTCGTGCGGCTGATCGAGTGGCACGGACCGTTCGGCCCGGCCGCCGCGGCGTTCCCGGACATTCCCCCGCACATCTGGCGGGACAACGCGGACTGGCTGGTGCCCGACCACTACGAAGCGGAACACGAACTCGCCGTGCTCGCCCTGCAGACCTGGCTGCTGCGCAGCGCGGGCCGGACGGTCCTGGTCGACACCGGTATGGGCGACGGGCACCCACGGCCCGGCTCACCGCCGTTCGACCGCTGGCAGGGCGGGCTGCTGGACCGGCTGCGCGCGGTCGGCGTCACGCCTGGCGATGTCGACGTGGTGGTCAACACCCATCTGCACGTCGACCACATCGGCGGCAACACCGTCGAGGCCGATCCCGGCGAGTGGGTACCCGCATTCCCGAACGCGCAGTACCTCATCGCGCGGGCCGACGACGCATTCTTCGGCCCAGGCAACGCCCACGGCGCCGGCACCCAGGACGACGGACGCCTGGTCTACGAAGACAGCGTCGCACCGCTGCACCGCGCCGGTCAGACGGTGCTGTGGGAGGACTCCTATCGCATCGACGAGAACCTGACGCTGGAGGCGGCGCCCGGGCATACACCGGGATCGTCGGTGCTGAGCCTGCGCTCCGGCCCGGACCGGGCCTTGTTCGTCGGCGACCTCATCCAGAGCCCGGCCCAGCTCGTCGACCCTGCCTGCAACAGCGCGCACTGCGTCGATCCCGCAGCCGCCCAGACCAGCCGCCGACGCCTGCTCGACCAGGCCGCACGGGACCGCGCGTGGATCATCCCCGCCCACTTCGGCGGCGCGGGTGCGTTCATGACCGACCCGGACGGCGGCCACCACACCTGCCATCCGATGGGCCAGACCGGGACGCCGGTCAGACCCCCGCGATAGCGGCAAGCTCGCCATGACCGGCAGCGTGCCTCATCTGGATTGGGGTCCAGCAGGGCAAGGTCATCACGGGCCGGGCGAGTTGCCGCGACGGCCGATGCGCGATGCGGTGGGAGCGCTGAACGAGCCGCTCATTCCGCCGGGTGTGGCATGCCTGCAGGGTGGCGGAATGTTGCGGACCGGCGATCGGCGGTGTTCACCGCGACGGTGTTCGCGCCGCCCAGCGGGGGCGCCTGGCGTCATCTGCCGCCCGATTCCGGTATTTCTGCGACGGCAGCACACCGCCGGTCCACCAGCGGACCGAGGCATGGCCATGGCGCGCCACGCACCGGTCGGCATTGGCCGACGGTACCGTCGCTGATGAACCTGTCACCGTTCAAGTCGAAGTGGGGCATCTCGATCGGGGCCCCATCCGGCATCTACGCCAAGCCGCACTGATTGACGAGCACCGCTACTGGGTGATGATCGGCGTATCGGGAGTGACGGGGCCGCCGGTCGTGCGGACGCGCTCGATGCTCCGGTCGAGATTGACCAACCTGATCACAAGCCATGATCAATATCGGCCAGTTGTGACTGCACTGTGGCGAGCCTTTCGGATAAGAAAGGCAGCTGCCCGACGCACCTGCAGGCGGTTCGGCCACCGCTTCGTCCGGACACTGCATTGTGTCGCTTACCTCGTTGCGGGGCCACCACGCCGGCAGTCGTAGCCATGCTGAATGTCGTACGAAAGTGGAACGGTTTCTCGATCGGCGGGCGGTGCGTTCCCGATGTGCGGTCAGCGGCATGAGCGGATGTTGTCGTCCTGGCGGGGTGAATACCGGCTGGCAGACCGCGGAGCAGCTCGGTGCGTAGGTTGTGCCAGGCCGACGCCAGCGGAGACCTCACCGTTCACGCGGTTGACGGTGTCGCTGGCAGGCGACACGTCGGGACGGTGACTCATCCAACCGCTCGCTCTGCCGTGGTCACCCTGTCCGGAGAGGCTGGGCTAGAGCCATGGTCGAGGAGGTGATGGGCGGGACTGATCGTGTCCCGCCCATCACCGGTGCTGGGGTGGTGGGTCAGGTGATGATGAGGACGAGGCGGCCGCGGACGTGGCCGGTTTCGCTGGCGTGGTGGGCGGCGGCGATGTCGGTGAGGGGGTAGGTCCGCTCCACTGGTAGCCAGAATTGCCCGCGTTCGATGAGTTCGCCGATGGTGGCCAGGGAGTGGAAGGCGTTGCCGTCGACGAATCCGTTGCTGAAGTGGACGCCGTGTGCTTCGGCGCCGGCGACGTCGGCGAGGGTGATCACGTTTGTCGGGTCGCCGCCGGTGAGGGTGACGAGTTCGGGGAGGATTCCGTTGCCGGCGACGTCGAGGGCGACGTCGACGCCATGGGGGGCGAGGGCATGCACGGCGTCGGTCATGCCGGGGCCGTAGGTGACCGGTTCGGCGCCCAGGGTGTGCAGGAAGCCGCTGTTGCGGGCGCCGGCGGAGCCGATGACCCGGGCGCCGCGGGCGCGGGCGAGCTGGACGGCGGCGGTGCCGACCCCGCCGGAGGCGCCGTTGATGAACAGGGTGGTTCCGGTGGTGACGTTCAGCTGGTCGAGGCCGCGGGTGGCGGTTTCCAGGGCGGCGGGCAGGCCGGCGGCGTCGACGAACCCGAGCGACTCAGGGATGGGTGCCCGGTAGGTGAGCAGCGCGTATTGGGCGGCGGCGGCGTGGTCGTCGGAGATCCCGAAGACCCGGTCGCCGACGGCGACGTCGGTGACGCCGTCACCGAGTTCGTCGACGATGCCGGCGACGTCGGCGCCGGTGGTCTCGGGCAGGGTGGCGCCGAAGTTGAGTTCACCGCGGCGCATTTTCGCGTCGCTGGCACTGATTCCGGCGGCCCGGACGGTGATGCGGACCTGGCCGGGGCCGGGATGCGGGTCGGGAAGGTCCACGATCTGCAGGACCTCGGGTCCGCCGTAGTGCTGGAACTGTGCTGCTTTCATGGTGATCGTCTCCTGTCGGGTGCGCTGGTGCGCGGGAATCGGCGGGGGTGGGGTGGTCAGACGGTGCGGCTGTGAGGGATTTGCCGGGTGTAGTCGAGGTCCCAGTCCTCGACGCCGATGGCGATGATGCGGTGGGGATGGACGCAGATCATCGCGTTGTCGTACTGCTCGGGGGTGGGGACGCCGGTGAGTGCTTCGGCGTGACCGCGGATTTCCAGGGAGCGGACCCGCCAGGGGTCGGTGCTGGGGACGTCGTCGATGACCAGTGCGATGCGGCCGTTGTCGGCGACGTTGCGGAACCGGCGGCTGGTGCTCAGCCGCAGGCCCAGCAGGTCGATGGTGCAGGTGCCGGGGTTGTAGCTGAACCCGACCGGGCTGACCTGCAGGGTGCCGTCCGGCTGGGCGGTCGCCACCCGGCACAGGTGCTGCTCGGCCATGTACCGGATCTCTTTCTCGGTGAACACGGGTCTCCTCGGATCAATCGATGCCGCGTACCGGCAGCGGGGGGTGGGTCAGGGGGTGAGGGCGGGCTCGGTATCGGGTCTGGTGGCAAGGGGCCCGGGGCGGTAGAGCCCGGCTGCGAGCAGCGCGGCGGCGAGGAACAGGGCGGCGGCGATCCAGAACACGAGGTGGTAGCCGGCGAAGGTGGCCTGAGCGAGGGTGGCCGGGTCGGCCGCGGTCGCGG
Source organism: Amycolatopsis sp. PS_44_ISF1 (assembly GCF_032335455.1). Classification (NCBI taxonomy): domain Bacteria; kingdom Bacillati; phylum Actinomycetota; class Actinomycetes; order Pseudonocardiales; family Pseudonocardiaceae; genus Amycolatopsis; species Amycolatopsis sp. PS_44_ISF1. Next base: position 1,758,479 of record NZ_JANUXO010000002.1, on the reverse strand, counting down.
CGTGGGCGGTGAGGTAGCGGGTGGTGGCGGTGGCGCCCAGGGAACTGAACACCGCGAGCCCGATCGAGCCGCCGACCTGCTGGGTGATGTTGGCCATCGCGGAGGCCACCCCGGTTTCACCGGGCGAGACGCCGGTGGTGGCGGCGTTCTGCCCCGGCCCGAAGATCATGCCGAGGCCGAGCCCGATGATCAGCAGCGCGGGCAGCACCCCGCTGGTGTAGGTGGAACCGGCGTCGAGGCCGGTGAGCAGGGCCATCCCGGTTGCGGCGAGCAGGCTGCCGGCGGTGACCACGGGCCGTGGCCCGACGCGTGGCAGCAGCGCCGCGCCGGACACGATCGCCCCGCCCATGATCAGCACGACCATCGGCAGGAACGCCAGGCCGCTTTGCACCGGGGTGAACTTCAGGGTGTCGGCGAGGTAGTAGGTGACGAACAGGAACACCGCGAAACCACCGGTGCCGGAGATCCCGATCGTCAGGTAGGAGGCGCCACGGTCGCGGTCGAGCACGACCGGCAGCGGCAGCAGCGGGTGCGTCACCCGGCGTTCGAACAGGACGAACGCGAGGAGCAGGAGCACGCCGAGCGTGACCGGGCCGAGGGTCACCAGGGCGGTCCACCCGGCGGTGGCGGCGTTGCCCAGGCCGTAGACGAGGCCGAACAACCCCAGCAGCGCCAGTACCGTCCCGGCGAGGTCGAGCCGGGTGCGGGGCGGGCGGGCCCGGTCGCGGAGGAACAGCCACGCCCCGGCCACCGCGAGGACGGCGATGACGACGTTGACGTAGAGACACCACCGCCAGGACAGGTTCTGGGTGAGGACCCCGCCCAGGAGCAGGCCCAGCGCACCACCGGCGCCGGAGACCGCGCCGAACACGCCGAACGCGCGGCCCCGTTCGGCGGCGTTGCCGGCGAAGGTCACCGACACCATCGACAGGGCGGCCGGGGCAAGGGCCGCGGCGAAACCGCCCTGGGCGATGCGCGCGATCAACAGCAGGGTGAAGCCACTCGCGGCGCCGCCGAGCGCGGACGTGGCGGCGAAACCGATCATGCCGATGACGAACAGGCGCTTACGGCCGTAGAGGTCGCACAACCGGCCGCCCAGCAGCAGCAGGCTGCCGAAGGCCAGGGCGTAGCCGGTCACGATCCACTGGCGGTTGGAGTCGGAGAAGGCCAGGTCGCGCTGCGCGGTGGGCAGGGCGATGTTGACGATGGTGGAGTCGAGGATGACCGTCAGCTGGGCCAGGCTCAGCACGAGCAGCGCCAGCCACCGGTTCGGGACGCTATCGGACTTCATGGGGCCTCGTTCACTCGGAGATCAAGTTACCAACGTTATATTAGACTTACCGATGATAAGTCAACTGTTGATGGGTAGAGTGAGGTCATGACCGACGATGTCCTGTGGCTGCGCGAGGAACGCCCGCGACCATCCCGGCGCGCCACGCCGCTCACTCTGGAACGCATCATCAGCGCGGCGGTCGCCGCGCTGGACTCCGACGGTGCCGAACGGCTGACCATGCGCCGGCTCGCTGAACGCCTGGAGGTCACCTCCACGGCGCTGTACTGGCATGTCTCGACCAAGGAGGACCTGCTCGCCCTCGCCCTCGACCACATCGTCGGCGAGGTACCGGTCCCTGCGCCGCAAGCCTCGCCCCGGGCCGGGATCCGGGCGCTGCTGCTCGGCTGGCGTGCGGCGATGCTCGCCCACCCGTGGTCACCGGCGCTGCTCGGGCGTCCGCTGCTCGGGCCCCATGTGCTGGCGCGCACCGAGTACCTTCAGGCCGCGCTCCTGCGAAGCGGGCTGGATGGAGCGGATCTCGCTGCCGCCCGGCAGACACTCGTGAGCTTCGTGCTCGGAGCGTCGATGGCCGATGCGACCTGGCGCCGGCTGGGTGACCCGGACGTGATCGCGAAAGTCCGTGCGCACATCCTCGGCTCCGCCGAGCGCTACCCGGCCCTGAGCACCTCCGGCTTCACCGACGCCCGATGGTCCGACGACGACCTGTTCGACACCGGCCTGAACCACCTGCTCGACCAGCTGATCCCCGCGCCCTGACCGCCACGCCCGTGTACGCGCGTCCGCTGTACCCGGAGGCCCTGCCGACGACCCGCACGGTGGCGACGGGGCGTTTCCGCGGATCGGTGAAGTAAGTAGGCCAATCCGGGTACCCCCGGCCGGGCTGCTCGTGCTCGCTGGTGGAGCTGTTCCGTGAGAGTGTTCCGCGTGCCGTTCCGGCAGCAGGCTGCGGACTGCGGGAATGGACCGTGATCGCTCGCTGTGGGGTTCCGCGGGGATGGCCGCATCGATCGTGGCGACGTCGGGTCTGCGGTCTTCTGATGGGACAGCGGCCCGGCGACGGACTGGACGGTGTCGCTGACCGTCAGCCGTCTTCTCGGACGGGAAGTTCGTTGACGCCGAGGGCGAAGTCCACGTTTCCCACCCCGTGGTTGGCGAGGCCTACCGCGACCACGCCCGCTCCTTCCAGCCAGTGCGCCATTGCCAGGCCGCCGGTGTCCAGCGGACGCATCCCGAGGCTCTTGATGAACCCCTCCACGCTTGCTTTGGCCTGTGCACTGTCGCCGGCGAGGAAGACGTCGGGCCACCCCTTCTCCAGGACATGGCGGAAGACGGTGTTGAACGCCTTCACCACGCTGGCGCTGGCCGGGAGGACCTTGGCGATTTCCTGTGCGATCGAGGTCTCCTCGCGGTGGGCCAGCCCATCGAAGGTGGAGTTGAAGGGATTGCTGATATCGACGATGACCTTCCCCGCGAGGGCGTCGCCGAACTGGGCGACGACCGATAGGACACCGCCGTGCAACAGGGCCACGATGACGATGTCCCCGGCCGGGGTGGTGCCGCATTCGCCTGTCGTGGCGCCTGCGCCGAGGGCCTTGGCCAGGTCCGCGGCTTTGGTCTGATCGCGGCCCATGACCTCGACGGTGTTGCCGCCCGCTATCGCCCGTGCGCCGAGGGTGGCGGCCATGTTCCCGGTGCCGATGATGCTGATGCTGCTCATGAGATGTCCTGTCCTGATTGTGAATCGTTCGGTTCAGATGGCGGTGGTGCCGCCGTCGGCGACGAGTTCCATGCCGTTGACGTAGCCCCACCCGCCCGTTCGACCAGCGGTCCATCACCACCTGCGCGACCTGGTCGAGGTAGAAGTCCGGGGTGTCCTCCAGGTGCGCGAGAATGCGCGGGGTCAGCCAGCCCAGGCCGGCCATCCGTTCGCGCAGCAACCGTTTCTGGGCTTCGACATCTCGGTGGTCGACGTCGGGATCGGCCGCGGGGAAGGAGAACATGGCCATCGCCCGGGTGTCGTCGGAGACGGGCCGCAGACCGGCGGAGCGGCCGGACTCCTGATCCGGTGCAAGGATCTCGACGTCCGGCGGCCTCGATGTGGGCCCTGAACGGCCTGCTGCGCAGGGGATTTCTGTTGCGGTGGTTTGCCCAGTGCCTGCCGGACCGGGTGCACGCGGTGGCCTTCGTCGGGTTCTTGGTGGCGGCGCTGATCGCGGTGCTCCGGCATGCAGACCGACCTCAAAGTCACGGCGACAGAACCTGTGGGGTGCATCACCATGACGGTCAAATACCTTATGGCCAGGGGGAACACACTGAAAGTATCCTAAGTCGTCACTCTAATGGAGGTTTACGGCCGTGATCATGACTGTCACTCTCGAATTAATCGCCAAATAACACAGCTATTTAGCGATTGTTATTGTGAGAGGGGAAGCTTTTGATCACAAAGTCTGTCTCGATATTCGTGGCTGCTGTTACAACGGTTCTTGCGACGTCTGGAGTGGCTGCTGGCAGTCCGACAGCCGCGCCTCCTGGCCAAAGTGTCCAGCGCGTCGCCAACATGACTGCGGTCAGGATTGATATAAGCGTCAAAGACAAAAATGGTCGTATCGTTCATGTTCCTGTGAAATCTGGCGAAATTCAGGCGAATCTGCCGGACTGTGGCCAGTTGCCCAAGCAGTTCACGCCGCAGGACCCGGTATGCGCAGCAAGCACTGCTCAAGGAAACTTCACCGGCCAAATCAACTACGATGGCCAGAACCCCTACACCTTCCAATGGTCGTTCGTGCTCAACGCCGCTACTGCGGCGCTTGCCACTGGTCCGATGGTCGAGGATGCGGATATCTTTGCAAACGGTCAGCGTCTCGGAAACTATCATGATCACCATGCGGGAATTCCATCTGATTACACGCTGCACTCCTCGGTTGGCGGCCTTACCACTGCCGTAAATTATCAGCTGGGCGTGCATGAAGTTTTTCCCACGGCGAACGGCGCGCAGGCCACAGTTAATGCGACTTTCGACTTCGCAATTACACTCGTTCGTTGACAGGTTAAATTTTTCCGAGTCGATCTTCCTTGGCCAGGCGAGGTACACTTAGTGAGCTAGGATTCGCTCAAAGATGCACGAAGGAAGTCATGGCTGATCAGAAAGCGTTCGATAGCTCGCTATTTATTCAGGGGGGGCAGGGTGCTCAGTCGGGAACAAAACTGCCAGCTCCCGACTGGGCCCCTGACATCGGTCGAGCAGTGGCCGACATGGTGGCTGCTTGCCGCCGGCAAGAAGATGCCGCCTGGGTAGGAGATATTGTGTGGTCTTTTGGTGTAGTCGATAAAACTGCTCTACGGGTATTCCTGACAGCTCCTGATGGGCAGGTTTTTGGCTACGATGTGGCCTATGTCGGAGATGCTGAGCATGCGCTGTCCGAAGTTGCCGGCGGTCTTCAAGATTTTATTGTCGATGGCCGTCAAGTTGGCCTTCCGACAGTACCGGGAACCGAACGACCTGCGCAGGCTTCTGTTGTAGATGGTGTTGCGTCTTGGTATGACGCCGCAACGGAATGGAAATGTCAAATCGGTAGCTATCAAAGCGAATAAGAAACTACTAGCCAGCACAGAATCTTGCCGGTTACGCCGAACTGCTGGTGGCGGTTGCTTAAACCGTCGTGACCACGATGCACGCGCGGAGCCCGTCAAGTGCTGAATCACACTGCCTGACCTCGCCGCCGAGGTGACACGCCCCACGAGTGCACCCGTCGTCGACTGCGAGACCACGTCGAAGCCTCTGATCGTCAAAGCTCAGGGGCCGGTTTGGTGACACGCCGGTCAGCGTTCGGGGCTGGTGATCGACTGGCTGTCAGGCAGGGTGGATGGCAGATCCAGTCCGGGTGTGCAGGCCGACCGATCACGAGGGTCAGCGGCTGCAGCAGATCGCGAAAAAGAACCGGCTCCGCAGTGCGGCTGCGGCGGGCGATGGTAGTGCTCGCCTTGGCCAGAGGAAACACCGTTCCCACGATCACCCGGCTGGTCCAAGGCGGCGAGGACACGATCCGCGGCGTGATCCACCGGTTCAACGAAGCGGAGCTGGCCAGCTTGGACCCTCGGTGGGCGGGTGGCCGTCCCCGCCTGATCAGCCCTGAAGACGAAGCCCTCCTCGACGCGACGGCTACCACGCGACTTAAGGAACTCAAGCAGCCCTTCACCCGCTGGAGGCGGCGCAGGCCGGGCGGGAACGGCTGCGGCAGTTCCTGCGCAAGCACGAGATCAGCTTCCAGCATACGAAGACCTGAAAGGTATCCCACGACCCGGACCGGGATACGAAGCTGGCCAGGACCGGGCAGGTCACCAGCAGGTTCCCGGATCAGGTGTTCACCTTCGACGAGTTCGGTTCACTGACCATCCGGCCGCACCTGGGAGCCGGTTGGGCCCGACAAGAACATCCGGACCGGCGCCCGGCGATCTATCACAAGCTGCAAGGAGTCCGGCAGTTCCACGGCTGCTACTCCGTCGGCGACGACACCCTCTGGGGCGTCGTGCGCACCAAGAAGTCCGCCGTGAACACTCTGACCGCGCCCGAGTCGATCCGTGCCTCGCGTCCGGACGGAACACCGATCTGCATCATCCTGGACAACCTCTCCGCCCACCGCGGACAGCCGATCCGCAACTGGGCGGCCCGCAACAAGGTCGAACTGTACTTCACCCCGACCTACTCCTCCTCGTCCAATCCGATCGAGGCGCACTTCGGGCCGCTGCGCACGTTCGTCATCGCGTGATCGAACCATCCGAACCGTCCGGTGCTAGCTCGTCGGCTGCACGAAAATGTGCAATGGCGCAACGCCAACGCTTGGCGCCTCGACATGCTCGCCGTGCAACGTCGTGAACGCGCACGAGTCTGCAGCGAAAAGGGCATCCGCTGGGGCAACCAACACCTCACCCCTGCCGCCTGATCAACCCGGGCGAACCTATCTGGACACAGCACTAGTGCGGCGCGGGGTCGTCGTCCGGCGGGAGCTGGTGGACCACGATGTCCGGCCCGGCCGCCGTGTCCGGGTGGGACAGCGGCTCGGCGGGCCGGCGCAGCAGGACCGCCAGCGCGGCGAGCGCGAGCACTGCGGCCCCGATCAGTACACCGGCGCCCGCACCGAGCGAGGTGGTGAACGCGATCGGCGGCCCTGCCTTGAATGCCGCGGTGAGCACAGCAGCCTCGTTGGCGAGGTGGACGAGCAGGAAAATCACGGCAACCACGGTGACGGCGCCGGCGGGCACCGCGGCGCGTCCGGCGGCCCGGGTCACCCGGTCCGGCAGCCGTGGCGCGAGCCCCACTGCGATCGCCACCATGGCCACCAGCGACCCGATGACGACCAGCGGCCCGCCGAAGTACCGCGGGATCGAGAACGGTGTGTTCCGCATTCCGGTCGACCACGCCGTGACGTGGTAGGCGACCTCGCTGTGCCCCAGGGTCAGGCTGATGGTGCCCAGGTCGAAGAATGCACCGATGATCAGCAGTCCGCCGGTGACGAGCAAAAGCACCGCACCGGGTTCGGGGAACCGGTGGACGGCGGTCTCCTCCGCCTCGGCGGCGGGGCCGAATTCAGCCATCGGGCGATCATCCGACCCCGTCCGCGGCTGCGCGGTCTCGGCCCCGACCTGGGGGAAGCCGATGGTTCGAGCGGACGATCGGAGTTGTGGGGTGGTCGGGGCCTGGCACCCGCCGGGCATCGTCGACATCGTTCTTCACTGCCGGGATTGTGCTGCACTGCTACGTATCACGAGCCGGTTGCGCGGGCGAGTACCTCACTGTCGTCTCATCCTGGATGGCCGAACAAGCCGCCGGTGTTTCCGGGGGGCTGGTTTCCCTGTTGCGGTGGTGACGTCTGGAAGGCCCGGTAGCGTTGCTTGGTGACGCACCGGATGACAGCGTGCATGAATCTTGCGCGGTCGGGCACTCGCACTGCCCAGCGTTCGTCGGTGCGGGTGTTCCACAGCACGCCCGTCTCGTGACCGCCCATCACCAGGTAGAGCGCCAGCTGAAGGAACATGGCGCGGTCGAGTTCGGAGACGAACTTCAGTTCGAAGACCTGGCCGTCGTGCACGGCGTCGGCGACACCCACGAACCGGACAGGCGTCGCCGACGGCGACCCGAGAGCTGTACCAGTAAGGTTCATCGGTACCTGGGCTTCGCAGTCGCGGGGAAGCTGGGTCGCCAGCCGTCTGGTCAGCGCGTCGCGTATGTCGCTGCTGACTTTCCGGGTGACCTGCTCGGCGTAGCGCATCTGGTCGGTGTCGACGGCGGTCAGCAGCAGCGCATCGTGCCAGGGGTCCTCGTTCAGTTTGATGCGCAGCTGCTTCGCGATCGGTTTGGGGTTCAGCATCACTTCGAGGGCGGGGTTGTACCGGTCGAAGAAGACCGCTTCCTGGTAGTGCCCCACCACGGGAGAGAGGTCGATCAGCCCGTCGACGCGGTCGATGGTGATCTCCTCGCCTGAGCCGTCGTCGAGGCGTCGCCGGTCTAGCAGGGCGATACACGCCTGGAGGTTCTCCGCGTAGGTGAAGTCGAAGCAGTCCGAGGCCAGCAGTGGCTTGTCGTATTTCGGCTGGTCCTCGTTGAGCAGTTGGGTGAACCGATGCACGGGGATGAAGCCGATGCTGCGGGGTTGACGGCGGGCGTGTGCTGATCGCACGAAGACGACTTCGTGCTTCCCGCGGGACGCGGCCACCAGGAACACGTTGCGCATGACGGTGGTGTCCACGTTCGGGAAGCTGCAGCGCATGTCCCACATGTTCTCGTCGTAGTCGAACACCACACTCGTCGGGCGTTCCAGGCCTTTGCTGGAGTCGAATGTGGTGAATACGGCGGTGTTGTCGTTATAGGTGACCGATTTGTCGCCGTCGCGGATGGAGGCGTAGACGGTTTCTTTGTTGAAGACCTCGCTATCGTGGTGTTCCAGATGGTTCAGTGCCTCGGACATCTGCCCGTTGCGTTTGCCCAGGCACAGCAGGTCGCCCGGATTCTTCGCGCGCATGAGATCAAGCGCATCGGAGTAGGAGACGTACCGGATCGTCTGCGCGGGGTTGACGCCTACCACCGGCTTGTTCCATGCCTCGGACAGCAGCTCGCCAAGCTCCCGGCCTGCCCGGAAAGACTGTGTGAACGGCATCAGCTCGGCCTGGCGGGTGATCTCCCGCGTGAACCGCTGCACGTCCAGCGTGGTGTTCGACTGCACTTTCTGCGCCAGATCACCAACCAGCACGGTCTGCATCGCCGGGTTCAGCGACTTGATGTTGCGCAGCAGCTGCGCGTATTCCTCGTTGATGTCCTGGTACTCGTCGACGACGAGCAGATCGAAGCGCGGAAACCACGCCGACATTCTGGCGAAAGCGGAGTTGAACCGCCGGATGGATTCGTCCAGGCCGCACGTGATGCCCGCCCGGAGCAGCGACGGGTACACGATGCCGTGGTAGTTCTGCACTTTCGCGTTCCGTACCCGGCGTTGCGCATCGGCCTTCAGCAGCTTGCTGTAGGTCAGGTACAAGACCTCTCGGCCTCGACCCACTTCAGTGCACAGAGCCTGGATCGCGGTGGTCTTGCCCGATCCCACCGTGGCATCGACGATCACATCCCGCCCCGCGCGCACCGCGTCGATCATCCGGCGCTGTTCGCCGCTCAGCGGAACAGCCGACACTGCGGCGCTGCGGCCATGACTCCCGCGAGGGCTGGACACCCGGGCTGGGCTGACGACCGTCGCGAAGTCCGGATCGGCTACGAGCCGCGCCCGCAACACCGCCTCGCCATCGGCTCGCATCGCCGGCCGCAGGCCCCGGGGCAGCAGCACCTGGCACCGAGCTTGCACCCCACCGGGCGTACGTTCCAGCGTCTCCGCCAGCACCTCCAGCGCCACACCGCGCCTGAGCCCGTCCAGCAGGGTCGCGGTGTCCTCCCCAGACCAGGCCGCGCCCGCTCGGCGTGGTGCGGACGCGGAGTCGTCACTCCGGCTTTGAGTAGTCACCTCAGCACGTTATCGATAATCATCGACGCCATGCGCCGGTTCCGTGAACCCAGGCCACGAGCTGCGCGAGTTCTGTTCAAGCGCCGGTGGGCGCGACCCGGTGACACTGATGTAGGACGACGTCGCGATTCCAGACTGCGCCACGTTCTCGTGCCGTCCGATACCGGCGTCTCACCCGGTCACGATGCCGGTACGCCGCCGTACCGATGGGCGTCTCGACAGCATGACGTGACGCCGTTGCGCGAGGTCGCTGCGCTCGATGGGTATGCGCAACGCGAGCGGTTCGACGGCCCGGCGGGCCTGGGTGATCTGCTGCCAGCGACGGTCGGAGAACGCCGGGATTGTGAAGCCGCGGGAGGGTAGTCGGTCGGCGAGACCCGCACCGACCACCCGCACGAAACCTCACCGACCACCCGCACGAGCGCCTCGCGCACGACGGCCAGGCTCCCCCTGTTTCTCGGCGAAGCCCTGCGGCTGGAGAACCTCGCGGGGAAGCAGCTCCTGCGCATGATCGCGTTCCGCAGGCGTACATGGACTTGCTCGGAAAGCATTGACGTCCCCGCCGAGGGTGGGGTGCGGGCCGTTCCAGTCATCGGCCGGTTGCGTCGCACAGGCCCTGGCCCGGATGTCGCCGTGCTCTATATCCGGTTGCCGGAGGGCAACGGGATCGAACTGGCCCGTCAGCGGTGCTGCCGGCTGCCCGCGCTGCGGTGCCTGATGCTGACTTCCTACACCGATGAGCAGGCCAGATTCGACTCGGTGCCGGCTGCCGACCTGCGCACCGGCCACCGCTGAGTCTCACCCGTGTGCGTGAAGCCGGCCGGGAATTTCGCAGTCCCCGTGACCGGCGCGGGAGTGGATCGAATGCAGTGGCATCCGGAGAGCAGCCGGAGCGGCCCGGCGGCGGTCAACGAGCCGCCGGGCCGCTTGCGCGAAGGCTCAGAACGGCTTGAGGGGAAGATACTTGCCGTCCAGGGTGATGACGGCACGTTCGCCGCCGTCGGGGTCGGCGATTTTCCGGACGTCGAGCTTGAAGTTGATGGCCGAGATGATCCCGTCCCCGAACTGCTCGTGGACGAGTTCCTTCAGGGTGGTGCCGTAGACCTGGAGCATTTCGTAGAAGCGGTAGATGGTCGGGTCGGTGGGCACCCGGTCCGGGATCGAGCCGCGGGCCGGGATGGTCTGCAGGAGAGTCACCGCGTCCTCGCCGAGTTCGAGCAGCCCGGCCACAGCGCGGGCGGCACCGGCCGGCAGTGCCTGCTGGCCGAGGACGGCGGCGGTGGTGAAGGCGACCGAGAATCCGGATACGTCGGCGATCTGCTGCCAGGTCAGGTCCTTGGCGATCTTGGCCTGCACGGCTTCGGCGGCCAGTGAGATTCGGGCCGAGGGATCGAACTGTGAATGTGCCACGATGAAACCTGCTTTCTGCGTGCTGTATCGCGAGGATTGTGAACAACTGAGGGTAATTCCGGAACGAGGCATGTCGTTCCGTCGGAATGGCCAGCCCGATGCCGGGATTCAGGCCGCGTGGGTGATGCCGAGGTCTTCGACGGCACCGCTTGCGATGTCGAAGACCCAGCCGTGAAGGGTCATCTTCTGCTCCGCGCAGGCTTGGGCGATGGCCGGATGGGTGGCCAGATTCGCCAGTTGCGTGTACACGTTCTGTCTGATCAGCGCGGTCACCGGGTCCGGACGGCGCCCGGCACCGGCGGTGCGGGCGACAGCGGAGTCGGCATGCCGAAGCCAGGCGGCGACAGCGGGGACGGCGGTGAGGTCGTGCCGCTCGGCCAGGGCGGTCATGGCGCCGCAGCCCGAATGGCCGCAGACGACGACGTCGCTCACTCCCAGGACCGCCACCGCGTACTCGATGCTTGCCGCGACACCGTCGCCGCCCGGGCGGTGGGCGGGTATCAGGTTGCCGGCAGTGCGGATCACGAACAGCTCGCCCGGTTCGCTCTGCGTGATCAGCTCCGGCGGGATCCGCGCGTCGGAGCAGCCGACGAAAAGGGTGTGCGGTGCGTGATGCGTGGCTAAACTCCTGAATAGTTCGGCTTTTTCCGGGAAAACCTTCTCCCGGAACCGGTTGATACCGGCGGCCAGTTCAGTCATAGGAGCTCCTTCTGTTTCACCGGTCTTTCCGGGTGACACATTTCATGCTGCCGCCGGCTGGTCCCGGTGTCCAAGACTCGCTGTTCATCGCCGGAATTCGTTTCATCTATAGTCGGGGCATGGTCGCTGTCGAACTGCGTCACCTGCGGTATCTGCTCGCGGTCGCCGAGCACGGCAACTTCACGCGCGCGGCCGAAAGCATGCATGTGTCCCAGCCCACTTTGTCCCACCAGATCAGGCAGCTCGAACGCATGGTGGGCGCGCAGTTGCTCGATCGCAGCGGGCGGGCGGTGCGGCTGACCGACACCGGCATTGCCTACGCCGAGCACGCCGGGCGGGCGCTTCAGGACCTGGCCGCAGCGGAACGCGCGGTCCACGACGTACGCGATCTCTCCCGCGGCCGGGTGCGGCTGGCGCTGACCCCGACCTTCGCCGGCTACCTGGCCGGCCCGGTTACCGCGGCAGTACACGGCCAGCACCCCGGCATCGACGTCACGGTGACGGAGGCGAACCAGGATGGGATCGAAGCGCAACTGCTCGCGGACGAGCTCGACCTGGGTATCGCCTTCACTGGACCGCACCTTCCCGGTATCACCGCGGTCCCGCTGTACACCGAGACGTTGAGCCTTGTCACCCGGGCCGAGGGCGCGACGGTACCACCCGGCCCGCTCCCTGTCGGGCAGTTGCACACCTGGCACCTGGCGCTGCTCAGCACCGACTTCGCCACGCGCCGGCACATCAGCACCTATCTCGCCGACCACGGGGTGACGCCGCGCATCGCGGTCGAAGCCAATTCGATCCACACACTGACCGACATCGTCCGGCGAACCACGCTCGCCACAATCCTGCCCGACGAGGTCGCCCACGAGCTGTCCGGACTCGCAGTCACCACGCTCTCCCCGCCGCTGCCCGCCAGAGAGGTCACCCTGCTCAGCCGCACCGATGCCTACCCGAGCGCCGCGATGCGCGCCACCACCCAGCTGATCCACGACTTGACCCACACCCGCGGGTACCGGCTGGCCACCGGAGCGTGAACAAGACCGCGACTCCGGCCGGAAAAAGCGCCTCGGCCGCCCTGGAAGCCCATGTGCCCCCGGCAGAGCTGGTCGACTCCTGATTCGAGGACAAAGCTGTTGTGCCGGTCAGGCACCGGTTCAGGGTTTTCCGTGGAGTATGGAGTCTTCTGTCCGTGGGGATGGAGCCCGGTCCGCCGCGCGGGACGCAGCGCGGCGGACCGGTGCCGTTGTTCGTCCGTCACCCGGGACGAGGTGGGTAGCGGGTCAGTTCACGGACCAGCGCTGCAGGCTGGCGCCGGAGTCGGCTTGCTGGGTCACCAGTGCGCCGTTCGCGGTGGACGCGGTGGTCAGCGACAGGCCGGAATGCGCGGACGTGAATTGGTAGCTGCCGTCGGATTGCCGGGTGGCGGTCCAGTGCTGGTTCGTGCCGCCGGTGCAGGTCCACTGGATGATGGCGGTGCCCGCGGTGGTGGCGCCGCCGTTGACATCGACGCACAGCCCGGACTCGATGCTGCGCAGCTGGTAGGAGCCGTCCGGCTGCTGGGTGAAGGTCCAGCTCTGGTTGGCGCCGCCGTTGGTGGTCCAGGTGTCGAGCTGGGTGCCTGCCGCGGTGCTGTGGTTCGGCACGTCGAGGACTTTGCCGCCGACGGAGATGGTGTGTGTGCCGGTGAGCCCGGCGGTGCCGACGGCGGTGATGGTGAGGGTCTGCTGCGCAGCGGTGCGGCCGCCGCCCACCGCGTTGCCGGTCGTGTCGGTCCAGTGGCGGACGGGGGTGGTCTCCGCTAGCCGGCTCGAGGTGGCCGAGAGGCCCAGGACCAGGCCGCTGTAGCGGTTGACCAGGCGGTAGGTGCCTGACGCCGTGGGCACGATCCACCACTGCTGGCCGACCGCCGGGCCGCTGTCCGTGGTCACGGTCGGCGCGGTGCCCCAGGCCCTGGTCGAGGTGGAGGACGAGGGGATGCCCAGCAGGCCGCCGCTGGCGACGTTGGTGATCCGGTACGAGCCGTCGCCGTTGGCCGCGAAGGACCACGCCTGCTGCGTCGAGCCGTCGCCGGGGGCCACGGAGGTCGTGGCGGAGCCGCTCGCCGCCTGTGCGAGCACGCGGCCGTCGCCGTTGGCGATCGTGTAGGTCTTGGTCGGATCGAACGGGACCGCGGCGCGCGTTGGGTTGTCCAGGGTGAGGTTGACGTACTCGCCGGAGGCGTTGCCGGAGCAGCCGAACGAGCAGTAGGCGCGGAAATTTCTGCCGACGATGGTGGAACTGGTCCTGTTTCCGCTGTCCACGAACCACCGGTACCACGAGGCGGCGTGGTAGCTGCCTGTGTCACCGATCAGGTGCCACTTCTGTGATGCGAGGTCGTCGGTGGCGTAGAGCTGCTGCGGCGCGTTGCCACTCTGGTCGACCGCCTGGGGCTCGCCGATGTACAAGCCCAGGTAGGCGTTGTAGGTGATGTCCATGACGAACAGTGGTGATGTGGCCGGCATCGTGCCCGCAGCGATCTGCTGGGCGGACGTGCCGGTGCTGGCCGGGTTGTACTCCTTATCGGCCGGGGTGTAGCCGGTGGTGTTCGAGGAGGTGACGGGGACCTGGTTGCTCTCCTTGCCGCCCACGCCCGGTTCCGACCACGCGCCGTTGTACCACTTGCGCCACGAACCGGGCGCCATCTTCGAGGAGATCGGTGCGCGGGCCACGTGCGAGTAGAACGCTTTCCAGCCGCCGCTCTTGTCGACCACGCGGGAGCCGTAGAAGACGTAGAAGTAGCCGGAGGCGGTGTCGACGTAGAGCCGCTGATCGCCGGCGCCGTAGTAGTAGGTCTGGTTCGGGAACGCCGCGGTGTCCCCGCGCTTGGTGCTGTAGGGCGAGGTGAGCACGTGCGAGGTAATTTTCCAGGTTCTGCCCTGATCGGTGGACACGGCGTGGTCGATCGCGTCGTAGTGCAGGCCGTCGCCGAAGGGTTGCGGGGTGAACTCGTTGTGCACCAACCCGTACCAGTCCCCGGTGTCCGGGTCCACCCATGTGCCGACCAGGTCGCAGTAGTTGCGCTGGGCGTAGCCGGAGCCCGCCGGTGCGTTGGTCGATTGCAGGCCCGTGGGACTGTTGTTGCACCGCCAGGTGGTGTCGTTGTTCTGGTCGCTGGAGTTCGCCGGGTTGACCGCGTTGCTGATCGCGCCGGACTTGGTGGCGTCGTCGAAGGTCGTGCCGGTGTAGAAGTCCCAGCGGCGTGGGTCGTTCGCGCCGTAGAGCGCGAGGGACTGCTGGAAGTAGAACGTGCCGTCCTTGTCGATGTACGGCGTGGCCGGGGAATCCGTCGGGTAGGACCAGCCGCCTTTCGCGCCGACCGTGACGGTGTACCCGCCGGCCGGCGGGGCGGCAGCGGCCGATGCGGCGGGGAGCGCGCCGCCGCCGAGCAACACGACCGCGGTTGCCGCCACCGCGGCGGCTCGCCGTCTGCCGCGTCGGATCCTGCACGGCGGGGAGGTCTGAGCAGGTCGCATCCGGGCTCCTCAGTCGTCTCGCGAATCGATCGGGCGCTCATACCGCGGCCCCCGCCGCGATCCGGTCGTGGAGAGCGGACTGCGGGGTGGGCGAGTGGCTGTGTCGGCCTGCGCAGTATGTGAACACACGGTGTTCGTTCTTGCAAGGTATTGTTTCTTTTTGATCACTAGTGAGCAGTATTTGGTGAACATGGGACGATCTGACCTTTCGGCCGTCGCCTAGAGCAACATTCCCCTCCGGAGAGTCCTGAACGGCTTTCCGGCAGGAGTGTCACCCTCGCGGCAGCCCGGCGGGACCGATGGCGCGAACGACTCGAGCAGGGCGGCGACGCTACCCAGTGGCCAGGCGCTCGACCGCGGATCACGTACTCGTCGGTATCGACGGCGAGGAGATCGCCGGTGCCACAGGCGGTAATGCCGAGAGGACCGGTGGCCAGGCGAAAACCGGACCGGTCCCGGTGATAACCTGCGCCGGCCCGAATGGTTCACGTCTCACAGGCACCGTGGTCGTGGCTACGATGACGGCTCAACTCGCCGGCGGCTGATCGACGGGCTCTCGGCCCGGGTCCTCCGCCGAGCCGGAGGCCGTGTGCGGGCCCGGCGTTACTCGGATTAGAAGAACATCCGCCAGATTTTGTCGGCGGTGTTTTCCAGGTGGTGCCATTCGGTGGCCACGGCTTTCTTCCCGGCTTCGAACAGGTCGTTGGCTCCTTTTTCGATCTTGTCGCGCACCGATTGCGGGAGCGCGTCCCATGCCAGTTCGGCTGCTACTCCGACCACGACTCCGGCGAGGGCACCGCCACCGCTGGCGATCACGGCCGCGCCCATGCCGAGTGTCTTCGTGGTGAGTTGTTTGGCGATGACGTTGCCGATCAAACTGCTGGCGGTGGTTTCGGCGAGGTTGGTCGCGATGGATTTGACGGGTGGTTTGCCGTGGGCGATGTCGTAGGCGATCGAGCCGGCGGTGGCCACCTTGCCGAGGAACTTGCCTCCGAACTCGTCGGCCCCGAACTTGGCGATGTCGGCGTGGGTGGTCTTGAGCTGCTGCCCGCTGATGCCGGGTTCGCTGCGCCACTGGGCGATGACGGGATTGCTCTCGAGTGCCTGGGCTTTCGTCCGTAGTTCGCTGATCCGAGCCTCGGAGAACCGCTCGATGGTTTTGCCCACGAACTCGGCCGCAAGCATGACCTGCTTCTCCACGATCTCACGCCATACCGCTGTGATCATGGTCGCGGCCGCGGAGAAGACGAGCACCAGGCTCCGCGCCTCGGCGCAGGCCGTTTCGTAGGCGGCGAGCAAGCGCTGGTGCCGGGCGTCGGAGGCGGCCTGGACCACCGGGTCGGCCCAGCATTCCCCGATGGATGACGGCTCGGAGATGACCGTCCCGGCCACCTGCAGACCGGCGGCGATGGCTGCGTCGACGGTACGGGCCATCCCGGCCTGCGCGGTGCGGAGACCCTCGGCGAACTGGTCGAAGGTTTCCGCGGCTTTCATGACGTCACCGGCCAGCTGGTCCTGGCCGCTGCGGATGTGGTCCATCCGGGTGCCGAAAGCGGCTGCAGCCGGGCCGGTCCAGCTGGTCCCGGACATCTCCCGGCTGCGGATCACGGCGACGGTGGTGTCGTTGATCGTCGCGGCGAGTTGCCCGCGCAGCCAGGTGGCCGTGGCGTGGATGCCGTCGGGATTCCCGGAGATGAGGGTGTTGATCGGCATGCTGTCCTCCTTCGCAGGGCGGGTCAGATCAGGTGGTCCACAGCTGCAGCACGCGGTCCCGGGCATTCTCATCGCCTGTCCGGTAGGCATCGGCGGCCGCGCCGACGGCGTCGCCGATGGCGCCGAGACCGATCGCGACCTGGGCGGTGGCGTCGAGCAGGTGCGCCAGCACCGCGCCGGCGGCGCCGCTGAACTCGCCGGCCTCGGGCGTCGCGGGTACACCGCCGGTGAGGCTGTCCACGCAGGAGTCGGCCTGATGCAGCATCCCTTTCACGGTGGCGAGATCGTCGTAGGGGATGGTGAGGATTTCGCCGTCGTGGCTCATCGCGGGCCCCTGCCGTTGGTGCGGGCGTGGTAGGGGACGGGCAGGTCGAGCAGCACCACGTCGAACGGGGTGACCCGGTCGAGCTTGTCCAGGTGCGCGGTGACGGCCACGACCCACGGCTGGGTAGCCCCGCAGAACGCGGTGAGCCGGTCGAGCGCGGTGTAGGCGAGCAGCGCCACCCGCCCGTCCCGCATGACCCGGGTCCGGACCGCGACGACCCCGTCGGCCACGGGCCGCACGCACGGCAGGTAGAGCAGCGGGGGCGCACCGGCCGGCACGGTCTCCGGCGCCGTCTGCGGCAGCCGCTCGGGCTGCCAGCCCGGTTCGAAGCTGCTCACCAGCCCTCGCTGGTCTCCCGGCCCGAGGCCGGGGATGTCGAACCATGAAGTATTGCTCATCACCTGCTCCTTTGGCGTAATCCCTGTCCCGCCCGCCGACAGCCGCCCGCGATCGTGGTCACCGGAGACGGTGAGTACGTGGGGCCGGGAGTTCATCGCGCTGCGGCGGGGTAGAGGCTGATCGCCTCGACTCGAGGTGTGTCACCGGAATACGCGGCAGAGCCGACACGGTGACGGGACGGTGGTACTGACTGGATCAGGGTCAGGCCGAGGATCATGCCGATGACGCCTGCCCAGATCGCGAGCAGGAACAAGGTGCGTACCGAGCACAGGACCTTCATTCATCCGCTCCTCCCACGGTCTCTGCTCCTGGCCCTGGCCTGTCCGGCAGTGCTGCCAGCGCAGAGTGACCCCTTCTAGTCATACTGACAATTTCATGCTGCCCCTCGAACGGTAGCGTTGAGACCTCTTCTGGTCAATGAGACTAGAAGATAGGGTGTGGTTCATGCGGATCCCGAAGCTGCCCCCGTGCGCGGTCGCGGTCGACCTGGCGATTCTCACCGTCCGCGAGCAGGCGCTGCAGGCTCTGGTCATCGAGCGCGCCACCCCGCCTTACCAGGGCGTGTCCGCCTTGCCGGGTGGTTTCCTGCTGGCCGGGGAGACGCTGGAAGACGCCGCGCACCGCAAGCTGACCCAGGAGACCGGCCTGGATGTCACGCGCCTGCACGTCCGCCAGCTGCACGCCTACAGCGCCCCCGGCCGTGATCCTCGCGGCCGGATCGTGTCCGTCCTCTACGTCGCGCTGCTGCCCGACCTGCCGTTGCCCGCCGCCGGCGGCGGAGCCGCGGCCGCGACCTGGCGGCCCGCCGGGGAACTGCTGGCCCAGCCGCAGGAACTGGCGTTCGATCACCACCAGATGCTCACCGACGCCCTCGAGCATGCCCGCGACACCCTGTCCGACACGACCGCGGCCACCACGTTCTGCCCGCCGGAGTTCACCATCGCCGAGCTCCGCTCGGTCTACGAGGTCATCTGGGGCACCAGGCTGGATCCCTCGAACTTCCACCGCAAGGTCACCCGCGCCGAGGACTTCCTCGACCCGACCGGGAGCAAGGCCGCCACCGACGGCGGCCGCCCGGCCGCGCTGTTCCGCGCCGGACCGGCCACCCGGCTGCACCCCGCCCTGCTCCGCGAACGCCACCCGAGGACCCCGTAACCCGACACCAGCACTGCGCACTCGCTCACCCCATCGGCACGAGCCCGCGGAGGATGCCATGACCCCAAGCAACGACACCGTGCTGGGTATCGCGGTGATCTGCACCGCCCTGGACGTCGAGTACCGCGCGGTCCGCGCGCACCTGGACGGCCCCTTCGACGAGCGCGAGAAGAACGGCACCCTCTACCAGGTCGGCACCTTCGCAACCGGTCACGGACGCTGGGTGGTCGCGCTCGCGCAGACCGGTGCCGGAAACACCCAGGCCGGGATCGAACTCGAGCGCGCGATCTCGGTGTTCCACCCGCAGATCGTGCTGATCGTCGGCGTCGCCGGCGGCCGCAACGACGTCGAACCGGGCGACGTCGTGGTCGCCGACGAGATCTACGACTACGAGTCCGGAAAGGACACCGCCAGCGAGTTCCTGCCCCGCATCAAAACCACAGCACCGGCCCACCGGCTGCTCGCCCGTGCAAAAGCCCTGGCCCGCGACGACGCCTGGCAGCACCGCATCCTGCCCGCCGCCCCGCACCCGTCGCCGAAGGCGGTGATCAAGCCGATCGCCGCGGGCAGCAAAGTCATCGCCGACCGGAACTCGGCCACCGCCCGGTACCTGGCCGACCACTGCGGGGACGCCGCCGCGGTGGAGATGGAGGGCTACGGGTTCCTGCACGGCGCCTACGTCAACGACACCGTCCACGCCCTGGTCGTGCGCGGCATCTCCGACCTGCTCTCGGGCAAAACCGCGACCGCCGACGCACACTGGCAGCCCGCCGCATCCCGCCACGCCGCCGCGTTCGCCTTCGAACTCCTCGCCCGCCACACCCCACCAGCGGGCCCCGCGAACCGCGAGGTCCCGCACCAGCTGCTCGCGGCGCCGGCGAAGTTCGTCGGCCGCGCCGACCAGCTGGCCGAGCTCGACCGCGCCCTCACCGCGGCTGAAGGCTCCCCGCCCGGAGCCGGTCCGGGTGGCGGCGCGACGGCGGTGATCTCCGCGATCGGCGGCATTGGCGGCATTGGCAAAACCTGGCTCGCCCTGACCTGGGCACACCGGCACCTGGACTGGTTTCCCGACGGGCAGCTGTTCGTCGACCTGCACGGCTTCAGCCCCACCGGCGACCTGATGGACCCGGCGGTGGCGGTGCGCGGATTCCTTGACGCCCTGGGCGTCGAGGCGAACCGTATCCCCATCGACCTCGACGCTCAGGCCGCGCTCTACCGCCACCTGGTGGCCGGGCGGCGGATGCTCATCGTGCTGGACAACGCCGCCACCAGCGACCAGGTCGCCCCCCTGCTGCCCGGCTCGCCGTCCTGCACCGTGCTGATCACCAGCCGGCACCGGCTGGCCTCGCTGATCGACCGGCACGGCGCCCGCCACCTGCCCCTGGACGTCCTGTCCCCCGAGGAGGCGCGCGGCCTGCTGGCCGCCCGCCTGGGCGCCGCCCGCGTCGCGGCCGAACCCGCGGCGGTGGACGAGCTGATCCGGCTGTGCGGGGGCCACCCGCTGGCGTTGTCGATCACCGCCCGTACCGCCGGGCTCCGCCCCGGTGTTCCGCTGGCGGAGGCCGCCGCCGAGCTGCGCGAGCTCGGCTTGGAGGCGCTCGACCACGACACCGACCCGCCCGCCAGCCTGCCCGCCGTGCTGTCCTGGTCTCTGCGTTACCTCACCTGCACCCAGCGCACCGTGTTCGCGCTGCTGGGCATCGCCCCCGGTCCCGACACCACCCCGCCCGCCACCGCCGCCCTCGCCGGCCTGCCCGACCGCTCCGCCCGCCAGGCACTGAACGGACTGGAGAACGCGTCCCTGCTGGAACGACGGCCGGGCTGCCGCTACGCGATGCACGACGTGGTCCGCGCCTATGCCGCGGACACCGCTCACACCACACTGCCCGAGCAGGTGCGGGACGCAGCCCTGACCCGGGTAAGCGACTTCCACCTGCACACCACCCACGCCGCCGACCGCCTCCTGTACCCCCACCGCCCGCTCCTGTCGCCCGGGCCACCCGCGCCCGGCGTGCACCCGCACCCGCTGCCCGACACCGCCGCGGCACTGGCCTGGATGGACGCCGAGCACGCCACCCTGCTGGCCACCCAGCGCACCGCCGCCACCCTCGGCCACCACCACACCATCTGGCACCTGGCCTGGAACCTGGCCACCTTCCACCAGCGGCGGGGACACCGGCACGACGCGGTCACCACGTGGCAGGCCGCACTGCACGCTGCCGATCACCTGCCCGACCCCGCTATCCGCGGCCGCACCCACCGGTTCCTCGGCCTTGCCTGTTCCCAGTTGGGCCTGCACGACCAAGCCACCACCCACCTGAAGCAGGCCCTGGACCTGGCCCTGCGCCACCACGACCCCATCGAACAGGCCCACACCCACCGGATACTCGGGATCGCCTGGGAACAGCGAGGGGACGACCGGCAGGCCCTGGAGCACGCCCACCACGCCCTCGACCTTTACCGCGGCCTCGACCTGCCAGTGTGGGAAGCTGGCGCGCTCAACGCGGTCGGCTGGTTCGCCGCGCGCCTAGGCCGGTTCGACACCGCCCGCGAGCACTGCCAGGCCGCCCTCACCCTGAACCGCCACCACCACGATCCCGACGGAGAGGCGGCCACCCTGGACAGCCTGGGCTACATCGCCCACCACACCGGCGACCACCACCAGGCCCTCGACCACTACCACCACGCCCTCACCCTGCGCCGCTGCCTCGACGCCGCCTACGAGGTCGCTGGCACCCTCGACAGCATGGGCCATCCCCACGCCGCCCTCGGCCAGCATGAGCAGGCCCGCACGGTGTGGCGGGAGGCGCTGGAGCTGTACCGGGACCAAGGCCGCGACGCCGACGCCGAACGCGTCCACCGGCAACTTATCGAACTCGACGACCCCGGCAACCACATCGCTCCGGACAGGCCCTGAGCATGTCGGAGACTCAACGAGGCACCGTCGACCATCGAGCGCAGCATCGGCGCCGCGCGGAGGATTGTGCCCCAGGGGGCCTGCCGAGCTACGCCCGGAGCCCGCCTAATGCCTGGTCAGCGGTGTAGTGCCCGGGGAGTTGGGTGTGGAGGGCGGTGAGGTCTTCGGCGGTGGTGTCCATGACCCCCGCGCTCGTTGAAGTCGAGCAGTTCGCCGGTTCGCTTTCAGGTCCGGGCCTGCGAAGAACATCGGAACTGTGACTAGCTAGGTAGAAATCAGAAGTCTAGTTAGGTAGGGTTGGGGCTATGGCTGGACCCCGGATGACACCGCAGACGATCGCGGTGCTGCGCACGCTTCTGCAGGCCCCCACTGAGCCCCGCTACGGACTGGACATCGCCCGCCAGGTCGGGCTGAAGACCGGGACGCTGCATCCGATCCTGGCCCGATTGCAGCGGGCCGGGCTGTTGGAGAGTTTCTGGGAGGACGCCGCCGATCACGAGGACGCCGGGCGTCCGCGGCGGCGGTATTACCGTTTCGCCGGTCATGGAGCCATCGCCATCGCCCGTCAGGCCGTCGACCGCGCTGGCCCGGCCCCCGCCCCCGCCCCCGCCGGCAGGCGTCGCGGACTGCGTCCCCAGCGCGAGCACTGAGGGGGCGCCGCCATGGATGACCCCCGCGACACAGACAGCAGCCACGAGACCGCCACCGCTCAGCTCATCGCCGGAACCATCGCCATTGTCGTTGTTGTTTTATTCGCCATCGGTGCTGTATTCGTCGTCGGCTTTGTCGTCTGCATCTTTATTATGAGTGTTTTCCGCATCAGTGGCACTGTCAGCCTCGGCACCTTCTTCTTCAGCGTCGTCGGTGCCGGCACCGCCGTCGTCGGCGGTATCCCACTCATTTTCTTCCTCCGCACACGCGTCAGTACGGGGAAGACTTCCCGCCGGGGAGTGGCGGCTCCCTGTTTGGTGACCGGTGCCGGGCAGCTGCTGCCCGCCGAGGTTCGGGAGCAGTACTGCGAGGAGTGGGCCGGGTGGCTGGCGGACCTGCGCGAAGGCGGGGTGTCCCGGGCCCGCTGGTGGGTGGAGGTACTGAGCATCGTGCTGGGCGCCGCGCCCCGGCTCGCGGTCACGTTGCGGTGGACCGCGCGGCGGGAGGCGGACCGATGAGTCGGCTGGGTACCGCCGCCGGTACCGCGAGCGCGACCGGCGGTGTCGGAGCGATCGCGGCCGGGCTCCTCACCGCAGGAGGGTGGGCCGGGGCAGTGCTGCTGGGAGTGCTCGTCCTGGTGCCGGTGGTGGCGTTGTGCTGGGTGCTGGCCGACCCCGATCGCCCTGCACGTCTCGCGCTGCTGCTGTCCACCTGGCGACGGCCGGACGCCCCCGCATCCGCCCCGGCACCCATACCGCCGGTACCCCGCCCACCCGCCGACTGACGCAGGAACACCGTCGCTCGCACACGGTTGCCGCGGCTGCACGGGACAAAGCGATTGTCAACAGGAAGCGAGCCGGAAAGAGGCGGGAAGTGGACAAGGAACAGCACTTCGAGATGCTTCAGGAGAGCGCGGCCACGGTCAGCAGCTCTCCGGCCAGCCGCAAGGCATCCGTCATCAAGAAGCGAGGCCGCAGGCCCAGCGAGTCACGACACTCGACGAGCTCAAGAAGGCCCGCGACATGCGGTTCGAGCGCATCACCGCCGCCATCAAGGACCGAGTCCCGAAGGCTCAGGTCGCGCGTGAATTAGGGTTGGACCGAACCAACTCGTATAAGCTCCTCGACGGCAAGGACGACGGCGTCGGGACGTGAAGCATCGGTGAGACCGCCGGACCGTAGTACCGGGAAACGAATGCGGGGTGGCAGTTCGTGCAACTATACGAACGAGTCGATTACTGGTGACGTATCGGTATTCCAACCGCGCTGTATTCGGGTCGTCTTACGGAGAGAGCTTGGGCGTTGGACGGCGCTCATCGACGCGACTCGTGGGTGTGGTAGTCCTCCTAGCAGTCTGGTTTCCACGCGGGTGTATGATTCACGGCCAGCGCACGACTGATCTTGAGTGGTCTGGGGATATGACACACGGAGACGATCACTG
Organism: Amycolatopsis sp. PS_44_ISF1; assembly: GCF_032335455.1. Classification (NCBI taxonomy): domain Bacteria; kingdom Bacillati; phylum Actinomycetota; class Actinomycetes; order Pseudonocardiales; family Pseudonocardiaceae; genus Amycolatopsis; species Amycolatopsis sp. PS_44_ISF1. Next base: position 1,734,964 of record NZ_JANUXO010000002.1, on the reverse strand, counting down.
GAAGCGCCAGGCGCAGATCGTGCGTTACTGGCGGGCAGTCGAGTACTTCAGCCCACCGAAGGTCGACTCGGTGGATCCCGACAAGAACGTCCGAGCTGTGAGGAAAGGACGCGGACTGCCTTGGGAGTCCGGGGTGCTGAAGCCGGCCAAGACCGATTACGTGTGGCGACATACCGTGTATGCCGGGATATTCGACGTCAGCAAGGTACGCGAACTGCTCTTGAACGTCCTGCGGGCGCCCGATGGCGAGCGGGACTTCGATGGCCGGGTCGGGGGCCAGACCGCGCTGCTGAGTTTCGCCGTTGACAGCACGGGTCACCTGCTCAAGGACAGCATCACCCTATCGTCCTGTGCCTGGGCAGTGAGCAGGACCGTGCTACCCGGTCCGGGAAGTCCTGAGTGGCTCACCGGATTCGAAGCGGATGAGTCGCGCTTGATGGACTATCTCTTCGAGATTGGCGATGGGAAGATCGCGGTCGAGCCGAGCGGCGGCAAACCGACCGGACTCATCGCCGGCACCGCAGCGCGAGTCGCCTTGGACATCGTAACCGGCGGAATCTCAGCACTGCCTGCAGTGATCGGCATGGTCGCCGCACCGGCGGTGGGCTCCATCGCAGCGAAGGTCATCGAGAAGGTGGGTGACGCGTTCGCCAAGGACTCCAATGATTCGATCGGCGCGGTGGTCAAGGAGAAGAAGGAAAAGCGCGAGCAGGAGAGGAAGAGTGAGATCGATGGGCAGGACGCGCCTGTCGCGTTGGGTGGCAAGGTCCTGACGGTCGATGATCTGGCCGCCATCACCCGGTGGGTCGCGGAGACCCTGGGCATCGCCGAGGTACTGCGGCCGGACTCGATCAGGGTCAAGAGCACGCAGATCCCGGCGAGATCCGCCAATGAGGTCGCAAGTGACGATTTCCTCAATAGCTTTTATGCCGACGATCTGGAACGGGTGGCCAAGGCTGTAGAGGATAAGGATATCGGCCCGGCGCTGGCCGGGTATTTGCGGTCCGACGAATCCATTGACGTCCAGCGGCGCGTGGATCTGCGCAGTCGGCCGCAGGCCGTGCTGTCGTTGTTGCGGCCACAGTCGATGCCGCTGGGGCGCTGGCCTGCGGAGCCGGATCGTCCGTTGACCTTGAGTCAGCAGTTCGCCATCAATCAGATCGTCGAGAGCACGCAGGATCCGGCGTCTACTGGCGTGTACGCGGTCAACGGTCCGCCGGGCACAGGCAAGACGACCATGCTACGGGACATGATCGCGGCGCTGGTGGTGGACCGGGCCATGCGATTATCCAAGCTGAAGAACGCACGTGAGGCATTCGCGAAGAAACCCGTCCGCTGGACAGTCGATGAGGGCGGCAAGCCCCGCACGAAGTCAATTCATCCACTGCGATCAGACCTGACTGGCTTCGAAATCGTCATCGCGTCGTCCAACAACGGCGCGGTGGAGAACATCACCCTCGAAGTGCCTGCCGCGAAGACCATTGATCGGGAGACGTTCCCCGAGGCCGACTATCTCGCCGAACCCGCTACCCTGCTGACCGGCACGCCATGTTGGGGTGCGGTCGCTGCTCGGATGGGGCGGCGTGGCAACCGGCTGGATTTCGTCGATCAGTTCTGGCGGGGTATCCCTGACCGGCGCAAGAAGGCAAGCCGCGAGGCGCAGAAACTGCGTGGACTGAACAAAATTCTCTTCGAGTTGGGCAACAGCTTGGAGAACGATCTGCCGTCCTGGCCCGAGGCGGTCGCGCGATTCAACGCCGCCGTCGATGAAGTACGCAGACTGGTGGCCGAGCGAGAGGTGATCGCCGACCTGCTTGTCCGGCGGAATGAACCAGATGCGACATTGCGGTCCTTGCGGGGCAAGGCCGAGAGTGCGCGTGGCGAGGTCGGCCGCCTTCAAGCGCACGAACGCGATCTGCGCCTGCTCGTTGAGTCCGCGAGCAACGAACTCGTTGGGGTCGAAAACGCTGTTCGGAATGCCCAGCATGCGCTGGTGAGTGCGCAGGACAGGATCAACCGGGCGTCACTGCGCCTTCAGGCGGCGGATACCCGCCTGCGCAATCATGCCGAGAGCAAACCCGGATTCTGGCGTAAAATGTTGTCCAGGCAGGCCCTGAGTGATTGGACAAATGAGGGCAGGCCGCTTACGGAGGGACTCGCGCACGCCGACCAACTGGCGGATGAAGCCGAACGGCAGTACAGCAATTGCGTGGCAGTGCTCACGGCCCGGCAACGTGACCTGAACATAGCCTCTGAGAAGGTCGGCGAGTGGAGGGCCCGACTCATCCGCTGCACACAAGCGGTCGCCCAGGCGCACAGCCAGGCCAACGCCAGCGTCGGCGCTATCGCGGCCAGGGAAGCCGCACTTGAGCATGAAGCCGAGCAGCTCGCTGACGCCTACCGTCGTTGGCCCAAGACGGTTCCCGGGGATGAATGGCGGGTTGCGCCGGACGATCGCGCGGCGATGGAACAGCGGGAGACATCCGCACCGTGGATGGATGAAGAGCTTGCCGCGGCAAGGTCTCGAGTCTTCCTCGCTGCGCTGGATCTGCATCGGGCCGTGCTGACGACGGAGCCGGAATTCTGCAGGAAGAATCTGCTGCCGGTGATGGACGTGGTCGGTGGAAGCGCGCCAGCCGATCTTCCGGAGAGCACCGTTCTGGCTGCCTGGCAGTTGCTGTTCTTAGTCGTCCCGGTCGTATCGACGACGTTTGCCTCGATGCCACGAATGTTTGCCGCACTGGGCCGTGAGGCGCTGGGTTGGTTGTTCGTCGATGAAGCCGGGCAGGCGGTGCCACAAGCAGCCGTCGGTGCTCTCTGGAGAACACAACGCGCGGTGATAGTGGGTGACCCGCTACAACTGGAACCAGTTGTCACCCTGCCGTGGTCCGGGCAAACACGTCTGTGTCATCAGTTCGGAGTCGACCGGCAATGGGCACCACAGAACGGGTCCGTTCAGTCGATCGCCGATCGACTGAACATCTTCGGGACCTGGTTGCCTGGTTCCGAAGGATCCGGATACGCCTGGGTCGGGTCGCCACTGCGCGTGCATCGCCGGTGTGACCGGCTGATGTTCGAGGTATCCAACAACATTGCGTATGACGGGATGATGGTCTACGGCGTCCCCACAAGGCCGCATTTTGACCTCGCACTCCAGGACACCTGGCTCGATGTCGGCGCCCAGCCCAAGAGCTCGTCTAAATGGAATCCCCTCGACGGGCGTTGTGTAAACGACTCGCTGGAACTCATCCGGAAACGCATCGGAGAGCAGATGGACGCCGAGCTCGAAGCCTCCGGCAACGAACCGCCCGAGTGGGCCTCGGCCGGTGAGGGGCGCAACGCAGAGCTCCTCCGCCGCCTCACCGCTGCGGTGTTCGTCGTCAGCCCGTTCCGCGAAGTCGTCCAGGAGCTCCGTAACCGGAAGGAACTGGAGCCGCTGACGAAGGCGGCCCGGGTGGGCACCGTTCATACGACTCAGGGCAAGGAGGCGGACATCGTCATCCTCGTCCTTGGCACGGCGACCGATCAGGAAGGTGCGCGAGACTGGGCCTCGCGAACGCCCAACCTGCTGAACGTGGCCGTTACCCGAGCTCGACGGCGACTGATTGTCATCGGCGACTACCAGAACTGGTCGAAGCACCCCAACTTTAGTGTGCTCGCGGGATACGGCATGCAGAATTCGAGTGGCTTGCTCAAGGTTGTCAAATACGGTGGCAAGTGAGCGAGAGCGTCGGGTGAGTGATCATTCTTGTTCTTTAGCGGAGCGATCACCTGAGCTCGGCTGGCTTCGGAGAAGTTGTCGAACCAGGACCAGAAACCCTTGAGCATGTCGTCGATCTGATCGCGGGCCCGAGCTCGAAACGCCGGCACGATCAGCAGCCTGGGGAGGTCATTCAACGTCGGCGTGCCGGGCATCGCGGTCAGGGTCAGCAGGCCGGCACGCAGGCTGCCGTCGGTGTGCGGGCCCCAGGAAAGAGTTGAGCACGGGCGGGCGGGCCCGGGAGTCAGGTGCTTCACTCATGATCACCTGGGGTCTCCGCCGACAACTCAGACGTTAAAACTCAAGCTAGCGGCTCCGATTGCTCAATCGTGCCCGCGATCTGCCCATTCACCCGATTCAGCTGATCCATCGCCACATCGACCACCACGGTGTGGGGTAACCACAACACCCTCCCACGGCCGTCTGAGTTTTACTCGTTCGGTTCCTCCGGCTCCTGCTTTGGAGCGCTTACGTGTGGAAAGCCCGGTTTGGATGGTTGTCGCGACCCGGGCGTCGGCGCCGGAGGTAATTCCGCTCGGGGCCGGCTCTGGGGTGAACGCGGTGCAGGGGGTATACGAGACTCGGCTCGTGGCAGGCCGAAAGGGCGTTTGTTCACCAGTCCGTCGGGTCGTGACGCTGCGGACCGCTCGGTCGCGTCCGGCACCGTACGCGGGGCCGGCCGGCGGGTGGGTACCGCCGGACTAGGATTGCCTGATGCTGCGGACCCGCCGGCTCGGCTTGAGTCCAGCACTGCGGATCCGCTGGCGTCGACGATGAAGCGCGCGCCCCGGTCGGAGTCCGATGCGGCGGACGCCGAGGATTCCACTGCGTTGGACCGCGGGCCTGCGCCTAGCTGCGGGAAGCTGGGCCGGCTGTCGATCCGGCCGCCGGCGGCGCCTCCGGTCTTGGTCACTGACCCCGAGCCGTACCCGAGGCGCGTGAGGCCGCCCCGGTCGTGCAAGGTCTGCGCTGTGTTCTTGTCCGAACGTGCGCTGCCTGCTGTGCCGCTTGTGAGCTGTGAAGGGCTACCTCCGTAACGGCTACCTCCGGGTAACGCCTTCGGCTCGCCTGCGCCGCCGAGCGTGCCACCACCAGGTCCGCCGTCGTACGGTCGCGGACCCTGCGGTCTGCCTTCCCCAGGATGACCACCGACGTCACGGACGAGTGCTCCCGCGCGCGCCGTCAAGGCCTTCGGATCGCCATTGGTGCCCCCGGCGTTCGTGGGCGCGGCCGAGCTGCCGGGCATGTCCGTACCGGCCTGTGCGGTCTCACCGCCCACTTTGCTGCCGAGCCCGGTGGCGAGCTTGTGCCCCAGGGCCATGCCCGCACCCGCACCCGCACCTGAGGCGAGGGCCGGCAGGAGCCCGCTACGGCCAGGCCGCGGCGCGGTGTTCGTGTCGAGGAACCTGTCGACGAGCTTGGTGAACACCTCGTCCATCGCCTGCAGCGCAACCTTGCGTACACGCAGAAGTGCCAAGGTGACGCCGATGATCAGAAGCGAGGAGACCAGGGTCAGGACCACGACGACGATTCCGCCGAGTACGGTGCTGCCGAAGAGCCCCCCTGAAGACATCAAGTTCGAAATCGGCCCGGCGATGATGTCCGGGATCGCGGTCAGGAATTCCGAGACGAACTGGTAGATGAACAACGTGACCAGCACCTCGAAGATCAGCGCAAGCGCGTGGACGATCACCTTGCTGATCGCCGCGAGCGCGCCCAGCGCGGCGAACGGAACCGCCGCCACCAGGCTGAATGTGCGCTTGACTGCACCCGCCAGCATGCCGATCGCGTACCAGAATCCGAGCAACGCGATCGAGCCGAGGACGATGGCCGCGTTGAACCAGTACATGAACTTCGCCGGACCCGTGCCGATCTGGGACACGGCCATGTGGTTCTCGCGAGTGAATCCGCTGGTGGCGTTGTTCGAGGAATACATGGTCAATGAACTGGGGCCGAAGCCGGTGTTGAGATAGTTGTACATCGACAGTCCCGACAGGTTGCACGCCGCCGGCGCGTTGTTCGCCCAGACCGTGAAGCCGCAGCCACTCTTCACACCCGGAGTCGTGTACGTGGTCGCGTCCCCGCCCGGGTTGCTCGACGTCAGCCCCTTGTCGCCGACCGACAGCACCGGATGCTCGGTCGGGGTGGTCTTGGCGTCCTCGCCGAACTCATCGACATCGCCGTATCCGCCGTCGTCACCGATGAACCACCCTTTCTTGTCGTCGGTGTCCACGCGGAGCTTGGTGATCGAGCTTTTCACGCCCGACTCGAAGTCGCTGGCTGCGACCTCGTTGCTGGCGATGTAGTCGCCGATGATGCCGAATGTCGTGAACACCGCACCGGCATCGTCGATCGCCGTGCGGTCGAGGCCCGTTGTACCCTCGCGCCATGCAGTCTGCGCGTCCGTGACTCTTTTTGCGTCAGTGATACCGGCGTAGGTGGTCCCGTGTGTCTGCTTGTTGATGGCGAGAGCGCTGCCGCGTACCGACATCATCGCGTCCGCACTGGCCTGCCCGTTGTCCCAGGCGATGTTCGCTGCCTCGGGGATCCCCAGCCGGTCGTTCATCGCCCATGACTGGAAGTCGACATACGTGCTCAGCACTACGCGCGTCGGACCGGATTGCTGGGCCAGTAACGAGTCGTCGAACTTGTCGAGCACGCCGGTGTACAGCGATCCTATGAGCGGCAGACCCACTCCGATGTAGACGATGCGCACGATGAGCTTCTTGATCACCGAGCCCCTGTCGACTTTCGTGAAGAGGATCAACGCGACCACGGTGAAGGCGATGAACAGCGGGACCAGCGCCTGCCAGGCCATGCCGTTGATCACGTCGTACCAGCTGTTGATGAAGCTTGTCAGGCCTTTCAACGGAGCGGGTGCGTTGCCGCCTCGCGTCATTCCCTCACCGAAGGTCGTGTTGATAGCAGAAACGGCCTGTCCGAACCACAGGAACGGGTTGATGATCTTGAGTAGCTGGATGATCAGGGTGAACAGTGTGCTCGTCGCAAGCGCCATCGCGTACAGCATCCAGTCAGGCGGGCTTGGTCCTGATCCTGACCATAGCGAACATGTATAACGCCCTATACCGTCGTTGTTGACCGAAGCTGAGGTAGGCGCCTCGTGAATTACACTCTTCTTCTGTGGTCGCTTGGCATTGCCATCATCGGATCACTGCTGCTCATTTCGGCCCGGATGCGCCACCGGCGCTGGCGAGACCCGCAGCGGCTGTTCACCTGGGAGCAGAAGAGGCTGCTCCTCTACCGCAGCGGGCACCGCTGTGAACACAAGGTACTGCTCTGGACACGATGCCGGACTACCACGCAACTGGAAGCCGATCACGTCCTGCCGTGGAGCAGGGGTGGTCATACTCAACTCTGGAACGGAGCGATCCTGTGTCAACGGCACAACCGTCGCAAATCGAGCCGTGTCCCCACCACCTTCTACCGCTGGCGGCTTGCACGTCGCCGGGCAAAGTGCTGATCGTCATGTCCCGACGCCGAACCTGCGGTTCTCGCCGGCTCGACCCATGCATTGTCAGGTGCACGCCGGATGTGCTGTTCTACGCCGAGCGCGCCGGCTTCACTGTCGTGCAGGTGCGCGCAGCATCGCGCGATCCGCGCTGGGTGAACCGGGTCCGGCGGCAACCTGCCCCGGTACATCAACGCAAGCCCCGGTATCGCTACCGCGGCCGCGGTGTCGCCGTCATCGCCGAGGGAACCACCGCCATTGCGGTCATCGTCGACGGCCCGCGCAAGATGCCTCCTGCCGAGTCGCGGCGCTTCACGGATTCAGCGGGTGACCCGGCCCCATCGTTCCCGGTGTGTTCGCGCGGCCGGTCGTGACGGCCCGCGTCATGAGGTACGGGCCATCTGAACGGAACTCACATGACTACGCCGCCATCCTTCTCGTCACCGACAGGGCGGCCGGCATCGTGTGCAAACTACTTGTCGGCGCCTTGCAGATCACCGAACTGGGCGGCGGGTCGTTCGACGTACCTCGATATCGCGTCGCAGCGCTCTCACGCGACGGAAATCCCCGGCGACCGGCCGGCGCCCTGCTCACAGTCCGGGAACGTGAAGTGCTGAGCTGGGCCGCGCTGGGGAGATCGAACGCCGAGATCGGCAGCGAGCTGTACATCTCCACCGAGACGGTGCGTACGCACATGGCACACGTCCTGCGCAAAGTCGGTGCAGTCAATCGTGCCAACGCCGTTCATATAGCGCACCTCAGGGGTTTGCTCTTCCGGATGGAGGGCGGGCAATGACGTCGGGTTCGCGCCCAGAGGCGAGGTCAACGCAGGGATTTGAAAGCCGCACCGCACGTCGAAGTAATACGCTCAGTTGGACGGGAAAAAGGTCTTTTGGAATCTGACCCGTAAAAATCAAAGACAACCGGAGCCCTGGCTCGGGAGTGTTCTCGGTGTCAGGCGGGAGGTGAAAGCCGATGGACAAGTTACTTGCCATTCTCTCGGTAAATAAGGGAGATATCGTGCAAATCGGCTTGACGGAGTATTATTTTCATGTCACCGATGTCGTGGAACTGAGCCATCCGGATGCTGGTGGCGTGGTGTGGCATGGCAGCTACTTTCAGTGGAAAGATCACAAGTGGAGTAAGCCGACCGTCGTGCACATGCACGAAGGCAAGCCGAGGCCCATGGTCATCGATCAAGCTACGCGTGAAATGTTCGGCTGGAATGAGATTGTTTGAAACGATCGTGTCGTTCGCGTGATGTGTATCGCGGCCACGATAAACCCTTCGTGCGACTGGGAATCAGCACGGGTGCCGCTCCAGCCGACCCGTGATTTGGATAAGGAGATTACGCCATGAGTGAACAAATTCTCGTTGCTATCATTGCCGTCCCGCTCGATCGGGCTAGTCCTCCCGCGTTCGACCGGGGGCACCTGATGATCGACGAAGTTTCGGATACATCGACGTTTGTTTTCGACGACCCCGAGACAGACCTGGCGGCGCTCGTCGACGGTTTCGATCCTAGTGTCGGACTTATGCCCGACGGATCACCGACTGTCGCCGTCGTGCGACGTGCCGGGCACATCATCATCGACGACCTCAAGCAAGCGCTTGAATCCTCTGGCACATGTTCCGTTGCCGTGGCCGGGTACCGCCTGTACATTTCCGGCGGTGTATCCGCAGGCGATGGCACCGATGCCGCCGAAGCGATCTGGAACGCCGGCATGTTACCCGGCACTGTGCTTCAGGCCATGGGCTTCATCGTCAACTACGACAGGCCGCTGTCCCGCTCCAACGGCGGCACCGGTCGTGTCACCGACACGGACGTAGTCGACGCGCTGGCCCTGGGCCTCGGCACAAAACTCGACTGGTCCTGCCACGATTTGAACTGGATTGCAGATGCCATCGGGACGGTGCGCGCACGCCCTGGTGATGCGAAGTGTAGCCCTGAAAAATATTTCACTGAATTCATCGATAAGTTTACGTTCAATCCGGGTAATGATGATTTTCTCATCGGTTACGTCGATGAAGCCGTGCCGGTGACGGGTGGCAACCACGACAACAACGACGAGCGTGCAGGCTGACCTCGGTCCCCGCGGCCGTCCAGGAGTCTCGACCTGTGCGGTGTCTGCAGGTGAGGGTCCCGTGATCGCGCGGGCGCCGCCACCGCACCATGTCGAGGACCCGTCACCGCCTCCGATCCGCTGGCTTTGTGTTCAGGTATCTGACCTGCTTGCTGCGCTGTATTAGCTGTCACGCTGGCATGGTGATGTTGTCGACGGTTCTCCCGGTGCCGTGGGTAGATGGTGCCAGGTGAGCTGTGAATTCGGCGATGACAGGTACTGTGACGACGCATAGAGTGTAGACATGACCGACGATCACGACATGCGGGACATGCGGATGCCGAAGTTCAATGCGCGCATTGTTCCGACGAGCCAGATCAGGAACGAGCACCTCGACGAACTGGTGAAGCGTTACCGGCAAGGCGAGGACACTCCGCTGTTTTTCGGTGACGGCAACCAGCCGGAAGCAGCTGTCATTCCCTTCAGGGTTCTCATGGTTCTCATGAAGAGGCAATTCGCCGATCACGAGAAAAACGAGCGTACGTTTCGAGATGAGCTGTCGAATCGGATCAAGAACGCCGACACGCGCCGTGCTGCCGGTGAGGCCGATGTGAACGTGACGGTCAGGCAACTCGCCGAAGGCCTCGGTTCTGTCGGTCGGGAGTGGGCCGAGAAGCGCAATAGCGCGCGATCTGGTCAGGCGGATTGCGATGGATAGGCTTCATCGCATCAGTTTCGTGGTGTTGCCTGGTTTCGAGGACGACCTCCGGGCGCTGCACGCCGTCGCAGAACAGGACCGGCATAGCCCGGAGAGCCGACTTCTGCGCGTGGTTCTCAACAAGCTGGAGCATATCGCCCAGGGCGAGCGACCCACGCACTCGCTGGCATGTCCACCCGAATACCCGGACCTCTCCGATTGTGTGACCACCTACGTGTCGCCGGACCAGGACCGGAAGCCCTCACACCGGCTGGTCTGGCGGGAACGGATGCCCGACCATCCTGGCCAGCCGATCACCCGTGAGATGATCGCGCTCGGAGAGCGCGACGCGGCGCAGGCGTACTATCTGGCCGGCCAACGCCTAGGTCGTCCCGTGGGCTTTACGCTTGCCGAGTTGCGGAAGCAGCGTGAGCCGATCGCGACGTCACCTGGGCAGCGAAAGCGACAAGTTGATGTCGCGGAGCCACCCCCGGCTGAGCCGGGTTTCGAGTGGGGCTGATCGTCACACGCCATACTGCTGGTGACCCGGTGCGCCCCGGGCGACTGACGTGACGGTTGCCGCATCGGCGATCGGCCACTGCGTATCCGCCGCAGCCACGGCGCGTCGCCGCGCACCTGACGATTCTCCGAGCCGGTGACGGCCGGACTGCTCGAACGCTGAGAGCAGCTCGTCTTCGACGGACACGCTAATGCCGCCGGCGCCCGCGGAGTTCCTGACGGGACCGGGCGGCTGTGCGGTGTCCACCGGCAGCATGGTCGCCATCCACCTGCCCGGCTTCATCGTCAGAGGCTGGTACTTCTGCGAGGCGCCCGAGTACACCGTCTTCTGGCCGATCCCTGCGCCGGCCTCGACACCCGCCGACCGCCCACTACCGAAGGAGATCTGTGATGAGCACCCTCATGACCGAACGGGACGAGGCCGCCGGAGCCACCCCGGAGCGCTACCACTACACCCGCGTCGTCGAAGTCGGCGGACGCACCGTCCGAGCCCGCGTCGAACGCGGCCTCTACCTCGATCAGAGCTGCGCCGTCGCCGAAGTGCTCAACGGTCAGATGACCTGGACGAGCCTCGCCGCCGACGCACCTGCCAACTGGTGGTACGACACCCCGAGCCCCGCCTCCACCGTCCGCACCGGGACCGTCCTCCGCCCCCTGACCGACCGTCTGCTTCAGCGCGCCGCCGGCATCCTCGCTGACCCACCGACCACGACCACCATCTCACCGCACATGCACGGCGCGATCAGTGCGCTCCTGGCAACCTCTTACGGCTTCAACGCCGAACGCCGTATCGACCCCGACGAGATCACCTGGGCCTACACTTACGGCGGCGCGCTGCACATCATCGAACACCCCGACGGGGCCGTCACCTTCACCAAGGCACACCACGAGGACTGCCCCTTCCTCATCAGCCAAGACAGGCGGGACTGCGACGATGAGTGCGACTTCGCGCACCCCGCCGACGCCGAGCGCGACACTCACAGCTGATTGTCCGGCTGACTACGAGACGGCTGACCTGCCATCCGGTGTGAAGATGTCCGATCGTGCAGAGTCCCGGTGATGCCGTCGCATCACCGGGACTCTTTTTGTCCTAACCCAGTGAGACGACCATCCTTGCACGTTGTAATCATCCTGACGGGTGAACGCTCCGTCTCCTCGGCCGTTTCGCGCTGCGTGTCGTGGGTGGTACCCAGGCCATCCGGACCGGATTGGTGTGGTGAATCCCGCGATTGGCACGACCGATACGGATTCGGCTAGATCTCCCAATCCGGTTCGATAACCGCTGTCTGGCCTCTTCTGGGTTCGTAGTCGACCGTCTCGATGATCGACCGGGTCGCCGGGTCGCGGCGTGTACCGATGACGCGGGCGTGGGACTCTTCGAACTCCCGCTGGGCTACGACCCGGTGCGCGGCGTCGAGCCTCGCGTGGACGTTCATGGATGCGAACTCCAATGCCGAGTCCACCGACGACTGCGCCGCCTGCCTGATGGCGCTCACCCTCGGTGTGTTCTGCGCCCGTTGCTGCGCCCAGCGGGCTTGGTCGTCGGGCGTGACGTAGCCGAACATCCCGGCGAGCCGCGATCCGTACCGGTCCTGCTGATGCTGTTCGTCGCTCATGACTGCTCCTGTTCTCGTTCGGCCGCTTGATCGCTGTCGTGCCCCGGACGGTGCTCGCCGGGGTCGGTTCCCCTGGCCGCGTATCCCCAGTCGAATCTGGTGTTCGCCTGGGTCGTGTGCTCTGTGCCTGCGTAGTACACCCGGGGTTTGGTCCGTTGCTCGTGGACGAACCGGACCGGATCGTCGACGGCGTCCTGCAGCGTCGCCGGCCAGTCGTGGCCGAAGCTCAGCATCAGGGTCGCCTCGACACCGGGGTGGTGTGCGGCGACCTCCTCCATCGCGTCGGCGAACGCGTTCGAGTAGACCTCCTGCTGCGCCGCCGACGTCAGGCCATCGACGGCCATACTCGCGAGCATGCTCTCCGCCTGGTCGAGTCGCTGCCGGAGCAGGGGAGGCAATCCCCGGGTGTCGAGGCCCTCCTGCCTCGCGGCGAAGCCGACGAGGTAGCCCATGACACTGCCCGCGTAGGCCTGCTGGTCGTCGCGCTGCAGGCCGTCGAGCATGGAGGTCACCATCGTTTCCGCCAACTGGGCCTGGTGGGTGTCGGGGTCCATCGGGCGGCGCAGCGTGAACATCCCGTCATCGGGAATCGGGTGCCCGAGCTGGTCCTCGAACTCGCCGGTCCAGACCTCGTGCACCCGGCCGGTGCCGGTCATCGCCCCGGTGTGGGCCGGGGCCTTGACGATGCGGCCATGCGCCATGCCGTTGAACATCAGGCGCAGCTCCGGCTCGGACTCCAGCCGCTCGCCGATGATCATCCGCGCTCGCGTGACGACCTCCTGCCGGTCCAGCCCATCCTCGGCCATCTGGCCGCGCAGCCGCCGGCGCATCGCGCGGTAGCTGGCGTAGATCTCATCGCCGTCGGTGTCCGGGGCGCGCATCCTCCAGAAGGCATTCTCCATGAGGGCGACCTCGGTCATCGCTGCGGATTCCGGGGTGAACATCTCGCGGTGGCCGCGGTCGCGGTGCTCCATCGCGTTTACCCGGTCCTGCCACCTCTTCGACAGGTACGCGTTCCGGTCGGTCTTCTTGCCGTCGCGGTGTGCCAGGAACTGTTCGTCGCCTGCGAGTGCCGGATTGCGGGAAAGTTTGGCCGCGGTGCGCGCGTCCACGATGTCGTTGTGCCTGATCGCCTGGAGCTCCGCGAACGACAGCATCGACACTGCACGGGCGTCGATACGATCCTGGATCTTGTCTTTGAACGGCTGCAGGTAGGCGTTCATCTCCTCCCGGAAGTCGGGGGAGAGCAGCCGCATTGCGGTCATCATGCCGGCGGCCTGGATGATGGTACTGGGGTTGACCCCGCGGGCAAGCGGCTTGAGGCAGCCCTGCATCATCATCTGCATGTAGACCTGATGCATGACGTTGAACTCTCGCTCGCGTTCGTCGTCACTGAAGCCCGGCACCAGCAGGTGGGAGTCACGCAGTGATCGCATATATTTCTCACCCGCCAGGGTGGTTTCCGCCCGGAGCGTGAGCAGTTGCTCGTGCAGGTCCAGGCTGTCGTCCCCCGCCGCAGCCCGCTCCTCGTCTGCTGCGCGTCGGCGCGCCCGGTCAGCCATTCGGGCCCAGGTCGTCGCGCCGAAGAAAGTGCGCGCGCTGTCGCGCAGGCGGTGCCGTGCGTGCCTGTCCCGCGGCTCCCACTCGCCGACGACCTCGGCGTCGTCGATGTCCTCCTTGCTGCCATTCCAGGAACGGGCGTAGGCGTTCCGTGGCCGCTCCGGTTGCTCGTCTCCCGTCCCGGGCCGGCTGCCTGTGGTCGAAACCGGCAGCGTCTTGGCCGACCGGCCTCGGGCCTCCAGTGCTCCCGGTTCGGTGTCCTGCGTCATGTCAGAGTCCCATCGCGTAGTCGTCGGTATCCGGCTGGCCCCCGGGGTCGAAGGACGGTGCGCCCGCCGGGCGGCGGGTGCCTGCGCCGACCGCATGCGGTGAGCGCCGGTGCGCGCCCCGGGCCCGTGCCGGGTCGGCAGTGGCGACCACGTCGGGTTTGACCACTGCGGCGCCGACCCGGACGTCTATCGCCGGCGTGTCCAGATCGCCCGGGTGGGTGGTGCCCAGCGCGCGATCCATCTCGATCAGGGCCTTGCGGGTGCCGGCGGGGGCGAACTGCCGGTTCTTCTCGCCGTCGTAGACGCTCGCGCGGCTCCTGGCCGCCTGCAGGAGGACGCCGAAGTTTCCGCCGTAGGCCATCTGGTCCATCAGGGGGCCCGCGAGCGCCGGGTCCTCCTCGAGGTTGCGGATCAGGTGTGTGTCCGGGTCGTGCAGGGCGTGCGCGACCCGGGTCACGTAGTCCGGGTTGACCATGACGCCGAAGCCCTCTGGGGAGGTGTAGAACTCGACGAACTGCGCTACCCATTCCTCGGTGGTGGCCTGGACCGGCTGGCCGTCGGTGATCTCGGGCCGCCACTGGTTCGGACCGGCGTGCTCGAGCCTGCGCCCGCGCCACAGGTCGCGTCCGGGGCCCTGGAGCATCTCGTACTTGTGCCGGGCCTCGGCGGCGTCGTGCTTGGCCTGCAGGATCGCCTGCGTCACGGGGTAGGTCACCTCCAATACCGCTTTGAGGTCCGCGTCGCGCAGCGCCCGCACCGCCCGCTGGCTGAAGGAGCCGCCCAGCCCGGTGCCGTGCGCCTTGATCGCCGTGGCGAACATGGAGGCTTCCTGATCCGCCTGGGTGAGGCCGGGCGTCCCCTGCTCGTCGCCGAGGTTGCGGGCGTAGCCGGCGAGTTTGCGCTCGTTGCCCTTGGCTCCGGTCTCGACGCAGACCTCGCGCACGCTGTCCAGATGGGCCGCGTGGGTGTGGAACACGAGTGCCGTGCCGAACTCGCTGCGCTGGGCGTCCCGGTAGAAGGCGCTCAGCCGGCCTGTCACGTCTTCCCGGCGTGCCCGCGTGGTGTCCGCCGGCTCTGCCTCCGCACCCCAGCAGATGAGGTTCGCTGCACCGCTGAGCTGGTCTAGCTCCTGGCCCAACGTACGGCTTTTCGACAGCGCGACCTGCGTGTCGAGCGAGATCTGCATGGCAAGCGGGTGCGTTCCGCGCTCGTTCCGCACACCGGTGTCCAGGAGGTTGGCCGGGACGGAGAGCTTCTGGTGAGCCTCGGCTTTGGCCGCCTCGCTGTGCAGCTTGACCACCGCGACCGCGTCCCCGTCGAAGTCCCCGTCGAAGCACTGGTCCATCACCGGGTTGATCGCGGCGCCGGTGAGCCGATCATCAATCGCGACCCGCAAGTAGCGCACACCCGCGTCCCGCAGGACCGGGTCACGCCACACCAGCGCGTGATCGCCCTGGGCCAGGCCCAGCTGCGAGGCCGTGGCCGAGCTGATGGCGATCTGATCGACGTCGAGCCGCGGGTCGGCGGTCCAGACCATGGTCGCCGAGTCGGGCAGCCGCGAGGACATGAGTCCGGTCTTGAAGATGTTGCTCTTGCCGGTGAGCACTCGGTTGCGCACGTCGGTGGTGATCGCCTCGAAGGCCCGCTGGGCCCGGGAGATCGCCTCGCTCATACCCTGGCGAAGGTCGGCGCGTTTGCCCGACGAGAGCCCGTGGCCCTCCAGCTGCTCGGCCAGGTAGCGATAGCGGCAGGCCTCGACGAAGACGTCCTGGTAACTGCGGGTGTGGTCGTGGGTGACCGAGGTCCCGTCGTCGAACTCCTGGCCGCTGCGCAGGTGCGAGGAGAGCACGGGCAACCTCCAGGAGCTGGCGGTCACCGTCTCGGTCTGCTCGCCGCTGGGGTAGGTGAGCGCGAAAGGCAGCTCCATGTCGCCGCCGCGGTCGCCGATGAGGTGGCCGAAGACCTTGCGCATCGCCGTGGTGTTCAGCCCGGGGGACTGGTCTGCCGCGCGGGGCTGGGTGCGCTGCAGCTCGGGCATGGGGATCAGCCGGCGTTCGGGTCGTTCGTCGACGCCGTCGACCTGCCCGACCACCCGCAGGGTGCCGTCGGCTTCCATGTCCAGGCCGACCACGAGCAGATACTCGCGCAGGTTCGCCTCTGCCTCGCTGTTGGGACTGTAGAACTCGTGCATGATCGCCGGGCAGCCCTGCGACTGCAACGCCCACGCGAGCTGGGAGGACGCCTTGCGACCCTTCCCGGCGCGGACCTGTTCGTCGTCGTAGATCTTCGTCTTCTCGTCCACCGCCATGTGCGTGACGATGAAACGCATCTGGCCGAGGGTGCCGCGCTGGTACTCGCCGTCGGGGGAGAACAGACCCGCGACCCGTCCGGTCATCAGCTCGCGCGCCGAACCGGCGTTGCGCCGGGAGATGAGACTGAACGGGCTCATGACGACGTCAAGGTCCGCATTGGCCCTGAACCAGGCCACCTCCTGCTCGATACCGTGCTCGCGGGCGTCCCCGGTCGTCATGAACCGGTCGACGATCAACGAGATGACCCCTTTGTTGCCGTGCAGATCGCTGATCTTGTCCCCGACGACCAGATCGCGCAGCAATCCGCCGGCTCCGCGGATCTGGTGCTCGGCCGCGAACTCCGCGCTGACCACGATCGGGTCGTCGGCGGTCCATCCACCGAAGGTCATCAGCGCGGTGCCGGTGGGCTGGGTGACCGTCGAGGACTGCATGATCGTCGAGGCGGTCATCTGCTGGCGGTCGAACGGGTCGAAACGCAGTGTCGCCAGCTCGGGGCGGGTCATCAACGGTGTCCTCGTGCCCCGCAACGTCGCCGGGTCGCCGGGTCGGATCGACCCGCCGGGCGTGACCTCGGCGTCCGCGGTGAGGTAGCGCACGATGCCCTGATTGGTGGCGCCTCCGGTCATCACCGGGTCGAAGTAACCCGCCGGTGCGGCCACCTTGTTGTGGTCGAGTCCGGTCAGCACAGCCATGTTCCGGCCGCCGGTGCGGCGCCAGGCGTCGAAGTGGTTGTCATCGGCCGGGTCGATGTGGTCACGCCGGGCGCGGTACTCCGCGTAGACGGTGGAGCCTTGCTTGATGTCGTTGGAGTAGCGCACCCGGCGGGCCTCGGTCTCGAGGATCGCCCGGGTCCACTCGTCCAGATGCGGGGTGATCCGGCCCGTCGACTCGTCACGCTCGTGCGTGGTCGCCCGTTCGATGAAGTCGACGGGATGCTTGGTGCCGTAGAGTTGCCGATACACTGCGTTGAGTGAGCCCGGCTCGCCGACCTGGCTGCGGCCTGACACGATATCGCCGGCGAGCTGGTACTGGATCCGTTCGTGCATGAGCTGTTCGTAACCGCGCAGAACCGTGCGCTCCTCCATCGAGACCGGAGCCTCGCCCGGCTTCTGCGCGGCGATGCGGGCCTCATACCCCGCGACGATCAGGGCGTTCTCGCCGCTGGCGAACCGCGTGACGATCTCACCGTGTGCACCGACGTCGAAAACCTGACCGATCTCACCGGAGACGGGCGCGACCGTCCTGTCTCGGCGAAGTTTCCCGCCGCTCCAGCGGATGACGCCCTGCTCGTCGATCAGGATCTCCCGCGGTACCGTCGCGTTGCGGACCAGGCTGTCGCGTACGGTCTCACCGATGCGGCGCATGAACGCCGACTCATGGTCGTCGATCGGCCGGGCATGGTCGGCGTCGAAGCGCACGATCCGGTCCTTGAAACGGGTCGTCTGGAAACCCGAGCCCATCATCTCGTCGGCAGGGACTTCGCAGCGGCGCAGTGCCGATGCGAGATTGTCGAGATTGGACCACTGGCCGGTCGGGCTGGTCATGTACTTCGCGACCCGCGCCGGGTCGAAGCGCAGGCGGATCCATGCGCCGTCGACGTCATGGTCCTCGGGCTCCCACGTGCCGACCAGCTCGAAGGGCACGTCCTCGGCGTGCGCGCGGACTTTGTCCGGCGCCGTACCGTGGTATGCCAGGTTGCCCAGGTCGGGCAGCTGGCCGGCCTGCAGCTCACCGATCTTCTCCAAGCGCTCGCGGTACATCTGCTCGGTCGCCCCCGGCCGCAGCAGCTCGCTGCGCGCCCCGCTCAGCACGTCGAAGTACGCGCGCTGGATCGCCGCGATCTCCGCGTCCGACGAGTACTCCGGCTGCTCCAGCTCATCGAGGACTCCGCCGGTACGCTCCAGTTCGGCGGCGGCGTGGGCGATGAGCCTCTCGACGCCGAGTGCCGTGTGCAGGTTGTCCCGCGCGCTGTCCACAGCCGCCCGCGCATAGGCCTGAGCGGGCTCCGCGTCGACAAAGAAAGTCGGCAGCGAGCGGTTGTTCGCGTCGCGGCGCAGCCACATCTTCCACCCGGGCTGGGAATCCGGCGCACCGGGGACCGCGTAGTCGGCGACGACGAACATCGATTCCCGGCCGATGTGGTAGGCGTCGGGAACCTCGGCGATGGTGCGTCCGCGGCCGTGCTCAGGGTGGGTTGTGCCGGCTTCGCCAACGGCTCGTCCGGGCAGGTCGGTCCGATCGATCCGCTGTCCCTGGGCGAAGCGCAGCAGCCGTACAGCGTCGGCAGGGGCGGGGGAGGGTACCGCCATGGCTCCCGACACCCGGTAACTGGTCGAGAAGCGCAGCACCGTGCCGCTGTCATAGATGCGGGCGCCGGCATACTCCTCCTGACGCGTGTCGGTGAGCCGGACCTCCATGCCGGTGCCCGAGATCCGGGCCTTGATCTGACCGGTCTCGCGGTCGCGCGCTACTTCGTAGGGCACGCCCTGGGCTTTGAGCTCTTCGAGAATCGCCGCCGACCGTGCGATCGCGCGCGGGCTCATGAACCGATGGGGGTCGAGGATGCCGGTGTGCGGGTCACGGCCGCCGTCGATGACCCAGCCGCGGACCTGGTCGTACTCCTGCCGGCTCATCTTGTCCATGAGTGCCGTGAGTCCCGCGGCATCGTCGGTTGTCATCGCCGGCCCGGCTTCGTGCGCCCGGCCCTCGTCGTCGATGCGCCAGAGCATCATGTTCCCGTGCCGCGGACCGGCGAGGGCTCCGACTTCGCCGGCCGCCACACGCATGATGGTCTCGTCGGGAACATAGACCAGGGCGGTTCCCGCCTGCTTCACCGTGGCCCGACCCGACCAGTCCGGCGAGTACGGGCTGACCGGCAGCCATGCCGGTGCCGGGCCCGGCTGCGCGCCCACACCAGTGATGGCGGTGAATTCCCGCTGGAACTGCTGGTAGCGGGGATCCCGGGGGGAATGATCGCCGAACAGGGGCGCGCAGCCGGGCAGGTTGTCGGAGAATGCCTGGTCGAGGGCGCTGAGGAAGTCCGCGACTGCGAGCCTCGTGTGCGCCATGCTCCAGTGCTGCCCGTCCGGAGCGCGCGGCCTCTCGGCAAGGACCGCGTCGACGTGCGTCCGGATGGCTTTCGCCTGGGAAATCGGAACGATCTGCCCGGTCTGCTCCCGTGCCTGCCCGACAGCCCTGTAGAACACGTACTCGTAGAAGTACCCGCGCAGTCCATATGCCTTCTTCATCGCTCATCAGCCTCCTGCGGAGCCCCGGATTACAGCCACCCATAAAGCATAAAACGACGATTCAGTGCGAGTCGATAGGCAATTCGAAACGTGGTCTACGCGGATGTCCTCACGCGCGGACCTTCAGGATCGGAATTCGGCGAGCCGTGTCAACTCGACGTCATCTCGGTGGCCATCGCCCGGTCGAAGCTGCCGCCGGCGAGGTCTTCCCAGCTCGGCAGCGAGGCCAGGTACTGGTAGAAGGCTGCGTGGACCGTCACCGTCGCCAGCGACCGCAGGTCCTGCTCGGTCACGTCCTGTTCGGCGAAGACCCGCGAATCCCTGTCGCGGATTTCCCCGTTGAGCCGACGCGCCGCCTCGGCGTATTGAGCCGACCGTGTGTGGCTGATGTATGTCGTCGACCCGTCGGCGCTGCGCAGTTCGCCGTCGCGGCCGGGCGAGAAGTGCTCATGGTCCTGCTCCAGGTCGACCTGCGCCGTCTTGTACGCCTCGCTCAGCTGCAGGTCGAGGCTCTTGACCTTCGCCGAACCGTCCGGGTTGACCAGCATTTCCCGGCTGATCGTGCCCTCGGCGTACATCTTGCGCTGCCGCTTCCTGCTCGCCGCCTCGCGATCGGCGACCTCCGCGGCCACCAGGACGTTGTCCACGAACTCGTCCTCACCGAACATCATCGTTGCCTCGTAGTCGTCGGGGTCGACGACCACCGGGGCGTGCGAATCCAGGCCGGCGCCGGTGGCCATCAGTATCGCGACGACCTCCATCACGTCGTCGGAGTAGACGTCCGGGTCCAGACGCGCGATGTCCACGTCCCTGTACCCGTAGGTCTCCTGGTAGAGCGCTTTGGCGTCGCCGGAGCACACCGCCTGGCGCATCCGCTTGTCGAGCATCTTGACGAAGTCCGGCTGGTTGGTCCGCACGTCGAAATCGATCGCCGACGACAGAGTCGGGATCGTCTGCAGCGAGTACTCGTGCCCCGGGTGGACGATCGTGTGCTGGAACAGCCGCCACGACATCGGCAGGGCGAGGGCGTTGCGATTCCACACCGGCGCGTCCCCGGCCCGGAAGACAATCGAGTTGCGCGGCGCGAGGAACGCCAGGTCGTTGTAACTGATCAGTGGTTCTTCCCTGGTGTTCATCGTGTAGGAGACGCGTCCCTCGGTCTTTCCGCCCACCATCTTGTCCAGGTCCCGGCTGATCTGCTTGGAGTCGACGTACGACCTGTGGGTCTTGCCGCTCATCTTCTCAAGTGTCTCGATCATCAAGTCGTCGGTGGATTTGAGGAACACGATGTTGCTGGTGTTGCCCTGCACGATCTTGTCCACAGACTCGCCGTAGAGGTCGAGCAGTTGCTGGAGGGTCTGCAGGATCAGCGTGAATTCCTGTGACTGGCCGAGGCCGATCGAGAGCATCGTCGCGAAACCGGCGATACCGTGACCCTCGGACTGGAGGTTGCCGAGTTCATCGAGCATGAACCGGGTCTTGTACAGCGGTTTCTGGTCACTCTTGGTCATGTACGACTTGTCGAAATTCAGGTCAACCAGTTGTTTGACCAGAATCAGGATGAGCTTCGCGTATTTGGACAGGTGCGGGGGAGTCACCAGGAACACCGCCTTCGGTGACTCCGAGTACCGTACCGTCATCCGCGTGATCGCCCGCGTCTCGCCGGAGATCTTCGCGGGATTCCCGTCACCGGAGAAGTCGAGCCGGGTGTGCGGGTACATCGTGTCGCCGGCCGCGAACGAGACGATCCTCCCGCCGTGCCCGCGGTCGTCGCGCTCGGGACGCAGCTCGCGCAGCACGCCGTTTTTGATGATCTTCTTGCCCGTGACCGCCTCGATGACGAAGTGCCTCCCGTTGAGCGAGACCTGGCAGTTCTTCTTGAAGTGGAAATAGAAGGTGCGCACCAGCATCTTCGACTGCGGGTTGACCAGTTCAAGCTTGATCCAGCCCTCGTCCGCGGGGAACTTCCCTTTGAAGTAGTACCGTGCCCAGCCCTCGGTCGTGACGATGTCACTGTGCCCGAAGTCCGCACCCAGGTCTTCGGTGAACATCGGATCGCCATAAGCCGACCACACCGCCTGCAGGCCCTTGAGGTGGTCGCGCTTGAGGTAGTTCGGGGCAAAGCGGACGCCGAAGCGGCGGGGAAAGCTCAAGCCGCCCAGATCGGTGTTCTGCGAAGGCTTGCCGCTGGTCAGTGTGGAGATCGTCGGGTCGGTGAAGAACGACATGGCGGTGATCGCGATACCGTAGACCGAGGCGAGCATCTTCTCCGCGCCGGCCATGGCGCGCAGCGCGTTGTTCGCGTTGCCGATGAGCGTGCGCATGGTGTTGGTCGGCAATGCCTCGGTGGCGTTGAAGAACAGGGTGAGCATGTCCTGCTCGGCTTTGCCCTCCCAGAGGAAGTCTTTGTCCGCAACCTTCTCCTGCTCGGAGTCCAGAAGTTGCGGGTCGTCGTCGAACTCGCCGGCTTTGATCCGCTTCTCCAGCTCGGCCGCCGGGTTCTTGAGCTTCTTCGAGGTCAGCTGGACGAACAGCTGATAGCAGTTGTAGAGCGAGACATGCCCCCACATGTCGTCGAGCTTGCTCTCCAGCGTCTCCGGGTCCATTCCCGTTGCCGCCGCCGCGTCGCGAAGCTCGCGTTCCTCCTCCAGGTAGAAGTCGATGAGTCCGTAGGCGGCACGCTTGAACGCGTTGTTCGCCGCGTTGGGCCACACCGGGTCTTCGGCACCGTCCAGGGGAAAGAACACATCGGCGATGTTCTCGACGTACAGCGCGCACTTGGTGCTGTCGCCCTCGCGGGCGGCCTCGGCGGCCAGGCCGAGCACGTTGTAGATGTCGGTCTTCATCGAGTTGATCAGATTCATCTGCACGGGCTCGAAGCCTCGGGTGACCAGTGCGATGTAGAACTTCACCAGCAGCTCGCCCTTGGGGTCGTTGACCACCATGTTCGACGGCGCCTTCTCCCTGCTCCACATGTCGATCATCTGCTCGATGTAGGTCTGCCCCTTGCCGGCGCGGGTGATCGCCAGGACCATGGTGTTCACCGGCGTGGTGTCGACTATGTACGCCCCGGCCGGACGCTGGACCTCGTACTCCGGGAACTCCCAGTCGGCCCTGATCAATTCCGCCACGGTCGGGTAGGGGCCGAGCTTCTCGTGGTTGCGGCCGTCGGGGTTGTACGGGATCAGCGTGGCGTCGTACGTGCGGCGCAGGCTTCGCTCCCGAGGCACCCCGGACGCCTCGAACAGATCGTCACCGAACCGCTCGTCGATGATCGGCAGCGTCACCGTCAGCGGATTACCGTCCGTATCGTCCATGATCTCCCCGGCGTAGTAGACGAGTCTCCCGTCCTTGTCGATGACATCCGTCTCGGCGCGCTGGGCCACCTCGACGGTCCCCAGACCCTTTCGCAGGAGCATCATGTGGCTGATCATCGAGTTCGCCTGGACGCCCGAGTGCGCGCCCGCATCGGGGAACCAATCGTAAATCCGCTGGATTTCCTCGGGCAGCGCAATGTGTTGGTCGTTCTGGTATTGATTGATGTCCGCCGTCGTGGTCATCAGGTTCGCCGCGGCCACCCGCCGCGACGCCCAAGTGCCGACGGCGGTCATGACCAGCAGACCCGCGCCGATGGTGGCGAAAAACTTGAACGCCGAGACCGTGACGAGCTGGCCGGCGATACCCGTCTCGCGCGGATGGGAGCGCGCGTTGCCCGTTGTCGGCGCGTCCGCGTTCTCCGGGGCTTCGGCCGTGGTCCACCAGCCGGGGACCGGAACCTCTTCGATGGCCCGGTAGCACCGTGACCCGATTTCCGGATTACCGCTCTGGTTCACCGGGCGGTAACAGGTCACCGGCACACCGCCCCTGCCGGTTGTGGTGTCTTCGACGTAGTACGAGGCCTGCGACCCGTTGTGGCCGCCGAGGACTCCTGGCCGCCGGTCCAGGGTTATGCCGGCCGAGAGTAGCGCTGCGCAGATGACCGAGTAGAGGATCCAGGCCGTGATGGCCACGAGCACTCCTGTGACCATCGCCGCGACGATGCCGGGTGCCTTCGACCGCCGGGCCTGCAGCCTGCCCCGGTCGAGCTGCTGGTCGTCGTACACGTCCCGACTCGTGAGTGTCTCGCCCGACGAGCGGGCCGAGATTTTGTCCCAGCTTTTCGCCTTGGGACTCGAGGACCGTCGCTTCCTCACTCGCATCGCAGGTTCTCCTCCCGAAACGGCTTTGTGCACCGGACCGAACCCCCGGCCGGTAACGGCGCGCATGTTCGCTCTCCCGGTACCGGCGGGTCGCGCCGCCAGGTCCCGGCCGGTTCAGCCGCCCAGGGCGCTCCCGGCGATGAACCCCGCCAGACACGCGAACAGCGCCACCGCGATCATCAGGACGAGAAGAACCCGGATCCACCGCCCCTGGATCTCCACCTCCCGCGCCAACGGCGCCTCCGTTTGCTTCAGGCGTTCCGCCCAGCGGCTGTTCGCTGAGCTTTCGGCCGTGTCCCGTTCCTTCATCAGATCGGCTGTACGCGCGATGTAGGACTTCACCTGCTCTTGCGTGACACCAAGGCGATGCTGCCATTCCGCGTCGTGGACCCGCATGCGCGCGGACGCGTCGGCGCGGATGCGTTCGAGCTCCCCTTCCATCAGGCGGATCCGCTCGGTGTGCTCGTTCCGCATCGTCTCCATGTGTGCCTCGTGTTCGCGGCGCGCAATCGCCACCGCGTCAGTCGACCGCTGATGCTCGGCGAGAGTTTCGGCATGAGCGATGTCGGCCTTGCGGTTGTCGTCGACCATCCGCTGGATCTCGGTTCTCCACTGGGCCAGACGTGCCGCCTCGGCGGCCAGGTACTCCGACTGGCGCTCGGCGAGCACCTCGAAGATCTTCGTGGTCCCTACCTGCATCATCAGCGCGGCGTCCGCCCGGCGCACACGCAAGATCTCCTGCTGGTCATGGGAGTACGCGTTTTCCACAATGCGGTCGATTTCCGCTGCCGCGTCGGCCTGATCCCGCTGCATCCTCGGGCGGTGGCGCTCATCATACCGGATCTCGGCATCGAGAGCCGCCTGCTCCGCACGTTTTTTCGCTTCGTGCTCGTGGTCGTGGGCGATCCGGGCCTTGGCCTCCCGGATCTGCTGCTCTTTCGCCGACTCCCGCTCGCGATGTGCCTGCTCCGCGCTGTCCTTGATGGATTTGTATCGGGAGCCGTCTCGATCGGTGGCCACATCCCGGATGACCTGCTGGGCGTGCGCCGACAGGAGCGTGACGCAGAGGACCTGCAGCTCGGCTTGGTGGGTATGGCGCAGCTGGGTGAGGTCGGCGTTCGCCTGCCGGGTGAGCTGGGCGACCTGGGCACTTAGCCACTCGGTCGTGCCCTGAGGCACATCAATCTGCACGACCGATGCGGCGATCGCGAACGTCGCGTGAAATTCGGTGAGCCGCACTTCGAGGTCGAGCTCGTCGGACAGGAACCGGCGGGCGATCTCCTCCCGCGTCTGGTCCTGATCGGCCAGCTGTACCACCTCATCACCGTCCAGGGGGTGGATCGGCACGTCGTCGTCGTCCTCGTCGAATTCCTCCATGCCGCCGGTCTCGAGGAAGGCCGGGTCGTCGTCGACCGTGGCCGTAGGCTCAGCCGGGACTTCTGCGTTCCCGGCGGGGGTGAGGGGCTCGTCGGTGAAGACCGGTTCGTCAACCGGAAGCGGGTCGAAGATCGCGTCACCGTCGTCGGCACCCGCGCTCTCGGAGGCTGCTTCTGCCTCGGCGATCGCATCGTCGGTGTCCTCGGTGATCGTCGTGCCGCTGTGTCTGCGCCATGCCTGCGGGCCCACAGCGGCCTCGAGGGTCATGCTCTCCGCCAGCACGGCTTTCGCCCGGGCGACGGTTGCCCCGCTGACCAGGTCGATGTCGACGTCATCGCCGGGCTTCGGCCACACCACGGCCCAGCTGTATTCGGCGTGACGGAGGAGCGCGAATTCTTCCATCCGCTCCAGTGTCTCCCCGGTGGGGATGATCCCGAAGTAATCGTCTGCCAGCATCTTCGCCGTCGCCAGTGTCTGAATGTGGTCGGAGCCGATGAGCTGGATGATCGAGCCCTTCGCCTCATCACGCCCGTGACGCTTGCTCAAGCCGCCGATTGCGTCGGCAAACAGCACGAGCATGACCCACGCCGTGCCACTGGGGAAGACGAACGGCGTGTTCGACCGGAGGAGATCCACGGCCGCAGGGACCGCAGTTTCCCTGACCACCGAGGACAGAAGCTCGTCCGGCTTCTTCCTCCGCTCCTTCTTCCGGGTTCCCGTCGCCGAGCCCAGTGCGCCCATTGGTGTCGTTCCTTTCGGCGATAAACACAACAGAATTGATTTTGGCGATTGTTGGCGACGAATTGCAGCGTATTGTGCAACGTACGTCGGTGTCGTGTTCGGACGAGGTCAGCGCACCGCGCTGACCTCGACGTGCGCATCAGAGGTGAGCAGCTTTTTGTCATCGCTGACCAGGTCTCCCAGGACGTCGATCCGGATCCGCTGTTCCGCCGGGTGCTCGTTGATGAATGCCGCCACTGCGGTCGTGACCTCATCGGTCATCTTCGCCACGGCTGCCCGGGCGCCGCCGGCGTCGGAGTCGGTGTCGGCCTTGTCCTCGATCAGGTAGCGGAGCACCCTCGCGTCGATCGTGACCCGCACGTTGTGCTTGATGAGCACATCCTGGACCATCGAGTGCAGTTTGGTGCGTACAATCTTCCTCTGCGTTGCCAAGGACAGCGGCTGGAACGGCACGATGGCGTCGATACGGCCCAGCAGCTCGGGTGGCAACCGGTTGTCCCGGGCGGTGTGCGAGAGCGAATGCCGGATGAGTTTCTGATACCCCTCCAGCTGCCGGCCGGAACCGGTGTCGTCCTGAGCGTAGTCCGCGATCGTCCTGTAGATTTCAGAACCCGCGTTCGTGGTCAGCACGATGTAGGTGTTGAGGAAGCTCACCTCCCGGTTGTGGTCGTCGGAGAGCCGACCGTCGTCGAGGATTTGCAGGAGCACGCGCGTCACCATCGGCGAGGCCTTCTCGGCCTCGTCGAACAGCAGCACCGCGTGGGGCAGCGCCCAGACCTTCTTCGTCAATTCGGACCGGAAACCCGCCAGTGACGAGTCCTCGGCATACTCGGTCATGTCGAACCGGATGAGGTGACGCTGGTCGTCGCCGAAGAGCAGGCCGGCTAGTTGCTTGGTCAGCTCCGTGTTGTGTGTGACCACGAACTGGCCGGCCTGATAGAGGTGCTCGTCGTCGTCGATGCAGATGCAGGACGCGGGCTGCCGCTCCGGCAGCTTAACGATCGACGTGATACCCACCATGTCGAACTTCTTCATGCGCTCGCGACCCGACGTGGCCTCCGCCGCCGCCTCGGCGAGCCCCCGCTTCCGCGGGAGTGAGAAGAACAGAGGCTTGTCCTCATTGCCCACTTTCACGTACACGGTGTGCTCGGCTGCCTCTCGGCCGTTCTGTCGCACTGGAGCCCGCGTACGCAACGAGCTGGCGACACCGAGAGAAAACAGTATGTCGCGTACGTCCCGGGCCAGCCCCAGCGAGGTCGTTGCGAAGGAAACGGCGAAGCCGCCCGTCGAGCTGTCGATGGTGCCATCGGTGTCGAACAGGCCACGCACCAGCTCCCAACGCTGCTGCACCGACCCGTGC
Organism: Amycolatopsis sp. PS_44_ISF1; assembly: GCF_032335455.1. Taxonomy (NCBI): domain Bacteria; kingdom Bacillati; phylum Actinomycetota; class Actinomycetes; order Pseudonocardiales; family Pseudonocardiaceae; genus Amycolatopsis; species Amycolatopsis sp. PS_44_ISF1. The sequence goes on along the minus strand of NZ_JANUXO010000002.1, from coordinate 1,707,774 downwards.
CGATACGGCCGCGGGATGCGACGCTGCCGTGAGTACGCGCCGATGAGCTCGGGGACCGACGCCAGCACATCCTTCGTCTGGAACAGCGAGTCATGCCCCTCGGTCGCACCGACCCCTACCGGGAACAGCCAGCTGTAGTTCTGCGCGGACTGCTGCTTCGGAGCCGACCCCAGCCATTCACCGACCATCCACACTGTGTGGCCCGCGTCGGCCGCGCTCGACGACAGCGTCAGCTGCCGCTGCGTCAGGCACCCGTTGCCGATAAGCACACCCAGCACGTAGGGGTCGACCTCAAGGTGCTGCTCCGCCCATTCCACCGGCTCGTTCGCCGGGATGAAAAATTTCAGGTGTGCCCGGGAGTCCCCGGTATAGGTGCGCACGACGCCGCGCGCCACTATCTCCTCGGTGCTCAGCACCATCGGCGCGACGTCCCGCCCTGAGTGCCGCTTCGAACGCTGTCCGGCTGTGTAGACTGCCCACAGATGCGCGCCGGTCACATCCAGTGTGCGCCCGTCCCAGAACGCGACCCGGTAGACGTCGCCCACGCCCTGCGGGAACACTCCGAGGACCTCTGCCGGTGTCCCACGGCGAGTGAATACGCGATCACCCGGGACCAGGTCTCCATGCCGTTTCCAGGCGATGGATCCATCCCGCGGGCAGACGGGCACCTGAGTCGAGTCGACACACGCCTTCCCCACGCCGGTACTGCCGGTGAACAGGAACGAAGCCTCCGGGCGCGACTTGTCGTTCAGATCGGCCACCGACAGTTGTAGCCGACGCGCGACCACACGGGTCGCCAGGTCCTGGCTGTAGACCTTGGCGTCCAGCTGCTGCTTGATCTTCGCACCGTCGACCTGAAACGCCACGTTGACGCCGAGGGATTCCTGCAGCACGTCCGACAGCAGGCCCCGATCGATCACGCGCCCGGTGAGCCGGTGCCAGCCGATCATCGAGTCCAGCACCAGGATCGACTTGCGGGGCTGCATTGACGCCGGCATGTAGCGCTGGGTGTACTCGTAGATCATCCGGAAGAGGCGGTCGTCGTAGAACTGGTCTGCGACGTCGTACTGCTCGGCCATGTCCCGCAGGATCTCGAGAGTGGTGTCCCGGCCCGGAGGCGTAAGGTTAATACGCTGCAAACGCTCGACCAAGGGCTGGTTCGGCGAGATGTGCTTGTGGAACTCGCCGTAGGTCGTGGCCGCGATCACCCTGAGGCCGCGCGAGCCGGATGCCGCGAGCACGGGCTTGATCGCCTCGACGGCGGCATCGGACAGTTGAACGATCTGGTGGAACTCGTCGATGAACAGCACCAGCTCGCGCCCCCCGCGCGCGACGAAGAGTTCGGCCTCGTCGAAAAAACGCTTGATCATCGCGGCCATGTTCTCAGCGTTGCCGGCTTCGGAGATCATGCGAGCCGGGTCCACCTCGAGATACAGGCGGTCCGGATCGGCCCGCATCGTCGCCTGGACCAGCGAGGTCTTGCCCATGCCCGCTTCGGCCAGGAGCAGCGCGTTGCACAGCTCGGGCCGGCTCATCGACGCTAGCAGCTGCAGCTTCTCGTGCTCTCGACCGATGATCTCGCGTGGGGGACGGGCGAGTGGAACCGACAACTTGGCCAGCAACGGGTAATGGTCTGAGAATTCTTCATCGTGGGACATGCTGGAATGACCTCGTGTCGAGAGCGGGATGTGTCGGATTGCTCAGCGGCGTGTGTGCTGGACTCCGTAGCTGACGCTCGCTCAGTCACCACCCCTGCCGATGCTTGCCACGAGACTTATGCCGGGAAGAGGGTGCTTGTGCCTGAACCGGGGACAGCGATCACCGCGATCCGGAACTCCGTCCATCGCGCCGGTCCGCAACTCCACGTCGTGGTCCTGCCATCGCGTGCTGGTCGAATCGGGCACGTAGCCCTCGCCTGATGCACCGGATCGAGCGGCCGGGGCTGCCGGCCGCTGGCCGCTGTGCTGAGTACTCGGAGTCGCCGGCGCGGATCTCCCGTCCGGTCCGGCATTCTGCGTGATTTGTGTGTTGCCGCGGAAGACTGCCGCGTTCGTCCACCTTTTTGCCTGGCACGGCCCCAGGGGCCAACCCCGGGGCCGTGCCGGTGGCGCCCGCAGCGCAGAAAGCTCAGCCGATGGCGGGCTCGTTGACCTTGGCCTGCTCGGCGACCCCGGTCTGCTCTGCGGCCGGGGCCCTGCCCTGCACCGCGCGCATCAGGGCTGCGGCTCGGACGGAATCGAACTGGTTGTTGAGCGTGTCGCCATCGACCTCGAAGTCGGAGGGCTGCACCGATTTGGTGTTCACCACCAAGCCGGTACCGCGTGTAACCGGCATAACGTTGGCTTTAAAGCCGTAGACCGTGCCGATCTGAGTACCGTCTTTGTTCGCGATCGGCTCCCTGTTCGGGCCCGCTGCCTTGATAATCTCGGCCATCTGGTTGGTCGAGTACGGTACGCCGTAACTCCAGCGAGGCTTGTTGTCGTCACGCTCGACGCGTTCCGACCGCAGATGCAGGTTCGTCTGCCCTGACGCCCGCGAGTCCCGTGCGTCGACCTGAACGTCGACGTACTGCGTCTTGCCGTCCTTGGTCAGGTTGGTGGGGAAGACCCGAGCGAGGAGGTTGATCTCGGTCATTGCGCCCTTACCCTTGAGAGATACCATGATCTCGTCCTTTCGTGGGGCTGGAAGTCAGTTGGCGGACTGGACGGTCTTATCTGCATGGTCCGAGATGAAAACGGCTGTGCCGGCCGGACGTCTATCACTCTAATGGCCGTGGAGACAGTCGACAAGCACGTGAATCATCTATCAGAAAACGACTCTGTCGAATTCGATAGGTCATCGGCCTCCGGAATGCAAGTGGTCACCGTGGCTGTGCCGGTCACGACCGCGTCGATGTGCGCTTGCAGGCGCACCGCCAAGCCGGAGCCCAGCGACGAAGCAGCCGACCGCCGCGCCGGTCCTGCCTGCTGGTGCCGTGCACGTAGCTCGGCGATCGTCGAGGGCACCACCAGGACGCCGGGCCCGTCGTGATTCCGGGCGGAGGCCGCCAACTCGCGCGACACCTGGGCCATCGTCGCGACATCGTCGACCGGGAGATCCGTGATCGCCTCAGCCTGGCCGGACTGGTCGAGGTAGGCCATCGCCCCCAGGAGCAGCCGGCGACGTTCGGCGGCGGCCGACAGGAAGATCGACCGCGACTGCGGCCCGACCTGGGCGCGGGCGACGAAGTCGGCGCCGAGATGATGCAGGTCAAGGGCCTTGACCTGGTGGAAGTCGTGTGTTTTGACCGCCTCGATCGCCATAGTGGTGGAGGCGTGGCCGGCCGGGCTTCCGGGGTCGGCTGTGAGACCGGACCGCAGCAGCAGGCCGGATGTGGACAGGTCGGCGCGCAGAGCCTCGACGCGTTCGGCATAGACCCGTGCCATTGTCGTCATGCGGGCATCCAGTAGCGCCTGACCGGCGGTGCCCCCAGCAAGGTGCCCTCCTCCGGGCTGGTCGTAGATGTCGCGACCCAGTTGCTCGGCCTGCACGGGGTCTGTCATCCGCTGTAGCGAGGTGTCCTGGCGCAGAGCGGTCAGCGAACGCATCCGCCGGCCGTACTCGGTAACCTGCCGCAGTCGCTTGTGCCAGTAGCCGGTGTTCCCGAGGAACGGCAGGAAGTGCTGGTACTTGGCCATCACCCGCCGGTGATAGTCCGACTCGAAACGATAGAAGTCATACAGCGGCCGTGAGACCTCCGCGGCTGGATCCCTCTCGTGCGCCCGTTCCCACTGGCGGGAGAGGTCGCGGTAGACCTCGGCCTGGGTTCTGTGGTGACGCTGCCGGATCGCGTAGCTGCGCAAGCGGAATCCGAAGTGCACCAAGCTGTCCGCGGCCCTGGCGTGCTGGCGTGACGCCATGTGCTCGTAGTCCGTCCCCATGACCTCGAGCATTGGTGTGCGCACCCGCAACTCGGCCTGGGGGAGATCCCGCAGCATCTGATACACGGCACTGACGGCCTGCGCCGTGATCTTGGCACGATCCCGGTCGGGAAGCTGGTGCCGGTGCTGTGGCGCGCGGTCTTCGTTCTGGCGCCACTGGTCAATGTGGCCGGTGACTTCTTCTACCGCTGCAGGTAAGGGGAGGCCAGCGCGTTCCAGTTGCTCGGTCACCAGTTGGGTGACCAACCGGTTGCCCTTGCGCATGCGGGCGTCATCCGAGCCTGCCCGCCACAACGTCCGGTCGGCGGGCAGGCTCGCCAGCGCGAACTGGGGTAGTGACTCGGCGTTGATGCGCTCGTGTGCCCAGCGTTTGATGAACGTGGTGACGTTGCGCCGGTCGTAGTCGGCGGCGGTAAACAGGCTCGCCACTGCCTGTTTCCCGCGAAGCCAGACGTCGATCCCACGGCGCAGCGAGGACTTGTGCCGCTCCAGCACCTTGCCGCGCTGTGTGCCGTCCTTCATGAGCGATCCCGTACCCGCGTCGAACATGGCCAGGTGACAGTGCACGTGCTCGGTGTCTACCTGGATGACGCCGATCCAGCGGAGGTCGTCGAATCCGCTGCCACCCGCGCCCATCCGATCCAGGCCGTGCCTGATGGCCATGCGCAGCTTCATCTGGTCAAGGTGGCCGCGGTAGTCCCCGCGGTCGTGGTATCGGAAGCCCTGATCGACGATGCCGTTCTCTCGAAGGAAGTGTTCGGAGAAGGAAAGCACCGTCTTGAGCACGGTCTTGCCGCTCTCGAAGGCCGTCTGGATGTCCCTGGCCGCGGCTCGAAGCTGCTCGTCCGACAGCGAGATCGAGTCATAACCGAAGGCCACGCCGCCGGCCCCCTGGGCCCGCCGCATCGCCGCCTTCGCCGCGTCGCGCGAGACCCCCGGGTGCCTGACGGCCGATTCGCGCGCCCTGTAGCGGACGTTGATGTCCTCAGCACGCAGCCGCCGGATGGGGGCCAGCGGCTCCGTGGCCCGACCGCGGGCCATGTAGCGGATGACGTAGTCGCCGGGCGTCGCTCCGCGGGAACCCGCGCCACCGGGGCGCGGCACACTGAACTCGTTGACGATCACCACCGACTGCTTCAGACCCACGGCATGGTCCCCTGTCTCGTGAACGGCATCACTTCGCCTCTCGCCGGCTGGATGTCAAGACCCGAGGCCGCGCTCGTCCTCGCCGAGGTGGGTGTCGGCGCCGGCGGTGTACGGAGCGGCTTCATCCCGGCGCGCGTGGGGAGCCGACGGGTGCATACGCTGCTCCGGCTGCGCTTCCCGCTGCTCGTGTCGCAGGTCGGCGTCCGGGGGAGTGGCCGGGGAGTACCCCGGCCGTGGCCGCCCCACATGGTCGCCGGCCGCGCGCAGCGGCTGTGCCACGTGCGTGTGGTAGAGGTGCTCGGGCGTACCCCGGGTGCCCTCTCGTTCGCCCCGGTACCGCTCATGCTCGGCGGCGATATCAGCCTCGACCTGCTGCAGGCGTGTGCTCACTGGGTCCGCCTCGGGCGGAGTGTCGCCGGCGGGTGGATCAGGCCGTTCCGGCTGACCGGGCAGGTCCAGTGGCTCTTCGGGGAACAACGGATCGACCACGTCTGTGCGCGCCCGCAGCTCCTGCTCACTGGAGACCGGCGTGATGCGCGACAGGCCGCCCTGTGGGGTGTCGTCGATGTAATCGGTCAGGTCGTAGCCCGAGGACGCGAGGTCGATCTCGAGCCCGGCGATGTTGTGTACGCGAGTGAAGACCACCGGCAGCCCGGCTCCCGTAGCCGGCGGAGCTAGCACAAGCGCATCCATCACGGCCGGTAGTTCCCACTCGATGCCGGTGAACCGCTGCTCGGGCACGGCGAAGGCGCTGTGGAAATACCCCTTGGCCGCGAGCGTCTGCAGTTGCCGGTCGTCGAATTCGTAGAAGGCGTCGACCCTCTCGCCCTGCTCCGGTGCGTAGATCACCCGGGAAATCCCGTACGGCAGTGCCGTCTGCGGGGCAAGCCAGCGCAACTGCCCGGTGATGTGCAGGTAAGGGCGGTAGTTCTCATTCCTGTCCCAGTGTTTGAGCTCGGCAGCTTCCACGAAGACACCGATCTCAGCGGGCAGCCCCTCGCAACGGTGAGTTGTCACGCCACGTTCGCGCAATACACGTCCGGACCACACATCGTTCATGGTCAACCCCGCGGTGCGCATTATCGGCTCCTTCCGCATTTTTTCTTCGTACTGTGCCGTTTACCTGACGCTTGATGTGGTTGCGGGGGCGCCGTCGGCGCAGACCCTCCATGCTCACTGACATGGCGGTCGCGGGTCTTCTTGATGCTACGTGTGCTCCAGTGCCACAGTGCGCGCATCGCGGCTATCTCGCCGGCAGCCAGGATCGCGACCAGGAACAGCAGCGGCGTCAACCACATTGCGAATGCCCCGGCCGCCGTCAGGTTTCCGGCGGCTGCGCCTGATTGCTGGTGCAGCCAGGCTGCGAACATCGGGACGACCACGGTGGCGGTCACGAACGCGAGCAGATAGTCGGCGATGAGGACCACCAGGCGCAGGACCATGGCCCACAGCACGACGGGAACTCTTGTGCGGCTCCTCGGCAGCAAGCCATGGCGCCGGGTTCTGAGTAACCACCGCGGTCCCGGCCTGTCGTGCTGCACGGCCGCGGCGCGGATGGTCTCTCTGCCAATGGCATGGGGACTCTCGGTCGTGGTGTCCGGAGACCGGATCGTCATGGTTGTGTCATCCTTCGTGATGTCGTCACAGGTGGAAATGGCGCTCGTGGCTTTGCCCGCCATGTGAGGTCCTGCACTGACCGATGTGAGCTGGACGCTGACATCTGCGGGCCGCTGCCAGTGGCCCCGATGTCCGGTGTCGCCACCAGGACGCGCTTCTGCGCGCTGTTCTCGGTACTTGCTCAACGGGCACGGAAAACTCTGTCATGAGTGTATATCGGTCGAATTGATGAGTCGAGTGACTGTCTCATGATTGATGACGTCATCGTGAATGACGGGTGCGGGCACTTGCCGGTGTGCCGGCAAGGCTTGATACACGGCGGGCGGCAGAGACTGTGAGTGTCAGTAGCATCCGCCGACTGTTTGCTCTGGCCGCCTGGTCGGGCGTGTGTTGCGTGACCGCGTCGGAGGCGGTCTGAACGTCGACCTCAACAGCGTAGGTGTAGTCACCGGCGGTGGCCCTGGTGATCTCGATGTCCGGGTCGCCGTCGACCGACGAGTGCAGCCCCTGCGCGTCGATATAATAGTACCGTGTGCCGGCGGCGTCCTGGTTGTACCGGGAGGGAGGCATGAAAATCTTGAGGAACGGGTCGTGTTCGGTTATTCCGTACCGCTGTTTGAGCGTGGTGCGGGCGTGCTCGTAGGACGTTCCCGAATTCCAGGTGAATACCGTGGTGATCAGTGAACGGATGATTTCCACGTCCTTGTCCATCCGGATCCGGCTGAACCCGAGTGAGATCATCACATCGTTCTCGGTTTGCCGGTACCTGGCCGATTGTGCCGCCGTGACCTGTTTCTGCAGCGCTCCGATCGTGCTGACCTGCTGTTCGAGTACTGCATCCCGTGTGATCCACGCCGCGCCGACAACGCCCGCGACGACTGCCAGCAGCGCTGCGGTGGACAAAATCGAAATATTACGGCGACAGAATCCTGGCGGGGGGCTTTGCCGACGGACCGCCGTCGTCTTCGCGTTGATCATGTCCCGCCCTTCGGCCTGAAGAAGAGGGCGCCGGGTCCCGGTTGCCCGGCTGCGTGCGGTGTGGTGCCGGTGGGGCTCTGGTGCTGCGCACCCGCGGTCGTCACCACCACGGCCAGATTGTCGAACACCCCGCCCGTACCGTCATAGGTGTAGATAGCGCTTGCCCAGGCGAGAATGTTGCCGGACGCTTTTTCCCGGCACAACCACACGGCTCGTGCTCTGGTCGCTGTGTCTGCGGTCTGCGTGTGGACCTCGGGCATGACTGCCTCGATCGCCCAGGCGTATGTGGCGGGGTCGGATGCCTGCGGCCCGTCGTAACGCACGTACCAGGCGAAACGCGGATCGATCCTGCTGTTCGCATCGAACGGTGCAACGTTTTGCCAGGTGTAGGCGTCGTGGTCATCGGCCAGATAGGAACTGCGGCTGAACAGGGTAGCCAGGACCCTGCGGTGCTCGGCGGTCGCGACCATAGCTGTGTTCGGAGCACCGTTGTCGGTATCAGGCTGGATGCTCGACTCGCGATAGAGCGTTGCATAGGTCTGTTGCGCGTCGCGGACCCTGATCGCGCTGGCTGCTGCGGACCGGGACAGCTGAGTCATCCTCTCCGCCAGATGTGTGTCGGCACGCACCGCCAGACCGTCGGCCACTTGCCCCTCCAACGAGGTGATCCGTGTGTCGTTCGCGGACCTCGCCGTGTCGAATATTCTGCTGGTCACCGTCGAGACGATGACCAGCGCGAGGATGGCGAGACCCATGCCGGTGCCGAGCACTCGCCGCAGAATCTGGCTGCGCTCCTCGGGCGGACGTCGCTCACCTCGCCGGCGGCGGCTGACCCACCATGCAGCGAGATCCGCTTCGAGCCTCACCCCGGTCAGCTTCTCGCGCGCCGGTGCATCCACAACAGGATCAGCCGCGGCTCTGTCGCGCTCTGGGGACGGCGGCTCGTGTTCGCCGGCGTTGTGCTGTTTCACCGTCACGATGGACTCCTCCTTCTGAGCCTGCGGTTAGGCGTCGTTCCCTGGACCGGCGTTGTGACGATGTGCTATCGGCTGTGGAAGTTGTCATGGAACGGATCGAGAACGCACCCGGGACGCATGGTGTCCCCGTTGCCGTCAGCATCCGGCCGGGTCACGATTTCTTGATCTTGTCGGCGGGCAGCATCAAATCCGTCATGTCCACGAACCTCCAGCCCGCCGCGGTCATCTCCGAACCGCTGGCGAGCCGGACCCGGCCCATGAAGGCGCAGTACCCGGCCTCACCGACGATGACCGTATCGCCCTGGACGCCGAGCACGACCAGGGTGTGCCCGGCAGGTCCCGAACCTGGACCCGAACCAATCGCATACGGAGTAGGCGTGGTTGTCACCTGCTTCCCGGTCTGTTGCGCGATCGTGTACGCCGTCCGGATGCCGTCGCCCTGAGGGTAGGTCTGGAAGGTGGTGTATTTATTGACGAAGTACGTCGAGAAGGAGACGCAGTTCTCTGCGTGGTTGTCCCCGCAGGATCCGGGGCCCCCCGCCTCGCCGTAACGTTCGTCAAGGAATTTGTCGCCTTCCCGGTTGAAGAGATCGACGAGTTCCTGGGCCTCCGTGCGGGTCATTCCGCCGTTCTTCGGTGCTACTCCGCCGGCATCACCGTTGGTGTCACCACGTGCACAGTGACCGGTCATGGTGCCTGTAGTGGTACCGAGGCTGCCGACGACGTCGCCGACGATGTCCTGCACTCCGCCGGTCACGGAGTGATCGGCTTTCCAGCCGCTCATCTTCCCGAACCACATCTCAGCGGCCTCGGCGCGGAGGGCGGTCCGGCTGGCGCCGTCGGCGGAGCGCTCCCACGCGCTGTGGAAGTGATAGGCCGCTGCGGATGGTGAAGCTTGCGGGACCGTCAGCATGTTCTTGAAGACGGCCACATCGGCCGGGTCGTCGCCCTGCAGCATGAAAGCCAGCTGCGCCTCGATGGTGTACCACGCGGCGTTATTGGCCTTGGCGTAGTCCAGCAGCATCATCGTTCTGCCGTTGGACCACTGCCCGAGACCGATCCCGCCATGGGATTGACCGGGGATCTGCGTGAAGTTCCCGGTCCAGGCGGCCTTCTTGAGCGGGCCGATGCGGTAGGGCTCGCTGAAGATGCTCTCGACCGAGGTCGGGTCGACTCCGGATTCCCGGCTCCAGTTGCCCAGGATGCCCGCAATATTCGCCTCGGACATGCCCCAGCTCTTGAGGACCGAGAAGACGATCTTCGCGTTGGCCTCTGTGTTCGCCGTGACCACGGCACCCGGACCAGAATCGCCAGTCCGTGGTGCGGCGACCGTGCAGGCATCGTGGGCGGAATCGCGAGTGCCGTCGGTCAATGCAGTGTTGTCGATCACTCCGGTGACGATTGTCGCCATCAGCGTGACAGTGGCACCGGTGGCGACCACGCCGGTCACCGCCGCGGCCACAGGAGCTGCCGTCGCCGCGACGGACACGCCCAGTACCGTGCCCAGGGTGCTCGAGAGCACGCTGCCTAGTGCCATGAACGGTGCGACGATCACCCCGGCGGCTGCCTTGACGACACCCATGACGAGGGTCCACACCAGGCTGGCCACGTTGACCGTGATGGCCATGAGCGCGAAGAACATCGACTTCAGCCAATTGAGCAGCGCCATGAGCATGACCACGGCCATAGCAGGGGGCGTCCCGCCGGCAACGCCACCGACGGCGGCACCTGCCGCGACCCGAGAGCCTGTAGCACCGTCAGCACGGTTGTAACCTGTACCGCCGGCGCCCAGGTGCGGGCGGCCGGGCAGTTCGGTTTCCGTTGTCTCGTCAGTGGGAGCCGGTGGGCTGCCGACCGTGGGCCTAGCGAGGGCAGCGCCGACCTCTGTCGCCGCGCCGATCGCCGCACCGTGCGGACCGCCCTGGCTGACACCGTGCGTGGCGCCGGCCAGAGCACTGTCGGTGTAGCTGCGCCCGGCGCTGTCACTGTCGTCCTCCGCTACCGTCTCTGCGACGACACCGGCAAGGTCGTGACCGCGTGGAATCAGGTTCTTGGCTCTGGGGCCGGTTGTCACTGCGGTGCCTGGGGTCCGGGTACGAGCCCCGGACGATGGGGGCAAAACCTTGGGGGACCGTCCCGGTGAGTTCCCGTTCGTCGTAACCGGCGTGCCGGGTTGCGCCGCGTCGTACGGCACCCCCGGCACGTTGGTGGGCATGGCCGTCCTTTCTGAATGGATGCGAGGTGGGGATAGCCGAGTCGCTCAGTAGAGCGTGGTCACGACATGGCTTCCGTCGTGGACGGAACTGTTGGACCGCACATCACGCAGGTTCGCGTCGAGCCGGAGCAGATCGAGCGTCAGCTCGGACTGATACGCCGCCTTGTTCTTGGCGTAGTCCTGGTACGCCTGTGACAGGTTGTTCATGACGGTCGTCAGCGGTCGCATGGTCACGTCGGAGGTCTGGTAATCACTTCTGAGGTTCGAGCCGTCGGACAGGATCCACGGCATGTCCGAGATCTGCTGGGTAGCGGTATCAGCTTTTTCATCGCGCTTCCGGGCCAGGAACTCCGCGTAGTTCTGACCGGGGGGCACTACGACGTCCAGGTAGCCGTGGTAGACGTCGCCAGTGCGCCAGCTCAGGTTGAGGCCACCTGGAACGACATGGTCAGTGTGCAGAGTCAAGGTCGAGACACCGTCCCGGGCCTCCGCTGCGGAGACGCCGGTGATCTTGTCACCGGTCATCATGGCCGGTGGTGGCGGTGGGCGTAGGAACAGGCCGTCGACCTGGGTGGTGCGCAGGTCGGAGGTGTAGGACTCGATTTGGGCGAGGTTCGCCCGCATGGCCAGCAGCTTCTGATCGAGCTTGGCGCGGGCCGTTCCCTCCTGTGGTTTGAGGACAACATCGTAGTAGGCCCGCGTCGGGTCGAAGCTCGGCGCGTCCAAAGCGGGAATTGTCGTGATCGCCGTCGCTCCTGGATTGATGAATACCCGCCACTGGTCAAATTTCCGGAAGCTTGCATCGTCCGTCATCTCGTCGACGCCGGCCTGGCGATGCACGGTTTCGTCGTAGGAGAGCTCCGCGTTCGCCCGAATCGTCAGATTGAGCACCTGCTCATCGAAATTTCGGTGTGCGGTAAGCAGGATGCCGAGATATCCGGTCGAGCCGAAGACGTGAATGGTTCCCGCGATGTCGCTGGTGGTCACTGTCTCGTTGGTGAGGTCGGTGTCCGATCCCAAAAGAAAAGCCTGGTAGTCCGCTGCGTTGTGCGAGATCGCTGCGCTGGCTGGAAAGTGCATCATGACCAGGGTCTTGTCCCCGCGCGTGTTGGTGAAGACCCCATCGACATCACCTTTGAGCGCGGTCTTGGACGTAGTGAATGTCGTGGTGTACAGGGCTGTCCGGGACAACACATCGCTGCCCGTCTGCAGAGCCGAGATCACGGATCCGCTGATCACGGCAATCCCCGTGAGTGCAAAGGCGGCGACGAACACCCCGAAACGCTCGATGGCGTGATGTGAATCCAGCTTCAACGTACGCCGGAATGCGCGTGCTTTCCCGGTGATACCCATGCTCGATCCCCACCGTTCTTGCCCGCAGCTGGCTGAGATACCGGCCGACTGGGCAAGTGTTCGCCGGTGCGATGGCTTGATGGCTCATGTGACTAGTGGCGACAAATCAGCCGGGCAACTCGTCGAGCCTTTGGACAATGACTGTGCCGCCTCCCAGGTCTTCGATGGTTTTCTGTCCTCCGGAGCCGATCGCGGATACCAGCGACCAGCCGCCGGTGGCAAGGCCGCCGCCGACCAGGACGAGCAGGGCGATCGTGGTCCAGCTTTGATGCTGAGCTGACGCCTGCGGGTTCGCCATCAGTTTTCTGATGAGGAGCACGCCGCCCCAGACCAGGCCGATCGCGCCGAAAGCCATGAGCGCGAGACCGCCCCAGAGCTGGATTGTGGACTTCGCGTTCTCCAGGAAGCTGGTCAGGTCCCAGGCCCCGGTGGGAAGCCCTGGTGGTTCCGAAGTCGCGTTGACATGGATCGTCACCATCGTCCATTCCTCTCGCCTTTCGAATCGTTCGGGACCTTCCGGGTGAGCTGCCAACGTCAGGCACGACAAAGTGACCGAGGTGATAACGCCACCAAATCTGCCGCGTGGCTCACCCGAGTAAGCCACGAGTCCGATGAGGGGGTGCCGTTGGCCCAGGCTGCCGGTTGACTGCTGCTGGACGGGTCTCGCGCCCATCCGCACTTCCAAGCTACATGATTAGATAGATCAGTGAATAGTGCGAATTATCGGCTGGCTAGACGTCCCATCGGCGGGACGACCTTGCAGAGGCGCGGCTCAGAGCGGTGAGGTGGCGTCGGGGCAGGCACACGGCCCGCTGGCTTGGACGGGTCCTGGGCGGTCTTGTCGCGTACACCGTTCATGCCACACGATTCATCAGAACGTGAAAATGACCAGACGGATCCTGACGGCGACGGCTGGCGGGCACGCTGGCCGCATATCCAGCGCAGCAGCGCAATCACAAGAAGCCGTCACTCAGAACAAGGTGTCGCGTGTTCGCAGCGGCCGGTACCCGGTCGGGCCGAGCTGGGCGAGTTCCCCCGTCGGTGCCGGCCTCGATCGCGCCGGAGAAGGAACGCTGCGGACCTAGGTCGTCACCTGCCCGGCTCGTCGGCGAGGCAGGCGCGCAGGATGCCGACGTGGTCGGGGTCGAGGTCGTTCGGTGTGAGGATGACTTCGTCGGCACCGGCGAGCCGGTAGTCCGCGATAGCGGCACGCAGCTGGCCAGCGGAGGTGACGGTGTGAGCGATGGCTTTGGCGACGAAATCCTGGCCTAGATCGGCGTAGTAGTCGCGGACCGCGGCGATCCCGGTATCGGCGCGCTCCGGCCCCAGCGACACCATCACCGACACCACCAGGCGAGGGGTTCCGCTACGGCCTGCGGCGGTGAATGCGGTGCGCAGCCGCTGCGCGAACGTCATGAACTCCTCCGGGGTCATCCCGCCCGCGACCCAGCCCACGCCGTGCGCGACGACTCTACGAATCGTCTGCGCGGACCCACCGCCGAACAGCAGTGGCGGACCACCCGCAGTCACCGGGACAGGGCCGAGGCCCGCACCCGCCCACGTCGCCCGGACATCACGCAGCCACGAGTCGAAGATCTTCCCTCGTTCCCCGAACGCCACCGGGCTGCCCACGTAGTCACTCGGCCGCCCGCCCGGCGCGAGACCCAGGCGGAGCCGGCCCGGGCCCGCAAGCGCGTCAACTGTCGCCGCCGACGAAGCAAACAGCCCGGGATGACCACGGAGCGGAGCAAGCACGACGCTGCTGAACAATCCCACTCGGTGAGTGACCGCCGCCGCGGCCGCCAACGTGGTCAGCGGTTCCGGAGTGGACCACGCCGCCCGGTCGGACACCGCGAACGTGTCGAAGCCGGCGTCCTCGACCGCACGGGCCCAGTCCGGAATGTCTTCGGGTTTCAGCGAGCGCACATGCCCGGGCAAAGCGATACCGATCAGCATGTCCGGCAGCATGAAACCTCGATCCCGGTCGAGATCAACAACGGTGTGACCCATGTCGCCCGGAGTTTCTGCGTGCCGCCGGCCGGCTGAGGTGATGGTCTCCGGACTCCGGTGCTGCGGTGCTGGCCGGTCCGCATCGGCGGGATTCCCGCGCCGTCACCGAGCGCGTGGGGATCCAGTGTCCGGCTGGTGGGTGAGAATGATAGCCGCGGCGGGGCAGGAGTTGGCCGCTTCGGCGGCGACGCCGTACCGGTCGTCGCGGGGGCCAGGAGCACGACGATGCCGTCGTCCTCGTGCTGGTCGAACAGGTCGGGCGCCGGCAGGACGCAGGACCCGGCGCCGCAGCACTTGTCCTCGTGGATGCTGATGCGCAGTGTCATAGCTATGTCTCTCTCCGGGTTGGGTTGTCTGCCGGTGTCACGGAGGTGTGCCCGGCGGGGGATGTGGCGCGGGCGGCGGCGAGGCGCAAGTTCGGCAGCCGGGTGAACAGATCGGTGAAGGCGACGCGCCATCTCGATGCGGGTCAGTTGCCGGCCCAGACATCCGCGGACGCCGTGGCCGAAAGCCACGTGCAGCGTCCGGGATTGGTGCAGGTCGAGCTCGTCGGGCTGCTCCAGGGCGGTGCCGGCCGCGGCCGGTTGACCGTCGTGCTGGCGGTCATGGGCGGGTTTTTGCGGGGGTAGGTCGTCGTTGATGAGCGGCGGATTCGGTGCTTTGGGCGCTGGCGATCAGCTTTCGTGGCTGGATGTGGAGGGCTTATTGGGGTTGTCGTGGCGCTCCATCGCTGCCTGTACTCGTTCGGCCATCCTGATCCGCGACCGGTCACGTCCGCGGCCGAGCGATCCACTGGCTCGAGCCGCCGAGATGGCTTCGCGGATCGCTTCGTACTGGGCGTGGTGGTCTTCCCGCCGGGCCAGGTCCAGGCTGAGGCGGAGTGCGTGCCACTGCTCGAAGCTCGATCGCGGTCGCCGGATGACTTCCGTGATGAGGGGAACCGACACCAATCGCAAATCCCCCAGCATCAGTCCGAGCGCTGTGATCCGGTTTCCGTCCCGACCAGATCGGAACAGGTTCTCCACCGCTGAAGCGTTGATGAAGTCGAATTCGGCCATCTTCTGTGCCTGCTCGACCAGCTCACCCAGCGCGGCGTTACGTTCCCGCCCGCTCGGACTACCTTCGCGGAGTTCCTCGTAGCGTGTCGCGAGCGGCTCCATCGCAGTCAGTAGCAATCGGGCCTCGAGGCGTAACCGGTCAGCCTGCTCACTGTCGCCCTGGGCGTCGGCTTGGTCAGCCTCGCGCAACTTCTCCGCCACCGCGCCCAGCTGAACCTTGACCCCAGCGCCCTCGACGCTCTCCAGCCGATTGGTGAACACAGCGACGGCAACAAGCACCGTGCCCGCCGCGACCAGGGCCGACGCTCCGGCGGAATTGGTGGTCACGAACACCGCGGCCGCGCCGGCCACCAGCAGCCCCGCACCAACCAGGGACACCCCGAGACGCGCCAGCACCGACACAGCCACCTACGACCGCCGCACTCGTCTCGTCACCGGCAACCTCCCGTCAAAGTCGCCACACCCTAGCGAGGCCCCGCCATCGACGAGTAGCGATCGATCGAGTGAGGCTGGGTGTTCCTCCGGGTCGCACGGCGTTGCCGATGCTCGATCCGGTCGGAGTGCGCGAGTGAAGCTTGGATCAGCCTCGCGAATTGCAGTCCCTTGGAGGCCCCAGCATTCGTCTGCCTGCCGGTGGGCGGTGCGTGGCGGATGCGCCTTACTAGCCTGGTGCTCGTTGAGGAGCATCGTGATCCTCTACCCCTGCGCTGCTCGGCCCGCTTGGCGAAAAAGGGGCTGCTGAGTCGGATGCTCGGCGGCGGAGAGGAAGAAACCGACGTCCCTCATCCCCTCGATGACCGAGTTGCTATTCCGGCCTCGCCCGGCTGTTCGACGGCAAACAGCCGACTTCTTCGCCGATTGCCCCAGACGATGAACATCTGACCCGCAGGAGCGCACCGTGACACCCTGGCCCTAGGAAGCCGCCGATTTCGCCCAGCTCATCGGCCGGCTTGCAGAGTCCGGACTCATCACCGATGCCACGATCATCGAACTCGGCATGAACACAGAATACCTGCGGGAGCGCCTGCACCGCGCAAGTTCGCTCTGGGATATCTGGAAACAGCAGGCCAAACCGGCACAGTGGCTGACCGAGCTGGCCGATCAAGAGCCTTACGCAATCCTTTCCAGCAACGCCAAATCTGCAACCTAGAGCGGCAGGGGGTCATCCTCGGCCGGCGCGCCCCGGTGATGCCGCCGAGCACCTCGGCCACGGTCGGGATCTGGAGCTCAGCGTCGACGTCTGCAAGTCCCCGGATCCGCAGCCGCCGCTGCAGCTTTGTCTTGCCGGCGCCGGACCTGTCCCTGAACCCCGTCTCGGCGCTGGGACGGGGGCGGTCACCGGAGCTGGTCGAGGAACGCGGTGAGCAGCGGGTTGACCTGGAGGGGGTGGGTGAGGGGCGGGGTGTGGGCGGCGCCGTCGATGACGTGGACCGGGCCGGCCGCCGGGAGCTGCTCGGCCAGCAGGTTCATCCGGTCCTGCGGCAGCGCCGCGTCGTGCTCGCCCCACATCAGCAGGGCCGGGCACCCGATCTCGTCCAGCCGGGCGGACACGTCGTCGCGGTCGAGCAGGCATGCCGCGGCCGGGCCCAGCGGCAGCGCCGCGGCCTCCCGCCACCGCCGCTGCCACGCCTGCCGCTGATCGGAGTGCCCGAGCAGCTGGGTGGCCAGCGGGCCGGTCAGCTCGTCGGCCGGGCCGTGCTGGCGCAGCCCGGCGAACATCTCGGTGTAGCCGATCTTGTCGGCCGGGTCGCACGGGGTGGCCTCGGTGTCCCACAGCACCAGCCCCGCCACCCGGGCCGGCGCCAGCAGCGCCGCCCGCAACGCGATGAACCCGCCCTGCGAGACCCCGCCCAGCACCGCTCGGTCGACGCCGAGGTGATCGAGCAGCCCGAGGGCGTCGCGGGCGTGGTCCCAGTAGGTGTAGGCGGTGTCCTCGGGGGCGTCGGGGGTCTGGCCGTGCCCGCGGGCGTCCCACGCGATCACCCGCCACCCCGGGAACACCGCGGCGATCTGCGCGGCGAAGATCGTGTGGTCCAGGAAGTAGCCGTGCCCCAGCAGCAGCACCCGGTCATCCGGGCCGCCGGTGTCGGTGAAGAACAGCGGTATTCCGTTCACCGTCGCCGTCGGCATACAAGCCCCTCCACGAGGAAGATCGGGGTACCCGCGACTCGCGGCGCCCGGGCCGCGGTCCTCACGCAGCCTACCGGCCTGCCACCACAGGGCACCCGGGATTACCCGGTTACAGCGGACCCGCCGCAGCTGATCCTGGCCGCGCGGGCACTGGCCGAGGTGTCGGCCGATGACGTTGCCGGGTTCCCCCGAGAACACGACGGCGAGGCTCTGACGGGGGCTATCTTGTCCTGGAGCCGCGCGCCTGGCGGCATCCGGAGTGGAGGGTCGACGCAGCGTGAAGAAGGAAACGATCATCTGGATCTACGCCGGCGTGCTCGTGGCCGTCGCGATCGTGGACTGCTACCTCGTCTTCACCTTCTCCAACCCCGTGCCCACTATGATCGTGGCGGCCGTCGTGGGCACCGGCCTGATGATCCAGATGCTGCGGGTGTCCAGGCGACCACGCTGACCACTGCCCCAGCCGTAACCGTCAACCCCCGTCGGCGGCCGCGGTGGAGCGGGTGGCTTCGACGACAATCCCGTCGGACCGCCCGGTGACCGCGGCCCGGACGGACTCACCGGAGCAGCCAGCACCGGCGCCATCACCACCCACTGACCACACCCGGCAACGAAGAGACCGGACCTAGGTCAGGTGAGGCATGAGTTGCGTGGTCGGAGTTTTTTCTTCCGGGGGAATAAGAGGAGTCGGGCGCTGAATAGGCAGGCCGTGACGTGTACAGCGGCACAGAGGGGCGCCACGGTGTAGATGATGACGGCGATGATCGAGTGTGACTGGTGCTGGCCGGGATGGTGCGCCCACAGGGATAGGGCATCGAGGTTCCAGAAGGAGAATCCCAGTGCGGTCGATCCGGCATTGATGGTGATGCCGTAGAGGAGCGCGAAGATCATGCCGCGTCGGCGCGGGTCGCCAGTAGCGCTCCGGCGGGACGCCATGAGGATGATTCCCGCGAGCGCCAGGCCGGCCGGGGCGATCATGCCGAGCAGGAGGGGGACTCCTGTGAAGGGGGTGCCGGGGTCGTGGAGGCTGTGGTTGAGCAGGGGGACGGCGACGGCCAGGAGGACTCCGAGGGCGGTACACGCTGCACCGCATCCTGTCGTGACGGCACGGATTGTCGTCGCGAGGTGTGCAGGCGACGTCACCGGCCGGGTGGAGGCCGCGAAAGTAGGGGGATTGTGCATGAAGAGTCCGTCCTGTGGTGGAGAGAATCGGTGCCCGGGTGGCCGGTGCCTGTTGCGTGAAGAGCGGTGCTGGTGGTCCGGGTCGATCGTGGCTATCCGGCGGCGGCCGGGATGTCGAGTTCGCAGGAGAGGGCCCGGTGGTCGGAGACGATGCGGCCGTGGTCGGGGACGTGGACGCGGTAGGAGCCGGGTACGAGGGTGACGGGGGCGCGGTTGCTGATGGCGATGCGGTCGTTGCGCATCTGTGCGGCGGCGCCGCCGGCCGGGTTGATGGTGGGGGTGAAGTCGCCGGCTGCGGTGCCGGCGTCCCACCAGCCGTGCTCGAGGAACCGGTCGTAGGACCCGGTGTTGATCCGCCAGCCGGTTGCGGTGCGGACGCCTTTCTGGCTGAGTTTCCAGGGTTGGCCGTGGTCGCGGCAGTGTTGTTCCCAGTCGGCGGGCATGGTGTCCCCGGCGGCGGAGCTGGTGGCGTTGAAGTCCCCGGCGATGATGGCGGCCTCGCTGGCGAGCTGGGCGTCCTGGTCGGCTTGCAGGTCGAAGCCGACGGGTCCGGTGGATCCGTTCCAGTGCACGGATTTCAGCCGTATTCGCTCGCCGTTGATTCGTGCGACGAGGGTGTTGGCGTGGACTTTCCGGCCGTCGAGGCCGTGCCAGTGCTGCGGGATGACGTAGCGGGTGTCCACGAGCAGGCCGGGGACGTTGATGGAGCCGGGAACGGTGGAGATGAACGGCATGTAGGGCACGGAGGGGATCCTGCGCCCGTCGGTGTCGGTGGTGGTTCCCCACAGGCGGCCGAGACGATGGACCACTTCCAGCAGGGGCTGGGAGTGATAGCTGCCGTAGTGGGTGCATTCGCTGAGGACGATGATGTGCGGAGCCTGGTCCACGACGGACAGCATCTGCTCGAGCTTGTCATGGTCGTGGAATCGCGTGGTGGTGTCGTAGCCGCCGCGTTTGAGGTTGGCGACGAGCATGCGGACGCGGAACGGGCCGAGCGTCACGGTGAGGTCCTCCGGGGGAACGGTCGTGGGGCCGGTGGCGGGCAGGTCAGGCGTGTGGTGGCGGGTGCGGTGGTGGCGTGGTCCTGGGATGCGTCGGCTGTGGTGGTGTCGTGCCGCAGCGTTCGCGCAGCGAGGCCAGGACGTATGCCGGCAGGCCGTATTTGCGGGTGAGGGAGTCATCGGTGCACCCGCGGGCGGTGTCGGTGGCGATCTGCCGGGCGAGCGTGGTCTGCTCGGCTGCCGGGAGCCGGCTGATCGCGCCGGGGCGCAGGGGTTCCCCGGCGAGCGCGAGTATCTGGAGTATTTCCGCGACGCCGGTCGTGTGCAGGTGCGCGATGATGTGCAGGTCCTCGCGTTCGCGGTAGAGCCGGATGATGTGCCGGTGTTCGCCCTCGCTGGGCATGGCGTCAGCTCCTGGGGTTGTCTCCGATAGCGGCCGGAGCCGGGAACCCAACTGGGGCATCAGTCCTGCCGCCGCCGCGCCGAGCGGGGTGCGGGGTGCGGGGTGGTGAGCTGGCGGTGATCGGGCGGTGGGTCCGGTGGCTGCGCGGTTTAGCGGACGACGGTGAGCGGGGCGGTGATGGCGCCGGCGACGTCGGTGGTGAAGGCACACAGCTTCGTGGTGGGGCCGTGGCTGGAGAGGTGGAACGATTTCTGGGCCGCGACGGCGACGGCGACGTCGCAGGAGTTCTGCTCACCGGTGGTGGTGAAGATCGCGGGGTGGAGGTTGAGCCGGCCGATTGTGGTCACGGGGCCGTTATCCGATCGGGGGTGCTGGGCGGCGGTGTAGTGGTCGCGCAGGTCTTCGGCCGTGTAGCGCAGCGTCGGCTGGCTCGTCGGGTCGGTGGCGAGTCGCCACTGCCAGGCCGGGACGCCGGTGGTGGTCGGTTGGCCGGGGCTGAGGGACCACTGGGTGGGGAACGGGGCGGGGATGGTGCGGCACGGCTCTGTCGTGAGGCTGCTGGTGTCGATGGGGTGCGGGATCGCGAACGGCGGTGGCGCGGATGAGGTGGCCGTGACGGTGGGGCCGGGGTGGCTGCAGCCGGTGGCGATGAGCAGTGCGCTGATGCTCAGCACGCCCGCGGGCGTGCGGCACGGGTGGGACATGACGGTGCTCCTGGTGGTGTGGCGGACGGGTGTGGGAGGTGGACGCGGTGGTCTCGTCGGCTGCGGCGAAACGCCCGGCGTGCGGGGTCGGTGCTCCCGGCGGCGCGCCCGGGGATCAGGGTGTGGCCGTGGGCGATGAGCCGGCCGCAGGTCCGGGTCCGGCGGGTTCGGCCGCGGTGGTGGCCGCCGTGGTTGTGGCGGGGCGGGGTGGGCTGTCGGCGGCCGTGGTGGCGT
Source organism: Amycolatopsis sp. PS_44_ISF1 (assembly GCF_032335455.1). Classification (NCBI taxonomy): domain Bacteria; kingdom Bacillati; phylum Actinomycetota; class Actinomycetes; order Pseudonocardiales; family Pseudonocardiaceae; genus Amycolatopsis; species Amycolatopsis sp. PS_44_ISF1. The sequence goes on along the minus strand of NZ_JANUXO010000002.1, from coordinate 1,686,846 downwards.
CGGCCGGGACGGCGGTGCTCAGGTGGTCGTCCGGGATGATCACTGTTGCTTGCATGCCCCCGTGCACCATGGGGGCCAGGTCGACGCGGAACCGGTGCCGGCGGGCCAGCGTTCCGACGGCCGCCAGGCCGATCTGCGGCGGCTGCCCGAGATCACCGAACGCGGGGGTCGCCCGTCCGGACGCCCGCTCGCGTGCCCGGGACAGGTGGTGCTCGTCCAGTCCGCGCCCCTGGTCGGTGATCGTGACGGCCCACCCGTGGTGGACCGGCGTGAACGCGGCCTCGACGGGGCTGTCGGGTGGCGAGGCGTGGGCGGCGTTGTCCAGCAGCTCCGCCAGTACGTGGATGAGCGCGTCGATCACCTCACTGTCCACAGTGACCGGCGGTGTCCCTGACACCGTGACCCGGTGCCCGGCGGTGATGCGCCGGGCCGCGGTCCGCACGGCCAGCGCCAGCGGCACCGACAAGGCCCCGGACCACTGCTGCTCGAGCTGCGCGCCGCCCAGCACCGCGACCGACTGGGCCCGCCGTGCGAGGTGCGCGGCCGCGCGCATCAGCGTGGAGCAGCCCTCGTGCAGCTCGCCGCCGTCGTCGTGGTGATCGAGCATCCGTTCGGCGAGGGCTTGCAGCGTCTGCGCGCTCTGGTGCCACTGCTGGGCGATCCCGGTCAGCACCGCCGCGGTGTTCGCCGCATGGTCGCGGACCGTCTGCACCAGGTGTCCCAGCGCGGCATCAGCGGCGATGCCACCGGTCAGGTCCCGCAGGATCGGCCGCGGGTGTCCGCCGTCGAGCTGAGCCACGAGCCTTTCCGTCACGGCAGTGATGGTGGCGTCGCGGGCGTCGGTGTCGCGGTGCAGCTGCAGGACCTGGTGTTCGAGGTGGTGGACACGGCCCATCAGCTCCAGCCGGTCCGCGCTGACTTCCTGCATCGACCCGGTGTCGAAGCCCCAGTCCACGAGCTGAAATAGGGATTGGCGGATACGGGCCATGCGTCGTCGGCTCCTGGATGTCGGCCGGGGCGCCCGGTCACGGGCCGGGGCTGCGTGGGGAGGGAGTGGGTCGCGGCGCATCGGGTAGAGGCACAACCCGCCGCTGCCGGGGATCTCGACCGGGGCGTCGCCGGTGAAGCCGTGACGCCGGTAGAGCGGAATGACGGCCGGGCCGCTGGCGTCGAGGCAGACCGGCAGCGGGCCGGCCCGGCGGTCGTGCTCGGTGAGATAAGTCCTCAGCAGCGCGCCGCCGAGACCCCGGCCCCGGCGGACCGAGGCGAGGAACATGAGATGGATGTGCGGGTCGAACGGGGTATGTGCGGCGAACACGGCGTCGAGCACACGGAACCGCTGGTGGTGCTCACCGGTGATCCCCAGCAGGGCCTGCTCGTAGTCCTCGGGGCCGGCGGGTGCGTCCGGGTGCGGGGGCGGCACCCACACCGCGACCGCGAGCAGCCGATCGAGGCTGTCGCGGATGCCCTGGGCCCGGGCGCCGAGGGTGAACGCGTAGTCGAGCTGGAGCTCGAACTGATGACGCAGGCACTGCCAGCGCTCGAGCGGATCGTCGGGGACCAGCCAGCGGCTGATGGCCAGGCCGGTGAACGCGGTGGCGATGACGTCGGCGATCTCCTCGATGTCGCCGGCGCCCAGCTCGAGGACGGGGTAGGGGGTGCTCACAGGCCGTGCTCCCGGGGGTGCTGGTGCTGGTGGTGGTTGGTGCTGGTGGCGATGTCGCGGTAGGTGTGGGGGTGGCGGGCGCGCAGCCACCACGCCCAGCCGCAGCCCGCGGTGAAGATCCCGGCGTAGGTGAGCCGCACGAGGGTGGGCAGCGGTGATCCCGGGGGTGTGCCGAGGAGGGTGCCGAGCTGCAGGAGCACGGTCGCGACCAGGACGCACAGCACCACGCTCGCGGCGAGGGACACGCTCAGCAGCCACGGGCGGGACCCGGCGCGGTCGCGCAGGAAGATCCTCGTGGCGGCGATGGCGGTGAGGGCGAACAGGATCAGCGCGCCGACGGCGCCGGCGGTGCCGCCGATGTAGAACAGGCTCAATACCGGGTCGGCGTGCAGCAGCGATACCAGCAGGATGGTGATCAGCGCGAGCGTGGTCTGCAGGAGGGACGCGGTGACCGGTTCGCCGTAGCGGCGCCCGGGGCGGCCCAGGATCGCGGGGGCGGTCCGGTCGCGGCCGAGGAAGAACGCATACCGGCTGGTCGCGGTATGGAAGCTGATCATGCCCGCCATCAGGCTGGTCACGAACAGCATCCGCACGATCAGCGCGGCCGTGGCGCCGAGGTTGGTGTGGGCGGTGCCGACGAACAGCCCGCCCGGGTCGGCCGCGGCGGCGGCCGCGACCCCGGCAGGGCCGAGGGTGGCGGTGAGGCTGGAGGAGCCGAGGATGTAGACGGCCGTGAGGATCGCGAGGGCGGCGTAGGTGGCGTGGATGACCCCGCGGTGCCGGTCCCGGGCGGTGAGGCTGTGGATTACGGTGAGCTCGGTGCCGGTGTAGCCCAGCACGCCGAGCGCGAGCCGCGCCGCGGTGACCGCGACGGACCCGAACACCACCTGAGGGTCCACCAGCGATGCCGCGGCCTGTCCCGCACCTTCGGAGGAGGGGTGCGCCCAGTTGGCGGTGCCGACGGTGAGGATCATCGCGATCTCGAGCGCGACGAGGACGGTCAGGATCCTGGTGCTGGCGGTGATCCCGCACACCCCCAGCACGCCGGTGATCACTACCGCGGGCACGGCGATGACCTGCCAGGCCACCGTGACCCCGGTCAGGTCGGCTATCAGCGGGGCGGCGATGCTGCCGATCAGGCCGTAGAGCCCGAGCCCGAGGGCGAGGTAGGCGCCGACCGCGACCCACCCCGCGCCGACCCCGGTGATCCGGCCCAGCCCGCGCCTGATGATCGTGTAGAACGCCCCGCTCGCCTCGGCGGGCGGGAACCGGCGTGCGGCGGCCAGGTAGGGGACCGCGAACAACACGAGGACGGCGGCGATCAGCACGAAGGTGGCGGGGAAGCCGTTGCCGCCGGTGACGGCGATCCCGGTGGGGACCAGGCCGGCGACGACCACGGTCGGGGTGGCCGCCGCGAGCACGAACCCCGCGATCGCCCGCGTGGGGATCCGCCCGGGGGCCAGCCCCTCATCCAGCGGGGGCAGCGGCGGCACGAGCGGGCGTCTCGGAGGCATGCGGGGCTCCACATCGGCGACAAGAGGACCAAGGACAAGAACAGGGACAGGTGGGGTGCGGGAAGTCAGTGGCAGGTGGAGTGGTGGGTCAGCCACTGGTCGAGGACGGCCATCAGCAGGCGCACGGGACCAGGTGGCGCCGTAGCCTGCAGCCGGGTGCACACGGCGGTGTCCAGCTGCAGGACCTTGCCGTCCAGCTGCAGCAGCGCGAGGGCGTGCCAGAGCGTCGCGGCCGAGGCGGGGATGGTCGTCCGCGCGGCGGCTTGGGCGAGCAGGTGGCGGGCCCAGCCCACCGGGGCGGCGGTGGCCAGGGTGAAGCCGGGGGCCCGGCCGTGGCGGTGGGTTACGCGGGCTTCCCCGCGCGCGACCAGGCGCAGCCAGACCAGCTGGCTCGCCCGCTCGTCGAGGGCCAGGTAAGTCAGCCACTCCACCACTGGCCGCGGGCGGGCCTCAGCGGCGATGACCGCAAGCACCCCGGCGGTCGCGGTGTCACCGGGTGCGCCGCCGCCGATCGGGTGGAGCATCCCGTCGGGGCTGAGGATCAGGTGCCCGGCCAGGGACAGCTCGGCCAGCAGCATGGCGCCCAGCACCGCCGACACCCGGGCCGGGTCACGGACGTCGCTGCGGTACATGTCCGACAGGTACAACGCGCCCAGCACCTGATCGGCCAGCCGGTCCGAGCCGCGGTAGCCCTCGATCCGGTAGCGCGGGACGACGCGCTTCCCGGCAGTCCCGGCAGTCCACGACAGCGCGGTCTGCGGCCGGGCGGGCGGGACCGGCGCCGGGACACTGCGGGACCCCCGCCCGGCACGCCCCGCCGCAGCCCGACCCGGGTGCGCTGGGGACCGATCCGGGTGGGGTGAGAACCGGTCCGGCGACGGCGCGAACGGGCGCGGGGGCGGGGGTGGTGCCACCGCGGGGAGCACGACGGTGTCCCGGTCGGGATGGGCGGCGCCGAGTGTCCACTCACCGGTCAGCCATCCGCCGCGACGAGGGCCGGGGGTGTCGGCGTGCGGGGCCGTCATGGTCGGGTCACGGCATTGAGGGTGGTGATCACGGCGTCGGCGATCCGGCGCGCAGCCTCGCACGGATCGGTTTTCCCGATGTGCGACAGGGAGATGGTGGCGTCCACTTCGAAGGCGGCGTTGTCCGCGACCCCGACCGCGATACCGCATCGCCCCAGGCTGCTTTCGTCGTCCGGCCCGTAGGCGGCCACCGGAAACCCTTGCACGGGCTGCAGTTCCCGGAAGAACCCCTCGTTGCGTTTGGCGTAGACGTGGCCCAGTCCGTCCTGCCAGATGAAGACGAACTGCAGGGTGATGAGGGACCTATGATCGAGGTTGCCCCAGGAGCAGGTGTTCGCGACTCCGCTGGGCTCCGGCCCTCCGGAGTGCACAGGGGACCCCAGCAGGGTGGTCAGCTGGCTAGGGGTCAGCGCCCTGCAGGGGTCGCTGCCGAGCACCCCGGCCGGCATCGGATGGGCGACCTTCGGCGGTGCCGTGCCCACCGGCGACGGATCCGGCGCCGTGCGGGCGCTCGGACCGGGATCCCGGTCCGCGCACGCGGTCAGCGCCGCCGCCAGCGCGAGCACGACCAGGCAGCACCCGGCCCGCCGGGTGCGCGAGGGTGGTGTCCCCGGGTGGCGAGAAAATCGGACAGACGCGCCCATGGCTACGGTGTGCTTGTCATCGTGGTGAGGACGGCGTCGGCGATGCGGTCGGCCGCATCGCACGGATCGAGGTGGCCGACCAGTTCCCGGGAGATGGTGGCGTCGGCCTCGAAAGCCGTATTTTCCGCTACGCCGACGGCGATACCGCATCTGCCGTACTCGTGGTCGAACTTCCAGCCGAATTCGACGGTCGGATAGCCCTGCACCGGTCCCATTTCCCGGAAGTAGATCTGGTGCCGCTTCGCGTAGACGGTGCCGAGGCCTCTGGTCCAGCCGTAGAGGTACTGGACCGTGATCTGGGATCCGCGGGACATGTTGGACCAGTGGCACATCACCGCGACCGTGTTGTCTTCCTTTTCGACGTGGAGGTCGGTGCTCCCGAGCAGTGTGGTGGTCTGCGCGGTGGTCAGCGCGCCGCACGGGTCGCCGGAGATGACCGTGGCCGGGAGCGGATGGGTGATCGCCGGTGGTGTCGTGTCCGCCGGATCGCCGGTGCCCCCAGTGGGCGCCGGAGCACCACCGGAGCATCCCGACACCAGCACCGCGGACACTGCCGCCGCGGTCACCCTTCGTCGTGGTGTTGAGCGCATGGTTGCCGCGCCGCCTTTCCGTGTGATGAAAGCCCCGGCCGGCCGGGGCCCGGGGCTGGGTGAAGAGCCGCGCCGGCGGCCACGAGCGGGCCCGGTCATCGCGTGACCTGCGCGACGACGCCCAGGCACAGCGACGGCCCGAACGGGTCCAGGCCCCGTTCGTCCGGGATGGGGTGACGAGGCCAGGCGCGGGCGGGCACGACACCGGGATCGAGCACCGTCACCTCGCCCAGCAGGTCGCGCACGCGGTGGGTGTCGCGCAGCGCCCGGGCCGGGAGGTACGGGCGCTGGTAGGACGCGCAGACCTCGGTCACCTGCCGCGCGAGGCCGGGATGGGTCGCGTCAGGGGTGAGGCCGTCGAGGCTGGTGTGGGAGACCACGACCAGGCTGCCGGGCGCCATCCGGTCGGTGAAGCAGCGCAAGGCCTCGGCCAGCACGTCGTCGTTGCGGGGGCCGGGGATGCCGGTCGGATTCGTGCTGACGGTGTCGAGGATGCCGGTCGCCACCAGGCAGATCGGCTCGGTCAAGTCGAGCAGCTGCCGGGTCTGGTCGGCGAACAGGATCGTGCCCGGGGTGAGCAGGTCCCCCTGGACCCAGCCGATCACCGCCTGACCGTCGGCCCCCGACTCCTGGTGCTCCTCGACCTCCATCCGCAGGTACGCGACCACGTACGGGTCGATGTCGACATAGAGGGTCACGCTGCCCGGGCAGCCGGCAAGGCGCTGGTGCAGACCGTCGGGAAAAGGAAGGCCGGAGCCGAGGTCGAGGAACTGCCGGATCCCGCGGCGCACGGCGACCTCGACCGCGCGGTTGCGGAACGCCCGCTCGTCGCGGTACAGCCGCCCGAAAGCCGGCAGGATCCCGGTCGCTGCCCGGATGAAATTCAGGTCGATCGTCCAGGCGAGGTCACCGCCGAGCATCGCGTTAGCGACCCGGGCGGGGCTGTAGGAGGTCGTGTTCAGCCCGGGCAGCCGGAACCGCGCCGCAGCGGCGGCGAGTGCGGCATCGGAGCCCGGGTCCGGTGGCGGTGTCCGGCGGGTCATGCCTGGACCTGCCCGACGACGCCCAGGCACAGTGACGGCCAGTAGCTGCTGTCCGCCTGACTGCCCGTCCGTCGCCACGCCCGGGCGGGCACGACGCCGGGCCACAGCAGCACAAGGTCGCCCAGGAGGCTACGCAGTGCGCCGGCGTCGCGCAGGACCCGGGCGGGTACGTCGCTGTCCTGGTACGAGGCGCAGAAGGCGAGTACCTGCTCCCGCCGTTCCCGGTCCCATGCGTCGTCCGGGTCGAGGCTGTCGAGACTGGTATGAGAGGCGATCAGCAGGCTGCCGGGCGCCATGCGGTCGGTGTAGCAGCGCAGGGCCTCGGTCAGCACGGCGTCGTCATCGAAGGCGTCAAGGATGCCGGTCGTCACCAGGCAGATCGGCTTCGTGAAGTCGAGGAGCTCGCGTGCCGATTCGGCGAACAGGATCGTGCCCGGGGTGAGCAGGTCGCCCTGCACGTAGCCGACACCGGCCAGGTTTTCGGTTTCGATGCGCAGGTCCGCAGCGACGAGCGGGTCGAGGTCGGCGTAGAGAATCCGGTGGTCGAGAAGACCGGTGAGACGCTGGTGGAGCGCGCCGGTGTAGGGCAGGCCCGATCCGATATCGAGGAATTGCCGGATCCCGTGCTCGATGGCGAGCGCGACCGCCCGGTCCCTGAACCTGCGCTCGTCTCGATACAGCTGCTCGAAGCCCGGCAGAATGAGAGCCGCGCGGCGGACGAAGCTCTTGTCGATTGCCCACGAATGATCGCCACCCAACACGAAGTCGCTAACGCGGGCCGTGCTGAACGAACGCAGGGCGATCTCGGGTGGCCGGAACGCGCGCGCAGCCGCGATGAGGGCATCGTCAGAGCGGGACGGTGGAGTCGGTGACGGGGAAGTCATGTTCGCACCCGTCCGACAGTGGCCCGCCACTGCGCCCGGCAGGGCGGGGGCACGCGGGTGCCGCTACCTGCGGCCGCCGGATTCCCGGCAACCGGTACCGGCGATTCAGGCTGGCCGGCGACGCATGAGTGGGTCATCGAGTGTCCTTGGAATGGGTAGTGGGAGCGGACCGGTCGCCGGTGGGTGTCACGCCGGTGCTGATGGAACCGGGTGGGGCCGCGCTGGCTGCGCGGCCGCATCCGGTTCACCTCGGGTCAGCTGGCCGCGCGCAGCTCGGCCCGGCTGGCTGCGACTCGTGTGCGGGGTTCGACCTGGGCGATCTGGGTGGTGATCCACGGCAGGTAGGGCCAGGTTTCGGTGTAGACGTTGACGGTTCCGCAGTGCGGGGCCGGTCCACGGGAAGCGGTGGCGACCAGCAGCCATACCCGCCCATACCGCTGGACCCCGCCGCCACCGGAATCCCCCGCGCAGGTGCCGCCGTTGTCCGGCGCGACGCCGAGACAGACCTCGTCCGTGCCAATGCCCGCGTCCGCGCAATCGGAGTCCGGCACGACCGGGACGTCGGTCTGCTTGAGCGTGGCGCGCAGCGGGCCGTGCCACGACGACGGGTCCGGGGTGTCCTGGCCCCACCCCAGCTCACGCACCGGCAGCCACGGCACGACCGGTGCGATCAGCGCGCCGCGCACCGGGATCGGATGCTCCAGCTGCGCGAGCATGATGTCCCACTGACGGCCCTGCGCGTCCGGCTCACCCCACGCCCACCCGGTCGGGATCAGGAACTGCTTGATCCCGACGCTGACCCCGTGGAACCGGTCGACGCTGCCGCCGACGAAGTGGTAGGTCGCGGGATCGACCGGGACGGACCGCAGGCCCGCGCCCGCGTAGCTCGCCGGATCAGCCGGAGCGGGCTGCAGGCCGTCGTGGTCACCGGCGGACCGCAACGCCCAGGCCGCCCGCCGGCCCTGCGGTGACATCCTCTGGATCTGCGGCGTCGTCGGCTCGACCGTGCCGCAGTGCGCGTTCGACACGATCAAGTCGGTCATGCCGCGGCCGTCGTCGCCCAGTGCGTGCGCCGAGCAGGTGGCCCAGTTCGGGTCGCCGTGGTGGTCGTGCTGCAACGACCCGATCCCGGCCGGCGCCTGCGGCGCCAGAGCGCCCCCGACGATCGCCGATGCCGGACTGGCCGGGCCGGTCACCAGGCCCGCGACGCTCAGCGCCGCGACGGACAGCCCGGCTGTTCTTCGTAACTGCAACGTATGCCTCACATTCTCTGGAAGGGAAGGGGTGAACCGCCGCGCGCGGGTGAGGTGCGGCGGGTGGATACCGGGCCGCGCGCCGCGGGGAAGCAGCGGCGCGCGGCCCGGAACTCAGGTGCCGGCGAGCGCGGCGGGACGTGGGTGATCCCGGCGGCCTCGCCGCGGCGTCAGGCTGCACAGATCGAGAATCCGGGTACCCTCGAGGTCGCCCAGGTAGCCCCGCTCGGCCACGATCACGCCGTGCACCACGACCGCGTGCGCGTGACACGCCAACCACTCCATACAGCCCGTGCACGCATGGGCAACAGGCCCCAGCTCGTCGTACTCCTCGGCGTGGATCAACCGGGTCCAATGCGCCGCCGTGTGCGAGCCGCAGCAGAGCGGGTGGATCAGCGGCGAGCCGAGGTCCTGGCACGGGTAGGCATGCCGGCTGAGTGGCACCCGGGTGTCCGGGCTCGTATCGGCGTAGTCCCCGATGCGGACGTCCAGCCGTACCGTCACCGGACTGCCTTCCGACGGGACGGACGCCGCTGACCGTACTGGCTGTGCCCGGCATGCGGTGCCGGCCGGCGCCGCCGGACATCCCGGCGCGCCCCCAGCCCGGCCGGGATGTCCGCGTCGATGCCGGCTGACCTGCTCCAGACATCGCGCAGGACTCCGGTCCGCACCCACAGTCCCATGCCCGGCAACGATGCTGTGCTCATCCGGAAGTCCGCACCCGTCATCGTCCGGGATGGATGTCCGTCCTGCTGCGGCGGAAACACACCGACGGTCTCGTCATGGTGGACGTCGACTGTGTGCACGTGATCGGAATGAGAATCGGTGATGGTCAACGGCGTCCCCTCCCCAGGGCGCTGGCCTCGGCTGCTGCGCTGTGCGGCGGCCCCGTGGCAGTGAAGATCAGTAGGTGTTGGTCGTCGCCCGATACCCAGGACGAGTCGATCGTGCTGCTGTCGCGGCGTCATTTTTTGTGGCGAGTGCCTGGCGGGACACACTGTGGCGACCGTGCGTCACGGCGCTGGGGCACCCGCTGACCACCGGCATTCTGGAAGAATGAGGCCGGACTTGGCGATGGCGGGGGACACCGCCGCGGGGCCCGTACCGATGCCTGGCCACCCGACGACCCCGGCGATCAGTTCGGAGGCGAGACGTCCCGCCTCCGGAGACCCGTGGGGATACCAGTCCCGCGCCGGTCCGATCGGGCTGGCGAGGTCGTAACCGGAGAGCAGATCGGCGAGTTGCGCCCGAGTCCGGAAATGGACCGGGCCGAGATGGGGTGAGTCTGCGACGCTGGTGGCCAGTTTCTCGGCGACTGCGGTCCCTTCCTCGGTCTCGGGATCGAGCAAGTGTGTCGCGATGACGCAGCTGGACTTGGGCCAGAACATCCTGATTTCGCCCAGCAGATCAGCCGCCCGCTCATCGTCGAGCCGATGCAGCAGCCCCGGTATCATGGTGATCACCGGGCCGTTATCGAAGTCGCGCAGCAGTTCCTGGACTTGCTCGGTGTCGATCGGTTGTGTGGGATCTCCCTGCACGACGTCCACTGCAGGGGAGTTCTCGCACCACACCCGGCTTTTCGCGACGTAAAGAGCGCTGTTGTCGAGATACAGCACCCGCGCATCAGCCGGGCTGATGTAGTCACTGTGGCCCCAAGCCTCGGTATGCAGGGGTTGCCGCGGTGGGATGTCCACGCCCAGCACGAGGACCTTCGCGAACTCGTGCTGACGGATCGCCCACCTCAGCGCGCGCACGAGAAACGACGTCTCCTCGACGACAAGAACATGAAGATCGCTCAGGATCGACCTCAACGTGTCGAGCTTCCGCAGGTCAACTTCGTAGGCCTCATTGCCGCCCAGCAACTCGTTCCGCATCCGCACACGGTGCGGCAAATCATGCTCGTCCAGCATCCTCATTGCCACCCCATAAATTGCGCTGCAATGTTCCGCGGCAAAGTGGGATCCACGCACCTGTGATCAGCCCGGTTACGAACAGCACCGCCACCCACGAAGACAAGGTTCTCCACATCGCGTGAGGCATACGGCGCGAGCACATCAAACAGATGGTCTTGAACTGGTTCTCGAGCCGCCGTCGACAGCGGCTTGACGCACACCGGCGCACCATCGTTATCTGGCGATAGACGCTCGAGCGGCAACTTAGGCGGCCTGATGGGCTGGCTCATCGGAGTCCTCACGGTCGTCGTCCGCATCGAAAGCCCGCCGCGGCCGGCGAACGTAGTTCCCCTAGTCGTGGCGAACGTGTTTATGAGACCGTGACCAGGAGAGGTAACGACAGATGACATTCGATGACATTTGAGAGTGTGGAGACGAGCGTGGTTCGAACTATGACGATCACCGGGACGCGTACTATCTCCGCGGAATCCAAGGCGAGACTGCCCGACTTGTTCGACAGCTACCTCCGGCCGTTCGCTGACCGGGACGCGCACTTCTACCTGGGCGGAGCCGTCGGGATCGATACCGTTGCACTGGACTGGTTGGCCGACCACAGCCAGGCGTCGCTGACCGTGGTGGTGCCGTGCACCGTGGTGGAGCAACCGGCAGACGCCGCGAGTTCGATCCGTCGCTGGCAGGACGCGGGCCGGCTCGTGCAACTGGTCGAGCTGGGCGCCGATAGGCTCGGTACCGCGGCCTACCACGTGCGGAATCGGTGGATGGTGGATCGCAGCGGCTTCGTAATCGGCTTCCCCTCTAACACCCAGCCGGCCAGCGGCACCTGGTACACAATGAATTACGCAGCCGAGCAGGACAAACCGCGGCTCGTCGTGCCGCTGTGAGACAGTCGTGGTGGTGTACTGGCTATCGTGACCACAACTGATCGGGAGACCGGGGCACGCCGGCTGCGCCAGCTGCGCGAACAACGTGGCTGGTCCTGGGCTGAACTGGCCCGTGCGCTGAAGGAAATCGCCCGAGAACTTGGTATCGACGCCGTGGCGACCACGCAGGTGACCAGCATCCAGCGCGCCGTCTCCCGATGGGAAAGCGTGTCCGGCCGCACCAGCCCGCGTGAGCGCTACCAGCTCTTGCTGGCGCACCTCTACGCGCGGACCTCCGCCGGCGACTTGGCACTGGGGCCAGGCTCGGACTTCGATGCTCTGCTGGACGCGCTCCGGCATTTTGGAATGCCAGAGCCTCGAGCCCGGCAACTCAGCGAACAACTCATGCGAAGCGAGCACGGCTCGCGGCTGCTGTTGCTTTCGCCCGCTACGCAGATCGCCGGCGAGACTATGGGAAAAACTTCCTCGACGCTTGATCTCGAGGCTATCCGGCGTCTGGGCGACGTTGTCGCAGTGATCGGCGGGCAAGTCGGCTCGGTGCCGTTCGTCCGACTCCAGCTGCAGCTCGCGCCGGTCGTTGAGTCCTGCCGGCGGTTCCTGCAACTTGATCACGAGCGCCTGCCACTGGACGCCCTGATGCTGCTCGCCACGCGCACCTATGCACTTGCCGGGCGCCTGGCATTCGAAACCCGTGATGACGAAATCGCGTTGGCGATGTACTCCGACGCCATCACGGTGGCCGGAGGTCTCGCAGACCGCAGCCACATAGCGGCGGTCCAAACCAGCTACACCATGGTGACCCTGCACGCGACCGGCGACCCGGAGGCAGCACGCGCGATTGCCCATGCCGCCACGCTCGATGCACATCGCGGCCCCAGCTGCGCAATCCGTGCTCGTGCGCATGCCGTACACGCCGAAATCTGCGCCCGAGCAGGCCAACCCGACGAAGCGGCCACAGCTTTGGAACGGGCCTGGAAAACCGTCGAGCAGCTCACCGCCGATGACCCGTACAGCGGATTCACCGCTGCTCGGTTGAACGGATTTGAAGGACTTTGCGCCCTCCATGCTGGAGACGCCAGCCACGCCCATGAGAGCTTGAACCGGTCGGTCAACTCGCTGAGACAGCCCCAGGACGCTGTCCAGCGCGGTATCGTCAGCACCGATCTCGCACTCGCCCGACTGCGCCTCGGAGACCCTGCGGCCTGCGCCGAGCTGCTTCACTCGGCTGTTGATATTGCCGCAGCCACTGGCGGTCGAGTCGCCGCGCAACGAATTCGATTGGCCCGACGTGACCTTCGACCATGGCGAACCGAAGACTTCATGGCCGATCTCAACGACCATATTCACGATACTTTGATCGGCCGTTGACACATGCTCGCGATAGCCTGGCCGTTCTGTGGCAGGCCTCGGCGGTTCCCAAATCGCCGTCACCATGATTTTCACCGCTGGATCGTGACGCGATGACACAGGAGGTACGGCAGACGAACCTGTCAGGTACGGCCACAGGCCGTCCCCTGAGCCGACCTCCTGGCTGCCCATGATCTGCACGGTCATGTCGCGATTATTTCTGAGAGTGACCATCTAGTACACGGCGCGTGATCACTAGCCGTGTGGCTGGACTGGCGCGATCTAGGCGTTTAAGGCCTAGCCTGATCCGTACCTCTGGTGCATCGGTACGCTCGTCCCCGTGGATCTTCTGCCCTTCGACGAGTACGTGCGCTCTCTCAATAGGAAGCGGATGGCGGGTGGTCTGCTGTTCCGTGACGAGGTTGATCGGGTGTTGCTGGTCGAGCCGTCATATAAGGAGCATTGGGACATTCCTGGAGGTGCATGCGAGGCGGGTGAACCGCCGTGGCGCACTGCAAGGCGTGAGTGTGCTGAGGAGATCGGCATCGATCGGCCACTTGGCCCACTACTCGTGATCGACTACATCCCGTCTGACGATCGCATGCCCGAAGGGCTGGCGTTCATCTTCGACGGCGGCCGCATCACTGACAACGAGGTCTCGGCGTTGACGCTCACCGACGCGGAAGTTGTGTCAGTACGTTTGCTGCCCATCGGCGAAGCCGCTACCCGGGTGAAACCCTCGCTGGCTCGTCGCCTGCGTGTGGCGCTCACTGCCGCGCAGACTGGCGAACATCTCGTGATCTGCGAGAATGGTCGGCCTGTCGCAGGATGACCGCAGGGGAGGTGGGGCTTTGGCGGAGTCGTCGCTGGCCGAAACGCTGGCACAAACCCGGATTGCGCTCGATCTGTCCCAGGAAGAGCTCGCCGATGCCGCGGGTGTGTCCGTCGACACCGTGGCACGTATTGAACAAGGTAAGCGAAAGCAGAGCAGGCCGGACACTTTGCGAAAGCTCGCGGGCGCTCTCGGTGTCTCGGTAGAGGGGTTGCTCGGACTCGCGGTCGAACGGCACTCATCTGACGTAGACGTGGCGCCACTGCGCCGCGCCATCAACGCGGACTCCAGCATCCCCGGGCTGGACGATGATCTCGTTGACACACGTGAGGTGCTGACGTTGCCTGAGCTAATGGCGAGCGCGCATGCGGCCTGGCAAGCATATGTCGACGGCCGACACGGTGAGCTGCTCCACGCACTCCCTGTGGTCCTCGCCGATGCGCGTCGCGCGATCCGGAACGCGAATGAAGATGAACGCGCTGGCGCTCATCGGGTGCTGTCTACCGCCTACCGGCTTGGAGCCGGGATTGCAGGCCGGCTCGAACTCGACGACCTCGCCCACAGGGCAGCCGTACGCGCCGTTGACGCCGCCCGTTCTTCCGATGAGCCAGAGGTTGAGCAGGCGATCTCGCTGCGCTACCTAGCGTGGGCACTTGTCCGCCAGAACCTCCTAGCAGATGCAGAGCGGGTGGCCACCAGGGCCGCGGCAGCCATCGAACCCCGGATGCTCGACCGCGACCCTGTCCGGGCGGGAATCTTTGGAAACCTGCTGTTCAACGCCGCGACCGCCGCCATGAACGCGGGTAGCTCCGGGCGGGCAGACGACCTGCTCGCTGCGGCGAACGCGGCCGCAGTCCGATCCCGCGGCGATACCGCCACCGAGGCGGCAATCTTCGGACCCCGGGTGGCGGCGCTTCAACGCGTGGACTTCGCCGTGCGTGCCGGAGACCCCGAACAGGCGCTTTCGCTGGCAGCAACAGTGCCGACGGCGGTGGGCAACGAGGTGCCTGCATTCTGGGAGGCCGGGCACCGGCTGTTTCTTGCCGCAGCTGCTCTCGAGCTGCGCCGTGAACCTCTCGCTCTTGGCTGGCTTGCGGAGGCACGAGACCTGGCTCCGGACTGGGTTCGGCATCAACCACTGGGCAAGCGCACCATGGGACTGCTCGTCGAGCGGACCACTCGTCGACGCGGTGTCAAATTTGCCGAACTCGCGGCACACTACGGCGTCGGTGCGGCCCGGGGAAAGTCGCAAATCTGACTTCGCGAGCCTGATGACGGGCCTTCCGGCTCTGCCGTCTAATAACGTGGTGAAATTTAACCGGGGTCGGCGCATCGCACCCTGCCGGTGCTGAAGACGGGACAATCGAGCCCATGACGGCCGCCTCCTTGACCGCTGATGACGTCCTGACCCGAGCCGGCAGGCAGGCAGGTATCACAACCAGCGGTGCGCTCAAGATTCGCGACGGTTCCAACGTGATGTACCGGCTCCTGGGCGATGTGGTTGCCCGGATCGGGCCCGAGCACACCGAGGAGGCGGCGGGTAGGCAGGTCGCTGTGGCTCGTTGGCTGGCCTCGGCTGGTATCAACGTCGTCACTCCCGTTGCGGGTCTGGCCCAGCCGACGGTCGTCGGGACCAGGCCGGTGACGTGGTGGGAGCGCATACCGGAGCACCGTTCAGCCACCCCCGCCGAGCTCGGCGCCATGCTGCGGCAGCTGCACAACCTCACGCCGCCGGCCACGCCGGTCTTGGCCGACTTCGACCCGCTCTCCGGCGTTGACAAACGCGTCGCTGCAGCGACGCGTCTGGGGGAGGCCGACCAGGCGTGGCTGGTGGACCGTGTGCGTGCCGTGCGCGACGAGCTGGCCCAGCTCGTCGCGGCCATGGGGCGTGGGGTCATTCACGGTGACGCCTGGCAGGGAAACATCGCGGTTCCGGACAGCTCGGCACCCGTACTGCTCGACCTGGAGCATGTCTCGCTGGGCAGCCGGGACTGGGACTTGATCCCCCTCGCGGTTGACTACGCCGACTTCGCCCGGTTGTCCGACGAGGACTACCACGCCTTCGTCGGCGCCTACGGCGGCCGCGACGTGATCCAGGCCCCGCACTTCCGTACCTTCGCCGACGCCCAGGAACTACGCTGGACAGCCTTCACCCTCGCCAAAGCCGAAACCGACGACGACGCTGCCGAGCAGACACGGCACCGGATCGCGTGCCTGCGAGGCGAGGTTCCCCGGCCGTGGACCTGGGACGCGTTCTGAAGCCCCGTGGGACCGATCGCAGATGCCCGTCCAGCTGATTGACACCTGCCTGCTCACCAGGGAAAACGCCCTCCCCGTGCGTTCCCGTCGAGCTGTCTCACGATCACGGCTGCCGCGAGCTTCGCCGGGGAGATAGGGGCTGTCTGACTCGTCGTGTTGCCAGATGACGACACGCCTCGACGTCCATATCAGTTGACGATCCTTGAGTTACGATCGCCGTGTTGCCCAAGTTTGTCAATTGATATGGACAGGTTGAGCGGCAAAGACGGTGGGGGGTGAGGCCCGTCAAGGCCCCACCCCCGGGTGGTTTCCCTAGCTCAGAGCCGGTACCAGGTTGTCAGGCCGATTAGCACCGTCGTAGCCAGGGTCACCAGCCGTGTTGCCGTCCCGCTCAGCGTGATGCTGAGTGTGACGGCAACACCGCCACTCCGTGCTGCCTCCTGCCTCGGTTTACCCGTGACATTGTCGGCATCCATCCGCGTCTCCTTCCGGTCAGCCGTACCGTCGGGATGACGGCACGGCAGGCGGGGAAGCGACGCTTCCCCGCACACAAGCCACACGGGCTTGTCCGTGTGGCCGGCACGTGGGGAAGCAGTGGACGGCGGAAGCCAGCGTAGAAGCGCTGGCCTGACCTTCGGGGAAAGACACGCTCAAGACCGGCTCTGATCGACATGGGCGCAATCAGGTGAATTACCGTGAGTAATGTCGAGGCGAGGCGGACTCAGTCCGTGACCGTGGCAGGCCAGTGGTGTCCCTAAACGCCTCGCCGACGGGGCGCGCACCAACCTGGACGCAGCCGGCGACGAGCAGATCGGCGTGCGATGCCGGGGGCGGGGGTCCTCCGCGATCCGGACCATGACCCGTCCGGCCGCATCATCGTCGCCGCCGGCGATTGAGACATACCGGCTGCCCGGTAGGCAGCACTGGCCACCGGCATGGTCGGCCCGTCGACCCAGGTCACACCACAAATGGTGATTCAGCACGTGGTGCTGGACACGGTGCCCGGAGGGGTCACCAGAGTGTTCATCGTGGCTGAAGCGCTGAGGTCGCTGCCCGGTGCGCTGACCGGCCCGGCGCCGGCCACCAACGTGCCGATGGCGGCCGTCATGCTCACCGCCGGCGTGGCCACTGCAGCCGGGACTCCGTCCGGGCTGCTGGTGGTCCCGTGCCGCCTGAACTCATCCGGCCCTGACAACCACCATCTCGGATCCCCGATCGCTCCGGCGGCATCACGCCGATCGACCCCATGGCCCGCAACCGTCGCCTCGGCCGATCCGAGGACGCGGCTGCGCTGAGCGACAGCGTCCCCACCCTGGCTCAACCATGGTCATTATTTGAGGTCAGAGCCGTAGAGAATGATCAACGTGAAAGACTCGGGACACCTGTACAACCTCGGCTTGCCCAGATTGACGTACCTACCCCGGCATGCGACCAACTGATGCTTGAGGTGTTCGCCGCCGTCGTCGCCGGGTACCCGGTCTCTGCACCGTCGGCGGTCGGGCGGAAGCAACCCCGTAATCTGAGCAGCGATAGATGGGAGCTGGTGCATGTCGTCACGTCCGGACGAGCGGTCCGCAGCGGATGGTCCCGACGTCGGCAACCCGCAGGCCGACGTGTGCGTGCGGCTGCTCGGGCCTGGTGAGGGAGCTTCGGCGCTGGCGATCGCCACGGGGGCAGGAGCGCCGGGCGCCGACGAGGGCGGGGACCTGCAGGCGGCTATCGATCAGTCCGGAGGCCGCATCGAGATCCCCGAGCTACCCGGTGGCACGGGCTGGTGTTTCGGCGCAACACTGCGCGATCGCCTGGTCGGCGTGGTCTACGCCTGCTCGCCGGTAGCCTTCATCCTGACGCACGGACAGCAACAGCGCCACTATCTGACTCGCTCTCTGGTGGAGATCGAAATCCTCGCCGTCGAGGCATCCTCTCGTGGCCGCGGCGTCGGAGCCACCCTGCTCGCGCGGGCCGAGCAGCACCTCAGGGAACACGGCGTGCGCTTGTTCGTCGCGAAGGTCGACGCAACCGACATGGCGATCCTGCGGTGGTACCGCCATCGCGGCTACACCATCGCCCGCTCCGGCGAAACCTGCACCATCGACACCCCGGCCGGCACCACCGGCATCGATGCCGGTGGTGTCCGCGACACACAGTGGCGCCTCGCCGTCAAAGCCCCCGAACACACTGCCACTCCCAGCATGTCCGGGTTCAGGCTCACCCCGCCACTGACCGCGACGTGATCCGCTTCTGTTGCTGGCTCGGTGCGCCGCTCTGACGGGAGCACGGATAGCGGTCCGGGCGAATCGTGCTGCGGCAGGCCAGGCAGAAGCCGCCGAAATGGGCAGGCGGACCGCTGCGGTGGCCGTACTTGGCGATGCGGACCGTCCCAGCCGGGTCCGTCTGCACCCAGTTCCTTCTCTCCATTACGAAGATCTCGGACCTTGAGATCAGCCGAGACCTTGTTGTCAAGGGGGCGACCGTAGCGGTGGGCGTGCAAGCTGGTCGCACGCGCGTGCGAGTCCGGGTTTGTTCCGGGCGGCGAGCTATCCAGGCACGTGGCCGGATACGGGGACGTCGGTGAGGCGGCGGATCGCGTCGGCGATGTGTGCTGGAGTGGCGTCCACGGTGCTGGTGAGCACGGTGAAGGGGCTGCCATGGAACTTGGTCCGCTGTCGCGCGGTGCGGCTCGACGAGGTGGTGCGGATCGGAAGTGCGTTGAAGACGACGGTGGCCGGCACCGTGCCTGGCTCACGGGGAATGAAACTGATCACCCGGTGCCGGTCCCATGTGAAGAAATACAGCCAGCGGGGCTGGCACGGGTCTACTCGAACCTCGGCCAGCGCAGACCACGGGACCAGGTCGAATCCGCGGGCCTGCACGCCGTCGGTCGTGCAGCGCAGCTGCCACGGTGCGCCCCGCGATCGCAGCAGCGTCACCAGCGCCACGGACAGCCCGACGACGAACACCGCCGGCGCCGCGATAGCCAGCCATGTCGGGAATTGGCCCGTGAGGCTGAAGTACAGCTCGAACACGAGGAACGCCGCCAGAAGGACCACCTGCGGGACAAGCCCCTCGGTCGAGGGATGAAGCAGCAACGCATCCGGCGGTTCGGTCGACCTCATGCTGTTATGTATACCCGGTTTTCGGCGCCAATCATTGAACTTTCGAGTTCCGGCGATGGGCGCGGGCCGGCAGGGTCGCCGGGCGACGCCGCGGTCGACCGGCCCGGCCACGGTGAACCGTCGACAGGCGGCCGAAGGCCGCCACGGGAATGCGGTCGGGGTGCGGGTCTCCTGATATCGACCTAAGCGGCCGGAAGAAGAACGTGGCCCCGCGTCGAGGGGGGAGGGATGCGGGGCCACGTCTCCCCAGTGTAAGACGAGAACGCCCGCTGCGCTGGATAATTTCCGTCGCTCGCCGGCGGCTGACCGACGTGCCCGCGTCGGGGTGACCTGCTGGTCACGTATGGGACAAAGTGCAGACGTACCGCAACGCCGGAAGAGGCTCGCTGCTTCCGGCTTCGCGGTGGAACGTACATCCCCAGCCTGCGAGGGTGGTCATGCCTTCTTGGCGCCGCGCTTGCGTGGTGTCTTCACCGGCTCGGCGTCCCGTTCGTCGTAGGCGGTGAGAACGTTCGCGGGGATACGCCCGCGCTCGGACACGTCCCAGCCGTTCTCCAGTGCCCAGGCCCGGACCGCCCGCGACCGTTCCCGGTCGGCCGCGGTCGGAGGCTGGCTCCCCGCCACGGTCCGGGCCTTGCGTCCGCCGCTACGTCGCGACGCTGCGACGTAGCGGGCGAACTCCTCACGCAGGCTGGACGCGTTGCCGTCGGACAGGTCGATTTCGTACTGGACGCCGTCGAGGCCGAAGGTGACAGTCTCGCTTGCTTCGCCGCCGTCGATGTCATCCACCATCTCGACAAGAACTTTTTGCGCCATGAAAGAGTGCTCCTCAGAAGAGTGTGTTTACGCGATCCGCGCATCGCCCGGCTTAGCCTAACAGCACTCCACAGTGGATAGCCACGCCCCGGGAGCAATTCATGCGCGACTGATGCTCGGTTTGTGCTCCCGGGCTGACCCCGTACCGACGGGCCTGCAGAGCCCGCCCGGGTAGCGGCACCCAGTCCGGGCGCCCGGTGCACGGCCACAGGGTAAACGTTTGCTCAGTACGGCGTCCTATCCAGAAGTCATGGTAAAAACATGAGGCCAGGGCAAATCGTCACCGATGCAGTGGCGGAACCCGCGGTCGGCGACAGCCAGGAAACCGACACCATCGCTTTCGTCAGAAACCCTATGAAGATCACCGTGGTCCACTCTTGCTCTGTGCCGGACCAGACAGCCAGGTGGTACAGGGGTGTGAACAGCAGTCGTGCCGCGTGGACTTCGCCGGGCAGATCGATGGGCAGCTTGAGGTACGAGGTGCGCCGTGGGTATCTCAGCTCGGCTACTGGGTGTCCGAGCACGTGTGCGACGGGGAAGACGTTGCGCGCACGATCCGGTGCGGACTCCCTGCGACGTCTCTGATCTGACCGGCAAACGACACTGCTTCGACGTCAGCCCACTGCGCGTCACGGGAGCCAATTATCCGAGTCGGACGTTTCCCGGGATAGCGCTGAGATTGCGCACGATATCCGCGCCGCTACCTGTGTGGGGTGCGGGGTTCCAGTGAGGTGTCGAGCGCCGTGAAGGTCCGGCCGTCGGCGAGCCGAAACTCCGTGTAGTCGGGCTCGTGGAAGCCGGTCACCGTGTCGCGAGCGCTTTCGCGCAGATCCAGCTCAGGTTCGTCGTCGAGGAATACGACCTCGTCACCCACCTTCATGCCTACCATGATGCCCGACGAGAACAGCCATCGGCGAACGGTTAAGGACAAACGCGGCGCCCCGGCACCACCGGCTGCTCTCGACCACTGGCAACGCCGCGATACTGTCGCTGCGAAGCGACCCGGGGGTGCCGCCGAGACGACCGGCAGCCGCGATTGGTCAGGATGCGGACGTCAGGGATCGTCGCAGATGGTGGCGTCCGGCAGCGGGAGGCTCGGCGGTGTCGATGATCAGGTGACGCTGGGCGGTCCGCAGCACCGTGCACGCCCGGCGGCCGCGCAGCCGTCCCCGCGAGCACGCGCGGCACCGGCCACGGTCATCGAGCGCGTGGGTGTCGAGCAGTTCGCGCCAGGCCCTGGTCAATTGCGGAACCGCGGTGTCGGCGAACGTGGCTTTCGACGTCGGCTCGGCCTGCTCGAGGATGGTGTCGAGATAGTCCAGGCGCTGGTAGACCGCGGCTCGCAGAACCGAGTTCAGGATCTCATCCACGGTCGTTCTCCCCGTGAGGTGGTTCGGCCGGCCACGCAGGCTGATCCTGCGGGGTCGAGGGTGCGGCCGGAAGCCGCCGACGGGCATGCACGTCCGGCGGGAGGACGTCCCCGATCCGCACGTGTGCGGCCTGCAGGTGGAAGACGGCATCATCGAAGTACGGGCAGGGCCAGTACCCGCCGCCGCAGGTCGGGCAGGTGTCCGGCGCGTCCGGATCGGGCAGGTGCCGGGTCAGCTCATTGATGGCCTGGTGGGCGAGCCCGGCGGGGCTGTCCGCCGCGACGACCAGCCCCACCCATGACCGGATGCCGGTTTCCTGCATCGCAGTCACACCCGCGGACCCGCGGCGACCGCCGGGTCGCAGGCACGGGAGTCGCCGATAGCGTGGTGCGTCCCGGTGTGCCTGCGGTGCCCGGTCGCCACCGTAGAGGTCGTGACCGGCGCCGGATCCCGACGGGCCCGGGCCGCAACGGTGTCGAGTGTTCGGGCTTCGGTCGTCGCGCGAGGCAGCGACGCCGGGTCGGTGCCAGTGCCAGTGCCAGTCGAGGGTGCGGGCGCGGCGCTCACGATGCTGCTCCGGAGTCGGTGGCGGCCGGGGTCGGCCGGCCGGTGATCTCCCACTCGGTGAAATGAGCGACGATCCTGTCCCACAGTCCGGGTGCGCCGACCTCGGCCACGTGCATCCGGACCCGGTGCGCCTGGTCGTCCCAGCAGGCCATCACCCGCACCCCCGATCCAGAGTCGGTGTCGGCGTTGGCGTCGAGGATCAGGTGCTCGTCCAATCGCCGGTGCAGGGTCCGGCGCCGATGGATCACACCCGGCAGGCCCGCGGCGAGGATCGCGGCGGCGGCCTGGTGCTCGAGACCGGGCACGAACACGGCCGGGCGCAGCGGCGCGATCTCCAGTGCGGCGGCCATGGCCACGCAACGTTCCTCGCTGCGGGGCAGGGCGATCCCGGTGTTCGCCAGACCGGTCGAGGACGGCGGCCGAACCGGAACGGTCGCGGTCATCACGCCGCCATCCCCTCGACGACCACAGCCGAGGACCCGGACGAGCCGAACATCAGCCTCGGGGCTGCGGCGGAACTGCCCGGAGTTGAGGCGGAACGCAGGCGAACCGCCCCGCCGTGCCGATGCCGGGGCATGTTCCACCACCGGCCACCCCGTCCAATCGGGCGGGGCCGAACGTCGCATCCGCCCGCCGTGGCCGAAATGGCGGTCCCCGGCCGGTTGATCCCGCGGCCGGGCCCGGTTCCGCACTGTGAGCCCGCGGCCGGCTCGACTTCACAGCTCCCTTGATAACGACCTCGACCGGCAACACTGCGTCGGGCGGATACCGCATCGATCACCCCATGCCCGGTCTCAGCCGGCACCCCGCATCGCCGCCGTTGCTGTCTCCGTGCCGGCATCACCGCTCCTCTCACTGTGGGTCTCCTGAGCGTGACGGCCCGGCAGCGTCAGGTCCAAGGTCTGGTAGGCATACCGGGGCGGCAGATAGGACAGCCAGGCATAATCACTGGTAGACAGGCCAAGCAGTTGCGGCAGCGCCGTCGACGCCGGCGTGAGTGTCACCGGAGGGAACGATCGTGGTGCAGACTGACGACGACTGGTTGTCCTCACGAGCCCCGGCGGAGTTCACGCTGAACACATCGTTGCTGCCCGAGGTGCTCACCGCGTACCGGACGGCACACGGCCTGACCCAATCGGACCTGGCGAAAATCATCGGAATCGACCAGTCCTACCTGTCCAAGATTGTGAAGGGGGACCGTAAGGTCTTCGACGTCGAGCAACTCCTGCGTATCGCCACCCAGCTCGACATCCACCCCGAAGAGCTGGGCATCAGCCGCAGCATCCTCGAGCCGGTGACGCCACCGGCCGCCACGGCCCTCGTCGGGCAGGTGGACGGGGTACACGAGAGCCAGTCGTCGTGGACAACCGCGCGCCGGTGGCTGAACCGGCAACGCGGCGAGCTCGCCCGGGCTGCCACCGGGCTGTACAGCGAGGAAGCGCGGATCGGGAACGCCCCTTTTCTCGCCCTGAAGAGCTGGATGCCGGCCCGGCCTCTCGCCTTGTCCGACATCGCGTTGACCTGGTCGGAGGAGGTTGCGCCGATTCCTGTGACGGGTACGGAACCGGAAGTCCACGGGGTGCTGCCGCTGCGGGCACCCGGACGCCGGTTCACCCGGTACACGACAGCGATCAAGTACCTGGACCCGCCCGCGCTGTTCGAGAACCGCTCCAGCTACCGGATGCTCGGCTGCAACCTGCGCGACCCGAATCCCAGCATGACCTTCACCCTGGGTACCTACTTCGACAAGCTCGACGTGTCCGAAGCGGTGGCTCACGAGCTGTCCACGTCCCCGTCTTTCCGTTCCGGCACACCCACGGCCGACTGGGGTGAACTCCCGCTTCGTGGTCTGATCGGAAACCCGTTCGACTTGTCCCGGCGGGCCCTCATGCCCGCCATCGAGACACTGACCATCCGCCGCCCGGACTCCGGTGACCCCACGTTCCTGCTCCACTGGCGTGACCCGCACAAGGTCGCCACGGCGGGCGGGATCTACGGGCTGATCCCCGCGGGAGAATTCCAGCCCTCCACCATCGCTACCCGGGATCGGGAAAACGACTTCGACCTGTGGAAGAACATGGTCCGGGAGTACGCCGAAGAAGTGCTCGGCGAGCCTGAGCGGGACGGCTCCCAAGCCCAGCCGCTCGACTACGACGCCTGGCCTTTCTACGCACAGATCACCGCAGGCCTCCGCGACGGCAGCGTCGCCGCGTACTGCCTCGGCGTGGGAATGGACGCACTGACGCTGACCGCAACCATCCTCACGGTCGTCGTCTTCGACAGCAGCACATTCGACTCCCTGTTCCACGACGCGGTCGAGGTCAACCCTGAAGGCGTCCTGACGGCCACGGCCGGATCATCGACAGTGACCGACGGGCTGCCCTTCACCGAAAGCACCATCCACCGCCTCCTGACCGACGAGCCGATGGCCTCACCCGGAGCCTGCATCCTCGACCGCGCCTGGCGCCTGCGCGATCACCTGCTGCACTGACGGAAACGGATGCCGTCCCGGACAGCAGGCAAGCCGGTGACGCGGGCAGCGCCGAGATCCGGGTTGACGCCGGAACCGGTCACGCAGATGCGCAAGTGCACCTCAGTGACGGGCAAACTCACTCACAGTCACTTCCCGGGAGCCCGGGTGTGCCGGACAAGCGCGAGTCGGGGTGAGCCCGGCCCTGGCCGTTGCCTCGTCCGCCGCCGCACACCAGACAGGGCGCCCCAAGCCGGGCCGTTCGGATCTGCCCTGGCGGCTACCGCGGGGGTGTCCGGGACGACGCGCCGGGCGTTGACATCGTCGGTCGCCGCCCGTTGGGGCGCTGTCGCATCGTCGGGACGGTGCACACCCGGTATGAATCGGCAGCCCTCCGCGGCCGAGGATGCCGACACCCTGCGGGTAGGTGATGGCTGCAGGGCAGCGGGATCATGCGTGGTGATCCGATCGGCCTCGTGCAACGGCGAGTGCGGGGCTCGTTCCACAGGCCTGAAGTGACCGGGTTTTAGCCGCGGCTGGTGACCGCGCCCTCCGTGGTCGCCGGGTCTGTACCCGTAAGTTTTTGTCCTTTGCCAGCGAAGGTCGTCCCAGTTCTATCGAAGCCGGACCGGTCGCGGTTTCCTGCCACCCACGTCTGTCCCGTGCCGTGGTTTGATGAACCTCGAGAGGAGGCGCCGATGACAGGTCAGGAGGTCCCGGCCTGGTTTAGGCATGCCGGCGAGGGCATCGTCGGTAGTTGCGAGTCGGGCCAACTGCTGGTGACAGTCTCAATCGAGAAACTGGTCGACCTGCTCGACCCACTGCACGCGGACCCGTGGTCGGTCGGCCTGGTAACTCGTGACCAGGTCACAGCGGCATTGCGTGATGGACGATTGCGGACGGAGAACCCTTGCTGGCAGGACAGTCCAGGCGCGATGGTTGACTCCGACGCGCATGCGGAGAGGATCGCTTGGCTGGTGCGCTATGGCTGGGACACTGCCGCCGAATTCCTTCAGGTCGAGGTTGACGAGTACGGCGGCATCGGACTGGAAGACGGACACCATCGCCTTTACGTCCTGGCGTTCCTCGGGCTCGACGGGCCAATCATGATCGAGCTGACCGGGTACCTCGATATGGCTGAGATCCTGCTCGACGTCACTATCCCTCGGCTGCCTGCCGACTATGCATCGTCATCGTCCGTCCTCGCGCAGGCTGATTGATCAGTTTGATCGTCGCGCTCGGGCTGCTCTGGTCACACATAGGCCAAGGGCAGAAACCACGCCTGGGGGCTGGTTATTTTGGTTGGTGCTGCGCCGGATGACGGTGGATAGGATTGGCTGATACGGCGGGTGCAGCACGTGATCGGGATTGCTTTTTCTTCGCGCTGGAGTTCGTCGATGCTGCGGGAGGGTGGCAGTGAGAGCCGCCGGCGACATGCTGGAACGTGGCGTTCGGTAGCGTCGAACCGGTCAAGATTTCCGCTGGACCACGGGACCGGCCTCCTGTACAAATTCGACGGCACCTTCATCGTCCCAGACGCACAGAACTGCGGACACTGGCCGGCCATCGAGATCCTGCACGCCTGGATACAGCGAGTTCGGACCAACCCCTCACCGACAGTCGGACAGACTCGAACGACGGAAACCCGCAACCAGCCAGATGTCAATGGCGACGGAACAACCCCTGCTGGCAACGGACAGTTCTGAGAGCATCTGGGGGTTGCGGTGGAAGGATGCCTGTGCACGGACGAGGAAACCGGAACATCTCCACATCCACACATAAAGCGCTACGCCACGATCCGCCGGGACGCCCAGCCGGGGATGCTCCCCACCGGACACCGGCGCAACCGGAGGGGCCGGCAATGGCCGAGCTGACCGAGGATGAGCGGCACCTGATCGCCTGGGCGCGCGGGCTCGCCACAGTGGCCAAGTCCAACGCCGCGCACAATCCCGCTGCCGCGAACTGGCGGTACCACTCGGTTGCCGAGCTGCTGCTGGACCGCGGTCGCCTGTTCACCCCACAAGCCCTCCCCGCAAACGAACTGGGCGATATGGGCCGGTGCTACCTCAACGCCACGCGGTACGCCACCAATCATCCCCCCGTCTTCTACACAGAGGGGTTGGCGATCCACGCCAGCTGCCTCGGTATTAGTAATGAGCATGCCTGGTGTGCGACCGGCACGTCCGCGCTCGACCCGACCTGGCCGGCCGGTCAAGTCTATCTCGGCGTTCCGGTCACCGGTGCCTGGCTGCACGCCCGCCAGCAGGAAACCAGGTGCGTCTCACTGCTGTGGGGCCCGCCGGCGAAAACCCTGCTCAGGGACGGCCTGGCCGAGGACGCCCTCTCCGACGCCGGCCGGCCGCTGCCGGACGAGGCTCGCCTGATCCGCCCGGCCTTCACTGCGTAGGGCCGTGGAGCCAACCACCCCCGATCCGGCTCCGGGAAGGTATTCCGGTGGTTCTGGTTTATCGCAGCATCACGTCACAGGGCGGCTGCTGCGCGAACTGACGAGCATGATGTCCGACGGCGAGGTGCTGCTGTCACCGCGACCACGGCGGGTCGGCTCGATGAAGCCGCTGCTGTTCGGTGTGGCGGTCGCGACGATCGCGGTTGACCGCCGCGCCGACAACGCCGGGTGGCGTGTCCACGACGGAGAGACCCCGGCGCGGACTGGAATGCCTGCACCGACGGACAACAGCGGCCAGTCGCACTCCTGGCAGCGGCAGGCCGGTGAACTGGCGATCCCTGCCGAATGGATCGACCGAAAACTGTTCGACAGCGTCCCGGAACTACGCTGCTTGACGTCAATGTCAATACCACGAGCCGCCGGTTCCTCGGTCAACGATTCGCCATTCCGCCGGACGGGGCGAAGCTGCCGTCACCGGCAGACGAGGCCGCAACCCACCGCCTGATCGGCAGCACGGGCACCCCGTACAGCCACACTGATCTGTCGCGGACCCAGGATGTCGCACAACGCGGCGGCAATGTCGGAAACACAACAGCCCGGCACAACCTGGCGGCTAACTAGAGTCACACCACACCACAGAACAACCCTGACCGACGGAGGACCCATGAACTACAAGCATCCCGGCTGGTGGCACCGCCTGCCACCGGATCGCCTCGCTGCCGCCCAGGGCGACGGACATCTGCGGACCCCAGTGGGGACTGTGATCAGCCACGTCGCTGACGGGCGCGCCCTGCCGAGTACACCTGTGATCGGCACGGTCGCCCTGCCCCGGCCCGCATCCTCGGCGAACCCGCGACACGGAGCGACGCGGTGACCGCCTCCTGGACCCATGTACTCGCCGTCGTCGTCGGCGCTGCCCGGCCCGACGGCGACGTGTACGCGCACTTCGGCTCCCTGCGGGGGTTCGATGACTACCTCGCAGTCGCCGAGCGCCTCGGCCTGGTGCAGGCCGCGCCCGAACCGGTCGCCGACGACGCACCGGAAGTCCTGCTCACCGACGCCGGCCGCGCCCTCATCGACCAGTTCCAGCTTACCGACCTGCCGGAGGGCCGGGCGAACTATTGGAAACTGCGCCACGGCGCGCTGACCGAGCCGGCCGCCACCGAGCTCGCCCGCCGATGGGGCGCCCTCCACGGCGAGCGTTCAACCCCTCAGAACGACGCTCCATGACCTCGACCGGGCACGCCCTGTCCGATCTGCCGCGGCTCGCCGGGGTTCGCCACGACGGGCACGCCGACCGGCAACCGGCCCCTGCTGGCGCACCGCCTCGCGCCGCGGCGTCGGCCCGATCGCCTGAGACGAGGCGAAGGTCCTCGGCCGGGCGTCCGAGACGGACCGAGCCGCCGGTGCGCCAGGGCGGGCGATCGCAGAAACCCATACCCGGTGAGACCGACCCGCCTATGGCAATCGCACGCGAACCGAGTCCCTGCAAGTCGAGAGTGGACGTATGCCTCAGCGGCAATGAGGCAGGACGACCGGCGAGCAACCGCAATCCGCTCCCGCAGCCTCAGCTACCGCGTGGACGGTTCTGGTCGGACCGACGACGCAGCCCCTGCGGGCCGGGCACTAAGGTGTGACGCAATCCGATGGAAGGGGAGCGGGCGGTGACGTCCCGTTGTGCGGTCTTCGTCGATGCCGGTTACGCGCTGGCGGCCGCGGCGACCCGTGTCACCGGTACGTCCCTGCGCGGCGGCATCCACATCGACTACGAGCAACTGATCACCGGGCTCACCACGCATGCCGAACGTCAATCCGGACTCCCACTGCTGCGCGTGCACTGGTACGACGCGGCCCGTGATGGTGTGCCCGACTCGACGCAACGACAAATCGGCCTGCTCTCCCGGGTCAAGCTCCGGCTGGGCCGGATCGGCTTCGACGGTGAGCAGAAAGGAGTCGACCTGCGGATCGGGCTCGACCTGGTCTCGGCCGCGCGCAACGCCGCCGTCGAGGTCGTCTACCTGGTGTCGGGCGATGACGACCTCACCGAAGCCGTGGATGAGGCGCAAGCCCACGGGGTGCAGGTCATCGTGCTTGCCGTGCCGTTGAAAACCGGAGAACCCTACGGCCTCAGCCGACATCTGCAAACCGCGGCGGATGGGATGGAGACGCTCGACGCCGATACACTCGACCACGCGATCACGTCGCGCCGTGCGCGCGCCACGAACACCGCGCCCTTGAAACCGGCGTCCACCGCCGAGCAGCGTCCGGCGCCGACACCGGCAATACTGGCTCACCGCGAACCCCGGCCCATGATCGACAACACAGTGCAACCCGCACCGGTAGAGCCTGCGGCAGCTCCGGCGACGCTGGTGTTCTCCAGCAGCACCGGTGGCAGCTCCTTCTCCGACCCGGCCTATGTCCACAGCGACGAAATGGACGAGAACATCGACCACGTCGTGGATCGGCTGCTGCACACGTGGCTCGAAGGCGACCCGGGTCTGCAGCATGCGGCGTGCGCGGAGAACAGGCCCGAGATCCCGCGTGACGTCGACCGGGCGCTCCTGCTCGACTTGTCCGAAGCCGTGGGCGTCTACGACCTCAGTGACCCGGTCCGGCACCACCTTCGTGCCCGCTTCTGGGTGGCGCTCGACCGGCGGACCAGCTGATCACCTATAACACACTGTGCCGACCAATGACGCGGACACCGTGACCTGTTCGGGTCCCGAGAGATCCGGCAGCACCGGTATTCTTGACTGGTTGTGTCGGCCCGTTGAGTTATCCAGCCCATTCTCTGCGTGAAGGTATCGTCATGCGTTGGTATGTGTGCGACATGGACGACGGTGTGCTTCGTGTCGAATCCTCGCGTCGCGACGCGGTGGAGTGGTGGAAGTGCGACCAGATCGCGACCGACGTGATTGAGCGGCACACCTACGGGCCCGGGTTCTACGACTACCTCGTCGGCGATAGTCGCGAGGACGCCGCGCGTGCGGCGATCGTGTGCGAAGACAAGCTCCCGCGATACGGCATCACCACTCCGCCCTCGCAGATCCAGCCGCTCTACCCTTGTAAAGACCGGCCTCACGAGGCGCGTGAAGCGCTGGTCTGCTCGTAGCTGTCCACACCGCCACCAACCTCATGAGATGCCACACCTAGTCGACGATGTCACCGCCTTGACAGGGGTGTAGGGCGACGCGGTGGTGGAGAACGGGTTGTGCGCGGCCATGCTTGTTGCCCGCGCCGGCCGCGCCGTCGGTCTCGTCGCCGGCGCCTATTTCGTGTACCGATACCGGGAACGGGCCCGCGACGGGCGAGTCTTCTCCAGAACGAAGAAGCTCGCCCAAGTTCCGGAACTTCGCCGCGTGGCGGGCCGGGCATGCAAACCGGGGCACGCCGGTGACCCGCCTCGTTCTGCCAAGGGCGAGCGCTGGAACTGGCTGTTCAGCACGGTGCGGGCACGGCGTGCCCAGCCGCGGCCAACCGTGCCCGGAGCAGCACGGGCAGTCGATGAACATCCGGCCGTCCCGGCGTCCCAGCGAGCTGGGATCGTCGGTGTCTGCCCGTTAGAGAATCGTGTAGGGCACGGGCATCCCTGGAGTGCGTTTTCGGCAGGGCAGTGACCGAGGGGGCACCTGCTCGCAACCGCACCTCTTCTGCGGTCTTGACGCATTGTGTCCCCGCAGCCTGATGGGTTTCTTAGCGCGCCATGACGCGCAGGCCTGCCAGGAGCGTACGCCATTCGATCATGCGGTATCGGTACCGGCGGCAGCCGCTCAGCTCCCCGCGCTCGGATTCGACTGACTCGTCGTGAGCTGCTCGACTGGTGGTGCCGCCGGGTCGCTAGTCTCGGGGTGTCCTGGGTGTTGGCTGGTGCCCGCGTCGGTCGGTGGGATCGGCAGCGTGAAACGGAAGTGAGGCATGAGTGGCCGGTGGTGAGCTCGGCCTGAGTCAGCAGGCTCCTGCGGTGGTCGCGCACGTGGCGAGGTGGATGGCGGGGCAGGAGAAGGTCGTCCGCAGCATGAGCTGCTGGCCCATGGTGCGGGAGGTGGCGGAGGGGGCAGCGCTGCGGTTACCGCCGAGTGTGCCGGCACACTGGCATCAGGGCCTCTACAGCGGCGTCCTGGCGTTGGCGGTGTACCGCATCTGGGCGTCGTCGAAGCGCACGGTGTTCCCGATTCATCCGCAGCTGGTTGACGAGCTGGAAGACAGCACGTCCGGTGAGCTGCCAGGACCGATTTTCGACCGCTTGCCGCGCCCGGATCCTCTGGTGCTGTTTCCGCGTCCGCTGCCGGTTACCACACCGGACGGCTTACGTGGCCGGATTCTCGGGTTCTTCGTCTACGGGCGGAGCGCGGAAACGCGGGGCCGGTTCTGCTCGACCGATGATCCGGCTCGCGATGCGCTGGCCATAATGGCTGTCACCAGCCTGGTGGACGAGCACGGCCATGAACAGGATGTGGACTTGACCCGGTTGACCGTGCCGGTCGGGCGTGAGCGGTTCACGATCGAGGCCGCCACCGAGAACACGCTCAAGGCCTTCGGTGCCGAACCTGGCATGGAGCTGATGTCCGGCGCAATGCGGACCTGGGTGAGCACGCTGACCCGTGCCGCCATGCACGCGTTGCTGTATCTGTGCAGTGACCAGCCCGATGTCGCGACCCGGCCCGTGCCGCAACGACGGGGGAGCGGTCGCGGTAAAGGCAGTGCGGAAAAGCCGCCGCAGATCTACAACGTTGGCTGGGCACTCGGGCCGGCCCTGCACGAAGCACGAGGTGCGTCGACCGACGTCGGGCCCGCGACGTTCCGGACGATCTGGGCCACGAGCGCCGTAGCCGAGCCGACGCTGCTCTTCCATCGTGCTGACCAGCGGATCGACGATCATCTCGCGTCGAGCGGCGCCGAGCTCACCGCGCTGCGGCAGCAACTGCACGACTCCCGCCGGGTAGCCGAGGCGCTGCGTGCCCGCACGATCGACCTAGACATGCAGGTCACCGTGCAGCGGGAGACGATCGCGAGCCTGCAGGCATCGCGGATGCGGCTCGCACAGGCCGCGCTGCGGTATCGGGCCGAGGCCGCTGCCGTCGGCAGCCCCGAACACCTGGACTCGCTGCAACAGCAGCTGCGGCGGCGGGACGACGAGCTGGTGAGCACGCTCGGCACCATCGACGAGCTCGCCATGCACCTGCAGCACGCACGCCACGAGCTGGAGCAGCGCCCTGCCCGTCACAGGTGGCCCCTCGAGCGGGATACCCGCGAGGACACCGAGGGCGATACCTCGCCCGAGGGCGAGCAGGAGCCCGCCCCGTCCACCTGGCTGCAGCTGTGTGAAGCAGCGGCAAGGCTGCCCCATATCTGGTGCAGCCCCGAACTCGCCGAGATCGCCGCGCAGCTACCCGTGCGGCGTGACTGGCTCGCCACCACCTGGCGGGCCATGCGCGCGCTGTCCGGCTACGCCGCGGCGAAGGCGGCGGCGCGCAGCACCGGACACCCACTCACTCCCCTCCGGAATTTCCCGGCCTACCTGCACGCCGATATCGATGGACCCAAGATCTCCGCGGCGCAGGTCGCCGCAGGGGAGAGCGAGTCGGTGATGAACAACCCGCGCCTGCGTGCCCTGCGTGAACGCCCGGCCCCCATAGACGTCGACGCCCGCGGAGCCGCCCTGTACCTGGCTCACATCCGGATCAGCCAAACCGGGGCCTACCCGCGGCTGCACTTCCTCGATGCCACCGAGAAGACGGGACTGATCTGCATCGGGTACCTCGGGCCCCATCTACCCACCTCGTGACGACCCACGGGTGGCGAACCACAACAGCAGCGTGTTCACCGAATGGGGCAGGTCAGTGTACGCAGTCGACCCGGGCTTCACCGCCGAGAGCAGTTGCCTGATCACTACCTCGACCCGTCGAGAACTTCGGCGCGTGCCACCCCGCCGCGCACGGAGCGTCCTGCCGCGACGGGTGCCGGCGTCGGGCTCGCTCTTTCGGGGGACAGGGACCGCATCCCAGAACGCGGGCCTGCCGCCCTCGTCTGTGCAGGTCAAGTCGTCAGGGAAGGGGTGGCGAGGAGCCCCTAGACATGCGGCCAGTGAAGTGTCGCCGGAGTAGCTGGATCGACATTATGCCGGCGTGACCTCTACCTTGTCGCCTCGCCATGGTTCATGCCCGCAGGGTGTCGCGCCGGTCGTCCTGCGTGGCTATCAGGTGGATGCGGTGGATCGCTGCGCAGCCGGACTGGCCGATGGCGGGCGGGGCAAGCTGATCATGTTCTGCGGCACGGGCAAGACCGTGGTCGTGGTGCATGTCGCGGCCACGGTGGTGCCGGTCGGCGGGGTCGTGGTGGTGCTGTGCCCGACGCTGGGGCTGGTGAGTCAGACCTTGGCCGTGTGGAGCGCGACCGGGCCCGCGCATGTCGCGCTCGCGGTGTGCAGCGACGACACGGTCGCCGAGGAGTGGACTCATCCTGCAGAGCTGTCGTGTCCGGTCACCACCGACCCTGCCGAGGCCGCGGCCTGGCTGCACAGTTCGCAACAGGGGCTCAGGGTGGTGCTGGCGACGCACGCCTCCGCCGAACGGGTCGCGGCTGCGCTGCGTCTGGCCGGGTTGGTAGCGGACCTGACCGTGGTCGACGAGGCCCATTGGACCGCCGGGCGGGCGGGCAAGCGCATCGCGGTCGTGCACGACGAGGATGCATTCCCGAGCAGGCGGCGCCTGTATGCGACCGCCACCCCGAGGGTCGTGCTTCCGCCGACCACATCCAGGGCGGACGGGGAGGTGGTCGAGACGGTGTCGATGGACGACGAGCGCGTGTACGGGCCGACACTGTTCGACTATCCGGCGTCCCGGGCAATCGCCGAGGGCTACCTCGACGACTACCGGATCGCCGTCATCGGGGTCCGCCGCCGCGATGCCCTCTACCTCCTGCGCGCCCTGCCCACCACATCCGCCGGCACCGGCGCCCATCGGGAAACCGGGCGGGCATTGCGGCGGGCGGTGATTCAGACCGCGCTCGCCCGTGCCGCGGTGACCTACAAACTCCGGCGGATGCTGGTGTTCACCTCACGGGTCGAGGACTCTGTCGCGTTCGCCAGCACGCTGCATCACATCGTCGACGCTCTCGCTCCTGCTGACCGGCCGCCGGGCCCGCTGACTGCGGGCTACGTGGCCGGTCATATGACCGCGTCCGAACGGGCGGCACGGCTCGCGACCCTGGCCGAGCCCCCGGGCAGCGGGTGGTCGGTGGTGGCAAGCGCCCGCTGTCTGCGTGAGGGCGTCGATGTTCCGCAGGTCGACACCGCGGTGCTGACCACTCCCTCGGAGTCCAGCGCGCACGTCATCCAGGCGGTGGGCCGGGCGATGCGCCCGCACCCGGACGGGCGTGGGGTGGCGTTGGTGCTCGTGCCGATCCTGCTGCCCGACGATCCGGACACGCAGGCCGACGAGATCGGTGACGCCGCGGGGTGGTCGACCGTGGTGCAGACCCTGCGGGCGCTGCGCGCCCACGATGACACGTTCGCCTCTGAACTCGACTCGGCCCGGGCACGGATGGCGCAGGGAGTCTACGCCGATGTGCCGGTGCCGCGGGTGCTTGTGGATCTGCCCGAGGGCTACCGGGGCCTGCTCGACCACGTGATGCCGAGGCTGCTGCGCTCCACCACGTCCTCGTGGTGGGACGGCTACGCCGCCGCTATCCGCTTCCACACCCGTTCCGGGAACCTGGAGATGACCTGCCGCCACGTCGATCCCGAGGGATACGCGGTCGGGCAGTGGGTCCAGAACCAGCAGTACTGCGCCCGCGCCGGCCTGCTCTCGGCCGAGCAACGGGTGCTGCTGGACCGGCTCGGTTTCACCGCGACCGGTGCCCAGGAGAAGGCGTGGCAGACGTTGCTCAAGCACTGCCGCGCCTACCTCGATGAACACGGAAACCTCGCCGTGCCGCAGAAGTACCGGGACCCCCGCACCGGATACCGGCTCGGGCGGCAGCTGAGCAACCAGCGGGTCAGCCTTGCCGACGGGTCGCGCCCGGACCGTGCGGCCGAGCTCGACGCGCTCGGCATGGTGTGGGACATGCTGGAATATCGCTGGTGGAAGATCTACCTGCCGGCGTTGCGGCAGTTCCACGCCACACACGGCCACGGCCGGGTGGCCGCGGTCTATATCACCCCCGGCTCGGACACCATCCGACTCGGCGACTGGGTACACAAGCAGAAGGGCTATGACAGGGCAGGAACCCTCACCCCGCAACGCCGAGCAGCTCTGCAACGTCTCGGGGTCGAACTCCCCGGCCTGCGCCATGCCCAACCGCCTACGACGCGGTAGCCGCCGCTGTCCTGTCCGGCCGGACCTTTCGGACGGACGATTCGCCGACCTGCGTTCCCCACAGTAGGTCCGGACGAGTTCGCCTGCCGGTGTCCGGGCCTAGTGGCGGATGTTGCGAGCGGTCAGCCGTCGAATCGAGGCTTGAGGTTTGAGCGGAGCTGACTGATGACGACCGGCGCTTTCGCTCGGAGCCGCCTCTCGCTGTCCATCAGCAGGTGCCTGCCGGTCTTCGCGCGGTGACCGCCTTCCCGCTCGGCCCAGGGAACGGGTTCGATGGTGAGTGCGAGGAAGCGGGATGGCTGCGGCTGCAGCCGAAATCAGGGCGTGACCGTGAGCTGAGCGGCCTCCCTCAACGTCGGGGTCCGTTCGATGCCGATCGCCTTGCGCGACTCGACGCTGGTGTTCGCGGTGAGCGCGATGGCGCTGGCGAACAGCTCCATCCTGACCGACCAGTCGTGCAAGACGACCGGGTTGAGGCTGCGGTGGTGCAGCATCGCGTCGCCGCCGCGTTGATGGCGGGTGAACCAGAGTGCACGGGTGCGGCGTTTGGCGTCGGCGTTCTTGTCCGGCTTGCGGAACCCGGCCGGGCCGCCGAAGGTCTTGAGGCTGCGGAAGTCGTTGTTGGGCAGGCTGGGTGGGTGCCAGTAGTCGTCCTCGATGCAGTGCGCGACCGAGTCCTCGGCGTCGGCGGGCCGGTAGTCGCGCAGGCCAAGCTGCGCGCCGATCGCGGCGGCGCAGGTGGCTTGGTCATCTAGGCCGCAGGCGGCGAGGCGCCCCCAGCTCAGCGAACCGACGAGTTCGGCGAGCGCGACGGCTTCGGGGTAGGCCGCGGCGAACAGCCCCGCGATGCGCTGAAGGTCTCCGGTTCGGTGCCTGGCGGGATGAGCAGCGCGGTCCGGCGCTTCGGGGTCAGTCAGGCGTCGCCGTCGAGAGCGATATCGGTGAAAGTTTCAGTGCTGCGCGCAGAACAGGAATCCGGTGAGAACGGCGTCGAACGTCGCGGCCGGCCGAGGCGGGACAGCAGCCGTCGGTGCCGGTGCTGCGCGGCGACCACGTCGGGCAGCGCAGCGCGGCTGGGCTGCGGGTGGTCGAGCAGGTCCGGCGGGCCGGTGGCGTGTGCAGATGTAGTCGTGGTGGCCCAGCAGTGGCAGGGCCGGCCCGCCGGGGTGTGCGGCGGTGCCGCGGAGGCAGCCGCGCCGGGTTCGGGGCGCAGCGTGATCCAGTCCGGCTCGGGGGCGAGCAGCTCCAGGATCGCGCGACCCAGACGGGCGTGGGGCTGGCCGGCGAGCTGGGCGAGCGACCCCCTGCGCGGCGTCGACCGCCGCAGGAGCTGACGGTGACCGAGGTGTTCGACCCGCCACAGGAACAGGTTGACGCCGCGGCGTTCGTCGCGAAAGCATTCGGCGCCCGATTGCACGCGCTGCTGGCGGCGCGGAGGCTGGCATACGTTGTCTTCGCGGTGCACGCAATTCACGCCGATGAGCACCGTGTCCACGGTCCACTGCAGGCACACCGCGGCGACGAGCCCACCACGTCGATCCACCCCGGCCCGCCCCCCAACTGGCAAACGCGAGGTGCCCACCATAAAATCTCCGGGCACGATCGAGGTCGTCGACGTACAAGGCGGATTCGATAATCCGGTCGAGCTTGGGCATGTGCTTGTCCTCCTTATCACTACGGTGCGGGGAACCCATCATGAAACTTCGAGTGCAGTCGAAGTCAAGGGGAAACGGACGTGCGCGTACTCGGGTGCGAAAGGTCGGCTGTTGTAGCAGCCGGATGTGGCACCACTTCAATACAACGTTCCAGCTCCACCTGGGGTGGCACCCGACCGCGGAACGGCTGCAGCTGCTCGCCAGCTGGGCCGCGACCCACCACTTCACCACGGCCCCGCCACCCCGCTGATCCACCGGATTCGCCCCCCGGGCATCACCTTCCTCGACGCCGCGGCTGACCAGCCCAGTCCGATACCTCCACACCCCCGGCTGAAACGCGCTCTACACCCCTGACCAGCCCACGTTCAGCCGAGTGGCCCCTTTCAGGGGCACTCGAGTGCCCCCAACGAGAAAGACGACCTGCCCGCCCTGGCCAGAGCCGCCCAGGACGCCCTCGGCCTGCACCCGGCCTCCGCGACGCCGGGCCCCGACGGCAGCGACGCGGTCAAACGATCCTCGGCACGGTCACCACCATCGCCGCCAGGCTCGGTGAACTGCGCAACCGCGGCCACGGCACCGGACACGGCCCCGCGGCCGCCCGGGTCAGGCTCCGACCCCGCCACGCCCACCTCGCCGTCAACACCGCAGTGACCTGGTGCCAGCTGCTGCTCGACACCCTCGCCGACCCCGAAGCGCCCTAGTGCAAGAACACCTGACCCCCCAGCTCAGCCCCGCGGAGGGTCGGCGGCGGTGTCGTACAGCGCCAACGCGTGCGCCGCGACCGACATCGCAAGGATCAGCTGCGGATCCTCGCGTTGCTGCCGCATCGCATTGCGATGCGCCGTCTCCACCACAGCGAATGCGCGTGGATCCGGTTCGCCCGTCGGGGCCTCGGACCTCAGGCTTCGGCCGAGGGGCTTTGAACCCGGCCGGCGGTGATCGGGGCAGACCCTAGGCCGTGGTAGGAGAAGCCCGCGCGGGCGGGCACGCCGGGGTCGAGCAGGTTGCGGGCGTCCACCACGACCCGGTTCGCCACCACCTCGGCTAGGCGCGTCCAGTCCAGCGCGCGGAACTCCGGCCACTCGGTCAGCACCACCAGGACGTCCGCGTCCTTCGCGGCGAGCAGCGGGTCGTCGACCAGCGCGATGCCGGACAGGCCGGGGTGGTCCGGCGCGGTGACGGCCGGGTCGTAGCCCTGCAGGTCCGCGCCGGCCTGGCGCAGGAGTGCGGCGACGACCAGCGCGGGGGAGTCGCGCAGGTCGTCCGTGCCCGCCTTGAACGTCAGGCCGAGCAGGCCGACCCGAAGCTTGCGCAGTGAGCCCTGCCGGTCGCCGGTCGCCGCCAGCCGGATCTTGCCCACGATCCGCTGGAACTGGTGCGCGTTCGTGTCGATGGTGGCGCGGAGCAGGGGGAACTCGAAGTCCGCCTCGTCCGACGCCCGCAGCAGCGCGTGCACGTCCTTGGGCAGGCAAGACCCGCCCCAGCCCGGCCCCGGTGACAGGAACGACCGGCCGATCCGGGGGTCGTGACCCATGCCCTCGGTCACGTCCCGGACATCGGCGCCCAGCCGTTCGCACAGCTCCGCGATGGCGTTGACGTAGGAAACCTTCATCGCCAGGAAGCAATTCGCCGCGTACTTCATCAGTTCCGCGCTGGCCACGTCGGTCAGCACGGCGGGAGCGGGCAGTCCCGCGTACAACCCGACCACCCGATCGGCCGAGTCCGGCCGGTCGCTGCCCACCACGATCCGGTCCGGGTTCAGGAAATCCCGCACGGCGCTGCCCTCGCGCAGGAACTCCGGGTTGCTGACCACTGCGAGGTCGTCGCGGCCCAGCAGCCGTCGGGTCCGCGACGCGGTGCCCACCGGCACGGTGGACTTGTTCACCACCACGCATCCCGGTGGCAGCACGTCCCTGACCCGGGCGAGCACGTCTTCCAGCTCGGACAGATCTGCCGCCCCGTCCGGGCCCATCGGGGTCGGCAGGCACAGGTAGACCACCTCGGCCCGGCGCACCGCCTCGGCCGCGTCGTTCACGAACCACAAGCGGCCGGTCGCCAGGCCTTCGGCCACCAGTTCGGGCAGCCGCGGCTCGCGGATCGGCACCTCGCCGCGGCGCAGCCGGTTCACCTTGGCCTGATCGCGGTCCGCGCAGATCACCTGGTGGCCCAGGGACGCGAGGCAGGCGCCGGTGGTCAGGCCGACGTAACCGGTCCCGATCACCGCGACAGAACGAGTGAGCACAGCAGGCCCCATTTCCGATTCGCGCAGAAGCGCCACTGTTGGATGCCGGATAAGGTCGCGGTAAATGTGACAGAGACCGCCGAAGGGTCACCTGTTCGGCCTATTGCCGACGAGTTATCTGCTACCTTCCTGCACGCTACCAGTCGGCTCCTGGCGTCCTCAACCACTTCACCGGCGATTTGCGGTAGGTGCTGCCCGGCTCGAAAACCTCGGGTTCTCGCGTCTTGTCAAGTCCCGGACTGCCGCGACTACCGGGTGCCCGGCCGCCCTGGTTAGCGTCACCTCGGTGTAGACGGGAGTGCGGGTATTCCCGAGATGTGACGGGTGTCGCCAGAAAGGCAGTCTCAATGACGCTGGATCTTCCGATTGCCGAAGCGAACACTGATGACCCCACCGCGCCGGTCAGACCGCCGTTGTATTTCCACGACGTCATCACCGGGCCATTCGATCACGCGGCCGTCGCCGAATGCGCGACTGCGGTGACCGAAGTGCTGGGCGGCTCCTTCACCGACCGGCTTTCGGCCGAGGGATCGCTGGTGCTCGCCAGCGGCGGCACGCTCGTCGAGGTACACGTTGCGGATTCGCCGGTGGACCCGTCGGCCACGCTGGACCCGGTGTGCCCCGCGGTCGCGCGGAGCCGGGCTGTGCTGTTGTCCAGCGAGGCGCCACCGGGGCCGGGCCGGGCCGGGCCGGTGGTGACCCGCGAGTTCGCCGAGCGGCTGCGGCACTGCGCGGTGGCCTACACCGAGGCCGAGCTGGACTCCATCACCCACGCGATGCCGATGCTGGAGAGCGTGCTGGGAGACGACTCGCCGCTGGCCGGGTGGGCGCTGATCTTCCGCGACCACTTCGTCGAAAACAGCGTCGGGTTCCTGCGGGCCGTCGAACGGTGCGGAATGCCGCCGGAATGGATTTTTGCACTGTCCAAAGGGGACAAGACGGCCCATCGGGACCGGGTGCACGCCACTTTTCTGCGCCGCGGCTACTCGAGCGGCGTGCTGGACAACTCCGTCATCAACCGGACCGCCACGGTGGCGGAGCTGGAGGAGGCCCGCGCCAGCGGCGCTGCCGTGGACCGGTTCATCCACCGCGCCCACCAGTCCGGACGACGGGTGCTGGTGGTCGACGACGGCGGTCTGCTGGCCCAGGGACTCGGTAGCAACCACCTGGTGGAAGAGGCGGTGGACGCCGCGCTGGAGCTCACCGTCAGCGGCTTGAAACGCATCGAAGGCCTGCCCGGCGGGGTGACGATCCCGGTGTTCAACATGGCGCGTTCGGCGTTGAAGGCGACCATCGGCTACAACGAGATCGCGGACTCCTGCCTGCGCCGCGTCCGGGTGCTGCTGGCCGGGCAGAAGGTCATCGGCCGGTCCGTGCTCTGCGTCGGCTTCGGCACCCTCGGCCGCAGGCTCGCGCTGGGGCTGAGGGCGCTGGGGTGCTCGGTGGCGGTGGTCGATACGGACATCATCACGCTGATCCGGGCGGCCGAAGAGGGCTTCGCGACCCACCGCAGCCTGGCCGCGGCGCTGGAGCGGGACCAGCCGTTCCTCATCGCCGGCAGCACCGGGGACCGCGTGGTCTCGCCGGACACGTTGCCGCTGCTGCCCGATGGCGTGTTCCTCGCCGGGTTCGCGACCAAGGACTTCAGCCTGTTCACCGACCAGCCGCACGGCCTGCCGCAGGTCGCCCTGCCCGGCGTCGGCGTCCGCTACCGGCTGCCGGGCGACCGGGAGGTCACGCTGCTGGGGGACGGCCGCTCGCTCAACCTGTTCGAGTACGAGGGCATCCCCAACCGCGGTTACGACCTCTATCGCGCCGGAACGCTCCTCGCGGCCGAAGAGATGTGCCGGCGCTGTGAAGAGCTGGAACCGGGTGTGCACACGACGATCGTCGACGAACTGGTCGGGCGCTCCGGGCTGTACGAGCGGTACTACGCCCGTTACCTGGCCTCCGGGGAGCGGGCCGATGTCTGAGGTGCCGCTGGTGCCCGCGGGACTCGAGGTCTGCGTGATCGGCTACGGCGTGGCCGGGCACCTCCACGAGTCGCTGATGCGGGACTGGGGCGCGCGGGTCAGCGTGGTCGAGGCGGGATCGGTCGCGGATCCGCCGGCTCGGCTGTGGTCTTCGCTGGACCGGCTGCCCTGGCCGGACCGGGTGGACGTCTGGTCGGTGTGCACCCCGACCGATGCCCACCTCTCCACCGTCCGGGCAATCCTGGGCCGGTGTCCCGACGCCCGGTTGATCGTGGAAAAACCGCTGTGCCGTCCGGGTGAGCTGGAGGAGTTCGCCGCACTGCTGTCCGCGCACCCCTCGGCTCGGCTCGTACTGGTGGACCACTACCGCTATGCCGCCGCGCCGAAGGCGCTTTCCCGGCTGCGGGCCGAAACGGTCGGCTACGCCCCGGTGTCCGCCGTCCGGGTGTCGTTCACCAAGGATCGGCGCGCCGATGCCGCGACGGGCCGGTTCGTGGACCGCGCGTTCGGCGTCTTCGGCTACGAGTGGCTGCACATGATCGCGTGCTTGCGTGGTGCGCTGTCGCCGGCTCAGTTCGCCGAGTACCTCGCGACCCCGGTCGACGACTGCGAACTGCGCGTCGGGACGGACGAAGACCTGGTCCCGAACGCGGCCAGGGAGACGACCCGGCTGAGCGACGGCTGCGAGGTCGACCTGTTCTCCACCGTGGTGGGGGCCGCGCCGGGCGGGCCGGTGCCGCCGGCGTGGGTCGCCGACCACGGAGTGGGCCCGGGTGGC
Organism: Amycolatopsis sp. PS_44_ISF1; assembly: GCF_032335455.1. Classification (NCBI taxonomy): domain Bacteria; kingdom Bacillati; phylum Actinomycetota; class Actinomycetes; order Pseudonocardiales; family Pseudonocardiaceae; genus Amycolatopsis; species Amycolatopsis sp. PS_44_ISF1. The sequence continues at coordinate 1,645,286 of NZ_JANUXO010000002.1, read as the reverse complement.
CGTCAGCGGCTGCTGCAGGTCGAGTCGGCCGCCACCCTGTTCACCGTCGAGTTCGACCCGGTGGCCGATCCGGTGGGTCAGTCGCTCGGCCGCAACGTGCACCGGTTGTCGGTGCGGCGCGGCGGTCACCGGTCCCGGTGGATCGTCCACGACTCGCCGATGGGCACGGCGCTGGCGAGCGCGCTGGCGACCTTGTCGGCCCGCCGCGGCGATTTCGACCCCAGGCCGATGCACCGGCTGCGGGCACTCGCCGAACGAGCCGTGGCGGTGGCGGCCGCCGCGGCCCACCCCGTCCAGGAGCCTGCCTGATGCCGGGCACGGCCGTTCCCAGGGAGCAACGATGAGCCGGATTTGCCTTCTCGTGCCCACCAACGACTTCGACCGGTATTTCGTCCAGGTCCCGCTCGACGTCGTCTACGCGGCGGGCCAGTTGCGGGCCGAAGGGCACGAAGTGACGGTGTGGGACACGCGGTTCGCCACGCTGCCGCCCGCGCCCGCGCAAGACCTCGTGATCGTGTTCACCGCGATCGCGGACCGGGCCCAGTGCTACCCGCTGGAGCTCGGGCCGGTCCGGGACGCGGTGACGCAGGCCAGGACCCGGTACCCCGGTGCGCGGTTCGTCGCCGTGGGGCCGCACGTCAACCACCTTCCGCGGGCGACGCTCGACGAGGTCGGGGTGGACGCGGTCGCCCGGGGCGAGGCCGATTCGGCCGCCGTGTTCGCCGCGCGCGACGTGGCCGTCCCCGGCCGGGTTCTGCCGAACGGCCGGGCGGGATCGGCCGACCTGCTCGCCCCAGCGGCGGACCTGCCGTCATACCCGGTCATTCCGCTCGAGACCATGGCCCATCCGGCCTTCGACCTCTTCCCGATGTCGCGGTACACCTCCGAGGTGATCGACGGGGGCCTGCCGATGCCGGGCCCGTGCGGGATGGTCCTGGCCGCGCGGGGCTGCACGTACGGATGCACCTTCTGCCACCTGCCGTTCGGCACCCGGATGCGGATGCGGCCGACCGACCGGGTGCTGGCCGAGATCGACGCCCAGCAGTCGGCCGGCCTGGACGCGTTGTTCTTCCTCGACTACGTCTTCGGCATCAACCCGGCGTTCTACGGGGAACTGTGCACCCGCATGACCGGGCGGGGACTAACCTGGCTGGGACAGACCCGGGCCGAGGTGGTGCTGCGCTCCGATGTCGGGGCGTGGGCGGCGGCCGGGTGCCGGGGCATGTGGCTGGGCGCCGAATCGCCCAGCGTGGCCGGCACCGGAGTGCACAAGCGGGTCAGCGCCGAGCAGATCGAGGGCGCGGTGGCCAAGCTGCGCGACGCCGGGATCGTGCCGTTCGCGTTCCTGCTCATGGGCCTGCCCGACGACGAGGCGTCGATCTCTGGGCGCATCGTCGATTGGGCCGGGCAGCTGCCGGCCTGGTTCGGCCTCAACCAACTGTTCCTGCGGCCCGGCACCACGCTCTACGACCAACTCGCCGCCGAGTACGGCGGCGGCCGCCTGCCGGCCACCTGGCCGGAGGTCGAGGCCGTCACCCGCACCTACCGCTCGCGCTATCCGGCCGATCTGGACGCGCAGGAGCAGGCATTGCGCGCGCTGCCCAACTTCCTGGGCAACGCGCTGACCGCGGCCAAGTGAGGGGTGGCACATGCTCGGGTTCGGGATCATCGGGTGTGGCTCGGTCGGCGGGTTCCACGCCCGCCTGCTGACCGGGCAGGCGGCGTTGCGCGGCCGGGCCGAGCTGATCACCGTCGCCGCGCGGGACCCGTTGCGCGCGAAGGAACTTGCCGGTCAGGTCGGCTGCGAGGCGAACACCGTCGAGGAGCTGCTCGACCGGTCCGATGTGGACGCGGTGTGCCTGTGCACGCCGAGCGGGACGCACGCCGAACTGGGTGAGCGGGTGCTGGAGCGGGGCAAGCACCTGCTGGTGGAGAAGCCGATCGACGTCACCCTCGCCGCCGCTGACCGGCTCATCGCCGCGGCCGGGCGTGGGACCGCGATGCTGGACGTGGTGTCCCAGCACCGGTTCGACCGCTCGGCGACGGTGGCCAAGCAGGCGCTGGCCGCGGGCGAGCTGGGCCGGATCACGTCGGTGTCGATGGAGATCCCGTTGTGGCGGGGAGAAGGCTACTACCGGTCCGGTGGCTGGCGCGGAACCCGCGAACTGGACGGCGGCGGCGCCCTGATCAACCAGGGGGTCCACCTGGTCGATCTGGCCCAGTGGCTGCTCGGACCGGTGATCGAGGTCAACGCCCACACGGCGACGCTGGCCCACGCCATCGAAGTGGAGGACGTGGTGTCGGCGCGGGTGCTGCTCGGCGACGGCGTACCGGGCACGCTGCTGGCCACGACGGCGGCCTACCCCGGTCGCACGACCCGCCTGGCGGTGCACGGCGACCGGGGCAGCCTGGTGATCGACGACGACCGGCTGGTCTACTTCCACGCGGCGCAGCCCGGGGCCGAGGTCGACCTGTACGGCGCGTACGGGGCCGGAAACCGGGCGGCCGAACGGATCGGCGAGCCCAGCGTCGAGGACCTGGAGCGCGACCGGAGTTTCGTGCCCTACCAGCCGTTCCGCGATCAGCTGCTGCAGTTCTGCGCGGCGGTCGAGTCGGGGGGCCCGGCGCCGGTCGGCGGGGCGGGAGGCCGGGCCGCGCTGGCCGCCGTGCTCGCGGTCTACGAGTCGGCGGCCGAGGGCCGGACGGTCACCCTCGGGCCGGGCCCCGCCCCGGCCCCACCGCGCCTGGCCGAGGTCTTCGACCGGTGCGCGGCCACCTACGACGACGTCGGCGTGGACCATTTCACGCCGATGGGCCGGCGGCTGGTCGAGCTGGCCGGCCTGTCCACCGGCGACCGCGTGCTGGACGCCGGGTGCGGGGCCGGCGCCTGCCTGGTCCCGGCGGCCCGGGCGGTCGGGCCGACCGGGTACGTGCTGGGCATCGACGTCTCCGCGGGCATGGTGGAGCGCGCCGAACGGGCGGCCGGGCGGCACGGCCTGCGGCAGGTCCGCTGCGCGGTCGCCGACGCGGAGACCGTGGTGCTCAACGCGCCGTTCCTCATCGACGGGACGTTCGACGCCGTGGTGTCCGGGATGGCGCTGTTCCTGATGCCGCACCCCGACGTCGCGGTGGCCCGGTTCGCCGAGCTGCTGCGGGACCAGGGGCGGCTCGCCGTGTCCTGGTGGGCCGGCAGCGATCCACGCTGGGCGCCGGTGTTCTCGGCGAGCAGCAGGTACGGCCGCAGCCACTCGGCCCACGAGCTGGCCGCCGACAGCCCGTTCGGGTCGGTCGAGGCGCTGCACGACCTGCTCACCGCGACCGGCTTCACCGACGTGGCCACGACGGAGGTCGACCAGACCACCGTGTTCACCGGCCCCGACCAGTGGTGGACGTGGCTGTGGTCGACCGCCGGACGGTTGTTCTGGGAGACGGTCCCGGCCGCCGACCGGCCGGCCGCCGAGGCCGCGGTGAACGCCGAGCTGGCCAAGCTGGCCGAGCCGGACGGCTCGCTGCACACCACGGGCACCATGCGGGTCACCACCGCGACCCGGTCGGCGGACCGGTGACCATGACCGTCACCGATCCGTCCACCCGGGCCGCCGTGCTCGACGACGCCTGGCTGGCCACAGCCACCGAGGGGTTCCGCCGTCTCGGCAGCGGTGCCGCCGACCCGGTCAAAGTGCTGCTGGAGCTCACCGACCCGGCGCCCGGCGCGCCCGCCCGGGTGCTGATGGCGATGGACCTGGACACCGGCCGCCTCGCTTTCTCCCGCGCCGGCGAGCAGGACCGGGCCGCTTTGACCGTGGTGCTCACCCGGGAAGACGCGGTGACGCTGCTGCTCGGCGACGGCCGCGCCCGGGTGCGGCTGTTCGAGACCGGCCGGGTGCGCATGCACGGCGTGTTCCTGTTCGTCTTCTTCCTGGACCGCCTGCTGACCCAGGACCCGTCCGGGACGGTGGCCCGGCTGCGGGCGGCAGCCGGGGTGGTCGCCGACCCGGGCGCCGGGCTGCCCGCACACGAGCCGCTGCCGGCCGGCGCGCCGGAGCAGGCGGCCGGCCTGCCGCGCACGGTCGAGCTGCTGCGGGCCGAGACCCGGCGGACCAGTCCAGGCGTGCAGCTGTACGTGTCGCATCGCGGGACGCCGGTGTTCGATGCCGGGCTGGGCAGCGCCCGGCCCGGCGTGCCGATGCGGGCGGACGCCCGGCCGATCTGGTACTGCTGCGCCAAAACCGTCTCCGCGGTCGCGGTCGGCCGGCTCTGGGAGCAGGAGCTGCTCGATCCCTACGCGCCGGTCGCGGACGTGCTGCCGTGGTACTCCGGCGACGGCCGGGAGCGGGTGCGGCTCGTCGACATCCTCACCCACACCTCACCCGTGCCGATGGGGGCCGATCCGTTGCACGGCTGCATGTCCGCGCCCTGGGACCTGCGGCGCGGGGCGGTGGCCCGGATGCCGGTGCCGGACGGCCCGAACGGGGTGCGGATCAACTACGCCGCCTGGTGGGGCTGGTTCGTGATCGCCGAGCTGATCGAGGCGCTGACCGGCCGCGACCACGTCGAGTACCTGGAGACCGAGGTGCTCGGGCCGTGCGGCATGGACCGCACCAAGGTGGTGTTCGACGCCGCCGGATACGAAGCGGACGGCGCGACGCTGCCCCTGATCTACGTGGCCGGCGGCGCCCTGCCGCCCCAGCCGACGTGGTGGTTCAGCACCGAGGGCGCGACCACCACCGTGATCCCCGGGCTGAACATCCGCGGGCCGATGCGGGATCTGGGCCGGCTGTTCGAAATGCTGGTGCGCCAGGGTCAAGGCCGGTCCGGCCGGGTGCTGCGTCCGGTGACCGTGGCCGCGCTCACCGGACGCCACCGGGTCGGCCTCGAACCCGACCAGCTCGGCAACGCGGACTGGTCGCTCGGCTTCCGGCTCGAGTCCCGGCACCTGGGCGAGCGGTGCTGCGCTTTCGGCCGTTCCGCGTCGCTGCGCAGCTTCGGGCACTACGGACTGTGGACGACGGTCGTGTTCACCGACCCCGACCACGACCTCGTCGTGGCCCTGCACCTCAACGGTAAGACGATGCAGGACGAGCACCAGCGGCGCGTGCTCGGGATCTGCGACGCGATCTACACCGACCTGGGGCTGAGCCGGGGATGAGCTCCCGGACCCCGCGACCCGGCCGCGCTGAGGCCATCACGCAGAAAGGACTTTCCGGCATGACCGTCCTACCGTCCGCGGGCTCTGTCCGCGGGTCCCGGCTGATCGTCGCGGGCGGCAACTTCCTCCAGTTCTTCGACTGGATCCTTTACTCACTGCTGGCGCCGGTGTTCGCGACCCAGTTCTTCGGCGGCGACCGGCTCAGCGCGGCCTTCCAGGCGTTTCTGGTCTACGGCGGCAGCCTGCTGCTGCGTCCCCTGGGCGGCGCGCTGGTCGGCCGGTTCGCCGACCGGCACGGCCGGCGGCGGGCGTTGATGATCGGGGTCGGCGCGGCCGGAGTGGCGTCACTGGCGATCGCGGTGCTGCCGGGCCGGTCGACGATCGGGGTGGCCGCCCCGGTGCTGCTCGTGCTGGCGCGAGCGCTGGCGGCGCTCGCGTTCGGTGGCGAGTGGCCCACCGCGGTGACCTACCTGATGGAGTCGGCCCGGCCGGGCGCCCGGCTGGTGCAGGGCAGCTACTTCGTGCTCACCTGCACCGCCGGCGGGTTCGCGGCCTCGGCCCTGGGCACGCTGATGTCGGCGGCGCTGGGGCCGGCGGCCCTGCAGACGTGGGGCTGGAGGGTTCCTTTCGCGGTCGCCGGCGTCCTGTCGCTGGTGCTGTGCTTGCTGCGGCGGGGCCTGGCCGAGACGCCGGCCTACCTCGAGACCGAGCCGGTGGAGCTGGCCGGGAGTCGGCCGGGCAGCCTCCGGCCGGCGCTCGCGGTGGCGGCACTGGCCGCGGCGGCCTCGGTCACGACGACGACGTTCTCCATCGCCGTGCCGGCCATCGCCCAGGACCGGCTGGGCGCTTCGCCCACGGTCGTGCTCGGCGCCAACACCTTGGTCACCGGGGCGCTGGTGGTGCTCGTGCTGCCGATCGGACGGCTGGCCCAGCGATCCGGCCTTCAGCAGACGCTGGCGTTCACCAGCATCGGGTTCGTGGTGAGCCTTCCGGTTCTGTACCTGACGATCCAGCCGACCTTCGGCGGGCTACTGCTGGCCTCCGGGGTGGGAATGCTGTTGTCCACCGCACAGGGCGTCACGCTGCCGGAGGCCATGGCGTCGGTGTTCCCCGCCCGGCTGCGCGGGTTCGGTGTCGGGTTGTCGCAAGGGGTGGCGGACGCGGTGTTCGGCGGGTTCGCCCCCTCCGCCGCGCTGGCGTTCGCGGCGGGCGGCGAGGACGGCTGGTACGTGATCATCGTGTGCGGGCTGGTACTGCTCGGCTGGGGGGCGATCGCAGTGGTGCTGCGCGGCGCGGCCGGCCGGCAACTGGACCCGCTGCCGACGGACGTCACGGTCTGATGGGCCCGCTGCTCATCGCCGCCGGCTTGGTCCTGGCGCTTTCCGGCGCCGCGGTGCTGGCGGCGTTCGTGGAGGCCCGGCGCCGGCTCGGTGCGCGGAATTCGGCCCTGCGCGCGGTGTCCGGGGAACTGCGCGGGCGACCCGAGGCCGTGGGTACGGTCCTGGAGCTGGCCGCGGGCGACCTGGTGCCGGGGGACGCCCAGGTCGAGGACGGTCACGCCGTCGTGCGCGATCTGCCGTTCCCCGGTCCGCACCTCGTCCGGGAGCGCGGCGGCGAGCGGTCGGCGGTGACCGGCGGGGCCCGGATCGTCGAAGGGCGGCTGAGAGTGCGGCTGCTGAGTTCCGGGCCCGGGTCGATCGTCGCCCGGGCCGCAGCCGTGACGGCTCCGTCGGCGGTGCCGCCCCTCGTCGGGTTCGCGGGGGTGGTGCTGCTCGCCGCCGGGGCCGCGGCCGGGGTGCCCCCGCTCGCCGCGGTGCTGGCGGTGCTCGGGGTGCTGCTGGCCGGATGGCCGTTGCGGCGACTCGGTTTCGTGCTCGGGCTCGCCGACCTCGCCGAGGGCGGGCTGCTGGCCAGGCACCCGGACGTCGCGCCGGCCATCGCGGGCGTCGAAGTCGTGCTGATGGACAAGAACGGAACGCTGACCCACGGGCAGCGCCGGGCCCAGTCGCTGGTGGCGGTGGCGGGAACCGACGTGACCGCTCTCGCGCGTGCCGTGGCGCTCTCCGGCCTCGCCGACGAGACGCCCGAAGGATTGTCCTCGATCGAGTTGGTGGTGCGTGAACACGGATCCCCCGCGGCGGTGGCGCCGGATGGCGGATGGTCGGCGGTGCCGTTCACCCCACAGGCCCGGATCAGCGGAGTGGACCTCGACGACGGGACCGAGCTGCGCAAGGGGTCCCGGGCGGCCATGCGGGAGTGGTCGGCGGCGCGGGGGCTGGACTGGCCGGCCGGACTGGACGACCTGCTCGACGAGTACGAGGCCGACGCGATGACTGCGCTGGTCGTTGGCGACTCGCGGGCCGGGCTGCTCGGCGCCGTCGCCTTCGGCGCCCCCGTCCGGGCCCGCGCGGCGGCCGGGATCGCGGAGGTGCGAAGCCTCGGCGTCGAAGTCGTGTTGCTCACCGGGGACAGCCCGGTCGTGGCCCGGCAGCTGGCTCGCCTCGTCGGGGTCGGCGACGTGGTCGCCGAAGCCGACCCCGAGGCCAAGGTGGCGGCCGTCGCGGCCTGGCGGTCGCGGTCGGCCGTGGTCGCGATGGTCGGTGACGGTGACAACGACGCCCCGGCGCTCGCCGCGGCGGATCTGGGCATCGCACCGTACAGCGGCCTGCCCGGCGCGAAGGCCGTGGCCGACGTGGTCGACCTCGATTCCGATCCGGGCAAGCTGGGCTGGGCGATCACGCTGATGCGGGCCCGGGCGGCGGTGGCCGGGTCACTCGTGACCTCCGCGCGGATCGCCGTCGGCCTGGCCGTGCTCGGAGCCGCGGGCACTGCGCTGACCGGATGCGCGGTGCTCGCCGCGGCGGCCGCGGCGGCCGTGCTCGCAGTCGCGACCGCGCGGGTCGTGAGCCGGACCGGGGGGCCGAGTCCGCACCCGTCCCGACCACCATCGTCCACAAGGGAGGCATTATGGCCACTGCGGTGACCGGGGAGCCGGACTTCCCCTTTTCCCGTGCCGATCCGTACGCCCCGCCGCCCCAGGTGGCGGCCTTGCGCGCAGCGGCGCCGGTGGCGGCCGTCCGGCTGGCGGGTGGGCGGCGGGCCTGGCTGGTGACCCGGCACGCGGACGTGCGCACCGTGCTCGGAGACCCCCGGTTCAGCTCGGACGTCTCACGCCCGGGCTTCCCGATGGTCCAGGCGGCCGCGCCGGCCGCGGTGCCCCCGGCCGCGTTCATGGCCCTCGATCCGCCGCGGCACACCCGCTACCGGTCCGCGCTCATCCACGAGTTCGGCCCCCGGCGCATCGCGGCGCTGCGACCGGTCATCGGCGGGCTGGTGGACGGGCAGATCGCGCGGATGCGAGCCGCAGGCGGACCGGCCGACCTGGTCGAGCATCTCGCGTTGCCGGTGCCGTCGCTGGTCATCTGCGCGTTGCTCGGGGTGCCCTTCGGCCACGTCGGCTACTTCCAGCAGCGCTCCCGGGTGGTGCTCAGCCGCTCCGCGGCCACCGGCGAGGTGAACCGCGCAAACCGCGAGCTGGCCGAGCTGATCGCGGGCGTGATCGAGGCCAAGCGCGCCGAGCCGGGTGACGACGTGCTCAGCCGGCTGATCCGGCACGAGGCCGGCTTCACCGTCGAGGAGATGACCACCATGGCCGTGGTCCTGCTCACCGCGGGGCACGAGACAACCGCCGGCATGATCTCGTCCGGAGTGCTGACCCTGGTGCGGGAGCCGGGGGTCTGGGCAGCGCTGGCCCGGCACCCCGAGCGGACCGGGCCGCTGGTCGAGGAGTTGCTGAGGCTGCTGACGGTGCTCCAGTTCGGGGTGCCGCGGACGGCGACCGCGGACCTGGTCCTCGGCGGGGTGCGGATCCGGTCCGGCGAGGGCGTGATCGCGTTGCTGGCCGGCGGCAACCTCGATCCGGACGCCTACCCCGACCCCGGACGGCTGGACCCGCGGCGCTCCGGCCCACGGCACCTCGCTTTCGGCCACGGAATACACCTGTGCCTCGGTCACTCGCTCGCCCGAGCCGAGTTGTCCATCGTTTTCGAAGCCGCTTTCCGTGCATTTCCCGATCTTCGGATGGCGGTCCCGGAAAAACATGTCGAGTTCGCTGAAAACGCGTTCGTGTACAGCCCGGATAAGTTGATGGTCGACTGGTAGGACGCGGTGAAAGACGCTGGCGCGCCTGGTGATAGTTACGCTGGACGCGCTATTTGGCGTGTCCGAAAGCAATAATTGAGACAATCGAGGTAATGTGATTTCACGTCTTGACACCGGGCGGCACAGGTTGAATTATTTGAACTGTCCGCATTTCATTGAATGTCGGTAGAGGAGGTGAAATATGTTTGACATGGACAATTTTGCCCGCGAGGTGATCGACCTGGTCGACGACTCGGGCCGGCTCGAGGTCCTGCTGCGCGGCGAGACCAACTGATCCGAGCGGGTGGGGTGCGGCGTCGCGACGGCGCACCCCACCCGTCGCGCCGTCGGGGAGGAAGAGGGTTCCGGTGCTCGAAGTGGACGACGTGACCAGGACGTTCCGCGGCAACCGCGGGCGGACGGTGCACGCGCTGCGCGGTGTCCGGATGAGCGCGGCGGCCGGGGAGGTGGTCGGGCTACTCGGTCTCAACGGGGCCGGGAAGACGACCCTGACCAAGATCGTCGCCACGCTGCTGCTGCCCACCACCGGAACCGTGCGCGTGGACGGGATCGACGTCGTCGCGCAGCCGCGCCGGGCCCGGGCGGCCCTGTCGGTCGTGCTCGGCGGTGAACGGGGGCTGTACCAGCGGCTCGACGCGCGCGAGAACATCCGGTTCTTTGCCACGCTCAGCGGGGTGCCCCGGCGTGAGCTGGGCGCCCGGTGCGAGGCGGCGCTGGAGGTGGTACACCTCGGGCCGGTCGCGAACCGCGCCGTGCAGACCTACTCGCGCGGGATGCGCCAGCGGCTGCACCTGGCGATCGGGCTGGTAGCCCGGCCGCGGCTGCTGCTGCTCGACGAGCCCACCGTCGGCCTGGACCCGATCGAGGCGCAGAGCATCCGGGACACGGTCGCGGGCCTGCGCCGCGACGGCACGTGCATCGTGCTGACCAGCCACTACCTCGCCGACATCGAGCAACTCGCCGACCGCGTGGTCATCCTGGACGAGGGGCGGACGCTGCTCGACCTGCCGTTGCCGGAGCTGATCGCCCGGGCCCGCGCGGTCGCCAGGGTCACCATCAGCGGCACCGACCGGGATCGCCGCTGGACCACCGAACTGCATCTGCCGGAGTGGACCCCGGCGGCGCTGCACGGGCTGGCCGACCAGTGGCCGGCCGGGCGGATCACCGACGTCCAGGTCAGTCACGCGCGGCTGGAGGACGTGTTCCGGGAGCTGACCGCCGCACGCGCCGAACGGGCCACCCCATGAGCTCGCCGTCGCTGCAGGCACTGGGCGCCTCCGCCCGGGTCCAGCTTCGCAACACACCCGCCGTGCACGTGGTGGTCTCCGGGGTGCTGCAACCGCTCGCGTTCGCCGTGGTGGCCCTGCTGGCGGATCGGGGGGCTTCGGCCGACCCGGCCACGCCGGTGCTCGGCGCCGGGCTGCTCGGGCTGTGGTCGTCGGTGCTCTGGCAGGCGAGTTTCGCGCTGCGCACCGAGGTCTGGCAGGGCACGCTGGCCGGCGTCCTGAGCCGGCCAGCCGGCTTCGCCGGGGTGTTGCTGGGCAAGAGTGTCGTGGGGGCGGTGTGCGGCGCGGTGCCGGTCACGCTGACCTGCGCGCTGCTGCTGGCCGTGCTGGGCGTGCCGCTGCCCGTCGCGCACCCGCTGGAGTTCGTGGCGGCTGCGGTCTCGGCCGTGGTGGCCGCCGTGCCGTTGAGCGTGCTGCTGGCCTCCTCGTTCCTGCTGGCCCGCTCGGCGTCGCGGCTGAGCGAGAACCTGGCGTACCCGGTGTTCATCCTCAGCGGCATGTTCGTGCCGCTCGGGGTCCTGCCCGGCTGGCTGCGACCGGTGGCCTCGGTGTTCCCCTACCGGTGGAGCGCGGACCTGTTCGCCGCGACCCGGCTGGGCGGCCGCACCGGGCCGGACTGGCTGTGGTTCGCGGTGACCGCGGCGGGGTGGTCGGTGCTGGCCGCCGCCGCGGTCGCCGCGGTGCTGCACCGGGCGCGGAGGGCGGGCACCCTTGAGCTGGGCTGAGCCGCCGAGCCGGGCGCGGGCGCTGGCTCGCGTGGCCTGGCGCGACTACCTCCGGCAGTACCCGCCGAGTGTCATCCTGCTGGCGGTGGCGCCGCGGGTGCTGACCCAGGTCGCCTTCTGGACGTTGCTGGCGCGTGCCGCCGGTGGCGCGGGCAGTGCGCGCTACGCGATGGTCGGCGCGATCGGGCAGGTGGTGGTGTCCACCATGGTGGGCCGGGCCTCCGACGTGCTGCTGGAGGACGCCGTGCAGGGCCTGTCCCTGCCGTTGCGGCTGGGCCGCACGGGCCCGGTGACCGTGGTGGTCGCCCGGTGGCTGGTGTACACCCCAGAGGCGGTGCTGGCCGGGCTGCTGGCCGTGGTGGTCGCACCGCCGTTGCTGGGCGAGCCGGAACTGCTGGGGCCGTTGCTGGTCAGGCTGCCCGAACTGCTCGCGCTCGCGCTCGCTTCGGCGTGCTTCGGGGTGTTCGTCGCTTCGGCCGCGGCCTTTTCCGGACGGGCCCAGACCGGCGTGCTCGCGGCGAGCGCGGCCACGTACCTGACGCTGGTCGTGTGCGGTGTGGTGGCTCCATTGCCCGACCTGCCGGTGCTGCGCGAGATCGCCGCGGTGCTGCCGATGACCCACGGGATCGGCGCGCTCCGCTCGGCCGCGGCCGGCCCGGAGCTCCGCGCGGAGACGGTGACCGCGCTGTCCTGGCTGGCGCTCGCCGTCGTGGCGATCCGGGTCCGCTCCCGCCGGGCAGCGCGATCGGGCGGAGACCATGACCAATTCTGACGGATCACCCACGCCGCACGATGAACCCGGCCACGCCCGCCCGGTCCGGTTCGAGCTCCACGCAGACTTCAGCGAAGCCGTCGGCGACGGCCGGGCCGATTTCGGGACAGCAGCCGAGCACCGCGGCGTGGACCCGGTCCCGCAACTGCCCGGCCGCGGCGGGGAAGAGGTTCGGGTCGAACGCCGGCACCGCCCGGACGGTGATCCGGACCGGGCCGTCCCCGGTCCATTCGGTGTGCACCAGCGGGGCCCCGCCGTGCAGCGGCGAAGTGATCCGCGGGTGCAGCGGGGGCCGGGCGATCTCGGTGAACCGCTCCAGCGCGTCCCGCAACCCCCTGGGCCGCAGCACCACCCGGGTGCGACCGCCGTCGCGGGCAGCGGGGGTCTCGGCCCGGCGGCCGACGAAGGAGACGGTGACCTCGTCCGGCTCGCAGCCACCCGCCACCCGCTCGACGAGATCACCGTTGTCGTAGCGGAGCAGCGGTTGCACCTGGGAGAACGGGTGCAGTTCGGTGAGCACCATCCGGCCGATGCCCGCGGTCACCGGCGAATCGTCGTCCAGCGCGACGACCTGGGGCACCACGACCGGGTCGAAGTGCAGCGCGTCGCACGCCGGGCAGACCGTCGCACCGCCGACCACCTCGGACATGCTGTAGCGCTCCACGATGTCGGTCCCGGACCCGAATACCGACCGGAGGTAGTCCCGGACGAGCGGGGAGAGGTAGTCGCTGACGACCACGACCCGGGTGATGAAGCCGTCCCGGACCAGGCCGCGACGCGCCAGCCCAGCGCCGAGCAGCATGAGGTCGCCGGGGTTGCCGGTGATGTCGACGACCGCGCCCTCCAGGCCCGGGAACAGTGGCTCCGCAGCGAGCAGGTCGAGCGCGCGCTCCAGGTCGTTCCCGTCGACCAGCGCCAGGCTGAGCGTGCGGTCCGCACCGGCGGTGCCGAGCAGGCTGGCGTGGGTCCGGGTGGTGAGCAGGGAAGCGTGCACCGTCGGCGGCGGCGCCCCGCCACCACGTCCGGCCGCGGCCCGGCGGATCGCCGTGCCGAAATCGGCGTAAGCGCGCAGTTCTTCCGGCCCCCGGTAACGCACGAACGGACGCCCGGTGGAGCCGCTGCTGCGGATGACCATCGTCGCCTTCCGGCCCGGGTGCAGCACCGAGCCCGCCCCGCCGCCAGGGCTCTCCTTCGTGATCACCGGAACGCGGTCCAGGGTCGTGACGTCCCACGCGCGCGAATCGGCCGGGAGGTCCGCCGAGGACCACAGCGACGCGTAGAACGGGATTTCTCGCGCCTGCTCGACCGTGGTGGGCAACAAGCTCTCCCTGAGCGCGGTCTTGCTCCTGGCCATCGGCAACTCCCGGGAGTGGTCTCGATGAGACGGTGAACGGATTGGTCCTCACAGTAGCTGGGGAATTATTCCGGCGCCACAAAAAAATGGCAAATTTCGGCGACCGTATCGATTTCGAGGATTGCGTTTTTAGTGCACCCATAAAATGGAGGAAAATCTGTGCACCCTTTGTTCTCGGACCCCGGATCAAGCGATGTCGCGCAGCTTCTCGCTGGACTGTCCGAGCAGAAGGTCGAATACGACCCGGGTCTTTCAGCCGTGTTCGTCTACGGCTACGACGAGGTTCGCGCGCTGCTGACGAGTCCTTCGCTGCAGAATGCGCGATTGCGCGATCCGCTGGCGGGCGCCACCGAGGAACAGCGCGCCCTGCACGGTCCTATCCGAGCTTTCTTCGGCCGGTGGCCGGTCTTCTCCGACGGTGACCACCACACCCGGCTGCGCCGGCTGCTGATGCCGCCGCTGAGGGCGGCCGCCGTCGAGGAGGTGCTGGCGGCGCTGCGGCTGCATTGCGGCGAACTGCTGCATGAACTCGCCACCAGGCCCGGGATCGACTTCGTCACCGACTTCGCCGTTCCCCACGTACACCACGCCCTCGGACTGATGCTGGGCGTCACGACGGCCGAGCTGGGCGAACTGGTCGAACCCGCAGGCCGGCTGATGGACTACCTGGCCACACCGAAGGTCAGCGAGAACGCGGAGGTGGGCCACGCGGCCCGCAGCTCACTGGGCACGTTCACCGAGGCCGTCCGGCGGACGCTGCTGCGCACGCCGCGCTCGCCCCTCACCCGGGCGCTCGCCGAGGTGGATGGCGAACTCGGCCTCGACGCGGCCGTCGCGGCGGCGGCGCAGATCATCACCGGGACGATCGATCCCACCACCACCGCGCTGACCGACGCCGTGCTGCACTGGGCCGCGCTCGATCCGGCGGAATCGTCCACAGTGGAGGCCGACCGGTTCACGGCGGAATCGCTGCGGCTGAGCTGCCCGTTCATCTTCGCCCCGCGCAGCGCCACCGAGAAAATGCAGATCGGCTACGTGACGGCGGAGTGGGACACGAAGGTGATGCTCGTGCTGGCCGCCGCCAACCTGGACGCGACCCGCTACGACGGCCCTGCGGCCCTGCGGATCGACGGCCGCGACACGCCTTCACTGACGTTCGGCCTGGGCGAGCACTACTGCCTGGGTGCACCACTGGCCAGGGGCATGATCGCGGCGCTGGTCGAAACCCTGCGGGCCGGTGAAGTCCGCCTCGAAGTGGACGCCGGCACACTGCGCCGGCGCGGCGCGGTCCACGGCACGGCCCGGGCGCTCTCCGCACGGATCACCACCGGGACCTCGGCTCGTGAAGCCGGTCGATGAACGGGAGGCGCGCCGTGACCAGAGCGGCGCTTCGAATCCGGGCCATTCAGCACACGGCGAGGCACCTCGCCGCCGACCACGAGGAACAGGAGTCGCCATGTCCCGCTCAACGGCCCCGTCGCCGCACCCGATCATCGAGATCGGGGTGGCCTTCTGGCAGTCCAAGGCGCTGCTCAGCGCGGTCGAGCTGGGCGTATTCGCCGCGCTGGCCGACGGGCCGGTGCCGGCCGGGCAGCTGAGCCGGCAGCTCGGCCTGCGCAGCCGCGGAGCGCGGGACTTCTTCGACATCCTGGTCGCGTCCGGCCTGCTCGACCGGGACGAAGCCGGTTACCGGCTGACGCCGCCGGCCGCGGAGTACCTCGACCCAGGCCGGCCCGCGACCGACATCAGCGGTTACCTGAGCTTCCTCAACGCCGGGTTCTCCTGGTGGTCCCGGCTGACCGAGGGCCTGCGCAGCGGCGATCGGCTGGACTTCTCCGAGGCGCTGGCCGCGGAGGGGTCCCGCGCCCCGGGCGGCCGCGGCACGCTCGTGCCGCCGGATCCCGGAGCCGACACCTTCGGCGAGGCGTTCGCCGAGTCCGACCAGGTACGCGGCTTCCTGCGGGCCATGACCGGCTACAGCATGGGGGCGAACCGGGCTCTGGTGCACGCGTTCGACTGGGCATCCGTGCGGACCGTGGTGGACGTCGGCTGTGCCGAGGGCTCGCTGCTGGGGCACCTGGCCGCCGCGTGGCCGCACCTCGACTGCGTCGGCTTCGACCTGCCCCAGGTGAAGACCGGGTTCGAAGAGCACCTGGAGGACACCGCCGGGGTCAGCTTCCGGCCCGGCGACTTCTTCAGCGATCCGCTGCCGGAAGCGGACGTGATCGTGTTCGGCCACGTGCTCCACGACTGGCCGGTGGAGACCCGGAAGATGCTGCTGCGCAAGGCGCACGAAGCGCTGGCACCGGGCGGCACGGTGCTGGTCTACGAGTCGCTGATCGACGACGACCGGCGGTCCGGGCTGATCGGGCTGATGATCAGCCTCAACGTGTCGCTCGTGTCCAACGGCGGTTCGGGCTACACCGCCGCCGAATGCCGCGAATGGCTGCGTGAAGCGGGATTCTCCGAAATCGGGGTGTCGCACCTGGACGGTCCGGAGCATCTCGTGGTCGGCACCCGGTGACCGGGCCGGCCAACTTCCGCGACCTGGGGGGGCTGGCGGTGCTCGGTGGGCGGATCGCGCCGTCGCGGGTGTACCGGGGGGCCGGGATCCACCTGCTCGACCGCAGCGCGACCACCGCGCTGGACACGGTGCACGGCGTCCGCGGGTTCGTCGACCTGAGGTCACGCCGGGAGGTCGAGCTGGACGGGATCGCTCCCGTCGGCGCAGCACAAACCCGCTACGCCGTGCCGATCGAACCATCACTGGACGCGCTGCGCCCGGTCGCTCCCCACGACCTGTTACCCGCCAGCTACCTCGTCATGCTCGTCGAACGGGCGCCGGCTCTCGTGCTGGCGCTGCGTTCGATCGGCGCCGCGCTGGAGCGCGGCGCCGTGGTGGTCCACTGCGTCGCGGGCAAGGACCGGACCGGGGTGGTCGTCGCCGTGCTCCTCGGGTTGCTCGGCGCCGCCGACGACACGGTCATCGAGGACTACACCGTGTCCGATCAGGCCCACCCGGCCATTCTCGAGGTCTACCGGCGCAGCCCGAGCGCGGCCGCGGTGACCGGGCAATTGCCCGGCCACCTGCATCGGGCGCCACCGGCCGCCATGGAGAAGCTGATCCGCTACGTCCACCGGCGCTACGACGGCTGGGCGGGCTGGGCGGACTGGGCCGGTGTACCGACCGGTTGCGTGGAATCGCTTCGCACGCTCGTCACACCGGAGACCACCGTGTCTTCTTCGTATTCCACACCAGCACAGGGAGCCGACGATGCAGCTCACCGGTAACACCATCCTGATCACCGGGGCCACCTCCGGGATCGGGCTCAGCCTGGCCACGCGATGGCACGAGGCGGGCAACACGGTAATCGCCACCGGCCGGCGCAAAGACCGGCTGGACGCGATCACCGCCGAGCACCCCGGGATCGAGACACTGGTGCTCGACGTCGACGAACCGGCGTCGATCGCCGCCTGCGCCGAGACGGTGGCCCACCGGTTCCCGCGGCTCAACGTCCTGGTCAACAACGCCGGCGTCATGCGCCCGGAGAGCCTGCGCGGCGTCGGTGACCTGCCCATCGCCGAGGCGGCCGTGACCACGAACCTGCTCGGGCCGATCCGGATGTGCGAAACGTTCGTGCCGCTGCTGGTGGGGCAGGAGAACCCCGTCGTGCTCAACGTGTCTGCGGCGCTGGCCTTCGTGCCGCTGCCGGCCGCGCCGACGGCCAGCGCGACCAAGGCGGCGCTCCGATCCTACACCCAGAGCCTGCGGGTGCACCTGCGCCGGCTCGGCATCCAGGTGATCGAACTGATCCCGCCGGCTGTGCGCACGCGGCTGATGGGCCAGGCCGAAAGCGAAGAGGCGGTGCCGGTGGAGCAGTTCGTCACCAGTGCGCTGGCCCTCATCGCGGGCCACCCGGACGCCGAGGAGGTCTGCGTCGACGAAGCCCGGTTCCTGCGCTCGGCCGAGGCCGAGGGTCGCTACGACCGGACATTCGCCTTGCTGAGCCGATCGGTTCGTGACTGACCCGGGGCATCGTTTTCCCGCCGGCTCGTCGCGCAACACCGGAAAAGCCGAACACGTGCCCGCCGCCGATCGCGCGACGGGCACGTGTTCGTGCTTCTCCTGGCAGAAGAACGCACTTCGCGCCCGGGCGATAAGGCATAGCTGCTACCCGAAGTACTGAACGGAATCGGTGCGCGGAAAATGCGTTGTCGATCACTGGACTACGGACGGCGATCAGGTTAAGCTCGGGTTACCAGCTCGCCGATATAGTCGAACAATGTCGGAATTGCCGTCGGCAGGGGACTGCCCACACGGTTCGGCTGCACCCTTCATTCGCCGCTCGCGATCGAGCCGAAAAACAGGATTTGCTCATCGTCGCCGATGCCGCCTGCTAAGGGTCCACGACGTGCCCGCCGACCCGGTCTCAACGGAGCCACACGAGCCGGCACCCGGACTGCTCACGACGGGCTGCTCATGCTGATGGTGCCGCTGCCGGTGCATAAGGCCGGGGAAGACGTCGGCGTCGATGAACCGGAGGGATATCAAGATCATGGTCGCTATCAATGAAGGACCCACCTCGGCGATGGTCACAAGGGCCGCACCTGCGCGGCTACCGGTCCGGGCATCTGCCGGTGCTGAGCCGGCGACCGGCAGGCGAGATCATCGTCCGGAGCCTGTTCAGGGCCAGCCTGACCGGCACGGAGGCCGCCAGCGTCCCAGGTAGGCCTACCGCCGTGGTCGAAGGCTGGATGCCCGGGAACCGGCGTCATCCACCCACTCGAACAGGCCAGCCGAAGGCGGAAGTCTCGGCTGCGACAGCCAGATCCGGTCTGACACGCTGAGTGGCGAACCTCGGCGAGACCGCCCGTAGCATCGCAGCCTGAACGGAATGCGTATCGTGCTGCCAGCCTGCGCTCAGCGGATGGTCTACCGCATTCACACGCACCGGCTGCGCCGACAGCTCAGAGGTGCAGAACTGCCGGCGCACATCGGCATCATCATGGACGGCAACCGGCGCTGCGCGCGCCAGAGAGGCCTGGCCGACCCGAACATCGGGCACAAGTACGGTGCCGAACACGTCGAGACCGTGCTGTCGTGGTGCCTGCGGGCGGGCGTGAAACAGGTCACGATCTACCTGTGCTCGAACGAAAACCTCGCCCGCCGCGACAGCGCCCAGGTGTCCTACGTGATGCAACTGATCAAGCAGGTGATCATCGCCAAGCTCGCCCGGCCGGACACGGCCTGTGAGGAACATCGGAACGGAAAACGGCGCTAAGGCCGAAGATGGCTGGTCAGAGGACCACCAGTGAGCTTCCCCGAAGATCAATTGTGATCTGCGTCATGCCGCTGGTGAGTGCTGGAGTGGGGTCACCCGGTCCGGTTCTGGACGGGGGCCGCCGGGATATGAGCGATCCATTGACCGGACTACGGGGCGACACGCCGAGGTAGCCAGCACAACCAGTTGACGGTGAGTCGGACGATTCGGCTGAGTGGTTGTGCGTAGAGCAGCACGATCACGCCGGCGACCCGGGACCGCAGCGGCAGGTCGTGGCCGGAGAGCAACCGGCCCAGCAGCGCGATCCGCTCCGGTTCGGGCAGCGGGGCGTTGCGGGTGACCGTCTGAGCCGGCGGTCGAAGCGGCCGGGCGAGCTTGCTGGCCATGGCCCAGAGCAGGAAGCCGCGGAGCAGGAAGCCGCGGAGCCGGTTCCGTTCGTGCTCACCGCGATCGGCGTGCCAGGCGTCGATGTCGGCCTGGCAGCAGGTTCCCAGGGTGCGGCCGCGGTCGGAAAGCCAGCCGAGGAACTCGGTGGCCGCCTTGACCTGCCCGGAAGCGAAGTAGCGCGCGGAGGGGGTGAGCGATTCCCGGGTAGCGCGGCGGCGCAGCCGCGTCAGGACCTCCCAGGTCGCGAACCGCCGCACGATCTGCTCGTGATCGGGGACGCTGATCCCGGCGAGGTATTCGCCCAGCCAGCGTTCGAACGAGCAGATCTGCTTGTCCACCGGTGGCAGCACGCCGTAGGACATGAGCAGCTCCCGCAGGTGCCCGGCTGCCCGCCAGGGCTGGAGGCGGTGGAACGCCTCGTGGGTGAGTTCGATGTCGCCTTTTCCCAGGCCGCGCAGCAGCCTCGTCGCCGCGCCGACGTTCGGTAGACGCCCGTCGAGCCAGCTCAGCCCGGTGCGCGTGTTCTTCATCGCGACGAGCATCCGGTGCAGCGGAACCAGCTCGGGGCGGATCCGGCCGGTGCCGTCGTCCAACAGCTCGGCGACCCGGTCGGACAGGGTGCAGCGGGTGCAGAGGCGCCCGGCGCGCAGCTGGCTTTCCTGGTCGCAGCGCGAGCAGGCGTAGGACGGGCGGAAGCCGGCGCAGCCGGTGCAGATCGCGACGGCGTCGGCCGGCCGGAGACCGGGGAGGATCCGGTGCTCGCCGCACTCGGGGCAGCGCCCGCGGAGGCGCATGGCGCGGCACTCGCACGTGTGGCAGACCGGCCCGTCCGGCCAGACGGCGGCGAAGAAGCCGAACCGGCCGCAGCGCGCGCAGGTCCGCTTGTGCCAGCGCTCGAGCTGCTCCGGCGTGCGGTAGGCGGGACTCACTCGCCGGGCAGGATCCGGGCGGCCCGGGGACGCAGCTTCGCGACCGCGGCCGACGGCGTGGGGCGGTCGTCGGTGGCGGGTCTTGCGGACGCCGGCGTTCTCCGCGGTGGTGGCCACCAAGTCGGCCGGGCTGCAGCCGAGGATGTCGCAGAACGCCGACAGCACCTGCAGCGAGAGCCGTTCGGGGGTTCCCGAGACCAGACGGTGGACCTGGGACGCGGACAGGTCGATGCCCCGTTCCTGCAGCAGCGGAACCAGCTCGGTGGCGGTGAAGATCCCGCGGGTGGCCATGACCTCCCGCAGCCGCCAGGTGTAGCCGACTTTCCGCTTCACGACTGTGCTCCCGGGCTCGCCAGGGCCGCGGCGACCACGCTGTCGAGGTGACGACGCAGAGTGCGTTTGCGGAAGTCCGAGCTCACGCAGGTGTAGATCGAGGTCGTAGACGCGTGTTCGTGACCGACCTGTTCCTGGACGAAGCGCGGGTCCCAGCCGTCCTCGATCAGGTGCGTGACGTAGGGGCGGCGGAAGTCGTGGGGTGTGAACTGGGTGGTGCGGAAACCGGGATGCTCTTCGGCCAGCGCGGCGCAGCGCCGTTTGATCATGTCAGGACGGTGCCGCCGGCGATGACCCGGTCGCTGGACCCGATCCGGCGCTGGAACAGGAACGGCAGCTGGGCGCTCCAGACCTTGTCGTGCGGGTCGAACCTGCTCAGCAGTGAGATGCCGCTGGCGGGGATCGCCGCATGGCGCACTGTGCCGGCCGCAGGTCCACGCGAGCTGCGCCGCCCGGTTACTGCGCCGGTGGGCTCACCGTTCCCGCGGCGCCCTCGATACCACTCTGCGACAGCTCTACGCCGTCACCAGCCTGCTCAACCTGACCGAGCACCTGGTCGCGGAAGAGTTCCTCGACAGCGCCGGTGTCCGCGGTCTGCTGAACCAGCGGGCCGCGCTCAGCGACGAGTGCGCCGACCGGACCACCGAGATCCTCGGCTTGCTGAACGTGCCCGCGGCGCTGTGCGAAGGTGCCCATTGCCTATCCCGACTACGCCCACCGCGCCGTCACCGCCGCTCGTGACGCCTACCGGATGTGATCGGAAGGCACATCGTTACGAACTGGTCGTAGGAGCCCGGACATCGAGACGAGGACCTTCGAGCAGGAACGGGCGGACCGGGTTGAACTCTTGCCCAGCCAGTGTGAAAAATGGCCTGGAATGAATATCGATGATGGTGAAGGGCAAGGAGATCTTTCATGCGGAAGCTCGTGACCGTGGGGCTGGTGGGGCTGGGGGTACTGGTGGCTACCGCGGGCCCCGCGTCGGCTCAGTGGTATGACAGTGAGGCGTTGCCAACTGCTGCCCCGGGATCAACCGTGGTCACTCCAGATCAGTGGTATGACGGCGAAAGCCAGTCGGCCGTCGCCCTGACTGGTGATTGGAGCGGCGCAGACGCATCTGCCATCGGCGCCGCTCTTGCTAGGGCGGCTGCTTCGATCTGAGCGGTCGACCCGGCCGGTTTCCGGTTCCTGGCCTGGGTCGGCGAGATCCGCCGCAATCCTCTCAGCTCGCGTGTCTCGCCGGGGTTTCCTCGATTGCGGCGTCGGTGATCCTGGTTCCTGGGTCCGCCACCACGGGTCTGCTCGTAACCGCCAGGGACAGCCTGGCCGGGTGTAGCCGAGCGGCGAAGGTGCTGCACGTTTCCCAGCCGGCGTTGTCCGGACTGTTGCGGCGAATGTCCTCGCGGACGCGCGTGTGATGCCGGCCGGGGAGTCCGCGCTCACCGACCGGCGGTGTGAGCTGGCCGGGACCTCCGCGCGTCGGCGGGTACTGCGGGTCTCGGCATCTGGCGCTGTCGCGACGGTTGAGCGACCAGTCCTGGTACGACCCGGTCAGCGTGCACGAGGATCACGACGAACCGGTGCTGGCCGGTGTTTTCCGCCGGTTTGTGCTACTTCGCGCTGATCTGCCTTGTGCTGCTGCCGGACCGGGTTCTCCCGGACGGCGTCGAGGGCGTGGCAGCACACTCGCGGGAACCGGGTTTTCATGGTCCTGGACCGAGATCACCCGCCAGCCCAGCTGGAAGTAATCTTGCTCTCCGGAATCGCCGAGCACCCTTGGGTGGACGACCCGGTGATCGGTGTAGCTGCAGGGCGGGCACCCCCGCTCCAGCGTGGCCTTCGATCATTCGCCACTCAGCTTCGTACCGGCACTCTCGACCAGGTCGCCGGCTACGAGGCCAAATCCGTCGCACTGCACCGGGTGATGGAGCGGGCCGCCGCGGCCTCCTGGCCGACGGCTGCCTATCCCGCGAACGCCGAGGCCGTCAACAACCCGGTCGCCGGGCACTCCGCTTGGCGAGGACACCAGATCTGACCGGGCTCACCCGGACGCATGGGCGCAGATCACCTCAGCCCCGGCGCTCGCACCGTTCCCACGGTTCCGAAAAGCTCGCCGGAAACCGATGGCTGATCGGAACCTGTCCCGTGCGCCGGAGCGGCTCGGCGTCCTCGGCAATCGACGCTGAGCAGCTCGTGACGTCACCGAGCCCCGACCGATCCCGGCGCCTTCCACATGTCTAGCGGGGCATAGCCAGCCGACGCCGCCTGGGCGATGGCGCCCTTGCCCTGCGAACTGACGGCCGAGCCCTGCGCGGCGGGCCACTGCTGGGTCTGCGCGACGGCCGGTCCGGCCATCGACACGACCGCACCGGCCACCGCGGCGATGAGCGCACTTACCGCCCCGCTCCTGCGAACCTTGGGCATTGCGAACCCCTTTCTCTCTCCTGCCACTCCGGAAAAGATCAACGACCTGCATGAGGCTACACAGCACCATTGGCAGAGTCAGCGATGAAACCGGCTCCAGCTGCGAGGTATACCCGAACGTCCACCGGTTCCTGACCGAAAGCCCTCCACCCGCCGCGCTGGTGCCGTGTCAGGCAACGTTGACTACGTCATCGATTCTCGCGTCGGGGAGATATTGGCCGGCTCAGTAATTATGCGTGGTCAGGCCGCGCCTCTGCCTGAGTAGCGCGAAGCATCGATCGACAACGTCATGGCCTCGGCAGGACAGTGCAACTGGTGGGCCTTGGACGGAACCAAGTGTGTGGCGAGGTTTGCCGAGAACACTGACCGCTACAACCGCGACACCAGTACCGACAGCGCATCGCCGGTTCACCGAGCGGACCGAGACCGGGCTGTGGCGGCAAGTGCACCACGCAGTGCCGGACAAACTGAGCTACCGAAGGCTGGTCGACCGGTCGCGCGTGGTCCTCGACGGAGCATCCGTCCGGGTCGTAGGGAGGGCGGGCCGACCGGTCCGAGCCCGGTCATCGCGGCCACCCTGTTCGAAGATCCACACGCTCTTCGACTGGAACGGCCGCGCTAAATAGTCGGAATCGAAGCCCAGTTCGATAAAGGCCTATGAGGAACATTGGAACGGAAACCAGCGCTAAGGCCGAGAGTTACTGGTCAGAGGGCTGCCGGTGAGCTTCTCCGGAAATGGACTGTGATCTGCGTCATGGGTGCCGGTGGGTGTGGGGTGGGCTCACTCGGTCCGGCACTGGACGGCCTGCGGGGTGCGGGG
Source organism: Amycolatopsis sp. PS_44_ISF1 (assembly GCF_032335455.1). Lineage (NCBI taxonomy): Bacteria > Bacillati > Actinomycetota > Actinomycetes > Pseudonocardiales > Pseudonocardiaceae > Amycolatopsis > Amycolatopsis sp. PS_44_ISF1. Next base: position 1,621,664 of record NZ_JANUXO010000002.1, on the reverse strand, counting down.
TGCGGCGCCGGATCAAGGTGCCCGTGGTCAGCGTTGCTGGTGGGCGGCGGTGTACTGCTCGTCGGTGACGGGTTCGAGCCAGGTGGTGCCGTCGCTGTCGTCGGTGCCTTCGAGCATGGCGATGTGGCTCATGCAGGTGGTGGAGGTGCCGCCGTGCCAGTGTTCCTCGCCGGGCGGGGTCCACACGGTGTCCCCGGCGCGCATGCGGATGACCTGGCCGTCGCGGCCGGCGACGTAGCCGATTCCTTCGGTGACGTGCAGGGTCTGGCCGCCTGCGTGGGAGTGCCAGTGGGTGCGGGCGCCGGGGGTGAAGCGGACCAGTGACGCGATCAGCCGCGATGGCGGTTCGGCTTTCTTGATCGGGGTGACGTAGACGTCGCCGGTGAAGGCGGCGGCGGGGGCTTTTGCGGTGTCGTTGACGGTGGTGCGTTCCACGGGGGTCTCCTTCAGTCGGTGACTTCGGTTGTGGTCGGGTGGCGGGTTACGGGCGTAGCAGGGTTTTGATGGCGCGGCGTTCGTCCATGGCTTGGTAGCCCTCGGCGACCTGGGCGAGGGGCAGGTCGAGGTCGAAGACCTTGCCGGGGTTGATCGTCCCGGTCCAGATGCGGTCGATGAGGTCGGGCAGGAACCGCCGCACCGGTGCGGGCCCGCCCGCCAGCCGCACGTGGGAGTAGAACAGTTCCTCACCCGGCAGGGTGACGTCGTGGGAGACGCCGACGTAGCCGACCGCGCCGCCGGGTCGGGTGCAGCGGATGGCCTGCATCATCGATTCCTGGGTGCCGACGGCCTCGATCACGCTGTGCGCGCCGAGCCCGCCGGTCAGGTCCTTGATGCGGGCGACGCCGGCGTCGCCGCGTTCGGTGACGATGTCGGTGGCGCCGAACTCGGTGGCCAGTGTCTGGCGGGATGCGTGGCGGCTCATCGCGATGATCCGCTCCGCCCCGAGCTCGCGGGCGGCCAGGACACCGAGCAGGCCGACCGCGCCGTCCCCGATCACGGCCACCGTCGCACCGGGCCGCACGTCGGCGGCGACCGCGCCGAACCAGCCGGTGCCCAGGACGTCGGAGGCGGCGAGCAGGCTCGGCACCAGGTCGTCTGACGGCAGGCCGGGGGTGGCGACCAGGGTGCCGTCGGCGAGGGGGACCCGCAGGTATTCGGCCTGCGCGCCGCCGGCGCCGACGAACTCGCGGTGCACGCAGGAGGTGTGGAACCCGGCCTGGCAGATCTCGCAGGTGTTGTCGGAGGCGAAGAACGAGCCGATGACGAACTGGCCCGGGGCGATCGTGCTCACCTGGTCGCCGGCCTCTTCGATGATGCCGACGTACTCGTGGCCCATCGGTGTCGGTGCGGTCACGGGATTGACGCCGCGGTAGTCCCACAGGTCCGACCCGCACACACACGTCGCGGACAGGCGGATGATCGCGTCGGTCGGGGCCTGGATCGCAGGGTCGGCGCGGTCCTCGAACCGGACGTCGCCGGGGGCGTAGAGGACAGCTCCACGCATGATGGGGTGCTCCTTCTCGTGGTGAACCGGCAGGGCGGTGGCCTGTGCCGGCAGGTGGGTGGGGTCAGCGGGCGGTGTAGCCGCCGTCGACCGGCAGGGCGACGCCGACGACGAAGCTCGCGGCGGGGCTGCACAGCCACAGCACGGCCGCGGCCATCTCCGCCGCGGTGCCGAGCCGCCCGATCGGCTGGTCGGCGGCGGCCTGGTCACGGTCGAGGTCACCGGCGTCGATCATGGCGGTGACCATGGGGGTCTCGATGGTGCCGGGGCAGATCGCGTTGATCCGGATTCCGCGCGGCGCGTACTCCAGGGCGGCGCTGCGGGTGAGGCCGAGGACGCCGTGCTTGGAGGCGTGGTAGGCGGCCCGTCCGGGCAGCCCGACCAGCCCGCCGAGGGAGGAGCAGTTGACGATCGCGCCCGAGCCCTGCTCGCGCATCCAGGCCAGTTCGTGTTTCATGCAGGCCCAGATCCCGCGCAGGTTGACGCCGTTGACCTGGTCGAACACCGCCGCGGTCTCCTCGGCCGCGTCGGTCACCGGCGACTGGATGCCCGCGTTGTCGTAGGCGGCATCGAGACGGCCGAACCGCTGCACGGTCGCCGCCACCGCCGCGGCGACCTGGTCCTCGTCGGCGACGTCGCAGTGCACCGCCAGCGCCGGGTGGCCGGCGTCGGTCAGCGCGCGTTCGGCGGCCTGCAGCGCCGCGGTGTCCACATCGGCCAGGGTCACTGCGGCGCCGGCGTCGGCGAAGGCCCGCGCGGTGGCCAGGCCCATACCCGACCCGGCGCCGGTGACGAAGGCGACCTGCCCGGTGAAATCGTAGGTGGGGTTCACGGCACTGCTCTCTCTCGATCCTGCCCGGTGCTCACGCCGGCGCGGTGGTGGTGCTGGTGCGGTGCTAGCCGCGGAAGACGTTCTTCGCCACGGCCATCGCGGCCATGGCCTGGGGCCACCCGGCGTAGAACGCCAGGTGGGTGATCGCCTCGATCAGCTCGGTCTCGGAGTTGCCGTTCTCCTGGGCCAGCCCCAGGTGGTAGACCAGCTGCTCGGTGTTGCCGCGTGCGGCCAGCGCGGTGACGGTGACCAGGCTGCGGTCCTTCGGGCTCAGCCCGGTGCGCTTCCACACCTCGCCGAACAGCACGTCGTCGGTGAAATGCACCAGCCCCGGCGCGAAATCGCCGAACATCTTCTGCGCACCGGAAGGCTCCGGGGTGGTGTTCTCGTCAGTCACGGGGTGTCCTTTCCCGACCGTCCTGTGTGGAGGTCTGAGGTGTCGTCATGTCACGGTGTGATCGTGATGTCCGGTTCTAGTCGCGTGCACGCAGTCCCGCGACCGCAGTCACCGCGGCGGCCGCGGCGATGGCGGCGGCCAGCAGCAGGCTCACCGTCATCCCGGTGCCCATGCCCGCCGGCGCGGCCAGCAGGCCCCGAACACGGCGACGGCGAGCGCGCCGCCGAGCTGGCGGCTGGTGTTGAGCACGCCGCTGGCCGTGCCCGCCTGACGGCGGGGAACCGCGGCGAGCAGCACCGCGATCACCGGGGGGATGACGGTGGGACCGCCCAGCCCGACCAGCACCATCACCACCGCGGTCACCCAGACGGGGGCACCGGGCGGGATCAGCGCGAGTGCCGCGAGTCCCAGCGCCATCAGCGCCAGGCCGCCGGTCACGACCGGCCGCGGCCCGGTCCGTTCCACCAGCCGCGGCACGGGCGGGGTCAGCACCAGCCCGACGAGCATCATCGGCAGGAACACCACCCCGGTCCCCAGCGGCGAGAGGCCCCGCTGCTGCAGCAGCACGCTCATCACGAACGGCATGCCGTAGTAGCCGACCATGAACGCGAACCCGATCACCACCGCCACCGCCACCGCCCGCGACCGCACCAGCGGCAGCGGCACCATCGGATGCGCCACCCGGGCCTGGACCGCCACGAACGCGACCAGCGCCACGACCGCGAGCCCGAACGCCACCAGCACCGCCGGATCGCCGAACCCGGCCCGCCCGGCCTCGATCGCCCCGAACACCAGCGCCGCCATCGCCACCGCCCCGGTGACCTGCCCGGCCCAGTCGAACGGCACCGGATGCCGCCGGGAGCGGGCCGTGCGGGCCAGCAGCACCAGCGCGGCCGCGCCGACGGGCACGTTCACCAGGAAGATCCACCGCCAGCTCGCCAGCGTCAGCAGCCCGCCGGTCACCGGCCCCGCCGACGAGGCCACCGCGCCGCCCATCGCCCACACCGCCACCGCCCGGGCCCGGCTCACCGGATCGGGGTAGGCCTGGCCGATCAACGCCATCGACGAGGGCATCACCACCGCCGCCGCGGCGCCCTGCACGCACCGGAACGCCACCAGCACCCCCAGCGACGGGGCCAGGCCACACGCCACCGACGCGGCCACGAACACCGCCATGCCCCACCCGAACGCCCGTTTCGCCCCGACCCGGTCGGTCAGCGACCCGGCCGAGAGCAGCACCGCCGCGAACAGCAGGGTGTAACCGTCGACCACCCACTGCAACCCGGCGAGGCCACCGCCCAGATCGGCGCGCATGCTGGGCAGCGCGACGTTGACGATGACCGCGTCCAGGGTCACGACGAAAAACCCCAGCAGCGCCGCCAGCAACGTCGTCCCCGGCGCACCGGGCGCCCTGCCGGTGCCCGCGGCGCCAGCCGCCCGGGCGTCGGCGGCGGGGGTGTCCGCCGCGGGCGGGGATGCCGGCGAGGTGGTCGAGGTGGTGCGGGAGGGGGTCACACCACGATGCAACGCCGCCCCGCGCGCCTGCGGCAGGTCGCATCGTTCCGGGTCATGGCGTGACCCCCCTCCGGCCCGGTGACGGTCGTACCGTGGAGGGCATGAGCGCCAAGAGCACCGACGTCCGGGACTTCCTGCTCACCCGCCGGGCCAAGATCACCCCCGAGCAGGCCGGCCTGACCGTCTACGGCGGCAACCGCCGGGTGCCGGGCCTGCGCCGCGAAGAGGTCGCGATGCTCGCCGGTGTCTCGGCCGACTACTACACCCGCCTGGAGAAAGGCAACCTCGCCGGGGTGTCCGACAGCGTCCTCGACGCCGTCGCCTCCGCCCTGCACCTCGACGAAGCCGAACGCGTCTACCTGTTCGACCTCGCCCGCACCGCGAACGCCGGCGGCCGCCCGCTCCGGCCGGGCCAGCAGCGGCGCCGCCCCCAGCAGCGGGTCAGCCCCATCGTGGAGCAGATCCTCGACTCGATGACCACCACTGCTGCGTTCGTCCGCAACGGCCGCCTCGACATCCTCGCTGCCAACCCGCTGGCCCGCGCCCTCTATTCACCCGTGTTCGACAGCCCCACTCGCACCAGCGAGCACACCCCGCCCAACCTCGCCCGCTTCGGCTACCTCGACCCCGCCGCCCGCGACTACTTCCCCGACTACGACCTGTCCTGCCACACCTCGGTCGCCATCCTGCGCACCGAAGCCGGCCGCGACCCCCACGACAAAGGCCTGTCCGACCTGATCGGTGAACTCTCCACCCGCAGCGAGGACTTCCGCACCCGCTGGGCCGCCCACGACGTCCGCCTCCACCGCACCGGCGTCAAACACTTCCGCCACCCCGCAGTCGGCGAACTCGTCCTCAACTTCGAAGCCATGCAGCTGATGACCGACACCAGCCTCACCCTCACCGCTTACACCGCCGAACCCGCCTCACCCACTGCCGAACGGCTGCAGCTGCTCGCCAGCTGGGCGGCCACCGACACCCGCGCCGCGCCCAGCAACCGCTAACCCGTCACCTCCCTTCCGCGTGGATCCCCACGGCCCCGCAGCAGGTTTTCCGCCGTGACCGTGTCCCTGCCCGTGACGGCCTGTGAGGCACATCGGAACGGAAAAACGGGCCGTGGTGACAGCTGCGGCCCAGCACAGGCTACCGATCGGGAGCTCTCTGACCAGCAGTGATACACGGATCCTGAATTTTCGGGGTGATAAAATCACGCCGAAAATTCAGCCGGTCCGCCGGTCTCGGCTGTGATGCCGGCGTTGAGGCGTCCGCTGTAGATGCGGTAGGCCTTGCGCTGGGCGGGTGTTGCCCGGTCGGTGCCCAGCGCCGCGGCCGCGGTCAGCAGCGTGTGGTGGACGGTGGGCAGCGCGGTGACCTGGAGGCTGTAGCCCTGGCCGCGGCGGATCTCGCGGCCGCGGCGCAGAGCGTGGCGTTCGGCCTCTCCCAGGTCTTCGTGGCCGGTGAGGTGGCGGGCGATGGCGCCGGGGATCTCGATCCGTACCGGCGTCGCCTCGACAGCGGCCGGGTCGGGTTGCTCAGGCCGGCCGGGCATCAGGTCGGCCACGGTGGTGCGGACGGCGACGCGGCTGACGTCGTGTTCGCGGGCGAGGGCGGCGATGCTGGTGCCGTTGCGGTAGGCCTGCCGGACTTCGCCGGTGACGCCGAGCTGTTCCAGCCGTGGCCGGCGGCCGGAGGTCGCGCCGGCGGCGTGGGCGGCGGCGAGGCCGTCGCGGGTGAGTTCGTTCTGCAGGTCGCGCTGGAACTGCCCGACCGAGACCAGCACGTTGACCAGCATCGTGGTGGTCGCGTCGCCGGCGGCGAGGTCGACGATCCCCGACAGCGGGCCGGACAGCACCCGCAGCTTCACTTCGTGGGTGCGGCACCAGTCCCGGACGGCGAGGATGTCGGCCAGGTCGCGGCAGAGCCGGTACAACTCGGAGACGGTCAGCCGGTCCCCGGGCCGGGCGTACCCGGCCAGCTCGCGCATCCCGGCGCGCTCGAGCGCGGGGATCTTCGACGAGGTGGCCGGGTCGGTGAACAGCCGGACCCCGCCGGCGCCGCCGGTCAGGCCGGCCTCGGCGAGCAGGTGGGTCTGGCGCAGGGTGCTCTGCTCGTCGGTGGACACCCGCGTGTAAACCAGCTCCGACACGACCCGCCCCTCCTCCAGCCGCCGGGCGCGGCCGAAGAGGACTCTAACTGTCGTCAAACCCTGTCGTCATTGCCCATTGGCCCGCATTGGATTGTGGCGGCGCCGCGGCGGCCGCTCCCAGGGGCTCGGCCGATCCGGTGAGCCGCCTGGACGGGGTGTCGTCAAAGGATCCTTTAACGACACCTATGGAGAAGTGGCGCCCCTGGGGGTGTGGTGATCGTGGTGGCGAACAGGTCGGTCAGTCGCCGGGTCAGGTCGGCGACCTCGGGGCTGGGGCCGGGGGTGGCGGCGGTCAGGGCGCCGTGGCGGGTCAGGGTCAGGAGTCCGTGGGCGTAGATCCAGGCCATCAGGGGAAGGTCGGTGTGCTCGGGGCCGGCGGTGGCGTCGGCGAGGACGTCGAAGGCGGCGGTGCGGGCGGCGAGGAACCGGTCGTCGGACTCGACCGCGGGGATTACGAGTTCGCCCTCGCGGGAATGGCCTCCCGGTTCGAGCACGTCTTCGCCGGTGACCACGCCCTTGGGGGCAGCCGGCACACCGTGGCGGGCCTGCGCTCGTGGTTCGAGCGCCTCTACCGCCTCGCCCCCGACCTGGCGTTCACGGTCAAGCACATCGCGGTCAGCGGACCGCCGTGGAACACCACCGCGGTGATCGAGTGGCGCGACGAGGCCACCCTCGCCGCCGGTGGCGACTACGCCAACGACGGTGTGCACGTGGTGCGTATGCGCTGGGGCAAAGCGATCAGCCTGCACGCCTACCTCGACACCGCGGTCTTCGCCGATTCCTGCCGCCGGATGGCCCAGGCGGGAATCACCGAGGCCGGCGCCGCCCCCATCCAGGACTGAGGATCCTCTCGCTCGTGCGGGGTTGCGGGCGGATCGCGTTTACGGCGCAAGGATGATTTTGCCGGCGATGCCGCCGTTTTCGGCGCGGCGGAGGGCGATTCCGGCGTCGGCGAGAGAATAGGTGGAGTCGATCGGCGAGGTCAGGGTGCCCGCGGCGAGGAGGCCGAAGAGCTCGGTGAGGTCGCGGTGCAGATCGTGGTGGAACGCCTCGGTGTTCTTCCGTCCGGCCCACAGATCGAAAAAGTGGGCTCGGCGGCGGTTGGGCAGCAGGTTCCACAGTTGCAGGCGCAGGTAGTGGCGCATGAAGTACGTCAGGGGGTGGGCGGCGTGGAGGACTCCGGCGTCGCTGAGGCTGACGAGGACGCCGCGGGGGGCGAGCATCCGCCAGGAACCGGCGATTCCGGGACCGCCGATGTGGTCGACGACGCCGGCTACGCCGTGCGGTGCGAGCTCGCGAACGCGCCCCGCGACGTCGTCGCGGCGGTAGTCCACCGGGATCACGCCGTGTTCTCGCAGCCGTTGCTGCTGCACGGTGCTCGCGACGCCGATGACCCTCAGGCCGGCGTGCAGGGCGAGCTGCACGAGGATTGAGCCGACGCCGCCGGTGGCGCCGAGGACGACGATCGTGGCGCCGGCTGGGGCGTCGATGCGCCGCAGCACCCGCAACGCGGTCAATCCGTTGGTGATCACGGTCTCGGCCTCGGCCGCGGTGAGCGGATCGTGCACCGGGACGAGGCCGGCCGCGGGCCGGAGCACCTGTGAGGCCCAGCCCCCGGTCTTGGTGAGCGCGGCGACCCGGGTGCCGACCGGGACGCGGTCGTCGGGGGTGCCGAGCTCTTCGACGATGCCGACCAGGTCGTAGCCCGGGACCAGGGGAAACGGTGGCTGCTGGTAATACTTCCCGCGCCGCATCGCCTGTTCGGCGGCCGAGACGCCGGTGGCCTCGACGCGGATCCGTGCGTAGCCGGGTTCGACCGCACCCAGCTCGCGGGTGCGGCGGGCCAGCGATTCCGGCTCGCCGGGCCGGGTGAACACCATTTCCGTGGTCTGCACAGCTGCCTCCTGGCGTACGGGTGAGGGGCGGGAGATTCTTGGGGACGGGTTCATTGGGGCGGAGTCCTCAGGAACGGACGCCGAGCTGGCCGAGCAGGACGTGCATGTCCGAGTTGACCCAGTACTCGGCGATCCGGCCGTCCTCGATACGGAGCATGTCGGTGCCGGTGAAGTCGACGGGTGTGCCCGGGGCGGCGGTGGCGCCGGGGAAGCCGCCGCTGTAGTGGCCGGTGGCGCGCCAGCGCAGGGCGACGTGGTCGGTGTCGGTGAGCGGCCCGACCTCGAGGGTGAACGTCAGGTCTTTCACCGCGGCCCGTGTGCTGGTGATCCAGCCGGTGAGGGCGCCGGCGTCGTCGATCGAGTCTTCGTCCGCTCCGCCCAGCAGGGCTGCGTGCAGCCGGAACTGAGGGGAGATGATCGTCTCGGCGAGGTCGGGCTCGCCGTTCCACAGTCGTAGCCATGCGGCGATCAGCTGGTGGTGGGGCCGCGTCGGCGCGGTCAGTGTCGAGATCATGGCAGCGCTCCGTTCATTGAGGCAACGCAGTAAGCAAACACTGTAAGTTTACTGAGCGCAAGAGACCACGGCATGTAAGTTCACGATGTAAGCTTTCGTCATGGGTTCATCGGTGACGCCTACGTCCCGCCGGGCGCGGAACCCGCGGGGACAAGGCCGGCAACTGCGCGAGGACATCGTGTCCGCCGCGCATGCGCTGCTGCACGAGGCGGGAGAGGACGGGGTGACCCTGCGGGCGATCGCCCGCAGGATCGGGATCAGCGCCCCGTCGATCTACGCGCACTTCACCGACCGGGAATCCGTTCTGCTGGCCGTCGCGATCGACGCGTTCGCCGACCTCACCCGGTATCTGCGGGCCGCTGCCGATGCCGCGGATACCGGGAGTGGCGGCGAATCCGAAGTCCTGCGGGCCGTCTGCGCGGGCTACCTGCGTTTCGCCCGCGAACACCCCGCCGACTACCAGGTCATGTTCGGCGGAGCCTGGAACGGCGCCCGCGCCGTCGAAACCGGCGCGGTCACCACGGAGCAAGTCCGCGAGCTGGGAGCGGAAGCGCTGACGGTGTTCGCCACCGCGCTGCGGCGCTGCCACGCCACCCACGACGCGGTCCAAGAGGACATCGCCACGGCGGCCACCACCGTCTGGGTCGGCTTGCACGGCCTGGCCCACCAGCGCATCGTGGCCCCCGGATTTCCCTGGCCCGCCGACGCCGAGGCCCACCTCATCGCCAGGCTCACCGGCCTTCCCGCAACCCCGCACCCATGACCCGGCAACCGGCGCTCACCCTGTAGCCGAACAGCTCGCACGATCTCGTGACCGCCGCGCCGCCGTCCCGGTCTGTCGAGTAACCCCGGTGCCGCCACCATAGGCGGCCCTGGGTAAACGAGCCCAAGCACCGGCAGCCGGACGAGCAGACGCTGGTGACAGCCGATGACCGCTAGATTCGCCGACCGCGAAGCCTCTACCCCGTGGCCATCTCCAGCGTCCCGTCGCTGTGTGGATTCTGCACCGTGCAGCACGTGCGACCGCGCACTGTCACCCGCTGCCCCGGCAGTTCTCGTGATCGCGCCCGCATGCGGCGTCTACGCGAGGTCGTCCTCGTCTTCGTCGTCGTGCACGGCCTCGGGATCGGCCAGCGGGCGTAGCCCGCCGGCGAGGCCTGCGGGCAGGAGGAACGAGTATTTGCCGAGCATGTTGATGTGGCGGTGGCGGAACGGGGAGAGCCGGGCGGCGTCGGCGTCGCGGACCTCGGTGCCGTCGGCGCGCAGCTGGGCCAGGATGGCGTCGAGGTAGCGGGTGTTGAACAGCACCACGGCGTTGAGGACCAGGCCGAGGGCGCCGAGCTGGTCTTCCATGCCCTCGTAGTAGCGCTGGCGCTGTTCCCCGCGGCGCCCGTGGAACAGGTCACGGCCGAGGGCGTGGCGGCCTTCCTGGAGGTTGCCCTGGGCTTTCATGGTGCGCCGGTAACCGGGTTCGTCGGCCATCCGCAGCACGTGCAGGGACTTGTGGATCCGGCCGTAGTGCGCGATCGCCTCCCCGAGCTGGGTGGGGTTCCCGTCGCGCGAGAGCATCCGGATCACGTCGTGCGCGCGGACCGCGCCGGTGTGGATCGAGGCGATCACCCGCAGGATGTCCTCCCAGTGCCGGCTGATCCGGCCCAGGTCGATCTTCCCGCGTGCGGTGGTGGTGAACGGCCCGTAGTCGGCTTTCGGGTTGATCCGCCACAGCTTCTGGTCGGGCAGGTCGGCCAGCTGCGGCGCGTAGGTCCACCCGGCCAAGGACAGAAGTCCGAAGACGATGTCGCTGTAGGAGGCGGTATCGGTGACGATGGTCTGCGGGCGGACCCCGCCGTCGCGGTCGTAGAGCACGTCCAGCACGTGCAGCGAATCCCGCGGGGTGCCGGCCACGACCTTCGCGCCGAGCCCGGCGGCCTGGTCGTTGACCATGTTCAGCCAGGTCGCGCCCTTCTTCCGGTTGAAGTACCTCGGGTTGTAGCCGGCGTGCAGGGTCTTGACCGGCACGACGAACCGCATCCCGTCCACCGACGCGACGTGCCCGCCGCCCCACAGCTGCGCCAGCCCGATCCCGGCCTGGGCGTCGATCAGCGCGGCGTTCGCGGCGCGGATGGTGTCCAGGCGCAGGTAGTTCGCGTTGACGTGGGCGAGGCGGTCCCGGGTCAGGGCGGGCATCCCGGGTTTGAGCACCGGGCGCCAGCCGATGTTGCAGGCCTCGGCGACCAGCAGCGCCGCGATCGTGACGTTCAGGTCCGACAGCCGGGCCTCGCCGCCGGTGATCGAGGTGAACGCCGCATCGGCGCCGGTCCAGGAGAACACCTCCAGCAGCACCTCGGGCAGGTCCACGCGCGGCATCATCAGGTGGGTGAGGCCCCGCAGGTTCGCCAGGCTCGGCGGGTCCGCCTCGGCCTGCAGCACCTTGAGGTGCAGGCGGCCGGCGTCGTCGAAGCTCACCGCGGCGTTCGCCGGCAGCCTTCCCGCGACCTCGCGGTAGGCGGTGTCCAGCTGCGCTGCCTGCTCGGCCAGATGCCCGGCCGGCTCCTCCGGGAGCCCGAGGCTGGCCAGCACCATCGGTTTCGTGCTCGTCCAGGCGTCCCCGGCCAGCAGCTTCGCCCGCGGATCGCCCCACTTCGAGGAGTTCACGGCGAAGATGTCGCGGCGTTTGAGGCAGCGGTGGAACTGTTCCAGCACACAGAACGTCCAGGCCCTCCAGTCGATCGTGCCCGGCTCCAGCTCCGGTCCCGCCAGCACCAGCCGCCGCCACGACCCGGCCAGCAGGCTCTGGTCGATCTCGGTGGCGCCGACCTTGTTCCGCCCGCCGCCCCACAACCCCGGTAGCGCCTTCAGCGCACGCAGCACCGCCTCGCCGTCCGGGGCCGCGCCGAACCGGATCACCTGGCACAGCAACGGAAGGAACGGCCGCACCGTCGGATACCGCTTCACCAGCTCACCCCGCCACGCCGCGTCGGCGTCCTCGTCGGCCGGGCCGGCCAGCGCGCCGATGTCGGCCAGCGCCTGGGAGATCTGCGCGCGCGGCACCACCGCCTCGATCTGCTCCCACACCTGCGACAGGCTCACCGGCTCGAACGCGACGTCCACCTCGTAGGCCACACCCTGCGCGATCTCCTCGGTCGCCGACGTGGCCTCCAGCAGCACCCCCACCACCGCGGCCAGCCGGATCGAGGCCTTCCCCAGCTTCGGCCAGGTCTTGACCTTCTGCTTGGCCGATTCCCGCTCCGCTCGCGCCAGCAGCTTGCTCGTGATCAGCACGTCCAGCAGGTCCAGCGCGTCATCGACCGCGCGGGTCTGCAGATACACCACCGTGGCCAGCAACGTCGCCAACCGCCGGCCCTCCGGGTGCCGGCGCAGCAGCGTCGCCTTGCCCTCCATCCCGTACCGGGACAGCTCCGCCAACCGCCGCGGCGGCACCACCGACGCATCCACCTCCCCGAGCCCCAGGCCCAGGATCTCGCCCGCACGCTCGAGCGCAGCGACCATCGCCGGGCCCGACACCCGCGTCGGCGGCCGCCGCAACGCGTCCAACGGGGAATACCGGTCACCCGCGGCGACCTCCAAAAGCCCGTCCAGCAACGCTTTCTGCTCCCCGGTCAGCAACGCGTGCAGCGTCTCCCACAACCGCTGCGTCGCCGCGTCCCGCCGCGACGCCACCAGCCTGACCAGCGTCGACACCCCCGGCAGCAGCACCCGCCGCTCCCGCAGCCACCCCACCGCCGCGTCGAACAACGCCTTCGGCCCGTCCCCGGTCGTCCACGCCCGGCCCTCGACCCACTCACCCAGCTCCAGTTCGACCAGGGTGAACTCGTGCCAGCCATCGGCCTGGCGGATCTCCCAGAGATGCTCCAGCCGGGTCTTGCCCCTCTCGCTGTAGGCCTTCACGCACGACGGGTCGTCGATGTCCAGCTGCTCAGCCAGGTACTCCACCAGCTCCAGCGGCACCCCAGCGAGCGGATCATCGAAGAACCTGCCCGTGAAACGGACCGTGGCCAGCTGCACCGCGAACCCCAGCTTGTTGTGATCACGCCGCTTCGGCTCGATCAGCACCCGGTCCACATCATCGAGGAAGAAGTACCGCTCCAGCTCCGCACGCGAGAACCCCTCGCCCGGGAAACTGCCGTACGCCGACGCCTGATCGTCGGACAGAAACTCAACCGGCAACGCATCTCTCCTGCTGCTGCAACCCGCCCACCGCGGCGGAACCGCCAGCACCCCACCAGCACCACCAGGCACGCGTCAACCAGCAGAACCCCAGGTCAAACCATGATCAACGCTTAGCGCCGTTTTCCGTTCCGATGTTCCTCACAGGCCGACACCGGCTGGCGCGTCCACGTCGCCGCCGCACTCGACACACTGCCCGACACCACAACGCACGCCCTCATCGGCGCCGTCGACACCACCCGCGACTGCGACACCGAGCACCACATTACGCTGGCAACCGGCTACGGCGGCCGCCAGGAAGCCGTCGACGCAGTACGCGCGCTGCTGGCGGAGCACGCCGCCGCGGGGACACTTGACGCAGTGACCGACACCATGTCAACCGAAGACGTGTCGCGACACCTCTACACCGCGGGTCAACCCGACCCGGACCTGGTGATTCGCACCAGCGGGGAGCAACGGCTGTCCAGCTTCCTGATCTGGCGGACCGCCTACTCCGAACTGTACTTCTGCGACACCCTCTGGCCCGCCTTCCGCTAAGTCGACCAAGCCACAGCCGGTTCGGCGCGGTGGCGGTGAAGTCGTGTCGAACCAGGTCACCGTGGGCCGGTGGACCGGTCTTCTTGCCGTTGCGGCCGCGCGTCTGGCCGAACGCGTTCCACCAGCCCATCGACGAGCAGATCCGCCACGCGGTCCGATCCGCCACCGAGCAGCCGGCGTCGCTGGCCTCGTGGTGCGGGAACCGGTAGCCGGACTCCAGGTCATCGTGGTGGGCGTCGAACAACGCGTTCGCCCGATGAGCCTGTTCGAGCTCGGTGGCGGTGATCGGTCGGGCACGCCACCGGTAGTACGACTGTCGGGCGATGTCGAGTGCCCGGCATGATTTTGCCCGTGAATTGTGACCGCGCCTGTTCGCGGATTCCGACTGCGCATGTCGATCCCCCGCGATGATCGATGTCGCTCAGTGGTGACCGCGCTATGGCAATGTTGGATCAAGCGTAGCGGATGCCAGAGATACCTTCGCGCAACTCTTTCTCCGCTTCGATCTGTGAGGTCCACTCGTGGGGCTTGTCGCGTTGCGGCCAACCACGTTACCGGTCGCGGGCACCGGCAGTGGTGCGGTAAGTGGAACAGGTTGTCGCGCGGGTGATTGATGGACGCCGTGTTCCCGAACGGCCGATCAGCGGCATGAGTGGACGGTGGTCCGCAGCTCTCAGCGGCTTACGCCCGTTTCTGTCGTTCGGTGCTGGCTTGAATGGTTGGGGAGGCTGCAGCCGCGTTGCTGACGGCACCATCGACGGGGATGAACGAGCACTCTCGTGGGGAAGTGGTCAGCCATCGGTGGGGCCGCCTCTTCAGAGGCGTTCGATGCGGTCGGCCTGGGGGCCCCGGTCGCTCTGACGCACCGCGTACCGGACCCGGTCACCCTTCTGCAGCGGCTGTGACCCCATGATCACGGACGCGTGGGCGAAGAGATCGTCGCCGCCTGCGTCCGGGGTGATGAAGCCGAAGCCGCGGTCGTCGTCGTAGCGCGCGACGACGCCCTCGCCGCCTCGTGCGGGCACGTCCCGCGCCGCCGGCCCTGCGGCCGCGGCAGGTGCCGACCGCTGCGGCGCCGTCTGAGGCTCGGCGCCCCGGACCAGGTGCACGTCGCGGGCCTGCGGGCCCTTGTCGCCGCTAGCCACCTCGTAGGCGACGCGGTCGCCCTCCGCGAGCCACGTCAGCCCCTCGGTCAGGGCCCGGGCGTGGACGAAGACGTCCCCGGCGCCGGAGTCGGGGTTGATGAAGCCGAAGCCCTTGTCCTCGTCGTACCAGGCCACCGTGCCGTCGGCGCCGTCCGCGGTACCGGCCGCAGCGGGTGAGCCGACCCCGGCTCCCAGCGGGATCACGTGCCCGGCCTGCGGGCCGCGCTCGCCTTCGACGATCAGGAAGGCCACCCGCTGTCCCTCGGTGACCACGCCGCCGGTCACGATGGTGGAGCTGTGCACGAAGATGTCGGCGCCGCCGCCGTCCGGCGACGCGAAGCCGTACCCCTTGCCCGGTTCGTACCAGTTGATGGTGCCGAGCAGGCCCACGGCGCTGCCGGTGGCCGCGTCGGCGGTGACGCGAACGCGCAGCGCCTGGGGCCCGCGGTCGTTCTCGCCGACCTCGAACACGACGGCCTGACCCTCGCGGAGCACTTTCGCGCCGCCGTCCCCGACGATCTCGGAGGCGTGCACGAACACGTCCGGCGAGCCGTCCTCGGGCGCGAGGAAGCCGAAACCCCGTTCGGCGTCGAACCAACGGACGGTCCCTTGCAGCATCAACGGCTCCAGGTCGAGAGGGCGGGCACTGGCCCCCAGTCTCTCTGACAGACCTCCGGTCCGTCGGGCCGGGCCCATAGAGGGGCGGGGCGGAGCCAGGGGCGGGCCGTTGGTTCACCTAGCGACACACCGAGCTTCGGGACCAGGTCTGAGCCCCCAGCGCGAATCCGCTGGTCAGCCCTGTCCCCTATTCTTTGGTACTCCCGCCCCAAGTCCTGGCCAGGAACACCACGATCTCGCATAAGTCGGTGCCCTCCCCGAGTCCCAGCCAAGGCGGCGGCACGTACCAAACTTGTCCACCGAAGGAGGGAATACCGCCGCCACTGGCCTCGGACGTCCTCGCGCGGTGCTGCGATGTCGGCAGCTTGGGCGAACTCGTCGGCGAACTTCGCCGCGCGCATGGCGTCGGACGCCTACGGCTCCGCCCGCGACGCGTTCAGGAGCGCCCTGGCAGCTGGGGCTAGCGCCGAGAAGGCGAGGACAGCGGCGAACGACGCGGTGTCCGCCGCGCTGGCCACCGTCAAACGCAAGCAGGAAGAAGCGAACGGGATCCTGCTGCTGCACTGCAAGAGCCTTCCCGGCGGCATCGGCTACGACGAATGCATCCAGTTCGCGCAGATGTCCGACGCCGACAAGGCGATGCGCATCCTGAGTAATGACTCGCTCTGCCGGCACACCGAGAACATGGGGCGTGGCTTCCAGCAACAGTGCTTTGCCGCCGAGACGAGTCCCACCTTCGCCACTGACCTGGCCTTCACAGCGGCGGCTCAGGCACTCAATGAACTCGGCGCGATCTACGGCGCGGTGGCGACCACGGAAACCGCCCTGCTCGCCGGCTCACTGTGTGCGGCGTTCGAACCCTGCGGGCTCCTGGCCGCGTCGATCATCCCCGAGGGAACAGCCTTCACCTCGTGGATGGCCATCGCAACCGGAGATGCGCTCGTCACCGCGCGAGTCGGCGGCCTGGTCGAAGATAGTTTCGTCGACTCCATTGTCACGGACTCGCGGATCTCCGGCGCGGCCGACGACTTGTGGCGGCTATGCTCACCGAACAGTTTTTCTGGTCGTACAAGAGTTCTCATGGCCGATGGGCAAACTCGGCCCATCGAGGACCTTCACGCAGGGGACCAGGTCGCTGCCACGGACCCAGTCGGCAGGACAACTGCGCCGAACACCAACGGTGTGGCTTCGATCGGTGGCAAGGCAGGTGAGTTCCAGCGGTCCGGCCGCGAGCGCTTTACCAGGAGACCCGCCCATGGTCGGTGTCGTCGTGATGGTGGGTGAGGAGTTCGCCGGGCTGGCAGTCGAGGACGGTGCACAGGGCGGAGAGGGTGGAGAAGCGGATTGCGCGGGCGCGGCCGTTTTTGAACACGGCGAGGTTGGCCGGGGTGAGGCCCACTCGCTGGGCCAGCTCGGTCAGGGTCATGCCGCGCTGCGAGAGCAGCGCGTCGAGCCGACGCACTTCGCGGGTTCCGAGAACCCGGGGCGGGCGGCGGCCTGCCTGTCCGGTTGTCACTCGCGAGCGTTGATCAACTCGATCGTCGCTTCCAGCACACCCAGGCTCGTTCCCGCGGGCACCAGGATGAACTCATCCAGTCCCGCTTCTTCCGCACCATCCAGTGCCCGGTTCACGGCATCGGCGGTGAACGTCGGCATCGCCTGCGCGAACGACTCGATTCCCGGTCCGAAAATGGCCAGGTACTCGGCTGTGAACTCGCTCAGCCGCGGCCCTGGCTCGGGCTCTCCCAGCAGGTAGAAACAACCGCTGACCAGACGTGGTGGTTCTCGGTCAGCCGCGCTCCAGGCGTGTCGGGCGGCCCGAGCAGAGGCAGCCATTTCTTCGGGATCGCCTGCCATGCTGAAACTTGAAATGCCATCAGCCCACTTCGCTGCTCGAGCCATGGCCTTCGGGCCCAACGCGCCCGCCAGAATCGGGGGGCCGCCGGGCTGCAGGCAGGCTGGGCCGATCGGATCGGCGCCCGGGAAGGGCGGTTGGCCCGCCCAGAGTGACCGCAGGCCGGCCACTCCCTCATCGAGCCGATCGTGCCGGCGACTGAAGGATGCTTCGAGCGAACGGTAGTCATGCTCCCGTCCACCTACCCCGACGCCGAGGGTGACACGGCCACCGGACAGTACGTCCATCGTGGCGACCTGTTTGGCGATCAGCGCGATTGGATGCGCGGGCAGCACGGACAGATTGACGAAGATGCGGACGCGTTCGGTGAGCGCCGCGGCGGCTGACATGGTGATCCACATGTCCTGGTTGCGGAAAGTAAGTCGCTCGCCGCAAGAGATACTGGAGAACGGCCCTTGCTCGGCAAGGCGGCACCAGTCCACAGTCGATGCGCGGTCGTAGTCACGGCACATCGTCGGTAGTGCGATCCCAATATCCACAGCGGAATCCTATCGAAGCTCCGGGTGGGCAGATACGCCGACTCTTCAGAGAAGCGGCAGGAGTGCACAATCCGGTGGACTCTTCTCGCCGCCACGTCATCCTTCCCTCACCCGCGTCGCGGCTCGCGCGCAGATGTGCGGCGTGCCGTACTGCCCCGTGGACCGGCCACGCCACGACGGGCCTGTAGCACCTGCCGCAGCCGGGGAGTTCCAGCAGCACGGTGGGGTCAGGGCAAGTCTGCGATGAGCAGCCATAGCCCCTGGTCGAAGAGCGCGCTCAGGTCGGCCCCGGTCAGGTGTTTTTGCGCCTGGGCGAGGTGCGGGTAGTCGCCGTCTCGGATCGCCTAGCGCAGGACTTCGACGTCGGCCTCGTGATGGCCTGTGAGACTGGTGAGATCGCTTGTCAACTGTCGCGGGTTCTCCGCGGCGGTGACGGTGGTGTTGGTGACCGGGGGTGTGGCTGTTCTGGTCAGTTGGCCTGGAGCTCGAAGAAGAGGAAGCCCAGGAACCTCGTGCCGCCGAGCTTCCGGAATTCGTCGGGGAACAGGTCGGGGGCTTCGGGGGCGGCCGGTGGCTCGCTGATGGCGGTGATGCGGAAGCCGGCCCCGGTGAACGCGTCGGTCATGGCGTGCAGCGGGCGGTCCCAGAAGGTCAAGGGGGTGGACTGGCCGCCCAGCGTCCATTCTTCGGTGCGGCTGCGGGTCTGGAAGTAGCGGGGTTCCTCCCCGGCCTCGCGCTGCATCAAGGTGATGACGAAGGGGTGCTCGACCGAGACGAACAGTCGTCCGCCGGGTCTCAGGACCCGTCGCAGTTCGGTCAGCGCCGGCCCCCAGTCCTGCAGGTAGTGCAGCACCAGGGAAGCGACGACGACGAACTCACCGTCGGGGAAGGGCAGCGGATCGGCCAGATCGGTGACCCGCAGGTCGGCCTCGGCACCCAGCCGCCGTCGGGCCAGGCCCACCATGCCCGCGCTCGCGTCGATTCCGGTCACGACCGCGCCCCGCTCGCGCAGCGCGGCGAACAGGGGCCCGGAGCCGCACCCCGCGTCGAGGATCCGCCGGCCGGTCACCTCGCCCGCGAGAGTCAGCATCGCCGGCCGCTCGTAGTAGGCGTTCATCAGGCTGGTCTCGTTCTCGGCCGAGTATCCCTCGGCGATACCGTCATAACCGTGTTCCCTGGCAGCACCAGCGGTGCCCCCGCCGCTCTCCGACGTCATGCTGTCAAGACGTCCCGACGGTGCCGAAGTCGCCGGCGGCGTCGCTTGGCTAGGTGAGGCCGTATATTCAGCTATCGCGGATTGTCCGCAATTGTTGCGGTGAGTGATCACCCGGTGAGTGTCGGCTCGGAGTTGTGTCTGCCATTGCGCGAGCTTAGCCGTGGCGGGGTGGACCATCAGAACAGCGTTACCGGATCGCCACTCAAGCCGCTTCGCCCCAGTTGATCACATACAGTTAACAACCGGGCGAACTCGCGGCAGTGGGATAGGCGATCTCACCAGTCTCACGGCCAGTACCTGACGCGCACCGCAATTGCGAACGACCGGAATCTGCATCTGCCCACTTTTCGGCCCCGACGCTGGCGGTGACGCGGGGACCGGCCGTGCCGAGGCCGCGCTCCGCGGTCCTCGCGTTCACCGCGGCGGCGGGCGTCTCAGGTGATGGGTTCTTGGGGGAGCGTGCTTACGAGCCGTGCCCGCGTCGGTGTCGATGTGTCCAGTCGTAGTCTTTGCTGAGGTACTTGGCTGTGTCGGCGGCGTGCAGGTCTCGTCGTGTCTCTCTGAGCGAGCGCCAGCCGCCGATGATGGTTCGGCGACCGGCTCGTCGGCTGCGCCGATCCAGGAACGCCGCCAGGATGACCAGAGCAGCGATGGTCCCGACCATGCCCAGAAAGAGACTCATGTGCCCGCCGTTCGAGACGTCAGTTGGCGCCAGGGTAGCCCATGTGGTGTCCACGCTGCCCCTGAATGGTGCGGGTCGGAGCTAGATCTTGAGCGGCCTCGCCCCGACACCTCACACAACCTCGGCAGCCGATATCACCTCCCGGGCTTTACAGGAGAGGTGGCTTGACCTGCGTAAACTTGTGGGCCGCCAGGGGCTCGAACCCTGGACCCAAGGATCAAAAGCCCACGGTTCTATTGCGGTGATCTCGAATGCAGGGCTTCTACCTGCTATTTTACAGTCATCAAGATCATGTTTGCGATTGCGAACAGTCGGTCTGGGCTCCGTTATGTCTCCGTTCTTCCTGTCGTGCTCAAGGGGGTCGGATTCTCGGCATGATCAGGCGTTCTAATCTCTAGCGCTCTGGTCGGGAGTTGCTATGAGCCACTCAGTCAGCATCCTGCCGCTCGGGTCCATCCCCGTGGTGGTGACCGTCAGAACTGACCGCACATGCCCGCCATTTCTGGTCGCATTAAAGATCATCGGCATGATCGATATCGGTCGGAAGCGACCGCGCCCTGCATTGTCCTCATGGTCCAGCGTTCCATGCGCCTTGCACGCTACGGCGGACCGCGTTTCCGTCGCTGGGAGCGCCCGGACCCGAGGTCTCATCCGCTGCCCAAGCCGATGGCAGGCTAGTGTCCGGAATGCCGGTGGCTGGGCATCACCCTCATCGGCCTTGACGAGCTGGACGGGGGCGACGCGTGGTCAGGCTGGCAGGGGCGACGGGTGCGTCGATGTCGCTGGAAGCAGCCACGATGGCGCCGGAATGGTGTCTGGATCCGCAGCCGTGGTTTTCCTGTCTCGACTGCGGAGTAGGTCTCTACTGGGTTGACCTTGCCCACGGCGAGTTGCTGATCTGTGCCAATGCCCAATGTGTCGGTGCTGGGATCGAGGTGCCGGTGTGGCGTGCGCAGCAGCACCGCGAAGCGCTTGGCCTGGACCGGCCGGTGTCCGACGCGGGGTGGCCGCGGCCGGTGCTGGAGGGCCGACCGGTGCCGTACGTAACCCCGGTGACCGCCGGTCATCCGTGGTGGCGGCTGACCCACGGCCCACGCCTATTGCACTGCCAGAACGACTGGTGCTGCCAGGTATGTGGCCAGGGGCTGGAGGCAAGCGGGTGGGTCGTGGTGGACCCGCGCGGGATGGTGCAGACCGACGCGGCGATGCACGAGCGGTGCCTTCGGCTGGCCACCGCCGCCTGCCCGCATCTGCTCGCCGTGGCAGCGCAGCGGGCGGCGCAAGTGCGCCGCGCTGACATACACGGTGACGGTCGGCCGTTGCGCGACAGCGGTGCACTGACGCGGGAGCAGTGGACCGTACCTCGGCTGGGCGCGGCGTAGCCGATCAACGGAGCGCGTAGGAGCCCGGAGCGCGGTCACTGCTCGCGAACACAGGCATCCTGGCGGAGCGGCTGCGGTCGGTTCGAGCGGAGAAACGCGGTCGAAGCTCGCGGATAGAACCAATCCCCGCGCAGGCGGGGCGCATGCGCCCCGGCTGGACCCTCTTCGACACCGACGGAACCAATCCCCGCGCAGGCGGGGCGCATACTTGCTGACCTGGGTTTGTGCTGGGTTGGGTGCGGGTTTTCATTCGGTTTGTGTGGGTGAGGGTGAGCGGGTCTGCATCTGGGGGTTTTGGCGTGGTGTTGTCGAGGGAGGGCGGTGGGGTGCGGTGGAGTCGTGTGGGTCAAGGCTGCCTTGGTGGTTGGTGGTACGGCAGTGTGTGTTGCGGGTGTGGCGGCAGGTTGTGGTGTGTGTGCTGGTGGGGTGTGGTGCTGCTGGGGTTGGTTGGGTTTCGGTCGTCGGTGCGGCGGTGTGTCGTGTCGGGGGTTGTGTTAGTTCAGTGGTGCCACTGTGAGCAGTCCGCTGCCGTAGGCGCGGCCGGTGCCGGTGCCGGTGCCGGTGCCGGTGCCGGTGCCGGTGAGGATCGCGTGTCGGAGTTCGGTGGGTTCGGCGATGGTGGCTACGCCTTCGAGGAGGGTTGCGGTGATCGCTATGCGGCGTTGGTCTCGTTGCCGCCAGCCGGTCAGTTTGATCGTTTCCCCGCTTGCTTGTGCCGCCAGACCGCCATCGCCATCGCCGGCGCCGTCTCCGTCCTGCTGTGACTGCTCGGCGCCGCCGGTGCCCGGGCTGCCCGCCTCAGCTCGGGCATCATCGTCCGGCTGACCAGGGTTCTGTTGCTGGCCGTCGCCGGTCACGACCCGCCGCTGCTGCGCGTCCTCGCGGGGGCCCTGTACCGACGACTCGGCCACGGCTGGGGCGCCGATGGGGAAGAGTTCGAGCTGTCCGGCGGTGGCGAGTTCCCGGCGGCGCTGGTTGCCCAGGCGGCGGGCGCAGGTGATGTTGTCGGTGGTGGCGGCCAGACCGCGGGCGTCCCAGCCGTTGAGGCCGGCGCCGCAGGCGGGCAGCCACTGGCCGGTGACCTCGTGGACGGTGCCGGAGGGGGCGCGGCCGTGGGCGCCGGGATGGATAGCGGCCCACACCCGCGGGTCGGGCGGGAGCCGTGCCGAGCCGGGGCGGGTGTGCCGGATGCGGCGGCGGAAGGCATCCAGCCCGGTGTGGTGCAGCGCCGAGACGGGAAACAGGGCGGGTGGCTCCGGCGGGGTCACATCGGCCATACCCACCACGGTGGCACCGGTCCTCGGGCCAGGCCGGCACCCAAGCGGTGCTGCCCTGGCCTCCGGCTAGGCAAGCCGGTGGCGGACATGCTCATACCCGCATCGGCGTGATCTTGTTGACCCGTCTGGCGGTGTCGATTTCCTCGGTATTACGGGTTAGATGATGCCCAGGGGAGGGGCAAGGGGGATTTAACGTCCAATTCATTGTTCACTCATAATCAGTTTACAGCGTTTTCGACGAAGCTTATTTCTTTGCTTCCCCTTCCTGTGTTAAGCAGATTTTTGGATTCCGTTGTGCCAATTCATCGGCATAGTGAAGAGGGGAATTTTGTGAAGTTTTCCAGGGTGATGGGAACAGTCACGGCCGCCAGCGTGCTTTCGCTGGGGTGTGCGGGGATGGCTGACGCGTCCACGGCGTCGGCGCCTGCACACGTCCAGCGACTGAACGAGCGGGCGGGTGCCGTGCAGGTGAACGCCCAGGGCGACGTGGTGGTTCGTCTCGACCCGGCCAACCCGGCCGATGCCGCCCTGATGAAGCAGCTGAAGTCACCGGCCGGCATCGTGGTTCAGGGCCCGCACGGGTACGCCGAGACTGTGCTGGGCATCCTCGCGCTGCACGTCCACCTCGACAAGTACTTCACCGACCTGCTGAAGAAGGGTCTGACCGCGGCCGGTGGTATTACAGGGATCACCGTGGCGCTCGGTGGCGGCACCGCCGCCGCTGCGATCGCCTCGGCAATCGCGACGTCACTGGCCATCGTGACGTTGTGCACCAACGAGCAGGGAGAGCTCAACATCTACTTCCTCAACACCGGCTTCCCCATCCCGCCGGCACCGCTGCCCGTGCCCGTGTGTAACCCGTTCGACTAGGACCACTGCCGGCAAGCTCCCGGAATGGCAGACTGTCAGATCCGGGAGCCTGCGGGCTCAGGTCGTCTCACTGGAACGGTGAGCGCCAGTTGATCGAGCGCAACACACCGAAGGCGGCCAGCCACAGAAGCAACAGGACCGTAGCCGGCCACGCTGACATGTCGCTATCGGTAAAAGAGATTGTTGCTACCACGACAACCGCCAGCCCCAGCGTCAACAGCACCACGAAGCCGACCCGGTTAATCCTTTGCTCCCGCTGCTGATTCGTCATGGAAATATTATGGTGCTTCTTGCGATGTGATGGCAAATCATCCGGCTTGTTGGGTTTGGCCCCGGTCCCCGGGCCCGAGCCGGTGACGTCCTGCCGGTGAGATCGATCACGGCTCACGGCCTGCAGCTTAGGCTCGGACAAATCGCTGTTCCCTCGGGGTCAGCGGAAGTCGCGGGAGGCGGCGGCGAGGGTTGTGAGGTCGAGTGGGGTGATGTGGTCAGCGACGACGGAGACGGTGCCCTGCCCGGTTTGGGCGATGCCGCGGATGAGCAGGGCAGTGCTGGCCAGCAATGTCCGGCGGTGGCGTTGCCACAGGCCGGGGCTGACGACGATATTGACCATGCCGGTTTCGTCCTCGAGGTTGAGGAAGGTGATGCCGCCGGCGGTGGCGGGGCGTTGTTTGTGGGTGACGGCGCCGCCGACGGTGATGCGGGTCCCGTCCAGGACATCCAGGAGCCGGCCCGCAGGGAGGGCGCCGAGGGTCTCGAGGTGGGTGCGCAGGAACTGCACCGGGTGGACGCCGGGGGTGACGCCGTTGGCCCACAGGTCGGCGGAGGCGAGTTCGACGGCGGTCATGCCGGGCAGGGCGGGGGCGTCCTGGCCGAGGGCGAGGCCGGGCAGGTGCTCGGCGCGGGTGGCCGCGGCGGCGCCGGCGGCCCACAGGGCGGCGCGCCGGTCGGGGCCGAGGGGGGTGACGGTGCCCGCGGTCGCGAGGGCCTCGACCACGGGCCGGGTGAGCTGGATGCGTTCGGTCAGCTGGGCGATGGAGGTGTAGGGGCCGGCGGTGTCGCGTTCGGCGACGATGCGGTCGGCGACGGCCTGGCCGACGTGGCGGATCCCGGCCAGTCCGAGCCGGATCGCGACCCCACCGGCGCTGGCGGGGTCGGGTTCGAGGGTGGCGTGCGGCAGCGACAGGTTCAGGTCCGGCTCTCTGGTCACGACGCCGTGGCGGCGGGCGTCGGCGATGAGGGACTGCGGGGAGTAGAACCCCATCGGCTGGGCGCGCAGCAGCCCGGCGCAGAACGCCGCGGGGTAGTAGCGCTTGAACCACGCGGAGACGTAGACCAGCAGCGCGAATGACATGGAGTGGGCTTTGTGCGACACCGCCCGGGTTCGCTGGGGCGCCGGCGGTGGCGGCACGCCCCGAACTACGCAGGACCAGGGGTTCTCTCGCCGCGGTGTGATCTACTTAATGATGACAAAAATTCAGTATTCCTGAAAGAATAATTCAAGTTGTGATGATTCGTCGTGGCTTGTGAATTTGGGGTGGTGGGGTTGCCGCTGGCTGTGGTGCGGGACCTGCGTGACCGACGACCGCGGCTCAATCCGGAGCAGCTGCTGGATTTCGAGACCGACGTGATGGCGGGGTTCGTGCTGGCTCGCGCGTCGGCTGGCCTGGCGGACAGCACGATCCGGCACGACGTGTCGAACCTGGAACACCTGCGGGGGTGGTTTGAGCGGCCGCTGTGGGAGATGCAGCCCCCGGACGCCGACCGATACTTCGGCGAGGTGATGCGCACGGCCGCCAAGGGCACTCGTCACGCCCGCGCGCAGACCGTGACCACGTACTTCGAGTTCCTCGAGCTGCGGCACAAGGTCGAGCTGCACGAGCTGACCGGGCGCGTGGTCGAGTGCCCGATCGACGAGATGAACCGCCCCCGAGGCCACAAAGACGCGGCATTGCGAATCCCGCCGACCACGGTGGAGCTGGCTCAGCTGTTCGAGGGGTGGCGCGGGGAGCTGGCGACCTGCCGCAAGTTCGCGCCGACCGCCCGCAACTACACGGCGGCGAAGCTCTCGTCGCTGGTGGGTCTGCGGATCAACGAGGTCCGGTCCCTGGATCTGGACGACGTGAAGTGGCATCTCGGACCATTCGGCAAGCTGCACGTCCGGGTCGGCAAAGGAAGCCGAGGCAGCGGCCCGCGTGAGCGCATGGTGCCGCTGATCAACGGCGCCGACCGGTTGCTGCGCTGGTTCGTGGAGGATGTGTGGGGTCAGTTCGGCGAGGACCACGCCCGGCCGGGCGCGCCGCTGTTCCCGTCCGAACGGCGCGCCCGCGACGGGTCAGCCAGCCGCGTCGGGTGCAACGCCCTGCGAACGGGGCTGGTCGCGGCGACCGTGGAGTACTTGCCATCCTGGGCCGGTCGGCTGACGCCGCATATGCTGCGCCACTTCTGCGCCAGCGAGCTCTACCTCGCTGGCGCGGACCTGCTCTCAATCCAGGAAATCCTCGGGCACGCGTGGGTGGCCACGACCATGAAGTACGTCCACATTCACCGAACCCGCATCGAGGAGGCGCTGCTGGCCGGCCAGCAGCGCGCCGCACGGCGGCTGGAGGGACTGTTGCCATGAAGTGGAACCTGCGTCTGGCCGCCGCCAACCGCGGCATCTGGAAGGCCAGCGAGCTGCAGCGGATGCTGGCCGAACGCGGTGTCGTGTTCTCCGTGGGAAAGATGTCCGGGCTGTGGTCGGGAAACCCCGCGAGTTTCAAGGGCGCCGATCTCGATGCCCTGTGCGCGGTGCTCGACTGCGGGCTCGCGGAGATCATGGTCGCGGAGCCCGAGGCGTTCCCGGTGCCCGAGCGCGACGCCGCGCGCCCGACCGCGACCGGCGACACCAACTCGCCGCCGACGGTCACTCCGCGCCGCCGTGACGGGCGATCCTTGCCGCCGGAATGAGCGCACGGCCGGCCAAACGAACGGTCGACTCCTGCGAGAGCTGCTTGGGCTGGGGAGCGCTCTTCGCGAGGAAGCGGTGCAGGGCCTGTTACGAACATGACCGAACGCGACCGGACGGCACGTGCGCGACCTGCGCTCGGACCGCGTCGCTGCGTCGCGGACATTGCCGCCTGTGCTGGGAAAACGCCCGGACGCAGGCCCACGCCATCGGCAACCGCGTCATCACGGAGATCCACTGCGTCAGCGAGGTTCGCGATCTCCAACTGTACTTCACGAACCTCATCCCGCGCCGCCGAGCCGGCAGCAGCTCGAGTCGCTCGTTCACCAGTGCTCTTTCGGCTCCACCTCGGTGGAGGCCAGACCGGGGCGGTGGGCCGTCTGATGGCCAGTGCAGTCTCTTCCTCATCGACGAGGACGGAGCAACCGTGAGCATCGACGGCTTCCCGGTCACCGCGGGGCGTCGGGCCCTCGCCGCGGCGTTGCGGCTGGTGGACGAGACCAGCGAAAGGCACGGCTGGGGCGCGGCCGTGACAATCAACTG
Organism: Amycolatopsis sp. PS_44_ISF1; assembly: GCF_032335455.1. Lineage (NCBI taxonomy): Bacteria > Bacillati > Actinomycetota > Actinomycetes > Pseudonocardiales > Pseudonocardiaceae > Amycolatopsis > Amycolatopsis sp. PS_44_ISF1. The sequence continues at coordinate 1,595,062 of NZ_JANUXO010000002.1, read as the reverse complement.
CCGGCGGGCCTTGACGATCGTGCTCGCCGGGTTCGTCGACGGCGACCGGTTCTCCCATTCCCGCCTGTATGCCATTCTGCGTGCGCCAGCGGTGCTGCTCTCGGTTGAGCGCTCGGCGGAGATCCTGGACGCTCTCGGCCTCTACGTCGACGATCGTCCGTCTCGCGTGGACACCGCGCTGAGCCGTGCCCTGACTGGTGTTGCTGCGGGAATCTCCGACGAGGTCGAACGGTGGGTCCGTGGCCTGATCGCCGGTGACGCGCGCCGGTCGCCGCGTCAGAAGCAGACCGCACTGCGCTACCTCCACAGCCTCCGCCCGGCGCTGGCGGCCTGGTCGCAGCGCTACGCTCACCTGCGGGAAGTCACCCGCGAGGACGTCCTGGACCAGCTGGCGTCGTTGTCGGGCAACACCCGCCAGGCGACGCTTGTGGCGCTGCGGTCGCTGTTTCGCACGTCGAAAAAGTCGGGCGTGGTCTTTCGCGACCCCACCAGCCGGATTCGGGTGGGCGCCTCGGTCGGTGCGATCTTGCAGCCCCTGCCTGACGAGCAGGTGCGGCAGACCGTCGCCGCGGCCGCGCGCCCGGCCGACCCGCTGATCCTCGCGCTGGCCACGATCCACGCTGCCCGCGGTCACACCATCCGTGCCGTGCTGCTGCAGGATGTCGACCTCGGCAACCGGCGCATTCTGCTCGCCGGCCGCGTCCACCCGCTCGACGAGCTCACGCACCGCGCCTTGCGCAGCTGGCTCGAGTACCGCCGCGCCACCTGGCCGGTCACGCCCAATCCGCACCTGCTGATCAACGTGCGCACCGCCGCGACCCCCGCGAAGGTCGGTCACGCCTGGCTGAGCAAGGTTTTCCGCGGCCTTCCCGCCACGCTGGAGCGCCTGCGCATGGACCGCCACCTCGACGAAGCCATCGCGTACCGCGCTGACCCCCGCCATCTGACCGCGGTGTTCGACATCGACGAGAAAACCGCGCTGCGCTACGCCAACTCCGCGCGACAGCTGCTCTCCACCGCGCTCGAAGACTACGACCGACCGGACTCCGTACCCGCACCTTCGTGACCTGCAAGATCAGTCACGGGACGGGTGACCGGGTGGCCCGGCCATGCTGTGGTGTAGGCCGGATCGTGGCCGGAACTGACTCGGGCGAACCTCAGCAGCTCGCGGATGATCCCGGCGTTGCCCATCGCCCAGCCCGTGCGAGGCTCCAGGACGCTGGGCGTCGCCCGGTGTTCGTGGTTGGACCAGCAGACCCCCCGGGCATCGGTGGTAGCCCGAGCGGCGAGGTCATCGACCAGCCCAGCACCGAAGCCGGACTGCTCCCGCCGCTCGACGTGCCGATCGCACGCCAGCGCGAGCACTCCGGCGGTGCCGCAGCACGAGCCGTTGTTGTCCCAGAATCCTGGGCGGATCCGGCGCGGCAGGCCGGACTGGGTGACGGTGTGCCAGCACCGATCGGCGAGAACGGCCCATGTCGGGTCGTCGGTGATCGCACCGAGCAGTCGAAAGGCCTGGGCGTCACCGGCAGGGCCATTGCACCAGCCGTAGCTGTAGCGCTCGATCAGGTCCGGCCGGTGTTGCGGGTCGGAGTGCGGAACGAGGAAACCGCTCGGCCCGGCCTCGTCACGGGCCACCACATCAGCGGCACCGGCCAGCGCCAGGTCGATCAGATCACGGCGGTCAGTGGCGGTTCCGATCGAGGCCAAGGCGACCACGATGCCGAGAGTGCCGTGGGCCAGGTGGTGAGATCGTGGCGGGCTGGGCCGGATCGCCCAGTTCACGCCGCCGGGAGTTGGATCGGCGGAGCGGAGATAGGGTTCGACGGCGAGGATGGCCAAGTCGCGATCACCGCAGGATAGTGCGCCCAGGCCGATACCGGCGTTGCCCGCCATCAGTTCGAACATGCTGCCCCATCGCTGCCCGTCGAAGCGAGAACGCACGTGGCGCAGCGCGGACCGTGCGGCGGTCGTCGCGGAGGCGTCGTCCAGCAGAGTGCCGACGGCGTGGAGGGCGAACGCCATGCCGGTCAAGCCGAAGTAGAGCGAGCAGTCCTTGTCGCGATCGACTGCCGCCGCGATGGCGCGCGCACCTCGTTGGGCGGCGTCGCCGTAGCGGTCGTCGCCGAAGTGGCGCTGGGCTTCCAGCAATGCGAGCACGATCCCCGCTGCTCCGCTGTAGAGGAACGGGTCCACCTCGTCGTCGGTCGCGGTGCTTCCCCAGACTAGGCCGGCATCGGTGGTCCGCGCGGCGCTCAGCAACCAATCCACGGCCTCCACGGCAAGGCCTTCGGCCATCGCACCGCGCGAGGCACCGAGTGACTCAACGTGCCCAACTCGCATCGTCACACATTAGCCTCGACCCGCTGACGGCTTGATCGCCCATCGTCCGTCGCGGACAGGCGAGGAACCTCTGAGCATTGCGCTTGGCAGCTGGTGACGCTTATCGGCGTTGTGGTGCAGCCTCTCCTCGGGAGCAGCGACCTCTGCCGGTGCACATTGCCGCCGCCCGCTCAGTCACCTGAACCTCGTGGCGCGCTCTCGGGACCGGCCGGCTCGACGCCGCCGCCCAGCCGCCGGGCCCCGTCGTGGTGCCGGCAATATAGGTGCCCGCCGTCCGTCGCAACCGGCAACATCTGCTCGAACGCGCGCGCCTCGTCGGTGTCGGGCACCGACGCCGTCGTCCACGCGTAGCCAGCGCCCCGCCGCACCGCGGCCAACGCACGCCCACGCAGATCGCCGCGCACCCACCGCGGCTGCGCGGTCGACCAGTCGTAGCGCGACAACACGGCCAACGCCAACGGCCGACCGTAGCCGCGGCGCCGATAGCCCGGCGCTACTCGGACGTGCTCCAGTACCCCGCAACGGTCCGTGGCGCATACGAACAGGGTCGCTTCCCCGACCACCCACCCGTCGAGGCGTAGCTCGATCCGGCCGGCCGCTGAACTGACCGCACCATCCAGTGCGAGCGCGACCAGCTCAAAACCCGTTCCTGCGGCCTCACTCAGCTCGACCTGCTCGTAGGCAGGGTCAACGAGCGCCCACGCGTGGTCCTCGTGGCCGCTCTCCCAGCAGACACCACACACGAGTTCGTACAGGCGCAGCGACGTGTTCCAGGAGAATGTCCCGGAGTCCCGCACCCGTGCTCGCGCGGGCAGTTCGACGGCGGCGAGCAGCTGACACCCCCCATCCGGCAGGAGCATCCACCGCAGTGCCGGCCGGACCGGAACGTCGCCCGAGCCAAACTCGTTGTGCGAACCGGACCGAAGCTTGTCACGGCCCCCGAAGACTTGCCCGACCATCAGCGTCAGATGGCTGTTGTGGTGACCGACCGAAGGCAGCGCTCGGCCACAAGCCCCGCCGACGGCATGGCCGCGCCGCCACGACGCACGCCGCTCGTGCCCGTGGCGCGAACCATTGGCCGCCAACGCTTCGCTTGACCTGAACCCGACCCGTCGTACGCTCAAAATCCGACACCTGAGCATCCGGTTCCGCTCGAAGGACCTTCGGAATTCCTGAACCCGTGGCAGTCCGGGGAAGCCATACCCGCTGAAGGCGTGGATCTGCTCGAAGATGCGCACGGCGAGGTCGCGGGGGATGTCGTGGGCGTCGGTGCCGGCGAAGAACCGGCCCGCCAGGCGCCGCATCTTCGTGCTGGAGCGTTTCGCCCCCATCGCCCGCCGCAGCTGGTCGGCCTCGGCCGGAGTGAAGCCGGCGACGTCGCGGGCCATCTGCATCACCTGCTCCTGGAACAGCGGCACCCCGAGCGTGCGGTCCAGGGCGGGGGCGAGCAGCGGGTGGGCGTGCTCCCAGGGAGCACCATCACGCCGGCGCAGGTAGGGGTGCACCGAGCCGCCCTGGATCGGGCCGGGCCGGATGAGGGCGACCTCGACGACGAGGTCGTAGAACTCCCGCGGCCGCAGCCGGGGCAGCGTCGCCAGCTGTGCCCTCGACTCGACCTGGAACACCCCGACCGCGTCGGCGGCGCACAGCATGTCGTACACAGCCGGGTCCGCGAGGTCGAGTGCGCCCAGGTCGACCTCGACGTGGTGATGTTCGGCGACGAGGTCGGTCATGTAGTGCAGCGCGGAGAGCATCCCCAGCCCGAGCAGGTCGAACTTCGTCAATCCGATTGCGGCGCAGTCGTCTTTGTCCCACTGCAGCACCGACCGGTCCTCGGCGGTGGCCCACTCGACCGGCACCACCTCCGATACCGGGGTGTCGGCGATGACCATCCCCCCGGAATGCACCCCGAGGTGACGTGGGGTGTCCTGCAGCCAGCCGGCGTAGATCAGCACCTGCTCGGGGATGTCGTGGCCCAGCCGCCCGTCGGGGCCGGGGGTGCGGGCGTCGTAGACCGAGCCCCACCGGTCGACCTGTTTGCCGAACGCGTCCTGCTGGCCGGGGGAGTAGCCCAGGGCCTTGGCGGCGTCGCGCACGGCGGAGCGGGGCCGGTAGGTGATGACGTTGGCGACCTGGGCGGCGTGGAAGCGGCCGTGCCGGTGGTAGACGTACTGGATCGCCTCCTCGCGGCGGTCGGACTCGATGTCCACATCGATGTCCGGCGGCCCGTCCCGCTCCGGCGCGAGGAACCGCTCGAACAGCAGCTTCCACTTGACCGCGTCGACATTGGAGATCCGCAGCGCGAAACACACCGCGGAGTTCGCCGCCGATCCGCGGCCCTGGGCCAGGATCCCGGCCTCACGGCAGAAGCGGACGATGTCCCACACCACCAGGAAATATCCGGGGAACCCGAGCTCGGCGATGACGGTGAGTTCGTGCTCGAGCTGGGCGTAAGCCTGCGGGGCCTCGGCGGGGGTGCCGTAGCGCTCGGCGGCGCCGGTGTAGGTGAGGTGGCGCAGGTAGGCGTTCTCGTCGGCGAAGCCGCCGGGGACGGGGAACGGGGGTAGTTCCGGGGCGATCAGGGCGAGGTCGAAGGCGACTTCGACGCCGAGCTGGGCGGCGCGCGCGACGGCACCGGGGTAGCGGGCGAAGATCTCGGCCTGCTCGGCGCCGGTGCGGATGAACGCCATCGCATCCGGCGGCAGCCACGGCTCCATCTGCTCGATCGAGCGGCCCGCGCGGATCGCGGCGACCATGTCCGCGTGCGCGCCCCGGGTCGGCCGGTCGTAGTGCACCACGTTGGTCGCGACCGTGGGCAGACCGTACTCGCCGGCCATCGCGGCGAGGAGGTCGTTGTGGGTGTCGTCCAGCGGCAGCCCCAGGTCATACAGCTCGACCGCGACGTGCTCGGCGCCGAACCGCCCGGCCAGCCCGCGTAGTTGCCGGGCCGCCGCAGCCGGCCCGGCTTCCACTAGCGCCCGGCGGACCAGGCCTTTGCGGCAGCCGGACAGGACCAGCACGTGCCCGCGCAGTTCCTCGGTCACCTCGTCGAGGTCGTAGACGGGGCAGCCTTTCGCGCCGGCCAGCTGGGCGCGGGAGAGGACCCGGCAGATCCGCCGGTAGCCCTCCAGCCCGCGGGCGATGACGTGCAGGTGCGCCCCGGCCGGATCCGGCACCCCGGACTGGCGGCCCCGCAGGCCGAGTGACAGCTCGGCCCCGAACCCGGTGCGCAGCCCGAGCTCGCGGGCGGCCTCGGCGAACCGGACAGCGCCGTACATGCCGTCGTGATCCGAAAGCACCATCGCATCCAGCCCGGACCGCACCGCCTGCTCCACCAGCTCCTCCGGCGAGCACACCCCATCCAGGAAGGAAAAGTAGGAGTGGGCGTGGAGTTCGGCGTAGGGGACCCGCGGGGTCTCGACCTCCAGGTCCGCCCGCGGCACCAGCCCGGCCGGGCGCCGGTAGCCGTCGCGTTTGCGGGACCAGGCGGGGGAGTCCCCGCCGTTCCCGCGCACGGTGGTCCGGTCCCGGCCGGCCGCGATCCGCTCCAGCTCCCGCCACGGCAGGCCGGGCTTGTTGGTGAACGACAACAGGGCTCTCCCACGGCGGGTCGTGTCGCCGTGGGGAAGGCGGCGATCTAGGCTCGGTATCGAACTGATGTACTAGGGTTGTCCGTCACCGCATCTTGCGCTTCATCTGCGGCGATGTGCAACATGGACACCATCGCATTGGGCCGAACAGGTGAAGGGGGCGTCGATGGCGGCTCAAGACGAGCCTGATCCGGGCCTCCTATTCCGGCCGGCCGGGTCGCACTCGCGGTGCCTGCATAGCCACCGGCTCGATCTGGCCGGGATGGCCCCTACCTCCAGCAACGACCACGACCTGCAACTCGGTTGGCCCGGCCTGGACCACATCATCCTTCGCAGCGCCGGCACCCCGCCGGGTCCGGACCCGCGGATGGTTGAACTGGTGGCGCATCCGCCGGACCGGCCCGCCGGCGTCGGCTACCTCGCACTGCAGATCCATGGTCGCGCTGTCGCCGACATCGACCTGCAGCTGTGCCAGCTCGACCACATCGGGGTGATCGAGCAGGTCAGCGTGGACCTCGGCTACCGGCGCCGCGGCCTGGCCACCGTTCTCGTCGCTGCCGCACTCGCCCGCGGCCCCGGATTCTCCTGGTCGACCACGGCAATCGACGCCACGGTCGCAGCCCGGGCGTTCTGGGCCTCGCTCGACACCGCCGAGCCCCTGCAGTTCGGCCAGCCGCGATACTGCAACCACATGACCGGCGACGGGCTGTAACCCGCTCGATATGCTCGTCTCGTAAGGCGGGGGACCCGGTGGAGCCGAGCTAGGCGACGTCGGGGTGATCGCAGCCGTGGAAATGATCATTTTGGTGGATCCGCGGTCATCCGGGCGGTAGCTCAACGATGGCGGCAGGCCTGGCACCTGCCACTCCCGACGGTCGGCTCGCGCGACCATGGTGAACGACTCGCGGGCCGGGAACCGGCTTACGCCTCGTCGAAGGGGGTCGTGGTGTGAGTTCGGCCCGCGCGTGCTTCGTCGAGCATCTGCTGGGCGAGCTTGAGCGTGCGGGCGGCGTCATCCCATCCGGGTGCGCGGGGATCGGCGTGCGCCGGTTCCGAGTCGCTGCTGACCAGTTTGAGGATCTGGTTCGCCGCGACCACGGCCTGCTCGGCAGCAGCGAACCCGGTCCGCCACTGGTCCTTGTCGGCGTCGAAGGCGACGTCGGACAGCCGAGCTTCGGCCCAGCGCAGTTCCCACCGCGCCGCTGCGCGGGCGTCCTCGCCGGGGAGTTCGATCGTGCCGGGCATGGCAATATATCCGCAGCCGGGCGCCTCGGAGATGTCGGTGGCCAGGGCCAGCAGCCGACCGGTTTCCCGGTAGAGCACGCTGAGCAGGCCGGCGATTTCCAAGTGCCCGCGCACCTCGTCCGGCCAGCCCTCGAGCTCGATATGCCGGGCCACCAAATCCGGGTCACGCCCGATGCCGCGCACGGTCGCCCGCATACGTTCAAGCATGGACAAGGCCCCGCCCCTTCCCTCGTCGCCCGGCTCCCCGTGGGGACTGATCGTGCCAGCATCGCGGCGCAGCCGACCGCACCGCGACTCGGCCAGTCGGGTGATCCACACAGGGGCCACGTGCCGTGCCCAGGCAAATGACTCTTTTCGACGTTGTTCCTGTTCAGGGCCGCGCTCGCTCGTGAGTCACAGGGTGAATCACCAGGGCCTTCGGTGAGCGCTGCCGATCGCGGTATCGCTTCGCACGTAGCCTGGCGGAGTCTCAATGCCGTGGCGAAGGAGGTGGTGAATCTTAGCGTCTGACACCACCTTGATGAGAATGCACCGCTCGCTTGAGCGGCCGCCGATTTTCGGCCGGCAACCAACTACTAGGAGATGGGGGCGAGATGCCCGACGAGACGATCGATGACGACCTGGGCCGCGACGGTTCGACGACCAGCCTGAGGGTCGCCACGAGTGGCGAGCGCATCCGGGCCGGTAAAATCTACGTGATTACACCCGGCGGTGCGGTATCCCGCAACGATCAGCTGGAATACCTGTTTATTCAACCCGATCATCTGTGGCGGATATCCTGGTCGACGACGGTCGCCGGGTTGGTCGAGCTGGTTCGCGACGACCACGGCATTACCTGGACTAACCCGGTGTGGTCGACGGCGGCCGGACTGCTGGGTGTGCGCCCGTGTGTTGATCGGGCGCACCCGCTCGTCGGTGTGAGCGTGGAACAACTGAGGACGGTGACGTCGACCATCGTCAACCAGATGACGAACTTCTCACCCGTCACCTGGGCCCGTGTGGCTGTCCCAACCGGGTACACCGTCGACATCGTCCGGCCCGAATTGGTCTACGGGACGATCGGCGAGCATCGTCGAGGGCTGGAAGCGGATTCAGATCCGGACACGAGATTATGGAATCGCTCGTAAGTAATTCGTCAGATCACGTGAAATAGCTGGCCAAGACGATGGTCGACGCGAGTGGCGAGCCACAGTTCGGCGCTACACCCGCCCGCCGGTGCAACCGGCAGGCAACACGTGGAAAACCGATGTAGCAGAGGAGAATTATGCGGATCGTCGAAGTCATTCCCGGCCTCAACCTGGATGAAGAGATTTTCGGTGCTGCGGCCGATTGTCTAGCCGCTCATGCACCCGCCCACTGTGCGCTCACCTGGGAAGCATTTGCTGACCCTGCTCGGTGGTGGCTGGTACCGAGTCCTGATGACGATGAAACCGGCATCCCGTTGGCCTATAAGGCCGAATTTGTTGTGGTCCAGACCGTGGATCTGACCAACAAAATCAACATCTGGTATCGCCCGGACCTCCGAGCCGGAGAGATCTCCAAGCCCCATACACATCCGTGGATCGTCATGGAAGCCCATCCCGCAATGGGTGGATACGAAGATGAACACTGGAACCGTACTGCCACTGGATTGTTGGTGCAGAAAGGAAGTCAGCTCAATGTCCCCGGCTCTGTGAATCGGATCTTCGATCGCGACTACCACGAGGTGACCTACGTTGCCGCGCCTGGCCGCACGGTCTCGGTCATCGTCTGCGGCCGGTGGCTTCACGACGAGGACAGCAAGGGCCTTTGGGGTCATTTGGACCTCGACACCGGCTGCCACGTCCCGGTGCAGCGTGACCCCGTCGAGCAGGAACGGTTCCGGGTGCGGATGTACCGGATCAACCCGCAGCACGCCGCAGTCTAGGAAAGTCCTTGAGAGTTGTTGCTCGGCTGCGGTGGCTAGCCGTTCGCTGCTCAAGCCGCAGCGCTCGGGCAGCGAGCGGTGCACGGCGGGCGAGCTGATCACAATATCCAGGTGCGGACGATCGTGTCTGGGTTATCGAGGAACGCGACCTGGTGTCCGGAGTCCGGGTTGATGGTCAGTCCGAGTCTGTCGGGGCCGGGTCGGCCGTGTTCGTACCACCAGTCGTAGGCGGCTTCGGCCTCGTCCCACAGACGGCGGGGTCCGAGCTGGGAGATGGTGAACGGTTCGGTGCTGTCGGTCGGCCAGTCGAGGCGGGCGAACGATTTCGTGGTGAGGTCGTCCAGCTCGATTAGGTGGTGGCCGGGGCCGCGGGCGTCGCGGTCGAACACCAGGGACATGTGGGGCAGCCGGGCGCCGATGACGAGGTTGCCTCGGGCGGGGTCGAGCATCCGGTCCAGGTCGATGTTGCGGCACTCGGTGGTGGTGACCGCCGCTCCGGCGAGCGTGTCCTCGCCGGGTTCCCAGCCGAAGAGCCCGCGCCGGTGCGCGCGCAGCCGCATGAACGACAGGTAGGAGGAGAATCGGCCGTGCGCGACGCCGTCGTCGCCGAGGTCGAGGGTGAGCAACGCGCCGTTGGCGTAGTCGGTGCTCCACGGGGTGATTAGCCGCCCGCCGGGGCGCAGCTGGGCCAGCAAGGCGAGCGGCACGATCTCCCGCACCGAGGCGGTCGAGATCACCCGGTCGAACGGCGCGGCGGCCGGCCATCCGGCCTCGCCGTCGCCGGTGACCACGCAGGCGGCGAAACCGGCCGCGGACAGCGCCGCGCGGGCGGCGTCGGCGAGCGTGGGGTCGACTTCGATCGTGGTGACCCGCCCGGCCGGGCCGACCCGGTGTTCCAGCAGGGCGGCGTTCCAGCCGGTGCCGGTGCCTATCTCGAGTATCGCCTCCCCGGGCTGCGGGCCGAGTGCGGTGAGCATGTCGGCGACGATGCTGGGCTGGCTGGAGGAGGACGTCGGGAAGTTGTCCCCGCCAGGTCGGTGTGGCTCGCCGAGGTTGATCTGCGTGACGACTGGCGCGTTCGCGGCGACCGCCGCGTCCCACGCCGCGCGGTCGCGCTGGCGCGACACCTCGCGGTAGCCGGGATCGTTCGGAATGTCGACCCAGATGGTGTCCGGGATGAACATGGCCCGCTCGACTTCGTCGAACAGCGTCCGCCACGGCGGTGTCGCGGCCTTCACCGTCATCTAGTCGTCGCCCTTGTCGTCCTTGTCGTGCTTCCCACCGCCGGACTCCTCCGCCGGTTTCGTCGCCGTCGGGTCGTAGGTGCCCTGACCATCATCCTGCGACTTGTTCTCATGCTTGGCCACGCCGCCGCCCCTCTCGTCCCGCTTCACGGATGCCAGCCCCTCCACCCTGCGCACCGCGGGCCGCAGGGCACAAGCTCCAACCGAGCGAACTGCCCCAGCGAGACACTTGGCAAACAGATCACCCGTTCAGCTGACGTTACGGAGCTGGTGCTTGCACCACACCTGTGCCGCTCCGGCCGGCGGCCCGCCGGAGCGCGGTTCCTGCTGGTTGGTGTCGCGGGTCATGCGGCGCAGCCTGGTGCGGGCGCCGGCCAGGTCGAGCTCGTTTGTGGCGATCCTGCGGTGTGGCCCTGAGTGGGCAGGGGGCAGCCGGGGCGCCGTTCCCGCGTCAGGGCTCGAGGGCCCGGGGTGGATTCCGAGGCGTTATACCCGGCTGCCTCCTGCCCGGCCGACGCGTCGGCCGGGCGGAAATGCGAGGTCTTCATCGTACAACTGGCCGGTGCACAGGCACCGGTGGAGGCTCCCGAGCAATCTTCCGTAGAGGCTACGCAGCGCGGGTGCATAACGGTCCCCGGCCTGGCGGCGATGGTCGTAGTACGCGCGGCAGCCTGGTGATCGCGTCAGAGAAGTGAATGCCCATACGTGTCCAGTGGCCTGTAGCCAGGTGTTCGCGATCCGGCGACGCGTGACCGAGGAAGTCGCCCCGGAGGCCCAGGTCAGCGGGGCTGCCCCGGCGTAGGCGCGCAGCCCTCGGGCGGTGGCGAACCGGGCCGGGTCGTCACCGATTTCGCCGAGCAAGCGCGCGCCGAGGAGTGGTCCGCATCCGGGGAAGGACAGGTAGATCGCTGCCTGTGGATGTTCGATGAACGCGTTCTCGGTTTCGCCGGTGAGTGTCTCAGAGGTGGCGCAGGCCTGGTCGAGCATGCTGAGGCAGGCCAGGACTTCTATTCCCATGGCGTCTTCGACGGGCCGGGGGCGGTTGATCACGGGCTGGGCGAATTCGGCTTGCAGGTGCAGGGCGCGGTCCATGCGCAGCCGGGTGCGTCCGGCCTCGGTCAGGATGCGGCATAGCTGGATCGCGTTGAGCCGGGCGGCCTGACGTGGGGTCGGGCCGGCGGCGAGCACCGCGCGGGCTTCGGTGCGGCGGAAGCCGTCAGGAAGGTCTGCCCATGCGGTCAAGGCTGCCGGGTGGATCTGGCGGAGCAGGGAACGTAGCCGGTTCGCGTGGTACTCCCGTGTCCAGCGAGCCTGCACTTGCGCTCGTGCCAAGACCGTGATGGATCGAGCGAGGTCCGACGTTCCCGGCAGGGGCCGGTGGGAGTCGCCGTCGATGCGCAGGATGTTGGCCAGCATCGCCGCATCGCCCTTGTCGGACTTGATCTTGGCGGGAGAAAGCCGGGCCCGGTAGCGCGCGGCCATCGCCGGGTGGATGACGTGCACCGGTTGCCGAGCCGATCGCAAGCCCTCCACGAGCAGGCTGCTGCCGGTTTCGATCGCGATCGGGACCTGGCGGCGGCTGTGCCGGTGGCTACGGCTCAGCTCAGAAAGCAGCCGCAGGAGTTCCTTCAGGCCGTCCGGGGTCTCGGCGATCCGGGCGCGCACCACCACCTGTCCCGCTGCGTCGACGACTGCGACGTCGTTGAGTTTTTCCGACCAGTCGATCCCGGCCCAGAACCCGCCTGCCACATCAATCCTTCGCATCTGGGGTCGAGTGCGTTCGTTGCCCATTCGGGGCTTACAGCGTGGGACCGCCGTGGGCGTTCACCGGCTCGCCGCGTGGTCATGATCAACCGCCTTCCGCACGATACACACTCACCGGGCGGGGCGGGCTGCGGAACGCTGGCCCGGGGGGACGACGAAGACCAGGATCGACCTATGGCGTCTGCCAGACCGGAGAAACCGTCGGCGGCCACATATCTGTCAGGTGCACGCCGACTGTGTCCAGTGCTGAACAGTGGTGCCGGGGCGGACGTCGAGCGCGGGGTGAGCCCGTGCGAGCGGAGCAGTTCGTCGATGTCGCGGGCCGGTCGTCTGGTGTGGAACTACTTTGTCCCGTGGCTGCGGCTGACGCGGGGCGGCCCGCGGAGCACGCGCTGACGCCTCCGCCGCGGGCATCCCGTCCAATTGATCCAGCCGATGTCCAGTTGATGACTATGGCTAGGCCGCAGCCACCTAAACGGTTGCGACATCGGGGCCGCCATGGCCGGAGACGCCGTGCTGCTCGGCTTCATCATCACCGCCCTCGGGCAGTGCAAACCTGCATGGTGTTGGTTCATGGAGACGTTGGGGTTCGGGGAGGAGCCGGATCGGCTGGCACTCTGTTTGTACTGCGCTTGGAGGCGGTGCCAGCCGGGGCTCCTCCCCTTCATCACCGCGTCGTTACGAAAGGGAACGACATACCTGTAAGCATACGGGAACCAAGGGAGCCTGGTGATTGCAATTTTAAGGATCTGGGATCCGGTGTGGCTGGCGTGTTCTTTTCAGCGCCTCGAATCCGTTGTCACTGACACTGTAGATGTCAAGCACCGCCGCGTCGTACTCGTGCCCGGTCGTGCCCAGGTCAGCTCCCCGACATCCTGGGTGGCACTGCGGATCGCGACGCCTCCGTTGGTGGTCGACGTTCGCGCCGGTGTCGTAGTGGATCAATTTGGGTCTCATCCACGGCGGTAATCGGACCTCTGTCAGGTCAGCGCACGAGAAGGCAGCGGACTCGGCTCAGGTACGGCCAGCGTGGGGCTCTGGAGATACCTGTCGGCGACCTCGATCAGGCCCGGGGTTCCTCGTGACCCAGATAAGGCCCTCGCGGCGACGCAACCACGCCCCGATCGAGACCACCGGTGATCTCGGGCCACAGAAGGACCCCGCCCAGACCTGAGGAAGACCCGGGCACGCCGGAGATCGGGCCTGTACAGGGCATGCGGTGGAGGACTAGTCCTGCGGTGTATGACCTGCGCAGGCCAGCCGACGTGGTATGACGCCGACATCGGTGCGCAGTTCGTCGTAACGGCATCGTTCGGGCAGGCGGCGCACTGCCTGCTCTCCACAGGACGGCCGAGTTGGAGGAGTTGATCCTGCTGCGCGCCGATGAGCACACGACCCGGGCTGCAAGCACCCTCGCGATGCGCGGCTAAGGTCTCATCCATGGGAGCCGACTGGGAGAACATCCTCGACTCAGACAACGTCGCCGAAGCCTGGGACCGGGTCACAGCGGACGCCTTGTACCAGGACCAGATGGTGGCCGCGTTGGGACAGCCTGCCGACCAGGGCGACGAGGATTTGTTGATCTCGATCGACGAGACCGAGTAAAAAGGGGCGGACGTCTGGACGGGTTGAAACTTGGCGTTCGAACCTAGCGGACCATGTGTTCTTTGGTCGTTGTGGTGTTGCGATTGCCTGTCTGTGCGTAGTCTATGGGCAAGGCGATGCTCGGACAGCGTTGCCGATCCAGGCAGATCGCCAGACCGCGGTAAGCCTTTTTAGGTCGCGGGACGAGGGATGGACTCGGACGGGGCTCGCCGCGCGGGGCGCGGGTGGAACGAGACAGCTCATCTACGTATGAGAGGTCTCCAATGTCTGTTCAACAGAGGCTAGCGCACTCGATCAATGAGGTCGCCTCGAGCAGTCCGGGAATGAGAGGTTGTCGGTTACGAGCCGGATTTCCTATCACCTCGTCTTCGGGCTGCTGCGGCACTTACTATCTTCGCCTGATTATCTCGAAAAGTCGGAGTAAAAATCACGCTGCGACATCATGTGGAATTTGGATTTTTTCCGTTTCACATAAGTTAAGTTTTCGTATAAAAAATTTGATTGTTGTTGATGGGATAGGGTCTTGTGGGTCTGATCGGATGCGGGCGCGTGGGTTCGATGAGTGAAAGCCCAAATATACGTTCGATCAGCGTCGAAGCACTTTGGACGCCGGAAGAACTGTCCGCCTACTTGGTCATACCCGAAAAAACGCTTAGAGACTGGCGTCTAAAAAACTATGGCCCACCGTGGCATCGCATTGGCAAACATGTTCGCTATGACCCGGCCGCCGTCCGCGCTTGGCTTGGTGGACCTGAAACCAGTTACGCGGTTTGAAATTTACTTAACCTGCAATGAAATGGTTGCACAATGGCGCATATTCAGGACCGCTGGTATCGAGACCAGAAAGACCCCGCGACAGGGAACCCCGTGTTCAGCACCAAAGGGAAACCCGTGCAAGAACGCACGGACCAGCACGGTAAAGGTATGCGCTACAAAGTCCGCTGGGAAGATCCTAACGGAAAAGAACGTGGTAAGTCTTTCCCGGACAAAAAATTGTCTGAGGCGAAACAGTTTTTAACTAAAACTGAAAATGATTTATTTTCGAAAACTTATCACGATCCCAACGCTGGGGACGTGGAGTTCAAGCGCTACGCAGTTGAGGTTTTGAGTAGCCGCAGTCAAGACGAGTCAAGCAAGAAGACGAATCAGTCAAGGCTTGACAACCAGATATTCCCGTACTTTGCGGGTGTCAGGGTGTCTGCGTTTGAGAAAGTTGAGACCGTTCGAAGATGGATGGCCTGGCTTGGCAGCGAAGAGAAGAACCTGTCTCTTTCCTATCAAAACGCCATATTTCAGCTTCTGTCATCCATCCTTGATGCTGCAGTTGATGACGAAAAGCTACGTAAAAATCCATGTAAAAATAAATCTATATCTGCACCCCGTGCAAAACCGATACAAGTAATACCCTGGAAGGAGCAAAAACTCTTTTTAATTCAAGATGCTTTGCCGGAAAGGAATCGTCCGGCTGCGCTTCTAGGCGCAGGATTGGGTTTGAGGCAAGGTGAGGTTTTAGCTTTTAACCTTGACAGCGTAGATCGTAGAGAGATGGTTTACCATTGTACTCGACAAATTGTACGCGTCGGAAGTAAATATAAGTTTAAATTACCAAAGGGGCATAAACCTAGGTCTATTCCAATCGGTGCTCATCTTCTGGATAAGTTAGATAGTTATGCTGAATTGTATCCACCAGTCGAAGTTACTCTGCCTTGGGGTGAAAGAGATGGGAAAAAATTTGAAACCTTAAACTTGCTGATGACGACGGAAAATCGAAAATTCTATACAAGAGACAATTTCAACGACAATGTGTGGCGTAAAGCGTTTGATGTTGTTGGTTTTGAATATAAAGATAGAACCGACGGAATGCATGCCTTACGTCATTTATTCGCGTCGAATATGCTCGCTCGAGCCGTTTCGATTAAAGAACTTGCTGCGTTTCTTGGTCACAGTGACGAAGGTTTTACGCTGCGAACTTATACGCATTTGATGCCTTCTAGCTTCGAACGCGCACGGCGGGCTATGGACGCTCTCTTCCGTGTCGCGTCGGCTGTCGACGACGACAAGAGAGTGACCAAGTGATGCCCTGGCGGCCTGTAGACGGCCTAGACGCAACACTGAATGCTGCGATCAGGTAAAGATGCAGATCAGCGGGTTAGGAGTCAAACACCCTGATGATGAACATCATCAACGGCGGCGCCCACGCCGACAACCCGATCGACTTCCAGGAGTTCATGATCGGCCCGGTCGGTGCCGAGACCTTCGCCGACGCCGTGCGCATGGGCTCGGAGGTCTTCCACACCCTGCGCAAGTCGCTGCACGAGGCCGGGCACAACACCAACGTCGGCGACGAGGGCGGCTTCGCGCCGCAGCTCGGCTCGGCCGACGAGGCGCTCGAGTTCGTCGTGCGCGCCATCGAGCAGACCGGCTACACCCCGGGCGAGGACATCGCGCTGCTGCTCGACCCGGCCGCGTCGGAGTTCTACACCGGCGAGGTCTACGACTACACCGGCGAGGGCCGCAAGCGCAGCGTCGAGGAGCACGTCGCCTACCTCACCGAGCTGACCAACCGCTTCCCGATCGTCTCCATCGAGGACGGGCTGGCCCAGGACGACTTCGCCGGCTGGAAGCAGCTCACCGACGGCATCGGCGACCGCGTGCAGCTCGTCGGCGACGACCTGTTCTGCACCAACGTCGACATCCTCTCCGACGGGATCGAGCGCGGCATCGCCAACTCGATCCTGATCAAGGTCAACCAGATCGGCACCCTGACCGAGACGCTCGACGCGGTCGAGACCGCGCACAAGGCGGGCTACTCGGCGGTTCTTTCGCACCGTTCCGGCGAAACCGAGGACACCACGATCGCCGACCTCGCCGTGGCCACCAACTGCGGCCAGATCAAGACCGGCTCGCTGTCCCGCTCGGACCGCACGGCCAAGTACAACCAGCTGATCCGGATCGAAGAGGAGCTGGGCACCGAGGCGCGATACGCCGGTCGCGCCACCCTCCGCGGCCGGCGCTGAGCCCGCCGACCGGCTGACCATGCTGAACGGCTGAGCCCGCTGAACGGCTGAGCCCGCCCCGGCTCCGGCCGGTGGCAGAACCCCCGGGACCGCCGGCTTCGTCCGGCGGTCCCGGGCCGGTCTCCGGCGCCGCGCTTTCCCGGCCCGCCTTGGTGATCGAAGTCCGTTTTCGCGGCCCAGCCCGAAAATTTGCCCCGGTACCACCCTTGCCGTAAATCTCAATCTTAAGTATCTTCATGTTAAGAGAAAACGAGCGAGAGGAACGGTGGGATGACGGACGTGATCGTGGCCGGCGGGGGACCGGTCGGGATGATGGCGGCCGCGCTGCTGGACGCGGCGGGGGTGCGGGTGGCGGTGTACGAGCGCAACCCCGGGCCGGTCCGCCAGTCCCGCGGATCGACCATGCACCCGCGCACCCTCGAAGTGCTCAGCCTGCTGGACACCGGGACGGGCGAGCGGATCAGCGACGTGCTGCTGGCCCAGGGCCGGCGGGTCCCGGACTCGCACTTCGCCACGCTGCCGGACCGGCTCGACTACCGGGACCTGGACACGCCGTTCCCGTTCGTGCTGCAGATCTCGCAGTGGCGCACCGAAGCGGCGCTGGCCGAGTTGCTGCGCACCAAGGGAGTCCCGGTGCGTTACGGCGCCGAGATCGTCGAGGTCGCCCAGTCACCGGACGAGGTCCGCGTGCGGGTGGGCCAGGACTGGCACTGCGCGCGGTTCCTGATCGGCGCGGACGGCGCGCACAGCCCGGTGCGCAAGGCGGCCGGCATCGGCTTCCCCGGCACCACCCCGGACCAGGTCGGGTTCGTCGCCGACCTGGAGCTGGCCGAGCCCGTCGAACGGCCCCTGCACTTCTGGGACGCCGGGACCGGCCACGCCAGCGTCGTCCCGCTGACCGACCGGCTCGTCCGGGTCTTCGGGGTCCGGGCCTCGGACGTCGGACTGTCCTCTTCGGAGGTTCGCCGCCGCCAGGCCCGGCCGCTCACCCTCGCGGAGGTGGCCGAGGCGCTCACCGCCATCTCCGGCCGGGATTTCGGCGTGCACAACGCTTCCTGGCTGTCCCGAGGGTCCACCAACGCGAGCCGGCACGCCTCGGCCTTCCGCGTGGGCCGGGTCCTGCTCGCCGGCGACGCCGCGCACGTGCACCTGCCGGCCGGCGGCCAGGGCCTCAACGTGGGGCTTCAGGACGCCACCAACCTCGCCTGGAAGCTCGCCGCCGAAGTGCACGGCTGGGCCCCGTCCCGCCTGGTCACCGGCGAGTCCGGCTACGACGCCGAGCGCCGCCCGGTCGCCGAAGCCCTCTGCGTCAACACCCAGGCCCAGGACGCGCTCATGCACACCTTCACCCCTTCCGGCGCGGCGCTGCGCCAGATGTTCAGCGGCTTCATCGCCCAGGGCGGCGAACTCCACCACGAGCTGGCCGGCACGATGTCCGGCCTGTCGCTGGCCTACCCGCCCCCGGACGGCACCCACCCGCTGACCGGCACCCGGGCACCGGACCTGCCCCTCGGCCGTCGCCCGGCCGGCCCGATCCCGGCGGATCGTGGCCCGGCGGATCGTGATTCGGTGATCCGCGCCCTGCGGCCGGACCGGTTCCTGCTCCTCGACTTCACCCCCGGCCACTCGCTCGCCGACCTCGGCTCCGCGCGCGTCGAGGTCCGCTCCGCGCCCGTTCCCGAGCGGGCCGGCTGGCGCGGGGTGCAGGCGGCGCTGATCCGGCCGGACGGGTACGTCGCGCACGCCGCCACGTCGCCCGCCGGACTCGCCGAGGCCGTCGCCGCGTGGACCGAGCCGGATCGACACCCTGGTGCCTCGCCGGAGTCGGAGCAGGGGCCCGGTGCCTCGGCCGGATCGGAGCAGGGCCCCGGTGTCTCGGCGGAGTCGGATCAACGGCCTGGCGTCTCGGCCGGGCCGGATCGGCGGCCTGGCGTTTCGGCGGAGTCGAATCAACGGCCTCGCGTCTTGGCCGGATCGGAGCAGGGGTCTGTCGGCTCGGCCGGGCCGGACCAGCGGGCCGTCGGTTCGGCCGGGCCGGGTGGACGGTCCGTCGTGGCCCGGGGGTGCTGATGCCGGTCGCCCTGTTCGCGCTGGCGCTCGGCGCCTTCGGTATCGGCGCGACCGAGTTCGCCATGATGGGCGTGCTGCCCGCGGTTGCGGCCGACCTGCACGTTTCCATCCCGCAGGCCGGCTACCTGATCACCGGGTACGCGCTCGGGGTCGTGGTCGGCGCGCCGCTGCTGACCGCGGTGTCCGGCCGCTTCGCCCGCAAGAACCTGCTGCTGGGCATGATGGCCGTCTTCACCCTCGGCAACTTCGCCGCCGCGGCCGCACCCGGTTACGGCTGGCTCATGGCCGCGCGGGTGCTGACCGCCCTGCCGCACGGTGCGTTCTTCGGGGTCGGCTCGGTGGTCGCGACCGGGCTCGTCGGCCGGGAGCGGGCGGCCCGGGGGATCTCGCTGATGTTCACCGGCCTCACCGTCGCCAACGTCGTGGGCGTGCCCGCGGCGACCGCGCTGGGCAACGCGGTCAGCTGGCGGCTGGCGTTCGCGCTGATCGGCGGGCTCGGCCTGCTCGCGGTGCTCGGGCTCGCGGTGCTGGTGCCGCCCGACCCCGCGCACGTCCCGGTCCGGCTGCGCACGGAACTGCGCGCGTTCACCCGCCCCGCGGTGCTGCTGACCCTGGCCGTGGGCACGTTCGGCTTCGCCGGGGTGTTCGCCACCTACTCCTACATCAGCCCGACGCTGACCACCCTGGCCGGCGTCGGGCCCGCCGGGCTGGCCGTGGCCCTGGCCCTGTTCGGCCTGGGCTCGTCGGCCGGGAACCTGGTGGGCGGGCGGCTGGCCGACCGGGCCCTGCGCCCGGCCGCCCACCTGGCCCTCGGCCTGCTGGCCGCGGTGCTGGCGCTGTTCGCGCTGACGGTGCACAACGAGGTCACCGCGCTGATCACGCTCACCGCGATCGGCCTGGCCTCGGGTCTGGTCATCCCGCCGGTGCAACTGCAGATCATCCGCGCAGCCGAAGCGGCTCCGACCCTGGCCGCCGCTTCGGTGCAGTCCGGCTTCAACATCGCCAACGCCGGCGGCGCGGCCCTCGGCGGAGCCCTGATCGGGGCCGGCTTCGGCTACACCGCCCCGAGCCTGGCCGGCGCGGCGCTGGCCCTGATCGGCCTCGGCCTCGCTCTGGTGCCGAACCGGGTGAACGTCAAGAATCTTCAGGCTCACGGTTAGCATGAGCCGATGGTGACGCCCCCGGGCCGGCAGGGCCGGCTGGACTACGTGGACGAGATGCTCGAGGTGACCTCGGCCCACTACGACGAGGACCACGCGCTGGCCAAGGCGCTCGCCTACCGGGTCCGCCGGCTGGCCCACCGCCTGGAGACCGAGATCAAGCGCGAGCTCACCCCGCACGGCATCGAGCTGTGGGAGCTGGAACTGCTCGCCTGCCTGCTGCGCACCAAGCCCACGCCGCGGCTCAGCGCCGGGGCGCTGATGGCCCAGCTCCAGCTCACCTCGGGCGCGGTCACCAACCGGGTGACCAAGATGGAGCGCAACGGCTGGGTCACCCGCGACCTCGACCCGGACGACCGCCGCTCGGTGCTGGTCACCCTGACTCCGGCCGGGGAGGAGCGGGCGATGGAGGTCTTCGACGTCAAGAGCGAGGCCGAGCTGACGGTGCTCTCCGCTCTCGGTCCCGCGGCGCAGCGCCGGCTCAGCGACGACCTGCGCACGGTGCTGCTTTCGCTGGAAGGCGAGCGTTGACGGAATCGGCGAACCTGGGCCCGTAGGCTCCCCGGCGGTTTTCGCATGGCGTTGGCGGAGGCTTCACGATGGGCGGAAGACATCTCCTTGCCACACAAGGAAACCCGGATCTGGGCGACGGCTGGACCAGCGTCGGTTTCGCACCAAAAATACCGAATTGACCGATATGAACGAAACCCTCTTCGGTCTACATCGGACGATCGGGCGACGGTAGCGCCGAAGGTAGGAAACCGGCCGGGGCGAAGATCACGAACCGGGACACCGGGCGGCCAGTTTCCGTGGACGCCATGGACAGGTGAGCCGTCGCCGGTGTAGTTGTGGGCACGTCGGGTTCGGAAACGATTCTGGGGGCGGGTGCATGGCGGGGTACCTGGTGCGCCGCGTGCTGCAGTCCCTGGTGGTGGTCGTGCTGGTCGCGGTGGTCACCTTCGTGCTGCTGCACCTGCTGCCGGGTGGGCCGGCGCGGGCCGTCCTCGGGCCCCGGGCGACGTCGTTGCAGATCAGCACCTTCCTGCGCGACAACGGCTACGACCGGCCGCTGCCCGCGCAGTTCCTGACCTGGGCCGGGCACGTGCTGACCGGCGACCTCGGCTACTCCTACAAGCTCAACCAGCCGGTCACGGCGGTGATCGCCGACCACCTGCCCAAGACGCTGCTGCTGATGACGCTGTCCACTGTGGTCGCTCTGGCGGTCGCGGTGCCGCTGGGGGTGTACCAGGCGCGCCGGCGCAACACCGTGGGCGACTACCTGGTCACCGGGCTCTCGTTCGCGTTCTACTCGATGCCGAGCTTCTTCCTCGGGGAGATCCTGGTGCTGCTGTTCGCCGTGCAGTTGCAGTGGTTCTCGCCGCTGGGGCCGAGCGGGGACTCGATCGGCGAAATCCTCACGCAGGCGCCCGCGCTGGTGCTGCCGGTGCTCACCCTGGCGCTGATCACGGTGGCTTCGTTCAGCCGGTACGCGCGCTCGTCGGTGATGGAGAACCTGAACCAGGACTACGTGCGCACGGCGCGGGCCGGTGGGGCGAGCGACGGCCAGGTGCTGACCCGCCACGTGCTGCGCAATTCGCTCATCCCGATCGTGACGCTGCTCGGGCTGTCGCTGCCGAGCCTGTTCGCGGGCGCGCTGATCACCGAGCAGGTGTTCAACTACCCGGGCATGGGCTTCACGTTCATCCAGGGCGCGCAGGTGCACGACTACCCGCTGCTGCTGGGGATCGGGCTCGTGGTCGCGCTCGCGACCGTGGCGGGCTCCCTGCTGGCGGACCTCGGCTACGCCGTGCTCGACCCGAGGGTGAAGTACTGATGACCGAGGCGAAGACCCCGCCGGCTGAACCGGCCGGCCCGGCGGAGCCGTCGCGTCCGGCGTGGCGGATGACGCTGCGGGCGTTCCGGGAGAACCGGCTCGCGGTCGCCGGGCTGGTGCTGATCGGGCTGTTCCTGCTCTTCTGCTTCCTGGGCCCGCTGGTCTACCACACCGAGCAGGTGGCCACGGACCTCGCCGGCGCGAACCAGCCGCCGGGTGGCGCCCATCCGCTGGGCACCGACGACGTCGGCTACGACGAGCTCGGCCGGTTGATGGAGGGCGGCCGGTCCTCGCTGGAGATCGGGGTGGCGGCGGCGGTGATCGCGACCGTGTTCGGCACCCTGTGGGGCGCGGTGGCCGGGTACGTCGGGGGATTTGTCGACGCGGTGATGATGCGGGTGGTCGACACCCTGCTGGCCATCCCGACCCTGTTCCTGCTGCTGATCCTGGCGGCGATCTTCAGCCCGAGCGTCGGCCTGCTGATCCTGGTGGTGTCGTTCGGCGCGTGGCTGAGCCCGGCGCGGCTGGTGCGCGGGGAGACGCTTTCCCTGCGCACCCGCGAGTACGTGCAGGCGGTGCGGATGATGGGCGGCGGGAGCCGGCGGGTGATCCTGCGCCACATCATGCCCAACGCCATCGGCACCATCGTGGTCAACGCGACCTTCCAGGTGGCCGACGCGATCCTGCTGGTCGCGTCGCTGAGCTACCTCGGCCTGGGCATCGCCCCGCCGCACGCGGACTGGGGCAACATGCTCGCGGGCGGCACGGAGTTCGTGCAGAACGGCTACTGGTGGATGATCCTGCCGCCGGGCATCGCGATCATGCTCGTGGTGGTCGCGTTCAACCTGCTCGGCGACGCCCTGCGCGACGCGCTCGAAGTGCGGCTGCGGAGGCGCTGAGATGAGCCCGGTCCTGAGGCTGGAAGACCTGCGCACCACCATCGACGGGCGCGACGGGGTGGTGCGCCCGGTCGACGGCGTCACGCTCGAGGTCGGCCGCGGTGAACTGCTCGGGCTGGTCGGCGAATCCGGCTGCGGCAAGACGATGACCGCGTTGTCGATCCTGCGCCTGCTGCCGCCGGGCGGGCGGGTCGAGTCGGGCCGGATCCTGCTCGGCGACGACGATCTGGCGGCCCTGGGCGACCCGGAGCTGCGGGCCGTGCGGGGCAACCGGATCGGCATGGTCTTCCAGGACCCGATGACCTCGCTCAACCCGACCATCCCGATCGGCCGGCAGGTGACCGAGCCGCTGGAGCTGCACGAACGGGTCCCGCGGGCCAGGCTGCGGGAGCGGGCGGCCGAGGTGCTCGACCTGGTCGGCCTGCCGGACGCGCGGCGCCGGGCCGGGGACTACCCGCACCAGCTCTCCGGGGGCATGCGCCAGCGGGTGATGATCGCCCGCGCGCTGGTCTGCGAGCCGGAGCTGCTGATCGCCGACGAGCCGACCACCGCGCTGGACGTCACCGTGCAGCACCAGATCCTGGAGCTGATCGACGACCTGCGCCACCGGCTCGGCATGGCCGTGATCCTGGTGACGCACGACCTCGGCGTGGTCGCGGGCCGGGCCGACCGGGTCGCGGTGATGTACGCCGGCCGCATCGCCGAGCTGACCGGCACGCGCTCGCTGTTCGGCAACCCCCGCCACCCCTACACCGAGGCGCTGTTCGAGGCGCTGCCGGAGAACGCGGCCGAGTCGGGGGAGAAGCTGTACAGCATTCCGGGGCTGCCGCCGGAGCTGAAGGACCCGCCGGCCGGCTGCCGGTTCGCGCCGCGCTGCCGTTACGCCACCGAGGACTGCGTCACGGCCGAACCGCCGTTGGACGGCGAGGTGGCGGGGCACGTCTACGCCTGCTTCCACCCGGTCGGCGAGCCGGGCGTGACCGAGCCGTCCCGCGTGGTGCGGGTGCACGAGCGCGGCGGGGTGCCCGGGGACGAACGCGAAGGGGCCGGGGCCGCGCCGCTGCTGGAGGTGGAGCACCTGGTCAAGGACTTCGCCGTGACCAGGGGCGCGGTGCTGCGGCGGAAGGCGGGCACGGTGTCCGCGGTGGCCGGGGTGAGCTTCTCGGTGGCGGCGGGGGAGACCTTCGGCCTGGTCGGCGAGTCCGGCTGCGGCAAGACCACGGTCGGCCGGTCGATCGTCGGGCTGGAACCGCCGACCTCGGGCCGGGTCCGGATCGGCGGGGCCGAGCTGACTGCGCTGCGGGGCAAGGAGCTGCAGCGGCGGCGGCGGGAGACGCACCTGGTCTTCCAGGACCCGTACGCTTCGCTCGACCCGCGGATGCGCGTCGGTGCCGTGCTGGCCGAGCCGCTGGAGATCCACGGCGTCGGCACCCGCTCCTCGCGGGCCGGGCAGGCGCGCGAGCTGCTGGCCGAGGTGGGCTTGCCGGCCGATGCGGCCGACCGGTACCCGCACGAGTTCTCCGGCGGCCAGCGCCAGCGCATCGGCCTGGCCCGCGCGCTCGCGCTGGAGCCGAAGCTGATCGTGGCCGACGAGCCGGTTTCGGCGCTGGACGTGTCCGTCCAGGCGCAGATCCTGAACCTGATGAACGACCTGCGCTCCCGGCACGGGCTGACGTACGTGTTCATCTCCCACGACCTGTCGGTGGTGCGGTACCTGGCGCAGCGGATCGGCGTGATGTACCTCGGCAAGCTGGTGGAGGTCGGGCCGGCGGCCGAGGTGCACGGGCGGCCGCGGCACCCGTACACCCGCGGGCTGGTCGACACCGTGCCGGTGGCCGACCCGTGGGCCGAAGGGCGTGCGGGCGGTGTCGCCGGTGAGCTGCCTTCGGCGCTCGACCCGCCTTCGGGCTGCCGGTTCCGCACGCGCTGCCCGTTCGCGCAGGACGTGTGCGCGGCCGAGGAGCCCGTGCTGCGGACCTTCGGCGACGGGCACCAGGCCGCGTGCCACTTCCCGCTCGAACCCAGCCCGCTCGAACCCGGCCCGCTCGAACCCGGCCCGCCCGACGCGGAACCGATCGTCTACCGAGGAGAGAACGGATGAGAATCACCAAGGCGCTGGTGCTGCCGGTGGTGGCGCTGGCCGGGTTGGCGACGGCGTGCAGCGGCAGCGGCGGCGGCTCCGGCGGCGGCACCCCGACCGAGGGCGGCACGGCGGTGTTCGCCGAGGCGCCGGGCACCCAGCCGAACTGGATCTTCCCGTTCGTCGACTCGGCGCACAACAGCGGTTACGCCACCGGCGACCTGCAGCAGCTGATGTACCGCGAGCTGTACTGGTACGGCGACGCCGGCGGCGGCACCGGGGTGAACACCACCAAGAGCCTGGCCGACCCGCCGGTCTACAGCGACGGCAACAGCAAGGTCGTCATCAACGTCAAGCCCTACCGCTGGTCCAACGGCGAGACGGTGAACGCCAAGGACGTCGTGTTCTGGATGAACATGATGTACGCGGAGAAGTCGAACTGGTACGGGTACGTGCCCGGCCAGTTCCCGGACAACGTCAAGTCGGTCACCGCGACCGGGCCGCAGCAGGTGACGCTGCAGCTCACCGACTCGTATTCGCCGACCTGGTTCACCGGCCAGGAGCTGGCGCAGATCGCTCCGCTGCCGATGGCCTGGGACAAGACCTCCGACGCCGGGGCGGCGGGCAGCGGCGGCTGCGCGGACGACCGTTCGAAGTGCGACGCGGTCTACAAGTACCTCTACGACAAGAGCAAGAACCTCGCGACCTACGCCACCGATCCGCTGTGGCAGGTGGTGGACGGGCCCTGGCACCTGACCTCGTTCGACGCCGAAGGCAACATCGGCTACGACCCGAACCCGAAGTACAGCGGCCCGGACAAGCCGCACCTGGCGCACTACAAGATGCAGCCGTTCACCAGCACCAGTGCCGAGTTCAACGCGCTGCGCAGCGGCAAGACGGTTTCGGTCGGCTCGGTGCAGGGCTCGGACCTGCCGCAGAAGAAGGCGTCGGAGAAGCTGCCGGCCACGAATCCGTTGCAGGCGAACTACAACCTCGTGCCCGCCTACGGCTGGGGCTGGAGCACCACCCTGCTGAACATGGACAACCCGGCGTTCGGGCCGGCGTTCAAGCAGCTCTACCTCCGCCAGGCGATGCAGCAGACGCTGGACCAGGAGACCGACGTCAACGTCGCGTTCCGCGGCTACGGCGCGCCGACCACGGGCCCGGTGCCGATCAACCCGGACAACGAGTACGTGACCGCGTCCGAGCGCGGGGCCGGCCCCTACCCGTTCGACAAGGCCAAGGCCAAGGGACTGCTCACCGGCCACGGCTGGACCCTGCAGAACGGGGCGATGACCTGCACCAGCCCCGGCCCGGCGCCGAACCAGTGCGGTGAGGGGGTCGCGGCGGGCACGCGGCTGGAGTTCACGGTGCAGTACTCGACCGGCAACGCGGCCTACGGCCGGATCATGCAGCAGTGGAAGTCGGACGCGGCCGAGGCCGGCATCGTGTTCGACCTGAAGGGCCAGGAGTTCAACGCGCTGATCAACGACATCAGCGGCTGCCGCGGCTCGGGCCCGGCCTGCGACTGGCAGCTCGGCTTCTTCGGCTACCAGCAGTACAACGCGGTGCCGACCGGCGACCAGCTGCTGCTGCCGGGCTCGACCGGCAACATCGGCAACTACAGCGACCCGAAGCTCACCTCGCTGATCCAGGCCACCCTGCACAGCGACGACAAGAACGCCTTCGCCGCGTACGAGGACTACGCGGTGCAGACGCTGCCGGGGCAGATCAACATGCCGCTGCGCACCTACATCGAGGTGGTGGACAAGAAGCTCGGCGGGGTCGCGTTCCCGGCCGTGCAGACCGCCCGCGCCCCGGAGGAGTGGTACTTCACCAAGTGACGCGGCTTTCCGCCGCCGAGCCTCGCCGACGAGCGCGGGGCCGGCCTCCCCCTTCCGGAGGCCGGCTCCGCGCTCGGCTCCATTGGACACCGTGTGTGGCGGTGGTCGGCAGGGATCACGAAGGGTCACACTCGAACGGATGAGCAGCGGCCTCGCTTGTCCTTCGTTCGGCGGCGCCGCTCTACTGCGGGTCGCAGTAGCCTTCGCGCCATGAACGACCGTAGGACTGCTTCCCGCACCGCCCAGATGGCCGGGCTCGGCCTGGTGGCCGGGCTGGGCTTCCTGGTTTCCAGCCTGTGGTGGTCGTCCGCGGCGTGGTGGACCTGGCTGGGCGGCAGCCTGCTGGTGGGCCTGCTGACCTGGATCTTCGTCTTCGAGCTGCTGCGCCTGCACCGGGGCCGCGGCGACTGAGGCTCGGCGTCCACTGTGGACTTCACGGCGCGCGTGGCCCGGGTGGGCGCGGGTACCCTGGGGCCATGCCGAAGATCAGCGAGCAGCACCGCGAGGAGCGCCGGCGGCACGTGCTGGTCTGCGCCTGGCGGTGCTTCGCGCGCGACGGCTTCCACGTGACGTCCATGGACGACGTGATCGCCGAGACCGGCATGTCGGCCAGCGGGGTCTACCGTTACATCAGCGGGAAGGACGAGCTGATCGAGGCCGCCGGAGTGGAGTCGGCCGCGATGTTCCGGTCCGTGTTCGACCGCCTGCTGGCCGCCCCGGAGCCCCCGCGCCCGGCCGAGCTGCTCCGGGCGCTGACCGCGGAGCTGGGCCGCCGGCCGAATTCCGACCTGTCCCGGATCGCCGTGCAGGCCTGGGCCGAAGCCCTGCGCAACCCCGCGGTGGCCGCGAACGCGCGGGCGTTCCACGCCGAGCTGCGCGGCCGCCTGGGCGGGCTGGCCCGCCGCTGGCAGGCGCTCGGGCAGCTCCCACCCGCCGCCGACCCGGACGTGGTCGGCCTGGCCCTGGCCACCCTGCTGCCCGGACTGCTGGTCGCCCAGCACGTGCTGGGCGGGATCGCGGTGGACAGCCTGGTCGCCGGGCTGCGGGGCTGGGCCGGCCCGGGCTGAGCCACGCCGGTGGGCCCGGGGCGGGTCCGCGCCCGCTGCACCGGGCCGCGTCTGTCCACATCGGACCGTACGGCGAGGGCCACCCCGCGGGGCCTCACCGCGGCGCCATCAGCTCCGTCGACACCCAGGGCGAGCCCAGGTCCGCCTCCGCCGGGTCGATCAGCGGGCCGGGAACGGTGTGGATGCGGATCATCAGCCCGTCCGGGTCGCGCAGCACCACCAGGTGCCCGGCGAGGCTGCGCAGCACGGGGGAGCGTTCGATCCCGGCGGCGTCGAGGTGGTCGGTCCACTCGCGCAGCCGGGCCTGGTCCTCGACGGCGAGGGTGAGCGGGTCGTACCCGGCCACGGCCGCGGCGGCCCGCGGGGCCAGCCGCAGCTCGATCGGCACCGGCACGCCCGGCAGGCGCAGGATCCGCGCGAACAAGAGCCCGTCCGGGGTGCGGTGGTCGAGCGCGGGGTCGACCTCGGCGCCGAGCGCGCGTTCGTACCAGGGCACGGCGACGGCGAGGTCGCGGACCGGCAGCTTCACGTGGTGCAGCCCGGAAAAGCCCGGCACGGCCAGCCCCCTTCAAAAGGAAACGTTCGTTCCTGTTCGAGGCTACACCCGGTCTTCGCCGGCTGTCAGGAGATCGCGGGTCGCCTCCAGGTGACCGCGGTGCTGCGCCAGCTCCTCGTAGACGTGCTGAAGCGCCATGCCCTGGCTGCGGCCGATGGGGGTGTCGCGGTACTTCGGCGGGACCACGCCGCGGCAGGGGTCGGCCGGGACCGCCGCGGCGACGTCGGCGGCGAACTGCTCGCGAACGGCGTGCAGCCGGGCCACCAGCTCGTCGACGGACCCGGTGGCGGTGAACTCCGCCTCACGGTCGCGCGCAACATCGCGGCCCGAGACGACCTGCCCGCCCCAGAAGGACACGACGCCCAGGCAGTGCGTGACCAGCGCGTACGGCGAGTTCCCGCCCGGTGGCCCCGGCCGCCGGTTCGCCCGGTCGTCGCCGAGCCCGGTGAGGACCTCGGCCATCCCGTCCAGCGCGCGGTCGATGAAGTACAGGTAGCCGTCCGTGGTGATCACGCGGGCGAGCGTAGCCGGGCCGGGCGCAGGGGATCCACGCCGAGCTCAGGGCAGCGGGAACAGGGTGGTCTGGGCCGGATCGTCCGGCTCGCCGAGGAACCGCGAGCACTTGCGGCAGGTGACCGCCCGCCGGGCCGGGGTGATCTCGCCGCCGGAGCCGAGACCCGACCAGCCCTGGTGGCAGGCCGGGGCGGGCAGGGTGAGGGAGTTGATCCACTCGACCCAGACCACGGCGTGGACCACGTCGGAGCGGCCGATGTGCAACCGCCGGTCCGCGAACAACCGGTGCTGCTCCTCGGCGAAGACCTCCGGGTCGATCCGGTGGACCGGGAAGAGGGGAATCGGCTCGCTCACCCGGCCATTATCGCCGCGCCGGGCCCCGGCGGCGGGCTCCCCGCGGTACCCGGCGTGGCGGCGGCGAGGCTGCTGCGGGTGGTGGACCGGCCCCGGGACCCCCGCGTGCTCCTGGCCGGAAACCGAACCACGGCTCGCGCACCAGCCGCTCGGGGGACAATGCGGTCCGGTGCCCGGTGGGCCGGACCTCACGTTCCCGGCCGGCGGGCCGTCTTCGTGGTGGGGGAGCATGGAGCTCCCGGCAGGGAAGGGATGAACGGCATGGGTGTCCGGCACACGGTCATGGACTCGCCGGTGGGTGAGCTGACGCTGGTCGGGGACGGGGACGCGCTGATCGGCGTCTACTTCGACGGGCACCGGCGCAAACCGCGGCTCGACGGGCTCGGCCCGCGCGACGACGGCGGGTTCGGCGAGGCGGTCCGGCAGTTGCGCGAGTACTTCGCCGGCGAACGGACCGGGTTCGACCTGCCGCTCGCGCCGCGCGGGTCGGGGTTCGAGCGGAAGGTCTGGGCCCTGCTGACGAAGATCCCGCACGGCCAGACGCGCACGTACGGGCAGCTCGCCGCCGAGCTGGGGGACCCCGGGGCCGCCCAGGCGGTCGGGAACGCCAACGGCTGGAACCCGATCAGCATCGTCGTGCCGTGCCACCGGGTGGTCGGCGCGAGCGGCGGGCTCACCGGCTACGCGGGCGGCGTCGAGCGCAAGCGCTTCCTCCTGAGCCTGGAGGAGCGACCGGCCGACGAGGACGGCCGGCTGTTCTGAGCACGATCGGCGAGGAGGGACCGGCATGACGGGCCGCAACCGGGTCACGCCCACCGGGGCGATCGAGGAGTTCGCGCTGCGCGGGGCGTGGACGGGCAACCGCGGCATCCTCCACCGCGGCCGGGAGATCGTCCGGTTCCACGCGGGTGAGCGGTGGATCACCTGCGCGCTGGAGTTCCGCGGGCGGTGGCGCGAGCAGTGGGGGCCGAACCGCTGGACCCCCCTGTACTTCCACGACGAGGCGGTGGCGTTCGCCGCCGGTCACCGGCCGTGCGGCGAGTGCCGGCACGGGCAGTACACGGCTTATCGCGAAGCCTGGTCCGAAAGGCTGCGGGTGCCGCCGCCGGCGGCGAAGGAGCTGGACCGGCGGCTGCACGGCGAGCGCCTCGTCCCCGGCACCCACCGGCGGCGTTTCCACGACCTGCCGTGGGCCGGCCTGCCCGACGGCACCTTCGTGCTCCGCGAAGGCCGTCCCGCGCTGGTGCTCGACGGCCACCTGATCGAGTGGACCCGTCAGGGTTACGGCCCCCGCTTCTCCCGGCCCCGGACGGGCCCGGCGACGGTGCTCACGCCACCGTCCACAGTGGCCGCTCTGCGGGCGGGTTGCCCGGTGCAGATCGACGAAGGGGCGCGCCGGTGAGCCGGCGGCCGTTCGAACGGCTGGTGGACGAGCACGGGCCGATGGTGCTGCGGGTCTGCCGTGCGGTGGTCGGCCCGGCCGACGCCGAGGACGCGTGGTCGGAGACCTTCCTGTCCGCGCTGAAGGCGTACCCGCAGCTGCCCGGGGACGCGAACGTCGAAGCCTGGCTGGTCACCATCGCGCACCGCAAGGCCATCGACCTGCACCGCGCGCGGGGGCGCCGCCCCGTGCCGGTGGACGCGCTCCCGGAGGAGCCGAGCCGCACCGGCCGCCCCGAGGACTGGGACGGCGACCTGTGGCACGCGCTGGGGGAGCTGCCGGACCGGCAACGGCGGGCGGTGGCCTACCACTACCTGGCCGGCTTCCCGTACCGCGACGTCGCCGCGATCACCGGCGGCACCGCCGACGCCGCCCGGCGCGCGGCCGCGGACGGGATCAAGGCGTTGCGGCTGAAGGGTCTGGGCGTGACGGGCCCGGACCGTGCGGGATCGGACGGCGCGGGATCGGGCAGTGCGGGATCGTGCAGTGCGGGATCGGACGGCACAGGTTCGGGCAGCACCGGTTCGGGCGGTGGCCGCCGGGCCGCGAACGAAGGAGCACGCGCATGACCGAACCGGTTGAGAGCGCACCACCCGGGGTCGAACCGGAGGGGTTCGCGGCTGAGCTGATGCAGGCCGTGCCCGGCCCGGACGAGGACACCGAGGCCAGGCTGCGCGCGCGGCTGGCGGCGCTGGCGCAGCGTGACGGCCTGCTGGACGTCGCCTACCGGACGCTCGATTCGCCGGTCGGGCCGTTGCTGCTCGCCGCGACGGAGCAGGGTCTGGTGCGGGTGGCGTTCGGCATCGAGGGCCACGAAGCGGTGCTGGAGGAGCTGGCGGGCGCGCTCAGCCCGCGGATCCTGGCCGCACCCGCCCGGCTCGACCCCGCCGCCCGCGAGCTGGACGAGTACTTCACCGGCCGGCGGCGCGCCTTCGACCTGCCGCTGGACTTCCGGCTGTCCAAGGGCTTCCGGCGCGAGGTGCTCACCCATCTGGCCGAAATCCCTTACGGGCGAACGGAAAGCTACGCCCAGGTCGCCACGGCGTCGGGCCGCCCCCGGGCCGTGCGCGCGGCCGGCACGGCGTGCGCGACGAACCCGCTGCCGCTGGTCGTCCCGTGCCACCGGGTGGTCCGCTCGGACGGCACCTCCGGCCGCTACCGCGGCGGCGAAGCGGCGAAGCTGACGCTGCTCGCCCTGGAGAGCTCGTGAGGGTGGATCGCCGCCGTACGGCACCGCACCTCGGCTTGGCGATCCCGTTTCACCAGGCGAGGTCCGGCGTGGGGTGAATCCAGATGGTGCACTGTGGACGGTCTATCGCAGGAGCTGATCTGCGAAGGGGGACCAGGCAGCCGCTGAAGCTCGGGTGGGCCCGCTTGGGCTGGTGGAAGCCTTGACGGCGCTTGCGCAGTAGCATCCACGGCGAACCGAGCCGGGGTGGAAGGGGAGCGATGCCTGCCGAGCTGGAGGTGGTCCGGGCCGAGCTGGTGGCCGATCCGGCCAATGCCTGGGCGCGGGAGCGGGGGTACGAACCCGTGTACGCCGCGGCGGCGGGTTCGCGGATCTTGCTGATCGGGCAGGCTCCGGGGCGCAAGGCGCAGGACAGCGGTGTGCCGTTCGACGACGCCAGCGGGGTCAGGCTGCGCGAGTGGCTCGGCGTGACCGACGAGCAGTTCTACGACCCCATGCGGTTCGCCATCCTGCCGATGGACTTCTACTTCCCCGGCCAGGGCTCGTCCGGGGATCTGCCGCCGCGCAAGGACTTCGCGCCGCGCTGGCACCCCCGGCTGCTCGCCGCGATGCCGGACGTCGCGTTGACGCTGCTGGTCGGCGGGTACGCGCAGAAGCACTACCTGGAGACCCATCGGAATCTCACCGAGACCGTGCGCGCCTATCGGGAGTACCTGCCCTCGAAGCTCCCGCTGGTGCACCCCTCGCCGCTGAACTTCCGCTGGCACAAGAAGAACCCCTGGTTCGAGACCGAGGTCGTACCCGTGCTGCGCGCGCGGGTGCGCGAGGTGCTGGGCTGATCCACGTCCACAGTGGACGTCAATCGGCCCGGACCGGGTTCAGCGACCGTACAGCTCGGTCAGCAGCGAGACCGCGTCCGGGGTGGCCGGGTGCGGGTCGGCCCGGCGCCAGGTCAGGTGCACCGGCACGGGCGCGGCGTCGCGGACGCGGCGGTAGACGATGCCGTCGCGGCGGTACTGCGTGACGGTGGAGTGCGGGGTGATCCCGACGCACCGGCCGGTGGCGATGGCGGCGAGCCAGTCGTCGACGTCGTGGGTGGGCTCGGCGCGCGGGCGGGCGCTCTCGGGCCACAGCTCGACCGTGGTGGTGCCGGTGCGGTGGTCGACCACCAGCTCGCGCCCGGCGATCTCGGCCAGGGTGACGGTGCGGCGGCGGGCCCACGGGTCGTCGGCCGCCATGGCGCAGTAGCGGGCCTCGTAGCCGACCACGCGGTGGGCGTAGTGGCGCGGGTCGGCCGCGGTGCGCAGCACGGCGAGGTCGCACAGGCCCTCGGCCAGCCCGCCGGTCGGGCTGTTGGTGCGGACCACCAGCAGCTCGACCTCCGGGTGCCGCGCCGCCCAGGCCCGCTGGAACCCGGCGGTGTGCCGCCCGAGCGCGGACCAGGCGTGCCCGACCCGCAGCCGGGTGTGGCCGGTGGCCGCCTCGCGGACCAGGTCCCCGGCCTCGGCCAGCAGGTGCCGGGCGCGGGCCAGCACCTGCCCGCCCGCGGTGGTCGGGGCGAGGCTGCGGCTGGTGCGGTGCAGCACCCGCACGCCCAGCACCCGCTCCAGCGCGAGCAGCGTGCGTGAGACGGCGGCCTGCGAGACGCCCAGCTCGATCGCCGCGTCGGTGAACGTGCCGGTGTCGACGATGGCGACCAGGCACCGCAGGTGGCGCAGCTCCAGATCCATGCGCTCAGCGTATCGTCGCGCGCATCCATGCATTTTGCGCATGCGAGTCCGGGGCGCAGGCTCGGGTCATGACCACGACCGAAAGCGCGCCGCTGTCCGCGCCGGAAGAGGGCCGCGCCGCCGGGATGGCGCTGATGCTGGGCAGCGCGCTGGCCAACCAGGCCGGGGCGGCGACCGGGGCGCTGGCCTTCCCGGTGGTCGGCCCGGCCGGGGTGGTGGCGGTGCGGCAGTGGGTGGCGGGCGCGCTGCTGCTGGCCGTCGGACGGCCGCGCCCGCGTTCGTTCAGCGCGCGGCAGTGGCGTCCGGTCCTGGCGCTCGCGGTGGTCTCCGGCACGATGAACCTCGCCCTGTACACCGCGATCGGCCGGATCGGGCTGGGGCTGGCCGTGACGCTGGAGTTCCTGGGCCCGCTCGCGGTGGCGCTGGCCGGCTCCCGCCGCCGGCCGGACCTGGTGTGCGCGCTGGCCGCCGCGGGGGCGGTGGCGGTGCTGGCCCGCCCCCGGCCCACCACGGACTACCGCGGCATCGGGCTGGCGCTGCTGGCCGCGGCCTGCTGGGCCGGCTACATCCGGCTGAACCGGACCGTCGGCCGCCGCCTGCCCGGCGTGCAGGGCAGCGCGACCGCCGCGTGCGCGTCCGCGCTGGCCTACGTCCCGATCGGCGCGATCGCCTTCGCGCACCACCCGCCGACGGCCGCCGCGCTCGGGCAGGCGCTCGCCGCCGGGGTGCTGTCCTCGGCCCTGCCGATGCTGGCCGACCTGCTGGCCCTGCGGCGGGTGCCGGCCGCGCTCTTCGGGGTGTTCATGAGCGTCAACCCGGTGCTGGCCGCGCTGGCCGGTCTGGCCGGGCTGCACCAGCACCTCGATCCGGCCGCCTGGCCGGCGATCGCGGTCATCGTGGCGGCCAACGCGGTCGTGGCCGGGCGGCGGCGGGTCCGGCCCCGACATAATCGACAGAGTGTTGATTTAACCCGACGTGATGTAGAGTCGATGCCATGACCACCAGAACCTTCTTGATCACCGGAGTCAGCAGCGGTCTCGGCCGCGCCTTCGCCCAAGGGGCGCTCGACGCCGGGCACACCGTGGTCGGCACCGTCCGCCGGGAAGCCGACCTCGCGGCCTTCGAGGCGCTGGCCCCGGGCCGGGCCCACGCGCGCCGGCTCGACGTCACCGACGATGAGGCCGTGCCGGTCGTGGTGCAGGAGGTCGAACGGGCCGTCGGGCCGATCGACGTGCTGATCGCGAACGCCGGCTACGGCCACGAGGGGGTGTTCGAGGAGTCGCCCATCGCCGAACTGCGCGCGCAGTTCGACGCCAACGTGTTCGGCGTCGCTTCGACCGTGCAGGCCGTGCTGCCGTCCATGCGTGAACGGCGCCGCGGGCACATCTTCGCGGTCAGCTCCATGGGCGGGCTGATGACCGTGCCGGGGCTGGCCTACTACTGCAGCAGCAAGTACGCGGTGGTCGGGCTGCTGGAAACCGTGGCCAAGGAGGTGGCCGGGTTCGGCGTCCACGTGACGATCCTCGAGCCCGGTTCCTTCCGCACCGACTGGGCCGGGCGCTCCATGGTCCGCACCGAGCGGTCCGTAAAGGACTACGACGCGCTGTTCGAGCCCATCCGCGCGGCTCGCCAGGCAGCGAGCGGCCACCAGCTGGGTGATCCGGCCCAGGCGGCCCAGGCCGTGCTCGCGGTGATCGAGGCGGAGCAGCCCCCGGTGCACCTCGTGCTGGGCTCCGACGCCCTGCGCCTGGTCGAAGCGGGCCGGGCGGCGGTGGAAGCCGATCTGCGCGAGTGGGAGCCGCTCTCCCGGTCCACGGACTTCCCCGACGGTCACCAGCTCGGGCCGAACCGGTCGTGACCGGCGTCGGCCGGCCGGGCGGTACGGTCGGCCCATGGTGACGGCGAAGCCCGGCGGACCGGGGCGGCGGCGTTCGGCGCCGACCAAGGGCGACCGGCGCGAACAGGCGATCCTCGATGCGGCCGAGGCGCTGCTGGAGCACGAGCGCGAAGAGCCGATGACGGTCGAGACCATCGCCAAGGGCGCGGGGATTTCGCGGGCATCGCTGTACTTCTACTTCGGCTCCAAACACGAGGTGCTGGCCGCACTGGTGGCGCGCACGGTCGCGGTGCTGCGCGAAGACGCGCTCGGCGCCGCGGACGACACCGCTTCCAGCCCGGCCGCCACCGTCACCGAAGCCGTGCGGCGCACCGCGAAGCAGTGGAGCGAGCACGGCCCGGTGATGCGCGCGGCGGTGGACTTCTCCGCCACCGTCCCGGAGATCGACGAGCTGTGGCAGGGCACGCTCGCCTCCTACGCCGAGGCCATGACCCGGGTCCTGGTCCGCGGCGGCGTGCCCGGCGACCAGGGTCCGGCGGGCGCCGCCGCGGTCGCGCGCGGCCTCTGCTGGATGACCGAGCGAATGTTCTACTGGGCCTCGGCCCGGCCCATTGAACTCCGCGCGGCGACCGAAACCTGCACGCAGATCTGGCTGCGGGTGCTCGAATCCGCCTGACGCCGGCGGCGAAGGGCGGAGTCCTCGAGCCGGACCGGCCAAACGAGACAATCGCTTGAAGATCCGGGGAAAAAAGGGCTCGATCCGACTTCACTTCCGTTCCGGGAAAAGCTAATACGTATTAGCTTATTGCCTTCTTCTCGGGTGGCTGCCTAACGTCTTGGCCACGCCGGACGAAGGAGTTCACCGATGGTCTTGTCGCGACGCGGAATGCTGCTGGGAACCGTGGGCCTCGGGGCCGCGGCCGGGTTCGGCCTGGCGCTGCCGGCGGGGGCCGCCGCCTCGGTCACCCCGCCGGCCGGACCGTTCCCGCCGCTGCCGCCGCTGCCCGCCGGGGCCCCGGTGCGGAAGCTGTTCACGCCGTCGGAGCAGCGGTTCGGGCCCTACCTGGCGATCCTGCCGGGCATGGTGAACGACGTCGAGG
Organism: Amycolatopsis sp. PS_44_ISF1; assembly: GCF_032335455.1. Lineage (NCBI taxonomy): Bacteria > Bacillati > Actinomycetota > Actinomycetes > Pseudonocardiales > Pseudonocardiaceae > Amycolatopsis > Amycolatopsis sp. PS_44_ISF1. Next base: position 1,558,674 of record NZ_JANUXO010000002.1, on the reverse strand, counting down.
TGGCCGATGCCGCGAAGCTGGGCTACCTGGGCGGGGGCTGGTGGCGCACCCCGAGCGGGCCGACCAACGCGCGGGTGCAGGAGCACGTGTTCACGCTGAGCTGGTTCCACGCGAACGCCCGCTCGTGGAACCCGTACTCCGGCGACGCCGCCCTGCTCCACCGCCTCGAAGCGGCGATCACGCACTACCTGAACCTGCAGCACGCCGACGGTTCCTGGCCCGAGTACAGCGCCACCGAGCAGTCCAAGGCGGCCACCGGGTTCGGTCTCGGCTACCTGGCCAAGACCCTGGCCAACCTGCGCCGGGCCCGCGCGCTGCCCACCCGCCGCGGCCAGATCGGCGCGGCGCTGCACCGGGGCATGACCTGGTTCCTCGACCCGGCCAACCCGATCTGGGCCTCGCCCGTGCACTACGCCAACCAGAACACCGCCGGGCTGGCCGGCTCCACCCTCGCGCTCGAGCTCGACCCGGACGCCGCGATGCAGGCGAAACTGGCCGACCGCATCGCCTACCTGGCGGCGCACGGGCAGAGCCCGGCCGGGTTCTTCTACGAGCCGACCGGCATGGACATCAACTACAACTTCGAGGTGATGCTTTCCGAGCTGGCCGAGATCCACGTGCTCACCGGAGACCGGACCGTGCTGTCGATGGCGGAGAAGTTCGCGAGCTGGTTCGCTCACACCATCGTCCGCGAGCCGGACGGCAGCGGCTCGCTGGCCTACACCGGCATGTCCGCCCGCACCACGGTGACCGGCTACGACGACGTGATCCCGGACCGGGACCGGACCAGCCTGGCCTCGTTCTTCGTCCCGGAGGTCCCGGCCCTGGCCCCGTTCTTCACCTCGGCCGAGGACCGCGCGGCCACCCGGGCGGCGTGGGGCGCGGCGTCCGGCCCGTCGCCCGGTCTGGCCAAACAGGACACTTCCCCGCGCATCATCGCGCACGCGCCGTACGGGGAGTCGTTGCCCTCCAAGGCGGCGAAGCAGGCTGCGATCACCCAGCTGCCGTACCTGGTGAACTCGAACTTCGCCGTGCAGCGCCGCGACAACGGCACGGACCAGGCGTACACCTTCGTCCGGCGTCCGGGCCTGTACCTCGCCGCGTTCTTCGGCACCCGCCCGTCCTCGAAGGTGCGCGGCTCGGCCGGTCTGCTGTGGCACCCGGCCGCGGGCGCGATCGTGCAGAGCCAGCAGGCCGACACCGAGTGCTGGGCCAGCCTGCTGCCCGGCGGGAACCCGGACGCCCGCAGCGACCTGGACGCCACGTACCAGGTGGGCGGCCGGGTCTGGGACGGGCGGCGGATCAGCCCCGGCAGCGCCCCGGTGGTGGTGGACTACGCCCTGCCCGACGGCCGCATCCGCACCACGCTGACCATCACGCCGAACACCGTCACCCGCGCGGTGCGGGGGACCAGCGCCCTGACCGAGCAGGTTCCCCTGGTGCTCAAGCCGACCGATTCGGTGTCCTTCTCCGACGGCACCCCGATCGTCCACGGCCGGAACACCACCGCCACCGCCACCGGCCTGACCATCCGCCGCGGCGGGCGGTCCATCACCTTCCACTGGGGCACCGCGCTGGCCGCCTCGGTCACGGCGACCTCGGTGGCCGTGCTGAGCAGCGGCGGCCGGCGGATCCACGTGCTGCGGGTGCCGCACGGGGGCACGTTGAGCACGGTGATCACCCTGCCGTGAGCGCCGCGCGGTGAACCCCGGGGCCCGGTCCGGTGGGGGCTCCGGGGGACCGGGCGGATCTGCGCAGCGGGCCCGGCGCGGCGTGACCAGCCACAGTGGACAGTCGAATCGGGGAAAGCCGGAATCACCCCACGCTGTCGATCTGCTCGTTCAAGTACAGGAACGCGCCGATCCCGTGGAAGTCGTTGGTGGCGCGGGGCCGGGCGAGGTAGAAGGCCTGGTCGCCCACGTTGGTGCCGACGCCGATCTGGGTGATCTGCGTGGCGCCGCCGTCGGCGACCGAGACGCGGTCGCGCACGCCGTCGTAGCCCGCGTCCACCACCGGCTGGTAGTCCGGGCCGAGGTAGCCGCGCTGGATGCCGCGCGAAAGCGTGTAGGTGAACAAGCTCGAGCACGAGGTTTCGGTCCAGTTGCCGGCCAGCGCGGGCTTCACCGGAAGCTGGAACCAGCGGCCGGTCGCGGGGTCCTGTTCCTGGCGAAAGCCGTCGGCCAGGTAGCGCACGATGTTCGTCAGCGCGCCGCGGTCCGGGGAGGCCGGGGGGAGCGCGTCGAGCACGTCGACGGTGGCCGCGCCGAACCAGCCGACCGCGCGGCACCACACCTCGGGCGAATTGCCGGTGGTGGCATCGGCCCAGCTCGCCTGGTGGGTTTCGTCGTAGGCGTGGTACAGCAGGCCGCCGGGATTGCGCAAGTGGCCGAAGTAGGTGAGCAATTGCTTCGAAGCCTGCTGGGTGGCGAAGGAATCCCCGGTGTCCGCGCCGTAGTGCGCGAGGAACGGGGTGAGCATGAACGCGCCGTCGGCCCACAACTGCCCGGTCAGGCCGGTGTTGTGGAGGAACCCGCCGTCGGTGGTGCGCGGGTAGGTGGCCAGCCGGGTGCGGATGCGTTCCGCGGCGAGCGCGTACCGCTGGTCGCCGGTCTGCCGGGCCAGGATCAGGAAGACGTTGCCCGCGAGCATGCTGTCGAGGTCGTTGTAGGCGTTGCCGGTGCTGCCGTCCGTCTTGACCTTGGCCGCGCCCCAGTCTTCGAGGTAGTCGACGTAGCGTGAATCGTGGGTGCGCTGGTAGACGCGGTACAGGCCGAGCAGGAACAGGGCTTCGGGATAGCCCGTGCCCAGGGTGGCCGCGGGGTGGGCCCGCATCGTCGAATCCGCGACGGCGCGGGAGAGATCGGTGCGCTGCGCGGCCGTCGCCGCCGGGACCGGCACGAGGCCGGCGGCGACGAGAATGGCGCACAGCAATCGGAAAACGGCACGGATCGCCAAGGGAAACCAGCTCCTTCACCGGGCGGGCGGCGGCTTGAAGCGTGATCATCGGCGTGAATCGCCGAAACGGTCAACCGCCCGCCGGGGAAAAGAACCGGACAGAAAACGGGACTGATACATCGGCACGGGGCTTCGCTGCATTGACTCGACCGGCCGGGGGCCGCTTTCCTGGACGGTGGTGCCCTGGTCGCGGGGTGCTTCGCTTCGGCTGGAGGAGCGCACCATGGTCCTGGCCCGGATCGCCCGCCTCAGCGCGGTCCTGCTGCTCGCCCTCACCGCGCCGGCCGTTTCGGCCACGGCGGCCACCGCGGCCATCAGCACCTCGGTCGCGGTGAACGGCGCCGCGACGGGCCGCACCTTCGACGGCGTCGGCGCGATCAGCGGCGGTGGCGGCAACACGCGGCTGCTGCGCGACTATCCGCCGGTCCAGCAGGCGCAGATCCTCGACTACCTGTTCAAGCCCGGGTACGGGGCCGCGGTGCAGCTGCTGAAGCTGGAGATCGGCGGCGACGGGAACTCCACCGACGGGGCCGAGCCCAGCCACGAGCACGTGCGTGGGCAGGTGAACTGCGACGCCGGCTACGAGTTCTGGCTGGGGGAGCAGGCCGTCGCGCGCAACCCGGGGATCAAGCTGGTCGCGCTGCCCTGGGCCGCGCCGGGCTGGATCGGCGGCGGGAACTTCTGGTCGGCCGACATGATCGACTACGACGTCTCCTGGCTCGACTGCGCCAAGCAGCACGGGCTGACCGTCGGCTACCTCGGCGGCTGGAACGAGAAGGGCCACGACACCGGCTGGTACAAGGACCTGCGCGCCGCGCTCGACGCCCGTGGCTACGGCTCGGTGCAGATCGTCGGCGACGACACCGGCTGGGACACGGCCGACGACATGCTTTCCGACCCCGCGTTCGGCCGGGCGGTCGGCGTGGTCGGCTCGCACTACCCGTGCGGTTATCTCTCCGACGCGACCTCGTGCGCCTCCACCGCGAACGCCGTGGCGACCGGGAAACCCCTGTGGGCCAGCGAGTTCGGCTCCCAGGACGACAACACCGGCTCCGGCCCGCTGATCCGCAGCATCACCCGCGGCTACCTCGACGGGCAGATGACCGGGTTCATGAACTGGCCGCTGGTCGCCGCGCTGTACCCGAACCTGCCGTTCGACACGGTCGGGCTGGCCACCGCGAGCTCTCCGTGGTCGGGGGCCTACCAGCTGGGTAAGAGCGTGTGGGCCACCGCGCAGGTCACGCAGTTCACCCAGCCCGGCTGGAAGTTCCTCACCGGCAGCGCGAGCGGCTACCTCGGCGGCGACCGGGCGAACGGCAGTTACATCAGCCTGAAGTCGGTCAACGGCAAGGACTATTCGACCGTCTACGAGACCACCGGGGCCACCGCGGCGCAGACGGTGAACGTCAAGGTCTCCGGCGGACTGGGCACCGGCGCGGTGCACGTGTGGTCGACCGATCTCGGCTCGGGCAACGCTTCGGACTACTTCGTGAAGCAGGCCGACGTGACCCCGCAGGGCGGCGCCTACTCGCTGACCCTGCAGCCCGGCCGCATCTACTCGGTCACCACCACGACCGGCCAGGGCAAGGGCAGCGCGACCTCGCCGTTGCCGCACGGGCTGGCCCTGCCGTATGCCGACGACTTCGACCGCTACCCCAGCGGCACCGAGGCGAAGTACTTCTCCGACATGCAGGGCGCCTACGAGTCCCGCCCGTGCGCCGACGGCCGCGGCGGACAGTGCCTGCAGCAGGTCGCGCCGGTCAAACCGATCGAATGGCAGGGCGACAGCGACGCGTACGGCCTGATCGGCGACCTGGAATGGCGGGACTACGCGGTCGCGGTGGACGTGGACCTGCAGCAGTCCGGCACGGTCACCCTGCTCGGCCGGGCGAACGCGCAGAGCCGGCCGCAGAGCAACCAGGCCGCCTACCAGCTCCGGCTGAACGAGCAGGGCGCGTGGTCGATCGCGAAGAACGACACCGACGGCCGGCTGAGCACCCTGGCCTCCGGCACCACCCGGGCGCCCGGCCTGCGCTCCTGGCACCGCGTCGGCCTCGGCTTCTCCGGCGACGACATCACCGCGACCCTCGACGGCGCCCCGCTCGGCACGGCTTCGGACAATTCGTTCCCCGCGGGCCAGGCCGGTTTCGGCGTGGTGGGCTACCAGACCGACCTGTTCGACAACCTGTCGGTGACCGCGGCCCCGCCGGGCAACCACACCGGTGTCCTCAAAGGACGGGAGTCGGGCCTCTGCGCCGACGTGCCCGAGGTGAGCGATCAGAACGGAACCGCGATCGCGTTGTGGGACTGCAACGGCGGCGGCAACCAGCAGTGGACGGCCACGCCGTCCGGGCAGCTTCAGGTCTACGGCACCAAGTGCCTCGACGGAACGGACCCGGCGGCCGCCCGGATCCAGGACTGCACCGGCGCCGCGGCGCAGAAGTGGGACCTGCGCGCCGACGCCACCGTGGTGAACGGCGGCTCGGGCCGGTGCCTGAACGCCCCCGGCACCGAGCCGGCCGCCGTGCTCGGCACCGCCGCCTGCACCGGCGCGGCGAACCAGAGCTGGGCCCGCGGCCCGGTGACCAGCATGCTCCAGGGCCAGGCCTCGGGCCGCTGCGCGGACGTGCCCGGCGGCAACTCCGATCCCGGCACCCGGCCGACCCTGTGGGAGTGCCACCACGGCAGCAACCAGGAGTGGACCTCGACCGCGCTCAACGAGCTGACCGTGTTCGGCGACCGCTGCCTGGACGTGGTCGGCGGCGGCACCGCCGACGGCACCCCGCTGCAGATCAGCGAGTGCACCGGCCGCCCGGCCCAGCAGTGGCGCGTGCGCTCGGACGGCGCCGTGGTGAACGTCGCCTCCGGCCAGTGCCTGGACGTGCAGGGCGGCGGAACGGCGGACAGCGATCCGCTGGTGGTCTCCGCGTGCACGGGGGCGGGCAGCCAGCGCTGGGGACGGGCCTGAACCTCCGGCGCTCGTTCGTGGCGCCGGTGGCCGGCTTTGCGCCGGGCCGGTGGACCGGTTGGCCCGGTCCACCGGCCCCTCGGTTCTGTCGCGGGTGAGAGCGCGGTGCCGGACGGTCAGTCGAACGGATCGAGGGTGAGGAACCCCTTCTGCGGATGACTGTCGTGGACCAGGGATTCGAAGTTCCCGACGTCGTCGAAGGCGAATCCGTAGGCTTTGCCGTCGGCCATCCGGGCGTGGATCTGGCGGGAGTACTGGTTGGTCACGGCGTCGGTGTAGAAGTCGGCCGCCGAGGTGTCGGGCTGGGTGGTGCTGGTGAGCAGGGTGGAGCGGTTGAACCCGGCGCACAGGGTGCGCGAGATCGGCCCGCGGACCAGGTCGTTCGGCGCGTCGAGCAGCTTGTAGCAGCCGAAGATGCTGTCGGAGTCGGGTTTCTGGAACGAGGTGACCACCGCGCCCGAGCCGTTGGTGAAGTTCATGACGTTGCCCGAGACCCGGCCGAAGTACTTGGTGTTCGGCTGGTCGGCGAACGGGGTCACGGTCAGCGTGGCCGAGCTGTACTTCGCCCAGACGCGGTTGACGTAATCGCTGAGCACCGAAGCGGGCAGCGCGCCGGTTTCCAGGCCGTGACCGGGCGAGAGCGCGCGCAGCACGGTGCCGTCGGAGCGGGTCTTGACCAGGTTCGCCCAGCCGCCGGGCTGCCCGCGCAACGCGGAGTAGACCCCGTTGTACCCGCCCGGCTTCAGGTGCCCGGCGCTCTTGGTGCTGCCGTCCGGGAGCTTGACGCCGACCGCGTAGGGGGCGGAGAACATGTCCACCTGGGTGCTGTTGATGAACAGCCCGGAGTCGTCGAGGGTGTACTCGCTCCAGTTGAACAGGGTGTCGACGTTCGGGTCGCTCGGATTCTGCACCGCGGGCTGGACCAGCCCGCCGGTGGCCAGCTTGAACACCAGCTTCTTGCCGTAGGAGAAGTAGATCCGGCCGGAGAAGCGGGGGATGGCGATGGTGCTCGAGGAGCCGTTCGCCGGTCCGGTGATCGCCGCGTCCGGTGCCGGGACCGGCGGGTTCCCCCCGGCCGGCCACGGGTGGAAGGCGCCCCCGGCGTCGGCCCAGCCCTGCTGCCCGGTCGGCAGGTAGGTGCCCAGGTCGTAGAGGTACACCGGACCGGAGCGGCCGGAGTTGTTGCTGATGGTCAGCGGGAGGGTGGCCGGCACCGCGCTCGCGGCCGGGGCGGCGGCCACGGTGAGCGCGCCGGCGGCCACCACGGCGGTCAAGGCGGCGGTGACCTTCCTGGCGATGGCTTTTCGGCCGGCGGCTCTTCCGGCCGGGATTCTTCCGGCGGTGACTTTTCGAAGGACGGGCATGGAACGGTCTCCTCGTCGCTCGCCCGGTGGGGGACGAGCTTCAGCGTCAGCGGATTTCCCGGTGGTGTCAAAGGAACTGTCCGGACAGAACGCCGGGCGGTCCGCCGCGGTACCCCGAATGGTCTGGACCTCATCGGCCAACCGGGGGAATGCCGGAAAGCGTCGGTTCCGGCTTGCACTATCGGGTGATTCCCGGAGGCACTTTCCGTGAGCAATGGTGAAACCTCGGGATGACCGTGGGTCACGGTCGGTCCATTCGAGCCTGTGACCACCGGGAATGCCCGTGCGTCCGACCGAATCCCCGGTGCCCCTAATCGGGCGCGCATCCCAGCCCCCTAGTGCGGCGCCGCAAGACCCGGGGCGGCCCCCGTTGGCGGTGCGGGGGTGCCGCCTTAAGTTCGTCCCCGAAAGGCACCGGCCCGTTCGGCTCGTCCGGCGGTACCGGTCCCGGAAAATCCCCGATTCACCGTCGTCATTCCAGGAGAACTAAATTATGGGCCCGGTGCAGACGCTGCACGAATTCGCGTTGAACCTTCTCCGCGACCCGCAGGCTCTGGCGGAGTACAACGCCAACCCGCAAGAGGTGCTGAACGGCGCCGGCCTGAGCGACCTCAGCGCGGCCGACGTCCACGACGTCATGCCGCTGGTGATGGACATCGTGCCGGTGCCGGCGGCCGGCTCGCCCGCCGGCTTCGCCACCGGTGACCTCACCGGCACGCTGGACCACCTCACCTCGTCCGCGCCCCGGGCGGACGCGCTGCACGGTGTGCTGCCCCGCGAGTCCGGCGTGCTGACCGGTGTCTTCGGCGAGGCCAGCGACGTGGCCGGCGAGACCGGTCTGAACACCGTCACGCACGGCGTGCTCACGGAGGCCTCCGGCGCCCTGGACAGCGGCGCCGGCGCCACCGGCGGCGTTCCGCTGGTGGGCCCGATGGCCGTCGCGGGCGCCATCGACACCCGGCACACCACCGACGCGGTGGGCGGCCACGTCTTCGACGGCAAGCTGGTCGGCAGCGCGGTCGACGCCACCACCAACCACCTCGGCGACGCCCTGCTGTGGAGGACCGTCGTGGCCGAGACCGCCACGGTGCCCGTGGCCGGTGCCCCGCTCGCCGGTGGGGTCGAAGGCGTCCGCATGACCGGCGCCGGCCTGCTCGGCGAGGCCAACCACGTGGCCGGCTCCACCCCGGTCGGCGTCAACGCGGAGAACCTGCAGCCGCACGGCGACTTCGGCCCGGCCGGTGAGCTGTCCGGCACGCTGGACCCGCTGACCTCGGTGCTGCCGGTCGCGGTGCCCGCCGGCCTCCCGGTGGTTCCCGCCGTGGCGGGCGGCGCGCTCCCGGCCGTGCCGGTCCTGCCCGCGGTTCCGGCCGTCCCCGCTGCCGGGGTCCCGGCGCTGCCGGCCACCTCGGACACGTCGTCCACCGTCGGCTCGGTCACCCACACCCTGACCGGCGCCGCCACCCACCTGCCGGTCGTCGGCGACGCGATGGACCACACGCTGACCGTCACCGGGGACCACGCCGACACGGGCCTGCGCAGCGACGCGGTCGTCACCCACCTCACCGACCCGTCGCACTCGGGCAACCTGGTCAGCGGCCTGGAGAACCAGGCCCACGACCTGACCAGCGGCCTCGACCTGCACCACGGGGCCGAGAGCGCGCTCGACGGGCTGCACTTCGGGCACTGAGCCCGCGGCCTGACCCCGGGGCCCACTGCGCCGGGACCGGGCCGGGTCCGGACGCTCGGCCCACCCGGCACTGGCCCGGGTCTTCCCCTTCGGAAGGCCCGGGCCTGCTGCTGTCCGGCGGCGGCTCGGGCGGTACGGATTTCCCGCCCGAGCGCCGCGAGCACGGTTCGGACCCGACCGCCCGGGTCATCGGCCCCGCTGAACCGGGATGGGCGGCGCCGGGATCGGCGGGGTCCAGCCGTCAGCCGGGCGAGGGATCGGTGGTGCCGGTGGTCGCGGTGCCGGGTCTCGGTGGTGCCGGTGGTTGGCCGAGCCGGGGATTAGCGGTGCTGGTGGTCAGCGGTGCCCGGCATCGGCGGCGCCGGGATCGGCGGGGTCCGGGATCGGCGGGGTCCAGCCGTCAGCCGGGCGAGGGATCAGTGGTGCCGGCGGTCGCGGTGCCGGGACTCGGTGGTGCTGGTGGTCGGCCGAGCCGGGGATTAGCGGTGCTGGTGGTCGGCCGAGCCGGGGATTGGTCGTGCTGGTGGTCAGCGGTGCCCGGGATCGGCGGCGCCGGGATCGGTGGGGTTCAGCCGTCAGCCGGGCGGGGGATTGGTGGTGCGGGGGTCGGCGGTGCCGGGACGCAGTCGTGCGGGGGGCGTTCGGGCCGGGGGCCGGTGGTGCCGGGGATCAGTCGAGCCGGCCCTGGCGGGCGCGGAACTCGTCCAGTTCCCGCCGTTCGCGCTTGGTCGGGCGGCCGGCGCCGCGCTCCCGGCGGGCGACCGGGATCGAGGCCTCGGGCGGGGGCGCCGGGGTGCGGTCGATCAGGCAGGTGGCAGCGTCGGGGGCGCCGACGCGCTTCTCGATCACCCGCGCGACCTCGACGATCCGGGTGACCGGGCCGTGACGCAGCCGCACCTCGTCGCCGGCCACCACGGAGGTGGCGGGCTTGGCCGGACGGTCGTTCACCCGCACGTGCCCGCCCCGGCACGCCGCGGCGGCGTCCGCGCGCGTCTTGGTCAGGCGCACGGCCCACAGCCACCGGTCCACTCGGGTCGACTCCACCCGTCCATGATGGCCCGGTTCCGGCCGTCGCGCGCTGCTGGGTCCGGACGGGTTCGCGGGCGGCCCCAGCGGGCATCCGGGGCGCCCTGTGGGCAGGCGCCGGGTCCGGCCGCGCCGGTCAGGCCCGCGTCCGCCGCAGTCCGGCGAGGCGGCGGGTGATCGGGTCGAACTCGCTGACCTTCAGCGCGGCGAGCAGGCCGAACGAAACCCCGGCGCCGACCAGTCCCTCCAGCGGCAGCCGGACCACCGCCTGCCAGCTCGGGCCGAGGGAGGCGGGCACCGCGAGCCCGGCCAGGTACGCGGTGCCGGCGCCCAGGACGCTGACCGCGGTGGTGACCAGGATGACGCGCAGCGCGCGGCGGCTGCGCAGGTGGCCGAGCCGCACCCAGAGCCAGACCTGGCCGACGACCGCGCCGATCACGTAGGTCGCGCCGTTGACCAGCATCGCGCCGAGCACGAGGTGCTCGCGGTCGAGCAGGCCCTGGCCGAGCAGCAGCATCGGGATCTTGACCGCGGTCATCACCGCCATGATCAGCGTCGGGGTGCGGGCGTCCTTCATCGCGTAGAACACGCGCAGTTGCAGCAGGACCATCGCGTACGGCAGCAGTCCGAGCGCGGAGATCGCCAGGGTCTGGCCGAGGCGGTCGGCGTCGGCCAGCGTGCCCCGGCCCCAGGCGAAGACCGCGATCCCGATCGGCGTGCCGATCACCGCGAGCACGGCGGAGCAGGGCATCAGCAGCACGGTCGAGAGCCGGGCGGCGTAGGACAGGTCGCCGACCAGCCGCGGGGTGTCGCCGTCGGCGGCGGCCCGGCTCATCCGCGGCATGAACGCGGTCAGCAGCGAAACACCGATCACGCCGTAGGGCAGCTGGAACAGCAGCCACGCGTAGGTGTAGGCGGTGACCCCGCCGCCGGTGCCGCTGGTCAGCACGTTGGTGTTGACCACCAGGCCGAGCTGGCTCACCGCGACGTACCCCAGGATCCACGCGGCCAGCCCGCCGAACTCCTTGAGCCGCGGGTCGATGCCCCAGCGCCAGCGGAACCGGAAACCGCTGCGCAGCAACGGCGGCACGAGCACCACGGCCTGGACCACGATGCCGAGCGTCACCCCGAGCCCCAGCACCAGCAGCTTCGGGTCGCCCATCCGGACCGGGTCCAGGGAGATCTGCCCGGGCACCAGGGCGAACACCCCGAGCGTGACCAGCACGACGAGGTTGTTCAGCACCGGCGCCCAGGCCGGCGGGCCGAACACGTTCTTCGCGTTCAGGATCGCGGCGAACAGGGCGAACAGGCCGTAGAACAGGATCTGCGGCAGCACCAGGTAGCCCAGCGCGGTGGTCAGCGCCGGGTTGGCGTCGGGCGAGGACTTGTCCACGTAGAGCGCGGTGAACAGCGGTGCGGCCGCGACGGCGCAGACCGTGCCCAGCGCGAGCAGCACCAGGGCCATGGTGATCAGCCGCTGCGCGTAGGCCTCGCCGCCGTCGGGGTCGTCGTGCGAGCGGACCAGCAGCGGGATCACCACACTGGAGAGCACCCCGCCCAGCAGCAGCTCGAACACCATGTTCGGCAGCGTGTTGGCGATGTTGAACGCGTCGTTGACCACGCCGGTGCCGATGATCAGGGCCAGCGCGATCTTCCAGGCGAACCCGGTGACCCGGCTGATCAGCGCGGCCACGGCCAGCCGGCTGCTGGACTGCGCCACCGAGCCGGTCGCCGGCGCGATCGGCGACGGCGGCACCTGCGGAACCGCGACCTGCACCGCGATCTGCGCGTAGGTGCGGGGCACGTCGAGGTCGCGGGTCGGCCAGTGCGCGCCGCCGGGCAGGCTGAGATCGGACGCGTCGAAGGCGATGAACGCGGTCGCCTCCTCGGGCCGGGGGCGGGTCCGATCGTCTTGCTGCATGAGACGACCCTGCCAGCGGCGGTCGCGGCTGTCGACGCCGCCCGGCCCGAGGTCCCCGGGCGGGTCTCGGGTGGCGGAGCCCGCCCGGGTGCCCGGGATACCATCCGCTCGTGGCTGAGGTGGTTCTGGCGAACGTCCGCCCTGGGGTGGCGAGGCACGCGATCTGGTGGTCCGGGACGGGGTGATCGCCGAGGTCGTCCCGGCGGGTACAGCGAGGACGGGGTCAGCGAGCACGGGACCAGTGGGCACGGCCACCCGGACGCCGGGCCCCCGGATCGACGGCGGGGGCCGGCTGGCGCTGCCGGGGCTGATCAACGCGCACGCCCACGTGGACAAGAGCTGGTGGGGCCGGGACTGGGTGTCCTACGGCGGCGAGCCGACCACCGAGGGCCGGATCGCGCACGAGCGCGCGGAGCGGGACGGCCTCGGGATCCCCGGCGTCGACGGGGCGACGGCGGTGCTGCGCGAGTTCCTGCGCCACGGCACCACGGCGACGCGGTCCCACGTGGACGTGGACCTCGGTGTCGGGCTGCGCGGCATCGAGGTGGTGACCGAGGCGGCCGCGGCCCTCGGCGGCGCGGTCGAGGTGGAGATCGTCGCCTTCCCGCAGGACGGGGTGCAGCGCCGGCCCGGGGTGCTCGAACTGCTCGACCGGGCGGCCGCCGCCGGGGTGGCCGCCATCGGCGGGCTCGACCCGGCCTCGATCGACCGCGACCCGGTGGCCCAGCTGGACGGGCTGTTCGGGATCGCCGAACGGCGCGGCGTCGGCCTCGACATCCACCTGCACGACGGCGGCGAGCTGGGCGCGTTCCAGTACGAGCTGATCATCGACCGGACCGTGCGGACCGGGCTGCAGGGCCGGGTCACGGTCTCGCACGGGTTCGCGCTGGGCGAGCTGCCCGAGCCGCGCCGGTCCGGGCTGCTCGACCGGCTGGCCGAGGCCGGCGTCGCCTGGGCGACGGTCGCGCCCGTCCGCTCCGCCCCGCTGCCCTGGCGCGGGATGGCCGAGCGCGGCATCCCGATCGGCCTCGGCACCGACGGCATCCGCGACCTGTGGTCCCCGTTCGGCGACGGCGACCTGCTCCGCATCGCCCTCGGGTTCGCCCGGCTGCACGGGCTGCGCACCGACGAGGAGCTCACCCACGCGGTCGAGCTGGCCACCAGCCGCGCCGCCGGGTTCGTCCACCGCGAGCGCCACGACCTCGAGCCCGGAGCCCGCGCCGACGTGGTCCTGCTCGACGCGCAGAACGGGCCGGACGCGCTGGTCCGCGTCCCGCGCCGGGCCCTGGTGCTGGCCGGCGGCGAGGTCGTCGCCCGCGACGGGGAGCTCACCGTCTGAGGGTCCGGCGGCTCGATGGGGGGCGGTCCACCGCCGCGGCCCGGGTGTCCGGAGTGGACAGTGCCGGCGGGCGGAGGCCGTGGCGCCTGGCCGGGCGGGGGAGGCGGCATCCACCCCCGCCGCCGGCCCGGGCCAAGTAGCCTGGGCGCCGGAACCACGGGGAGGAAGATCATGACCACACTCGAAAACCGGCCCGGCACCGCGCTGCTGGTCGTCGACGTGCAGACCGGGGTGGTGGCCGGGGCCCACGGGCGTGACCGGGTGGTCGCGAACATCGCCGGTCTGGTCGCGCGGGCGCGGGCGGAGGGGGTGCCGGTGGTCTGGGTGCAGCACTCCGACCAGGAGCTCGTCCCCGGTGGCGAGGACTGGCGGATCGTGCCCGAGCTGGAGCCGCGGGAGGCCGAGGCGGTCGTCGGGAAGCGGTACGGCGACGCCTTCGAGGACACCGCGCTCGAGTCCGTGCTGGCCGGCCTGCACGCCGGCCGGCTGATCGTCACCGGGGCGGAGACCGACGCGTGCGTCCGCTCCACCCTGCACGGCGCCTTCACCCGCGGTTACGACGCGACCCTGGTCACCGACGCCCACACGACCGGCGACCGCACGGCCTGGGGCGCCCCGCCGCCGGAGCAGGTCATCGCGCACACCAACCTGTACTGGTCCCACCAGCGGGCCCCGGGCCGCACGGCGGCGGCCGTCTCCGCCGCGCAGGTGCGGTTCGGGACCGGAGACTGACGCCGGCCGGTGTGGCCTGCCGCACCCGGCCGCTTCACTGTCCAGTGTGGATGTCCGGTGTGGACGCTGCCGAGACGGGCTGCCCCGGTCCGAGCAGCGGGCGAAGGGCTCAGGCGCGGAGCGCGCGGTACTCGTCCACCCTGGCCATGACCTGGGCGTCCACCTTGCTCGGGTGGCCCGCGTCGAACGGGGGCTCGGGGTCGTACTCGATCAGGGTCTGGGCGGCCTTCGCGGCGGTCGTGTCCACCAGCAGCTCGGCCAGGCGCAGGGCCATGTCGATGCCGGCGGAGACCCCGGCGGCGACGACCAGGCGCCGGCCGGGGTGCTCGACCACCCGCCGGGTCACGGGTTTCGCGCCCAGTTCGGCCAGGGTGTCCACGGCGCTCCAGTGGGTGGTGGCCTCCAGGCCGTCCAGCAGGCCCGCGGCGGCGAGGATCAGCGAGCCGGTGCAGACCGAGGTGGTGAAGCGGGTGCCGGCGTAGGTCTCGCGGGTCCAGTCCAGCAGCGCGCCGCCGTCCAGTTGCGCGCGGGTGCCGACGCCGCCCGGTACGACGACCACGTCGGGGGCGGGCACTTCGGCGTAGGTGGCGTCGACGGTGAGCCCGAGGAAGCCGTTCTCGGTGCGGACCTCGCCGCGCCGTTCGCCGACGAAGACCACTTCCAGCGCAGGGAGCCGCTGGAGCACCTCGTACGGGCCGACCGCGTCGAGCGCGGTCATCCGGGGGAACGCGGCGATCGCGACCAGCATGGTTGGGTCCTTTCAGGACGGATCGGCGGCGAAGTGCCGCCGGTAGTGGGCGGGAGGCACGCCGAGGCGCCGCAGGAACGCCCGGCGCATGGTCTCGGCGGTGCCGAAGCCGGTGCGGCCGGCGATCACGGTGACCGGCGCGGGCCCGGCCTCCAGCAGGCGGCGCGCGGCGTCGACGCGCACCTGCTCCACGTAGTCGCCCGGCGGGCAGCCCAGCGCCCGGGCGAACTCGCGGCTGAAGTGCCGCTCGCTCATGCCCGCGTGCGCGGCCAGCGCGGGCACCCGCAGGTCGGCCTCGGGGCTGCCGTGGATCAGGTCCTGGGCCGCGCGGATCGCGGGCTTGCGCGCGGGCTCCGTCCACACCGGACCGGCGTACTGGCTCTGCCCGCCCGGGCGGCGCAGGGACACCACCAGGGCCCGGGCCACGTGCTGCGCCAGGTCCACGCCGTGGTCGGCCTCGACCAGGGCCAGCGCGAGGTCGATGCCGGCGGTGACGCCCGCGGAGGTCCAGATCCGCCCGTCGCGCACGAAGAGCGGGTCGGCCCGCACCTCGACCTCGGGGTAGCCGGCCGCGAGCTGCCCGGCGTAGAGCCAGTGGGTGGCGGCGGACCGGCCGGCCAGCACCCCGGCCGCGGCCAGCGGGAACGCGCCGGTGCACACCGATACGACCCGCCGGGCCCGCCCGGCCGCCCCGCGCAGCCAGCCGACCAGCTCGTCGGCCGCGGTCATCGCCCGGGCGCCGGCGCCGCCGGGCACGAGCAGGGTGCCGATCTCGCCGTCCGGGGGCAGCGGGCCGTCCGGGACCAGCTTCATCCCGCTGTCGGTGGTCACCGGCTCCGGCGTGGCCGCGACCAGGCGCACGGTGTAACCCCGGGGGGCGCCGAGCCGGCTGGTGGCGTGGGCCAGCACCTCGTGCGGGCCGGTGACGTCGAGCACCTGCACTCCGTCGAAGACCGGGACCAGGACCAGGTGTTCTCGCACCCCACCAGCGTCGCACCGGAGCCGTCCGGCAGCAATGACGGGTATCCCACCGATTCGGCCATCGGCGTGTCCCCTGCGGGCGGCCCGGAGCGGGGCCGTACCGTCGGGGCCTCGGAGAGGAGGTGCCGGTGGTTCGGATCCCGGACCAGGCGTGGCCGTCGACGGTGGTGCCGGGCGACGGGCACGAGCGCGCCCAGGCCACCGGCGTGCTGTTCCGCCGCATGGGCTGGGTGACCGAGCGGCTCACCCGCGACGAGCGCGAGGCCGTCGAGCGCCAGCTGGAGTTCTGGTACGGCAACGGCTACTGCCCGGACGCGTTGCTGCTCGCGCTGAGCGCCCTCCCGGACGGCACGCGGCAGCGGCCCCGCGGGGCGCGGGAGCGGCCCGGGGACTTCCTGCGCTCGCGGCTGAACGGCTGGTTCAGCGACGAGGCCCAGGCCTCGATGACCGACGTGCGGGAGCCGCCGCGGCCGGGGCAGACGTTCGAGGCCTGGTTCGCCGCGAGCCGCCGCCGGGCGCGGGACGAGGGCGGCGACCGGCCCCGCCCGCAGCTGTCCGAGACCGGGGTGAAGGCCCGCGAGGAGGTCCGCGAGTTCGCCGCCTCGCGCCGGCGCGACCCGCTCGCCCGGCTGCGCGAGAGCGAGCGCCGCCGGGCGGAAGCGTTGGAGAGCCTGAAGGTCCGGGGCGGGGAGCCCGCGCGTGACGCCGTGGTCCCGGTCGCGCCGCGCGAGGCGCGGGCCACGCCGAGGATGGTCGCGGGGTTCGCCGGGCGCCAGTCCTTCGCCGCCCGCTCGCCCCAGGTCGTGCGGATCGTGGACCGGCTGCGCGCGGAGAAGCGCGGCCCGTCGAAAGCCGAGCTGGCCGTGCTCCGCAACGCGGTCCGCGACGCCCACCACACCGCCGGCCTCGGCACCCTGCAGGCGGCCAGCGCCGAGGTGAGCGACGAGGGCGGCGCGCTGACCCCCGAGGGCGCCCGGATCCGCGCCTTCCTGGACCGCGCCGACGGCTCTTCGCTGCCGCTGGACGCGATGGTCGCGATCCTCACCCTCGCCGTCGACTCGCCGCCCGAGGAGCCCTTCCCACCCCGTGACTGAGAACGGGGCCGAGCGGAGCCACGGATCGCCAGACCATGGTTGCGCCGCCCGGAACCCGTCAGGCTCGGGGGAGACCGGACGGGAAGGACCATGGAGATGAAGCAGAGCGGGAACACCGTTTTCCTGACCGGCGCGACCTCGGGCATCGGCCTGGGGCTGGCGCTGCGGCTGCACGAGGCCGGCAACCGGGTGATCGTCAGCGGCCGCCGCCGGGACCACCTCGACCGCATCGCCGCCGAGCACCCGGGCATCTCGGCCGTGCCGCTCGACGTGGCGGACCCGGCGCAGGTCGCCCGGGTGGCCGGGGAGGTGACCGGCGCCCACCCGGGCCTGAACGTGGTGGCCACCGTGGCCGGGATCATGCACCCGGAGGACCTGCTCGACCCGGCGCACCTGCCCACGGCCGAGGCCACCGTGACCACCAACCTGCTCGGCCCGATCCGGGTGCTGAGCGCGTTCCTGCCGTTCCTGGTGGAGCAGCCGGACGCCACGGTGCTGACGGTGAGCTCGGGCCTGGCCTTCGTGCCCCTGCCGCTGACGCCGACCTACGCCGCCACGAAGGCCGCGGTCCACTCGTACACGGAATCACTGCGCGTGCAGCTGGCCGAAACCCCGGTGCGGGTGCTGGAGCTGGTCCCGCCCGCGGTGCGGACCGCACTGATGGACCAGGAGCAGGACGAGCGCGCGATGCCCCTGGAACCGTTCCTCGACGAGGTGATGGCCCTGCTCCGGACCCGGGACCAGGGGGAGATCCTGGTCGAAACGGTGAAACCGCTGCGGTTCGCGGAGCGGGACGGGTCCTACGCCGGGGTGCTGGGGATGTTGAGCGGACTCTGAGCGGTGGGGCGGGCGGATGGGCCGGGAGCGGGGTGGTTCCGCGGGCCGGGCTGTCGGGCCGGTGGGTTTTCGGCGCATCGGGCTTCGTGGTGCGGGGTTGACCTCGGCCCCGGGTCGCCGAACCAACCCGGGGTGAGCTGAGTTGGGTCGGGGTGGAGTCGGGCCGGAGTGGGCAGACGGCGCTGGGCGGGGCGGGTCCGAAGCCGTGGGCCGGCTCAGCGGCGCGGGCGCAGGGCGGCCAGCACGGCGCCCAAGCTCGGCAGCCAGCGTTGGCGCGGGTCGGGAGCGGTGAGCCACTCCACCGGCAGCCCCGGGGAGGCCGCGCCGATCGGGAGGGGGAGCAGGGCGCCGCAGTCCAGGAGGTCCACGTCCTTCGGCAGGGTGCCGCGCGGGGGGACCAGTCCGTCGGTTTCGGCCAGCACGGCGGCTCGCGCGCCGTGCTGGGTGGGCAGGGTCAGGGCCGGGCCCGGGCCGCCGGTCGCGGCCAGGCGTTGCAGGACCGGGGTGGCCGTGAGCTTCGGCAGGGTGACCGCGCAGAGGCCGTTCTCCAGCACCAGGAACAGCCCCGGCCCCTGCCACCGGACCGACCAGCCGAACAGGCGCCCGTAGTAGGCGTCCCAGCGCTCGGACCCGGCGGCGCCGGGACCGGCCGGCTGGAGCTGCTGGTCGAGGGTCATCGTCGACGCCTTCCGTTCGGTGGGGCGGGCGGGGGCGCACGAAGGGCCCGGAACCCGTCGGCAGCATAACGGCACTCAGTGCCACGAGCAAGGCGGGCTGCTACCGTGACCGACCATGACGGAAACGCCGCGCCGCGCCCCGGCCACGCGGGCCGGGGCCACCGCCGCGGGACGCCGGGAGCTGCGCCGGGCGCTGGCCTCGGCCGCGATCGACCTGTTCGTGGCCCAGGGCTACGAGGCGACCACGGTGGACGAGATCGCGGCGGCGGCGGGGGTCGGGCGGCGCACGTTCTTCCGCTACTTCGACGCCAAGGACGACGTGATCTTCGCAAACCACGACGAGATCGTGGCGGAGATGGAGCGGGTGTTCGAGACCGCCGGCCCGGACGGCGATCCCGTCGGCACCGCCTGCGCGGCGGTCGGGCTGGTGCTCGACTACTACGCCGCCGACCTCGACGTCTCGGTCAAGCGGTTCGCGCTCACCCGCACCGTGCCCTCCTTGCGGGACAAGGAGGTCGCGACCGTCGACCGGTACCAGCGCGTGCTCGCGGGCTACCTCCGCCGCCGGTTCGCCGAGCAGGGCGACGACGCGCCGGGCCTGCGCGCGGCCGTCGCCGCCGCGGCGATCGCGGCGGCCAACAACCACGTGCTCCGCAGTTGGCTGCGCAGTGGCGGCGAGGACGACATCGCGGCCAGCGCCGCGCACGCGTTCGCCCTCGTCGCCGACGCCTTCCGCGACCGCCCCGGATCCAGCCACCCTGCGACCGGCCACCCTGAGCCCGGCCACCCCGAGCCCGGCCACTCTGCGCCCGGCGACCGCCCCGCGAACGAAGCCACCGTGGTCGCGGTGATGAGCACCGCGGCCCCGTTGCACGAGGTGGTCGCCCGGGTCGGCGCGGCCCTGCGCGCCGCCGGTCCCGCTTAACTGCACTCAGTGCCACGGCGAGGCTCGGGTCAGATGCCCGCCCGCCGGTGCAACGAGCGCTCCACCGGCTCCGACAGTGATGGCCGAAGCGGGCAGTTCCCCGAGCTGACCAGTGCGGTGGAGCACGGAGGGGTGGTGGCGTCCCCAAGGATCGTGAGTGTCCACAAGAGACACCGGTGACCCGGGGAATCGTTTCAGCGCAGAGTGTTCACCGTGACCGTCAACGGGTCCGGGTCGACGGCCTGAACTGCCCCGCTGAAGTCGGGGCCGGGGGAGACGTCGTCGTAGGGGAAGGCGTAGCCCGGTCGTCCGGCAGCCGGGCGTGCACGATGCGGGCGCAGTGGCTGGTCTCGGCCGCTTGGTAGAACTTCGCCGGGTCACGGCGGCGCCGGACCGGTCGTCGAAGGCCAGTTCGAAGGAGTTCCGGGCAGGTCACTGCGAACGCTTTGTCAACCTGCTAATGCGTATTAGTCCCGCGTCTCACCGGAATCGGACAGGATTGGCCGCCGAGGTTGACCAGGGCTCGCGGGGGGCAGAGCCTTCCCTGATCCGCATTGGCGACGAGGAGGTGCGGCGAAGGTGGCAGCGCGAGGCCGGACTCCGCGGCAGGCGGACATCGCCCGGATCGCCGGGGTTTCCCAGGCGACGGTGTCGGTGGTGCTGGCCGGCAACCGCGGGGTGCGGATGGCCGAGGCCACCCGGCACCGGGTGCTGGAGGTCGCCGAACGGCTCGGCTACGTGCCGCACCCGGTCGCCACGCGGCTGGCCTCGGCGCGGTCGAACCTGCTGGGGCTCTACACCTTCCGCACCACGTTCCCGACCGACGCGGCCGACTCCTACCACCCGATCCTGGCCGGGGTCGAGGAGGAGGCGGCGGCGCTCGGGCAGGACCTGATCCTGTTCACCGGCACCGCCGGGCCCGGCGCGCTGCGCGAGGCGGCCATCCGCCGCACCCGGATGGCCGACGGCTGCCTGTTCTTCGGCCGGCACGTGCCGGAGGAGCCGGTGGCGCGGCTGGTCGACTCGGGCTTCCCGTTCGTCTACATCGGACGGAGACCGGAGCTGGGCGGGCGGCTCCCGTACGTCGGGGCCGACTACGTCACCGCGTCGGCCGAGGTGCTGCGGCGGCTGACCGCGCTGGGGCACCGCCGGATCCGGTACGTCCGGGAGCTGGACGAGGCCCCCTCTTCCAGCGACCGGCAGCGCGGGGTGCTCGAAGCGGCGCCGCACACCGACATCGTGCGGGTCGCCGGGAGCGTGATGCACCCGGACACGGTGCGGGGCTGGGTCCGCGACGGGGTCACCGCCGTGGTGGTCGAGGGCACCGACACCGGCGCCGCGCACACCGCGGTGCGCACCGCCGTGGCCGCCGCCGGACTGTCCACTCCGGACGATCTTTCGCTGGCCGTGCTCGGCGGCCCGCCCGGGGTGAGCGGGTTCGAAGCGCCGATGCGGGAGATGGGCCGGCGCGCGGTGCGCCTGCTCGTCGGCCTGGTCACCGAGCAGGAGACGGCGCCGCAGCAACTGCTGTGGTGCCCCCCGGTGGCCGGCACCTCGGTCGGCCCGCCACGGTCCCGGTGCTGATCCGCCGGGACCGGCCGCCGACCGACAGCGACCGACACCGAACGACACCGAACGACGCCGACCGACAGCGAACGACAGCGAAGGACGGACATGGCAGAACTCGGCACCGAGATCCTCGTGACGGGCGGCGGGACCGGCGGCGTGGCCGCCGCGCTGGCCGCGGCCGGGGCAGGGCACCGGGTCGTGCTGACCGAGGAGACCGACTGGGTCGGCGGGCAGTTCACCGCCCAGGCGGTGCCCCCGGACGAGAACCCCTGGATCGAGCGCTTCGGCGGCACGGCCTCGTACCGGCAGTTCCGCGAAGGCATCCGCGACTACTACCGGCGGCACTACCCGCTGCGCGCCGAAGCCGCGGCGCTGGCCGACCTCAACCCGGGCGCGGGACGCGTCAGCAAGCTCTGCCACGAGCCGCGGGTCGCGCTCGCGGTGCTGGAAGCCCTGCTGGCCCCGCACCGCGCCGCCGGGCGGCTCACCGTGCTCACCGGGCACCGGCCGGTCTCGGCCGAGGTGACCGGCGACCGGGTCGAGGCCGTCACCTTCGAGGGACCGGACGGCGAGCCCACCACGGTGCGCGCCGGGTACGTGCTCGACGCGACCGAGCACGGCGACCTGCTGCCGATGGCGGGGGTCGAGTTCTCGGTCGGCGCCGAATCGCGCGACGAACACGGCGAACCGCACGCCCCGGAGCGGGCCGATCCGGGGAACCTGCAGGGCTTCACCTACTGCTTCGCGGTTTCGCACCACGCCGGGCAGAACCACGTGATCGACCGGCCGTCGATGTACGGCTTCTGGCGCGACTACCGGCCGGAGTTCTGGCCCGGACCGCTGCTGGGCTTCCTGGCGCCCGATCCGCGCTCGCTGGAACCGGTGCCGCGGACCTTCGACCCGAACCCGGACGCCGACCCGCTGGCCGTCAGCGCGGACCAGAGCGCCGACGCCGGGGACAAGGAGCTGTGGGGCTTCCGCCGCATCCTGGCCCGGGGCCTGCACCGGCCCGGCGCGTTCGACTCCGACCTGACCCTGGTCAACTGGCCGCTCAACGACTACTGGCTGCGGCCCGGTCTGGAGATCGACGGGGTCAGCACGGCCGAGGACGTCGAACGCGCCCACTTCGAGGCCAAGCAGCTTTCGCTTTCGGTGCTGTACTGGCTCCAGACCGAAGCCCCGCGGCTCGACGGCGGCACCGGCTTCCCCGGCCTCGAACTGCGGCCCGACGTCGTCGGCACGCGGGACGGGCTCGCGAAGTCCGCCTACGTCCGGGAGGGCCGGCGCATCCGCGCGGTCACCACCGTGGTCGAGCAGGACGTGTCGCTCGAACTGCTCGGCCCGTCCGGGCGGAAGTCGCACCCGGATCCGGTCGGTGTCGGCAGCTACCGGCTCGACCTGCACCCCTCGACCGCGGGCGACAACTACGTCGACGTGCCGAGCGTGCCGTTCGAAATCCCGCTCGGCGCGCTGCTGCCGCGGCGGGTGCGGAACCTGCTGCCCGCGGGCAAGAACATCGGCACCACCCACATCACCAACGGCTGCCACCGGCTGCACCCGGTGGAGTGGAACGTCGGCGAGGTCGCCGGCCACCTCGCGGGCTTCGCCCGGCGCAGCGGGGCCGAGCCCCACCAGGTCCGCGAGGACCCGAAGCGGTTCGACGAGTTCGCCCGCCTGCTCGACCGCGCCGGCGTCGAGCGGCGCTGGCCCGAAGTCCGCGGCTACTGAGCCCTGTTCCCCTGGAGGCCCCGACCATGACCGTCCATCCCGGTTCCGTGCGGATCGGCATCGACGTGGGTGGCACGTTCACCGACGCGGTGGCCGTGGACGCGCACTCGTTCGCCCTGCTCGGCCAGGTGAAGGTGGCGACCAGCCACGACCACGCCGACGGGGTCGCCCACGGCATCCTGGAGGCGCTGGAGAAACTGCGGGCCGAGGCCGGGATCGGCGCCGATGACGTGTCGTTCCTCGCGCACGGCACCACGCAGGCCACCAACGCGCTGCTGGAAGGCGACGTCGCCGTGGTGGGCGTCGCCGGGATCGGCGCGGGCTTCGACGGGTTCGCCACCCGCCGGCTCGAGGCGCTGGGCCGGATGGAGCTGGCCCCCGGCCGCCCGCTGCCGCTGCGGTACGCCGCGGTGCGCGAGCCGGCCGAGGCCGGCGCGGCCGTCACCGCCCTGCGGGAGCGGGGGGCCGAGGTGGTGGTGGCCGTGGAGCCGTTCAGCGTCGACGACCCCGAAGGCGAGCTCGCGGTGGTCGCCGAGGCCCGTGCGCGCGGACTGCTCGCGACCGCGACGCACGAGATCACCAGCCTGTACGGGCTCACCAAGCGGACCCGCACGGCGGTGCTGAACGCGGGCATCATGCCGCGCATGGTGTCCACGGCCGACCTGGTCGAGGCCAGTGTGCAGCGGGCGGGCATCACCGCCCCGCTGATGGTGGTGCGCGGGGACGGCGGCGTGATGTCGCTGCCGGAGATGCGCCGCCGGCCGCTGCTGACGGCGCTGTCCGGGCCGGCCGCGGGCGTGGCCGGCGCGTTGCTGGGCGAAAAGCTCAGCGAGGGGGTGTTCCTGGAGACCGGCGGGACCTCGACCGACATCAGCGTGGTCCGCCGCGGCCGGGTGCCGGTGCGGCACGCGCGGCTCGGTGGCCGGGAGACCTACCTGCCCGCGCTGGACGTCCGCACGGTCGGCGTCGGCGGCGGCTCGCTCGTGCGGTTCTCCGGCCGCGCGGTCACCGAGGTCGGGCCGCGCAGCGCGCACATCGCGGGACTGCCGTACGCCTGCTTCGCGCCCGCCTCGGTGCTCGCCGGCGCGAAGCTGGTGACGGTCTCGCCGCGTCCGGGCGACCCGGGCGACTACGTGGCCCTCGAAGCGGCGGACGGCCGTCGGTACGCGCTCACGCTCACCTGCGCGGCCAACGCGCTCGGGGTCGTCCCGGCCGGCTCCTACGCCCGCGCCGAGCCGGAAGCCTCGCGTCTCGCGGTGGCCCCGCTGGCGGAGGCTCTTGGCCGGTCGGTGGAGGAGGCCGCGCGCACGGTGGTGCGCCAGGCCGTGAAGCCGGTGCGAGCGGTGGTCGAAGCGCTGGTGCGCGAGTACCGCCTCGACCACCCCGCGCTGGTCGGCGGGGGTGGCGGCGCGGCGGCGGTGACGCCGTTCCTCGGCGAGGAGACCGGGCACGAGTGGCGGATCGCGGCGCACAGCGAGGTGATCAGCCCGCTCGGCGCGGCGCTGGCGCTGGTGCGCGAATCGGTCGAGCGGATCGTACCGAGCCCGTCCGAAGCCGACATCCTGGCCGCCCGCGCGCAGGCCGAGGCGGCGGTGGTCGCGCAGGGCGCGGACCCGGCCGGGGTCGAGGTGGACGTGACCGTGGACCCGACCCGCAACCTGATCCGCGCCGTCGCCACCGGGGCCACCGAACTGCGCACCCGGGACCGGGCGTCCACTGTGGACGAGACGGCGATGCGGCAGGAGGTGGCGCGCAGCCTCGGCGTGCCGGTCGCCGAGGTCGGCGAGCTGGCCGCGACGGCGCAGCACCGCGTGTTCGGCGCCCGCGCCCGGCGCCCGGGCCGGCTCGGCCGGTTCGCCGCCCCGGTCCAGCACGTGCGGGTGGTCGACGCCGAAGGGGTGGTGCGGCTGCACAGCGTCGGCGCGCTGGTCGAGAAGACCGACGTCGGCGCCGCTCCCGGCCGGCTCGCGGAACTGGTCGGCCGGGTCACGCGCTACGGCGACGGCGGCTCGCGCGCGCCCGCCGTGTGGCTGCTGGTCGGGCCCAGGATCGCCGATCTGTCCGGGGTGCTCGACCGCGATCAGCTGGTGGCCCTGATCGGCGCCGAGCTGAAGACCCGGGCGGCCGGCGAGCCGGTCGTCGCGATCCTGGAGGAACGGCGATGACAGCCACCGGCACCAGCACCAGCACCAGCACCGGCACCGACACCGACACCAGCACCGACACCGACCTGGCCGTCGCCCTGCTGCGGGCGACGCCGACCCACGAGAACCGGCCCGAGGCGCAGTTGCGCGGCTGGGCCGAGATCGCGCTGGCCTACGGCGACGAGCTGGCGGCCGGGCCCGACGAGCACTCCGGCGTGCGGGTGGTCGAGCGGGAAGGCGGGCTTCGCGACGGTGAGCTGCTGCTCGCCGAATACCGCCGCTCGACCGTGACGCTGTACCGGGATGCCCTGGCCCGCGCGGTGGAGCTCGCCGTCCGGCGCGGCTGGGACGTGACCCCCGGCGGCCTGCGCCGGGCCGCGGTGGCGCACGAACTGGTGCACCACCGGCTCGACCTGCGGGAGCTGAACCGGCGGCTGGGGCACACCGCCGCGCGGTTCGGCCCGTTCCGCGTCCGCGGGCACGTGGCCGGCGCGGACGAGATCGTCGCGCACCGCTTCGCCCACCTGCGCAGCGGCCTGGGTGTCAGCCCGCTGCGGCTCACCGCCGCGCTCGCCGAAGGGAACCGCTGATGGGTATCGCGATCCTGGCCCTGATGGCCGTCGGGGTGGTGCTGATGCTCACCCGGGTGCTGCCCACCGCGTTCGCGCTGGTGCTGCTGGCGCTCGGCATCGCCCTGCTCGCCGGGGCGCCGCTGTCCGGCGGCAAGAACGACATCCTCACCGGGGTGCTGCAGACCGGCTCGGCCGCGCTGGCCTCGACGATGATCGCCGTGCTGCTGGGCTCCTGGCTCGGCACGCTGATGGACGACACCGGCATCGCGGCCACGCTGGTGCGCAAGATCGTCGAGTTCGGCGGCGAGCGGCCTTCGGTGGTGGCGCTGGGGGTGTTCGCCGTTTCGATCCTGTGCGGCAGCATCACCGGCTCCGCCCCGGCCGCGATGCTGGCCGGGGTGGTCGGCATCCCGGCGATGATCGCCGTCGGCGTCACCCCCGTGGCCGCGGGCGGCACGGTGCTGATGGGCATCTCCGCCGGCTCGCCGCTGGAGCTGCCGGTGTGGCAGTTCCTCTCCGACGCGCTCGGCGCGCCGGTCGGCGACGTCAGGGCGATCATGATCAAGCTGTTCCCGATCGCGCTGGTCGTCGGCATCGCCTACGTGCTCATCGAGACCCGCCGCCGCGGCGCCCGGCACGCCTGGGCCGTGCGCCTGCAGCGGCCGAAGGCGCGGGTCCGCCGGGGCGACGCGCCGTGGTACGCGCTGCTCACCCCGCTGGTGCCGATCGTGCTGGCGCTGGGCTTCGCCGTGCCGATCGTGCCCTCGCTGCTCGTCGGGATCGTGTACGCACTGGTGACGACCACGAAGTGGGGCGAGCTGAACGGGCGCGCGCTGCGCTCGCTGTACCGAGCCTTCCCCGTGGCCGCTCCGCCGATCGTGCTGTTCCTGGCGATCGGGATGCTCCTGGCGGCGGTGAAGCTGCCCGGGGCCAAGAGCGCGCTGACGCCGATCGTGTCCGCGATCAGCCCGGCCTCGGCCGGGTGGTTCGTGGTGGTGTTCGCGGTGCTGGTGCCGCTGTGCCTGTTCCGCGGGCCGCTCAACGTGTTCGGCCTCGGGGCCGGGGTCGCGGGGGTGCTGGTGACCGGCGGGATCTACCCGCTGCCCGCGGTGGTCGGGCTGATGGCCTCCTACAACCAGGTCTTCGGCGTGTCCGACCCGACCAGCACGCAGACGGTGTGGGCCGCGCAGTACGCCGGCGTGCGCCCGGAGCGGGCGATGACCTCGACCCTGCCCTACACCTGGGTCGTGGCGCTGGGCGGGATGGTGCTCACGGCGGTGCTGTACCTGTGATCACCACCGAAGACGGGGTGCGGCTCGACTCCGTTTGGCACCGGGGCGGGCCGTCCGCGGTGGTGCTGGCGCACGGCATCACCGGCGACCGGCACGAGCAGGGCCTGTTCGGGGCCCTGGCGGAAAGCCTGGTCTCGTCGGGGTTTTCGGTGCTGCGGTTCTCGTTCCGCGGGCACGGCGAGAGCGAGGGGCAGCCCCGGGACCTGACCGTGGCGGGCCAGGTGCGGGACCTGCGCGCCGCGGTGCGGGCCGCCGGGGCGGCCGGGCCGGTTTCGGTGGTCGCTTCGAGCTTCGGCGCGGTCAGCACCACGCTGGCCCTGGCCGACCCGCCGTCCGCGACGCCGCCGGTGCGCTCGGTGGTGCTGTGGCAGCCGGTGCTGGACCTGCGGCGGACCTTCCTGGAACCGGAGCTGCCGCGCGGGATCGAGCTGTACTCGGACCGTTCTTCGTTGGCGGAGAAGGGTTTCCTCGACATCGAGGGCCGGTTCGAGCTGGGCGCGCCGCTGTTCGAGGAGTTCACCCGGCTGGACCCGCGGGCGGCGTTCCTGGCCGCGAAGGGGCCCGCGTTCGTGATCCACGGGGACGCCGACGAGCACGTTTCGCACGAGCTCGCCCGGGCCACCGCGGCCGCCCGGCCCGGGACCGACTGGTGGTCGGTCCCGGGGGACGGGCACGGGTTTCGCCGTCGCGGCCCGGAGGTGGTGGCGGCGACGGCCCGCTGGCTGGCCGCGAAAGCGGGTCAGCCGGGGTAGCCGGTTCGGCCGGGGTCAGCCGACCTGGAGGTCGATGCAGGAGTAGAACGCGTTCGCCGTGTCCGCGATGTTCCACACGGCCAGCACGGTCTGGCGCCCGGGGTGGCCGCTGAGGTCCACCTGGTGCGAGACGGTTTGCGGCGGCTGCTGGTTGTGCCCGTCGAAGCTGGCGACCAGGTCGTCGCCGATGTAGTACTGGTAGCTGGCGGTGCTGTGCCGGGCGGTGAACGTCCAGGCGAACGTGGCCGTCGAGCCCACCGGGGTGGCGTGCCAGCCCTTGCTGTCGTCGTTGAGGTCGGCGAACTGGGCCAGCCCGCCGTTGCAGCTGTGCAGGCCCTTCGGGCCTTCGACGCTCTGGGGCTCGTAGGTGATCTCGCCGCACGAGACCGTGTGCTGGGCGCACTGCGCCTGCCGGCTCGCGGGGGAGTTGACGTAACCGTGTGCGCTCGCGATGCCGGCCGGAGCGGCCAGGACGAGCACGGGCGCGAGTACCGCGCCCGCCAGTGCGGCGACGAGTTTCCGGTTCGCTTTCATACCAGCTCCTTCGGTGAAGGTGCTCGGGGGAAGGTGACCTTGTGGTCTAGACCATAAGGCGCGCCGCGCGAAAGGTCAACCGGTGGCGAAGTACCCCCTCCGGTGGTGAGAAGTCAACC
This sequence comes from Amycolatopsis sp. PS_44_ISF1, assembly GCF_032335455.1. Taxonomy (NCBI): domain Bacteria; kingdom Bacillati; phylum Actinomycetota; class Actinomycetes; order Pseudonocardiales; family Pseudonocardiaceae; genus Amycolatopsis; species Amycolatopsis sp. PS_44_ISF1. The sequence goes on along the minus strand of NZ_JANUXO010000002.1, from coordinate 1,530,707 downwards.
GGGGTGGACCGGGCGGGCATAGTCGTGTCCACAAAGGACGGCGAGTTCTCCTGGCGGGGCCGCCCATCCGTTGCGCCGGGCGCAACGGGCCGGGTCAGCTCTCCAGCAGGGTGCGCAGGGTGCGGCGGAACCGGGCCGGACCACCGGGGCTGAGCGCGGCGAGGAACGCGTCCTCGGTCTTCCGGTAGGCGGCCTCGGCGGCGGCGTAGGTCTTCGCTCCCGTTTCGGTCAGTTCGACGACGTTCCGGCGCCGGTCGGCCGGGTCCGGCTGCCGCCGGACGACGCCCTTGCGCTCCAGCGCGTCCAGCAGCGCGACCATCGTCGTGCGGTCGATGCCGAGCGTCTGCGCCACCTGCAACTGCGACGAAGGCTCGCGGTGGGCCAGCACCCGCAGGGCGCCGAAGTCCTTGCTGTCGATCCCGAACGGGGCGAGCGCGGTGTCGGTCAGCGCCGTGAACTTCAGGTGGGCGTGCTTGAGGAGGTAGCCCAGCACGTCGTGCGGTTCGGCTCCGGGGCTCGCGGTGGTGGACACGGGTCCAGCTTAGCCGTAAACTGATCGTCAGTAATGCTGACGATCAGCGATAACACTCAAGAAGGGCATCGGATGATCCTCGTCACCGGAGGGCTCGGCTTCATCGGCTCCCACACTGTCCGCGCACTCGCCGAAGCCGGGCAGGAGTGCGTGCTGCTGCAACGCCGGAGCCCGCAGGTCCCACCGCACCTGGCCGACCTGCCGGTGCACGCCGTGCAGGGCGATGTCGCCGATCTCGGTGCCCTGCACGCCGCCGGGCGGCAGTACCCGATCACCGGGATCGTGCACCTGGCCGTCGCCCTGCCGTGGCGGACCGCGGAGCCGGACCCGATCACCGACACCGGCCGGTCGCTCGAAGCGTTCCTCAACATCGTCCGCGCGGCGCGGGACCTGGGGGTGCGCCGCGTGGTCACCGCGAGCACCATCGGCGTCTACGGCGGCGCCGCGGCCGAAGGGGCGCTCACCGAGGACCAGCCGCTCTCGCTGGAGCACACCCACGTCATCCCGACGTTCAAGAAGATCACCGAGCTGCTGGCCGGACACCTGTCGAACGTGACCGAGGTCGAGCTCGTGAACGCCCGGATCTCCGGCACCTGGGGTCCCGGGGGACACCTGCCCGACCCGTTCTTCGCCGCCCCGTCGCTGGCGCACGCCGCCGCCCGGCGCACCGAGCCCGACCTGTCCGGGCTCATGGCGCCACCGCACGCCGAAGACTCGCTCGACCTGCTCTACGTCACCGACACCGGCCGGGCGCTCGCGCTGCTCCAGCTCGCGGACGAGCTGCACCACCCGACGTACAACATCGCCTCCGGTAGGCCGACCAGCAACGCCGACGTCATCGAGGCGATCGAATCGGTCGAGCCCGGCTTCCGCTTCGAGCTGCCCTCGGCCGGACCTCGCCCGGTGAGCTGGCTCGACATCACCCGGCTGCGCGAGGACACCGGGTTCCGGCCGCGCTACGACACCGCCGCCGCGGCCGCGGAGTACATCGCCTGGCTCCGCGCCGGGAACGAGCGCTAGAACCTCAGGCCCGGCGCCCGGACAGCACGGCGAACGCCTGCCACATCCCGGCGTAGCGGCCTTCACGGGCCAGCAGCTCGTCGTGGGTGCCCACCTCGGCGACGCGGCCGCGGTCGAGCACCACGATCCGGTCGGCGGTGCGGGCGGTCTGCAGGCGGTGGGCGATGACGATCGTGGTGCGGCCGTGGGCCAGGCTCCGCATGGCGTCGGCCACCCGGGCCTCCGCAGCCAGGTCGAGGTTCGACGTGGCCTCGTCCAGCAGCAGGATCGCCGGGTCGACGAGCTGGGCCCGGGCCAGCGCGAGCAGCTGCCGCTGCCCGGCTGAGAGCGAGCGGCCGCGTTCGGCGATCTCGTGCCGGTAGCCCCCGGGCAGCGAGGCGACGAAGTCGTGCGCGCCGACCGACCGGGCGGCCGCCTCCACCTGCGCGTCGGTGGCTTCGGCCCGGCCGTAGGCGATGTTGTCGCGGACGGTACCGGTGAACAGGAACGCCTCCTGCGGCACGTAACCGAGCCGGCCGCGGTAGCCGGCCAGCTCGAGGGAGCGCAGATCGTGGCCGTCCACCCGCACGGAGCCGGAATCCGGGTCGTAGAACCGCGCGAGCAGCTTGATCACGGTGGACTTGCCCGCCCCGGTCTCACCCACCAGCGCCACCGTCTCGCCCGCGGCGACGGACAGGTCGATCTCGCGCAGCGCCTCGGGCGGCTTGGCCCCGGGCGCGAGCGAACCCGCCACCAGCCGCGGGTCGGCCGGGCCGCGGCGCTGCGCGGCCGGGTGCGCGGGCGCTGCGGGGTAGGAGAACCGGACGCCGCTGAAGGTGATCTCGCCGCGCAGCCGGCCCGGGTCGACCGGATCGGCGGCGGGCGGGGTGAGCGTCTCCAGCCGCATCAGCTCGGCGATCCGGCTGACCGAGATGCGCGTCTGCAGCCACGAGTCGAACACCTGCGAGAGCTGCTGGATCGGGGAGAAGAACAGGTCGATGTAGAGGATGAACGCGATCAGCGCGCCCGCGCTCAGGTGCCCGGAGCGGATCATCCCCGCGCCCACGCCGAGCACGATCGCGTCGGCGCCCGCGGAGAGGAACTGCACGAACGGGAAGTAGCTGGCCGCGAGGCGCTGGGCGGCGAACCTCGAATCCAGGTAGTCGCGGCCGAGCCGGCGGAACCGGCGCACCGTCTCGTCCTCGTGGGCGAAGGCCTGCGACTCGCGCACGCCGGAAAGGCTCTCCTGGAAGTCGGCGTTGACGATCGCGATCCGGTCGCGGGCCGCGTCGTACAGCTTGCCCGCGCGGCGGCGGAAGCCGGCCGTCGCCAGGGCCAGCGGCACCACCACGGCCAGCGTGCACAGGCCCAGCTCCGGGTTCACCACCACCAGCGTCACCCCGACCCCGGCGAAGGTGACCAGCGCGACCAGCGCCGAGAGCAGCCCGTTCTGGATCAGCGACTCGAACTGGTCGACGTCGGTGGTCATCCGGGTCATGATCCGGCCGGCCATCTCACGCTCGTAGTAGTCCAGCGAAAGGCGCTGCAGCTGGGCCCAGATCCGGATCCGCAGCGACAGCATCACCCGCTGCGCGGTCCGCCCGGTCACGAACGTCTCGGCCACCTCGTCCAGCAGCGAGGCCAGGGTGATCACCAGGAACAGCCCGGACGCGGTGAACAGCACCACCTGCGAGCCCCGCAGCACGCCGTGGTCGATGCCGGTCTTGACGAACACCGGGCCGATCACCGACGCGGCCGCGTCCAGGACCACCAGCAGCAGGCCCAGCAGCAGCGGCCGGCGGAACTCGCGCAGGACGGTGCCGAGGGAGAACCCGCGCTGCTGCCGGGCTTCGGCGGCCAGGTCGACCTCGGCGAAGTCGCGGACCGGTTTCAGCTCACCGACGCGGTCGAGCAGCTCCGGTGTCGGCGCCAGGGCGCTGCGCCAGCTACCGCCCGCCGAACCGCCGAGCCCGCTGCCGAGGCTCGGCGCGCGGGTGCCGGTGGTGGCGGGGCGCCGGTCTTTGCCTTGCGGCGCCGGAGTCTTCCACGCGGATTCGGTGATCGCACCGGGGGTTTCCACACCGAGGGCCTCGATGCGGTCGCCGGTCTGCTCCGCGGCGGCCTCGTCGAGCCCGCTGAGCAGGCCGCGGTAGCGGGCGCTGCGCGCCAGCAGCTCCTCGTGCGTGCCCTGGTCGGCGACCACGCCGCCGTCCAGCACCACCACGCGGTCGGCCAGGTGCAGCGTCGAGCGGCGGTGCGCGACGAGCAGGGTGGTGCGCCCGGCCAGCACGGTGCGCAGGGCGGCGTTGATCGACTCCTCGGTGTTCGCGTCGACCGCGCTGGTGGCGTCGTCGAGCACCAGGATCCGCGGATCGGTGAGGATGGCGCGGGCCAGCGCGATCCGTTGCCGCTGCCCGCCCGACAGCGACAGGCCGCGTTCGCCGACCACGGTGTGGTAACCCTGGGGCAGGGCGGTGATGAAGCCGTGGGCCTGGGCCACCTCCGCGGCGGCGGCCACCTCCTCGTCGGTGGCGCCGGGACGGCCGTAGGCGATGTTGGCGCGGATGCTTTCGGAGAACAGGAAACTCTCTTCGAACACCACGCCGACCTGCGAGCGCAGCGATTCCAGCCGCAGCGTGCGCACGTCGTGGCCGTCCACCAGCACCGCGCCGGAGTCCGGGTCGCGGAAGCGGGAGACGAGCATGGTGGCGGTGGTCTTGCCGCTGCCGCTCGGGCCGAGCAGCGCCACGCGCTCACCGGCGCCGATGTGGAGGTCGAAGCCGCGCAGCACCGGCGCGCCGCCGGAGTATCCGAAGTGGACGTCGTCGAAGCGGAGCTCACCGCGGGCCGGCGGCAGCTCCACCGCGTCCGGCGGGTCGGCGATGGCGGGCGGCAGGTCGAGGAGCTGGAAGATCCGCTCGACGCCGGCGCGGGCCTGCTGCCCGATCGAGAGCACCGCGGCGAGCTGCCGCGCGGGCGCCATCATCTGCCCCACGTAGGTGGAGAAGGCCAGGAACGTGCCGAGGCTCAGCTCGTGGCGCAGCGCCAGCCCGCCGCCGAGCACCAGGATCGCCACCTGCCCGAGCGTCGGGATCGCCTGCAGCAGCGGCTGGAACCGGGCCTGGAGCCGGACCGCGCGCAGTTGCGTGCCGTAGAGCTCGGCCGCGGTGCCGGCGACCCGCTTCAGCTCGCGGTCCTCCTGGCCGAACGCCTTGACCACGCGCACGCCGTTCACGTCCTCGTCGACGATCTGCAGCAGATCACCCTCACGCTGCTCCGCGGCCCAGGTCGCCGGGAAGATCCGCCGCCGCATCCGGTAGGACACCACCAGCAGCAGCGGCACCACGACCAGGCTGACCAGCGCCAGCAGCGGCGAGAGGACCAGCATCACCCCGAGGGAGAGCAGGAGCAGCAGGAGGTTCCCGCTCAGGATCGGCAGCAGCCCGAGCAGGCCCTGCACCAGGGTGGAGTCCGAGGTGGCACGGGCGATGAGCTGCCCGGTCGGCATCCGGTCCAGGGTGGTGAAGTCCATCCGCTGCAGGTGCGCGTGCATTTCGTTGCGCAGGTCGTACTGCACGGCCAGGGCCACCCGCCCGCCGCGGTAGCGCCGCTGGTAGGCGAATCCGAAGGCGGCCGCGGCGACCACGAGCAGCGAGACCAGCCACGGCCACAGCTCGGCCCGGCCGCCCAGGATCACCTCGTCGACGATCTGGCGCTCCAGCAGCGGCACCACGGTCTGGCAGGCGCTGCCGAGCACGGCGGCGCCGAGCGCGATCACCAGCTCACGGCGGTGGCGCAGCACGTAACCGCCGAGGCGGCGCAGCCAGCGCGACTTCTCCGCGGAGTCCTCGGCCGGTGGGGGCTCGGCGCTCACCGGGGCGGGGTCATCGTCTGGGACCGGGATTTTTCGCTCCCGGCCTTTTCGGCCATGGCCTCGTCGATCGCCGGGCCGAGCCAGGCCAGGGTCTCCAGCAGCCGTTCGCCGTCCGGGGTGCGCGCGGCCAGCCCGGTGAGGCGCCGGGCCATCTCGGCCTCGGTCCGGGCCAGCAGGGCCTCGCCCGCGCCGGTCAGCGAGAGCGCGGTGGCCCGCTGGTCGCCGTCGACCTCGCCGCGCACGAGCAGACCGCGTTTGCTCAGCGCGTCCACGGCCGAGCTGATCGCCGGGCGCCCGAGCGCGAGCCGTTGCGCCACACGGGAAGCGCGCTCGTCCCCGGAGGCGATGGCCGACAGCACGCGGTAGTGGGCCAGGTTCAGTTCCGCGGAGGAGCGCTCCAGCACCCGCGAGGCGCGGGCGAGGGCGCGGACGGCCCGCGCGGCCGGGTCCGGAGTACTCGACATGCCTCCGACCGTACTCCAGGATGGTTCGATCGTCGAACAAGTTCGCCGGGCGGCGGTCGGACCGAACCGGATTCGGTAGCCTGGCCCCGGCCCGGGTGCCGGGTGCCACGGGGTTTGCGGAAGGCGGGGACGATGAGCTTCAACCTGGCCACCATGCTGAGGGAGACCGCCTCGGCCGCACCGGACCAGGACTTCCTGCGGTTCCCGGACGGGGCGCTGACCTACGCCGAGGTGGACGAAGCGTCCGGCCGGGTCGCGTCGGCGCTGCGGGCGCGTGGCCTGCGCCCGGGTGAGAAGGTGGCGCTGCACCTGCCGAACGGGCCGGAGTTCGTCTCCGCCTACTTCGGCATCCTCAAGGCCGGGCTGGTCCTGGTCCCGCTGAACCCGCTGCTCAAGGCCGGGGAGATCGCCTACCACCTGGCCGACTCCGACGCCCGGCTGCTGATCACCAGCGCGTCCGGGGCCGAAGCCGCGACGGCCGCGCTCGCCGAGGTGCCGGGGGTGGCCGTGGTGCTGGTGGGCACAGACGGCACAGACGGCACAGACGGCCGGCCCGAGGGCGCCGGCGCGTTCACCGAACTGCTCACGGCCGAGCCGGACGACGAGATCCACCCGGGCGCGGCCGAGGACACCGCGGTGCTGCTCTACACCAGCGGCACCACCGGTCGCCCGAAAGGCGCCGAGCTGTCGCACTTCTCGTTGTACATGACCTGCACCATCGGCGGCCGGACGTTCGGCATCGAGTCCGGTGACGTGGTGCTCGCCGTGCTGCCGTTCTTCCACGTCTACGGCCTGTCCAGCATCCTCAACGGCGCGGTGCGCCACGGCCGGACCGTCTCGGTGGTGCCGCGGTTCGAGCCGGCGGCGGTGCTGGCCGCGATCGAGCGCGACCGGGTGACCATCATGGCCGGCGTGCCCACGATGTACCACGCGCTGGCCGCGGCCGACAGCTCCGGCTACGACACCTCCAGCCTGCGGATCGGCAGCTCCGGCGGGGCGGCGATCCCGGAGCGGGTGCTGCGCTCGTTCGAGGCGAAGTACGGCATCCCGGTGCTGGAGGGCTACGGGCTTTCGGAGTCCTCCTCGACCGCGACCGTCAACCCGGGGGCGGACCAGCGCAAGCTGCGCTCCATCGGCAAGCCGATCTGGGGCGTCGAACTGCGGATCGTCGACGACCAGGACCGGCCGCTGCCGGCGGGGGAGGAGCACGTCGGCGAGATCGTGCTGCGCGGCCACAACCTCACCAAGGGCTACTACAAGCGGCCCGAGGAGACGGCGAAGGCGTTCCGCGGCGGCTGGTTCCACACCGGCGACCTCGGCTACGTCGACTCCGACGGTTTCGCCTTCGTCGTCGACCGCAAGAAGGACCTGGTCATCCGCGGCGGTTACAACGTCTACCCGCGCGAGGTCGAGGAGCTGCTCTACACCCACCCGGCCGTCGCGGAGGCCGCGGTGCTCGGCGAGCCGGACGACCGGCTGGGCGAGGAGGTCGTCGCGGTGGTCTCGCTGAAGCCGGGCGCAGTGGCGGAACCGGAGGAGATCGTGGCCTGGGCTAAGGAGCGCATCGCGGCGTACAAGTACCCGCGCCGCGTGCGGATCATCGACGTGCTGCCGAAGGGGCCGACCGGGAAGATCGCGAAGCTGCTGCTGCGCCGGGACTCGTGAGGCGCCGAGCCCGGCTCGGATGCCGTTACGGTGGGCGGATGCGCCGTGAACCGGAAACCCGGTCCGTCCCGGTCCAGGGCGGTGCCCTCGCCGTCGAGGTGACGGAGTCCGAATCCGCGCCGGTGCTGGCGGTCCACGGTGTGACGAGCAACTGCCGGCTGTGGAACTGGCTGCGGGCCGCGGAGCCCGGTCTGTCGCTGGTGATGCCGGACCTGCGCGGCCGAGCGGGCAGCTTCGCCGTGCGCGGGCGCTCCTCGCTGCGGCAGCACGCCGAAGACCTGGTGCGGGTGCTCGACGCGCTGGGCTTGGACACGGTGGACGTCTGCGGGATGTCGATGGGCGGCTTCGTGGCGGTGGAGCTGGCGACGGGCCGGCCGGACCGGGTGCGGAGCGTGGTGCTGGTCGACGGCGGACTGCCGATGGCCCCGCCGCCGGGGTTGACGCCGGACCGGCTGCCGGGCGCCTTCGCCCCGCAGCTCAGCCGGCTGGCGCGGCCGTTCGACGGGGTCGAGGACTACCTCGCCCACTTCACGCGCGACAGCCCGTTGCTGGACGCGGCCGATCCGCTGCTGCGCGACACCCTGGCGCACGACCTCGGCGCGGACGGTCGCGTGCGGCTCAGCCCCGAGGTGGTCCTCGCGGACGCCGAGGACGTCTTCTTCGGCGAGTCCGGCTGGCTGCGGCTGACCGTTCCGGTGGAGCTGGTGTGCGCCGAGTGGAGCGTCGGGCCGGGCACCGCGCCGGCCTACCCGGACGAGGCGCTGGCCCGGTTCCGCGCGCGGCTGCCGACCCTGCGCGAACCCCGCCGGGTCCCGGGCGCGGACCACGCGGCGACGATCATGACCCACGCGGGGGCCGCGGTGGTCGCCGACGCCGTGCACGCCGTCCTGTCCGGCTGAGGACGTCCGACGACGGCCGTAGCGCCCGCGATGCGGCCTTCTCCGCGTCGCCCCCGAGGGGGCAGCATGCGGGCTCGCTCAGGAACTGCCCGCCAGCTCCCCGCTGAGCCGGCCGTGCATCTTCGCGCTCGGCTGGTTCAGCCCGGTGATCTCGACGGCCTTCCCCCGCGCCGCGTACTTCGCCGTCACCGCGTCCAGCGCGGCCACGGTCGAAGCGTCCCAGATGTGCGCCGCGGACAGGTCGATCACCACCCGGGCCGGGTCGCCCGCGTAGTCGAAGCGGGTCACCAGATCGTTGCTGGAGGCGAAGAAGAGCTGGCCGCTCACCGCGTACACCACCCGGCCTCGGTCCGGGCCGGCCACGACGGTGACCTCGGCGTTGCGGGCGACGCGGCGGGCGAAGACCACCATCGCGACCACGCTGCCGGTCACCACGCCGATCGCGAGGTTGCCGGTCGCGACCACCACGGCGACGGTCAGCACCATCACGCCGACCTCGCCGGGCGGCAGGCGCCGGAGGGTGGCGGGGGCGATCGAGTGCCAGTCGAAGGTGCCGAAGGCGACCAGCACCATCACCGCGACCAGGGCGGCCATCGGGATCTTCGACACCAGCGGGCCGAAGACCAGGCAGAGCACCAGGAGGAACGCCCCGGCCAGGAAGGTCGACAGGCGCGTGCGCCCGCCCGCGGTGCGCACGTTGATCATGGTCTGGCCGATCATCGCGCAGCCGCCCATGCCGCCGAAGAACCCGGTGACGACGTTGGCGAGGCCCTGGCCGATCGATTCGCGGGTCTTGTTCGACCGGGTGTCGGTGAGCTCGTCCACCAGCTTCGCCGTCATCAGCGATTCCATCAGCCCCACCAGGGCGAAGGCCAGCGCGTAGGGCGCGATGGTGGTCAGCGTGCCCAGGGTGAACGGCACGTCCGGCAGCCCCGGCACCGGCAGCGAGGACGGCAGCGCGCCCCGGTCGCCGACCGTGGGCACGGCGATGCCGGCGCCGAGGGTGAGCGCGGTCAGCACCACGATCGACACCAGCGGCGCCGGGACCACCTTGGTCAGCCGCGGGAAGCCGACCATGATCAGCAGCCCGCCGGCCAGCAGCGGGTAGACCGGCCACGGCACGCCGACCAGGTTCGGCAGCTGCGCCAGGAAGATCAAGATGGCCAGCGCGTTCACGAACGCGACGGTGACGCTGCGCGGCACGAAGCGCATCAGCCTCGCCACCCCCAGCGCGCCCAGCACGATCTGCAGCAGCCCGCCGAGGATCACCGTCGCGACCAGGAAACCGAGCCCGTGCTCCCGCGAAAGCGGCGCGACCACCAGCGCGATGGCGCCGGTCGCCGCGGAGATCATCGCCGGGCGGCCGCCGACCACCGAGATCACCACGGCCATGGTGAACGAGGCGAACAGCCCGACGCTCGGGTCCACCCCGGCGATGACCGAGAACGAGATGGCCTCGGGGATGAGCGCGAGCGCGACCACCAGGCCCGCGAGCACTTCGGTGCGCGCGACCTTCGGTGACAGCCACGCGGGGCGTCGTGACACGGATTCGGGCAAGGACCAGCCAACCTGTTCGGGACGCGCGGCGGCGCGCGGGGGATTCGGGGACACCGCCGCCTCAGGGGAGTGGGGTGGGCGTGCGGGCGCGGCCAGGTTAGCCGGGCGCCCCGGCCCGGTCGCGGCCGAGCGGCCCGGGGGAGGCCCAGATCACAAGCCCCGGATCACCCGAAGAAGTGCGTCGCAGGCCGCGGAACCTCTTCCCCGTCCACGAAGATGTCGAGCACCTCGTTGTAGAACGAGACCAGTCCGGCGATCGGGGCCGTCGCGGCGGCCGGGAAGTCGTAGGTCCAGGCCAGGTCCGCGTGCACCGTGTCGCCGGTGCGCACCGACCAGTAGCCCGTGGTGCGGCCCTTGTACGGGCAGGCCGTCACCGTGGCGCTCGGCACGAGGTGGGTGAAATCCACTTCGGTGCGGCTGAAGTAGTAGCGCGTCGGCAGGCCGGTTTCGAACAGCAGGACCGGCGAAGAGGACTCCGCGAGCGTCACGCCCTCCAGCGCGACACGGACGTGGCGCGTCGAGCGCAGCGCGTCCACTCGCGTGTACGGGTTGCGCGGGTGCACGAAGATCTCTTCGTCCTCTTCGAACCAAGCGTCGAGTGCGGACCATTCGAAGCGCACGTGACTGGCCAGACCGGAGACGGCGTCTTCGCCGTACAGGCGGGCCGCGGCGGGCTTCGTGATGTCGCCGCTACGCAGGGCGTGCCGCCGGGCCGTGCCGTGCTGGAGCCGTTGTGGATGGCCCTCGTCGACCAGCAGGCCGGGGATGACGTCCGCGAGCGGGATGGCGAACTGCGGGTAGTTCGGCCATTCCCAGACGTAGAGCGCGTTCGTGGTGTCGAGCACCACCCGGCCGCCGAGCCGGGCGCGCACGCGGCGGGGCACCGGCTCCACGTGGCCGGTCTCGGTGATCATCGCCGGGTAACCGGGCACGGCTCGCTCCTCGGGACGGACGGCGGCGCGCGGACACCGGGTCCGCGCGCCGCCGGGTGATCAGGCCGTGGCCCGCTTGGGCAGCTTCCAGCCCGGGCGGGGGAAGTGGCAGGTGTAGCCGTTCGGGTACTTCTGCAGGTAGTCCTGGTGCTCGGGCTCGGCCTCCCAGAAGTCACCGGCCGGGCTCACCTCGGTCACGACCCGGCCGGGCCACAGGCCGGAGGCCTCGACGTCGGCGATCGTGTCCGCCGCGACCCGCTTCTGCTCGTCGTCGGTGTAGTAGATCGCCGAGCGGTAGCTGGCGCCGAGGTCGTTGCCCTGGCGGTCCTTCGTGGTCGGGTCGTGGACCTGGAAGAAGAACTCCAGGAGGGCGCGGAAGTCGGTCACCGCCGGGTCGTAGCCGACCTCGATCGCCTCGGCGTGGTCGCCGTGGTTGCGGTAGGTGGCGTGGGGCACGTGGCCGCCGCTGTAGCCGACCCGGGTCGAGACGACACCGGGCTGGTGGCGGAACAGCTCTTCCATACCCCAGAAACAGCCGCCCGCGAGAATGGCCTTGTTCGTCGTCATGGGTATCTCCTTACCCGCTTTCGGCGGTGGTGAACAGCGCCCAGGCCGAAGTCCTTCTCCTGCGCTCGGTGCCGGGGCACAGCGGTCCGTTCACGGCCTCTCGGCGCGAACCGGGGAACCAGGCGGAACGCGCCTGGACGGTCAGTGGACAACGACAATCTACGGCCGTGCGCTATTCCTTCGCCGCTGCGCGCGCGGAGGTGTCCGGGTTTCGTAAGGTCCGGGCCCCAGCCCGCCTTCGTCGAGCAGGTCGAGCAGGGTGCGCAGGGCCCGGCTGGGCGGCCGTCCGGCGTGGGAGACGGCGGTGAGCGGCCAGGCGAAGCCCGCCTCGGTGAGCGGCACCACACTGGTGCCGGGCACGGCCAGCGGGACGACGTCGGGGACCACCGCGATCCCCAGGCCGGCGGCGACGAAGCCGGGCACCGCGCGCAGGTCGGCCACCTCGACCGTGACGCGGCGCGGCGAGCCGATCGTGGCGAACGCCCGGTCGACGGCGATCCGGTTGCCGAACCCGCGCGGGGTGTCGACGAAGCGCTCGCCCGCGAGGTCGGCCAGCCCCACCCCGGCCCGGCCGGCCAGCTCGTGGTCCTCGGGCACCAATGCGTGGTAGGGCACGTCGAGCAGCGACCGCGTGGCCAGCCCGGCCAGCTCGGCCTCGGGCAGGCCCAGCAGCGCCAGGTCGAGCCGGCCGTGGCGGACGTCCTCGGCCAGCCCGGTGGACCCGGTCATGGACACCGTGACGTGCAGGTCGACCAGCGGGTGCCGGCGGTGGAAGGCGCCCAGCAGCGCGGGCAGGTCGAGCGCGCCGATGCTGCTCATGGTGCCGATCCGCAGGCTGCCGCGCAGTCCGGCCGAGGTCTCCTGCACCACCGCGCGGGCCCGGTCGACGGCCTCCAGCGCGGCCTTGGCCTCCGGCAGGAACGCCAGCCCCGGAGCCGAAAGCGCGACCCGGCGCGTCGACCGGTCGAACAGGGCCGAGCCCAGTTCGGTCTCGAGCGCGCGGATGGTCGCGGACACGGTCGACTGCACGGTGAACAGCCGCTGGGCGGCGCGAGTGAAGCTGAGCTCCTCGGCGACCGCAACAAAATGCTCGAGCTGACGGGTTTCCACCGGTCGATTATCTCCGATCCCGATAGCTCTGACCATCATTTTTCGTTGGACCAGATGAGTCGGCCCGGGCACGCTGGAGGGCACCAGCTCCTCCCGGAAGGTCGTCATGCTCGCCATCACTGCCCGCACCCCGTCCTCGCCGCCGGTCGGGCGCGTCAGCCACGGCTGGGGGTTCCGCGTGATCGCCCTCGCCTTCACCGTGTCCCTCTCCTTCTCGACCTTGCCCACGCCGCTGTACTCGCTGTACCAGCAGCGAGACGGCTTCCCGACCTTCGTCATCACGGTCGTCTTCGCCGCGTACGCGGTGGGCGTGATGGTGAGCCTGTACCTCGCCGGGCACGTCAGCGACTGGCTCGGCCGCCGCCGCGTGATCCTCGCCGCGACCCTCACCCAGGCGCTGTCGGCGGTGATCTTCCTGGTCTGGCCGGAGGTGCCGGGCCTGGTCCTGGCCCGGCTGGTCTGCGGGGCCGGTATCGGCGCGCTGACCGCCACCGCCACCGCGCACCTTTCGGAGCTGCGCGCGGTCGCGAAGCCGCAGGAGGACCCGGGCCGGGCGGCGCTGGTCTCCACCGTGGTCAACATGGGCGGGCTCGCGCTCGGCCCGCTGGCCGGCGGCCTGTTCGCCCAGTTCGTCGCGGGCCCGCTGACCACGCCGTACCTGGTGTTCCTGGTCCTGCTGCTGCTCAGCGCCCTCGCGGTGAGCCTGGTGCCGGAGACGGTGGAGCGGCGCGAGGAGCGCCCGGCCTACCGGCCGCAGCGGGTCGCGCTGCCGGCCGGGGCCCGGCCCGCGTTCGTCGGCGCCGCCCTCGGCGTGTTCGCCGCGTTCGCCATCACCGGGCTGTTCAGTGCGCTCGCCCCGACGCTGCTGGCCCAGGGCCTGCACCAGCCGGGGCGGCTCCTGGCCGGGGTCGCGGCGTTCGTCATGGTCGGCTCGGCGGCGCTCGCGCAGTTGCTCTTCGCGCCGATCGCCACCCGCGCACAGCTGAAGATCGGCTACACGCTGATGGTGGCCGGGCTGGTCGTGCTGCCGATCTCCGTCCTGGTGCCCACGCTCTGGCTGTTCTTCGCCGGCAGCGTGCTGGCCGGAGCCGGGCTGGGACTGGGGTTCCGCGCCTCGGTCGGCACCGTGGCCGCGCTGGCCGACCCGCGCGCCCGCGGCGAGGTGCTGGCCGCGCTGTTCCTGGCCGCCTACGCCGGGCTCGTGGTGCCGGTGCTGGCCATCGGGCTCGCGCTGGTGTGGGTGCCGAGCCCGGTGGCGCTGCTGGGGTTCTCGGTGGCGGAGCTGGTTCTGCTGGGCTTCTCCGCCCGCCGGGCGTTCGGCGGGGCAGCCGCCCGGCCGTGAGCCGGACGGTGCACCCGTCCCCGTCCGAGCCCGCCGGTGACCATTCCGGCCCACCCCGGAAGAAAAGATTTCCGGTACCGGGAAATGTCCGGACAAAGCGCGCCGAACATTTCCCGGGAATTGTCCGAACCGACCAGGATGTGAAACCGGTTGGCGCACCTCGGTTTCCGGCTTAACTTCCCGGTGCGGCGGAGCTCGACCGCCGGACCGCGACGAGGGGAGCCGGGGCGTGGCGACGGGTGAGATCACGGCGATGGCGCCGGTGGGGCTCGGCTGGCTCACCGCGCGGATCGGTGAACGGACCGGGCGCGGTATCGCCGGCGCGGTTTCCGGGCTGATCCGCGACGGCGAGGTACTGCCCGGTGCCCGGCTGCCGACCGTCCGGGCGCTGGCCGCGGAGCTTTCGGTCAGCCCGACGACGATCGCCGAGGCCTGGGCCCAGCTGCGCGCGGCCGGGCTGATCGGCACCGGCCGCCGCCGCGGCACGACCGTGCTGGCGCCCCCGCCCGGGCCGGCGGCGGCGCGCTCGTTCGAAGGCTGGCGCACGATCGACCTCGAGCACGGAAGGCCCGACCCGGCGCTGCTGCCGCCGCTGGAAGAGGCCGTCGCCGCCGGGGTGCGCATGGAGCGGTCGAACAGCTCCGCCAAGGACTTCATCACCCCGAGGCTGCGCGCCGCGGTCGACCCGGCCTGGCCGTTCCCGGCCGAGGACTGGACGGTCGCGGCGGGCGGGCACGAAGGCGTCACGCTGGCCTGCCAGGCCCTCGCCCGCCCGGGCGACGTGATCGCGGTGGAGGAGCCGACCGCGCCCTGGCTGCTGGAGGTGCTGCGCCGGTCCCGGATCCACGTCGTGCCGGTGCGGTGCGACGAGCACGGCCCGCAGCCGGAATCGCTCACGGACGCGCTGACGCACCGGCCCGCCGCGTTCGTCTACCAGCCGCGGGCGCACGTGCCGCTGGGCCATTCCGTGCCGGCCGAACGGATCGCCGCGCTCGCCGCGGTGCTGGACTCGGCCCGGTCCGCTCCGGTGGTGATCGAGCACGACGACCTCGGGCCGCTGGCGTCGGGACCCGCGCTGAGCCTCGGCACGCACCGGCCCGACCGGGTGCTGCTGGTGCGCTCGTACTGCACGGCGTTCGGGCCGGAGCTGCGCAGTTGCGTGCTGGCGGGCGCGGCGCCGGTGGTGGCGCGGGTCCGCGAGCTGCGCGCGTCCGGCCCGATCTGGTCGAGCCGCATCCTGCAGGACGCCCAGGCGTTCCTGCTCACCGACGCGGCCACCGGCGTGCTGCTGCGCCGCGCGCGCGGGCGGTACGCCGAACGCCGGGCCGCACTCGCCGACGCGTTGGCCGGCCACGGGATCCGGGCGCGCACGGACGACGGGCTGGCCCTGTGGGTCCCGGTGCCGGACGAGACCCGGACCCTGGTCACCCTGGCCGCGAACGGCGTCTCGGCCGGGCCGGGCCGGCGCTGTCACGCGCGCCCGACGTCCGCGTCGCACATCCGGGTCGCGATCGGCCAGCTGCCGGACGACCCCGGACTGGTGACCGACCTCGCCACGATGATCGCCACCGCCGCCGGCCGGCGGCCGCAGCGGTCGGCCTGATCCCCTTCGCCGCACGGGAGGAAGCTGCGGATGAGCGGGCCCGCACGCGCGTTCCGCCGAACGGAGGGGCCAGGTGCAGCGCTACCCCGTGGACGTCACGCCCTTCCTCGCGGTGCCAGCCCGGCCCGGCGCCACCGCGCGGCTGGCCAGTCCGGGCGCGGTGGGGTCACCGGGCGGGCGGTAGCCACCTTCGCCCGAGCGTCCCCGGCCCTTCCCCAGGCCGAGCCGACGCCACTATCCACAGTGGACCACAGGTGCGGATCCTGTCCCGTTCGCACCATTCGGCGCGGTCCGGTGCGCCGGGTTTGTTCGCCCTCGGCGAGAGTGGTGGTGCCCGTGCCCCGGCGGCGTCAGGGTGGGGGACATGAGACTTCTGGTGCTGGGTGGAACGGTTTTCCTCGGCCGGGCGGTCGCCGCAGAGGCACTGCGGCGCGGCCACGAGGTGGTGTGCGCGGCGCGCGGGGAGTCCGGCGCGGTGCCGGACGGCGCGAAGCTGGTGCGCGTGGACCGTGATGCCGAAGCTGGGCTCGCGCCGCTCGAAGGTGAGCAGTTCGACGCGGTGGTGGACGTGGCGCGGCTCTCCCACCCGTGGGTGACGCGGGCGCTGGAAGCGCTCGGGGCCCGGGCCCGGCACTGGACGTTCGTCTCCACGGTGAGCGCCTACGCCGACCACGCCACCCCCGGGCAGACCCCGGCCACCGGCCGCGTGCGCGAGCCGCTGGAAGAGCACGCCACCGACGAGCAGCTGCGCGCCGAGGGCGGCCCCGAGCTGTACGGGGCGATCAAGGTGGCGTCGGAGAACGCGGTGCGCGCGGCGGTGGGGGACCGCGCGTTCGTGGTGCGCCCCGGCCTGATCACCGGCCCCGGCGACGGCAGCGACCGGTTCGGCTACTGGCCGGCCCGCCTCGCCCGCGGCGGCCGGGTGCTGGTGCCGGCGGCCGACCGGCCCGTGCAGCACCTCGACGTGCGCGATCTGGCCGGGTGGATCACCACCGCCGCGGAGACGGGCCTGACCGGCACCTTCGACGGGGTCGGCCCGGTCCAGGGGCTGCCCACCCTGCTCCGCGAGATCGCCGCGGCCTCCGGTGGCCGGGCCGAACTGGTGCCCGCCCCCGACGACCGGCTCACCGCGGCCGGGGTCACCCCGTGGAGCGGCCCGCGCTCGCTGCCCCTGTGGCTGCCGGAAGACCTCCAGGGCATGACCGCGCACGATCCGGCGCCGTCCCTCGCCGCGGGGCTGCGGATCCGGCCGCTGGCCGAGACCGTGGCCGCCGCCCTGGAGACGGAGCAGGAGCTCGGTGCCGACCGCGAGCGGCGCGCGGGTCTGTCGCCGGCGGATGAGGCGGAGGTACTGGCGGGACTGTGAACGGGACTGTCTTCAATGGACGGTCACTCCCGGCGGCCCAGCGGGGTCGGCGGCCCGGCGGCCCGGCGGCCCGGTGGGGTCGGCGGGGTCGGCGGGGCTGTCGGAGCGGGCGAGGCACCACCCGGCTGCCCGAATCCACTATGGACGCTTCAGCAGTCGGCGAGCCACTGTGGACACTTCGGCAGGAGGCAAGCACAGTGGACTTTTCAGCGCACGGCGAGCGCGGTAGACGTTTCAGCGGGCGCGAGCACCGTGAACGCTTCAGCAGACGCGAGCGCTGTGGAAGCTTCAGCGGACGCGAGCACCGTGAACGCTTCAGCGGACGCGGGCACTGTGGACGCTTCAGCAGGTGGCGAGCCACTTCGCCCGCCCACCGCGCCCCGGCACCCAGCAGCCACCGGACCGGGCGGCGGGACCGGCCGTTTCCTCGGGCAGGGCGAGCAGCGCGGGGAGCACCTCGGCGGCGGGACCGTCCAGGCGCCACCGCCAGGTCCGCGGCGCGAGCACCTGCTCCTCGGTCTCGGGCAGGCGCATCGCCACGACGTCGTCTTCGGCGTTGAGGCGGATCACGTCCACCCCGCAGCCGTGCGCGCGCACGCCGACCACCGCGAGTATCTCCCCGTGCTCGTCGGACGGGTGCACGAACTGGTAGCCCCGGGCGATCAGCGCCCGCAGCCCGGCTTCGACGTCGAACGGAGCTTGGCTGGTCATGGCCCCCGCCTCCCGGTCCGAGGTGGGCCGTCATGGCTACGACGTTCGGTTCCGGCCTCGATGGCCCGGACGCTAGCACGCTCGCCCATTCGA
This sequence comes from Amycolatopsis sp. PS_44_ISF1, assembly GCF_032335455.1. Lineage (NCBI taxonomy): Bacteria > Bacillati > Actinomycetota > Actinomycetes > Pseudonocardiales > Pseudonocardiaceae > Amycolatopsis > Amycolatopsis sp. PS_44_ISF1. The sequence continues at coordinate 1,512,993 of NZ_JANUXO010000002.1, read as the reverse complement.
GTGAGGCACCCGCCGGAGGATCCGAGCCCAGCGGAGATCTTTCCGACGAAAGTCGCACCGGTTCCCCCCAAAGTGCACCGCACTCAGGGGTGACACCGCCCCTCGGAGTGGCACAGCCACGAAGATCAGCCGGGTCAGGCGCAGCCGATCACGGTCAGGTCGTTCCACAGCGCGGTCACCGTCCTTCGAGTGCTGTGCAGAAGCGTGTCCAGCAAGGCCAGCTTGAAGGTGTCGCCCGTGGTGGCGCCGGCCGCCGCGTCGGCCCTGGCCCGGTCGTAGCGGGCTTGCAGGAGGTGAGGCTGGACCACGACCACCTCGGTCGGCCCGGTGGCGGGCCGGGACCGCAGCCGGTCGGTGAAATCCGCGACGTCCACCCGCTCACCGTCGTGCCAGGCGGCGTGTCCGGCCGCGCGCGGCCTCGAAAGGTGGTCCAGCAGCACTTCCTGGTGCAGGGCGCGGATGTTTTTCTCGGCTTGGCTGACGACGACCTCGAACGGGGTGACGGCGATCCGCCGGGCCGATGTCGGGTGGTCGGCGGCCTTGACGTGGATGGCGGTGAGCGTGTCGCCTTCGAAGTGCAGGAAGTCGGCTACCTCCCCGGCGCCGTCGTCGCAGAGGAGCCAGCCGGAGGAGAACCGGTCGACCACCCAGGCGAACAGCGATCGGTCCCCTCGCCGTCCGATCGCCTGGTGGATCGTCTCGCCCTGGGCGGTGGCCGGCTTCTCCTCCGTGATGTCGTAACCGGTGAAGTCCTCGAACCGGTAGTGGGGGAACGGGGTGGCCGACAACCGGTGCCGGTAGATCCGGCCGCCGGAGAACGTGTGACCGGACAGGTAGTAGATGGTGAGCAGGTCGCCTTCCCCGATCGCCTCCCGGATCTGCCGGGCCGGGCCCTCGGCCGGGGGCGCCCCGGAATAACGCACCTTGAGGCCGAAGCCGTCCCCTTCTTCGGACGGATCGGCCACGAGGGTGCCCGCGATCGCTTCTTCGAATCCCACGTCCACGAACGCCCGGGCCGAGCCGGCCTCGCCCCGGACCTCGATCACGGCCGAGCGCAGGAGTTCGGCGCGCTCCACCAGGTCTTCGTCCGCGCCCGGCTCCCCCCGCACCTGGTCGGGGTCCGGTACGCGCAGGTCGAACGCACCCCGCACCCGGCTCAGATCGGTTTCCACGACCGAATACCGGGGGAACGGGGTCTCCGGGGCTTCCTCCGCCACCAGCGACTTCTCCAACCGGTCCAGCACCTCGTACGTCGCGCCCAGGAACATGGGGAAGTGCGAGGTCTGCTTCCAGGAGAGCCGCGACTTGACCGGGGAGACGGTCAGCATCTCCCGGAGCAGGGAGGTCTCGTCGTCCGGCAGGTATCGGACCTTCGCCGCGCTCAGGGCGTAGGTGCTGTCCTCGAGGTCGTCGCCGGCGTCCTGCAGCCGAAGGCCGGCCAGGGTCATGCTGTCCGCCTTGGTCGTCCGGGGCCGGTGAACCCCGCGGACCCAGAGCATCCGGCCGTCTCCGTGGAACGTGCCGACGAGGATCTCCGAGGGCAGGAACCGGAAGCCCGCCCCGCCGGTCCGCACCCATCTGGTGAGCTTCTCGTTGCTCGTGATCCCGGTGTGCACGGCCACCAGCCGGTTTCGCCGCAGGGTCAGGGTGAGCTGGTTGAGCACGTCGGCGACCGCCGATTCCTTGGCCGCCCACCCCGGCGGCCGGATCACCTCCCGCGAGATCCCGTAGACCTCGTCGAAGCCCAGATCCGTCAGAGCGGCCTGTTCTTCACCGGCGGCCGTTTCACCGGTTACCCGAACCGCGTCGGAGTGGCCTTTTTCCTGAGCCGATCGCTTCAGGAAATCGCACAACGAGCGGAAGGCTGCAGCGGGATCGTCTTCCGGGCACTCCAGGATGGTGATCGACAGGTAGGGGTTCAGTTCGTTCAAGCGCAAGGGCCGCAGCGGTTCGGCGGCCGGTGAGGGCGAGGTCATGCTGGGAAAGCTAGCCGCGCGAAGCGGCCCGGTCCCCTCGGCGGAGCCGGTTGGCGAGAGGCTGACTCGCAACTGTCCACTGTGTCATTCTTTTGTCCGCTGGTATTCGGCGAGCTGGGTGGCCAGCCGCTCCCTGCCCCGTTCCGACGCGAGGTTCTGCGTAGCCGGGACGGTGTCCTGCTTCACCTGGAGCTGGCGGGCGAGCCGGGAGATCCGTGATTCGATTTCGCCGCCCGGAAGACGGCCGCGATTGCCGAAGCAGCCACCCACTCGTTCGAGATGCGCCAGTTCGCGGGTGCTCTCGTCTTCGCACCAGATGTGCAGCAGGTCGGTCTTCAGCACCGTGAACGAGCCCAGCTTGTCCAAGGCCACCGGACCGTTCGGCGCGAAGGCTTCCGGGGGCAGCCGCACCCGCCAGGTGCCGTCGGCGAGCAGTTGCGCGCGGTGGCCTTCCAGGTCCTGCCGCCGAAGCCACTCCGACGCTCGTTCTGCCCGCCAGTCCGCGGAATCGTCCTGGATCTCGTTCTCGATCACGCCGGCGATCTCCGCCCGCCGCTGGCACAACGCGCTCAGCTCGGGGTCGTGCTCGTCCGAGGCCTGGCTGTAGGCCAGGTACCGGATCCGGTTTCCCCTCTCCGACGCGCGCACCACGTAGAGCGGCAGGTGCACGCATTCCTCGCCCAGGCTCTCCGGGTTGTCGATCCGGATGGGCAGGTTGAAGCGGTCCCGGTCGGTCCGGCGCACCAGCTCCGTCAAGGCCTCGCGCCGGAAGCCGTGCGTGCTGGAAAGAAGGACGAAGTTCTCGCCGGACCGTCCGGCCGGCCTCGCGCCGAGGTCGCCGTGCTTCAGGAAGGAGACGGTGCCGGCGTCGTAGTAGCCGCGGGTGAAAGGAGCCGACTCGAACGCGTCGAAGTACATCTTCCGGCGGTCCTGCCGGGGGCGGCGGTAGGACACTCGGTCCCGGTGGGATGCCCGGCCCAGTTCGGTGAGCGCCAGCCGGCCGTCCCGGCCCTCGACCACGTGGCCGATGGCGTACAGGAACCGGATCGCTCCCAGCACCAGCGGCTCGTCGAGGGCGAAGAACCGCGAGAGCTCGGCAGCCGTGCCGAGACCGGCTTCGGCGATACCACGCTCGAGGTAGCGGTCGATCAGCTCGTAGGGCTCACCGTCGGTGATCGTCGCCTGCACGTCCACCTGCCAGACGGGGAGCAGGAGCCGGAAGATCCGGTTCGGGGCCAGCCCTTCCCCGAACGCGGCGTCTTCCAGCGACCGGGCCGGGGGGTAGGGCATCAGCCATTTCCGGGAGGTCATGCGCGGTCCTCCTGTCCCACGGCCACGTCGATCCGGGCCAGTACCTCGTGGTAGCCACGAAGATCGCCCTCGGCGGCGACCCGGTCTCGCAGGGAGCGGGCCAATGTCCGGAAACCGGGTTCGCGGGTGTTGGTCAGGGTTTCCAGGTCGCCGACCAGGACCAATTGGTGCTTGGCCCGGGTGAAGGCGACGTTCGCCCGGCGCAGCTCATCGAGGAAGCCCACGCTGCCCTGGCCGTTGCTCCGGGTGAAGCCGTAGAGGATCACGTCGCGTTCTCCGCCTTGGAACGAGTCGACGGTGCCGACGTTCGTATCGATGATGTCGGTGTCCGTGATCTCTTCGCCCAGCAGTCGCGAGATCAGCGCGATCTGCGCCGTGTAGGGAACGATCAACGCCCATTCTTCGCCTCGGCGGTGGTAGAAGGTCGCGAGCCGGACCAGCAGGTGAGCTTCGGCGTCGTTGACGTATCCACCGCTGCCGCGGGGGCCTTTCGGCTGCGCGGCTGTCTCCCAGCGTTGCCGCTCCGGCAGCTCCGAGGTGTCGACGAACGCCAGCGGCTGGGCGAAGAGGACGTCGTGGTGCGCGCGTTCGACCATCGTCTTGAGGGCGCCGCCGTAGAAGGCGTCGGAGACGAAGTCCGCGATGATCCTCGGCATCCGCCGCTGCTGGGTCAGGCTCACGACGTTGCTCGGCGGGAGCCTGTCCACGAGCATTTCGAGGGTGCTCGTCGTGACCAGCTCGCGGACCGCCTCGTCCTGCGCCCGGATGTCCGAGTCGACCACCGGCGGCAGCTGGCGGTGGTCTCCCACGAGGACCGCGCGTTTCGCCCGGACGAGCGGCACCAGGAGCGTCGCGGTGTCGATCTGCCCCGACTCGTCGACGATCGCCAGGTCGAACTCGGTTCCGGCGATGTCGCGGCTCGTCGCGGCACCGATGCAGGTGGCGCCGATCACGTCGGCATACCTGATCAGCTCGGGGTAGAGCTGGTCCGAGTCACCGGCTGCTTCCTCGCGCCACTCCCGCAGGAGCCTGGCGCGGGCGTGCAGCACCGGGATGAGCCGGGCCAGCCCGGCGTGCCAACCGCTCAGCTCGCGGAGCACTTGAGTGGCGTCGTCCGGACCGGGCGCCGGGGGCAGCACGGCCGCCGGGCCGATGGCCCTCCTGACCGCGGTCGCGGCGTGCAGGGCCGCGCCCTGGAACCCGTGCCGGTGCCTCAGCGCCTCGGTGACCCGCGCCTGGGCCGCCTGGACCGCGGGGACCTGGCGGGTCACGGCATCCAGCGTCGCGGCCGCTTCGGCCGCCCGGGCGCGGAGACCGGTCGCGCTTTCGACCAGGCGGGCCAACTCGGCGCGGTAGCGATCGGCCTTGCGGGCGCGGGAGCGCGCCGGCCACCTGTCCCAGCCGATCAGGCGCCACCAAGGGGGCCGGGCGCGAGCGCGGGCCTCCCGCCGCTGCAGCTTCCCCAGCAGTTCGTGCCTCCGGGCCGCTTGGCCCTCCTGCTCCCTCAACCACGACACGATCTGGTCCAGTTCGGCCTGGGCGGCCCCACCGTGCACCCGGCGGATCGAGGTCAGGTCGGCCCAGGCCCGGTCGACGGCCGCACCGGCCTGGCCGAGCGCGGACAGGCAGCGCCCGAGCTCGGCGGCCCACTGCTCGGCGACGGGGAGCCCGGCGTAGCCGGACAGGACTGTCTGCGTCGTGGAGAGGATCTCTCCGCGCAACTCGGTCGCCAGGGTCTCGAGCAGGTAGGGGCGGCCCTCCGCGTCGACCCTGCTCTCGCTGCCGACCCGGATCACGACGAGAGTGGCCGGCAGTTTGCCGAGCACGTTGTCGACCGCGCGGTTGGTGTGCGAGGTCACCAGCACCGGACCGTGATCCGGACGCTGCGCGTGCGCGTGCGCGATCTGGCTGATGGTGCGGGTCTTGCCCGTCCCGGGCGGCCCCAGCACCAGCAGCACGTCCGGCACGGCCAGCGCCTTGCGGAAAGCTTCGAGCTGGTCCTCGTCGAGGGCCTCCGACGGGAGCGCGGTCACCGGGACGAGCGGTCCGGTCCGGTGGTCGACCAGCACGGGCAGCAGCATGGGGTTCGCGGCTCGACCGGTCCGAAGTCGGTCGACGGCCGCTCGTTGCCTGGCGGAGATCGCGTTGCCGGTGACCGCTTCCAGCTCGCCCTGCCGGCCGAGCCGATCCCAGGAGACCGGATTGTCGAACCTGATGGTGACCTGGTTCCCGTCCACCCTGATCACGTGCCCGCGCTGATCGGGCTCCCCGTGCAGCTGAACCGATTCCTTCCGGCGGGGAACGCGGTCGCCGACCACCTGGAAGAGGTAGACGGGCGCCCCGCTGTACCGCCGTTCCCCCGCCGGCTCGACCGAGCGGTACGGGTAGCCCGGCGCCGACGCCTCGCGCATCGCCTGCTGGTACTTCAGATCGATGACCTGGTCGACGAGATCGAGGAGCCGGTTGTGCGCGGGTGACAGCCCGGGTGCCTGGTTCCGGGCGCCGAGATCCGCGAGCAGCCTTCGCCAGTGAGCTTCGACCTGCTCCCACTGCGTGGAGCTGCCCGGCGGAACCGCGCGAAGTTCGTGCGCGCCCATCCACCGGGCGCGCAGGAGCAGGAAGCCCTGCCCGAGGCGACGGTGGTCCTGCAGCTTGAGCGGTCCGATCCAGACGACGGTGTACGCGTCGTCCCGTCCGGACCGCCGCAACCGCGCGACGTAGGTCGCGGTGACGAGAACCAGGCTGTCGCCGGTGTACCCGGGCCGGGGCGGTTCGACGACCGCCGGCACGCCGTCCGGCCGGGCCGCCAGGTCGGACAGCAGGTCGTTCAGTCCCGTGGGCAGCTGCGGATGGTCGCGGCGCAACCGGCGGAGGCGGTCGGCCAGGTTGCCCGAGGGCACCAGGACGACGGGCGAGACCAGGTTCACGGTGTAGCTCAAGGGTGACTCCCTCAGTTCCGCGCCGGCGGCCGGCCGCGGAAAGCCGCGGCCAGCGCATCGAGTGAGGGGCGCCGGCCCGGCTCGGGCCGCAGGGCTGCGTCGAGGTGTTCCGCCGCGAGGGGCGGGAGATCCGGCGCCAGCGCGTGGACGGGCAGCGGCCCCGTCGGCTGCGGCCGATGACCGGTCACGAGGTGGTAGGCCACAGCGGCGAGCTGGTGGACGTCGGTCCACGGCCCGGCCCGGCCGCCGCCGCGGGGCCGTTGCTCCGGGGCCCGATACTCGGCCGGCCCCTCTCCGGGACGGAAGGCCGTGGTGGCGAGCCCGAGGTCACGGAGCAGAAGCTCGCCTCCGTCCCGGCGGATGATGCCCTCCGGAGTCAGCGCCCGGTGGCTGAGCCCGCGCAGGTGCAGCGCGGCCAGCGGCCGGCACAGCCCGGCGATGGCGGCGAGCGACCGCCGTGCTTCCCAGGGGTCGGTTGCCTCGCCTTGTCCGGGAACGAAGGCGGCGAGCGCGGGGCAGGGGCCGCCGTGCTGCTCGGACGCCGGCCAGTCGGTGACCAGGGTGCTCACCGGCCCGTCGTGGAAGAGCCCGGGCGAACCCGGCAGCCCAGGGCACGCCCCGGCCGCGGACCTGAGCAGTTCGTACTCGTCCTTCAGCGCGGAAACAGCGGCCTTCGCGCCCGGCGTCTCGTGCCTCATCTCGACCTGGCGCAGCCAGACCTGGCGGTGTGGCGAGCCGATCCGGAGCGCCCGGCCGTGGCGTTGCAGGGCCGAGTGGTCGTCGATCGGCCGCTCCTGCAAGGTTTCCCGGTGCACCACGTACTGGGTCGACCCGATCACCACCTCGGCTTCGGCCGACAGGACGGCCGTCGCAGCCGGTGGCTTCGGGGCGGCGACGACGATCGCGCCGGGAAGCCGGGGCGGTACCAGTGGCCGGCCGAGTCTCGGTTCGGCGTGGCGGGGAACGCCGGTGAGCACCGCGAGCAAGCCGCGGACCCCTTCGAGGCTGAGCTCGGTGATCTCGTAGCTCGTGGTCGAAGAGCCGCACAGCAGGTCCGGGATGTCGTCGGCCGATCGGCCCGGAAGGATCACCGGAAGCACCCGCATGGTCTCCCCGGACAGGTCGCGACTCAGGCTGTTGCGCATCAGGGCGGCCCCCAGCCCGATCGACGGCCGGCCGGCGAAGCGCTCCCCGGAATCCACCACCCGCTTGTACTGGGGTGAAGCGATCGCGAGGACGAACTTCGCCTCCCGGAGCCTTTCCGCCACCCAGAGGGCCCAGTCCCGCCGGCTGTCGTCGGCCCAGGCGTCCAGTTGGACGTTCACCCCGGTGTATTCCCGGAGATACGCCGAAAACTCGCGCACCGAACTCGCATGCGCCGGCGAATCCTCGGCGTAGGAGACGAACACCTCGGGACGAGGCGCCGCCCCCGCGTCGTCGGGGCCCGACATGCCTGCCCTCCCGTGCTCGGCTTGCCGCATGATCAACTGCGCTGAGCATGGTCTCACGGGGCATCGGCCCGGCGCAGGAAAAGAAGAAATCTGTCCGCGATTTGTCGTCGTTCCGTCGTGGGCGGGACGCCGCCCGCCCGGCCGGTTTCACCCTGCTATGGTCTTCCGCCGGAACGGCCGCGTCGGCGGCGGTCGGGCAGGGAGAACAACGATGCGGCCACCAGGGCGCTCCGGGGTGGGAACGCCCACCGTCTTCATCTCCTACACCCACGATGACGACGATGCGCATCGCGAAAGCGTCCGGGAATTCGCAACGCTTTTGAGGAAATGCGGTGTCCGGGCCATTCTCGACCAGTGGGCCGTCTCGGGTCGACAGGATTGGCAAGCCTGGGCGACCAGGTGCATCACCGAGGCCGACTTCGTCCTGGTGGTGGCTTCCCGCGGCTACCGGCGCATGGGCGACGGCAACGGGCCGCACGAGGAGAACCTGGGCGGCCGCGCGGAAGCGGCACTGCTTCGTGATCTCCTGCAGGGCGATCGGCGGACGTGGACGAAGAAGATCCTGCCGGTGATCCTGCCCGGGCACCGGGTCGACGAGATCCCGCTGTTCCTCCAGCCCTACGCCGCCGATCACTACCGCGTCGAACTGACCGAGCCGGGGATCGAGGGGATCCTGCGGGTCCTGACGCAACAGCCGCGGCACGTCCCGCCGCCGCTCGGACCACCGCGGGCGCTGGCCCCGCTCTCCGGACCGGGCTCACCGAGCCCGCGCCGGGGTGGGCTTCGGTGGCGGGACCTGCCCGCGCCGGTACCCGTCATCGGCCGTTCGGAGTTGCCGGACTTCCACCGCGGCCAGGGGGCCGTGGTGGAAGTCCACCTCGTCCCGGCCGACCCACCCGCCCGGCTGGGCGTGCGCCACCTCAGGGACGCTCCGCACGAGGTCGCGCGCCTGGGCCGGGAGCGGGGCCTGTTCACCCCGGACGAGGCGCTGAAAACCGGCTCTTCGGCGGAGGCCGCGTGGGCGTGCCCGGCGGACGGGCGCCGGGGCGACGCCGGTCTCGCGATCCACCGGAACGGGCAGCGGAGCTGCTGGTTCGCCTTGCCGAGAGCGACCATCGGATCGGTCCTCGACGGGCCGGACCTGGTGACGAAGGTCGCCGACCGGCTGGGCCTGCTCGCCGACCTGCTCCGGCCGTTGCCGGCCTCGATCGTCCCGGCGATCGGGATGGACCCGGTCGCCATGGTCCGGCTGGCTCCGTCGAGTGAGCTGTCCGCTTCGAGCGCACGCTTCCCCCACCTGCCGCCCCGGATCCGCCCGGTGGCCGATGACGCGGTTTCGTCCGAGGACTTGGGCCGGTTCGCTCGCGAGGTCGCGGACGAACTCGTCGCGCGGCTCGTCGCCGTGTTTCCGCGCTAGGGTGCGAAGTTCGTGGTGCGTCGTCCCGCTGTGCCGCGGCTACCGAGCCAATCGGGGGAACAGTGCCTCGGCCGAAGTGCGGTGCACTGCGGCCAGGTCGGTCTCCGACAGGCCCTCGTAGGTGTCGAGCCAGCCGTCGAAGCGCAGGCGGGAGGGGGGTGGGTTGAAGGGGGAGTCGCTGCCGTACAGGATGTGGCCCGGGGCGGCGAAGGCGAGCAGCGAGGGCAGGGACGTCGGGGTGGAAGCCAGGGCCGTGTCGAAGTAGAAGCGGCGCAGGCCCGCGTAGATGCTTTCTTCGGTGGTGCCCGGGTTGAACATCGACGCGAACTCGAACCGGTGCGCGGCGTAGGGCAGGAACCCGCCGCCGTGCGAAAGGATCACGCGCAGGCGGGGGTGGCGGTCGAAGACTCCGTGCGCCACCAGGTCCAGGGCGGAGCGCGTGGTGTCGGCCGGGAAGTCCAGCACCGGGCTCGGCAGGCCGGCCAGGCGTGGCATCGGCGGCTCCGCGGGGTGCACGAACACCACGGCCGAACGCGCGTCCAGCTCCGTCCACAGCGGCTCGTAGGCCGGGTCGCCCAGGTAGCGTCCGTTCACATTGGACAGCAGCGCGATGCCGTCGGCGTGCAGTTCGTCCAAGGCGCGCACGGCTTCGGCGGTTGCGGCCTCGACGTCCGGCAGGGGCAGCACGGCGAACTGGCCGAAGCGTCCGGGCCGGTCCTTGACCAGTTCGGCGTGGTAATCGTTCGTCTCGCGGGCCAGCTCGCGGGCCGCGACGTCGTCGCCGAAGTGGACGCCCGGAGAGCTGATCGACAGCACTCCGGTGGCGATCCCGGCCTCGTCCATCATCGCGAGCGCGCCCTCGGGGGTCCAGTCCGGGACGGGCCAGCCGCCCGGCGTGCGGCTCCCCGTCTCCAGCGCGCGCCGGTACGCGGGCGGCACCAGGTGCTGGTGGACGTCGATCTTTCCGGTCATCATCACTAGCCTCCTAATAGATAGGTTGCTAACTATTGTGCTGCTAGGCTACACCCGTGCCGCACTCCGGGTTGTCCGAGGCCGAGGCCGAGGCCGGCGAACTCGCCCAGGCCGCCGACGAGTTGTTCTTCGCCATGCGCAAGGCGCGTTCGGCCGGCGCGGGGGAGGACGGCGGCCTCTCGTTGCCGCAGCTCACGCTGCTGGAGCCGCTGGCCGGAGGGGAGGATCGGCCGGTGGGCCAGCTCGCCGCCGCCGCGGACGTGACGATCCCCACCGCCACCCGGATGTTGCAGCAACTGGAGGCCGCCGGGGTCGTCACCCGGCGGCGGGCCCCGGACGACGAGCGGAAGGTGCTGGTCGGCCTGACCGCCGACGGGCTGGCCCGGCTGACCCGCCTGCTCGAACGCCGTCGCGAGCGTCAGGCCCTGGCGTTCGCCCGCTTCGACGCGGCGGAGCGCCGCCAGCTGATCTCACTGCTCGGACGGCTGACCGGGGTGATGAAGGAATTCCGGGACGGGTGAGCAGTCCGTCGTCGTGCTGGAAGGACTTGTTGCGAGGAAGGGATTCTGGGGTTTCTTCGGGCAAGGAGCGCGTGGCGGCCAAGAATGACGCCCGGGTCGCGCGGCGCCCCGGGGGTGCCGGCCGGGGGTGCCCGTCGACCGGCACCGCCCGGCCCGGGGACGACGGCCTCGGCCTAGCTTCCGAGCGGGACCGCCGTCGAGGCCGCGAACCGGGGCGACTCCGCCTCGTCGAGCATGGCGGCGGCGACGGTCGCGCGGCTGATCCGGGCCGGGAAGAGCCGTTTCGGGACGTCGTCCAGGCCCACGGTGCGGCGGCCGGCGCTCAGCGGCCCCGTGGACAGCGGACCGGCGTGGAACACCGTGCCGCCCGCCGCCAGCACCGCCGCGTCCGCGGCCACCTTGTCCGGAATCTCCTGGCGCAGCGCCAATCGGAGCAGTGTCCGGGTGAAGGCCCCCGCCGCCCCGGCCGACGGGCCGGTGCCGAACGCCCCGAGCCACAGCACCCGGCCGGGACCGGCGTCCAGCACCGCCCGCGCGCCCGCCACCAGCGTTCCCGGCGGGTCCCCGGCCTTGGCGCCGAGGCCGGACAGCACCACCGGGGCGTGGCGCACCGCCCGGGCGATGGAGGCGGGATCGTGCACGTCGGCCGCGACCCGGCGCAGCCGGGCACTGTCCTCCAGTTCGATCCGCCCGGGCCGCCGGGCCACGGCCGTCACGGTGTGGCCCCGGGCCAGTGCCTGGCGGGTCAGCTCCAGCCCGGTCGCGCCCGAAGCAGCGAGAATCGTCAGCTCCACGGCGATCAGCCCACGCTCGACAGGGCGGCCACCGCGGCCTCGTGCAGTGCGGGCACCGTGATCAGCACGTCCGGGCTGCCCGGACGCCACGGCGAGCCGTCGATCCGGGTCGCCGTGGCGCCCGCCTCGGTGGCCAGCAGCAGCCCCGCGGCGAGGCCGGACAGCACCGGTTCGTACTGCCAGAACCCGTCGTTCTGCCCGTTCGCCAGCAGCAGCAACGGAAAGGTCGAGGGCACCGAGACCCGCACCAGCAGCGCGCGGCCCAGCATCGCCGTCACCGAATCGCCGATCCGGCGGTAGGTGGCGGTCTGCCCGGACTCGGCCTGGCCGGTGGTGACGATGGCCGCGCCGAGGTCCCGTTTGGCCGACACCCGTAGCCGCGTCCCGTCGAGCCACGCGCCTTCGCCGGCCACGGCGGTGTAGGTGTGGTCGCCGATCGGCTGGTGCACCACGGCCAGCACGGGCACCCCGTCGCGCAGCAGCGTCACGGTCACCGCCCACTCGGCCAGCCCGTGCACGTGGTTGACGTTGCCCTCCACCGCGTCGACCGCCCACCATTCGCCGGGTGGCAGTTCGGTCGTCTCCTGCTCGTCTTCGAGCCAGCCGGCGCCGGGTCGGGCCACCGCCAGCTCGGCCCGCAAGCCATCGAGGGCCACGGCGTCGTTGCGGCTGACCGCGGCGAACAGGTCGGCGCGGTCGGACGGGCGGGCGCTGGGGGAGTGGACGGTCAACAGTCGGGCGCCGGCCTTCCGGGCGGCTTCGGTCACGGCGGTGAGCAGGGTCATGGCGTTCCTCCTGGGGTCTGGTGCCTCCGACGCTAGGCCGGTCCACCCATGACTTCCAGTGCAATCTTGGCAACTCAACAGTTACCCTGGTGCAGGTGGACCTCAACCTGCTCGTCGCCCTCGACGCCCTGCTCGAAGAAAACAGCGTCGCCGCGGCGGCCGACCGGCTCCGGCTCTCCGCCCCGGCGATGAGCCGCACCCTGGCCCGGATCCGGCGGGCGACCGGAGACGACATCCTGGTCCGGACCGGTCGCACGATGAGCCCGACACCGCGCGCCCTCGAACTGCGCGACGAGGCGCACGAGCTGGTCCGCCGCGCCGCCGCCGTGCTCACCCCCGCGCGGGAGCTGGACCTGGACGGGCTCGAGCGCGAGTTCACCGTCCGCGGGCACGACGCGCTGGTCGACGCCTTGGCCCCGCTGCTGGTCGGGGCCCTCGCCGACCAGGCGCCGCGGGCCGGGCTGCGGCTGCTGGCCGAAACCTCGGCCGACAGCACCGATCTCACGCGCGGTCACGTCGACCTGGAGGTGGGCGCGACCCGCCCGCAGCGGCCGGAGATCGCGGCCGAGGTGATCGGGGCGGACCGGGTGGTGGCCGTGGTGCGCCGGGGTCACCCGCTCGCCCGAGGCGAACTCACGCCGGAGCGGTTCGCCGCCGCCGTGCACGTTTCGGTCTCGCGCCGGGGCCGCCGCCACGGCGCGATCGACGAGGCGCTGGCCGCGCTCGGCCTGAGCCGCAAGGTGATCGCCTCCCTGCCCACCAGTGCGGCCGCGCTGGACCTCGCCACGGGCCGCGACGTGGTGACCGTGGTGGCGGACCGGGTCTGCCGTCCTCTGTGGACGAAGCGGGACCTGGTGGCGCGGGCGCTGCCGTTCGAGCTGCCGCCGGTGCCGGTGGTGCTGGCCTGGCACCACCGGCACGACAGCGATCCGGCCCACGCCTGGCTGCGCGGCCAGGTCCGGCGGGCGCTGGAGACCGTGGTCGGGGGCGAAGCCGCGATGAGCCCGTCCGCGCAACGCCGGTCGGACCGCGGTGCGGCCACCTCGATCACCGACGGGATCGGGTGAGCCGGACGCTCCGCTGAAGCCCAGTGCCGCCGATGCGCGACACCGCGTTGCACGAGCGCTGGAGGAAGCGAACTGCCGAAGCTCAACCGCTGGTCAAGGCCGTGACCTGGCGGATCGTCATCCGGCGAGGCGGTGAATCCGGCGACTGGCGCTCCGGTGAAACTTTTCGGGCCGACTACGGGTACATCGGACCGTCGAGCGGTCAAACTGGTAGGCCCGGCGAAAGGACATCGCTCATGCGCTCGGCGAAGAAGCTCCTCGTGGTGGTCGCGGCTGTGCTCGTGGCCTTCGGTTCGGCGACCGGTCCGGCTGGCGCCGCGAGTGTGAAGAAGGGTGTCAGCGCGGCTGATTTCAGCGGCGTGACGGCGGCGCTCTCGGACGTGCGCGCGGGCTGGTTCTACACCTGGGCCTCGGACCCGCAGGGCATCAAGGCGCCGCCGGGGGCGGAGTTCGTCCCGATGATCTGGGGCCAGGGCTCGGTGACCGCGGCCCAGCTCGCCGCGGCCAAGGCGAACGGCAAGACCCTGCTCGGCTTCAACGAGCCGGACCTCGACGGGCAGGCTCAGATGTCCGTGGACACCGCCCTCGGCCTGTGGCCGCGACTGCAGGACACCGGGCTGCGGCTGGGCGCGCCCGCCGTGGCGTTCGGCGGCGACGTCGCGGGCGGCTGGCTCGACCGGTTCATGAGCGGGGCCAGGGCGCGCGGCTACCGCGTCGACTTCATCCCCCTGCACTGGTACGGCGGGGACTTCTCCAGCTCGGCGACGGGGGAACTGCGGTCGTACCTCGAGGCCGTGCACAACCGTTACCAGCTCCCGATCTGGGTCACCGAATACGCGCTGACCGACTTCTCCACCGCACCCCCGCGGTACCCCTCCTCGGCCCAGCAGGCCGATTTCGCCGGCCGGTCCGCGGCCATGCTGCAGAGCCTGTCCTATGTGGAGCGATACGCCTGGTTCTCCCTGTCCACCGCCACCACCCCGACCGGGCTGTACTCCGGCAGCACGCCGAACGCCACCGGGGTGGCCTACCGCGCCGCGGGGTAGCCGCGAGTCCGCGGGTGCGGTAGGTGAGGCGGCTGACCCGGGGATGGCTGTGTGGGGGAGGGTGAAGCAGCCTCCCGTGGGTCGCCGCCTGGCCGGAGCGCTGCGGTCGAATCTGAAACGCGGTGTTGTCAGTCTCAGTTCTCGGGACAGACCGGGTGCCGGCGGCTAAGTTGCGTGGTGCAACCCACTCAGGGAGAAGCCGGGAGGTTTCGTGAGCACCACCACGTTCGCCGCGGTGTCCGCCGTGAAGCAGCGGGCCGAGCGCGCCTTCGACGTTGATCTGAGCCCGTCGTGGACGATCGGCGGCCGTCCGAACGGCGGTTACCTGCTGGCCGCGATCGGGCGCGCCGCGGGGGTGGCCGGCCCGCATCCCGACGTGCTGGCGGCCAGCGCCCACTACCTGCGTTCGCCCGAGCCGGGACCGGCGGAGGTGGAGATCGAGCCGCTGCGGGCCGGTCGCGGCGCGAGCCAGGTGCGCGGGCGGCTGCTGAAGGACGGGGTGGTGTGCGTCGAGGCATTGCTGACCCTTGGGACCCTGCCGGACGAGGGCTCGGTGCGCTGGGACGGCGGCCTGCCCGATCCGCGGCTGACCGACCCGGCCGGGGGCGTCCGCATCCCGTCCGGCGCCTCGGACGGCTTCACCGCCGCGATCTTCGGCGAAATCGACGCCCGGCTCGACCCGGACAGCGCCCGCGCGTTCACCCAAGGCCCCCGCGGCCTCGGCGAACTGCGCGGCTGGCTGGCCCTGCCGGGTGACGAGCCGTTCGACCCGGTCTCGCTGCTGTTCGCCGTGGACAGCTTCCCGCCGGCCACCTTCGACATCGCCCCCAGCGGCTGGGTCCCGACCCTGGAGCTGACCGCCTACCTCCGCGCCCGCCCGGCCCCCGGCCCGGTCCGCGTGCTGCACCGCGCCCACCTCATCGCGGACGACCGGGTGGACGAATCGTGCTTCATCTGGGACCGGACCGGACGGCTGGTGGCGCAGTCGACGCAGCTGGCGGGCATCCGGATGAGGTGAGAGGGGCGACCGGAGCCGGTGGGGTGACAGCAGGCGGGCACCGCGGCCGGTCGGGGATGCACGGTCGTCGGCATCGTTCCGGCCCGACGGTGCCGAGCATCGCCGATCCGCGCACCGAAGTCAGCCCTCGTCAGATCCGCACCCTGAAATCGGCCCGCCCGCCGAGGTTGGTTCGGCTTGCCCAGCTCGGCCCCGCACACTGAGGTCAACCTGCCCACTGTGCCCGGCCTGCCCACTGCGCCCGGCCATGCCTGCCGGGGTCGGCCTGCCCACTGAGGTCGGCCCTGCCTATCGGGGTCAACCTGGCCACTGCGCCCAGCCATGCCTACCGGGGTCGGCCTGCCCATTGCGCCTAGCCACGCCTGCCGAAGGCGGCCCGCTTGCCGAGGTCAGCTCGGTGCAGCCGGATCCGCGGCCTCGAACACGCCGGTCACCCGCCCGTCGGTCAGCACCCATGCGGCCGGGGCCTGGCCCAGCTTCGCCGTGGCCGCCCGGCGGGTCTCGCCGAGGCCGGTCGTCGGCAGGGCCGGCCCGACGTAGTCGGTGATCGGGTCCGACCGGCGGGCCCGGTGCTGCGCCGCGGCCGCGCGGAGGCGGGGGACGTCGAGCGTGCCCGTCACCTCCGCGGCGGCCGGGGGACCCGCGGCGCCCGGGCGCGGCACCGTCACCGCCCAGCGGTCGCCCGGTCCGTCGTGGTCCAGGGCGTCGCCGATCGAAGCCGTCGAGGGCAGCCAGGAGCAGGCCCGCGCGGTTGCGGCGACGGTCGGCTCGTCGTGCTCGTCCTCCAGGAAACCGAAGCCGCGCAGCCATTCGTCGTCGTAGTACTTCGACAGGTACGAGCGGCCGGAGTCCGGTACGACGACCACCACCAGGTCGTCCGGCGGGAGGGTGGCGGCCAGCCGCAGCGCGCCGGCCACGGCGGTGCCCGCGGAAGCGCCGAGCAGCAGGCCCTCCTCGCGGGCCAGCCGGCGGGCGGTGAGGATCGATTCGCGATCGCCGATCGGCTCGACCACGTCGACCACGTCGCGGTGGTACGACTGCGGCCACAGATCTTCGGCGGTGCCCGGGTGCCGGTAGTGCCCGATGCTTTCGACGAAGTACGGGCTGCCGTCGCCGCCGGAGTACACGGAGTGGTCCGGGTCGGTGCCGATCACCCGGATCCGCCCTTCGCTCACTTCCTTCAGGTAAGCGCCGGTCCCGCTGATCGTGCCGCCGGTGCCGATGCCGGCCACGAAGTGGGTGACGCGGCCGCGGGTCTGCCGCCAGATCTCCGGGCCGGTTCCCCCGTGGTGGGCCGCGGGATTGGCCGGGTTGTCGTACTGGTTGGCCAGCCAGCCGCCGCTCTCCTCGGCGATGCGCCGCGCCAGCTGCGAGACGTGGGCGGGATCTTCACGCGGCACGGCGCCGGGCGTGACCACCACTTCGGCCCCGTAGGCCTGGAGGATCAACGTCTTCTCGCGGCTGCTCTTGTCCGGCACCACCACGGTCAGCCGGTAACCGCGCTGCGCGGCGACGATCGCGAGGCCGATGCCGGTGTTGCCGGACGTCCCCTCGACGATGTGCCCGCCCGGCTTCAGCTCCCCGCTGCGCTCCGCCGCGAGCACCATCGACAGCGCGGCGCGGTCCTTCACGCTGCCGCCCGGGTTCAGGAACTCGGCCTTCACGTACACCGGCGGCCCCGCCGCGGGCGCGACCCGCGCGAGGCGGATCAGCGGCGTGCCCCCGATCGCTTCGAGCACCGAATCGAAGGCCTCCACGTTGGTCCCGTCCACCGCGCCAGCCTAGCCGGTTCCGCCGCCCGCGCCCGGCGAGTCCATTGTGGTCACCGGCGGACCGGCCGCGTGAACACGACGTGGCGATCCGTGACGAAATCGCCGCTGCCGGGAGAGCAAAGGCGCTCTCCCAGGGGTCTCGGCCCGGTGCTCCCCGGAAAACCCGGGTCCGGGACGCGACCCTCGGTGGCGGCGCCTAGGGTGGCGGCCATGGCCGATCGTGCGCTGTGCCTGGAGCCGGTGGAGCTTTCCGGGCGGGAGCGGTCCGTGCTGCGGGGCTTCGCCGCCCGCGGCCCGGGATCGTCGCTGACCTGCGAGCTGGAGGCCGGGCACGGCCACGAGCACGTGGTGTCCGTCGAGGACGGGTGGTGGTTGCGCTGGTGGCCGGGCCGCCGCGTGCTGGAGAGCCGGGCCGCCTGCGCGTTCGCCGGCGACGGGGGTGAGCGCTGCCGGGTGCCGGACGGGCACGAGGGCGGGCACACGTTCGACCTCCCGGTCCGCCCGGACGGCGACGGGGCCGGCCGGTTCGTGGCCGACGCCGGGTGGCTCGGGGGCCGCCGGTAAAGTCGCCCTCCATGCGCGAAGGCTTCCAGGACGACCTCGGCCGGCTCCACGAGCGGCTGGCCGCGATGGCCGAAGGCGCGGCGGAGGCGATGCGACGCTCCACCCGGGCCCTGCTCACGGCGGACCTGCAGCTCGCCGAAGCGGTGATCGGCGCCGACCGCGAGCTCGACGAGATGCGCTCCCGCTGCGAGGAGGAGTCGTACTCGCTGCTCGCCCTGCAGTCCCCGGTCGCGGGTGACCTGCGGATGGTGCTCGCGGTGGTCTACTGCGCCGAGAAGATCGAGCGGATGGGCGACCTCGCCGCGCACGTGGCGAGCACGGCCCGCCGCACCCACCCGGAGGCGGCGGTGCCGCCCGAGCTCGAACCGGTCTTCCGCGAACTGGGCGAGGCCACCTCGCGCATGGCCGACCGCGTCGCCGAGCTGGTCCGCACCGGGGCCCGGGGCGGCCACGCCGAGCTGAGCCACGCGGACGAGACCGTCGACGCCCTGCACGCGCGGGTCCTCGCCACGATCACCGCCGAAGGCTGGGCGCACGACCAGCGCACGGCCGTCGCGCTGACCCTGGTGACGCGGTTCTACGAGCGGTTCGCCGACCAGACCGTCTCGGTCGCCAAGCGCCTGGACTTCGCCGCCACCGGCGACCTACCCGGCTGAGCTCCGCCGCGGTTCAGCGGGGCCGCTCCGGGCGTTGCCGGGGTCGCTGCGGCGGGCCCGCCGGCGGCTCGGTCCCCGGACGGACCGGCCGGTGCACCGGCGGCGGCTGCTGCCGGACCGGCGCCGGGCGAGGGGAGTAGCTGCCCGGCGGGGGAGACTGGCCCGGCGGCGCGGTCCGGCGAGGATCCGGGGTTTCGCGCGGCGAAGCCGGTCGCGGAGCCGAGGTCTGCCTGGGCGGCGCCGGAGCCTCCGGACGCACTCCCGGGCGGGGCGCCGGAGCCTGCGGCGGCACGGCCTGGCGCGGAGCCGGTCCCTGGGGCCTCGCCGGTCGCGGACCCGGGGGCAGCCGCCGTGCGGGCGGTTGCGGGGCCGGTTCCGGCAGGGGGCGCGTCCGGCCGGGGTGGCGGACGGCCGGCGGGCGCTCACCGGCGCGGCCCGGCTCGGCCGGTACGCGGCCGATCAGCTCGGTGCGGTCTTCGTCGGGAGAATGCGGTTCGTCGAGGGGATACGGTTCGTCCGCTTCGGCGGGGGTGCCCAGCAGCCGCCACGGCACCCGGCCGGCGAAGCGGTCGACCAGGGCGTCCACCCGGTCCAGGGCGAAGCGGTGCGCCAGCCACGCGACGGCCGCGCCGAGCAGGAGGCCGATCAGCACGTCGTGCGGGTAGTGCGCCCCGACGAACACCCGGGAGAACGCCATCAGGGCGGCCAGCGAGACCAGCCACGGCAAGGCCTTCCGCCAGGCGTACACGGCGCCGAGGGCCGCGGAGGCGGCGATCACCGAGTGGTTGCTGGGGAACGACCAGTCGCCGGGCGCCGGGCACTCGCCGATGATCGAGGTCACGGGCAGTCCCCGGCAGGGCCGCTCCTCGTGGACCATGGTCTTGAGGATTTCGCTGACCAGGTACGCGACCAGCGTCCCGGCCGGGGCGAGCAGGGCCAGCGCCATCGGCCGGGAGGACCCGTCCGCCCGCGCCCGCCACCAGATCCAGGCGAACAGCGGGACCACCAGCACCAGCCCGTACCGGGTGTAGGCCAGCACCAGCTCCTGCAGGAAGCCGGGGCTGTGCACGCCGAGACTGGTGATAGCGTCGTACACCCCGCTGCCGGAACTCGACGCGTGGTTCAACGCAGTCACCGTTCAGCTCTCCTTCGCCGTCTGTTCGCCTGCCGGTCATCCTGTGTTCAGCTCCGGCTCACGAGATTACGACGTCGGGGGAAAGTCCCGTCCAGCGCCTCCTGGTACCGCCCCGGGCCCAGCGGAAACGGCCGGGACCCCGGACGGTCCACTGTGGATGGTGCGGAGCGGGGGCGGGTGCAGCGGCGGGGTGGCGGCTCAGGAGCCGATCGCGGACGGGGCCGTCCGGGTGCCGGCCGGGCGGCCGGCCAGGGCCCGGCCGAGGGCGAACCGGCCGGGCCCGGTGAAGACCAGGACCAGCAGCGCCCAGCAGAACAGCGCGGCCGGCTCACCGCCGTTCTGGATCGGCAGCGGGCCGTGGGCCAGGTGCACGGTGAAGTAGGCGAAGGCCATCGAGCCGGAGCCGATCAGCGCGGCCGCCCGGGTGCCGAGGCCGAGGGCGACCAGGGTGCCGCCGGCCAGCTGGATCACCGCCGCCCACCAGCCGGGCCAGGCGCCGACCGGGGCGGCGTGCGCGCCGAGCACGCCGAAGATGGTCTTCACCCCGTGGCAGGCGAACAGGAAGCCGACGACGATGCGGAAGAGCCCGATCGCGTGCTCGCGGGTGGCGTCCAGCCGGTGCATTCGTTCCTCCACAAAGGACGGAAAAGCGGGTGTACCGGTCGCCGGGAACCCGGCGGCCGGTGGTGGCCAAATGGTCCAGACCAGTGGTCCGGTCAGCGCTGAACAGGCTCGGTTGTGGTGGGGACATCCAGGTATACGGCCGGGTGGAGCGGATCGATACCTGCGAAAGTCCTGTATCGGCGGGAAACGGCCCGCGGGCCCGGTGTCCCGCTCGGACGGAAGGGCCGGCCTCAGGCCGGGGTGGCCGGGCCGAGCAGCCGGTAGCCGGTGTTCGCGGAGAATTCGGCGGTGAGCGCGTACCGGTCGCCGCGGACCAGGGTGTGCCGCCACTCGGCCGGGCGGCCCTTGGTGTGGCTGAGCCGGTTGATGGAGAACGCGGCGACGTCGTGGGCGCAGTGCAGCTGGTTGCGCTCGGCCGCGGCCGGGATGACCGCGCGGACCTCTTCCCGGCCGTGGTCCAGCCGGACGCCGGTGCGCCGCGACAGCTCGGCGTACAGGCCGGTGTGGGTGAAGTCGGCCTCGAGCAGCGGGGCGGCCAGGTCGGCGGGCAGCCAGACCCGGTCCAGCGCCAGCGGCTCGTCGCCGGCCAGCCGCAGCCGCTCCAGGTAGACGAGCGGGGTGGACGCCTCCAGTTCGAGGCGCTCGGCGACCAGGGCGTCGGCGCGGGTGTCGAAGGCGCGCACGACGCTGTGCTGGGTGAGCCCGGCGGCCTCGACCGACGCGAACAGGCTGTACAGCGCGCCCATCGGCACGGTGATCTCCGGCGGGGGCGCGACGCGGGGCTGACGGCCGCGCTCGGCCACCACCGTGCCGTCGGCCCGCAGTTGCCTCAGGGCCTGGCGCACGGTGTGCCGGCTCACGCCGTATTCGTCGACCAGGGCCAGTTCCCCGGGGAAGCCACCGCTGAACTCGCCGGCTTCGAGCCGGGTCATCAGCTCGTGCTGGAGCTGGCGCCACAACGGCTCCGGGCCGACGCGGTCGAGCGAGCGTGCCGCCATGTCGCCTCCCCGTCGCCGTGTGCTGTGCCGGAGGGAACTCTACCGGTGGCCTTATGTCCGGACATGCGATAACGTAAATGTCCGGACATTTAATCGGTCAGGGTCCGGTAGATGAGGTCCGGCAGACGAGAATCAGCAGACGAGGAGCGTGCGATGACGGCGACCCGGGACGCGCGGCCGGCGGCGGTCGCGGAGCGGCCGGTCCGAGGGGTCGCCGGGCTCGCCGGGCTCGTGGTCGCTCTGCTCGTCGCCGGAATCGCGACGGGGCTGGGCACGCTGGTGCCGATCGTCGGCGGCCCGGTGTTCGGGATCCTGCTGGGCACGCTCGCCGCGGCCGTCGGGCCGGGCCTGCGCGCGCCGCGGTTCGCCCCGGGGTACGCGGTGGCGGCGAAACCGGTGCTGCAACTGTCCATTGTGGTCCTGGGCACGGGTCTTTCGCTGCCGCAGGTGGTCCGGGTGGGCGGCCAGTCGCTGCCGGTCATGCTGGGCACGCTCGCCGTGGCGCTCGGCGGGGCCTGGCTGCTCGGCCGGTGGCTCGGCGTGCGCGGCGACGCGCAGATCCTGATCGGGGTGGGCACGGGCATCTGCGGCGCCTCGGCCATCGCCGCCACCACCGCCGTGATCAAGGCGAAGCAGGCCCAGGTCGCGTACGCCATCGGCACGATCTTCACCTTCAACATCGCGGCGGTGCTGCTGTTCCCGCCGATCGGGCACCTGCTGGGGCTGGGCCCGCGCGCGTTCGGGCTGTGGGCGGGCACCGCCATCAACGACACCTCGTCGGTGGTGGCCGCGTCCTTCGCCTACGGCGGCGAGGCCGGCTCGTACGGGCTGGTCGTGAAGCTCACCCGGACGCTGATGCTGATCCCGATCGTGGTCTTCCTGGCGATCCGCACGGCGCGGCGCGACGCGCGGCGGTCGGCGGCGGAGCGCGGTGAGCCCGTGGCCGGGTTCAGCCTGCGCGCCATGCCGTGGCGCAAGATCGTGCCGCTGTTCCTGGTCGGTTTCCTCGCCGCCGCGACGCTGGAGAGCCTCGGCTTGATCCCCGGGTCCTGGCACCCCGCGCTGTCGGCGCTGGGCGCGTTCCTGATCACCACGGCGCTGGCCGGTATCGGCCTGTCGCTGCGCCTGGCCGACTTGCGCCGCGCCGGGAGCCGCCCGCTGCTGCTCGGCGCGCTGCTGTGGGCCGCGGTCGCGCTGAGCAGCCTCGGATTGCAGGCGCTCACCGGCACGCTTTGAGGTTGTTCACTCGGTCACCGAGTTACTTCGCCGGATTGATGTGGAGTTATGGTGGCCAAGTAGTTCTGTTGGAGAACGATTTGGAGGTGTTCCGGCGTGCTGCTGGTGGAGTGGCCCCGGCCGCGCGGGGTGCGGGAGCACCGGAACGCGGGCTGGTTCGCGGTGGGCGCGGTCTGCTTCGGCGCGTTCATGGGTCAGCTCGACGCCAGCATCGTCACGCTGACCTTCCCGGCGCTCCAGGCGGAGTTCGCCGAGCCGCTGGCCGCGGTGCAGTGGGTGTCGCTGTCCTACCTGCTGAGCCTGGTCGGGCTGCTCGCGGCGGTCGGGCGAATCGCCGACGCGGCCGGGCGCAAGCTCACCTACGTCTACGGCTTCGGGGTGTTCACCGCGGCGTCGATCGCCTGCGGGCTGGCCCCCGGGCTGGGCTGGCTGATCGCGTTCCGGGTGCTGCAGGCGGTCGGCGCGGCGATGCTGCAGGCCAACAGCGTCGCGCTGGTCGTCACGAGCGTCCCGGCGGCGCGGCGGCGCGCGGCGCTCGGGGTGCAGGCGGCGGCGCAGGCGCTCGGGCTGGCGCTGGGGCCCGCGGCCGGCGGGCTGCTGGTGGACACGGCCGGGTGGCGCTGGGTCTTCCTGGTCAACGTGCCGGTCGGGGTGCTCGGCCTGATCGCCGGGCGGCTGCTGCTGCCGCGCACCCGGGAGCGGACGCCGCTGGGCCGGTTCGACGGGGCCGGGGTCGCGCTGCTGGCGACCGCGACGACGGCGACGCTGCTCGCCCTGTCCGGGCTTTCGGGACTGGACTTGCCGGTGCCGCTGCTGGTGGCCGTCGCGCTGCTCGCCGCGGGCGGCTTCGCCTGGCGGGAAGCGCGCGCGAGCAGCCCGGTGGTGCGGCTTTCGGTGCTGCGGCCGCGCGCGGTCTCCCTCGGCCTGGTGGGGGCGATGTGCGGGTACCTGGTGCTGTTCGGGCCGTTGACGCTGCTGCCGCAGCTCGGCGGGGCGCAGGGCTCGGCCGGGCTGGTGCTGACCGCGCTGCCCGCCGGGTTCGCCGTCGCCGCGCTGGCCGCCGACCGGGTGCTGCCGCCGGCGGTGGGCACCCGGGCGCGCTCGGTGCTCGGCGCGGCCGTCGCCGTCGCCGGCTGTCTCGCGCTGCTCGGCGCGACCGGGCCGTGGACCGGGGTGTCGCTGGCAATCGCGGGCCTGGGTCTGGGACTGTTCATCCCGGCCAACAACGCGTCCATCATGGGCGCGGTCCCGGAACGGATGTCGGCGACCGGAGGGGGACTGGTGAACATGGCCCGGGGACTGGGTACGGCGCTGGGCGTCGCGCTCGTGACGCTGTGCCTGCACTGGAGCCCGTCGGCCGGCGGCGGGGCGGCGCTCGCGCTGGGCGTGCTGGCGGCGGCGGGGGTGCTCGCCGGCGTGACCGGCGCGCTGGTGCGGGGAACGGCCCGGTGACCGGCGAAGCGGCGCTGGCCGAGGTCATCGCCCGGCTGCGGCGGGCCATGCGCCGCGCGGCCCGCAGCGCGGACCCGGGCAACCCGCTTTCGGTCGCGCAGCTCGAGCTGCTCTCGGGCATCGGGGAGAACCCGGGCGCGCGGCCGAGCCGGCTGGCGCACCTGCTGAAGCTCGCGCCCAATTCCGTGACCACCATGGCGAACGGGCTGCGCGCCCGCGAGCTGGTGACCCGCACCGGCGGCGGCGAGGACCGGCGCACGGTCGCGCTCGCGCTGACGCCCGCGGGCGAGGAAGCCGTGCGGCAGTGGCAGGCGCACAACGCGGAGATCCTGCGGGCGGCGATCGGCCGTCTCCACCCGGCCTGGCAGCACCTGCTCACGGCTTCGCTGCCGGCCCTGGGCGAACTGGTGGCGGCGATCGACGACCTCGTGGACGAGCCGGAGGATTAGCGGAGGAGGGGAGACCGCGAAGGCCGGTGCGCCGCCCCGCGCCTCGCCGTGCCGGTAACCGCGGCCCGAGCCGCCGAGCGGTTCAGGATCCGGTCAGCACGCAGTCGCCGCAGACCCCGCCGCGGCCCGAGGGCGCCGCGCGGTAGATGAGGCAGCAACTGCGCCGCCGGAACCGGCCGTCGACGCGGGTGCTGGTGCTCCGCAGGGGGGTGCGGCCGAGCAGGGCGGCGGCGAGGCCCTGGGCCCGGTCCGTCCATTCCGGACGATCGGTGCCCAGCATGGTCGCCGCCCCGTTCACCGCGGAGGCGACGTTGCCCCACCCCACGGTGCCGGGCACCGGGAACAGCCCGGTGAGCAGCCGGATCGGCCCGTCGAGCACCTGTTCGGCCAGGGCGTCCACGAGCGCGCCGTCCGGCTCCGGCGGACCGGGCGGCGGCCGGACCGACAGCGGGACCGCCCCGCCGGGCACCGGCTCCCACCAGGTCGTGGCCGGGTCGAGGCCGAGCACGGTCGCGTCGCGGACGGCGAACGCGAGCGCGGGGGAGAGCAGCCGGGCCACCAGGCCGAGGTGGGTCACCGACGCCGCGACCCGCCACTCGACGGCGTCGTCCGGGCGGCCGCCGGCCAGCGCCGTGCGGACCGAGGCGATGCGCGAGCCGAGCACGTCCTCGTCGGACACGAGTTCGTCGAGCGGATGCCAGGGCGGCGTCGGACCGGCGTCCGAAGCGTGGGTGTGGACCGCGAAGAACGGCCCGAGTCCGGTCAGGTCCCCGGTCACACGGCCGTCGCGTCGGCGGTCCGGCGTTCGCGGGTGAGCAGCCGTTCGGCGAGCGGGCCGAAGCTCAGCCCGAGCGCACCCCAGAGGATCACCTGCGCGAGCACGGAGTGGAAGCGGAAGTCGAACAGCGTGTCGGCCGGGAAGCCGGGGTAGACGATCGCGCCGGCCGGGTTCTTCAGCGGCAGCGGGGTTTCGGTGGACTGGACGCCGTACTCCGCGACGTTCGCCGACAGGTGCCCGAGCGGCGGCAGCACGGCCATCAGGATCCCGATCACCACTACGAAGGCGGCGCCGGCGATCAGCGAGGCGTTCCAGTTCCCCAGGCGCGGGGCGAGCCGGCGGCCGAGCCAGGCCGCGGCGGCGAGGAACACCAGGGAGCCCACGACCATGACCAGGTACAGCCCGCCGCGGTCGCCGATGGTGTCCGGGTGCCCGATGGACGGCGGGTTGGCCGGGTACTTCAGGAACGGCACCAGGTACAGGCCCAGGAACCCGGCCCCGGCCACCAGCAGCGCCAGGGTGCGCGGCCGCACCCGGCCGACCCGGCCGAGGCACACCGTGTAGACGACGGTGAACAGCAGCCCCATGGCCAGTCCGAAGAGGATCATCCCGGCGCCGATGCCCAGGTTGGCCTGCACCGCGCGGCTGAACAACTCGGGGCCCTCGGACTCGGCGGGCATCCCGGCCGCTTGGTCCAGCGTGGCCTGCGCGGCGTCGCGGCCGCTCTCGTAGTCGATCGCCGCCTGGATCTGCGGCTCGGCGAAGATCCGCGCGAAGACGAACGCCAGCAGCCCGGCGAAGGCGCCGGCCAGCGCGCCGCGCAGGAGGAGTTTCTTCTCCATGTCCGGTGTGTTCCCGATTCCTCGTTCAGCGGTGTCAGGTGAATCAGTGACAGGGGAAACCGAGGAAGTGGCGCGAGTCGTGCACGAACTCGTGGACGTGCATGTCGCTGCCGAACACCGAGGTGGCGCCCTGGTCGATACCGATGAAGTAGTACAGCGCCAGCGCCAGCAGGGTCGCGCCGGCGAGCCAGAGGACGGCCTGGGCGACGGGCAGGACGACCGGCGTCGAGGATTCGGCGGGCATGGTGGTCAAGGGGGCCTCCTTCTGGGGATAACGCGTCCCACTTCGGCTGGAGCACACCCGGCGGTTCCTCGACCTGACTCGCCCACGGCTTCCGGCCGCGGGCACACAGTGGCGCGACCGTGCCGGATTCTCACCGGCTTCGGGAAACCGCCGCGCCGGACGACAGTACGTCGCGGCGCGCGAGGGCGTCAATCGCCATCCCGGGCCCGGCGGTGTGCGGGCGGTCACCGTCGCGGGATCGGCGGCCTCGATATAGTCGGACGTCCTAGTGTTCGGTCGAAGGGTTGTCCCAGATGAGCTACGAGACCATCACCGTCGAGCGCCCGGAGCCGCGCGTCGCGCTGATCACGCTCAACCGGCCCAAGGCGCTCAACGCGCTCAACCTCCAGGTCATGGGCGAGGTCACGAGCGCGGCGGGCGAGCTGGACCGGGACCCGGAGATCGGCGCGATCGTGCTCACCGGCTCGGAGCGGGCGTTCGCGGCCGGCGCCGACATCAAGGAGATGGCCCCGCGGTCGTTCGCCGAGGTCTACGCGGCCGACTGGTTCGCGGGCTGGGACGCGCTCACCCGCCTCCGCAAGCCCCTGGTCGCCGCGGTCGCCGGGTACGCGCTGGGCGGCGGCTGCGAGCTGGCGATGATGTGCGACCTGCTCATCGCGGCCGACACGGCGAAGTTCGGCCAGCCCGAGATCACCCTGGGCGTCATCCCGGGCATGGGCGGCTCCCAGCGGCTGACCCGCGCGGTCGGCAAGGCCAAGGCGATGGACCTGTGCCTGACCGGACGCACGATGGGCGCCGAGGAGGCCGAACGCTCCGGGCTGGTCTCGCGGATCGTGCCGGCGGCCGATCTGCTGACCGAGGCGGTGGCCGTCGCCGCGAAGATCGCCGGCATGTCCGCGCCCGCGACGATGATGGCCAAGGAGGCGGTCAACCGCGCGTTCGAGACCGGGCTGTCCGACGGGCTGCTGTTCGAGCGCCGGGTCTTCCACTCGACGTTCGCCACGCACGACCAGAAGGAGGGAATGGCCGCCTTCACCGGGAAGCGCCCGCCCGAGTTCCGCCACGCCTGAGCCGCCTGGGCCGGCTCAGCCCGCCGCCCGGCCCGCGATCCAGTACGACTGGGTGAAGCGGTGCGCCCGGTCCAGCCCGAGGTGCTCGCGCAGCACTGGGCGCAGCGCCTTGACCAGTGACCGCTCCCCGGCCGCCCACGCGTAGCGGCCGGGGCCGGGGCTCTCGGCGGCGATGACGGCGGCGGCGAGCGCGGCCCCCGGCCCGCCTTCGGGCGGGACCCAGGTGAACTCGGTGCCGGCGCGCGAGCCCAGCGGCAGCGCGTGGTGGTCTTCGTGGCCGTCCTCCAGGTACACGCGGACGGTGAGCTCGTCCGGCACCTGCGCCAGCCAGCCGGTGATCGCGGGCAGGGCGGTGGCGTCGCCGGCCAGGAGCAGGGTGGTGGTGCCGGCGGGCACCGAGATCTTCGCCGGGGTGAGCGCGGCCTCCGGCCGTTCGCCGGGTTCCGCGCGGCGGGCCCAGTCACCGGCCGGGCCCGCGGTGTCGTGGAGGACGAATTCGAGCGCGAAGGTGCCTTCGGCGGGCCGGACGTCGACGAAGGTGTAGCCCCGCTGGCTCACCCCGCCTTCGCCGCGCGCCGGGTTCGGCACCCACAGGCGCAGCCACAGCGTGGGGACCACCTCCAGCGCGCGCACGAACTCCGGCGAGCTGAACACGATCCGCCGGTACCACGGCGTGAAGTCCTCGACCGACACCACTTCGACCGGGTGGTTGCGCACCCCCATGAGGCGCAGCACGCCGCGTTGCCAGTTGGCCATCTTCGGTTTCCTCCTGCCGAGCGGGCGCCTGGTGCCCCCGGCGGTCGCGGGGGGCACCAGGCGCGGGGTCACGAAGCCCTGCGGCCGCGGCGGGCGGACAGCACCAGCGCGCCGCCGGCCAGCAGCAGGGCCGCTCCCCACCACAGCGGGCCGAGGGCGGTGCCGGTGTTGGCCAGCTCGCCGGGCCGGAACGCGACGTCGGGGACCAGGTCGGCGGCCCCGCCGGGGCCGGTGCCGGTGCCTGCGGGACCGTTCCCGCCCGCGGCGGGCAGCCGCGCGCAGTCCGCGGCCAGCGTCACCGAGGGTTCGTCCAGGACCTCACCACCCTGGTAGAACTCGGCGAACACGTCGGTCCGGTTGAGCACGGCGCCGATCCCGGAGACGGTGAGCAGCCCGGTGCCGGTCTCGCGGTGGGCGGCCGACAGGTCGAGGGTCGCCAGTGCCGCACCGGGCCGGCTGACCGGCAGGGACGGCGCGCCCGCGGTGGTGGCCAGCTCGGCGTCCGCGTACAGCGTGCCTTTCCCTTGAGCCACCTGGATTTTCGGGTTGGCCAGGGAGAGGGTGAAGAAGTGCGCCGGGTAGGCGAAGGTGACCTTGCCGGCGAACTGCGCGGTGAACTCGGTCGCCGAGGTGTACTGCCCCGACTTCAGCGTGAACCGGTAGGCACCGGACGGGACGGCCGAGTTCGCCACCGCGTCGGCCGTGGTGATCTCCGCGCCGTCGGAGGCGGTGATCCGGTTGCCGCGGCCGGCGCTGACGTACTGGCGGAAGCTCTTCTTGAAGCCCCACACCAGATCCCCTTGCGCGAGCGCTCCGGGCGGCAGCACGCAGGACTGCGGCGGGGTGCTCGTGGACGGCGTCCCGGCCTGTCCGGGGAAGACGAGCTGCCCGGTGTCGAGCGGATCACCGGCCCGGTGGAAGCCCGCGAACGCCGCGGCGCCCGAGCCGGTCAGCGTGGCCGAGGCGAGGTCGGCGACCACGGTGTCCCCCTGCTGCCGCGGTGCCCCGGCGAACTTCAGCTCCGCGAACACCACCGGCGCGGCTTCGCGGACCTGCTCCGGCGCGTCCTGCGTGCCGTGGAGGGAGTAGTTGACGGTGCCGCTGAGCGTGCCGGTGCCGTCGCCGCGGAAGGTGACCTCCGGCTCGGCGAAGCCGAAGTCCCAGATCTGATGCGATCGGAGCGCGAACGCGACCCGGCCGCCGAAGGAGACGGTGCCCTTCCCGCTCGCCGGGTCGTAACCGGACTTCACGAACGGCCAGGTGTAGGACCCGGGCTCGGCGGCGAGCACGCCGTTCGAGGGGGTGGTGGTCCCGGCGGACCGGCTGAGGTAGCCGCGCCAGGACTGGTCCAGGCCCCAGCGCAGGCCGGGCGTGCCGGGGGCGGGGGCGGCACCGCCGGTGAAGCTCAGCGGGGTCACGCTGTCCCAGGTCAGGTCCGGGGTGTCCCAGCCGAAGACGTGGACGTCGAACGGCTGGGCCTTCGCGTTGTAGGTGGTCTTGCCGCTGGTGTACTCGGCTTTGACCGTGACCTGCAGGGTCCAGCTCCCGTCCGCGCCCAGGGGCAGCTGGGTGCCGACCGGGGTCCTGGTGATCAGCTTCGCCACCTGGAACCCGGTGCCGAGCCGGTCGCGCACGTCGGCCTTGGGCGGGCCGATGCGCACACCGTAACCCTTGCCGCCGTTGGCATCCGGGTCGAAGCCGGTGCCCTTGACGGTGATCGACGTGCCCGCCGGGTCGAGACCGGTGGCCGGGGCGACGGTCACCTTCGGGCCTTCGGCGGCCACCGCGGGGGCGGTGGACAGCCCGCCGAGCAGGGCGGCGGCGAGCAGGACGCCCGCCCATCTGCGTACGGTCACGGGATATCGTTGCCTTCCTGATCGGCTCCGGGCCGGCGGCGGCGCCGCAGCAGGAGCGGGGTGAGGACCGCGGCCAGCACGACCACGGCCCCGATGCCGGCGTAGATCCACCAGGTGCGGTCCGAGGACCCGGCCGCGGCCGGTCGCACGGCGGGCGGTGTGGTGTCCACAGTGGACGAGACCGGCGCGGCCGACGGGCTCGGCGGCGCACTGGAGGCGGGCGGCGGCGCGGTACTGCTGCTCGGCGGCGTCGGCGTGGGCGCGCTGCTCGTGACGGGTTTCCGGGCTTGCGGCGCCGCGAAGGAAACGGGGGTGAACGTCTCGTTGTTCGCGTTCGCCACCCCGTGCGCGCCGACCGTGATCAGCCCGCAGCGGGTCTCGAGGCAGTCGACGTCCACGACGTGGCCGTCGCGGTCGGTCGCCTTGAACCGCGCCCCGGGCACGACGAGCCGAGTGCTCCACGAGCCGTCGGCGGTCATCTCACCGCCGTTGGCCGAGGCCGCGGTCTCCCCGCCGGGGAAGGAGATGAACCGCTGGAAGCCGCGGTTGTCCTTGGCCTCCTCGTCCGGCACGTACCGGTAGGTGGCGCCCGACGCCCCGCCCTGGCTGGGCGGCCACGCGCCACCGGCCACCCAGCCGAACAGCAGGTAGACGCCACCGAACCCCCGGGGCACGGACTGGAACCCGGAACCGCGGACCTCGAGCACGGTCGCGTAGTCGGGATCGGCCGTGGCGGGCGTGACCCGGACCGCGGCGGCCGGGGGCGCAGCAGCCGGGACCGCAGCAGCCGGGACCGCGGCGGGCTGGACCGCAGCCGCCGGAGCCGCGACGGCCACCGCGGCGAGGGGGCCACCGGCGAGCAGCGCCGCCAGGGACACGGCCGCCAGCGCGGTGAAGGGGGGTTTGCGCATCAGCTCTCCTCGGCTGGTTGACGGGATTCGGAAGGTGGGACCGGCCGGTCCGGCCGGTGGACCGGGTCCGGCTGGGCGGACTGGTGGGGCCGGGCTGGTTGGTGAGGCTGGGCTGGCTGGTGGGGTTGGGCTGGCTGGTAGGGCTGGGTCGGTTGGTGGGACTGAATCGGTTGCCCAGGCTGGGCTGGCCGGTGGACCCCGACGGCCCGGTGCGGCATCCCCGGCGGATGGGCTGCCGGGGGTGCCGCACCGGACGGCCGGTAGGGCAGGACCACCGGACGACCGGTGCGCGGGTGGGGGAAGACCTCCACCGGGTGGCGGTAGACCTCGCTCAGCCGGTCTTCGGTCAGCACCTGCGCGGGCGGGCCGAGGGCGGCCAGCCGTCCGGCGGAGAGCAGGGCCACGCGGTCGGCGTGGGCGGCGGCCAGGCCGAGGTCGTGCAGGACCACCAGTACGGCGTCGCCGGCGGCTGCGCGGGTGGTGGCGATCGCGAGCACCTGTTCGGTGTGGCGGAGGTCCAGGGCGGCGGTCGGCTCGTCGAGCAGCAGCACGCCGGTGTCCTGGGCCAGCACCCGCGAAAGGGCCGCTCGCGCCTGCTCGCCGCCGGAGAGCGTGGTGAACCGGCGGCCGGCGAACCCGGTCAGGTCGGTGGCGGCCAGCGCGCGGGCGACGGCCTGGTCGTCGCCCGCCTCGGCCGGCGTGCCCGCCCACGGCGTGCGGCCCATCCGCACGACTTCCGCCACGGTGAAGGGAAAAGTCACCGCGTGCTGCTGCGGCAGCACCGAACGGCGGCGAGCCAGGTCCATTGTGGACCACGAGTCCACGGCGGCACCCTGCACGCGCACCGTGCCCCGGTCCGGGGTCAGGTCGCCGGACAGCAGGGCCAGCGCGGTGGACTTGCCCGCGCCGTTCGGGCCGGCCAGGGCCAGCACCTCGCCCGCCCACAGATCCAGGGAAACGTCCTGCAGCAAGGATTTCCCGTCCACCGCATAGGAGACCCCGGACAGCTCGGCGGCTGTCGCGCCCGGTTCGGGGCGCTCGGGCAGCGCGGCGGTGCGGCGGCTCATGCCCACCCGCCCGCCCGGCGCCGCGTGCGCAGCAGCAGCCAGAAGAAGAACGGGCCGCCCACCAGCGCGGTGAGGATGCCCAGGGGCAGGTCGGCGTAGTCGAACAGGGTGCGCGCGGCCAGGTCCGCCCCGCTCAGCAGCAGCGCGCCCGCCAGCAGCGAAGCCGGGATCAGCACCCGGTGCCCGGGGCCGGTCAGCATCCGGACCGCGTGCGGCACGATCAGCCCGACGAACCCGATGACGCCCGAGTACGAAACCGCCGCCGACACCATCAGCGCCACGGCCACGATCGCGGTCAGCCGCAGGGCTTCGACGTTCACGCCGAGGTGCCGCGCGGGCCGTTCCCCGAGGGCGAGCAGGTCGAGCCGCCGCGAAAGCGTGGTGGCCACGGCGGTGCCGGCGACCGCGAACGGCAGCAGCGTCACCACGTACGGCCAGCGCGCCGAGGACAGCGAACCGAGCTGCCAGAACACGATCTGCTCCCGCGCGGCCTGGTCCCCGGCGAACAGGGTGAACGAGATGACCGCGCTCGCCACCGCGTTCACCGCCACTCCGGTGAGGATCAGCGTGACCACTTCGGACCGTCCGCGGGAACGAGCCAGGGCGTAGACGCCGAGCGTGGTCACCAGCCCGCCGGTGAAACCGAGCGCGGGCGTGGTGAACGCGCCGAGGAAGGTCGCCCCGGACACGATGGACACGCTCGCCCCGACCGCGGCGCCCGAGGACACGCCGACCACCGCGGGCTCGGCCAGCGGGTTGCCGAACACCCCCTGCATCACCGCGCCGGACACCCCGAGCACCGCGCCGACCAGCAGCGCGAGCACCACCCGCGGGAACCGGACCTGCCACAGCGTGCCTTCGGCGAACGGGTCGGCCAGGCCCGGTCCGAGGCCGGCGCGGTGGGCGAGCGAGGCGGCGACATCGCCCAGCGGCACCGCGAACTGGCCGGAGCCCGCGGAGACCAGGGAAACCGCCACGGTGGCGGCGGCGAGCACCACGAACAGCGTTGTGACCCGGACCTTCCGGCTCATCCGGCGGCACCGGGGGAGTAGAGGGTGCGGGCGAGGGCGTCCAGTACGTCGGCGGTGTGCGGGCCGAAGCTCAGGATCTGCGCGTCGTCCATGTCCACGAACCGGTGGTGCAGCCCGGCCGGGGTCTGCGCGACTCCGGGCACGCGCAACGCGCCGCCGACCCCGCCGACGCTCTGGAGGCCCTTGGTCATCACCAGGATCACGTCGGGCCCGGCCTTCACCAGCGCCTCGGGGTTGACCGGCCGCATGCCCTCCACCCCGGCCTCGGTGGCCACGTCCCGGCCGCCGAGCGCGTCGATCAGCGAATCGGCCCCCGAGCCGCCGCCGAACAGGTAGTAGACGCCGGCCTGCCCGCGCAGGTAGAGGAAGACGATCCGCAGCCGGCGCGCCGGGTCGGCCGGGACGAGCTTCGCGATCTCGGCCTTTTTCGCGGTGATCTCGCCGTTCAGCCGGTTCGCGAGCTGGTCCCCGGCGGCCGGGGCGCCGAGCGCGTCCGCGACTTCGCGCACGAGGCGGCCGACGGTGTCGATCGTCCTCTTCGGATCCAGCACGACCACCGGCACGTGCGCGTCGCGTAGCTGCAACACCGCGTCCCACGGGCCGATCGTCGTGTCGGTCAGCACCACCGTCGGGCGCAGCGCGAGGATCGCCTCCGCGTTGAGCTGGTGCCCGTTGTGCGTGACCAGCGGGAGGTTCCGCGCGGACGGGAACGCGGTCGAAACGTCGCGGCCCACCACCCGGCCGCCGAGGCCGAGGCCGAACACCGTCGCCGCCAGCGTGCCGGCCAGGTCGAAGGCGAGGATCCGGCTGGTGTCGGTGACCGTGACGCGGGTGCCCTGGTGGTCGGTGACCGTGACCGGCAGGTGCTGGACCGGTGCCGGCGGCGCGACGATGTCCGGCTGCCCGAGCGCGGCCGTGGCCGGTCCGGTGAACGACCTCGGGTCCGGCGGCGGTCGCAGGTCCGTGAGCGGTGGGCGCGGTCCGGCGGCCGGTCCGGCCGGGCTCGCGGCCGGCGCCGCGCATCCGGACAGCAGCACCGACGTGAGCAGGACCGCAGCGGGCAGCAACCCCCTTGACAACATTAGGCAAGCCTAACCATATTGCTAATGCGTAGGTAAGCCTTACCTAATGCTGTTACTTCGTTGTGATGGAAGGACTTCCTGACATGTCGAAGAGATCCGTGCTGCTGCGTGCTGCCCTGGTTACCGCGGTCGCGGCAACGGCGGCGGGACTGGCCGTCTCGCCCGCGTCCGCTGCCTCCGGCAACGCCACGCACAACGGTCTGACCCTCTCGGCCTCCAACGCCACCGGCCTCGCCGCCGCGGGTGAGACGATCACCGTCACCGGCAGCGCTTACGACGCGGCGAAGGGCTACTACGTCGCGCTGTGCGCGGTGCCCGCGGACTACAGCTACGGCGCCAAGCCGGGCCCGTGCGCCGGGGGCGACGGGCAGGGCGGTACCGGGGTCGGGCCGTCGGCCTGGGTGAGCAACTCGCCCGGCGCCACCTCACCGATCGCCGCGAACGGCTCGTTCACCACCAAGATCCGCATCGCCCGGGCGAACAGCGGGCTCGACTGCGGTGACGAGGCCGTCACCTGCGCGATCGTCACGCGCCGGGACCACGTGGCGGCGAACGACCGCACCGCCGACGTGTTCATCCCGGTCAGCTTCGGCTGATTCCTCGCTCTCGCAATCCGGCCGGGCCTCCTTGCTCGCGGTCGTCGCGGGTAAGGGGGGCCCGGCCGGGCTGGGATGGGCCGAGGCCGGTCGGTGATTGGTTAGGCTAAGTTAACTTCGGCGTTCGCCGATCCACCCGGAGGAGGGTCCCCATGAGCCTGTCCCGTCGCGGTCTTCTGCTCGGCTCCGCCGGAGCGGCGCTGGTGCTGGCGGGCTGCGGCTCCGGGACGCGCGACTCCGCGGTCCCCGCCGAGGCGGCCGGGTTCCCGGTCACCCTGCCCGGACGGCTCGGCCCGACGACGCTGAAGGCGCCGCCGAAGCGGGTCGTCGCCTGCGGCTACCTGCGCGACACCGATCTCGCCCTCGCCCTCGGCGCGGGCCCGGTGCTGTCGGTGCGCAACCCCGTCTTCGCCAAGGGCCTGGCGTCCTGGGCGAAACCCGGCGCGGGGGTCGAAGACGTCTTCGCCCAGACCGGGCTTCCGTTGGAGAAGATCGCCGCCGCGCGGCCGGACCTGATCCTGGCCGCCGACGACTACGACCTCACCGGCGACTACCCGAAGCTGACCGAGATCGCGCCGACGCTGGGGTACCTCAACGGCCCCGGCAAGGACGGCTGGCAGGAAATGGCGCAGCGCACCGGCGACGCGCTCGGCCGGCGCCCGCGGGCCGACGAGCTGGTCCGGCAGGTCGCGGCGAAAATCGCGGCGGCCCAGGCGGGGCACCCGGAGTTCGCCGGGAAGACCTTCACCTTCGGGCCGGCGTCCTCGGGCGGGATCTACACGATCAGCAGCGAGGCCGACGCCGGGGCGAGGTTCTTTTCGCAGCTTGGGCTCGAGCTTTCGCCGAAGGTGCGGAACCTGCCGGCCTCGGCCACCCCCGGCCGTTCGCAGATCTCCCCCGAGCGGCTCGACCTGCTCGACGCCGACGTGCTGATCCTCAGCTTCAGCAGTGCGAAGGGCCGCGCGGACCTCGAGGCCAACCCGCTCTTCCAGGCCCTGCCCGCGGTCAAACGCGGTTCGTACGTGGGGCTGGATCAGGGCACCGCGATCGCGATGGCCTTCCCGTCGGTGCTGAGCATCCCGTTCGCGCTCGACGCGGTGGTGCCCGAGCTGGCCGCGGCGGTCGAGCGCGGGGCCTGATCGCCGGTGGGCGAAGCCTGGGCGGGATCCGCCGCCAGGGTCGCCGCGGCGGCGGGTGAGCTCACCGTCTTCGCCCGAGGGCATGCGCTGGGGTCGGCATCGGCGGGTGCCTGTTCCGGTGACCCGGCCTCGACGGCCCGTCAGCGCGGGCCCAATCCGACCTGGTCGCGCTGGGCGAAGAGGTTGCCGGCTTCAGGCGGGAGCGGCGAGAAACCGTTACCTCTGCTGGCGGCACCGGGCCTCGGCCGCCTCGCCGCTACGGCTTGGGCAGCGGGACGGCCAGGCTGGTCTTGATGGGGTCGAGCACCGGCAGGGTGTCGTAGCGGCGCACGTTCCGGTCGTCCATGAACAGCCGGTCCGACAGCGTGCGGCATTCGGCGAGGTTTCCGGTGACCAGCACGACGAGGTAGTCCCATGGACCGGCCAGGTCGTAGCACTGCTGGACCTGGGGCTCGGCCAGCATGCGCGCGCGGAACCCGGCGTGGTGCTCCGCGGACTCGCGGTCGAGCGTCACCAGGACGACGGCGAGGGTGGCGGGGCCGAGGGCGGCCGGGTCGAGCACGGCGACCTCGCGGGCGATGACGCCGGCCGCGCGGTAGCCGCGGATTCGCCGGTGGACCGCGCTGGGTGACAGGCCGACCTGGTCGCCGAACTCGCGCAGCGTGCGTCCGGAGTCCTCCTGCATGAGCCGCAGCAGGTGGTGATCGAGGGAATCCGGCCGAAAGGTCATGCAACAATTTTGCGCAGCAGCGGTAAAACTTTCAATCGCGGTCACTGCCCGTCACTCTACTGTCGGCTTGGCCGGCGGTCGTCGTCAACGCGGCTCGCGGAACGTCCAGCGTTCCCACCGTGGTCATGGGGACTCCGGCCCGAAGATCCATCGACCCGGAAGGCCCGCACATGCACGGTATGGACCTCGACCTCACCCGGATCGCGGAAGCCCCGAGCCTGATCGATCCGGTGTTCCTCACCACGCCGCAGTTCGTCGACGAGCAGCTCTGTGCCGCGCTCGGCAGGCGGGTGCTGGTCAAGATCGAAACCCTGAACCCGTTACGCAGCTTCAAGGGCCGGGGGGCCGACCTGCTGGCCCGCGAGTTCGAGCCGGGCACCCGCCTGGTGTGCGGGTCGACCGGGAACTTCGGCCAGGCCATCGGCTACGCGGCGGCCAGGCACGGGCTGAGCGCGGAGGTGTTCGTTCCCGCGGGCATCAGTCCGGTGAAGCTGACCAGGATGGCCTCCTACGGCGTGCGCGTGCACGAGGCCGGCGACGGCCGGGCCAAGGAAGCCGCTCGTGAGTACGCCGCCGCGCATGAGGGCAGCGTCTTCGTCGAGGACGGCCGGCACCCGCGCATCTCGGAGGGCGCGGGCACCATCGGGGTGGAGCTTCTCGCCGCCGGCGAGATCGACACGGTCGTGCTGCCGGTCGGTGACGGCGCTCTGATCACCGGCGTCGCCCGGTGGATCAAGGAGCACGCCCCGCGCACCCGCATCGTCGGGGTGTGCGCGAAGGGCGCGGTGAGCATGATCAACAGCTGGCGAGCCGGCCGAGTGATGCCGACCGGACGTGCGGACACCTTCGCGGAGGGCATCGCGGTCAGTTCACCGGTCCCGGAATCGGTGAACCGCATGCGCCCGCTGGTCGACGACATGGTGGTCGTGGACGACGCGGCCATGCTCGCAGCGATGCGCACCGCGCTGGCCACCCTCGGCGTGCTGCCGGAACCCGCGGGCGCGGCCGGGCTCGCCGCCATCGCCGTGCACGACCTGCCGGGCGAGGTGCTGGCCACCGTCGTCACCGGGGCGAACACGACACCGGCCGCGATGGCCGCGGCCTCGTAGGCGGGGAGGTCGCCGGGGTCGATCCGACCTACCGCGGCTGTTTCCGCCGCCCGACCCGCTCAGTCCAGTGCGGAGTTCTTCGTCTCCGGCGCCCACTTCACCGACACCACCAGCCCGATTCCCAGTACCACGGTGAGGATCAGCATGGTGGGGGAGAAGCCGATCCCGTCCAGGCTGAGCGGCAGCAGGAACGTGCCGATGGCCGAGCCGATCCGGCTCAGGCCGTTGAGCAGGCCGACGCCGGAGCTGCGCAGGTCGGTCGGGAACAGCTCCGGCGGGTAGACCTGGTCGAGGTTCACCGCCGCCGACATGGTGAAGGTGAAGACCAGGAACAGCGGGAACAGCAGCGCGGTCGGGGCGTCCGGCCAGACCGCCATCGGTGCCATGGACGCGATCAGCACCACGAACGACCAGATGGTCAGCCCGCGCCGGCTCGACTTGGCCACCAGCCACAGTCCGCCGAGGCTGCCCGCGAGCAGGAACAGGTTCAGCAGCCCGTCGCTGGTGGTGTCCTCCTCGCCGATGCCGATCTTCAGCAGCACCAGCGGCAGGAAGGTGTAGATGGCGAAGTACGGCACCACCTGCGCGTTGTAGAAGATCGCGCCGAACGCGGTGGCGCGGCGGTACTTCGGGCCGAACAGCTCCCGGTAGGACACCCGCCGCACCGCGCGGTGACCACGGACCAGCGATTCGAACGCGCCGGTGTCGCCGCCGAGGCGGCGCACCACGGCCCGCGCCTGCTCGACCCGGCCCTGGGTGAGCAGCCACCGCGGCGACTCCGGCACGCCGATGCGCAGCAGCACCACGGCGATCGCGGGCACGCTGCTCGAGGCCAGCAGCCAGCGCCACGAGTCGCCGCCGAAGGAGATCAGGTAGTTGCCGAAGAAGAACGCCGCCACGTAGCCCACGGTCCACAGCACGGTGAGCGAGGCCAGCAGCCCGCCCCGGTACCGGCGCGGCACGAACTCGGCCACCAGGGTGGGGCCGAGCGCGTAGTCCGCGCCGATCCCGATGCCGATCAGCAGCCTCAGCACGAACAGCTCCGCCGGGCTGTGCACGAAGAACTCCGCGGCCGAGGCCAGGGCGATCAGCAGGAAGTCCACTGTGTACAGCCGCTGCCGGCCGACCTTGTCGGCGGCCCAGCCCACCACGATGCTGCCGAGGAAGATCCCGATCAGCGCGGACGCGCCGAGCAGCCCCTCCCACACCGGGCCGAAGCCGAGCTGGGCCGCGATCACCGGCAGGGCGATGCTGATGATGCCCAGCTCGTAGCCGTCGGAGTAGTTCGCGCAGAAGGTCAGGGCCGTGATGCGGAGGTGGAAGCGGTTGAGCGGGACGTCGTCGAACGCCGTCGCCTCGTCCCCCTCACTCGGGGAGGAAGAGGTCTTGCTCTGCGGCATAGTCTTCGAAACCTTCCAGTCGTTGCCGGGCCAGGGCGCCGGCCGCGTCGGCCATCGCCTCGACCAGCGCCACGGTGAGGGAGACGACCGCGGCGTGGGAGTCGAACACGAACTCGGAGGCGACCGCCGCGCTCAGCACGTCGTCGGCCCGCGGGGTGAGGGCCGAGACGGGCCGGTCCGTGATCAACAGGGTGTGCAGGCCCAGCGCGCGGGCCTGTTCGAGAGCGGCGGCGCTCTCCCGCGGGTACCGGGGGAGCGCGACCACGACCAGGGTCCGCGCGCCACACCGGTCGGCGTGGCGCAGGGAGTCGCCGAAGACGCTGCCGGAGTCGGTGAGCAGCCGGACGTCCGGGTGGATCTTGGTGGCCAGGTAGGCGAAGGACGCGGCCAGCGCGGCCGAGACCCGGTAGCCCGCCACGACCAGCGGGCGGGATTCCATCAGGGCGGCGGCGATCCCGCGCAGCCGGGTGTCGTCGGCCAGCTGCGCCCGCAGCGCGGTGAGGTTGCGCAAGTCGGCGTCGATGGCGTCCTGGAACTTGGTGCCGCCCGCCGCGGGCCCGGGCGCGGCCGAGGCGTCGCGGAGGTAGCGGCGGAACCCGGCGTAGCCGTCGAACCCGAGCAGCGCGACGAACCGGGTCACCGACGGCTGGCTGACCTGGGCGTATTCCGCCAGCTCGCCGCTGGTGAGCGCGGCGGCGTCGGCCGCGTGGTCGGCCAGGTAGCTGGCGATGCGCCGCTGCGCCGGGGTCAGCCGGTGGGCGGTGAGCAGTTCGTGCAGCGACCGGGACACCCCGACCTCCGTCCTGGACCTCGTGCCTTGCCATCGAGGAGAATGAATAGTTTCATGTCACAATAAGAATGAATGAAAACTTGTCAAGAGGGATGGCCATGACCGACACCAGCCGGATCGAGATCAGCGGGGCCGGGCTCCGGTGCGCCGATGTGGTCCGTGTGGCGCGGCGCAGCGCGTGGATCGAGCTGGCGCCGGAGGCCCTGGCGCGGGCCGGGCAGGGGTACGAGCTGGCGGTCGAGCTCGGGGCCAAGCGCGCCGTGTACGGCCGCACCACCGGCGTCGGCGCGAACCGGCACACCGTGGTCGACCCGGAGTCGGCCGACCACCACGGCCTGCGCCTGCTGCGCAGCCACGCCAGCGGCACCGGCGAGCCGCTGCCCGACGACGCGGTGCGCGCGGTGATGGCGATCCGCCTCAACCAGCTCGCGGCCGGTGGCAGCGGGGTGCACCCGCGGCTGCTGGAGGCGCTGGCCACGGCCTTGCGGGTCGGTGCGCTGCCGCTGGTGCACTCCCGCGGCGCGATCGGCACCGGCGACCTCACCGCGCTGGCCGAGATCGCGCTGACCCTGGCCGGCGAGCTGCCGTGGGCGGCGGGCGAGCTCGACCCGCTCGCGATCAGCCCCGGCGACGCGCTCGCGTTCATCTCCAGCAACGCCGCCACCCTGGCCGAGGCCGTGCTCGCCTGGCACGACCTGACCCGCCTGCTCGCCGCGAGCCACGTGGTCACCGCCCTGACCTTCTGCGCCCTCGGCGGTTCGGCCGAGGCGTACTCCGAACGCGTGCACGCCGCCCGCCCGCACCCCGGCGCCGTCCGCTGCGCCGCCGAACTGCGCCGCCTGATCACCGCCGCCGGCGACCCGCCCGAGGGCCGTCGGCTGCAGGACCCCTTCGGACTGCGGGCCTTCCCGCAGGTCCAGGGCCCGGCGCTGGACGCCGCGGCCGCCGTGGAGCGGGTGCTCGGCATCGACCTCAACGCCGCCGCGGAGAACCCGCTGATCGACATCGAGACCCAGCAGGCCTACCACCACGGCCAGTTCTCCACCGCCCACGTCGCCCTCGCGTTCGACCACCTCCGCGCGGCGCTGCACCACGTCGCCGAGCTGTCCACCGCCCGCCTCGGCGACCTGGTGGAGCCGGACCTCAGCGGACTGCCGCCGTTCCTCAGCGAAGGCCCTCCGGGCAGCTCGGGCATCATGATCCTCGAGTACGTCGCCCACGACGCCCTGGGCACGCTGCGCCACGCGGCCTCCCCGGTCACCCTCGGCACCGCGGTCATCTCCCGTGGGCTGGAGGACCACGCGAGCTTCTCGACCCACGCCGTGCGCAGCACCGTGGCCGCCACCGCCGCCTACCGCACGGTGCTGGCGTGCGAGCTGCTCGCCGCGGTCCGCGCCCTGCGCCTGGCCGGAACCGACCTCCCGGACACCCCGCTGCGCGAAGCCTTCCGCCTGGCCGTGGGCAGCCTGCCCCACATCGCCGAGGACCACCCGCTGAGCCCGGAGATCGGCCAGGCCGAACGACTGCTGGACCGGCTCGCCGTGCTCTGAGCCGCTCCCGCGGCCGGACCGTTCGGGCCCGGCCATCGGCTGACCGGCGCTGCCTGACACAGACCGGCGCTGGCACCGACCGGCGCTGAGCGCGGGCGGCCACGGCGACCGCTCGTCGTGCAGCGGACCGCTACCGGGGCAGGTCGGCGGTGGTCAGGCCGGGGCGGGGGATGATGTGGCCGAGGCCGGCGGGCAGGGTCCGGCCGTGGCCGGCGGCCGCCTCGTCGACGGACATCGAGTGCACCGTCCAGCCCTGTCCGCGCAGCCAGGTCGCGGGGTCGCGGCGCGGGGCGGTGTCGAGCAGCCCGTCCAGGTCGATGCCGACCAGGTCCGCGGCCTTCATCTGGCGCATCACCTGGGCCAGCTCTTCGGCGCCGCCGTCGAGGATCTGCTCGATGCCGATCCGGCTGCCGGGCGCGGAGCGGGCGTGCACGATCTCGAACAGCTGTTCCTCGGCGTCGGGGGGCAGGTAGGGCAGCAGCCCTTCGACCAGCCACACGGTGGGCCGGGACCGGTCGAAACCGGCCTCGGCCAGCGCGGCGGGCCAGTCCTCGCGCAGGTCGGTGGCCACCGGGTGCCGGTGGCAGCGCGGGCGGGCGCCCAGGCCGTCGAGCACGTCCTGCTTGAACGCGAGCACGCGCGGCTGGTCCACCTCGTAGACGTCGCGGCCGGTCAGGTCCAGCCGGTAGGCGCGCGCGTCGAGCCCGGCCGCCAGGATGACCACCTGCGGCGCAGCGGAGCCGGCGAGGAGGTCGTCGAAGAAGCGCGAGCGCAAGTCCATGTACGTGGCCATCGCGGTCCACACCTCGTCGCCCCCGGCCCC
This sequence comes from Amycolatopsis sp. PS_44_ISF1, assembly GCF_032335455.1. Classification (NCBI taxonomy): domain Bacteria; kingdom Bacillati; phylum Actinomycetota; class Actinomycetes; order Pseudonocardiales; family Pseudonocardiaceae; genus Amycolatopsis; species Amycolatopsis sp. PS_44_ISF1. The sequence goes on along the minus strand of NZ_JANUXO010000002.1, from coordinate 1,471,036 downwards.
CTCCGGACCGGTCGGCATCGGCTTCGGCGGGTTCGCCGCGCGCACGAACGCGGCCGCGAACGGGTCTTCGACCAGCCCGTCCGGGCGGCCGGTCGCGATCGCCCGCGCCGAGGCGACCGCCAGCGCGGTCAGGCCCACGCCGCTGACGATGTCCCACTGCTCGTGCGTTTCGGTCATCGGTGCCCCTCTCCTCCGGGTTTCCGGGCCCCAGCTTGGCACTGCGCGATCAGCCGAGTGCGCACGGTGAGCGAAATGCCCGACTCGATCTTTGTGGTCCGCGTCACTCCCGCCGGCGGGGATCCGTAAGGAGTTGGCAACCGATCACCGGCTTGGCGTGGCGTACAAAGGGACCCAGAGGTGATGCCCGTGTCGGTCGTGCGGCGTGAGCGGTGGTGGCGATGGGCGGGGGTGGCCGGGGTGGCGCTGCTGCTCGTCGCCGCGCCGCTGGTCGCCGGGGCCGTCGGGCCGTCCGGGAACTCGATCGACGCCGGGCGGCTGCGGGACCTGGTGCAGCGTTCGGACACGGTCGCGTACTCCGGCGAAGCGCGGAGCACCGGCTCGCTGGCGCTGCCCGAGCTGCCGGACCTCGCCGACGTCTCGGCCCTGTTCGCCGGCACCACCACGGTGCGCGCCTGGTACGCGGGGCCGGACCGGTACCGCGTGGCCACCCTGACCACCGCGGGCGAGCACGACCTCTACCGGCTGCCCGAGGGAGAGTACACCTGGGACTACGGCACGAACATGCTCACCGAACTGGCCGGGCGCCCCACCGTGCGGCTCCCGCGCGCGAGCGATCTGCTGCCGCCGCAGCTCGCCCGGTGGATCCTGCGCTCGGCGCCGGGCGAGGCCGTGCGCACGCTGCCCGCACGCCGGATCGCGGGCGTCGACGCGTCCGGGCTGCGGCTCGTGCCCGCCGACCCGGACACCACGATCGGGCAGGTCGACGTCTGGGCCGATCCGGTCAGCGGGCTGCCCGTGCGGGTCGAGGTGACCGCGCGCGGGCAGCGCAACCCCGTGCTGGTAACCGGTTTCGAAGATCTCGACCAGGGCCCGCAGGCGGTCACCACGCCGCGTCCGGCCCCCGGCAGCGGCTTCACCGTGACCGACGCGCCGGACATCTCCCGGGCCCTCGGCGCGTTCGGGCGGACCCGGCTGCCCGGCACCCTCGCGGGGAAGCCGGTGAGCCAGGCGGAACTCGGCGGGGTCTCGGGCGCGGCGCTGTACGGCTCGGGACTGTCCGCTTTCGCCGCCGTCGGCGTGCCCCGCAACGTCGCGGACGCCGCCGCCGACGCCGCGTCGAAAGCCGGCGGAACCGCGTCGGGCGACGCTGTGCTGCTGTCGATCACCCCGCTTTCGCTGGCCGTCGTCCGCCCGCCCGGCACGCGCCGGGCGTACCTGCTGGCGGGCCCGGTGGCGACCTCGGTCCTGGCCTCGGCCGGTGGCGACCTGGCCCGGCTCCGCCGGAGCGGCCGGTGATCGTCACGCACGCGCTGACCAAGCGATACGGCCGCACGCTGGCGGTCGACGCCGTCGACCTGGAGGTGCGCGAGGGCGACCGCTACGGCTTCCTCGGCCCGAACGGCTCCGGCAAGACCACGCTGGTGCGGATGCTGCTGGGACTGGTCTACGCCACCAGCGGCGAGATCGAGCTGCTCGGCCGTCCCATGCCGAAGCGGGCCTCGGAGGTGCTGCCGGAGGTCGGCGCGCTGGTCGAAGGCCCCGGCGCCTACCCCCACCTGTCCGGACGCCGCAACCTGGCCCTGCTCGACGCCACCGGCCGCGGCGGAGCCCGGCGCACGCGCCGCCGCCGGGTCGAGGAGTCGCTGGAGCGCGTCGGGCTCTCCGGGGTCGACGGGCGTCCGGTGAAGGCGTACTCGCTCGGCATGCGCCAGCGGCTCGGCCTCGCGGGCGCGCTGCTCAACCGGCCCCGGCTGCTGGTGCTCGACGAGCCCACCAACGGACTGGACCCGCAGGGCATCCGGGAGATCCGCGAACTGCTGGTCGAGTTGAACGACCACGGCACCACGGTGTTCCTGTCCAGCCACCTGCTGGCCGAGATCGAGCAGCTGTGCACCCGCGTCGGCGTCGTGGACCGCGGCCGGCTGGTGCTGGAGGACGACCTGACCGCCCTGCGCGCGGAGACCGGACGGGTGCTGCTCGGCACCCCGGACGCCGCGGCGGCCGTCGCGGTCCTGGACGGCCGCGTGGAACACCGCGACGGCGACCGCCTCCTGGTCCGCCACGACGACCCGGCGGAGCTGAACGCCCTGCTGGTCGCCGGCGGAGTGCCGGTGACCTCGCTGCAGGCCGAGCGCCGGACGCTGGAACAGGTGGTCCTCAACGTGACCGGCGCCGGGTCCGACCGCTTCGGGGACCACCGGTGACCGGGGCCGCCTCACCGGATCCGGGCCTGCGGCCGGTGCAGCAGGCGGTCGGCCGGGCTGCCCCGGAAGTGGCCGGTGGTGGGGGCTCGAATGGCCCCGGCGGGTGTGGTGTCCGTGGATCCGGGTGGCCGGGTGATCGGGCTGCCCCGGAGGCGGCCGGCGGTGGGGGCTCGAATGGCCCCGGCGGGTGTGGTGTCCGTGGATCCGGGTGGCCGGGTGATCGGGCTGCCCCGGAGGCGACTGGCGGTGGGGGCTCGAATGGCGCTGGCGGGTGTGGTGTCCGTGGATCCGGGTGGCCGGGTGATCGGGCTGCCCCGGAGGCGACTGGCGGTGGGGGCTCGAATGGCGCTGGCGGGTGTGGTGTCCGTGGATCCGGGTGGCCGGGTGATCGGGCTGCCCCGGAGGCGGCCGGTGGTGGGGGCTCGAATGGCGCTGGCGGGTGTGGTGCCCGTGAATCCGGGTGGCCGGGTGATCGGGCTGCCCCGGAGGCGGCCGGTGGTGGGGGCTCGAACGGCGCTGGCGGGTGTGGTGCCCGTGAATCCGAGCGGCCGGGTGGCCGGGTCCGTCCGGGCGGCGGCCGGTGGCAGGGGCCGAGGAATGGGGCGCGGCCGGGTGGTCCGCGGGTGGGGTGGTCGGGTGGGGTGGTCTTGGGGTCGGACCGCCGGTGTTCGGGGCCGGGTGGGGCTCGGCCGGTGGGGGAGTGGTCGTGGGGCCGGTCGGCTGGGGAGGTGGCCGGTGATCGAGGCTGAGCGGGGGAGCTCGCCGTGGTGGGATTCGCTGCGGTGGTCGCGGGTCCGCGCGGCCGGTCGGGAGGACCACCGGTGATCGGCGTCGAACTGCGGAAGCTGGTGCTGCGGCCGCGGGTCTGGGTGAGCGTCCTGCTGCTCTGCCTGCTGCCCGCGATCGTCGGCGTTTTCCTGGCCACGGCGGACTTCGCGCCGCCGCCGGGGCAGGGCGGGGCCTTCCTGTCCGCGGTGGTCAGCGACGGTTCGCTGTTCCCGGCCGCCGCGCTCGCCCTGGTGCTGCCGCTGTTCCTGCCCATCGCCGTGGCCGTGGTGGCCGGTGACGCGGTGGCGGGCGAGGCGGCCGGCGGGACGTTGCGGTACCTGCTGGTCCGGCCGTCGGGGCGGATCCGGCTGCTCGCGGCGAAGCTGGTGGCGCTGGCGGTGTACGTGACCGGCGCGATCGTCATCGTGGTGCTGACCTCGCTGGTGATCGGCGTGGTCCTGTTCGGCACCGGTGGGCCGGTGGCGGGCCCGGGTGGGCCGGCGGCTCCCGCGGTTTCGCTGTCCGGCACCTCGCTCAGCTCCTCGGGGCTCGCGTTGCGGTTGCTCGGCGCGGTCACCTACGTCGTGCTGTCGATGCTCGGCTTCGCCGCGATCACCCTGTTCCTGTCCACGCTGACCGATTCCGCGCTGGGCGCCGCGCTCGGCGGTCTGGCCGTGCTGATCACCAGTTCGGTGCTGGAGACGCTCGACGCGGCCGGTCCGGTGAAGCCGTACCTGCCCACGCACTACTGGCTGTCGTGGATCGACTTCTTCCGGGATCCCGTGGTGTGGCGCACCATCGACCACGGTCTGCTGCTGCAGGCGGGCTACATCGTGGTCTTCTTCGCCGCCTCCTGGGCGAACTTCGCGACGAAGGACGTCACGAGCTGAGGCAGGTCTCCGGCGCCCGCAGCGGGGCCGGGCCGATGGCCCGCAGCACCAGCGCCGTGATCGCCGGGTCGGTGGGCAGATCACCGTGCGCGGCGGTGTCGGCGGGGCAGATCCCTTGCAGCGCAACGTTCACCGCGCCTTCGAGCCGGGCCGATTCGGGCGGGGTGACCGTCTCGTCGCGCTGCGTCCACACCGAAAGCCACGGCAGCCCGGCCGGCAACGGCGGCAGCCGCCGGAGCAGCGGGCTGCCGGGGACGAGCTGCTGACAGGCCGTGGGGCACGCCCCCGGCACCAAGGCGCCCCCGGCCGCGGCGAGATCGGTCCCGTGCATCGGCGCGCCGAGCGTGACGACGCGGCGCGCCGGGTGCTCCCCGCCGTCCCGCGCCACCCACAACCGCGCCACGACCCCACCGGCCGAGTACCCGATGACATCGACGGACGGCGCGCCATCCGCATACGCGCGCTCCACTGCGTCGGCGAGCACGCCCGCCTGCTGTTCCAGATCGCCGGTGCCGTCACCGAGGAGGGTGAGCACCTGCGCGTCCCGCCCGGTGGCCCGGTGGATGCGGTCGGCGAGGTGCAGCAGCCCGTCGCGCCCGCCGCCGTAACCGGGCACCAGCAGCACCGGACCGGGCCGGTCCGGCGCCGGCGGCCCGCCCCGCGGCCCGGTCCCGGACCCGGCGGCGGTGAGCACCGCGGCGACCAGCCCGGCCACCACCACGACCCCGGCCCCGCCGACCAGCAGACGGCGGCGGGGGCTCAGACCGGACCAGGGGTTCCGCATGGCTCCATGGTGCCTGCCGGGAGGCTTGATCCTGGTGTGGCTTTCCCCGGGTGGTGGAGTGGACGGGCTCGGTGGGGCGGTTGCGCGTCGCTTGATTCCGGGAGCGGCCCCTGACCGGGACAGTGGTAGTGGTGGGCTCCCCAGGGGCCCGGGGTCAGGCGCCGGCGGCTTCGCGCTGGATCCGGTCGAACTGGGCGGCCATCGCGGCGGACAGGGCCTGGGCGGCCGAAAGCGGGCGGACCATCACGGTCAGCTCGTCGACCAGGCCGTCGGCGTCGAGGTGGAGGAAGTCGGCGCCCTCGACGCGGGTGTCGCCGATGCGGGCTTCGAAGACCAGGGCGTGGGCGCGGCCGTCCTCGCCGCTGAGCTCGCGGACGTAGCGAAAGTCCTCGAACACCCGCAGCACCCCGCGCAGGATCGCGGAGGTGATCGCCTTCCCCGGGTACGGCCGGAACGCGACCGGGCTGGTGAACACCACGTCCTCCGCCAGGGACGCGGCGATCGCGTCGGCGTCACGGGCCTCGACCGCCTCGCGGAAGCTCTTCACGGCCTACCTCGTTTTCCCGGTGCGACTGGATTCCCCCGACAGCTTAGGGACTTCCGGCCCGGTCCGGTCGGTAGGCTGGGAACACCAGCCGGCACGGCGAAGGGGAATGCGGATGAAGATCGGAATCGGCCTGCCGAACCAGGTGCGGGACATGGCCCCCCGGGTCCTGCCCGGGTGGGCGCGGCGGGCCGAGGCGGCGGGGTTCTCCACGCTGGCCACGGTGGGCCGCACGGCCTACCCCGGGGTGCTGGACACCGTCGCGCTGGCCGCGGCCGCGGGCGCGACCGAGCGGATCGGGCTGCTGAGCGGCGTCCTGCTCGGCCCGGTGTGGCCGCCGGTGCTGCTGGCCAAGGAACTCGCCGGCATCGACGGCGTCTCCGGCAACCGGCTGACGATCGGCCTCGGCATCGGCGCCCGCGAGGACGACTTCGTCGTGGACGGCCGGGGCCCCCGGGGACTCGGCCAGCGGATCGACGCCGACCTCGAGACCTACCGCGAAGTGTGGGACGGCGAGCCCGTCGGCGGCGGCACCAACCCGGCGGTGCCGCCGGGCACGCGCCGGGTGCCGTTGCTGCTGGGTGGTTCGGCGCCGGCCTCCTACGCGCGGATGGCCAAGTGGGGCGAGGGCTACGTCGGCGGTTCGGTGCCGCCGGAGCTGGTGGCGCCGTCGTTCGACCAGGCCCGGGCCGCCTGGGCGGAAGCGGGCCGGGAAGGGTCGCCCCGGCTGGTGGCCCTCGCGTACTTCGCCCTCGGAGACCCGGAACAGGGCCGCGGCAAGGTCCACGACTACTACAGCAACTTCGGCGCACTGGCGGACCTGATCGCCGGCGGCGTCCGGACCACCCCCGGCGAACTGCGGCAGGCGGTCTCGGACTTCGCGGCCCTCGGCGCCGACGAGCTGATCTTCAACCCGGGCACGGACAACCCGGCCGACATCGAGGCGCTGGCCGAGGTCGTGCTGTAGCCGGGCAGGAGGAGAGACCCGCGCAGGCCGGGCTCGCGCGGGTTCGGTTCGCCCCGGTATGAGCCGGAATCGGGGCGGAGGCGGGGTTCTGCTCGATCCGCGTGGGGTCGCGGTTCGGAATGGCGGGACGGTCCGTGGCCGGGGCGACGACCCGGGATCGGGGCGGGCCGGGCGACTCCGGGACCGCGCCGCCGAACTGCCGAGCTGCCGTAGCCCCGGTTGCAGGGCGCCCGTGCCCGGTTTTGGCCGCCCGAGGCCGGGTGGCCAGGACCGGGTGCGGAGGCTCGGCCCGGTTCAGGCGGTCGGGCGCAGTGCCTCCTGCAGGGCGGCCAGGCCGACCGGCCCGACCTCCAGTGCTTCGCGGTGCCAGGAGCGCAAGGTGAAGCCCGGCCGTCGCGAAGCTTCCTCGCGGGCCTGGAGCCAGGCGCGTTCACCGAGCTTGTACGAGATGGCCTGGCCCGGCCAGCCGTAGTAGCGGACCACCTCGGCGTGCACCTGGTGGCGGCCGGCCAGTCCGCGTTCGTGCAGAACCCGGCAGGCGGTCTCGAAGCTCCAGCGGGAGCCGTCCGGGAGGGGGAGGTCCAGGTGCGCGCCGAGGTCGATGACCACCCGGGCGGCGCGCAGCGCGGAGCCCGACAACATGCCCAGCCGGGTGCCCGGTTCGGTGTACCAGCCGAGTTCGTCGGACAGGCGCTCGGCGTAGAGCGCCCAGCCCTCGGCGTGGCCGCTGACCGAGTGGGACCGGGCGAAGCGGCTGACGCGGTCGGCGGCCAGCTTCGCCGTGCCGATCTGCAGGTGGTGGCCCGGCACGCCCTCGTGGAGCACCGTGGTCAGCTCCCGCCACACGGCGAACCGCTCCCGTCCGCCCAGCGGCCACCAGGTGCGGCCCGGGCGGGTGCCGTCCTCGCTGGGGCCGGTGTAGTACGGCGCGCCGGAGGCCGAGCCGTGCGCGATCGTCACGTCCAGGGTCCGCAGCGGCTCCGGGATGTCGAAGTGCTCGGCCGCCGCTTCCAGCGCGCGGTCGTGCCGGGCGCGCAGCCAGTCCAAATAGGACGCTTCGCCGTCGACGCTGTACGCGGCGTCCAGCAGTTCCTGGGCCTGCGCGACGGTCGCGCCCGGGCGCACGCTCGCGGCTTCCTCGGCCAGCTCGCTTTCGATCCGCTCCAGCTCGGCCCAGCCCCATTCGTACGCCTCGGCCAGGTCGACGTCCGCGCCCAGGCTCAGCCGCGCGCCCACCGCGTAACGCTCGGCGCCGACGCCGTCGACCTCCGTCGCGCGCGGCGCGTACTCCTCGCGCAGGTACGCGGCCAGGCCCGAGTACCCGCGGTAGGCGGCGTCGGCCGCGGCGCGCAGTTCGCCGGAGAGCGCGCCTTCGCCGTAGCCGTCCAGCAGGGCTTCGTGCTTGCCCACGTACTGCTCGGCCTGCGCGGCCGTCTCCAGGGCTTGGCGCCGAGCCGCGGGCAGGCCCCGGTCCAGTCCTTCGCCCAGCGCCGAACGCCAGCCGTCCAGCATGGTCTCGACGCCGGCCAGCCGCCGGGCGATCACGCGCCAGTCTTCGTCGCCGGTGCGCGGCAGCATGTCCACGGTGTCGTGCACCGAGTTCAGGATCCCGAAGTGCGCTTGGACCGTGCGCAGCGGCTCGCCCAGATCGTGCCAGGCGAGCTGCGCCTCCAGCCGCTCCCGCAGGTGCGCGCCGGCGATCCGGTCCGACGCCGACTCCGGGGTCAGTGCGGCCAGCGCCGCCAGCGTGCGGCGAGTCAGCTCGGCCCGGGCTTCGGCGCCGTCGGGGCTGTAATCGGTCAACGCGGACGGATCGGTCACGACGCCGCCGATGGTCGCCGCCACCGGGTCCAGGGCGGCTTCGGCGGTCACGTGGTCGTCGCTGAGCTGGAAGATCGGTGTCACCCGGCCACGTTATACCCCGCGGGCCGTGCCGGTGGCCTTCATGGCCGAGGGGGTTTCGCGGGACCGCGCAACGGCCGCGGTTCAGCGGTGGGGGTAGTGCGCCGCGAGCGCGGCCCAGACCTCCAGCACGTCGAGCGCCTGCCGCGGGCCGGCGGCGGTGAACCGGACGGTGCGTCCGCCGACCCGCTCGGTACCGGGGACGCGGGCGGCCAGGTCGGCGGCGCCGTTCGGGCGAAGCTCGGCCTCGATCAGCAGTTCGTCCGGAATGGACAGTGGGGACAGGAGACCGGCGGCGGCGTTGCGGACGGCCCGCGCGGCACCCGCGGTGATGGCCTCGCGGGCGACCGCCGGGTGGCGGCTGCGGGCGGCGGTGCGCCCGAGCGCGGTCTTGACCGCGACGGTCACCACGCCGGGGAAGGTGCGCTCCGCGTGGGCGCAGATTACGTCGTCGCCGGTGACCAGGCCGACCGGCACGCCGTGCTCGGCGGCGATCAGCGCGTTCAGCTCGGCCTCGCCGATCGGTGCGCCGCCGAGCCGGACCTCGGTGAAACCGCCGCCGCTGAAGGTGTGCGCGAGCACGCCGGCCGGGTCCGCCGCCGCGGCGTGGTAGCCCACGAACAGCACGACCCCGCGGCCCGTGGGCAGTTCCTGCACCATGCCGAGCGGCGTGGGCTCGCCGACCACGTACTCGACCCGGCGGTCGAGGCGCTCGCCCAGCAGGTTGTCCGACGGTCCGTGGCTGTCGTTGACCACCACCGACGTCGCGCCGCCCTCGAACGCGCCCGCCACCGCGGCGTTGGCCTCCGCGGTCATCAGCTCCCGCGCCGCCGGGTAGTCCCGGCCGCCCGGCCCGATCTGCTGCCGCGTGGCGATGCCCGCGACCCCTTCCAGGTCCACCGAAACCAGCACGTCCACGGTTTCCGCCCTTTCGCCCCGACCGGCTGGAGCCTACCCCGGCGGAGGCGTCAGACGACCTCGTCGAGCTTCCCGGTGGCCACGTCGAAGACGAACCCGCGCACGGACTCCTTGCGCGGGACGAACGGGCTGCTGCGGATCCGGGCCAGCGACTGCCGCACGTCGGTTTCGAGGTCGGCGAAGGCCTCGGCGGCCCAGGCGGGCTTGAGGCCGACGTCCTGGCGGATGGACTCCTTGAACTCGTCGTCGGTGAAGGTGAGCATGCCGCAGTCGGTGTGGTGGATGAGGATGATCTCCTCGGTGCCGAGCAACCGCTGGCTGATGGCCAGCGAGCGGATCTCGTCCTCGGTGACCACGCCGCCCGCGTTGCGGATCACGTGGGCCTCGCCCTCGTTCAGCCCGAGCACGCCGTAGACGTTGATCCGCGCGTCCATGCAGGCCAGCACGGCCACGTGCTTGGCGGGCGGCAGCGGCAGCGGGCCGGTGAAGCCCGCGGCGTACTCGGCGTTGTTGGCCAGCAGTTCGTCGGTGACGCTCACAGGTGGGTCCTCTCGGTCGGTTTCCCCCGGGGGGACCGAGCAGACCCGCCGTATGCGGTCATGCGCAACCGTGACCACGGGGTGGAAGGCACCGGCCCTTTGTCCGGACGGCGCCGGGCGCGGGACGCAGGGCGGCACGAACACGTAGTCGCCAGGACCGGTCTCCGGCTGCACTTCCTGGTCACCGTCGGCGAAGACGAACGCGGGGTGGCCGGACTTGACGTGGATCGCGGTCTCGGCCTCACCGTGGTGGTGGTCGCCGGTGGTCGGTCCCGGGCCGTCCTCCTCTGGTTCGGTGCGCCCGCCGTCATCCCCGGCCCGGGCGGGTGGACGCGCGGGAAACGCGGGCGGGTCTTTCGGACACGAAACGGCGCGGCGCCCCCTGCGGACCCCCGCCGATGGCATCGTTCGTGCCGCAGGACTCGGCTCGGGAAGGACCAAGGCGGCTATGGCGGACAGGTTCGAGTTCACCCTCGACGTGGTCGAGGCCCGGGTGGCCGGGCTGGCGACCGGCGGTGACATCCGGCTGTTCCCGCTGCGGATCGGGGCGGTGCCCACGGATCCGGCGCGGTTCGCGCGGGTCGCGGCCGCGGTGTACCGGGCGGTGGAGGAACGGCGGCTGTCCGTGCGGGGCGAGCTGCACCCGTCGGTGCGCACCGCGTTCGGGCTGGTCGCCGCGCCTCGGGTGTCGGTGGCGGTGAGCGGACTCGACGGCCTCGGTTCGGACCTGGCGGTGCTCGCGCTCACCGACGGCCGGCAGGCGCTCGGCATCACGCAGGACCCGCGGTCGGACGACCTGGCCTTCTCGCTGTTCCCCGACGAGGACCTGGTGGAATTCGTCACCGGCGTGCTGCCCGCGGCGCGCGCGGCGACCACGCCCGTGCAGACCGTGCACCGCGGGGCCCCGCAGGCGGTGTCGGCCATGACCGCGCGGCGCCGCGCGGAGGCCGCGGAGGACGAGGACGAGACCGACGCGTTCGGCAGCCTCCGCATCGTCAAGCCCCGCTCCGGCCGCTCCCGCCCGGCCGCCGAGGACGAGCCCGGCGACGTCCTGCAGCGGGTGCTGGCCGCCCCGCGCCTGGGCGGCGGCCACATCCACACCACCGGCCGGGGCCGGCTCGGCGAGCTCCGCAGCGCCGACCCGATGAGCTGGCTGGACACCGAAGACGGCCGTTACCTGGTCCACACCAGCATGGGCCCGGCGGGCGAACTGAGCGCGCGTTACGTGCCGGCCGGGCGGGCCGAGGTCGCGCGGGCGGTGCGGGCGGCTGTTTCCGCGGTCTACTGACTGTCGTTTGTGGACGAACGCCGGGCCGGGCGCCGCTCGGTGGCTGCTCGGTGGGCCGGGGCCGGTTACCCTGGGGGACATGAAGGGGCTGCTCCTGCGACTGTCCGCCGTCGACTCCGACGCGGAGGCCGCGGTGCGGGTGATCGCGTACTTCGACGAACTGGTGGCCCACCGCGCGAGCCTCCCGGACCTGGTCCGCTCGGCCGCCGCGCTGGCGGAGTGCCCGGCCGGGCTGCACCGGCCGGGCGAACCGATGCTGCGATTCCGGCCGGACGGCTCCGCGCCCGGGGACGCGGTGCCCGGGCCCGTGCATCGGGCCGGGGAGGACGGCAAGACCGGTCCGGCGGGCCGGGACGATGCCGCGGAGGTCCGGACCGCCGGCGCGGACCGGTCTGCGGCCGCGGATGGTGCTGGTGCGGTGGTTGTGGCTGCGGATGGTGCCACGGCAGTGAAACGGGCTGGCGGCGCTGGTGCAGCGGGCCTGGGTGCGGTTGCGGATGGTGCTGGTGCGGTGGTTGGGGGTGCGGCTGCGGATGGTGCTGCGGCAGTGGACCGGGCTGGCGGTGCCGACGGCGCTGGCGCAGTAGGTCGGAGTGCGGCTGCGGATGGCGGTGGTGCAGTAGGTCGGGCTGCGGTTGCGGATGGTGCTACCGCAGTGGACCGGGCTGGCGGTGCCGACGGAGGTGGTGCAGTAGGTCTGGCTGCGGCTGCGGACGGTGCTGTCCCTGCCGATCTGGCGGTCGCGGCCGGTCGGGCTGCGGCCGGGGCCGGGGTTGGCACCGCGAGCCGTACCGCCGGAGCAGGGCGGACTGCTGCCCCGCCCCGCACCGCTGCTGCCGCGCAGGACGTCGCCGACGCGGCGCGGGCGGCGGGGCCGGGGGCGGTGGAACCCGGGCCCCTGGTACTGGTTTCCGCGGTCGAGCCCGGGGGCCGGGTCTGGCTGGAGCGAGCGGCTCCCGAGCCGCTGGACGACCTCGTGCTGGAGCGGTTCGCGATCGCGGCCCGGCTGCTGGCGCGGCCGGGGGCGGTGGCCGCGCCGCACCTGGCCGACCCCGCGCTGGTCGAGCTGGTGCTGGGGGAGCGGGCGGCGGCCGAGGACCGGGCGCGGGCGCTGGTGCTGCTCGGGCTGGCGGCGGGCAAGCCGGTGCGGGTGGTCGCGGTCGGCACCGGCGACGGGCGGGATCCGGGGGCCGCGGCGGTCGCGCTGATGGCCCGGGGCGGGGCCTTCCCGGCCGCGCGGGTGGCGGTGGTCGGTGAGGTCGCGGCGGTTGTGGTGCAGCCCCGCGAAGGGACGGACGCCGTGGTCTCCGCGCTCCGGTCCGCGCTGGCCGACCGGGCGCGGGAGCGCAGCGCGACGGGCACGGTCCGCGTCGGCGTCGGTGACCCCGTGGACGGGCTGGAGGCTCGTCGTTCCTGGCTGCAGGCGCGGCTGGCCGAGCGCTTCGCCGGGCCCGGGGCGGAACCGGTGATCGTGCACGAGGAACTCGGCTCGCGCACGCTGCTGGCCGAGATCCCGCCGGAGCGGCTGCGGGCCCAGCCCGACGTCCGCGCCCTCGACGAGCTCGCCGCCACCCCGGCCGGCGCCGCCGACGTCGCGACGCTGGAAGCGTTCTGCCGCACGGGATCGCTGCGCCAGGCGGCCGTCCTCCTGCACCGGCACCACAGCTCGGTCGCCGGGCGGCTGGCCCACGTCGAGGACGCGCTGGGCTGGCGCCTCGACGATCCGGGCGACCGGTTCCGCGCCCACCTGGCGCTGCTCGCCCGCCGGCTGGCCGCCCGCGGTTGAGCCGGCAGCGCACCCCGTCGCCGCGAACCCGCCGCGGGCCGGTGCGGAAGGAGCCGCGGTGCCGGTTTTGCCAGGAGGACCAGTCTTTCCGGCGTCCTGATCGATGCGCTGAGGGTCCGATCGCCCGGAGAGGGAAGCGAGTCGAGCCGCGTGCCACCGGGGCGCGGGTCCGGCCGCCGCTCGGCCTGAGGCCCATTCACACCGACCCACGGTCCTGGCCGCACCCGCCTGAGCCGTTCGAGCCGCGTGCCACCGGGGCGCGGGTCCGGCCGCCGCTCGGCCGGAGGCCCGTTCACACCGACCCACGGTCCTGGCCGCACCCGTCTAAGCCGTTCGAGCCGCGTGCCACCGGGGTCCGGGTCCGGCCGCTGCTCGGCCGGAGGCCCGTTCACACCACCCACGGTCCTGGCCGCACCCGCCTAAGCCGTCTCGACCCCCAGCGCGCGGGCCAGCACCGCCCGCGCCTCGGCCTTTTCCCGGCGGGAGATCACCGCGTGCTTCACCACCCCGGAGCCGTGGAAGGTGCCCGGGAACAGGTGCAGTTCCGTGGTGACCCCGGCCGCCAGCAGGGCCTGCGCGTAACGGATCCCCTCGTCGCGCAGCGGGTCGAACTCCATCACCGAGACGTACGCGGGCGGCAGGCCGGTCAGGTCGGTCGCGCGGGCCGGGGCGGCGTGGACCGGGACGCCCTCGGTGCCGCGGACGCCCTCGCCGAGGTAGCAGTCCCAGCTCAGCTCCGCGCGGGGCCGGTTCCACAGCGGGGTGTCGACGAACGCGCGCATGCTCGGCGTCTCCAGGCGGTCGTCGATCTCCGGCACGCCGAGGAACTGGAACGCGATGGCCGGGCCGCCGCGGTCGCGGGCCAGCAGGGCCAGCGCGGCGGCCAGGCCCCCGCCCGCGCTGATGCCGTGGATGACGGTGCGGGCCGGGTCGATGCCGAGCTCGGCGGCGTTCTCGGCCGTCCAGGCCAGCACCGCGTAGCAGTCCTCCAGCCCGGCCGGGTACGGCGCCTCGGGGGCGAGGCGGTAGTCCACCGACACCACGACCGCGCCGAGTTCGCGGGCCACGCCGACGTTGTCCTCGTGGTCCATGTCCGCGCCACCGAGGATGAAGCCGCCGCCGTGGATGTCGAGGAGCAGGGCGGTGGTGGCGATCCGGTCCGGGGTGTAGACCAGCACCCGCACGTCGGGCGCGCCTTCGGGCCCGGGCACCAGCTCCTCGCGCACGGTGACGCCGGTGGTGTCGGGCTCCCCGGCCAGCTCCGCGAACATCTCCGCCGTCCGCAGCCGGGCGGCCGGCAGATCGGTGAGGTCGGTCTCGGGCAGCATCGAGACCGTGGCGGCGATCTCGGGGTCGAAGGCGTAGCTCATCGGGTTTCCTCCTCGCAAGGCGTTCTGCCGGCCATTCTGCCGGGGCGGGGCGCCCCGGGCGGCCGACGCGCGTCGCCGGTCCGGGCCGCCGGGCCCGCCAACCGCGCGCCCGGGGCGATAGCGTGGGCCGGTGCAGACCTCTGAGTTCGGATCCTGGACCACGCCGATCACGGCTGAGCTGATCACCCGGTCCGCGGCGCGCGTGACCGACGTCCGCGTCGACGGCGACGCGGTCGTCTGGTCGGAGGCACGGCCCGAGGAGGGCGGCCGCGTGCAGCTCATCCGCCGCGAGGCCGACGGCACCACCACGGAGCTGCTGCCCGAGGGCTTCGACGCGCGCACGTCGGTGCACGAGTACGGCGGCGGCGACTGGTGGGTCCGCGACGGCGCCGTCTGGTTCGCGAACTGGCGCGACCAGCGCCTGTACCGCCTCGACGGCGGCGAACCCGAACCGCTGACGCCCGAGCCCGAGGTGCCGCGCGGGGACCGGTACGCCGACGGCGGGTTCAGCCCGGACGGCACCCGCCTGGTCGTGGTGCGCGAACACCACCCGGCCGGTGGCGGGGGCGCGGGGGCGGTCCGCAACGAGCTGGTCGAGCTGCACCCCGGCGGGACGCAGGAAGTGCTGGTGAGCGGCCCGGACTTCGTGGCCTCGCCGCGCTTCTCGCCGGACGCGCGGCGGCTCGCCTGGGTTTCGTGGAACCACCCGGACCTGCCGTGGGACGACACCGTGCTGACCGTGCGCGAGCTGGCCACCGGCGAGGACACGGTGGTGGCGGGCGGCCCCGGCGAGAGCGTCGGAGAGCCGCGCTGGCACTCCGACGGCACCCTGTGCTTCGTCTCCGACCGCACCGGCTGGTGGAACCTGTACCGCTGGACGCCCGGCGGCGGGGTGGAGCCGGCCGTGGTGCTCGACGCCGAGATCGGCGTCCCGGGCTGGCAGCTGGGCACCGGGCGGTACGCGCTGCTGCCGGAGGGCCGCACGCTCTTCGCGCGCTGGAGCGGCGGCTTGGACGGCCTCGCGATCGCGGACGCCGACGGCACGGTGACCGAACTCGACCTGCCGTTCACCGCGATCCGAGCGGTGCGGGCCACCGGGGCCGGTGAGGTGGTGGTGCTCGCCGGTTCGCCGGTCGCGGAGCCGGGCGTCTACGCGGTCACGGCCGGGGGTGCGGTCCGGCCGCTGCGCGAGCCCCGTGACCCGAGATGCGGCGCCGAGTACCTGTCCGGGCCCGAGGCGATCGATTTCCCCTCGGGGGACAGGGTTTCGCACGCGCTGTTCTACCCGCCGGCCAACCCGGGCCACACCGGGCCCGAGGACAGCAGGCCGCCGCTGATCGTGATGGTCCACGGTGGACCGACATCGACCGCCTCACCGGTGCTGTCGCTGGGAATCCAGTACTGGACCAGCCGGGGGTTCGCCGTGGTGGACGTCAACTACGGCGGCTCGACCGGCTTCGGCCGCGCGTACCGGGAGCAGTTGCGCGGCGCCTGGGGCCGGCTCGACGTGGCCGACTGCCTCGCGGCCGCCCGCTGGCTCGCGGCCGAAGGGCGCGTCGACGGCGGGAAGCTGCTGATCCGCGGCGGCTCGGCCGGCGGGTTCACCGTGCTGGCCGCGCTCGCGCGCGAGGACACCCCGTTCGCCGCCGGCACCGACCTGTACGGCGTCGCCGATCTCGAGGTGCTGGCCGCCGACACGCACAAGTTCGAAAGCCGTTACCTGGACCGGCTGATCGGCCCGTACCCCGAAGCCCGCGAAGTGTACGTGGACCGTTCGCCGATCCACCGGGTCGACGCGTTCTCCCGCCCGCTGCTGGTGCTGCAGGGTGCCGACGACCCGGTGGTGCCGCCGAACCAGTCCGAGCTGATCGTCGATGCGCTGCGCGCGCGGAAGGTGCCGGTCGCGTATCTGGTGTTCGAGGGCGAGCAGCACGGTTTCCGGCGGGCGGAGAGCATCCGCCGCTCGCTCGACGCGGAGTTGAGCTTCTACAGCCAGATCCTCGGCTTCCCGCTGCCCGCGGGGGAGGCCATCGAGCCGGTCGAGGTGGAGAACCTGCCCTGAGCCGCCTCATTTCCCGGGCGGTGCGGGCCGGGGGAGCGCGCTCGGGTCAGGGCCGCTCGCCCCGGCCGGCCCGGTTGTGACTCACCCAGTTACGGCTCACGCAGACGCGCAGTGCCACGACCGGTGTCAGCGCGACCGCCGGAGCCGGGGAGTGCGGGAGGGCCAGCGCGTCGAGCGCCGCGCGGATTCCGGGGCTGCCCGCCACCACGGACAACCGGAACCCCTCGGTCCCGGCGTGCTCGACGGTCTTGCGCACCGCGGCCAGGGCCGCCTCGCCGAGACCGTCGCAGGCGGTCAGGTCGACCACCAGCCGGCCCCGCCACCGCCGCCGGGCCTCGGCCAGGTGGGCGGCCACGGCCCGGTCGCCGGCCTGGTCGAGCCGGCCCGACACCGAGACGGTGACCGTGCCGGGGCTGATCCGGGTGGCCACGCGCGCGACCAGCTCGGCGTGCCCGGGTCCGGGCGGCGGGGCGACCTTCCGCCCGGCCGAGCCGTCGTGGACGCAGTGGTGGTTTTCGATGGTCATCGGACCCCTCCCGGCCGGTATCGGTCACGGCCGGGGACCGGGGGCAGGCGTGCGATCACCCAGTGTAACCCCGGGCCGGTGGAGGCGCTTTCGTGACTTGCCCCGGCGCGGCGCACGGACGATGCTGGGCGGGGTGGTCGCCGTCGGCGGCCAGGCCGAGGGGTGGTCATGAGGGAGACGTCGGCCGGGAGGGCCGATCCGGGCAGGTTTCCCGGGACGCCGGTGCGCCGGTGAGCCCGGAGGGGGCGTCGCCGGAGGGGCGGACCGGCGTGCTGCTCGTGGGGACCCGCGGCGGTGACGGCCCCGGCGAGGTGCTGATCCGGATCCGCGGCGGCACCGAGACCTTCCGCGCCTATTCCGAAGTGCCCCTTCCGAAGGGGACGGCCGTGCTGGTCGTCGAGCAGCGTCCGCACCGCGCCGTCGGCGTCGTGGCCTGGACGGAACCCTTCACCCCGTAGCTAGGAGAGAGCGAAGATGTTCGGATACCGAGTGCCCGCGCCCGACGAGGCGATGCTGATCTCCGGCGGCAAGCGCGGGAGTTCGGGCGATGGCCCGTTCCGCGTGGTCACCGGGCACGGCGCGTTCATCATGCCGTTCTTCCGCAAGGTCCGGTTCCTGACGCTGAGCATGGCCGAGGCGGAGGTGTCGGAGACCTGCGTGACCAAGCAGGCCATCACGCTCAACGTCCGCGCGGTGATCGCGTTCAAGGTCGGCAACGACACCGAGAGCATCGTCAACGCCGGGCAGCGGTTCCTGTCCGACCAGGGCCAGATGTCGGTGCTGACCGGGCGGATCTTCGCAGGGCACCTGCGCTCGATCGTCGGCTCGATGACGGTGGAGGAGATCGTCACCGAACGGCAGAAGCTGGCCACCGAGGTGCTGGACGGCTCGGCCGAGGAGATGGCGAAGATCGGGCTGACCATCGATTCGCTGCAGATCCAGTCGATCGACGACATGAAGCTCGGGTACATCGCCGCGATGGCCGCGCCGCACAACGCCGCGATCCAGCGGGAGGCGCAGATCGCCCAGGCCCGCGCCGACCAGGCCGCGGCCGAGGCGGCGCAGGAGTCGCACCGGCGGCAGGCGGAGTACGCGCGGCAGACCGCCGTGGTGCAGGCGCAGTACAAGGCGGAGGTCGACAAGGCCCAGGCCGAGGCCGCGCAGGCCGGTCCGCTGGCGGAGGCCACGGCGCAGCGCGAGGTGATCCACGCCCGGACCGAGCTGGCCCAGCGCGAGGCCCTGCTGCGCCAGCAACAGCTCGTGACCGAGGTGGTCCGCCCGGCCGAGGCCCAGGCCGAGCAGGTGCGCGTGATGGCCCGCGCGGACGCCGAGGCGATGGAGATCAAGGCCGCCGCGGCCGCGTCGCACAACCGCGTCGCCCTCGACCGCCTGGTGATCGAGCAGCTGCCGGAGATCGTCAAGGAGGCCGCGCGCGGCCTCAGCGGCGCGCAGGTGACTGTCCTCAATGGAGCGGACGGGCTGGGCGAGATCGCCGCTGGACTGGTCGGGCAGGGCCTGGCCATCCTCGACTCGGTCAAGGCGAGCCTCGGCCGCCCGGCCGCGGCCGAGCCGGCCCCGCAGGACCAGCCGGCGGCCACGAGGACCGAGCCCGCCGGCCCCGGCCGGCCGGCCGGGGCGATCGAGCGCTGAGGGCCGGTCTCGGTCGAGCGGGGCCGTCTTCGGGGGGCGGCCCCGTCGCCTCACACCGGCCGGAGCGCGGCGATGAGCAGCAGCGCGATCGCGACCAGCAACGCGCTGATCCAGACCGGGCCGAGGTCGCCGGGTCCCGGCCCGAGGGTGAGGGCGGCGAGGGCCGGGCCGCCGGCTGCGCCGAGGTTGAGGGCCGCGGTCGCGTACGAGCCGGCCAGGGTGGGGGCGGCCGCGGACTCGTGGAGCACGCGGGCGATCAGCGTGCTGCCCAGCGCGAAGGACAGCGCGCCCTGCGCGAAAACCAGCACCGGCAGGGCGAACGGCCAGGCGGCCAGCGTCGCCAGCGCGAGCCAGCCCGCCAGCAGCAGCGGTCCGCCGATCGCGAGCACCCGGCCGGGCCACCGGTCGGCGAGCCGTCCCGCCGCGGTGACCCCGGTGAACGCCCCGAGCCCGAACAGCACCAGCACCACCGGCACCCACCAGGCGGCCAGCCCGGCGGTGCCGGTGACGATCGGGGCCAGGAAGGTGAAGGTCGCGAAAGTGGCGGCGTTGACCAGCGCGCCCAGCGCCATCACCAGGACCAGCCGGGGCCGCTTCAGCCGGCCGAACTCGGCGGCCAGCGGCGGGACGGCCGACGGCGGGGCGGCCGACGGCGGGACGGCCAACGGCGGGGCGGCCGGCCCGGCGCTTTCCTTTCGCCGCGCGGGAAAACCCCGCACCACGCCCCAAGCCGCGGGCAGGCACAGGAGCGCGAGTGCCCAGAACGTGGCCCGCCAGCCGAGCAGGCTCCCGAGGACCGAGCCGGCCGGGACACCGGCGATGGTGGCCACCGTCGTCCCGGCGAGCAGGACCGCGAGCGCGCGGCCCTCCCGGCCGGGGGCGAGCCGGGCGGCTGCGGTCAGGGCCGCAGCCAGGAAACCGGCGTTCGCCAGCGCGGCGGCCACGCGCGTGACCAGCAGCGCCGGGAAGCTCGTCGCGGCCGCGGCCGCGACGTGTGCCGCGGCGAACACCAGGACGAAGCCGAGCAAGGCGGTCCGGGTGGTCCAGCGCCGGGCGAACACGGCCGTCACCGGCGCGCCGACGGCCATCCCGACCGCGAAGGCCGAAGTCAGCAGCCCGATCGAGCCGATCGGCACGCCGAGCCTGGCGGCCAGGTCCGGGGCCAGCCCGGCCACCATGAACTCCGAGGTCCCCATCGCGAAAACGGCGACGGCCAGCAGGTACAGCGCAAAAGGCATGAAGAGCTCCGAGGTGAGGGAGAACGACCAGGCGTCTCGTCACCGCGGCCAGCGCCCCAGGCGCACACCGGTCCCCGGACAGGGGGGACGGTCAGGGGTTCAGGGGGCTGACGGCGTGACCGAAAGCCCCCACCGTGTCCGCCTCAGGGCTCGACATGGGGCCCACCGTACCCACTCCCACCGGTGGCCGGGCCAGCGGATTTCCCGCCGACGGCGGACCGGCGTCCCCGCGGCCTCCCCCGAAGGCCGAGCGCGGCCCGGCCGGAGGCGGGTCCACATCGGACCGATCAGGCCGGCCGCGCGTCGTCGAGGGTGGCGGCGATGGTCAGGACCCGGTCGAGGCCGGTGATCTGGAGCGCGCGCAGCACGGCGCGGGTGCGCGTGATGATCCTGAGCTCCGCCGCGCGCTCGCGGCACCACTGGTCCACCTGGACCAGCACGGTCAGTCCGGCCGAGTCGAGGAAGGTCACGCCGGTGCAGTCGAGGATCAGCACCTGCAGGGCGTCCTCGTCGAGGGTCGCTTCGCGGCGCAGCAGCGGTGAAGTGGCCACATCCACCTCGCCGGTGACGCGCAGGACGCACGTGCTGCCGGACCGCTCGCGGGAAACGCGCAGCGCGGCATCCATGGGGTCGACGCTGTCCATCGTGGGGCCTCCCGCACCGGTACGGCTGACCGGCCCAGCTTACGTCCTCACCGCCTGGCCCCGGGCGCGCCATTCGCTTCGCCCGGAAGCCGATCGTGGCCCGGCGGCGGTCAGTACGCCGCGTCGACGAGATCGAGCGCGCTCTGCTGGCGGGCCGCGTCGACCCGGTCCAGCGGTCCGGACCAGCGCAGCCCGTACTGGTCGAGGGAGTTGCGGTCCGCGGCGTGCGCCCGGTCGGCCTGGCGTTTCAGGTAAGCGGTGTACGGGTGGTCCGGCAGCGCCGCGTTCAGCGCGCCGAGCCCCCGGACGTCGGCGCCCTTGAACGAGGGGCCGTCCGCGCCGCAGTCGCCGGTCTCGCAGGGGTCGCGCAGGATCCCGTCGGCGGTGTTGAGCGAGCCGGAAGTGGTGTTGGCGTCGCCGATCCGGCGCGCGGTGGCCAGCAGCGAGGAGTCGCCGGCGGCGCGGCTCAGCTCGGTCAGCGCGTGGATCAGCACCCCCTGGTTGTACGACCAGACGGTGCCCCCGTTGTTCTTGCAGGTGCCCAGGTCCGTGCCGTCGTTGACCAGGTTCGAGCCGGTGACCATGCCGGTGCCCTGGAACCAGCTCCAGCCGCTGCGGGCGCGCCCGAGGTAGGTGCTGTCCCCGGGGACCCGGTTGTGCAGCGCGGCGTTCAGCTCGATGTAGAGCGAGTTGGCGATGGCGTTCTTGTACGTCTTGGCCGTGCTCCACCAGATGCCGCCGCCGCAGGTGCCGTCCCAATAGGACGCCAGGTAGTCCGCGTCCGAGCGGGCGGTGGCCAGGTAGCGGCTGTCGCCGGTCAGGTCGTAGGCCGCGACCCAGGCCAGGCCCCACCAGCCGGTGTCGTCGAGGTAGTCGTTGCGGAACTGGCCCAGCCCGCTGCCGACGTTGAGGTCGTAGGTGCGCCCGATGGCGTAGCGGTAGCTGTCCATGCCGGTCACCCGGATGTTGCCGATCAGCGCGGTCAGCGCGTTCGCGGAGTTCCACCAGCCGGTGGTCGCGAACAAGCCGGTCCGCAGGTCGTAGGACATCATCTGCGCGGTGGCCGCCGCGGTGCGCGGTTCGCCGGCGTTCCAGGGCGTGCGCGCCCAGGAGGTGCACGCGACGTCCGGGCGGTCGGCGACCTTGCCGCAGGCGCGCAGGGCGCCGACGCCGAGGTTGTTCCAGTCGTCGACGTTGTACATCAGCGTGCGCCACCCGCGCTGCCCGGCCGGGATGGCGGTGGCGCCCAGCCGGCTGCCCGAGGACCAGCTGGAACCACCGTCGAACGAACGGTCCAGCCAGACCTCGTCGCCGGGGTTCCCGGTGCCGATCGAGGCCCAGCCCATCGCGTCGGTGTCGTCGAAGTGCAGCGCGATCGCCCGGGAGAACAGCGTGACCGACAACGGCGTCCGGTCGCCGGGGGAGAGCGAGGGATCGGCGGCGTCGCAGCGCTTGTTGCAGATCGCGGCCGCCCCGGCGGCGGTCGCCGAGGGCGGCGGGGTGGCCCGGGCCGGCTGGTGCGGCCCGGGTGCGTGGGCCGTTCCCGGGGCGACGGCCGGCGGCGTGGGCGGTGTGGGTGGCGGGGTCGAGATCGGCGGGTGCGCGGCCACGAGCAGCCCGGCGGCCAGCGTGGTGGCGGTCAGGAGGGCCCGCGTCGTCCGGGCGGAGGCGGGTCGGGACCGGGCAGCGGGCATGGCTGTCCTCCTCGTCGGGGCCCGGGACCGGCCGGCGGGCGGACCGCACGGGCCCGGCGGTGGGCTCACCCAGCGTGAACCGCGGATTGTCGGCGTGTCAACGAAAACCGTGGAAATTGGTTCGGACAACTTTCTGTCCGGGCCACCCGCCGATCCTTCGCGACGACCGGGGGACAACCGGCGCGGAACGTGGGAGAATGCCGGGTCGGCGTATTCGTCCACTGTGGACGAAAAACCCCGGGCCGGTCGTGCGGACGCGCCGTGGACCGGTGGTCGCCGGGCCCCGGGGACGAGCCAGGTCTTTGTCAAAGTGTTGACCACCGCCCGGGCGCGCGGAAAGGTCGGAGGCCGAGGTCCGGTCGACGCCGTGGGAGGCACCCGGTGCGGTACAGGTTCATGGCGGCGCTGCTCACCGCGGCGGTGCTCGGCGCACCGGGCGTCGCCGCGGCGGCCGAGCCCGCGGCTTCGGGCGCACCGCTGGTCGGCGACCCGTCGGCCTACGTCGACCCGCTGATCGGCACCGGCCGCGGCGACGGCTCGGTCGGTGAGATCAACAACTTCCCCGGCCCGGCCACGCCGTTCGGGATGATGCAGTTCTCCCCGGACACCCAGGGCTCCTACGCCGGCTACCAGTACCACAGCGATCAGATCCGCGGGTTCAGCCTCGACCACGCCTCGGTCGGCTGCACCGCGTTCGGTGACGTGCCGATCCTGCCGGTGACCGGCGACCTCGGCGCGGCCCCGTGGGACCGGGTCGAGCACTTCACCCACGAAGGCGAGCAGGCCGCGCCCGGCTACTACGCCGTGACGCTCGCCGATTCGAAGGTCCGCGCCGAGCTGACCGCGGCCACGCGGACCGGGCTGGCCGCGTTCTCCTTCCCGGCCGGCGCCACCGCGCAGGTGCTGGTCAAGGGCGGCGCCAGCCTGGCCGGCGACACCCACGCCGACCTGAAGGTGACCGGCGACCGCGAGGTCAGCGGCTCGGCCACCACCGGCAACTTCTGCGGCAAGGGCAACAAGTACACCGTCTACTACGACCTCGTCTTCGACCGGCCGTTCACCGCGCACGGCACCTGGGACGGCTCCTCGGTGAAGCCGGGCACGGACGCCGTCGACGCGCCGAAGGCCGGTGCCTACCTGACCTTCGGCGCGCAGAAGACCTTGCAGGCCAAGGTTTCCCTGTCCTACGTCAGCGTCGACGGGGCGAAAGCCAACATGGCCGCGGAGGTACCGGGCTGGGACTTCGGCGCCGTCCGCCAGTCCACGAGGAACGCCTGGTCGTCCGTGCTGGGCAAGGTGCGAGTCGCCGGTGAGGACCCCGCGCAGCTCAAGACCTTCTACACCTCGCTGTACCACTCCCTGATGCACCCCAACACGTTCAACGACGTCGACGGGCGCTACACCGGTTTCGACGACCAGGTGCGGAAGCTGCCCGCCGGGCATTCGCAGTACGCCAACTTCTCCGACTGGGACACCTACCGCACCCTCGCGCCGCTGCAGGCCATGCTGTTCCCCCGGCAGGCCGGTGACATGGCGCAGTCGCTGACCAACGACGCGGTGCAGGGCGGCTGGTGGCCGCGCTGGCCGATGGCGAACGGCTACACCGGCCAGATGACCGGGGACAGCTCGGTGGCGCTGATTTCGAGCCTGTACGCCTTCGGCGCGCGGGACTTCGACGTCAAGACCGCGCTGAAGTACCTGGTCAAGGGCGCGACCTCGGTGGACCAGACGCCCGGCGCGTACCAGGAGCGCCGCGGCGTCGCGGACTACGTGGCCCGCGGCTACCTGCCGAACGACGACGCCGCGCGCGGCGACCACGCGCGCGTCGGCGCGTCGATCACCCTGGAATGGGCGATCGACGACTTCGCGATCGCCCGGCTCGCGCAGGGCGTCGGCGACCGCGACGTCGCCCGCGAGTTCTCCCGGCGCGCCCAGAACTGGCAGAACATCTTCAACCCGGCCACCGGCTACCTGCAGCCGCGCGGGGAGGACGGGCGCTTCCCGGACGGCCCGGCTTACCGGCCCCCGCCGCCGGGCCAGTTCGGCCAGGACGGGTTCGACGAGGGCAACGCCGCGCAGTACGCCTGGCTCGTGCCGCAGGACCCGGCCGGGCTGGTCACCGCGATGGGCGGGCCGGCGAAGACCGCGGCGCGGCTGGACTCGTTCTTCCAGAAGCTCAACGCCGGCCCGAACGAGCCGTACATGTGGGCCGGCAACGAGCCGGACTTCGGCGTGCCCTGGCTCTACGACCACGTCGGGCAGCCGTGGAAGGCGCAGCAGGTGGTGCGGCAGATCGCGACCACGCAGTTCAGCGCCACCCCGGACGGCGAGCCCGGCAACGACGACCTCGGCGCGCAGTCGTCCTGGTACGTCTGGGCCGCGCTCGGGATCTACCCGGGCACGCCCGGCACCGCGGACCTGGTGCTGCACAGCCCGTTGTTCGAGCGGGCCGTGCTCAGCCTGCCGAACGGTCGGACCATCGACATCCGCGCGCCGAAGGCCGCGGCGGCCACGCCGTACGTGCACGAACTGCGGCTGAACGGCGAGGACTGGGACCGCACGTGGCTGCCCGCGGGCACCGCGCGGGACGGAGGGAGGCTGGACTTCACGCTGTCCGCGCAGCCGGACCGGAGCTGGGCCGCGGACAGCCGGCCACCGTCCTATCGGGACAGTGAGCAGCCGTTCCTGGCCTCGGCCGGCAACCAGGTGGCGATCGCGCCCGGCGGCACCGGCCAGGCGACGGTCACCGGGCAGCGGCTCGGCGGCCACGACCAGGCCCTCGACGTCACCGCGAAGGCGCCGCCCGGGCTGACCGCCACGGTGCCGCGCCGGCTCCGGCTCGACGGCCGGACGGGCGGCGGGAGCGTGCAGCTGACCGTCGCGGTGCCGGCCGGGACGCCCGAGGGGTACTACCCGGTGCCGGTGACCGTCCGGGGCAGCGGCCGCACCGTGTCCACGTCGGTGCTCGTGCTGGTGGCGCCCCGGGGCGGGCTCGCCGCGAGCTACGGCAACGTCGGCATCTCCGACGACGGCGACGCCGGCTCGGCGGACCTCGACCAGGCGGGCAACAGCCTTTCGCGGGCGGCGCTCGCGGCCGCCGGCCTGGTGGGCGGCACCGTGGCCCACGCCGTGGGCACGTCGTTCACCTGGCCCGCGGCCCCTGCGGGCCGACCGGACAACGTCGTGCCCTCGGGCCAGGTGATCACCCTCGCGGCCCCTTCGGCGACCCGCCTGTCCTTCATCGGCACCGCGACCAACGGCGACCACCGCGCCACCGCCACGGTCACCTTCACCGACGGCACCACCGCCCCGGCCGACCTGTCCTTCGGCGACTGGGTCCGGCCCGGGGGCGGCTCGGACCCGGTGTTCGGCAACACGCTGGTGGCGCGGGCCGCCTACCGCAACCAGCCGGGCGGCCGGAGCGGACCGGCGTCGGTCTACGCGACGGCGCCGCTGGTGGTGCCGGCGGGCAAGCAGCCGGCCTCGGTGACCTTGCCCGCGGACCCGGACCTGCACGTCTTCGCGGTGGGACTGGGCTGACGCCCGGCCCCCGGAGCCCGCCCGGGGTTCAGCGGCTGCGCACGACCCGCCGTTCGTCCCAGACCGGTTCCGGGGTTTCGCGCACCACGCCGTCGGAGCCGAAGACCAGGTAGCGGTCGAACGACCTGGCGAACCACCGGTCGTGCGTCACCGCCAGGACGGTGCCCTCGTAGGCCTCCAGCCCGTCCTGCAGGGCCTCGGCCGACTCCAGGTCGAGGTTGTCCGTCGGCTCGTCCAGCAGCAGGGCCGTGGCGCCGTCCAGCTCCAGCCGCAGGATCTGGAACCGCGCCTGCTGGCCGCCGGAGAGCTGGTCGAACGGCTGGTCGCCCTGGCCCTCCAATTCGTAGCGGCGGAGCACGGCCATCGCGGCGCCGCGGTCCTTCGCGTGGCCGGTCCAGAGGATGTCGACCAGGGGACGGCCGGTCAGCTCCGGGTGCGCGTGGGTCTGGGCGAAGTGGCCGGGCACCACGCGGGCGCCGGTCTTCCACCCGCCGGTGTGCGCGACGTCCCCGCCCGCCAGCAGGCGCAGGAAGTGCGACTTGCCCGAGCCGTTCGACCCGAGCACCGCGACCCGCTCGCCGAAGAAGACCTCCAGCGAGAACGGTTTCATCAGCCCGGTCAGCTCCAGGTTCTCGCAGGTGACCGCGCGGACGCCGGTGCGGCCGCCGCGCAGGCGCATGCGGATGTCCTGGCGCCGCGGCGGTTCCGGGGGCGGGCCGGCCTCCTCGTACTTGCGCAGCCGGGTCTTGGCCGCCTTGTACCGCGAAGCCATCTCGTCGCTGCGGGAGGCGTACTGCTGCATGTCCAGCACCAGCTTGCGCAGCTGGGCGTGCTTTTCCTCCCAGCGCCGCTTGAGCTCGTCGTAGCGGGCGAACCGCTCCTGCCGCGCCTGGTGGTAGGTGGCGAAACCGCCGCCGTGCACCCACGCGTCGGAGCCGGCCGGTCCGGGCTCGATGCTGACGATCTTCTCCGCCGCGCGCGCGAGCAGCTCCCGGTCGTGCGAGACGAACAGGACGGTCTTGCGGGTCTCGCGCAGCCGGTCCTCCAGCCAGCGCTTGCCGGGCACGTCGAGGTAGTTGTCCGGCTCGTCCAGGAGCAGCACCTCGTCCGGTCCGCGCAGCAGCGCCTCCAGCACCAGCCGCTTCTGCTCCCCGCCGCTGAGCGTGCGCACCGGGCGCCACTGCGCCTTTTCGTAGGGCACGCCGAGCGCGGCGACCGTGCAGACGTCCCAGATCGTCTCGGACTCGTAGCCCCGGGCCTCGGCCCAGTCGCTCAGCGCCTGCGCGTACTTCAGCTGCGCGGGTTCGTCGTCGACGGTCATGATCAGCTCTTCGGCCGCGTCCACCGCCGCCGCGGCTTCGCGGATGCGCAGGGGCGCGACCGAGACCAGCAGATCGCGCACCGTCCGCTCGTCGCGCACCGAGCCGACGAACTGCCCCATCACGCCCAGCCCGCCCGAGGCGGCCACACTGCCCTGATGCGGCTGCAGGTCGCCGGAGAGCAGGCGCAGCAGCGTCGTCTTGCCCGCGCCGTTCGGGCCGGCCAGCGCGACCACGGCCCCGTCCCCGACCCGGAACGACACCTCGGCCAGCAGCGGCCGGCCGTCGGGCAGGTAGTAGCCGACGTGCGCCGCCTCGAGGTGCCCCATGGGCGCGGAGTCTACGCACCGGGCCGGGGCCCGGGCGCCGCATTTACCGCCCGGCGAGCATCCGCAGGTCGATGACCCGGGCCAGCGCCTGCTGCCCGGCCATGTTCGCGTGCAGTCCATCGCCGTTGTCGAAGGCCGGGTTGATCCGGTCCGGCGCGACCGGGTCCGCGAGCACCCGGGTGAAGTCCACGACCCCGTCGCAGGTGCCGGAGCAGTTGTGCCCGCGCCGGACGAACAGGCCGATCGTGCGCCGGTCCCGGTTGTTCTGCGCGGTGTAGCTGCGCCGCGGCGTGGACGGGACCACGTAGACCTTGATCCCGACGTCGTGCAGCCGCTGGAACGCCTGGCGGTAGCTGGTGAGCACGGGCGTGGCCCGGCAGCCGTAGCCGAGGTCGTTGGTGCCGTCGTAGAAGATCACCGCGGTGACGCCGTGCAGCGCGAGCACGTCGCGGTCGAGCCGGCTCATCGCGTCCAGGCCCCGGGCCCACCGGGGCAGCTTCGGGCAGGAGGCGGCGCTGGTGGTGCCGCCGATGCCCGCGTTGGCCACGGCGAGCTGCTCGTCGCGGGGCAGCTCGGCCACGAGGCGCCGGGCCAGGTCGTCGGTCCAGCGGCGGTCGGCGCCGGGCCGGGTGCAGCCGTGCCCGCAGTTGGTGCTGCCGATCCCGTCGACCACCGAGCTGCCGAACGCCGCGACGGTTCCCTTCAGCGCGGGGTTGTGCACGTCCACGGCGCTGACCAGGTAGGTGGCGGTGACCTTGCGCGTGTACGCGGTGCCCCGCGGGTCCGCGACGTGCGAGCCGGAGCCGGGCGGGGTGAGGTAGTTGTCCCGCAGCGCGGCGCTGTGCTGCCCCGGCACGGCGCGCCCGGCGACGTACATGCTGATCGTCACGTCCTGGTCCGGGGCGGTGGTCAGGGGGGTGTCGTCGCTCCACACGTCGCCGCCCGCGGGCACGGTCACGGCCGCGCTCCCGCCGAAGGTCACCGGCCTGGGCTCGAGGACCGCCGCCCGGCCCGCGCTGAGCCCCGCCGTGACCTCGTCGACGGTCACCGGGCCGGGGCCGAAGGTGTTCTGCAGCCGCACCCGGATCGCGTCGCCGCCCTGGCTCAGGTGCGTGACCATGCGCAGTGACTGGTGGTGCAGCGTGACCCGGGCCGGGCCCTGCTGGGACTCGGCCCAGGAGGTGAACCAGGTCCGCGCGGTGCCCTCGGCCCCGGTGGAGGAGCCGAGCAGCGCGGTGAAGGCCAGCGTGGCCGCCACGGCCGGCACGGTGATGACCCGGCGGATTCCCATGAGCGCCGAGTCTACGGACCGGCCGGGTGAGCTCGCTGTGTCTTCACCGGATCGACCAGCACCAGCAGCACCTGGTCCACCAGCCGGGTGGCGAACGCCTCATCGAGCCGGTGGCCGAGCTGAAGCCGGTGGACGACCATCGCCTCGGCGACGTCGTGGACCAGCCGGTGGTCGACGTCACCGCGCGCCTCGCCTCGGGCGACCGCCCGGGCGAGCGGCTCGCGGAAGGGCGAGAGCTCGTCGTCGTCGAGGTGGCGCCGCAGCGCGTCGGCGAGCTCGGAGTCCTCCTCCATCAGCTGGACGAACTCGGCGTACAGCGTGATCGGGAACACGAGGGTCTTGCGGCGCAAACCGTCCACAACGGACAGCAGGTCGCCGCGCAGCGAGCCGGTGTCGGCGACTGCGGTGGTGAAAGCGACGTCGTGGGCGTCGAGGGCCGATTTCACCAGCGCGGGCTTGCCCGGCCATCGGCGGTAGATGGTCGCCTTGCTCGCGTGGGCTTCCGCCGCGACGGCGTCCAGCGTCAATGCCCGGTATCCGCCACGGGCGAGCAGCCGCAGGGTGGCGTCGAGGATCGCGTCCGCACGTTCTTCGCCCCGGGTCATGGCCAGAAGTGTACGGTACGCGTACCGTACACTTCAACCGACTGGCCGGTCTTCACCCGGCGCATCCGGATCTGGCCCGCGAATCAGGGAGAACCCCATGTCCATCACGATCATCGGCGCGGGCCTCGGCGGCCTCGTGCTCGCCCGCGTCCTGCACCGCCACGGCATCGCGGCGGCGGTGTACGAGGCGGAGCCCTCGCCGGAAACCCGCGCCCAGGGCGGATTGCTCGACATCCACGACCACAACGGCCGGCTCGCCCTCGCCGCGGCCGGGCTGACCGAGCAGTTCCGCGCGCTCATCCTGGCCGGCGGGCAGCAGTACCGCGTCCTCGGCCCCGACGGGACCGTCCGGCTCGACCACACCGGGGCCGAGACCGACGGGCGGCCCGAGGTCGAGCGCGGCGCGCTGAGGGCCATGCTGCTCGACGCGCTGCCCGAGGGAACCGTCCATTGGGGACACAAGGCCACCGCGGTCACCGCCCTCGGCGACGGGCGGTACGAGGTCCGGTTCGCCGGCGGCACCACCGTGACCGCGGACCTGCTGATCGGGGCGGACGGGGCGTGGTCGCGGGTCCGCCCGCTGCTCTCCCCGGCCACCCCCGCCTACGTGGGCCGGTCGATCGTCGAAACCTGCCTGCTCGACGCCGACACCCGGCACCCGGCCGCGGCGGCGGCCGTCGGCGGTGGGTCGCTGTTCGCGCCCGCGCCGGGCAAGCGCATCGGCGCGCACCGCGAGCGCGGCGGGACCCTGCACACCTACGTGACGCTGGCCAAGCCGCTGGACTGGTTCGATGCCATCGACTTCACCGACCGGGCCGCGGCCGCCGCGCGCCTGGTCCAGGAGTTCGACGGCTGGGCCCCGGAGCTCACCGCGCTGATCACCGACGGCGACACCCCGCTGGTCCTGCGCCCGCTCCACCGCCTGCCGATCGGGCACCGCTGGGACCGCCGGCCCGGGGTGAGCCTGCTCGGCGACGCCGCGCACCTCGCGCCGTCCAACGGCGAGGGTGCGAACCTGGCCATGCTCGACGGTGCCGGACTCGCCCAGGCCCTCGCCGCCCACCCCGGCGACTCCGAGGCCGCGCTCACGGCCTACGAGCGAGAGTTGTTCCCCCGCGCGGCGGCCGTCGCCGAGGACGACGCGGGCGACGCCTCGGCCGAGGAGCTGATCGACTTCTTCACCCGGCCCGCGCCGGGCTCGCGGCGCTGAACCGCTCAGGCGAGCGTGAGGTGCACGGTGTGGTGACCGGTGCTGTGCGCGGGCAGCAGCGGCCGCGCGGGCCGTCCGTCCACAGTGCACCGGGTCACCCGGGTCCCGGCCCCGTCCAGCACGAGGTCCACAGTGGATTCCCGATACCGCACCCCGAGCAGGCTGATCCGGTCCCAGCCCTCCGGCAGGCAGGGCGCGAACCGCAGGCCGTCCTCGGTGAAGTCCAGTCCGCACAGCCCGGAGTAGAGCAGGCGCAGGAACCCGCTGGCCGACCAGGCCTGGTCCGGCTGGGAGGTGAAGTGCTCCAGCTCGCCGCTGCCGCCGGTCTGCCAGCCGCCCTGCACGGCGCCGGTGCGGGCGTCGTAGATCTCGGAGAAGCCGCCGCCGGCGCCCGAGACCAGGGCGGCCAGGTCCGTCACGGCCCGGCCGAACAGGTCGGCCCGCCCGGCCGCGGCGGCGGCGTGGCCGAAGAACGAGTGGATCATCGGCCAGACCACCGTGTTGTGCCGCCCCGGCCGCTCGTCGCTGAACAGCGGGAAGTGCGGGCGGCTGGTGGCGATGCCGCGGGGTTCCCACACCGCGTTCGCCAGCACCTGCTGCGTCCGGGCGGGATCGGTGACGCCCAGCAGCACGGCGAACGCGAGCCCGGCGCTCTCCTGCGAGGGGTCCAGCTGCCCGGCCAGCGGGCCGGCCCCGTGGATGAAGTACCCGAACGCGTCGCCGTGCCACAGCCGGGAGTTGATCGCCGTGCGCAGCTTCGCGGCGTCGGCCCGGTGCGCGGCGCCGGGGCGGCCCAGCGCGGCCGCCATCCCCGCCAGGGCCAGGAAGGCGCCGTGGTAGAGGCAGTTGGTGGACAGGCACCGGAGCTTGGCCGTGTCCGGGTAGTCGAGCACGAACGAGGAACGGATGCCCGGCCGCCACGGCGGCGCCGGGTAGCCCGCGATGCCGTCGTTCATGAAGGCGGGGCCCTCGAACAGTCCGGCGTCGGTGGCGAAGCCGGCCGCCCGGCGCGCTTCGACGGTGTTCACCCCGGCCTGGTAGGCGTCGGCCAGGAAGGCCCGGTCCCCGGTGACCAGGTAGTGGTTCCACGCGCCGAGGATCCACACGACCTGGTCCCACCACTGGTTGTCCTGCTGGACGATCAGGCTGCCGTCCTCGCGCCGGTCCACCACCGACAGCAGCGTGTTCCGGCCGGCGGCCGGGCCGAGCAGGCTGCCGGCGTTCCACGCGTTCACCGCCGCGTCCCGCGTCCAGCGCTGCGGGGCCGGGTACCCGCCGCCGGCGCGGATGAACGTGCCGGGCGGGTAGGCGAGCCGGCCCGAGTGGTCGTAGGTCGCGGGATCGGCGTACGCGGTGTTGATGCCGACCAGGTCGGTGAGCGCGGCTTCGTGCAGCGCGGCCAGCCGGTCGTGGGTCCCGGACCCGGCGAAGACCATCGTCGGCAGGGTGTAGTCCACCCGCGGTGCCGGTGCCCGGTCGTCCGGCCGGGCTGCTCCGCCCGGGGCGGCGGTGGTGGCCGCGGAGGCGGGCGGTGCGCCCAGCCCGGCGGCGCCGGCCCCCGCAGCTCCGGCCAGGGCGAGGAAACCCCGCCGGCCGACCTTGTTCCTGTCGCTCTCGCCGGGCATGGCCCTCCCCGCTGATCCGACCTCGACGTCCGCTGCGGTCCCACCGATCGTAGGGCCGGCCGGGCCGGGCCGGGCGCGAAACCGGCCGTTCTGTCCGGTCCTGTCCGGCGGGCGCCCGGGTGGGCGGCCCGCCGGACCAGGGGGTGCTCAGCCGGTCGCGAGGACCTTCAGGCGGGAGATGTCCGCGCTGAAGCTGTCCTGGTCGATCGGGGTGGAGCTGTACTGCCAGAAGGTGTAGAAGCCCCACCGGTACGGCAGCGGGCCGGCCGAGGAGGCGTAGCGCGCGACCCAGAGCGGGTTGGTCGAGCTGAAGTCGCCGGTGTTGCCGGTGCACTCGCTCCACCAGCTGGTCGCGGTGTAGATGACCGGCCAGCGGGTGGTCTTGCGGTGGTACTCGTCGCTGAACGCCTTGATCCAGGCCACCATCGCCGAGGCGCCCAGGCCGTAGCAGTCGGAGTTCGGGCCCCACTCGATGTCGAGGGTGCCGGGCAGGGTCTTGCCGTCCTTGGACCAGCCGCCGCCGTGCGTGGCGAAGTAGTCCGCCTGCGCGGCGCCGCCGCTGAGGTCCGGGCGCCCGTAGTGGTAGGCGCCGCGGATCATGCCCACGTGGTACGAGCCGTTGTACTGCTGGGTGAAGTCCGGGTTGGTGTACCCCGTGCCCTCGGTCGCCTTGACGTAGGCGAACTTCTTGCCCGCGCTCCAGTACGAGGCCCAGTTGACGCTGCCCTGGTAGGAGCTGACGTCGATACCGGGCACGCTGGCGTCGACGCTCGACGGCACGGCGCCGGGCTGCGGCACGCCGTCGTGGGCCCGGATCGAGGCGCCCATCTGGTGGTTGTCGGAAGTGTCGGTGGTGGTGGTCTCACCGGCGGCCTGGGCGCCGCCCGCGGTCACGACCGTGAGTGCGGCCGAAACCGCGAGCGCGGCGCCGAACCGGCGGCGCCACCCCCATCTGGCTGATGACATGGATGTTCCCTTCGGATGCCCTCGCGAAGCGCGGCTTTGCAGGTCCGCGCGGCCTTGATTCTGTTACGTCGATATGTGGAATGTCACTGCTCCAGGTGAACCAATTTTCCGATGCGGGTGGAGTAGGTCAATCGCTGACCGGCCGGCCCGGTGGCCGCCCGCCAAGGACCTCCGCGGGCGCTGCTTCGGCCCCGACGGGCGCGGCCGCCGGTCGGCGATCGAAACGGGCTACGCGCTCCGGCGCACGGAAAGTCCTGAATCGAAAAGGTTTTCGGTCTGGATTTCAGTCCACAATGGCCGGTCGAAGGGCTTCAGGGCTGCACGTCCGCCGCGGCGAACAGGGTGCGGGCGCACAGGTCGCGCAGCTCCTGCTGGGTCACCGTCTGGTGGTCGAGCCAGTGCAGGATGGCCTCGCTGACGAACATCAGCCAGCCGCGCACGGCCAGCCGGGTGGCCTCGGTGACGGTGGTCAGCTCGGCCAGCGCGGCCAGGATCCGCTCGGCGTTGGTGGCGGTGGCGACCTCGCGGATCTCCTGGATCTCGCGGTCGGTGCCGCCGGCGGCGCGGTGCACGATCCGGTAGCCGTCCGGGTGGGTGCGGGCGAACTCCAGGTAGACGTCGAGGCCCGCGCGCAACTGCTCGGCGACCGGCAGCGCCGGGTCCGGCTCGCTCATGGCCAGCAACTGGTCGCGCTGGGTGCGCACGATCTCCGCGAAGAAGTCCTTCTTGGTCGGGAAGTAGTGGTACAGCAGGCCGCGGGAGACCTCCGCGATCTCCGCCACTTCTTCGATCCAGACCTCGTCGTACTGCCGCTGCGCGAACAGCCCGGCCCCGATGGCCAGCAGCTGTTCGCGCCGCTGCCCGGTGCTCAGCCTGGTCCGCATCCGCCCAGCTTACTTGACACCGGTTCAGTACGGCGGGATCGTGACCCTATTGGATTTGGGTTCAATAGGAGGCGTTCGTGGACACCACCGGCATCCCGCACCGCCCGGGCCGGCTGCCCGGGCTCGGCGACCTGATCGGCTCGAACCCGCGCACGCCGCTGCAGGACACCGTGCGGCTGGGCCGGCGGCTGGGCCGGCGGCTGGGCCCGATCTTCACCCGCCGGCTGATCGGGCTGGAGCTGGTCTTCGCCTCCGGGATCGACCTGGTCACGGAGCTGAACGACGAGAAGCGATTCACCAAGCACGTCGGCCTCGGCGTCCGGAACCTGCGCGCGGTGGCCGGCGACGGGCTGTTCACCGCCTACGGCACCGAGCCCAACTGGCGGTTCGCGCACGACATCCTGATGCCCGCCTTCACCGGCGAGGCCATGCGCGGCTACCACCCGATCATGCTGGACGTCGCACGTGAGCTGATCGCCGCCTGGGACGCGAAGGACTCGGCCGACGTCTCCGCGGACATGACGCGGCTGACGCTGGAAACCATCGGCCGCGCCGGGTTCGGGTACCGCTTCGGGTCCTTCGAACGCGCGGAGCCGCACCCGTTCGTCACGTCGATGACGCGCGCGCTGCGCTTCGCCCAGATGCAGGGCATCAAACTGCCGTTCGTCCGCCGCGCGCTGGCGGGCACGGCGAAGCAGAACCGGGCCGACATCGCGCTGATGAACGGCGTGGTCGACGAGGTGATCGAGGCCCGCCGCCACGAGGCGGACCCGGGCCACGACCTGCTGGGCCTGATGCTGAGCCGGAGCCACCCGGAGACCGGCGCGAAGCTGGACCCGGTGAACGTCCGCAACCAGGCCATCACCTTCGTCGTGGCGGGCCACGAGACGACCTCCGGCGCGCTGTCGTTCGCGCTGTACTACCTGACCCGGCACCCGGAGCTGCTGGCCCGGGCCCAGTCCGAAGTGGACACCGTCTGGGGCGACCGCGAACCGGCGTTCGCCGACGTGATGAAGCTCCGCTACGTCCGCCGCGTCCTCGACGAGGCGATGCGCCTGTGGCCGACCGCGCCGGGATACGCCCGCGAAGCGCGCGAGGACGTGCTGCTGGGCGGGCGCCACCAGATGCGCAAGGGGGACTGGGTGCTCGTCCCGTTGCCGCTGCTGCACCGCGACCCGGCCGCGTGGGGCCCGGACGCGGAGACCTTCGACCCGGACCGCTTCGAGCCGGCCGCGGTGAAGAAGCGCCCGGCGCAGGCGTACAAACCGTTCGGCACGGGCGAACGGGCCTGCATCGGCCGCCAGTTCGCGCTGCACGAGGCGGTGCTGGCGCTGGGCCTGGTGCTGCAGCGGTACGAGTTCACCCCGGACCCGGGCTACCGGCTGAAGATCGCGGAATCGCTGACCCTCAAGCCGGAGGGGTTCCGGCTGGCCCTGCGGCGCCGCGCGAACGCCGGGTCCCGGCCGGCCGGGGCGGTGCGGGTGGGGTGAACGGGTCCGGGGGTGCTCCGGACCGGTGCGGCCGTCGGGCCCGGCGCCCGCGCGAGGAGCGCGAGCCCGGTCGCGCACCGCCGGGTCTCGGCGTCGCGCTCCTCGGGGCTGCGCGACCGGCGCCGGGCGTGACCGGGAAAACGGTTGGACGGCCGGGCCGGGCCCTGCCACAGTGACCGGTCATGACCACCACCGATCCGGTGACCGCCGCGGACGTGCGGCTGATGCAGGCCCTGGCCCAGCGCGTCGTCGCCGTCCGGCCCGAACTGGTGAACGCCGACGCCTCGTTCGGCGGGCTGGCCTGGAACTGGGGCCGGGCACGCGCGGCCGAGGGGGCGGCTTGGCGGCGCCGGCTGTGGTTCTCCGGCGGGGAACTGGTGGCCTGGGGCTGGGCCTGGCTCCCGCGCCGGGTGCGGCGCCGGGACGGCACGGTCCAGGACGTCACCGGCGGCTACCTGGCCCACCAGGTCCACCCCGGTCACGCCGCCCTGGTCGACGAGGTGATCGACTGGTTCGACGCCACCACCCCCGGCCTCACGCGCACGGTGCTGCCGAGCGCCGCCGACGAGTCCGGCCTCGCGCGCTGGGCCGCGCACGGCTATGAGCCCGATCTGGCCGAACTCGCCGACGACGGCGGCTGGACCCAGCTCAACCACCGTGACCTCGGCGATCCCAGCGACCACAGCGCCCACAGCGACCGCGGCGACCGCGGTGACCACAGCGACCGCGGCGAACTGGAACGGCCGGTGCTGCCGCCGGGCTTCCGCTTCCGCACCGCGGCCGAGGCCGGTCCGGAGGCCGCGGTCCAGGCCCACGTGGACGCCTGGCCCCGCGGGACCTACTCGCTGCCGGGCTACCTGGGCGTCCGCGAGGCCCCGGGCTACCGCGGCGATCTGCACCTGCTGATCGAAGCCCCGGACGGCACGATGGCCGGTTCGGCCATCATGTGGCTCGACGAGGTCAACCGGACCGCCGAGTTCGAACCGGTGGGCACCCACGTGGCCCACCGCCGGCGGGGGCTGGGCCGGGCGCTGCTGCTGCAGGGCATGCACTCGGCGCGCGCGGCCGGGGCCACCCACATGACGGTCGCGTCCGCCGGCGCGGCCGGGGACCCGGGGGCCCGGGAGCTGTACTACAGCGTCGGGTTCCGGGAGCTGTCGCGCGACGCGCCGATGATCAAGCCCGCGGGGTGACCGCCCGGCGCGGACCTCACCCGGTGGTCATCGCCCGGGCCCGGGCGATGAACGCATCCAGCACCCCGTCGCCCACCAGGGCCTGGTGCACGCCCCAGCGGTTGGCGTTGCCGGTCATGACCGCTTTCGCCCGCGCGGTCCGGGAATCGGCCGAGGCGGTCAGCCGCCGGGCCCTCGCCGCGTCGCCGTGGACCGAGGCCACCAGCGCGTCGAGCTGGTCGCCCATGGCGCCGCCCCACAGCGCGGTGGCGTCCAGCCAGGGCCCGGCCTCCTCGACGAACGCGGGGGTGACCCGGCCGCCGCGGATGACCGGTGCGGAGTCCTCGATCCGCGAAGCGTAGGACCGCAGCGCCCAGGCCGCCCCGTCGCGGTCGCCGGCGTTCCAGCGTGACCAGAACGACGCCACCTTCGCCGCCAGCGCCGGGGCCTGCGGCTGCCACGGGGTGGGGCCGAACGTCGGCGCCAGGTGCTCCAGGTCGGCGAAGACCTCCAGGGCCGCGGTCGCTCGCGGGTCGCCCCCCGCGAGGCGGCCCAGGGCCAGCGGCCACGAGCGGTCCGGCGAGTAGCCCGCGTCGTTCCAGGCGAAGTCCGCGACGCCGAACTCCGCGACCTCGCTGGCCGCCTCCTGGTTCATCGGGTTCGACACGATTCCGTCGAGGTAGCGGGAAAGCCCGGCCTCACGGTGCGCGTACGGGGCGAGCAGCAGCCGCCCGGCGGACTGGCCGTAGTCGTTCACCGGGTAGTTGTCCCAGAGGAACACCTTGCGCCCGTACACAGTGGACACCTGCCGGGCCTGCTCGACGGTGATGCTCGCCGGCACCACGTCGGTCCCGGTCCACTGCACCACCACCGACGGGTCCAGGTGCTCGCGCAGTTCGGTCTTGTACGGCGAGTCCGCGAGATCGCTGTACTCGGTCGGCACGGTCTGCAACGGCCGCGCCCCGGCGTGGGTCCGGACGAACTGCCCGGTCACCGCGTTGAGCAGCGAGACCTGCGCTTTCCCCGCGGCGGCCTGGCCGGGCGCCCCGTAGGCCGCCGCGTCGGCGTCGCAGTTCCACTTCGTGTACGAGATGTCGTCGAAGGGCATCGAGAACGACCGGACGCCGAGGTCGTAGGCGGACTGCAGCTTCGCGATCACCGCGGCCAGGTCTCCGGGCGCGGAGAAGCAGATCGACACCCCGGGCGAGAGCGCGTAGGTGAACTGGACGTGCTGGTCCTGCGCGGCCCGCACCAGCCGGCCGAGCGTGGCCAGCTCGTCGGCCGGGTACGGGTCGCGCCAGCGGTCGCGCAGGTACGCGTCGTCCTTGGCGCTGTAGATGTAGGAGTTCGCCTTGGCTTCACCGAGGAAGCCGATCTGGCGCAGCCGGTCCGCGGTGGTCCACGGCGGTCCGTAGAACCCTTCGATCGCACCGCGCAGCGCCATGCCCGGCCAGTCCCGCACGGCCACGCCGCCGACCGCCCAGCCCCGGCCGGACCGCACGAAGAGCTGGCGCACGGTCTGCACCCCGTAGAACTGCCCGGCCGCGTCCCGGCCGCCGATCACCAGCTCGCCGGGCTTCGGCGAGCGCAGCGCGTACCCCTCGGCCTGGTCCGGCACGCTCAGCGAGCCCAGCGCCGCACCGATGTCCGCGCGGTCCGCGCCACCGAGCCGGACCACCAGCCGGGCCCGCCCGGCCGGCTGCCCGGGGGCGGCGGTGGTGACCGAGCGGACGCCGTGCTGCCGCAGCAGCGTGGTGAGCAGGTCTTGCGCCGAGGGGTCGGTCGCGCGGTCGGTGACCAGCACGGCCGAATCGGGCACCCGCACGTCCGCGGAGGCGCGCGCGAGGTACTGCGGCGTCGGCGCGACCCGGGGCAGCGGGGCCGCGGTTCCAGTGATTTGGGCGGCTTCGGTGATCTGGGCGGCTTCGGCGGTTTCGGGCACGCTGGCGGCCAGCGCCGCGACGGTGGCGCCGGCCAGGACTGCGGCGGCGAGCCGGTGGAGAGCGGACATGAGGGGATCCCTTGCTTTCAGCCCGGCGGGGCGACGGTGCGGTAGAGGGCGAAGGTCGCCAGGTACGGGGTGGCGCGCGACTGGGTGACCAGCACCCGGACCCGGTCGGCGGTCACCGGCGCCGGCAGCGTGACCAGCCGGGTGGAGCCGACGGTGGTCACGGTCGTGACCGTCCGCCAGACCCCGCCGGCCTCGGCCTCGACGGTGGCGCCTTCGATGTGCTGCCCGCGGCCGAGGTCTTCGCCGAGGCGGATCTGGTCGAACGTGACGGGCCGGGACAACGGCAGGTCGAGCGTGCCTTCGCGGGCCCCGTGCGGCGGCGACCACGAGGTGCGCAGCGCGTCGTCGGTCACCGCGTCGACCGCCGGGGACCGCGGGACGCCCGGGCCGGGTTTCGCGAGGTTCACCGCCTGGGTGGCCGCCACCGACGCGCCGAAGGCGGCCAGCGCGGCGCGATCGCCGGGCGGCACGGTCCCGTCCGGTGCGGGCGGCACGTTCAGCAGGAGCGAAGAGTTGCGCCCGACCGTCTGCCGGTAGAGGCTGACCAGCCGCGCGGCGGTTTTCGGCTGTTCGCCCGCGTGGAAGAACCAGCCCGGCCGCAGGGAGACGTCGGACTCCGCGGGCGCCCACTGCAGGTACCGCACGGACGGGTCGGCGAGCACCGCCCGTGAGCCGAGGTCTTCGGCGCTCGCCCCGCCGGGGAACAGCTCCTCGTTGTGGGCGGTGGCCGGGTCCGCGGTGACCGGCAGCGGGCTCCACTCGGTTTCCCGCGCCCGGCCCGACTCGTTGCCGACCCAGCGGACCCCGGCGGGGCCGGCGAAGGTGACCGTGTCCGGGGAGAAAGCGTGGATCATCCGGAACCAGGTGGTGAAGTCGTAGTCCTCGCCGATCCCGTGGTCCCGCCAGGGGTTCGCGCCGTCGAGCCACAGCTCGTCGATCGGCCCGTACTGGGTGAACAACTCGTAGAGCTGGTTGAGGTAGTAGCTGTTGTAGTCGTCTTCGCGGACGCTGAAGCGGGGCAGCCGGCCGGCCGCGAGCGCGGCCGCGCGGTCGTCACCCGGCACCAGGCTCGGGATGGTGCGCGGGGTGACCGCGCTGCCGGAGCCGTAACGGCCCTGCCCGGACGGGGCGAAGGCGCGGTCGTCGTAAGTGGCCTGCTCCTCGATCGACAGCGGCTGCCCGGCGGCGACCTTCGCCCCGATCCGTTCGACCTCCCCGGCGAAGAACGACGCGGGCAGCTCGGCGCCGTCGGCGGGGGAGAGGTAGACGCCGACCTTCAACCCGGCCGCGCGGGCGGAGTCCACGTAGTCGCGCAGGAGGTCGCCGCGCGGATTGGCGCAGCCGGTGGCGCGCACCCGCCAGAACGCCGACGGGTCCTGGGCCCGGGCCTGCTGCGCGGCGCCGCGGGCCGGGTCGTCGCCGGCGCAGCCCTGGACCCACCACGGGCTGGCGATCACCGAGTGGTTGGTGTAGCGGGTCGGGTAGAGCACGAAACCGTCGTGGTGCTTGACGGTCAGCATCACCTGGGTGATGCCGGCCGCCTTCATCGCGCGCATCCACTGGCCGGTGTCGGCCCGGCGCGGCGCGAACGAGGACTCCCGCTCGGCCCCCGAGCCCCACTCCCGGTCGGTGAAGGTGTTCATGCCGAAGTGCGTGAACCCGGTGACCGGCCGCTGCTGCCAGTCCAGCTGCCCGGGCCGGGGCACGACGGCGGCGGCCTTGGCCAGGATCCGGTCCATCCCGTCGCAGGAGCGCACGGCCAGGACGGCGGCCGGGCGGATCGGTCCGGTGCAGCCGGTTCCCGGCGCGGCGGCGGCCGGGCCGGGGACGCCCAGCGCCAGCACCCCCGCGACCAGCAGCGCCCGGTGCGTCGAGATCGGCATCGGCCCTCCCGTGCTCGGTGAACCGTTCGCACCCTAGGTCGGTCAATTATCGGATGTCTAGACCTGAACGGATGAGAGCGGAGCGGCGGGCCCGGTGGCCGGGTGGGGGTTCGATTCCGGTTGGCAGTGAGGGTTTTCCCCGGAGACGCGAGCCTCGACCGGCTGAGGGGAGGCAGGTGCTGTGGCCGAGTGGTCGGACTACTGGTTACCGTCCACTGTGGATGGGGCGGCGGCGCCGGCTGGGCTCGGCCAGCGCGGGGGAGCGGTAGCCGGTGTCGGCCGGGTTCAGGTCGGTACCCGGCGCCACGATCTCGTCGATGCGGTCGAGCACCGCCTCGTCCAGGGTCACTGTGGCCGCGCCGAGCTGGCTTTCCAGGTGGGCCAGGGTACGCGGCCCGATCACGGCCGAGGTGACGGCCGGGTGCCGCAGCACGAAGGCCAGCGCCAGGTGGATCAGCGGCAGCCC
This sequence comes from Amycolatopsis sp. PS_44_ISF1, assembly GCF_032335455.1. NCBI lineage: Bacteria > Bacillati > Actinomycetota > Actinomycetes > Pseudonocardiales > Pseudonocardiaceae > Amycolatopsis > Amycolatopsis sp. PS_44_ISF1. Next base: position 1,430,291 of record NZ_JANUXO010000002.1, on the reverse strand, counting down.
GGCCTCCTCGGCCAGCTCGCCCAGCGCGGTGGCGGCGTCGAGCTTGGCCCGGTTGCCCGGCACGGACAGGTCGTAGTGGGCGTGGGTGGCCGGGTGCGGCATCTTCTCGGTGCGGCGGCTGGCCAGTCCGGGCGCCCCGGTGCGCCACCGGCCGGACAGCCAGCCGCCCGTCAGCGGGCTCCAGGCCAGCACGCCCAGCCCGTGCTCGGCGCAGGTGGGCAGCACCTCGTTCTCGATGCCCCGGGTCAGCAGCGAATACGGCGGCTGCTCGCACACGAACCGCTCCCGCCCGCGGCGCTCGGCGGTCCACTGCGCTTGCACGATCGTGGCGGGCGGGAAGGTCGACGAGCCGAGGTAGCGCACCTTGCCCTGGCGCACCAGATCGGTGAGCGCGCCCAGCGTCTCGTCGATCGCGGTGTCCGGGTCGGGCCGGTGGACCTGGTAGAGGTCGAGGTGGTCGGTGCCGAGGCGGCGCAGGCTGTCCTCGCAGGCGCGCAGGATCCAGCGCCGGGAGCTGCCCCGCTCGTTCGGGTCCGCGCCCATCGGCGAGCCGGCCTTGGTGGCCAGCACCACCGAGTCCCGGCGCCCGGCCAGCGCCCGGCCCAGGATCCGCTCGGATTCGCCGTGGGAGTAGACGTCGGCGGTGTCGACGAAGTTGAGGCCGGCGTCGAGGGCGGTGTGCACGATCCGGGTCGCGTCCTCGTGGTCGGGGTTGCCCCAGGCGCCGAACATCATCGTGCCCAGGCACAGGGGGCTGACCTTGACGCCGGTGGTGCCCAGGTTCCGGTGGTCCATCGCGGTGGCCGCTCGCTTCCTTCGGGATTTCGGTCCCCCGATCCCAGCAGCGGCGGGCCCGGACGGGTAGGCCCATCCTGCGGCGGTTTGGCACGATCCTGGCGACCTCACCGCAATCACGCCCCTTGCCGTGACGCTCGGCGCCGTGCTTGGCTCGACGGGTGGACCTCCTCGACGAACTGCGTGACCTGATCACGCGGCACACCGGCCGAGGGACGCTACGCAAGCGGCGGGTCACCCAGGACGCTTCGGTCACCTTCGCCGGCGAACGCACCGAACCGATGGCGGTGATGTCGGAGCCGTCGCTGGCGGTGGTGGCCCAGGGCGTCAAGCGCACGGTGCTCAACGGCACCGCGTACGACTACCGGGCGGGGCAGTACGTCGTCGTCCCGGTCGACCTGCCGGTGATCGGCCAGGCACCGGCGGCCCGCCCGGAGGACCCGCTGGTCGTGTTCAGCCTGACGCTGAGCCCCGCGCTCATCGCCGCCCTGCTGCTGGAAGCCCCCGCCGCCGCGCCCGCCCCCGCGTTCGGCGGCCTGGTGGTCGGCGACGCCCCCACCGAACTGCTGGACCCGGTGGTGCGGCTGCTGCGCGTGGCCGCCCACCCGGACGACCTGCGGGTGCTCGGTCCCGGCCTGGTCCGCGAAATCCACTGGCGTCTGCTCACGGGCGCGCAGTCGGGCCTGGTCCGCCGCATCGGGCTGGCCGACGGTGGCCTCGCGCACGTCGCCCGGGCTATCCGCTGGCTGCGCGAGCACTACGCCGCACCGGTGCGCGTGGCGGACCTGGCCGGCCGGGCGGGGATGAGCACCTCCACGTTCCACCGCCACTTCCGCGCCACCACCTCGATGACGCCGATCCAGTTCCAGAAGCAGATCCGCCTGCAGGAGGCCCGGGCCCGGCTGGCCGCCCGGCCGCGGAGCATGGCGGAGGTGGGGCACCTGGTCGGCTACGACAGCCAGTCGCAGTTCACCCGGGAGTACCGGCGGGCCTTCGGGGTGACCCCGGGCCGCGACGCGGCCCAGCTACGGGACGGGGCCTGAGGACTGGCGTCGCCGCGCCGGGCCCCGTCCCGCCGGATGGAATCGAGGGCGTCTGGTCCTCGCCCGCCTCCCCGGGCCGACCGGCTCGCGGCCCGCAACGGCAACTTCCGGGCAGGTTCCCGCAGCCGCTTCCTGGCAGCAGCATCCCACCGCCCTTTGCGGCGAAGGCTTCCCGGCGGCAGCTTCCTGGCAGCAGCATTCCGAAATCGCTTCCCGGCAAAGGCTTTCCGGCGGCATCGTCATTCCGCCGCCCGTTCCGGCAGAGGGCTTCCCGGAGCCGCTTCCTGGCGGCAGTCTTCCGCTGTCCTTCCCGGCAAAGGCTTTCCGGCAGCTGTTCTCCGAAATCGCTTACCGGCAAAGGCTTCCTGGCCGCAGCCTTCCGAAATGGCTTCCCGGCAGCCCTTCCCGGTGGCAGCTTTCCGAAAACGTGGCCGGCGGGCGACCCGCCGCGGCGATGGACCGGCGCCGGTGGCGGGGCGTCGCTCAGGCGGCCGGTGCGCCCCCGGTCAACATGTCCTTCAGGCTGTGCGGCGTGGTCGCGCCGAACAGGATCTCGTGCAGTTCGGCGCCGTCGGTGGCGGCCGCGGCGCTTCGGGGGAACAGGGCCCGCTCGTACTCGGCCAGCGCGGCCTCCGGGTCGTCCGGGTGCGCGGCCAGCGCCTGGCCGAGTTCGGCGCCGTCGAGCATGGCCAGGTTGGCGCCCTCGCCGTTCGGGGGCGCGAGGTGGGCGGCGTCGCCGAGCAGGGTCACCCCGGCGGTGCGCGGCCAGTGGTGCTCGGCCGGCAGGGTGTAGAGCGGGCGCAGGACCGGGGCGACGTCGGTTTCGGTGATCAGCGCGGTGAGCTCCGGGGCCCAGCCTTCGAACTCCCGCGTGATCCGCGCCACGGCCGCGTCGGTGTCGGTGAAGTCGGTCTCGGCGAACCAGTCCAGCGGCCGGGCGAGCGCGACGTAGACGTGCAGGGTGTCGCCCCGCTCGCGGTGGGCCATGATCCCGCCGCCGGGGGTGAGGGCGAGCAGCGCCCCGCCGCCGACCGCCTTCGACGCGCCGGGGTGGCGGGTGTCGGACTCGTACAGGTAGTTCTCGACGTAGGACATGCCGCTGTACTCCGGCTTGTGGTCCGACAGCAGCGGCCGCACGCGGGACCAGGCGCCGTCCGCCCCGACGAGCAGGCTCGTGACCGCGGTGGTGCCGTCGGTGAAGGTCACCTCGTGGCGGCCCTCGCCGAGGGCGCGCACCTCGCGGACCTTGTGGCCCCACTGGACGGTGCCCTCGGGCAGCGAGCCGAGCAGCACCTCCCGCAGCTCGCCGCGCTGCACCTCGGGGCGGCCCCCGGAGTCGTCGTCGGGTTGGTCGAGCAGGACGGTGCCGTGCCGGTCGAGCAGCCGCGTCGCCTGGCGGCCTTCGAGGATCAGGCTGCGGAATTCCGCGCTCAGCCCGGCCGCGGCGAGGGCGGGCTGGCCGGTGTCCTCGTGGATGTCGAGCATGCCGCCCTGCGAGCGGGCCTTCGGCGAGGGCTCGGCCTCGTGGACGGTGACCGGGAAACCGTGGACGTGCAGGACGCGGGCCAGGACGAGGCCGCCGAGTCCGGCGCCGATGATCGTGACGGGGGTTTTCATGATGGGCTCCTCAAGCTTGCTGGAATGTCGTTCCAGTACATCGTGGAACAACGTTCCAGTATTGTCAAGCCGAAGTATCGGGACCCGCACGATTCCCTTCCGTGGTGTACCTCGCCCGGCGGTGAACGGGACGCGCGCTCACCGCCCGGCGGCGTACCCCTGCATTCCCCGGGAGTTCGCCGCGGCGGACAGGACCCCGCTGCCCGGGTCGCGCGCGACGGCGCACAACCGGCCCTCGGACCAGGGCCCGGCCACGGTGACCAGGTGCCCGCGGCGTTCCAGCGCGGTGATCGCAGCGGCGCCGATCCGGGATTCCACGGTCACCCCGCCGGGGGACATCGCGCGCGGGTAGAACGAGCTCGGGAAGCTGTCGGTGTGCCAGTTCGGCGCGTCGATCGCGCCCTGCAGGTCGAGTCCGCCGCGCACCGGCCCGCGCAGCGCGACGGCGAGCAGGAAGTGCAGGCTCCACTGGTCCTGCTGATCGCCGCCCGGGGTGCCGAAGGCCAGGACCGGGACGCCGTCGCGCAGGGCCAGCGAGGGGGAGAGCGTGGTCCGGGGGCGCTGGCCCGGGGCCAGCGAGTTCGGCAGGCCCGGGTCGAGCCAGGCCATCTGCAGCCGGGTGCCGAGCGGGAAGCCGAGGCCGGGGATCACCGGGTTGGACTGCAGCCAGCCCCCGCTGGGGGTGGCCGAGATCAGGTTGCCCCACCGGTCGACGACGTCGACGTGGCAGGTGTCGCCACGGGTCGCGCCGTCCTCGGCGACGGTCGGCTCGCCCGCGCCCGCCGGCGCGGCCACCGAGCCGCCCGCCCGTCCGGACCCCACGGCCCGCGCCAGCCGCGGCTCGCGGCCATCGGGCCGTCCCGGGCGCAGCTCGTGCGAAGCCTGCTCACCGATCAGCCCGCGGCGGGTTTCGCTGTACTGCGGGGAAAGCAGGGTTTCCAGGGGCACGTCCGCGCGGTCGCCGTACCAGGCTTCACGGTCGGCCATCGCGAGCTTCGTGCCCTCGATGAGCGTGTGGTAGTAGTCCGGTGTGGCGTAGTCCAGTTCGCCGGGCAGCAGGGCGAGCTGCTGCAGGAACACCGGGCCTTGGCTCCACGGCCCGGGTTTCGCGATGGTCCACCCGTTCCAGGTGTGGGTGACCGGGTCTTCGTAGGTCGCTTCGAAGGTGGCCAGGTCCTGGCCGGTGAGGGTGCCGGCGTGCCGCTCGCCGGAGGTGTCCATCGCCGGTTTCGCGGCGAATCCGGCGATCGCCTCGCCGATGAACCCCTCGCGCCAGATCCGGCGCGCCGCGTCGATCTGCGTCTCGCGGCCCGGGCCCGCCGCCTCGGCTTCGGTGAGCAGCCGCTGCCAGGTGCCGGCGAGCGCGGGGTTCTTCAGCAGCGCGCCGGCCGCGGGCGCCTTGCCGTCTCGCAGGTAGAGCTCGGCCGAGGTGGTCCACTCGGTCTCGAACAGCTCGCGCACGGCCTCGACCGTGGCGCCGACGCGCTCGACCGCCGGATGCCCGTTCGCGGCGTAGCCGATCGCGTGGCCGAGCACCGCGCGCAGGGATCGGGTGCCGTGGTCGCGCAGCAGGAGCAGCCAGGCGTCGAACGCGCCCGGGACCGGAGCGGCCAGCGGGCCGGTGCCGGGGACGAGGTCCAGCCCGAGCCCGGTGTAGTGCTCGATGGTCGCCCCGGCGGGCGCGGGCCCCTGCCCGCACAGGACCCGGGGCGTCCCTCCGGCGGGGGCGATGATCATCGGCACGTCGCCGCCGGGCCCGTTGAGGTGCGGCTCGACCACGTGCAGCACGAACGCGGCGGCGGTCGCGGCGTCGTAGGCGTTGCCGCCGTCCTCGAGCACGGCCATCGCGGAGGCCGAGGCGAGCCAGTGGGTGGAGGAGACCATGCCGAAGGTGCCCTGCAGGGTGGGGCGCGTCGTGACCATCCCTGCATCGTCGCGCGCGCGGCGGCGCGCGTCCAAGACATCCGGGACACCGTTCCGATAGCTTCACGCTATGGAACGGCGCCAGCTGGAGTACTTCGTCGCCATCGTCGAGCACGGCGGGTTCACCCACGCGGCGAAGGCGTTGCGGGTGGCGCAACCTTCGCTGTCGCGCGCGATCGCCAACCTGGAGCACGAGCTGGACGTCGAGCTGTTCCACCGGGTCGGCCGCACCGCGGTGCTCTCCAGCGCCGGTGAGCTGCTGGCCGACCACGCCCGCCTGGTCCTGCGCGACCTCGACGCCCTGCGCGCCGCGGCCCGCGCGGTCGGCGACGGACTGGTCGGCCGCGTCGATGTCGCCGCCACCTCGTCCTCGGCCCTGGAACCGGTGGTCGGCATCATCGCCGAGCTGGGGGAGCGCCACCCCGGCGTGCTGGTGAGCACCTCTTCGGCGCTTTCGGCGGCGGAGGTGGTGGCGATGGTGCTGCAGGGCCGCTGCGAGGTCGGGGTGTGCGGGAGCGTGGAGCGTCCTTCGGGGCGGGGGCTGGTGGCCCATCACCTGCGGGACGAGGAGTTCCTGCTGGTGACCCCGCCCGGGACCCGGGTCGGCCGGACCGCCGATGGTGGCGGCACCGTTGAAGGGGCGGACCTCAGGGAGCTGCGTTTCGTGGTGAGCAAACCGGCCACCGCGGTGCGCGCGTTGTTCGACCGGCTGTCCGCGAGCGTCGGCGGACTGGCCATCGCGGCCGAGGTGGGGGACCGGAGCGTGATCCTGCCGATGGTGCTGCGCGGCATCGGCGCCGGACTGATGCCCGACGGCTGGGCGGACCTGGCCCGCCGCTCCGGCGCCGAAGTCCACCGCTTCAGCCCGCCGGAACGGCTGCCCCAGTGGCTCGTGCACCGCTCCGGCCCGATCACCGCGGCCACCCGGGCCTTCCTGGACACCACCCTCACCCGCCCGGCCTGACCGGCCGCCCGGCCCGGTCCCGGCGGGGCGTCTCACCACTGTGGACACCCGGCGCGGACCTGCGGCGCGCACGTACCGCCGTTCGGCCGAATCCCCCGGCGCACCAGGGGCCGGCGGCCTACGACGAAAGTCGCGTTCTTCCTTTACCGACCATCGTCGGGTACCGGGTAATCACCCACTGCCGCGACAGTGAGCGCGTCCTTCACCGTCCCCGTCACCGCGAGGCCCGCCCCGCGGTTGGAGGTAGATCCCCAGTGCGCAAAGCCCGTGTCGCCGCGGTTCTGTCCGGAGTGGTCCTTTCGTCGCTGGCCGCGGCGGGGACCTCGGTCGCCGCCGAACCGTTCATCATCGACGGCGGGAACGCCGACTCACTGCACGGCGCCGCCCGGATGTTCGCCGGCGGGCAGGAGCTGTGCTCGGCCACGATCATCGCGCCGGACTGGATCCTCACCGCGCGCCACTGCACGCAGGGCGCCGACGGCCAGCAGATCAGCTTCCACGTCGGCAGCCTCGACCAGACCCAGGGCACCACGGTGAACGCGACCGAGGTGCACGAATCGTCCGACGCGGACATCTCGCTGGTCAAGATCGACCAGCAGGTGCAGGCCGACTACGCGCCGCTGGGCAGCGTGGGCGACGTCAACGTCGGCGACGAGGCCCAGGTCTACGGCTGGGGCGCGACCTGCACGGACCGGCCGGAGATCGAGTGCCAGTCGCAGCAGCTGAAGGTGGCGAAGGTGTCGGTCACCTCCATCGACTGCCCGGACGGCGCGGCGGGCACCTCCGTCTGCGCGAACCGCGGCGACGGCATCACCGCCGGCGGTGACTCGGGCGGGCCCATGTACGCCAACGGAAAGCAGGTCGGCGTCGCGTCCACGAGCGACCGCCAGTCCTACACCGCCTACATCAACGTCACCCTCTACCGCGACTGGATCTCCTCGGTCGCGGGGGTCTGAGCCACCCGGCGCCGGTGTCCCAAACCGGGCACCGGCGCCGGCCGGTCGTTCGGTCGGACCCCTGGGCTACGGTCGGGCGGAACACCGGATCCGATCTCGAGGAGAGCCTTGGCCGAGCCCGCCGCCCCGTTGCGAGTGCTGTTCTGCATCGGGGTCAACCAGAACTTCTTCGACCTGCCCGCCGGCGGCACCGGTGCGGTGTGGCAGTCCTTCTCCGCGATGCTGGGCGAGCTCGCCGCGCTCGACGGGGTCACCGTGCTCGGCACGATCGACGACGACCAGCACATGGTCGGCCCGTCGGCGGCCTGGCCGTGGACCTGCTACGTGCTGGCCGACGTCGCCGGCCAGCCGACCGTGGCCGAGGCCTGCAACCTGCTGCGCACCACCCCGGTCGGTGAGCACGCGCTCTGGCGCTACCTGCGGATCGAGGCGCGGATGGGCCGTGAGCTGACCATCCCGGCGGCGGTGGGGCGGCCGGGCGCGGCGGGCGACCGGTGACGGAGGGGCGCGTCGCGGTCGTCACGGGCGCCGCGCGGGGTCTCGGCCGCGTGATCGCCGGGCGGCTGCACGAGCAGGGCTACCGCGTGGTGCTGACCGACCGGGCCGAGGAGGCCGTGCGCCGAGCCGCGGCGGAGCTCGACCCGGACGGCGAAACCGCCTTCGCCCTTGCGCTCGACGTCCGGGACAAGGCGGCGTTCGAACGCGCCCGGGACGAGACGGATCGCCGCTGGGGCCGGATCGACGTGCTGGTCAACAACGCCGGGATGTCCACAGTGGAGCCACTGATGGAGATCGGCCCGGAGCGCTTCTCCGCCGTGGTGTCGGCCAACCTGGACGGCGCGTTCCTCGGCAGCCAGGTCTTCGGCGCGTACTTCGCCGAGCGGGGCGCCGGGCGCATCGTCAACCTGGCTTCGCTGGCCGGGCAGAACGGCGGCACCGCCACCGGTGGGCACTACGCCGCGGCCAAGGGCGGCGTGGTCACGCTGACCAAGGTGTTCGCGCGCGAGCTGGCGGGGCGCGGGGTGACGGTGAACGCGGTGTCGCCCGGCCCGCTCGACCTGCCGGTGGTGCACGAGTCCGTGGCCCCGGACCGGCTGGCCGAGATCCAGCGCTCGATCCCGGTCGGCACCCTGGGTTCGCCCGTGTTCGTGGCCGACGTGGTGGCGCTGCTCGCGGCCGAGCACGCGGGCTTCGTGACCGGTGCCTGCTGGGACGTCAACGGCGGTCTGTACCCGCGCTGAGGTCTTCTGTCCGGCGGCTCGGCGGCGTAGGCTGGCCGGCGGGTGAGCAGGGTTGACTGATGCGCGCGGACCGGACGAGCCGGTGGTGGTACCCGATTTCCGGGGCCGCCAGGCCCTGGCGGCGTGGCTTTCCGGCCACGAAGCGGGCCTGCTGGTGCAGGGCCCGGACCCCGACAGCCCCCACGCGGTGACCAATGGCGTGGTGGTCGCGCAACTGCCCGCCCCGGGCGCCCGGCTTTCGCGGTGGGACCCGGTCACGGTCTGGCTGGCCGACGCCGGCGACCCGGCCGGGGTACGCGAGCCTCGGCGGCCCCTCCCGGACCGGCTGGAACCCACCGCGGCCCGCCGCCCGGAACCGGACTGATCGAACTGCTTTCGCGGCGGCGCAAGGACTTTCGCCTCCGGTAGCCGGTCCGGGTAACGGAAGATCGCGGGCCCCCGACCCGGTTCCGGTTCGAACCGCTCGGTCAGGCCCGGACCACCTGCCGGGCCGAATCGGCCACCGAGGGCCGGATTTGCCGCCGCCCCGGCACATTTCGGTTCGAGCCACCCCGGAGCCGCCGCTACCGGGAGTAAACACCGCCGGGAGTGAACACCTTCCGGGAGTGAGCACCACCCGGCGGCACCACCGATTCCTGAAGCGACCACCCCCGGCGACCGAGCAATTCTCCGAGGAGCGATCAGCCCCCGAGGAGCATCCACAGGCCCAGGGCCGTAAGCCCCGGGGAGCATCCATCCCCCGGATAAAGCGATGTCCGCACACCGGGCTGTACCGGCGTGCGGACATCGTCTCCGGGGGTGGCTCAGTCGGTGCCGGATTCCATGGCCGCGTGGTCGAGCAGCTCGTCGCCGCCGGTGGCGCGGCCGCGGGAGGCGATGGCTTCCGCGCCGCCCTCGGGCATCGCGCCGATGAGGCCGGTCGAGGCGGCCTGGGCGGCGCCGATCAGGGCCGGGTGGGAGTTGCCGCCGACCATGCCGAGGCCGGCGTACTGCTCCAGCTTGGCGCGGGAGTCGGCGATGTCGAGGTTGCGCATGGTGAGCTGGCCGATCCGGTCCAGCGGGCCGAACGCCGAGTCTTCGGTGCGCTCCATCGACAGCTTGTCCGGGTGGTAGCTGAACGCCGGGCCGGCCGTGTCCAGGATCGAGTAGTCCTCGCCGCGGCGCAGCCGGAGCGTGACCTCGCCGGTGATCGCGGTGCCGACCCAGCGCTGCAGGGACTCGCGCAGCATCATCGCCTGCGGGTCCAGCCAGCGGCCCTCGTACATCAGGCGGCCGAGGCGGCGGCCCTCGTTGTGGTAGGCGGCCACGGTGTCCTCGTTGTGCACCGCGTTGACCAGCCGCTCGTACGCCGCGTGCAGCAGCGCCATGCCCGGCGCCTCGTAGATGCCGCGGCTCTTCGCCTCGATGATGCGGTTCTCGATCTGGTCGGACATGCCCAGCCCGTGCCGCCCGCCGATCGCGTTGGCCGCCAGCACCAGGTCGACCGCGGTGGCGAACTTCTCGCCGTTGATGGTCACCGGGCGGCCCAGCTCGAAGCCGATGGTGACGTCCTCGGGGGCGATCTCGACGTCGGCGTCCCAGAACCGCACGCCCATGATCGGGTCGACGATCTCGATGCCGGTGCCGAGGCGCTCCAGCGACTTGGCCTCGTGCGTCGCGCCCCAGATGTTCGCGTCGGTGGAGTAGGCCTTCTCCGTGCTGTCGCGGTAGGGCAGGTCGTGTGCGACCAGCCACTCGGACATCTCCTTGCGCCCGCCCAGCTCGGTGACGAAGGCGGCGTCCAGCCACGGCTTGTAGATCCGCAGCGACGGGTTCGCCAGCAGCCCGTAGCGGTAGAACCGCTCGATGTCGTTGCCCTTGTAGGTGGACCCGTCGCCCCAGATCTGGACGTCGTCCTCCAGCATCGCGCGCACCAGCAGCGTGCCGGTGACCGCGCGGCCGAGCGGGGTGGTGTTGAAGTACGCGCGGCCACCGGAGCGGATGTGGAACGCGCCGCAGGTCAGGGCCGCGAGACCCTCCTCGACCAGGGCCTCGCGGCAGTCGACCAGCCGCGCGACCTCCGCGCCGTAGGCGTGGGCGCGCCCGGGCACCGACGCGATGTCGGGCTCGTCGTACTGGCCGATGTCCGCGGTGTAGGTGCAGGGCACCGCGCCTTTGTCGCGCATCCACGCGACCGCGACCGAGGTGTCGAGACCACCGGAGAAGGCGATGCCGACGCGGTCGCCGACAGGGAGGGAAGTGAGCATCTTGGACACGCGAATGATTATGCACGCCGATGTATCATCGTGCAAACCGGGGTCTGGTCCCGGCCGGCTCAGTCCCGTCCGGGCAGCATCGACAACGCCTGGGCCCGCTGGGCGACCAGCTCGCGGTAGGTGCCGTCGCGCTCGGCCCAGCGGTGCGTCCGGACCCGCTCGACCAGCACTTCGTCCGGGGTCGGCTCCGCCGACAGCAGTCGCAGCGCTTCGGCCACGTAGTCCGCCACCGGCAGCGCCTGCGGGTTGACCCGCTCCTGCCCCGCGGTGGCCACGGCCGGGGGCACGAGCTCGACCACGTCGACCCCGGTGCCCTCGAGCTGCACGCGCAGGGCCTCGGAATAGGCGTGGACCGCGGCCTTGGAGGCGGCGTAGGTGGGCATCGGCGGGAAGGGCAGGAAGGCGATGCCCGAGGTCACGGTGATGAACGTCCCGGCGCCGCGCCCGATCAGGTGCGGGGTGAAGGCGTCGAGCACCCGGATCGTGCCGGTGAGGTTGACGTCGATGGTCCGCCGCGCCGCCTCGAAGTGCCCGGGGTCGCGCAGGTCCTCCGGCAGCATGACCCCGGCCATCGTGACCACGGTGTCGAGCTGCGGGAACCGGGCGAGCACGGCGTCGCGGGCCCGGGCGATCGAAGCGGGGTCGGTGACGTCGATGGTGAAGTCCGGCTCGTCCGCGCTGCGCCCGCCGACGGCCACGGTGCTGCCGGCCGCGGTGAGCCGGCGGGCCAGCTCCCGGCCGATGCCGGACGTGCCGCCGACGAGGAAAACGGTGCGGTGCGACAGATCCACGGGAAGCTCCTTCGGTCCACGGCGCGGTGCCGGACGGATCCCCTCGACCGGGGCGGGCGAGACCAGTCTTCGCGGAATCCCCGGCCGTTCACCGGACCCCGGTCTTCCTGGTCCCCGCAGGACCCCCGGTCCGGGCCGGTCCACCGGCTACCGTGGCGGGATGGACGACGAGGGGATCGGGACCCGGCTCGGCCGCTACCTGCGGGCCCGGCGCGACCTGGTCACGCCGCAGCAGGCGGGGATCGCGCCCGGCGCGCGCCGCCGTGTCCCCGGGCTGCGCCGCGAGGAAGTGGCGCTGCTGGCCGGGATCAGCCCCGACTACTACCTGCGCCTGGAGCGGGGCCGCGACACCAACCCCTCGGCCCAGGTGCTGGACTCCCTGGCCCGGGTGCTGCAACTCGACGACGTGGAGCGCACCTACCTGCTCGGGCTCACCGCCGCGCGGCCCCGGCCGGCGCGGCGCAAGCGGCTGGAGCAGGTACCGGCTCGCGCCCACCAGCTCCTCGCGCAGCTCACCATGCCCGCGTTCGTGGAGGGGCGCGCGTTCGACGTGCTGGCCGCCAACCCGATGGCGGTCGCGTTCTCCCCGCGGCTGCGGCCCGGCCACAACCGGCTCCGCTCGTTCTTCCTCGACCCGGAGGAGCAGGCGTTCCAGCCGGACTGGGAGCGCGCCGCCGCGGGGTTCGTCGCCGCGCTGCGCACCGCGATCGGGAACGACACCGGCCATCCCCGGTTCGTCGAGCTGGTCGGGGAGCTGGCCCTGGCCAGCCGGCGCTTCCGCACGCTCTGGGCCCGCCACGACATCCGCGCGCTGGAGGGCGGCACGACCACCGTGCACCACCCCGTGGTCGGCGAACTGCGCCTGCACCGCGAAAAACTGCCGCTCGAAGACGTGATCCTGGTGCTCTACTACCCCGACACCGGTAGCGACAGCCAGGAAAAGCTCGGACTGCTCTCCGCGCTGGCCGCACCGGCCGTCCCCGGCCCGGTCACCCGCTGACCGGCCCCGGCCCTTCGGTGAGCCCGCGGTCCGCACCGGCTGCGGGTGGTGGGGGCTTCGGCGTGGCCGAGACGGTCCGGCCCCGGGCCGAGGTCCTGGGCGGTCTTGGTCGGCAGGGGTTCTTCCGGACGGCGCGGCGGGGGTCAGCTCCGCAGGTGGGAGGCCCCGTTGAGATCCAGGATCGCGCCGGAGGCCCAGACGGCCGGGGCCGAAGCCAGGTACCGCACGGCGTCCGCGACCTCCTCCGGGGTGCCGACGCGGCCGAACGGGCTCTGTGCCTCGATCGCCGCACCGTCTTCGGCCAGTTTCGCGGCCTGCCGCCCGGTGGCCACGAAGCCGGGCGCGACCGAGGTCACCGCGATCCCGTGCGGCGCGAGCGCGATGGCCATCGACTGCCCGAAGCTCTGCAGCGCGGCCTTCGTGGTGCCGTAGGCGGGGAAGTCGGGCTCACCCCGGAACGCCCCGCGCGAGCCGACGTTGACGATGCGGCCCCCGGCTCCGCGGTCGATCAGGTGCTGGGCCACCAGGTGGGTCAGGTCGACCGCGCCGAGCAGGTTGACCTCGACCATCCGCCGCCAGACCCGCCGCCAGTCCGCGTGCGGGGTCGTGGCCGGGCGGTGCTCGTTGCCCGCGGACGGCGCGACGGCGGCGTTGTTGACCAGCACGTCGATCCCGCCGAGCGCGGCCACGGTCTCGCCGACGATGCGCTCGGCGGCCCCGGGCTCGCCGAGGTCGCCCTGGACCAGCGCGTGCCCGCTGCCGGGCAGCAGCGAAAGCGTTTCTTCGGCGCCGGCCCGGCCGGCGGCGTAGTGCACCGCCACCCGATCGCCCTGCCCGGCGAACGCGACCGCCGTGGCGCGCCCGATTCCGCGGGAAGCACCCGTGATCAGGACCCGCCTCGGCCCGTGGGGGGCGGCTGGAGTGGGCATCGGGCGGCTCCTCGGTCCGGGCGGTTCCCCGATCGTGCCGGAGGGGATGTCCGAATGTCAACATTGCCCGGGGCTGGTGGCCATCTGGGGAGTGGGCGGCTCATCACCGTTTAGGAGCTGTCTTGTAAGTCATCGGAGCCAGAGCACGATGGCAGCGATGGTCGGTTCGGCGTGGTAGTAGGCGGCGCGTTTGGCGTCGCGGGTTGGCTAGGTCACGGAACTGGTTGAGCCGGTTGAAGCAGCGTTCAACGACATTGCGCTGCTTGGAGACCTCAGCATCGAACGCGGGCGGCCGTCCGCCGCGGGAGCCTTTGGCGGCGCGGCGGCCGATCTGATCGGCCCGTTCCGGGCTGACGAAAGCGATCCGCCGGTCGCGCATCGCCCGCCGGGCCGAAGGATGCGAATACGCCTTGTCCGCGATCACCGTCTCCGGTCGGCAACACGGACGCCCGGGCCCGAGGCGGGCGACGCTGATGCCATCCAGCAGCGGCAGCAGGTGCGGGTTGTCCCCGGCTTGGCCTGGGGTAAGCAGGATCCGTACCGGCAGGCCTCGCCCTTCGACGGCACGATGGATCTTGGTGCTCAGCCCGCCGCGGGAACGTCCGAGTCCTTCTCCGTCGCAGGCAAGGGCGTCGATCCCGTCGCTGCATCCCCTTTTTTCCGGGCGCCGGCCGAGTGCTGGTGGGCCCGGACCACGCTCGAGTCCACCGAGATGATCCACTCGAGGTCGCCGACGGCGTCGTCTTTGACGATCACCCGGTCGGAGGATCCGCTCCCCGGTGCCGTCCTTGGTCCACAACCGCAGCCGTTCATGCGCAGTTTTCCAGGGACCGTAGCGGCCGGGCAGGTCCCGCCACGGGGCACCGGTGCGCAGCTTCCACAGGATCGCATTGATCACTTGCCGGTGATCGCGCCACCGCCGCCCACCGCCTTGCTGCGGTGGCAACAGCGGCTCGATCACCGCCCACGTCATGTCCGTCAACTCACCGTGACCAACCACCGGGCATAACCATCAGAAGTCCAGCTCAACCACTTGCAGGACACCCCCTAGGCGCGTCCGGACGGCGCTCGGCTCAGCTCACGGGCGACGGCGCCATGATCTCGTCGAAGCCGCCGTTCGAACGCCACTTCCGCAGCAGCTCCTGGAACGCGAGCGGGCCGTCGCCGAACGACGCGCTCGATCGGCGCGGCCGTCCTTCGTTGTTGTAGTACCCCGGGGTGCATTCGAGCTGGAACTGGTGACGGTCCGGGGCGTGCGCGCGGATCGTCTCCACCCACGCGGCCTCGGCCTCGGCGGTCGGTTCGATCCGGTCGAGGCCGCGGGCCCGGGCCTCGGCGACGATCTCGCGCAGGTGCGTGGCCTGCTGGTCGAGCCCGTGCACGAAGTTGACCGAGCTGGAGTTCTGGAGCGGGCCGACGTGGAACAGGTTCGGGAAGCCGTGGCTGGCGCAGCCGTGCAGCGTGCGGATCCCGTCGCGCCAGTGCTCCAGCAGCGCGACGCCGTCCCGGCCGTGGATCGGGAGGCGGCCGGTCAGCGGGTCGGACGCGGCGAGGGTGAAGCCGGTCGCGAAGATGATGCAGTCGACCTCGTACTCCCGGCCGCCGACCACCACCGCCCGCTCGGTGATGCGTTCGACCCCGCCGTGGTCCGCCGCGTCGACCAGGGTGACGTTCGGGCGGTTGAACGTGGGCAGGTAGTGGTCGCTGAACGTCGGCCGCTTGCACAGGTAGCGGTACCAGGGCTTGAGCGCCTCGGCCGTTTCCGGGTCCCGGACCTCGGCGGTGATCCGCTCGCGCAGCTCGTGCATCTTCCGGAGGTCGGCCTCCTCGCCGGCCCGCTCGTGCTCCGCCACCGGCCGGTCGCGGTAGGCGTCGGTGGCCACGAGCTTGTCCAGTAGCCGGGCGCTGCCGGTCCAGGCGTCGGCGACCAGGTCGTGCTCGACCCGCCCGCCGGTGATGACGGTGAGGAAGTTGTCCCGGCGGGCCTGCTGCCAGCCCGGTTCGAGCGAGCGGGCCCACTCCGGGTCGGTGCGGCGGTTGCCGCGGACATCCACAGTGGACGGCGTGCGCTGGAAGACGTAGAGCTGCCCGGCGTCCCGCCCGAGGTGCGGCACGACCTGGATCGCGGTGGCGCCGGTGCCGATGAGCGCGACCCGCTGGTCGGCCAGACCGGTCAGTCCGCCGCCGGCGTCGCCGCCGGTGTAGCCGTAGTCCCAGCGGCTGGTGTGGAACGTGTGGCCGCGGAAGGTCTCCAGCCCCGGGACGCCGGGCAGCTTGGGGCGGTCGAGCGTGCCGTGGGACACGACCACGAACCGCGCCTCGACCACGTCGCCGCGGTCGGTGCGGACGGTCCACCCGGTCCGGTCCTCGTCCCAGCGGAGGTCTTCGACGGCGGTCTGGAAGCAGGCGTCGCGGTAGAGCCCGAAGTGCCGGCCGATCGCCTGGCAGTGGCGCAGGATCTCGGCGCCGGGCGAGTACTTCCACTCGGGCACGTAACCGAGTTCTTCCAGCAGCGGCAGGTAGATGTAGGACTCGACGTCGCAGTGGATGCCGGGGTACCGGTTCCAGTACCAGGTGCCGCCGAAGTCCCCGCCCTTCTCGATCACCCGCACGCGTTCCAGCCCGGCCTGGCGCAGGCGGGCCGCGGCGAGCAGCCCGCCGAAGCCGCCGCCGACGACCACGGCGTCGACCTTGTCGTGCCGCGACGGCCGGGTGAAACCGGGGTCGGCGTACGGGTCGGCGAGGTGGGCGCCGTCCGCGGCCCGGTACTGGGCACTGCCGTCCGGGCGCAGCCGCCGGTCGCGCTCGGCGCGGTACCGCGCGCGCACCGCGTCCGGGTCGGCCGGGGTCGGGGGAGTGCGGGACATGGCTGCCTTCCGGGCCGGTGCTCTTCGGTCGGCTCCAGGTAACCGGGTTCGGCCGCCGGAGTCAAGCAGTTGATTTAAAACAGTCCGGTTCCGGACACCGGCCCGTCCCGCGTGGACGAACGGTCCGGCGGCGAGAACCGCGCGGGCGCCGGGGGCGGGTCCGCACGTAGGATCGCTTTCGCGAAGAGGGGGTGGTCATGAGCGAGCGGACCATACGGGCGGACCGGGCCAGTGGCACCCGGGAGGCGATCCTCGGCACGGCGGAGCGGCTCTTCGCCGAGCACGGGGTGCACGCGGTGTCCAACCGGCAGATCAGCGAGGTCGCGGGCCAGGGCAACAACGCCGCGGTGAACTACCACTTCGGCACCAAGACCGACCTGGTGCGCGCGATCATGCGCAAGCACACCGCGCGGATCGAGGTGCTGCGCGCGCGGATGGCCGACGCGCTGCCGGCCGAGCCCGGTCTGCGCGACTGGGTCGGTTGCCTGGTCCGGCCGAGCTTCTCCTACCTCGACGAGCTCGGCGCGCCGAGCTGGTTCGCCCGGTTCTCCGCGCAGATCATGACCGATCCGGCGCTGCGCGAGATCATGGTGACCGAGTCGCTTTCCTCGCCGGTACTGGTCCGGGCGGTCGACGGGCTCGACCGCTGCCTGCCCGAGCTGCCGCCGGAGGTGCGCGCCGAGCGCAGCGACATGGTGCGCGAGCTGATGATCCACCTGACCGCCGAACGGGAGCGCGCGCTGGCCGAGGGCACCCCCACCCCGCGGACGAGCTGGGCCGACGCCGGGACCGGGCTGATCGACGGCATCACCGGGCTGATGCTGGCCCCGGTCACGCGCTGAGCCGGCGCGTCCACAGTGGACGCACCGGCGCAGCGCGGGTCGCCGGGCTTCAGGCCAGGGTGATCGCGTACAGCTCGACCCGCGGGTCGTCCGGCAGCGAGAGCGACTGGATCGTCTTGCCGCCGTCGAGGGCGGCCTGGGTGCCGAACAACCGGACCGCGGGCCCGTCCACCCCGCTGCCCGCCTTGATCCGGTGCGGCAGGTCGAGCACCACGGTGCTGCCCGCGGGGGCCGAGCCGGCCCAGTCGCCGAGCGTCACGCCGAGGGCGGCGCTGGTGCCGTCCGTGTAGTGCGCGGTCAGCGTGGTCGCCACCGGGCCGTCGTGCGAGGAGCCGACGAGCCGCACCGCCGCGTGGCGTCCCGCCGGGACCAGCAGCGACTGGCCGCGGGCCTCGACGAAGTTCGCCGCGGTGCCGGCCGGGTCCGGGGCGGAGTAGGGGACGCCGTCCCACACCACCGGACCCGCGGGCGGCAGCAGATCCGCGTCGTAACTCCAGCCGGAGCCGTCGAAGTTCCCCTGGGCGGACGCGGCCACGGTCGCCGTGCCGTCGTGGTTGCGATCCGGGCCCAGCTCGACCGCGCACGCCGCTCCGGAGCTCACCGCGCAGGCCGCCGGTGCCCGCACCTCGACGCGCACCGGCCGCGTGACCGTGTTCGCGCCCAGACCGGATGCCTTGACCTGCACCGGATAACTGCCCACCGGCGTCCCCGCGGGCACCGTCACCGCCAGCGAGACCGTCTGCTGCACGGGCAGCCGCCCGGACCACTGCAGCAGCGGGTTCCACGGCCTGGTGGTCACCTTCCAGCCCTTCGGCGCGTCCGTGCTCACCGTGACCGGCTGCACCAGCGGGCTCTGCGTGAGCACGTCCAGGTTCAGCTTCACCGGCTGCGCCGCGGCCGAAGCGGGGATCACCACCGAGCGCTGCTCCGGCGAAGCGTCGACGTGCCGCCGCAGGTCGCCCACCGCGTGGTTCACCGAGGGCGGCTCCGCGCCGGCCGAAGTGCCCCAGGCGGACGGTTTCGCGCCCAGCTCGTGCTCGAGCTCGCCGCCGTGGGCGAGCGCGGGCCAGCTCAGCCAGGTCTGGCGCACGTCGCGGCCGTTCAGCGAAACGCTCTGCACGTACCGGTTGGCGTCGCTCGCGCCCGGCGCGGAAACCGTGAGCGTGCCGCCCTGCCGGCCGCCGTACTGTCCGATCCGGACGGTCGCCGACTCGAACTGCGGGCTCGACACGGCCAGGAAGTTCGAGCCGCTCATCGTCGGGTACAGCCCGAGCGAGGAGAACACGTACCAGGCCGACATGGTGCCGAGGTCGTCGTTGCCGGTCATGCCGTCCGGGCCGGTGGTGAACAGCGTCATCGCCGCGCGGACCACGGTCGCGGTCTTGGCCGGCGCGCCGACCCAATTGTACAGGTACGGCGCGAGCAGGTCCGGTTCGTTGTTCGGGTTGTAGGTGGGCTTGCCGTAGTAGTCGTACGGGCTGGCGATCCAGTCGTTGCGCGCGGTGCCGGCCGGGTCGGTGAGCAGCTTGCCGTAGGCGAAGAACGAGTCGAGCCGCTTCTGCGTCGTGGCGCGCCCGCCCATCAGCGAGACCAGCCCGGCCGGGTCCTGCGGCACGAGCCACTGGTACTGGTAGGCGCCGCCCTCGTGGAACTGCTGCCCGGCGTCGACCGGGTTGTACGGCGTCATCCAGGTGCCCTCGGTGGTGCGCGGGCGGAAGGCCTGGATCGAGGAGTCCCAGAGGTTCTTGTACCACTGGCCGCGGTCGGCGAACATCTGCGCGTCGGCGGAGTGGCCGAGGCCCTTCGCCATCAACGCGAGCGCCGCGTCGGCCGCGGAGTACTCCATGGTCGCCGAAGCCGGGTGGTTGCAGTCGTTGTCGCCGCCCTTGGCCGCGCAATCGGTGCCGAGGGTCAGTCCGCTGGGGATGTAGCCGCGGTCGTTGTAGTAGTCGACCCCGGAGCGCCCGTTGTACGGCGAATCGGCGGGCGGCGTGCTCGTGGCGTTCTTCTTGAGCAGTGCGTACGCCTCGTCTTCGTGCCCGGCCAGCAGGCCCTTGGACCAGGCTTCGACCAGGAACGGGGTCACCGGGTCGCCGGTCATGATGTTGGTCTCGCTCCCGGCCAGCGCCCAGCGCGGCAGCCAGCCGCCGTCGCGCCCGATCGCCACCACCGACAGCGCCACGTCGCGGGCCACCTGGGGTTCGAGCATCTCCAGTAGCTGGTTCTGCGGCCGATAGGTGTCCCACAGCGAGAAGTTCTGGTACGGCGTGTAACCGGCGGCGGTGTGCACCTTGCCGTCGAAACCGGTGTACGCGCCATCGGTGTCGCCGGCCAGGTTCGGGTGCAGTTGCGCGTGGTAGAGCGCGGTGTAGAAGGCGGTCTGGCGGTCGGCGGGGCCGCCGGCGATCTCGACCGCGCCGAGCCGGTCCGCCCAGGCCCGGTGCAGCGCGGCGCGGGTGGCGTCGAAGTCGTAGGAGTTCCCGGTCTCCGCGGTGAGGTTCTTCCGCGCGCCTTCGGGGCCGGTGTAGGACAGGCCGACCTTGACCACGACCTCGCGGTCGGTGGTGGCGTCGAAGCCGGCCCAGGCGCCGTTGCCGCCGGTGCCCGCCGCGTCCCGGGCACCCGGCGTCCGCGTCGAGCCGCGCCAGGTGCCGAAGGAGCTGAACGGCCGGTCGAACGTCGCGGTGAAGTACACCGTGTGCTCGTCGTGCCCGGCGCAGAACCCGCCCGCGCGCACGCGGCCCTCCAGCGTCCGGTCGCCGACCACGTGGATCTCGGAGTCCTTGACCGACTGGTTGGCCTGGCCGGTGTTGAACAGCACGTTCGCCGCGCCGGTGGCGGGGAAGGTGTAGCGCTGCCAGCCGGTGCGGGCGGTGGCGGTCAGTTCGGCGCCGATGCCGTACTTCTCCAGGCCCACGCGGTAATAGCCGGGCTCGGCGTGCTCGTCGTCGTGGCGGTAGCCCGACTTGTAGACATCCTTGTCGACGCTGTCCACGGCGCCGGTGGTCGGCATGATCGGCAATTCGCCCATCACCCCGCAGCCGACCCCGGACAGGTGCGTCTGGCTGAAGCCGTAGATCGCGTTCTGCTGGTAGTCGTACCCGCCCTGCCCGCCGGTGTCCGGGCTGACCTGCACCATGCCGAACGGCGCGCTGGCACCGGGGAAGGTGTTGCCGAAGTTCTGCGTCCCGACGAACGGGTTCACCCGCGCCACCGGATCGGCGGCGGCCCCCGGCTGCGCGCCGGCCGCCGCGGGCGACCCGAGCCCGGCGAACACCAGCCCCGCGACCGCGAGCGCGGCCGCCCGTCTGCTCTGCGACCACATGGGGCGCACCTCCCAGGGTGACAACGTTGTCAGGACGGAACCGGTGGCCGGGTCCGGAAGATGGATCGGAAAGCAGCTTCGCACCTCGGTGGGCATTTGCAAACCCCGTGACCGGTCAACCCGTTGTCAGGGCGACGCGGCCGCGAAACGGGCCGGGCCGGGCCGCCGCGCACGGGGCACCGGCGGGCGGCGGCCAAAGCCGGGCGCGGGGATGCGGGTGGCGGGTGGCGGCCGGGCCGGGCATGGGGCGCGGGCGGCGGGCGGCGGTCGAGCCGGGTGCGGGATGCGGGTGGCGGCCGGGCCGGGCGCGTGCCGAGCGGTGGCCGGGCGCGGGGCGCGGTGCTGGGCGGCGGTCGAGCCGGGCGTGGGGCGCGGGTGCTGGGTGCCGAGCGGTGGCCGGGCGCGGGGCGCGGGTGCCGGGCGGCGGCCGGGCCGGGCGTGGGTGCAGAGTGGTGGCCGGGCGCGGGGGGCGAAGCGCCGGTCGGGTCGGGACGGGGCGGCCACCTTCGGCTTCCCCGCCCCACCCCGCTTCCCCCGTCCCGTCGCGAGCAGCGTCCCAGGGCGGCCGGTGCCGTCGCGAACCCGGTGCCGGTCCGCCCGTCCGTCCACAGTGGCCGGTAGTCCGGGCGCCGCGACCCCGGGCTACCGAGTCACGCGCCGGGGCCGGAGTAGAGCTCGTCCTTCGGCGGCTCGCTCACCGTCACCGGCTTGTTCCACTCGCTGAAGTTCAGCGTGCCCTTGCCCGCGGCCTGCAGGAGCAGCAGGTAGTGCGGCTCGTCGGCGGCCACGAACGCGGTGCCTTCCGGGCTGGTGTACTTCAGCACCGAAGCGCCGCCGACCGTGCTCCGCTCACCGCCGGTGAAGCGCGCCGAGCCGAGCGCGCCGACGGTGTTGTCCACGAAGGTCCGGTAGTCGAGGAAGTCCTTGAAGGATTCGCCGATCCCGGAGCCGATCTGGGAGGTCGACGAGACCCACTTGTCCTTGAGCTGCTCGACCACGCCGGACGAGGCGGGAATCCCGGCCTCCTTGACCAGCGAATCGGTGAAGCGGAAGTAGTACTTGTCCTTGACGCGCAGCACCGGCACCGCGACGCCGTCCTTGTCGACCGTGCCGCTCGCGCCGTCCTCGCCGAGCTTCAGGTCGAGCTTGACGTTCCCGCCTTCGCTGACGCTGCCCGAGACGTGCACCGAAGACGCCTGCTTCGCGGCTTGGCTCACCGCAGGGCCGACCTTCGACGCCTCCAGCACGGCCGGCGCGGGGGAGGGCGAGGCGGCCGGGGCCGCGGCGGGCGTCCCGCCGGTGGGTGAGCCGGCGCAGGCCGTGCACAGGACGGTGAGGGCTGCGACGGCGGCGAACGCACCCGGGCGCAGACGAATCATGGCGGCAATCCGTTCGTGAAGGCTCCAGGTACTCCCCCGGGGCACGCTCGGGTATCGCCCATAACGGTGATTCGTTACCGATCGTGCTCGCGGAGGGTGACCAGGAGCCGCGGGGCCGGGTGGAGGCCCGGGTGGAGACGGTTCTCCACCCGGGATACAGCCGCGGGCGCACGACGGGCCGGTCGCCGATCCCTAGCGTTGCCGGCATGAGGGGAACACCGGGAACCGAAGCCGTCCGAACCGGACGACCGGGCGGGCGCACCCCCGCGGAAACCACCGAGCGAAGGGCTTTTCCCATGGCTGACACCACCGAAGCGGTAGCGGGACCGGCCGGCCGGGGCCTGGCCGCCAAGTCGATGCTGATGACCTTCTTCTGGGACTTCGGCCCGGCGGTGCTCGGCTACTTCGGCGCGGAGCTGCTCGGCGCGAGCACCTACGTCTCCCTGCTGGCCGGCACGGTGCTGTCGGGACTGCGGCTGGTCTGGGTGGCGGTGCGGGACCGGCGGCTGGAGCCGTTCGCCCTGTTCCTGATGATCATGTTCGGCGTGGGCCTGCTCCTGACCTTCGTCACCGGCGACGTCCGGTTCGTGCTGGCCAAGGACTCCGCCACCACGGCCGTGTCCGGGCTGGCCCTGCTGGGCAGCTGCGTGCTCGGCCGCCCCCTGGTCTACTACGCGGCCCAGCGGATGGCCGTCGCCTCCGGCCGGACGGACTTCGCCGAGACCGCGGACACCCCCGTGCTGCGGCGGCGCTGGTACCAGGTGTCCCTGGTCTGGGGCTTCGGGCTGCTCGCCGAGTCGATCGTCCGCATCGTGGCCGTCTACGCGCTCCCGCTCGGGGTCGCGGCCAACCTCTCGCAGGTGCTGATGATCGCGGTCGTCGCCGCCCTGCTGACCTGGACCATCCGCTCGGGCAAGCGCCTGACCACCGCGTCCGTCCCCGCCGCGCGCTGACCGCGCCGGCCCACCCCCCGCAGACCCCCACCCACCCGCAGACCCAGGAGTGAAACCATGAGCGGACCGCTGCAAGTCGTGCTGATCATCGCGGTGATCGCCTACGTGCTGATCCGGCGGCTGGCCGGGGAGCCGGCCGAGGCCAAGCGGATGCTGATCCTGCCGGCGATCCTGATCGCCGTCGGCCTGAGCCAGCTGGACGATCTGGGCCGGTCCGGGGTGGCGGTGCTGTTCCTGGCCGGGACCACGCTGGTCAGCGCGGCGCTGGGCGCCCTGCGCGGGGTCACGATCAGGCTGCCGCGGCGCGACGGGATCGTCTTCATGCGCTACACCGCGGTCACCATCGTGCTGTGGGTGGTCAACATCGCGGTCAAGATCGGCGCGGGCCTGCTGCTCGGCGCGATCGACCCGGCCGGCTCGGACGCGCTGGGCGGCACGACGTTCCTCACCGTGGGCGTCGGGATGCTGCTGGAGGGCGTGGTGGTGCTGGCCCGCGCGCTGCGCACCGGGGACCAGGTGATCTGGGCCCAGGGCCGCGACGGCGCCCCGCACCGGACCTCGCCGTGGCTCGACGACCTCCAGCGGCAGCTTTCCCGCCGCGGCCGCGGCTGACCGCGGTGACCCGGCCGTTAGGGTGGGCGTCGACCGGGACGATATCGAGGACGGCCATGGAGCAGGTGCGGACGCCGCGGGTGCGGGTCGGCCGGAGCGTCGAAGACCTGCTCCGGCCGTTCGTCTTCGCCCTGCTGGTCCTGCTGGCCGTCCTCCAGTTCGCCACGCGGGCCCTGGTCTTCCCGGGGCTCGCGATGGCCTTGCTCGCCGCGGTCGTCGTGTTCGCGTGCGCTTCCTTCCTGCCCTCCGACCGGCTCCCCGTGGCCGCCCGGATCACCCTCGCCCTGGCCTTTTCGCTCACCTCGGCGGTCCTGCTGCCCCTGGCGCAGTCGACGGTCGCGCCGGGCTTCGCCTTCATCGCCTCGGCGGTCGCGGGCCGCAAGCTCGCCTCCCGCCGCGCGGCGGTCCTGGTCGCCGCGGCCGGCGCCGTGACCGCCGCGGCCGCCGTCTGGCTGGTCGAGGACATCCACCCGATGAGCTCGAGCTGGCCCTGGTGGCTGGGGCTGGCCGTGGTCGCCCCGGTCTACCTCGGCATCTCCCGGCAGGACCACGAAGACGCCGTGCGCAACGCGGAGCGGGCGTTCCGCTCGGAGGCGCGGGAGGTGGCGCTGCTGGAGCGCGGCCGCATCGCGCGCGAGATCCACGACGTGCTGGGCCACTCGCTCTCGGGCATCTCGCTGCAACTGGACCTGGCCGACGCGCTGCACGGCAAGGGCCGCGACGCCGAGGCGAACCTCGCCGTCCGGCGGGCCCGCGCGCTGGCCGTGGACAGCATCGCCGAGACCCGGCACGCGATCGAGGCGCTGCGCGAGGACTCCCTGCCGCTGAGCCGGACGCTGGAGCTGATGGCGATCGGCGACTCCGTGGCGCTGGCGGTGACGGGGGAGCAGTGGCCGGTGGAGACCGACGTCGCGCACGCGGTGATCCGGGCCGCGCAGGAGGCGCTGGTGAACGCCGCGAAGCACGCCCCGGGCGCGGACCGGTCGATGACCCTGCGCTACAGCGAGGAGGCGGTCGGGCTGACCGTCGCGAATGGACCGGCCACGCAGGAGCCCCGCCCCGCGGCCGGCGGCGGGCTGGGCCTGGTGGGCATGCGGGAGCGGATCGCGTTGCTCGGCGGCACCCTGAGCGCCGGTCCCGGCGCGGACGGCAGCGGCTGGATCGTCGAAGTGGAGATACCGAAGTGACCCTTTCGCTCGTCGTGGTGGACGACCAGGCCTCGGTGCGGGAAGCGCTCGCGGTGATGCTGGACCTCGCCGACGGGATCAGCGTCGTCGCGACCGCCACCAACGGGGCCGAGGCGGTCGAGGCGGTCGAGCGGCACGGGCCGGACGTGGTGCTGATGGACCTGCACATGCCGGTGATGGACGGGGTCGAGGCGACCGAGCGGATCAAGGCGGCCCGGCCGTCGGCGCAGGTCGTGGTGCTGACCACCTTCGACGACGACGAGTCGATCCTGGCCGCGCTGGAGGCCGGCGCCAGCGGCTACCTGACCAAGGAGGCCGACCGCGCGAAGATCGAGCAGGCCGTGCGCGGTGCGGGCGCCGGGCAGGTGGTGCTGGCGCCGGAGGTGCAGCGCCGCCTGCTCTCCCTGGCCACGCGCCGCTCGCGCCCGGCCGCGGAGCCGGAATTCGGCCTCACCACGCGGGAGCGCGAGATCCTCGGCCTGATCGGCGAGGGCCTGCGCAACCCGGAGATCGCGGGGCGGTTGTTCATCAGCGAGGCCACGGTGAAGACCCACATCAACAACCTCTTCGCCAAGGCGGGTTTCCACTCCCGCGCCGACGCCGTGCGCTACGCGCTGAGCGCGGCCGAGCCGGGGGGTTACCGCCGCCCGGACTGACCGGACTGCCCCGGACTGCCCCGGGCCGGCCAGTCCGGGCGGCCGTCGTGCGGAGGCGGCGGGCCGGGAGATCTGCGAAGCTGCCAGCCATGACCTCCCGGAAGTCTTCCCCGTGGTTCGGCTGGACGACGCTGGCGCCGTTGATCGCGATCGTCGCGCTGGTGCTGACCTGGGGTCGCGCCCTCGCGACGGTGCCGGTGGTCGTGGTCGCGGTGGTGCTGGCGGCCGCCGTGCTGGCCGCGGTGCACCACGCCGAGGTGGTCGCGCACCGGGTGGGGGAGCCGTTCGGCTCGCTGGTGCTGGCCGTCGCGGTGACGGTGATCGAGGTGGCGCTGATCATCACGCTGATGATCAGCGGCGGCCCGAAGACCGGTTCGCTGGCGCGGGACACCGTGTTCGCCGCGGTGATGATCACTTGCAACGGCATCCTCGGGTTGTCGCTGCTGGTGGGCGCGTGGCGCAGCCCGGTGGCCGTGTTCAACGCCGAGGGCACGGGCTCCGCCCTCGGCACGGTGGCGGCCCTGGCCACCCTCTGCCTGGTCCTGCCGAGCTTCACCGCCGCCCGCCCGGGCCCGGAGTTCTCGCCCGCCCAGCTGAGCTTCGCCGCACTGGCCTCGCTGGTCCTGTACGGCATGTTCGTGCTCACCCAGACCGTGCGGCACCGCGACTTCTTCCTGCCGGTGGACCACGAGGGCGAGGTGCTGGAAGAGGAGGAGCACGTCGCCCCGCCGACCACGCGCGCCGCGCTGACGAGCCTGGCCCTGCTGCTGGTGGCCCTGGTCGCGGTGGTCGGCCTGGCCAAGGTGGAGTCCCCGGCGATCGAGCGGTCGGTGGCCGCGCTGGGCTTCCCGCAGTCCTTCGTCGGCGTGGTCATCGCCCTGCTGGTCCTGCTGCCGGAGACGATCGCCGCGACCAACGCGGCCCGCCGCGGCCGCGTGCAGGTGAGCCTCAACCTGGCGCTGGGTTCGGGCATGGCCAGCATCGGGCTGACCATCCCGGCCATCGCGGTGGCCTCCATCTGGCTCTCCGGACCGCTGGAACTGGGCCTGGACCCGACGCAGATCGTGCTGCTGGTGATCACCGGGGTGGTGGGGGTGCTGACCGTGGTGCCGGGGCGCGCCACCCGGTTGCAGGGCGGGGTGCACCTGGTGCTGCTGGCCGCGTTCGTGTTCCTGGCCGCCCGGCCCTGAGCGGCCGGGCCGGGGAACCGCGCTGGGGTCTTGCGCGTTGACGGAGCACTGATCGAGACGCTGGGCGAAGTGAAGGACGACGGGCAGGGCATGGCGACGACGAGGGGTCCCGGCGCCCCGGCGGACGGTGGCGTGGCGGCGGACGGGTTCAGCGTGCCCGCCGGGTTCCTGATGGTCTACAAGTTCGCCATCGAGGAGCTGATGACGAAGCTGCGGATCCTCAGCGAGGAGTTCGACTTCGCCCACCGGCACGATCCGATCGAGCACATCAGCAGCCGGGTGAAGCGGCCCGCGGCGATCGGGCAGAAGCTGCGGCGGCGCGGGCTGGGAACCGATCCCGCGACCATCGCCGAGCAGCTCGACGACATCGCCGGCGTGCGCGTGGTCTGCCCGTTCCTGTCCGACGTCTACCACGTCGCGCGGATGCTGACCGGGCAGGACGACGTGGAACTGGTGCGCAGCAAGGACTACGTCGCGAACCCGAAGGCCAACGGCTACCGCAGCCTGCACCTGATCGTGCGGATCCCGGTGTTCCTGTCCGACCGGGTGGAGAAGGTCAAGGTCGAGGTGCAGCTGCGCACCATCGCGATGGACTTCTGGGCCACCCTGGAGCACAAGCTGTTCTACAAGTACACCGACCGGCTGCCCGAGGACTTCGCCGGCGAGCTGGCCAGCACGGCGATCGTGGCCGCGCAGCTCGACACCCGGATGCAGCACCTGCACGAGCGCATGCGCGGGGACGGCAACCTCGTCGCCCCGCTCTGACCGCCGCCGCAGTGCACGACCGGAGCCGGACCGGTCAGGACCCCGCGCCAAGCGCCGAGGTTGCGGTCACCCGGTGGGCCCGCGAGAAAAAGCGACGAGCCCGGAGCCCGTTCCGGCCCCTGCCGGGTTGAGTGTACAGTTGTGCACTCAACTGACCTGGTGAGTGACGAGGCGGCTCGGTGGACCACGATCAGACCCTGCTGGAACCGGCGGTCCCGGTCCGGCCCCGGCGGGGCCCGGGCCCCCGCCGCCCGTTCGGCTCATGGCTGCTGGGTCCGGCGGACCAGGGCGTGCGGATGCTGCGGGTGCGGGTCCAGCTGCTGCTGACCGGGACGCTGATCGCCACCAACGTGATCGGCGCGGCCGTGGTCGTGGTGCTGGCGTTCCTGCTGGTGCCGGGGCCGGGCCCGAACGGGGAAATGGTGCTGGCGACGGCGGTGGCCGTGCCGGTGTACGTGGTTTCCTCGGTCGTGGTGGGCGCGCTGTGGGGCACCCGGGGCGCGCTGAAAACGCTGAGATGGGTGATCCAGCAACGCCCGCCGACACCGGCCGAGCGCTCGGCGACCTTGCGCGTGCCGCTGCGCCTGACGCTGGTGCAGGCCGTGCTGTGGGGCTTGGCCACCCTGCTGTTCGGCGGACTGGCCGTGGCGCTGCAGCCCGACGTCGCGGTCACGGAGGTGCTCACCGTCGGGCTGGCCGGGATGGTGGTGTGCGCCAACGCCTACCTGCTGAGCGAGTTCTCGCTGCGGCCGATCGCGGCCCGGGCGCTGTCGGACGCCATCCCGGGACGGCGGCGCCTCGGCGGGGTCACCCTGCGCAGCCTGCTGTTCTGGTGCCTGGGCACCGGGGTGCCGGTCGCCGGGCTGGTGGCCACGGCGCTGCTGGCCGGGGTGCGCGAGGACGTGTCCAAGACGCAGCTCGTGGTGTCCGTGATCGCGCTCGGGCTGGTGGTGCTGTGCTTCGGACTGCTGATCACCGTGTTCACCACGCGGGCGACCGTCTCCCCGATCCGCTCGGTGCGCGACGCGCTGCGCCGGATCGAACGCGGGGACTTCAGCGCCGAGGTGCCGGTGTACGACGGCACCGAGCTGGGCCTGCTGCAGGCCGGCTTCAACCGGATGGCCGCCGGCCTGCGCGAGCGGGAGCGGATGCGCGACCTGTTCGGGCGCCACGTCGGCGAGGAGGTCGCGGTCGAGGCGATGCGCGGCCAGGCCGGGCTCGGCGGGCAGGTGCGCACCGTGTCCGTGCTGTTCGTCGACGTCGTCGGGTCCACCGCGCTGGCGGCCACGCGGCCGCCGGAGGAGGTGGTCGGGCTGCTCAACCGGTTCTTCTCCGTGGTGGTCGACGAGGTGGACGGCCACCACGGCCTGGTCAACAAGTTCGTCGGCGACGCCGTGCTGGCGGTCTTCGGCGCCCCGGCGGCGATGGACGGCCACGCGGCCCACGCGCTCGAGGCGGCGCGGGTGATCGCCGGGCGGCTGGTGCGCGAGGTGCCGGACTGCGCGGCCGGCATCGGCGTCGCCACGGGGGAGGCGGTGGCCGGCAACGTCGGCGACCCGCGCCGGTTCGAGTACACCGTGATCGGCGACCCGGTCAACGAGGCCGCGCGGCTGAGCGAGCGGGCCAAGCAGACGCCGGGCCGGCTGGTCGCCTCCTGGACGGCCGTCGCGGCGGCGGGCCCGGGCGAAGGCGCGCGCTGGCGGCCGGACGGCGAGGTCATCCTGCGCGGCCGCACCGAGGCCACGGTGCTCGCGGTCCCGGCTGACTGAAACGGGGCGGAACCGCGCGCCCGGCGGCGGAAACCGCGGCTCGGCGGCGGAGGCCGCGGTTCACTGGCGGGGGCTGGGGTTCGTCGCCGGGAGCCGCGGTTCG
This sequence comes from Amycolatopsis sp. PS_44_ISF1, assembly GCF_032335455.1. Lineage (NCBI taxonomy): Bacteria > Bacillati > Actinomycetota > Actinomycetes > Pseudonocardiales > Pseudonocardiaceae > Amycolatopsis > Amycolatopsis sp. PS_44_ISF1. The sequence goes on along the minus strand of NZ_JANUXO010000002.1, from coordinate 1,401,129 downwards.
GAGCCGGGAGCCGGGAGTCGCGGTTCGCTGGCGGGAGCCGCGGCTCGGCGGGAGCCGCGGTTTGTCGCCGGGAGCCGGGGGCCGCGGTTCGCTGGCGGGAGCCGCGGCTCGGCGGGAGCCGCGGTTTGTCGCCGGGAGCCGGGGGCCGCGGTTCGCTGGCGGGAGCTGCGGCCCGGCGGCCGGAGGGCAGGGCCGCCCCCTCGGGGGTGAGCCCCGTCCGCGAGCCGACCGGTCACGCCGGGGATCGGCGGGCCTCCGGTGGGCGGCACCCCGGCCACGGGTTCGCCGCCGGTGGGGATCGCCGGGACGGCGCCCGCGGTCGCGCGGGACTGGGTCACGCGGGGTTGGGTCGTGCTGGATCGGGTCGCGCGGGGTTGGGTCGCGCTGGACCGGGTTGCGGGACCGGGTCACGCGGGCTTGAGTCGCGCTGGATCGGGTCGCGCGGGGTTGGGTCGCGCTGGACTGATCGCGGCGTCATGGCTGTCCGGACGGACCGGGCCTGGGCGCGCTCCGGCCGGGCCGGTCGGACGCGGGACCGGGGCCCGAGGACCCGGGCCCGCTGCGCAGCCGCCGGTTTTGTCGGTGCCACCCCCTATCCTGGGGACACGACCAGCCGGAAGCCCGCCGGCACCCCCCGTTCTCCCCTTGAGCGCCCCCCGGGCGCGGATCTGCAGGAGCCCCACGCATGACGCACACCGCGAACGTCACCTCATCGGCCCGGGAGCGCGCGCCGTCCGCGCCCGGGCTGCTGATCGGGGTGCTGGTCGGCTCGGCCTTCGTGATGATCCTGAACGAGACCATCCTCAGCGTCGCGCTCCGCGACCTGACGGCCGACCTCGGCGTGCCCACCACCACCACCCAGTGGCTGACCAGCGGGTTCCTGCTCACCATGGCGGTGGTCATCCCGACCACCGGCTTCCTGCTCGAACGGTTCCGCCCCCGCAGCGTCTTCCTGTTCTCGCTCTCGGCGTTCACCCTCGGCACGCTGCTGTGCGCGATCGCGCCCGGGTTCGGCCTGCTGCTGGCCGGGCGCATCGTCCAGGCCTGCGGCACCGCGGTGATGCTGCCGCTGCTGATGACCACGGTGATGCGGCTGGTGCCGGCGAACCGGCGGGGCGCGATGATGGGCACGATCAGCATCGTCATCGCCGTCGCCCCGGCGATCGGGCCGACCATCGGCGGCGCGGTGCTGTCCTCGCTGGGCTGGCGCTGGATGTTCTGGATCGTGCTGCCGCTTTCGCTGGCGGCGCTGGTGATCGGCGCGGTACGGCTGCGGATCGACAGCGAGACCCGCAGGGTGCCGCTCGACCTGCTTTCCGTGCTGCTGTCCGCGATCGGGTTCGGCGGAGTGCTGTACGGGCTGTCCGCGGCGGGCGAGTCCGGCGGCGCGGAGCCGGTCGTGGCGCCGTGGGTGGCCGTCGTGGCCGGGGTGGTCGCGCTGGCGGTGTTCACCTGGCGCCAGACCCGGTTGCAGCGCCGCGACCGGGCGCTGCTGGACCTGCGGCCGTTCACCCACCGCGGGTTCGTGGTGGCGCTGGTGCTGACCGCGCTGCTGTTCATGGGCCTGATCGGCGCGGGCGCGATCCTGCTGCCGCTGTACCTGCAGACCGTGCTGCACACCTCGACCCTGGTCAGCGGCCTGGCCGTGCTGCCCGGCGGACTGGCCCTGGGGCTGCTCGGCCGCCCGGTCGGCGCCTGGTTCGACCGCGTGGGCTCCCGTCCGCTGGTCATCCCCGGCTCGGCGGCCATGGCGGTCTCGCTGTGGCTGTTCGCCCTGCTCGGCCCGGCTTCGCCGCTGATCGCGGTGATCGCCGTCCACGTGCTGCTGATGGCCGGGCTGGGGCTGATGATGACCCCCCTGATGACCGAGGCGCTCGGCGTGCTGCCCGACCACCTGTACTCCCACGGCAGCGCGATCCTCTCGACGCTGCAACAGGTGGCGGGCGCGCTCGGCACCACGGTGTTCGTCACGGTGGCCACGGTCGCGAGCGAGGGCGGGTCCGGCGCGAGCCCGGATTCCCCGGGCCTGCACGCGGCGTTCGTCGTGGCGGGTTGCATCGGTGTCGTGGCCTTCGCGACGTCGTGGCTGGTGCGGTCGACGCGGGGGGCTGCGGAGGTGGAGAAGTCCTGAGACCGGGCGGGGGAGCTCCCCTCGACACGCGGCCGCCTGACGGCACGATCGCCGGACAGCTAGCTGAGGCCCGGTGAGAGGTTGAGCTGGTGCTGCGGTGGTTGCTCGCGGTGCGCGGGAAGACGTGGGCGGTGATCGGGCTGCCGCTACCTGATCACGGTGGTGACGGCTTTACCGCCTGATCGTCGAGGCCCTGTAGTGGTAACGGCGCTTCGCGGCTGGTGGCTCGGAAAATGGGGATGTCGCGTGGAATCGAAGCGCGGGTCGGCGGCGGAGAAGGGCTCGGCCGGTCCGGTGGCGGACTGAATGCCGGGACCCACCTGGCCGGGGGCGGGCGCGGGTGGCCGATGCGGTGCCTGCTCACCCCGGCTCAATCCGGTGCCCCGTCCTTGACTGGTGTCCCTGCCGGGCCGTGCGGGATCAGCGAATGACCTTCGCCAGCGCAGCGCACGACGATCGGCGAAAGGGCGGGAAAAGCGCCGTTCCCTTGGCGGGCAAGGGAACGGCGCTCGTCACGGACCGGCTGCCCGGCCCGTCACCTCAGGCTCAGCCGAGGTCGAAGCGGTCGTTGCTCATCACCTTGTCCCACGCGGCCACGAAGTCGCGCACGAACTTCTCCCGGGCGTCGTCGCTCGCGTAGACCTCGGCGACGGCGCGCAGTTCGGAGTTCGAGCCGAACAGCAGGTCGACCCGGCTGCCGGTCCACCGGACCTGGCCGTCCTCGCCGCGGGCCTCGTAGTTTTCCGGGTTCGGCCCGTCCTCGGCCGCCTTCCACTCCGTGCCCGGCTCGAGCAGGGTGGTGAAGAAGTCGTTGGTCAGCGTGCCCGGGGCCGTGGTGAGCACCCCCGCGTCCGACTGCTGGTAGTTCGCCCCCAGCACCCGCAGGCCGCCGATGAGCACGGTCAGCTCCGGGGCGGTCAGGTTCAGCAGGTTCGCGCGGTCGACCAGCAGGTACTCCGAGGGCAGCCGGTTGCCCTTGCCGCGGTAGTTGCGGAAACCGTCGGCCGAGGGCTCCAGCGGCGCGAACGACTCGGCGTCGGTCTGCTCCTGGGTCGCGTCGGTGCGGCCCGGGGTGAACGGGACCTTCACCTCCACGCCGCCGTCCTTCGCGGCCTGCTCGACCGCGGCGACGCCGCCCAGCACGATCAGGTCGGCCAGCGAGATCTTCTTCCCGCCGGTCTGCCCGGCGGCGAAGGACTCCTGGATGCCTTCGAGCGTGCGGAGCACCTGGGCCAGCTTCTCCGGCTCGTTGACCTCCCAGCCGCGCTGCGGCTCGAGGCGGATGCGCGCACCGTTGGCGCCACCGCGCTTGTCGCTGCCGCGGAAGGTCGAAGCCGAGGCCCACGCGGTCGAGACGAGCTGCGCGACGGTCAGGCCCGAGCCGAGGATCTTCGCCTTGAGGTCCGCCACCTCGGCCTCGCCGACCAGCTCGTGGTCGACGGCCGGGACGCGGTCCTGCCAGATCAGCTCCTCCTGCGGCACCAGCGGGCCGAGGTAGCGCTGGATCGGGCCCATGTCGCGGTGGGTCAGCTTGAACCAGGCGCGCGCGAACACGTCCGCGAACTCGTCCGGGTTCTGGTGGAACCGGCGGGAGATCCGCTCGTACACCGGGTCGACGCGCAGCGCCAGGTCGGTGGTCAGCATCATCGGCGGGCGGACGAGCTCGCCGGTCTCGGGGTCCGGGATGGTGTTCGCCCCGGCGCCGTCCTTCGCCACCCACTGGTTGGCGCCGGCCGGGCTCCGGGTGAGCTCCCACTCGTACCCGAACAGGTTGTCGAAGAACTGGTTGCTCCAGCGCGTCGGCGTGGTCGTCCAGGTGACCTCGAGGCCACTGGTGATCGCGTCGCGGCCCTTGCCGCTGCCGAAGGAGTTCTTCCAGCCCAGGCCCTGCTCCTCGAGCGGGGCGCCCTCGGGCTCGGCGCCCACGTGCTCGTCCGGGTCGGCCGCGCCGTGGGTCTTGCCGAAGGTGTGCCCGCCGGCGATCAGCGCGACGGTCTCCTCGTCGTTCATCGCCATCCGGCCGAAGGTCTCGCGGATGTCGCGCGCCGAGGCCCGCGGGTCCGGGTTCCCGTTGGGGCCCTCGGGGTTGACGTAGATCAGGCCCATCTGGACCGCGGCCAGCGGGTTCTCCAGCTCACGGTCACCGGTGTAGCGCTCGTCGCCGAGCCAGGTGCGCTCCGGGCCCCAGTACACGTCCTCGTCCGGCTCCCACACGTCCGCGCGGCCGCCGGCGAAGCCGAAGGTCGTGAAGCCCATGGTCTCCAGCGCCCGGTTGCCGGTGAAGATCAGCAGGTCGGCCCACGAGATCTTGCGGCCGTACTTCTGCTTGACCGGCCACAGCAGGCGGCGCGCCTTGTCCAGGTTGCCGTTGTCCGGCCAGCTGTTCAGCGGCGCGAACCGCTGCATACCGGCGCCGGCCCCGCCGCGGCCGTCGTCGATGCGGTAGGTGCCCGCGCTGTGCCAGGCCATGCGGATCATCAGCGGGCCGTAGTGGCCGAAGTCCGCGGGCCACCAGTCCTGCGAGGTGGTCAGCACGGCGTCGACGTCGGCGGCCAGCGCGTCGAGGTCGACGGTCTGGAACTCGGCGGCGTAGTCGAAGTCGCCGTCCATGGGGTTGGCCACGGCCGAGTGCTTCCGGAGGATCTTCAGGTTGAGCTGGTTGGGCCACCACTCGCGGTTGCTGCCGCCCTCGGTGGGGTGGCCGAAGCGCCCGGTCGAGACCGGGCAGCCGCCCGCGCTCTCCTCGTTCATTTCGCCGACGACGGCGTCAGGGCTGTCAGACACAGAAATCCTTCCGGTTTCACTGGTGGTGCTCAGGATGTGAGCGCGGTGGTGCAGTCGGGACACCGGCCCCAGAAGATCACTTCGGCTTCGTCGATGGTGAAGCCGTGATCATCGGAGGCAGTCAAGCAGGGCGCGGGGCCCACGGCGCAGTCGACGTCGGCCACCGCGCCGCAAGAGCGGCACACGACGTGGTGGTGGTTGTCGCCGACCCGCGCCTCGTACCGCGCGACCGAGCCCGGCGGTTCGATCCGCCGCAGCAGGCCCGCGGTGGTCAGGGCCCGCAGCACGTCGTAGACGGCCTGGTGGGAGACCCCGCCCAGGTCTTCGCGCACGAAGCCGATGAGGGAATCGGTGTCGGCGTGCGGATGGCCGTGGACCGCGGCCAGCACCGCCAGCCGTGGGCGGGTCACGCGCAGGGAGACCCCGCGCAGCATCCGCTCGAAATCCGAAGCCGCAGGCACGGGTCCGGAGTCTGCCGCATTTTCTGGAATCAATCAAGTTCAGCGGCGGGGGTGCGCGTCGCCCGGGCGCGTCGCCCGGTTCCGGCCCGCCGGTGCTAGTCGGTGGGGCCGCGCAGGGTGAGCATCACCCGCAGGACGTGCTCGACGGCGGCGGGGAAGGCCGCCGCGCGCAGTTCGCCGCGGGTGGCCAGGGTGCGGGCGGCGAAGTCCAGCATGTGCTCCGGGCCCAGGCGCCGCACCAGCAGCACGGCGACCTCCTCCAGGTCCAGGCCCGGGTGGTCCAGCCTGGTCAGGGCGAGCTCGACGATGAGCTCCTCATCGGTCATCGGAGCGGTCACGGTTCCGGCGGGGGCAAAACGGTCTGGGCCACGGCTTCGAGCTTAGCCGCTTCCCGGCGGGTGCCGGTGGCCGTCGGGCTCGGGCGCGCGTCCGGCGAGGTCGATCCAGTAGCGCCACTCCGGTCCGCGCTCACCGCTCTCGCGGATCCCGCCCTGACGCTCGATGGTCCGGGCCGACGCGTGGTTGCCGGCCTCGCAGACGAGCAGGACCCGGGTCCGGCCTGCGGTGCGGGCGAGGTCGAGCACCCGGCCCAGGGCCCAGCTCGCCCGGCCGCGGCGGCGGGCGGAAGGACGGATGCCGTAACCGATGTGACCCGCCCGGCGGGTGAAGTCGTCGTCGCGGTGGCGCAGGGCGATCCCGCCGAGCACCCGGCCGTCCTCGACGATCCAGCGGAAGGTGCAGAGCGCGCGGGCCGGGTCCGGCTCGTCGGCCAGCCGGGCCACCCAGGCCGCGAAGCCGGGCCCGGACTCGACCTCGTCCTCCGCGTCCAGGCCGAAGCCGTCCTCGTGCGGGCCGGGTCCCCACTCGTGGTGCGCCTCGAGCCAGGCCTGGTGCAACTCGGCGGTGGGGGCGATCAGCTCGGGCATGCACCGAAGCTACCAAGTTCGGTTCACCAGCACGACCTTCCCGCGCGCACAACGGCTTTCGCTCGGTCCGTGCGCCGCGCCGGGGTCGGCATCGCGACCGTGCACCGGCGCTTCGAGGGCAAGGAAGCCCTGCTCGCCCGCGAGGGTGGCGGCTCCGCGCCGGTTCGCGGCCCTGATGCTGCGGTCGTTCCAGGCGGGCCCGGTTGCGGCGGTGCGGTTTCGCGGCGCTGACCGGTCAGCGCAGCAGCGCCCCCAAGCGCCCGGCCGCGGCGACCACGAGACGGCCGAGGGCATCCGGGTCCGGGGCCTCGAACAGCGACAGCCCGATGCTCGTCTCCGCGGCGTCGCGCCCGGTCGGGACCACCGCCGAGATCCCGGTGATGCCGGGCGCTATCTCCCCGCTCGACACGGCGTAACCCCGGTCCCGCGCGCGGGTCACCTCCTCCCGCTCGCCGGGCCGGGCGGGGCGGGCCGCGAGCAGGGCCAGCCCGGCCGAACCGCGGCCGATCGGGTCGAGCTGGCCGGACCGGAAGGCGACGTGCATCCGGGCCCGGCGCGGCTCGACGATCATCAGCATCCGCACCTGGTCGGCGTCCTCGCGCACGACCAGGTGCGCCGAAGCCTGCGCCGCGTCGGTCAGCTCCTCCAGCACCGGGCGGGCGAGCGTGCGCAGGTCCTGCTCGACCGGCTCGGCCAGCCGCACCAGGCCGGTGCCGAGCGAGATCCGCTTGAACCGGTCCCGGCGGCAGAGGTGGTGCGCGGCCAGCGTGCGGACCAGCCGGTGGGCCACCGTGCGGTGCACCCCGACGCCCTCGGCGATCTCGGTCAGTGACAGCCCCTGCGGGTGCGCAACCAGGAGCTCCAGCACCTGCAGCCCGTGGTGCAGCGTCTTGGACATGCTCGAGTCGAGCACGCCGATGCCCGGCGCCGGTCCTGCTTCGGCTGCGCTCGATTCTCCGGCGCCTGATTCCGCCGCGCTTGATTCTTCTGTGCCTGATTCTTCTGGGCTGGGTTCCGCCGCGCTTGATTCCGCCGGGCCCGTTGCCGCTGGGCCCGTTCCTGCCGGGTTCGATTCCATGCCGGACCCACGACTCCCTTGACTACCGCCGACCGGGCGACCTACTGTCTTCTCATATTCGCACACTGCGTGCGAATATAGCACGTTAGAGGGAACGGGACAACGGAGGTTCCGATGCCAGAAGCCGCTTTCGAGGACGTGCTCGCCGTGCACCAGCTCTACGGCCGCCAGAGTCACGCGATCGACTCCGGCCGCGCGCGGGAGTGGGCCGAGACCTTCACCGCGGACGGCGAGTTCTCCTCGCCGAGCTACCCGGCGCCGTCCACCGGCACGGCCGGGCTGACCGCGTTCGCCGAGCGCTTCCACGCCGGCTGCCTCGCCTCGGGGGAGACGCTCCGGCACGTGGTCGGCACCGTCGACGTGCGCCCCGGCGCCACCCCCGACGAGCTGTCGGCCCACGCCTACCTGCAGATCATCGGCACCCCGGCGGACGGTTCCCCGCCGCGCACGCACCGGCTGACCGTGATCGCCGACGAGCTGCGCCGCACCGCCGGCGGCTGGCGGATCCGGCACCGGGTCGTCCACCGCGACGCCTGAAATCGCTGTGCCCGCAGTAGATCCGGGCCCGCAGCAGCTCCGGAAGAGCCCGGGCCCACCCGCAAGAGAAGGAGAGCACCAGCATGACGAGCCACCAGCCCGCCGGTCCCGGCCGGGTGCTGAACCAGCCGGTCACCGCACGCTACCCGGAGCTGCCGGGCCGGGTCGCGGTGATCACCGGCGCGGCCCGCGGGATGGGCGCGCGGTTCGCGGTCGGGCTCGCGACCCGGGGCGTGGACGTCGTCGCCGGCGACATCGACGCCGAGGCCATGGCCGCCACCGCCGACGAGCTGAACGCGGCCCTGGCCGTGGAATCGCTGGAGAAGCCACCGGGCCGGATCGTGGCGTCCACTGTGGACGTCACCCGGGCCGGGGACCACCTGGCGCTGGCCCGGCGGGCGGAGGCGGAGTTCGGCCACGTCGACTTCTGGGTCAACAACGCCGGGATCTTCCCGTTCGCCGAGGTCGCGGACATCTCCGCCGAGCAGATCCGCGCCACCCTGTCGGTCAACGTCGAGGGGGTGCTGTTCGGGGCCCAGGCCGCGGCCGCCTGCCTGCGCCCCGGCGGCGCGATCGTGAACATGTCCTCGGTCTCGGCCGTCCGGGTGCGCCGCGGCCGGGCCGCTTACTGCAGCTCGAAGGCCGCGGTCGCGCACCTGACCGAATCGCTCGCGGTCGAGCTGGGGGACCGGGGGATCCGCGTCAACGCGATCGCCCCCGGCTACATCGACACCGAGATGACCCGCTGGATCTCCGACGACGCCCCGGCGCTGGCCAAGGCGCTCGACGCCGTGCCGCTGCACCGGTTCGGCTCGCCGGAAGAGGTCTTCGGGGTGCTGCTGTTCCTGCTGTCGGACAGCGCGCGGTACGTCACCGGGCACAGCATCGCGGTCGACGGCGGCTCCCGGCATGTCTGAGGCCCGCGAAACCGTGCGCTACCCGGACGTCGTGCTGGTCACCGGCGCGGCGAACGGGATGGGCGCCAACCACGCCCGCGCCCTCGGCGCCCGGGGGGTGCACGTGTGCGCCGCCGACGTGGCCGACGCGTCCGGGGTCGTCGCGGAGATCACCGCCGCGGGCGGCTCGGCGTCGGCGCACCCGCTCGACGTGACCGATCCCGGGCAGTGGGCGGCGCTGGTCGAGCGGATCCGCGCGGACCACGGCTCGCTCGGCGGGCTGGTCAACAACGCCGGGATCTCGCGGCGGCGGGAGTTCATGGACACCACCGCCGAGGTGTGGGACCTGGTGCTGGCGGTCAACCTGTCCGGCCCGTTCCACGGGATGCGGGCCGCGGCGCCGCTGATCCGCGACTCCGGCGGCGGCTCGATCGTCAACATCTCCTCGATCTCCGGGCAGATCGGCTACTTCTCGCCCGCGTACTCGTCGAGCAAGTGGGGCCTGACCGGACTGTCCAAATCGGCCGCCGGCGCCCTGGCGCGCTGGGGCGTCCGGGTCAACTCGGTGCACCCGGGACTGGTCGGCACCGGGCTGCTGGCCGGCGCCGACGCGTTCGTCGAGTCCGCTGTGGACAGCGTGCCGGCCGGTCGCACGGGCACCCCGGACGAGATCACCGACGCGGTGCTGTTCCTGCTCTCGGACCGCTCCACCTACCTGACCGGGAGCGAGGTCACGGTGGACGGCGGACTGGTCTCCAACGGGCTCTACCACCGCATCCTGGCCGGGGCCGGGGGTGAGCTCGGATGAGCGAGGACCGGTTCGACGTCGTGGTGGCCGGGGGCGGCGGGGCGGGGCTGGCCGCCGCCGTCTCCGCGGCCGAGCGCGGAGCTTCGGTGCTGCTGTTCGAAGCGGAACGGGAGCTGGGCGGCTCCACGCAGCTCTCGGCGGGCATGCTGACCGCGGCGGGCACCAGCGTGCAGGCCGGGCTCGGGGTCGAGGACAGCGCGGAGAAGTTCCTCCAGCACTACCAGGATCTCAACCAATGGCAGCTCAAGCCCGGGCTGGTGCGCGCGTTCTGCGAGCAGGCCGGTCCGTCGGTGGAGTGGCTGCTGCGGCTCGGCGTCGAGATCCCGGCCCGGGTGTCCCACGACGCGCACACCCCGGGGCTGACCCGGGCCGGCGTCGAGGACGTCTGGCGCGGGCACGTGCCGAAGGACCAGGGCTACGGACTGGTCCAGGTGCTCGACCGGGCGCGGCGGCGGCTCGGCGTGGAGGCGGTGCTGAACACCCGCGTCGAACGGCTGCTGGTCGAGGACGGCCGGGTCACCGGGGTGGTGGCGGACGGGATCGAGGTGGCGGCCGGGGCGGTGGTGGTGACCACCGGCGGGTTCGCGCGGGACCCGGCGCTGCGGGCCCGGTACTACCCGGACGCCGAGGCGGCGGGCGCGGACCTGTTCGTCGTCGCCGCCCCGGGCTCCCGGGGCGATCACTTCGCGTTCGGCGAGCAGGTCGGCGCGGCGGTCGCGGGCGAGGGCTGGGGGCTGCTGCTGCCCACGGCCTACTTCCAGCGGCTGCACCACTGGCAGTCCGGCTTCCCGCCGCGGTCGCGGGTGCTGGTCAACTCGCGCGGGCGGCGCTTCATGGACGAGGACGCCTCCTACGCCGTGTCCAGCGGCATCATCGCCGCCCAGGACGGTCCGGTGTGGACGGTCTTCGACGAGCGCGCGCGGGCCGGGCTGCCCGCGGGCTACGCGCACTGGGACCCCGCGCACGTCCTCGCCGAGGCCGACGCCGGGCGCACCCTGCGGGCGGACACCGTCGAAGGGCTGGCCGCGAAGATGGGCGTGCCCCCGGCGGCGTTGCGCGCCACCGTCGACCGCTGGAACACCCAGCTCCCGGCCGGCGGCGAGGACCCGGAGTTCCTGCGGCACCGCACGCTGGCGGCCAAGGGCGTCACCGGGGCGCCGGAGCCGATCGCGCGCCCGCCGTTCCACGCGGCGCGCACGCGACCGGCCGAGCTGGTCTGCACCCACGCGGGACTGGAGATCGACCCCGGCGCCGCGGTGCTGGACGAGCGGGGGGACCGGGTCCCCGGGCTCTTCGCCGCCGGGGAGGCGGGCGCCGGGGTGCTCGGACCGCGCTACGTCGGGGGCGGCAACGCGGTCGCCAACGCGATCACCATGGGCCGGCTCGCCGGGCACGCCGCCGCGGAAGCCGGCCGCACCACCCCGGAGACCTGAGCTCCCGTCCCCCGTTTTCACTCACCGTCGAGGAGAAACCATGTCCGTCCACACCGGCCCCGCCCCCGCGGCCGAGGGCGAGCTCGGCCGCCGCGCGATCCGCAAGGTCGCGGTGCGGATCATGCCGGTCATCGGCCTGCTCTACGTCTTCAACTACATGGACCGGGCCAACATCGGCTACGCGCAGCTCGGCATGGCCAAGGAGCTGACCATCACCGCGGCCACCTTCGGCGCGGCGTCGGCCATCTTCTTCCTGGCCTACGTGGTGTTCGAAATCCCCAGCAACATGGTGATGAAGAAGGTCGGGGCCCGGTTGTGGCTCAGCCGCATCGCGGTCAGCTGGGGCATCGTGACCGTGCTGACCGGGTTCGTGGCGAGCGTGACGCACCTGGTCCTCGCGCGGATCCTGCTCGGGGTCGCCGAGGCCGGGCTGTTCCCGGGGCTGCTGCTGTACCTGACCCTGTGGTTCCGCGGCCGGGAGCGCGGCCGCGCCATCGCCGCGCTGGCGCTGGCGCAGCCGGTCGCGCTGATCCTCGGCAGCCTGACCGGCGGCTGGATCCTCGACCACGTGCACTGGCTGGGCCTGAGCAGCTGGCAGTGGGTGTTCGTGCTGCAGGGCGTCCCCGCGGTGCTGATCGGCGTGGTCACGTTCTTCTGCCTCCCGGACCGGCCGGCGGACGCACGGTTCCTCACCGCCGAGGAGCGCGCCTGGCTGCAGGCCGAGATCGACCGGGAGTACGTGCCGGAGGAAAAGGAAACCTTCCTCGGCCAGCTTCGCGCCATCCGCGACGGCAAGGTCCTGCACCTGGCCTTCTCGAACCTGTTCATCGCCTGCGGGCTCTACGGGCTCACCTTCTTCCTGCCGCTGATCGTCAAGCAGCTCGACCCGTCCTACGCCTCGACCAACATCGGCCTGCTGGGCGCGATCCCGTACGTGGTCGGGGCGGTGGGCATGCTGGTGCTGGCCCGCAACTCCGACCGCACCGGCGAGCGCAAGGGCCACGTGATCGTGCTGGTGCTGGTGGCCGCGGTGGGCTTCTTCGGGGCCATCCAGTTCAAGTCCGTGCCGGTGCTGTCGCTGGTCAGCCTGTCGCTGGCGGCGGTCGGCGTGCTCGGTTACCTGGCGCCGTACTGGGCGATGGCCTCGAAGGTGCTGTCGAAGGAGCACACGGCGGTCGGGCTGGCGGCGATCAACTCGATCGCCGCGCTGGGCGGGTTCTTCGGGCCCTATGCGATCGGGCTGGCCGCCACCGACACCGACGTCACGGCCGGGCTGTACTTCCCGATCGGCTGCCTGGTGCTCTCGGCGGTGATGCTCGCCTTCCTGAAGGTGCCGCGGGAGGCCGGGACCCGGGGCCCGCGCAAGTGATTCAGGCTTTGACTTTCTCGCCGGACCGGTCCGGGCTAGGGTGCCAGGCATGCCCGAGTCACCCGCCGAGCTGGACTTCTGGTCGTTCGTCGCGCTGGCCAACCGGCGGCTGCACGAGGAGTACGGCTTCCGCCACCAGCTCGCCACCGAGGTGCTGCTGACCCTCAACCGCGCTTCGGACCTGGTCACCTACGACCTCGAGGCGGCGGTGCACCGGCCGCGCGGGCGGTCCTGGTCGGGCTTCCGGCTGCTGTTCGTGGTGTGGCTGGCCGGCCCGCTCGAACCCAAGGAGGCGGCCCGGCTGACCGGGATGAGCCGCGCCGCGGTGTCGAACCTGGTGAAGACGCTCCGGGCCGACGGCCTGCTGGACCGCACCCCGGCCGAGCACGACGGGCGCTCGGTCCGGCTGTCGCTGACCGCGGCCGGGCAGGCCGAGATGGTCGAGGGGTTCCGCGAGCACAACGAGCGCGAGTACGGCTGGACGGGCGCGCTGACCGAAACCGAGCAGCGGGTGCTGGTGATGCTGCTGGACAAGCTGATCACCAGCCGCGCGGAGTTCGACCCCCGCAGCCGCCGGTAGCGCGGCCCGGCCCCTTCCGGTCGCCGCCGCGCGGGGCTAGCCTGGACCGGTAGTAAATGCTTTGACTAAATGTGAGGAGGCGGCCATGGCCTACTACCGCAGCGCGGGCAGCATCCCGCCGAAGCGCCACACCCAGCACCGCACGCCCGAGGGCGGGCTCTACCGCGAGGAGCTGATGGGGGAGGAGGGCTTCTCGTCGGACTCTTCGCTGCTCTACCACCGCGGGGTGCCTTCGGCGATCGTCGACGCGACGCCGTGGGAGCTGCCGGACCAGACGCTCAGCGAAAACCGCCCGCTCATCCCGCGCCACCTGCGCCTGCACACGTTGTTCCCGGGCGAGGAGTGGAAGAGCGCCGACGCGGTGACCGGGCGCCGGCTGGTCCTGGGCAACGCGGACGTACGCATCTCCTACGTCGCATCGGGGGAGGCTTCGCCGCTCTACCGCAACGCGATCGGCGACGAATGCGTCTACGTGGAATCCGGTGAGGCCCGGGTCGAAACGGTGTTCGGCGTGCTCACCGCGAGGCCGGGCGACTACGTGATCCTGCCCCGCGCGACCACCCACCGCTGGGTGCCGACCGGTACGGAACCGTTGCGCGCCTACGTGATCGAGGCGAACTCGCACATCGCGCCGCCCAAGCGCTACCTGTCGCGGTACGGCCAGCTGCTGGAGCACGCGCCCTACTGCGAGCGCGACCTGCACGGGCCGGCCGAGCCGCTGGTGGCCGAGGACGACGGCGACGTCGAGGTGCTGGTGAAGCACCGCAGCACCCGGGGCATCACCGGGACCCGCTACGTCTACCCGACGCACCCGTTCGACGTGGTCGGCTGGGACGGCTGCCTGTACCCGTACACGTTCAACGTCGCCGACTTCGAGCCGATCACCGGCCGCGTGCACCAGCCGCCGCCCGTGCACCAGGTGTTCGAGGGCAGCAACTTCGTCATCTGCAACTTCGTGCCGCGCAAGGTGGACTACCACCCGCTGTCCATCCCGGTGCCGTACTACCACTCCAATGTGGACTCCGACGAGGTGATGTTCTACTGCGGCGGGAACTACGAGGCGCGCAAGGGCTCCGGCATCGCGCAGGGCTCGATCAGCCTGCACCCGGGCGGGCACAGCCACGGCCCGCAGCCGGGCGCGGTCGAACGGTCCCTCGGCGCGGAGTTCTTCGACGAGCTGGCCGTCATGGTCGACACCTTCCGCCCGCTGGACCTCGGTGAGGGCGGTCTGGCCGGCGAGGACCCGGCGTACGCCTGGACCTGGGCCGGCCGGGGCCCCGCGTGACCGGGCCGCTCCCGCCCTTCGCCCGCGGGATGCTCGACGACGCCGCGGTGTTCCCGCCCGGCCTGGCCCCGCTGCCGGACGCGGTGGCGGCGCACCGCGCCCACGAGGCCGCCTGGTACGGCGGGCTGGTCGGGCCGCTGGTGATCGCGGCCTCCGCGCTCGGGGCGCTGGCCGAGGTGGTGCGCGCGGGAGGGGATCCGGCCGCGGGCCCGGTCACCGGGGCGGCCCCGCTGCGGCTCGCGCTGACCTTTCCCGGCGGGCCCGCGACCGTCGCCGAAGCGCTCGAAGCGAGTGCGGCTCTGCCGGTTTCGGTGGAGGCGCTGGAAATCGCCGTCCCGGACGGGATGGAGCCGGGTGAGCTGCCGGCCGCGCTGGACGCCGCCGTGCCGGCGACCGCGACGGCCGAGGTCTTCGTCGAAATCCCGCGTGACGCGCGGCGGGACCCGTTGCTCGCCGCGCTCGCGGGCACGCGGTACCGGGCGAAGTTCCGGACCGGCGGGGTGCGCGCCGAGCTGTACCCGGACGAAGCCGAGCTGGCCGCGGCCGTGCGGGCGGCGGTCGGGGCCGGGGTGGCGTTCAAGGCGACCGCCGGGCTGCACCACGCGGTGCGCGCCACCGATCCGGACACCGGGTTCGAGCAGCACGGCTTCCTCAACCTCCTGCTCGCCACCGAAGCCGCGGCGGCCGGGGCCGGCGAAGCGGCGCTCCGGGACCTGTTGTCCGAACGGGACGGTGCCGTCGTCGCCCGGCGGATCCGGGAGCTGGGGCCGGAGCGGGTCGCCGCGGCGCGCGCCCGGTTCACCTCGTTCGGCACCTGTAGCGTCACCGACCCGCTGACCGAGCTGGCCGGCCTCGGCCTGCTCACCGAACCCCCAGGAGCAGCATGACCGCGATCGACATCCCCGCCGGCTCGCCGTTCGGGCCGGAGAACCTGCCCTACGGCGTCTTCTCCCCGGCCGGGCAGGCCCCGCGGGTCGGGGTGCGGGTGGGCGACTCGGTCGTCGACCTGGCCGCGGCGCTGGGGGACGAGGTGTTCGCCGCGCCTTCGCTCAACCCGTTCATGGCGCAGGGCCACCAGCGCTGGGTGGCGGTCCGCGAGCAGGTCACCGAGCTGATCACCGGGGACGTGCCGGACGGCGCGGTGCACGCGGCCGGGGACCTCCGGCTGCACCTGCCGTTCGAGGTCGCGGACTACGTGGACTTCTACGCCTCCGAACACCACGCCGCCAACGTCGGCCGGTTGTTCCGCCCGGACGCCGAGCCGCTGCTGCCGAACTGGAAGCACCTGCCCGTGGGCTACCACGGCCGCGCCGGGACCGTGCTGGTGTCCGGCACCGACATCGTCCGCCCGAGCGGCCAGCGCAAGGCGCCCGGCGACGAGGTGCCCGCGTTCGGCCCCAGCACCCGGCTGGACATCGAGGCGGAGCTGGGTTTCGTGGTCGGCACCGGCACCCCGCTCAACACCCCGGTCCCGGTCGACGACTTCCCCCGGCACGTCTTCGGCGCGGTCCTGCTCAACGACTGGTCCGCCCGCGACATCCAGGCCTGGGAGTACGTGCCGCTGGGCCCGAACCTGGGCAAGAGCTTCGCCACGTCGATCTCGCCGTGGGTGGTCCCGATCCTGGCGCTGGAGGCCGCGCGCGTCGCGCTGCCCGGCCAGTCCGATCCGGAGCCGCTGCCGTACCTGCGGGAGAGCCGCCCGTGGGGGCTGGACATCGACCTCGTGGTGGAGTGGAACGGCGAGGAGGTGAGCCGGCCGCCCTACCGCGAGATGTACTGGTCGCCCGCGCAGATGCTGGCGCACATGACGGTGAACGGCGCCTCCTCGCGCACCGGCGACCTCTACGGCTCCGGCACCGTCTCGGGTCCGGAGAAGCACCAGCGCGGCGCCTTCCTGGAGCTGACCTGGGGCGGGCGAGAACCGGTCACGGTCCGGGGCGAGGAGCGCAGCTTCCTGCTCGACGGCGACGAGGTCGTCATCACCGGCACCGCCCCGGGCGCGAACGGGTCCCGCATCGGCTTCGGCGAGGTCCGCGGGCGCGTCCGGCCCGCCCGGTAGGGCCGCACCGAAGCCGTCGGCCCGGCCCCTCACCGGCGCGGGTGAGGGGGCCGGGCCGCCGGTCAGCCGCCGGAACCGGGGCGGGCGCACATACCGCGCCACAGCAGGTCGGCCAGGTCGGCGGCGAGACCGCGCCATTCCCCGTCCGGGTCGAGGAACAGCATCCCGACCAGCCCGCGCAGCACCGTCTCCGGGGCCAGCCCGGGGCGGACGGTGCCGGCCTCGACGTTGGCCGCCAGCAGGGTGGCGACCGAGTCGACCATGGCCAGGTACGGGTCCACCGGCAGTTCGCCGCGCGAGGCCGTGGCGGTGCGCAGGGCACCGGCCAGCCCGCGTTTGGTCATCATGTAGTGGGCCACGTGGTCGGTGGCCCAGATCCGGAACGCCTGCTCCGGCGAGTGGGCTTCGAGCAGCCGCGGCACGACGTCGACGATCTGCTGCACTTCGCGCCGGTAGACCGCCAGGATCAGCGCCTCCGGGGTGGGGAAGTGGCGGTACACGGTGCCGACGCCCACCTCGGCCTGCTTCGCGATCGCGTTGAACGAGACCTCCTCGGAGCGGGCCAGCGAGGCCGCCGCCACGGTGAGGATGCGCTCGTGGTTGCGCCGCGTGTCCGCGCGCCGGGGGCTGACCGACCCGGTTGCCATCGTCCCTCCCGCTGATCGTCGCTCCGATGAGATGTTAGTGCACGCAAGCACTTGACCTGGAGCAACTCGAGGGTGAGACCGCTCATTGCGAAGCGGATTCGTATCCGATAGCCTTCGGGTCCGGGGCCGAGCGGATAAGTATCCGTTCCGCGGGCCGATCCGACCGGACGTTCTGCCGGAAAGAAGATGGTGTGGAAATCGTACTCGAAGTCAACGGCGCGTCCGAGCGCCTCAGCGTCGAACCCGGGGTGACGCTGCTGGACGCACTGCGGGAGCGGCTCGCGGTGACCGGGCCCAAGAAGGGGTGCGACCGCGGCCAGTGCGGGGCCTGCACGGTGCACGTCGGCGGCCGCCCGGTGCTGGCCTGCCTCACCCTCGCGGCCACCGTGCGGGCGCCGGTGACCACGGTCGAGGCACTGTCCACAGGGGACGAGCTGCACCCGGTGCAGCGGGCCTTCCTCGACCAGGACGCGCTGCAGTGCGGGTTCTGCACCTCGGGCCAGGTGATGTCCGCGGTCGCCGCGGTGGAGCAGGGGGTCGAGGACGTGCGGGAGTTCATGTCCGGCAACCTCTGCCGCTGCTCGGCCTACCCGAACATCGTGGCCGCGGTGGAGCAGGCGAGGCGGGTGCGATGCGTCCCTTCGAACTGACCGCGCCCACCACCCTCGACGCCGCGCTCGCCGGGGGCGGCACGTTCCTGGCCGGTGGCACCACGCTGGTCGACCTGATGAAGCTGAACGTGCTGACCCCGCCGCGGGTGACGGACATCAACCGGATCCCGTTGCGGGGCATCGAAACCGCGGACGGGTTGCGCTTCGGCGCGCTGGAGCGGATGGCCGACGTCGCCGCGCACCCCGGGGTGTACCCGGCGATCTCGCGGGCGCTGCTGCTGAGCGCGTCCCAGCAGATCCGGAACATGGCCAGCATCGGCGGCAACCTGCTGCAACGCACCCGCTGCTCGTACTTCCGCGACGTGGCCGTGCCGTGCAACAAGCGGGAGCCCGGCAGCGGCTGCCCGGCCGTCGAGGGGGCGAACCGGATGCACGCGGTGCTCGGCACCAGCGATGCCTGCGTGGCCACCCACGCCAGCGACGTGGCGGTGGCGCTGGTCGCGCTCGACGCAGAGCTGGCGCTGGCCGGCCGCGCCGGCTCCCGCGTGGTCGAGCTGGCGGAGTTCTACCGCGAGCCCGGCGAAACCCCGGAGGTCGAGAACGACCTGCGCCCGGGCGAGCTGATCACCGAGGTGCGGGTGCCGCGGCTGGACTGGGCCGCGAACTCCACCTACGTCAAGGTGCGCGACCGGCAGTCCTACGAGTTCGCGCTGTGCTCCGCCGCGGTCGCGCTGGACGTGCGCGACGGCCGCATCGCCGACGCCCGGGTGGCGGCCGGCGGGGTCGGGACCGTGCCGTGGCGGCTGCCGCGGGTCGAGGCTGCTCTAAGGGGCGCGCCGGTGGACCCGGCCGCTTTCGAAACCGCCGCCGCGCTGGCCGCCGAGGGCGTGCGCCCGTTGTCCGCCAACGGGTTCAAAGCGCGGCTGCTGCCGCGGACGATCGTCCGCGCGCTGCTCGAACTGACCGAGGGGGACCGCTGATGACCGCCCGGCTGGACGGGCCGCTGAAGGTCACCGGCCGCGCCGGCTACGGGGTGGACCGCACCTTCCCGGGCCTGGTCCACGGCTACTTCGTGGTCAGCACCATCGCCCACGGCGAGATCGGGGCCATGGACGTGACCGAGGCCAAGAGCGCGCCCGGGGTCCTCGCCGTGTACTCCCCGTTCGACTCGCTGCCGCTGCGCCCGGGGGTGTTCGGCGGCTTCGGGGAGACCTGGGTTCCGTTGCAGGACCGGGAAGTCACCCACTACGGCCAGCCGATCGGCTTCGTCGTGGCGGAGACCTTCGAGCAGGCCCGCGACGCGGCGATGCTGGTCCGCGTCTCCTACCACGCCCGGCCGGCCCTGACCTCGCTGGCCGAGGGCCTGGCCACGGCCGAGGACGCGCCGGAGTCGCGCGGGGTGCCCTCGTCGCTGTCCGTGCTCGAGCCCGGGGTCGAGTCCATCGAGGACGCCCTGGCCGCGAGCCCGGTGGTGGTCGAGGCGACCTACTCCACCGCGACCCAGAACCACGCCCCGATGGAGCCGCACTCCGCGGTCGCGGTCTGGGAGGACGGCGTCCTGACCATCTACAGCGGCAACCAGGGCTCGCACCTGCAGGCCGAGGAGCTGTCCGGCTCGCTCGGGCTGGAGCCGGACGCGGTGCACGCGGTGAACCCGTTCGTCGGCGGGGCCTTCGGGGGCAAGGGGCGTACGTCCGCGCCGGCCTTCCTGGCCGCGGCCGTGGCGCGCGAACTCGGCCGCCCGGTCAAGGCCGCGCTGACCCGGGAGCAGGTGTTCACCGTGACCGCGGGCCGGGCGGCGACGGTGCAGAAGATCGCCCTGGGCGCGGAGCGCGACGGCACCCTGGTCGCGCTGCGCCACGACTCGTGGTGCAGCACCGACGCGCGGCGCTCGTTCGTCGAGCCGACCTCGCACGGCACGTCCCGCGAGTGGTACGCCACGCGGAACCTGGCCATCAGCCAGAAGATGGTGCCGCTGAACGTCCCGCCGACCACGTTCATGCGCGCTCCGGGCGAGGCGCCCGGCTCGTTCGCGCTGGAGAGCGCGATCGACGAGCTGGCCCTGGCCCTGGAGCTGGACCCGATCGACCTGCGGCAGCGCAACAACTCGACCGCACCGCCCGGTCAGGACCGGCAGTGGTCGAGCAAGCACCTGGACGAGTGCTTCCGCGTCGGCGCGGCGCAGTTCGGCTGGTCCGACCGGCGTCCGGGCGGGCGCACCGACGGCGACTGGCTGGTCGGCCTCGGCACGGCCACCGCGATGTTCCCCGCCCTGCGCTTCCCGGCCACGGTCGGGATCACGCTGCGCGAGGACGACACGGCCGTGGTCGCGACCAGCGGCGCCGACCCGGGCACCGGCCTGCTGACCGTGCTTTCCCTGGTGGGCGCGGAATCGCTGGACCTCGCGCCGGAGCGGGTCGTCCCGCGGCTGGGGGATTCCCGGCTGCCGCCCGGGGGCATGTCCGGCGGCTCGACCGCCACCGCGAGCGTCGGGACGGCCATCATGCTGGCCGCGGCCAAGGCGACCGACGAGCTGCTGGCCCTGGCCTCGGCCCCGGGGGCGCCGTTCTCCGGGCAGGACGTGCTGTACGCGGACGGGCGAGTGCTCGCCGGGGGCCGCTCGATGTCCTTCGGCGAGCTGCTGCGGGCGTTGGGCCGCCCGTCGCTGGAGGTGACCGGCTCCTCGGCCCCGGGCGAGGAGCTGACCAAGCACTCGTTCAGCTCCTTCGGCGCGCAGTTCTGCGAGGTCCGGGTGCACCGGTGGACGCGCGAGGCCCGGGTCTCCCGGCTGCTCGGGGTGTTCGACGGCGGCCGGATCATCAACGAGCAGGCCGCCCGCAGCCAGCTCACCGGCGGCATGATCTGGGGCGTCTCCGCGGCGCTGCACGAAGGACTCGAGATCGAGCCGAACGGCCGCCTGGCCAACGGCGACTTCGCCGGCTACCTGCTGCCGGTGAACGCCGACATCCCGGACATCGACGTGCGCTTCGTCGAATACGCGGACACCCTGCACAATGCGGTCGGCGCCCGCGGCCTGGGCGAGATCGGCACCGTCGGGGTGGCCGCGGCGGTGGCCAACGCGATCGCCAACGCGACCGGCATCCGGGTCCGGCACATCCCGATCGTGATCGAGGACCTGCTGCCGGAGTGACCGGACCGGGGGCGCGGGGACCCGTCCCGCGCCCCCGGCCTCAGGACTCGCCGAACGGCCCACCTTCGCCGAAGGCGTGCGCCGCAAAGCGTTCGGCGATCCGGCGGTGGGCCGGGCCGTCCGGGTGGAGGCGGTCGGGCAGGGGGAGCTCCTCGTGGTCGGCTTCGCCGTAGAGCTCACGGCCGTCGAGGTAGTGCAGGTTCGGGTCGGCGGCCGAGCGCTGCGCGACGATGCGGGCGAGCTGCTCGCGGATCACGGTCAGGGTCAGCCGGCCCGCCGGGACCTCGGCCGGGTCGCCGGTGGCGGTGAACCGCAGGGTGCCGGAGCTGAAGTCGACCGCGCCCGGGCCCGGGGTGTGCTCGTGGATCGGGCAGAGGATGGGGGAGACGACCAGCAGCGGAGTGGCCGGGTGCCCCTCGCGGATGGTGTCGAGGAAGCCGTGCACGGCCGGGCCGAGGGCGCGCAGCCGCATCACGTCGCCGTTCACCACGTTGATGCCGAGCTTGACGCTGATCAGGTCGGCCGGGGTGTCGCGCAGGGTGCGGGCGGTGAACGGGTCGATCATCGCGCTGCCGCCGAAGCCCAGGTTCACCAGCTCCACCCCGCCGGCCGAGGAGGCCAGCGCGGGCCAGGTGGTGGCCGGGCTCGCGGCGTTGGACCCGTGGCTGATCGAGCTGCCGTGGTGCAGCCAGACCCGCCGCCCGGCCGGGGACACGGCCTCGACCGGCGCGTCGGTGCGCAGGGCGGCCAGCTCGGTGATCTCCGTGTGCGGCAGCCAGATCTCCACCGCCTTGGCCCGGCCCGGCAGCCCGTCGAACCGGACCGTGCCGACCGGTCCCGGCGTGACTTCGGCGGTTCCGGTGGCCGGGTCCAGCCGGTGGACCCGGCCGCCGGTGGTGGCGGACTGCCCGGCCGGTTCGCCGTCGACCAGCAGTTCGTAGAGCCCGTCCGGGCGCAGCGGCAGGCCGCGGTAGCCGACCCGGGTGCGCAGGGTGTCCAGCTCGACGACGGTCGCGGCGGTCCGGAACACCAGCCGGACGCCCGCGGGCTGCGCCTCGGCCATGGCCAGCTGCCCGTCCGCCTGCGCGCGGGCCCAGGCCGGCAGCCGGTGCGGCGCCAGCCCGTGCTCGGTGGGCTCGAGTTCGAGCGCGCCGCGCACGAGGTCCGCGGTGATGGGCGTGGTGCTCAGGGGAACCGGGGTCATGATCGTGATTCTGCCGACCGGGATCGGAGTCCGCACTTCGTTTACCGGCGGGCGGGTGCGAACGTTCGCCCAACCTTCTCGCGGAGGTTGTGCACCGCCACCCGCCTGTGATGAGACTGGGCCCATGACCGACCTGAACCGACGCCGGTTCCTCCAGGTGGCCGGCGGTACCGCCGCCGCCTCGATGATGTCCGGCAGCATCGCCCGAGCCGCCGCCCTCCCGGCGAACCACCGCACCCGCAGCCTGGCCGACGTGGAGCACGTCGTCGTGCTGATGCAGGAGAACCGATCGTTCGACCACTACTTCGGCACCCTGAACGGGGTTCGCGGCTACGGTGACCCGCGCCCGGTGACCCTGCCCAGCGGCAAGCCCGTGTGGAACCAGTCCGACGGCCGGCGCGACGTGCTGCCGTTCCGGCCCGACGTGGACGACCTCGGCCTGCAGTTCGTCCAGGACCTGCCGCACAGCTGGAGCGACACGCACTCGGCGTGGAACCACGGCAAGTACGACAACTGGGTGCCCGCCAAGGGCACCACCACGATGGCCCACATGACGCGGGAGGACATCCCGTTCCACTACGCGCTGGCCGACACCTTCACCATCTGCGACGCCTACCACTGCTCGCTGATGGGCTCCACCGACCCGAACCGCTACTACATGTGGAGCGGCTACGTCGGCAACGACGGCGTCGGCGGCGGCCCGGTGATCGGCAACGACGAAAAGGGCTACGGCTGGACCACCTACCCCGAGCGGCTGGAGAAGGCCGGGGTGTCGTGGAAGATCTACCAGGACGTGGGCGACGGGCTGGACGCGGCCGGCTCGTGGGGCTGGATCAACGACGCCTACCGGGGCAACTACGGCGACAACTCGCTGCTGTACTTCAACCAGTACCGCAACGCCAAGCCCGGCGACCCGCTCTACGACAAGGCGCGCACCGGCACCGACGTCAAGCATGGCGGCGGTCTCTTCGACGGGTTCAAGGCCGACGTGAAGGCCGGGAAGCTGCCGAGCGTCTCGTGGCTGGTCTCGCCGGAGGCGTTCACCGAACACCCGAACTGGCCGGCCAACTACGGCGCCTGGTACGTCTCGCAGGTGCTCGACGCGCTCACCGCCTCGCCGGAGGTGTGGAGCAAGACCGCCCTGTTCATCACCTACGACGAGAACGACGGGTTCTTCGACCACGTGGTGCCGCCGTACCCGCCGGCCTCGCCCGCCCAGGGTGGCTCCACTGTGGACACCAAGTACGAGCTCAACGACGGCCTGCCCTACGGTCTGGGCCAGCGCGTGCCCATGCTGGTGGTCTCGCCGTGGAGCAAGGGCGGGAAGGTGTGCTCGGAGGTCTTCGACCACACCTCGATCCTGCGGTTCCTGGAGCGCCGGTTCGGGGTCCGGGAGACCAACATCTCGCCCTGGCGCCGCGCCGTCGTCGGCGACCTGACCTCGGCGTTCGACTTCTCCGGCACCGACTCCCGGGTGCCGGGCCTGCCCTCGACCGCCGGGTACGCCCCGCCGGACCGGAACCGGCACCCGGACTACAAGCCGGTGCCGCCGGCCAACCCGGCGCTGCCGAAGCAGGAGCCGGGCCGGCGCCCCGCGCTGCCGCTGCCCTACGACCTGGCCGCGGACGCGAAGTTCGACCAGGGCAAGCTGACCGTGCAGTTCGCCAGCCACGGCGCGGCCGGCGCGGTCTTCTACGTCACCTCGGCCACGGACCAGACCGGACCGTGGACCTACACGGTGGGCGCCGGTCAGCAGACGTCGGCGAGCTGGAAGGTTTCGGGCGCCTACGACTTCACCGTGCACGGCCCGAACGGCTTCTTCCGCCAGTTCACCGGCCCGGGCGCCGGGGTCGAGGTCATCGCGACCCACGCCCGCCGCGGTGAGGAGCTCACGCTGGTCCTGACCAACAACGGCCCGTCGGCCGCCACCGTCGCCGTCCGCGCCGCCGCCGGCTACGGCTACGCCGGCCCCGCTTCGCACCACCTGCGCCCCGGCGCCCGCACGGTCCACACGGTCCGCGCCGGCGCCGCCGCGGGCTGGTACGACGTGACCGTCACGGCGGGCACGACGACCCGCCGGCTGGCCGGGCACGTGGAGTGCGGTTCGCTGAGCCTGACCGACCCGGGGTTGCGGAGCCACTGAGCGGTGCCGCCCGCCCCGGTCCTCGTCACCGGCGCGGGCGGCGCTTCCGGTCCGGGGCCGAGGTGCGGTGCCGGCCGCCGGGGCCGGTCACAGTTCGATCCGGGTGCCCATCACCACCGTGCGGTCGACCGGCAGGCGGAACGAGGCCGCCTGCGAAGCGGCGTTGTGGGCCAGCCCGATGAACAGCCGTTTCTGCCACTTCGGCATGCCGCCGGGCGGGCCGGGCTCGATGGTGACGCGGGACAGGAAGTAGAACGCGTGCTCCAGGTCGGCCTCCAGCTCGGAGGTGAGCATGAACGCGTCGCGCAGGGCGGCCGGGATGTCGGCGTCGTCCTGGAAGCCGAAGCGGACGGCCAGGTGCACGATACCGTCGTCGGAGTAGGACAGGGAGTCGACGGCCAGGCGCTCGTTGCGGGACACGTGCGGCACGTTCTCGAAGACCACCTGCACGATCACCACGTGCTCGTGCACCGCGCCGTTGAACTCCACGTTGGCCCGCAACGCCAGCGGCACCGTCTCCTTGCTGGGGTGCGGGAACACCGCCGTGCCCGGCACGCGGGTCGGCGGGTCCTGCTTCAGCTCGTCGACGAAGTCCGCGAGCTCGCCTTCGGTACGGGTGCGCCGTTCGGTGATCAGCCGGCGCCCGCGCTGCCAGACCAGCATGGTCGTGACGGCCGCGCCGCCCAGCAGCAGCGGCAGCCAGCCGCCGTGCACGATCTTGGTCAGGTTGGCGGCGAAGAAGGTCAGCTCGACGCCGCCGAACACCACGCCGACCAGGGTCAGCTGCCACCAGGGCCAGTGCCACACGGAGGCGGCCAGGATCAGGAACAGCGCGGTGGTCAGCAGCAGCGTGCCGGTCACGGCCACCCCGTAGGCGGTGGCGAGCGAGGCCGAGGAGCCGAAGGTGACCATCAGGACCAGCACGGCGCCCATCAGCAGCCAGTTCACCCCGGGCACGTAGATCTGGCCGCTCTCCTCGGCCGAGGTGTGCCGGACGGTCAGGTGGGGCAGGAAGCCCAGCCGGATGGCCTGCCGGGACACCGAGAACGCGCCCGAGATCACCGCCTGCGAAGCGATCACGGTGGCGAAGGTGGCCAGCACGACCATCGGGATCTGCGCCCAGCTCGGGGCGAGCAGGTAGAACGGGTTGCGCACGGCGTCGCTGCGCCCGAGGATCAGCGCCCCCTGGCCCAGGTAGTTCAGCGTCAGCGCGGGGAACACGACGGCGAACCAGGCCCGGCGGATCGGCGGGCGGCCGAAGTGGCCCATGTCCGCGTACAGCGCTTCGGCGCCGGTGATGGACAGCACGACCGCGCCCATCGCGATGAAAGCGATGTACGGGTGTTCGAAGACGAAGCCGACGGCGTAGGTGGGGGAGAGGCTTCGCAGGATCCCCGGGCGTTCGACGATGTGCGGCAGGCCGAGCACCGCCAGCGCCAGGAACCACAGCAGCATCACCGGCCCGAACAGCCGGCCCACCCGCTCGGTGCCGAACCGCTGCGCGAGGAACAGCACGATCAGGATGACCGCGCCGATCGGCAGGATGGCCTCGCTGATGCTGGGGGCGACCACGTCGATGCCCTCGACCGCGGACAGCACCGAGACCGCGGGCGTGATCACGCTGTCGCCGAAGAACAGCGAAGCGCCGATCACCCCCAGCATCGTCGCCACCGCGACCAGCCGCGCCCGGCCGGGGACCTGCCGCCGGATCAGCGCGGACAGCGCCAGGATGCCCCCCTCGCCGTCGTTGTCGGCGCGCATCACGAACAGCACGTACTTGATCGAGACGATCAGCAGGATCGACCAGAAGACCAGCGACAGCACCCCGTAGACGTCGCCGGGCACCGGCTTCACCGCGCCGTGGTCGATCGAGAACACGGTCTGCAACGCATACAGCGGGCTGGTGCCGATGTCGCCGAACACCACCCCGAGCGCGCCCAGGGCCAGCACCGTCCCCGCGGATCGTCGCGGGCGCCCGGTGTCTCCAGTGGACGGCTGGGCTTCGTTCTCCTCAGAGCTCACCCGGTAAGTGTGCCCGGCCCGGCCGCCGGCACCGCACAGGCACCGCCGTAGGGCCATCGCCGGTTTCCCGGCCCGGCTCCGGCCGTCGGCGCGGCCCCCGAAGCCGCGGCCGGGCCGAGCGGTTCGCGGAATGTTCGGTATGTCCGCCGAGACCGTTGAGCTCGGGGAAACCGCGGAGGCCGTCGTGGACGGGGCGGCCGGTGGCGGGCCTGCGGGAAACACGGCTTCGATCCCCGGACGATCGCGCTACCGGACCGGGGTGAACCGCACTGTTCCCGAATCGCTCCCGGAGAGGAACGCCGCCAGCTGCTCTCCCTCTTCGGCGACGGCGTCGCGGCCGGCGCGGGAGAGCTCGCGCAGCGGCTGGACGGTCACGGTGCCCGGACCGGCCGTCCAGGTCGCCGAAACCCGGCCGTCGAGCAGGACCATCCGGGCGCCGGTCACCGACAGCCCGCGGTGGTCGTCGTCGATGATCCGGCTGCGGTCGGCGTACCCGAGGACCGCGTTGTCGAACGCGGGCAGGAAGCGCACCGGGGCCGGCGTGCCGGCGTCCGGCCGGGGCGCGTCGGGCAGATCCAGCAGTTCGCGGCCCTGTCCGTCGCGAAAGGACACCAGCTCCGGCCGGAGCGCGGCCACGGCGGCGGGCAGCCCGGCCAGCCCGGACCAGGCCCGCAGGTCCGCGGTGGCGGCCGGCCCGTACGCGGCCAGGTAGCGGCGGGCCATCGCCTCCCCGGCCGGGTCCGCTCCGGTGGCCGGACCCGTTTCCCTTGCCGGGCCCGGATTTCCGGCCGGGCCGGGGCCGGGCCCAGGGGTGATCCCCCCGCCGAGCCAGTCCGGCATCGGTGCGTACCTCGCGCCCGCCTTCGCGCGCCACAGTCCGCGCGGGGGCACCTGCACCACCGGGATCAGGGCGGCGACCAGCAGTTCGCCCAGCGGGCGCGGACCCGGTCCGGGCCAGCGGCCGGCCAGGGCCCGGGCGAGCTCGCCCATCGTGCGGGGCTCACCGTCGGCCAGCACCTCGCGGCCCGCCGCCGCTAGTTCCGCGAAGTCCACTCCGGCCAGTTCGGCGCGGTAGGTCCCGAGCACGCGCTGCACCAGCATGGCGTCGTGGCGCGAGCGCCAGGCCAGTGCGTCCCCGGCGGCCACGAGGTGGACGGTGCGGCGCATCAGGTGCGTCCGCACCACCTCCCGCCCGGTGAGCAGGCGGTCGAGGGCCGCCGGCTCGAACGCGCGCAGCCGCGACCACAGCCCGGTGAACGGCTCCTGCGGCTCCTGCGCCTGGAGCCCGCCCAGGTGGGTGATCGCGTCGAGCACCGGCCGGCCGGACCGGTCGAGCAGCAGTTGCCGGGCCAGCGTCGCCCGGTTGAGCGCCCGGGTGTCCAGCACGGTCATCTCGTCCTCATCTCCCCGGCCGTATCCCCCCGGCCACGGCCGCTCCCGCCCCGGTGTGCCTGCCCCGTCCCGAGGCGCGGTCCTCAGGCCGACTTCTGCGCGTCGATCGACTCGCGCAGCAGGTCGGCGTGCCCGGCGTGCTGGGCGGTTTCGGCGACCACGTGCATCAGCACCCGGCGGATGCTGCGAACCTCGCCCGGTTCGTGCCACGGTGCCCGCGGCAGCGGGTGCGTGGCCGCCAGGTCGGGCACGGAGGCGATGATCTCCTCGGTGCGGGCGGCCACCTGCGCGTAGCGGGCGAGGATCCCGGACCGCGTGTCGCCGGGCAGCATCCGGAAGTCGTTCTCGCGGTCGATCGCCCACTGCGGGTGCTCGCGGGCGGTGCCGGCGGCGAAATCGGCCCAGGTGACGCCTTCGGGCATCTCGTAGGGCATCGCGGACGGCCCTTCGAGCACGAAGCGCAGCCAGGCGTCTTCGGTCGACGCGACGTGCTTGACCAGCCCGCCCAGGCAAAGCTCGCTGGCCGTGGGGCGCTCGGCGAGCTGCTCGTCGGTCAGCCCCTCCACGGTCCGGGTCAGGGCCAGGCGGGCGGCGGCGAGCGCGGCGGCGAGGTCGGTGCGCTCGGGGTCGGGAGAGGTGTCCACGGTGGTGTCTTCCTTCGGTCGCGATCGGGTTCTCCGGCGATTCTGGCAGCGGAAGAGGACAGCTTGTGACCTCATTCGGAAGCGGACCCGGAAAAGATCCGGGCGCGACGGCCCCGTGGTGCCCGGCCGTGCGCCCGAAGTCCGACTTAGGCTAGCCTAAGTCGGACGGAACGGGGGAGGCCGGATGGACGGGGAGCCGGTGCTGCGGCACAGCCAGGGCGTGGCCGGGTGGGCCCGGACGCCGGACGGTCGTGAGCTGTACTTCCAGCGCCGACCGGGCCGGCCCGCGCGGCGGGACGGCCCGACGGTGGTCTTCGAAGGCGGCTTGGCGGCCGGGCGCTCCTACTGGGCGACGGTGCAGGGCGAGGTGGCGAAGTGGGCGTCCTCGGTGGTCTACGACCGGAGCGGGCTCGGCCGCAGCCCCGCCGACCCCGGTCCCCGCCCGCTCGCGAAGCTCGCCGCGGACCTCGGCGCCCTGCTCGACCACCTGGGCCCCGGGCCGTACCTGCTGGCCGGGCACAGCTGGGGCGGGCCGATCGCGCGGATCGCCGCGGCGGCGCGGCCGGAACGGATCGCCGGTCTGGTGCTCGTCGACCCGACCGACGAGGCGTGCGAACTGCTGTTCCGGCCGTCCACCCGCCGGGTGGAGCGGATCGGCCAGGTGGTCAGCAGCGCGCTCGCTCGCGCCGGGCTGCTGGCGGTCGCGCACCGCGAGCTGCTGGCCTCGCTGCCCGCCGACGCCCGGGCCGACCTGCGCGCCGAAGGCTTCACCCCGGCCGCGATGCGGACCCGGGCGGCCGAGCTGGCCTCCGTCGCCGCCGACCTGACCGCGCTGCGGGACCACCCGGTGGACCGGCCGGAGCTGCCGCTCACGGTGATCTCCGCCGGTCTCGCCTCGGCGGGGATGAACCGGCGCGTCCGCGCGGAGGTCGACGCGTCCCACGCGCACCGCGTGGGGCTGGCCCGGCACGGAAGGCACGTGCACGCGCACCGGTCCGGGCACCTGGTGCCGATGTCCGAACCGGGGCTGATCGCCGAGGAGATCCGGCGGCTCGCCGTCGGCTGATCCGGCTGCGACGGGCCGGTGGATCTGCCAGGCTCACCCGGATGAGGATCCTTTTCTGCACCGCTCCCGGCTACGGGCTCACCCTGCCGCTGGTCCCGCTGCTCTGGGCCGCGCGCGCGGCGGGCCACGAGGTGCTGCTGGCGACCACGTCGGAGATGACCGAAGTGTGCGCGCACGCCGGATTGCCGGTCTACGACGTCTTCCCGCGGCGGGACGTGTGGCAGGACCTCGTCGCGTCGATCAAGCCGGGGGCCGAGCCGCCGGAAGACCTGCCGGAGGAGTACCGCCTGGCCCGCCGGGACGGCAACCCGTTCGGGCTGTTCACCGCGACGATGACCGGCGGCACGATCGAGGCGGGCCGGGCGTTCGGCGCCGAGCTGGTGATCGGCACCTCCGACCACGCCGCCGGGATGCTGGCGGCCGCGGCGCTCGGGGTGCCCGTGCTGGAGGTCGGCAACCGCGTCTCCTGGTCCACCCGGGACCGGCAGTGGCGCGAAGGCGGCCACCACGGGTTCGGCGAGGACGACCTGTCCGACGTCCTGCGCGAGAAGCACGGCATCGGCGACGCCCGGGCGAAGATCGTCGCGCGGATCGATCCGCGCGCGCCCAGCATGGGCGGCCTGTCCGCGGGTGAGGAGCCCGCCGACGAGCGGGACGGCGCGCCCTGGTGGCCGATGCGGTTCGTGCCGTTCAACGGCGGCACCGTGGTCCCGGAGTGGGCGATGACCCGCCCCCGGCGGCCGCGGATCGCGGTCACGCTCGGCACGGTGGTGCCGGTGCTGAGCGGGGTCAGCACCCTGCGCGTGGTCGTCGATGCGCTGGCCGGACTGGACGTGGACGTGGTGCTGGCCGCGGGCCGGGCCGACCTGACCGAGCTGGGCCGGCTACCGTCCACTGTGGACCCCGTGGGTTTCCTGCCGCTTTCGGTGTTCCTGCCGACGTGCTCGGCGATCGTGCACCACGGCGGCTCGGGCACCACCGCCGCCCCCTTGTTCTACGGGGTCCCGCAGCTGGTGCTTCCGTCCTTCGCGGACAACCCGATGTCGGCCCAGCAGGTGGCCGACCGGGGCGTGGGCCTGAGCCACGATCCGGCCACTGTGGACGTCGGGACGGTCCGCGCGCTGGTCGGCCGGCTGCTGGAGGAGGAGTCCTTCCGCACGGCCGCCGCGCAGGTCCGCGACGAGATGGCGGCCCAGCCCAGCCCGAGCTCGGTGGTGGAGCGGGTGATCGCCGCCCTCGGGGGCTGACCGGGCCGGTCACCGCGACGCGCGGCGGACCCCGAGGTCCGCGGAGACCTCCACCCCCGGGCCCCGGACCGCGCCCGGGTCTCCTCCATCGGCGCCGTCACCGGGTGACGGCCCGCGGTGACCAGGGCTCGGGCCGGTACCGCTGCCGCCGTCGGGCCGCCGGGGGTCAACCGCCGAGGTACGCCGCCAGGTGCTCGCCGGTCAGGGTGGACCGGCCGGCCGCCAGCTCGGCCGGAGTGCCCTCGAACACGATCCGGCCGCCGTCGTGCCCGGCGCCGGGCCCGAGGTCGACGATCCAGTCGGCGTGCGCCATCACGGCCTGGTGGTGCTCGATCACGATCACCGACTTGCCCGCGTCGACGAGGCGGTCGAGCAGGCCCAGCAGCTGGTCGACGTCGGCCAGGTGCAGGCCGGTGGTCGGCTCGTCCAGGAGGTACACCTCGGCCCGGTCCGTCATGTGGGTGGCCAGCTTGAGCCGCTGCCGCTCGCCGCCGGAGAGGGTGGTGAGCGGCTGGCCGAGGCTGAGGTAGCCGAGGCCGACCTCGGCCAGGTGGCCGAGGATGCGGTGCGCCGCCGGGGTCTTCGCCTCGCCCTCGGCGAAGAACCCGGCCGCCTCGGCCACCGGCAGGGCCAGCACCTCGCTGATGTTCCGGCCGCCCAGGGTGTATTCGAGCACCTCGGCCAGGAACCGGCGGCCCTCGCAGACCTCGCAGGTGGTGGCCACGCCGGCCATCACCGCCAGGTCGGTGTAGATCACGCCGGCCCCGTTGCAGGCCGGGCAGGCCCCTTCGGAGTTGGCGCTGAACAGTGCCGGCTTCACCCCGTTGGCCTTGGCGAACGCCTTGCGGATCGGTTCGAGCAGCCCGGTGTAGGTCGCCGGGTTGCTGCGCCGCGAGCCCCGGATCGGGGCCTGGTCGACCGTCACCACCCCCTCGCCGCCCGCGACCGAGCCGTGGATCAGGGAGCTCTTGCCCGAGCCGGCCACGCCGGTGATCACGGTCAGCACGCCGAGCGGCAGGTCGACGTCGACGTCCTGCAGGTTGTGCGTGGCGGCCCCGCGGACCTCCAGCGTGCCGGACCGCTCGCGCACCGAGGGCTTGAGCGCGGCCCGGTCGTCCAGGTGCCGCCCGGTCAGCGTGCCGCTGGCCCGCAGCCCGTCGACGGTGCCCTCGAACACCACCTCGCCGCCGCCCGCGCCCGCGCCCGGGCCGAGGTCGACCACGTGGTCGGCGATCGCGATCACCTCCGGCTTGTGCTCGACCACCAGCACGGTGTTGCCCTTGTCCCGCAGTTGCCGCAGCAGGGTGTTCATCCGCTCGATGTCGTGCGGGTGCAGCCCGATGGTCGGCTCGTCGAACACGTAGGTGACGTCGGTCAGCGAGGACCCGAGGTGGCGGATCATCTTGGTGCGCTGGGCCTCGCCCCCCGACAGCGTGCCGGCCGGGCGGTCGAGGCTCAGGTAGCCCAGGCCGATCCCGGTGAACGAGTCGAGGGTGTGGCGCAGTGAGCCCAGCAGCGGCGCGACCGATGGCTCGTCCAGCTTCCGCACCCACTCGGCCAGGTCGCTGATCTGCATGGCGCTGGCTTCGGCGATGTTCGTGCCGTCGATCTTCGACGACCGGGCCAGCTCGCTGAGCCGGGTGCCCTCGCACCCCGGGCAGACGGTGAAGGTCACCGCCCGCTCCACGAACGCGCGGATGTGCGGCTGCAGCGAGTCGGGGTCCTTGGCCAGCACGGACTTCTGCAGCTTGGGGATCAGCCCCTCGTAGGTCAGGTTGACCCCGTCGACCTTGATCTTGGTCGCCTCCCGGTACAGCAGGTCGTTGAGCTGCTTCCGGGAGAACCGGCCGATCGGCTTGTCCATGTCGAAGAAGCCGGAGCCACCGAAGATCCGCCCGTACCAGCCGTCCATGCTGTAGCCCGGGATCGTGAGCGCGCCCCCGGCCAGCGACTTGCTCTCGTCGTAGAGCTGGGTCAGGTCGATGTCGTTGACCGAGCCCCGGCCCTCGCAGCGCGGGCACATGCCGCCGACGACGCTGAAACTGCGGCGCTCCTTCGTGCTCCGCCCCCCGCGCTCCACGGTGACCGCGCCCGCCCCGCTGATCGAGGCGACGTTGAACGAGAACGCCTGGGGCGAGCCGATGTGCGGGGTGCCCAGCCGGCTGAACAGGATGCGCAGCAGGGCGTAGGCGTCGGTCGCGGTGCCCACGGTGGAGCGCGGGTCGGCGCCCATCCGCTGCTGGTCGACGATGATCGCCGTGGTCAGTCCTTCGAGCAGGTCGACGTCCGGCCGGGCCAGGGCCGGCATGAACCCCTGCACGAACGCGCTGTAGGTCTCGTTGATCATCCGCTGCGACTCCGCGGCGATCGTGCCGAACACCAGGGAGCTCTTGCCCGAGCCGGAAACCCCGGTGAACACCGTCAGCCGCCGCTTGGGCAGCACGACGCTCACGTCCTTGAGGTTGTTCGCCCGCGCGCCGTGCACGCGGATCAGGTCGTGGCGGTCGGCCTCGTGCGGCTGCGGGGCCTGGGCGGTCCTGCTCATCGGCGTCTCCGTTTCGTTCCGGCTCGATCCAACCAGGTCCGGACGGGTTCCCCCGGCCGGGCGAGGGCTCAGCTGTCCTGGAGCAGGCCGAGCACGGTGCCGTCGGAATCGGTCACGGTGGCCACCCGGCGCCCGCCGCCGACCTCGCGCACGGCCTCGCCCGCGGTGGCCCCCGCGGCGGTCAGCTCGGCCAGCTTGGCCTCGAGATCGGTCACCTCCCAGTAGGCCACCGGCGAGGCCGGGCTCTGCGGGCCGCCCTTCGGGACGAGGCCGACGTGCTGACCACCGGCTTCGAAGCCGACGTAGTACGGCGAGTCGGCCACCGGCTCGACGCCGAGCAGCACGGTGTACACGGCCTTGGCCTCGGCCAGGTCGGAAACGGGGTGCAGCACGGTCTTGATGCCCGGGGTGGCGGTCATGGTCGCTCCTGTGGATCGTGGGCTGGTCTGGTGGACCCCACGCTAGGTGCGGCCCGGGCCCGGCGCTTCTCGATTCCTGACCGGTTCACCCGGGCCGCACCCGGGGCGGTGCCCGGCCGCCGGTACGCGCACTCGGCGGCTGGCCGCCGGAGGCGCTGCGTCACCGGATCCGGCGGCCGGACGCGGTTCTCAGAGCAGGCGGCGCTGGAGGGCGTCGGCCAGGATCGCGGTCACGACCTTGGCCATGGCGTCGGGTCGGGGGTCGTTGGGCCGGGGGTCCTCTGGCCGGGTGCGGTCGGCGAACAGCAGGTGGCCGGCGCCGATCAGGGCGAGCGCGAGGGATTCGGCGTCGGCGTCGGCGGCGAGGCGGCCGAGCGCACGTTCTTCGGTGAGGTAGGCGGCGAGCATGGCGCGGGCCTCGGCCAGGACCGGGATGCCGCCGGAGGTCTCACGCAGCCGGGCGCGCACTTCGTCCCGGAACATGACCAGGCCGGTGACCGCCACCGCGATCGGGTCGAACACCGCGGTGACGGCGCCGGTCACGTTCCCGGTGACGCTGCCGATCCCGGCCGAGGCCCGCAGGAGCGCGGCCTGGTCTTCGATCCGGGCGACGCACTCGCGCACCAGCTCGGCGAGGAAGTCGTCGAAGTCGGCGAAGTGCCGGTGGAGCACGCCCTTGGCCACGCCCGCCTCGTCGGTGACCGCCCGGCTGGTCAGCCCGGCCGGGCCCTCGCGGAGGAGGACTCGTTCCGCGGCGAGGAAGAGCTGACGGCGCGCGTCGCGGATGTGGATTCCGGTCGGCACGGCCCGGACCTCCGTGGTGCGTAGCGGGCGGGGTTGCAAGTAGCGGGATGCATAGTGGGCGTTCGCCCACTATGGTGGGCGCATGCCCACTTTACCGGAGAAGGCGGAGCCGCCCTCGCAGGCCCATCGGGATCGGCGGACGGCGGAGTCGTTCGGGGTGGATCCGGCGCGGTACGACCGGGCCCGGCCGCGGTATCCCGACGAGCTGGTGCGGCGGATCGCCGGCGGCGGTACCGGCGGCACCGCCTTCGCCGTGCTCGATGTCGGCTGCGGGACCGGGATCGGTTCGCGGCAGTTCCAGGCGGCGGGGTGCGCGGTGCTCGGCGTCGACCCGGACGCGCGGATGGCGGAGTTCGCGCGGGGGACCGGGGTCGAGGTGGAGGTGGCGACGTTCGAGGACTGGGACCCGGCCGGCCGGGTGTTCGACGCGGTGGTGGCCGGGCAGTCCTGGCACTGGGTCGAGCCGGTCGCGGGCGCGGCCAAGGCGGCTCGGCTCCTGCGCCCCGGCGGCCGGCTGGCGGCGTTCGGGCACGTGTTCGCGGCCCCGCCCGAGGTGGCTGCGGCCCTGGCCGAGGTCTACCGGCGGCTGGTACCGGACTCGCCGATGAACGCGGCCTCGTCCCGGACCCCGCTCGAGCTCTACCAGGAGATGTTCGCCCGCGCCGCCGAGGGTTTCCGCGACGCGGGCGGTTTCGCCGAGCCCGAGCAGTGGCGCTTCGACTGGGAAGCGCCCTGCACCCGCGACGAGTGGCTCGATCACCTGCCCACGACCGGCGGCCTGACCCGCCTCCCCCCGGATCAGGTGGCCGAGGTGCTGCACCACGTCGGCGCCGCGATCGACGCCCTCGGCGGCAGCTTCACCCGGCACTACACCACCCTGGCCGCGACGGCGGTACGCCGATGACTGCTGCTCGCCCGAAGATCCGCTGGGCGCGGGCCGGTAGCACCGCGCCCAGCGGATCATCGGAGCCGGGCTGGTCGAACGGGAAAGGCTACGAAGCCAGCTTCCAGCGCTGAAGCCCGCTCACCCGCTGGGTGACCGGTGAGCCGTCGGCGGTCGAAGCGGTGGTCAGCCGCAGTCCGCTCCCGGCCGAGGCGAGCGTGTAGCCGTCCGCCTGCTTGGTGACGATCCACTGCTGGTTGGCGCCACCGGTGCACGGCCACTGGATCACCGCCGCGCCCGGGAACCTCGAACCGCCCTGGACGTCGGCGCACAGCCCGGATTCGCGGTTGCGCAGCTGGTAGGTGCCCTCGGGCCGCCGGGCGAAGGTCCACTGCTGGTTGGCCCCGCCGTTGGCGGCCCAGGTGACGAGCCGGGTGCCCGCCTCGGTGCTGTGGCCGGGCACGTCCAGGGCCTGGCCGCCGACGGTCAGCACGTGCGTGCCTTCGAGGCCGCCGGCCGGGGTGATCGACAGCGTCTGCTGGGCCGCGGTGCGCCCGCCGCCGACCGGGCTGCCCGTGCGGTCGGTCCAGTACCGGGCCGGGGTGGTCTCGGCGTGCCCGCCGGACAGGCCCAGCACCAGTCCGCTGTACCGGTTGACCAGCCGGTAGCCGTTCGCGGAGCGGAGGACGAACCACTGCTGCCCGACGCTCGGGCCGCTCTTCCCGGCCGCGGTGACGGTCGGCGCGGTGCCCCAGGCCCGCGTGCCCGGCGAGGCCGAGCCGACGCCGAGCAGGCCGCCGCTGGTGGTGTTGGTGATCCGGTACGAACCGTCGCCGTTGGCCGCGAACGACCAGGCCGCGGCACCGCCGGCGAACCTGGCCGAGGTGGTCGCGGACCGGCCCGGGACCTGGGCCAGCACCCGGCCGTCACCGCTGGCGATCCGGTAGGCCTTCGCCGGGTCGAACGGCGACGCCGCGGGGCGCGCGCTGTCCACGGTGAGGTCGAAGTAGGTGCCGGACGCGTCGTTCGGGCAGCCGAACGCGCAGTAGGACCGGAAGTCCTTGCCGATGATCGACGAGCTGGTCTTGTTGACGCCGTCGAGGAACCACCGGTACCAGGACGCGTCGGTGTGGCTGCCGGTGTCGCCGATCAGCCGCCACTTCTGCGTGGCCAGGTCGTCGGTCACGTAGAACTGCTGCGGCGCCTTGCCGCTCTGGTCGACCGCCTGCGGCTCACCGATGTACAACCCGAGGTAGGCGTTGTAGGCCACGTCCATGACGAACAGCGGCGAGGTCGCCGGGGCCTTGCCCGCCGCGACCTGCTCGGTGGTGGTCCCGGTGCTGGCCGGGTCGTACTCCTTCGACGGCGGGGTGTAGCCGGTCCGGCTGGCGCCGTCCACCGGCACCATGTTGCTCTCGCGCCCGCCGACGCCGGGCTCGGACCACCGGCCGTCGTACCACTTCTGCCAGGTGCCCGGCGCCATCTTGCCGGCGATCGGCGCCCGGGCGACGTGCTCGTAGAACGCCTTCCAGCCGCCGGACTTGTCCACCACGCGCGAGCCGTAGTAGACGTAGAAGTAGCCCGAGGCGGTGTCCACCAGCAGCCGCTGGTCGCCGTCGCCGTAGTAGTAGGTCTGCTGCGGGAAGGCGGCGGTGTCACCGCGCTTGGTGCTGTACGGCGAAGTGATCACGTGCGCCTTGATGGCCCAGGTGTGGCCGCCGTCCTTCGAAACCGCGTAGTCGATGGCGTCGTAGTGCAGGCCGTCGCCGAAGGGCTGCGGGGTGAACTCGTTGTGCACCAGCCCGTACCAGTCGCCGGTGTCCGGGTCGACCCACAGGCCGGTGAGGTCGCAGAAGTTCTTCTGCGAGTAGCCCGAACCGGCCGGCGGGGCGGTGGCCTCCCGGCCGGTGGGGCTGGTGTTGCACCGCCAGGTGGTGTCGTTGTTCCTGTCGCGCGAGTCGGCGGGGTTCACCGCGTTGCTCAGCTCGCTCGACTTCTTCGCGGAGGGGAAGTCCTGGCCGGTGTAGAACTCCCACTCCCGCGGGGCGTCCGCGCCGTAGTCGGCGGCGGACTGCTGGAAGTAGTAGGCGCCGTCCTTGTCGATGTAGCCGCTCGCCGTGGTGTCGGTCGGGGTGGCGTAGGTGCCGGTGCCGTTGACCGTGACGGTGTAGCCGGCGGGGTGGCCGGACGGCGGCGCCGCGGACGCGGTCGCCGGGATCAGGCCGGCGCACACGGCGGCCGAGGCCAGCGCGACCGCGGCTCTCCGGCCGGTGCCGCGGGACCTGGGGTACGAGACGGGCATGGATCCTCATTCCTGCCGGGCGCCGGCGAGGGGACTGCGGGAGCCTGGATGAGCGTTGATGATGGAAACTTGGCTGAAATAAACAAGATCGATCAGATGAACTGTGCAGTGATGATGCACTCCGGGGCATTTCCCTGTCAACGAACCGGGTCCGGGGGACTCGGCCCACCCGTCGTATAACGCTCTATACGCCGCCGGTTGTTGTTCGATTCTGCTCGCTTGGTCCGGTGGCGACTGCTCGAAAATGCAAAAAGACAGCATTGACGACGCACAAACCTGCATCTACGGTGACATCTGTTGCGCACACCTGGCCTGGATGGGGAGTCGATGAGCGGGATTTTCATGGCGGCGGAGATCGCGAGCCAGCCGCAGTGCTGGCGGGACGCGGCGGACCTGGCCGCGGCCAACGCCCGGCTGCTGCCGGCGCCGGGCGCGCGCGTCGCGGTGGTCGGCTGCGGCACTTCGTGGTTCATCGCGCAGGCCTACGCGGTACTGCGGGAGACGGCCGGGCTGGGGGAGACCGACGCGTTCGCCGCCTCGGAGTTCCCGCTCGGGCGGGACTACGACCAGATCGTGGCGCTCACCCGGTCCGGTACCACCACCGAGGTGCACACCCTGCTGGCCCGGCTGGCCGGCCGCACGCCGACCACGGCCATCACCGGGGTCCCGGCCGAAATCGCCGGCGCGGTGGATGCGCTGGTCGACCTGTCCTCGGTGGACGAGCGCTCGGTCGTGCAGACCCGGTTCGCCACCACGGCGCTGGCGATGCTGCGGGCGCACCTGGGCGAGGACCTCGCCCCGGTGATCGCGCAGGCCGAGCGGGTGCTGGCCGAACCGCTGCCGGACGAGCTGGTCGAGGCCGGGCAGTTCAGCTTCCTCGGCACCGGCTGGTCGGTCGGACTGGCCAACGAGGCCGCGCTGAAGTTCCGCGAAGCCTGTCTGCTGTGGACGGAGTCCTACCCGGCCTGGGACTACCGGCACGGGCCGATCAGCATCAGCGAGCCCGGCCGCGTCACCTGGATGTTCGGCGCCGCGCCGGACGGGCTGGCCGAGGACGTCCGCCGGGCCGGGGGCGTGTTCGTCGAGACCGGGCTGGACCCGATGGCCGACCTGGTGCGCGCCCAGCGGGTCGCCGGGGCGATCGCCGCCCGCAAGGGGCTGGACCCGGACAACCCGCGGAGCCTGACCCGCTCCGTCGTGCTGGGCTGAGCATGACGCTGCTCGCGGCGGTGGACGTCGGCGGCACCACGGTCAAGGCCGCGGTGTACGAGGCCGGCGGCTGGACCAAGCGGGTCGAGCTGCGCCGGCCCACCGCCCGCGGAGCGGACCCGGCGAAGGCCGTGGCCGACCAGGTCCGGACGCTGGTCGACCGGCTGGGCCAGGCCGGCCCGATCGCCGCGGCCGGGGTGGTGGTGCCCGGGGTGGTCGACGAGGCCGCGGGGATCGCCCGGTTCGCGGCCAACCTCGGCTGGCGGGACGCGCCCCTGCGGGAGCTGCTGGCCGAACGGCTGCCCATGCCGGTCGCCTTCGGCCACGACGTGACGGCGGGCGGGCTGGCCGAGCACCGGTTCGGCGCCGCCCGCGGGTTCGCCGACGCCGCGTTCGTCCCGGTCGGCACCGGGATCGCCGCGGCGCTGCTGCTGGGCGGGCGTCCGCACCGGGCGGGGGGCAACGCCGGGGAGCTGGGCCACGTCGACGTCGGCCACGGCCGGCGCTGCGGCTGCGGTGCCACCGGGTGCCTGGAGGCGGTCGCGTCCGCGAGCGCGATCGCCCGCAGCTACACCGAGCGGTCCGGGCACCCGGCCGGCGGTGCGCGGGAAGTGCTCGAAGCGGACGACGACGCCGCCCGCGAGGTCGTGGAGGAAGCCGTGACCGCGCTGGCCGCGGGTCTGCGGCTGCTGGTCACGCTGGTCGCGCCCGAGGTCGTGGTGCTCGGCGGCGGCCTGTTCGAAGCGGGCGAGCTGCTCGAACGGGTCGACCGCCGCCTGGCCGGGTCGCTGGTCTTCCAGCGCCGCCCGGTGCTGCGCCGCGC
The DNA here is from genome assembly GCF_032335455.1 of Amycolatopsis sp. PS_44_ISF1. Lineage (NCBI taxonomy): Bacteria > Bacillati > Actinomycetota > Actinomycetes > Pseudonocardiales > Pseudonocardiaceae > Amycolatopsis > Amycolatopsis sp. PS_44_ISF1. The sequence continues at coordinate 1,361,670 of NZ_JANUXO010000002.1, read as the reverse complement.
CGAACTGGGCGACGAGGCCGGGTGCCTGGGCGCGGGCCTGCTCGCGGCGGAGCTGCTGGAGACGGTGGAGTCGGTGGAGACGGTGGTGGCGAAGTGATCCTCACCGTCACCCCGAACACCGCGCTCGACGTGACCTACACGGTCGACCGGCTGGTGCCGGACGAGGTGCACCGGGTCGCGGACGTGCGCCGGCGGGCCGGGGGCAAGGGGGTCAACGTCGCCCGCGTGCTGCACGCGCTGGGCGCCGACACCCGGGCCATCGCCTTGGCCGGCGGCGCCGCCGGCCGCTCGGCCGCCCAGGAGCTGGCGGCTTCGGGCGTGCCGGCCGAGCTGGTCCCGATCGCCGGCGAGACCCGCCTGACCACCACCGTGCTCTCGGCCGCCGACCGGTCGGTCACGCTGTTCAACGAGCCGGGCCCGGAGATCACGGCGGGGGAGTGGGCGGCCCTGGCCGCCGCGGTGGCCCGGCACCGGCCGGAGGTGCTGGTCCTGTCCGGCAGCCTGCCGCCGGGCGCACCGCCGGACGGGTACGCCCGGCTGGCCGCGTCCGGGGTCCCGACCGTGCTCGACACCTCGGGCGAGGCCCTGCTGGCCGGGCTGGCCGGGAAGCCGGCCGTGGTCAAGCCGAACGCCCGGGAGCTGGTGGAGGTGACCGGGATCCACGACGTCGAGACGGCCGCGGGCGAGCTGCGCGGGGCCGGGGCGGGCGCCGTGGTCGTCTCGCTCGGCCCCGAGGGGATGCTCGCGGTCACCGCGTCGGGCACCTGGCACGCGGCGCCTGCGGCCGTGCTGAGCGGGAACTCCACCGGGGCCGGGGACGCGGCCGTGGCCGGGATCGCGCTGGGGATCCGCCACGGCGAGGACTGGCCGCGGCTGCTGGGCCGGGCCGTCGCGCTGTCCGGCGCCGCCGTGCTCGGGCCGCTGGCCGGCGACGTCGACCTTCCGCACTACCACCGAGAACACGACCGGGTCGCCGTGCGCGCCCGGCAGAGCTGAGGAGGGCCACATGCCATTGGTGTCCACCGGGGACATCGTCGGCGACGCCGTGGCGCGACGCCGGGGCTGCGGGGCGTTCAACGCCATCCAGCTGGAGCACCTGACCGCGATCGTGGCCGGGGCCGAGGCCGAGGCCGCGCCGGTGATCGTGCAGCTGAGCCAGAACGCGGTGCGCTACCACGGCGCGCTCGCCCCGATCGGCGGCGCCGCGCTCGCCGTGGCCCGGGCGGCGGAGGTGCCCGTGGCCGTGCACCTGGACCACGCCGAATCCCGCGAGCTGGTGCGCGAGGCGGTCGGCCTGGGCTTCGGCTCGGTGATGTTCGACGCGTCCACACTGGACTACGAGGACAACGTGCGGGCGACCCGCGAGGTCGCCGCCCACTGCCACGACCACGGGGTCTGGGTGGAAGCCGAGCTGGGGGAGGTCGGCGGCAAGGACGGGGTGCACGCGCCCGGCGCGCGCACCGACCCGGACGAGGCCGCCGCGTTCGTCGCCGCCACCGGGGTGGACGCGCTGGCCGTGGCGGTCGGCAGCTCCCACGCCATGCTCACCCGGGACGCGGCGCTCGACTTCGAGCTGATCGCCGCGCTGCACGCCGCCGTGCCGGTGCCGCTGGTGCTGCACGGTTCTTCGGGCGTGCCGGACGCGGGACTGGCCGGGGCCGTGGCCGCGGGCATGACCAAGATCAACATCGCCACCCAGCTCAACAAGGTGTTCACCGCCGCCGCGGCGGGCGACTGGCGCGCGCACCCCGAGCGCGTGGACCCGCGTCGCTACCTCGGCGCGGGCCGGGACGCGGTCGCGCTCGAGGTGCGCCGGTTGCTCGGTGTGCTCAGGCTGGGACAGGCCGAAACCGTCAGATGACGATTGTGCAGATTTACCGACCGAACTTGTTGACAGATGCGTGAAGTCGCAGAAAACTGCGCGCTAATGCGCAGAAACCGGCATTATTTCCGAGATCAGGTGGTGGCCATGCGGGTAACACGAGGCAAGAGTGCGCCGGGGGCGGCGGGGTGGTCCGCGGGGGCGGCCCGGTCCGGCCGGGCGCGGCTGGCGGTGGCGCTGACCGCCGGGGCGTCGCTGCTGCTGGCCGGCTGCGGCGGCGGGGACACCGACGCGGGCGGCACCGGGGAGAACGCGCTGCCGGGGGTCGAGCAGTACCTCAACGCGCCGTGTCCCGAAGCGGGGGTCAAGCCGGCCACGGACAAGGTGGTCACCTACTGGTCGATGTGGACCGCCGACGAGCCGCAGGGCAAGGTGCTGCAGAAGGCGTTCAAGTGCTTCCAGGACAAGACCGGCGTGCACGTCGACGTCCAGTGGCTCGGGCGCAAGGCCTACACGCAGAACCTGGTGCCGGCGCTGAACACCGACACCGTGCCCGACCTGTTCGACCAGGACGTGAGCAAGGTCGGCGCGGCGATCATGACCCCGGGCGGCACGCAGGGCCTCGACGACGTCTTCGGGATGAAGGTCGGTGAGGGCGACAAGACCGTGAAGGACGTGCTCGCGCCCAGCTCGTGGGACTTCCCGCAGAACAAGGACCACGAGGGCCACGCCTTCCTGGTGCCCTACACCGTGCAGTCGAGCGCCTGGTGGTACGACAAGGCCACGGCCGGCGACGTGACGCAGCCGAAGACGATGGACGAGCTGACCGGCCTGTTCGACAAGGCCAAGGCCGACGGCAAGGCGGCGATCAGCCTCGACGGGGACATCCCGTTCTACAACATGTACTACTTCACCCAGCTGGCCGAGCGCTACGTCGGCTCCGGCGGGCTGTACAAGGCCGCCACCGACCCGACCGGCGCGGCCTGGACCTCCGACCCCGGCTTCCTCAAGGCCGCCACCGAGACCGCGAAGCTGCCGAAGTACCTCATCGACGGCTGGGACGCGGCGAAGTTCCCGCAGATCCAGCAGCGCTGGGCGGACGGTGACTCGCGGTACCTCTACGTCGGCACCTGGGCGCCGAGCGAGACCCGCGAATACCTCGACAAGGAGGGCTCGGGCGCGAAGATCTCCTACGGCTCCTTCCAGTTCCCGATGCCGCCGGGCGCCACGCACGACACGGTCGAGCAGATGTCGATCGGCTTCGCGGTGCCGAAGAAGGCCAAGCACGCCGAGGCGGCGAAGGCGTTCATCGCCTACTTCCTGAACAAGGACATCCTCTCCGGCATCCCGGCCGTGGCCGACAACCTGGTGCCGCGCACCGATCTGGCCGTGCCGGACGACCTGAAGGCGGTCAAGGCCGCGATGGACGACCCGAAGAAGGAGCACGTGCTGCAGTACGACGGGATCGACGGGATCGCCGGCGGCAACTGGCAGACCGACGTGTTCGACCCGGCGGACACGGCGCTGCTCAAGGGCCAGCTGAACCCGCAGCAGTTCGTCGCGCAGCTTTCGGCCAAGAGCGCCGCGTTCTGGAAGGGCCACAGCTGATGACGGCCGCGACCCGGGTGGCGCGGGGCCCGGCCGCCCGCGCCACCCGGGGGGCCCACCTCGGCCGCAAGCGCCGGCTGTTCTGGCCGTTCGCCGTCCCGGCCCTGGTGCTGTACCTGGCCTTCCTGGTGCTGCCGACGATCGCCACGGTGGTGCTGAGCTTCACCCACTGGGCCGGGGCCGGCGACACCCCCAAGCCGGACGGCGTGACCAACTACGTGCAGATGTGGCAGAGCGATTCGTTCCAGTTCGCCTTCCGCAACACCCTGGTGTACGTGTTCGCCGGCGGCATCGGCACGTTCGCGGTGGCCTTCCTGTTCACCATGGTGCTGCGGGACATGCGCGGCGGCAAGGTGATCCGGGCCATCCTGTTCTTCCCGAACATCGTCGCCCCGGTGGCGCTGGGCATGTTCCTCGGCTTCGTGTTCAAGTACCAGCCGGGCAAGCAGGGGCTGGCCAACTACGTGCTGGAGCACCTCGGCGCGGACGCGGCCAAGTTCCTCGCCCCGGCGAACGTGACCGGGGTGGTCACCGCGTCGCTGATCTGGGCCAGCTCGGGCTTCTACATCACCATCCTGATGGCCGCGGTCGACCGGATCCCGCCGTACCTGTACGAGGACTCGGACCTGGCCGGGGCCTCGCCCTGGCAGAAGTTCCGCAACATCACGCTGCCGATGACCTGGGACGTGGTCGGGGTCGCCGGGGTGCTGTGGACGATCAACGCGCTGAAGATCTTCGAACTGGTCTTCGTGCTGGCCGGCCCGGGCACCTACGCGCCGCCGAACCAGGCGTGGACGCTCGGCATCTACGTGTTCGACCGGACCTTCGGCTCCAACGGCACCCCGGACTTCGGGGCCGCCTGCGCCTGCGCGGTCGCGATGATCGCGCTCGTTTCGGTGCTCGTGGTCCTGCTGCGCCGGTTGATGCGCCGCGACGCCATCCAGTTCTGAGGGAGAGACCATGTCCGTCACGGACGCGCCCGCGCCCGCCGCCCGCGCGGCGAAGCCGGTGCGCAAGCCGCCGCGCCGGCCCAAGCCCGCGCCCGGCTCGCGCCGGCTGAGCCCGCTGCGGCTGCTCGGCTCGGCCATCGTGTGGCTGTTCACCGCCGGCAACGTGCTGGTGCTGTACTGGCTGCTGTCGGCCTCGTTCAAGACCCCGGTGGAGATCTTCACCAAGCCGTTCGCCCTGCCCTACCAGTGGTTCCACGTGGGCAAGCCGTTCCGCAACTTCGTCTACGCCTGGAACAACGCCGGGTTCGGCGACGCCGTGGTCACCACCGTGGTGCTGGTCGGGCTGGCCACCGTGGTCACGGTCGCGGTGTCGGCTCCGGCGGCCTACGCGCTGACCCGGCTCGGCGTCCGCGGCTCCGGCCCGCTGACCAACGTGGTGGCGATCGGCATGGGCGTGCCGTTCCAGACCGTGATCATCCCGCTGTTCGTGGTGCTGAGCAAGATCCACCTGGACAACGAGTACGGGCTGTTCCTGGTCTACGTGGCGCTGTCCATCCCGTTCACCGTGTTCCTGCTGACCGGGTTCTTCCGTTCGCTGCCGGACGAGCTGGAGGAGGCGGCGGCGATCGACGGCGCGTCCCCGCTGCGCACGTTCTTCTCGGTGATGCTGCCGCTGGCGCGCGGCGGCCTGATCACCGCGCTGACGCTGAACGCGATCGGGCTGTGGAACGAGACGCTGCTGGCGATCGTGTTCCTCAAGGACCAGGCGCACTTCACGCTTTCGCGCGCCCTGTTCACCTTCTACGGCGCGGCCAGCTACCAGTCGGAGTACGGCGGCCTGATCGCCGGCGTCGCCATCGTGGTGCTGCCGATGCTCGTGCTCTACCTCGTGCTCGCCCGCCGGATCATCACCGGACTCACCCTCGGCGCCGGAAAGTAAGGACCCCATGGCCACCGTGAGCTTCACCGACACCACGCGCTACTACGCCGGGGTCGAGCGGCCCGCCGTCGACGGGCTCGACCTGCGGATCGACGACGGGGAATTCCTCGTCCTGGTCGGGCCCTCGGGCTGCGGCAAGTCGACCACCCTGCGGATGCTGGCCGGTCTGGAGGGCGTCGACGACGGCTCGATCCACATCGGCGAGCGCGACGTCACCGAACTGCCGCCCAAGGACCGGGACATCGCGATGGTGTTCCAGAACTACGCGCTCTACCCGCACATGAGCGTGGGCGACAACATCGGCTTCCACCTCAAGATCGCCAAGATGGCCAAGACCGAGCGGGCCCGGCGGGTCCGCGAGGCGGCCGAGCTGCTCGACCTGACCGAGTACCTGGACCGCAAGCCGGCCAAGCTCTCGGGAGGCCAGCGCCAGCGGGTGGCCATGGGCCGCGCCATCGTGCGGGAGCCCAGCGTCTTCCTGATGGACGAGCCACTGTCCAATCTGGACGCCAAACTGCGGGTGCAGACCCGCACGCAGATCGCCTCGCTGCAGCGGCGCCTGGGCATCACCACGCTCTACGTCACGCACGACCAGGTCGAGGCGATGACCATGGGCGACCGGGTGGCGGTGCTCAAGGACGGGCTGCTGCAGCAGTGCGACACCCCGGTCGGGCTGTTCGCCAAGCCGGTGAACGTGTTCGTCGCCGGGTTCATCGGCTCGCCCGCGATGAACCTGCTGAGCACCACTGTGGACACCGACGGCGCGCTGGTCGGCGGCACCCGGCTGCCGCTGACCCCGGCGCAGCGTTCGGCGCTGACCGGTCCGGGCATCGTGGTCGGCGTCCGGCCGGAGGGCTGGGTGACCGGCGAAGGCGGGCTCTCGGCGGTGGTCGAGGTGGTCGAGGAGCTGGGCAGCGACCAGTACCTGTACTGCCGCAGCGAGGACGCGGGCGTGCTGACCGTCCGCACGCCCGGGATGGCACCGTGGCAGCGCGGGGAGAAGATCGGCCTGACCCCGAAGCCGGGTGCGGTGCACCTGTTCGACGAGGCCACCGGCGAGCGGCTGCCGGACGCATGACCAGCCTGATCGCGACCACGCTGGTCCTGCCCGCGGCCGGGCTCGGCCCGGAGAACCCGCTGCCGCCGCTGGTCAAGCCCGCGCCGGTGCAGCAGGTGGCCAACCTCGCCGAGCTGCCCGCGGACCTGGCCGAGGGGCTGTCCTACGGGCGGCTGGACACCGTGCTGCCGTACCGGCTCCAGGACGGCTACCGGCGCGAGCGGACCGAGACCGAGCTGCCCGCGCTGGTGCTGGAGAACGACCGGCTGCGCGCGACCGTGCTGCCCTCGCTCGGCGGCCGGCTGTACTCCTTGTGGCACAAGCCTTCCGGACGCGAGCTGCTGTACCGGAACCCGGTGGTGCAGCCGGCGAACCTGGCGCTGCGCGACGCGTGGTTCGCCGGGGGCGTGGAGTGGAACCTCGGCAGCACCGGGCACACCGCGCAGACCTGCGCGCCGATGTTCGCCGCCCGGATCGAGGGCCCGGACGGCACGCCGGTGCTGCGGCTGTGGGAGTGGGAACGCACCCGCGACCTGCCCTACCAGCTGGACTTCTCGCTGCCCGAGGACTCGGACTTCCTGCTGGTCGGCGTGCGCGTGCGCAATCCGCACGCCCACCCGGTGCCGGTGTACTGGTGGTCGAACATCGCGGTGACCCAGGAGGCGGGAACCCGGGTCGTGGCGCCCGCCACGGAGGCGTGGCACTACGGCTACGGCGGCCGGCTCGACCGGGTCACCGTGCCCGGGGAGCTGACCTACCCGGCGCGCGCGGAGGCGGCCGCGGACTACTTCTTCGAGCTACCGGAGGAATCCCCGCGCTGGATCGCCGCGGTGGACGAGCACGGCGACGGGCTGCTCCAGTCCTCGACCCGGCGGCTGCGCGGGCGGAAGCTGTTCGTCTGGGGCGAGTCCGCGGGCGGGCGGCGCTGGCAGGAGTGGCTGGCGCCCGGCGCCCCGGGCTACCTGGAGATCCAGGCCGGGCTCGCGCGCACGCAGCTCGAGCACCTGCGCCTGGACGCGGGGCAGTCGTGGGACTGGCTGGAGGCCTACGGCCCGGTTTCGGCCGACCCGGCCGTGGTGCACGGGGACGACTGGGCGGCGGCCACGGCGTCGGTGCAGGCCGGGGTGCCTTCGCTGGAGCAGCGGCACCGCGACTGGCTCACGGTGGCCGACCGGCAGCCGGAGTCCCTGCTGCACCAGGGTTCCGGCTGGGGCGCGCTGGAGGTGCACCGCACGATGGCGGTGCTGCCGGGCACCCCGTTCCCGGCCACCGCGATGGGACCGGAGCAGGAGCCGTGGCGCGCCCTGCTGGACGGGCAGCCGCCCGCGGGAGCGCCTTCGCAGGTGCCGCCGGCGACGCTGGTCGGCCCGGCTTGGGCGGATCTGCTGGAGCACGCGCCGGAGGGCTGGCTCACCTGGTACCACCGCGGCGTGGCCCGCTGGGCCCGCGGCGAGCACGACGGCGCCCGGGCGGCCTGGCGTTCGTCGCTCGCGGCGGAGGAAAACCCGTGGGCGCTGCGGAATCTCGCGGTGGCGTCGGACGCCCGCGAGGCGGCGGAGCTGTACGGGCGCGCAGTGGAGCTGGCTCCGGACCTGCTGCCGCTGGTCGTCGAAGCGATTTCGGCGCAGCTCGAAGCTTCGCAGCCGAAACGCGCGGCGGTGCTGCTGGAGGGCTGGCGCGGCGAGACCACCGGGCGGCTGCTCCTGCTCACCGCGCGCACCCGGCTGGCGCTGGGCGACCCGGAGGGGGCGAAGGCGGTGTTCGAGGCGGGCTTCGAGGTGCCCAACATCCGGGAGGGCGAGACGTCGCTTTCCGACACCTGGGCCGCGGTGAGCCCGGCGCCGCTGCCGGCGGCCTACGACTTCCGGATGACCCCGCCGTGACCGGTCCGGAAGAAGATTTCGGCGGGCCGCGTGCGAAGCTGCGCCCGAATGCAGCATACTGCTCGAACCAGGGGAGTTGAGCGCATCCGGTTGAGCGAAGCGCGGCTCCGCGAGCGGTAGGGAGGATCGCCCATGGCCCGGCACGAACGGCTGAGCACCCTGCTGGACATGCTCGGGCAGCGGGAGAAGATCGACGTCGAGGACGTGGCCGAGGAGCTGGACGTCTCGGCCGCCACCATCCGGCGCGACCTCGACCACCTGGCCGAACAGCAGTTGCTCACCCGCACCCGCGGCGGCGCGGTGGCCAACGACCTGGCCTACGACCTGCCGTTGCGCTACAAGACGGCCCGGCACGTGCCGGAGAAGCAGCGGATCAGCGCGGCCGCCGCGGCGATGGCCGAACGCGGGATGGCGGTGGGCCTCAACGGCGGCACCACCACCGCGGGGGTCGCGCGCGCCCTGGCCATCCGCTCGGACCTGTCCGGGCGCGGCGAGGCCTCGGGCCTGACCGTGGTCACCAACGCGCTGAACATCGCGCACGAGCTGGCCGTGCGCCCGAACGTCAAGATCGTGGTGACCGGCGGGGTCGCGCGCCCGCAGTCGTTCGAGCTGAGCGGCCCGCTGGCCACGCGGGTGCTCAGCGAGCTCACCATCGACCTGCTGTTCCTGGGCGTGGACGCGTTCGACCCGGACGCCGGCGCCTTCGCCCACCACGAGGGCGAGGCCAGCATCAACCGCCTGATGGTCGAACGCGCCGAACGCGTGGTGGCGGTGGCCGACGGCTCCAAGCTCGGCCGTCGCGCCTTCGCCCGGATCTGCCAGCCGGGCGAGGTCGACGTGCTGGTCACCGACGTCGACGCGGAACCGGCGACGGTGAAGGCGTTCGAGGCGGCGGGCATCGAGGTCCACACCGTCTGACCCCGGCCCCCGCCCGTCGAGGTCCGATCCGGGTCCCGCCCGTCGCACTGCTGTCCCTTGTGGACGGTTCGGGTGCCGTCCTGGGCGGCCGGTGGTGAACGCCCGGCCGCAATCCGGTCCGCTGCGCCAACCCGGCAGTCGGCGGCCGAGCCGGCGTGGGCGAAATCAGGGGCGGGCCGGTCCCGGAACGGAGGGCCCGTGGCCCCGTCTGCCGGTTCACCGCTCCCCGGCGGGGGCTACGGAAGTAGGGATTAACCAATACGGACGCTGACAACGGCCGTGGCGTGGGCTATACAGAGCACATCATGCGCGTTCATGCGTGAAAGGTGCCAATAATGAGCAGAGTTGCGCAGAAGTTGGGTGTGGTGGCGGCCGCCGCCCTCCTGGGACTGGCGCCGGCGGCGGCGTCCGCCGATCCGTCCCCGCCGTCCGGGCAGTTGGGTGCCCTCACCGGGATCTCCGCCGACGGGCCGGTGGTCACGCTGAATTCGGGCGCCGCCGCCGTGCGCGTGAGCTTCCCGGACCCCGCGGCGGTGCGGGTCTGGCTCGCCCCGGACGGCACCTTCGCCGACCCGGCGGGCAGCAAGATCGTCCTGCCCCGAGGCCCCGGCCTCACCCCGCGGCGGGCGGACAAGGGCGCCTACTGGGCCATTTCCACCCCGAAGGCGACGCTGCGCGCGTACAAGAACCCGCTGCGCTTCGCCCTGTACGACGGCGCGGACACCCAGCGCCGCTGGGAGGAGGCGGCGCCGCTTTCGTGGACGGGGACCACGACCACGCAGACGCTGCTTCGCGGCGCGTCCGAGCAGTTCGTCGGCGGCGGCGAGCAGAACGGCCGGTTCAGCCACCGGGACCAGACCATCAAGATCTTCGCCGACGACAACTGGAACGACGGCGGCGCCCCGAATTCGCAGCCGTTCTACGCCTCCACCGCGGGCTACGGCGTGCTGCGCAACACCTTCTCCCCGGGCTCCTACTCCTTCACCGACCCGGTGAAGACCACGCAGGACGAGCGCCGCTTCGACGCCACGTACGTGGTGGGCGACAGCCTGAAGGACGTCATCTCCGGCTACACCGACCTGGTCGGAAAGCCGTTCCTGCCCCCGATCTACGGGCTCGAAACCGGTGACTCCGACTGTTACCTGCACAACGCCAACCGCGGCGAGCGGCACACCCTCGACGCGCTGAAGGTGGCCGACGGCTACGCCCAGCACGGTATGCCCAACGGCTGGATGCTGGTCAACGACGGCTACGGCTGCGGTTACGAGAACCTGCCGCAGACCGGCGCGGGCCTGCGCAAGGACAACATGCAGCTCGGCCTCTGGACCGAGAACGGCCTGCCGAACCAGGATCAGGAGGTCAAGGCCGGCGTCCGGGTGCGCAAGCTCGACGTGGCCTGGGTCGGGCCGGGCTACCAGTTCGCGCTGGACGCCTGCGACACCGCCCACCGGGGCATCGAGGCCAACAGCGACGCGCGCGGCTTCGTCTGGCAGCCGGTCAGCTGGGCCGGGGCGCAGCGCTGCGGCGTGCTCTGGAGCGGTGACCAGTCCGGGTCCTTCGACTACATCCGCTGGCAGATCCCGACCTACGCCGGGGCCACCACCTCGGGCATCGCCTACAGCACCGGCGACATCGACGGCATCTTCGGCGGCAGCCCGCAGACCTACGTCCGCGACCTGCAGTGGAAGACCTTCCTGCCGGTCGCGATGACCATGGACGGCTGGGCCTCGGCGGACAAGCAGCCGTGGCGCCAGGGTGAGCCCTACACCTCGATCAACCGCCAGTACCTGATGCTGAAGGAGCGGCTGCTGCCCTACACCTACAGCTACTCGGTGCAGGCCAGCAAGACCGGGGTCGGCCAGGTGCGCCCGCTCGCGCTGGAGTACCCGAACGACCCGAACGTGTGGACGGACAAGGCCAAGTACGAGTTCCTCTCCGGCACCGACTTCCTGGTCGCGCCGGTGTACGAGAACTCGAACGTGCGCAACGGGATCTACCTGCCCCAGGGCACCTGGGTCGACTACTGGAGCAGCAAGACCTACACCGGTCCGACCACTGTGGACAACTACGACGCGCCGCTGGACAAGCTCCCGCTGTTCGTCCGCGGCGGGGCCGTGGTGCCGATGTGGCCGGAGGGCACGACCTCCTGGCAGACGCGGGACAAGTCCGAACTGGACCTCGACGTCTACCCCCAGGGCCAGGGCGGGTTCACGCTGAACGAGGACGACGGGGTGACCCGGGCGGCCCAGCAGGGCGCGCGGGCCACGCAGCGGTTCACCGTGGACGCGCCGAAGTCGGGCCCGGGCACGGTGACCGTCGGGATCGGCGCGAGCACCGGCTCCTACGACGGGAAGCCGGGCTCGCGCAAGTACCAGCTCACCGTCCACACGGGATCGAAGCCTTTCGTGGTCCAGGCCGGGAACGGGCTGCTGCGCCAGTACGGCAGCCGTGCGGACCTGGACCGGGCCGCCACCGGCTGGTTCTACGACGGTTCGGTGGTGCGGGTGAAGACCGCGCCGATCGCCGCCGGCGACCGCCAGGACGTGCGGCTGTTCGGGGCCAGCGCGGTCGGCGGGTACTTCCCCGCGGACCAGAACGGCGCGGTCGCGTTGTCCGCGCCCGGCTTCCTCGCCCCGGGCACGGCGGCGAAGGCTTCGGTGAGCTTCACCAACGGCACCCCGCTGCCGGTCGACGGCGTCACCCTCGCGGTGCAGGCGCCGGCCGGGCTGCGCGCCGACGTCGGGAAGGCGCCGGGCGGGCTGGTCTGGCCGGGGCAGAAGGTCACGGTGCCGGTGACGCTGACCCCGTCGGCCGGGCTGAAGCCCGCCGACTACCAGCTCACCGCCACGGCGGGCTACCGGGCGCGGCTGATCCCGCACCGGGTCACCGATTCGGCCACGGTCACCGTGCCGAACGCGTCGGTGGCCGCGGCCGCGGGCAACGTCGGGGTCACCGATGCCGCCCACGTCGCCGCCGGTGATCTCGACGGCGGCGGGAGCAGCTTCCGCGCCGAAGGGCTGGCCCAGGCCGGGCTGAGCCCCGGCGCCCGGTTCACCGCCGACGGCGTGGCCCTGACCTGGCCGGACGCCGGCACGGGCAAGCCGGACAACGTGGCCGCGGCCGGCCAGACCATCGCCGCGGCGGGCAGCGGGAGCAAGCTGGTGCTGGCCGGCACCGGCACGGGCAGCGCCAAGGGCCCGGTGGTCGTCCACTACGCCGACGGCAGCACCGGGCAGGCGGACGTGTCCTTCCCGAACTGGTGCTGCGCCGACGCCGGCCGCACGCCGATCGTGGCCAGTGTCCTGGGCAAGAACACCCCGACCGGCGCGGCCTACCCCACGGTGCCGTACCGCGTGTTCGCCGTGACGGTCCCGCTGACCCCGGGCAAGGAGGTCAAGGCATTCACCCTCCCGTCGAATTCCGCGATGCACGTGTTCGCGGCGGCCGTCGGCTGAGGCCGGCTGCGGTAACGGAGCAGCGGTGCGTCCCCGGAGGGTCCGGGGACGCACCGCTGCTTCGCTTTCAGGCCAGCCGTCCGTCCCACTCGTCGAAGGCGGTCACCAGTTCGGCGGGCGCGTCGGCCCGGCGCAGGCGAACGGTCTGGTCCTCGAGGTACTGCCGGTACAACGGCCGCAGGTGCGCGGCCAGCTCAGGCGCGGCTTCGGCCGGTACCAGCGGGTCTCCGGCGCGGACCCGGGCCGCCAGGCGGACCAGCGGCGCGGCCGGCGCGGGGCCGGTCAGGTACCAGTCGATCGCCTCGTCGTTGGCCGCGGCCCGGCCGGCGGACTTCGCCGCGCTGCACAGGAAGCGGACCGGGAACAGCACCGCCTTGGTGAACCGGACCGGGTCGCTCAGCAGCCGCCGCGGCCGGTGGAACTCGGCGGTCACCTCCGCGACCGCGAGCCGGTCGAGAGCGAACCGGGCGCCTTCCAGCATCAGCTCGCGTTCGGACGGTCGGGCCACCTCGCCGGAGACGTCCTCGCCGAGCAGGACCGAGCTGTGGTCGGCCAGCTCCAGCCGGTCGATCGCCGGGAAGCGCCCGTCCTCCTCGCCCCGGGCCAGGGCCGGCCGGGAGCCCCAGAACACCGAAAGCTTGCGGTAGAGCGGATCCCTTCCGTGCAGCGCCTCGGCGACGGTGGCGAACACCCCGGGGTCGTCGTCGTGGCGGTCGGCGAGGACCACGGCCAGGTCGATGTCGCTGACGGCCGGGGCGTAGCCGCCGTAGGACAGGCTGCCCAGCAGGTGGACCGAGACCAGCCGCTCGGCGAACGCCTCCTGGTGGGCCCGGGCGCTGTCCGCGGCCACGGCGCGGGCCCGCTCGAGGGCGGACTCCTGGGGCGCGGTCATGCGGCGACGGTGTCCCGCCGGGCGCACTCGGCGATCCGGTCGGAGACCACGACGATCACCTGCCACGCCCGGTCCAGCACCGTGACCAGCGCCTCCTCGGTCCAGTCACGGCGCTCCCGCAGCACCTCGTAGCCCATCTCCAGGTGCTCCAGATCGGCCTCGTCGTGCAGGGTGAAGTACTCGTCGCCGGGGAACGCCCGGGTGCCGGCCTGGCTCAGCACCAGGCTGCCCGCCTCCAGGGCGAGGTGGGCCAGCACCGCCCGCTGCACCCCGGGGAGCACGGCGAACTGGTCGACGAACCACGAAGCCCCCGCCTCGATCACCGGGTCCCAGACCACGCGCCGGTCGGCCGCGCGGCTGCGGGCCAGGACGGCGTCGTGCCCGATCTCCTCCTGCTGGTGCTCCAGCGCGAGCGCGCGCAGGTCCGGGTCGGTCTCGAAGGTGACGCGGGCGCTGATCATCCGCTGGAACGCGTTCGACCAGGGTTGCAGGTAGGTCAGGACCGCCTGCTTCGTCGCCTCGGTCGTGCTTTCGTCCGCCAGCAGGCGGATCAGGTCCGACGCCGCGTACTTCCGTTGCCACTGCTCGTTGTGGCTGGCGATGCGGGTCACGTCCGGCCGGGTCACGGTCGGCTCCTTTCCATCGGTGCGGTGCGGGTGGTGGCGGATCAGCAGCGGGGAACGCTTCGGTGGGGGTAGACGGGGAACCGGAAGTACGTGGTCACGTCGCCGCGCCGGCCCGCGGCGCGGTAGCTGACCAGCTCCAGCAGGCCCGTGCCGTCGGCCAGCGGCCCGGGCGCCAGTGCGGCGGCCAGCTCCCGGAACCGGCGCGGGTCCACGCCTTCGTGGCGCAGCAGGGCGGCGGTGCGGTCCACGGCCACCTGGTCGTGCGGGGCCAGTCCGGGCAGCCGCAGGTAGGTCGTGGCCTCGGCCGCCCGGTCCAGTCCGGAGCGGAAGGCCAGGCAGCTCAACGCCGCCTCGCCGGCGTCCGCGCGGCCGCCGGTCAGCATCCGGTAGGCGGTGCTCGCGGCGGCGGAATCGTGCTGCCGCGCAACCGAAGCGATGCGGTCGAGCTCGGCCAGGTCGGCGCCGTGGTTGCGGTAGTAGACCTTCACCCGGGCGTCCGCCGCGCCGGCCAGGTCCACGGCGAAGAACTCGATTTCACGGTCTCCGCCGGCCGCTTCGATCCGGCTCCGGGCGTGGTCCCACGCGGCCGACAGGCCCAGCCGGTGCATGGCTTCGTCCACCGCGGCCCGGCGTTCTCCGGGCTCGGGCCACTCGTAGAGCCCGAAGTAGGTCTTGTGGACGAAGCCCGCCGGGGGCCGCCAGGCCACCGAATCCCAGACCGGCGCCGCCGACGGCCGGCCCGCGCGCGGGGTGAAGACCTCGTCGACCCGCGCCCGGCGGCGGGCGGCCGGCTCCCGCGTTCGCTCAGGTCCGCGGGGGAACGCGGACTCGTCGCCGGGGCCGCTGTCCGACCGGTCGAACAGCACCCGCAGCTCGGGGACCGAGCCCGACCAGTTCACCGACATCTCGGCCGGGAACCCGTCGCCGGAGACGTAGGACGGCCGGGCGGGGGCGGCGCCGATCGGCTCGGCCGACCAGCGGGGGAGCGCGTCGCGCACCAGCCGGGTGGACCGGGCGGACAGCTCGGCCGGGAAGCCGAGCGCTCCGGCCGCCGTGGCCCACAGCCCGGACAGGAAACCACCGAGGAGCTGACCCTGGGGTGGATAGTTTTCCCTGGTGTACAAGGGAAAACCAAGTGGATCACTCGTCACGGCCGGATGCTATCAGGTGATCGGCGGGGTGTTTGTCCGGTTGACCCGGGTGGCCCAGCCGATTGCGCCGTCCGGGTCGATCTGAGTCCTCAATGGACACGCAGGGTCAGCTCACCGGGCGGTTCCTGTCGCGCTTTGTCCGATGAATGTCCACTTTCTGTCCGGTATGGACGATCCGGTGTGGACACCCCGGGTCACACCGGCGTGGGTACCGCGGTCATGGCGTGCTTGACCAGCCGGACCAGGGCCATTTTGCTCGACTCGCGGTCGCGGGCGTCGCACATGGCGATGGGCACCCGGTCCGGGACGACCAGGGCCTCGCGGATCTCCGCGGCGTGGTAGCGCGGCGCGTCGTCGAAGCAGTTCACCGCGACGACGAAGGGGATGTTGCGGCGTTCGAAGAAGTCGACCGCGGCGAAGCTGGTCTCCAGGCGCCGGGGATCGACGAGCACGACCGTGCCGATCGCGCCGCGGGCCAGGTCGTTCCACATGAACCAGAAGCGCGCCTGGCCCGGCGTGCCGAACAGGTACAGCACGTGCCGCGGCGAGAGCGAGATCCGGCCGAAGTCGAGCGCGACCGTGGTGGTCTTCTTCCGCTCCACCCCGGACAGGTCGTCCACCGCGGTGCCGGCCTCGGTCAGCACCTCCTCGGTGCTCAGCGGCGGGATCTCGCTGACCGAGCCGACGAAGGTGGTCTTCCCGGCGCCGAAGCCGCCGGCGACGATGATCTTGACCGGGGCCGGGACCAGGTCCGCCCCGGATCCGTCAGTACTTGAGAAGGCCATCGAGAACCGCCTGGAGGGTGTCGAGGTCCGGCGCGCCGGCCGGTGCGGGACTGGGGGAGCGGGTGATCACGAGGCCGCGTTCGATCAGGTCACCGCACAGCACCCGCACCACCCCGAGCGGGACCTTGACGTAGACCGCGATCTCGGCCACGGACACCGGGCGGCGGCACAGCTGCACGATCGCCAGGTGCTCCGGGCCCAGCCCGGCGGGCTCCTGCTCGGTGCGCAGGGTCATCACCTGCGTCGCGAGGTCGAGCCGCGCGGCGTCGGCGGGCGTGCGGCCGCTGGTGATCGTGTACGGCCGCACCAGCGGCCCCGCGGCTTCGTCGTACCAGCCGTCTTCGCCGCTCACGTGGCCTCCCGCAGCAGCCGCGCGGCGTCGCGCGGCGCGGAGGCCAGGTAGTCCCCGACCCGCGCGACCAGCCGGTTCATCTCGTAGGCGATCATCTCGACGTCGACGCTGTCGGCGGCCAGCACGGCCAGGCAGGCGCCCTGGCCCGCGGCCGAGACGAACAGGTAGCCGCGCTCCATCTCGATCATGTTCTGCAGCACCTGGCCGCGGTTGAACTGCCTGCTCACCCCCTTGGCCAGGCTCTGCAGGCTCGACGCGATGGCCGAGAGCTGGTCCGAGTCGTCCTTGCCCATCCCGGCCGACTTGCCCAGCAGCAGTCCGTCGGCGGACAGCACGATGGCGTTCTGCGCGCCGACCACGCGGTGCACCACGTCGTCGAGCAGCCAGTTGAGGTCGGGTTTCGCGTTCCCGTACTCGTTCATGCTCGGAGAAACCTCGGCTTTCCTTGGTGGGCCTTGCTGGACCTGGTCGCGGGTCAGGAGTCGCCGGCCCCGTCACGGGCCCGGCGGGTGCCCCGGTGGAAGGCGGCGAGCGAACGGGCGGTGCCCTCGCCCGGGGGCACCTCACGCCCGGTTTGGTCTTCGGGCTCGTCCTCCAGCTGGGTGACGAGGTTCTGCTGCGGTTCCCGCCGGGGCAGCCGCGGGCGGGCGTCCACGGGCCGCGGTTCGGGTTTTTCTTCCGCCGCCGCAGGGGTTTCGGTCGGCCACACGGTGGCCGGCGCGGCGGGCTCCGGCTCCGGCTGGGTGTGCGGGCGGGCCGGGGCGGACCGCGGTTTCCAGGCCACCGGGGCCTCCCGCTCGGCCGGGGCCCCGCGGTCGAGCGGGATCCAGGGCTCGCGGGCGGCCGGGGCCTCGCGCCGCACCGGGATCTGGCCGGTGAACGAGCGGGGCGGCTCCGGCCCGGGCTGCGCGCCCTCCCCGGCTCGCGGTGCGGGCGCTCCCACCGGTGCGAACACGGCGGTGTCCTCCGGCGGCACCGACGCGGCGTCCCCGGCCCCGCCCGATCGCCCCTCGCCGTCCAGGTGCTGGGCCGGGATGAGCACGGTGGCGCGCAGACCGCCGTAGCGGGACGGGTCGAAGGTGACGGTGATGCCGAGCCGGGCCGCCAGCCGCGCGACCACGAACAGGCCGAGGCTGGAGTCGGCGCGCAGGGCCATGGCGTCGAACTCCGGCGCCTCGGCCATCATCCCGTTCGCCCAGTCGCGGACGCCGTCCTTCATGCCGAGCCCCTGGTCCGACACGTCCACCACGACCCCGCGGGCGACCGTGCGGCTGGTCACCTCGACCGGGGAACCGGGCGGGGAGAACGAGGTCGCGTTGTCGACCAGCTCGGCGATCAGGTGCACGGTGTCGGCCACCGCGGCGCCGGTGATCGCGACGTCGGCGACCTGCTCGACCCGGACCCGCGCGTACTGCTCGGTCTCCGACACGGCCGCGCGCAGCACCTCCATCAGCGGCACCGGCTTGCGCCAGCGGCGTCCGGGCTGCTTGCCGCCGAGGATGATCAGGTTCTCCGTGGTGCGGCGGGCGCGGGCGGCGAGGTGGTCGAGCTGGAACAGCGAAGCGAGCTGGGTCGAGTTCTCCTCGCGGCGCTCCAGCTCGTCGAGGATCTGCAGCTGCTGGTGGACCAGCACCTGGTTGCGGTGGGCGATGCCGAGGAACACGTTGTGCACGCCGCTGCGGGCCTTGGCTTCACTCGCCGCGGCGTTGACCGCGGTCAGCTGGGCCAGGTTGAACGCCTCGGCCACCTGCCCGATCTCGTCCCGGCCGTGATCGAGCCGGGGCAGCTCCTCGGCCACGTCGACCGGCTCGCCGTTCTTCAGCCGGGACACGATGCCGGGCAGCCGGTTGCGCGCCAGGTCGAGCGAGTCGTTGCGCAGCCGGGCGAGGCGGCTCATCAGCGCGCGGTCGACGAGCGAGCGGGACACCCGCACCGCCACGATGATCGCGGCCAGCGAGGCGAGCAGCGCGAGCACGCTGCCGATGATGGCGTTGCGCAGCTGGGCGTCACCGGAGGCGATGGCCGCGCCCGCGACCTTGTCCGCCTGGCCGGTGGCCAGGTCGTTGAGGGCCGCGGCGACCTGGTCGGTCGCGCCCTGCCAGTCGGCCGCGGCGACCGGTGGCCCGGGCTCGTCGCCCGGCGCCCACGGTCCGTGCTTGACGATCGCCTCTTCCGCGCGCGAGAGCTGCTGCCAGGCCGGTCCGGTGGTGAGCGCCTGGTACCGGGCGCGCACCTCGGGGTCGAGGAACGGTTCGAGCTGGGCGAGCTGGGTCCGGTAGAACCCGGACAGCCGGGTGAACAGGACGAACTCGTCCGGGCTGAACCGGCCGGAGGCCAGCGCGGTCGAGACCATCGAGGTCTCGCGCGACATCAGGTCTTCGGCCCGGAAGACCGAGGTCGCGGTGACCCCGCCGTAGGCGGCCGGGGCGTCGGGCACGATCCGGGCCTGGGTGTCGAACAGGTCGGCCGCGGTGTCCAGCACCCCGTTGTAGTACCGGTTGACCTGGGCCCGGTCGATGCTGCGGAAGCCGATCTGCGAGCGCAACACCGGCAACTGGTCGAACTGGCCCTTCAGTGCGTCGACCTTGGCCGCGATCTGCTCGGGCGCCGAGGAGATGGTCGAGGCGAACGCGGCCTGCAGCGTGACGAGCTTCCCGTCGGTCGCCCGCTGCCGCTCCTGGAGCCGGGTCTGGCCGCCGACCGGGTTGTCGAGGTACTGCAGGGCGGCCTGGCGCTCCTGCTGCACGGCGGCCAGCGCGGTGGTGGCCGGGATCGACACCTCGCGCACCGAGGCCGCGACCAGCCGCACGTACAGCCCGTTGACGAAGAAGTACGAGGACAGCGCGATCCACAGCACCAGCAGGGTGACGCTGGGGATCAGCACGGTCCTGGTCAGCCGCTTGCGGATCGACTTGTCGTACGGTCCGTCGGCCTCGCCCTGGGCGGCTTTCTTCGACACGGGTTCACGAGCTCCTGAGTGACAGACGGCGAACAGCAGTTACCCGGCCGGGAAGAAAACTTTCACGGACGGGCGCGACAGCCGCGGTCACCAGCTCTTGCCTCCACCCTCCGTGTCGCCGTGGAACCGATCGGGTCAGTTTTTTACCACGAACCAGGGCCGAACGGGGTGGCCGACCCTGGGCGCGGCGGGCCGGGGAGATGATCTTTGCCGGATCTTTACGCCGAATGGCCCACCCGGGCGGGTGCCGGTTCCGGGGCCCGAGGGTGGCGGGCGTGACGGCGGCGGCACCTCCGCGGGTGGGCCGGTCCTGTCCACAATGGAGAGACACCGCCGGGACGCCGCCGGTTCAGCAGCCGATGCTGCCCTTGCGCAGCGCGTGACCACCGTCGTTGTCGTCGTCGGACCAGTACACCGGCTTGGCCCCGCCGGTGCACTCGCCGGCGGGGGCGAGGGAGAAGCCTTCGTTGTTGTAGTCCGGCATCCCGCTCGGGCGCTGGTAGGCCGCGGTGACGGCGAACGCGCCCGAGGCGTCCACCTGCATGGTCCGGTGCTGGCCGTGGCAGGTGTTGTCGCAGACCACCCAGAGGCGGGAGGTCTGCGGCTCCCACTGCAGCTCCATCACCCCGGGCATCCCGCTGCCGATCGTGGCCACGCGGGCGAAGGCACCCGAATCCTGCAGCACGTAGCCGTAGACCGTGCCGGTGCCCTCCACCCCGACGAAGAACACCCCGCCGGTGTGCGCGGGGTAGCGGGCCGGGTCGTAGGCCGCGCCGGTCGAGGAGTCCTTGAAGCCGGCCGAGGTGAGCGCGGAGTCGGGGATCCAGGTGACGCCTTCCAGGCCCAGGTTGGCGCCGACCGGGGGCAGGTCGCCGGTCAGGTTCCACTCCTTCGCCGCGCTCAGCGTGGTGGCCGCTCCGCCGACGTCGTACCGCAGCACGGACAGCCGGCTGGTGCCGCCGTGGTCGTTGTCGCGCTCGTTCGAGGTGTAGACCCCGCCCGCGGAGCCGGCGCCGGTGAGCGTGATGCCCTCGTCGTCGGGGGTCCCGGAGCCGCCCGGGTAGTGGATCTTCTTGCCGGAGCCCCAGCCCGAGGCGGTGTCGGGCTTCCAGCCGCCGGAGCCGTCGGGGACCAGCCGCCAGACCTTGCCGGAGTTCTGCGCCGCCCACAGCACCCCGCCCTCCTGGTACAGGCCGCTGAGGTTTTCGCCGAACACGTCGGCGGCGTCGGCGGTGGTCACGGAACCGGCGCCCGGCCACGCCCGGGGGTTAACGGTGCCGCCGCAGCTGTTGGCGGCGCCCAGGGTCAGCGGGGCCTGGGTGAACGCACCGGTGCCGTCGGGACAGCGCGACCAGGACGGGTCGGAGTGCTCCTTCCAGCCGAAGCTGTCGACCAGCGTGCGGCCGTCGGCGAGGTAGAGGCGCGCCTGGTCCTCGGAGCCGAGACCGAACTGGTCGTGCACGTCGAAGGCCCGGTAGCCGCCGGGGGCCAGCACGGTGCCGGCGGCGATCTTGTACTTCGAGCTGTCCTTGTCGTCCTTGAGGATCCAGCCGGAGACGTCGGCGGCGGTGCTGCCCCCGTTGTACAGCTCGATCGAGTCGTCGACGTCCCCGGTCGTCACCACCTCGTTGAGGTGGACGTCGACGGCCGGGGCGGCGTGGGCGGCGGTGGAGGCGCTGAAGACCAGCGCCGTTCCGGCGACGAGGGCGAGGCAGCGGCGGAGGCGGCGGGGCTCGGGCACGGGATCCGTCCTGGGTTCGGTCCGACAGGGGCCACCCGACCGTTCCGGCCCGGACCGAACGGCCGCCCTCCGGCGGGCGAGCGCCGGGTGAACGGTGGACGAACTGGAGCGCGCAGAGGTGAAGAACCAGCCTAACAGCGCCGACGGCCGCCGATCGGCCCTTGATTCCGGGCTTTCGGTGTGATGGCCGGGGTGCCGGTGCCACCCGGGCGCATGGCCGGGCCGTGGACCCCGGCCGCTCGCCCGGGTCAGTGGGGCACGCCGCTCCGGTGGTCAGCCGAGCTCTGACTGTCCATTCAGGACGGAAGCGCCGGTGCCGTCCGCCGGACAGCGGCAGCAGGAAGCCCGGCCCGGCCTTCGCTCAGCCCGGCGGGTTTCCGGGCGAGCCGGACCTCGGCCACCAGCGGCGGGAACCGCGCCGGCGGGCCGGGGAAGGCCGCGCCCAGTGGTCTCCGGACTGTACTGCGCCCGCCACCGGCGCCTCAGGCATCGAGGTTCTCCTTGCGCAGGTACCAGACGTGCCAGGCGATCAGCGCGGCCAGCGAAGCGAACCAGACCACGGTGGTGACCACCGAGATCAGGTCGATCGGCAGCAGGTAGACCAGCACCACGTGGACCACCGCGCCCGCGAGCAGCACCGACCCCCAGGCGGCGGTGTCGATGCGCAGGCCGCGGCGGAACCGCGCGTCGGTGTCCCAGCGCCCGGCCCAGGCGGCGGCGCCCTCGGCCCCGCGCTTGAGCTCGGCGATCGTGCGGCCCAGGGTCAGCTGGGCCGGGCGCCCGGCGAACACCGAGACCAGCATCCACGCTCCGAACAGCCCGCCCAGCGCGGCGGTCCAGCCCTCCCGGACGGCCAGCGTCCGCGGATCGTCCGAGAGCAGGCCCAGCACCACCGAAAGCACGAGGACGCTCAACGTGACCAGGGCGACGAGGTCGACCCGGCGATGACGGGCCACGGTCCAGAGCACGTACGGCCCGGCGATGAGCACCCCCGCCATCATCGCCCACCACTGGCCCACGCCCGCGGCGCGCAGGCCGTAGAACAGGGCCATCGGCACCAACGCCTCGAACACCACGGCCAGCACGTTGGCCCGGACCACCCGGCGCAGCCCGGCGTCGGGCGCGGGCTTCTCATCGATCATCGTGGTTTCCCCCCTCGGGAACGGGTGCGGTCGCCCGCACGTACAGCTCGGCCAGCGTCCGGCCGGTGCGGGTGAGCTCGGCGGGCTCCGGAACGGCCGCGGTCGCGGTGGCCACCACGGCGTCGAGGCCGGCGGTCAGGGCGATCGCCGCGGTCCGCGGGTCGAAGTCGCCGAAGGCGCCCGCCGCCTGCCCGGTGCGGAAGTGCTCCTCGAACAGGGCGAGCCGGCCGTCGACGGACTCACTCCGCGAGCCGGCGTTCTTCACCAGGTCGATCAGCGCCCGCACGGCGGCCGGGTGCTCACCCACCAGCGCGACGTTCGCCTCGACGAAGGCGCGCAGTTGCGCGACGTGACCGATGGCGGCGTCGACGCGCGGGTTCATGAACGCCCCCGCGACCTGCTCGATCTCGGCGACGCAGGCCGCGAGCAGGTCGTCCTTGCCCGCGAAGTGGTAGCTGATCATGCCGGTGCTGGACAGCCCGGCCTGCTTGGCGATCCGGCTGAACGAAGCCTTGGCGAACCCGGCCTCGGCGATCACCTCGATCGCCGCCGTCACGATCTGCGCGCGGCGGCCGGATTCGGTGAACGTTTTTGCTCGCATGAGCAAAAATTAGCTCAGTCGAGCAAGAATCGCAAGGAGCAGGTTCCGGTGGATGGTTTCGCAGCCGGTCAGGTGTGGTCCGGGACCGTTCCCAGCCGGGCGACGCGGCGCATGACGTCGATCTGGGCGGGGTTGTAGAGCTCTCGCACGGCCTCGCCGAAGGTGCGCATGGCGAACCCGGCTCCGCCCGGGGCGTCGGCGTGGACCTCCATCATCCCGGGGTGGTCGCTCAGCAGGTCCTGGACGTGCGGGTGCAGGCGCCGGGCCAGTTCGTCGCGGGCTTCCTCGTCGGCGTCGGCGGGCAGCCGGTCGAACGCCGAAGCCTCGGGGGTGGCCTGGTAGGACTGCAACAGCTCCGTGTAGGCCTGGATGCCCTGCGGGCCCAGCACCCGCGTCAGCACGACGACCAGGGAGCGGTCGGTGTCGGAGAGACCGGCCCGGGTGGTGACCCGGCCGAGGCCGGGGGGCAGGTCGGTGGGTGCGGGCCGCTTCAGGAGCAGGGCCAGCTCCAGCCGGACGCGCTCCAGCCGTTCGATGGTGGCGGACAGCTCGGCGTCGAGGGTGCGCAACGCCTCTTCGGGATGCTCGTCGGCGTCGCCCATGGCGGAGATCTGGGCCAGCGAGAAACCGAGGTCGATCAGCCGCTTGATCCGCAGGATCCGCACCAGGTGGGCCACGCCGTACTGCTTGTAGCCGTTGGCGCGCCGGACCGGCTCTTCGAGGAGGCCGATCTGGTGGTAGTGCCGCACGGCCCGCACGGTGGCGCCGGCGAGTTCGGCGATCTCGCGGGTACTCCAGGCCACGCCCGGCCACCTCTTCCCGAAGACTGGGGTCCGCCGGCGTGGTCACGCCGGCGGACCCCAGTGAAGACTGTGCCGTCGCGGCACGGTCAAGGATCGGGGGCCGAGAGGGCCGGAAGTTTGACCTTCCGGCCCTGGTCAGTCGCGGCGGTCCCGGTGGAACAGCAGCCGGTAGGCGATCAGGATGAGCAGCGCGCCGAGCACGGCCAGGCCCCAGGTCCGCAGGTCGAAGAAGGTGCCGAGCTGCACGTGGAACACGGCCTTGCCGATCCAGCCGCCGACGAACGCGCCGGCGATCCCCAGCAGGATGGTGATGATGCAGCCGCCCGGGTCCCGGCCCGGCAGCAGGATCTTGGCGATCACGCCGGCCACCAGGCCGAGCACGATCCAACCGATGACGCCCATGTGGTTCCTCTCGTGGCCGATGTTGCCACCCGGTGGACGCGCCGGGCCGGGCCGGGTTGCCTGGATCCCGGCGGCCCGCGGCACCGGCGAGGAGCCGAAGCGAACGGCCGGTGCGGTGGGCACCGGTGCTCGGGCCGGGGACGACGCCGCCGGGGACGGCCCGGACCGCGGGGGAACCCCGGCCTCAGCCCGGTGGACCGTTCACTTCCGGGCGACGCCGGCCAGGACCGTCGATTCGCTGGGGGACTCGAAGGACACCGCCACCTCGTCCGGCTCCGCCTGCTCGGGGTGCCACTCCGCGGTCCAGACCAGTCCGGGCTCGACCAGTTCGAAGTCGCCGAGGAGCCGGGTGATCTCCTCCCGGTCGCGGTAGATGATGGGGCTGGACGAAGCGTCGTAGGACACCTTCAGCCGGGCGAGCATGTCCTTGTAGTGCGGTGGGACGCCGTCGTCGGTGGCGTGGGACAACGCCAGGTAGGAGCCGGGGGCGAGCAGTTCCCGGTAGCGCGCGACCAGGCTCGGGCCGAGGTCGGCTTCGATCCCCGAATCGGGGGCCGACGGCTGCTGGACGTGCAGGACCGCGATCAGCAGCAACGCGACCGGCTGGTTCAGGTCGATGATCCCGGTGTCCTGGATCTGCGCCCACAACCGGTCGGGGTCGCGCATGTCGGCGTGGATGACGGTGTGCCGGTCGGGGTCGCCGTGCTCCCGCAGCAGGCTGCGCGAATGGGCGACCGCCACCGGTTCGTAGTCGACGTAGGCCACCCGGACCTCGCCCGGGGCCAGGTTCTCGGCCACCTCGTGCGCGTGGCCCATGGTCGGCACGCCGGAGCCGATGTCGACGAACTGCCGCACCCCCCGCCGGACCAGGTACCGGACCACGCGGTGCAGGAACATCCGGTTCGCCTGGGCGATCGGCTTGATGATGGGGAACTCGCCGAGGATCCGGTCGCCGAACTGGCGGTCGATCTCCCAGTTCGTCCGGCCGCCGAGGTAGTAGTCGTAGATCCGGGCGACGCTGGGGTGGCTGAGGTCGATGTCCGGTGGGGGAAAGGGGTCCTCGTCCAACCCGGCCACGGTGGGGCTCCTTCTTTCGGCTCGGCGGTGCACGTTTTCAGGGTAGGGCTGGGAATCCGGCGGCACCGGCCGGCAGCCGGGTGTCGTTGATCTCCCGGGCGGCGTGTTCCAGCAGGGTACGGGAATCTTCCCGGCTCAGGGCCGCGCCGCTGAGCGCGGTCCACCGGTCGAGGTAGGAACTGCGCAGGGTTTCGGCGGTGGAACGCTGAACCCCTTGGGGCGTCTCGCCGTAGGCGAAGTCGTCCGCGCCCTGGGCGAACCCGAAGACGGTCAGGTCCAGGGGCAGGTGCGGCAGCTCGCCGAACGGCACGAACCGGATCGACACCCCCGGGTGGGCGTCGATCAGGCTCAGCATGTGCTTCACCTGATCGAGCAAGATGTAGGGGTCGAGCTTGCGGGTCCGGGTGAGTTGCAGCAGCGCGCTTTCGCTGAGCAGGAACTCGTATTCCCGCTTCGGATGGCGGGCGAAGACCCGGGCCCGTTGCCCACGCTCGTAAACCGCGTCGTCGATGTCGCGGCGGCCGGCGGTGTTGAAGAGCGTGAGCATGTAGCTTTCGCACTGCAACTGCCCGCTGATCCGCTCACCGGTCCAGCTGCGCACCGTGTCCGCCTCCTGCTCGGCGGCGAGGATGTCGCGGAACCACGGGGGAGTGGCGACCAGGCGGCGCCCGGACCAGATCCCGGAGGTGCTCGCCGACGCGTTGAGCCGCCGCATCACCGCCGCTTCGGCGTCGCTGACCTTGAGCGCCTTGATGAACGCGTCCAGCTGCTCCCGCTGCAGGCCCAGGTGGGCGTTCTCCAGCTTGCTGATGTTGGCCTGGGTGTAGCCCACCCGACGGCCGAATTCGGCTTGGGTCAGGCCCAGCCGCTTCCGTGCCGCGGAAATCATCGTGCCCAGTTCTCGCTGCTGGGTCTCGACGGAGGGCAGGGTCACCGGATCGTGCCGTCCAATCAGGGAATCGGGGACTGCCCATGCTAGGACACCGCGGCCCGCGGCCGCAGCACCGCCCTGGCCCCCGCCCGGCTCCCGAATCCGGTTCCGGGCGGGCTCCCGGCTCGGCGGGACTGCGGAATCAGCAGTCGAACTGCCCGGCGCGCACGGAAGTGACGAACGACGTCCATTCTTCCGGCGAGAAGAGCAGCACGGGGGATTCGCCGAGCTTGGAGTCCCGGACCGCGATCAGCCCGGGGCGGCCCAGGTTGACCTCGACGCAGTTGCCGGAATTGTCCCCGCAGGGAACCGGCCGCTGCCAGCCGGTTTCGTCCAGGGAGAACGCGGCGGTTTTCGGGTCGTAATCTTCCATGGTCGCCCCTCGTCGGCTGTTCGCAGTAGTGGATTATTCCGTGCATCCAGGGTCGTGCTGGAATATTCCAGGCGCAAGGGCCGACCGGTGATCATGGTGGGGGAAAGGTGATATTCACCCGTTCGGCCACGGTTTGGGAGGTGTTCGGTAATGCAGCTCGGCCAACGGTGTGCGGCGTTCGGGAGCAATCGCGATTACTCCTCGGTGCGAGGGGACTTCCCGGACCGGCGGCGGAGGACCGCGGTCAGCACCAGGGCGACCGCCCCGGTCCCGAAGGCGCCGGTCCCCGCGGTGAAGCTGTGCACGGCCAGCGCCAGCGCGCCGAGCGCGGCGCACAGCACCTCACCGGTGATGAAGGCCGCCCGCAAAGTCCAGCCCCAGTCGCTGAAGATGGCCTCGAGCAGCGCCGGTCCGGGCGACGCGGTGAGCTTGCGGTGCCGCGCGTGGCCGAGGGGAACCGGGGCCTGGTGGGTCTGCCGGTTGAGCACCAGCACGCCGTCACAGATCCGGATCGTGACGCGAACGGGCTGCTCGCTCCGGCCACCGCCGGCTCTGGCCGGTGGGCTCGGCGCTGCCGCCGCCTGCGGGGGGCGAGGCTCCGGTCGCCCGCTTTCCCCTGCCTGGTTGCAACTGCCAACGTCTACGATGGCCATGACGCACTCCTCGAGATCGGATGTGTGTTCGTACCGGCGCGGCTCCCTGGGCTAGAGGGGGTCGCGCCTTCTTCTTCCTTCGACGGACTGTCCTCATCGGACTTCCGCAGTCGCTGCACCGCCACGGTTTCCGCACTGTGGAGACGCGGCCGCCTTCACGAAGCTCCTGGTTGCCTCTCGTCCCCTGCGGTTTCGGCGGGTGCGTATCAGTTGCCTCCAAAGAGATTGCTGTCGTCGCCGAGCTGCTGGCCGGTTTCGGGCGGGGACCGCCGGTGGACGGCGCTCGCTCATGCCGATGCACGTGCATCTGTTCGTGCAGAAGTGTAGGTGCAGTGATCGGCTGGGGAAAACCCAGGATTGGCCACCGAACCCCGAGGGAAACGGCTGCTGCGACCCGCAAAGTGGCCGACTCGGCGATGCACCCGTTTATTTACGTTTCGTAAAATAGCCTTGCACCAGCGCGTGGTCGCGCTCGGTAAGGATCGGTGTTGCATATTGTTTCCGGCTGCCAACGCAAGGGGCATACCGGTGGTTTCGAATATTCTGCACCGGCGATCACGGAAGCCGAGCTGGCCTTGAATGTCCCCGCCGCCCGGCAGTGCCCGGCCCGAGACGGTTCCGGCCGTTGCGTCAACCATGGTGGTGACTTTCCGTACCACTCTTATGAGTGACATTTATGACGATGACTCGGTTACGCCTCGTGTGCTTCACGTGGTTGTTCCACCCCTCGCGCCAGCCGGGCGGCGCTGGCCTGCATGATCACCCGATCCGGCGGTCCGTGCAGATGGACCTGCATATTCCAATGGTTTCGCTGCTCTGGGGTGATGCGCCGGGAACGTGATAGACCGTCGGTAGCTGGAAATGCGACGGTTCCAGTAACTGTTCTCCGTGGTAGCGCGGAGTAGTCGCGCGAGTCACCCGAACCGCTGGGCGACGCGGAAATACCGCTCAGCGAGACACTCGTAGTAGGTCGTGGGGTGACTGTGCGTTCTCCGTCAGGATGGGATGACCCGAGTTCCCGGGAAGGGAGCAGCGCCGGCGAAGAGGAGCGGGGCCCCTTGCTCGAACAAGAGGCCCCGCGGTGTCCGATGACCAGCCCGTGAAGACGAGGAAAGGGACCTGGTGACTGTACCGCTGGAAAGGCCACGCGAACCAGGGAAACGCCCACCGTGCCGACCGAGCGCCGCCGGACGCGGGAGTACCGAGCCGGAGCGAGCCGGGCCTCTTGCTCCGGACCCGCGACGAGGCGGTCTCTCCGGCGGATTCGCCGCCGAGCGGGCACGGGTCGACGAAGAACCCACGGCGACCGCCCCGAAACCGCGCGCTGCACCCTCGCCGGCCGACCTGGCACCGCGTGCTGCGCCCTTGTCGGCCGCCCCGGCACCGCGCGCTGCACCCTTGTCGGCCGACCCGGAGCCGTCCGGAGTTGCAGTTCCGCAGCGGGTCGACGTGGCCGGGTGCTTCAAGGCCGAGGATCCGGAGCCGCGGGTGGCCAGTGCCGAGGAGATGATCGCGGCGGCGGCGAAGGTGCTGGCTGGGCGTGAGCACGGCCGTCATCGCCGGCCCGAAAGCGGTGACGGCCGGCTGCGCCGGTTGGCCGGCCCGCTTTCGGCCTGGGTAGCCGCGGTCCGCACGGTCCTCTTCCTCCTCGCGGGGGGCTGCGCCGTGGCCGCGGTGGTGACGACGACCGACCCCCGCATCGCCGCTTCGCTCGGCACGTTCGTCGTCATCACGAGCTTGGTCGGCGCCGGCGCGCTCTGGCCGCGCCGCACCCGGGTGCCACGGGGATGACGACGCCTGCCGATCCCGGGCACCGCGAGGAAGGGCATCGCTACCCGGGATCGGCGGCGCAGTGAGGAGCAGCGAATCTTGGCGGACCGGGCCGACTACTGGAACCCCGGATCCCGATCGCTACCGGCAGTGCTCGCCCCGGCGTCATCCGTGACCGTCCACCCCTGGCGGTCTACGGCACCCCGGTGAACTGCGCGACTACCGGTCCCCCCGCCGCCTCGGCGGTGTTAAGGTCAGCCGGTTTTCGCACAACTGCACGAATTCATGCCCGCGACGGGGAAGCCGGTCGAAATCCGGCGCTGTCGCGCAACCGTGGGTCACTCAGGTGACGAGTCGGGTCCACCTCGCGGGCAGGTGATGTCAAAGCCGCTGCCGCGTTAGCAGGGGCCGGCGCTGGACGCCGTCCTCCCCGTGGTCGCGCTGGGGATGGGGGAGTGGTGTCGGGCAGACGCTTCGGTGCGGTCGTGGTGTGCGGACTGCTGGCCGTCCTGGTGGCGGCCCCGGCCGGTCCGGTGTGGGCGGTCGGGGCCCGGGAAGCCGGCGAGCAGCAGGTCGGCAGTCAACGGAGCACCGCCCACCAAGGTGTGCGCGCCTGGCCGAACAGTGCCGAACTCGCCGCCCGCCAAGACGTGCGGGCCTGGGAAGCCGACGCCGGACCGGTGGCCGCGCAAGGCGCGCGCGCCCGAAAGGCCGACGCCGGACTGGTGGCCGCGCGGGGCGCGCGAGCCCGGGAGGCCGACGCCGGACTGGTGGCCGGGCAAGGCGTGCGGGCCCGGCCGGTCGCCGTCCCGGGGGCTGGTGAGGCACCGGCCGGTCGCCCGGGCACTGCCGATCAACCCGCCGCCGCCGCGAACTCGCAGTGGCTCGCCCGGCAGTTGAGCGCTGAGGGCACCCTGCAGAACCCGCTCGGCGGGGCGCTGCCCGACCACGGGCTGATGATCGATTCGGTGTTCGCGATGTACGCCTCCGGGCGGGGTGAGCTGGCCGCGCCGATCACCTCCTACCTGGAGAAGCACGCCACCGACTACTACACCTGGGACGGACTCGTGCACGGCCAGGGCTACGACGCGGTCATCACCGGCGGTGCCGCGGCCAAGGTGCTGGTCGCGGCCGAGGTCGCGGGCCGGGACCCGAGGAACTTCGGCGGGCACGACATGGTCGCCGAGACCCTGGGCGCGATCCCGCGCCAGGGGCGCGACCGGGGGCGGGTCAGCGACTACTCCAAGGACCCGGCGCTGGCGAGCGGGGTCAGCAACAACTCCAACACCTTCGGCCAGGCCCTCGGCGTGATCGGGCTGGCCCGGGTGCACGAGAACGACCAGCCGGCCATCGACACCCTGGTGAACCAGCAGTGTTCCGAAGGCTACTTCCGGATCTTCTTCGGCTACCTCCCCACCGGCGGAACCGGCGCCGACGCCTACCGCCTGTCCAGCTGCGACGAGGGCAAGGCGACCGGGGAATCGGCCAAGGACG
Source organism: Amycolatopsis sp. PS_44_ISF1 (assembly GCF_032335455.1). Lineage (NCBI taxonomy): Bacteria > Bacillati > Actinomycetota > Actinomycetes > Pseudonocardiales > Pseudonocardiaceae > Amycolatopsis > Amycolatopsis sp. PS_44_ISF1. The sequence continues at coordinate 1,331,285 of NZ_JANUXO010000002.1, read as the reverse complement.
GCGACACCACCGGGCTGTCCCTGTCCGCGATGCTCGCCGCGCGCGACGCGGGTGCGACGGGCCTCGACGCCCGGATCGGCCGGACCGTCGCCTGGCTCGAGGCCGACCAGGACCCGGGCGGCGGCTGGGGCGGCGGCGTCGGGACCGAGGCGCCGAACACCAACAGCACCGGGCTCATCGTCCAGGCGCTGGCCGACGCGGGGGGCGCGGACGCGGCCGTGGCCAAGGGGGTGGCCTTCCTGAAGGCGGCCCAGGTCACCGCGGCCGCCGACCCGGGTGATCGGCTCCAGGACCAGATCGGCGCGATCGCGTACACCCCGTCGGAGTACACCAAGGCGAAACCGGACGGGATCGGGAGCCTCGACACCTGGATCCGCGCGAGCGCGCAGGCCTCGCTGGGGCTTTCGCAGATCGGCTTCTACGCGCTCACCGGGGGAGTCCTGCCGGTCAAGCCCGTCCCGCCGCCCTCGCCGGGCGCGAAACCGGGGGAGGACCACCAGGCGGTGCCGCCCACCGCTGGCGGGTCGCCGTCGCGTCCGCCGGAGACCTCGTTCGCCGCTGGTTCCCCCGGCCCGGCCCCGCAATCCCCGGCCGGGCGCCTCGGCGCGTACCTGGCGGGCCGGCTGGCCGGGGGCGACCACGTCGAGACCACGCAGGACGGCCGGACCTATGTGGACTACGACCTCACCGCGGACCTCGTGCTCGCCCTCCGGACCCTCGGTGGGCCACTCGAAGCCGCGGATCGGGCGTCGCGGTTCCTGCTGAGCCCGGACTCGATCAACGCCTACGCGCACGGGGCGCCGTATGAGCCGTCTTCGGCCGCGTACGTCGAACCGCTGGCGAAGCTCCAGATCATCGCCCAGTTCCTGGCCGGTGGCGAAGACGCGCCGGCCGGGCTGCGGTCCACGATCACCCAGTTGCACACCGCTCTCACGGCGTTGCGGGGCGGCGACGGGGAATTCGCCGACACCGGCCGGTTCGCCGACCCCACCCGGACCACCCGGCGGCAGGCATGGGGGGTCCTGGCGGCCACCGCGGTCTCCGACACCACCGGCGCGCGGTCCGGCCTGGACTTCCTGCTCGGCCACCAGTGCCGGGACGGGCTGTTCCCGGTGGCGGTGAACGCCGGGCCGTGCGCGACCGGCGACGCGGCGTCGACCTCGGCCGTGGTCCAGGCGCTGGTCGTGCGGGCCCGCCCACCGGCCGCCGGACCGGTCCCGGGCCTGGTCCCGGGCGACTGGAGCCGCGACCGGGCCGCCGTGCTGGAGTCCGCGGCCGGGGCACTGTCGGCCCGGCCGGACCGCGCCGGGCTGATCGAGGCGAACGGCGCCCCGGACCCGGTGCTCAGTTCGCTCGTGGCGGGCGCCCGCCAGGCCGCGGGGCTCGACGTGGCGGCCACGGTGCGGTCGGTGGGCGCGCTCCAGGGCGGCGACGGCGGCCTTCCGAAGACTCCTGGCGGCCCCAGCGACCTGGCCACGAGCGTCGCCTCGGCGGCCGGGATCGCGGGCCGGGGGTGGACCGGGGCCGACGGTTCACCGGTGACCCCGGCCGTCCGCCTGCCCTTCACCTCCGGCGCCGCCGTCGCCGCGCCGAAAGCGGCGCAGGCCTCGGCCGGCGGCCGCTCGCCGGGGCTGCTGATCAGCCTGCTGGCCCTCGGCCTGCTGCTGTCCGCCGCTGTACTGGCCGGCCAGCACCACTTCACCCGCCGTACCCGCCGTATCACCGAGAAGATGACGAACACCCTGGGGAGCACACAGTGAGAAGAAGAGTTTCGGCCCTGCTGTCGAGTCTCGCCGTACTGGCCGGGGTCGCCGCCGCGGCCCCACCCGCGTCGGCGCTCGACCCGGGCAAGGGCTACACCGGGATCTGCACCGGGGCCGACGCGCTGACCGGCGTCACCGTGGTCGTCGACTTCCAGGAGCTGGACGGCAACGGCGGGGTCGCGGCCCCGACGATCACCCGCTGCTCGCCGAACGCGAGCCCCGGCACCCAGCGCAACGGCGTGCAGGCGCTGCAGGACGCGGGCATCGCCGTCGCCGGCACGGCCCAGTGGGGGCTGGGCTTCCTCTGCCGCCTGGAGAACCGGCCTTCGGCCACCGAGTCGATCCCGATCACCACCAGCCCCGGTTACCACGAGGGTTGCGTGCGGACCCCGCCCGGCACGGCCTACTGGTCCTATTGGAACGCCGACGGCGCCGGCACCACCTGGACCTACAGCAGCTACGGAGCGATGAACCGCAACGTGGTGCCCGGCGGGTTCGAGGGCTGGTCGTTCTCGCTCAACAAGTCGGCCTCGACGAACCCCGCGCCGCGCGTCACCCCGCACAACCCGGCGGTGAACGCGGGCAACCCGACGGTCAGCCTGTCGGCCGACGACCTGGACCGCACCATCACCCTGGGCCAGAGCACCACGCTCACCTGGACCTCCACCCACGCGAGCGCGCTGACCGCGAGCGCGGTGTCCCCGGCCACCGGCGGCGGCGCCTGGTCCGGCCCGCTGGCGGTGCCGGGCGGCACCAAGACGATCACGCCGACCGCGAAGGGCGTCTACACCTACACGATCCAGGCCACCGGCACCGGCACCGTGTACTCGACGGCCACTCTGACGGTGCAATGACGCGGCGGGCGGCCCGGATGTCCGGGGTGCTGGCGGCCGCGCTCCTGGCGGCGGCCGGCCCCCCGGTCGCGGCCCAGGCGGTCGACCAGTCCCGGGGGCACCCGGGTTTCTGCGCCGACGGGGCCGGGTCCACCGTGGTGATCGACTTCCAGCAGCTCGGCGGCACCACCATCGTCCGCTGCGACCCGCAGTCCGGCCGCGGCACCGGGCTCGACGCGCTGAAGGGCGCCGGTTTCCAGATCGCCGGCGTCCAGCGCTGGGGCGAGGCCTTCATCTGCCGGATCGAGAACCGGCCGTCCGCGGTGGAGGAGATCCCGGTCAAGGGCGACGAGCACTACCGGGAGTCCTGTGTGGACACCCCGCCGGCCGCGGGCTACTGGTCGTACTGGCACGCGGGGAACAACTGCGCCTGGCAGTACAGCCAGTGGGGCGTGAAGAACCGGGACTTCACCCCGGGCGGATTCGAGGGCTGGTCGTTCTCCCTCAACGCCACGGCCGACGCCAACCCGGTGCCGCGGATCGCCCCGGTCCGCCCCGGCACGGCCGGGCAGTCCTGCGCCACCGCGGCCGAACCGGCGCCGAACTCCGACGATCCCCGCGAACGGCAGGCGCCTCGGGGGTCCGGGAACCAGCCGGCCGCGCCGGAGGGCCACGGGACCGCGCCGCCTTCGCCCGAGGTGCCGGCACCGGGGCAGGCCGGGGCGGGCGGCCGGGCGCTGCCACCGCCCAAGCCGCGGCCGGAGGGCGGCGCGCAGGGGGCACCGGACCCGCGGGCCGACGTCGCCTTCACCGGCGGCGAGCAGGCGCCCGACGTCGACCAGGCGATCAAGGCGCAGACCGGGGCGAGCGACTACGCGCCCTGGGCGGCGGGGGCGGCGGTGCTGCTGCTCGCGGCGGCGGCCGGGTTCACCGCCCGGCGGCGCCGACGCGCCCGGAACCAGTGATGCCGAGGGCGGCGGCCACCTACTTCCTGCCCCGCGACCTGCATCCCGCCGCCTGGTGGGTGTGGGCGCTGGGGCTGGCGGTGGCCGCGAGCCGCACCACGAACCCGTGGCTGCTGCTGACCATCCTGGCGGTGGCGGGCTACGTCGTGGTGGCCCGCCGGACGGACGCGCCCTGGGCCATGGCGTTCCGGATGTATGTCTACCTGGGCGCGGTGATCGTCGGCGTGCGGGTGTTCTTCCGGATCGTCTTCGGCGGCGCAGAGGGCTCGACGGTCCTCCTGCACCTGCCGGCCATCCCGCTGCCCGCGTGGGCCGCCGGGATCCGGCTGCTCGGGGACGTTTCGGCGGAATCGGTGCTGGGCGGGCTCTACGACGGGCTGCGCCTGTCCACCATGGTCGTCTGCCTCGGCGCGGCGAACGCGCTGGCCAACTCGAAGCGGCTGCTCAAGGCCATGCCCCCGGCGTTGTATGAGGTCGGTACCGCGGTGATCGTGGCGCTGTCGGTGTTCCCGCAGCTCGCGGAAAGCGTGTCACGGGTGCGGCGGGCGCGGAAGCTGCGCGGCGGATCCGGCGGGCGGCGCCGGTTCAAGGCGCTGCACGCCGTGGTCATCCCGGTGCTGGAGGACGCACTGGAGCGCTCGCTGCAGCTCGCGTCCTCAATGGACTCCCGGGGGTACGGGCGCTCCGGTCCGGTCCGCGCGCGGGCCCGGCTGCTCACCGGCTCGCTGATGATCGCCGGGCTGCTCGGGGTCTGCGTCGGCGTCTACGCGACGCTGGACGGCTCCACCCCCCGGTTCCTCGCCGCGCCGGTGCTGATCGCCGGGTTGGTGGTCGCCCTGGCCGGGTTCCGGGCCGCCGGGCGGCGGGTGCGCCGCAGCCGGTACCGGCCGGACCGCTGGCACGCGGCCGAAGCGGTCGTCGCCGCGAGCGGGGCCGGGGTGGCGGTGGTGCTGTTCGTGACCTCGAGCGTCGACCCGACCGACCTCAACCCGTCCTTGACCACCCTGTCCTGGCCGCTGCTGTCCTGGGCCCCGCTGGCCGGGGTGCTGCTGGGCGTGCTGCCGGCCCTGCTCGCCCCCCGGCCCGAGCCACCGTTCGCCACGCTCACCGCCGAGCCCGGCCCCCACGAGGAAGTGCCCGCATGATCGAGCTCGACCACGTCTCCTTCTGGTACCACGGGCAGTCCGAGCCGGTGCTGGACGACATTTCGCTGTCCATCGGCGAGGGCGAGCTGGTGCTGTTCGCGGGCCGGACCGGCTCGGGCAAGTCGACGCTGCTGGGCACCCTCAACGGCCTCGTGCCGCACTTCACCGGCGGGCACCTCGAAGGCGTGGTCTCGGTGGACGGCATCACCACCCACTCCCGGCCGCCGCGCGAGTTCGCGCACCTGGTCGGGCGGGTCGGGCAGGACCCGCTCGCGGGCTTCGTCACCGACACCGTCGAGGACGAGCTCGCCTACGGCATGGAACAGCTCGGCCTGGACCCGCAGGTGATGCGCCGCCGGGTCGAGGAGACCTTGGACCTGCTCGGCATCGCCGAACTGCGCCGCCGTGCCCTGCGCACGCTCTCCGGCGGCCAGCAGCAGCGCGTGGCGGTCGGCTCGGTGCTGACCACGCACCCGCGGGTGCTGGTCCTGGACGAGCCGACCTCCGCGCTGGACCCGACCGCGGCCGAGGACGTGCTGGCCACCCTGGCCCGGCTGGTGCAGGACCTCGGCACCACGGTGCTGCTGGCCGAGCACCGGATGGAGCGGGTGATCCCGTTCGCCGACCGGATGGTCTTCGTGCCCGGCGACGGCTCCGTGATCGACGGCCGGCCGGCCGAAGTGCTGGCGGACACGCCGATCGCGCCGCCGATCGTCGAGCTCGGGCGGCTGGCGGGCTGGGCTCCGCTGCCGATGTCGGTGCGGGACGCGCGCCGCCGGGCCGGGCCGTTGCGCGCCGGGCTCGGCCCCGCGCCGCGGCGCCCGGACCCGGCCGGGGCGGGGGCGCCGGTGCTGTCCGCCTCGGGGGTGGTCGTCCGCTACGGGCCGACGGTTGCGGTGCGGGGGGTCGACCTGGACCTGCACGGCGGGAAAGTGCTGGGCCTGATGGGCCGCAACGGTTCCGGGAAGTCCTCGCTGCTGTGGGCGTTGCAGGGCTCCGGCCCGCGCCACGGCGGCCGGGTGCGCTGCGGCGGGGTGGACCCGCAGGCGCTCCCGAGCGCCCGGGCGCGCAAGGTCGTCGGGCTGGTCCCGCAGACCGCGAGCGACCTGCTGTACCTGGAGTCCGTGGCCGGGGAGTGCGCGGCCGCCGACGCCGAGTCCGGTGCCGAGCCCGGGCTGTGCCGCGGACTGCTCGACCGGCTCGCGCCCGGCATCGACCCCGCCGCCCACCCGCGTGACCTCTCGGAGGGCCAGCGGCTGGCCCTGGTGCTCGGCGTGCAGCTGTCCGCCGCGCCGCGGGTCGTGCTGCTCGACGAGCCCACCCGCGGGCTCGACTACACCGCGAAAGCCGCGTTGGGCGCGATGATCGCGACCATGGCCGGTGAGGGCCGCGCGGTGGTGGTGGCCACGCACGACGTGGAGTTCGTGGCCGCCGTCGCCGACCGGGTGCTGGTGCTGGCCGAGGGCGAGATCGTCGCGGACGGCGCGACCGCGCAGGTGCTGGGCGGCTCGCCCGCCTTCGCGCCGCAGGTGGCCAAGGTGCTCGGTCCGGACTGGCTGACCGTCGCCGACGTCCGCGCCGCGCGCTCCGGGGCGCTCCGGTGACCCGGCCAGCGCGGTCGTGGGGGCGGGCCGGGCAGGCGGTGCGGGTCGGCCCGCGCTCGGCCGTGGTGCTGGTGCTGGCCTCGGCGGCCGGGCTGATGATGTTCGTCTGGCCGCTGCTGGTGCGGGTGGCGCCGCAGAGCATGCAGCACGGGCCGGACGCGCCGTTCGTCTTCGTCGGCATCCTGCCGCTGCTGATCGTGATCGTGCTGGCCGAGCTCTCGGAAGGGGGCATGGACTCGAAGGCGCTGGCGATGCTGGGCGTGCTGTCGGCGGTCAACGCCGCGCTCCGGCCGCTCGGCGCCGGGACCGCGGGCATCGAGACGGTGTTCTTCGTGCTCGTGCTGGCGGGCCGGGTCTTCGGCGCCGGGTTCGGGTTCGTGCTCGGCTGCACCTCGCTGTTCGCCTCCGCACTGCTCACCGCGGGGGTCGGCCCGTGGCTGCCGTTCCAGATGCTGTCCGCGGCCTGGATCGGGATGGGCGCGGGGCTGCTGCCGCGGAAGCTGAGCGGCCGGGCGGAGATCGCCGTGCTCGCCGGGTACGGCATCCTCGTGTCCTACGCGTTCGGGTTCCTGATGAACCTGTGGTTCTGGCCGTTCATCACCGGCGCCGAGGTGCCGTACCACGGGGGCCACATCTCCTACGTCGCGGGCGACCCGGTGGGGGACAACCTGCGCCGGTTCGTCGTGTTCACCCTGCTGACCTCGACCGCGGGCTGGGACACCGGCCGCGCCATCACCAACACCGTCGCGATCCTCGTCCTCGGCCCGGCGGTGCTCGCGACCCTGCGCCGCGCGTCCCGCAAGGCCTCCTACGGAATGCCGCCCACCTTCGTCCCCCGGAAAACCACCCTTCCCCGAAAGGTCCCTCGATGAAATTTCGCCGGTTGGCCGTCCTGATCACCTTCGCCTGCGCCGCCGCGCTCGGCGCCCCCGGCCTCGCCGCGGCGGCCCCGCCGGACCGGGCCACCGGCTGGCTGGAAAGACAGCTGGTGGGCGGCGACCACCTGGAGACCGAGTTCGGCGGAACGTCCTATCCGGACGCGGGCCTGACCATCGACGCCGTTTTCGCCTTCGCCTCGGCGCATTCGGCCGGCCAGGCGGGCGGCCGGGCGATGGCCTGGCTGTCCGCCCCGGCCACGCTGTCGGCCTACATCGGCGACGGCACCTCGGAGTCCTACGCCGGGGCCACCGCGAAGACCGCGCTGGCGGCCGAGGTCCGCGGTCTCGACCCGGCCGCGTTCGGCGGGGTGGACCTGACGGCGCGGCTGCGGGCGCTGCTCACCCCGTCCGGCCGGTTCTCCGACCACTCCGCCTACGGCGACTACAGCAACGCCTTCAGCCAGTCGCTGGCGATCGTCGCCCTGCACCGCGCCCCCGGCGGCGCCCCGTCCGCCGCGGCCGCCTTCCTGGCCGGCACCCAGTGCGCGGACGGCGGTTTCCCGCTCGAACTCGCCGCTTCCCCGTGCGTGAGCGACACCGATTCCACCGCGATGGCGGTCCAGGCCCTGCGGTCCGCCGGACGGGCGGTCCCGGCGCGGTCGGGCCTGGCCTGGCTGGCGGGCCGGCAGCAGGCGAACGGCGGACTGTCCGTCGGCACCGGCGACCCGGCCGTCGCCCCCAACGCCAACACGACCGGTCTCGCCGGGCAGGCCCTGCACTCGGGCGGGCGCCCGGCGGCGGCGTCGCGGGCCAAGAAGTTCCTGCTGGGCCTACAGGTCGTTACCGGCGACAACGCGGGCGCGATCGCTTACACCGCCGCCGGTTTCGATCCGGCGACCGCGGTGCGGGCGACGACGCAGGCCGTGCTCGGCCTGGGCGGCTGCGGTTTCGCGGAGCTGAGTTCGGCCGGTTCGAACCCGGCATGACCGTCACCGGGGCGGCTCCGCGCTGAACGCGCTCGGAATCGACGAGGACAAGACAGAGGCCCGGCCGGAAGCCGTTCCCGATTCCATCGGAACGCTTCCGGCCGGGCCTCTCCCCATCCGCTACCGCAGTCGCCGCCTCCCGGTCAGGTACAGGGCCAAGCCGGCGATCAGCAGCAGTCCGGCCAGCGAAAGCGGCCAGGCCACGTTCACCCCGGTGTCCGGCAGCCGGTGCGGCGGCTCACCCGGGCCGGTGACCGGGCCGGGACCGGGACCCGGGGCCGGCGGCGCCGGGAAGACCGGGACGGTGGCGCTCGCCTCGCCGCCGGGGACCGGCTTGCCCCCGGGGTCGGTGCCCGAGGCGGTGGCCACGTTGCGGACCCGGCCCGCCCGCACGTCCGCCGCGGTGACCGTGTGCGGCGTGGTGGTGCAGGTCATGGCCTGACCCGGGGCGAGCACGGTGGCCGGGCAGGTGACCGGGCCCGCCGTCGGGTCGTGCACCTCGATCCCGCGGACGGTCACCGCGCCGGGGTTGCGGACGGTGATCGTCCAGCTTATCCGGTCGCCGGCGCCGATCCGGCCGTCACCGTCGAGGTCGGAGGGCTGGGCCGTCTTCATGATCGTGAGCGCCGCCGCCGCGGTGACGCGCACCTTCGCGCTCGCCGGCGGCGAGTCGACCGGCGCACCGCCCTCGGGCGGGGTGCCCGTGGCCACGGCGGTGTTGTCGATCGACCCGGCGTCCACATCGGACTGCGTGACGCGGTAGGCCGCGGTGCAGGTGAGGTGCTGGCCGGGCGCCAGCGAGGCCCCGCCCGGGCAGACCGGGGCGGGCGCCGCGCCGCTGCCGGTGAACCGGGTCTCGCGGACCGTCACCGGGCTGAGCGTGACGTTGCCGGTGTTGGTGACCACGAAGGAGTAGGTGACCTCCTGGCCGGCGGCGGTGACCGTGTCCGGGCTCGCCGTCTTGGCCAGCGTCAGCGCGGCTTCGGCCGGGGTCGGCACGACCACGGTGGACGGGTTCGAGTCCGGCGGCTCGTGACCCGCCGGCGGGTTCCCGGTGGCGACGGCCGTGTTCGTCACCCGCCCGGCGTCCACATCGGACTGGGTCAGCGTGTAGGTCGCCGTGCAGACCGCCTGCTCGCCCGGCGCCAGGGTGGCCACGGTCTCGCCGCCGCCCGGGCACGACAGCGGGGAGAACGCCCCGGTGCCGGAGAACGCCGTCTCCCGCACCGTGACGTCGGCGAGGGTCACGTTGCCGGTGTTGGTCACCACGAACGAATAGCGGACGGTCTGGCCCGCGTGGAAGTGTCCCTCATCCGCCGGATCGGCCGACTTCACCAGCGACAGGCCCGTGCGGCCTGGCACGGTCACCCTCGCCTGAGCCGGTCCGGAGGTCACCGGGCCGCCCTGGGGCGGGGTACCGGTCGCCTCGGCGGTGTTGGTCACCGAGCCGGCGTCCGCGTCGGCCTGGGTCACGGTGTAGGAGGCGGTGCAGGTGATCGACTGGCCGGGGGCCAGCGTGTCCGCCGGGCACGCGATCGCCGAGAGCGTCCCGCTGCCGCTGAACGCGGTTTCCCGCACGGTCACCGCGGTCAGCGTGCGGTTGCCGCTGTTGGTCACCACGAACCGGTAGGCGACCTCGGCCCCGGCCCGGTCCACGGTGCTGGGCTCGGCCGTCTTGGCCAGGGTCAGCGCCGGGCCGCCGGCCGCCGTGACCACCGCGGTCGCCGGCGGGGTGGTCGCCGGGGGGAGACCGGCGGGCGGGGTGCCGGCGGCGGTCGCGCTGTTGGTGATCCGCCCGGCGTCGAGGTCGGCCTGGGTCACGGCGTAGTCCGCGGTGCACACGGCGCTCTGGCCGGGTGCCAGCGCCGGGACCGTGGTCCCGCCGGCCGGGCAGGTGACCGCGGAAAGCGTTCCGCTGCCGCTGAATTCGCCCTCGGTCACGGTCACGCCGGTCAGCGTGGTGTTGCCGGTGTTGGTCACCGTGAACGAGTAGCGGACCGGCTCGCCCGCGGTCGCGACCACGGGCGGCTCGGCCGATTTGGCCAGCGTGAGCGCGGCGGAGCGCAGGGCGGTCACCTTCGCCGAGGAAGGCGCCGAGGTGGTCGGCTCGGTCGCGCGCGGCGCCGTGCCGCGCGCGACGGCGGTGTTGTCGATCGCCCCCGCGTCGATGTCCGCCTGGGTGACGCGGTAGACGGCCAGGCAGGTCTGGGCCGCTCCGGGCGCGAGCACCACGTTCGGGCACTGGATCTCCGGAGCGGGACCGGAACCGGTGAACCGGGTCTCGTCCACCCCGACCCCGTGCAGCGTCACGTCCCCGGTGTTGGTCACGGTGAACCGGTAGGTCACGGACTGGCCCGCCCGCACGACCGTGGCCGGGTCGGCGGTCTTCTCCAGGGTGATCTCCGGGTGCGCGGGCGTCGGGATCGACACGCTGGAGGGGTTCGAGGTGGTCGGGTCCCCGGCGCCGGGCGGCCGGCCGTGCGCGGTGGCGGTGTTGTCCAGCCGGCCCGAGTCGACGTCCTCCTGCGTCAGCACGTAGGTGGCGGTGCAGGTGGTGGCGGCGCCGGGGGCGAGGGTGGCGACCGGGCAGACCGGGGTGGTCATCGCGGCGCTGCCGGAGAAGGCGGTCTCGTCGACCCCGATCTCGTTCAGCGGCACGTTGCCGGTGTTGGTGACCAGGAACGAGTAGGTGATCGGCTGCCCGGCCGTGAAGGACCCCGGGCCGTCGGGGGAGGCGGACTTCTTCAGGGTCAGCGCCGGCTTCGGCTTCTCGGTGGGGGTGCGGGTGGACGACGGGTCCGAGGTCACCCGGGTGGTCACGCCGGGTGGCCGCCCGGAGGCCGTCGCGGTGTTGACCGCGGCCCCGTTCGCCTCGTCCGCCGGGGTGATCACGTACGGGACCCGGGCGGTGCAGGTCTGCGACTGGCCCGGGGCCAGCGACGGCCGCGGGCAGGTGACCGCGCCGGCCTTGGCGTCGGCCACGGTGAGGTCGTTCAGCGTCAGCGCGCCGGTGTTGGTCACGGTGAAGGTGTACGCGACGGTGTCGCCGGCGTCGGTGATGCCGTTGCCGTTCACGTCGACCGGCGCGGCGGCGTGCTTCACCAGGCTCAGCGTGGCCGCCTTGGCCGTGTTGGTGATCGTGCAGGAGACGAAGTCGCCGACGTCGACGTGCACCCGGGCCGAGCCGCCGGCGTCACCGGTGGGCAGCTTGCCGTCGGCGGCGCCGTTGCGCGTGCAGGACCACGCTCGGTCGTAATTGGACTCCAGGCCCGAAGTGGCCTTCTCGTTCAGCGTGTAGTCGCCGCCGCGGGCCCCGGCCAGCACGGTGACCTCGCCGGTGCTGGCCGAGGAACCGCCCTTGGTGTCGGCGGAGCCGAGCACGGACCCGTCCGAAGCCGCGACGGAGACGCCGAAGGAGTCCCCGGCGAAGCCCCGGACGACCTTTTTGGACAGCTGGAGGCTGGAGACCAGCACGCCGAACCCGACCGCCTGGCGTCCGCCGCCCACCATGCGCTGGGTGAACGAGGTCGGCGCGTCCGAGGAGATGATCGCGGTGCCGGTCTTGTTGGAGCTGGTGCGGCCGACGCAGCGGACGGTGGTGGTGCCGATGCCGGTGTACCCGCCGCCGCACGCGTTGCCGATGCCCGGTCCGGAGGCGTCCGCGGTCAGGGACTCGATCGGCGAGGACGAGGTCCACTCGATGGACTCGCCGGGGTCGGTCGACTCGGCGTCCGCGCCCACCAGTCCGTATCCCTTGACCTCGGCGCCGCTCGCGTCGGTGGCGACGATGTCGGTCAGCGCGGCCACGGTGGTGGTGCCGGCGGCGGTCTGGTAGAGCGCGGGCTTGCCCGGCACCCCGGTGTAGTGCCCGGAGTTGCCCAGGTAGGCGGCCGAGTAGGTGGGCAGCGCGTTGGGGGCGACCGGACCGCCCGACACCTTGAGGGTGACCGCGAGCTTGTAGCCGCCCGGCAGTGCGAAGGTCAGGCGCTGGCCCGCGGCGGACGCCGCCTCCGAAGCGCTGTAGCCGGACAGGTCGAACCAGCACAGCGTGCGCGCGTAGGTGCCGGTGCCCGCCGTGGCGAACCCGCAGGTCTGCGTCTCGGCCGCGGACGCGGGGGAGCCCGGGCCGGGCACCGCCACCCCCAGCGCGAACAGCACCATGGCCAGCAGGGCGAGCATCACCCGCCGGGGCCTTCCGGCACCGGATTTCACACCACTCATCGACCGCGGACCTCTCGACTCGGCTCGGACTCCCCGCTCATCGTGCGTGAGCGTGCCCGTTCCGGCATCCGAAAAGGTGATCAATCAGTCCATAGTGGTCGGTCAGGGCCGGAAATCCGCTTGCAGGGCGAGGTGGTCGCTGCCGTGGGCCGGGAGCACGGTGGCGGCGGCCGGGGTCAGGCCGCGGGCCAGCACGTGGTCGGGGCGGGTGAGCGGGAAGGCCGCGGGCCAGGTGAAGCCGAACCCCGTCCGGACCTCGGGGACGGTGGCGGCCAGCGCGTCGAACCGGCGGTCGGTCGAGGCGGTGTTGAGGTCGCCGAGCACCAGCACCCGGGGGGAGCGGTCGGCCCGGAGCAGCCCAGTCAGCTCGGCCAGCGCCCGGTCGCGGGCGGCGGTCTCGCCGAGCCGGATGGAGGCGAGGTGGGCGACGTAGACCGTGACCGGCCCGGAGGGCAGCCGGACCCGCGCCCGCAGGGCCCGGGCCCAGCCCTGCGCCAGGTCGAGCCGCTCCATCTCGCCGAGCGGGTACCGGCTCCAGAGCCCGACAGTGCCGGCGAAGGCCCGGTACGGGTGGCCGGGGCGCAGCGCCGAATCGATCGCGGGGCCGGTGCGCCCGGTCCGTTCCTGGACCGCGACCAGCCCGGCGCCGGTCCCGGCCAGGGCCGCGGCCGCCGCGCCGGCCTCGGGGTTGCCCGCGCCGACGTTCTGCGTCACCACCGTGAGCCCGCCCGGCCCGCCGTCCGGAGCCGAGGGCACGAACAGCGCCGCCCACGCGAGCACGGGCACCAGCAGGGCGGCCGGCCCGGACCGCGACCGCAGGACCAGCGCCAGCCCGGCGATCGGGAGCACGCCGAGGCCGAACCAGGGCAGGAAGCTGTCCACCAGGGTGCCCGCGCCGCCGAGGTCGGGCACCAGGCGGTGGCCCAGCAGCAGGGCCGCCAGTGCCAGCGCCAGCGCCGGGGGCACCAGGGCCCGCGGCCGTCGAAGGGAGAGCATGCGACCACAGTGGACTCGTTCGATGAGAGGTTTCTGAAACCGCCTCGGCTACCCTGGCCGGGTCATGGACGAATCCCTTGCCCCACTGGTCCTCGTCGCCGACGACGAGCCCGCGGTACGGGCCGCCGTCGCCGACGCCCTGGAAGCGCACGCCTACCGGGTGGTCACGGCCGAGGACGGGCCCGCGGCCCTGCGGGCGGTGTCCGCGCACGGGCCGGACCTGGTCCTGCTCGACGTGCTGATGCCCGGGATCGACGGCCTCGGCGTGTGCCGGGCGCTGCGGGCCGCGGGAAACCGGGTGCCGATCCTGGTGCTGACCGCCCGCGCCGCGGCCGACGACCGGGTCGGCGGACTGGACGCGGGCGCCGACGACTACGTCGTCAAGCCGTACCACCTGGGGGAACTGCTGGCCCGGGTGCGCGCGCTGCTGCGGCGCGGCGGGCCCGAGCCGGACGGGGCGCCGCCGCGCGTCGCGGACCTGGTGCTGGACCCGGTTTCGCGGCAGGGGCGTCGCGGGGAGCGGACCATCCAGTTCACCGGGACCGAGTTCGCGCTGCTGGAACTGCTGCTGCGCAACCGCGGGCAGGTGCTGACCCGCGAGGTGATCACCGAACGCGTGTGGGGCTACGACTTCGGCCCGGCCAGCAACCCGGTCGAGGTCTACATCCGCTACCTGCGGCGGAAACTCGAGGCCGAAGGCGAGCCGAGGCTGGTGCACACCGTGCGCGGGGTGGGCTACCAGCTGAGGGAGCCGTGAGGCGGGCGCTGCCGCTGCGCACCCGGCTGGCCGCGCTGGCCGCGCTGTCGGTCGCGGTGGCCGTGGCCGCCATGGCGTTCGCCGCGTACTTCTTCTTCGACCGCGAGCTCGCCCGTCAGCTCGACGTCGGGCTGGCCCGCGAGAGCAACCGGATCCTGCTGCAGCTCAAGCAGGGCGACTGGTACCGCCCGGACGAGCGGAGCTGCCAGTGGCTGGCGGCGCCGGCCTGCGCGCAGCTCGTCACGGCCGCGCCGGGCGGGCCCGCGCTGTTCCCGGTCGCCCCCGAGGCCCGCGGGGTCGCGGCGGGCACGCGGGCGGAGTTCACCGGCGACGTCGTGGCCGGCGGGCTGGCCCTGCGGGTGCGGACCGTGCCGGTGCGCCCGGGGCAGGCCCTGCAGGTGGCCGTGCGCTCGGACCAGGTGGCCCAGAGCCTCGACCGGATCCGCCGGGTGCTGCTGCTCGCCGGCGCCGGTGGGGTGGTGCTGGCCTGCGGCTGCGGCTACCTGGTGGCGCGGGCCGGGCTGCGGCCGCTGGCCCGGATCACCGGGGCCACCCGGCACATCGCCGAGACCCGGGACCCGGGCCACCGGATCACCGTGCGCGGCCGGGACGAGCCGGCCGAGCTGGCCCGGCACTTCAACACCATGCTCGCCGCGCTGGAGGAGTCGCTGACCGCCCAGCGCCGGCTCGTCGCGGACGCCTCGCACGAGCTGCGGACCCCGCTGACCGCCCTGCGCTCGGACATCGACCTGCTCACCCTGGGCACCCCGCTCACCGACGATCGGCGGCGGCAGGTCCTGCGCCGCATCGGCGACCAGTTCGAGGAGCTGACCCGCCTGGTCGACGACCTGATCGAGCTGGCCCGCGGCGACGAACCCCGGCCCGATCCCGAAGCGGTGCCGCTGGAAGCCGTGGTGGGCGAGCGGGTCGAACTGGCCCGGCGGCACTGGCCGGGTGTCACCTTCACCGCCCGGCTGGAGCCGGCCCTGGTCACCGGCAGCGCGGAGCGCCTGGCCCGCGCGGTGGGGAACCTGCTGGACAACGCGGCCAAGTTCTCCCCGGCGGGCGGCACGGTGGCGGTCGAGCTCACCGGGCGCCGGCTGACCGTCCGGGACGAGGGGCCCGGGGTCGCGGAAGCCGACCGGGCGCGGGTGTTCGACCGGTTCTACCGGGCGCCGGCGATGCGGGGCGTGCCCGGTTCGGGCCTGGGGCTGGCGATCGTGGCCCAGGTGGCGCGGGCCCACGGGGCCCGGGCCGAGGTGGGTTCGGCCCCGGGCGGGGGCGCGGAGTTCGTGGTCCGGTTCCCGCCGGGCTGAGCGCCTGCGGCCGGGCCGCTGCCGGATCTCATCTGCCGCTCATCCGCGCCGTCCACGGTGGGGGCCATGAGCAGACGAAGGAAACCGGCCGTGCTGGCCATGTCGACCATGGTGGCCGCCTCGGTGCTGGCCGGGGCGCCCGCGGCCCGAGCCGATCGCGGGCCCGGCCCCCTGGTCATCCCGGTCACCGGCGGAATCGTGCGGCTGGACCCGGACGGACTGCGGATCGACGCCCTGACCGCCGCCGGGCCGCGAACGCTGTCCGAAGGGGCGCGAGAGCCGCTGGGCGCCCCGGGGCCGGTGTCCCTCCGCCACGGCACCTACACCTGGTCCTACCCGGACCGGGGCCTGACCGCCTCGGCCTCGGCGCGCGAGGGCCGCCTGGTGGTGGACCTGGAGGCGACCGCGGGCAGCACGCTGAGCTGGCCGGTCACCGGCACCGACCCGGCCGCCTCCGCCGTGCAGTTCCCCCGGGGCGAAGGGCTGAGCGTGCCGGTCGCCGACCCGTGGTGGAACGGGCAGCTCGGCGGCGCCGGCCCGGTGCGCCTGCAGGACCTCACCATGCCGTTCTGGGGCTACACCCTCGGCCCGGTCGGCGCCGGGTACGTGGTGCCGACCGACCTCGGCACCAGCCTGGAGTTCGTCTCCCGGGCGGGCCGGCTGCACACCGCGGCCACCCACCGGTTCGACGCCGGGGACGGGACTTCGGGCTACACCGTGGCGTTCAGCATCACCGACGGCTCCCCGGTGGCCCCCGCGCTCGACTACCGCCGCTGGCTGGCCGGGCACGGGCAGCTCAGCCGGCTGGAGCAGAAGATCCGCGCCAACCCGGCGGTGGGCAGGCTGATCGGCGCCTTCCACGCCTACCTCTGGGGCGACGGCCGCACCGCCGAGACCGTCCGCCGGATGCAGCAGCTCGGCCTCGGCCGGATGTGGCTGGGCTACGACTCCGACGGCACCCCGATGCCCGCCGACGCCGTCCGCGCCGCCCGGGACGCCGGTTACCTGGTCGGCCCCTACGACAGCTGGGACAACGCACAGGACCCGGCCACCGCCGACACCCCGGCCGCCCGCTGGCCGTCGCCGGTCTGGCCGGGCGCCTGCGTGCAGGACGCGCAGGGCCGGCCGGAGACCGGGTTCGGGGGCCGCGGCTGCTACCTCAGCTCCCAGGCCCTGGCCGAGGCCGAGCCCACCCACAACTACCTGGCCGGCCGCGTCGCCGCGACGGCCGCGAACGGCGTGGACAGCTACTTCCTGGACGTGGACGCGACCGGCGAGCTGTTCCGCGACCACAGCGCCGCCCACCCGATGACCGAGGCGCAGGACCGGGCCAACCGCCTGTCCCGCATGGAGAAGCTGAGCGAGCGGTTCGTGCTGGGCTCGGAGACCGCCGGGGCCTGGGCCAACCCGGCGCTCGCGTTCAGCCACGGCTCCAGCAGCCCGGTCGCGGACGGGCTGTGGGCCGCCGAGCGGGACAAGGACGCCTGGGGCACCTACTGGCCGCCCGCGCGGCCCGGCTTCTTCTTCAAGCCCGCCACCCTTCCCGCGGACGTGGCCAAGGCGATGTTCGACCCGCGCTACCGCGTCCCCCTGTACGAGACGGTGCTGCACGACTCGGTGGTCAGCCTCGACCGCTGGGAGCTGCCGCTGGACAAGCTGCCCGGGCAGCGCCGCACCCGGATCCTGCTGGCCATGCTCTACAACACCCCGCTCAACCTCGCCCTGGACCGCCAGACCCTGGCCGCGGAGGGCCCGGAACTGGCTTCGCTGCAACGTTTCTTCGCTGGGCTCCAGTCCGCGGCGGGCACGAAGGCGATGACCGGCTTCACCACGCTGTCCGGTGACCGCCTGGTCCAGCGGACCACCTTCGGCGAGCACGCGCTGGTCGTCACGGCGAACTTCGGCCCAGCCGCCTACGGAGGGCTGCCCGGCGGCTGCGTGAAGGCCGAGCCGCTCGGGCAGCCGGCTCGGCTGCTCTGCCCGGGGGCCTGAAACGCGGACCGCGCCAGGTCTGCCCGCCTGGCGCGGTTCACCGGTCCGGCGACCGCCGAGGCGCTTCGAGCCGGGCGGGCCAGGGGATGAGCACCTGTCGCAGCCGCGCGACGTCGGCCGGGGAGAGATCGCCGGCCAGCCGGCGCTCGTGGGGCAGGTGCTCGGTGAACGCGGCGGCGATCAGCTCGCGCCCGGCCGGGGTCGGCTCGCGACCACGCGCTCGGCGTGACCGCCGCGGCGGGCGCGATGGCCCTGTCTTCGGTCGGCCACCTCCGGTCGAAGCGCTGGGCCGACGTGATCGCCTCGACTTCCTAACCGCCGATCGTGGACGGCCTGCTGCTGATCCCGCTGGCGGTACTGGCCGAGGGGGCGCCGCCCACGCTGGACCGGGCCGCGCTGCTCGGGTCCGGGTACCTCACCGTGGTGGTCACCGCGCTGGCGTTCGCCGCCCGGTTCACCGGGCGGAAGCACCTGCCCGCCGCGTCGGTCGGCCGATCGGGCCGCTCAACCCGGTGACCGGGGTCCTGCTCGCCGGGGACGCGCTCACCGGGCGCCGGGCCCCCTTCTGTCCCGAGTGGACGAACCGCCCCCGCCGGCGCGGAGGGTGCTTCGATGACCACGGCGGTCACCGGGGCCGGGGGAGGACGGGACGGGTGACGACTTCCGGCCGGCACGACGGAGATCGCTGGGACCTGGCCTCCAGCGTCGGCACGACCGCCACCGCGGCCGCGGCGGCCCGGGCGATCGCCTCCCGCGAGGACCCTTCGCGGTTCGACGACCCGTTCGCCGAGCCGCTCGTGCGGGCGGTCGGGGTCGAGCTGCTGACCCGGCTGGCGACCGGCGAGCTGCCCCCGGGCGAGCTGGTCGAACGGGCGATGATCGACGTGGCCAAGGTGCGGGGCCGGTTCTACGACGGGTTCTTCCTCGAAGCGACCGCCGCGGGCGTCCGGCAGGCGGTGCTGCTGGCCTCGGGGCCTGGACTCCCGCGCGTACCGGCTGGCCTGGCCGCCCGGGACCGTGGTCTACGAGCTGGACCAGCCGGGGGTGGTCGAGTTCAAGACCCGCACCCTGGCCGGGCTGGGCGCCGAGCCCGCCGCCGAGCACCGGATCGCCGCGGCCGACCTGCGCGAGGACTGGCCCGCGGCCCTGCGCACCGCCGGTTTCGACCCGGCCCGCCCGACCGCGTGGAGCGCCGAAGGCCTGCTCGGCTACCTGCCGCCGGACGCCCAGGATCGCCTGCTGGACACCGTCACCGAGCTGAGCGCCCCGGGCAGCCGGCTGGCCACCGAGAGCCGCCCCGCCCCGGAACCGGCCGGCGAGGACCGGACCCGGGAAAGTCTCGACCGCATCTCGCAGCGCTGGAAGGACCGCGGCTTCGACCCGGGTATGGCCAAGCTGCGGTACTACGGCGACCGCAACGAGGCCGGCCCGTACCTGACCGGCCTCGGCTGGACGCTGACCGGGGCCACGGTGCGCGAACTGCTCGCCGTGGCCGGCCTCGCACCCCTGGGCGAGGACGGCCTGAGGATGGGTGAGGTGCGTTACGTCAGCGGCGTGCTCGGCTGACCGGCGAGCGTGGGCGGCTGACCGGCGCCGCGCACGCCCGGGGTCGTCTGGCTGAAGGCGTGCGGGTCCCGGCAACCGGTGCCTCGGCCGCGGCGGGCCCGCGCGACGTCGGCGACGGGCCGCCGGCCGGTGGGGCGAGCGCGGGTGGGTCGCCACGGTGAGCGGCTCGCGCACCGCTTCGACCCAGGCCGAGTGCGCGGGGCGCCGGTCCGGATCAGCGCCAGCCCAGCTCCGGCGCCACGTGCGTGAGGATGCTCTCCAGCACGTGGGTGTTGTACTCGACGCCGAGCTGGTTCGGGACGGTCAGCAGCAGGGTGTCCGCGGCCGCGATGGCCTCGTCCTGCCGGAGCTGCCGCACCAGCTCGTCCGGTTCCGCGGCGTAGGAGCGGCCGAAGACGGCGCGGGTCGTGTCGTCGATCATGCCGATCTGGTCGCGGGACCGGCGGTCGTGGCCGAAGTAGGCGTGGTCCAGCTCACTGGTCAGGGCGAAGATGCTGCGGCTGACCGAGACCCGCGGCTCCCGGTCGTGGCCGGCCTCCCGCCAGGCCTGCCGGTAGGCCTCGATCTGCTTGCGCTGCTGGACGTGCAGCGGCTCGCCGGACTCGTCGGTCTTGAGGGTCGAGCTCTGCAGGTTCAGGCCGAGCTTCGCGGCCCAGACGCCGGTGCCGTTGGAGCTGGAGCCCCACCAGACGCGCTCACGCAGGCCCGGGGAGTGCGGCTCGACCCGCAGCAGGCCGGGCGGGTTGGCGAACATCGGCCGCGGATTCGGCTGCGCGAAGCCCGCACCCTCGATCACCTCGAGGAAGGACTCGGTGTGCCGGCGCGCCATATCCGCTTCGGTCTCGCCCTCGCGGGGCACGAAGCCGAAGTACCGCCAGCCGTCGATCACCTGCTCGGGGGAGCCACGGCTGACGCCGAGCTGCAGCCGCCCGCCCGAGATGAGGTCGGCCGCCCCGGCGTCCTCGGCCATGTACAGCGGGTTCTCGTAGCGCATGTCGATCACGCCCGTGCCGATCTCGATCCGCGACGTGCGGGCGCCGATCGCCGACAGCAGCGGGAACGGGCTCGCCGCCTGGCGCGCGAAGTGGTGCACGCGGAAGTACGCGCCGTCCGCGCCCAGCTCCTCGGCCGCCACCGCCAGGTCGATCGACTGGTGCAGGAAGTCGGCGGCCGACCGGGTCGCCGATGGGGGGCTCTCCGACCAGTGGCCGAACGAGAGGAATCCGATCTTCTTCACGCACGCCTCAGCGCCCGGCGGCCGGGTTTGATTCCCCGGGTCCGGCGGGGAAATCCGGCGCGGTCGATTCGGCGGGTCCCGCCCCGCCGCGGGTCCTGCGGGTGTAGGAGCGCGGCCGTGGTGCGTCACGCTCAGTGGACAGGGGGGCAGCTACGCCGGGCAGAAAGGGTGAAGATCGGTGCTCTCCTTGGCCGGTCCGGCCCGGCACCGTGTCCACTGGTACCGGGCGGCGCGCCCGGGTCGGGTCGAGCCGATCGCGCGGTCGGGGTGAACGGCAGTAATCTGGAACCGACGGCGGGACGGGCATTACGGGCAGCGATTCTTGACCGCGCGGCCCGGGCCCGGTTTGGATGGCCCGGGCGGCGTGCCGGGGCCGCGGAACGAACTCCTGGAGGGGAGCCATGGCGTGGAGCACTCGCGAGGTCGCCGACCTCGCCGGTGCCAGCGTGCGCGCCGTGCGGCACTACCACGAGATCGGCCTGCTCAGCGAGCCGGAACGCGGTGCCAACGGCTACAAGCACTACGGCCCGTCACACCTGCTGCGGGTGCTGCGGATCAAGCGGCTGACCACGCTCGGCTTCTCGCTGCCCCAGATCGCCGCCATGGGCGAGGCCGACGACCACTTCGAAGCGGCCCTGCGCTCGTTGGACGAGGAGCTGGCCGCGACCGTCGCGAGGCTGCGGCGCACCCGGGTCGAGCTGAAGCAGATCCTGAGCGAGGACGTCCCGGCGGCCCCGGAGCCGGCCCCCACCGGGCTGACCGACGCCGACCGCGCCTACCTGGTCGTCCTCGGCCGGGTGCTGGGCCCGGTGGGCCTGCGGGCCCACGAGCGGGTGCTCCGGCGGCTGCGCGAGCACCCGGCGATGGCGGAGTTCGACCGGTTGCCCGCCGGCGCCGGTGAGGACACCCGCCGCCGGCTGGCCGAGCGGCTGGCCCCGCACGTCGGCGCCCTGCACGCCGGCTGGGCCGAACTGAAGGGCACCACGGCGGACGCGCCCCGTGGCCCGCAGTTCGCCGAGGACATGATGAACGCGGCGATCCACGATCTCTACAACCCGGCGCAGATCGACGTCATGGCCCGGGTCGGTGGCCTCCCCGGAGCACCGGGAGGGCCAGGGCTGTCATGAGTGAAAAGGAAGAGAAGACGATGGCGGACGAGACTCCCGTGCTGAGGGACGCGATGCCGGCCACGGCGCAGTGGCAGGCGGTGGAGCCGTTGAAGCCGATGCTGTCCGGCCGGAAGATGGTGGACCTCGCCCGCTCCGGCAGCTTCTCGGTCGACGACACGACCGGCGACAAGATGATCGCGGCGCTCGAGGCGGTGATCGACACGCTCGAGCACCGCTGGAGCGCGCTGCAGAAGGTGGGCGAGAGGCCCGCGATGTCGTCCACCGCCACCGGCGAGTGGGTCGCCCAGCATATGAGCAACACGGCGAACGACGCGCAGGGCCTGCTCACGCAGCTGCAGGCGGCGAAGAACGAGTTCCCGACCTACATCGAGGCGATCAAGCTCGCCAAGAAGAACTACGCCGATCGTGAGAGCGGGACCAAGGCCACGCTCAAGAACCTGCCCTCCGCCGACCAGAGCTGAAAGGAACTTCCGTGGCAACGGTCACCGACAAGGACAAAGCGGCGGTCTCCGATCCGAAGTCGCCGGAGTACGACAAGAAGAGCCCGGACTACGACCCGAAGATGGACTCGAGCTCGCCGGACTACGAGATGACGGCCGACCCGTCGAACAAGTACTACGTCGGCCCGATCTCCGACCACGCGAAGTCGGGCGACGACCTGCGGGACATCTCCACCGTGCAGGGCGACATCCTGGGCAGCTGGCTCGGCCCGGTGCTCAACCCGAATTCGAAGAACCAGCTGATCCAGGGCCTCTACCAGGCGAACCTGGACAACAGCAAGAAGGGCCTGCAGAACGGGCTGACCATGCGTGACCCGGGCACCCCGCCGGTCACCAACTGGGACAACGCCACCCACGAGCAGATGCAGAAGGCGATCACGGAGCAGGCCGACCCGGCCACCGTCGCCTCCTCCTCCGAGGAGTGGGTGAGCGTCGGCAACGAACTCACCGGGCACCAGAAGACGCTGGCCGACGCCATCAACGCCAGCTCCTCGAACTGGCAGGGCGGTGGTGGCGACGCGGCCCGGGAGCACATGGCGAACGTCGGCAAGTGGCTCGGCGAGACCGCCCAGGGCTCGGTGCTGTCCGGCCGGCAGCAGGAGGTCCACTCGCAGGCGCTGAACCAGACCCAGATCGCGATGAAGGCGAACCCGCCGGTCGAGTTCAACGTGGGGCAGTCCATCGCGCAACTGCAGACGATCAAGGACCCGGTGCAGTACGGCGTGTCGGCCGCCCTGATCACCGGCAAGTACCGCGAGCAGCAGGCCGCCCGCGGGCAGGCCGCGCAGACGATGGCGCAGTACGACAAGACCATCGCCGGCGCCGTCGCCACCCCGCACTTCCCGGCCCCGCCGAAGCTGGACAGCCAGAAGGGCGGCAGTGCCAGCGGCGCCGGGACCCCGTTCTCGTCGATGGCGAAGCCCCTTTCCCCGGCCGTGCGGCTCGGTCCGAACGGCGAGCAGCTGGGCCCGGACGGCAAGCCGGTGCTCGGCCCGAACGGCCAGCCGATCGGCGCCGACGGCAAGCCGCTGACCGGGCCGAACGGTGGACCGGTCGGTCCGGACGGCAAGCCGGTGCTGGGTCCGAACGGGATCCCGCTGGGTCCGAACGGCCAGCCCGTCGGCCCCGACGGCAAGCCGCTGACCGGGCCGAACGGCGGTCCGGTCGGTCCGGACGGCAAGCCGGTGCTGGGTCCTAACGGGATCCCGCTGGGTCCGAACGGCCAGCCCGTCGGCCCCGACGGCAAGCCGCTCGGCGGCCTGGGCGGCGGTGGCAACGGCGGTGGCGGTGGTAACGGCAGCGGCGGCAGCCCCGCCATGCCCCCGCTCAACCTGCCCGGCGGCGGTCCGGGCGACGGGACGCAGGCCCAGGGCTACGCCCCGCCGAAGATGCCGGACATCACCCTCCCGACCGGGGGCAGCCCGGGCGGTGGGATTCCGGGTGGCGGCATCCCGGGCGGGGGCCTGCCCGGTGGCGGCAGCCCCGGCAGCCCGGGCTTCACCCCGCCGCCGTTCTCGATGCCCCCGGTCAGCCTGCCGAAGGACAAGGACCCGGGCGGGACCAAGGCCCAGGGCTTCACCCCGCCGTCGATCCCGGACATCGACCTGCCGCCGGGCGGCGGCCCGGGCGGGAGCACCGGCGGTGGCCCGAGCTACAAGCCGCCGTCCATCCCGGACATCGGCCTGCCGGGCGGCGGCCCGCTCGGTGGCGGACCGGGCTACACCCCGCCGAAGATGCCCGACCTCAACTTGCCGGGCGGTGGCGGTTCCGGTGGCAGCCTCGGCGGCTCCGGCGGGGCGGGCGGCGGCAAGATGCCGTCGATCGGCGGAGTCAACGGCGAGAGCATCAGCAGCCGGCTCGGCGGTGGCGCCGGCGGGCTGGGCGGGGCCAAGGGCCTGGGCGGACCGGGCAGCAGCACCGGCGCCGGCGGCCTGACCCCCGAAGAGCTGGCCGCGCGCGGTGGTGCGGCCGGGGCCGGCGGCAAGGGCGCCCCCGGTTCGCCGGGCATGGGCGGTATGGGCGCGGCGAACAAGGGCGGCAAGGGCCCGGAGGACAAGGAGCACAAGATCGCCGACTACGTGGAGTCCGACGATCCGTCGTTCTTCTCCCCGGACGAGGTCGTCGCGCCGCCGGTGATCGGCGACTGGAAGAACACGGACTGGAAGTGAGCGGGCGATGACAGGCGCTTTTCACGTTGAGCCGGACGACCTGGTCGCCCACGCGAGCCATCTGGACGGGCTGGTCGACCGGCTGAACACGGCGGGGCAGGCGGCGGACACGGCGCTGTCCACCGACGCGTACGGGCTGCTGTGCGCCTTCCTGCCGTTGATCGTGAACCCGACCGGGGAAAAGGCGAAGGAGGCGGTGAGCTCGGCCGGCGAAGGCGTGAAGACGACGGCGGACAACGTGCGCACCGCGGCCAAGACCTACCGGGAGGGCGACGAGACCGAGGCCCAGCCGTTCAGCAAGCTGGGAGCCGAGCAAGGGACCACGACGACCTTCACCTCATCGCGCAGGCGTGACGCGGCGGCCCCGTCCTCGTAGCACTCCGAACACCGGGACCGATGAACGGCGGCGCCGGGGCAGACCAGCCCCGGCGCCGCCGTTTGCCGGGTGGCGTTGCGTAATTGGTAATAGTGTTAGTGATAAGCTCTAACCGTACCGGGGTGGGAACGGGAAGGGCGGACTGATGACCGACACGGCCGGGACGAGCCCGCGGGAGCGCTACCGGGCCCAGGTGCGCGCGGAGATCAAGCAGCGCGCGTGGGAGCAGCTGGCCACGACCGGCGTCGCCGCGCTGTCGCTCAACGCCATCGCCAAGCAGCTCGGACTGAGCGGCCCCGCGCTGTACCGCTACTACGCCAGCCGCGACGACCTGCTCACCGAGCTCATCCGCGACGCCTACCGCAGCCTGGCCGACACGATCCAGGCGCGCGCCGCGGCCGGTGCCGACCTGGCCGGTCTGGCCCACGCCTTCCGCGACTGGGCCCGGGCCGACCCGCAGCGGTACTTCCTGATCTACGGCACTCCCGTGCCCGGATACCACGCCCCGGAGGACACCACCCGGATCTCGGCCGAGATCATGGCGGTGGTGATCGACGCGAGCGCCGCCCGCCCGGTCGAGGCCCCGGACACCCCGCTCGACGCCGAACTGGGTCGCCACCGCCGCTGGGCCGGTGAGAACCCGGCCCCACCCGCGATCCTGGCCCGCGCGCTGAGCTTCTGGACGCGCGTGCACGGGGTGCTCTCCCTGGAACTGGCCGGGCACTTCGAGGGCATGGAGTTCGATCCGGCGGTGTTGTTCGCCGATGAGGTCGAGCGGCTGTCGTCGCGCTGAGCGGCGGGGAGGCTCATCCCGCCACGGCCCCCGCACGGCTCGTGCGATCGCCGGGGCGGTCAGCCGGTGGCCGGAGTGCTCGGCCGTGGGGCCGGACGGCCGCGTGGGAGATTTCCCGGCGCAGCCGGTCGCGCCGCTCCGGTCCGGGCTCGTCCGCCGCCCGGCCCGCCGCCTCTGGTCCCGCCGGGCCTCCGGGGCCGGTCACCGGTGGCCGGCCGGGGGCTTGGCGGCGAACACCCACCGGTTGGCGGCCAGCGCGTCGGGGTGCTCCGGCTCGGGTCCGCGCCGGTGGAGCCGGGTGAACTCGAACGGGGAGTGGCCGGTCGCGAACCAGCCGCGCGCGATCAGGGCGGCCAGGGTGTCGGGCCGCGGCTGCCGGTCGAACAGGGCGAGCAGGTCGATGCCGATCTGCTCCTTCGTGGTGGTGTAGACCGGGCTGTCGCGCACCGCCGGGGACTCCAGGCCGAGCTTGACCTCGTAGGCCAGCACGCTGCCCGGCGCCGCCAGAAGATCCACAGTGGACATCAGCCGGGTCTCGGCCTCGGCGGGCAGGTACAGCAGCAGCCCCTCGGCCAGCCAGGCACTCGGGGCGGACGCGTCGAACCCGGCCGCGGCCAGCGCGCCGGGCCACGCCTGGTCCCGCAGGTCGGCGGCGATCCACCGGCACGGCGTCGGCGTGACGGCACCGACGCTCGCCAGCACGGAGCGGCTGAAGTCCAGCACCGGTGCCCGGTCGAGCAGGAACACCACGCAGCCGGTCGGCCATTCGAGGCGGTAGGCCCGGGTGTCGAGCCCGGCCCCGAGCACCACGATCTGCCGGGCGCCGCCCCGCGCCGCGCGCCGCAGGAAGTCGTCGAACACCCGGGTGCGCAAGCCGAAGTACCGGCCCAGCCGGCCCCACAGCGGGTTCGCGTCGCCGCCCGGGACGTCCTCGGGCCGCACCGGCCAGCCCGCGCAGACCCCGGCCGCCCGGACGAAGTGCTCCGCGTAGCAGTCCTGTGCCAGCGAATCGGGGCGGTGGGTCTCGATCGCGCGGGCGGCGGCGACCATCAGCGCGGTCCGCCCGATCCCGGTCGCCACCCCGCCGGTGGGTTCCTGACTGCCGGCCACGGGGCCTCCTGGTGGTCGTGGGTGCAGGGGTGGACCAGGCCCGGCGAAGCGCCGGATCTGCTGGTCCCCCCGGGGTGCGGGTGGCGCCGGGGGCAGGTGGACGTTCTCGGGTAGCGGTTTCCCGGTCGTTGCGGTCCCTGGCGGGTGTTCCTTCGCCGCCGGGTCACCGGGCCTGATTATTCGGCCCCGGCCACGCTTTTCCGGCACCCGGCAACGGCGAACGACCGAATGCCCGCGTGGTTCGACTCATTCGTGCCAACGCGGGTCTACCAAGCGTAGTGAAAGACCCGAGGCCGTAACTCCGGCGATGGTTCACGGCCGACATCCGTGTGCCGCCCGTATCGGGCCGGCCGTCCGCGGATCTATTCTGGGCCAGCGAAATCCGGCCTCGATCGAAGGTGGACCATTCATGCGCCCCGAAGCTCTCGACCGCATCAAACTGATCTTCCGCCTGTTCGACGCCGACGGCAGCGGCCGGCTCGAGGCCGCCGATTTCGACCTGATGACGCGCAACGTCATCGCCGCGGCCCCGGCCGCCAGTGATGCCGCCCAAGCGGAGCTGGCCGACGCTTTCGGTCAGTTCTGGACCACTTTGGCCCGGGAGCTGGACGCCGACGGCGACGGCAAGGTCAGTTTCGCGGAATTCCAGGACTGCGTCTTCTCCCCGGAGCGGTTCGACCGCACGATCGCCACCTTCGCCGAGGCCCTGGCCGCCATGGGCGACCCGGACGGCGACGGCCTGATCGAGCGCCCCGTGTTCACCGCGCTGATGACCGCCATCGGCTTCGGCGCGGACAACATCGCCAAGCTGTTCGACGCGTTCGGGCCGGACCGCCAGGACCGGATCACGGTGCGGATCTGGGTGCAGGGGATCAAGGACTACTACGCGCCGGAAAAGGCCGGGGTGGCCGGGGACCACCTGGTGCCCTCGGCCTGAGGGCCGGCACCGGGACTGTCCTCAGTGGCCGGTCAACCCCGATCGGGCCGATCACGGGGGCGATCGAGCGGGATCGCTGCTCCGGTGGCCCGGCGCGGTTCAGCGGCAGGGCGGCCGGTATCGGTCCACCCGCAGACCGCGGAATTCCAGCCGGTTCGGCGTCTTGCCGACGAAGACCAGGCCGCGGGCCTCGGTCAGGGCCGAGGCGAAGGAGTGCGACGGGGTGCCCAGCTCGGGCAGGGCCGTCCAGGCGGCGGGGGAGAAGCTGAAGAACCTGGTCGCCGCCCGGCCGCCGGTCGAGGGGATCCGGGTCAGCCACTGGGCGCCGCCGCTCCAGTGGGAGGCCGGGCGGAGCTGGACGTACAGATCGTCGGTGGCGGAGTAGGTCAGCCGGAAGCCCCGGGAGCGGGAGAGGTCGGCCTGCGCCTCGAACCGGTTGCCGAGCCAGAGGACGGCGACGTGCCATTCGGCGCCGACGAAGGCGACCTTCGCCGTGTAACCGTGGTGCCGCGGCACCAGCAGGCTCCCGGTGGCCGGGACGGTGGTGCCTTCGCCGCTGGCCAGCCACTGCTGGTACCGGTCGATCGACGGGGTCGCGCACTCTCCGCCCGGGCGTGGCGCGGCGGTGGCGGGGCCGGCCAGGAAGACCGTCAGCAGGGAAGCGAGTGTCGTGACGTAGGCGATCGCCGACCGTGCGCGCATTCCGGGGAAGCTAGCACGTCGGCGAAGACCGGCCAAGGCCCTCCGGCGGCGGCCACGGCTGTGGCGCGGGTCACGGAATGCCGGTGGATCTTCGGCGCTACACCAGAGGTACGCACCGTTCGCCACCGAAGGAGTCCCATGTCCGCCACCACCACCCCGGAAGAAGCGCCCGCCGGGCCGGCCGTGCCCGCCCTCGACGACTTCGACTTCCCGCTCACCGACGGCGCCGCCTGCCGGATCGAGGACCCGGACTGCGAAGCCTGCCAGTGAGCTGACGCGGCCCGGGGGACCACCGGGTGGACCGCGCGCCGTCCGCCGCCGGCCAGGAACGCGACTCGGGTCCCGGTGGACGCTCCGGGCCGCTGACTGGAACGGCTGCGGCTGATCAGTGACCACAGTGGACGCCCGTTGGTCCACTGTGGTCACTGACGGGTCCGGTGGTCAGTCCTCCCAGCCGCGGCGGCTGAGTCGGGTGTCGTCGTCCATGACGTTCGCGGTCTTCGTGCCCGCGGAGACGTCAGATTTCGGCGTGATTTTCCGCTTGGTCAACGGTTTTCGCACCGGGCTTGAACCAGCGCAGCGAACCGGGCTCGGCCGCCTCCCGGGTGAGCTGCCTGATCGTGCCCGCGCACACCAGCTCCTTGATCTTCGCGCCGAGGCGGCCGCCGAGGTGGAACCCGATGGCGACGTCGTCGCGGCGGGCGAACTGGAAGATCCCGCCCCGGCGGCCCAGGCTCAGGCACTGGCCGGCGAACCCCAGCCGGACCGCGACGGGCCGTTCGCCCGCGATGCGGCTGAGTACCGTGTCGGCCGCCTGCGCGCCCAGCGGGCCCGCGGCCTGGCAGCTCATCCGGTACGGCCGGCCGGCCGGGGCCGCCGAATCCCCGGCGGCGACCACGCGCGGATCGTCCACACTGGTCAGTGTCGCGTCCGTGCGCAGACGGCCGAGCGCGTCGGTGCTCAGCCCGCTGGCGCGCGCCAAGCCCGGCACGCCGAAGCCGGCGGTCCAGATCGTCACCCCGCTCGGCACTTCCCGCCCGTCACCCAGCTCCACGGTCTCGCGCGTCACCGCGGTCACCGCCGGGCCGAGCACGGTCACGCCCAGCCGGGCCAGGCGCTTCGCCACCGCGCGGCGGCCGCGGGGGTGCAGGTACGGGCCGAGGACGCCACCGCAGACCAGCGTCACGCAACGCCCGGTCTCGGCCAGTTCGGCGGCGGTCTCGATCCCGCCCGGCCCCGCTCCGACCACGGTCACCGGGGCCGCGGCGGCGGTGTGGAGGGCGGCCCGCAACCGGTGCGCCTCTTCCAGATCGCCGATCGGGTAAGCGAATTCGGCCGCGCCCGGCACTTGCGGCACGGCGCTGCCGCTGCCCACCGCGTACACGAGGTAATCGTAGGAAAGCGTGTCGCCGGTCGCCAGCCGCACGGTGCGGTGGGCGGCGTCGATCCGTTCCACGGTGCCGACGACCAGCCGCACCCGCTCGGACAGCACCTCCCGGTAGCCGACCACGGCGTCGTCGGACCCGCCCGCGAGCTGGTGCAGGCGGATCCGCTCGACGAAGTCCGGGCGCGGGTTGACCAGCGTGACGGCCACGTCGTCCCGCTGGGTCAGCCGGTTGGCCGCCAGCACCCCGGCGTACCCGCCGCCGATCACGATCACACCGGTTTCCTCGGTCATGGCTGCTCCTTCGTCACGAGGGTTCAGCCACAGGACGGCGAGGCGCCGGTTTTCGTGACCGCGCAGGACGCGCGTCACCCGGCTCCGGGAGAGCGGTCAGCGCAGCGGTTCGAGCGCCCGGGCCAGCGGCTCCAGCACGGCCGGGGTGTGCGGCGGCGGCAGGTAGACGATCGCCAGGTCGAGGCCGGCCTCGCCCAGGGCCGCCGCCTCGGCCGCGACCTTGGCGTAGTCCTGGTCCGGGCCGAGGCGGACGTGGGAGGACAGGGTGATCTCGGCCGGGTCGCGGCCGAGGTCCGCGCAGTGGCGGTGCAGCACTTCACGCTTGTGGGCGAACTCCTCGGGCGTGCCGCCGGTGAAGTTCCAGTGCTGGGCGTACTTCGCGGCCGTGCGCAGGGTGCGCTTCTCGCCGCTGCCGCCGATGCAGAACGGCGGGTGCGGCTTCTGCACGCCCTTCGGCTCGTTGCGGGCGTCGGTGAGCTGGTAGTGCCGGCCCTGGAACGTGGTGGTCTCCTGGGTGAGCAGGCCGAGCAGGACTTCGCAGCCCTCTTCGAACCGGTCGCTGCGGTCCTTGACCGAGCCGAGCTCCATGCCGTACGCGCCGGACTCCTCTTCGTTCCAGCCGGCGCCGATGCCGATCTCCAGCCGTCCGCCGGAGACGATGTCGAGGGTGGCGGCCATGTTCGCCAGCAGCGCCGGGTGGCGGTAGTGCATGCCGCTGACCAGCGTGCCCAGCCGCAGCCGCTGCGTGGCCTGTGCCAGCGCGGTGAGGGTGACCCAGCCTTCCAGGCAGGGGCCGGACGAGTCGGAGAAGATGGGGTAGAAGTGGTCGAAGGTCCAGCCGGATTCGAAGAGCTCGATTTCGTCGGCGGCCTGCCACACCGAGAGCATGTCGGCCCAGACGGTGTCCTGGGGCGAGGTCTTGATCGCGAATCGCATGAAGGCGATGGTAAACCTGGAGTTCCTCCAGGGCGCGGAACGTTCCCCGGCCGGGGCCCGCCCCGCGCCCCGGATCAGCCGGTCACCGCGTCGAAGGCGATCCGCAGCCGCGCCGGGCCGCGCAGCAGCATGTTCGCCCGGTACGGCGGCGGATCGACGGCCAGGCGCGGGTTCGCCAGCCGGGTGGCGATCGCGCTCAGCGCGGCCTGGCCCTCCATCCGGGCCAGCGCGGCGCCGAAGCAGTAGTGCACCCCGCCGCCGAAGGCCAGGTGCGCGTTGCCCGGGCGCTGCGGCCAGAACCGGTCCGGGTCGGCGAACCGCCGCGGGTCGCGGTTGCCCGCGGCGAGCAGCAGCAGGACGTCGTCCCCGGCGGGCACGACCCGGCCCGCGACCCGGAGGTCCGCGGTGGCCCGCCGGGCGGTCAGCTGCACCGGCGGGTCGTAACGCAGGACCTCCTCGACCACGGCCGGGGCCAGGCCCGGGTCGGCGCGCAGCCGGTCGAGCACCTCGGGGTGGCGCAGCAGCGCGAGCGTCCCGTTGGCGATCAGGTTGACGGTGGTCTC
Source organism: Amycolatopsis sp. PS_44_ISF1 (assembly GCF_032335455.1). Classification (NCBI taxonomy): domain Bacteria; kingdom Bacillati; phylum Actinomycetota; class Actinomycetes; order Pseudonocardiales; family Pseudonocardiaceae; genus Amycolatopsis; species Amycolatopsis sp. PS_44_ISF1. The sequence goes on along the minus strand of NZ_JANUXO010000002.1, from coordinate 1,300,133 downwards.
GTGCCCGGCGATGAGCAGCAGGCCGAGGGTGGAGGCGAGCTCCACGGTGTTCATCCGGGTCTCGGGGTCCCCGGCGGTGAGCAGCCCGGACACCAGGTCGGGACCCGGCCGGTCGTGGCGCTGGGCGATCATCGGGAGCAGGTACGCCCGCCAGTCGGCCAGGGTCCCCTGCAAGTCCGCGCGCTCCTGCGCGCTCAGCGTCTCGACCGGGTCGAGCGCCCGGGTGAGCCGCTCGGCGAACGAGTGGAACACCGGTTCCTCCTCCGCCGGGACGCCGAGCAGCTCGCAGATGACGGCGACCGGCAGCGGGTAGGCCAGCGCGGTGACCACGTCCAGCTCGCCGGGCCCGGTCGAGCGGTGCCGGTCGAGCAGGGCGCCGACCATGGCCTCGATCCGCGGGCCGAGCCCCAGCACCCGGGGCATGAACTGGTGCATCGCCTGCTCGCGCAGGGTGTCGTGGTGCGGTGGGTCCACCTTGAGGAACGGTCCGCGGAACGGCCGGCCGTCGGAGCCCGGCGGCGGGTCGCCTTCGAGCTCGTCCTGCGCGGACAGCCGCGGGTCGCGCAGCAGCGCGGTGATGTCGGCGTGCCGGGACACCACCCAGCGGTGCTCGCCGATGCGCTGGATCGGCTCCGCGGCCAGCTCGGCGAAGCAGGGGTACGGGTCGTGGCGGTGGGCGGGATCGAGCAGCGCCTCGTACGCGAGAGCGGCGGGGTAAGGCCGGGTACTGGTCATGACTGTCCTCCGTGGACGGTGGCGAGAGCGGCGCCGGGGAACCCCGCGTCGAGAACGGTGGTTTCGGGCGAATCGGTGGCCTGGACCACGGGCGGGAACGGCGCCCGCTCGGTGATCAGGGCGGCGTAGCCGTCCATCACCCGCGGCGAGTTCACCGAGACCGCGCCCACCGTGACGCCCGCGCGGCCGTAGGCGGCGACGAACGGGCCGCGGTCGAACGAGCCCTGCGTGAGCACGACCCGGTCGGCCCGGTGCGGCAGGCCGACCGATTTGATGGCGAGCCCGAACTGGTCGGACCAGAACGCGGGCAGCTCGGTGGCCGTCCGCCGGTCGCGGTGGGTGAGGTTGTACGCGGCGACCTCGGCCTGGCCGACCGCGTTGCCCCAGTGCCGGAGCGCCTCGGGACCGGCGTCGAAGTGCGGGTGCGGCCACCGGGCCACGTCGCCCACCGCGTACACCTGCGGGACCACGGCGCCACCGGCGTCCACGACCCGGCAGGCGGCGTCGCAGACGACCCCCCGGGAGTCGGCGGAGAGCCCGGCCCCGGCCAGCCACTCGGTGTTGGCGACCGAGCCCAGCGCGACCACGGCGAGGTCCGCTTCGAACTCGTCCCCGTCGGAGGTGCGGGCCCGCCGCAGCCGGCCTTCGGCGTCGCCGAGCAGGGCGGTGACGGTGGTGCGGGCGCGCAGGTCGAGGCCGTGTGCACGCTGCCGCGCACCGATGACCGCCCCGACGGTCCCGCCGAGCGCGCTCGCCATGGGCGCGTCACCGCGAAGGGTGACGGTGACCGGGAGGCCCAGTTCGAGGCAGCTCGACGCCACCTCGGACCCGGTGAACCCGCCGCCGATGACCAGCACCCGGCGCGGACCCGCGATCAGGCCGGCGCGGATCCGATCGGCGTCTTCGATCCCGCGCAGCAGGTGCACGCCGCGCAGCGCGGCCTCCCGGCGGACCGGCCACGGCCGGGACCGCGCGCCGGTGGCGACGACCAGCGCGTCGAACCCGATCCGGCGGCCGTCGGCCAGCCGCACCTCGCGGGCGGCGAGGTCCAGGCCGGTGGCGGCGACGCCGGACAGCCGGCGCGCGTCCAGGTCCCGGGTGCTCGGCAGCGCCAGCCGGTCGGTGCGGCTGCGCCCGGCCAGCACCGCCTTGGCCAGCGGCGGACGGTCGTAGGGCTCGTGCGGCTCGTCGCCGATCAGCACCAGCTCCCCGTCGAAACCGTGGGCGCGCAGGGAATCCGCCGTGCGCAGACCGGCGAGCGAGGCCCCGGCGACGACGATCCGGCCGGCCGTCATCGCGGCCCCCCGGCCGGCGCGGCCTCGGGAGAGCGGCCGAGCGTGATGGCCTGCACCGGGCAGGCCAGTGCGGCCCGCCGCACGGCCCGGTCGGAGTCCGCGCCCGGCCCGTGGTCGTACTCCAGCGACTCGGCGCCGCGGAACCGGAACACCTCCGGTGCCGCGAACACGCACTGCCCGTAGCTCTGGCAGCGGTTGAGGTCGACGAGCACTCGCATGACGGCTTCTCCTTCTTTCCCCGGCCGGACGGATCCGGCCTTCGCTCGAAGCCGACGCTACGGTCGCCGCGGGCCCCGAGTCGTGCGTCCGTGGCTGTATTCCGGGTGGAGAGCCGTCTCCACCCGCGGGCCCCGGAGGGCGGGGTGGAAGACTCGGCCGGGACCGGTTTTCGCCGAGGAGGGGAGCGTCATGACCACACCGGACGCGCAGGCCGTCCCGTTCCGGGACCGGCTGATCCAGCCGGTCGTCGCGATCGTGGTGATCGCCACCACCGCGGTGGACTGGTCCGAAGGCGGCATCGTGTTCCCGGCGGTCGCGCTGCCGCTGTTCGTGCTGACCTCGCTCTTCGCGCTGGCGATGATCCTGCCGCTGGACCGGCTGGGCGAGCGGGCGCGGGTCGCGGCCCTGGCCGCGAACATGGCGCTCGGGGTGCTGCTGCTCCCGCTGGCGCACCAGGCGACGACCGCGGCCGTCTTCCCGTTCCTCGCGGCCTCGACGGCGGGCATGAAGCTGGCGTCCCGGCGCCACGCGATCGCCATCGCCGTATGCGGTTCGCTGGGCGCCGCGCTGGCCGGCTGGGTGGTCGGGCGGCTGGCGCCGGACGCCCCGCAGTGGCCGTGGTGGGCGACGCTGTGCGTGGGCCTGCCGGTGTACATCGCGATCTCCAACCGCGACCGGCAGGACGCCCTGGTCAACGCGCGCCGCGCGGCGGCCGAAGCCGAGCGCGCCGGCGAGTCGGAGGCCCGCGAGGCCGCGCTGCTCGAACGCGCCCGCATCGGCCGCGAGGTGCACGACGTGCTCGGCCACTCGCTGTCCGGGATCGCGCTCCAGCTCGACCTGGCCGACGCGCTGCGCGGCAGGGGCCGGGAGGAGGAGTCGGTCGCCGCCGTCCAGCGGGCCCGCGCGCTGGCCGTGGACAGCATCGGCGAGACCCGGCGCGCGGTGCAGGCGCTGCGGGAGGACACCCTGCCGCTGCCGGACCTGCTCCGCCGCCTGGCCGAACGCAACGCCGTGGAGCTGACGGTGACCGGCGAGCCCGCGGCCATCGGCGCCGAGGCGACGCACGCGGTGTTCCGGGTGGCGCAGGAAGCCCTGACCAACGCGGCGAAACACGCGCCGGGGTCGACGCGCACGATGCGCCTGGACGGCCCGGGCGAACGGATCGTCCTGACCGTCCACAACGGACCACCCCCGGAGCCCCGGCGCGGCGCCGCCACGAGTTCCGGGGTGGGCCTGGTCGGCATGCGCGAGCGCGCCGCCCAGCTCGGTGCCACCCTGCGGGCGGGCGCGGCTCCCGACGGCGGGTGGACGGTGGAGCTGGACCTGCCGCGTCCGGCGCGCGTCTCGCCCGGCCGGGGGACCGGACCGTCCTGACCGTCCACAACGGACCCGCGCGGGGCCGGCCGGTGGAGGTGGGGCCGACGGACCGTGGGCTCACTCCGTGTAGCGCAGCTCACACCCGGTTTCGCGTCCGCCGGATCCGGACAGGAAGTGACATAACGCCCGGTTGACCGGAGCCGGATCACCCGGCCGCTGCCTTTCACAGCTTACGTACAACTTGCGCCCACGTTTCTCACACACTCGACCGCCATACCTAGGGGGTGGCTCCGCCCCGGATCCCGAGATCCGTTCTTCTCGTAGGTGGTCGCATTGCCCGGTGTCATCTCCGCCCGACCGAACGGGCCCGTCCCCGAACCCCGTGACGAAGCCGAGGCCGGCGCTTCCCGCGGCCGGCCGGCCGTGGACGTCGTGATCCCGGTCTACAACGAGGAGCGCTCGCTGCCCGGCTGCATCCGGGTGCTGCACGACTACCTCAGCACCGGGTTCCCGTTCGACTGGACCATCACCGTGGTCGACAACGCGAGCACCGACGGGACCGAGCGCGTGGCCAACCAGCTCGCCGAGACCACGGACAACGTCCGGGTGCTGCACCTGGAGCGCAAGGGCCGCGGGCTGGCCCTGCGCACCGCGTGGGGGTTCAGCGACGCCGACATCGTGGTCTACATGGACGTCGACCTCTCCACCGGCCTCGACGCCCTGCTGCCGCTGGTCGCGCCGCTGAGCAACGGGCATTCCGACCTCGCCATCGGGTCGCGGCTGGCGCCCGGCGCGCGCACCGTCCGCGGGCCCAAGCGCGAAGTGATTTCCCGCTGCTACAACGCGTTGATCCGGGTCTCGCACGGCGCCCGGTTCTCCGACGCGCAGTGCGGGTTCAAGGCGGCGCGAGCCGAGGTGATCCGCCCGCTGCTGCCGCGGATCCAGGACGATTCCTGGTTCTTCGACACCGAACTGCTGCTGCTGGCCGAGCACAACGGGCTGCGGGTGCACGAGGTGCCGGTCGACTGGGTCGAAGACACCGACACGCGGGTGAACGTCACCTCGACCGCGCTCGAGGACCTGCGCGGGCTGGTCCGCGTGGCCCGCAACAAGGCCAGCGGCGCGGCCAGGGTCGACGACCTGCCGCGCCGGCCCGAGCCCGCGCCGATCCACCCGGACGCGGTGGTGGCCCACCGCCGGGAGACCGGGCTGCTGTGGCAGGTGCTCTGCTTCGGCCTGATCGGCGCCGCCTCCACGGTCGCGACCCTGCTGCTCTACGCCGGGTTCCGCACCTGGTGGCCGTACTGGGTGGCGAACTTCGCCGCGCTGACCATCACCACCCTGCTCAACACCGAGGCCAACCGCAGGCTCACGTTCATCGGGCGGAACCGCCCGGGCGGGCGCGTGCACCTGCAGGGCCTGGCGGTGTTCGCGCTCTACTACGCGTTCACCTCGGGCGCGCTGTTCCTCCTGGACGCGCTGCGGCCGCGGCACACCGCCGCGCTCGAACTCGTGGTGCTGCTGGCCGCCTCGCTGGTCGGCACCGCCGGCCGGTTCGTGCTGCTGCGCATCTGGGTGTTCCGCCACGCCAAGGCGCCGGCCGCGGTGGCCGGCGAAAACTGCGTCGAAGAGAAGGTGGCCGCATGACGGTTACGGCCGTCCGGCCCCGCACCCGGTCCGTCCCGCGCCTCGGCCGGCCGGCGGTCGCCCTCGGCGCGATCGTGCTGCTCTCGGTCGTGCTCTACACCTGGGGCATCACCGCCGAGGGCTGGTCGAACACGTTCTATTCGGCCGCGGTCAAGTCGATGTCGGAGAGCGCGACCAACTTCCTGTTCGGCTCGTTCGACCCGGCCGGCGTGGTCACCGTCGACAAACCGCCGATGGCGTTCTGGCCGCAGGTGGTCTCCAGCTGGATCTTCGGCTACCACGGCTGGGCGCTGCTGCTGCCGGAGGTCCTCGAAGGCGCGGCGGCGGTCTTCCTGCTGCACCGCACGGTCCGCCGGTGGGCCGGGGAGAACGTGGCGCTGCTGGCCGCGCTGATCCTGGCGATCACCCCGGTCACCGTCGCCATCGACCGCAGCGTCAACCCGGACGCGGCGCTGACCCTGTTCTGCGTCGCGGCGGCCTACGCGCTGACCCGCGCCGTGGAGCCGGGCATCACCTCCCGCAGCGCGACGAAGTGGCTGCTGCAGGCCGCGTTCTGGGTCGGCTGCGGATTCGTCACCAAGATGCTGGCCGGCTGGATGATCATCCCGGCGCTGGTGCTGGCCTACCTGGTGGGGCGCGACGCCTCTTGGGGCCGGCGGCTGCTCGACCTGCTCGGCGCCGCGGTGGTGCTGCTGGCCTCCTCGCTTTGGTGGGTCGCGCTCACGGCGTGGTGGCCCGGGCCGAAGCCCTACATCGGCGGCAGCACGGACGGCTCGGCCTGGGACCTGATCGTCGGGTACAACGGGCTGGGGCGCGTCTTCGGCGAAGGCGGCGCCGGGCCGGGTGGCCGGAGCGGGGCCGGAGGTGGCTTCCCCGGTGGCGGCGGGCCCGGCGGCGCTGTGCCCGGTGGGGGCGTTCCCGGTGGTGGGGTACCGGGTGGCGGCGTGCCCGGTGGTGCTGTGCCTGGCGGCGGCGTGCCCGGTGGTGCTGTGCCTGGTGGTGGGGTGCCCGGCGGCGGCTTCCCCGGTGGCGGACCGGGCGGTGGTCCCGGGGGCGGCGGGCCCGGCGGGGCGGCCTTCGGCGGCGCTTCGGGGCCGTTCCGGATGTTCGGCGAGTCCGCGGGCGGCCAGATCAGCTGGCTGCTCCCGCTCGGCCTGCTGGTGCTGGTCGTGGTCGCGGTGGCCGGCTTCCGGTCGTGGCGGGCCGGGCGCCCGGCGGGGCACCCGGTCCGCGCGGGCTGGGTGCTCTGGGGTTCCTGGCTGCTGGTCCTCGCGCTGGTCTTCAGCTTCCAGGACGGCATCTTCCACCCGTACTACACCACCCAGCTCGCCCCGGCGGTCGCCGCGCTGGCGGCGGGCGGGCTCGCGCTGCTGTGGGGCTTCCGCCAGGCGAAGGCGGCGTGGGTGCCGCTGCCGCTGGGCATCGCGCTCACCGCGGGGTGGGCGTGGGTGGTCATCTCCCGGGACACCTCGTGGAACGGCTGGCTGCGCTACGCCGTGGTCTTCGCCGCGCTCACGGCCATCGCCGGGCTGGTCCTGCTCCGGTTCTCCGGCGGGCTGCCCGCGGCCGGGGTGCGGGCGATCGGGGTGATCGGGCTGGTCGCGGTGCTGCTGACGCCGCTGGTCTGGTCGGGCGCCACGGCGTTCGCCGGGAGCGGCGGCGGGATGGGCGCCACGATCCCGATGGCCGGCCCGCCCGGCGCGGGCTTCGGCGGGTTCGGCGGACGCGGCGGCCCCGGTGGCCGTGGCGATGTCGGCGGCCCGGCCGCGACCGGTGCCGAGGCCGGCCCCGGACCGGCCGGGCGGATGGAGATGATGCGCGGCCGGCGCGGGAACGAAGACGGCTCCCTCACCGCCGAAGAGCAGAAGATCCTGGACTACGCGGTGAAGAACGCGCGGGGGGCGCAGATCGTGATGGCGGTCGAAGGCGGCTCGATGGCGTCCTCGGGCTACATCATCAACAGCGATGCCACGGTCATCGGCATGGGTGGGTTCTCCGGGACCGACGACGCCCCCAGCGTCGGCCTGCTCGGTACCTGGAAGGCCGCCGGGAAGCTGGGCTTCGTGCTGGAGTCCGAGGCCCGCCGCGGCGGGGGCGGCGGCGGTTTCGGCCGAGGGGGAGCGTCGGCGCAGCGGTCCGCGTGGGTCGAGAAGAACTGCCACGAGGTGCCGGCGAGCGCCTACGGCGGGACCGGCACGCAGAGCCTCTACGACTGCGCGGGCTCGTGATCGGGGCGGAACCGCCCACCGGAACGAGGTCCAGGCGGTCACGATGAAGGGTCCCCCTGTTCCGCGGCCGGCCACGGTCCTGGTCGTCGACGACGAGGCCGACATCCTGGAACTGCTGACCGCGGCGCTGGAACTGAACGGGTTCACCGTGTTCTGCGCGACCACCGGGGCCGCGGCCCTGGAGCGGGCCACGCGGCTGGCCCCGGACCTCGTGGTGCTCGACGTGATGCTGCCCGACCACGACGGGTTCACCGTCGCCCGGCTGCTGCGCGCCGAGGGCAACCAGGTGCCGGTGCTGTTCCTGTCCGCCCGCGACGCGCTGGAGGACCGGCTGGCCGGGCTGGGCGCGGGCGGGGACGACTACGTCAGCAAACCGTTCAGCTTCGACGAGGTGGTGATGCGGATCCGGGCCATCCTGCGCCGGACCGCGTCCCCCGCCGACGGGGAGCGGCTGCGCTACGCCGACCTCGAACTGGACGAGGCCGCCCACGAGGCCCGGCGCGGGGGCCGGGCGATCCCGTTGTCCCCGACCGAGTTCAAGCTGCTGCGCTACCTGCTGGTCAACTCGGGCAGCGTGGTGAGCAAGGCGCAGATCTTCGACCGGGTGTGGCACGGCGACTTCCTCGGGGAGACCCGGGTGATCGAGTCCTACATCAGCTACCTGCGGCGCAAGATCGACTCGTCCGGCCCGCCGCTGATCCACACGATCCGGGGGGTGGGCTACAGCCTCCGCCTGCCGAGGGCGGCCGATGGGCGGCCGGCCCCTTGAGCGCGACCGGGGCCACGAAGAAGCGCCGCCGCCCCTGGACGCTCCGGGCGCGGCTGACCCTGGCGCTGCTGGTGCTGCTGGCCACCGGGCTGACCGCGTTCGGCTTCATCAGCGTGACCGCGCTGCAGAGCTCGCTGGTCGACAGCGTCGACGACCAGCTGAACGGGGTGGTGACCATGATGTCCGCCCCGGACCGGCCGCCGCCGCGCCCGCCGCAGCAGATCAACGTCCGCGACCGGCTGCCCACCGACTACCGGGTGCTGTTCTACGACCGCACCGGCCGGTTGACCGAGCGGGTCGGGCAGGCCAAGGGGGAGACCCTGATGCCGGTGGTGCCGCCGATGGACGTGGCCTCGGTGCGCGCCCGCGGCCCCGGGGCGTTCACCGTGGGCGACGAGGTCGGCGGCACCACCTGGCGGGTCCGGACCGCGGTCCAGGCGCCGACGCCGGCCCAGCCGGTGAGCGGCACGGTGGCGGTCGCGGAATCGCTGGACTCGGGCATCGCCACGGCGAACCGGCTGAAGACGATCGAGCTCGGGTTCGGGTTCGGGCTGGTGGTGCTGCTCGGGGTGATCGCGACCTGGCTGATCCGGCTCGGCCTGCGGCCGCTGACCCGGATCGAGCACACGGCCCAGGCGATCGCCGGCGGCGAATTCGACCGCCGGGTGCCCGACCTCGACCCCCGGACCGAGGCCGGGCGGCTGGGCTCGGCGTTCAACGTGATGCTCGGCCAGGTCGCTTCGGCGCTGAAGAAGCGCGAACAGTCGGAAGACCGGTTGCGCCGCTTCGTCGCCGACGCCTCGCACGAGCTGCGCACCCCGCTGACCTCAATCCGCGGCTTCGCCGAGCTGTACCGCAAGCGGGATGGATCGTCCGAAGTGGACGTACAGCGGATGATGAGCCGGATCGAGAACGGCGCGATCCAGATGGGACTGCTGGTGGACGACCTGCTGCTGCTGGCCCGGCTCGACCAGGAGCGGGTGTTCGACCTGAGCGAAGTCGACCTGTCCGCACTGGCCGCCGACGTCGTGCACGACGCCCGGGCTCGCGAGCCGGCGCGGGTGATCGGCTTCGCGGCCGCGGCCGAGCCGGTCCGCGTGCTCGGCGACGTGCACCGGCTGCGCCAGGTCGCGGCGAACCTGGTCACCAACGCGCTGGTGCACACCCCGCCGGACGCCGAGATCACCGTCTCGGTGTGGCTCGAACCGGCCGACCCGGGCTCGTGGCCGGTGGTGGTCGGCACCGGCGACCCGCCCGCCGGACGCGACTGGGCCGTGCTCGAAGTCCGCGACGACGGCCCGGGCGTGGCGCCGGACGGCGCTTCCCGCATCTTCGACCGCTTCTCCCGGGCCGGGCCCGCGCGGACGAAGGCCGGAGCCGGGCTCGGGCTGGCCATCGCGGCCGCGATCCTCGACGCCCACGGCGGCTCGGCCGTGCTGCTGGACACCCCGGGCGGCGGCGCGACCTTCCGCGTGCTGCTCGGCCCGGCCTGAACCACCCGCTCCCGCAGACCCCAGCCCCCGTTCGAGACCACGAGGAGTTCCTTGACCGACACCGACGTGGCGGCGCGCCCCCGGCCCCGGCGCGCCCTGCTGATCGCCGTGGCCGCCGTCGTCGTGCTGGGCGGGCTCGCCGTGCGCACGGCGTTCTTCGCCTACACCTCCGACGACTACCGCGCGTTCGTCAGCCAGTGGTACGAGTTCATCCGGCAGCACGGCGGGTTCGGCGCCTTCAGATACACCTTCGCCAACTACAACACCCCGTACCTGTACCTGCTGGCGATCCTGACCCACCTCCCGGTACCCGCGCTGTACGGGGTCAAGGCCATCTCCATCCTGTTCGACCTCGTGCTGGCCTTCTTCACCTACCGCATCGTCTCGCTGCGCCACCCGGGCTCCTGGTGGCCGCTGCTGGCCGGGGCGATCGTGCTGTACCTGCCGACGGTGGTGCTCAACAGCGCGGCCTGGGCCCAGGTGGATTCGGCCTATTCGGCGTTCGGCGTGGGCGGGGTGTACTTCGTGCTGCGCAAGCGGCCGTGGCTGGCCTGTGCGTTCTTCGGGCTGGCGTTCGCCTTCAAGCTGCAAGCGGTGTTCTTCTTCCCGGCGCTGCTGCTGTTCGTGCTGCGCAAGCGGGTGCCGTGGCCCGCGCTGCTGCTGATCCCGGCGGTCTACCTGCTGCTGGACGTGCCCGCGCTGATCGCCGGGGCGAACTTCGGCGAGCTGCTGAAGGTCTACCTCGACCAGTCCGACACCTACGACCAGCTCACCCTGAACGCGCCGAACGTCTACCAGTACCTCAGCTCGGCCGGCAGCTCCGCGGTGCTGCGGACCGGCGGGATCGTGGTCACCGGGCTGATCCTGCTCGCACTGGCGATCCCGGTGGTGGTGCGCCGGGCGGAGCTGACCCCGGCCCGGATCGTGCTGGTCAGCGCGATCTCGGTGACCCTGGTCCCGTACTTCCTGCCCGCGATGCACGAGCGCTACTTCTACCCGGCCGACGCGCTGAGCGTGATCGCCGCGTTCTACCTGCCGAAGCGGTTGTGGGCGTTCCCGGTCCTGGAGCAGTTCGCCTCCGGTTTCGCCTACGCGCCCTACCTGCTGAACTCGCGCCAGGGCGGTTTCCCCGGCGGCGGCCGGCGGGGCGGCCCGGGCGGCACCGGCGGCCGAAGCGGCGGTTTCCCCGGCGGGTCCCGGCCCGGTCCCCCCGGCGGCGAGCCGCCCGGCCACCCGGGTGGCGCGCCGTCCGGTCCGCGGTTCCGCCCGCCCGGCGGTGGCCCCGGCGGGATGACCACGGGCACCGTGCTGGTCGACTTCTGGATCCTGTCCACGGCGATGCTGGCCGGCCTGCTCCTGGCGGTGTGGGCCGCGGTCCAGGACTTCCGCCGTCCGCCCGAGCCCGGGCCCCGGCTTGAAGTCACAGGTTCCCGGGGGCGCGAACCCGTGGAGGGGTGACACCGGCCGGCCCCGCTGGATCCGGAGATCGGCCCGGCCGGCCCGGCCACGGCGTCGCGACGATCATCGGGTGTACCGGTTCCGGCCCGGGCGATCGCGGACTCAGGCGGTCAGGTACAGCACCGCATAGCAGGCCAGCCAGTGCTCGACCGAGTAATGACCGCCACTGACCTGATCGAGCTCCGGCTCGGCGTGCTGCTCGGCGGCCGCGCGCATCAGCGGGACCCGCGGGTCGTCCTGCGGCAGGTGGTCGGCCAGGCGCAGCCAGCACCAGGCCCGGCTGAGGTTGAGCCCGCGCAGGTGGGCGAGCTGGCCGTCGCTGTCGTCGGAAACGGTGGCGGGGGCGAACAGCGTGGCGGGCTCGCCCCCGGCCAGGCCGGGCAGGAAGCGGTCCAGCCAGCTCCGGAACCGCCCGGGCGGCAGCAGGGCGGCCTGGAGCTCGGCTTCGGCGAGGGCGGGGGAGAGGAAGTCGGCGCCGGAGGGCTCCCACCGGCCGGGATAGTCCGTGTCCGTGCTGAACCAGCGTCGGGCCGCGTCCTCGATCGCTGCGAGCAGCGCGCCCGAGCCGGCGCTGTCCCGGGCGTACGGCAGTGCCCGGGACAGCCCGAACGCGCTGTTGCTGTGCGCGCCGTAACGCACCGGGTAGGTCTGTTTCGGCAGCCAGCTCAGGAACGCGTCGGTGACCGCTGCCGACAGCGGCACGAGGTTCGCCGACCAGCGGCGGGCGTCGGGGTCGTCCCAGGTCGCGAGCTCGTGGTGCAGGGTCAGCGCCCAGCCCCAGGCGTAGGGGCGCGCCCTCGACGGTGTGGTCCGGAAGGTCTTCGCTTCCGCCTCCAGCGCTTCGCCACTGAGGTGCTGATCCAGCACGGCCCGGATCTCACCGGCGGGGACCGCGTCCGGCACCGTGCGCAGCAGCCGGACCAGCAGCCAGTGCATCTCCACGCAGGAATGCCAGTCGAGGCAACCGTAGAACGCCGGGTACAGGTCGGCGGGCCGGTTCGGGAAGTCGCCGGGGAACCGCATGGTGCTGCGGATGTCGTTCGGGAACTCCTGCCGGACGACGCGGAGGGCGACCGCGCTGAACTCACCGGCCCGGGCGAGCAGCCGGGGTGTGCGTGGAGAGGTCATGGTGAGCAGGCCAAGCGATGGCCTCAGCCGGTGATGCCGGTGATGATCGCCGAGAAGTCACGTCCTGGGCCGTCCTGTTCGACGAACTCGGTGTACAGCCGTTCGGCGTGGTCGCCCAGTGCGGTGCGCACGCCTTCGGCCTGGGCGGCGGCCTGGGCCAGGCGCAGGTCCTTGAGCATCAGGCCGCTGGCGAAACCGCCGCGGTAGTCCCGGTTGGCCGGGCTGGCGGGCACGGGGCCGGGCACCGGGCAGTTGGTGGTCAGGGCCCAGCACTGGCCGGAGGCGGTGGAGGCGACGTCGAACAGGGCCTGGTCGGTCAGCCCGAGGCCGCGGCCGAGCGCGAACGCCTCGCTGACCGCGATCATCGACACGCCGAGGATCAGGTTGTTGCAGATCTTCGCCGCCTGCCCGGCGCCGGTCTCTCCACAGTGGACCAGCTTGGCCCCCATGTGCTTCAGGTGCGGCTCGGCCGCGGCGAACGCCTCCGCCGGGCCGCCGGCCATGAAGGTCAAGGTGGCTGCGCCCGCCCCGACGACCCCGCCCGACACCGGGGCGTCCAGCGCCAGGTGTCCGTGGCCGGTGGCGAGGCCGGCGGCGGCCCGGGCGTCGGCGACCTCGATGGTGGAGCAGTCGAGGAACAGCGTGCCCGGTCCGGCCGCGGGCACCAGCTCCCGGTAGAGCTCCAGCACGTGCCCTCCGCTGGGCAGCATGGTGATCACCACGCCGGCCCCGGCGACCGCCGCCACAGCATTGTCCACAACGGACACACCGGCGGCGGACGCGGCGGCGCGGGCCTCGGGCGACGGATCGTAGCCGGTCACCTCCTCGCCGGCCTTGACCAGGTTCGCGGCCATCGGGCCGCCCATGTTCCCGAGTCCGAGGAAGGCGGTGCTCATCGGGCCACTCCCGTCAGTTCGTCCTCGCCGAGGTGGGCGAAGTAGGCGTCGACGAGGTCCTCGCCGACTTCGGTCAGGGCCTGCGGCGACCACCGGGGCGCGCGGTCCTTGTCGATCACCTGCGCGCGGATGCCCTCCACCAGCTCGGCCGTGGTCAACGCGTGGTGCGAGACCCGGTACTCCCGGGTGAGCGCGGCTTCCAGGTCCGGCAGCGCCGCCGCGGTCCGCAGCGCCCGCAGGGTCACCTTGAGCGTGGTGGGCGACTTGCCCTCGAGCTCTTTCGCCGCGGCGATCGCCGGACCGCCGGCGTCACGGAGCCGGTCGAGGATCCCTTCGACCGTGTCGGCGGCGTAGCAGTGGTCGATCCACGAGCGGGCTTCGGCCAGCGCGCTCGGCGGTGGCGGATCGGCGACCAGGGCCAGCGCCGCGTCCGGGGTGTGGGTGGCCAGCGCGTCGAACAGGTCGGGCAGCCGGTCCGCGAGCACGTAATGGTCCGCGAGTCCACAGTGGATGGCGTCGGCGCCGCTCAGCTGCGCGCCGGTGAGCCCGGCGTGGAGGCCGAGGCCGCCGGGCGCGCGGGAGAGCAGGTAGGTGCCGCCGACGTCGGGCACGAACCCGATCCCGGTCTCGGGCATCGCCACCCGCGAGCGGTCGGTGACCACGCGGTGGCTGCCGTGCGCGGACACCCCGACCCCGCCGCCCATCACCAGGCCGTCCATGATCGCCAGGTACGGCTTGGGGTACCGGGCGATGGCGGCGTTCAGCCGGTACTCGTCGGCCCAGAAGGCCAGCGAAGCGGTGCCGCCGGATCTGGCGTCCTCGTAGATGGAGCGGATGTCGCCGCCCGCGCACAGCCCGCGTTCGCCCGCGCCCTCGACGACCACGACGCGCACGGCCGGGTCGGCCCGCCACCGCTCGAGGTGGCCCGCGATCGCGGTCACCATGACGTGGGTCAGCGCGTTCAGTGCCCGCGGCCGGTTCAGCGTGATCCGGCCTATTCCACTGTGGACGACGAACTCGACGTCGCTCATGCCACCTCCTGTGTTCTGCGGGATACCCGGTCGGCGGTGCGAGCGGAGCTTCGCGATCGTGTGCTCACACCGCCTCCGCCAGCATCCGGCGCGAGATGATCACCCGCATGATTTCGTTGGTTCCTTCGAGGATCTGGTGCACCCGCAGGTCGCGGACGATCTTCTCCACCCCGTAATCGGCGAGGTAGCCGTAACCGCCGTGCAGCTGCAGGGATTGGTTGGCCACTTCGAACCCGGTGTCGGTGCAGAACCGCTTGGCCATGGCCGAAAGCTGGGTCGCGCGGTCCTCGCCCTGGTCCAGGGCGTCGGCGGCCCGCCACAGCAGGGTGCGCGCGGCTTCGAGCTCGGTGCGCATGTCGGCCAGCCGGAACTGCAGGGCCTGGGACTGCGACAGCCTGGCTCCGAACGCGGACCGCTCGGACAGGTACCGCACGGCCTTGCCCAGCGCCGCTTCACCGCCGCCGAGGGAGCAGGCCGCGATGTTGAGCCGCCCACCGTCCAAAGCGGACATGGCCACGGCGAACCCGGAGCCCTCGGCGCCGAGCCGGGCCGAAGCGGGCACGCGGGCGCCGTCGAACACGACCGCCCGGGTGGGCTGGGCGTTCCAGCCCATCTTGACCTCGTCGGGGCCGAAGGAAACCCCGGGCGTGCCCCGCTCGACGACGAAGGCGGAGATGCCGCGGGCGCCCGGCCCGCCGGTCCGGGCGAGCACCACGTAGACCTCCGAGGTGCCGGCGCCCGAGATGAACTGCTTGACCCCGTCGAGCACGTAGGACTCGCCGTCGCGGCGGGCCTGGGTGGACAGGGCGGCGGCGTCGGACCCGGCGCCCGGCTCGGTCAGGCAGTAGCTGCCCAGGTGCTCCATGGTGGACATCCGCGGCAGGTAGCGCCGGCGTTGCTCCTGGTCGCCGAACCGGTCGATCATCGTGGCGACCATGTTGTGGATCGACACGTAGGCCGCGATCGAGGGGCAGCCGGTGGCCAGCGCCTCGAACACCAGCACGCCGTCGAGCCGGCCGAGCTCCGAGCCGCCGACCGCCTCGGGCAGGTACAGCCCGCCCAGTCCGAGTTCGGCGGCCTTGCGCAGCACGTCGACCGGGAAGTGCTTGGCCCGGTCCCACTCCAGTGCGTGCGGGGCCAGGTGCTCGGCGGCGAAGTCCGCCGCCGTCTCGCGCAGGGCGCGTTGTTCGCCGGTGATCCTCATGGCTTCAGCTCATCGTCGGGATGACGAAGGAGGCACCTTCCCGGGCGCCGGAGGGCCAGCGCGAGGTGACGGTCTTGGTCTTGGTGTAGAACCGGATCGAGTCCGGGCCGTGCTGGTTGAGGTCGCCGAAACCGGACCGCTTCCAGCCGCCGAAGGTGTGGTGGGCGATCGGCACCGGGATGGGCACGTTGACCCCGACCATGCCGGTGTCGACCCGCGAGGTGAAGTCGCGGGCCGTGTCGCCGTCGCGGGTGAAGATCGAGACGCCGTTGCCGTACTCGTGCTCGCTCGGCAGCCGCAGCGCCTGCTCGTAGTCGTCCGCGCGGACCACCGAGAGCACCGGGCCGAAGATCTCCTCGCGGTAGATCCGCAGGTCCGGGGTGACCCGGTCGAACAGGCAGCCGCCGAGGTAGAAGCCGTTCTCGTGCCCGGGCACGGTCACCTCCCGGCCGTCCACCACCAGCTCCGCGCCCTCGGCCAGGCCGATCTCCACGTACTCGCGGACCCGCTGCACGGCCGCGGCGGTGATCAGCGGGCCGAAGTCCGCGGTCTCGTCCAGCGCGGCGCCGACCTTGAGCGTCCGCACCCGCGCGGCCAGCCGTTCGACCAGCGCGTCGGCCGTGGCCCGGCCGACCGGGACGGCGACCGAGATGGCCATGCACCGCTCGCCGGCCGAACCGTAACCGGCGCCGGCCAGGGCTTCGACCACCCCGTCGAGATCGGCGTCGGGCATCACGATCAGGTGGTTCTTGGCCCCGCCGAAGCACTGCGCGCGCTTCCCGTGCGCGGCCGCGGTGGCGTAGATGTACTCGGCGACGGCCGAGGAGCCGACGAAGCCGAGGGCTTCGACCCGCGGGTCGGTCAGCAGCGCGTCGACGGCTTCCTTGTCGCCGTTGACCACGGAGAACACCCCCGGGGGCAGACCGGCTTCGGCGAACAGCTCGGCCAGGCGCAGCGGGACCGACGGGTCGCGTTCGGACGGTTTGAGGACGAACGCGTTGCCGCAGGCGATCGCGGGCGCGGCCTTCCACAGCGGGATCATCGCCGGGAAGTTGAACGGCGTGATGCCGGCCACCACCCCGAGCGGCTGGCGCATCGAGTACACGTCGATGCCGGGGCCGGCCGAGTCGCTGTACTCGCCCTTGAGCAGGTGCGGGATGCCGACCGCGAATTCGACGACCTCCAGCCCGCGCCGGAGGTCGCCGCGCGAGTCGGCCACCGTCTTGCCGTGCTCGGCCGAGAGCAGCCGGGCCAGACTGTCCTCTTCGGACCGGGCCAGCTCCAGGAACTTCATCAGCACGCGGGCGCGGCGCTGCGGGTTCCAGCGGGCCCATTCCCGCTGGGCCGCGGCCGCTTCGCCGACCGCCGCGGTGACCTCGGCGGCCGAGGCCAGCGGCACCCGCGACGGCACCGCGCCGGTGCTGGGGTCGAAGACGTCGGCGAAGCGGCCCGAGGTACCGGGAACCGGCTTCCCGCCGACGAAGTGGTGGAGTTCGGTGGTCATGGCACGCCTTTCGCGAGAGCGCAGGACAGAGCACCCGGGCGCGCCGAGCGCGCTGGGTTCCGGGCCGGTCCGGTTACCGCCGGGTGGGCGGCGGGCCGGTGATTTTCGCGCAGGCAGGGGGAATCCGCATGCGTTCAGCTCCATCCTCGTGGACGAACACGAATACCTGCGGCCGGTATCCTGGCTTCCGGATCGACGGGGCCCCGGCCTTCCCGGCTCGCGCCAGTGGCCATTTCCTCGCGGGGCACCGCTCCCCGGTCACAGTGGCGGGACCGCGCCGGTTTCGCACCGGCTTCCCTGCACCGCAGACCTGAGGAGACCCTATAGTAGGAAGTCCGAGTATGTCGAGCGGGCCGAGAATCTCACCCGGGCGGGGCACGGTGTCCCCGACGGTCCGATGGCGCGGCGGCCCCGACTGTTCCGATGGCGCGGCGGCCCCGATGGCGCGGCGGTGCGGTCCTCAGCCCTGCGGCGGGTAGGGCAGCAGGCTGCTGGTGTGCTCGTCCACCCGCAGGGTCTTGCCGATCGCCGGGAAGGCGCGTTGCGGGCAGGCCGGGCGCTCGCAGACCTTGCAGCCCATGCCGATCGGGGTGATGGCGGCGTCGGCGCCCAGGGCGAGGCCGGCGGAGTAGACCAGGCGGCGGGCGTGGCGCAGTTCGCAGCCGAGGCCGATCGCGAAGGTCTTGCCGGGGTCGCCGTGGCCGCCGACCGCGCGGGTGACCGTGCGGGCCAGCCAGAAGTACTTCTGGCCGTCCGGCAGCTCGGCCACCTGGGTGAGGATCCGGCCGGGCGAGCCGAACGCCTCGTAGACGATCCACAGTGGACACGAACCGCCGACCCGGGAGAAGTGGAACCCGGTGGCGGACTGGCGTTTCGAGATGTTGCCGGCCCGGTCGACCCGGACGAACGAGAACGGCACGCCGCGGGTGCGCGGGCGCTGGAGCGTGGAGAGCCGGTGGCAGACCGTCTCGAAGCCCACGCCGAAGTGGTCGGACAGCCGGGTGAGGTCGTAGCGGTACCGCTCGGCGGCGCCGAGGAAGACCCGGTAGGGCAGCACCAGCGCGCCGGCGTAGTAGTTGGCCAGCCCGATCCGGGCCAGCCGCCGGGCGGTGTCACCGCTGAAGCCGCCGGTGCCGACCAGCCGCTCGATGGTGTCACCCGCCTCCAGCAGCGCCAGCTCCGAGCCGAGCCGGAACGCGGCCTGGCCCGGGCGCAGGCCGGGGGACAGGTGCAGCACGCGGGTCGCGGGGTCGAAACGGTGCTGCTCGGTGCCCAGCGCCGTCGAGCCGACCTGCACCCCGTGGCGCTCCCGCAGGCCCGCGCTCAGCCCGGACCGCAGGTCACCGGGGGTGAGCCGCAGCTCGGCGGCCAGCCTCTCCGCCGGCTCGTCCAGCTCGGCCACGTGGTTGCGACGCCGGTAGAACCAGTCGCGGATCTCCTCGTGCGGCTGCTGCGAGGCGGTGCGGTCCAAACCCTGCTCGGACACCAGGGTCGCGATGTTCTCCACCGCCTCCCGGTACCGCCGGTGCAGGCCGACCAGGGTGCGCGCGACCTCGGGGAGCTTGGTGGTCAGCTCGTCGACCTCGCCCGCCGACAGCGAGCCGGTGACCGTGTCGTCGGCGAAGACCTCGCGCACGTCGGCGACCAGCCGGGCGACGTCCTGCGGGGCGAAGAACTCCGCGTCCACGCCGAAGTGCCCGGTGAGCCGCAGCAGCACCGGCAGGGTCAGCGGACGGCCGTTGTGCTCCAGCTGGTTGACGTAGCTGGGGGAGATCTCCAGCAGCCGGGCCAGCTCGGACTGGCTCATCGACCGGTCCTCCCGCAGCTGGCGGAGCCGGGCGCCGGCGTACATCTTCTCCATTCCCGGACTGTAACAACTTTGACAAACCAAGCCCGAACGTTCACAGGAATTCACAGAGCACAACTATCGACCGGCACGGTCTCCCGGTGTCAGGCTGGAGGTCCGGCACCACAGAATTCACAGGTACCGCGAGGGTCCGCTGCGGCTGAGCGGCCCCGGACCCGAAGCCCGGCCGTGATTTCCCCGTTCACGAAGGAAAGTGATGATCGACCACACCGTCCGCACCTACCGGTCCGCCGAGCCGCTGCCGCGCGAGCAGCAACTGGCCTGGAAGCTGGCCGCGGTCGCCACCGATCCCGTCCCGGTGCTCCCCGAGGTGGCCGAGATGGTGGTCAACCGGGTGATCGACAACGCGTCGGTGGCCGCGGCGTCGCTGTCCCGCCGCCCGGTCCGGGTCGCCCGTGACCAGGCCCTGGCCCATCCCGGGACGCC
Source organism: Amycolatopsis sp. PS_44_ISF1 (assembly GCF_032335455.1). NCBI lineage: Bacteria > Bacillati > Actinomycetota > Actinomycetes > Pseudonocardiales > Pseudonocardiaceae > Amycolatopsis > Amycolatopsis sp. PS_44_ISF1. The sequence goes on along the minus strand of NZ_JANUXO010000002.1, from coordinate 1,280,916 downwards.
GGGGGCGACCGTGTTCGGCGGGCCCGGCCGGTACGCCCCGGAGTGGGCGGCCTGGGCCAACGGCGTGGCCGTGCGCGAGCTGGACTACCACGACACCTTCCTGGCCGCGGACTACTCGCACCCGGGCGACAACATCCCGCCGATCCTGGCCGTCGCCCAGCACACCGGCCGCACCGGCGCCGACCTGGTCCGCGGCATCGCCGCCGGGTACGAGCTGCAGGTCGGCCTGGTCCGCGGGATCTGCCTGCACGAGCACAAGATCGACCACATCGCCCACCTCGGCCCCTCGGTCGCGGGCGGGCTGGGCGCCCTGCTCGGCCTGGACACCGCGACGGTGTACCAGGCGATCGGGCAGGCCCTGCACACCACCACGACCACCCGGCAGTCGCGCAAGGGCGAGATCTCCTCGTGGAAGGCCTACGCACCGGCGTTCGCCGGTAAGGCCGCGATCGAGGCCGTCGACCGGGCCCTGCGCGGGGAGGGCGCGCCGAGCCCGGTGTACGAGGGTGAGGACGGGGTCATCGCCTGGCTGCTGGGCGGGCCGGACGCGCGCTACACCGTCCCACTGCCCGGTCCGGGCGAGCCGAAGCGAGCCATTTTAAACACGTTCACCAAGGAGCATTCGGCGGAGTACCAGAGCCAGGCGCTGATCGACCTGGCGCGGCGGCTCGGCCCCCGGGTCGGCGAGCTGGGCCGGGTGGCGCGGATCGTGATCCACACCAGCCACCACACCCACCACGTGATCGGCTCCGGCTCGGGCGACCCGCAGAAGTACGACCCGAAGGCCAGCCGCGAGACGCTGGACCACTCCGTTCCGTACATCTTCGCCGTCGCCCTGCAGGACGGCGCCTGGCACCACGAGCGGTCCTACGCCCCGGAGCGGGCGAACCGGCCGGACACCGTGGAGCTGTGGCAGAAGATCAGCACCGTCGAGGACCCCGAGTGGACCCGCCGCTACCACGAGCCGGAGCCGGCGTTCGGCGGCCGGGTGGAGGTCGTGCTGGCCGACGGCACCACGCTGGACGACGAGATCGCGGTCGCCGACGCGCACCCGGCCGGGGCGCGCCCGTTCACCCGGGAGCAGTACGTGGCGAAGTTCCGCGCCCTGGCCGAGGGCGTGATCACCCCGTCCGATCAGGACCGGTTCCTCGACGCGGTGTCACGGCTGGCCGAGCTGGACGCGGCCGAGGTGCGCGAGCTGGCCCTCCCGGCGACGATCGACGCGACACCCGCGACGAAGGGGATCTTCTGATGCTGCACGCCACACCCACCGCCGCCCGGAAGCGGGCGGCCTTCCGCGCCGGGCTCAACTCCGGAACGCTGCAACGGTTCCCGGGCGCGTTCAACCCGCTGAGCGCGAAGCTGGTCGAAAAGCACGGCTTCGACGGCGTGTACATCTCCGGCGCGGTGCTCTCGGCCGACCTCGGCCTGCCCGACATCGGCCTGACCACGCTCACCGAGGTGGCGGGCCGGTCCCAGCAGATCGCCCGGGTCACCGCGCTGCCCGCGCTGGTCGACGCGGACACCGGCTTCGGCGAGCCGATGAACGCCGCCCGCACCGTGCAGGTGCTCGAAGACGCCGGGGTCGCCGGGATGCACCTGGAGGACCAGGTCAACCCGAAGCGCTGCGGGCACCTCGAAGGCAAGGACGTGGTCGCGCGCGAGGTCGCGGTGCGGCGGATCTCCGCCGCGGTCGCCGCCCGGCGCGACCCGGACTTCGTCATCGCCGCCCGCACCGACGCGGCGGGGGTGCACGGGCTCGGCGACGCGATCGACCGGGCCAAGGCCTTCGCCGACGCCGGGGCCGACCTGATCTTCCCCGAGGCGATGCGCGGGCCCGCCGACTTCGAGCGGATGCGGGCCGCGGTCGACGTGCCGATCCTGGCCAACATGACCGAATTCGGCCAGAGCGAGCTGCTGGACGCGAAGACCCTGGAATCGCTGGGCGTCAACCTGGTGATCTACCCGGTCACCCTGCTGCGGCTCGCCATGGGGGCGGCCGAGCACGGCCTGCGCACCCTTTCCGAGCAGGGCACGCAGAAGAGCCTGCTCGGCCGGATGCAGCACCGCCGGGACCTCTACGAGCTGCTGGACTACGAATCCTACAACACCTTCGACGAGAACATCTTCACCTTCCGCGTCTGAAATTGTCCGGACGCCCGAACTCGACCCAGGGGGCCATCATGTCTGCACCTACCATCCACAAAGGACTCGACGGGGTCGTCGTCGACACCACTGCGGTCTCCATGGTCAACCCGGACACCAACTCGCTGACCTACCGCGGCTACCCGGTGCCGGAGCTGGCCGCGCACTGCAGCTTCGAAGAAGTGGCCTACCTGCTCTGGCACGGCCAGCTCCCGGACCCGGCCGAGCTGGCCGGGCAGAACGAGCGGGAGCGGGCCCAGCGCGGACTGCCGCCCGAACTGGTGACGACCCTGCTCGCGCTGCCCGGCTCCGCGCACCCGATGGACACGCTGCGCACCGCGGTCAGCATCCTCGGCGCCCACGACCCGAGTGAGGACGACAACTCACCCGAAGCCAATCAGGCCAAGGCATTGCGGCTGTTCGCCGTGCTGCCCTCGGTGGTGGCGCTCACCCAGCGGCGCCGCCGCGGCCTGCGCCCGCTCGCACCGCGCGAAGACCTCGGGTACGCGGAGAACTTCCTGTACCTGACCCTCGGCGAAGTCCCGGAGCCGGTGATCGTCCGCGCCTTCGAAACCTCGCTGGTGCTCTACGCCGAGCACAGCTTCAACGCGTCCACTTTCACCTCGCGGGTGGTCACCTCGACCCTGTCGGACCTCTACAGCGCCGTCACCGCCGCGATCGGCGCGCTCAAGGGGCCGCTGCACGGCGGGGCCAACGAGGCGGTGATGGCCGCGTTCGAGGAGATCGGCTCGGCCGGGCAGGCCGGGGCGTGGCTGGAGAAAGCGCTTTCCGATCGGCGCAAGATCATGGGTTTCGGGCACCGCGTGTACAAGAAGGGCGATTCGCGCGTTCCGGCCATGCGCCGGGCGCTGCAGGAGGTGGCCGAACTGCGCGGGGGCCACGAACTGCTCGACCGGTACGAAGCACTGGCCCGGGCGATGTACGCGGCGAAGGGCCTGCACCCGAACCTGGACTACCCGGCGGGCCCGGCCTACCACCTGATGGGCTTCGACACCCCGGTGTTCACGCCGATCTTCGTGGCCGCGCGGATCACCGGCTGGACCGCGCACATCACCGAGCAGCTCGCGGCGAACAGCCTGATCCGCCCGTCCAGCACCTACAGCGGCGAGCCCCAGCGCGCGGTCGGCCGCTCCTGAAGCCCGGGCTCGGCGCCGGGTGCACGATCCGTGTCACCAGGAGGATCCGCACAGCTGGGCCCGAGCTTCCCGCGACGCCGCGATCACCCCGGTCCCGGCCGGTCGGCCGCGAATCGGCCCGGCACCAGGAGTTCGGCGCTGACGAGACGCGTTGTCGCTTTCGTGGGTGCCCGGCCGGGGCGAGGCCGTTCGTCGTCGCGCTGGACCTGCCGATCCGGTGTGAGACGGCCCGAGATCGTGCTGAACGCGGCCCTCGGGCGGGATCCCGTGACGCCGCTCCCGTTGGGCGCTGGCCGGTCCGAGCTTTCAGGAGTGGTGTTCGGCGCGCCAGTGGCGACCGCGCCGGGGGGTCCGCCAGTGCCGGCCCCGCCACGGCCGGGCCGGGCCGGGGGCGGCGGCCGACGCCGGGCGGCGCGCGGCGAAATGGTCGGCGGTGATGGCCATCAGCACCGGGTACCGGACCTGGCCGGGCCACAGTTCGGTGTCGCGCGGGCGGCCCTGTTCGTGGAAGCCCAGCCGCGCGTGCAGGGCGAGCGAGGCGAAGTTGCGGCCGTGCACGCTGACTTCGCACTCGCGGTAGCCGCGCTGCTCGAACATGAACCCGAGCAGGGTGGTGACGGCGTCGCCCGCGTAACCGCAGCGGCGGTGGGGCGCGCCGATCCCGATGCCGTAGCTGAAGCGGCCCGAAGCCGGGTCGGCCTGCAGCCAGATCGAGCCGACCAGGGTCTGGCCGTGCCGGGTTTCGATGGCCAGGTGGCGGTCGTCGCCGGGATCGGTCACGTCGGCGCGGTGGGTGGCCCAGTGCCGGTAGCCCCCGGCGGCGGGGCGGCCTTCCGGGACCCGGTCGAAGCCGATCAGGCCACGGCGGTCCTCGGGACGGATGTCGCGCAGCCGCACCGTCCGGCCGAGCCAGCTCTCGGCCAGCGCCGGGGCCAGCGCCGGGGCCAGCGCCGGGGCCAGCACGGAAGCATCCCTGATCATCGGCGGTCATGGTAGCCGGTGCGCCCGGACCCGCCGACGCGGACCGTGGCCCGGCGATCACCCTCCGGCTTCCCCCGGTGACGGCGAGCACCGGCCGGTTCCCGCCATCCCGGCCGATCCGGTGAACGGGGAGGGGTGCTGGGGCCGGACCGCGACCTTGCCGCACCTGATGTGCGCAGTGTGTCCGATGTGGAGCGAGGTCTCTCGCTGCCCGAGCTGGCGCAGCGGTTCCCGCCCGGGGTGGTGCTCGAGCGTGATGGCGGCGGCGGTCTCGGCCCGTTCGACCGGCGAGAACGGGCGGCGAGGCTGCGAGACCCCGGGGCCCTTCGCGCAGGATGACGGTCCCGCGGTTGCGCGGGCCGGTGGCGAAGATCATCATCGTCGGGGTGGGCCGTCGCTCCCGGTCGGACGGCCCTTCGCTGCCGCCGAGCCAAGGACCCGCCCGTGAAGCTGCCTCGCCTGACCTTCCTGCTGCCGCTGGTGGCCCTGGCCACCCTCGCCCCGGCCCCCGCCGCCTCCGCCGTGATCGGCGGCTCGGTGAGCGCGCACGGGCCGTGGGCGGTGCGGATGCTGGTCGACGGCAAGGGGGAGTGCACCGGGACCGCGATCAGCCGCGAGTGGATCATCAGCGCTTCGCACTGCTTCTTCGAGCAGGCCCAGGACATCGCGGATTCCCGCATCGAGTTCCACGTGGGCCGCCTCGACCAGCGCCGGGGCACCGTGGTCCACCCGGTGGCGGGCAGCCGCCGGGGCAGCCCGGTGGCCGACATGATGCTGATCAAGGTGCCGCCGATGGCCGGGGTCACGCCCGCGAAGCTGCCCGCCACCGGGCCGGTGCGCCCGGGCCGGGCCGTGCGTCAGTACGGCTGGGGCGCCACCTGCACCGGCGACGAGAACTCCTGCCAGTCCGACGTGCTCAAGCAGTCGAGCCTGAAGGTGCTGCCCGCCGACGACCCGCGCTGCGACGGGTTCGGCGGCGGGACGGACTTCTGCATGATCAGCGTTTCCGGGGTCCCGGCCGGGGGCGACTCCGGCGGCCCGGTGATGGGCACCGGCGCCGCGGCGGACACGCTGATCGGCGTGTTCGACACCTCCGACCGCGAGCGCATCGCAGGCGCGGGCGAGGTGTCCGGGCAGCTCGGCTGGATCCGCGAGACCATCGCCGGGTGAGGACGATCGCCGGGTGAGGGCGGGCCAGGGCCCGGCCGCCGCTCACCGGGCGGTCATGAACTCCTCGAGCCGCAGGGCCCGCCCGACGATCCGGACGTCGCCGACCCAGCCGTGGAAGACCTGGTCGACCGCGCCGCCGTGGGAGTGGCCGCCGAGCATCCAGGCCAGGCCGAGCGAGGTGATCCCGGCCGAGTCGGTGGACGGGTTGTCCGCCACCGGGGAGCTCTCCACGTACAGCCGGGTGCGGCGGCCGTCGTTGACCACGGCCAGGTGCCACCAGGTGTCCTCGGGCAGTCCGTGGCCCCAGTTGGTGGTGGGGGAGGCCTGGTTCAGCGGGTAGCAGTTGAACTGCGGCTCGCGGCCGTTGTTGGAGATGCTGAGCTGCGCCACCGGCTCCGCCGGGTCGGTGTTGCGGCCGTGCTTGCCCGCGTCACCGGCCTGGCCCCCGCGGCTGAGCACGGACATGAAGCCGTTGGCGTTCGCGTCCCAGTCGAGCGGGATCTTCACGAACGCTTCGATCGTGTAGCCGCGCCGGAAGGTTTCGGCGTTCAGCGGCGCCTGCGCGCCGGTGGCCAGGTACGCGCCGTGCAGCGGGTTGCGGCCGCCGGTGAACCGCAGGCTGGCGTGGCCCGGCTGGTCCGGGTGGTGGTCGGCGGACCAGGTGAGCGCGTCGGCCGCGGTGCACGGCACGCTCTGCGGCGTGAGGTCGTTGCCGCGCCCGGACCGGTCGCGCACCACCGTCCCGCCGGGGACCGGCCGGCCGTCGGCGCCGCCGTCGAACCGCCAGTACGCGAGCGTGCCGGGTACCAGCATCTCCGGCGCCGGGCGCGCGGGCCGGACCGGCACGGGCCGGAATCCCGCGAACCGGCGGTCGAAGTCGAGCGGCACGGAGAAGCGGTCGACCGGGGTGGTCAGCCGTGATTCCAGCGCGGCCATGCGGTTGCGCTCGGCCGGGCGCTGGGCGAGGATCCACGGCGAGATGGTCTCGACGTCGATCGTGTTGCGCTCCAGGTCGAAGTGGTAGAGCCGCAGCATGCCGCCGCCGCCGAAGTAGCGGTTCTGGTAGTTCGTGATGTGCAGGTGGACGTCGTGGCCGGCCGAGTTCGCCTTGGTCACCCGCCCGGAGGGCCAGTAGTGCCCGTTCAGCGTGAGGAAGACCTGGTCGTTGTCCTTGATCAGCCGGTCCCAGACCTGCCGGCCGTAGTCGGTGACCACCGCGTTGTCCTCCGGGTCGCCGGAGGCGTACGGGTAGAGGTCGTCGTCGTAGGTCGAGCCGACGATCTCGTGCGCGGTGAGGATCACCGGCAGCTTCGGGTGGGCCTTGATCACCTGGTCGGCCCAGGTGAACCCGGCGTCGGAGGTCCGCCAGTCCATCGCCAGCAGCAGCCAGTCGCGGCCCGCGGCGCGGAACACGTGCGCGGTGTTGTACCCGCTCGCGTCCGCGCCGAGGAACGACTTCGACCGCCGGAACCGCTGGGGCCCCATGGTCTTCAGGTACGGCGTGCTGCCGCGGGTGTCGTCGCCGGACACGTCGTGGTTGCCGGCCAGCACGCTGTAGGCGACGTCGTGGGCGTCCAGCACCTCGAACGCCCGGCCGACCGCTTCGAACGAGGTGGGGTCCGCGTCCTGCGTCAGGTCGCCGAGGTGGGCCAGGAAGACGATGTTGCACTCGGGGTTGCCGCTCTGGTCGATCACGTAGCGGAACGACGCCTCCTGCGGCTCCGGGGCGATGCTGTTCTGGCTGCCCCAGTACAGGAACTGGGTGTCCGGCATGACGGCGAGGGTGAACTGCGGGCTGTCCGGGTCCGGGTTCCACCGGCCGGTCCCGCCGGGCCACCGGCCCGGGGCGCCGGCGGTGGCACTGGCTGCGGCATCGGTGGTGCCGGGGGTGGCGGCTGACGCGGGCGCACCGGGGAGCGCGCCCAGCGCCGTGGCCCCCACCCCGGCCAGCCCGGCGGTGCGGAGGAAGGTCCGGCGGTTCGGCCCCGCCGGCGCCGGGGAGGAGTTCTCCGGGCAGGAGTCGCTTTCGGTCGAGCGCATGGTGGCCGCCGTCCAGGGGTCTACGGGGAGGATCGATTCCGCTCCGACGCTAGGCACGACCAGCCACCGCCGGGCCAACGCGAGGTGACCGGCACGGGTCGGCTGCCTTACCAGCCCGGCCGGTCCGCCCCGGTTGTCCGGTGCTTGTCCGGTGGCGTCACGAAATGTGCCCTCCCGGTGTCCAAACGCGACGGTCCGGCCGGTGCCGCCGTGCGCCCGGTGTCCGGCCTGGGCGCCGCGGCGACCAGGTCGGCCCCAGCCGCCGCTTCGGCACCGGCGACGACCGGGTGATGCGGACCCCGAGCCCTGACCCCGAGCCTCGAACTCCGGGTGCGCACCGACGCCCACCGGGACCGTTTCGGCGGGTGTAGGGGCACTCGCGCGGCTCGGGGTCAGCCGGCCGGGCCGAGGATGCGCTCGTTGAGCAGTTCCCGGGCGGTTCCGGCGTTGGCGGCCGCGTCCTCGGCCATCAGGGCGCCGATCTCGGCGTCGGCCTCGGCTGCGGCGGCGGCGCGCGGGAACATGACGTCCTCGTAGGCGCGGGCGGCCTGGTCGGGGTCGTCGTGGGTGGTGATGGCGGTGGCCAGGTCGCTGCCGTCGAGCAGGGCCAGGTTCGCGCCGGTGCCGTGGGGTGGCAGGAGGTGCGCGGCGTCGCCGAGGAGGGTGACGCCGGGGGTGTGGTCCCAGCGGTGTCCTGGAGGCAGCACGTAAACGGGGCGGACGACGAACCCGCCTTCAGCGTGGCGGAGGAGGTCGAGCAGGCGGTCGTGCCAGCCGCCGAGGCGGGCCAGGAGGTCGGCGCGCACGGTGTCGGGGTCGGCTGCGGAAAGCCAGCCGAGGGGAACCCCGTCGAATTCGGCGGACACCCGGACGCGGCCGCCGCTGTCGCGCTGGGCGCCCAGCATCGTTTCGCCGGCGCCGGCGACCATGCTGCCGGGGCCGACCAGGGCCGCGAGCGCGGGGTGGCGGGTGCCGGGGTCTTCGAGCACCGTCTCCACCAGGGTCGTGCCGGTGTAGGCGGGGCGGGCGGAGGAGACGGCTGGGCGGGTGCGCGACCAGGCCCCGTCGGCCCCGATCACGAGGTCGAAGTCTTCCGTGGCGCCATCGGCGAACGACACCCGCGCGGTGCCATCGTCCAGCGCGGTGACGGTGTCCGGAGAGTGTCCCCAGCGGACCGTGCCGGGGGAGAGCGACTCCAGCAGCAGCGCGCGCAACTGGCTGCGGTCGATCTCGGGCGCGTACGCCTCGGCCGGCTCTTCCCGGTGCACCAGCGCACCGGTGACCGGGTCCACCAGGCGCAGCTCTTGCGCCTCCGCGCGGGCCAGCTCGCGGAACCGGCCGAGCAGGCCGATCGCCCGCAGCGCGGCCTGGCCGGTGGGCTGGTGCAGGTCGAGCACTCCGCCCTGCGAGCGCGCGGACGCCGAAGCCTCGCGCTCGAACACGGTCACCGGGCGGCCGCCGGCCTGGAGACCGCGGGCACAGGCCAGGCCGCCGATCCCGGCTCCGATCACCGCGATGCGGAGAGAGTTCATGAGAAGCGGGTCCTTCCGGTTCGAGGTGCACCCCCAGGCAAGCACCTCCCCGGACAAAGTGCAACGACTTAAAACTTTGAGCACTACACTTTTACGGCTAAGCTGGGGGAGTGGACGAACCGCCCGGGCGCCGGGAGCGCAAGAAGGCCCGGACCCGCCGGGTGCTGGCCGACGCCGCGATGGAGCTGTTCCAGGCCCGCGGCTACGACGCGGTGAGCGTCAAGGAGGTGGCCGAGGCGGCGGACGTCTCGGTGACCACGCTGTTCAATCACTTCCCCAGCAAGGAGGCCCTGGTTTTCGACCTCGACGGCGACGTCGAAGCGGGGCTGGTGGCCGCGGTGCGCGACCGCGGCGGCCGGTCCGTCCCCGCGGCCCTGCGCGAGCACCTCCGGCTGCGGATGGCCGACCGGCCCGCCCGGCCGGAGATCGCGGCGTTCCGGAGCCTGGTCGAGCAGTCTCCGGCCCTGCGGGCCTACGCCGACCGGATGTGGCTGCGGCACGAGACCGCGCTGGCTGAGGCGATCGCCGCCGACGCGGGGGTGGCGGCCGACGACGTCACCTGCGCCGCCCTCGCCCGGTTCGCCCTCGAAGCGGTCGGGGTGGCGCGCCGGTATCCCGACGCGCCCGGGGGGATCGACCTGATCTTCGGCCTGCTCGACCGCGGGTGGTCGGTCGTCCGGCCCTGAGCCGGGTTCAGCGGGCCGTCGGCAGGTGCGGGCCCACCAGCAGCCGGGCGGCCCGTTCGCCCATGCGCAGGTGCGCGGCCGGGTCCGGGTGCAGGCCGTCGGGCAGGGCCCCGGCCTCGGCCGGGCCGAGCAGTTCGTGGCCGTCGAGGAAGTGCAGCGCCGGGTCTTCGCGGGCGCCCGCGACCTTGGCCAGCAGCGAGCGGACGTCCTCCAGGGTCAGCACCCCGGGTCCGTGGGGGAGGCGCTCCGGCGCGGCGCACGCGGTCGGCGACACGAGCACGATCCGCGCGTCCGGGTGGCCTTCGCGGATCGTGTCCAGGAACCCGTGCACGGCCGGGACGAAGGTGCGCTCGACCATCATCGCCTTGCCGACGATGTTGATCCCCAGCTTGAGCGTGACCAGGTCGGCGGGGGTGTCCCGGATGGCGCGGGCCACCTCCGGGTCGAGCACGGCGCTGCCGGAGAAGCCGAGGTTGGTCAGCGCCGCGCCGGTCTCCAGCGCGGCGAGGGCCGGCCAGGTCAGGGTCGGGGCCGGCGCCTCCAGCCCGTGGCTGATCGAGGAGCCGTGGTGCACCCAAGCCGGACCGGGCGCCGGGGCCGGGGTGAGCAGCGGCGCGTCGGCGCTCAGCCCGCGCAGCTCGACCACCGCGCCGTGCGGCAGCCAGATTTCGACGTCCTTCTCCCCGGAGGGCAGGTCTTCGAACCGCACCGTCTCGGGGCGGCCGGGGCTCAGCCGGACCTCGGAGAAGTCCTTGGTGAAGCTGAACACGTCGCCTTCGGTGGCCGGGACCCGGGCGAGCACCGTGCCGTCGACGGCGAGGTCGAACGACGCGGGCACCAGCCCGTCGGGCAGCCGCGGCACGGTGACGTGCACGTCCAGCGCCAGTGACTGCGCGGCCGTGCGCAGGCGCAGCCGGACCCCGGCCGCGTGCGAGACGACCAGCTCCATCAGTTCGTCGGCCAGCCGCGGCCGGGTCCAGGCCGGCAGCCGCCGCGGCCGGACGCCGGACGGGGTGCGCTCCAGGTCGAGTGCGCCGAGGATGCTGACCCGGGGATAGGGGAAGTGCTGGTTCACGGTGTGCTCCTCGGGGGTTTCAGCCGGCCAGCAGGATGAGTTTCCCGCGCACCTGCCCGGCTTCGCCGACCCGGTGGGCCTCGGCGATGTCGGCCAGTGCGAAGGTCCGGCCGATCGGGACTTCGAACCGGCCGGACTCGACCAGCCCGCCGATCCGGCCCAGGGCGTAGAGGGCGCGTCCGCCGTCGCCACGGCTGAACCGGACGCCGTACCGCTGCGCGCCCGCGAAGTCGGCGATCGTGAGGACCCGCTCCGGTCCGGCGGCCAGCTCGATCAGCTCGGGCAGGACGCCGCTGCCGGCCACGTCCAGCGCCCGGTCGACCCCACCGGCGAGCCCGCGGACCCGCTCGGCCAGGCCGTCCCCGTAGGTGACGGGTTCGGCGCCGAGGGCGCGGACCCGGTCGTGCGAACCGGGGCCACAGGTGCCGATCACCCGGGCCCCGCGGGCGCTCGCGAGCTGGACGGCGGTGCGGCCGATGCTGCCCGAGGCCCCGTTGACCAGCAGGGTCTCCCCGTCCTGGACACCGAGCTGATCGAGGGCCCGCGCGGCCGTCTCGACGGCGACCGGCAGGGCGGCGGCCTCCGCGAAGCCGAGGGAGGGCGGGATCGGCGCGTAGTGAACCAGCACGGTCAGCTCGGCCTGCGCGGCGCCCGCGGAGAACCCGAAGACGCGGTCCCCGGCGGCGACGTCGGTGACCCCTTCGCCGAGCCGGTCGACCACGCCCGCCGCCTCGTAGCCCAGGGTCTGCGGAAGCTCCTGGTCCATCCGGCCCTGGCGCTTCTTCCAGTCGCTCGCGTTGACCCCGGCGGCGCGCACGGCGACCCGGACCTCGCCGGGGCCGGGGACCGGGTCCGGCAGCTCGACGAGTTCGAGGACTTCCGGGCCGCCGAACCGGCTGAAGCGCGCTGCCTGCATGGGTGGTTCCGTTCTGGGTGAAAGACCTGTACGAACACTGTTCTACTTACGAATGTAGTTCGTGTCAACTCCGGGTCAGCCCGTGTCCACAGTGGAGCTTGGGTGGGTGCGGGCGGCCATGGCCGCCGGACGCTGGGTGAACCAGCGGACTCGGCCCGCGCCTGGAGCACGGCGAGGAGAGCGTCCCTGGCCAGGCACCGGCCCGGTTTCGCACGGTCTCACCGCATCGAAGTGGCCGGCACCGTCGCGTTCCGCGACCAGGACGGGGCCAGTGAGGCCGCTGGGTGGTTCCTCGTGGGCTGCGACGGCAGCAACGGCGTGACCCGCGCGGCCCTGTCGCCCGCGCTGGTCCGGCGGTTCACCCGGGACCACGGCGTCGCCTGGCCGGCCCTGCTCGCGCAGGCGCACCGAGCCTGGAGGCGGTCACCTACGCCGTGCACGAGCGCGGGTTCGGCGTCCACATGGCCGGGCTGTTCCACCAGTCGACGGCGGCCAGCAACGCCGCGTTCGCCGACCTGGTCCGGGTGGTCGACGTCGCCGGCAGCGGCGGGGTGCTGCTTTCCCTTGTGCTCGTGATGAATTCGGCCGCGCGGGGCATCCTGCTGGAGAGCCCCCACGCTTCGGCCGCGGCCGAAGCGATCCTGGTCCCGGTGGCCGGGCGCTGCACCCTCGTCCCGGGCGACTTCACCCGGTCCGTGTCCGCCGGATCACTGGCCGTCGCCCGGGACGTCCACATGCTGGGCAACGTGGGCGGCCGCGAGCGCGCCGAATCGCACTGCCGCGCCCTGCTGGCGGACGCCGGGTTCGAGCTGACTTCGGTCCTCGCGCTGCCGCTGGGCACCTGGGGGCGGGGGCGTAACACCGTCCTCAGTGGACGGTCTTCAGCCGGGCAGGCCGGCCAGCAGCCGCCGGGCGTAGGCGTGGTCGAGCGCGCCGGGGCGGAACAGGATGCGGTACATCATCGGCGCCACCACGTGGTCGAGGACCGTCTCCACGTCCGGTGCGGCCTCACCGCGGGCGGCGGCCCGGGCGAGGATCGTCTCGACCTGCTCGGCCGCATACGCCGAGCACTGGCCGGCGGAGTCGCCGTTCTCATCGCCGAGCAGGGCGTCGCGGAGGTAGGCGCGGCCCGGGGGTGAGGACATCTCGTCGAGGAACTGCTCGGCCCACGCCGCCAGGTCGTCCGTGAAGCTGCCCCGGTCTTCGGGCGGGCCGTCGGGGCGCAGGCGCCGCACCGCGACGTCGGCCAGCAGTTCGCGAAGGTCGCCCCAGCGGCGGTAGATCGTCGAGGGCGTGACGCCGGCCCGCGTGGCGATCAGCGGGACGGTCAGCGCGGCGCGGCCCGACTCGGCCTCGATTTCCCGGACCGCGGTGTGCACCGACTCCTGGACCCGGGCGCTGCGCCCACCCGGACGGGCCATCGGCTGGGGGCTCATGGCCCCACCTTAAGACCACCACCGCCCGCCACGGCCATCGAGCGTTCGCACGCCTGCCCCGCCCGGAGGAGCAGCGCCTCCTCGTGCGGCCGCCCCATCAGCTGCAGGCCGACCGGCAGCCCGGCCGAGTCGGCGCCGACCGGCACGGTCAAGGCCGGTACTCCGGCGATGTTGGCCGGCGCCGACAGCCGGACGTAGGCGTCGGAGACGGTCTCGGCCGTGCCGTCGGACCAGGTGACGGTCTCCTGCCCGGTCGGCACGGCGGTCATCGGCACGGCCGGGGCGGCGAGCACGTCGACCTCGTCCAGCAGGCGCAGCCAGCGCTCCCGCAGGAGGGCCTGCGCGTGCCGGGCCCGCAGGTGGTCCCCGGCGGGCAGCCGCCGCCCGGCCTCCAGCAGGACCCGGACGTCGGCCGTGTACAGCTCGGGGACGGCGTGCAGCGTGCGCTCGTGGTAGGCGGCGGCCTCGGGGACCATCAGGCCCCACTGGATCGCCTGGAAGTAGCGCGCCATCGGCACCTCCACCTCGACGAGCCGGGCGCCGAGCGCGGCCAGCCCCTCGATCGACCGGCGCACCACGGTTTCCACCTCGGGGTGGACGTGCTCGAAGTAGTGGTTGCGGGGCACGCCCACGCGCAGGCCGGCGAGGTCGCGCGCGGCCGGCGGAGTCGCTTCGCCGGTGAGCACGGGCAGGACCAGCGCGGCGTCTTCGACCGTGCGGGTCAGCGGTCCGACGTGGTCCAGCGACCCCGACAGCGGGACCACGCCGTCGCGCGGCACCAGGCCGTAGGTCGGTTTGAGGCCGACCACGCCGTTCAGCGCGGCGGGCACCCGGATGGAGCCGCCGGTGTCGGTGCCAAGGGCGAAGGCCGCGGTGCCCGCCGCCACGGCGACGGCCGAACCGCCGCTGGAGCCGCCGGCGATGTGGCCTTCCGCCCGCGCGTTCACGGTCTGCGGGGTGATCAGGCCGAAGGCGAACTCGTGGGTGTGGGTCTTGCCCACCAGCACCGCGCCCGCCGCCGCCAGCCGGGCCGCGACGACGCTGTCGGTGCCCGCCCGGTGGCCCTCGCGGACCCGTGAGCCGGCCGTGGTGGGCAGCCCGGCGACGTCGATCAAGTCCTTGAGCCCGAAGGGAATCCCGTGCAACGGCCCGCGCACCCCGCTGCGCGCGATCTCGCGCTCGGCCCGGGCGGCCGCCGCCCGCGCGCGGTCCGCGTCCACGGTGACGTAGGCGTTCAGGCGGGGTTCGGTCTCGGTCAGGCGGGTGAGCACGGAATCGAGCAGCTCGACCGGGGACAGCTCGCGGGAGCGCACGGCCGCCGAGGCCTCGGCCAGCGAAAGCTCAAAGGGCCGCATGGGTTTCCCCCGTCCGGTCGGGCCGGGTCTCGCCGAGGTCCAGCTCGCGCAGGAGGGAGACGATGGACTGGATGTGGTCGGCCGTGGCGGTCACGAGGGCGGCTTCGTCCGGGGTGGGTTCGGGCATCGGGGCTCCAAAAGCTAAGTGTTTGCCTTAAGCGAGGGTAGGGCCTATCGTCACTTAACGCAAACACTTAGCTTTTAACGAGGGAGGGGCTCATGACCTGGACTGTCGGCGAGCTGACCGTGCACCGGGTGGACGAGACACCGCTGCCGTCCGCCACCGGCGCCTGGCTGCTGCCCGCGGCGACCCCCGAGGTCGTCGCCCGGCAGGGCTGGCTCCGGCCGGACTTCGCCGGTGCGGACGGGGTCCTCCGGCTGGCCAGCCACAGTTTCGCCGTCACCGCGGGCGGCCGGCGGATCCTGGTGGACACCGGCATCGGCAACGGCAAGCAGCGGGCGAACCCGGCCTGGCACGACCTGCGCACGGACTACCTGCAGCGGCTCGCCGAGGCCGGTTTTCCCCCGGAGTCGGTGGACCTGGTGGTGCACACCCACCTGCACGCCGACCACGTCGGCTGGAACACGCGGCTGGCCGACGGCGAGTGGGTGCCCACGTTCCCGCGCGCACGGCACCTGGTTTCCCGGGTGGAACGGGAGTTCTGGGCCGGGTACCCGATGGACGGGCCGCGCCGCCGGATGTTCCGCGATTCGGTGCTGCCGGTCGAGGACGCGGGGCAGCTCGACCTCGTCGACCTCGGACCCGGCGGGGTGGAACTCGTGCCCGGGCTGAGCCTGGTGCCCACCCCGGGCCACACGCCCGGCCACGCCTCGGTGCGGCTGGACAGCGGCGGCCGCACGGCCCTGATCACCGGCGACTGCGTCCACCACCCGGTCCAGGTGGCGCGCCCGGACATCGGCAGCTGCGTCGACATCGACCCCGCGCTGGCCGAGCGCACCCGCCGCGCGCTGCTCGCCCCGTTCGCCGGGACCGGCGCGCTGGTGCTGGGCACGCACTTCCCGGCGCCGACGGCCGGCCGCGTCGTTGCCGATGGTGGTGGGCTGCGGTGGGAATCAGCGGCCGGACAGTAGCGCCACCACCGGGGCGAACTCGTACATCACGGACTCCTGGACGCAGACGTAGGAGATGCCGTAGCGCTCGCGGCGCTCCCGCAGCCGGTCGGCGATCCCGGCCGGAGAGCCGACCAGGACGGTGGGGACGTCCGCGAGCCGGCGCCCGGTCAGCTTCGGCATCCGGCGGCGGAGGGCGGCGATCGCCGCGTCCGGGTCGTCGGTGACCACCACGGTCTGGGCGAGCACGTTGCGTTCCACCGCTGCGGCGCGGTCGCCGGCGGCCCGGGCGAAGTACTCCGTGCGCTCCTGGACCGCTTCCGCGTCGAGCAGTTCGAGGCTTCCCCTGGTGGCCCCGGGTTTGAGCACCGCGGCGGAGAACGAAACCACGTCCGCGTACCGCGCGGCCAGCTCCAGCACGCGGTCACCGTTGCCGCCGAGCACCAGCGTCGGTCGCGGCGGGGCGGTGGCCACGCCGAGCTCACGCGGGTGGTCCAGCAGCCGGACGAGCTCGGCCACGGTGGCGGCCAGCCGGTCCACCCGCTGCCCGGCCGTCCCCCACTCCAGCCCGGCCCGGTCGAACTCCGAACGCACGTAACCGGTGCCGAGCCCCAGCTCCAGCCGTCCGCCGGTGAGCCGTCCCGCGGTGAAGACCTCGCGGGCCAGCAGCACCGGGTTCCAGAACGCGCAGTTGAGCACGAAGGTGCCCAGCCGCACCCGCTCGGTCACCGCCGCCGCGGCGGCCAGCGCCGGGAAGGGCGACTGGCCGCCGAGGTGGTCGGAGACGGTGAGCACGTCGTAACCGAGCTGCTCGGCGGTGCGGCACTGGGCCAGCCAGGAGTCCCGCTCGCCGAGAGCGGTGAGGTTGACCCCGAACCGGAAGGGCCTCACGGTCGCACCGGGCCGAGGTCCATTTCGGACAGTTTCGTGGCCAGGCCCGAGGCGAAGCCGCTGAGCACCGCGCCGACGTCGTGGGCCACGCGCCCGGCCTCGGCCGCGCCGAGCTGGTCGCCGCGGTAGGACAGGGTGCCCAGCAGGGCGTCGGAGGTTTCGGTGAAGGTGACCGTCATCGGGAACTTGCTGACCTCCTCGGCCCGCGACACGAAGTCGACCGGGGTCAGCCGGGCCGGGCCGAGGCGGGCGGACCAGCGGGCCACGCCGACGTTGTTGACCATCACGTCGACGTAGGGGGTGCGGCCCGCCCGTCGCGGCGGGCGCAGGGCCCGCACCACCGACTCGAACGGCACGTCCTGGTGGTCGAACGCGCTGATCACCCCCTCGCGCACCGAGTCCAGCAGGTCCGCCAGCGTGGTCTCGGGGCCGGTCCGGGACCGCAGGACCAGCGTGTTCAGCCGCGGGCCGAGGACCTCGCCCCGGTCGTGCGCGGCGACCGGGATGCCGAAGGTCAGATCGTCCTGCCCGGTCCGGCGGTGCAGGACCGCGGCCACCGAAGCGGCCGCGATCATGAACGCGGATACCTTCCGCTCCAGCCGCACCGGCAGCAGTGCCGCCGCCGTGCCCGCGGCCAGCGGGATCGGCACCCCGCCGTGGGGTTCCGGCTCCGCCGGGGCGGGCAGCTCCAGCGAGGCGGGCGCGCCGTCCAGCCGTTCCCGCCAGTGGGCCGCGGCTTCGGACCCCGTCTCGGGCTCGGTCCGGTCGTGGTACTGCGCGGGCGGCGGCGCCGTTCGCGCGCGGCCGGTGACCAGGCGGTGGCACAGCTCGAGTTCCCGCAGCAGCAACGGCACCGACTCGCCGTCGAGCACGAGGTGGTGCGCGCACAGGACGAGGACCTGATCGCTGCCGCCCACCTCGAACAGCCCGGCCCGCAGCAGCCGCCCCCGGGCGGGCTCCAGCGCCCGCCCGGCCCGCTCCGACCAGTCCGCCAGCCACTGCGAACGCTCGGCCGGAGAAAGCCCGCCCAGGTCGGCCGAGTCCACTTCGGACTCCTGCTCGGGCAGGGTCTCCTGGTACAGCAGTCCGTCCTGGTCCACGAACCGGGCCCGCAGGATCCGGTGCCGGGCGGTGAGCCGGGTGAGGGCGGCGCGCAGCGACCCGGGGTCCAGTCCGCCGGTCACCGTCCAGGACAACGGGATGTGGTACCGCGCGTGCTCCGGGTCCAGCCGCTCGGCCAGCCAGATGCCCTCCTGGAAGCGCGACGCGCGGAACACCGTCCCGGCCCGGGCCGGCGCCGCCCCCGAGCCCGCCGTCCGAGGCGCGCGGGCCACCACCCCGGCCAGGTCGGCCAGCACCGGGTGGGCGAACAGGTCCCGCACCGACACCTCCGCCCCGAGCCGCTCGTTGATCCGCAGCACCACCGTGGTGGCCAGCAGGGAGTGCCCGCCGAGGGCGAAGAACGAGTCCTGCGGGTCCACGGCCGGCACCCCGAGGCATTCGCGCCAGACCCGGGCGAGCGCTTCGACGGTTTCCTCGTCCGCCTCCGCCGGCCTCGCCGGCGGGGCCGCAACCGGCGCGGCGGCCGGTCCACCGGACCGGCTCGGGCCGAGCCCGGCGAGCCCTTCGGCCAGGGTCCGCCCGGGGTCGGCGGCCATCGCGGCCAGCAGCTCGAGGTGGTCCTCGGCGAGCGCGGTGAGCAGGCTGTGGTCGAGCGTGCCCTGGTGGTCCTGCCACAGCAGCGAAGACCCGTGGCGGTCCTCCTGCAGCAGCACGGTCAGCCGCTGGTCCGACGCGCTGGTCGCGTCCACCAGGTCCAGCTCGGCCCCGCCGAAGTCGAGCCGGTGCACGTCGTGGGGGCTGCCCACGGTGTTCCAGTGGGTCAGCACGACCTCGGGCAGCCGGTCGCGCGCCTCGGGCCCGGACAGGCCGGCCGCGCGCAGGATGGCCGAGAGCGGCAGCCCGCCGTGCGCGGCCGCGGCCCGGACGTCCTGGGCCAGCCGCCGGGAGAGCTCCCGGAAGGTGTCTTCGCCGCGTAGCCGCTGCCGGACCGGCAGGAGTCCGGCGAACGAGCCGACCTGCTGGGCCAGCGGCGTGCCGCGCCGCCCGTGGTGGGCGGTGGAGACGATCAGGTCTTCGGCCCCGGTGTGGTGGCGCAGCACGGCGAATAGCGCGCCGTAGACCAGGGTGAAGTAGGTGACCCGCAGCTCGCGCGCGGTCCGTTTCACCTCGGCCGCCAGCCCGGCCGGGACCGGCGCCACCACCGGCGCCGACCCCGCGCCCACCCGCAGCGGCCGGGCCGGGGCGGCCCCGGACAACGCCGCCCGCCAGAACTCCCGCAGCGGCGCGCCCTCCTCACCGACCGCCAGCGCCCACGACTTGCGCGCGTGCTCGGCGAACGGCGCCAGGTCTTGCGGCCCGTCCAGCCGCTCGCCGCGGTAGGCGCGGCTCAGCTCGTCGAGGACCTGGGGGACCGACGCGCCGTCCAGCACCAGGTGGTGCACGGTGAACACCACGGTGACGCCGTGCGGACCGCGCACCACTTCGGTCCGGGCGAGCGGCCCCCGCGCCAGGTCGATCGGACGCCGCCGCGCGCGCGAGACCGACCGCTCGTCCCCTTCGGTCAGCACGAACGGGATGTCCGGGACCCCGGCCCAGCCGAGGCGGGTGCCCTGCGGGGTCACCACCACCCGGGCGCCGAACGCCGGATACCGCACGCAGAGGGCGGCGACCGCTGCCCGGAGCCGGTCGAGGTCGAGCTCGCCGCGCACGGCGAGGGTCAGCGGCAGCAGGTGCGCCCACCGCCGCGGGGCCACCTGCCAGGAGACCCACATGGCCTCCTGCAGCGCCGACAGCGGGAGTTCCCCGCCGGGCCGCGGTCCGCCGGGTGCTGCTTCGGACCGCGCTGCGGGTGCCGCTTCGGGCCGTCGTTCAGGCAGTCGTTCGGGCAGTCGTTCAGGCAATGGGTCGAGCCTCCGGGTGGTCATCGCACCTGCTCGGCGAGGGTGCGCTTGTCGGCCTTGCCGGACGGGGTCAGCGGCAGCCCGTCCATGGCCACGAACCGGCCGGGGATCATGAACGCGGGCAGCGACTTCCGGCCGTGCGCGGCGATGCGCGCGGCGAGGCCGTCGACGGCCACGCCGGGGCGCGGGGAGTAGAACGCGACCAGGCTCTGCTCGCCGATGCGGCTGGTCGTGGGCAGCACGACCAGGTCGAGCACCCCGTCGGTGGCGGCCAGCACGTGCTCGATCTCGCCGATCTCGATCCGGAACCCGTTGATCTTCACCTGGTCGTCGGCCCGGCCCGCGTAGTCCAGGGTCCCGTCCGGGCGCACCGAGGCCAGGTCGCCGCTGCGGTAGACCCGGCGCGGGCCGCCGCCGAGGTCGAGCACCGGGTAGCGGGCGCCGGTCAGCTCCGGGCGGTTCAGGTAGCCCTGCGCCAGCTGCGGACCGGCCTGGTGCAGTTCGCCGATCACCCCCGGCGCCACCGGGCGGTCGTGCTCGTCCAGCACGAAGATCTCGGTGCCCGGCAGGGGAGTGCCCAGGCCCAGGTCCGGTTCGGCCGAATCCGGGTCCAGCCGCCGGTACATGGCGAACACGGTGGTCTCGGTGATGCCGTACATGGAGACGAACTCGGTGGGCCCGCCGTGGTGGCGCCGCCAGTCGCGGACCGAACCGGCGTCCACCGGTTCGCCGCCGAAGATGACGTACCGCAGGGCGGGCACGGCGGCGCCGGGCCCGGCCGCGCGGCTGAGGTACCGGAACACCGAAGGCACCTGGTTGAGTACCGTGACCCCGTGCTCGACCAGGAAGCCGAGCGTGGCCTCGGGGGAGCGGGCCACGTCCGCGGGAGCCACCGCGACCCGGGCGCCGTGGCTCAGCGCGCCCCACAGCTCCCACACCGAGAAGTCGAAGCAGTAGGAGTGGAACAGCGCCCAGACGTCGTCGGCGCGCAGGTCGAAGACCTGGTCGCAGGCGCCGAGCAGCGCGGTCACGTTCCGGTGCGACACCACCACGCCCTTGGGCGTCCCCGAGGAGCCGGAGGTGTAGATGACGTACGCGGGAGCGTCCGGTGTGGACGGTGGAAGGGCCGGCTCCTCACCGGGCCAGGGCTGCTCCTCGACGGCCACGACCTGGGCCTCGGGCAGCACCGGTCCGGTGTCCTGATCGGACACCACCAGGTCCACCGCCGCGTCGGCGGCCATGTACCGGATCCGCTCGCGCGGGTAGTCCGGGTCGAACGGCACGTAGGCGCAGCCCGCCTTCAGCACGGCCAGGATCGCGACCACCTGGCCGGTCCCGCGCCGCAGGTACAGCCCGATCCGCCCGCCCGGCTCCGGCCGGTAGCGCCGGAGCACGGTGGCCAGCCGGGTGGAGCGCTCGTCCAGCTCGCGGTAGGTCAGCTCGTCGCGCTCGTCCACCACGGCGACCGCGTCCGGGGTGGCCTCCGCCTGCCGGGTGAACAGCTCGTGCAGGCACAGCCCCGCGGTCACGAGCGCGCGCTCTTCGGCCGCAGGTCGGTCCAGAGCACCTCGATCTGGGCCAGGCAGGCGGACTTCGGCTGCGGTCCGCCGACCGCGGCCCAGCCTTCGGGCCGGTCGCGGTCGCCGGGCCAGATCGAATACTGCCCCTCGTCGTTGCGCACCACGACGTAGTCCCGCTGGTCGTCATCCTCGAACACGGGCAGGGTCCCCCTCATCGGGTCGAGCGGAGTGGTCGGACATGGTCGAGCAGCAGGGCGGACAGGTCCGCGAACAGCCCGGCGCGGGCCGGTCCGTCCTGGACGAAGTGGCCGCCGGGGAAGACCCGGGTGCGGAAGGCGCCGCCGGTGTGCGCCCGCCACCCCTCGAGGTCGGCCGGGGGCACCGCCGGGTCGGCGTCCCCGCCGTAGACGGTGATCGGCACCGGCAGGGGGGCCGGGTGCCGGTAGCGGTAGTGGTGGTCGAGCTCGAAATCGGCCCGCAGCGAGCGGATCGCGGTGCGCCGGACGGCCGGTTCGGCCAGCCCGCCCGCGGCCGGTCCGCCGAGGCCGGTGGCCACGGCAAGCACCTCCGCCTCGGGCAGCCGGTGGCCGGCGAACCCGGCGTTGCCCCGCGCGGGCGCCCGGTGCGCCGCCACGACCAGCGCGAGCGGGGTGGTCGCCGGGTCGCGGGCCAGCCGGGCGGCGGTTTCGAAGGCGATCAGCGCGCCGAGGCTGTGCCCGAGCACCACCACCGGCGGGCCCGGGTCCGCGGCCACCGCCGCGGCCAGCCCGTCCGCGTAGGGCTCCATCCGGGTCAGCGGCTCCTCGCGCAGCCGCGCGCCCCGGCCGGGCGGCTGCACGGCGCAGACCTCGACCTGGTCGGGCAGCTCGCGGGACCAGCCGTGGAACATCGACGCCGAGCAGCCCGCGCCCGGCACGCACACCAGGCGCACCACCGCGTCCGGGCGCGGCGGGAAGCACCGCAGCCAGCGGCTCACCGGCCGCTCCTCAGGTGCGCGGCCAGGTCCTCGACGGTCGGGTTCCGGAAGAGGTCGCCGACGCTGAGCCGCAGCCCCGCCTCCCGGGCCCGGTGCACCACCTGGATCCCCTTGAGCGAATCGCCGCCGATGCCGAAGAAGTCCTCGCCGAGCCCGACCGAAGCGCGGCCGAGCACCCGCAGCCAGATCTGCGCCAGCGTCCGCTCCAGCTCGTCGCGGGGCTCCGCGGCCCCCCACGGCCCGGCCGGCCCGGCCGGCTCAGACGACTCGGACGGCTCGGGCAGTGCGGCGCGGTCGACCTTGCCGCTGCGGCCCAGCGGGAGCCGGGGCAGCACCACGAACCGCGACGGCACCAGGTAACCCGGCAGCCGGGCCCGCAGCCGTTCGCGCACCGGGCCGGCCGGATCACCGCCACCGGGAGCGCCGAGGCCACCGTGGTGGGGCACCAGGTACGCGGTGAGCCCACGCTCGGTGGCGGTCACCACGGCGTCGCGGACCTCCGGGTGCTCGCGCAGCGCGTTCTCGATCTCGCCGAGCTCGACCCGCACCCCGCGCACCTTGACCTGGTGGTCGCCCCGGCCCTGGTAGTCGAGGGCGCCGTCCGGGCGCCACCGCACCAGGTCGCCGGTGCGGTAGAGCCGCTGCCCCGGCCGCCGGGCGAACGGGTGCGGCACGAACCGCTCCGCGGTGGCCGCGGGCAGCCCGAGGTACCCGCGGGCCAGCGCGACCCCGCCGAGGAACAGCTCACCGGTCACCCCCGGCGGCACCGGGCGCAGCTCGGGGTCGAGCACGTAGGTCTCCACCCCGGCCAGCGGCCGGCCGATCGGCACGCCCGGGCCGTCACCGCCGCGGCACTCCCAGCCGGTGACCTCGATCGAGGCCTCGGTCGGTCCGTAGAGGTTCACCAAGCGGCCCGGCAGCAGCGAAAGGCAGCGGTCGCGCACCGCGGCGGGCAGGGCCTGCCCGCTGCACAGCACCCGGCGCAGCGTTGCGCAGCGGTCCAGACCGGGCTCGCCGAGGAACGCCTCCAGCATCGGCGGCACGAAGTGCACCGTGGTCACCGCTTCGCGCTCGATGAGCTCCACCAGGTACGCCGGGTCGCGGTGCCCGCCGGGCTCGGCGACGACCAGCGCCGCGCCCGTGGTCAGCGGCCACAGCAGCTCCCACACGGACACGTCGAACGTGGTGGGCGTCTTGTGCAGCACCCGGTCGTCCGCGGCCAGGGGATGGGCCCGGCGCTGGGCGGCGATCCGGTTGGCCAGGCCGCGGTGGGCCACGGCGACGGGCTTCGGCGGTCCGGTGGAGCCGGAGGTGCTGATCACGTACGCCAGGTCTTCCGGGCCCGCCGGACGCCGCACCATCGGCGCCTCGACCCCGTCGTCGGCCGGCTCGTCCACCAGCAGCACCGGGACCCCGGCCGGGACCGGCGCGGTGGGCGCGGTGGCCAGCACCAGGGCCGCGCCGGTCGCGCGGAGAAGCGCGGCGGTGCGGGCCGGCGGGTCCTCCGGGGAAAGCGGCAGGTAGGCGCAGCCCGCGGCCAGCACACCGACCACGGAGGTCACCAGCTCGACGCCGCGCTCCAGGTACAGCGCGACCACGGTGTCCGGGCCCGCGCCGGCCGAGGCCAGCCGCCGGGCCAGGGTCCCGGCCCGGCGCGCGAGCCCGGCGTAGGACAGCCGCTCCTGCTCGAACACGACCGCGGTCGCGTCCGGTGTGGACAGTGCCTGCCGCTCGATGAGCCCGGTCACCGGGCCCGTCCACGGGTGGGCTTCACCGCCGTGGCTCCAGTCGTTGAGGATGCGTGCGCGTTCTTCCCCCTCGGACAGCTCGAAGCGCGACAGCGGGGTGCCCGGCTCGGCCAGCGCGGTGCGCAGCACGGTCAGGAACCGCCGCGCCGTGGTCTCGACGTCGGCGGCGTCGAACAGCTCGGTCCGGTAGTGCAGCGCGCAGTCGGCCCCGCCGGCGTCGGGCCGGATCTCCAGCCACAGGTCGGTGAACACGCTCGAGGTGGGCACCGGGAAGATCTCCGCGCCCAGCCCGGCGAACTCCGGCGCCGCCGCCGGCTGCTGGACGGCGAACATGGTCTGGAACAACGGGTCGTGCCCGCCGGAGCGGTGCCGCACCAGCTCGGCGACGATCCGGTCCAGCGGCACGTCCTGGTGGGCCACGGCGTCGAGCACCGTGCGCCGCACCCGGTTGAGCACCTCGGTGAAACCGGGGTCGCCGGTCAGGTCCACGCGGACCGGCATGGTGTTGACGAACATGCCCACCACCGGCCCGAGCGAAGCCCCGGAGCGGCCCGCGCCGGGGCTGCCGACGACCAGGTCGCGCGCGCCGGTCAGCCGCGACAACAGCACCGCGTACGCCGAGAGCAGCAGGATGTAGGGCGTCACCCGGCCGCGGGCGGACGCGGTGCGCACCTCGGCCCACAGGCCGGCGTCGAGCCGCGTGCGGTGCGTGGCCCCGGCGAACCCCTGCGTGGCCGCCCGGGGCCGGGTGGTCGGCAGCGCGAGCAGTTCGGGCGCTCCGCCGAGCCGGTCGCGCCAGTGGTCCAGCTCGGCGCGCAACCGCTCGCCGGTGAGCTCCTCCCGCTGCCGCGCGGCGTATTCGCCGAACTGCGGGGCCGGCTCCAGCGAGTCCCCCTGGTACAGCGCCGCCAGTTCGTCGAGCACCACGGCCATCGACCAGCCGTCGCACACGATGTGGTGGCACACCACGGTCAGCACGTGCTCGGTCTCGCCGAGCCGCAGCAGGCCGGCGCGCAGCAGCGGCCCGGTGGTGAGCGTGAACGGGCGGGCGATCTCCCGGGCCACCGCCTCGCGGGCCTGCTCCTCGCCGCCGATCTCGCGCACGGTCAGCTCCGGCGCCGCTTCCGCGGCCACCCGCTGGAACGGCTCGCCGTCCACGACGGTGAAGGTGGTGCGCAGCGCCTCGTGGCGGGCGACCACCGCGGTCAGCGCCCGGCGCAGCGCCCCGACGTCGATCGGGCCGCGCAGGCGCACTGCGGTGACCAGGTGGTAGGCCGAGCCGGTTTCGCCGATCTGGTCGAGCATCCACAGCCGGCGTTGCGCGAACGAAGCCGGGGTCAGCGAGGCGGTGGCCCTCACGCGTCCGCCTCGGCCCGGTACCGGTCCACGACCTGGGCCAGCCCGCGGACGGTGGGCTCCTCGAACACGTCTTCCAGGGTCAGCGCCACCTCGAACCGCTCGTCGACCAGCGCCATCAGCTGCACGGCCGCGAGCGAGTCGCCGCCGTGCTCGAAGAAGTCCGGGTCTTCGACGTCTTCGGCCACGCCCAGCACCTGCTGGAACAGCCGGAGCAGCACCGGTTCGACCGGGCCGGTGGCGCGTGCGGGGGCGACGGCCGGGGTCGCGGCCACCGCCTCGGGCCGGACCAGGTGCTCCTGGCGTTCGAACGGGTAGGTCGGCAGCACCACCCGGCGGCGCGGCGCCCCGGCGTGCACCCGGTCCCAGTCGATGCGCACCCCGGCCTGCCACAGCCCTCCGACGGCGTCGAGCAGCGCGCGCAGCGGCTCGCCCTCGTCGGTGAGCGACACCCGCCGGTCGCCGATTTCGAGGTCGAGCACGCCGGACCCGAGGTTCTCGCCGGTGGCCCGGCCGATCCCCTCGGCCAGCGGGAGCGCCCCGGTGACGCAGGCCGCGACCACCGCCCCGGTGCCCTCGCCGGTGACCGTCTCCGGCTCCACCCCCCAGTCGAGCAGCAGCCGGCCCAGCGCGTACCGCATGGCGAACGCCTCGGCCTCCGAGCTGATCGCCCGGCACTGCTCCACCGCGGCGCGGAACGCCGGGAAGCGGTCGAACACCTTGCTCCAGCCCAGGTCGCCGGAGATCGGCGGGAACCGCAGCACCACCGACGGCCGGGCCCCGGATTCCCGGCCGGTGACCGCGGCGAGCGCGTCCAGCGCCTGCCCGGCGTCGCCGCAGGCCGCCTGCCAGCGGTGGGCGAAGGCGTGCCGCCCCCGCTGCAGGGTGGCGGCGACGTCGTCCAGCGGCAGGTCCGGGTGGGCGCGCAGGTGCGCGGCCAGCTCAGTGGCCATTGTGGACAGTGCGGCCGGGGTGCGGGCGGAGAGCACCAGCAGCACCGCTTCCGAGGCCCGCGCCGGGGCCGGCCGCGGCGGCGCCTCCTCCAGCACGGCGTGCGCGTTGGTGCCGCCGATGCCGAACGAGCTGACCCCGGCCCGGCGCGGTGCGGCGGAGCCGGGCCACTCGCGGTTCGCGGTCGTGACCTCGAACGGGCCGGAGGCGAAGTCGATGCGGGGATTGGGCGCGGTGTGGTGCAGGGTCGCGGGCAGCGTCCGGTGCTCCAGCGCCAGCACGGCCTTCATCAGCCCGGCGACGCCCGCGGCGGTGTCGGTGTGCCCGATGTTGGTCTTGACCGAACCCAGCGCGACCCGGCCCGCCGGTACCCCGTCGAAGGCCTCGGCCAGCGCGGTGACCTCGATCGGGTCGCCCACCGGCGTGCCGGTGCCGTGCGCTTCGACGTACCCGACGGAATCGGGCGTCACCTCGGCGATCGAGTGCGCGAGGCGGACCACCTCGACCTGCCCGTGCACCCCCGGCGCGGTGTACCCGGCGCGCCGGCGGCCGTCGTTGTTCACGGCCGTGCCGCGGATGACCGCGTGCACGTGGTCGCCGTCGGCCAGCGCGTCGTCCAGGCGGCGCAGCACCACGATGCCGGCGCCGTCACCCGCGACGATGCCCCGCGCGTCTTCGGAAAAGGTCTTGCAGCGGCCGTCGGGCGACATCGTGCCGCCCTCCTTGAACCAGTAGCCGGTGCGCGGCACCCGCAGCGTCACCCCGCCCGCCAGCGCGAAGTCGCAATCGCCGGCCAGCAACGCGCGGCCCGCTTCGTGCACGGCGACCAGCGAAGTCGAGCAGGCGGTCTGCACGGCGACGCTCGGCCCGTTCAGCCCGAGGGCGTAGCTGACCCGTGTCACCAGGTGCTCGGGCTCGTTGGCCAGGCTCAGGGAAAGCTCGTCCAGCCCGGGGAAGCGGCCGGCCAGTGACTCGACCAGCCGGGCGTAGCCGTTGCGCCCGGCCCCGGCGTAGAGCCCGACCACGCCGGGCACGGCGGACGGGTCGTAGCCGGCCCGCTCCAGCACCTCCCAGGCCAGCTCCAGGAACATCCGGTGCTGCGGGTTCAGGATCACCGCGTCGCGGGCGGTGATGCCGAAGAAGTCGGCGTCGAAGGCCCCGAACCCGTCCACGGCGCCGTGCGCGGTCACGTACCGCGGATCGGTGCTCAGCGCGGGGTCTTCGCCCCATTCGGCCAGCTCTTCGGCGGAGAAGTCGCGGACGGAGTCGACGCCGCCGGTCAGGTTGAGCCAGAACTGCTCGGGCGTGACGGCTCCGGGGAACCGGCAGGCCAGGCCGATCACGGCCAGGTGGGTGTCGGTGTCGGTCAACGGATCGGTCCTTTCGGCGCGGGCGCGGCGGCGCACGGCGGGCAGTCGTCCCGGGCGGTGGTCCGCGCGCGGGCGGGCACCGGCCGGGCGGTCCAGGTGCCGGGCGAATCCCGCGACGGTGGGGTGGGCGTAGAGGTCGGTGACGGGCACCGCGTGGCCGAGTTCGCCGCGCAGCCGGGCGCTGACCGCGGTCAGCAGCAGGGAGTGGCCGCCGACGTCGAAGAAGTTGTCCTCCGGGCCGAACGCGTCGTGGCCCAGCACCGCGGACCACACCCGGGCGATCAGCTCCTCGGTCTCGGTGGTGCACCCGCGGCGGTCGGCCCGCAGCTCGGCCGCGCCGGCGGCCAGCGCCGTGCGGTCGACCTTTCCGTTGGGGCTGAGCGGAAAACCGGACCGGACGAAGTACCGGTGCGGGCGCATGTAGGACGGCAGCGCCCGGCCGGTGTGCTCGTGCAGCTCGGCGCGGGAGAGGTCTTCGGCGCCCACCAGGTAGGCGGTGAGCCCGGTGCCTTCGGGCACGACCACGGCGTCGCGCACCCGCGGGTGGGTGCGCAGCACGTTCTCGATCTCACCGGCCTCGACGCGGAACCCGCGCACCTGCAGTTGCGCGTCGTTGCGGCCGAGGAATTCCAGTGCGCCGCCGGGACCGCGGCGGACCAGGTCGCCGGTGCGGTAGAGGCGCCGTCCCGGCGAGCCGGCGAAGGGGTGCGGCACGAACCGGTCCGCGGTCAGCGCCGCCCGGCCGAGGTAGCCCCGGGCCAGCCCGGCGCCGCCCAGGTACAGCTCGCCGGTGACCCCGTCCGGGACGGGCTGGAGCTCGGCGTCCAGCACGTACGCGCCGACCCCGGGCCGCGGGTGCCCGATCGGGGGCAGTCCCGCCGCCGCGCCGACGGGGCCGGAGGTGGCCACCACGGTGCCTTCGGTGGGCCCGTAGTTGTTCACCAGCCGGAACGGCAGCGGACCGCGGACCGCGTGCAGCCGGTCCCCGCCGGTCAGCACCGTGCGGGGCGCGTGGGCGGCGGTCCAGGGCAGGAGGTTCTCCAGCAGGGGAGTGGGCAGGAAGGTGCTGGTGATCCGCCGCTGCGACAGCCACTCGCGCAGCTCACCCGGGCTGGACAGCAACTCGGCGGGCGGCACCTCCAGCGTCGCCCCGGCGCTCAGCGCGGTGAAGACCTCCCACAGCGAGGCGTCGAAGCCGGGCCCGGCGATCAGCGTGGTGCGGTCCCGGGGCCCGAGGCCGAACTCCCGGTGGTGCCAGGAGACCAGGTGGGCCAGGGCGGCGGCCTCGACGACCACGCCCTTGGGCCGGCCGGTCGAACCGGAGGTGTGCACGACGTAAGCGGCACCGGTGTTCTCGCCGGTGCCGGTCCCACCGGAGGGGGCCGCCACCTCGCCCCGGTCTTCTCGGTCTTTCGGGGGCCGGGACGCGCGCACGTCGTCGAGGTCGGCCAGGGTGACCAGCGGGGCGGCCTCGTCGAGGATCGCGGCCAGCCGGTCCGGGGGCTGGGCCGGATCGAGCGGGACGCCGGTGGCGCCGGACTTGAGGACGGCCAGGTGGGCGATCACCAGCTCCGCGCCGCGCGGCAGCCGGATCGCGACCAGCGTGCCCGGCCCGGCCCCGGCCGCGCGCAGCCGGGCGGCGACCGCTCCGGCGCGGCGGTCGAGTTCGCCGTAGGTCAGCTCCTCGCCGGTCGTGCGCACCGCGACCGCTTCCGGGGCGGCCTCGACGCGGGCGGCGATCAGTGCTTCCACCGGCGGCGCGGGGTGCGGCGCGGACCGGTCTTCGGTCAGCTCGCGGTGTTCCGCGGCGGACAGCAGCGGAAGCCGCGCCACCGGTGTGTCCGGTGCTTCCAGTGCCGCAGCGAGCAGACGCGCGTACCGGTCCGCCGCGGCGGCCACGGTGGCGGCGTCGTGCACGTCGGTCCGGTATTCGAACGAAGCCCGCGGCCAGGCCACCCGCAGGACGAGGTCGAAGGCCGGGGTGCGCACGGGCAGCGTCACCGCGGAAGCGCTCAACCCGGGCAGCCCCGGCTCCTGCGCGGGCGGCTCCTCGTAGCTCATGACCGTCCGGAACAGCGGGTGCCCGGCCAGCCGGTCGAAGCGGGCGGACTGGTGCTCTTGCCCGTCCAGCAGGCTTTCGCGGACCTGGCCGAGCAACTGCGCGAAAGTCAGGCCCGGGCCGATCCGCACCCGGACCGGCAGCACGGTGACCACCAGCCCGACCACCCGCTGCAGCGCCGGTTCGGCCCGGCCGCTCGAGGGCACGCCGATCACCACGTCCGCGGTCGCGGACATCCGGGCCAGCAACCCGGCGTAGGCGGCCAGCAGCGTCACGGTCCGCGTGACCCGGTACCGCGCCGCGACCGCGTCCACGAGGGCCGGCAGAGCCGCGGGCAGGGGCACCGGGCAGGTGGCCCCGCCGGGCACCGGATCGGCCGGGCGGGGGCCGGGCAGGCCGGACCGCGGCGGCGCGCCCGCGAGCTTCCGCTGCCAGTAGGAAAGCGCTTCCTCCGGCCCCGGCTCCGATGCGGTCCACTCCGGAGCACCACCCCCCGGCGGGGGCAGCGGGGTGACCGCGCCGTAGAGGGCCGCGAGTTCCTCGTCGATCAGCCCGACCGACCAGCCGTCGGCGACGATGTGGTGCAGCACCAGGACCAGCGTGTGGTCGTCTTCGGCCACCCGCAGCAGGTGCGCGCGCAGCACCGGGCCCGCGACCAGGTCGAACGGCGCGTGGACGAGCGCCGCGACGGCCTGGTCGAGCGCCGGCCCGTCCGCCACGGCCGAGACCGCCAGGGGGACCGGGGCCGGGGGTCCGATCCGCAGCACGGGCCGGCCGTCGACCTCCGGGAAGACCGCGCGCAGCCCTTCGTGGCGCCCGGCCAGCGCGGTCAGGGCCCGCCGCAGGGCGGGCACCTCGAGCCGGCCCCGCAGCCGCACGGCCTTGACCACGTTGTACTCGTCGCTTTCCGGCCGCAGGCGCCACAGGAACCACAATTGTTCCTGAGCGGGCGACAGCCGGGCGAACGTGCTGGTCAAGACCGTTCCGGCGCAGTGGCGGAATGGGCGAACTCGGACAGTTCGCGCACGGTCGGCATTTCGAAGAACTCGGCCAGGGTGAGGCGGACGTGCAAATCGCGGGCCATCCGGGAAATGACCTGGGAGGCGGCCAGGGAATGACCGCCGAGCTCGAAGAAGTCATCGTTCGCGGTGATGCCGTCGATCCGCAGGACTTCTTCCCAGATCCGGGTTACCGCGGTCTGAATGGCGGGGATCGCGGGGGTGTCCCGGCGTTGCTCCCCGTCGGTGAAATTCGCGTTCATGCGGCTGAATTGTCGATTGTCACGGCCCCGACTATAACCACGCTCGGTCGCGCTGTGGACCAACATTCGAGTGAACAGCGTCACCGCACACCGCTGTGAGGGGGGTTACACCCGCTCGGAGCACACGGCCGCCATTGTTTTCGAGGATAATTGTGCACAATAAGATTAATCCGCGTGAAATCCCTTCGGTTCGAGGAGCTCTCGCCGTTATGTCTGAGATCGGCCGGATGCGGGATTCCCGTACCGCCCCCGGCTACCCGCCGCTGACCCCCGCCGAGCACGCCCTGTGGTACCTGGATCGGCTGTACCCAGGCAGTTCCCTCTACCACGTGCCGCTCGCGGTGCTGCTCACCGGCCCGCTCGACCGGGCGGCGCTGACCCGTTCGCTGACCGCGCTGGCCGCCCGGCACGAGGCCTTTCGGACCACTTTCCCGGTACGCGAGGGCAAACCGTACCGGCACGTCGCCCGGACGGCGTCGATTTCCCTGCCGCTGAGCGTGAGCACCGGTGACGCTTTCCCCGCGCTGCTGGACGAATGGGCCCGGGAGCCGTTCGACCTGGCCGGCGGGCCGTTGTGGCGGACGCGCCTGATCCGCCTCGGCCCGGAGGACCACGTGCTCTCCCTCCGGCTGCACCACGTCATCTGCGACGGCTGGTCCGTGCGGCTGCTGTTCGAGGAGCTGGGCGAGGGGTACTCGGGCGCGCCACCGCGTCCGCCGCTGGAGACGCCCGCGGCGGCGGAAGCCGTGTCCGAGTCCTCGCTCCGGTGGTGGTCGCAGACCCTCGACGGGGTCCCGGCCGTCCTCGGCCTCCCGCCCGGCGCGCGGGGGAGCGGGCCGCGTTCGACCGCGAGCGCGGTGCACCGGTTCCGCCTCGCCGGCGGCCTGGTCCGGACCCCGCCGCGGACCACGCCGTTCGTCGTGCTGCTGGCGGCGTACGCGCTGGTGCTCGGCCGGGCGACCGGGCGGTACGACGTGGTGGTCGGCGTGCCCGCCTCCACCCGGTCGGCCCCGGAGCTGGAACCGCTGATCGGCCTGTTCGTCACCACGGTCCCGGTCCGGATCGACCTGGCGGGCGACCCCACCTTCGACGTCCTGGTCCACCGCGTGCGCGGCGCGCTGCTGGCCGCGCTCGACCACCAGGTCCCGTTCGACGCGCTGGTGGAGCGCCTGCGGCTGCCCCGCGACCCGGCCGGGCTGCCCTTGGTGCAGGCCACTTTCGGCTTCGAGCCCGGGCCGCCGGCCGGCCCGGAGCTGGCCGGGCTCACCGCCACCGCCCTGCCCGCCCCGCTGCTGCCCGCCAAGTTCGACCTCGACGCCGTGGTCTCCCTCGCGGCGGACGGCAGCGGCGACCTCGAAGCCGAGTTCGGCTACGCCACCGACCTGCTCGGCGCGCCGGAGGTCCGCACGCTGGCCTCGCGGTTCGCCGAGGTGCTCCGGCGGGCCCGCGATCCGCACCGCCGCCTGGCCGAGCTGGTCGACGAACCGCCGGCCGAGGCGGCCGAGCCCGCCCGGCCGACGGCGGTCCCGGTGCCCGAGCTCGTGCTCCGGCAGGCACTGTCCACTCCGGACGCTCCGGCGGTGGCCGGCCGGTCCGGCACCAGCACCTACCGCGAGCTGGTGGCCCAGGCGCAGGCGCTCGCCGGCGAGCTCCGCCGGCACGGCGTCCGGCCGGGTGAGGTCGTCGCGCTGTCCCTGGCGCGTGGCCCGGGGGTCCCGGCCGCGGTGCTGGGCGTGCTCCTGGCGGGCGCGGCCTACCTGCCTTTGGACCCGCGCCACACCGAAGCGCACGCGGCCGAGCTGATCGAGCGGGCCGGGGCCCGGCTGCTGCTGACCGACGAGGGGGTGAAGCCGTTGCCCGGCGGCGGCGCCGCCCGGCCCGGTTCGGCCTACGTCCTGTTCACCTCGGGCTCGACCGGAAGGCCCAAGGGGGTGGTGGTCGGGCACGCGGCCCTGGCCAACCACGCCCAGGCCATGCGGGACCGGCTGGGGCTGCGGCCGGGCGACCGGGTGCTGCAGTTCGCCGGCCTCGCGTTCGACGTGGCCGCGGAGGAGATCTTCCCGACCCTGCTGGCCGGCGCCTGCGTGGTGGTCTGCCCGGACCCACCCGCACCCGCGGAGTTCACCGCGGTGCTGCGGCGGCTGGAGATCACCGTGGCCAACCTGCCCTCCGGCTACTGGCAGAGGTGGGCGGCGGGCGCTCCGTCGGTCCCGTCGCTGCGCCTGCTGGTGGTGGGCAGCGAGCCGGTCGACCCGGGTGCGCTCGCCGCCTGGTGCCGGGGCCCGGCCGTCCCGGTCGTCAACGCCTACGGGCTCACCGAAACCACGATCACGGCGCTGACCCACCGGATCGCCCCGGACTTCGCCGGCCGGTCGGTGCCCGTCGGCACCCCGCTGGCGGGCGTGGTGGCCCGCGTCCTCGACCCCGAACTGCGCCAGGTGCCACCGGGGGTGGAGGGTGAGCTCTACATCGGCGGCGTGGCCTTGGCCGACGGCTACCTGGGAGCCCCGGCGCTCACCGCGGCCCGCTTCGTCCCCGACCCCGGCCGGCGCGGTGCCCGCCTGCACCGCACGGGCGACCGGGCCCGGCGCCACGAGGACGGAACCGTGGAAGTGCTCGGGCGGGCCGATGGTCAGTTCAAAGTGGACGGCTACCGGATCGAGCCCCACCAGGTGGAGGCCGCGCTCACCGCGCACGCCGAAGTGGAGCAGGCCGCGGTCACCGTCCACAAGGGATCCGATGGCACGCCGCGGCTGTGTGGCTACGTGGTGCCTCGGGTCCCGGACGACCTTCGCGCGCAGCTGGCCCAGCGGCTGCCGTACCACCTGATCCCGGCTTCGCTGACCGCGCTGCCGGTCCTGCCGCTCACTGCCAGCGGAAAGGTCGATCGCGGCGCCCTGCCCGCGCCCGGTCCCGGCCGGGCCTCGGCCGCCGCGCCGCCGCGGACCCCGTGGGAACGCAAGCTGGTGACGCTGCTGCGCGAGCTGCTGGGCACCGAGGAGATCGGCGTGCACGACAACTTCTTCGACCTGGGCGGTACTTCGCTGACGTTGGCCACCCTCCACTTGCGACTCGACGCACCCGTGGCGCTGGTCGCGTTCTACCAGCACCCCACGGTCGCCGGGCTCGCCGCGTACTTGTCCGGCGGCCGGGAACGGGAGGCTCCGCCCGCCCCGGCGGCGAAGGCCGGGCTGGGTCGGCTGGCCGGGCTCCGGCGGAAGCAGCGGTGAACGGGCCGGCGGGAGGCCGGAGCGGGCGAGCCGGGGTCAGGACGCTGAGGCGGTGATCGCGGGCCGCCGTACTTCCGCGCGGAAGTACGGGCGCTCGTCGGACACGCCTCCCGGACCGTTCCCCGCCGCCGCCTCGCTGATCGGGAGGAGGTCCCTGGCGGACCGCAGCCCGGTCCGGTGTTCCCCGCCGTCCGTCGCCGCGGTCCGGTGCGCTCTCAGGGGAGCCCGCCGCCGGACCGGCGCCGGGTGACCTCGGCGATGCCGGCCCAGTCGAGGTCGGCGCCGATCTGCTCGACCGCGGTGGTGAACACGTCGTGCAGGGCCGCTCCGGTGGCCAGGTCCACGCCGAGCCCGCCGGCGACGTCCAGCGCCAGATTCAGGTCCTTCAACCCCAGCTTGGTGGTGAATCCCGGCGGGGTGAACGTGGCGGTGGCGATGGCTTCGCCGTAGCCCCGGTAGACCGGGCCGGGGAAGACCGAATCGGTGATCATCTCGACGAACCGCCCGGCGTCCAGCCCGGCGTGCTCCAGCAGGGTGATCGACTCGGACAGGGCCTGCAGCGCGTGGATGATCAGGTAGTTGACCGAGATCTTGGCGGTCGGCGCGGCGTCCGCGGAGTCGCCGAAGTCCCACACCCGCCGGCCGAGCGCGGCGAGCATCGGTGCCGCCGCGGCGCGGAGGTCCGGACGGCCGGAGACCAGCACGGCCAGCTTCCCGGCCACCACGGCTTCCGGGCGGCCGACCACCGGGGCGCTGAGGTAACCCGCCCCGCTCGCGGCGAATTCGCGGGCCGCCCCGGGGCTGACCGTCGCGTGGTTGACGTGGACGAAGCCCTCCGGCGCGGCTCGGAGCCGCTCGGTGGTGAAGACCTGCCGCACCGCCTCTTCGGTGCTCAGCATGGAGAAGACGGCTCCGGTGGCGATCGCGTCTTCGGGACCGTCGCCCAGGGTCGCGCCCCGGGCCACCAGTTCGTCGGCTCGGCCCGCGCTGCGGCTCCACACGGTGAGGTCGTACCCGGCGTCGAGCAGCCGCCCGGCGAGCGCGCTGCCCATCCTCCCGAGCCCGATGAAGCCCACCCGGCGTGCGGTTCCCGGCATGGTCGTTCCTCCCTTTTCTGGTGGCGGGGTGCGGTCATTCACGGCCGGAAAGCGCTTCGGCCAGCTCTTCGCCGATCTTGCGCAACCGGGCGCGATACGGGCGCAGCGTGCGGTCGAGGTCGCGCAGTTGCCCGTCCGGGCCGAGGTCCTGGTCGGTGACGACGGCCTCGATGTGGGTGTCGAGCACGCGCATGTGCAGCCCGTGCAGCACGCTGATGAACTGCTCGGCCGCCTTGCCGCCGCCGCGGGTTCCGTAGGTGAGCAGGCTCGCGGGGCGGTCGTGCCATTCCCGGTAGAGGTAGTCCAGCGCGTTCTTGAGCACTCCCGGATAACCCCAGTTGTACTGCGGGAACACGAACAGGAATCCGTGGTAGCCCTGCACGAGCTCGCTCCAGGCCCGCGTGTGCTCGTGCTCGTACTGCTGCGCCGCGGCCTTGACGGGTTCGTCGAGGAACGGCAGCGCGATTTCGGCCAGGTCGACCAGTTCGCAACCGAGGTCGCTGTCCTGGTGCAGGCGGTCGCGCACCCAGGTGGCGATACCACCGCAGATCCGGGTGGGGCGGGTGCTGCCGATGACCACGGCGACGCGCCTTCCGCCGGTTTTGGCGCGGGGGAGACCATGCGCACCTCTTGGTTGGTTGCACATACTGTTGGTGTCACGAACCAAGATAGTTGGTGTCACGAACTCGGTCAAGCTAGCCTGGCCGTTGTGACCGCTTCCGCACCCGAAGGCGCCCCGGCGCCGGAGCTCAGCCTGACCGACGGGCTCATCCAGCTCTCGTTCCTCGTGCAGGCGGTCCTGGGCCGCCTCGCCGGGGAACAGGGACTTTCCATCACCCAGGTGCGGATGCTCGCCGTGCTCGAAGACCGCGAAATCGGCATGCGCCGGCTGGCCGGCATCCTGGAACTGGAGAAGTCCAGCGTCACCGGCCTGGTCGACCGCGCCGAGCGGCGGGGGCTGGTGCGCCGGAACGCGGTCCCCGGCAACCGGCGCGCCGTTCACGTCACCGTCACCGAGGCCGGCCGCGCGGTCGTGCACCTGGTGCACGAGGCGGTCCGGACCGAGCTCGGCGAATTGGCGGGCGCGCTGGACGAGGGCGGGCAGAATTCCTTTCGCCGCTCGACCGGGGCGTTGATCCGGCACTACGTCACCCGGCACGCCATTCCCCTGTGAGCCCGGTCCGGGCGGGGTCCCCGATCGAAACGGGCGGAACCCGGCCGGAGATCCCGGGAATCGCGGTGAGGGGTGACTTCGCGGTGCCGGGGGGGAAGCCGGGCGGCCGCGGGCGGTGGGCCGGATTCGTCCTCGCGGTCGAGCCGGGTGGGGAACGGCGCATCGCCGGCGCCGAATGCCCGGATGCGGCCGCCCTTGCGGGCCGCGGCGAACGTGATCGGGGTTTCCCCCGGGGGGTGGACGGAACTGTTCGAGATCCTGGGCGATTCCGTGACCGCCACGGTCGGCACCGTCAGCCGGAACCGTCCGGTTTCGGTCTCCTGAACGGCGCAATCCGCCCGCCCGCGAGCCAGCTTTTCAGCCGCCGCGGCGCCGGAGCCGGATAACGCCTCGGGCGCGCGGCGGGCGGTGGCCTCGGTTCCCGGGCGGTTACGCCTTCTTCGGAGTGCGCTTGCGCGGTGCCTTGGCCGGAGCCTGGTCGCGCTCGTCGAAGGCGGCGATGACGTTCGCCGGGATACGGCCGCGCTCGGAAACGTCCCAGCCGTTGGCCAGGGCCCAGGCGCGGATTTCCCGCGAACGCTCCCGGTCGGCGGAAGTGGTGGTCGTGGCCCCCGTGATCGAGCGCAGCTTGCGGCCGCCGGTGCGACGCGACGCGGCGATGTACCGCGCGAACTCCTCGCGCAAGGTGGTCGCGTTGTCATCGGACAAGTCGATTTCGTACTGGATGCCGTCGATGCCGAACGGGACCGTCTGGCTGGCCTCGCCA
Source organism: Amycolatopsis sp. PS_44_ISF1 (assembly GCF_032335455.1). Lineage (NCBI taxonomy): Bacteria > Bacillati > Actinomycetota > Actinomycetes > Pseudonocardiales > Pseudonocardiaceae > Amycolatopsis > Amycolatopsis sp. PS_44_ISF1. The sequence goes on along the minus strand of NZ_JANUXO010000002.1, from coordinate 1,243,990 downwards.
CCGTCGATGTCATCGACCATCTGGACCAGAACTTTTTGCGCCATGGGGCCGATTCCTCCTGGGAAAGCCGGATCTGCGCGGAGCCACGCAGATTCACATCCACAGCATACTGTAATCCACAGTGGATCGGACAGTCCGACCGGCCGGGTAAAACCGCGCGAGTCGTCCCCGGACCCGGTCAAAGAATGTCTCCCGGGCCGGTGGAGCGCGCTTAACGGGCGAATATCGATCGGCCCTTCCGGCGCCGCCGGAGTTTCCCGGCCCGGAAATGTTCGCGTGGTTCCGGCCCGGGGCCGGCCCGATCGGCCCGACCCTGCCGGTGCCCGGGAAAGCGGGCGGGATTCATCCGGTGTGAACGCGGAGTGAATATTGCGAACCCCGCGTGACCGCGCGGGCGCCGGACCCGGTCGTGGCAGTCCGTCCCCGGCCTTCGGGCCCTGTGAACGCTCACACCGCCGCCCCCGGCCCCGGTCCGGCCATTGCCCGGCCGGGCCCGGGCCGCCCAGAGTGGTTCCCGGCCGGGTGGCCCATCCCGGTTCCCGGCCCGAACTCCCTGTCCCCCATCCCTTCCGGAGGAGATCCGATGGACAACCGATCCACTCGACGGGCGGCCCGGGCCGTCGTGGCGACCGGGGCGACCGCCCTCGCCCTGGCCCTGCTGCCCGCTTCCGCGTTCGCGCAGTCCGGCGGTGACCAGGGCCGGCCCCACGGGCTGGAGCAGACCGCCGTCCACACGCAGGTGCAGGAGGTGACCCCGGCCGGCGCCGCCCGCGCCGCCCACGCGCTCCCGGCGTCGAAGCGGCTGAACTACACCCAGCAGGTGCAGCAGAACAACGAGTGGTGCTGGGCCGCGGACGGCTCCAGCATCGAGAAGTCGGAGGGTGGCAGCGCTTCGCAGGAGCAGTTCTGCGCCGCGGGCAAGGGCGCCCAGGTCGGCAACTGCCCGAACGACGCGGCCGAGATCCCGGAGATCGTGCAGGGCTTCCGGGGCACCGGGTTCTCCGCGCAGGACGCGGGCGGGACGATCAGCTACAGCTCGATCCAGAAGCAGGTCGACGCCGGCATCCTCAACCTGACCGGCATCTACTGGACCTCCGGCGGCGGGCACGCCGAGGTGATCTACGGCTACGACAGCTCGAACCAGACGATCATGCTCGGCGACCCGTGGCCGTCCTACCAGCGGTACCAGACCTGGGACTACAACCAGTACCGCAGCAACAGCCAGTTCCGCTGGAACGACACCATCGTCAACATCCGGAAGGGCTGACCCGGGGCCATGACCGAGATCTGCCGGAAGTTCGTCCTGGGTTTCGCGGTCGCGGTGGCGGCGCTGGTCCCGGCCGCGGTCACGGCTTCGGCTTCGGCCGCCGGACGGCTCACGCCGCCCTCGGCCGGGGACCTGGCCGCCGCGGTGAAAGCCGCCGGCCAGCCGCACGCGATCAGTTTCGCGAGATCGAACTTCCGGCAGGTCGGCGGTGCCGAACCCGGGAAGATCACGCTCGACGACCGGGGGATCCCGGTCTACACCCTGAACCCGGCCTTCGTCGCGGGCGAGGCCGGCGCCCCGGCCGGGGTGCTGCGGTCCATCGCCGTGACGGCCACCGCGGACTCCGGCGCGAAGGCCACGCTGCGGGCGAGCCCGGACAGCTCGGCGCCGGGCGGCTGGGTCGTCGGGAACGTGTTGTCCGGCAACGACGAACAGGTCCTGAGCGCCCGGCTCCGGCCCGGTTCGGTGCTGCTCAACGAGCCCCAGATCAACGGCTGGTACGACCTGGGCGCGGACGGGGTCGTGCTGCTGCAGGCCAGCCTGCCGCAGTCGCCGCTGGGGCAGGTGGTCCCGCTGCCGGACTACCAGCGCGCGGTGCACGCCCGGTACGCGGACAAGCTGCCGGGTTCGGACTACCAGCACCGGGGCGGGGTCGGCTTCGCCCAGACGGGTTCCGGGGCGCCGGACGCCGGACAGCCGGGGTGGCTGCCGGCCGGGCTGGCCGGGCTGGGCGTGGCCGCGCTCGTGGTGGCGGCGGTGGTGCTGAGGCGGCGGCGGGCGCGCCACCAGGGGCTCGGGAGCGTCCCCGCGGGCCGGGACCGCCCCGGCGCTCAATCCCAGATGAGGTCGACTCCGGCGATGCCGACGCCGAGATCTTCGAAGTAGGCGCTCGCGGTGGCGCCCGGACCGCAGAACAGCGGCTCGCTGAGCAGTGGTTCGAGGTCTTCGCGAGGACGGATGGTCTTCAGGCAGCGGGCGGGCAGCCGGGCCGCGTCGAAGCGCAGCCGCAGCAGGTAGGCCGACATGGGGGCGCGCACGACCCGCTGGAACCCGGTCGCCCGGATGGCGGCGTCGAGCCGCAGGGTGAAGGCGAACGTGTGGGTCTCGCCCGCGGCCAGCCCGCGGTCGAAGAGCAGCTCGAACACCATCCCGGCCGACGGCGCGTTCCGGCGCAGCCGCCCCATCCGGCACCCGTCGACCGTGACCACCGTGGTCGCCGTGACGTCGCTGCCGGGCTCGTCCTGGTGGGTGACCAGGAAGCTGTCCGCGCCGGAGCGCCGCGCCCGGACCACCATGGTGGAGGTGATCTCGCCGGTCCGCCCGTCCGCGTCGAGGCTCAGCACGTCGACGACGGTGACGACGTCGAGGTCCGCGTTCTCCTCGGCCCGGGGGAGCCCGCTGAGCTCTTCGAGCAGGGCGCAGGTCTCGGTCCAGCTCTGCTGCAGTTCCGGCAGCGACGGCCGCCGATCGCCGTCCCCCGGCGCCCGGTGCGGGCCGATCAGCACGACCAGGCTGTCCGAAGGCAGCCCCAGCACCGCTTCCAGCGCCCGCACCACCCCCAGCGACCGGGCCGCGGAGGGGTGGCGGAGCCCGCGCTGCCAGTAGCTCAAAGTCGACTCGGCCACCGACACCCCGCGCGTGGCGAGATGGGCGCGGAGCCGGGACAGGGAAAGCCCACGGTGGTCCACGGCCTCCGACAACGCCCGGTGGAAGGGCCCGAACCGCACCGCGGGCGGTAGCGCCCCCGGCGGACGCCGGGCGGCGCCCTCGGTGGCGCAGTGCTGCTGGTGCATGTGGTTTCCCTTACTCCTGCCTCCAGGCGAGCCGGAGAACAGCATGAGCAGTTCACCGGGGCGCGGCAACCGCCCATGGTTGAGAAAAGGATGTTTCGGGCAAGTTTGGGCGAATGTCCCGGCCGCGCCGCCGATTTCCCGCCGGCCCGGGGCCGGAGTCCTCAGTGGACAGAAGCCGGGTCGCCCGGCCGGGGAAAGTCCCTTCGAATACCGGGCGGATCCTGTCCGCTATCGCTCTTAAGGTCGCCGGTGACCCCGGAGGACGGGCCCGCCGGCCTCCGACACCGAAAGGATCCACCGTGCAGTTCGCTTCCGCCCGGGTGATCAGCAGTGACGTCGCCCGCCTCGCCGGGTTCTACGCGCAGGTGACCGGCCTCGAAGGGCTGGGTCCGGCCGGCGTGTTCGCCGAGTTCGCCGGTCCGTCGGGCAAGCTGGCCATCGGCGCCACCGGGACCCTGCCGGTCGACCGGGCGGACGGCACCGTGGTCCTGGAGTTCCTGGTCGAGGACGTCGACCGCGAGTACCGGCGCCTGACCGGGCTGGCGGACGCCCCCGAGATCGTCCAGGAACCGGCCACCATGCCGTGGGGCAACCGCTCCCTGCTGTTCCGCGACCCCGACGGCCACGTGGTCAACTTCTTCGCCCCCGTCACCGAAGACGCCCGCGCGCGGCTCGGCCGCTAGCCCCCGGGCCGGACGACTTCCTAGCCGCCGAACGTCTTCGTCGGTGGCTGGGTGGACAGGGCGTCCTGGTTGAAGGTGACGGCTACGCCGCGGCCTCGCAGGCGCGAGGCGCGCTGGTCGATCTTCCAGCCGTCGACCCGGACGCCGAGCTCGCGCGGGAGCCCGGCCAGCGCGAGCCGGGCCGTGCCCGACTCGCCGGGGGCCAGGTTGAAGTAGTTGTCGCTGAACGTCGCGGGCAGGACGCGTTCGCCGGTGCGGGTGTGGTAGAGCTGCAGGTGCAGCATCAGGGCCAGGGCGCAGCCGGTGTTCTCCACCTCCACCACCAGATCGCGGCCGTTCGGCGCGTTCGCGGTGACCGACACCGCGGCCGGGGCCAGCTCGTCCAGGCCGGTGAACCCGTTCGGCCGCTCCGGGTGCTCGAGCCAGTAGAAGTTGCGGACCAGCTCCGCGCCGCGGCGGTCCCGCAGCGAAAGGCGGGCGAAGGCGACCTCGCCGGGCGTGGTCTTCAGCGATGCGGCGATGTTCCCGGCCACGGTGTGGCCGGCCGCTCCGGCCCGGCCGACCGGCAGCGTGGTGCCGGCGAACGCCTTCCCGTCGAGGCCGTAGAGGGTGACGGCGACCGTGCCCGACACCGCCGCCCGGGTGTGGTTGGCCACCACGACGTCGAAGGTCCGGCTGTCGAGGATCACGTTCACCCGCCGGCACGCGTGCTGCACGGCGTAGAACGAAGAATGCGCCTCGAGGTCGTGGCTGTACATCTGCCAGACGAAGCTGGGCTGCGCGGGATTGGTCATCCACATGATCACGCCGGTGCGCGGATACGGCCGGCCCGGCGCGGCGCCGGTCATGCTCGCGGCGTGCGATTCGAAGATCGCCTTGATGCACTCGTAGTTCATCAGCTGGGATTTGCGGACGAAGTCCGGCAGGTTCCGCACCTCGCCGTACCGCTGGGCGGTCAGCGCGAGGTACCCCGCGCCACCGCCGTTGCCGCCGTTGCCGTTGACGTCGCGGTCGGCCCAGAAGTCGTCCGGGTGCTCCCACGACGCCTCGGGCAGCATCTTCCGGACGAACTCCAGCGTCGGGATCGAGTAGGAGCCGACCTCGTTGTGGAACGGCGGCCAGTGCGTGCCGTCGTTGGTGCCGAAGTGGGTGGCCGGGGTGACCCAGTGGTACGGACCACCCGAGGTGTAGCCGTCGACCGGGTTCGCGCCGGTGTCGCCGGCCGAACTGGTCAGCACGAGGCGCCGGGGGTCGAGCTCGGCGCCCAGCGCGTCGAGCCCGTCGATCAGCGGCTGTGGCGGCGGGCCCTCGTTGCCGCCGCACCAGAGCAGGATCGACGGGTGGTTGCGGAACCGCACGATGCACTCGCGGATGTTCGCCAGGTCGCGTCCGGTGTCGGCCGGGCCGGGGCCCTCGGTCGAGGAGAAGAAGTCCTGCCAGACCAGGATGCCGTATTCGTCGCAGGCCGCGAAGAAGTCCTCGCTGCTGCTCTGGCCGTTCCAGTTCCGGATCAGGTTGAGGTTGGCGTCGCGGTGCAGCCGGACCTGCTCGCGCAGCCGCTCGGCCGGACAGCGCTTGAGCGCCTCGTCGAGCCCCCAGTTGCCGCCCATGACCAGGATCGGCTGGTTGTTCACGGTGATCGCCAGCGCGTCCACGGTCGTCCCGTCCGGGGACGGCAGGGGCCGCGAGTACTCGATCCGCCGGACGCCGAAGTCCACCACCCGCTCGTCGCAGACCGCGCCGCCGGACTCGACGGCGACCGTGAGCCGGTAGCGGTGGGGGTCGCCGTACCCGTTGGGCCACCACAGTTTCGGGCGGTCCAGCCGCAGCGCGGGAAGGTCGTCGGAGGTGAGCTCGACCGTGGACGCGCCCGCCGGCACGGTCACGCTCCGCCGGAACCGGCGCCCGTCGACCGAACCGGAGACCACCACGGGCCGGGCCGCGGGGAACGCGCTGTCGAGGGTGAGGCCGAGGGTGACCTCGGCCGTGCGCAGGTCGGGCGAGAGCTCGGGGTCGACGTGCACGTCCGACAGCCGGACCGGGCCGGTGGTGGACCAGGTGACCGGCTGCCAGATGCCCAGGTCGCGGTCCGGGATGGTGGGCAGCCAGTCCCAGCCGGCCGTGCAGAAGAAGGTCGGCCCGTTCTCCAGGGTGATCCCGGTCGGGCCGCCGTTGCGGCCGCCGCGCGTGACCCCGCTGGCGTAGCTCGGCTTCAACGGGCCTTCGGCGTAGTCGAGCCGGCCGACCAGCACCGCCAGATGGGCCACGCCGTCCGCGCGGGCGACGATGCCGGTGACGTCGAAGACGCCACGGGAGAACGCACCTTCGATGGTGCCGACCTCGGTGCCGTCGAGCCAGACGGTGGCGAGGTAGTTGACCCCGCCGAACTCCAGCCAGAACCGCTGGCCCGGGAGCAGCCGCGGGACCGGGAACGCGACCCGGTACCAGTAGCCGGTGTCCTTCAGGGTGTCCGGCACGGTGTCGGTGACGATGTGGCGGTACAGCGGGTCCGGGTACTCGCCGGCCGCGATCATGCTCGTGAGCGGGGTGCCCGGCACGACGGCGGGCTTCAGCCCGGCGATGTTCTGCGCGCCGGACAGCCGTCGGCCGGACAGCGCGGCGCCGTCGGCCGCCCGGTAGGTCCAGCCGCGGGTGAGCTCGCCGCCCCCGCCGTGCAGCGCCGGGGCGCCCGCGGCCTCGGCGGCCCGGCCCGGGTCCGCGGCGGCGGTGCCGGACAGCCCGAGCGCGCCGATCGCGCCGCTTCCGGCGATCGCGATGCCACCGGACAGGAAACGCCTGCGGTTCAGCTGGGTCACGTCGCTCCCGTTGACATCGTTGTCAGCCTGCTTGCGGATTCCATGATTCGCAGCGCCCGATCGGTTTGTCAAGCACTCTGTCTACTGTGGACAAGCACCGCGGCGGGCCGCCTCCCGAGGGGGAGACGGCCCGCCGGTGCAGTGGAACCGGTGTAATGGATCCGGTGCAGGGGAGCCGGGGCTCAGCCGTGCGCCGCGGCCACCGCGGCCGGGCTGGTGGCCGGCGGCACCAGCTTCGGGTACTCCTTCTGGAAGTGGGCGATCATCGTGGCCGAGGGGATGATCCGGTTCGGGTTGCCCTGGCTCGTCGCCTGCTTCTCGCCCCACGCGCCCGCGGCCTTGCGCTGGTCGGGGGTGCCGTGGCTGTGGTAGCAGTCGCCGATGGAGGCGTCGAGGTAGGTGACCTCCTGCTGTGCGCGGGCGTCCCACGCGTCACCCTTGGCGTGGGCGATGAAGTAGCCGCCGTAGGCGTCCGGGCCCATTTCGCCGGATTCGTTGCCCGGGTAGTTGTCGTGCGCGAAGTCGAGTTGGTGGCCGTATTCGTGACCGATCACGGCTTCCACCGAAACGCTGTCGAAGCCGAGCTGACCGACGACGTCGAGCAGACCGTCGCCGAGCATCACGCGCTTGCCGCCGAGGCTGCCGGCCGGGGCGGAGTAGGCGTTCAGCGTGATCAGCGGGTTGCGGCCGCCCTGCATGGCCGGTACCTCGGAGAGCACCTTGGTGGCGAGCGCGGCGGCGGCGGCCACCCTGGCCGGCGCGAGGCCGAGGGCGAAGGTCTGCGTCATCTTGGCCTGGCTGCCCAGGTCGGTGCCCTTCCAGGCGACGAGCTGGACGTTCCAGCTTTCGATGTCCCAGAAGCCGCGCAGCTTGGCGATGGTCGAGGCGGCGCGCGGGCTGTACTGGCCGTCGGTGCCGAAGACCTGCGGGTCCTGGTCGGAGGCGACACCCTGGATGTAGAGCTGGCTGAGCCCGGAAAGCGCGCTCAGGGCGTCGTTCTCGAGCGGGGTGAGCTTCGATGCGAGCTTGTCCGCGTAGGTCAGCAGCGAACCGTCGGTGCAGCCCGGGATCGGGCCCGCGGCGGTCTGGCTCTGGTGGCCGGTCTGCGGGACCGGCGACGCGATGAGCGGGTCGACCCCGCGCAGCGCGCCCTCGGGCAGGCCCTGGTACAGATCGCCGACGTACTGGTTGAGCTGCGCGACGTCCTGCTCGACGGTCGAGGCCGTGGCCGCCGAGGCCGGGACGGCCAGCGCGGCCGCGAGCGCCGCCACCGTACCCGCCGCGGCGAGCGTCCGGCCGAGCAATCTGGTCCGGTTGTGCAAGGTGGTTCCCCTCTTCCTGCCGGTTCAAGATCACGAAAGCACCGCCACCGTAAGGCGGCCGGCGGTCCGGAAACCGGCCCCAGGACAAGAACCCCGGGATGGCTCACGCCTTTCGGAGGGTTTTCGCCATGCGGGGATCGGCCGAAAGTACTAGGGCCGGTCTCGAAGCCGGAGGAGCAACGTGGCCCAATTGACCATGCGTTGGCCGGAAAGCAACGGTCTGGCCGAAGCGGGTGGGCGCCCACCCGCCCGGCCACGGCGCAGCCGGTTGGGCTGCTGATTGCGGTGCTCGGAAATAGTTGCCGGGATGGGGCGTCGGCACAGGTAGTTGCGAATGGCCCGGCTGGAGTAGCCCTTGTCCGCCGGCACCCTGCTCGGCCGGGTCGAGCGCTGGCGGCGTGCTGATCGGCGCGGACGATGCTGGAGCCGACCGAGACTTCGCGGTCGAGTTCATCGATCGTCTCGGAAATCACCTGCGCCTGCGTCACCCGGAGTGGCAGGTTGGCCGAGCGTGACCAGCGCCAGAACCGGTTGCAGACGGTCTTCCCGGGCCCCGTGGACGCCCCTTTGCGCCCGACGTCGGCAGCGATGGCCGGATGATCGGCCACTGCTCATCGGTCGTCTCATGCCCACGCACCACAACCCAGGAGCACCGCACCCGCTTCGAGGACAGGACCTAGGGGCACCGGATCGGGCTCGGCGGACGACCGGCGGCGGGCGCCGGTCGTCCGGCGAGTTCAGCGGGGGATCTGCGCGCAGGTGTCCGGCGCGGTCCGGGCGGCGAACCGGCTGTCCAGCCAGGACAGGGCGAGCGGGAACCAGGCGGCGGCCGTGCCCACGTGCGACAGCAGGTCGTACTGGTCGTACCGCACCGGGGTGCCCTCGGCGCAGAACTGCCGGGCCAGCGCCCGCACGTCGGCGGTGACCATGACCCCGTCGCCCGCGCCGATGCCGGGCCGGGTGCCGGGGGTGCCTTCGAGCAGGCCGTTGGCGCCCTGGCCGATCAGCATCGGCACGGTGGGGGAGGGGGCGCCCAGCATGGTGATCTTCTTGACCGTGTCCACGAAGACCGGGATGGTGTCCGGGCTGGACGCGTACTGCGGCTTGACCAGCTCCTGCCAGGTCAGCCCGGAGGTCTGGGGCAGGGCTTCGATGATCGAGGCGTTCTGGAGCCGGTGGTGGAGGGCCAGGCCCTGGTCGCTGAGGTACGGCGCGAGGTCGATGCCGTAGGCGCGGGAAGCGCCGATCAGGGCCATGGCGATCACCCCGCCCCAGACCGGGGTCCCGTCGACGTAGTCGAGGTTCTTGCGCGGGTTGGCCAGCACTCCGCCCTCGGCCGCGCCGACCAGGTTGCGGTTGACGTCGGGGGCGTAGGACGGGGCGAGCTGGGCGGCCCAGCCGGTGGCGATGGCGCCGCCGGAGTAGCCGACCGCGCCGACCTTGGCCGAGGGGGTGAGCCCGGTGTCCGGCGAGGTGCTCGCGGCCCGGATCGAGTCCAGGGTGTTCATCCCGTACTCGGGCCCGGCGGCGAAGTCCGCGGACTGGCCTTCGGTGTCGGGGAACAGCACGGTGTAGCCCTGCGACAGCCACGGCACCAGGAAGACGCTCTCGAAGTTGGCGATCAGCCCGGGGATCCGGAAATCGCCGGCGATGGCGCGCGATGGGCCGTCGGCCGGGTTCAGCGAATCGTAGAACGATTGGTAGCTCACGGCTTTCGGCGTGGCCGGGGCCACGGGCGGCTTCACCACGGAGGTGACGTTCGCGGTCGGCTGCCCGAGCGATCCGGTGGACCGGTAGAGCAACTGCACCGCCTGCAGCGGCAGCGGGAGCCCGAGCACGTGGTACGGGACGGTGCGGGTCTTGAGCACCGTGCCGGGGACGAACGAGGACAGCGGCGCGCTGCCGGAGTAGCGGTAGAACGAATCGGTGGCCACCGGCGCCGCGTTCGCCGCCGGGCCGACGGCCAGCGAGGCCAGCAGCAGCGTGATCACGGCAGCGACGGCGCTGCGCGAGTTGACCTTCATGACGGGGTGCCCTCTCGGTTTCGGCAGGCGAAAACGGCACGGGGCAACGGTCGCCCGGCCGGGCGTGCGGCGGATGGGACGGCGAAAGCCGTGGCTGCGCCCGGCTTCGAGGGGCGCGGTGGGCGGAGGTGGTGCCGGTTACGACATCGGGTGCCCCCTGGGAGAGACGACTTCGTCACCTACTGGCGAGTAGCATGCCCGGGGGGCGAACATATTTCAAGGGCCGGTCGGCCGCTAGGGTGAGCGGCATGGACGCGCCCGACCCGGCTGGGCCCGGCCGCCGGGTGCTCGGCCGGCTCACGCTCCGGCTGCAAGACGGCGGCGGGCCGCTTCACGGTGTACAGGTGCGCGCGCGGGTCCGCGAAGACGGCCAGGTCTGGCTGAGCTGGCTCGGCGGCCCGAGCGCCGACGCGGTCGCGACCGAGCTGCTTTCGTTCCAGGACAAGGATTTCCCGGTCGAGCCGGTACCCAGCGCGCACCGGCGGCAGGCACGGCTGCGGGTCGCCGGGGTCCTGGTCGTACTGGACGCCCCGGACCGCGCCCGGCCGGGAACCGGTGATCGCGGGCGCGCTTGATTCCGTTGCCGGCTCAGGAAAGGTGCTGTTTCGGCCTCGAGGTCCGGCGTCCGGCGGGCGCACCTTCGGCCGGACCGGCGTGGAGGCCGCCTCGCGCCGGCGGGCGGCGATTTTCCCGGCGCCGGTGACCGGACTCAGCCCTGGCGGGCCGGGCGGAGGGTGATGTCGCCGATTTCGACGTCCTCGGGCTGTTCGACGGCGAAGGCGATGGCGCGCGCCACGGCGTCGGGGCCGATGCCGAGTGCCGCCATCGTTTCCTGGACCTGCGCCCGCTGGCCGGGCTCGGTGATGTGGTCGGCGAGCTCGGTGCGGACGAAGCCGGGGGAGATCGAGGTGGTGCGCAGGACGCCGTCGGTGGACTCCTGGCGCAGCGCCTCCAGCAGGGTGCGCACGGCGTTCTTGGTGCCCGCGTAGACGGCCTGGCCCGGGACGATCTTGAGCCCCGAGGTCGAGATGGTGGTGACCAGGTGCCCGTGCCCCTGCTCGCGGAAGACCGGCAGCGCGGCGGCGATGCCGTGCAGGACCCCGCGGAGGTTGACGTCGATCATCGCGTCCCAGTTGTCCAGGTCGAGATCGGCCACCGGGGCGGTCCGGGCGATCCCGGCGTTGCCCACCAGCACGTCGAGCCGGCCGAAGCGCGCCACGGCCAGCTCGACCAGCCGTTGCGGGCCGGCGCGGCGGGTGACGTCGACCTCCGTCGACTCGGCGCGGCCGCCCTCCGCGCGGATCCGCGCCACGAGCGATTCCAGCCGGTCGGCGCGGCGGGCCCCGAGCACGACGGCGGCACCGCGGCCCGCCAGTTCGAGCGCGGTGGCCGCGCCGATCCCGCTGCTGGCCCCGGTGATGGCGACGACCTTGTCCATGGCGGTCTCTCCTGTTCTAAACTGACAACTGTCCGGTTCAGCATAGCGGACAGTTGTCCATTTAGCGTGGGGGTGGGTTCGTGGCGGATCGTGGGCCGCGGTCGGACGCGGTCGCCAACCGGGATCGGATCGTCGAGGCCGCGCGGGCCGGGCTGAGCGAGTCCAACGGCGCGGTCGCCGAGCTGAAGCTGCACCGCGTGGCCAAGGCCGCGGGGGTGGGGCAGGGCACGCTCTACCGGCACTTCCCGACGCGTGAGCACCTGCTGGCGGAGGTGTACCGGTACGAGCTGACCCAGCTCGTCGAAGCCGTGCCGCCGCTGCTGGCCGGGCACCCGCCGCTGCCCGCGCTGACCGCCTGGCTGCACCGGGTGGTCGAGTACGCGCGGGTCAAGCGCGGGGTGATGGCCGCGATCGAGGCCTCGGCCTGGGCGGACCTCTACTCCGGCCAGCACCACCGGCTCGACGAGGCCCTGCAGACGCTGCTGGACCGGGGGAAGGCGGCGGGGGAGGTGCGCGACGACGTCGACGCCACCGACGTCATCCTGCTGCTGGGCGCGTTGTCGCGGATCCCGGGAGCGGAATGGGACTCCCGGGCGCGCACGGTGGTGGCGGTCATCGTGGACGGTCTGCGGACCCGGTGACCACGACCGCCCGGCACTCCGGCCGTTCCGGAGTACCGGCCGTTCCGGAGTACACAGCCGTTCCGGAATACACAGTGGACAAGGTTCGGCCGCCGGAACCGGCCGCGCCGGTGGGCGGGGTGCCGGGCCCCCGCGACCGGGGGACAACCTCGCCGGGTCCGCCGCGTCTACCGGGTATGAACCAGAAGTCACGGGTGCTGACCCGGCCACGCGCGGTGGCGGTGGTCCTCGGCCTGGTGCTGGCGGCCACCACGGTCCCGGCCGCCGCGGCGACCGCGGAGACCGGGCAGGTGGTGACGGCGGTCGCCGCGGGGGACCGGTCGGCGGCGCTGGCCTACTGGACCCCGGAGCGGATCGCGCAGCAGGGCGAGTTCGACGGGCTGCCCCCGGCCGAGACCATCGGCAAGGTGTGGCCCGGCCCGGTGCCACCCGGGGTCGGGCGGCTGTTCTTCACCGCCGTGCCCGGCGGCGACGAGTCCTGCACCGCGACCGTGGTGCCCAGCCCGAGCCGGGACGTGGTGTTCACCGCGGGGCACTGCCTCAACGGCGGCACCGACCGCTACGACCGGCCGATCAGGATGACCAACCTGGTCTTCGTGCCCGGCTACGACCACGGGGCCCAGCCGCACGGGATGTTCGCCGCGCGGGCGTTCGCCTGGTCGGACACCTACAGCGGCCCGTCCAGCGCGCTCGACGACGACGGGGTGATCGCCCTCGACCCGGCCGGCGGCCGGCACGTGGCCGACGCCGCGGGCACCCAGGACATCTCGTTCGGCCCGGTGGCCTCTCCGGTGGACACGACCATGTTCGGCTACCCGGTGTCCCGGCTGGCCCACGGCGAGGCGCTGGAGTACTGCACCCGGCCCGCCACCCTGGTGGTCAACTCGGTCACCCGCGAATGGCACACCGGGTGCGATCTCGCGGGCGGTTCCAGCGGCGGCCCGTGGCTGCGGGACTTCGACCCCGCGACCGGCCGGGGAACCCTCTTCGCGGTCACCAGCCGGGGCACGGTCGACGAGGAGGGCGTCACCCAGGACCTCGACGGTGCGGAGCTGAGCGCCGCCGTGCACGCCCTGTACGACCGGGCCGGCGGGCTCTGACCGGGAGGCCGCCGGGCCGGCCGGTCACCGCCGGAGGCTGATCGGCGGCACCAGCGAACCGCGCAGGCTCAGCTCGTCGATCGTTTCCGGCCGGTAGCCCAGGGTGGGCAGGCGCCGGGCCATCGTCTCTTCGGGACTGTCCGCATCGGACCCGAAGAAGAACGCCCACTCGTGCTCGTCGGAGCCGAAGTAGACCGGGATCCGGAACGTCTCGGTGAACCGGCGCCAGCACCGCACCAGGGTCGAGTGGCGCCACAGCGTCGGGCAGCCGCCTTGCCCGGCCACCACCCCGCCGGGGGCGAGCAGCGCCCGGCACCGCTGCAGGAATTCCGTGCCGTACAGGCGGTTGTGCTGGGCGTCGGTGCCGTCCCGTTCGTCGGGCAGGTCGACCAGGACGATGTCGTAGGGCCCGGTGCGGGAGCGGACGAACTCCCAGCCGTCGGCGTAGTGCACGCGGATCGCGCCTTCGCCGCGTTCGGCCGCGGCGAGTTCGTCCGGCGAGTAGCCGTAGGGCAGGTGCTCGGCGCAGAGCCGGACCGCTTCGGCGTCGATGTCGACGTGGTCGACCACCGAAGCACCCGCGGCCACCGCGATCCGGCACACCACGCCCTCGCTCGAACCGATCACCAGCACCCGGTCCACCCGCTCGGCCAGCAGCAGCGCGGGCACGAGCAGGGCCTCGTGGTAGACGAGCTGGCTGAACTCGGTGCTCTGCCGCTCGTCGTCGCAGAACAGCGAGACGCCCTGGGCGGTCCGGCCGATCACCACGTGCTGGTAGGCGGTGCGGGCGTCGGCGAGCACTTCCGGCACGGACCAGACCCGGGTCAGGCCCTCGCCCAGCGGTTCCTCGATGTCCACCCGGTCTCCTGTCCTCTGTGGATGGTGGTGGTCCGCGCCACGCCCGCGCCGAGCCGGTCCCGCAGCACTTGCACGGCCAGCTCCGGGTCCGCCCGGCGGCCGCAGGTGAACACGTCGACGAACACCGAACCGAGCTCGGGGTAGGAGTGGATCGACGCGTGCGATTCCGAGAGCAGCGCGAGCACCGTGATGCCCTGCGGCTCGAACCGTTTGGCGGTCAGCTCGCAGACGGTCGCCCCCGCCTTCTCCAGGGCGATCCGCAGGCTTTCGCCGAGGAACCCGACGTCGTCGAGCACCTCGGGCGCGACGCCGTCGAACTCCGCGAGCACGTGCCGCCCGGCGAACTCGCCGACCGGCCCGGGCTCGCCGCCGACGAAGTGGGTCCGCAGCGGCGGGAACCCGTTGAACGACACCGAGGCGTAGCTCTGCGTGTACGCGCCGGTTTCCATCAGGTCGACGTGGTCGCCCGCCCGCAGCGCCAGCGGCAGGCGGTACGGGGTGCGCTGGTAGAGCACGTCGTCGCCGTCGCAGGTGGGCCCGGCGAGCACCACCGGGCCGTCCGGGGTGCCGTCGTGCGCGGTCTCCAGGCGGTAGGCGATGGCTTCGTTCTCGGTCTCGGCCAGCCCGCCGTAGCGCCCGATGTCCAGGTACACCCAGCGGTTGCCGTCCGTGGCGGACTTGCGGGAGACCAGCACGACCTCGCTGCGGATCATCCCGGCGCCGGCGACCACGGCCCGTCCCGGCTCGAACGCCAGCTCCGGCGCGACGGGGAAGTGCCGCCGGACCGACGCGCGGATGGCCGCGGCGTAGTCGGCCGGCGGCGGCGCCGGGGTGGTGTAGCGGCCCGGCAGCCCGCCGCCGAGGTTCAGCCCGCGCAGCACCACGCCCCGCGCGGCCACCGCCCGGGTGACCGCGGCGGCCGCGGCGATCCCGGTGTCCCAGGCGCCGGGATCGAGGTGCTGCGAGCCGACGTGGAAGGCGACCCCCTCGGGGTCCAGCCCCAGACCGGCGGCGCGGACGAGCAGGTCCACGGCCATTTCCGGGGCACAGCCGAACTTCTGGCCGAACGGGGTCAGCGAGCCGGGGCGGTCCACCGGGATCCGGCACGACACCGTGGAACCGGGTGCGTGCTCGGCGATGTTCTCGAGGTCCGGGAGGCTGTCGAAGGTGAAGCGGCGGACCCCGGCGCGGTGGGCGAAAGCGATGTCGCGCGCCTTCTTCACGGTGTTGCCGTAGGAGATCAGCTCGGGCCGGGCGCCCTCGGCCAGGCACAGCTCGATCTCCTCGCGCCCGGCCACGTCGAATCCGGCGCCCGCGCGGGCGAGCAGCCGGACGACCTCGGGCGCCGGGTTCGCCTTCACCGCGTAGTGCGCCCGCGCCTCGGGCAGCGCACCCGTCACCCGCGCCCAGCCGTCCCGCACCGCATCGAGGTCGACCACCAGGCACGGGGTCGGCGGACGGCGGTCGTCCAGGAACGCGCGGCACCGGTCCATCGCCTGCGGGAGCGCTTCGGTCACAGCGGCCAGCCTAGCTCGCGGGCCGCGCCGCCCGGCCGGGGCGACTCGGCGGCCACGCCCGCGACCGCTCGAACCGCCGGCCGCCGCGGACCCGAGCCTGGTGGGCTCTACGGGGTGGCGTGCGTACCGCCCGCGGTGGTCCGGTCCAGGTAGCCGGCCACGGCCCGGAGGTCGCCGGCGTCGGAGATCAGGGCGAGGTGACCGTCGGGGCGGATGAGCACGACAGTCCGCGCCGTCGCGCCGTAGGCCTCGGCCAGGTGGCCGCCGGTGTCGGCGATTTCACCGTCGGCAGCGGGCTCGGCGACGACCCGGAAGGCCCGGATCGCCGTCCGGATCGCGGGGTCCGGTGCGGGACCGAAGCTCAGCAGGGTGAAGTGACCGCCGCGGGTCAGGTCGAACAGCCGGCGCTCACCGTCCACGGTGGACAGCCCGGGCGCGTCGGGCGCGCGGTCGCCGGCGCGCAGCGGGGCGGTCTCGTCCCGGTCGTCGCGGGCCAGGGCCGATCCCCGGTAGCCGATGCCGAGCTGAGTGGTGCTCGCGTCGCGGTGGGTGGGAATGCTCCGCTGTTCCAGCGTCTGCCTCAGTCGCTCGTCCGACAGCGCGAGCACGCCGGCGGCGACCGGGAGCCGTTCGGACTCGTAGCTGTCGAGCAGCTCCGGCGCGGCGCCGTGCTCGACGGCGGCGAGCTTCCAGCCCAGGTTGGCCGCGTCCTGGATGCCGGTGTTCATCCCCTGGCCGCCGGCCGGGGAGTGGATGTGGGCGGCGTCGCCCGCGAGCAGGACGCGGCCCTCGCGGTAGCGGGCGGCGAGGCGGACGTTGGCCCGCCACAGGGAGACCCACTCCGGCTCGTGCAGGCGCAGGTCGGTGCGCCCGGTGCGCCGCTCGAGGATGGCCTGCAGGTTGGCCAGGCCGAGGCCGGCGTCCTGCCCGGGCGCGACGCCGGCCTGGTACTGGAACAGTCCGGTGGAGGGCAGCGGGCAGAGGGTGAACAGGCCCGCCTCGGACCGCCACATGTGCCAGGCGTCGCGGTCGAGACCGTCGACCGCGACATCGGCGACGATCGCCCGCACCTGCTCGCGGGTCTCGCCCTCGAAGGCGATACCGGCTTGCTTGCGGACCACGCTGTGCCCGCCGTCGCAGCCGACCAGCCAGCGCCCGGTGACGGTCTCGGTCCGGCCGTCTCGCACGAGGGTGGCCGCGACCCCGTCCTCGGACTGCTCGAAGCCGGTGAGCTCGGTGCCGAACTCGACCTCGCCGCCGAGCTCGGCCAGCCGTGACCGCAGGGCTTCCTCCACCCGCCACTCGGGGGTGATCACGCCGTCCGGGTAAGGGATGCCGGGGTTCTTCGCCGCGGTCCGCCCGCCGGACGACCCGACCTCGCCGTCCGGGCCGATCACCCGGATGGGCATCGCGGTTTCACCGTGGGCGAGCACCCGATCGACGAGTCCGAGGTCGTCGAACACCTCGAGGGTGCGGGGCTGGACGCCCTTGCCGCGCGAGCCGGGCTGCGGGCCGGGGGCGGCTTCCACCAGGCGGAACGGGACCCCGCTGCGAGCCAGCTCGCAGGCCAAGGTGAGCCCGGTCGGGCCCGCGCCGGCGATCAGCACTGCGGGTGCCATCCGCACTCCTTCGATCAAGAAACGGATTTACTTCTTACGAAGGTAGATCGCCTTGTCGGGAAAGGCAAGCCCTCCTAAGCTGTGGCGGTGACCACCGAGGAGCCCGCCGGTCCCCGACAGCGCCGTCGGCGCCAGCAGCGCCGTCGCGGGGAGCGGCTCGAAGCCGAGCTGCTGACCGCCGGCTGGGACGAGCTGACCGAGACCGGGTACGCCCGCCTCACGATGGAGTCGGTCGCGGCCCGGGCCCGGACCGGGAGCGCGGTGCTCTACCGCCGCTGGGCCAACAAGGACGAGCTGGTGCTGGCGGCGATCGAGCACCACCGCGGCGCCCACCCGGTCGCCGACGCCGACACCGGGACCCTCCGGGGCGATCTGCTGGCCCAGCTCACCGCGGTGAGCGAAGCGCTGGCCGGCTTCTTCGCCATCGCCGTGGCCGCGGTGTTCTCGGGGCTGATGGCCGACACCGGCCTGACCCCCGCGCAGGTGCGCGACCGGGTGCTGGACGCCCGGCGGCCGGCCCCGGTCCGCTCGCTGTACCAGCGCGCCCACGACCGGGGCGAGATCGACCTCGGCCGCCTTCCCGCCGCCGTGCTCGAGCTGCCCTTCGACCTGGTGCGCCACGATCTGCTGCTGGACCTCGCGCCGCTGAAGCCCGCCCGGGTGCGCTCGATCGTAGACGAGCTGTTCCTGCCGTTGCTGCGGACGTACCAAGCGCAGTTGACAGTTAAAGAGCTAACCTTCGACGGAAGTGAGACGAGGGTGCTCCGCTCGATCCTGGCGGCGCAGCGCCGGGTGGCCGGGGAGTGGGCGCGGTCGCGCGACCTCACCTTCGAGCAGGCCGTGGTGCTCGAACACCTGCAGCGCCGGCCCGGCGCCATCCAGCGGGACCTCGCGGACCTGACCCGGACGACGGCGGCGAACGTCTCGGTGCTGCTGAAAGGACTCGAACGCCGCGGCCTCGTGGAGCGCCGGATCGAGGCGGGGGACGAGCGCAGCAAGCGCGTCCGGCTGACCCCGGCGGGCAGTAGCCTGATCGACGGCTTCGAGTCCGCGCTGGCCGAGGCTGATCGGGCGGTTTTCGCCCCGTTGAGCGGGGTCGAGCAGTCCGGGCTGAGGGATCTGCTGCGAAAGGTGGCCGCGCCTTCCCCGGAGCGAGGCTGAGCGCTGACGGCGGTGGGGTGGGCGGCCCGGCCGGGCCGGTGAGTGTCCTCATCGGACCCGGGTGCTTTCGCCCTCCGGACGCGTAACGGTCATTCGTGACGCGTGACGCGCGCCCGCGCGCGAACCGGAATAGGCTCCGTGAGCTGTTCACTCTTGGAGGTAGTGATGATCGCGTTTCTCGGTGTGCTGCTGGTGATCTGGCTGGTGTGCGTGGTGCTCGGCTTCGTGATCAAGGGGCTGTTCTGGCTCGTGATCGTCGGGGCCGTGCTGTTCGTGGCCACCGCCGTGGTCGGTTTCGTGAAGCGCAAGGCGGTCAACCGCTGACCCGGCGCCCGTGACGAAGGCCCGGTCGCCGGCGGGCGGCCGGGCCTTCGACGCTCGGGTGACCGCCGTCACCGGACCGGGGCCGTGACGATCGCGCGCCGCCGGGTTCCTACCCGGTGAACGGCGCCCATCCCGGCGCGCCGGTGCGAACAGGGAGATCCGCGATGTCGTTGGGTGACAAGTTCAGCAACAAGGCCGAGGACCTCGGCGGCAAGGCCAAGGAGACGGCCGGCAAGGCGACCGGCGACGAGCACCTCCAGGCCGAGGGCCGGGGCGACCAGGCCAAGGCCGGGCTCAAGGACGCGGTCGAGGACGCCAAGGACGCCGTCGGTGACGTGGCCGACAAGGTCAAGAACGTCTTCAAGAAGGACTGAACCGGGTCGCCATCGGTGGCGCGCCGCGCTTTTCGGCGCGCCCGGTGGAGCCGGACGGCCCCGCGGAAGGATGATCCGCGGGGCCGTTTCGCTGGGTCTTTGCGCTGGGCCGTTGCGTGGGGCGGACGCCTCAGCCGGGACCTTCGCTCGCGGCCGCGAGCAGCGGCACCACCAGTTCGCTGATCGGGGTCGGGATGCCGTGGGCCCGGCCGCGGCGCAGCAGCACGCCGTTGCGGGTGTCCCACTCCAGCGGCCGCCCGGCTTCGCGGTCGGTGAGGATGGACGTGCCCAAATCGGGCGGGTACGAGCCGAACTGCTCGACGATCCGCTGCGGCACCCCGTCGTCCAGCGCCGCGCCCTCGGCCCGGGCCACCGCCAGGCCCTCCCGGAGGTAGGCCAGCGCCAGCCCGGCCACGTCGGCGCGGGTGAACATGCCGGCCCGGCGGCCCGCGAGGACCATCAGCCCGGCCACCGCGTTCTGCAGCAGCTTGCGCCACGCCACGGTGGTGAAGTCCGCCTCCACCACCACCTCGCACCGGGTGCCGCGCAGCGCCTCCCGCGCCACCTCGGCCGCCGGGGTGTCCGGCAGGCTCAGGCGCGTCGCGCCGCGCAGCCACACCGAACCGTCCGGCTGAGCCTGGGCCGGGAACCACACCACCGAGGGGATGAGCCGCGCGCCGGCGGGGACGGCGATCGAGTTCTGCTCGACGCCGTTCTGCAGGACGCAGACCACGGTTCCGGTGCGGCACAAGGCGGTCAGCCACGGCGCCGCGGCTTCGTTCTGGGTCGATTTCACGGCGAGGAAGATCAGGTCGACCGGATCGCCGGCCCGGGCCGGGTCGGTCCGCACCGGGCCGGGGACCCGCACCCGGGCGTCCGCCGCGTGCCACTCCAGGTGCTCTCGCGCGGTGCGGCCGCAGATCCTCGGGGTGCGGCCGGCTTCGTGCAGCGCCGCCGCCACGGTCGTGCCGATGGCGCCGGGGCCCACCACGGCGACGGTGCGGGTCGTCGAGGTCATCCTTCCTCCTCGGACATCTCGGAGATCTCCGAAATCCGGCCATGCCGCATGCTGGCACGAGGTACCGCACTGTGGGAGCCTGATGCGGGTGTCGCGGCGCGGACCGCCCCGACGGTCGTCAAGTATCCGGGTCCGAGCGGGAGCGAAGGCGTCAGGGTGGCCCAGGCGAAGAAGGCCATGAACAGCGTGCTGAGCACGCTGCGGGTGCTGGAGGAAGTGAGCGCCCGCCAGCCCATCGGGGTGTCGGAGCTGTCCCGGGTGATGGGCATCCCGAAGAGCTCGGTCCAGCGGTGCCTGGTCACCCTCCGCGAGGCCGGCTGGCTGCGGATCACCGATCCCGCGCGCTCGCGGTGGGGCGTCACGATGCGGGTGCTGGCCATCGGGTTGCGCGGGGCCGACGAGGAGGGCTTCCGCGACCTGGCCCGGCCGGTGATCAAGCGGCTCGCGGCCGAGACCGGTGAGACGGTGCACTTCGCCCTGCGCGACGGGGACCACCTCATCGTCGTGCTGCGCGAGGACGGCACCCACGCCGTGCGGGTGTTCGTCGAGATCGGCGCCCGGCTGCCGCTGCCGGTCACCTCGGCCGGGGTGGCGATCCTCGCCCGGCTCGGTGCGGACGAGGTGGCCGAGGTGCTCGAACGCGGCGTCGAGGACTTCGACGGTGAGGTGCCGGGGCCCGGGGAACTGCGCGAGGAGATCGCGCGGGCGGCGGAGCGCGGGTACGCGGTCACCCTGTCCGGCCGGGACCGTCCGCGAGTGGCGTCGTTCGGTGCGGTGGTCACCGGTTCGGCCGGGCTGCCGGTGGCGACGATCACGCTGTCCGTTCCGGAATTGCGCTTCGAGGCTGCACGGGAAGAGGACCTGGCGCGTTCGGTGGTCGGGGCCGCCGCCGAGCTCAGCCGGTTGATCGCCACGTCCTGAGCCGCCCGGGCCCTCCTCAATCGCTATGCGCGGGGTGTATAAACGTGACGTATACACCCCGTGTATTCTCGCGGCCATGTCCATCGCGAACACCTTGCTCGGACTGCTGGAGAGCGGGCCGAAGTACGGTTACGACCTCAAGCGGCTGCACGACGAGAGCTTCCAGCAAGACCGCCCCCTGCACTACGGGCAGGTGTACTCCACGCTCTCGCGGCTGCTGCGCAACGGGCTGGTCGAGGAGAAGGGGATCGAGCCCGGTGACGGGCCGGACCGCAAGCGCTACGCCATCACCGACGCCGGCGTCACGAACGTCGAAGAATGGCTCAGCACCCCGGAGAACCCCTCGCTCTACCTCCAGAACACCTTGTACACCAAGGTGGTGCTGGCTTTGCTGTCCGGGCGCAGCGCCGCCGAAGTGCTCGACGCGCAGCGGGCCGAGCACCTGCGCGCGATGCGGGAGCTCACCGCCCGCAAGACCGGGGGCGACCTGGCCGACCAGCTCATCTGCGACCACGCCCTGTTCCACCTCGAGGCGGACCTGCGCTGGCTGGAGCTGACCACGGCCCGGCTCGACGAACTGGCAGGAGCCCTGAAGCCGTGAACACCGAAGCCGTGAACACCGAAGCCGGGAACACCGCGGCCGATCCGGCCGAGCCGCTGCTCGGCGCCCGGGACCTGCGCAAGTCCTTCGGCCCCACCCTGGCGCTCGACGGTGCCGGGATCGACCTGCGGGCCGGTGAGATCGTCGCCGTGATGGGGCCTTCGGGCTCGGGCAAGTCGACCCTGCTGCACTGCCTGGCCGGGATCGTGCCCCCGGACTCCGGCGAGGTCCGCTACGCCGGCCGGGTGCTCTCGGCCCTGCCGGACCGCGAGCGCAGTGCCTTGCGGCGCAGCGATTTCGGCTTCGTCTTCCAGTTCGGCCAGCTCGTGCCGGAGCTGAGCTGCCTGGAGAACGTCGCGCTGCCGCTGCGGCTGGACGGGGTGCGGCGCAAGCCCGCCGAGCGGCTCGCGCGGGAGTGGCTGGACCGGCTGGAGGTCGGCGGCCTCGCGGACCAGCGGCCGGGCGAGGTGTCCGGCGGGCAGGGCCAGCGGGCCGCCATCGCGCGGGCGCTGGTGACCGGGCCGCGGGTGGTGTTCGCGGACGAGCCGACCGGCGCGCTCGACTCGCTCAACGGCGAGCGGGTGCTGCGGCTGTTCGCCACCGCCGCCCGGGAGACCGGCGCGGCCGTGCTGCTGGTCACCCACGAACCGCGGGTGGCCGCCTACGCCGATCGCGAGATCGTGGTGCGGGACGGCCGATCCCGCTCGTACGCGGCCGCCGGCCCGGCCCGGTCGCCGCGATGAGCGCGCCGATCCGGCACCGCGGGCGGCCCGCCGCCTGGGCCGCCGATCTCGGGCTGGGGATCCGGCTGGCCGTCGGGGGCGGCCGGACCACGCGGACCGCGGTCGCGCGGCTGCTGCTGGGCACGCTCGGCATCGGCGTCGCGGTCACCGTGCTGCTGTTCGCGGCGTCGGCCGACCATGCGGTCTCCGAGCGCGACGCCCGCGCGTTGAGCAGCGTCGCGGCCCCGGGTGCGGGGCCCGGTGTCGCGCCGCTGATCGTGCTCGACAGCTCGACTTCGTTCCAGGGCCGCTACATCAAGGTGCGGTACGTGCACGCGAGCGGGCCCTCTTCGCCGGTGCCGCCGGGCCTGTCGCGGGTGCCCGCGCCCGGACAGAGCGTGCTGGCCCCGGCGCTGGCCGAACTGCTCCGGTCCGACGGCGGGGCCCTGCTGCGCCCACGGTTCCCCGGCCCGGTGGCCGGGACGATCGGGCAGGCCGGGCTGGTCAACCCCGACGATCTGCGCGCCTACATCGGTGCCGACGCCTCCCTGCAGGGCAAGCCGGTCTACGCCTTCGGCGGTCCCGCCACGCCGAGCGGGCTCGACCCGGCGCTGATGACGTTGCTGCTGATCGGGATCGTCTCCCTGCTGGCCCCGGTGTTCGTGTTCGTGGCGACCTCGGCGCGGGTCGCGGGGGCCGAGCGCGACCGGCGGCTGGCCGCGCTGCGGCTGGTCGGCTCGGACCTGCCGCAGGTCCGCCGGATCGCCGCGGCCGAGGCCGTGGTCACCGCGGCGGCCGGGCTGGTGCTGGGCGCCGGGGCGTTCCTGCTCCTGCGGCGGCTGGCCCCTTCGGTGCGGGTGCGGGACGGAAGCCTGTTCGTCAGCGACGTCACCCCGCCGTGGCCGCTCGTGGTCGTGGTGGTGCTGGTGGTGCCCGCGCTGTCGGTGCTCAGCTCGCTGTTCGCCCTGCGCGGCACGGCGATCGAGCCGCTCGGCGTGGTCCGGCGGGCCAAGCCTGTCCGGCGGCGGCTGTGGTGGCGGGTGCTGCCGATCGGGGCCGGGGTGGCCGCGCTGGTCCTGGTTTCGCAGGAGCAGCCGTCCCGGCTGAGCACCCCGGCCATCGCGGGCGGGGTGACCTGCCTGCTGGTCGGGGTCCCGGCCCTGCTGCCCTGGCTGCTGGAGCGCGGGGTCGCGCGGTGGCGCGGCGGGCGCCCGGCGGTCCAGCTCGCGGTCCGGCGCCTGCAACTCGACAGCGGCACCCCGGCCCGCGTGGTCGCCGGAATCGCCGTGGTGCTGGCCGGGGCGATCGCGGTGCAGTCGCTGCTGGTCGGGCAGGCCCGGACCTACGAGCCGGTCCGGCCGTCGCGGCCGCCCACCCTGAGCCTGGACGTGACCACCGACGCCGCCACCGCGGGCCCGGCCGCGGCCGCGCTGGCCCGGGTGCCGGGGCTGCGGCCGGTGTACCTGACGCAGCAGGTGAACCTGGCGGAGGAGCAGGACCCGGCCCGGTCGCTCGGCGTCACGGTCGCCGACTGCGCGACCTGGCGGGCCCTGGCCGGGCTGCGGAACTGCCGGGACGGCGCGGTCTACGTGGACCCGGACCGGCTGAAGGCCCTCCATACCGGACAGTCCTATCCGGCCACGGCCTACGCCGAGGCCCCGGCCCCGATCGGGGCCTGGACGGTGCCGGAGCTGACCCCGGCCGAGGTGCCGGCCACCCCGGGCGCCGGCGACCGCAGGTACGAGGTGATGGCCACCCCCGGGGCGATGGCCGGGGTCGACCTGAGCCGGGTCGAGGCCGGCGGCAGCGTCCTGACCACCACGGCCGACCCGGCGCTGGCCGAAGCGGCGGGCAACGCGCTGGCCCCGTTCTCCTGGCACGCCTCGGTGTACGTGGTGTCCTCGGCCCGGTTGAGCGACAGCCAGCAGTCGTACCTGACCATCCGGGCCGGGCTGCTCGCCGGCTCGGTGTTCACCCTGCTGCTGGCCGGGGTGAGCCTGCTCGTGCTCGGACTGGAGCAACTGCGGGAACGGCGGCGCACCATCGCGGTGCTGGCCGCGACCGGGGTCCCGCTGCGGGTGCTGGCCCGGTCCGTGGTGTGGCAGAACGCGATTCCGCTGCTGCTCGGGATCGTGACCGCGGTGGCCACCGGGATCGTGCTCTCGGCGCTGGCCTCCCACCTCGGGCGCGTGGGCTTCACCGTCGACTGGCTTTCGGTCGGGGTGCTCAGCGCGTCCGCGGCGGCGCTGGTGCTGCTGGTGACCGCGATGACGCTGCCTTCGCTGCGCGGGGCGGCCCGGCTGGCTTCGATGCGCACCGAGTAGCCCCCGGTCGGCGTCCGGGCCCATCGTCGTGGCCGAATCCGGGCGGTGGGGGAGTTTCGGTAGCGGGGCGGACCGGCGGAGGGGCGCGATGATGACGGTCGGCGGCGGCCCGGTTTCCCGGGACGGCACCAACGTCCGCTTCCTGACCGGAGGCGAGAGCGTGCCGTGGGTCATCGTGCCCGGCCCGGTTCGGCCCGGCTGGTGGACGACGTCTGCGCCGGGCTCGGGATGGAACGGCTGGCGCTGCCCAAGCCGCCGGTCGTGCTGCTCGGCGAGGTGCTCGA
This sequence comes from Amycolatopsis sp. PS_44_ISF1, assembly GCF_032335455.1. Classification (NCBI taxonomy): domain Bacteria; kingdom Bacillati; phylum Actinomycetota; class Actinomycetes; order Pseudonocardiales; family Pseudonocardiaceae; genus Amycolatopsis; species Amycolatopsis sp. PS_44_ISF1. The sequence goes on along the minus strand of NZ_JANUXO010000002.1, from coordinate 1,219,183 downwards.
CCCGATGCTGTGGTCCTGCCGCCGGGCGCTCGCCCCGGGGCGGCCGAAGGACGCGGCCCGCACCGCCCTCGCGGTGAGCTGATCCCCGGCCGGGCCCGCTTCCCGCACTCGATGGACCGGGTCGCGTCGGGGCCGGTCGAAGAAAACCGGGACCACGACCGGGATCGCCCGCGGCTACCGGTCCGGCGCGAGCAGTTCCGGGCGGTCCCTGAGCTGCCGCCGGGAGGTCAGGCCGAGCTTGCGGAAGATGGCCCGCAGGTGCGCGTCGACCGTGCGCTTGCTGAGGAACAGCTGGGTGGCGACCTCGTTCGAAGTCGCCCCCGAGGCCACCAGCCGGGCCACCGCGAGCTGCTGCACCGAAAGCTTTTCGTGTGCCGGCGCGCGGCGGCGCCCGGCCGGTTGCCCGGCGGCGCGCAGCTCCTCGGCGGCGCGGCCGGCGAAACCGTCGGCGCCCGAGTGCGAGAGCAGTTCGTGGGCGGTGCGCAGCTCCCGCAGGCTGTCGTCGCGGCGACCTTGACGCCGCAGCCATTGCCCGTACAGCAGGTGCGCCCGGCCCTGGTAGGGCAGCACCCGGCTCTGCGCCAGGCACTCGACCGCTTCCCGGTAGTCGTCCTCGACGCCCGTCACCAGGCCGCGGGCGTAGGCCGCGACCCCGTGCCCGAGCTCGGTGCCCGCGGCCCGGGTGCGTTCGGTCAGCGACTCCAGCGCCCGCGCGGCCTCCGCGGGCTCGTGGCAGTGCACGGCCGCCTCGACGAGCTCCGGCAGCGCGATCCCGGTGAGGAACAGGTCGTCGTGCCCGGTCGCGGCCCGGGCCGAAGCCAGCGCGGCCGGGTAATCGGCGACCCCGTTGTACAGCAGGGCCGAGGTCCAGTGCCGGTTGGTCACCTGGGCCGCGCCGTCGAGGTCCGCGGCCGTGCGCAAGAGCTCTTGGGCCTCCTCCCGCCGCCCGCGGAGCGCGGCCAGCTGCAGCCGGGGGTAGAGCAGCGGGGGCTCGCCCGCCGCGTCGGCGATGGCCTCCTCCTCCGCCACGGCGGCGAGCGCCAGGCCGAGGTCGCCGGCGAAGGTGGCGGCGGTGGCCCGCTGCGCGAAGGCCAGCCGCAGCAGCCACGGCGAGCCCGATTCCCGGCCGGCCTTCACCAGCCACTCGGCTATGTCCGAGGAGGTGTCGTGGTCCCAGAGCTCGGTGCTGATCATCGACGCCAGCGCCGGATGCCGGGTCCACATCGGACCACTCTCGGCGTACAGCGTTTCGCGCAGCATCGGGATCGCCGCGGTGTAACCGCGCTCGGCCAGGGTGATCAACGCTTCGAGCAGGTCCGGGGAGCTCGGAGCGGGGGCCGCGGACCGGGCCGCGGTCACCACCTCGTCGACGACCCCGCCGGCGCGGCCGACGAGCAGGCTCATCTCCAGCGCGTCCAGGAAGCACTCGCGCGAACGATCGGGGTCCACTGTGGACAGGCGTCGCGCCGCGCGCGCGGTCAGCGCCGGCCCGCGGTCGTCGCCGGGGCGGGTGAAGGCGATCCGGCCCCGCAGCAGTTCGGCCCGGGCGCGGTGGGACTCCTCCAGCGCGGCCGGTTCGAGGGTGGCGAGCAGGTCGGCCGCCCGGCCGGTGGCCGCGGCTTCGAGGAAGGCCTCGGCCGCGGCCAGGGTGCGCTCGACCCGGCGCCGCGGGTCCAGCGACAGCGCGACCGAGCGTTCGAGGAACGCCGCCGCGGCCGCGACACCCCCGCGCGAGCGGGCCCGGGAGGCGCCGCGCTCCAGGTCGAGCGCCACGTCCTCGTCCGGTCCGACGCCGGCCCGAGCGCGGTGCCAGGCCCGCCGGTCCGGGGCCGTGCCCGGATCGGTGGCCCCGGCCAGGGCACCGTGGACCGCGCGCAGCACGTCTTCGCCGGCGGCGCGGTAGACCGCCGAACGCGCCAGGGGGTGGCAGAACCGGACGCGGGCGCCGAACTCCACCAGCCCGGCCGTGTCCGCGCCGGCCACCGGCACGGGGATGCGCAATGCTTCGGCGGCCGTCCACAGCAGACCGGGGTCGCCGGTGGGGTCGGCGCCGGCGAGGGTCAGCAGCAGCCGGGTCCGGTCGGGCAGCGCGGCCAGCCGGGCGCGGAAGCCGTCTTCGATCCGGGACGGCACCGAGGCGGCGGCGGGGGGTACGAAACCGCCGGCCCGGGGCAGTTCGAGCAGGGCGAGCGGATTGCCACCGGCCTCGGCGACCAGCCGGTCGCGGACCCGGTCGTCGAGCGGGAACGGGTGACGGGCGTCGAGCAGCGCCACGGCTTCGCGGTCGTCCAGCCCCGCCACCGCCAGCCCGGGCAGGCCGGCCAGCGTGGACCGGCCGGGCTGGCCGGGCTGGCTGGACTGGTTGGACACTGTGGACGGTGCGCGCAGTCCGAACAGCAGGGCCACCGAATCGGCGCCGAGCCGGCGGGCGAGGAAGGCCATCGCCTGCGAGGACGCCGCGTCCAGCCACTGCGCGTCATCGATCAGGCACAGCACCGGCTGGGCGCCGCTCACCGCCGTGACCAGTTCCAGCAGGGCCAGGCCGATCTGGAACGGCTGGGGTGTCCCGTCGGCCAGGCCGAACGCGATCCGCACCGCGTCGCGGTGCCGCTCCGGGACCTCGGCGAGGTGTTCGAGGATCGGCAGGCACAGCTGGTGCAGCGCGGAATAGGGCAGCTCCTGCTCGAATTCGGCGCCGGAGGCCCGCAGCACCCGGAAGCCGGCGGTCCGCCCGGCGTGGTCCAGCAGCGAGCTCTTGCCGATCCCGGCCTCGCCGCTGAGCACCAGCGCCCCACCCCGACCGGCCCGCGCGCCTTCGACCAGCTCCTCGATCCGCCGCTGCTCGCCACCACGCCCGACCAGCAGCGGCTCGGCTCCCGGCGGACGGCTGACCATGGCCGCCATCCTAGGCGCCGGACGGGCGGGGGAGACCGGCCGTCCGCTCAGGCACCCGGGGAGTAGGTGCGCGGGCCGGATTCCGGCACCTCGTGGAACCCGGCGAAGCCCGGAATCCTGGTGCGCCACCGCGGCCGTGGAGTGCGGTTCGCCGTCGCGGCCGGAGTCGGCCCTGGGCGACGTGGGTCCGGGCGGGCCGGTTTCAGAGCTGCCGTAGCAGTGAAGCGAGGCCGCCGGGGGCACGGCCGTCGAGGCGGGGGCTGGTGTGGACGACGGCGCGGGGCTCTGTGGCCAGCCGGTAGCCCGCGGCGGCCAGGCGGCGCCACAACGAGTGGTCCTCGCCGGTCGCGGTGGGGCCGAAGCCGCCGACCGCGGTGTGGGCGTCGGCGCGGACGGCCAGGTTGGCCCCGTAGACGTTGCCCGTCGTGCGTTCGGCGGTGTCGACCAGCTCCCGGTAGCGGAGGGCGGCGTCCGGGCTGCCGGGGAACGCGCCGGAGAGGTGGGCGGGGCCGGTGGTGGCGTGCCAGCCCCGGTGGGCGCGGGCGAGGTGGTGCCCGGCCCAGCCCGGGGTGACCTCGGTGTCGGCGTCGGTGTTGAGCAGCAGCAGCCGATCCGGCCGGTGGCCCGGGAGCAGCGCGAGCGCCCTCCGGCAGCCCAGGTCGCGGATCTCGCCGATGGTGCGATCCTCTTCGGACACCACCACGACCGCGCCGCCCGCCGAGGCCAGCTCCGCGGTTTCGTCGGTGCAGCGGTCGGCCACGAGGACCACGGTCCGGGCGATCGGGACGGGCAGCCCCAGCAGGGAGCGGTGGACGGCTCGCAGGCAGCCGGCCACCAGCGCGGCTTCGTCGCGGGCGGGCACGACCACGGCGACGGCGGTGATCACCGGCGCCTCAGCACGTCCAGGCGGAACTGCTCGTCCACGTGGGAGACCAGTGGCCGCAGCCCCGGATGGGCGGCCAGCCGCGCGTGCACCGCGGCGGCGTCGTGCGGGGCCTCGGGCGCCCAGGGCAGCCAGTGCTCCGCGAGCAGGTCGCCGCCCGGGCGCAGGGCCGCGACGGAGGCGTCGATCGTCGCGGTCAGATCGGCCTCGTCCAGGTAGTACAGCAGTTCGCTGTAGACGAACAGGTCCACCGGACCGGTCGGCAGGGCGCCGGGCACCCCGCCGGTGAGAACGTCCACATGGGACTGTCCACTGAGGCGCCGGCGGGCCTGGTCCGCGGCCTGGGGGACGGGATCGCAGGCGATCAGCCGATCGCATCGCGAAGCCAGCTCCGCGGTGAGCACGCCGGTGCCGCACCCCGGTTCCACGACGGTCCCGTAGTGCTCGCGGGGCAGCGCCGCCAGCAGGACCGCTCGTTTGCGCCGCTCGTACCAGCTGGTGGCGACCTGCCAGGGATCTTCGGAGCCGGAGTACAGCTCGGCGAAGCGGCCGACCGGGGCGGAACGGGCCGGGGGCTGGCGGAAGAACGTCTCGGCCGACCGGTCGAAGTGGGCCAGGACCTCCGGGGGCAGGATCGGCTCCTCGCCCCGCGGCCCCGGGTCCAGCTGTGAGGTGAATTCCCGCACCGCGGCGGTCTTCGCGGCGCGTTCGGCCTCGGTGAGCCGGTACGAGCGGGCCTGGGACCAGGGCGGTGCCGGCTCGTCCGGGCGGCGCCAGTGCCAGAGCCAGATCGGGTACGACCAGCAGTGCGCCGAGGCGGGTGCGCCCGCCAGCGCCGCCCGGCCCGCCGCCTGGTGATCGGGGTGCGGGTCGTCCGGCCACGGCATCAGGCACAGGTCACGGCCGGCGGCGTGCTCCCGCAGGGCGTCGGTGAGTTCGGCCCGGTGGGCCGCCAGCCCGGAGTCGGGCAGACCGAGCCAGACCGGCTCCAGGCCGGGAAGTCCTTGCGCGGCCAGGGATCGGCCCAGCTCGGCCCGGCGCCGGCGGCCCAGCCCGGCGCGCTCGGCCGGGCCGGCGGCGGGGAACGCCGCCTCCCCGTCGGTGGCGACCACCAGCGTGATCTCGGTCCCGGTGGCGTGCAGGTGCTGGAGCAACCCGCTCGCCCCCAGGGTTTCGTCGTCGGGATGGGCGGCGACCACCAGGGCGCGGCGGAAGGTTTCCCCGGGCCAGGCCGGGAATTCGCGGGTCCATTCGGCTTCCGGGATGAACGGTTTCACGCGCGCTGCTCCAGCACGCCCCGGCCGAGCGCGGCCAGGTCCCGCTCCGCGTGGTGCTGGCGGATGAACACCTGCAGGTCGGCCAGGTGCTGGGCGAAGCGGCGATCGCGGCACAGCAGCGCGGGGCCGGTGATCCGGGGCGCCCGGTCGACGACCTCCCGGGCGGTGTGCTCGACGCTCGCGCGGCAGGTGGCGTTGAGCAGACCCGGTTCGGCCGACCGCTCGATCACCGCGGCGGTGGAGCGCAGCAGCTCCTCCGACCCCCGCACCGCCGTGTGCAGGGCGCCGAGGTGGGCCAGCTGGTGCTCGTCCGCCCGGGGCCGCAGGTACTCGCACACGGCGTCGAGCAGGCCCGCCGCGCCGCCGAGCCACACCGCGGCCACACCGGTGCCGCCGAGCACGAAACCCGGTCGCGCCACGTACCAGCCCGGCGGGCCGACCTCGGTCGCGGGCACCCCTTCGAACCGGACGTCGCCGCTGTCGGAAGCGTCCATCCCGACCGACTGCCAGGCTTCCGGGTGCCGTTCGATGCCGGGCGCGGTCAGGTCCACCTCCACCAGGTGCTCGCCGGCGACCACCAGCGCGCGGTCGAGCCCGGTCAGCCCCGAGCAGAACCGGACGGTCCCGCGGAGCCCGTCCTCGCCCCAGGCCGCGCCGGTGCCGCCGGACTTGGCGGCCCAGACTCCGTACAGGGCAAGGGGTTCCGGGTGCAACCCGGCCTCGGCCAGGATCGCCACCGCGTCGGCGTGGCCCTCGGCGAGGCGGGCCAGCGCGAGGTCCCGGCGCCCCCACCGGGACAGGGCCGCCCAGCGGCGGGTCAGCGCCTCGGGACCGTCTCGGCCGGGCACCGGCAGATCGAGGTCCCCGGCGGCGAGCATCCGGCGCAGCTCGGCCCCGAGCGAGCCGGGGGTGCGGGGTTCCGGTCCGGTTCCGGGCTGGTCCGGATCGGATCGAGCGGTGCCCGGCGAAGCGGTCATGCGGGAGACCTCCGAGCGCATCGGCGTGGCTGGCCGATGGCATCGAAGCCCGCCGGCGACTGTCTACGAGGGACGCGGACGCGCCGTCTCTCCGCCGGGTTACCCCGCGGACGGCGTCCTACACCTGCCCTCGCGCAGTCGCGGGCGCCACGCCCTCAGTCCGCCGCCCCGGGCAGCCGCTCGCGGGTCTGTTCCGAAAGCCGGGCGAGGGCCGGTACCGCGACCTCGGCTTCGGCCCCGACGACCACGACCGACACCAGGTAGCGTCCGGAGGAGAACCAGGCGACGCCGCGCGGGGCCGGGTCCTCACCGAGGGTGGGCAGGAAGTACGCGCGGGCGTCCGGTATCGAGGGCAGCTCGGCCGTCGACGGGCTCATGGCCGCGAGGATTCCCGCGCAGTTCTCCGCGCCGCCCAGCTCCAGGACCATCGCGTGCGCTTGCAGGCCGGCCTCGGGCTCCTCGCGGTCGACCTGCCACACGCCGAGCCAGCCGCCCCGCAGGCCGTGGCTGCGCAGCATCATCCGCTGCGCCTGCTGCTCCTGGCCGAATTCGGCGCAGAAGTCCGGGAAATCGTAGTTGGCGGAGATCGGCCCGGTGCCGAGCGGCCGGGCCGGCCGTCCCTCGACGATCACCGGGGTGCGGGGCACCAGGCCCGAGCGGTCGGTGCGCTCCCCGGGAGCGTCGCGGTCGAAGCCCGGGTCCTCACTGGCGAGCAGGGCCGCGAAGACGATGGCCATCGCGCCGGTGTCGTCCTCGCCGTCGCTCTTGTGCGGCGCCGCGGCGAGCAGCTTGGACAGCAGCTCCTGTTCTTCCCGGAACGCGGCCAGCCCGGTTTCGGTCATCCGGACCCAGGTCCGGGGCCGGCGGTTCTCGAACACCTTCTCGGTGGCGATGTAGCCGTGCTCCTCCAGCACGCCCAGGTGCCGGCCCAGCCCGCCGTCGCTCTGCCCGAGCGCGGCTTTGAGCTGGGAGAACGTGGACGGGCCCTGCCGGTCGAGGACGGCGAGGACGCCGAGGCGCACCCGCTGGTGGACCACCTCGCGCAGTCCCGACCCCAGTTCGCGCTCGATCATGCCCACTCCGGATGTCGTGTACTCTCGAAACGAGAGTACACCTGGAACGAGAGAGAAGCAGGGGGGACCTGTGCCGACACCCCGTGATGCGCCGTCCACCGCCACCCGGCCCGATCCGCTCGACCCCGCCGGATGGGACCGCGCCGAGGTCGGGGCGGCGCTGGACGGGCGCGGCGCCGGGCCGGACCCGCGTCCGGCGAGCGCGAGCGGGACCTCGGCCGTGCTGGTCGGCTCGACCGGCCCGTTCGCCACGCTCGCGGGGCGGCACGCCCTCGAAGCCGGGGGCAGCGCCACCGACGCGGTGCTGGCCACCGCGTTCACCCAGATCGCGCTGTCGCTGGGTTCGTGGGTCAGCTACGCCGGGCTGCTCGGGCTGGTGCACCACGAGGCGGCCACCGGCGCCACGACCACCGTCTCGGCCGGTTTCGGCCCGTTCGCGCGGGAGACCGGCCCGCTCGACATCCCGGCGCCGCCCCGGCCGAGCGGCCGGACCGCGCTGGTCCCCGGCTTCGTGGCCGGCGCGCACGCCGCGCACGCCCGTTCGGGCCGGCTGCCCTGGGACCGGCTCTGGTCCCCGGCGCGGTACCTGATCGAGCGCGGCATCCCGGTGCACGCCCACCTCGAACGCCTGCTGGCCACCCGCGCCGGCGTGCTGACCCGGACCGAGGAGGGCCGCGCCGCCTTCGCGCCGGACGGGCGGGTTCCCCGTGCGGGCGAACGCCTGTTCCAGCCGCGCCTGGCCGAAACCGTGACGGCGCTGGCCGAACACGGCCCGGACTGGATGTACCGGGGCCCGTGGGCGGAGCACTTCGTCGCGGCCGTGCGCCGCGACGGCGGGAAGGTGACGCTCGAGGACCTCGCGAACTACCGCGCGCGGTCGGCCGAACCGGCGTGGGGCGCCTTCGCCGGTCACGAAATCGCCGTCCTGCCCGCCCCGGACCACGGCGGGATCGAACTGCTCGCCGCGCTCGGCCGTCTCGAAGCCGCGGGCGTCGGTGAGCCTTCGCAGGACCCGGGCGCCCTGGCCGGATTCCTGTCCGCCCTGGACGGCAGGCCGTCGGGCAGCCATTCGGACTACGTGCTCGCGGTCGACCACGAGGGCAACGTCGCGAGCCTGTGCCACAGCATCAACACCGCGATGTGGGGCACCACCGGCATCGTGGTGGACGGCATCCCGATCCCGGACGCCGCCGCGTTCCAGCAGCCGGCGCTCGCGGGCACGCCACCGGGCGAGCACCTGCCGATGCCCGTGGAACCGGCTCTCGCGCTGCGCGCCGGCCGTCCGGTTCTCGCCTGCAGCAGCATCGGCGTCGGGCTGCACCCGGCGACCGTGCTCGGCCTGCACCGCGTCCTGGCCCTCGGCCGCCCGGTCGCCGTCGCCGTCGCCGCGCCGCTGGTCCACGGACCCGACATCATCGCCGGGGATTCGGTGACCTCGGTGGTGGGCGAACTGCGTTCCGGCACCCCCGCCCACGTGGTCGAGGACCGCTTCCCGGACCGGTGGGTGGCCGCCGCGCGGGCAGCCGGACACGCGGTGACCACCCGATCGGCGGCCGATCCGGTGCTGCCGCGGGGTTTCTGGGCCGCGGTGACGATCGACCCGGAGACCGGCGCCCGCACCGGGGCGAGGACTCCGTACGGGCAGGGACCCGTGCGGTTCGCGGCGCTCCCCCCGGCCACGGATGCCGCGCCGGGCGGCTCGCGGACGTGACGGCTCGGGCCGATCGGCCTGCCCGCCGGACTGCCTCGGAGGGCACCCGCGCGGGCGGGCGGCGCCGGTAGCGTTCCGGCCGGGCAGTTCACGTTCACCGGGAGTCGGCATGGCAGCTTCGTCGGACGAACTCAGGAGCCAGGTGGTCGCTTTCCTGGTCGGGAAGATGAAGGCCGGTGCGCCGGCGGACCGGAAGGCCGGGCCCGGGGGACTGGCGTGGCTGCGGGACAAGAGCCCGGCGATGGGGAAGATCCTCGCGCAGTGCCGGACCGAAGCCGGTGTGCGCCAGTTCGTCCTCGAAGGGCTCGGGCCGGACCTGGACGAGCTCAGGCGGGAGGTCGACCAGCTCCGGAACCGCTTCCCCGCGGAGCGGGAACCCGGTGAAGGGACCGGGAAATGACGGATCCGAGCTCCCGCTCGTCGAATGCGGAACCGTCCGGGGAGGAGTTCACCGAACCGCCGCCCCCGCCTCAGCCGGGCAATGCCGACCTCATCCGCGAAATCCGGCGGGAGAGCGACATCGGCACGGCCAAGCGCCGGCTGGACGAAAACGAGCGCCGGGTGCAGAAGAAGGAGAAAGAGCGCCGGGAGGCCCGGGAAAAACTCGAAGGCATGGGTCTCGACGCGCGGGGCCGGATCCCGGGGCCACCGGTCGCGGGGGACGTCGAAGCACAGGCCGCCCCGGGCACCGACCCCTGGGTCGTCTACCTCTGGCAGTACGCCACCCCCGCGGAAACCGAGGCGCTGGTCAACGCCGCGTGGGCGGCCGGTCTCGGCGTCGTCTCGGCCGCGGCGGTCCTGAGCACGCAGGTGGCCGCGGCCGTGGCCGCGCAGTCGAACGAAGACGCGGCCGAAGCGCGGATCCGGATCGGGGAATCGCCCGGCGCGAACTCCACCGGCGACACCCTGGCGATGAACCGGGAACTCGGCGACGCGGCCGCGCAGGGCCTCACCGGCGCGATGTTCGCGCCGTTCGCGTCGGTGGTGGTCGCGGTCGGGACCCTGGGCACCGCCCTGATCAAGTACTACAGCACGCGCAAGGCGATCCTGGCCCGGATCAGGGAACTGGCCCGCAAGTACGAGGAGGCCTCGGCCGAACTGGACCAGCTCACCGCGAACGTCGAAGCCCTGAACCAGGAATTGGCCGAGCTGAACCTCGGCCGCTGACCGGGGCTGCTGATCGGGCGCCGTTGATCTGGGGCCGCTGGAACCTCGGCCGCTGAACGTCAGCCGCTGGAGCCCGGCCGCTGGAACCCGGCCGCGGGACCTTGGCCGCTGAATGTCAGCCGGTGGAACTCGGCCGGGCAACCTGGGCCGCTGAATGTCGGCCGGTGGAACGCGGCCGGGCAACCTGGGCCGCTGAATGTCGGCCGGTGGAACTCGGCCGGGCAACCTGGGCCGCTGAATGTCAGCCGCTGGAACGCGGCCGCGCGGCCTTGGCCGTTGAACGTCAGCCGCTGGAGCCCGGCCGCGCAAACTCCGGTACCGGTCGGTCCGGTCCCGGTCGATCGGCGGGCCCCATTGCCGCGGGGTGCGGCCGTTCGGGTCTGCGATAGATACGGCAATGATACCAGCGGATACCTCGGATGGTCGTAGAGTTCCGGGGCTGAGGTCACTGGTGACCCGGCCGCGGGGGTGCCGGCGGCCGGGCGAGGGGGCGCGGAGGATGTCCGGTGTGGTGAGGGCGCGGGGCGCCGTGGTGGCGGCCGCGAGCACCGGGGTCCCGCGGCCGTGACGGCCACCGCGCCGGACCCGGCGACGACCGGCCCGCCGTACCCGTCCTCGGCCGGGCGTGACCTCGTCGCGGCCGGGAGCCTTCCTGCCGAGCTGACCAGCTTCGTCGGCCGCCGGCGTGAGCTCGCCGCGGTGCGCCGGTCGCTCGGCGGGGCCAGGTTGCTGACGCTGACCGGGCTGGGCGGCGTGGGCAAGACCCGGCTGGCCCTGCGCGCGGCCGCCGGGATGCGCCGCGCGTTCCCCGACGGGGTCTGGCTGGTCGAACTCGGTGAGGTGCGCGACACCGGTGGTGTCGCCGCGGAAGTCGCTTCGGCGCTGGGGCTGGCCGACGACCGGGACCTGGTGGGGTTCCTGTCCGGGCGGCGCCTGATGCTGGTGCTCGACACCTGTGAGCACCTGCTCGGCTCGTGTGCCGAACTGGCCGGGGAACTGCTTTCGGCCTCCGCGGGCCTGCGGCTGCTCGTGACCAGCCGGCAGCCACTGGGCCGGCTGGGAGAGCGCGTGCTGCGGGTGGACCCGCTGGCCGTGCCCGATCCCGGCCCGCTCGAACCGCGGATGCTGGGCCACTACGACGCCGTGACGCTGTTCCTGCACCGGGCCCGGGCGGTCGACCGCGAATTCACCGTCACCGACGCCAACTGCGCGGAAGTGGTGCGGCTGTGCCGGGCCCTGGACGGGATCCCGCTGGCCCTCGAACTCGCCGCCGCGCGGCTGCGGACCCTGACCCTCACGCAGGTGGGCGAGGCGCTGGCCGACGCCTGCGGCCTGCTCACCACCGGCAACCGCGCGGGCCCGCGGCGGCAGCGGAGCCTGCGGGCGTCGATCGGCTGGAGCCATCGGCTGTGCACCCCGGCCGAACGGGCGGTGTGGTCGCGGCTTTCGGTCTTCGCGGGCGGGTTCGACCTGGCCGCGGCCGAGTCGGTGGCCGGGGCCGGGCCGGGCGAGGTGCTGTCCGGGCTGGTCGAGAAGTCGATCGTCGAACGCGCCGAAGTGGACGGCCGGACCCGGTACCGGATGGTGGAGGTGATCCGCCAGTACGGCCGGGACCGCCTGGCCGGCTCCGGGGAGCAGGGGGCCACGGCGGTGCGCCACCGCGACTGGTTCATGCGGCTGGTGCGGCAGGCCGAGGCGGACTGGCTGGGCCCGGACCAGCTCACCTGGTACCGGCGAATCCGGGCGGAGGGGCCGAATCTGCGCCAGGCCCTGGACTTCTGCCTGTCCACTGCGGACGGTGGCCCGGAAGCGCTGGAGCTCGCGACCGCCCTGTGCGGCCACCGCCGGGCCCTGGGCTCGCTGGCCGAGGGGCGGCGGTGGCTGGAACGGGCGATCGACCAGGCGGCCGGACCGGCTCCGGTGCGCGCGAAAGCGTTGTGGACCACCGCCTGGCTCGCCCTGATGCAGGGGGACGGAGCCGCCGCGCGCGCCCTGCTGGCGGAGTGCCGGGAGATCGCCGAGCGCACCCAGGACGCTTCGGTGCGAGCGCACGAAACCCAGTTCTCCGCGCTGGCCGACCTGTTCGACGGAGAGTTCGCCCTGGCCGTGACCCGGTTCGGCGAAGCGATCAAGCGGCACCGCGAGGCCGGTGATCAGGCCGGCGTGCGGTTATCGAGGTTCCAGCTCGTCATGTCGCGGTGCTTCGCCGGGGACCCGTCCGCGGCCGCTTCGGTCAAGCGGGCCAGGAAGTTCCTCCGCCCGGACACCGAGCCGGCCGCGCACGGATACCTGTCGTGGTACGACGCGGTCGAACGTTCGGTCCGGCGCGACCGCGGCGACGCCGCCGCACCGGCGAAGCGGGCGTTGCAGATCGGCGCGGAGATCAAGGATCACTGGCTCGTCGCGCTGGCGCTGGAAACCCTGGCCTGGGCCGTGGCCGACGCCGGTGAGCACCTGCGCGCCGCGCACTTGTTCGGTGCGGCGGAGGCGGCGCGGACCGCCCTCGGCTGCCGGCTTTCCGGGCTGGCCCACCTGCTCGCGCACCACGACCGCTGCGCGGGGGCGGCCCGTTCGGCCCTGGGCGAGGAGAAGTTCGCCGCCGCTTACCGGTCCGGCACCCGGATGCGGGAGCAGGAGGCTGTCGCCTACGCCGCCGCACCACGCAAACCCGGTGCGGCGCGGGGAAAGCCGTCCATCCGGTCGCCGCTGACCGTACGGGAGCGGGAGATCGCGGACCTGGTCGCGCGGGGCCTGAGCAACCAGGAGATCGCCGGATCGCTGGTGATCGCCCGCCGGACGGCCGAGACCCACGTCGGGCACATCCTCGCGAAGCTCGGCTTCACCTCCCGCGCGCAGATCGCCGCCTGGGTCGCGGAACGTCCGCAGCCGGTGCGGTGAGGTTCACCGGCCCGCCACCCAGGCCGAGATCTGGGCGCGGCGGCCGAAGCCCAGTTTCGCCATGATCCGCGCGACGTGCGATTCCGCGGTCCGCTGGGAGATGCCGAGCGCGTCGCCGATGGCCCGGTTGGTGAACCCGGCCCGAACCAGCTCCGCGACCGCCTGCTCGCGGCGGGTCAGCTCCGGAGCGGGTGCGTGCGAGCCGTTCCGGACCGCGTGGCTCGGGGCGGTCACCAGGACCGGCGGCCGTGGACCGGCCGCGCTGGTTCCCTTTTCCCGCAGGCGATCGGCGCCGTAACGGCGGACGGTGTGCAGCAGCCGGTAGCAGGTCGAGCCCCCCTCGTCGATCCGGCTGACCACGGATTGGTCGATCAGCCCGGCGAGCCGGATGAGCACGTCCGCGGCGGCCGGCCGATCGCCGCCGGAACCGGCTCGCACGGCCGAGGCGAGGTCGAACGGACCGGGGAACACCGACAGCCGGGCCCAGAGGTCACGCTCCCCGGGGGTGCACAGCGCGTAGGCCGCCGCGGCGAGGTGGCCCAGCGAACGGTGCCGCGGCGGGATGGTCGGGCTGCCCAGGCCCAGCAGCCGCTCGTCCAGGTCCGCCGCCAGCTCGGCCGCGGTCCGGGTGCGCAGGCCGATCGCGGCGAGCTCGATCGCCAGGGGCACGCCGTCGAGCCGGGCGCAGAGCCGCGCCAGGTCCGGTCCGGACGGGACGGGGGACCCGGGCCGGGCCGATCGCGCGCGGTCGGCGAACAACGCGGCCGCGTCGCCGGGGCCGAGCGGGCGCACCTCCAGCAGGTTCTCCCCGAGCACGCCCAGTGGCCGGCGGCTGGTGGCCAGCACCCGGAGCCCGCAGGTACGGCGCAGCAGACCGGTCGCGAACCGGCCGCACTCCGCGGCCAGGTGCTCGCAGTTGTCCAGCAGCAGCAACGATTTCGGCTGGTCGAGAGAGGTCGCGAGCGTGAGCGGGCCGACCGCCGGGCCGGTGATGACGGCTTCCGCCACCGCCTCGGCGACCGCGTCGCGCGTCGCCAGGTCGACCAGCCACACGCCGCCCGGGAAATCGCGGGCCAGCGAGGCGCCCAGCACGGTGGCGAGGCGGGTCTTGCCGCCGCCACCGGTTCCGACGAGCGTGACGAGCCGTTCGTCGCGCAGGATCAGGCGCGCTTCGCGCAGCTCCCGATCGCGTCCGACGAAACTGGTCGTCGTCACCGGCAGGTTCCCGGTCCGGCGCGCCACGGGCTACGGCCGCGCGGCCGGCAGCACGGACGCCAGCCGGTCGCGGTTGTGGATGCCGAGCTTGCGGTAGGCGCTGGTGAGGTGGACCTCCACCGTCTTGACGGTGATGAACAGGTCTTCGGCGATCCGCCGGTTGGTGCGGCCCGCGATGGCCAGCTCGGCGACCCGGCGCTCGCTCGGCGTCAGCGCGGCCGGCCCGGTGGCGCCGGTCCGCCGGGGCCGCACCCCCGCGGCCCGCAGCTCGGCGCGGACCCGTTCCCGCAACGGCACGGCGCCGGCGGCGGTCGCGATGTCGAGCGCGCGCTGCAGCGGATCCCGCGCGTCGGCGGCACGTCCGGTCCGGCGCAGGGCCGAGCCGTAGTCGAGCAGGGCGCGGGCGTACTCCAGGCGGGCCGGTGAGCGTTCGAGCACTTCGACCGCCTCGCGGGCGTGCTCGATCCCTTCGCGCGGGCCCAGTACCAGGCCCTGGACCCGCAGCGCGCACCCGAGCGCCCGGGGCGCGCCCCAGTGCCGGGCGTTGCGCAGCTCTTCGTCGGCCAGCTTCACCTGCTCGTCCAGGCCGAGCAGGTGGGCGCAGGTCGCGGCTTCGAGCCGCCAGGGGCTCAGCGAGGCCACTTCGTGCGCGTCGTGCATGGCCAGCCGCTGGCCGCTGGCCAGCGCGGTCTGCCGCGCCTGCTCCACCTTTCCCCGCTGCCGCAGCAGTTTCGCGCGTGAGTCCAGGTACCAGAACAGCGGGCCGAAGAACGGCGCGGGATCGGGGACGCCGAGCGCGTCGAGCGTGGCCTCGGCCTCGTCCAGCCGGCCCTGCTCGACCAGCACGTCGGCCAGGAAGCAGTGCCCCAGCAGCGCGGCCAGCTCCATCCGGGCGGAGTCGGCGCTGCGGAGCCCGGCCCGGATGTCGGCCTCGGCTTCGGCCAGCTGGCCCCGTTGCAGCCAGGCCAGCCCGCGCAGGACGTGCGCGGTGGCGAGGCCGTTGACGCTGCCGTGCCGGTGGGCCCGGGCGATGGCGGCGTCGATGCTCGAGATCGCCTCGTCACGGTCGGCGTGGATCAGCACGATCCAGCCGACCTGCGCGGCGATGGTCTCGGGGTAGACCTGGTCGAGCACGCCCGCACCGCGCAGGCCGTCGAGGGCGAGGCCGACGGCTTCCGGGTCGCCGTGCAGGGCGCGGTGCGCGGCGAGCAGGCAGTCCAGCGCGCCGCCGCTGCGGCCCCGCGGACCGGCGGCGCGTCTTCGCCCGGCCAGGTCCGGCCGGCCCGGGTGCAGGATCGGGATCAGCAGCAGGTTCGCCTCCAGCCGGCCGCGCAGGCCGGCCTCGGCCGGGGCCAGTTCCGCCAGCGCGCTCAGGCAGACGCGTTCGGCCTCCTCGAACCCGAGCAGGTAGATCAGCGCCGTGCTCAGGAGCACCGCGATGCGGGCCCGGCGCCGGGGCGAGGTGGCGAGCGCGAGCGCCGCGCGCAGGTCGTCGGCGGCGAGCCGGGTGTCCACCAGGGTCATGGTCCGGCCCAGCTCCCACTGCACCTCCGCGTGCACCTCGGCGGGCGGCGGCTCGGCCAGGCACCGGCGCAGGTAGGTGGCGGCGCTGTCGGGGGAACCGTGCGCGAAGGCCTCGGCCGCGGCCTGCCGGAGCACGGTCACCACCTGGCCGTCCTGGGCCGGGGGCAGCCGGAGCACGTGGGTCGCCACCCGCTCGGCCCGGTGGCGGGCCGCGGTCAGCAGCGCGGCGGCCCGGCGGTGCGCCTCGACCCGGGCGGCCGGGTCGATCCCCTCGTACACCGTGGCCCGGACCAGGGGGTGGCAGAACTGCAGCCGCTGGACCCCGTCCGGCAGCCCGCCGGCCGGGACCGGGTGGAAGAGCTCGGCCTGCTCGAGGCTGCGGGCGGCGCGCAGGGCCGCCTCGGTGGGGATCCGGGCCAGCGCCGCGGCGGTCTGGAGGGCGGTGCCGTCGCCGAGGACGGACACGGCCTCGGCGAGCACCGTGCACTCGCCGGGCAGGCGGCGCAGCCACAGCGCGATGCGCTGGGCCACCGCGCGCGGTCCGAGCACGTCGACCCGGGCGACGCTGTCGGCGGCCGGGACCATGCCCTCGGCCTTGAAGGTCGCCGCGAGATCGCGCAGCAGCAGCGGGTTTCCCCGGGTGGCGGTGTGGCAGGCCCGCAGGAACGCGTCCTCGGCGTCGCCGTCCAGCACGCTGCGCACCAGCCGCCTGCTCGCCGCCTCGGACAGCGGCGCCGGGCGCAGCACCGTGCTTTCCGCGTCGGTGACGATCTGCCCCAGCAGGTGGTGCGGTTCGACCGGCCGGTGGGCGATCAGCACCGCGACGGGCACCGAGCTGAGCCGGGGCAGCACATAGGCGAGGAAACGCAGAGAGGCGGTATCGGCCCAGTGCAGGTCGTCCATGATCAGGGCGATCGGGCCGCGTTCGCACAGATTCGCGGTCAGCCAGAAGAGCCCGTGGAGAATGGCGAAGTCGCCGGACGCCGTTCCCGCGGAACCGGTGTCCGAAAGCACCGCCGCGGCGGCGTAACCGGCGGCCCCGTCGAGGCAGCGGTCGCGTTCGGCCCGGGGCATCCGGATCAGGTGCGGTTCGAAGATCTGCCGGACCAGCCCGAAGGCGATGTCGCCTTCGAGCTCCGAGCAGCGCGCGGAGAAAACCCCGAAACCCCGCTGCGCCGCGGTACTCCCGGCCGCGGCCAGCAGCCGCGACTTGCCGATCCCGGCGGCGCCGGTGATCGCGACGAGGCGGCCCGCACCCCCGGCCGCCGAGTCGAGGGCCGCCGTCAGCACCGCCAGTGGTGCGCTTCTTTCGAGCAACGGGGGCTCAGGCATGGGTAGGAGGGTACCGGCCCCCGGCCGGTCCGAGACCACGATTCCGACCACGCAAAGTCACCGCGGAAACCGGGTGCGACGGTGTGTCAAGAGGCCGAACAGGCGTCGGCCGCGCCATTGTTCTCCCCGGTTTCCGGCGCAATTCCCGGTGACCGGATCGTTGCCCGGAAAAATAACCACGCCGGTCGGGGCCCGGACCCCGGCCCACCCCAATACCGGGCGGCACCCCTTAGACGGCGGCCGGAAAGTGCGTAGGCCGTTCCGTACTTTCCTGGTCGTGGCGGGCGGGGCGGTGACGTTGACTCCGCGGCAGGCGTGCTCGTCCCGGTCCCGGTGAAATGCGAGGAGGTGCCGCACCTCATGTCCTGCCCCCACGGCCGGAGACCCGGCGCCGAGGACGGCCGGGCGCGGCGGACCGGTCTGCTGCCCCGCGAAGACCTGGTGGCGAAGGCGCGGCTGGTCGCCGCGGCCCCGGTCGGCCTGGTGATCGGCCCGGCGGGCTCGGGGAAGTCGGTACTGCTCCGCCGGCTCGCCGCGCGGGCCGCCCCGGGGCACCGCGTGGTGAGCTGCGGGCTCGGCCCGGGGGTGACGACCGAGACGGCGCTGGCCACCCGGCTCGCGCGGGCCCTCGGCTTCGCCGCGCCCGTGGGCCTGGACGGGCTGCTCGGCAAACTGTCCGAAGTGGACGCCGCGCACCTGGTGGTCCACCTCGACGACGCGCACCACCTCGTCGGCACGCCCGGCGACGCGGCGCTGGCCCGGATTCTGGCCGAGGCGCCCCCCGGGCTGCGGTTCGTGGTGGCCGGGCGCGACGACCGGGTGGCCGGGATCGGCGGCACGGTCCCGAGCATCGGCTACGAAGACCTGCGGCTGCGGCCCGAGGAGGTGGCCGAGCTGTTCACCGGCGTCTACGAGGTGCCGCTGCCGCCGGGAGAGGCGGCCCGGCTGTGCGCGCGGGTCGAGGGGCTGGCCGCGGCGGTGCGGCTGCTGCACCTGGACACGGTGCTGCTCCCGGAGCGGGACCGGGCGGAGGTCTTCGCGGCCCCCTTGGCGCGCTCGCCCCGGCTGGCGGAGTTCCTGACGCGGGAGGTGCTGGACCCGCTGCCCGCGCCGTTGCGGGAGTTCATGGTCGCGGTGGCCCCGCTCGGTGTGCTCGACGGGCCGCTGTGCGACGCGCTGCTCGACCGGACCGGCGGCGGGCAGGCCCTCGCCGAGCTGTCCGCCCGGCAGGCGCTGACCTTCCGCGTCCCGGACGGGAGCGGTGCGCACCGCTTCCACGTGCTCCTCCAGCAGCACCTCGAGCGCGGGCCGGCCGAGCGCGCGGGGGCGCAGCGGAGCCGGCGGGCCTCCCGGTCGGCGGCCCGGTACCTGGCCGGGGCCGGGCGGTGGGCGGAGGCGTACCGCGCGTACGCCCACGCCGGTGACTGGGTGGCCGCCGCGGCCGTGCTGCACCGGTTCGGGGCCCGGCCCGGGGGGATCCACGAGGCATCGGCGCTGCCCGCGCCTTTGCTCGGCGAAGACCCGTGGGTGGCGCTGGCCGACGCGCGCCGGTTGCGCGGCGAGGGACGGCTCGCCGATGCCCACCGGCGTTACGCGGACGCCGAGACGCTGCTCCCGGACCCCGCGCTGCGCTGGCAGTGCACCACCGAGCGCGACGGGGTGGCCGGCTGGCTCGGCCGCCCGGATCATCCCCTGGTGGACGGCATCCACCGGCACCTCGCCGACGCGCTCCGGAGCCATCCGGCCCGGCTGCTGAACCGGGCGGTACCCGTGCCGAGTCCCGGGTGGACCCTGGGCCGGGCGGTGGCCGCACTGCTCGACGGGCGGCCGGAGCGGGCCGCCGAGATCGCCGCACCGCTGGCCGGTGGCCCGGCGGACTTCGTGGCGCTGGCGAGCCGGATCCTCGTGACGGTGCTGGAGAGTGCCGGGCGGCCCCGCCGGGGTGACACCCGGTTCGCCGGCCTGGCCGCCGAGTGCGAAGGGGCCGGCTGGTTGTGGCTGGCGCGACTCGCCCGCGCCGCCGCCGCGCTCGTGGACGAAGGAAGCTGCGCGGACGCGGCGGCGGTGCTGGAAGAGTGCCGCGGCATCCGGGACGAGTGGGGCGCGTTGCTGGCGGGCGGCCTGCTCGCCGCCGGCCGGCTGCGGGCCGGGCTGGACGGGTCCGAGGCGCTGGCGGAAGCGGCGGACCGCGCGCGGGACCTCGGCGCGCTCGTGCCGGAAATGTGGATCCGGCTGGTGCTGGCCGGGGAAGCGGACCGCCGCGGCGATCTGCGGGCCGCCGCGGAGCAAACCGAGCCGCCCCGGCCGCCCGCCTCGACGGTGACCGACAGCGGGGCCGGACCGGGGGAGCGGCTCGTGGCCGCGCTCCGGAAGCCGATCCCGCGCCGGGCGCTGGCCGCGGTCGGCGAGCCCGCCGCCGAGCCGGTGGCGCCGGTGGTGGTGCGCTGCCTGGGCCGGTACACGCTGACCGTCGCCGGGACCGAGGTCGCGCTGGACGGCCTGCGGGCCCAGGCCCGCCAGGTGCTGAGGATGCTTTCGCTCCAGTACGGGCACCCGCTGCACGACGAGCGGCTGATGACCGCGATGTGGCCGGACAGCCCGGCGAACCGCGCCAAGCACCGCCTCCAGGTCGCGGTCTCCAGCCTGCGCTCGCTGCTGCGTGAGCACCTCCCGGCGGAGCACGGGATCGTGCGCCACGGCACCAGCTACCGGCTGCGGCTGCCCCCGGGGAGCCTGGTCGACGTGGTGGAGTTCGGCGAGGCCGTCCGCCGGTGGCGCACGGCCCGGCAGGCGGGCGACACCGCTTCGGCGCGGGCACTGGGCTACCGGGTGCTCGATCTCTACCGCGGGGAACTGCTGGTGGAGGAAGGACCGGCCGAGTGGGTCCTCGCCCGGCGCGAGGCGGTGCGCGGCGAGGCGGCCGGCGCGGCGGCGGCCCTGGCGGGCACGGCGCTCTCGCGCGGGGACACGGCCGAGGCGATCGAGGTGTGCGAACGTGGTGTGACCATCGACGAGCTGGACAACCGGCTGTGGTCCCTGCTGGCCGAGGCCAACGTGCGCGCGGGCAACCGGGCCGCCGCCGCGCGGGCCGAAGGCGCGTATCAGGCCCTCCTGGCCGACGGGGGCTGAGGGCGGCCGGGTCTGCTCTTTCCGCCGCCGGCCACGAAAAGTCAGGGGACCGGACCACCCGACGGCGGTGCGGTGCAGGCGGCGGAGGCCGGCGGGGTCCCCCCGAGCAGCCCGCCGAGCACGGTTCCCCACAGGTCGCCCAGGGCGTCGGTGACCCCGCACACCGGGTCCGGCACCGGGTTCACCGGGGCGACCGGGGGCCGGGACGGCGGGGGCGGCGGCGTGGGTGTGGGGGCCGGGGCGGGACCGGCCGGCGGCTGGGGACCGGACGACGGCGGGGCGGCCGGGGCGGGCGGAGCCGGGGTCCGGGAGGTGGGACCGGCCGCCGCAACGGCGGAGGGGCCCGGTACGGCCGGGGCGGACACGGCGGAATCGGGGCCCGGCAACGAGGTCAGGCCCGCGCTGTAGGCGTTCATCCAGGCCCGCACCAGGTTCAGGTAGCTGACGGAGTGGTTGTAGCTCAGGATGGCGGCGGTCAGCCCGCCGGGGGTGGCCAGGTCACGCCCGGCGCACAGGTAGCGGGCGGCGGCTAGGCCGGCGTCGTAGACGTTGTGGGGGCTGCTGATCGCGTCGCCGTTGCCGTCGGAGGCCCAGCGGGCCCAGGTGCCCGGGATGAACTGCAGCGGACCCACCGCCCGGTCCCAGACCGGGTCGCCGTCCCACCGGCCGCCGTCGGTGTCGGGGACGGCCGCGAACGCGCCGCCGTCGAGGACCGGGCCGAGGATCGGCCGCAGGGTGGTGCCCGCCGCGTCGACCTGCCCGCCGCGCGCCTGCCCGGACTCCACCTGGCCGATCGCCGCGAGCAGGGTCACCGGCAGGTGACAGCCGGGCTGGAGGCTCAGCGAACGCTGCTGCGCCGACCGGTAGGCGTCGAGCACCGTGGCCGGGATCCCGGTGCCCGGCGTGACCCGGACCCGCGGACCGTCGTCCGGCAGCGGCGGGATCGGCCCGGTGAACGAGGGCAGCCCGCCGGGCGGGAACGGCGCGGTGGGCGCCACGCCACCGTCGGCCGTCTCCGGGGGCGGGGGCGCGGCTTGCGCGGGCGGGACGAGCGGCGACGACCGGCCGACCGGCCCTTGCGCGCCGGGCGCGGCCGCCGCGGACAGCCCGATGAGCAGCGCGGCGGACAGCCCGATGACCCCGGCCGGCGAGGGCCGCCGGACGCGGCTCGCGTTCCTGGTGCTCGACGATGTGGTCAAACCGGTTCACCCTCTCGGCTGTCGTCCTGGCGAGCGCCGGGAACCCAGTAGAGCACCGGGTCCGGCCGGATCACCGGCCGCGGGCCCCGGACTGCCCGCGCGGGAACCCGATCCGGCCCGGCGGGGTTGCCCGCGCGGGGCGGGCCCGGTCAGATCAGGCCCTCCTGCAGGGCGAAGGCGACGGCGTGGGTGCGGTTGCGGAGGTGGAAGCGGCTGACCACGTCGTGCAGGGTGTTCTTGATGGTGCGCTCCGAATAGCACAGCTCGGCGGCGATCTCCTTGATCTCGTTGCCCTGGGCGATCAGGCGCAGCACGGTCGCCTCGCGTTCGGAGATGCCGGACAGGTGCAGTCCGCGGGGAGCGAGAACCTGGTTCTGCAGCCGGGAAACCTGCTCCAGCAGCCGACCGAGCAGCTTGGGGGAGAGCACCCCCTCCATCGCGGCGGCGTGCGTGATCGCGGTGGTGAGCCGTTCCGGGGTCGCCTCGGCCCTCGACACCACCCCGCAGACGCCGGCCTCCACCGCGGCGAGCAGGGCCGCGTCGTCGGGGGCCGACAGCACGGTGATGATCCGGGCCGCGCCTTCGCCGCGCAGGCCCCGGATCAGCTCGATGGCCGGCGGGCCGATCACGTCGGCGACCGCCACCACCACCTCCGGCCGGTCGCTCATCGCCGGCACGACGGTCAGCTCCGGCCGGGACCTCAGCTGGGTGATCACCCCCGTCTCGGAGATCGGGTCCAGCCCGCGGACGTGGACCGGGATTCGCTGCGGCATGGTCGGGCCTCCTGCACGGTCAAGGGCCGGGGTGAAGTCCTTCGAGGCCAGTCTTCGGTGGCCGCTCAACACCCGCTCAACAGGCCCCGCCGGGAAGGGGCGCCCGGGCCGGCGGGCAGCGCGCCGGCTGCCTCCGAGGGCAGCGGCGGGTGTCCTCGCCGCCACCTCCGCCGACCTCGTGCGCGACGCGGTGCCCGGTTAGGTTCGGGCCATGGACGACACGGCGGTCACAGCGGTGCTGGCGGTCCCGGCCGATCGGCTCGGGACGGAGATCGAGAAGTTCTTCGAGGTGCTCATCGAAGTGCAGACCAGCGGGCCGGGCCCTGATTCGCTGGACGGCCTGGTCGCCGTGGTGGGGGAACGGGAACCCTCGTTCGCCGCGGCGGCCGAAGAGTTCCGGGAGAACTTGCGGGCGGAGGGCATCGACGGTCACTGGGCCGACATCGCCCGGAGCCTGGTGGACGAGGGTGGTTCCGGGGCGCGGCTGGCCCGGCTGCGGGAGCAGTTCGACCGGGAACCGGACCGGGAACCGGACGCGGGGGACGCCACGGCGGTGGCCGAGCCGGACGGAGCGCCCGGGGACTGGGCCGGGTTCCAGGCCACGAACCGGGACTTCTGGCTGGGCTGGGACGGCACCGGCTGGGACCCGTGGCGGGCGGCGTTCGCCGAGGGCGCGGCCGGGGCCGGGGTGGGCGCGGAGCTGGAGCCGCACCTGGTGTGGCTGGACGGGCTCGACGCGGCCGACCGGATGACCTACGTGCGCGACACCCTCGGGTTCGCGATCGACGAGGACGCGCTCGCCGGGCTGAACGGCGACGGGCCGTCGCCGATCCCGGCCGGGCTCGCCGAGGAGATCTCCGCGTCGGTGCCCGGGTTCGAACAGCTCTCCGACGCGGAGATCGCCGCCGTCGTGGCCGAAGCCCTGCAGGAAGCGGAGGACTGAGCGAAATGACTGCCCCAGCCGGAGACCACGGTGTCATCGCCCGCAACCTCAGGGCGTTCCTGCGCGCGAACCGGGACGTGCTGCGCCGCCTCGGCCAGTGCCTGGCCGAGGCACCGGAGCCGGAGCCGGATCCGGAGGATTTCCGGGTGCACGTGGACATGAAGGGGATCGCCACCACCGACGACGAGGTGACCTCGCTGTACACCGACGGGTTCGGCGGCTGCATCGCCGTGGTCCTGCTCGGCCCGGGCCGCACCCGCACCCTCGCCCACATCTACTCCGGCCACTTCCCGAGCACCCTGGCGGCCTCGGCTCCGGCCTGGGACCGGCTCGGCGAATTGCGCGCCCTCGCCGCGGCGGCCGACGCCGCCCACGTCTACCACCAGCCCGGTTATTGGGAAGCGGGGGACGGGGGTTCGTGCGACGAGTTCTTGGTCTACTTCGGACTGGACCCGGCGCGCACGGCCCTGCACGGCGCCCCGGCCACGGTCGAGGTCGGGCCGCAGGGCGAGGTCACGCCCTGATCCCGGCGATCGCGGCCCCACCCCGGTTCGCCACGATCCCCGCGAACGACCGACGCCCACGACCGGGACAACTCCGGATCACGAAACAGCCCCGAGCCCGGGCGAACCGGTGTCCACAGCGGACTGGAAGGTGAGGAGACCGATGGACGACGCAGCCGTCGCGGCCCTGCTGGCGGTGCCCGCCGGCCTGCTCGGCGCGGACCGGGAGAAATTCCTCGACCTGGTCGTCGGCGCCTATCCCGGCGGCGACGGCCCCGAGCTCGACGGGTTCGTGGCCCAGGTGCGCGAGCGGGAACCGTCGTTCGGCCCGGCCGCCGAGGCGTTCGAGGAGAACCTGAGGGCCGGTGGTCTCGACCGGCACTGGCCCGACATCGCGCGCGCGTTCGTGGACGAGGGTGGCTCGGGGGCCCGGCTGGACCAGCTCCGGGAGGAACTGGCGGCGGAGACGGAGCCGGAAGTGGACCCAGCCGGGGATTCCGGTGGCTGGGCGGCGTTCTGTACGGAGAACCGGGGGTTTTGGCTGGGTTGGGATGGTACGGAGTGGGAGGCTTGGCGGGCGGCGTTTGCCGAGGGGGCGGCTGGGGCTGGGGTGGGTGTGGAGCTGGAGCCGCATTTGTTTTGGATGGACGGTCTCGATCCGGCCGGGCGGGTGGCGTACCTGCGGGACACCCTGGGGTTCATGGTCGGTGAAGCCGCGTCGACCGGGAGCACCGGTGGCTGGGCGGCGTTCTGTGTGGAGAACCGGGGGTTTTGGCTGGGTTGGGATGGTACGGAGTGGGCGGCTTGGCGGGCGGCGTTCGCCGAGGGGGCGGCTGGGGCTGGGGTGGGTGTGGAGCTGGAGCCGCATTTGTCCTGGATGGACGGTCTCGATCCGGCCGGGCGGGTGGCGTACCTGCGGGACACCCTGGGATTCACGGTCGGTGAAGCTGTTTTCACCGAAGCCACGCCATCGGACGACGCCCGCGCCCGGCCTTCCGAGGCGGAGATTTCGGCGGCGCTCGAAGCGGCGGAACTGGCGGTCCGCGCGCTCCCGCCGGAGCAGCAGGTGATCCCGCCCGAGATCGTCTCGGAGATGTTCGAGGAGTTCCCCCAGGCGGCGCTGATGGACCCGGCCGAGCTCGCCTCGGTGATGGCCGAGGCCGCCCGGCAGATCGCGGCGACCCCGGCCGGATAGGCCCGCGTCCCCCCACTGGGCGTTCATCCGCAACCCGGCGTCCTCCGGGCCATTGCGGGTAATCCGTGCTGAACGCGTGCCGGTATCGCCCGGCGACCTCCAGCAGCGAGTTCCGCTCCCGCAGGCCCATCGCGCGCCCGCACAGCTCGGCCGTGACCCGGGTCGGTCGTCAGACACCCACTGCGCCGGGCCGTATCTCCGCTCGGCGAGGTCGCCTTCAGCGGAAGCCATGGCGGGCAGGGTCACCGGCTTCGCGGTCCGCCGACGCGGCCTGACCCAGGGTTCCCCATCGTCCCGTCGCAGGTGGCGCCTCAGTCCCCGGGCCACCACCGCCGCAGCGGTGACTCCCCGGCCCGCCGCCGGTACGCGGCGCCGGCGAGGGCGACGCCACCGAGGACGAGCAGCCCACCGCCGATCAGCACCCCCGCGGCCAGGGGAACCCCGGTGTAGGCCAGTTTCCCCGGGTCCGAGGGGCCGCGACCGGTGGCCGCCTTCCCCACGGTGCCGCCGGGGCCGCCGGTGCCGCCGGTGCCGCCGGTGCCGATCGTCCCGCCCGTGCTCCCGGCGACGCTGCCGCCGGGTCCCACCCCGCCGGGGGCCCCGGCGACCGGGCGGCTCGCCGGGGCCGGGCCGGCGGTGAGCGTGACCGTCGCCGAGTCGGTCCCGGTCAGCGGCCGGCCGAGGTCGGTCCCGTTGACCCGGGGGGTGGCCGAGTAGGACGAGGTGTTCGTCAGCTCGGCCGGGGCGGTCGCGGTCGGGGTGACGGTGCAGGTGACCCCGTTGGCCGCGCCCACCCGCAGTCCGTCGCCGCCGAGGGTGAAGTCGCAGTCGTGCGCGCGGTCGTTGGTCACGGCCACGGTCAGCGGCACGTCCCCGGTGTTGCGGATGGTCACCGAGAAGGCGACGTTCTGGCCCGGCCCGGCCTCCTGGGGGTCGGCCGTGGTGCTGATCGCCAAGGCCGGGTTGACCACGGTGACCCGCAGCGCGGCGGTGGCCACCCGCATCGGCCGGTTCGCCTGGTCCGACGCCGAGGCCGTGGCCTGGTTGTCGAAGCTGCGGCCGGGTTCCGCCGTGCACTCGACCGTCGCGCTCTGGCCGGGCGCGAGCTGCGCGATCGGCGGCGGCGCGCAGCCGGGCAGGGTCGGGCTGGACACCGCGACGCCGGTCACCGGCCCGTCCTGGGCGGTGCCGGTGTGGCGCACGGTGAAGGTGATCTTCACCGGGTCGCCGCGCCGGACCAGCGGCTGGTCGGCCTGCTGGGTCAGCGTGATCAGCGGGGCCAGCACGGTCACGGTGACCGGCGGCGCGGCCCCGTCCACCGCGTCACCGTTGACGTCCTGGCCGCGCACGGCGGCCGTCAGCGTGAGCGGGCCGACGTCGGTGGGCCGCGCGTCACAGCTCACTTCCGCCGACTGGCCGGGCGCGAGCTGCGGGACCGCCGGCGCGCTGCACAGCTTCGGCACCGATGCGACCAGGTTCGTGAGCGTCTCCTCGGGCTGGTCGCCGTCGTTGTGCACGGCGAAAGTGAGGTGGACGGCGTCGCCGGGGTAGAGGCTGGTCTTGTCCACCGCGGTGGTGACGCTGACTGCCGGGTCGATGACGGTGGTGGTGACCGGCTGCCCGCGCACCGTGACCGTCCCCTCGGCCACGGTGCCGGTGATCGCGGCCGAGCTGGTGAAGCTCTGCGCGGGGGCGGTGGTGGTGCAGGTGAAGACCAGCGGGGTGCCGGGGGACAGGGTGCCGGCCGGTGCGGCGCAGTCCGGGGCCGCGGTGTCGCGGTAGACCAGGCCGGTCACGTCGCCGGTGGTGTTGTTGCCCAGCCGCACCGCGAAGCTCAGCTTGGCGCCCTGGCGGACCACGAGCCGGTCCGGCACCCGTTCGAGGGAGTAGTCCGCCGGGGTGACCTGGACCGTCGCGCTCGCGGTGGCCTGCACGGTGCTGCGCCGGCCGGTCGTGCCGATCAGGTAGGTCCCGGTGACCGTGGCGCCGGTGGTGAACGACGGCGCCACCCGGGCCGGCTGCACGCAGCGCACGTCGGCCGATTCGCCGGGGCCCAGCGAGGGCAGGGCGCGCGGCGCGCAGCGGATGCCCGGGTCCGCACCGGTGTCCTCGCCGCTGGTGAGCGCCAGGTCCAGATCGGTCAGCCGCAGCGCCCCGTCGTTGCGGACGCGCAGGTCGAACGCGGCCAGGTCGCCTTGGCCGACCGGCGTGGCCGGGCCGGCCATGGTCAGCGAGACCGCGGGCGCGACGGTCTCGGCGAGCACCAGGTTCTGGAGCACGACGAAGTCGTCGGCGCTGTCGATCCCGATCTTCACCGACCCGTCGGCGTTGTCGGCCAGCGTGGGCTTGACCGTCTTGGCGTCCACGCTGAGGTTGTCCGTGGTCCGCCCGGCCGGGTCGAGCGGGTCGATCGCGCCCGCGGCGCACGAGCGGAAGAAGTCGGTGGTGGTGCTCGGCTCCGCGCACGGCTCGGGCATCGGGGTGCCGTCGACGGTGAAGGTCTCCTGGCCCAGGCCGCGGTCGCCGTCGAACGCGGTCAGCCCGACCGCGACGTCCGCGGCCGAGCGGCGCGGGGAGACACCGGGCAGCACCACGCTGGTGCCGGTCAGCGAAGGCGTCAGTCCGGGCAGCGGCCCGGTCACCCCGTCCAGCACCGCCCCGGCCGGCGCGGGCAGGCCGCCGGGCAGCAGCGGTTCAAGTAGACCGGACAGGGCCGAGCTGCGCGGCAGGTCCTTCGAGTAGAGGTCGATCACCCGGGGCACGAGGTAGGGCGCGTGCGGCCGGCCGTAGTCGAACACCACCACGATCGACCAGCCCCCGGCGCAGCCCGGGCCGGACGGGGCCCACACGTTGCTCACCGAGAGCTCGAGCGGGGCCCCGGTCGGGGCGCCGGCGAACGCGGCGGTGACGTCGGAGAAGTCGGTGTAGATCCGGCCGCCCTCGGCCATTCCGTCGGTGGTGGTGAAGTTCGCCGGGTCGAGCCCGGCGGGCTGCGGCGGGCCGCCGGCGAGCGAGATCCGGGGCCGCTGCCGGTCGGGGCTCGCGGCGGCGGGCTGCGGCGGCGCCTCACCCGGCTGCCCGAGCGGCGGGAGGCAGTTGACGCCGGAGAAGCCCGGGACCTTGCCGGTGTGCCCGCCCCAGTTCAGCTGCGCGTACCGCACGGTGGCGCCGGCCGGGACGGTGATTTCGGCGCTGCTGGAGTTGAACGAGTCGGTGCGCCCGTCGTCGTGGGCCTGGTGCAGGTAGTAGCCGTTGTTGTCGGCGCTGTTGTCGTGCGGGGCGGGCTGCGGGCTTCCGGTGGCGGCCCGGCAGGTCGCCGGGGCGTTGTCCCCGGAGACCTCGCCCTCGGCCGGGC
The DNA here is from genome assembly GCF_032335455.1 of Amycolatopsis sp. PS_44_ISF1. Lineage (NCBI taxonomy): Bacteria > Bacillati > Actinomycetota > Actinomycetes > Pseudonocardiales > Pseudonocardiaceae > Amycolatopsis > Amycolatopsis sp. PS_44_ISF1. The sequence continues at coordinate 1,191,134 of NZ_JANUXO010000002.1, read as the reverse complement.
AGCGCAGCGAGCTGTTGCCGACCGTGATCACGTCGCCGTACACCGAATCGCGGTAGGTCGGCTGGATGACCGGGCTGACCGGGTCCGAGCCGCCCTGGGCCACCGGCTCGACGGCGCTCGGGCCGCCGGGCGGCTCGGGGGTGAACACCAGGGGCGCCACGGCCAGCAGCAGCAGGACCACGACGAGTGAGTACCGGAACACGGGCGGGCCCCTCTGCGGTCAGCGCTCGGTGATGGAGGTCCGGCGCCACCGGGGCCGGGGCTCGGACGGGAGCTCGCGCCCGGGGTCGTGGACCTCGAGCCCGGCGGTCTTCACCGGGGGCGCGGGCGGGCGCAGCCGCGACGGCCGGACCGGTGCGGTCACGGTCAGGTCGAGCGCGGTGCGCATCGGCACGCCCAGGGCCGGCCACAGCTCGTGGCCGCGGCCCCCCGGGGCCCAGCCCAGCCGGACCGGCAGCGACGTGCCGAGCTCGCGCAGGCAGCCGCGCAGGTGCTCCCCGCCGAGGGCGTCGGTCTCCGCGTGGGCGCCGATCACCGCGCCGAGCAGCTCGATCTCCTCCTCGGTGCCCGCCGCCCACGCCGTGACCAGGTAGGTCAGGTGGTAGTTGCGGGCCGGGGCGGCGGTGCCGGTGAGCCGGCCCTCGTCGTCGCGCACGCGCACCGGGGCCGCGGGGATGCCGTCGAGGTCCTCGGTGATGCCGTAGAGGAAGACGTTCACGATCCCGGCCCGCTGCGGCCGCCGCTGCATGCCCGCGAGCACGTGGGGCGGGTCGAACCCGATCACCGTGCCGGGCGACAGCTCGGCGGTCAGCCATTCGCGGAGGGAGGAAGCCAGGTCAGCCAGCACGTCCCGAGTCTCGACCGTGCCCCGGGGCCCGGTCAGCGCCGCCGCGGCCGGTCCCACGGCCATGCCGGACTGCCCCGGAGGGCAGCCGGAGGTGGTCCGCGACAGTGCGCGCCGGCCCCCTGGCAACGGTGCCCGCGGCTGCCAGCCTGAACGCAGCTGCTCATCTCGGAACCGCTCGGACTGGGAGACTCGATGGCGAATTATCTGGCACCAGGGGTGTATGTCGAGGAGGTGCCGTCGGGTTCGAGGCCCATCGAGGGCGTCGGCACCGCGGTCGCGGGCTTCGTGGGGTTCGCGGAGAAGGGACCGCTCTCCCAGCCGACGCTGATCACCAACTGGACGCAGTTCACCCGCACCTTCGGCGGTTTCGTCGAGGGCGTCTACCTCGCGCACTCGGTTTACGCGTTCTTCCTCAACGGCGGCGGCTCCGCCTACGTCCTGCGGCTGCCCGGCGAGGCCGGCGAGAGCTCGCCGCCCCCGATCGGCGAGGCGGTCATCCCGGCCGCGGCCGGCGGCGACGGGCGGCCGGCCTTCGCGGTCCGGGCCATCGCACCGGGTGCCGGCGAGGACCTGACCGTGGCGGTGGCCGAGGCCGGCGAGCCCGCGGACGGCAACTTCCGCCTCGACGTGCTGCGCAACGGGAAAGTCGAGGAGTCCTTCGACAACGTCACCGTGAAGCGCGGCCCGAACAACGTGGCCGCCGTGGTGGCCAAGCAGTCGAAGCTGATCACCCTCGAGCACGCGCGGGGCGAAACCCTGAGCGCGCCGCGGAAGGACACCACCACCGCGCTCGCCACCCGCGAGCCCGCGCCCGGGCCGGTGCTGGCCTCGGCCTACGTCGGCGACCCGATCGAGCGCACCGGCATCGGCGGTTTCGAGGCCATCGACGAGATCACCATGGTGCTGGCGCCGGACCTGATGTCGGCCTACCAGCGCGGGCAGATCGACGCCGACGGGGTCAAGGCCGTGCAGCTGGCGATGATCGCGCACTGCGAGCTGATGTCGGACCGGGTCGCCATCCTCGACCCGCCGCCCGGGCTCAACTCCCAGCAGATGCGGGACTGGCGCTCCGAGGTCGCGGGCTACGACTCGAAGTACGCGGCGCTGTACTGGCCCTGGGTGCAGACCCTCGACCCCGCTTCGGGCAGCGTCATCACGATCCCGCCCAGCGGCCAGATGGCCGGGATCTGGGGCCGCAGCGACGAGAACCGCGGCGTGCACAAGGCCCCGGCGAACGAGGTCGTGCGCGGGGTGGTCGGGCTCCAGACCGCGATCAGCCGGGCCGAGCAGGAGCTGCTCAACCCGCTGGGGGTCAACTGCATCCGGGCGTTCCCCGGGCAGGGCATCCGGGTCTGGGGCGCGCGGACCCTCTCCAGCGACCCGGAGTGGCGCTACATCAACGTGCGCCGGCTGTTCAACTTCGTGGAGGAGTCGATCCTGCAGGGCACCAGCTGGGTGGTCTTCGAGCCCAACGACGAGTACCTGTGGACCGCGGTGCGCCGGGTCGTCGGCTCGTTCCTGCAGCGGATCTGGCGCAGCGGCGCGCTGGCCGGCCGTTCGGCGGCCGAGGCGTACTACGTCAAGTGCGACGAGGAGAACAACCCGCCGGAGTCGCGGGACGCCGGGCACCTGTTCATCGAGATCGGCATCGCCCCGGTCAAGCCGGCCGAGTTCGTCGTGTTCCAGATCTCGCAGCTGCCCCAGGGCGCCGCGCTCGAAGAGTGACCACCCGTTCGCCGACTCACGAGGGACAAACCATGGCACCCACCGGACAGCGCTCCCAGACCGCCGATCTCGACACCACCAACACCCTGGTCAGCGCCGCGCGGTTCGTCATCCAGTTCGACGGGAACACCACCAGCAACGGGATCGCCTTCTCCGAGCTCTCGGGCATCACCTCGGAGGTCGAGGTGACCGAGTACTTGTCCAGCAACTCGATGGGCGTCTCCCTGTCCAAGGTGTACGGACGGACCAAGCCCGCCACGGTCACGCTCAAGCGCGGCGTGGACCAGGACCAGACGCTGTGGGTCTGGCACCAGCAGGTGCTGCGCGGCGACCCGACCGGCCGCAAGAGCTGCTCGCTGCTGCTGCTCGACTCGACCGGCGCGGTGAAGCAGACCTACCACCTGCTCAACGCGTGGCCGTCCAAACTGGACGTCGGCAACTTCAAGGCCGGCGGCAGCGACGCGGCGGTCGCGACGGTCACGCTCGTGTGCGAGCAGATCGACCTGGAGAACGGCGCGGGCGGCAACCGGTGACCGCCGTGGCCGAGCATCCCGCCCTGCGCACCGAATACCCGTTCGCGCTGCCCCGCGGGTACGTCGACGAGCAGGGCCACCTCCACCGCGACGGCCTGCTGCGCCTGGCCACCGCGAAGGACGAGCTGGTCGCGCAGGCCGAGCCGCTGGTGCGGCAGAACCCCGCGTACCTGTCGGTGTACCTGATCACGCAGACGGTGACCCGGCTGGGCACGCTGGCGGGGGTGGACCGGTTCGTCGTCGAGCACCTGTTCGCCTCGGACCTGGCCTTCCTGCAGGACCTGTACCGCCGGGTCAACCAGCAGGGCCACACCGAGGCCGAGGTGGCCTGCCCGGAGTGCGAGCACCGGTTCCTGGTCGACGTCGCGGGTGCGGCGCCGTCGTGACGGGATCGGCGGGGCCGGCGCTGAGCCGGCCGGTGGACCGCTTGTGGGAGGAGATCGTGTACATCGCCTACCACCTGCACTGGTCGTTCGAGTCGATCCTGGACCTCGACCACGCCACGCGGGCCCGGGTGATCGCGGAGATCGGGGCGCTCGACGCCCGCGTCTACGGGGACTGAGGTCTCCCGTCGGAGGAGGGAGGCCGTGATGGCCCGCTGGCCGTGGCGTGCTCGCCGCCCGGAGTCTGCCGTGGACGGTAAAATGTCTATTGTGGATTATTTGCATGCATCGTCCACAGTGGATTCCGAGGGGCCGGGGGTGCGGTACCGTCCGGCCTGGCGTTCGGTGGCGCGGCTGCGGCCCACTCTGGCCACCCGGGCGCCGTTGACCGTCACCGGCGACCCGATCGGCGTGCTCCACCGGCTTGTCCTGCTCCCGGAGCCGGCGGAGGTGGCCGGGCCTTCGGGGCGGGTGGGGGGAATCGTCAGCGCGGTAGCGGTTCGGCACGATCTGGTCGACCTGGTGGCGGACACCGCGCCACCGGAGCCCGAGCCGGTGCCGACCCGGGCGATCCCGTCCAGGCCGGCGCGTCCCGGGTGGCCGCCGCTGACCGTGGCCGAGGTGACCGAACCCCGGGCGCCCGAGGTGCCCTGGCGGCCGTCGGACCTGGTCCACTTGGGCTACCAGGAGAAGGACCGGCAGCTCGCGAGGCAGTACGCCGAGGTGAACCGCGAGCCCCGCCCGGAGCCGTCTCATCGCCCCGCGCGGCGCCCGGCTCGTCCGGAACCGCTTCTGGACCCACCGGTCCACCGCCTCCCGCACCCCGCCCCACCGGAATCCCGCCCACGGCGCGCTTCCCTGGCGGAGAGCCGTCGTCTGGGCCTCGGGATCACGAAGCCGCAGCCGCAGACGCCGCCTGCTGCCGATGACAGTGGTGGGGATGGCGCGCGTCCGGCTGCGGAGTTCGCCGCCGCCGACCACAGCGGCGCCGCCGGACAGCCTGGCGCCGCCGGTCGCGACGAACCGAACGGGCGGCCCCAAACTGCCGCCCCCGGCGATGCGGCTGACCGACGCGAAGCCGCTGAGACCGGCGAGTCGGACCGGCCGTCCGAGATGACGGTTGTCAGCGAGTCAGCGGGGCACGTCAAGGCTGCGGGTGTCAGTGGGGTGGCTGAGGTTGCGGGTGGCGGGCCGCCGGGGAGTGTCAAGGTTGCGGATGTCGGAGATCCGAGCGGTGGACCCGAAGCCGCCGGCCGTGGCGAGCCGATCGGCCTGCCGGAGGTTGCCGGTGGGGGCGAGTCCGAGGTTGCCGATTTCGGTAGGTCCGGAGCTGCCGGTCTCGGCGAGCTGATCGGCCGGCTGGAGGTTGCTGGTGGGGGCGAGTCCGAGGTTGCCGATTTCGGTAGGTCCGGAGCTGCCGGTCTCGGCGAGCTGATCGGCGTGCTGGAGGTTGCTGGTGGGGGCGAGTCCGAGGTTGCCGATTCCGGCACGTCTGGAAATGCCGGTCTCGGTGACTCGGGGGATCGGCCCGGGGTTGCCGACTTCGGTGAGCCAGTCGACGAGCCCACGGTGACCGGCCCGGCCGAGCCGAGCGGCGAGCCCGAGGTCGCGGCCGCCGGTGCGCCGAAGGGCGAGGCCCCGGTGACCGATACTGGTGACCTTCCTGAGCTGGCTGCCGTCCCGGACGCCGGAAACGCGGGTGGGTCGTTCGGCGCGGCTGATCCGGGCAGCCCGGCCGGGCTGCCCGCCGCCACCGGTCCAGGCGAGCCGCCGGAGCACCGCCCGGACGGCCCGGCTGGTCCGTTTCGCCTGGTGACGGACTCGCAAACCCTCCGGGCTTCCGCACCCGTCGACGCGTCCCCGGCGGTCGTCGTTCCGGCGCCGCCGCGCCCTTTCCCGGCGAGCCAGACGACGCCGTCCTCACCCTCCGGCAAACCGGAAGCGGCGGGGGAGAACCGGGGGACCACTCGTGAGCCGTCGAACGGCCGGATGTCCGGTGATCCCGCCCGTGGCTCCGCCGAACCTGCCCCCGCCGGCGACTCCCCGGCGGGGACAGGTCACCCGCCGACCCGGCTCACCGGTGCAGCCCATCGTCCCGGCCCGCCCCAGCCGAAACCGGTCGACCCCCGGCCCGAACCGCCCCGCTTCCAGCCCATCCCCGCTGCGCCCACCACCGTCCACAGTGCTGCTCCGAGCGACGTTCCCGATCCAGCCCAGCCAGCCCATCCGGCCGCACCGAACGACGTCCCTGGTGCGGCGCGGTCCATCCACAACGCTGCACGGAGCGTCGTTCCCGATGTAGTCCGGCCGACCCACCAGGCGGTATCGAGTGGTGACCCTGGTGTGGCGCGGTCCGTGCGGAACGCTGTCCTTGGTGACGTTCCCGATGCAATCCGGCCGACCCATCTGGCCGCACCGAGTGACGACCCTGGTGCGGCGCGGTCCATCCACAACGCTGCCCCGGGTGACGTTCCCGATGCACTCCAGCCGACCCGCTGGGCGATATCGAGTGATGATTCTGGTGTGGCGCGGTCTATCCAGAACGCTTTCCCGGGTGACGTCCCCGATGTGATCCAGCCAGCCCATCCGGTCGCGCTGAGCGACGTTCCTGGTGTGGCCCAGCCCATCCACCACGCCGCACCGGAGGCTGCTTCCGCCGCGAGCCAACCCGCCCGCAGGGCCGCATCGGACGACGTTCTCCGTGCAGCCCAGGCCCTTCGCCGCACTGCGCCGAACTCGCCAGTCGCCGCATCGCCGTCCTCGGCTGGGGGGCCGGGTGGGCCGCGATCCCCGAGGCGGCCGGATCCGGACGGCCCGGCTCCGATGGCGGCAGAATCGGCTTCGCCCTCTGCCGGACCGCCCGGGCCCAGCGTCCTGACGACTGCCTCCGCCGGGCCGCCGGACCACCCGGTCCGTCGTCCCGATCCGGCGGTTCGGGAAACCGAGCCGACCCGCACCGGACCAGTTGTTCCGCTGCTCACCCCGGTTACCGCAGGTGAACCGGCATCCGGCGGCCGTCCGGCTGAGCCGATCGGTTCCGCCGCAGCACAAGAGCGGCCGGATGCCCCCCACCCGTCCGAGCCCGCGAATTCCCCCACCGCGCCACCGAATCCGCCCGTCGCCCAGCCTTCACTCCCACTGGACGCTGCCCTCAGTGCAGGACCGGCCCAGCCGACCGGCTCGTCCGCGACCGGTGTCGCTCCCGTGCCTGGGCCGACACCGCCCGCTAAGAACGAAAGCCGCGTCCACACCGCTCGTCCGGCCACACCGACTCCGCCGGCCGCCCGCCCGAGCGTGTCCGGCTTCCCGGGCACCGTCCCGCCGCAGCAGTTCACCCCGGCCGTGACGCCTCTGACCAGGCGGCCGACCTCGTCGCGCCGCTCCGGCCCGCCCGTGGTGGCCCGCCCGACCGGACCGTCGCGGCTCGTCCCCTCCGCTCGGCCCCAGCTCGCCGCCGGGGCCACCGCGATGCTGCGCCGGGCCACCGAGGCGATCGTGGACACCGTCGTCCCCGCTCCGCTCATCGCGCCGATGAAACGCGCACTGGGCATCGACCTGTCCGACGTCCGCGTCCGCCGGGGCGGGGAGGTCTCGCTCGCCGCCCGCTACCTCGGGGCCCGCGCCTACACCGCCGCGGAAGTCGTGCACCTGCCCGACAGCGCCGGGCCCCTGGAGTCCGGGGACGCCGCCCCCCTGCTCGCCCACGAGCTGACGCACGCCGCGCAGCAGCGGAGGTTCGGCGCGGCGCTCCCCGGTCCCGAAACGGCGGCCGGACGGCGGCTGGAGGCCGAGGCGGTCATCGTGCAGGAGTGGGTGGCCGGGGGGACGATCGGTGAGCCGCCGGTGGTTCGCGGCCACGCGCCGGTGCAACTCGCGTGCCGAGACCACGAAGACCTGGGCCACGAAGACCTCGGCTACGGAGAACTTGACGACGAGCCCGAGGACGACTTCGACGAGGACGTCGACGAGAGCGACCTCGACAAGGCCCGCCGCCGCAAACGCCTGCGGCGCCAGGTCGAGCGGGACGAGAGCAGCGGCGAGGGCGGCTTCGAGACCGGTTGGGACGAGATCCCCGACCTCGCCGCCATGATCGAGCGCCGCCGCCGCAGCGGCCGTGAACCCGAGGGCTGGCACGAGGTCCCGGACGTCTCACCCCAGGGCATCCGCGCGCTGGCCGCCCGGACGCCGACGGAATTCGGCCGACGGCTTGGCGGTGAACCCCGGGGCCGCAACGGAACCCGCCCCGGCGGCACCGATCCGGGTGGCCGTTACTCCGGAGGCGATGATCCGGGCGAAAACGATCGAGCCGGCAGCGGTCCCGCCGGCAGTGGTCCCGGCGGCAGCGGTCCGGGTGGCAGCGGTCCCGGTGGTGACGATCCGGGCGGCAACCATTCCGGCGGCAACGGTCCCCATGGCCCTCATCCCAATGGCCCTGGTCCCGGCGGCCTAGACCCGCGCGGCTCGGACCCGCGCGGCTCGGACCCGCGCGGCCCAGACCCCGGCGGCCCGGACCCGCGCGAAGCCGACGGGGGACAGCCGGCCCCGTGCCTGGCCGAGATCCTCGGCGCGCTGGCCGACAGCCCGCCCCGCCGCTGGATGGACCTCGACGACCCGGACCACTTCGAGGAGCTTTCCAACCGGCTCTACAACACCCTGCTGCCCCGGCTGCGGTTCGACGTGCTCGTGGAGCGCGAGCGGTCCGGCACGCTGATGGACTTCCGCTGAGGAGGCGCAATGCGGTACACGGCAGCGAATTCCGTGGTGCTGTCCCAGGGCACGGCGCACCAGTTCGTGGTGCGCACCGGCTCGCGGGAGCTGGGCGCCTGGTCGGGCGCCTCGGACCTGGAGGTCAAGTGGGACCGGGCCGAGCACTGGGTCGGCGACTCCGACCGGTACTTCAAGTACGCCGGGGTGGCCAAGTACGAGCCGGTCAGGTTCACCCGCGCCGCCGACCCGGTCGGCACGAAAGCCGTGCAGGACTGGCTCAACGAGGTCCACTCGACCGGCGGGGTGCCCGAGGACGGCGCGCTGCAGGTCGTCGACGCCACCGGCGCCGTGGTGCTCGAGTGGACGATCCGCGAGATGTTCCCGATCAACTGGAAGATCTCCGGCTTCGACGCCGGCGGGGCCAAGGTCTACGCCGAAACGCTCACCGTCGTGCACTCCGGCCTGCTCAGCGCGGCCAACCAGGCCCACCCGGCCTGACCACCACCCCCAGGAGAATCCGATGCCCACTCCGGACGCGCCGCCCGCCCTCGGCATGGCCATGCGGTTCCAGGTCGACGCGGGCGACCTGGACCTCGGCCTCTGGTCCTCGTGCAAGGGGCTCGAGGCCAAGGCCAAGGTGCACAAGGCCTACAACCCCGGCAACTACTCCTACGAGCGGATCCTGTTCGCCGACATCAGCTACTCGACGGTGAAGCTGGAACGCGCGATGGAGCGGTCCGGGAGCGCGTCGGTGCGCCGATGGCTGGAGACCTGGTGGCGGCCGTGGGCCCAGCCGGGCACCAACCCGCTCGGCGGCGTGCTCGGCTTCGGGCCTTCGATGACCATCCGGCTGCTCGATTCGCAGTGGCAGGAGGTCTCGTCCTGGACGCTGCGCAACGCCTACCCGGCCGGCTGGTACGGGCCGTCGCTGTCGGCCGGCGACAGCAAGGTCGCGATCGAGCGGCTCGAAATCGACCACGAGGGCTTCCTCGACCTGGAAGGGCTACCGCTGCCATGAACGTTTCGATCGGGAACCAGAAGACCGTCAACGCCTCCGGCCTGAGCACGGCGCTGCAGGTGGGCCGGCAGCTGATCGGGCTGGGCATGGGGGACGTGCCGGCCTCGCTCTCGCCGGTGGTCACCTCCGCGGACAGTTACCACGGCGGCCTGCCGATCTCGTTCTCGCTCAACCCGAAATCGGTCTCCTTCACCAAGCGGAACAAGACCGAGAGCGACCGCGGGGTGATCGCGACGTCGTTCCAGGACGCGCTGAAGGCGACCAGCAACCGCCGGCTCAGCCTGGGCGAGGTGTCCATGACCGGCGCCGGCATCACCAGCGTGGTGATCTCCACCCTCGTCGACTGGGCCACCCCGTTCAAGCAGCCGATCTCGGCGGCGGCCGCGTCCCGGTACGGCAACGCGAACGCGCTCAGCGAGCTGATCAAGACCAGCGGCGCGAACGCCCTGAAGGACGGCTTCGGCGGCGGCGGGAGCAACAGCGTGCCGGCCCCCTCCTCCACCCACCGGTCCGGCGTGACCGCCCGGCCGGGCAAGCTGGTCTACTACCGGCTGCCGATCCTGCGGTTCATGTGGGGCCTCGGTGCCCCGCTGCACAACTGCCTGGTCAACCTGGAGGGCGTCACCGTCGACTACCAGCGGTTCGACTTCACCGGCACCCCGGTCTGGGCCAAGCTCAAACTCGAACTGGTCGAGTACTGCGAAGACCCGCCGTTCACCAACCCGACCTCGGGCGGGCGGCCGGGCCGCACCCGGCACGTGGTCACCGAGGGCGAGAACCTGATGCAGATCGCCCACCGGGCCTACGGCTCGCCCGGCGCGTGGCGGCTGGTCGCCGAGGCCAACGGGATCGACGACCCGCTGCGGGTCCGGCCGGGCCGGACGCTGGCGCTGCCCCCGGTGGACGAGGCCGGGGCGGAGGTGACCCGGTGACCGATCCCGGGGAGGGCATCGCCAACACCGAGCCCACGGGCAAGCCCGCCGTCGTGGTCGACGGGGTGCCGTTGCCCGACGGGCTGGCCTCCCGGCTGCTGCGGGTCGTGGTGGACAACGACCTGCACCTGCCCGGCATGTTCGAGCTGACCTTCCTGGACATGACCGGCCAGACCACCGCGGAGGCGGGCATCACCATCGGCTCGGCGATCACCATCGCCGGGGCCGGGGAGGACGGGGTGGCGAGGACGCTGATCGTCGGCGAGGCGACGGCGATCGAAGGGCAGATCGACGGCATCACCATCCGCACGGTGGTGCGCGGGTACACCGGCGCCCACCGGCTGCAGCGGGCGCGGCGCAGCCGCAGCTTCGTCAACGTCACCGACGCCGACGTGGCGCGGCAGGTGGCGGGCGAGGCCGGGCTGGAGCTCGGGCTGGTGGAGGCGACCAGCACCACCCACCCCTACCTGGCGCAGGTGAACCAGACCGACTGGGAGTTCCTCGACGGGCGGGCCCGGGAGATCGGGTTCGAGATGGGGGTGGCCGACGGGCTGTTCTTCTTCCGCCCCGCCACGCTCAGCCTGCTCGCGGCCGGTGGCCACCCGTCGGGCCTGCTGCGCAGCGCCGCCGCCGGACTGCTCGATCAAGCCCGGACGATCCCGGTCACCTTCCCGGACGAGCTGTTCGGCTTCCGCCCCCGCGTCTCCGGGGCCAACGTCACCCCGGACGTGGAGGTCCGCGTGTGGGACCCGATGACCCGGACCGCGCTGGCGCAGAACGCGGACACCCCGATCGACTCCGGTCCGTCGGCGCTGTCGATGGGCGGGCAGTTCACCGCCGGCGGCCCGCTGGCGCGGCTGCGCGGCGCGGCCGACGCCCTGGAGGGCACGTTCGCCTCGTTCAGCCCCACGGGGGTCTCCGCCGGGGCCGAAGCGGCCGAGGACGCGGTCACCGACACCCTGTCGCAGGCGACCGGCGGACTGGTGGGCTCACCGGTCGGCTTCCTCGGGCCGCCGCCGAGCCCCACCGCGCACGTGGTGGCCGACCGGCCGCTGGCCGACACCACCACGATGGCCACCACCGGCCCGATGGCCGCGGCCGCGGTGGCCACGGACTTCGGCAGCACCTACGCCGAGTGCGAGGGGGAGGTGAAGGGCAACGCGGCCATTCAGCCGAACTCGACCATCGACGTGCAGGGCGTGCAGGCGATCTTCTCCGGCACCTGGCAGGTTTCCCGGGCCCGGCACGTGTTCGACGACTCGGAGTTCGGCTACCGCGTGATCTTCTCCGCCCACGGGCGCCAGGACCGCACCGTGCTGGGCCTGACTTCGAAGGCCGGGCGCGGCTCGGCGCGGAACCCGGTGCTGGAGGGGGTGGTCTGCGGCGTGGTCAGCGACTGCGCGGACCCGCTCGGCAAGGGCCGCATGAAGGTCACCCTGCCGTGGCTCTCGCCGGCCTTCGAAACCGACTGGGCGCCGAACGTCCAGTTCTGCTCCGGTCCGCGCAGCGGTGCGATCTTCATGCCGGAGATCGGCGACGAGGTGCTGGTCGCGTTCGAGTTCGGGGACGTGCGGCGCGCCTACGTGCTCGGCGCGATGATGAACGACTTCACCGCGTGGAGCATCGCGCAGTCCGGGCCGATCTTCGCCGGCGGGCTCGGCGGGCTGGCCACCGGCGCGATCGGGCTGACCGCGGAGACCGTCGGCTCGGCGGTGGGCTCCGCGCTGCTGCCCATGGCGGGCCCGCTCGGCGGCATGCTCGGCGGCCAGGCCGGGCGCCAGGCCGGCCACGAGCTCGGCAACGAAGCGGTGGAGTCGGTGTCCGGCGCGACGCTGGTGCCCGGACTGGTCAGCGAGGTCCACCACCGCGGGTTCGTCTCCAGCACCGGGAACGCGCTGCTGTTCTACGACGTGCCGATGATCCCGCCGCTGCCCTCCGCGGCCGACGCCGGCGCGGTGGCCGGGCAGCCGGTCGACGCCGGGGGCGGCACCGCCTCGGCCGGGGTCCAGGCCGTGCCGCCAGGGGTCGGCGCGATCGCCTCGGCCGTCCGCGTGGGCTCGCAGGGCGGCGAGATCGGGCTGACCGTCGACCAGGTCAGCGGCGGGGTCGACCTCACCGCGAGCGCGGTGCCCGGGGTGACCACCATCCCGGTCCCGAACATCAACATCGTCGCGGAGAACGGCTTCGTGAACATCGGCGCCGGCGCCGGGGGCACCATGCTGATCGACGGCGGCGTCAACCTGATCATCAAGGCCACCGGGGCCATCACGCTGGACGCGCCGCTGATCAACCTGCTCGGCGTGCCCACCGTCAACGGCGTGCCGATCCCGCTCTGAGAGGGCGAAAAGGGTGAACGACGAAGACTTCATCGGCCGCGGCTGGTCCTTCCCGCTGGCCGTCACCGCGAACGGCACCATCGCCACCATGGGCGGGCCGCGCAAACTGGAGCAGGCCATGGCGATCGTCCTGTCCACCTACCCGGGGGAGCGGCCGTTCCGCCCCGAGTTCGGCTCCCGGCTGCGGGACTTCGTCTTCGAGTCCGCGACCCCCACCGTGTTCTCCGGGATCGAGGGCGAGGTGCGCCGGTCGCTGACCATCTGGGAACCGCGCGTGACGATCGGCGACGTGGTGGTCCGCCCGCACGGCGACCAGGACAACGTGCTGCTGATCGACATCAGCTACCGGGTCAAGGGCGAGAACGACCAGCGCAACCTGGTGCATCCCTTCTACACCATCCCGGATGAGGTGCAGTGATGGCGCTTCCCGCCCCCCGGCTGGACGACCGCCGGTTCCAGCAGTTCGTCGACGAGGCCAAGCGCCACCTCAAGCAGCGGTGTCCGGAGTGGACGGACCACAACGTGTCCGACCCGGGCGTGACGCTGATCGAGACCTTCGCGTTCATGACCGAGCAGCTGTGCTACCGGCTCAACCGGGTGCCCGACCGGCTCTACGTGAAGTTCCTCGAACTGCTGGGCCTGCGCATGCTGCCGCCGACGCCCGCGCAGGCGCCGATCACCTTCTGGCTGTCCACCCCGGCCCGCGCGCCGCTGGTCATCCGGGCCGGCACGAAGGTCTCGACCACCCGGACCGAGAGCGACGAGTCGATCGTCTTCTCCACCCTGGCCGACCTGCCGATCGGGCCGACCGCGATCGGCGCGGTGCGCCGCCGGACCGGCCGCGACGTCGCCAGCGACGACCGGACCCGCGCCTTCGAGTCGGGGGAGGAGTTCGCCGCGTTCGACGAGCCGCCGCAGCGGGACGACGCGCTGCTGCTCGGGCTGGTCGAGCCGGCGCCGAGCTGCGCGGTGCGGATCGACTTCCTGGGCGAGTGCGCCGGGGTCGGCGTCAACCCGCTGCACCCGCCGCTGGTGTGGGAGGCCTGGACCGGCGGCGGCTGGACCGGGTGCCCGGTGACCACGGACGAGACCGGCGGGCTCAACCGCTCGGGCCGGATCGTGATCCACGTGCCGGCCGGGCACGAGAGCAGCGTGATCGAGGACCAGCGGGCGGCCTGGGTGCGGGTCCGGGTGGTCGAGCCGCTGCCCGGGCAGCCGGCTTACAGCTCGTCGCCGGTGGTGCGCTCGCTCGCCGCGGCCACGGTCGGCGGCACGGCCGGGGCGCTGCACGGGGAGATCGTCGAGTTCGAGGAGCTGGGCGAGTCCGAAGGCGGGCCCGGGCAGCGGTTCCGCCTCGGCCGCTCGCCCGTGCTCGGCGGGGCGCACGCGCCCGCGCTGGAGGTCTCGGCGGACACGGGCTGGCAGGAGTGGACCCGGGTGGAGAACTTCGCCGCCAGCGGCCCCGAGGACCGGCACTTCGTGCTCGACTCGGTGGCGGGCGAGGTCGAGTTCGGGCCGGCCGTGCGGATGCCGGACCGGAGCCTGCGCCGGTACGGGGCCGCACCGCCGCGCGGATCGCTGATCCGGATGCGGCGCTACTACTGCGGCGGCGGCGTGCGCGGGAACGTGGCCCGGCTGGCCGTGGACACCCTGAAGGCCTCGATCCCGTTCGTCTCGGGCGTGGCCAACCTGCAGCCCTCCGCGGGCGGGGTGGACGGCGAGACGCTGGACGAGGCCAAGGCCCGGGGCCCGATCATGCTGCGCACCCGCAGCCGCGCGGTCACCGCCGAGGACTACGAGGCGATCGCGATGGAGGCCGCGCCCGAGGTCGCCCGCATCCACTGCTTCACCGCCGGCGAGGACGGCGTGCCCAGCGGCGCGGTCAAGGTGCTCGCGGTGCCGGCCGCGGCCCACCACCACGGGCAGTTGCTGTTCGCCGACCTGGTGCCCTCGGAGGGCACGCTGGAGCGGATCGCCGAACGGCTGGAGCAGGTCCGGCTGGTCGGCACCCGGGTGCAGGTCGAGCCGCCCCGCTACCGGGGGATCACGGTGGTGGCGCGGCTGATCGCGCGCACCCGGCTCGAACCGGAGGAGATCCGCACGCGGGCACTGGAAGCGCTCTACGGCTACCTGAACCCGCTCACCGGGGGAGCGGGCGGCGCGGGCTGGGAGTTCGGGCGGCGGGTGTCGCACGGGGAGATCTTCGCGCTGCTCCAGTCGGTGCAGGGGGTCGACGTGGTCGAAGACGTGCGGCTCTACGGAGCCAACCCGATCACCGGCGAGCGCGGGCGGGAGGTCACCCGGCTCCCGGTCGGCCCCGGCGGCCTGGTCTTCTCCTACGACCACCAGGTCCGGGTGGAGCGGTCGTGACCGCGCTCGAACGGCGGGAGCCACCGCTGCCTTCGCCGTACCCGCTGATCGGCTACCTGCCCGCGGTGTACGGCCAGAGCCCGGTCGCGGTCCGCTGGACCGAGGGGTTCGACGACGTGCTCGCGTCGCTGATCACCACGATCGACTGCGTGCACGCCTACCTCGACCCGCTGCTGGCGCCGGAGGAGTTCGTCCGCTGGCTGTCCACCTGGTTCGGCGTGCTGCTGGACGAGAGCTGGCCGCTGTCCGCGCAGCGCGCCGTGGTCGCCGAGGCGGTGGAGCTGTTCCGGATGCGCGGCACCCTGGCCGGCCTGCGCCGTCACCTGGCCGTGGTGGTCGACGGCGAGGTGGAGGTCACCGAGAGCGGCGGGACCTCCTGGTCGCTGCGGCCCCGGCCGGAGCCGGCGGCGGACCAGGAGCACTGGGTCCGGGTGGTGGTCCGCCCGCGTCACCCGCCCTCGCTGTCCGACGCCGCCGTCGCCGCGGTGATCCGCGCGGCCAAGCCGGTGCACGTCCGCCACACCCTGGAGGTGCTCCGGTGATCGTCTGCACCATGTGCGGCAACCAGAACGACGACAGCTCGGCGTTCTGCGGGGACTGCGGCAAGTTCCTGGAGTGGAACGGCGAGCGGGTCGCGCCGCCGCCCGAGGTGATCGTCGTGGTGGAGGAGCCCCCGCCGGCGGTGGAGGAACGGCTGACCTGGTGGCAGCGCGTGTGCCGCCGGGCCCGGTCGTGGCTGCCCGCCCGCACCTACGTGGAACCCCCCGAACCGGTCCCTGCGGCCACGGCGGTGGCGGCCTGGTCGGCCGGGACCGTCCCGGTTCCGGAACCGGAGGAAACCAGCGCGCGGCCCCCGGCTCCCGGCCGGGCCGTGCCACCGGTGGGCGCGGGCAAGGCGGTGCCGCCGGTTCCGCCCGGCCGGGCCGTGCCGCCGGTGGGATCCGGCAAAGCCGTGCCGCCGGTCAAACCCGCGCCACCCGGCGCGGGAAAAGCCGTTCCTCCGGCGCCACCGGGCAAAGCCGCTCCGTCTGCGGTTGCGGGACGGGCAGTTCCTCCGGCGCCGCCCGGTCAAGCTGCGCTTTCCTCTGGTAATGGCGCGGCGGTTCCTCCGGCGCCGCCGGGCAAAGCCGTGCCGTCTGTCGTTACGGCCCGGGCGTTTCCTCCGGCGCCGCCCGGTCAGGCCGCGCTTGCAGCCGGTGGTGGTGCGGCGGTTCCCCCATCGCCACCGGGCAAAGCCGCGACGTTTGCCGTTACGGGCCAGCCGGTTCCCCCGGCGTCGCCCGGTCAAGCTGCGTTTTCCTCTGGTGGTGGCGCGGCGGTTTCTCCGGCGCCGCCGGGCAAGGCCGCGACGTTTGCCGTTACGGGCCAGGCGGTTCCTCCGTCCCCGCTCGGTCAGGCCGCGTTTTCCTCCGGTGGTGGCGCGGCGATTCCCCCAGTGCCGCCGGGTGAAGCCTCGCTTTCGGCGGCCGTCGGAAGGGCGGCTGCCCCGGCGCCTCCCGGTGCTGCTCCACCCCCGCCGCCGGTTCGCCCGGTCCCAGCCCAAGCCCCACCAGCCCCGCCCGGTGCGCGGCCGCCGGCCCCTTCCACACCGGGGAGAACACCGCCGCCTCCACCCGGAAAGCCCGCCCCGGCCACCGAACCGGCGCCGCCGTCCCCCCGGGTGGTGGACCCGGACCTGGTCGCCTCGCTGGCCCAGCCCGTGGCCGGGTTCGCCGAGGCGCGGCCGGAGCAGCCGCCCGAGCTGGCTCCGGCCCCGGCGATCAAGAAGACCCGGGCGATCGTGCGGACCAAGCCCAGCCGCCGGCTGGAGCCGGGGGACCTGGTCTGCGCGCTCTGCGGCGAGGGCAACCCGCCGGCCCGTCACTTCTGCAGCCGCTGCGGCGAGTCGCTGGCCGATGCGGGGACGGTCCGCCTGGTCTGGTGGCGGCGGATGTTCCGCCGCCGTCCGAAGCGGCACCCGGCCGGGACCCGGCCGGGGCAGAGGGGCACGCGAGAGCACCGGAGGTGGCAGTGGAAGCACTCCCTGCGCCGGCTGCGGGCGGCGCTGCTGGCCCTCGGCGTGCTGATCGGGCTGCTGTACGCGTTCTACCCGCCGTTCCGGTCCACGGTGATCGACAACTCCGTGGCGCTCTACCGGAAGGTGGTGCCCACGCTGGACCCGGTCCGCCCGTCGGTGGTGCAGGCCGACTCGGCGCTGCCCGGCCACGGGCCCACCCTGCTCGTGGACACCTACCAGGACACCTACTGGGCGGGCTCGCTGTCCGGGCGGAAACCCAAGCTCACCATCCGGTTCAGCGACAGCTACCTGCTGCGCAGCATCATCCTCCACTCGGGCGCGAGCGACGCGTTCGCCCGGGACGGGCGGCCCTCGATCCTGCGGCTGACCTACAACACCGGCAAGAGCGAGAACATCCTGCCGGAGGACAGCCCGCGCCCGCAGACGCTCGACCTGAAGAACAGCACCCTGGTCACCTCGGTCACGGTGGAGGTCATCGACGTCTACAGCGGCACGGACCCGGACACGGTCGCCATGAGCGAGATGGAGTTCTTCGCCCTCAAGTGAAACACGGCGCGAAGCGGCGGCGGCCGACGCGTCGCCGCTTCGCGCTGCGCCCGGCCGGCTTGCCTTTCGGGGCAGCGGTGAGGGCACGGGTTCTGCCCGCGCGGCCAGCCGATCCCGGCCCGGGGGACTGGCTGGAGCCGTCCTGACCACCCGCCCCGCCCCGGGCACGCTGGACCCATGGCGGTGAGCGCGACTCTGCGGACGACCGAGATCCAGGTCGCTCCCGGTGCGGCCGCCCGGTGCCACGTGCTGGTCCGCAACACCTCGGCGGTGGTGGACCAGTTCGGGTTCGAGGTGCGCGGCGACGCGGGGGAGTGGACCCGGATCAAGCCCGAGCGCGCGAACCTCATGCCGCAGCAGGAAGTCGGCGTCGAGCTGACCTTCGTGCCCCCGCGCGCCCCGGACGTGCCGGCCGGCGAGCACCCGTTCGCGCTGGTGGTGTCTTCGCGGGAGGACCCGGCCGGTTCGGTGGTGCAGGAGGGCACGGTCACCGTCGGGCCGTTCACCGAGCACGAGGCCGACATCGTGCCGGTGACCTCGTCCGGGCGGCGGGCCGGGCGGCACACCCTGGCCGTGGACAACCTGGGCAACCACCCGCACGCGGTCACGGTCAGCGCGGCCGATCCGGACGCCAAGCTGACCTTCCGGGTGCGCCCGGCCCATCCGGTGCTGGAACCGGGAGACGCGCACTTCGTCCGCGTCGTCGCCCGGCCGGAGAAGTACTTCTGGAGGGGGAAGAACCGGCGGCTGCCGTTCGTGGTCCGGCTGCACCCGCCGGACGCGGAACCGATCGAGCTCCAGGCCGTGTTCGAGCAGTCCCCGCTGATCCCGCGCCGGCTCTTCTGGCTCTTCCCGCTGCTGTTCGCGCTGCTGCTGATCCTGGTGCTGATCGCGACCACCCTGCTGCGGCAACGGCCCGTCTCGGTCGCCGGCCCCTCGCCGACGGTCGCTTCGGCGGCCTCCGCCACTTCCGCGCCGCCTTCGACCACCACCAGTTCGAGTGCGCCCCCGTCCTCGAGCAGTTCGGCCACGCCCCCGCCGAGCTCCACCGCCGGGCCCGGCGACCAGGCCGCCGGCGCGGTCACCACCACTTCGGCCACGTTCACCATCGGCACCGAGGCCTACCCCAACGTCGGCGGCGGCCCGCAGCTGTTCTCCTACGTCGTGCCGCCCGGACCGGCCTACGCGATCACCTCGGTCGTGCTGCGCGACCCGGCCGCGGACACCGGACAGGTCGAGATCCGGCACGAGGACGCGGTGGTGGGCACGTTCACCCTGGCGCAGGTCGGCCAGGACAGCCACGGCCGCCTGACCTTCCGCCCGAAGGCGCCCCCCGTGATCCCGGCCGGTGAGCGCGTCACCCTGGCTGTGACCTGCACGAACACCCAGGATCCGTGCACGCCCAGCGGCATTTTCACCGCGACGCCGGTGCCGTGATCGGGCTCGCGGCCGCAGCTACCCGAGCCCACCCCGGCACCACCGGCGAACGAGGGCACGGTGAGCGATCGGCCCGACGGGTTGCCGGTGATCTCGCGGGGCCACCGGATTCACAACCCCGGGGTGCCCGGCCGCTTCCAGGATAGGCAGCGCCCGGCAGATCGAAGACAGCCTCGAGCGCGGCCAGGAGGCCAGGCCGACCGTGCCGCTGCTGTGGCCCCCGTTCCGCGACGTGCCCGCGGCCAAGACCCTCGGCGACCTCCAGCGGCTGACCGAAGAGATCCTGCCGAGGCCATTGCGACCGGTGACTCCCGTGGTCCCCACGGCGAAACGCTGCACCACGCCCACCCTTCGCCCGCGGACCGGGCGCCGATCCGCTACCGGGCGGGCGGGCGCGGAAAGCCGATCCGCAGCAGTCCGGCCGCGGCGGCCGCGGCGAGGACGATCAGCGCGCCGAGCACCAGCGCCTGCTGGTAGCCGTGGCGCAGCAGCGGTCCGGACACGAGCGGGCCGAGCACCTGGCCCAGGGAGTAGCCGGCGGTCAGCAGCGCCACCGAGCGCGGGAACCGCAGGTGGGCGTCGGTGGTCAGGGCCAGGGTGCCGACGCCCATGAAGGTCGCGCCGAACAGCGCCGCGCCCGCCAGCGCGGCCGCGGTCCCGCCGAGCAGGGCGGGCAGCGCGATCCCGGCCGCCTGGACCAGCAGCGCCGTCGTGAGCAGTCCCGGCCGGCTCCACCGGCGGCTCAGCCGGGACCACAGCACGGTCGACGGCGCGGCCGCGAGCCCGACCAGGATCCACGCGGCGCCCCCGAGACCGCCGGGAGAGCGCTGGCTGATCGCCGCGACCAGGAAGGTGCCGGCGATGATGTACCCCACGCCCTCCAGCGTGTAGCTGCCCAGCAGGGTGAAGAACCAGCGGTGGGTGCGGGGCGCCCGGGCCGGTGCCGCCGGATCGGGGCCCGGCGCCGGTTCCGGGCGCAACCGCCAGGCGGCGATCGCGAAGACGCCGCACAGCGCGGCGGTGGCCCACCAGGCCGTCCGCCAGTCCCCGGCCGAGCGGATCACCAGCACGCCCGCCCCGGACAGGGCGATGCCGAGGCCGACCCCGCCGAAGACCCACCCGGTCAGGTGCGGGGGCCGGTCCCGCAGGTGGCTCAGCGTCGAGTTGACCGCGAACACGAAGACCACCCCGCTGGCCACCCCGGCGAGCAGCCGCAGCCCGAACCAGGCCGGTACCGAGTCCGTGCCCGGCATCAGGGCCAGTGACCCGGTCAGCACCACGAGCGAACCGCGGTAGGCGTTCGCCGACCGGGTCAGCGCGGGGGCGAACATGCCGAGCAGCGCGCCGGCGAAGTAGCCGAGGTAGTTGGCCGTGGCCAGCGACGCCCCGGAGGCGGCGCTGAGCCCGGCCCGCGCGGTCATCAGCGGCAGGATCGGCGTGTAGACGAACCGGCCGACGCCCATGCTCGCGGCCAGCGCGGCGGCGCCCGGCCCGAGCAGTGCCCACGCGGCGCGGGCACTGCCGGGGCCGAGCGGAGTGGTGGTGCTGCTGCTCATCCGGATCCGTGCTCCCGTTCCCCCGGCTCGTCACGCGTTGGCCTGGAGCCCCGCGGCTGGTCCCCTTCAGCCAAGCCGTCCGCGAAACGTCGGTCCAGCACTTAGTTCCGAGGACTGTTAAGCCCCGCTTCCCACCGCTGGTCGCGCGGGGCCCGGTCCGGCGCGGTGTCGCGCGGGCAACACCGGCGGGACGGGGCCTAAGCTCGGCAGTCATGGAACTTCGGCAGCTGCGGTACTTCGTGGCGGTCGCGCGCGAACTCCACTTCGGCCGGGCGGCGGAGCGGTCGCACATTTCCGGCTCGGCGCTGTCGCAGCAGATCCAGGCGCTGGAGCGCGAACTCGGCGCCGAGTTGTTCACGCGTGACCGGCGCACCGTGCGGCTGACCGAGGCCGGTCGGGTGCTGCTCGAAGACGCCCGGCAGATCCTGGCGCTGGCCGAGGGCGCGGCGCACCGGGTCCGCGACCGCGCGGCGGAGACGACGCCGCTGCGGCTGGGTTACGTGAGCTGGCTGCCGGACGAGGTCGAGGCGCTCGCCGGGCCCGCGGCCGGGCTGCGCCCGGACGGCTGGGTCCTGCCCTCGCACACCCAGGCCGACCGGGTCGCGGACGGCAGCCTCGACCTCGCGCTGGCCTGGGTGACCCGGAGCCACGCCGAGGCCCGCGGGCTGGCGGCGCACCTGCTGCGGGTGCAGCCGCTGGCCGCGCTGGCTCCCGCGAGCACCCCCGCGGGGCCCGTTCCGGCGGCGGGGCTGTCGGTGCTGGTCGACCTCGACGAGCACGCGTGGTCCTCGTGGAACCGCTTCGCCGAGGAGTTCGCCGGGCACACCGGGGCCGCGGTGGTGCGGATCGAAGACGGCGGCATCGTGGGGGAGGCGTTCCACAACCACGTGCGCCGGCTGAACGCCCCGGTGCTCGCCTCGCCCAAGCGCCACCCCGCGCCCACCCCGCCGAGCCTGGCCCACCGCCCGGTCGCCGCGCCGGTTCCGTTGTGGACCTGGTCCCTGCTGCACCGCGCCGGCGACGATCGTGCATCCGTGCGTCACGCGGTCGATTCCCTGCTCGCCTTCGCCCGGGGCCGGGGCTGGACCGCGCCGCCCGCGCCGCGGTGGTGGGTGCCTTCCGACGATCCACATCGGACCGTCCTCACCGGACCCGGCGGCTGAACCCCGCCGCGGATACCGGGCGGCCCGCGCGGCGCACCGGCCCGAGTCCGTCCCGGACGCGGTGGAACCGCGGACTCGAGCGGTGGACCGGCCGCGGCTGCGCGAGAAGCAACGGCTTCAGACGGTGAGTACGAGCTTGCCCTGAAGGTGGCCGCCTTCCAGCCGCCGGTGCGCGTCGGCCACCCGCTCGAACGGGAACGCCTCCTGCACGTGGACCCGGAGCGCGCCTCGCTCGACCAGGCCGACGAGTGCGTGCAGACCGGACGGGTCGGGGTCGACCGCGATCCCGCTGAAGCGCAGGCCGGCCGCCTCGTACCGGGCCGCGAGCTCCGTGTCCTCGTCGGCGACCGCTGTGACCAGGTGCCCGCCCGGGCGCAGCACCCCGAGCGACCGCTCGGCCGTGTCTCCGCCGAGCGTGTCGAGCACGACGTCGACTTCGCGCACGGCCTCGGCGAAGTCGGTCTTCGCGTAGTCGATCACCTCGTCCGCGCCGAGCCCCTCGACGAACTCGCGCTTGCTTTCGCCGGCGGTGGTGATCACCTGGGCGCCGAGCGCCTTCGCGATCTGGATCGCGACGTGGCCGACCCCGCCGCCACCGCCGTGGACCAGCACGCGGTCGCCCTCGCCCACGCGCGCGAGGTCGACGAGACCTTGCCACGCGGTCAGCCCGACGATCGGCAGCGCCGCGGCCTCGGCGTGGGAAAGGGCCGCCGGTTTGCGGGCCAGGTGCAGGGCCGGGGCCGCCACGAACTCGGCGTAGGCGTTGGCCGCACGGGGGAACAGCGGCATCCCGAACACCTCGTCGCCGGGCCGCAGCCGGCCGGTCTGCGCCTGGTCGACCACTCCGCTGATGTCCCAGCCGAGCACGAACGGCGGCGGGCCGAGCAGGGGGAACTCGCCTTCGCGCAGCCGCGCCTCCAGCGGGTTGAGCCCGATCGCCTCGACCCGGACGAGGACTTCGGTCGGTCGCGGCCGGGGCTTCGGCGCTTCTTCGACGGTGAGCACTTCGGGGCCGCCGAGCTGGTGCTGGGTGATGATTCGCATGACGCTCCTGGTCTTTCGGGGGAACGTGGCCCAGGCTAGGTCCGCGACGGGTACCTCCGGGTACCTTGGGCGCCATGAGCGGTTTCGGTCCGGGTGATCCCTTCCTCGCCGACTGCCCGGCCCGGCTGGCCCTCGAGCTGATCGCCGACAAGTGGACGGCGGTCGCGCTCTACGGCCTCAGCCAGGGCCCGGTGCGCCACGGTGAGCTGGCCGGGCTGATCGGCGGCGTCTCCCGCAAGGTGCTCACGCAGACGCTCCGGCGGCTGGAGGCGCACGGGCTGGTCCGGCGCCACGCCTACGCCGAGGCGCCGCCCCGCGTCGAGTACGAGCTCACCCCGCTCGGTGCGACGCTGATCGAGCCGATCCACGTGCTGACCGAGTGGGCGCGGGCGAACGGCGAAGCGGTCCTCGACGCCCTCGACGCGAGTTCCGGCCCGGCCGCCCAGCCCGGTTGATGCTCCACAGTCGACACACCCCAGCCGACGCACCACAGTGGAGCGGACCAGCCGCGGCCGGTGACTGTCCTATCTCGACACGCGGGGCGGCCCCGGGGACCCGGTTGAACCGGCGGGTCCGTCCGGTCCGTGCGTAGAGTCGGGCCCATGCCAGAGGACGAACGCCCGAGGGCCGGGGAGGCCGAGCGAGGTCTGAGTGCCGCCGAGGTGGCGGAGCGGGTGGCCGATGGGCGGACCAACGACGTGCCCTCCCGGGTCAGCCGCAGCGGCTGGGAGATCGTCCGGGCGAACCTGTTCACCCGGATCAACGCGATCTTCGGGGTGCTCGCGGTGATCATCTTCTCCACCGGCTACCTGCTCGACGGGCTGTTCGCCGGGCTGATCGTGGCCAACAGCGTGGTCGGGATCGTGCAGGAGCTGCGGGCGAAGCGGACGCTGGACCGGCTGTCGATCGTGGGGCAGGTGCGCCCGACGGTGCGGCGGGACGGCACGAGCCGCGAGGTGGCGCCCGGGGAGGTGGTCGTCGACGACGTGGTCGAGGTCGGCGCGGGGGACCAGATCGTGGTGGACGGCGCCGTGCTGGCGGCCGAAGCCCTGGAAGTCGACGAATCGCTGCTCACCGGCGAGTCGGATCCGGTGGTGAAGCACCCGGGCGATGAGGTCAGGTCGGGCAGCTTCGTGGTGGCGGGCAGCGGGGCGTACCGGGCGACGAAGGTGGGCCGGGACGCCTACGCGGTGCGGCTGGCCGAGGAGGCCGGGCGGTTCACCCTGGTCGACTCCGAGCTGCGCGGCGGGATCGACAAGATCCTGAAGGTCGTCACCTACGTGCTGGTGCCGGCCGGTGCGCTGTCGATCTACAACCAGCTCTCCGGTTCGCAGGCCCTGCCCGACGCGCTGCGCGGCATGGTGGCCGCGCTGGTCCCGATGGTGCCGGAGGGGCTGATCCTGCTGACCTCGGTCGCGTTCGCGGTCGGCGTGGTGCGGCTGGGCCGGCGGCAGTGCCTGGTCAACGAACTGCCCGCGATCGAGGGACTGGCGCGCGTGGACGTGGTGTGCGCCGACAAGACCGGCACGCTCACGGAGAACGTGATGCGGCTGGCGCAGGTGCGGCGCTGGGGGGAGCCGGAGGTCGCGCCCGAGGTGGTGCTGGCCGCGCTGGCCGCCGCCGACCCCCGGCCGAACGCGAGCCTGCTGGCGATCGCGGAGGCGGTCCCGCCCGCCCCGGGCTGGGCGGTCACCTCGGTGACGCCGTTCTCCTCGGCGCTCAAGTGGAGCGGCGCGAGCTTCGGCGAGCACGGCGACTGGGTGCTCGGCGCGCCGGACGTGCTGCTCGACGGGGAAGCGGAATCGGCGGAACGGGCGGAGGCGGAGCGGCTCGGTGCGCAGGGTTTGCGGGTGCTGCTGCTCGGGCGCGGCGGGCGGCCGGTGGACGCGCCGGGGGCGCCGGGCGCGGTGACTCCGGCGGCGCTGGTCGTGCTGGAGCAGAAGATCCGCGACGACGCGCGCGAGACGCTGGACTACTTCGCCGGGCAAGGGGTCGCGGTCAAGGTGATCTCCGGTGACAACGCCGTTTCCGTCGGCGCGGTCGCCCGCACGCTGGACCTGCCGGGGGCCGACGCTCCGGTGGACGCCCGCACCCTGTCCGAAGACCCGGAGCGGCTGGCCGGGGAGCTGGCGGGGGCCACGGTGTTCGGCCGGGTCACCCCGGCCCAGAAACGGGCCATGGTCGCGGCCCTGCAGTCGCGCGGGCACACCGTGGCGATGACCGGGGACGGCGTCAACGACGTGCTCGCGCTCAAGGACGCGGACGTCGGCGTGGCGATGGGGGCGGGGAGCCCGGCCACCCGTTCGGTGGCGCAGATCGTGTTGCTGGACAACGCTTTCGCCACCCTGCCGTACGTGGTGGGCGAGGGCCGTCGGGTGATCGGCAACATCGAGCGGGTGGCCAGCCTGTTCCTGACCAAGACGGTCTACTCGGTGCTGCTGGCGCTGATCGTGGGCGTGCCGGGGCTGATCGGCCTGGCCGCGGTGCCGTACCCGTTCCTGCCCCGGCACGTGACGATCGTCGGCTGGTTCACCATCGGCCTGCCCGCGTTCGTGCTGTCGCTGGCGCCCAACAACGACCGGGCCCGCGGCGGTTTCGTGGGCCGGGTGCTGCGCACGGCGGTGCCGGCCGGGATCGTGATCGCCGCCGCCTCCTTCACCTCCTACCTGCTGGTGCACTCCGGCAGCGGCACGAGCCCGGCCGAGCAGGTCCGGGCGAGCACGACCGCGCTGATCACCGTGATGGTGCTCGCGCTGTGGGTGCTGGGCGTCGTGGCCCGGCCCTACACCTGGTGGAAAGCCGGTCTGGTCGCGGCGATGGTGCTGGTCTCCGCGCTGATGTTCGTGGTCCCGCCGAGCCGGCGGGTGTTCCTGCTGGACCCGGGCAACGGCCGGTACACGCTGATCGCCCTGGCCTGCGCCGCGGCGGGCGTGGTGCTGATCGAGCTGTTCCGCTGGTTCGACCGGCGGCGCGTGGCCGCGGCGCCGGCGGGAGCGGTCTGACCCCGGCGAAGCACCGACCCGGACACCCGCCCGGCATCGCCCTCCCGCCTGCTCGGCTCCGCGCGAGTAATCGATTATCAGCACGGTGTCGGAGGGCCGGGGCCACGGTCACCGGGCGGTCAGGGTTCTTCGTGCAGGCGCAGGATGGCGCGGCGCAGCCGGACCGGTTCGTACAGCGTCCAGGCGAGGGAGAGGACGAGGAACCCGGCCGCGATGAGGGTGAGGGGATAGCCGGTGAGGCCGGAGAGCAGGCTGCCCGTGAGGCCGAGACCGAGGCCGGCACCGAGGATGACGATCGTGCTCGTGCGCGGCCGGCGGTGCTGCGCGAGCCGGTAGACCGCGACCCTGGTGGCGGCCTGACGCAGCCGGGGGTCCTCCGGGACCCGTCCGGAGAGGCTGGCCCGGGCGGCCTGGCGAAACTGGGGCCGGGACAGGTCGGCCCCGGCGACTTCCCACAGCAGGCGTTCCTGGCGGGGGACCGCGAACCCGGCGGCCACGCCGAACCCGGTGCCCGCGAACGCCCCGATGAGGGCCGACACCCACCACGGGCCTTCGGGATAGGCAGTCGTGGCCGAGACCAGCGCCAGGACCGCGCCGAAGAACACCCCCGCGGCGACACCGATGAGCTGGGCGCGCCGTCTTCCCCCCGGACTGGCCATCGGACCATCGTGGCCCACTCCGGCCGGGCCCGCCGGATGAGCAAGAGGGCCCCCGGGATTCCGGCTCGGCCGGTTCGGATCCGGTTCGACGGAATCCGCCGGGGATTCGGCCGCGCGGTGCGGATTCAGGCCCGGTGACGGCAGGGTCCGGTCGACTTCCCGGGGCCGGCGCGGAAACGCGGCAGCAGGGCCCGGACCCGCGGGCGGCGTCCGGTTGCGCCGAACAGGGTAATCCCGGTGATCGTCCCACCGCGGGCGCGGGCGGCGCCGAATGCCTGGTGTCGTCCGGCCCGCCGGTGTCCACTTCGGACTTCCCCCCGGAGGGACCGGCCCAGGTGAAAGGGTTTCGGTGGAACTCAACTCTCGTGTGGTGGCGGCCGAAGGCGTGGTCCACGGCTGGCTCGTGCGGCACAGCATCAGGCTGCTGCGGATCAGCCTGGGCGCGGTCTTCCTCGGGTTCGGCTTCCTCAAGTACTTCCCCGGGGTCAGCCCGGCGCAGGACCTGACGGTGACCACGACCCGGCTGCTCACCTTCGGCCTGATCCCGGACCACCTGGGCCTGGTCCTGGTCGCCACGCTGGAGTGCGTGATCGGCCTGGTGCTGATCGCCGGACGGGGCCTGCGCGGGATCGTCTACCTGCTCACGCTGGAACTGGCCGGCATCCTCTCCCCGGTGGTGCTGCTGCCGGGGCGGCTGTTCAGCGGCCCGTACCACGCGCCGACGCTGGAGGGCCAGTACGTGCTCAAGGACGTGATCCTGGTGGCCGCGGCCATGGTGGTCGCCACCGGGTTCCGCGGCGCCCGGATTTCGCTGCCCGAACCGGGCCCGGTCAGCGATCGCGGCTGAAGCTGTAGCGCATCAACCGCACCGCGTCGCGCACGGGCGGGACGCGGGCCAGGTTCCGGACGAGCGCGCGGCCCGCCGCGCTCGCCTGGTGCCGGCCGATCAGCTCGACGGCGGACTCCTGGTCGACCGGCCGCAGCGGCGGGTGCCGCTCGGCGAAGGCGTGCGGCGTAGGCATCGTCCAGCGGAACCCGGTGCCGGCGCGGCGCATGGACGGCTGCCACCCGGAGACGGCCTTCACCCAGGGGGCGACCCCGTCGAAGACCAGCCAGCCGCTCGTGAAGTGCCGCAGCGCGCGGTCGACGAGCCGGTCCACCTCGTCGGCCGCGAGGTACATGAGCAGGCCCTCGGCCAGGACGAGGGTGGGCCGGCCGGCCGGGACCTGGTCCCACCAGCCCGGTTCGGTGACCGAGGAGCCGAGGGTGCGCACGCCTTCGATCGGTCCGTACAGCCGTTCCCGCAGCGCGATGACGTCCGGGTAGTCGACGTCGATCCACTGCGACCGGGCCGGTCGCGTGATCCTCAGCGGACGGCTGTCGAGGCCGCAGGCCAGGTGCAGCACGAGGCCGTCGGGATGGCCGGCGAAGAACTCCCGGGTCCAGGTGTCGAACCGGCGGGCCCGGGTGGCGATCAGGGGCGCGTTGCCGCGGAGGCTCCCGAGCCCGGCGAAGTCGTAGTCGATCCGGTCGAGGATGGCCTGGGCGTGCCGGTCGCCCAGGATCGGTGTCGCGCGCCGGTTGTCGAGGGCGCGCAGGTACAGCGTCATCAGGAGGGTTTCCTTCTCCTGAGTCAGCCGGACGCGTTCGCTCATCGCCGTTCCTCCGGTTCCCGCTGTTCCTCCGGTTGCCGCAGCAGCGACCCGACCCAGTGGTAGACCTCCTGCGCGGCGCGCAGCCGGGAGGCGCGGCCGGTGTCCGGCCCGACGAGGCCGAGACCCTGGTCGAGCACGTCCTGGAAGGCGCTCATCCCCTCGATGCGCTGCCGCACCGCGGTTTCCCACGCCTGGTCGTCGAGCCGGTAGTAGGCGGTCCGGTCCCCGGCCCGGGTGTAGCGGCGGACCAGCCCGGTGGCGGTCAGGTACCGGATGTTGGCCGTCATCGAGGCCCGGCTCGCCGTGATCCCGGCGGCGATGTCGGCGGCGGACTGCTCGGCCGGCTCGCAGATCATCAGCCACCCCAGGATCCGCCCGGTGATCGGCGGCAGCCCCTCCTGCCGGGCGAAGAAGGCCGAGACCCGCTCCACCCAGGCCGCTTCGGCGTCTTCGGCCACGGCCCGGCTCCCTTCATCCATTACAGCAATGACTGTAACAGATGAAGTGAAGAACGATGGCCCACCGGTCTCGTGGGTCCGAAACCGGATCGGCCGGGCTCCGGCGGCGTGCCGGGTGCGCCCTCGCGCCCGAACGGCGGCGGGTGAGGACTACGGCTGCCCGTCGGTCGCCACCCGCCACTGCTCCGCACCACCGGGGTGGCTCGGGCCGCGTGACCGCCGCGCGGGCACGGCACGACCCCCAAGGCGCGCCGTACCCGCTGAGGCGGGGCCCGAACACCTCGCGAGTGGTACCGACAGGTCTATCCGGGGCCGATGACAGCTCGATGACAGCGGCCGGCCGGTGGGCCGGAACGGCGCCGGACCACGGCTTCCTTCGGGTAGGGTCCGGTCATTCGGCAAGTGCGCATGGCAGCGGGACGCGAGGTGGTCGGCGGTGGTTTTCGGAGTCCGGGGCACGACCCTGCCCGACCGTGAGGCCCGCAGCTTCGTGGTCGAGGACGGCCGGCTGCGCGAGGGGCACTGCGCCGAACTGCTCGCCGACGGCGGCTGGATCCTGCCCGGACTGGTCGACATGCACACCCACCCGGGCTCGGACGGTCCGTCGGACCCGTTCGACGACGGGAAGCTGCGCCGCCACCTCGAACAGCACCGCGACGCCGGGGTGCTGCTGGTGCGGGTGCCGGGTTCCACCGTCCGGATCCCGGACTGGGCCCCGTCCGACCCGGCCCTGCCGCGGATCCACTCGGCCGGGCGCTGGCTGGCCCCGCCCGGCTGCTTCTACCCGGGCTACGGCCGGGAGATCACCGAGGACGAGCTGGCCGACGCCGCGGTCGAGGAGGCCAAGGCGGCCGGGGGCTGGTGCAAGATCATCGGCGACTGGGAGCCCGGGGAGGCCTCGGTCCCGCTCGAGGTGCTGACCGCGGCCGTGGCGGCGGTGCACGACATCGGCGCCCGCGTGGCGGTGCACTGCCAGACCGCGGAGGGCGGCCGCAACGCCGTGTTGGCCGGCGCCGACAGCATCGAGCACGGCATGCACTTCGACCTGGCCCTGCTGGACCGGATGGCGGCCCAGGGCACGGCGCTCGTCCCCACTTTCACCACCTTCGCCGACATCGCCGCCCGGGCCCGTGAAGGGGAGCCGAGCCCGCTGCGCGACTGGCTGCTCGCGGGCTGGGCGGGCCTGCCGGGCGTCGTCCGCGCGGCCCACGAGGCGGGCGTGACCGTGCTCGCCGGGACCGACTGCGCGCCCTACGGCAACATCGCCACGGAGGTCGGCTGGCTGGTGCGGGCCGGGCTGCCACCGGAGGTCGCGGTCGGCGCCGCGTCCTGGACCGCGCGCGAGTGGCTGGGCGAGCCGGGGCTGGCCGACGGCGCGCCGGCCGATTTCGTGGTCTACGCCGAAGACCCCACGGTGTCCCCGGCCGTCCTGGCCGATCCGCAGCACATCGTCCTGGGTGGACAGGTGGTGCGCTGATCATCCGGCACCACCGGCCCGAGCAGGGGGGAGTGCGCAGTTGACCGAAGGCCAGGCTCCGGAGTTCGGCGTCCTCGGACCGTTGTCCGCGGTCGTCGCGGGCCGTCCGGTGCCGCTCGGCTCGGCCAAGACCCGCATCACGCTCGCGAGCCTGCTGCTGCGGGCGAACCACGTGGTCTCGGTCGAGGAGCTGATCGACCGGCTGTGGAACGGCGAGCCCCCGCGGGGCGCCCGCAACGCGGCGCAGGCCTACGTGATGCGGCTGCGCAACGTGCTGGGCGAGGCCGGTGGCCTGATCCGCACCCAGCCCGCCGGTTACCTGCTCGCGGTCACGCCGGGGATGCTGGACCTCGGCCGGTTCCACGCCCGGGTCGCCGCGGCCGAGCGGGCCCGCGCCGCGGCCGAGCCCGCCGCCGAGGCCCGCGAGCTGCGGACCGCGCTGGCCCTGTGGCGGGGCGCCGCGCTGGCCGACGTGCCGTCCGCGGTGATCCAGGCCCAGGAGGTCACGCGGCTGGCCGAGGAGCGGCTGAAGGCGTGGGAGCGGCTGGTCGAGGTCGAGCTGGAGCTGGGCCGGCACACCGAGCTGGTCGGCGAGCTCTACACGCTCACCGAGGAGAACCCGCTGCGCGAACGCTTCTGGGGCCAGCTGATGCTGGCCCTGCACCGGGCCGGCCGGCCCGGGGACGCGCTCGGCGTCTACCGCAAGGTCACCGCGCTGCTGCGCGAAGAGCTGGGGATCGACCCCGGCGAACCGCTGCGGCGGCTGCACCAGCGGATCCTGCTCAGCGACCGGGCCGCCACCGCCCCCGCGCCGCCGGCCGCCTGGACCGCGCCGTTCCAGCTCCCGGCCGACGTCGCCGACTTCGTCGGCCGCGACGCACTGCTGGACCGGATCCGCGCGCTGGTCGTCCGCCCGGCCGGGAACCGGCTGGCGGTGCCGATCGTGCTGCTCGCGGGTCCGCCCGGGATCGGCAAGACCGCGCTCGGGGTGCACGCCGCGCACGGCCTGCGGTCCGAGTTCCCCGACGGCGTCCTGCACGTCAACCTCCGGGGGTACGCCACCAGCCCGCCGCTGGCCGCGACCGACGCGCTGGCCCGGTTCCTCCGCGCGCTCGGCGTGGTCCCGGACCACATCCCGCACGAGGTCGACGAGCAGAGCGCCCTGCTGCGCTCCCTGCTGAGCGGCCGCCGGGTGCTGATGGTCCTGGACAACGCGGCGAGCCCGGAGCACGTCCGGCCGCTGCTGCCCTCGGACCCGTCCTGCGCGGTGCTGGTCACCAGCCGGGACGAACTGCGGGGGCTGGTCGCGCTGGACGGGGCCCGCCGGCTGCCGGTCGGGGTGGTCTCGGCGGCGGAGGGCCGGGCGATGGTCGCCAACATCGTGGGCGAGGACCGGGTCGCGGCCGAGCCGGAGGCGGCCGACGCGCTCGGCGCGGCGTGCGGCTACTTCCCGCTCGGGCTGCGGATCGCCTCGACCAACCTGGCCGGCTCGGCCAGCCGGTCCATCGCGGAGTACGTCGGGCTGCTGCGCCCGGGCGCCAAGCTCGACGCGATGGAGATCGAAGGGGACGAGCAAGCCGCGGTGCGGCTGGCCTTCGACCTGTCCTACAGCACGGTCAAGCCCGCGCTGGCCCACTTCTTCCGGGTGGTGGGCGGCATCCCCGGCCCGGACTTCGACCACCTGGCCGCGGCCGCGGCGGCGGAGCGGGACCCGGCCGAGGCCCAGCGCATGCTCGACCGGCTCGCCACCACCAACCTGATCGGCGCGGCCGGCCCCGGGCGGTTCCACTTCCACGACCTGATCAAGGAGTTCGCGGCCGAGCGGGCCCGGGAGCAGGACCCGGCGCGGGACCGCCGGGCCGCGCTGGCCCGGCTGTTCGCCTGGTACCGGCAGCGGACCTACGCCGCGTGCCTGCTGCTCTACCCCGACGCCCACCTGCTGGGGTCGCCGGAGCCGGAAGGCCCGCCGTGGCCGGATCCCGCGACCGCGCTGGAGTGGCTGGAGACCGAGGCGGAGAACCTGGTCGCGCTGGTCTGCGCGCGACCGCCCGGGGTGCCGGTCTGGGAGCTCGCCTACGACCTGGTGACCTACCTGCTGCGGGGCCGGCGGGACTCGCTGTGGCAGTCCGCTCTCACCGCCGGGCTGGCCGCGGCCGAACGGGCCGGCGACCGGCTCGGGCAGGCCGCGGTCCACCGGGCGATGGGCCGCCTGTGGTTCCACCACGCCGGCTACGCCGAAGCCGAAGCGCACATGCAGGCCGCCGCCCGGCTGTTCCGGGAGTCCGGCGATGTGGTGGGCGAGTCCTGGGCGCTCACCGGGCTCGGCGCGATCTACGGCGAGCTGGGCCGGCTCGACGAGTCGATGGCCCACATGGAGCAGGTGCTGCGGCTGGGCGGGGACCTCGCGGGCCGCAGCACCAACCTGTTCAACCTCGGCATGACCCAGATCCACCTCGGACTGGCCGCCGAGGCGACGGCGAGCCTGGACGAGGCGCTGGAGCTGGCCCGGGAGCAGGACCTGACCTACCTGCGGCTGCGCTGCGTCGGCGGGTTCGCCTTCCGCGACCTGTGGGCGGGCCGGCTGGGCGACGCGCTGCGGTTCCTGGGCGAAGCGCTCGACGGGTGGATGGAGCAGCAGTTCTCCGCGGGCGTGACCGAGGTCGTGCGCAACATCGGCGCGGTCGGCCTGGAGGCCGGGCGCCTGGACCTCGCCCGCGACCTCGGCACCCGCGCCCTGGCCTGGTCGCAGGCGGACAACACCACCTGGCTGACCACCGGCTCGCACGTGCTGCTCGGGCACGTGGCCCTGGCCGGGGACACGATCGAGGCGGCCGTGCGGCACTTCGAGCAGGCCCGGACGCTGGCGCGCCGCGGCGGGGCGGCCTACTGGGTGGCCGCGATCGACCGCGGGCTGGCCACCGGCCTCCGCCGGTCCGGGGACCTGGACCGGGCCGCCGGACTGGCCGCCGGGGGCCGGTCCGAAGCGCTGCCCCGCGATCGTCTCCGGGCGCACCTGGAACTGTCCGCGGTCCGCCTGGCCCAGGGCGATCCGCAGGATGCGCTCGCCCAGGCCCGGCTCGCGGACGGGCTGGCCGGGGAGTACGGCTACCGGATCGACCGCTCCCGCGCGCAGCGGGCCGCCGCCGAGGCCCATCGGGCGCTGGGCGACCCGGCCACCGCCGGGGAGCTGGAGGAACGGGCGGCGGTCGTCGCCGACGCGGTCACCGCCGAGACGGAGCCGGTGCTGCCGGGCCTCGTGGCCCGGGTCCCGCCCCTGGAGCGGGGCTGAGGCTCACTGCTGCGTGTGGAGGTACTCCGCGTCGAACAGCGTCCGCGCCAGCAGCACCTTCACCACGGAGAACTCGCCGGTCGTGCTGAGGTCGGCCAGGAGCGGGCCGGTGCCGGTCACCTCGTGGACCCGTTTCGACAGCCAGGCCAGCTCCGCCTCGACGTCGTCGAAGGCGCCCGGTCCCGGCGGCTCGGACCCGGCCCAGGCGCGGGTCGGGCCGGGCGCCGGGGTGAGGTCCTCGGTGGACACCCGCACCCGCTCGTAGACCGCGGGCAGGTCGTCGCGGCTGCCCGCGATGCCGGTCAGCCGGCTCTGCACCGCCTCGGTCAGCGCGCGGGACAGGGCGACGTGCGGGTCGAGGTGGGTGCCCCACCCGCCGCAGGCGACGGGGAAGTCCTGGCTCCACACCCGGGCCGCGAAGCACGGCACGCCGAACCGGCTGTCCACCGTCGTGATCCGCACCGTGGCGCCGCCGGCCCGGATCCGGTCGATCAGCGGGGCGCACACGTCGTCGTCGAGGGAGCCGGGGTCGAGGTACTGCCACGGTGCGCCGCGGGGGATCCGGCTGAGCGCGTCGCGTTCGATGACCTCGTAGATCGCGTGCAGGGCCGCTTCCGCGCGGCTGTTGCCGGAGGCCAGGCCGTTGGTGCTCCACAGGAAGCCGGGCGGGTCCCACGGCCGCACCTGGTGCGGCAGGCCCACCATCGGCCACGGCACCGGGGCCGGGCGCCCGCTGTGCGTGTCGGTCGCGGCCACCCAGTCCAGCGGGGTCCGCTCGGTCACCAGCGAGCCCTCGTCGGTGACGATCCCGGCGATCTCGTAGGGCAGCCCGAGCTCACGGGCCGGCGTGGCCCGGTGCACGGGGTCGAGCGGCACGTTCTCCGCGTGCCACAGCTCGATCGACTCCATCGCCGCGGAGATCCGGGCCAGCAGCGGGGTGTGGCCCTTGCCCTGGGAGACGGTGAGGCTGCGCGCGAGCGGGCGCACGGCCATCATCACCGGGATCCCCAGCACGTCGAGGCCGGTGACGTCGGCGATCCGCGTGATGCCGTAGCGGGGCAGCAGCGGCTCGACCGCGGCCCAGGTGTCCTCCGGGCGCCGGACCCGGTGGGTGCCGGTGAAGAAGACCTTCCTCCCGGCGGTCATCGCCCGCCCCGGGCGGTCAGGAACCGGCTGCGCAGGAAGAACGGCCGCACGGCCTCGACCGCTTCGGCCAGGCCGGGGAACCCGCGGTCGCGGGCCGCGGCCAGCAGCGCCGGCGCGTCGCCCGGGCCGACCCGCCACACGCGCGCGAGGTGGTCGCCGAGCACGGCGGCCTTGAGCTGGCCGGTGTGCTGGTCGCTGGCCCAGGAGGCGACTTCGCCGTTGACCACCTCGGCCTCGGCCACTGCCCGCCGGGCCGCGGGGTCGGCGCCCAGGCCCGGCTCGGCCCGGGCCAGGTCACTGGTCGGGCACCGGGGCCGGTAGGAGCGCACCAGGATCCGCACCAGGGCCTCGTCCGGCGGCAGGCCGTCCGCCTCGGCCGGGGTGAGCCAGTGGCCGGTCTGCCCGGCGGTGAGGGTCCCGGGGGTCAGCCCGTGCCCGGCGGCGGCCCGCAGGGCCCGGCCGGCCAGCTCGGGCTCCGGGCCGGGACCGGCGATGTGGGCCAGCACGAGGCGCCGCCAGCGCGCCGGGAAGTCTTCGAGGTGGATCTGCTGGTAGCGGATGGTGGCGCCCAGGGACGCTTCGACGCCGTCGACCGGCTCGACCGCGAACTCCGTCTGCCACTCGTCGATGTACCAGTTGCGCCAGTCCTCGTCCTCGGCCCAGGCTCCGGTCTCGGGGGTGGTGGGCAGCTCGCCGCGGGCCAGCTCGGCCAGCACCTCCAGGGCGTCGGCCGCCTTGACGTCCGCCTCGCGGGGGTGGTCCGCCAGGAACGCCCGCAGCCGGTCGGTCTCGGCGTCGTGCAGGGCTTCCCAGGTGCGCTCGGTGTAGTGGAGGCTCCGCGCGCGCTCGACGACCGACCGCGCCGCCTCATCGGTGAGCGCCCCGGCCCGCCGGGCCGCCTCGGCCGCGTGCCGGAGGACGACCAGCGCGACGGAGAGCCTGCGGTACTCCGGCGCCGGACCGTGCAGGACGGCGACCTCGTCGTCGGCGTCGATCAGCCCGTCCCGGTACATCCCGAAGACCACGCCGCGCCCGGCCATCCCGTAGCGGTGCAGTTCGGCCGCGCGCAGCGCCCCCATGCTGGCGCAGCCCACCACCTGGACCCCGGCCTGCAGCAGCGCGAGGATCTCCTTGTGCCGCACCGGAGCGCTGTGGTGGTAGTAGCCGTCGACCAGCACCACCACATCACCCGGGACGAAGCCGGGGCGCAGCAGGTCACCGTGCGCGGCCGGCGGGTGGAGCACCGCCCCGGGCAGCACCGGCAGCGCCTGCGCCGCGGCCAGGGTGGGGCCGAGGAAAACGTGCACCGGCATCGCTCACCCGTTCCCGGCCGTGCCCGTCAGTTGGTGGACCGGCCGCCCATGAGCACGACGATGTCCGACCACGGGTCGAACAGCGCGGCCGCCGCCACCTCTTCCCGGACGTCGTTGATCTGCTGGATCACCTCGTCCATCAGTACCCCTCCTCGGTCCTCACGAGCCCTGTCGATCGAGCGGCAGAATACTACAGGGTACCGACCCGGTGAGGGCTTTTCCGGATCCGGACGCCCCCGCCCCCCGGCTGGACCGGAAGAAGAGCGCCTGCCCGATCACGCACGACTCGCGGCGCGGCGTCGCGCGCGGAGTTCGACCGGCCGGTACCCGGGTTCGTCGGTCCCGGCGCCCCGTCCGGCCGGGAATCGTTGTGGCGCCGGGGTTTCCGCCTCGGCCGAGGCGGTGGGCTCACCGTGGGACCGGGCCTGCTGCCCCCCGGCGGCGGCCGGAAACCCTTACCCGGCCGCCGGCTTCTTCCTGGCCCGGTGCCGCCGGACCGCCTCCCGGTTGACGCAGGCGTGGGTGCAGTACCGCTGCGTGCCGCTGCGGGTGAAGTCCACGAAGGCACTGCGGCAGTCCGCGGCGGCGCAGCGGGACAGGCGGCGCAGTCCGGTGGCGGTCAGGTACTGCGCGGCCGCGACACTGGTCACCGCGCGCAGCACCGCGGCGAGCGGTACGCCGTCGTCGCGGTAGTGCAGGTGCCAGCCGAAGCCGTCGTGCCGGGTGATCCTCGGATAGGCGGCGGCCTCGGCGAGCAGGGTGTTGAGCAGCCGCACCCGCTCCGCCTCGCCGGTCGTGTCGACGACCTCGGTCCAGCGGTCCAGGAAGGCGCACACCTCGGGGAAGTCCTGCTCGCCGATCGGCGGGACCGGGCCCAGCTCCCGCTCGTCCCAGCCCGAGAGGAGTTCGGCCAGGTCGGCGGGGCGGTTGTCGGTGAGGCCGGTCACAAAGCGGAGGAAACTCCGGTAGTAAGAGTTATGCGCCACAAGGCTATTACAGCACGATCCCAGGCATGCCTCACTCGACGGAGCGAGCCGGGACCCGGGCGTCGGTGTCGCACTGGCTGCCCCTGGTAGCCGCCTGCGCCGGCACCTTCCTGCTGCTGGTCCACACCTCGATCATCACCGTCGCGCTGCCCTCGATCGGCACCGAGCTGAGGGCCGGGTACGGCGAGCTGCAGTGGATCGTGGACGTCTTCACCGTCGCGCTCGCCGGGCTGCTGCTCGGATTCGGCTCGGTGAGCGACCGGCTGGGCCGCAAGCGGGTCCACCTGGCCGGGCTCGTGCTGTTCACCGCGGCGACCCTGGGCTGCGGCCTGGCCGGCTCGGCCGGGGAGCTGATCGCCGCGCGGGCGGTGCAGGGCGTCGCGGGCGCGGCGATGTTCGCGACGATCCTGCCGCTGGTCGGGCTGACCTACGAGGGCCGGGACCGGGCCCGGGCGTTCGCGGTGTGGGGGACCGTGGCCGGGGTGGCCAGCGCGGTGGGCACCTTCGCCGGCGGGGTGATCGCGCAAGGGCTGGGCTGGCGCTGGATCTTCTTCGCCACAGTGCCGGTCGGCGGGGCCGCGATCGTGCTGGCCGCCCTCTCGCTGCCGGAAAGCCCGCGGGGGGCGGGACGCCGCGTCGATCACCCGGGCATCGCCACCTTCTCGCTCGCCGCCACCGGCCTCACGTGCTCGGTGATCACCGGCGGCGACCGCGGCTGGGCCTCGGCCGGCGCGGTGGCCGGGTACCTGGTCACCGTCCTCGCGGCCGGGGCGTTCGTCCTGGTGGAGCGCCGCAGCGGCGCGCCGGTGCTGCCGATCGGCTTGTTCGGCACGCGCCGGTTCCTGGGCGTGCTGGCCGTCGCGTTCGGCTACTACTTCGCCGGGTTCGGCGCCCTGCCGGTGATTTCCCTGTGGCTGCAGGACACCACCGGGCTCGGCTCGGCCGCCACCTCGGCCGTGCTGGCGCTGCAGGTGGTGGTGTTCGTGGCGGTCTCGGCGCTGATCAGCGGGCGGCTGCACGCCCGCTCCCCGGCCCGGGTGCTGGGCGGCGCGACGGTGCTGCTCGGGATCGGCGGCCTGACCGCGGTCGCGGTGCTGCTCGGCGCCGGCTGGGTGGCGCTGCTGCCCGCGCTGGTGCTGACCGGGATCGGCGCGGGCATCGTGTCCCCGGTCCTCCCGGCGGTGGCCATCGCCTCGGTGCCCGCGGAGTACGGCGGCACCGCCGGGGCGGCCGCGAACAGCTCCCGGCAGCTCGGACTGGCCCTCGGCATCGCGGTTTCGGGCGCGGTCTACGCGGCGCGCGGACCGGGAAGCGAAGGCGCGACGCACGGGGTGCTGACCGTGCTGCTGCTGTGCGGCCTGGTCGCCCTGGCGAGTGGTTTCGCGGGCGGCTGGCTGCTGCGCACCCCCACCGGGGGCACCAGGACGAAGTGACCGTGAGCTTTTCCACCGAAAAGGGCCGAATGGGGTCCACAGTGGACGATACGGCCGCACCCCTTCGAACGAAGAAGCACTGTACGTCGCGCTGTCCCCTCGGCGGGGGATCCGGGCGCGGCGGCCGGGACCGGGGAACCTCAGGTGCTGCCCGGCTGCCGCCGTTCCGTGGGCTGCTCCGTGACCGGGCGCACGTCGTCCATGATCCGGTCCGCGTACCGGTCCAGCATGCGGGTGCCGACCTGCTGGGCGTAGCCGAGCAGCACCGACCACAGCAGCAGCGCGGCCTGCGATTCGACGTTGACGAAGCCGTGGGCGAGCCCGGCGCTGAAGGCGAGCAGGCCGACGATGGCCAGGGTCGCGCCGAAGAGCACCTTGATCAGGCCCTGGTAGCCGGTCAGCACGTACGGGGTCACCTCGGGGCGGCGGCGGATCAGCAGCACCACGACCGACAGGGCGGCGCCGAGGACGCCGAAGGTCTGGGCCAGCCAGACGTCCCAGCCGGTCGGGGTGCTCGCGCCGCTGGGGCAGACCATGGTGGACGGTCCGAAGTGGTCGGCCGGGAGGCACAGCGGGATCAGTCCCGGGCGGAGGATGCCGAGCACGCCCAGGACCGTGTTGAGCACGAACAGCGCCGCGGTGGCGAGCACCAGCTTGTTGCGCAGCGAGCGCGCGGCGGCGTGGGCGTCGTCGGAGGCGTCGAACGCGGCGCGCAGCGCGTCGACCACCACGGCGCGGTCGGTGGCGGTCACCGTCTCGGACAGGTCCAGCCGGTGCAGCGCCTGCCAGCGCGGGTCCTCGGCCGGGAGGTAGAGGTCGATGCGCGCCCGCAGGCCCGGCATCCGGCCCGGTAGCTGCGGGTCGGCCGAGACCGCGGCGATCTCGGCCTCGTGCAGCGCCCGCCAGGCGCGTTCGATGTTCCAGCCCGACCACCACGAGACCACCGACCACCGGCGCGGCGCGCTGTGCAGCGCCGCGTCCACCACGGCCAGCGACGAAACGGCCGCGGCCCGGGAGGCCTCCGTACCGGGGACGTCCGCGCACGCCGCGAGGTCGGCGCGCACCCGGCGGGCCCGCGACTCCACCGTCAGCTGCCAGTCGGTGCTTTCCGCCCCGGGCCCCGGGCCGGCGAACCCGTTCTCGGTCATCGCCACCACCTCGGGTCGAGCATCGCAGCGCGACGCCATCGGCCGAGACGACCGAACGCGTGATCGACCGACCACTCTCCGTGACCAATGAGAGAAGATCGGCGCCCCCGCTGTTCGGCCAGGGGGCCTCGAACCCGTCTCTGAGACCCGCCCTGCCCCCTCGCGAGCCGACGTCGAACTCCCCGTTCGGGTGATCTTCGCGGCGCCGGCCCGATGAGATCCGGATCTCAGGCGGGGCGGGTTTTCCGCCTCCGGGGGCCGGGTAGCCGATCCGGGGTGGGGCATGGTCCGGTGCACGGGTGAAATGCCCGCCGCGGCTCGTACCGCCTTCCGGGAGGATCTCATGGCCAGCCTGACCACCGAACAGCCGAGTACTGCCGGGACCGCCCGGCTGGGGGAGCGGGCGGTCCGTTCCATCCCGTCGCCTGCCGCGCCGACGGGCGGCGCGGTGGCGGGCCTGGTCGGCCGGACCTCGCACCGGTCCCCGGTCCGGCCCGCCGATCCGGCCCGCAACGACGCGGAATCGCCCGTCCGGCGGCTCGCCGCGATGGCCTCGATGCGCGAGTGGGAACGGGCTTCCACGCCGAGGCTGATGCACGAAGCCATCCTCGCCGGCGAGCGGCCGGGCAAGGTGGCCGAAGCGGCGCGGCTGAGCGCGGCCGAGGCGCACCTGCGGTGGAACCTCTGGGCCTCCCGGCACCTGCCCCCGGCCCGCACCGGTGAGCCGGCGGAGGTTACGGTCCGGGAGTACCTGCGGGTGCACGCCGCGTTCGCGCAGGCCATCGCCGACGTCCCGGTGGCCGGCGAAGCGACCTGGCCGGAATCCTGACCGGCCCGAAACCCCCGCTTGCCCGAGGAAAGGTGATCCAGTGACCGACAGCAGCAACTCCGGCACCAACCCGGAGAAGGACCCGAGCGAGTGGACCACCGGCGACGAGCCGATGACCGGTCCGCAGGAGTCCTACCTGAACACGCTCGCGCAGGAAGCCGGTCAGGAGGTGCCGGACGGCATCACCAAGGCCCAAGCCTCCGAGCTGATCGACGAGCTCCAGCACCAGACCGGCCGCGGCCTCGAAGGCGGCGACCGGTCCTAGGTCTCCTCGACCCGCCGGGCTCCGGCGACCAGCCAGGTACCGCCGACCAGTCGGGCTCCGGCGACCAGCCAGGTGCCGCCGACCAGTCGGGCTCCGGCGACCAGCCAGGTGCCGCCGACCAGTCGGGCTCCGGCGACCAGCCGTCCGGTTGGCGGTGACCGGTTCGGGCGCCCGTTGCGGCCACCGCCGAGCCCCCGGCCGGGCGGTCCGACCGGCCGATCCGGGTGGCTGGGCCCGGCGCGCGCGCCGGGCCCGGACTGCGGAAGTGGCCGGGCTGCGGTGTCCACCGGACCTCAGCGGCAGCCGGATCTCGGTGGTTGCTGAACTTCAGTGGCCGCTGCAGCAGGAAGTGCGCGCGGACGCGACGTAGTGCGGGTCGTGCCACCAGAACCGCGCGTTGGCCGGATGATCGGGTACCGGCCGCAGCCGCCGACTCGGGGCGATGGCCGGGGCGGCGGTCTCGAACGGTGCCAGCAGCTCGTCGACCGTGTGCACCCGCCCGGCCAGGAGGACCTGCCGGACGTCGGCGGCGGCGGTGATGTCGGCCAGCGGGTCGCCGCCCAGCACGGCCAGGTCCGCGTAGTGGCCCGGGGCGATCCGGCCCAGCGGCTCGCCCAGCACCTCCCCGGCCATGCTGGTCGTGGTGATCAGCGCCTCGTACGGGGTGAAGCCATACTTGACCATGGCGCGCAGGTTCATGTGCGTGCTGACCGCGGTGTGGTCGATCGGGGAGTCGGTGCCGGTGACGACCCGGCCGCCGCCGCGCAGGATCGCCGCGGCCTGGCCGACCTGGCGCCGGAGGTTCGCCAGGATCGCGGTCTGGTCGGCGGACTGGGCCGCGGCGACCGAGGCTTGCAGCGACCGGTACTCCCAGGCGGGGTACAGGGTCCGCACCCGGCGGTCGGTGACCAGGCTCTGGTCGTCGCGGAACAGCGCGGTGGCGGCGAACAGCGTCGGCGTGCGGGCGGCCCCGCGGCGGACGAAGGGTTCGACCACGTCGTCGTAGCCGGTGCCGAGCAGGGACACGGTGCGGGAGTAGCCGAGCCGGTTGGTCGCGCCCATGTGCTCCATGCCGTCGCCGCCGAGGGCCAGCGCCGGGTAGTGGTAGTGCGAAGTGACCGGGAGCCGCCGGGCGTGGCCCCACTCGATGACGCGGCGGTGCATCTCCGGGCTGATCCGGACGTAGGCCTTGAGCAGGTCGTAGTCGAGCTTTTCGGCGCGCTCCAGCTCG
Source organism: Amycolatopsis sp. PS_44_ISF1 (assembly GCF_032335455.1). Classification (NCBI taxonomy): domain Bacteria; kingdom Bacillati; phylum Actinomycetota; class Actinomycetes; order Pseudonocardiales; family Pseudonocardiaceae; genus Amycolatopsis; species Amycolatopsis sp. PS_44_ISF1. The sequence goes on along the minus strand of NZ_JANUXO010000002.1, from coordinate 1,149,629 downwards.
AGTTCGAGCTGGTGGCGGTCGAAGGTGGGGCGCATGAAGTTGTAGTAGATGCGGGAGCCGTCGATGGCCTCGCCGGTGGCGAAGTACCGGGGGCCGGTGCGGGCCCCGGATTGGATGGACTCGCGCTCCTCGACCATGTGGTAGGCGGGGCTGCCGGGCGAGCGGGTGGTGGTGAAGCCGAGGGAGAGCCACAGGCGGCCCTGGCGGTCGCCGTAGCCGTAGCCCTGCATCTGGCGGTGGTTGTGCATGTCGATCAGGCCGGGCACGACCACGCCGTCGCGGGCGTCGACCAGCTCGCCGTCGAGCCCGCTGCCGGTGGGCTGCACGGCGGTGACGCGACCGCCGTCCACGACGATGTCCACCTCGGAGCGCAGGGTGCGTGCGGTCCCGTCCCACATCCGCCCGGCGCGCACGACCACGCGGCCGCGGCTGCGGGTGTTGGTCCAGGTCAGGGTGGTGGGCACGGTGCGCGGGGCACCGCCGGAAGCGGCGATCAGCCGCAGGCGGCCGTTGTTGAGGTAGAGCAGGGTGCGGGAGTCGCCGCTCCAGCTGGGGGCGTCGGTGACCTCGTCGGTGATCGGCCGCGGCGGCCCGGCGAAGGTGCCGTCGGGGTGGACGTCGGCCACCCACAGGACGCTGGCGACCACGAAGGCCATCCGCCGGCCGTCCGGGGACCACACGGGACCGTCGTCGCCGCGGGTCTGGATCGAGCGGCCGGGCAGGGGTTCGACGTACCGGCCCGCCCCGGTCGCGACGTCCACCAGCAGGATCTGGCTCAGGCCCTCGCGGTAGCGGGCCGAGAACGGTTTCACCGCGGCCAGCGCGATCACCCGGCCGTCGGCGGACCAGGTCGGGCGCCCGGGCTCGAACGTCGCGGTGAAGACCTGCCGGACCGCGCCGGTCGCGACCTCGGCGGTGTGCAGCGCCCCGGTCTGGTCGAGGAAGGCGATGGCCGTGCCGTCGGGGGACCAGGTGCCGGAGGTGGCGGCGAGGCCGGGCAGGTTGGTCAGCTGCCGGTCCCGGCCGGAGCGCAGATCGCGGATCCAGAGGTCGAGCGTGCCGCCGCGGTCGGTGGAGTAGGCGAGCCGGGTGCCGTCGGGCGACCAGGCGGGGTCGGACTTCCACCAGTGGTCGCCGGTGAGCGGGCGGGGCGGCCGGCCGATCTCCTGCACCTGGATGTCGTTGAGCGCCCGGAAGGCGATGCGGCGGCCGTCGGGTGAGAGCACGGGGCTGCCGATGCCGAGCACCGGTTTCGGCGTGGCCGAGGTGAAGTCGCGCGGCCGGGAGTGCACCGGGCCGCGCGCCACCGTGACCGGGGCGGTGAAGGGCACGTCCGCCGCCGGGCCACCGGAGAGCCGGCGCCGCCGCAGCGCGCCGCCGGCGGTGTAGAGGTATTCGTCCGCGCTCAGCCACGAGACGCGGAACGGGAAGACGTCCTCGCCCGGGAACAGCGGCTTGCCCCCGCGCACGAGCTCCGCCGTCCCGGGCGCGAGCGGCAGTGACCCGCCGGAGTACCGCGCGTACACCAGATCCTGCCCGTCCGGTGTCCACATGGGACTGTGCACGATCGCGCCGGGATCCGTGACGAACGTGCGGCGGGCGCCGCCGGCGAGGGTCACGACGTCGATCTTCGACCCGGAAACGACGAAAGCGAGCTCGGTCCCGTCCGGGGACCACGCCGGTTCGTACTCCTCTTCCGGGGTGTCGGTGACGGCGGTGGCGGTGCCGGACCCGAGGTCGAGCACGTGGACGCCGTAGCTGCCCCCTTCGTCGGAGGAGTAGGCGATCTTCTTCCCGTCCGGGGAGAAGATCGGCTCCCGGTGGTCGAACGGGCCGCTGGTGAGGCGCCGGAGGCCGGTGCCGTCGGCGCGGACGGTCCAGAGGTCGAAGTTGCCCTCGCGGTAGGACTGGAAGACCAGCGTCGCGCCGTCGGGCGACCACGCGGGCTGGGCGATGTCGAACAGGTCCTCGGTCAGCCGCCGGGCCGCCCCGCCGCCCGCCGGGACGAGCCACAGCACGCCCAGCAGGTCGAAGGCGAGGGTGCGGCCGTCCGGGGCGGCCTGCGCCGCGATGTTCGTCCCCTGCCGCAACGCCAGCGGGGTGCCGCCGCGCGAAGGCGGCCGGGGTCCGGCCGACGCGGCGGCCGGGCCCAGCCCCGCCGCCCCGACGGCGCCCGCCACGCCCGCCAGGAACTCGCGCCTGTTCACCGTCATGGTCCCCGCCTCCAGTTCGGCCCGAGGGGACGCCGGCCGCGGTGCCCCTCGGGGGTCTGATCCGCCCCGGCTGACGAGGATGCCACGGCACCGCGGGGAAGGGAACGGGATTGACCTCGGTGGACCAGCCCGCCGGCCACCGCTCGGGCGGGGGTCACCGGCGGGCGGGGGTCATCGGCGGACGCAGTAGCCGGCGAGCGCGGGCCCGGCGAGGCCGAACGCCCGCTCGGCGAGCTGGGCCGCCTCGGGGACCAGCCGCTGTTCCGGCACGCCCTCGCGCGTCATCTCCTGCACCCGCCGCCACAGCACCCGGTGGGTCGCGGCGAGCTGGCCGGCCATCAGCACCGGCAGCGGGTCACCCTCGCCGGCTCCTTCGGCGGCGGCGAGTTCGGCGGCCAGCGCGGCCTCGCGCAGCTCGTCGAGCTCACGCTGCCGGGCCCGCAGCCGCGGGCTTTCGTGGACCAGCACGGCGAAATCCCGCGTGGACCGGCCGTTGAGGACGTCGTTGCCCGCCAGCGAGGCGAGGAACTGCCGGCGCAGCGCCGCCAGCGCCGGCTCGCCGGGCTCCCGCCGCCGCACGACCTCCGCGAGGCTGGCCACCACGACCTCGTGGGCGTCGAAGACCAGGTCCTCCTTGAGCGGGAAGTAGTTGGTGACCGTCATCTTCGACACGTCGGCCGCGTCGGCGATCTCCGCGATCGTCACCGGGTCGAACCCGCGCTCGATGAACAGCAGGGTCGCGACGTGGGCGAGACGTTCGCGGGTTTCCCGCTTCTTGCGTTCACGGCGGTTCCCGGTCGCGGTCATGGGGCCACCTTAGCAGTGAAATTTAGCGGACCTAAAATGTCATTTGGTCGAAACTTATGTTCGACATAAGATAGCTTCAGGGGGCCGCGGTGGTCCCAGCCCGTGAGGGGAAAGAAGGAGGAGCCATGCTCGTCGACCGCTCCGGTCAGCGTCTGCTGGCGGTGCACGCCCATCCCGATGACGAGTCGAGCAAGGGCGCGGCGACCCTGGCCCGGTACGCCGCCGAGGGGGCCGAGGTCCTGGTCGCCACCATGACCGGCGGTGAGCGCGGCGACGTGCTCAACCCGGCCCTGGACCGGCCCGAGGTGCGGGCGGACCTGTCCCGGCGGCGCCGGGCCGAGATGGACCGGGCCCGCGAGATCCTCGGGGTGTCGCAGGAGTTCCTCGGCTTCGTCGACTCCGGCCTGCCCGCGAACGGGGAGGCGCTGCCGGAGGGCTGTTTCGCCCGGGAGCCCACGGGGGAGGCGGCGGCTGCGCTGGTGGCGCTGATCCGCCGGTTCCGCCCACAGGTCGTCGTCACTTACGACCCTAGCGGCGGTTACCCGCACCCGGATCACGTCAAGGTGCACGAGGTGTCGGTGGCCGCTTTCGCCGCGGCCGGGGACCCTGCGGCCTATCCCGGGTCGGGGGAGCCCTGGACGCCTTCGAAGCTGTACTACACGTGCGCCTTCAGCAAGGTCTACTTCCAGGCCATCTACGACGGTATGACCGCCGCCGGAAGGGATTCCCCGCACGATGAGGTCCTGCGGGAGTGGGACGACGCGATGCCCGTGTGGCCGATCACCACCCGGGTCGGGTGCGCGGACTGGTTCCCGGTCCGGCTGGCCGCGATCCTCGCGCACGAGACCCAGGTCGACCCGCACGGGCCGGAGCGCTCGTGCCCGGTGGAGATCGAGCAGGAGTGCTGGCCCACCGAGGACTACCACCTGGCGCAGTCCCTAGTGGACACCGCGCCGGCCGAGGACGACCTGTTCGCGGGCCTCACCGTCCGAGGGTGAGGCCCCGCCCGGCGCGGGCCGCACCGGGCGGGCGGCGATCAGGAACCGACCAGCGCCGCCACCCCGGCGTGGCGCACCGTCCGCACCCGCGCCGCGCCGTCGGACTCGTAGGGCACCAGGATGACCTCGTCCGCCCCCAGTTCGCCGGTGAGCCGGGCGATGCCGCGCCGCACGGTGGCGTGGTCGCCGTGCAGCACTCCGGCGTCGGTCAGGGCCTTGTGGCCCAGGTAGCGCCCGCGGGCGATGCCGAGGATCAGCGCGTAGGTGAAGGTGGAGAACAGCAGGTTCAGCACCGCGAAGTACAGCGAGGACATCCGCAGGAACGGTTCCCGCACCAGGTGCCGCCAGCCCGCGCCCACCTGCCTGAGCAACGGTTCGGCGGCCTTCTTGTCCTGCTCCTCCGGCGGTGGCCCGGCCCGGCGGCCGGTCGCCAGCAGCACGAGGCACAGCGCCGAAGCGCCGAAGGTCAGCGCGTCCACCGCGAACGGCAGCGCGGGGTTCAGCGCGAGCAGCAGGCCGCCGGCCGACGGCGCGATGAGGCTCGCGCCGTATCCGCGGGCCTGGTTCACCGACACCGCCGCGGCGAGCTGCTCGCGTGGCACGATCCGGCGCAGCAGCTTGGCGTGCGCCGGGCCGTACACCTCCTGCGCCGCCTGCGTCAGCACCACCAGCCCCAGCGCCAGCGCGACCGGCAGCGGCACGAAGAACCGCGAACGGCCGCTGCCAGCCGCTCACCGCTTCGCCCAGCAACTCGGCCCCGGTCGCGGTGTCGCCTTCGAGCAGGTGACGGCGCCCGGAGCGCACGAGGTGGTCGAAGCGCTGGAGGTCGCACTCCTGCGAGTCGACGCGCAGGCGGTAGCCCGCGCCCACGCAGGTCAGCCGGTCGCCGAACGCCTTGCGCAGCTTGGACACGTAGACCTGCAGGTTCTTGCGGGCGCTGCGCGGCGGCGGACCGGCCCACAGGGCCTCGGTCAGCTCGTCGACGCGCACGATGGTGTTGGCCCGGCACAGCAGCAGCGCGAGCAGCAGCCGCTGCTTCGGGCCGCCGAGGTCGGCCGTGCGGCCCCCGGCGTCCACGCTCAGCTCCCCGAACACCTGGCAGGCCAGCGCGGGCACGACACGTTCACCGGTGGTGGTCATGAAGCCGAACCAACCAGCCCGGGGGCGGGCGCACATGGGTCGCGGGCCCCCACATTCCCCGGCGGCGGGGAGCCTGCAGGGCCGGGCTCGGCCGACCCCACCGGCTCCCCGCCGCGGAACGGCCCGGCCCGCGCAGGACCGCCGCACTCCCGCGGACCGGCGCCCGTCCCGGCCCCCGGAGTAGCCGGCTTCCCGCTCGGCGACCGGTGCGAACCCGGGCGGCGATCCCGGACCGCGGAAACTGGGGGATTCTCACCCATGTCCGCCGCCACCGGCCGCTGGCAGGATCGGGGCCGTGAGCCTCCCCTCCTTCCCGCCGCACTGGTGGTCACCGGGTCTGACCTCGGCCGAGCGCCGGTCCGGCCCCGCCGTGCCCGGGTGGGCGGAGTTCGTGGCCGGGGCCGTCGGCGGGGTCACGGGGGAGCGGTCCGCGCCGCCGGACTGGCGGGCCGCGCTGACGTCGGTGTTCGACCCGTTCACCGCCGAGGCCCGGCGCCGGGCGGGCGGCGGGGCGGACTTCGCCGCGCAACTGGGCGCGCGGCTGCTGCGCCTCGGTATCCGGACGCTGGTGCTCGAACTGCACAACTCGGCCGGACAGCTCGAGGGTGAAACCCCCGAAGCCCGCTTCGCCGACTTCGTCCGCCGGGCCGGCACACGGGAATCGCTGACTTCACTGCTGACCACTTATCCGGTCCTGGCCCGCCTTCTCGGTCAGACCTGCATCCATAGCGCCGAAGCGCACCGCGAACTGCTGGACCGCCTCGAAGCCGACCGTGCCGCCCTCGGCCTCGAAGGGCCGCCCGTGCGCATCACCGGCGGCCTCGGCGATTCGCACCGCCACGGCCGATCGGTGCAGGTCCTGGAGTTCGGCGACGGCACCCGGCTCGTCTACAAGCCACGCTCGCTCGACCTGCACGCGCACTTCGGCGAGGTCATCGCCTGGCTGGGCTCGTACCTGCCCGGGCTCCGGCTGCGGACCGTCGACGCCGTGGTGCGCGAGGGTTACGGCTGGCTGCGGTTCGTCGAGCACCGGCCGTGCGCGGACCTCACCGAGGTCGACCGCTTCCACCGCCGCCAGGGCATCCTGCTCGCGCTGCTGCACGCCGTCGACGGCACCGACGTGCACTTCGAGAACGTGATCGCGGCCGGTGACCAGCCGGTGCTGATCGACCTGGAAACGCTCTTCCACCCGGCGCTGCCCCGCGGCGCCCACGGCACCGACCCGGCGGTCGAGGCGCTGGCCGGCTCCGTGCACCGCACCAGCCTGCTGCCGCAGATGTTCCTCGGCGAGCACGGCGCGGCCGACATCTCCGGCCTCAGCGGCGGGGCCGGGCGGCTGCCCGCCGACCGGGTCGACTGGCTCGACCCCGGCACCGACCGGATGCGGCTCACCCGCGGGCCGGCGGCCCTGCCCGGCGGTGTCAACCGGCCGCGGCTGGACGGGCGCGAGATCGAACCCGCCCAGCACAGCGCCGCGCTGCTGGCCGGGTTCCGCCTCGGCTACGACACGATCGCCGCGCACCGCGCCGAGCTGACCGCGCTGCTCGCCCGGTGCGCCGGGGACGAGGTCCGGGTGCTGCTCCGCCCGACCAACCTCTACGCCCGGCTCCTCGACGAGACCACCCACCCGGACCTGCTGCGCGAGGCCGACGAGCGGGACGCCGCGTTCGGCCTGCTCGCCGAAGGCGGCGCGGACCCGGTGCGCCGGGCCCTGCGGCCGAGCGAGCGGGCCGACCTGTGGGCCGGCGACGTCCCGCTGGTCACCGGCCGCCCCGGCACCCGGGACCTGTGGGACTCGGCCGGACGGCGGTTCCCGGACCTGCTCGCCGCGCCGCCGCTGTCCGTGGCCGGGGCGAAGATCGCCGCGATGACCAGCGTCGACCAGCGGGACCAGGCCTGGCTGATCTCCGCGGCGCTGGCCACCCGGCCCGGACCGGTCACGCACCGCTGCGACGAGTTCGCCGACGCCGTGCCGGTGACCGCGCCGACCGCCGAGCAGATCCTGGCCGCCGCGTCCGGGGTCGCCGACCAGATCCTCGCCCGCGCCTTCTCGCGCGAGGACCGGGCCAACTGGCTCGGCCTCGAACTGGTCGAAGAGCGGTACTGGAGCGTGCTGCCGATGGGCGCGGGACTCGGTGACGGCTACCCGGGCGTCGCGCTGTTCCTGGCCCAGCTCGCCCGGCTGACCGGCGTCGGGCGCTACCACGATCTCGCGGTGCGGGCCCTTTCCCCGGTGCCCGCGCTGCTCGGCCGGTTCGCCGCCGATCCCGCCCTGGCCTCGGCCGCGGGGTGCGGCGGCCCGCTCGGCCTCGGCGGCTTCGCCTACGCGCTGGCCCGGCTGGCCACCCTGCTCGACGGTCCCGGTCCCGCGCTGGCCGAGCGGGCCGTGGCCGTGATGCCCGCCCCGAAGCGCGGCCTGCCCCGCCGGTTCACCACCGGGCTGGCCGGGGGGATCACCGCGATGCGCTCGGTCGCCGCGCTCACCGGGCTGGACGCCGCGGCCCGGCTCGCCGACGACTACGCCGAACTCGCCGCCCGCCCGGGCCCCGGGGAGCCCGACGCGCCGGGCTTCGCCTCCGGCCACGCCGGGATCCACTGGGCCCTCCGGCAGAAGGCCGCCCGACCGCCGGAGCCGACCGACGACCACGGCTGGTGCTCGGGACTGGCCGGCCTCACCCTCGCCTACGCCGACGACCCCGTCGCCCTCGAACCCCTCGGCGGTCTCGACGCCTGCGTCACCCGGCTGGCCGAGCGTCCGCCGTTGCGGGACATGTCGCTCTGCCACGGCGAATCCGGGATCGTCGACGTGCTGGTGACCCTGGCCGAGGGTGGCCACGCGGGCGCGCGGCAGGCCGCAGCGAAGCGCACCGGCGCCCTGCTCGCCGCGATCTCCGAGCGCGGCGCGCTGTGCGGCACCCCCGGCGCGGTGCCCTCTCCCGGTCTGCTGAGCGGACTCGCGGGCATCGGCTACGGCCTGCTGCGGCTGGGTTTCGCCGCCCAGGTGCCCTCGGCGCTGCTGCTGCAACCCGCTTGACCCCCGTACCCACCCGGACAACACCGGAACAACGCCCGAACGACCCAGAAGGAGAACCCGTGCGGAACGAGACTTTGCCGGACAGCCCGATCGGCGCCGTGACGCTGCCCCGCCCCACCCCCGTCGGTGCCCGCAACCACGCCCTGTCCGGTCTGCGGCCCGGGGCGGCGGCGGCGGAACCGTTCGACGACTGGTCCCCGACCGTGGTGTCGCTGATCCTCGGCACCTGAGCCGGCCCGGCACCGTCGTGTCGATGATCGGCTTCCCAGTGGTCCGGTACCGTCGAATTGCCCTCATCGATCGGAAAATCACCGGCTAGAATCGCGGCGTGGGCTTCCGTTCGCCGCGAGTCGTCGGCCGCGACCACGAGATCACCGTGCTCCGGCAGATGACCGGCGAGCTGGAGACCGGCCGGGGCGGGACGGTCTTCCTGGTCGGCGAGGGCGGGATCGGCAAGTCACGGCTGGCCGCCGAGGCCGCCGGCCGGGCGCTGGCCGCCGGGCGGCCGGTGCTGCGGGGCCGGGCGAGCTCGATCGGCCCGATGGTGCCCTTCCGCCCGCTGGCCGAAGCGCTGCTGTCGCACTTCCGCGGCGGGCGGCCGCCGGAGCTGCCCGAACTCGACGCCTACCTGCCGGTGCTGGCCCAGCTCGTGCCCGACTGGGACCGCCGCGACCGGCCGCACCAGGGCGGTTCGCTGGTGGTGCTGGCCGAGGCCGTGCTCCGGCTGCTGTCCGCCACCGCCCGGGACGGCGGCTGCCTGGTGGTGCTCGAAGACCTCCACGACGCCGACGCCGAGACCCTGTTCATCCTGGAGTACCTGGTCGACAATCTCGCGGGGGCGGGCGCGCTGCTGGTCGCCACCCAGCGCGACGAGCCCGGTGACGCCCTGCGCCTGGCCCAGGAGGCCAGCCGCCGGGGCAGCGCGAACCTGCTCCGGCTGGGCCGCCTCGGCCGCGCCCACACCCGCGAGCTCGCCGCGGGCTGCCTGGAGACCGAGCCCGGCCGGGTGCCCGACGCCGCGATCGACCTGCTGTGGCACACCAGCGACGGCAATCCGTTCGCGGTCGAGGAACTGCTGCACGGCATGGTCGGCGAAGGGCTGCTGGTCGACGGTCCCGAGGGCTGGCAGGTGATCAGCGAGCCGCGCACCCGCGTGCCTTCGGCGCTCGTGACGACCATCGCCGGACGCGTCGCGCAGCTCGGCGCGGAAGCCGAGGCGCTGCTTTCGGCCGCGGCGATCCTCGGCCTCCGGTTCCCCCCGGCGATCGTGCAGCAGGTGACCGGTCTGGACGACCACACCCTGCACAGCCACCTGAGCGCCGCGGTCTCCGCGCAACTGGTGACCACCGACGAAACCACGCCGGGCTGGTACGCCTTCCGCCACCCGCTCACGGTGGAGGCGCTGCTCGCGCGCCTGACGCCGTCGGCCAAGGCCGACCTCGCCGCCCGCGCCGCCGACGCGGTGGAGGCGCGGTACCCGGAGCTGCCCGACGAGCTGTGCGCGCTCGTCGCGTCCCTGCGGCTGACCGCGCTCGACGAACCGGCGGCCGGACGGCTGTTCTCCGAGGCCGGGCAGCGCGCGCTGCGGGCCGGTGCCGCCGACTCCGCCGTCACCCTGCTCACCCAGGCCCAGCGGCTGCTCGCGAACGCCGAACCGGCCGAGCGCGCCGCGGTGCTCGGGGCCCTGCTCACCGCGCTCGGGCAGACCGGCCAGTTCGACCGGGCGGTCGAGCTCACCTCCGGCTTCACCGAGACCGGTTTCCTGGAGCAGGCGGCGCAGGTGCACACCCAGCTCGCCTGGGTCGCCTACGTGGCCGGGCGCCACGAGGACTGCCTGAGCCAGATCGGCCAGGCCCGTTCGCTGCTCGGCCCGCCCGCGCCGCCGGGGCAGCAGTCGGCGCTCGACGCCGTCGAGGCGACGCTCTGGCTCGACGTGCCGGGCCCGGACCACACCCAGCGGGCCGAGCGGCTGGCCCGCCGGGCCTGGCAGGCGGCCGAATCGCCTTCGGTGGCGTGCCAGGCGTTGCAGGCCCTCGGGGTGGTGGTGCTGGAACGCGACCTCGACGAGTCGGAGGAGTACCTGCACCGCGCCCGGCGCATCGCCGAGGAGAACCGGCTGCACCACCTGCACACCCAGGTGCTGGCCCGGATCGGCGGCCACCGCGTGCTCGCCGACGGCGACGAGGGCTTCCTCGACCTCGCCCGCGCGGAGGCCCGCCGCACCGGCGCCATCACCCTGTCCTGCACGGTGGATTCCACGCGCACGATGCACGCGATCATGCGGGGCGAGTTCGCGGTGGCGGCCGGGCTGATCGAGAGCAACCAGCCGGTGCTCACCCGGCTGAAGCTCACCGCGCTTTCGCAGTACCTGCTGATGACCCGCGCGATGGCCGCCGCGCACCGCGCCGACCGCGCGGGCATGGAGCTGGCGCTGGAGGAGTTCCTCGCCGCGGGTGGGCAGAACGCGCAGGAGATGGTGCTGTGCCTGGGCCTGGCCCGCACGTTCTGCTCGCTGCTGGAGGAGAACCCCGAGCGGGCGCGGCGTGAGCTGGCCCAGGTCGACGCGATGGAGGAGAACCAGCCCAGCCGGTTCCACCTGTCCGGCCGGCACGGGCTGCGGCTGCTGCTCGACGCGCTCGCGGGCGGGCCCGGCGCGGCCGGCGGCACCCACGCCGCGCGGCGCATGCGCTGGAACCGGCAGTTCAACCGGCTGGCCGACGCCGTGGTCCTCGGCCGGGAAGGACTGGTGGCACGCGCGAACGAGGCCGTCGCCGAAGCGCTGGAGGCCACCGCCCCGTACCCGGTGGCGCGGCACCTGGCCCTGCGGCTGGTCGCGGAGACCGCGGCCGCCGACGGCTGGGGCGATCCGGTGACCTGGCTGAAGAACGCCGAGGAGTACTTCCACTCCGCCGGGGTCCCCGCCGTGGCCAGCGCCTGCCGCGGGCTGCTGCGCCGGACCGGCGTGCACGTCCAGCAGCGGCGGACCGGCTTCGACCGCGTGCCGGCCTCGTTGCGCTCCAACGGGGTCACGGTGCGCGAGTACGAAGTGCTGCAACTGCTCGCCGACCGGATGGGCAACAAGGACGTGGCGCAACGCCTGCACATCTCCCCCCGGACGGTGGAGAAGCACGTGGCGAGCCTGATGACCAAGCTCGGCCACCGCAGCCGGGCCGAGCTGACCGAGGACGCGTCGGTGCGGCACGGGCGGTGACCCCCGGCTCCCGGCCCGGGTGCAGCGGGAGCCGCCGGGGCGGTCTCAGCCCACCCGGTTGGGCTGGTCCGGGGCGCAGCTGATCAGGAGCTGGGCGGTGTGCGCGATGTGGTCGCGCAGCAGCTCCTGCGCCCGGCCGGCGTCGCGGGCGAGGACGGCGTCCAGGATCGCCCGGTGCTCGGCCGGCACGTCGCGGGTGGGTTCGTTGCCCAGGGACACCGACCACTGCAGGTACAGCTCGGCCTCCTGCCGCAGCGACTGCGCCGTTTCCAGCAGGCGCCGGTTGCCGCAGCCGGTCAGCAGCGCGTGGTGGAAGGCCGCGTGGGCCCGGGACCACTGTTCGCTCAGGTGCCCCGGGTCCCGCGGGTCGCGGTAGGGCGTGCGTTCCAGCAGGTGGTGCGCGGCCACGGCGCCGGCCTCCCAGTGCACGTCGCCCTCCTGCACGGACCGGCGCAGCACCAGCGATTCGATCTCCACCCGCGCCTGGGTCAGCTCGGCCAGGTCCTGGTGGGACAGCGGCCGGACCTGGAAGCCCAGGTGCGGCCGGGTCACCACCAGCCCTTCGGCCACCAGCCGGGTCAGCGCCTCGCGGGTGGCTCCGACACTGACCTGGTAGCGGGCGGCCAGGTCGGGGAACTTGAGCCGTGCGCCCGGGACCAGCCGGCCGGCCAGGATGTCGGCCCGCAACGCCTGGTGGATGCCGTCGGTGCGGGTTTCGCCGCCGCTCTTGCCCATGGCCTCAGCCTAGCAGTTTACGAATGATGTTTGAACTTTCGAAAGTTTAGCGATACTTTCGAACTCGCCCGGGGAGAACTCCTCCGCGGCCGGCCGAGGAGCCCTTCGGTACGGCCGCCCGGCCCCGGTAGACCAGCGGGCCCGGGACGGTCCCTCCGCTCGCGGCCGCCGGGCTTTCCCCACCCGAGTGCCGGCTCCGGCCGGCCCCGCCGAAAGGTGCAGGTCATGAAACTGGCCAATGTGGACGGTCGGGCGGTTCTGCTGACCGCCGAGGACAAGGGCGCGGACGTGGAAACGGCTTCGGGCGGGCGGTTCGGCCCCGGGCCCGCCTCGGTCTACGAGGACTGGGCGGAGTTCCGGGCCTGGGCCGGGGCGGCGGTGATCGAACCCGACGTCGCTTTCACCCGCGCCCAGCTCGGGCCGCCCTCGCCGACCCCGCGGCAGATCGTCGGGATCGGCCTGAACTACGACGCGCACGCCGCCGAGGCCGGGTTCGACGTCCCGGAAGGGCTGCCCCCGACGTTCGCCAAGTTCGTCTCCGCGCTGGCCGGCCCGGACGTGGAGGTCGTGCTGCCGGCCGGGGGGAACGTGGACTGGGAGGTGGAGCTGGTCGCGGTCGTCGGCCGGACGGCCCACCGGGTCACCGGCGCCGAAGCCTGGGACCACGTCGCCGGGCTGACCGTCGGGCAGGACCTGTCCGAGCGGGTCTCGCAGCTCGCCGGCCCGGCCCCGCAGTTCAGCCTCGGCAAGTCGTTCCCGAACTTCGCGCCGGTCGGCCCGTGGCTGGTCACCCCGGACGAGCTGCCGGACCGCGACGACCTGGCGCTCGGCTGCGCGATCGACGGCGAGACGGTGCAGGCGGGCCGCACCCGCGAGCTGATCTTCCCGGTCGCGCGGCTGGTCTCCGCGCTGTCGCGCACGATCACGCTGTACCCGGGCGACCTCGTCTTCACCGGCACCCCGTCCGGGGTGGGCATGGGCCGCACGCCGAAGCGGTTCCTGCGGCCCGGCGAGCGGCTGGTGAGCCGGATCGAGGGCATCGGCGAGATCCGCCAGACCTTCACCGCCGGGCCGGAGGACTGACATGGGCCTGCACCGGCTGACCCGGGTGACGATGGGCGTTCCCGAGGTGGCGCAGACCGTGGCCTACTACGCCGATTTCGGGCTGACCCACCACGGCGGCGGGAACCTGCACACGCTCGAGGGCGGAGAGCAGCTGCGGGTCCGGCCCGCCCCGTCCCGCCGGCTGCTGGAGCTCGGGGTGGGGGCCGACGACCCGGACGACCTGGCGCGGATCGCCACCCGGCTCACCCGCTCCGGCGTGGCCGTGGCCGCGGACGGCGCGGCGGTCACCGCGATCGAGCCGGTCTCCGGGTTCACCGTCCGGGTCGAGGTCGCGCCGCGCATCGCGCGGGAGCCCGTGCCGGCCACGCCGTACAACGGGCCCGGCCGGATCGAGCGGTACGGCCGCGCGCCCGGGGTGGTGCGGGAGACCGCGGTCCGGCCCCGGAAGCTCGGCCACTGCGTGGTCGGCACGACCGGCCTGGACGCCACCCTGCGGTTCTTCACCGAGGGGCTGGGGTTCAAGGTCAGCGACCACATCGGGGACCGGGGCGCGTTCCTGCGCTGCTCGGACGACCACCACAACGTGCTGGCGCTGGCCGCGCCGGTGAACTTCCTGCACCACACCTCCTGGCAGGTCGACGACGTCGACGACGTCGGCCGGGGCGCGTCGGCGATGCTGGAGGGCCACCCGGACCGGCACGTCTGGGGCCTCGGCCGCCACCACGCGGGGTCCAACTTCTTCTGGTACCTCAAGGACCCGGCCGGGAACTTCAGCGAGTACTACTCCGACATGGACTGCATCCCCGAGGACGAGCTCTGGACCCCGGAGGTGTTCGAGGGCGCGCGGGGACTGTTCAGCTGGGGCCCGCCCCCGCCGCCGTCGTTCCTGGCCCCGGACGACCTCGGCGCGCTCATGACCGGGCAGCACGCGCCGTCGCGCTGACCGCGCTGGCCCCGGTTTTCCGCCCCCGCCGCCGAAACGAGGAGATCACATGACGACCGACCTGTACGCGCCCCAGATCCCGGACGACCTGAACATCCGGTTCGTCGAGAACCGCATCGTCATCGAGCGCCCGGCCCAGGAGGTCTACGACTGGGTGACGACCTGGGCGAACCTGCCGAAGTGGCTGCCGATGGCCTCGGGCACCGAGGTGCGGCGCGGCACCGAGGGCGCCCCGGCCGAGCTCGGTGACGTGCTGCTGGAGACCATCGCCGCGGACCTGCCGGACGAGAAGCCGAAGCTCTACACCGTGGTCGCGCGGGTCCCCGGCAAGCTGTGGACGGTGGTCGGCCGCGACGTGCTCGACGACGGCACCCCGGCCCCGGCGATGCACGCGATCGCCACCTTCACCACGTTCGACCTCGGCGACGGGAGGACTCTGTTCTGCCGGCTGTTCGAGCGGCTGGTCCCGCCGGCCGAGCCGGCCGGCCCGCACCCGGTCGAGGACCCGGCCCGCATCCAGCCCGGGTTGGAGCTGATCAAGGCCCACCTCGAAGGCGCGGCGCGGTAGCCCCGCCGCCCCGGCGGGCCACGGCCCGGGATCGGCACTCCGGACAGACCCGGCGAAGGAGGACTTTTCCCTTGCCACCCCGGCGAAAAGCTCGCCGGACGGGGGTGTGGCCCTGGACACGAGCGGCCCGGGGGACCGGCCGGGCTTGCGAAGATCGGGGCGTGGGCACGGAACCGATCAGCACCGCGACGGCCGGTCTCCGGGCGGGGCCCGGGCGTGGCTGAGGAGTTCCGGCTGCGTTCGGTGGCCGTCGCGGTGTACGGGCCGGCCGCGTTGTTCGGGCTCGCCGAAGGGGCGATGCTGCCGGTCGTGGCGCTGAGCGCGATCGACCGGGGGGCCACGACGCCGGTCGCGGCGCTGATCGGGGCGCTGCTGGGGATCGGCTCGCTGGTGATGAACATCCCGGCGGGCGTCCTGGCCACGCGGGTCGGCGAGCGCAAGTCGAGCTGCTCGCCGCCGGGGTGTCGGCCGCCGGGCTGGTGCTGTGCCTGACCGACATCGGCCCGGGACCGGGTGCGCTGGCGCTCTACGGCGCCGGGGTGCTGCTGATCGGGGCCGCGGGCGCGGTCTACGGCCTCGCGCGGCAGTCCTACCTGACGGAATCGGTGCCGCTGCCCATGCGGGCGCGGGCGCTCTCGACGCTCGGCGGGACGATGCGGATCGGGCTGTTCGCCGGGCCATTCGCCGGGGCCGGGGTGATGCAGTGGTGGGGCCAGGCCGGTGCGTACTACCTGAGCCTCGTCGCGGTGCTCGCCGCCGGCGTGGTGGTGTACCGGGTGCCGGACCTGGAGACGACCGCCGAGCACCGCGCGGCCGCGGCGGGGATCACCACCTGGGGCATGCTCAAGCGGAAGTGGCGGGTGTACGCCACCCTCGGCGCCGGGATCCTGCTGCTGTCCGGGATCCGGCAGACGCGCCAGACCGTGGTCCCGCTGTGGGCGGCCCACCTCGGCCTTTCGCCCACGGCCGGCTCGCTGGTCTACGGGTTCGCCGGGGCGGTGGACGCGCTCGTGTTCTACCCGGCGGGCCGGGTGATGGACCGGCACGGCCGCCGGTGGGTCGCGGTGCCGTCCGCGCTCGTGCTCGGCGCCTCCTTCGTCCTGATGCCGCTGACGCACGGCGCGGTGCTGCTCGCCGTCGTGGCCATGGTGATGGGGTTCGGCAACGGCATCGGCTCGGGCATCGTGATGACCCTCGGCGCCGACGTCTCCCCGTCGGTGGGCCGCCCGACGCACCTCGGCGTCTGGAACGAACTGGCTGACATCGGCTCCGGGCTGGGCCCGCTGCTGCTCGCCGGCGTGACCGCGCTCGCCGGGCTCGGGCTGGGGATCGTGGTCAGCGGGCTGGTCGGCTTCGCCGCGGCGGGGGCCTTGTGGACGTGGATCCCGAGACCGGCGCACCGGTCTCGCCCGGCCGGGGTGCGCGGGCCGCCTCCGGGAGGCTGAGCGCTCGACGCTGCCCCCCGGGGAGCCGGAGGCGGGAGCGGGACGGCCGCCGCGGCGGGTAGTAGCTTTCACGGCAGGATCGAGGGGAGCGGACGCCCGTGCCAAGTCTTCGAGTCGGCTGTGCGATGTGGACCCACAAGGAGTGGCTCGGCCGGTTCCTGCCGTCCTCGCCGCCGGCCAAGGAGCGCCTGCGGGCCTACGCCGGCTGGTGCAACGCGGTCGAGGGCAACACCACCTTCTACGCCACTCCGGCGCGCGACACCGTCGCGAGCTGGGCGGAGCAGACCGGCCCCGGTTTCCGGTTCGTGGTCAAGCTGCCCAAGGTCGTCACGCACGAGCGACGGCTCGCCGGGGTCGACGCGCAGATGCGGGCGTTCCTGGACGCGATCGAGCCGCTCGGTGAGCGGGCCGTGCTGTGGACCCAGTTGCCCGCCTCCTTCGGCCCCGCCGGCGTCGATGTCCTCGGCCGCTTCCTGCGCCGGCTCCCCGCGGACCGCCGCCGCGCCGTGGAGGTGCGCCACCCCGGCTTCTTCACCGACGACGGCTCCACTTCGCTGCTGGAGGGCACGCTGGCCGGCGCGGGCGCCGAGTGGGTCCCGTTCGACACCACCGTCTTCTTCCGCACCCCGCCGGCCAGCGAGGCCGAGCAGGAGGCGTGGGCCAGGAAACCGCGGCTCCCCCGGCGGACCCGGGCCCTGACCGACCAGCCGATCGTCCGCTACCTGGGCCGGGATTCGGCCGAGGAGACGGCCGAGGGCTGGCGCCCGTGGGCCGCGACGGTCGCCGGCTGGCTGCGCGAGGGCCGGTCGCCGACGGTTTTCCTGCACACGCCCGACAACCACGACGCGCCTTCCCTGGCCCGCCGCTTCCACGACGACGTGCGCGCGCTGGTCCCCGGTCTCGCCGCCCTGCCCGAGCCGGAGCCGGTCGAGCCGGCGACGCTGTTCTGAGCCAGGCCCGGGCGGCGCCCGGCGTTAGTGGTTCTCGCGGGGACGCCGCCGTGCTCAGACGACGGCCGTCATGCCGCCGTCGACGAAGATGACCTGCCCGTTGACGTAGTCCGACGCGGGGGAGGACAGCCACACCGCGGGCCCGACCAGGTCGCCGGCCGTGCCCCAGCGGCGGGCCGGGGTGCGGTCGCGGACCCAGCGGTCGAAGGTTTCGTCGTCCACCAGGTCCTGCGTCATCTCGGTGTGGATGTAGCCGGGTGCGAGGGCGTTGACCTGCAGCCCCGCTCCGGCCCATTCCGCGGTCATCGCCCGGGTGAGGTTGCGCAGCCCGCCCTTCGCCGCGGTGTAGGGCCCGATGGTGGGCCGGGCCAGGTCGGTCTGCACCGAGCAGATGTTGACGATCTTCCCGGCCCGCCGCCGCACCATCCGCCCGGCGACCGCGCGCCCCACCACGAAGGCGCCGGTGAGGTTGGTGTCCACCACCCGCCGCCAGTCCGCGAGGCTCACTTCCAGCAGCGGCTCGCGGTGCTGGAACCCGGCGTTGCTGATCAGGACGTCGATCGGCCCCACCTCGGCTTCGATCGATTCGACGGCCGCCCCCACCGCGTCTTCGTCGACGATGTCGAACGCCCGGGCCGCGACCCGGCCATCCCCGAATCGCCCGGCCAGCCGGGCTCGGGTGTCCTCCAGCCGCCCGGCGTCGAGACCGTTGAGCACGATCGTGGCTCCCGCCCCGGCCAGCCCCTCGGCGAGGGCCAGCCCGATCCCGCGGCTGGACCCGGTGACCAGCGCGACGCGTCCGGTGAGGTCGAAGGGCAAGGACATGGTCTTCTCCGGTCAGGGGCGCTTCGGGCGGTGGTGCGGCTCGTCGAGGCTACCGCTCAGGCCCGCTCGTCCCCGTCGGCGGCCAAGGGCCCGGCCGGTCTCCGGTTCAGGAACGGGCAGCGGGGCATCTCGCTGGTGTTGTCGTCGGGGAGGAAGTACTGGCGCCACTCGCGGTTCTCCTCGTTGCCGTAGTCGCCGAGGTGGCGGGAGGGCTCCATGCCGTCGTAGGCGCGCAGCCGCTTGCGGATCACGCGGCGGGCCGAGGTGCCGCGGGGCGTCTCCGGCTCCAGGCCCTCGAAGACCCACCGCGGCTGGAAGGTGATCAGGAAGCCGGAGCTGTGCCGGCTGTGCCGCGTGGCGTGCGCCGGGGTGTTGCACACGACGAAGATCGAGGTGTCGCCGAAGGCGAACTCCCACAACGGGTCCTCCGCGTCGGCGGGCAGGTCCCGGGGCCATCGGCCGGGGTCGTTGTCGTGCAGGTACTGGAGCACGGACCAGAACTTCGCGTTGTACTCGGCCAGGGTGCGGGTTCCGGGCTCGGGCGGGAAGAACACCGCGAGCGAGGTGTCCCGCGAGATGTCCCGGTACTCGGCGAGGTACTCGGAAAGGATGCGCAGCAGCGGCTTCCACGCGGCTTCGTCGTCGAGGTCGTCGATGAAGCCGAAGCGCAGCGTGTTCTTCTTCGCCGCGGCCACCGCGAACGTGCACGGGAACGGGGATTGGCGCGACAGCAGGGTCGAGACCAGCTCGTCCAGGCACTCCCGCCCCCAGTCCGGCAGCTCACCGATCACGCAGCTCGCGAGGTCGTCGCCGGTCGACACCGGATTTTCCACGGACACGATGAGAAACCCCACTATTCGACGGGCGGGCGAAAAAGGGCGCACTCGGGTACGCGTCCCCGTGCGGGGACGCGTACCCGAGTGGTCGGGATCAGACGAACTGCTGCAGCATGTCCTCGGGAATGATCGGCTGGTGGTAGGTGCACGAGCCGGACAGGACCGTCGAGCCGTGCAGCCGGGAGACCGGGATCAGGAGCTTGTCGCCCTGGTTGAGCTGGATCTTGTGGGTGACGTTGTTCCAGAAGTGCATCTGGCCGGTTTCGATCATCACCAGCCGGTGCTCGTTGTGCACGTGGGTGGTCGAGGTCTCCTCGTTGGTCTCGACGAAGGTGTCGAGGTCGACCTCGATGTTCTCGTTGGTCAGGTACTGGTCGATCTTCTCGGCCTTCTCCTGGTACTCCTCGATCTTGTCCGCCCAGTCGAGCTGGGTGGCGAGGTCGGCGTCCCAGGTCTCGGCGAACCAGCGCGCGTCGCTGAACCCGCGGTGGAACGCGGCGAGCGCCTCGGTGCCGAAGTTCTCCGCGATCGGCGGCAGCAGCCGTCCCAGCAGCTCGCGCAGCCCGGACGCGGTCAGCGCGGCGTCGGGGGTGAAGAACGCGCCGGAGTAGCCGAGGCCGTCGGCGAACACCTCGGTGAAGCGCGCCCCGGTGGCGGCGCGGTCGATCTTCTCGTGCACGAAGGCGCCGGCCAGTTCGAAGATCTTCGACGGGTCACCGGCCAGGTGGTGCACCAGGTTGCCGCGCCCGAGCGAGGTGCCGAGGTAGAGCTGCCAGTACGCGCCGGCGGTGGGGCACAGCGACGCGCCGGCGAGCAGTTCCCGGTAGGCCGGAGCGCGGTCGGCCCAGCCGCGGTAGTCCTCCAGCAGGAGCCCGCGCAGGGCCGGGTGCCCGGTGTCGTACTCGCCGGTCGCCGCCTGCCCGAAGGCGGTGTGCGCGGCCGGGCGGAAAGCGCTCAGCTGCAGCAGCATGAAGCTCGCCGCCTCCTTGCGGCCGCGGGTGCGCAGGGCCACGTCGAACGCGCGGCCCGGCTCGGACCGGCGCTGCTCGTGGTAGTCCAGCACGGTGCCGGTGATCGTCTCGGAGTCCACAGTGGACAAGCTCGGGCGCAGCTCGTCCAGCAGGGTGAACAGGTGCCGCTCGAGGATGGGCCGGGCCAGCGCGCCGAGGATCCGGTTCTGCGCGGAGTGGAACTGGCGGGCCGAGACCTCGTTGACCTCGGTGCGCCGCGGCGGCAGGTGGACGTGGCCGGCGTCGTAGACGTTGCGCAGCATCCGGTGACCGAGCAGGGCCGAGAGCTTGAGCGCCTTGGGCGCGGGCATGGGCTTGCTGTAGTCGAGCCATTCGAGGTCGTCCGGGCGCACCGGCCGGCGGTGCGGGTCGTCCTCGGTGGTCAGCTCCTCCCATTCCGCGGCCCGGAAGGCCGGGTTGGCCGCGAACGCCTTGACCACGTCGTTGGCGTCGGTGAGCGACGGAAGGGCGGCCAGGTCGAAGGAATCCGGGCTCATCGTGGGGTCATCTCCTACTCGATGTTCTCGCGGGCGGGAGGCCGGACCGCGGTGCGCGCGGTGCTGGACCGGCCCCCGGCGGCGACCCTAGTTAGGAAAGGCTTGCCTTGGCAATACGATGAAGGGGTGGCGTGACGCAGGCCGCTTTTTGCTGTCCGTAACGCTTTATCGGCGCGCTGGGGACGAAACGGACAGCGGCTGGACAGTACGAACGAAGTTAGCCTAACCTCAGTCTCGCCGTTGTCGAGATGGGGAGCCGCACGCACGGGAGGGTTGCCGGCCGCGGCCGGGGGTGGTGCCGCCGCCACGCTGTCCGCTCCATCGGTGCGTGAAATCCATCGGTGCTCGAACGCGTTTCGCCGCGGAGCGAGGGAACTCCCGCGGCCGAGGGAAAGGATCGGCACCCGGGTGACTGGACCGTGGGCGAAGTTCGGCTACGACGGGGAACCCGGTGACGCCGAGTTCTGGGCGGCGGCCGGGAAAGGCCCGGCGCCGGCGTTCGCCCCCGGGCCCGGCGGCGGCTGGCTGGCCCTGTTCCTCCGGCGCGGATCGCCGGCCGAGGTGGTGTTCGAGTCCTGGTCCGGTCCCGTGGAGCTGACGCGGTGGGCCGGATCGGACTGCTGGTACGCCGAGGTCGCGATGCCGCCCCGGCTGCGGGTGACCTACCAGTTCCGCGGCGACGGCCCGCACGCCGACCCGCTCAATCCCGCCGGCGCGGGGCCCGACCGCTCGATCGCGGCGACCCCGGACGCCGAGCCGCAGCCGTACTGGCCGCCGGTGGGCCCGGACGAGGTGCTGCCGGTCCCGCGGACCCGCTTCCGCTGGAACAGCGCCCGGCTCGGCGGGCGCCGGACCGTGCGGGTGCACCAGCCGGCCGGTCCGGGGCCGCACCCGGTCGTCCTGCTGCTCGACGGCGACGACTGGCTGTACACCCACCCCGCCGTGACCGCCTTCGAAGCGGCGGTCACGGACGGCGCGATGCCGCCCGCGACGCTGGTCTTCCTGCCCACCTCGCCCGCCCGTGAGCAGGAGCTGGCCGGCAACCCGGCGCTGTGGGAAGGGATCCGCGACGAACTGCTGCCACTGCTCGCCGGGAACGGGGTGGCCGCGGACCGCCTGGTCGTCGCCGGGCAGAGCTTCGGCGGCCTCAGCGCGCTGTACGCGGCGTTGGAGTACCCCGGCGTCGTTTCCCGCGTCGCCTGCCAGTCCGGCTCCTTCTGGTGGCCGGCCGAACGCCGCGACGAGCCCTTCGCCGGGCCGCTCGGGGGCGCCATCGCCGCGAGGCTGCGCCGCGGTCCGGACCTTTCCGGGCTGCGCGTCGCTTTCGACGTGGGCGAGCACGAGACCGGGATGCTGCCGCACAACGAACTGGTCGAGGCCCTGGCCGCCGAAGCGGGGGCGAGCGTGCGGGTCTCCCGGTCCGGCGCCGGGCACGACCGCGCCGGGTGGCGGCACGCCCTCGTGCGCGATGTCGCCTGGGCCCTGGCCGACGACTGAGCCGGGGCCCAGGCGCGCCTCAGCCCGGCTGGTCCAGGTGCTTCGCGACCGCCTCGGGCGTGCTCAGGGAGAGCAGGTCCCGGATGGTGATCTTCGGGCCGTACTCGCGGCGCAGCAGCCCGATCAGGCGGACCGCCAGCATGGAGTGGCCGCCGAGGGACCCGAAGCCGCTGTCCACGGCCACCTCGTCGTCGTCGAGGTCGAGCGCCTCGGCGAACAGCGCGCACACCGCGATCTCGGTCTCGGTGCCGGGGGCCCGGCGTTCGGGGCCGGCCAGCGTGCCCAGGGGCTTGGCCTCCGGCAGCGCCGCCACGTCGGCCTTGCCGTTGACCGTCAGCGGGATCGCGGCGACCTGGGCGTAGTGGGTGGGCCGCAGGTAGTCCGGCAGGGCCGCGGTCACCTCGGCGGCCACCTCGCCGAGCCCGGGCGCGGAGCCGTCGAGCACCAGGTAGGCGGCGAGCCGGTGCGCCCCGTCCACCTGGGGGTCGTGCTGGGCCACCGCGGCGGCGAACCGGACGCCCGGGTGCGCGGCGAACGCGGCCTCGACCTCGCCGAGCTCGACCCGGTGCCCGCGGATCTTGACCTGCTCGTCGGTGCGGCCCAGGAAGGTCAGGTTCCCGTCGGGCCGCCGGCTGACCAGGTCGCCGGTGCGGTACATCCGCCCGCCCGCGGTGTTCGGGTCGGCCACGAACCGCTCGGCCGTCCGCGCGGGCTGCCGCAGGTACCCCCGGGCGATTCCGATGCCGGACACGTAGAGCTCACCCGGCACTCCGTCGGGAACGGGCCGCAGCCAGGGATCGAGCACGTACACGTCGGTGTTGTCGATCGGCACGCCCACCACCGGATCGGCGCAGTCGAAGGTGCCGGCGCCGAGGGTGTTGATCGTGTATTCCGTCGGCCCGTACAGGTTGTAGCCGGCCACGCCCTCGGTTTCGGCCAGCCGCCGCCACAACCCCGGCGTCACCGCCTCGCCGCCGAGCAGCACGAGCGCCGGTCGCGAGCCGGGCTCGTCGAGCAGCCCCTCCTCCACCAGCATCTGGGCGTAGGTCGGCGTCACGTTGACGACGTCGATGCGGTGCTCACGGCAGTAGGCGACCAGCCGGGTGGCGTCCCGGCGCAGCTCCTCGTCGCAGATGTGCACCTCGTGGCCGTCGGCCAGCCACAGCAGCTCCTCCCACGACATGTCGAAGGCGAACGACACGGTGTGCGCGATGCGGAACCGGCGGTGGCCGTGCTCGGCCAGCACCGGCTCGAAGATCCGGCGCTGGTGGTTGCGGAGCATGTTGGTCAGCCCGGCGTGCTCGGTGACCACGCCCTTGGGCTCGCCGGTCGAGCCCGAGGTGAAGATGGTGTACGCGGCCTGCCGCAGGCGCAGCGGGTCGTCCGGGGTGAAGGTCACGACGGGATCGGCGGCGGGCAGCGGCCGGTCCAGCTCCAGCCGCCCGGCGTCGAGCCCGGCGAGCCGCGGCGCGACGGAGGCGACCGTGAGGATCAGCTCGGGCGAGGACTGGCCGACGATCGCGCGGATCCGCTCGTCGGGGTGGTCCAGCTCCAGCGGGACGTAGGCCGCGCCGCAGCGGAGGACCGCGAACAGCGCGACGATCGAGTCGAGCGACCGGGGAACGGCGATGCCGACCGTCGAACCGGGACCGGCCCCGCGGGCGGCGAGCACGCCGGCCACCTCCCGGCTGCGGTCGCGAAGCTGGGCGAAGGTCATCGTCTCGCCCGCGGCGACCAGGGCGGTCCGGTCCGGAGCCGCGTCCGCTGCGGTGTCGAAGCGGTCGACCACCGTGTCCGGGCCGACGTCGGTGCGTGGCGAAGCGACCGGCGCGGGCCCGAGTGACGGCAGCGCGCCCACCGGAAGCGGCCGGGCCGAACCCGCTTCGGCCGCGAGCGAGCCGAGGAGGGTCAGGTAGTCCTGGAGCATCCGCTGCGCGGTCGCGGCTTCGGTGATCTCTTCGCGGTACTCCAGCGAGACCGTCAGCCGCTCGCCGGGGGTGACGACCCAGGTGAACGGGTAGTGCGTGGAGTCCTCGGCCTGGTCGTCGATGATGCCGTTGTCGGTGTTGATCGCGTCGAGCACTTCGTCGTCGAGGAAGTTCTGCAGCACGAACAGCGTGTCGAAGAGCTGCTCGTGCCCGCTCGCCCGGTGGATTTCGCCGAGCCCGAGGTGCTCGTGCTCCATCGCGGCGATGCGGTCGGCCTGCACCGAGGCGAGGTACGCGCCGACGGTGTCCTCCGGCCGCGCCCGGGTGCGCACCGGAACGGTGTTGAGCAGCACGCCGATCATCTCGGAGGTGTCGCCGGCCCCGGCCCCGTCGCGGCCGGAGACGGTGATCCCGAAGACCGCGCCGTCCCGGCCGGTCCAGCCGCCCAGCGTCAGCCCGAACGCCCCGGTCAGCACGGAGTTCAGGGAGACCCCGTGGCGCCGCGCGGCGGACCGGACCCGTTCGGAGTCCTCGGCCGGCAGGACGCGGGTGATCTTGGTCGGCAGGGCCGTGGCCGGGGCGGGGTCCGGTCCGGCGATCAGGGTCGGGCCGGGGCCGTCCGCGAGGTGCGCGGCCCAGAAGCGTTCGGCCGCCGAGGGGTCGAGAGCCGCGAGCGCGCGGGTGTAGGACTCGAAGCTCGGCGTCGCCGGTGCGGACTCGAGGGTGCCGCCGCCGGTGATCGTGCGGTAGGCGTCGAACAGCTCGCGCAGCAGCAACGCCCGCGACCAGCCGTCGACCAGCAGCAGGTGGTAGCTCAGCAGCAGCGCGTCCTGCCGCTCGCCCAGCCGCGCCACGGTGAGCCGGACCAGCGGCGGCCGGCTGGGGTCGAAACCGGTGTTGCGGTCCGCGGTGCGCAGCCGCGCCACCGCTTCGGCGGACCGGCCGGTCAGGTCCACTGTGGTCACCGGGACCCGGACGGACGGATCGAGGACCTGCACCGGGGTGCCGTCCGCGGCGGTGACGAACCCGGCGCCGACCCCCGGGTGCCGGGCCAGCACGTGGGCCATCGCCGCGGCCAGCGCCTCGGGGTCGAGCCGCCGGTCGAACACGAACCAGCTCTGCGCGACGTAGGAACCGGCCTCGCCGGCCAGCTCGGCCTGGAAGTACAGCCCGCGCTGCAGCGGTGAGACCGGTGCGGTGCGCGAGGTCGTGGTCGCGCTGTGCACGAGCTGGCCGAGCGCGTCGGCCCAGTGTTCGGTGATCGCGTCGGGAACGTCGTCGGCGAGCAGGAACGACGCCCGCAACGCGCCGGTGCGCCCGTCGAGCCAGGCGTTGACCTCCACCGCGTACGGGCCGGGGGTGGCGGCGCCGAGGTGGACGGCGTCGTCCTGCGAGCCGCGGCCGAGGTAGTTGAACAGCACCTGCGGACGCGGACGGGCGGCGAGCAGCGGGGCGGTCTGGGGGTTGAGGTAGCGGAGCTGGCCGTAGGCGACGTGCGCGCGCTCGCCGGGCAGCCGCCGCGCCACCTCCCGGGCCGCGGCCACGGGGTCGGTGTGCGGGGTGAGCCGCAGCGGGGCGATGGCGGTGAACCAGCCGACGGTGCGGGTGTGGTCGTGGTCCTCCAGCACGGGCACCCGGCCGTGGCGCTCCAGCTCGACCGACAGGTCGGTGGCCGTGGGCTGGATCGCGGTGAGGGCCGTGCGCAGCGCGCCGCACAGCAGCTCGGTGAGGCTGACGCCGAGGGCGGCCGGGGCCGCCTTGGCCAGCCGGCCCGCGAGCTCGGGCGCCACCTCGACCGTGACTTCCCGCAGCCCGCAGACCCGCGGCAGCAGCGGGGGCGCATCGAGGGCTTCGGCCCAGCCGGCCAGGCCGTCGACGACCTCGGGGGAGCTCGCCGTGGCGGTGAGCGCGGCCGCGTGCCCGGCGTAGGAAGTGGTCGGCGCGGCGAGCGTCTCCCCGCGCAGGACCGCCGCGAGGTCGTCGAGCAGGACGAGCCAGGAGATCGCGTCGACCACGAGGTGGTGGGCCACGACCACCAGCCGGCCGGCCGCCTCCAGCCAGGCGAAGGCGATCATCCGGCCCGCCTCGGGATCGAGCCCGGCGGCCAGGCCCTCGGCCACGGTGCGCACGTCGGCCTCGGCCGTGCGGAGCACCGGTACCGGCCGCCCGGGCGCCGGTTCGGTCCGCAGGGACCAGACTCCACTGTGGATGGTCAGGCGCAGGCGCAGGGCGGCGTGGGCCGCGACGACCGCGGCCGCCGCCCGTCCGGCACCGGCGAAATCGGCGGCGGCCAGCACGCGAACCTGCGCGAGTTCGCCGAGCCGGCCGCCGAGCTCGCGCTGACGCAGGATGATCGGCGTCGGCACGACCGGCCCGTCCGCGGCCACCGGCTCCGGAGCCGCGGCGGGGAGGCGGCCGATCCGGGCGGCCAGCGCCCGGGGGGTCTTGTGCAGCAGCACGTCCCGGGGTCCGATGTGGACCCCGGCCGCCCGGGCCCGGTTGACCACGGTGATGGCGACGATGCTGTCCCCGCCGGCCGCGAAGAAGTCGGTGTCCTCATCCACAGTGGACTTAGGGGACTCGGGGGAATCAGGGGACCCGGGCAGGGCGTCGGCGAAGATGCCCACCAGCGTGGTCAGGACGGACTCGTCCGCGGCGGTCACGAGCGCGTGGCCGTCCGGCCCGGCCCGGTCGTCGGCCGGGACCGCCCCGGCCAGCGCGGCCCGGTCGAGCTTGCCGTTGACCGTCAGCGGCAGCCGGTCGAGGCGGACCACCCGGTGCGGCACCATGTGCCGCGGCAGCCGGGTGGCCAGGTGGTCCAGCAGGTCGTCCCGCACCCGCCCCACGACGTGCGCGATCAGCGACTCGCCGTCGGCGGACACGGTGACCACCGCGTCCCCGTCCCCGCCGGCCGCGCGGATGGCCGACTCCACCTCGCCGAGCTCGATCCGGAAGCCCTTGAGCTTCACCTGGTCGTCGGCGCGGCCGAGGAACACCAGGTCGCCGTCGAGCGTGCGGCGGGCGCGGTCGCCGGTGTGGTACATGCGGGAGCCGTCGGCGGCGAACGGGTCCGCCACGAACCGGCTCGCGGACAGGCCCGGCCGGCCCAGGTAGCCCAGCGCCACCTGGTCCCCGGCGACGTACATCATGCCCGCCGCCCCGGGCGCGACCGGCTCCAGCCGCTCGTCGAGCAGGTGGATCGACAGCCCCGGCAGCGGCGGCCCGATCGGCGCGGCCCCCGGTCCGGCGTGCACGTCCTCGGCCGTGAACACCCGGTGCGTGACGTAGACGGTGGTCTCGGTGGGGCCGTACATGTTCACCAGCTCGGGGGTCTCGACGCCGTGCTGCCCGGCCCAGCCCCGCAGCCGCGAAAGGTCCACCGCCTCCCCGGCGAGGATGATCCGGCGCAGCGCGTTCGCCGGGGCGCCGGCGTGCTCGTCGGCCGCGGTGAACTGGGCGAAGGCCGAGGGCGTCTGGCACAGCACGGTGACCCCGCGCTCGCGCACGAGCCGGTGGAAGTCGACCGGCGACCGCGTCAGCGCGTAGTCCGGCACGACCAGCTCGCCGCCGTGGCCCAGCGCGGCCCACAGCTCCCAGGCCGCGACGTCGAAGGAGTAGGAGTGGAAGTGGGCCCACACGTCGTGCGGGCCGAATCCCATGTCCGCCCGGGTGTTCGCCAGCAGCGACACGAAACTCGCGTGCGTCACCACCACGCCCTTGGGCCGCCCGGTCGAGCCGGAGGTGTAGATGACGTACGCGGCGTCGTCCGGCCGCACCGGCGCCGGTTCCGGTGCGCCGGTGACCGGCTCGTCGCCGGGGACGAACACGCGCACCCCCGGGGCGAGCCGTTCGAAGCGCGCTCGCTGGTCCGCTTCCACCAGCACGACGTCGGGGGCGGCGTCGGCGAGGAGGTATTCCAGCCGTTCGTCGGGGTGGGCGAGGTCGAGCGGCACGTAGGCCGCCCCGGCGGTCACCGTCGCGATCAGCGAGACGACCTGCTCGGGCGAGCGCGGCAGCGCGATCGCGACCCGGGAGCCCGGCCCGACGCCGAGGGTCCGCAATGCCCGCGCCAGAACGTCTTTCGCGGCCGACAGCTCGCCGTAGGTCAGTGAGCGGGACTCGCCGCCGAGCGGGCAGAAGGTCACGGCGGTGGCCGCCGGGTCGCGCCGGGCGGCGGTGTCGAACAGCTCCCCGAGCGTGGCCGGCTCGATCCGGGCCCCCGGCCGGCCGGCGGCGGGGGAGCGGGTGACCACCGTCGCGCCGGGCTCGGCCAGCAGCCCGGTGAAGGTGTCCACAAAGGTCCGAAGGATGGTCCGGGCGGTCGCCGGGCGCACCGCTTCGGGGTCGTGGATGAGGTTGAACCGGACGCGCTCGCCCCGCTCGACCACCAGCGTCATCGGGTAGTGCGGCGCGCCTTCGTTGACGACGCCGGTGAGCGTGATGTCGCCGCCGGCCCCGCTCAGCGCCGCGATGTCGGTCGCCACGTCGAAGACCACCAGCGTGTCGAACAGCGGGCCGAGGCCGGCTTCCCGGGCGATCCGGGCCAGGGACACGTGCTGGTGGTCGCGCACCGCGGCCTGGCCGGCGGCCACGGCGCCGAGCAGGTCCGCGCCGGTGGTCCCGGACCGCCACCGCACGCGGACCGGGATCGCGTTGATGAACAGCCCGACCATCTCGGCGATGCCCGGCACGGGCGCGTCACGGCCCGAGACGGTGGAGCCGAACACCACGTCCTCGGCGCCGAGGAGGCCGCCGACGGTCACGCCCCAGGCCGCGTGCACCGCGGCGCTGATCGACGCGAGATCGGCCGGGACGTCGGCGAATTCCGCGGTCTCGGCGAAATCGGCGGACGGCGTGTGCCCGGGGACGGTCAGCGAGGGCCGGGCCAGCCCGTCGAGCTGCGCGCGCCAGACGCGGTCGCTTTCGGCTTCGTCGTGGCGCACGAGCCAGCGCACGTAGTCGGAGAAGCCGCCGCGCGCGAACCGGGAGCCGGGCGCGGCGTACTCGTCCAGCATCGCGCGGAGCATCGTCGGGACCGACCAGCCGTCGGCGATGAGGTGGTGCACGGTCATCACCAGCACCGACCGCCGCGGTCCGGTGCGGACCAGGGTGTGGCGCATCAGCGGTCCGGTGGCGAGGTCGAAGCCCGCGCGCCGGTCGCGCTCGGCGTACTCCGCCAGCTCCGCCTCGGTGATCCCGGGCCGGTCCAGCGTGGTGAACACCGGTGCCCTGCCGCTTTCGAGCACCGAGACCACCCGCCCGTCGGCGAGGCTGACGAAGCGGGCCGCCAGGTTCGGGTACAGCTCCAGCAGCCGGGTGGCCGCGGTCGCGAGGCGCTCGGCGTCGACTTCGCCTTCCAGGGTCAGCAGTTGCTGCTCGACGTAGCTGTGCGCCGAGTCCTCGTCGAAGATCGAGTGGAAGTACAGCCCGCCCTGCAACGGGGTCAGCGGCAGGATGTCGCGCAGCTCCGGGCGGTCGAGCGGGTCGAGGTCGGCCTGGGTCAGCGGCAGCAGGTCGAAGTCGCTGGGCGAGTGCCCGCCGCCGTCGAGGGCGGCGAGGCCGTCGAGGGCCTCGCTGAAGAACTCGCCGATCTTCGTGACTTCGGCTTCGGTGAACACGCCCTCGGGCCAGGAGATGACCGTGGCCAGCTCCAGCTCGCCGGCCGGGCCCGGCTCGGCGATGGCGTTGAACTCCAGCGCGCGCGGCAGGCGCATGGCCGGATCGCGCTTCTCGCCCAGCTCGTCGGTGCGGCCGGCGAGCCGCCAGTCGCCGCCTTCGGCCGCGCCGAAGCGGCCCAGGTAGTTGAACAGCACCTGCGGCTGCGGAAGCTCGATCGGGGCTCCGGCGAGGTACTTCAGCGCCCCGTAGGACAGGCCGCGGCGCGGGAGCTTCGCGAGGTCTTCCTTGACGGCCTTGAGCGCGGCGGCGAGATCGGTCCCGGCCCCCGGGTCGATCGTCACGGGGCAGAGCGTGGTGAACCAGCCGACCGTGCGGGAAAGATCCGGCTCGATGCCGAGTGCGTCGGCGACGAAGCGGCTCTCGCGGCCGTGGCCCTCCAGTTCGACGTAGCTGAACGTCTGGGCCTGGCCGCGCTCGCGCCGCCACCGCGCCAGCGCCGTCGCCACGGCGGTGAGCAACACGGTGTCGACCCCGGTGTGGAACCGGGCGGGCAGCTCGGTCAGCAGCCGGGCCGTGGTCCCCGCCGTGGTGACGATCCGCCGGGCCCGCTCGGTCTCGACCGTGTCGGTCGCGTCCGGATGGCGCCGGCCCAGCGTCCGGTCGGCGGCCGGGAGCGGCCGCCGGAAGAAGTCCACATCGGACTGGAACCCGTCCGCGGCGGCGAGTTCCAGGAGCTGGGTCCAGCGCCGGAACGAGGTGCCGGGCGCGGGCAGCTCGACCGGCTCGCCCGCCTCCAGCCGGCGCCAGGCCGTCGCGAGGTCGTCGAGCAGGATGCGCCACGAGACGCCGTCGATCACCACGTGGTGCGCCACCAGCACGAGCTGCCGCTGCGCCGGGCGCCAGACCGAGCTCAGCATCACCCCGGCGCCGGGGTCCAGCCGGGTGCTCGCGTCGCGGGCGCACCGCTCGACCGGCTCGTCGCTCTCGGCCCAGACCGCGGTGGCGCCGTCCGGGCCGGGGATGTCGAAGCCCCAGTCGCCCTCGCGGGTCAGCCGGGCCCGCAGCATGTCGTGCCGCCGCACCAGCGCGGTGAGGATCTCCTCCAGCGCGGCGGCGGTGAGCGCCGCCGGGGTGGTCACCACCACGGACTGGACGAACCCGCCGACCGGGTGACCGCCGGACCCGAGCCACTGCACGATGGGGGAGCCGGCCACCGGACCGCTCGGCACGTCGTCGTGGTCGGCCGCGGTGGTGTCCTCGCGGCTCGCGACCGCGGCCAGCGCCCGGGCGGTGCGGTTCTCGTAGATCTGGGTGGCGGTGACGAAGATCCCGGCGTCCCGCAGGGTGCTCAGCAGGGAGATGGCCAGGATGCTCTCCACCCCGAGGGCGAAGAAGTCCTGGTCGGCCCCGACCCGCGGCAGCCGCAGCACGGCCGCGACCGCCCCGCACACCGCGCGCTCGACCTCGGTCGCGGGCTCGGTGAACGGCCCGGTCGGGTCGGCCACCGGCTCGGGCAGCGCGCGCCGGTCCAGCTTGCCGTTGGCGGTGAGCGGGAACCGCGGCAGCACCACGATGTGCGCGGGCACCATGTACTCGACCAGGTGCCCGGCCGCCCACTCGGCGACCTCGGCCGCCCGCAGGTCCTCGCTCCCGGTGACGGGCACGACGTACCCGACCAGGTAGGTCCCGCCCGCCGAGTTCTTCTTCGCCACCACGCAGGTGTGCCGGACCCGCGGGTGCTCGGCCAGGCTGCCCTCGACGTCCTCCAGCTCCAGGCGCATGCCGCGGATCTTGACCTGGTTGTCGGCGCGGCCGAGGAAGTCGAGCGAGCCGTCGGGCCGGAACCGGGCCAGGTCGCCGGTGCGGTAGAGCCGCGAACCGTCGCCCGCGAACGGGTTGGCCACGAACCGGGTGGCGGTGAGCGCGGGCGCGTTGAGGTAGCCGCGGCCGAGCAGGAACCCGCCGATGTACAGCTCGCCACCGGTCCCGACCGGCGCGGGCCGCAACTGCTCGTCCAGCACGTAGAGCTGCGTGTTGGGGTTGGCCTTGCCGATCGAGGTCGACCGCCGCACCGTGGCGCCGTCGTACTGCGCGTAGGAGACGCCGATGGTGGCTTCGGCCGGCCCGTAACCGTGGTGCAGCGGGACGTCGGACTGGGCGCGGAAGCGGTCGAACAGCTCCGGGGTGAGCACCTCGCCGCCGCACCAGACGTGGCGCAGGCTCGCGAGCTCCCGCCCGTCCCGCGCGATCTCGAGCAGGACGTCGAGCATCGAGGACACGAGGTACACGAAGGTCACGTGGTTCTCGGCGATGGTGCGCAGCAGCAGGTGCGGGTCGCGCTCCCCGCCCACCGGCATGATCACCAGCCGGCCGCCGGTGACCAGGGGCAGGAAGACCTCGTTGATCGAGATGTCGAACGAGAGCGGCGCCTTGAACAGCGACGCGTCCTCGTCGCCGAACCGCAGGATCTCGTGGGCCTGCCACAGCAGGCGCTCGCTGATCGCCTCGTGCCGGATCATCGCGCCCTTGGGCCGGCCGCTGGAACCGGAGGTGAACATCACGTACGCCAGCGCCGGGCCCGCGATGTCGGTCTCGACGTCTTCGGCCGGGTACGAGCCGAAGCGCCAGTCGCCGAGCGCGACCGGCACGGCCTCGGGCTCACCGCCGGTCCGCTCCCCGTAAGCGTTGAGCTGCAAGGTCATCCGCGCGTCGGTGATCACCAGCGCGCGGCGCGCGGCGGGCCACTGCGGGTCGAGCGGCACGAACGCCCCGCCCGCCGCGAGCACGCCGAGCAGCCCGATCACCATCTCCGCGGAGCGGGGCAGGGAGATCCCGACCACCTGCTCCCGCGCGAGCCCCAGCCCGAGCAGGTGCCGGGCGAGCTGGTTGGACCGCTCGCGCACCTCGCGGTAGGTGAACGACCGGTCGCCGTCGACGATCGCGACGGCGTCCGGCCGCCGGGCCGCCTGCTCGCGGACCATCGCCACCAGGCTGGGCCGCTCCCGCTCGGCCCCGGTGTCGTTCCACCCGGCCAGCAGTTCCAGCAGCGCGTCGTCGTCGGTCTTGGGGTACAACCGGAACTCCCGGGGGTGGTGGATCAGGGGTGCGGGGCGGGCGGGGCCGTCACGGCCGCAGGCTGGCCGGGCGCAGATCGGTCCAGTGCGCCTCGATGTGGTCGAGGCACTCCTGCCGGGGGCTGCCCCGCCCGGCCTCGCCGAAGGCGATTTCCCAGCCCTGCGGCACTTCCTTGAACGAAGGCCACAGGGAGTACTGCTCTTCCGCGTTCACGAGCGCGTAGAAGCGCCCGTCCGGATCATCGAACGGATTGGCCGACATCGGGGGACTTCCTCACTGCTTCGTCAACTGGGAGATCTGGTCGATCGCGTAGGGCAGCGAGAGCACGGTGCTGCCGGCGAGCGCCGCGCCGATCGCGGGGCCCTGGCTGTCGAGCAGGTAGGTCACCTTTCCGGCGCGCACGGCCGGCAGGTTGGCGAACAGCGGGAAGTTCTTGATCGCCTGCTGGTCCGCGGCGTCGCCGATCATGAAGATGCGGTCCACGTTGACCAGGTCGAGGCGTTCGGGCGAGAGCGTGGTGTAGAACTTGTCGCCCGCGATCCGGTCGATCGCCGGCACGCTCTTGAAGCCCAGCGAGGCCAGCAGCCGCCCGCGCACGTCGGTGGAGGTGAACGGGGCGACGGAATCCTTGTACCAGGACAGGGCCACCGCGGTCTGGTTCGCGAACTCCGGGTGGGCCCGGCGCGTCGCGGCCACCTGCTCGTCGATGCGCTTGATGTCCGCCTCGATCACCTCGGGCCGGCCGAGCGCCTTGCCGATCTGCCGCGCGTTGTCCTGCCAGGGCGCGCTGAACAGCTCCTTCTCGGTCTTCGTCCGCCCGACCGTCGGGGCGATCTGCGAAAGCCGGTCGTAGGCGGCCTTGTCG
This sequence comes from Amycolatopsis sp. PS_44_ISF1, assembly GCF_032335455.1. Classification (NCBI taxonomy): domain Bacteria; kingdom Bacillati; phylum Actinomycetota; class Actinomycetes; order Pseudonocardiales; family Pseudonocardiaceae; genus Amycolatopsis; species Amycolatopsis sp. PS_44_ISF1. The sequence goes on along the minus strand of NZ_JANUXO010000002.1, from coordinate 1,116,368 downwards.
ATCTCCGAGTACACCGCGATGATCAGGTCCGGCCGCAGCGAAGCGATCTTCTCGTAGTCGGGGGCCGAGGTTTCCAGCGTCTGGACGATCGCGGGCTTCGCGTCGCCCCAGAGCGACTTCACCCACGGCCACTGCGTGTTGACGTCCGGGCTCTGCCCGGGCGGGTTGGGGTACTGGTCGGTCATGCCCAGCGGCTTCACGCCGAGGGCGAGCAGGGTCTCGCTGTCGGTGTAGCCCAGCGCCACCACCCGCTTCGGCGCCCGGTCGATGGTCGTGGCGCCGAACGCGTGCTCGACGGTGACCGGGAAGGTGCCGCCGGCGCCGGTCCCGGCGTCCGAAGCGGCGGGGCCGTCCTGCGCCGAACCGCATCCGGCGAGCAGGCTCGCGCCGATCGCGAACGAGGCGACGACGAGGGCCCACCGCCGCCACCCGTTAGTCGTTCTCGTTGTGCAGGAACCCATTCCGGACACCTCTCGCTGTGCTGACCGCTCTGCAGGACGGCGTTATGCTACAGCGGGAACTAAGGGCAGGCTAGCCTTCTAACGCTCCATGAGATGCTCGTCTCGGACGTGCGCGCGGCCGATGGGCACGATCAGCGGCCGGTCGCTCACCGGGTCGTCGATCACGTGGGCGCGCAGGCCGAACACCTCGGCCAGCAGCTCGCCCGTGACCACCTCCCGCGGGTGCCCCTGGGCCGCGATCGTGCCGCCGGCCATCACCACGAGGTTGTCGCTGTAGCGCACGGCCAGGTTGAGGTCGTGCAGCACCATCACCACCGTGCAACCCCCTTCGTGGAGGTCGTCGACCAGGTCGATCACGTCGATCGCGTGGGCCAGGTCGAGGAAGGTGGTGGGCTCGTCGAGCAGCAGGAGGTCGGTGCCCTGGGCCAGGGTCATCGAGATCCACACCCGCTGCCGCTGCCCGCCCGAGAGCGAGTCCACCGGGCGGTGGGCCAGGTCGGCCACGCCGGTCAGGGCCAGCGCCCGCGCCACCACCTGCGCGTCGTCGGAGGACCACTGCCGGATCCAGCTCTGGTGCGGGTGGCGGCCCCGGGCCACGAGGTCGGCCACGGTGAGCCCCTCGGGCGCGATCGGCGCCTGGGGCAGCAGGCCGAGCTTGCGCGCGACGTCCTTGGTCCGCAGCGTGGCGATGTCGCTGCCGTCGAGGACCACCTTGCCCTGCTGGGGCCGCAGCAGCCGGGCCAGCGTCCGGATGAGGGTCGACTTGCCGCAGCCGTTGGGCCCGATGATCGTGGTGATCACCCCGGTCGGGATGGTGACGTCGAGGCCGTCGATCACCGGGGTCCCGCCGTAGCCGACGGTGACCCCGCTGGCCGCCAGCCGCGGGTTCTCGTTCTTCATGAGCGGTACGCCGTCTTCGTGAGGTTCGCGCGGACAAGGAGGAACACCAGGAACGGGCCGCCGATCGTCGCGGTGACGATCCCGACCGGCAGTGGCACCGGCAGGATGGTGCGGGCGATCAGGTCGGAGCCGAGCACGAGCAGCGCCCCGCACAGCCCGGAGGCCACCAGCGGCGGCGTGGGGAACCGCAGCAGGCGCATCGCGACCTGCGGCGCGACCAGCGCGACGAACGGGACCGGTCCGGCCGCGCTCACCGCGACCCCCGCCAGCAGCACCGCGCACAGCAGCAGGACCGCCCGCACGACCGGCAGCCGGACGCCCAGCCCGGCCGCGACGTCGTCGCCGAAGTGCATCGGCTTGAGCTGGAAGGCGACCGCCAGCACCACCAGCACCAGCCCGGCCGCGCCGATCAGCGCCGGCCACAGGTCGGTCCACGACCGCCCGTCGAGCGAGCCGACCAGGTAGCCCTGCGCGCGGCCGACGTCGCGGATGTCGGCCGTCACCAGCAGCCAGTTGGTGATCGCCTCCAGCACCGCGCTGATCGAAACGCCGATCAGCAGCAGCCGGAACCCGTCGATGCCGCGGCGCAGGGCCATCACGTAGACGCCCAGCCCGGTGCCGAGGCCGCCCGCGAGCGCGGCGGCGGGCAGCCCGATCGAGGCCGTGATCGCGCCGGCCGCGCCGCCGGTCACGGTGACCAGCAGGACGGCCGCCGTGCCGGCGCCCGAGGTGACGCCGAGGACGTCCGGGCTGGCCAGCGGGTTGCGCGCGATCGACTGCGTGAGCGCGCCCGAGATGCCCAGCGCGAGCCCGACGACCAGGCCGATCAGCGCGCGCGGCAGCCGCAGGGTCATGATCACGAAGCTGTCGGCCCGGTCGCCCTGGCCGAAGATCGTGGCGAGCACCTGGGGGATGCTGATCTGGAACTCGCCCAGGCCGATCGACAGGCAGAAGGCCACCAGGGTCGCCACCAGCAGCACCGCGGTGATCAGCACCGGCCACGGCCGCCAGACCAGCGAAAGGCGGCCCGCCCGGAACACTCCGGGGAGCGAGGCGGCTTCGGGTGCGGTTCGGCCGGTCATGCGCGGCGGACCCTTCCCAGCCAGACCAGCACCGCGAAGAACGGGGCGCCGACGAGCGCCACCACGATGCCGGCCTCCAGCTCGCCGGGGCGCACCACCAGCCGGCCGAGGACGTCGCAGACGAGCAGGACCACGGCGCCGAGCAGACCCGCGCAGGGCACGAGGTAGCGGTGGTCCGGGCCGGTGAGCCGCCGGGCGAGGTGGCTGACCATCAGCCCGAGGAAGGCGATCGGCCCGCACGCCGCGGTGGCCGCGCCGGCCAGCAGGGTGATCGCGACCATGCCGACGGCCCGGCTCAGCGCGATGTTCGTGCCGAGCGCCCGGGCCACGTCGTCGCCCAGGTCGAGCAGGTTGACCGAGGGCAGGTTGATCCCCGCCAGCACCAGCCCGAGCCCGATGAAGGGCAGCGTGGCCCACAGGACCCCGGAGCCGGCCCCGGCCACCGAGCCGGCGTTCCACTGCCGCAGCGCGTCGAGCGAGGCCCGGTCGTAGAGCGCGACGGTGGTGGTCATCGCGGCCAGGAACACCGCCACCCCCTGACCGGCCAGCACCAGGGTGAGCGGGTTCCCGGCGCCCCGGCCGACGCTGGCGAGCCCGAACACGAGCACTCCGGCCACGCCCGCGCCGAGGAACGCGAACCACACGTACTGGGCCGGGCTCTGCCAGCCGAACAGGAAGATCGCCAGCACCACCGCGAACGAAGCGCCGGAGTTGATCCCGAGCAGCCCGGTGTCGGCGATCGGGTTGCGGGTGTGGCCCTGGGTGAGCGCGCCGGCCACGCCGAGCGCCAGGCCGGCCACGATCGCGACGACCGTCCGCGGCACCCGGACCGTCTGCACGATCAGCGCGATCTCGTTCAGCGCCGGGTCGGGGTCGTTCGTGCCCGCGAACAGCCCGTGCCAGACCTGCGCCGGGCTCAGCCCGCGCGCGCCGACGGCCATCGACACCACGGCCATGACGGCGATGGCGAGCACCAGGACGAGGAACCCGGCCGCGCGACGTCGCCGCGGGGGAGCGGCGCCCTGACCGGCCGGGTGAAGCGAGTGCTCTTTCAGGGCGCTCACGCCGGTGGCCCCGGGGTCGTGGCGGACGCTCCGCGTCGTGATCTCACCTGGGAAGGGTACCTTTACCTTAGTTCGGGTCTACCGGCCTCACCGTCTGGTCACGCTGGGTGACCCGGCGGGTCCGGCCGTCCGCGAGCGGTCAGTGTCCGGATTGGTCGTGGCTGGCCGACCAGGCCGCCCAGAGCCGGGCGTACCGCCCGCCCGCGGCGACCAGCTCGGCGTGCGTCCCGTCCTCCACCACCTGCCCGCCGTCGAGCACGACGACGCGGTCCGCCGCGGCGGCCTGGGAGAGGCGGTGGGCGACGACGATGGCGGTGCGGCCGGTGAGCGCGGCGTCCGCGGACTGCTCCAGCACCCGCGCCCCGGCGCTCCCGGCCTCGGCGGTGGCCTCGTCCAGCAGGGCCAGCGGCGGATCGGCCAGCACCAGCCGGGCCAGCGCGATCTGCTGCGCCCGGGCCACGTCGACCCGCATCCCCCCGGCGCCGACCGGGGTTTCCAGCCCGTCCGGCAGCCCGGCGACCCAGTCCCCGGCGCCGACCCGGTCCAGCGCCGCCAGGAGGGTCGCGTCGTCGGCGTCCGGGGCGGCGAGGCGCAGGTCGTCGGCGAGCCGGCCGGCGAACACGTGCGTCTCCTGGGTGATCAGCACGGTGGTGTCGCGCAGGTCCTCGGCGCTGGTGGCCCGCCGCCCGGCGATCTCGACCGTGCCGCTGCGCGCGGCGAGCACCCCGGCGATCACCGAAACCAGGGTCGTCTTCCCCGCGCCGGTGCTGCCGACCACCGCCACCCGCTCGCCCGGGCGCACGGTCAGCGCGATCCCGTCCAGCACGTCGGGACTGTCGCCGGAGTAGCGGAAGCGCAGCTCGCGGACCTCGACCCCGGCGCGGCCGGCCTGGGGAAGCGGCGCTTCGGCCGGTCGCTCCGGCCGCCCGGGCATCGCGGCCACGCCGACCAGGCGCGCGAACGCGGCCCCCGCGGTCTGGCCCTCGTCGAACAGGCTGAGCAACTGGTTGAACGGGTCGAACAGCCGGTGGAAGTACAGCGCCGCGGCCGCGGCCGTGCCGACCGTGGCGCTGCCGGCGCCGACCAGGTAGTAGCCGACCAGCAGCAGCGCGGCCAGCCCGACGACCTCGCCGTAGTTGAGCTTGCCGAAGAACCGGCGCTGCACGGCGGCGAGCTTGATCGACAGCTGCCGGGCCGCGTCGGAACGCTCGGTGATGGCCGCCAGGTGCTCGTGGCCCGCCCGTAGCGCGCGCACCGTGTCGGCGCCTTCGACGGAATCGAGGATCTGCTGCGCCCGGGCGCCTTCGGCCTCCCGTTCGGCGCGCACCACCGGGACCACCGTGCGCAGGTACCAGCGCAGCGCGATCACCTGCAGCGGCACCGCGAGCAGCCCGGCGATGGCGAAGCGCCAGTCCAGGATGACCAGGGCCACGGCGGTCAGCCCGATGGTCAGCGCGGCGTTCGCCAGGACCGGCAGCACCTCGCCGACGGCGTCGTTGACCGATTCGACGTCACCGGAGACCCGCGCGACGAGGTCGCCGCGGCCGGCCCGCTCCAGCGCGGGGGAGGGCACGTGCACGGCGCGGTCGAGGACCCGCTCCCGCACCCCGGCCACCGCGGTCTGCCCGAGCCGGGCGACCAGCGCGGTGCCCGCGCCGGTGAACAGCGCCTGCCCGACCGACGCCACCAGCAGCACCACGGCCGCCACGACCACCGCCGACAGCGCGCCGCGCTGCACCACCAGGTCGGTCATGAAGCCGATCACCCGCGGCCCGACCAGCCCCAGCACCGCCCCGGCGGTCAGCGTGGCGGCGGCCCCGAGGACCAGAGCGCGGTGCGGGCGCAGGATCGCCAACGCCTCCGCGCGAGTCTCGGCCGGAGTAGCGGTGGGCAGCAGCACGGAGGCCGACGGCTCGGCGACCGCGGTGGCGGTGCCGGTGTCCGTGGTTCCGGTGTCCGGTGTGGACGGTGCCGCTGGCGTGTCCGGTGTGGACGGTGTCGGCGGGGTGGACGGTGTCGGCGGTGTGTCCGGTGTGGACGGTGTAGACGGTGTAGTCATCGGAGCACCAGTTCTCGGTAGGCGGCGTCGGCGGACACCAGTTCCGCGTGCGTGCCCTCGGCCCGGACCCGGCCCCCGGCCAGCACGAGGACCCGCCCGGTGGTGGCGAGCAGCGCCGGGCTCGTGGTGACGACCAGGGTGGTGCGCCCGTCGCGGAGCCGGGCCACCCGCTCGGCGATCTGGGCTTCGGTGACGCTGTCCACGGCGCTGGTCGGGTCGTCGAGCACCAGCACGTCGGTGTCCTCGGCCAGGGCCCGGGCCAGCGCGACCCGCTGGCGCTGCCCGCCCGAGAGCGACCGGCCGCGTTCGGTCAGCACCGCGGCGGTGCCGCCCCGCACCACCTCCGCGACCTGGTCGGCGGCCGCGGCGTGCACCGCGTCGCCGACGGTTCGCCGGTCACGGCCGGGGACCTCGGCGCCGAGGTTGGCCGCCAGCGTTCCGGTGAACAGGACCGCGTCGTGGCGGGCCACCAGCAGACGCGCGCGCACGCTGTCCGGGTCCAGTTCCGTGAGGTCGATGCCGCCGAGCCGCACGGTGCCGACGTCCGGGTCGGCCTCGCGGGCCAGGCACTCCAGCAGCGCGTCGACCGTGGCGTGGGCCGCCGCGTCCTGGGCCACGATGCCCACGCGTTCGCCGGGGGCGATGCTCAGGCTGAGCGGATCCCGCCCGTCGCGGGCCGCGCCGCGGACCTCGATGCCCAGCGCGCCGCCGGGGACCGAGCCGGATCCGGCGCCGACCGCGGCCGGCACCCGCAGGACGTTCGCGATCCGGGTGGCCGACGCCCGGGCCCGGGCCACCTGCGCGCCGACCGCGGCGATCCAGGTGAACGGGCCGAGCAGGAACTGCGTGAGCCCCATGGCGCTGATGAACTCGCCGATGCTGATCTTCCCGGAGAGCGCGAGGTACGCGCCGAGGCAGGCGACCACCGCGAGGAACGCCCCGGTCAGCGCGGTCACCGTCGCGGTGCGGGCGGCGGCCACCACGGCCGCGCGGACGGCCGCGTCGCGCGAGACGACGCTCGCCGCCGCGTACCGGGCGGAAGCGACGGTTTCGGCGCCCAGCCCCTTGAGCACGCGCAGCCCGGAGAGCAGGTCGCTGGCGGTGCCCGCGGCGGCCGCGGCGGCGTGCTGCTCGACGGCGCTGCGCCGGACCAGCGGGCGGGAGATCAGGGCGGTCAGCACGACCACGGGCAGCAGCCCGAGCACGACCACCAGGCCGAGCAGCCAGGAGGTCCGCAGCACCAGGACCGCGCCGGCGACCAGCGCCGCGAGCGCGCCGCCGCCGGCCCAGATCGAGGCGTTGATCAGCCCCACCCGCTGGGCGTCGGAGGTGGCCGTGGACAGCAGTTCACCGGAGCGGACCGCCCCCGGCGCGGTGCCGCGCGAGTCGAGCACCCGGGCCGAGATCCGCACCCGCAGCTCGTGCGCGGCGCCCTGCGTAGCCCGCCGCACCAGCCGCCCGCCCATCCGCTGGGCGGTGGTCAGCACCCCGAAGAGCACGACGAGCGCCACGAGCGTGGCGATCAGCGCCCCCGGGCTCTGCCGGGCGATCGCCTGGTCGACGCCGATGCCGATCAGCACCGGCACGGCCGCCTCGCACGCCTGGTGAAGCATGGAGAAGAGCGCGGCGGGCACCACCCGCCGCGTCTGCCCCGTGATCGCGCGCCGCAGCACGGCCGACGAGCCGGGCTCGGCCAGCGCGGGAAGCACCCGCCCATCGATCCTGAGCGGCGAACCGGGCGACTGCGGTCCCCGGTCCTGGTCCGCTGGGCCGGTTTCGGCGCCTCCGGCTGAGTCGCGGGCCGAGCCCGCGAACCGGGCCACCACGGGTCGGGCGGGCATCGGGGACTTCGACCTCCGAACGGCAGGGGTGAGCGGGGACCGCCGGGCGGCCTCCGGGGGAGCGTGTGCAGCTTAGGCTTACCTGATCTGCGCGTCACCCCCGTGCCGGGGATCGGCTGCGGGCCGGGTCGATCGGCCCTCGTTCCGGACCAGGCGGCCATCCGGGTGGAAACGGTGGAATCTCTCGAAAGGGACCCGTATTCGAAAGCGCTGCTCAGCTACGCGGGAGCACACCCAGGAAAGTGGCTATCAAGGACTGCTTCAGATAATCCCCCAGCCCCAGGTGGAACCGGGCCAGTTCGGGCTCGGCCGCGTAAGCCGCCTGGAGGCTGGGGGGAGGGGTGGTGTAGGCCGAGATCGCGCCGGCCGTGACCAAGGTCTGGAGGCTGAACAGCGCCGCGTTCTCGCGCAGCTCCGGCAGGGCCTCGGTGACCAGGGCGGTCATCGTGGCCAGGTGTTCCAGGGAGGCGCGCTTGTAGCGGGTCACGACCTCGACGGAGACGTTGTGCTCCAGGACGCTGCCCTGCGCGCCGAACAGCTCGCACAGCACCACGCGGCCGGCCAGTGAGCGGCTGAGGACCTCGGCCACCGCGGCGGCGCGCTCGGTCATGGGCCGGGATCGGTCGACGCCGGCGGCCAGTTCGCCGGCCAGCTCCGCCAGCCACTCCCGCAGGAAGCGGTCCAGCAGTTCCAGCAGCACCGCTTCCCGGGATTCGAAGTAGCGCACCACGTTCGGCTTCGCCAGGCCGGCCCGGCGGCTGAGTTCGTTCAAGGTGACCGCGGCCACCGGCATCTCGTCGAGCATCGCCGACGCCGCGTCCAGGATCGCCCGCCGGCGGGCCTCGCGCTGCTCCTCGGTCCGCGCCCGCTGGAAAGTCACATTCGTCAGCCTAGCTTAAGTACCTCCGGTACGTTGACAACGTACCGCAAGTACTTTAACGTCGCCGATACAAGATACCTTCGGTACTTTATCGGGAGACGGCAATGAGCGAGAAGTGGACGACGGCGGCCATTCCGGACCAGCGCGGGCGGGTGGCCGTGGTGACCGGGGCCAATACCGGGCTGGGCTACGAAACCGCCAAGGCGCTCGCCGAGCGCGGGGCTTCGGTGGTGCTGGCCGTGCGCTCCGTCGACAAGGGCGAGCAGGCCGCGGCGCGGCTCACCGGCGACGTCACCGTGCAGGAGCTGGACCTGACCTCGCTCGACTCGGTCCGTTCCGCCGCGGCGGCGCTGCGGGCGCGGTTCGACCGGATCGACCTGCTGATCAACAACGCCGGCGTGATGTACACCCCGAAGCAGACCACCCGCGACGGCTTCGAGATGCAGTTCGGCACCAACCACCTCGGCCACTTCGCGCTCACCGGGCTGCTGCTGGACCGGCTGCTGCCGGTGCCCGGCTCGCGCGTGGTGACGGTCAGCAGCACCGGGCACCGCATCCGGGCCGCGATCCACTTCGACGACCTCCAGTGGGAGCGGTCCTACAGCCGCGCCGGCGCCTACGGCCAGTCCAAACTGGCCAACCTGATGTTCAGCTACGAGCTGCAGCGGCGGCTCGCCCCGCACGGCACCACCGCCGCGCTGGCCGCGCACCCGGGCCTGTCCAGCACCGAACTCACCCGCAACAGCCCCGCGGCCTTCCGGCTCCCGCTCGCCTGGCTCGGCCCGGTGCTCACCCAGAGCGCGGCGCGGGGAGCGCTGCCCACCCTGCGCGCCGCCACCGATCCCGGTGCGCTCGGCGGCCAGTACTACGGTCCCGGCGGGCCGGCCGAGACCCAGGGGCACCCCCGGCTGGTCGCCTCCAGCCCGGATTCCTACGACCTGGCCCGGCAGCAGCGGCTGTGGGCCGTCTCCGAAGACCTGACCGGGGTGGAGTTCCCGGTCGGCCCGGTCACCAAGCGCTGACCGCCGGGCCCGCGCCCCGGGCCGCCCGTGCGACGATCGGGGCGGCCCGGCACCGAGGACCGGGCCGCGGGGTGCCCACACCGGGGGAGGACGCGGGCGATGAGCGAGCCGCTGCCGTGGTGGCCGGCCCGGCTGACGCGGGCGCTGGCGGCGATCGGCGTCCTCCGGCCCGCGGCCGGCCGGGGGCGGGTCGTGTCCCTGACGGCCGGCGCCGGGCGCGTCGAGGCCGAGGTGCGGGACGAGTGCGTTCACCAGGTGCGGATCGGGCTGGCGGCGTTCGGGAAGCCGGACTGGGCGGCGATCACCGGTGCCCTCGCGGCGAAAGCGTCGGTCACGGTCCAGTTGCTCGGCGGTGAGCTGCCGCGCGACGTCGAGCAGATCTGCGAAGCCCTCCGGCTGCCGTTGTTCCCGTCGTCGGCGCGGGAGGTTTCACTGGACTGCACCTGCCCGGCGGCCGAGGTGCCGTGCGGCCACCTGAACGCGGTGTTCTCCGCGCTGGTGGCGCGGGTCGCCGACGACCCGTTCACGGTCCTGGCCCTGCGCGGCCGCGGCCGTGAGGCGCTGCTCGAGGAGGTGAAGAACCGGCTCATCGCCGCCGGGCCGCCGGATCCCGGTGACCGGTACCCGGCCCTGGCCGAAGTCGTGGACAGCTTCTTCGACTCCGGCCCGGCCCCGGGGCTGGACGGCGCGGCGCCGCTGCGCGGACCGTCCACCGCGTTCGACGCGCTGCTGGACCAGGCCCCGCCGCTGGCGGTCACGGTGGGCGGCCAGGACGTCGCCGAGCTGCTCCGGCCGGTTTACCGGGCCATCACCGACCCTTCCGTATAATGACATATACGTCGTCGGACTGGATTGTCCATAATGGACCGGTTTCGGCCGCCCCGGCTCGTGCTCGCTCCTCCCGGGACCTGACGGGCGAAGACGGAGGCCGGTGGCTACAGTGTGGGCCACTGTCCCCGCCTGGCCGAGGAGGCTGAGGTTGTTGTCCGACGAGCTGAACGCTCCCCCCGGTGTGGATCCCTATCGGGCCAGCGTCGCCCGGATCTACGACTACCTGCTGGGCGGCAAGGACAACTACGAGGTCGACCGCCAGGAGGCCGCGCGCATCTTCGAGAAGATGCCCGAGCTCGCCGACGCCGCCCGGGAGAACCGGGCCTTCCTGATCCGGGCGATCCGGTTCCTCGCCACCAACGCCGGGGTCACCCAGTTCCTCGACTGCGGCTCCGGGCTGCCCACGGCGGAGAACGTGCACCAGGTCGCCCAGCGGATCCGGCCCGAGGCGAAGGTGGTCTACAGCGACTACGACCCGATCGTCGCCGCGAACGGCCGTGCCCTGCTCGAGGACAACAGCCTCACCCGCTACATCCAGGCCGACATCTACGAGCCCGGCGGCATCCTCGACAGCGAGGTGGTGCGCTCGCACCTGAACTGGGACGAGCCGATCGCGGTGCTGTTCGTCGCCACGCTGCACCACCACAAGGGCGAGCGCGGCCGGCCGGCGGAGGTCACGGCCGAATTCCTCGACCGCTTGCCGTCGGGTTCGTACCTGGTGATCTCCCACCTCATCGAGCCCGACGAGGGTTCCGGGGACGAGGAGGCCGTGGCGCAGCTGCGGGAGATCGTCCGCACCGGCTCGCTGCGCGGGGTCGTCGCCCGCAGCCGGTCCGAGATCCGCGAACTGTTCCACGGCACCGAGCTCGTCCCGCCCGGCCCGGACGCGGCCCCCGAGGTCGTCACCCTGACCGACTGGTGGCCGGACGGCCCGCTGCTGAAGCCGGCCAACGTCGCCCAGCGGATCATGGCCGGCGGCGTCGGCCGCAAACCCTGAGCCGCGGCTCGGTGATCCGTCCGCCGGGGCCCTCGACCGAGACCTGACCGGGGTCCGGGCCACGGTGGGGCAGAATCCACTATGGACAGCCGAACGCCGGGCTGCACCGGCCGGCCGTCCCGGTGGACGGTCGGCGCGAGGCAGCAGGCGAAGCGCGACCACCCACTCTCGGTCTGCGCGCAAGGGATGAAGATCATCCACAGTGGACTCGACCGGTGGGGTGGACAATTGCGGCCTGGCCGTCGACACCGACCCCGACCACTCCTGAACGCCCACGCCCTGGTCTCGAAGGCGCTGGACACCCTCGGTTCGAGCGTGGGGCGCTGACCCGCCTCGCGCGGTTCACCGCCCGGCCCGAGGTGTCGGTGCTCTTCGTGTCGCTGCGCCGTTCGCGTGGCGTGAACCAGGTCACGGTGCTCGCGGGAACCGGAGGTGACTGCTGCCCGACTTCTGCCGTAGGCGGAGGAAGGGAGCCTGATGTCCATCGACCAGCGCGAAGAAGCCGCGGCGGGGGCGGTCGCCGAGCCGCGCCCCGGCTGGGCCGCGCTCCGTCCGCTGCTGCTGCGCCTGCACTTCTACGCCGGGGTCTTCATCGGCCGTTCCTGCTGGTGGCCGCGGTCACCGGGCTCGCCTACGTCTGGGCTCCGCAGGTGGAGCAGGTGGTCTACGACCACGAATTGCCCGTTCCGCCGGCGCCGGGCGCCGTTGCGCTGGACCGGCAGGCCGCGCTCGCGCGGGCGCTCGTGCCGGACGGCACCCTGACCGGGCTGCGGCCCGGGCCCGCGCCGGCCGACACGACCCAGGTGATCTTCGACCGGCCGGGCCTGGCCCCCGGCTACCACTGGACGGTGTTCCTCGACCCGCACACCGGAGCCGTGCGGGGGCAGCTGGAGACCTACGGCTCCGGCCAGGCGATGCCGTTGCGGGGCTGGCTCGACGCGCTGCACCGCAGCCCCCACCTCGGCGATTTCGGCCGGCTGTACAGCGAACTGGCGGCCAGCTGGCTGTGGGTCGTGGTGCTGTCCGGGCTCGCGCTCTGGTTCGGCCGCCGCCGTCGGCGAGCTTCCAGCCGCCGGGGCCGGCTCCGGAACCGGCACGGGCGGACCGGTGTGGTGCTGGCGGCCGGCCTGCTCTTCCTGTCCGCCACCGGCCTGACCTGGTCCTCGCACGCCAGCGCCCAGCTCGCCGACCCCCGCGCCCGGCTGGACTGGACCACGCCGTCGATCTCGGCCACGGCCCCGGCGGCGAACGGGCCCGGCCTCGGCTTCGACGGTGCCCGCCGGGCGACGCTGCGGGCCGGGCTGGGCGACCCGGTCGAGATCCGCCCGCCGTCCGGGCCCGGCGAGGGCTACGTCGTCGCCCAGGTCGGCCGGAGCTGGCCCGTGTGGGCCGATTCGATGGCGGTCGACCCGGTCACCGGGACGATCACCGGCACCCTGCGGTTCGCCGGGTACCCCCTCGCGGCCAAGCTGAGCACGTGGGGGATCGACGCCCACATGGGCTTGCTGTTCGGCCTGGCCAACCAGATCGTGCTGACGCTGCTGGCGGTGGGGCTGATTGCGGCGCTGGGCTGGGGTTACCGGATGTGGTGGCTGCGGCGCCCCACTCGCGGCCGGGCCCGCCCCGGCCGCCTCCCGGCCCGGGGCGCCTGGCGGCGGATCCCGGGGCGGGTCCTGGCCCCCGCCCTGGTCGCGGTCGCCGTGGCCGGCTACTACCTGCCGTTGTTCGGGTGGTCGCTGCTGGGCTTCCTCGTGCTGGACGGCTTGCTCGAGGTCCGGTGGGCGCGCGCATGATCGCGGCCGGGGGCCTGCGGTGGCTCGCCACGGTGCTGTTCGTGCTGCCCGGGGTGTTCTGCGCGTACCGCTGCGTGCGGCCGGGCCCGGCCGCGCAGCGGGTGGGTGACCTCCTGCACGCCGTGATGTGCGTGGCCATGGTGGTGATGGCGTGGCCGGTGGGCATGGGCCTCGCGCGCTGGCCGCAGACCGTGCTGTTCGGGCTCGCGGCCCTGTGGTTCACCGGGGTGGCGGTGACCGGTGCGTCGCACGCCGGGCCCGGCGGACGGCGCGGGGCGGCGTACCACGCGGTGATGATGGCGGCCATGGCGTGGATGGTGTTCGTGATGCCCCGGGCGATGGGCGCCCCGCCCACCGGCGGCGCGACGAGGGACATGCCGGGAATGCCGGGGATGGCCCTTCCGGCGTCGGCCCCCGGTACCGGCCCTCCGGTGGACGTGACCGCCGTGGCCCTCGGGCTGCTGGCCGTGTTCCTGGTGGCGGGCCTGGTGTTCCTGGCCCGGGCGATCGACGACGCCCGGGCGTCCGGGCCGCCGCTGCGGGCTCTGGGCCGGGGCGCGGACGGGCTGATGGCGCTGGGGATGGGCCTGATGCTGCTGGCCATGGCCTGAGGCGGCGGGCGGCCGGTTCCCGGCGGCGGGATCACGAGCCCGGAGGGTCGCGAGCCGGGAGGACCCGGGGCCGCAGGACTTCGGCGACGGGGGCCCGGACGGCGGCTGCACCGACCGGGCCGCCGCGATCTTCGCGGCCGAACGCCGGCACCGCATCAGTCTTCGCCGGCCACCCGCCGGTACCTGGTCAGGACCGAGCCGCCGGGGAACGTCCGGGTCTCGGTCAGCTCCAGCTTCACCCAGCGGTCCAGCGGGGTGAAGAACGGCTTGCCGCCGCCCAGCAGGACCGGATGGGTGACGACCTGGTACTCGTCGACCAGACCGGCCCGCATGGCCGCCGCAGCCAGCGTCGCGCCCCCGACCCGCATCGGGCCGCCGTCCCCGGCCTTGAGCCGGGTGATCTCGGCGACCGGGTCGCCGGTCACCACCCGGGTGTTCCAGTCCGCCGCGCCGATCGTGGAGGAGAACAGCACCTTCGGCGTCTCCCGCCAGTTCCGGGCGAACGCGATCTCCGCCGCGGTGGCGCCCGGCCGGCGGTCGGCGGTCGGCCAGTGCGAGCCCATGGTCTCCCACAGCCGGCGCCCGTACAGGAACAGGTCGATCGCCTGCTCCTGTTCGAGCCACCACCGGAACAACTCGTCACTCGGCCCGCTCCAGCCGAGATCGTCACCGGGCGCGGCGATGTAGCCGTCCAGGCTCAGGTTCATGCCGTAGGTCAGTTTCCGCATGGCGCATCCTGGCACCACCGGGTCCGCGATCGTCGTCGGCCGGGCGGGGCAAGGGAAGCCGCCGGCGGCCGCGCGTCCTCGATTTCCGCCCGTCGTTCCCCTCTTTGGACTAGACCATTGCGTCGGCGTGGCGTCGCGGGTTAGTGTCCGCTTGATCGGGCTCCGCTGGGTTCACCGCGACGGGAGGCCTGATCGGCCGCCGTTTCCGCAGCCGGCAAAGGCGCCGGCGGCGCCGGTGTGCCCTCGTCACGAGCTGGGCCGTGGCCAGGTGTGTCCCGCGGCCGGGAACGGAGCAGGCAGTGGCCGGTCGAGTCATCTACGCCGGGTTCGAGGTGCAGTACCCGGTCGGCGGGAACCGCCTGCTGACCGAGCACGTGGCGCTGCTCGCGGCGGCGGGCGTGGACGCCTACCGCTGGTCGCCGACCCCCGGTTTCCGCTACGACTGGTTCGAAGACACCGTGCCGGCGCTGTCCGGCGCGGAGCTGGAGATGGCGGCCGAGGACCTGCTCGTGGTGCCGGAGCTGACCATCCTGCCCGGCCACGACCCGGCGCCCGGCGGCCGCAAGGTGATCTTCGTGCAGGGCCACTTCATGATGTTCCTGACCTGCCCGGAGCTGAACCCGTACCCGGGCTGGAGCGTGCCGCCCACGCTGTGGACGATCTCGCGCGACGCGGTCGAGGTGATCAGCCGGGCGGTGCCGGACCTGCCGCCGCCGGTGCTGGTGCCCAACCCGATCGACGCGCAGCTCTTCCGGCCGGTGGAGAAGAAGCCCAGCATCGCGTGGATGTCGCGCAAGCGCCCGTCGGAAAGCGCGCTGCTCAAGCAGATCCTGCGCAACGACCCGCGCAGTGCCGGGGTGGAGCTGCGCGACATCCGCGGCCTGCCGCACGAGGAGGTCGCGCGGGTGCTCGCCGACACCTCGGTGTTCGTGGCGCTCGGCGCGCCCGAGGGCGAGGGCTTCGGCCTGCCGGTGGCCGAGGCGCTGGCCAGCGGGTGCCTGGTCACCGGGTACGGGCTCGGCGGCGGGGACGAGCTGTTCGAGGCGCCGTCCGCGTGGCCGGTGCCGAGCCTGCGCACCGTCGAGCTGGCCGATCGCGCGCTGGAGCTGGTGCACCGGACCGGCACCGGCCGCGTCCGGGCCGAGGGCCGCCAGTGGCTGGTGGACCGCTACCACGGCAAGGCCACCACCGAAGCCCTGCTCACCGGGATCGAGGCGGCCCGGCGCGGACCGGCCCGGGCCACCACGGCGGTCCACCCCACCGCCTGGGAGGCGGAGCTCATGCGGGTGATCGCGCCGTACGCGGCCCCGCTGGAGGCCGCCGGGCTGGACGAGCAGGACTGAGGCGCAGACCCGGCCCCGGGTGCCCCCCGTCCGGCACCCGATTTCACGAACCCGAGGAGTAGCCGTGTTCCCCATCGCGGTGGTCGGCCTGTCCTGCCGCTTCCCCGGCGCCGGGGATCCCGCCGGTTTCTGGCGGGTGCTGAGCGAGGGGGCCGACGTGCTCGGCCAGGCCCCGCCCGGGCGCCCGGCCACCGCTTCCCGGGCCGGGTACCTCGACGACGTGGCCGGGTTCGACGCGCCGCTGTTCGGCGTCTCGCCGCGTGAAGCCCGCGAGCTGGATCCGCAGCAGCGGTTGCTGCTGGAGCTGGGCTGGGAGGCGTTCGAGGACGCCGGCCTCGCGCCGGATGCGCTGGGCGGCAGCGAGACCGGGGTCTTCGTCGGCGCCACCGCCGACGACTACGCGCTGCTCGCCGCCCGGATCGGCGCCGAGATCGGGCACCACCGGCTGACCGGGACGAGCCGGGCGATCCTGGCCAACCGGCTGTCGCACTTCTTCGGCCTCGCCGGGCCGAGCCTCACGGTGGACACCGGGCAGTCCTCCGCGCTGGTCGCCGTGCACCTGGCCGCCGAGAGCCTGCGCAGCGGCGAATCCTCGCTGGCCGTGGCCGGTGGCGTGCACCTCAACCTCGCCGCCGAATCCACCGAAGCGCTGGCCCGCCTCGGCGCGCTGTCCCCGGACGGCCGGTGCCACACCTTCGACGCCCGGGCCAACGGCTTCGCCCGCGGTGAGGGCGGTGGTCTCGTCCTGCTCAAGCCGCTCGCGCGCGCCGAAGCCGACGGCGACCGGATCTACGGCGTGCTGCGCGGCAGCGCGGTCAACAACGACGGGCCCGCCCCCGGGCTGACCGCGCCCAGCCCGGCGGCCCAGGAACGCGTGCTGCGGGCCGCGTACCGGCGCGCGGAGGTGGAGCCCGCCGAGCTCGACTACGTCGAGCTGCACGGCACCGGAACGGCCGCGGGCGATCCGGTGGAGGCCGCCGCGCTCGGCGCCGTCCACGCACCGCACCGGGGCACCGAACTGCTGGTCGGCTCGGCGAAGACGAACATCGGCCACCTGGAGGGCGCGGCCGGTATCGCCGGGCTGATCAAGACCCTGCTGGCGCTGCACCACCGCAGCCTGCCCGCGAGCCTCAACTTCGCGCGCCCGAACCCGGCCATCCGGTTCGGCGAATGGCGGCTGCGGGTGGTCACCGAGGTGACCGCGTGGCCTGCACCGGGCTGCGCGGGGGTTTCCTCGTTCGGTCTCGGCGGCACCAACGCCCACGTGGTCCTCGCCCCGGGGCCGGACGGCACCGGCCCGCGGCCCGGACCCGGGGGCCCGGCCGCTTGGGTGCTCTCCGCCCACACCGACCGCGCCCTGCTCGAGCTGGCCGGGCGGCTGACCGGGCACCTGCGCCGGCACCCGGGGCCCGGGCTGCACGAGGTCGCGGGCACTCTGGTCGCCGCCCGGGCCGCGCTGCCGCGGCGGGCCGTGGTCGTGGGCGAGGACCGGGACGAACTGCTCACCGCGCTCGACGACCTGGCCGCGGGGCTCGCGGTGCCCGCGATCACCCGGGGCACCGCCCGCGAAGGGACCGGCGGGATCGTGTTCGTCTTCCCCGGTCAGGGCGCGCAGTGGCCGGGGATGGCGACCGGGCTGCTCGGCTCCTCGCCCGTCTTCGCCGATGAGCTGCGCCGCTGCGACGACGCCCTGCGGCCGCTGGTCGGGTGGTCGGTGATCGAGGTCCTCACCTCCGCCGAAGGCGCTCCCCCGATGGAGCCGACCGAGGTCAACCAGCCGGTGATGTGGGCGGTGATGGTTTCGCTGGCCGCGCTGTGGCGCTCTCGCGGGATCGAGCCGGACGCGGTGGTCGGGCAGTCGCAGGGCGAGGTGGCGGCGGCCTGCGTCGCCGGGGTGCTGAGCCTCGAAGACGGCGCCCGGCTGATCGAGGCGCGCTCCCGGGTCACCGCGCGGGCACTGACCGGCCGGGGCGGCATGGCGTGGCTCGGGCTGCCCGCGGACGAGGTCCGCACCCGGATCGCCCGCTGGGACGGGCGGCTGTCCGTCGCGGTGATCTCCGGGCCCGCGTCGGTGGTGGTGGCCGGTGATCTCGACGCGCTGGACGAGCTGGTCGCGGCCAGCGAGCCGGAGGCGCGCGCCCGCCGGATCGCCGCGGACTACGCCTCGCACTCCGCCGCGGTCGAGCCCGTCGAGCACGAGCTTAAGACCGAGCTGGCCGCCCTGCGCCCGAAGCCCGCGGTAGTGCCGTTCTACTCCACCGTGACCGGCGACCGGCCGGACGGCCCGCTCGACGCCGGGTACTGGTACCGGAACCTGCGCCGGCCGGTGGACCTGCACGCTGCGGTCGGCACGCTGCTCGGCGACGGGCACGACGTGTTCGTCGAGGTCAGCCCCCACCCGATGCTGCTGGCCGGGATCCGCGACTGCGCGCTGGAGCGGGGCGCGGCCGCGGTGACCGTGCCGACGCTGCGGCGCGGCGAAGGCGGTCCGGACCGGCTGCTGCGGTCACTGGGGGAGCTGTACGCGAACGGCGTCCCGGTCGACTGGCCGGTCCACAGTGGACCGAGAATTCCGCTGCCGCACTACCCCTTCCAGCGCGAGCGGTACTGGCTCGACGACGGTTCCGCCCCCGGGACTCCTGCCGCCCCCGAGACCCCTGCCGACCCTGAAACCCCTGCCGCCCCCGAAGCCCCTGCCAGCCCCGAAACCCCTGCCGCCCCCGAGTTCACCGCCCCGGCGGAGGCGGCCCGGCGGGAGATCGCCGCCGTGCTGGGCGTCCGCGACCCGGCGCAGGTCGAGCTGGACACGCCGTTCCGGGACCTCGGGTTCGACTCCTCGATGCTGGTGGAGCTGGCCGCGCGGCTGGACGCCACGCTGGACCGGCGGCTGACCAGCACGGCCCTCTTCCGCCACCCCACCCCCGCGCGGCTGATCGAGTTCCTCGGCGAACCCGCGGCCGGGGCGGCGGCGGTGGCCGGTCCGGCTCCCGCGACCGGGGACGATCCGGTGGTGATCGTCGGCCTCGGCTGCCGGTTCCCGGGCGGCATCGACTCGCCGGAGGCGTTCTGGGCGGCGCTGGACAGCGGCGCCGACCTCATCGCCGACGCCCCGGCCGACCGGGGCTGGACGGCCACCGGGTTCCGCGGCGGTTTCCTGTCCGGGGCGGGGGAGTTCGACGCCGGTTTCTTCGGGATCAGCCCGCGTGAGGCGCTGGCCATGGATCCGCAGCAGCGGCTGCTGCTGGAAACCTCGTGGGAGGCACTGGAACGGGCCGGCATCGACCCGGTTTCCCTGCGCGGCACCGAGACGGGGGTGTTCCTCGGCCTGATGCCGCAGGAGTACGGCCGCCGCATGCACGAAAGCGGCGGCGGCACCGAGGGGCACGTGCTGACCGGGACCGCCCCGAGCGTGGCTTCGGGCCGGGTCGCCTACGTGCTGGGCACCGAGGGGCCCGCGGTCTCGGTCGACACCGCCTGCTCCTCCTCCCTGGTGGCGCTGCACCTGGCGGCGCAGTCGCTGCGGTCGGGCGAGTGCGCGCTGGCCGTCGCCGGCGGGGCCACGGTGATGGCCGGCCCGGGTGTGTTCGTCGAGTTCGAACGCCAGGGCGGGCTTTCCGGCGACGGGCGCTGCCGCTCGTTCGCCGCGGACGCCGACGGCACCGGCTGGGCCGAAGGCGTCGGCGTGCTGGTGCTCCAGCGCCGCTCGGCCGCGCTCCGGGACGGCCGCGAGATCCTGGCGGTGGTCCGGGGCAGCGCGGTGAACTCCGACGGGGCGTCCAACGGGCTGTCCGCGCCGAACGGGGCGGCGCAGGAGCGGGTGATCCGCCGGGCGCTGCGCGAGGCCGGGCTGGAACCGTCCGAAGTGGACGCCGTGGAGGCGCACGGCACCGGGACCGTGCTCGGCGACCCGATCGAGGCCGAGGCGCTGCTGGCCACCTACGGGCAGCGGCGCGCCACGCCGTTGCGGCTCGGTTCGGTCAAGTCGAACCTCGGGCACACGCAGGCTGCGGCGGGCAGCGCCGGGCTGATCAAGATGATCCTGGCCATGCGGCACCGGAGCCTGCCCGCCACCCTGCACGCCGAGGCCGCCTCCACCCGCGTCGACTGGTCCGCCGGGGAGATCCGCCTGCTCACCTCGGCCGAACCCTGGGTACCGCAAGGGCGGCCGCTGCGCGCCGGGATCTCCTCGTTCGGCATCTCCGGCACCAACGCCCACGTGATCATCGAATCGGCCGAGGCGGAACCCGCGGCACCGCCCGCACCGTCCCTGCCGCCGGTACCGCCGGGGCCCGGGGGGTGGCCGCTGATCGTCTCCGGCCGCACCCGCACCGCGGTCCGGGCGCAGGCCCGGCGGCTCGCGGACCGGATCGGCGGTGATCTCGCCCCGGTGGCCTGGTCCCTGCTCCGCACCCGGACGTTGCGCCGGCACCGCACGGTCGTGCTGGCTGCGGACGCCGCCGAAGCGGCCACTGCGCTGCGGGACGCCACCGCGGTCAGCGGCACCGCGCTGCCGGGCGCGAAGACCGTGTTCGTCTTCCCCGGTCAGGGGGCGCAGTGGGTGGGGATGGGCCGGGAGTTGTGGGAGTCCGAGCCGGTGTTCGCGGCGCGGATGCAGGAGTGTGAGCGGGCGCTGGCGTCCCATGTGGACTGGTCTCTGCGCGAGGTGGTGTTCGGTGGTGGGTTGGAGCGGGTGGAGGTGGTGCAGCCGGTCTCCTGGGCGGTGATGGTGTCGCTGGCCGCGTTGTGGCAGGCCCATGGGGTGCGCCCGGACGCGGTGGTCGGGCATTCGCAGGGGGAGATCGCGGCGGCGTGCGTTTCCGGTGCGCTGTCGGTGGAGGACGCGGCGAAGGTCGTGGCCCGGCGCAGCCGGGTGATCGCTTCCGGGCTGGCCGGTCGTGGGGGGATGCTGTCGGTGGCGGTCGCGCCGGAGGAGGCCCCCGAAGGCGCCGAGATCGCCGCGGTCAACGGACCGCGCGCGCTCGTGCTCGCCGGAACGCCCGCGCACCTGGAGGGCTGGGAGCGCGACTACCGCGAACGCGGCGTGCGGGTCCGGCGGGTCGCCGTGGACTACGCCTCGCACAGCTCGGACGTGGACGCCGTCCGGGCGGCGGTGCTGGAGGCCACCGGGGTGACGGCCCGGACGCCCGCGATCCCGTGGATGTCCACTGTGGACACCGGATGGGTCACCGGTCCGGTGCCGGGGGACTACTGGTTCCGCAACCTCCGCGGCCGGGTCCGGTTCGCCGAAGCCGTGACCGAACTGGCGGAGCGGGGCTTCGGCCTGTTCGTCGAGGTCAGCCCGCACCCGGTGCTGGCCGACGCGGTGGCCGACAACGTTGTCGGCGCCGCGGTCTGCGGTACTCTGCGCCGCGACGACGGCGGGACCCGCCGGTTCCGGACCTCGCTGGCCGAGCACTTCGTCCGCGGCGGCCGGGTGGACTGGACCACCGTCGTCCCGCCCGCGCCCCCGGTCGCGCTGCCGACCTCGGTGTTCGAACGCCGCCGCTACTGGCTCGGCCCGGACGGGCGGGCCCTCGGCGCGGCGGCGCCGGCGGCCCGGCTCGCCGAGTTCTCCGGTGACCGGGAGGAACTGCTGGACCTGGTCCGCGCGCAGGCCGCGGCCGTGCTGGGCGACCCGGGGGGCGTGGCGGCCGACCAGGCCTTCCGCGAGGCCGGGTTCGACTCGCTGACCTCGGTGGACCTGCGCACCCGGCTCAGTGCCGCCACCGGGCTGACCCTGCCGCCGACCGTGGCCTTCGACTTCCCCGACCCCCGGCGGCTGGCCGCCCACCTGGGCGAGCGGCTGGCCGGCCCGGAGCGGGACCCGGCCGACTCCCCGGCCCCGGCCGACCCCCCGGCCCCGGCCGGGGGAGACCCGATCGTCGTGGTCGGCCTGGGCGTGCGCCTGCCCGGCGGGATCGCCTCACCCGAGGACTTCTGGCGGCTGCTGGCCGAGGGCGGGGACGTGGTGTCGGACTTCCCCGCCGACCGCGGCTGGGACCTGGCCGGGCTCTACGACGCCGATCCCGACACGTCCGGCACCACCTACGCCCGGCGCGGCGGCTTCCTCACCGGCGCCGGGGAGTTCGACGCCGGGTTCTTCGGGATCAGCCCCCGTGAGGCGCTGGCCATGGACCCGCAGCAGCGGCTGCTGCTGGAGACGGCCTGGGAGGCGCTGGAGGACGCGGGGATCGACCCCACTTCGTTGCGGGAGAGCGAAACCGGCGTGTTCGTCGGCGCGACGCCGCAGCCGTACGGGCCCAGCGCGATGGCTCCGGGCGAAGCCGAGGGCTACCTGATGACCGGCGGGCTGCCCGCGGTGATCTCGGGCCGGCTGGCCTACGTGCTGGGCACGCGCGGCCCGGCGCTGACCGTGGACACCGCGTGCTCGTCCTCGCTGGTGGCGCTGCACCTGGCGGCGCAGTCCCTGCGCTCCGGGGAGTCTTCGCTGGCCATCGCCGCGGGGGTGACGGTGATGGCCGGGCCGGAGGTGTTCGTCGAGTTCTCCCGGCAGCGCGGCCTCGCCGCCGACGGCCGGTGCAAGTCCTTCAGCGCCGACGCCGACGGCACCGGGTGGTCCGAGGGCGTGGGAGTGCTGGTGCTGCAACGGCTTTCGGCCGCCCGCGCGGACGGGCGCGAGGTGCTGGCGGTCCTGCGCGGCAGCGCGGTGAACTCCGACGGCGCGTCGAACGGGCTCACCGCCCCGAACGGGCCGGCCCAGGAGCAGGTGATCCGCCAGGCGCTCGCGAACGCCGGGCTGAGACCGTCCGATGTGGACGCCGTCGAAGCGCACGGGACCGGGACCGTGCTCGGCGACCCGATCGAGGCGCGGGCTCTGCTGGCGGCCTACGGCCGGGAACGGGCGCGGCCGTTGCGGCTGGGCTCGGCCAAGTCGAACGTCGGGCACACCCAGGCCGCGGCCGGGGTGGTGGGGGTGATCAAGATGGTGCTGGCCCTGCGGCACCGGGTCCTGCCGCGCACCCTGCACGCCGAGCGGCCCAGCGAGCTCATCGACTGGGCGGGCGGCTCCGTGGAACTGCTGAGGTCCGCGGCGCCGTGGGACACCCCGGGCCGCCGGGCCGGGGTGTCGTCGTTCGGCGTCTCCGGCACGAACGCCCACGTCGTCCTCGAGCAGCCGGAGCCGTGGAC
Source organism: Amycolatopsis sp. PS_44_ISF1 (assembly GCF_032335455.1). Classification (NCBI taxonomy): domain Bacteria; kingdom Bacillati; phylum Actinomycetota; class Actinomycetes; order Pseudonocardiales; family Pseudonocardiaceae; genus Amycolatopsis; species Amycolatopsis sp. PS_44_ISF1. The sequence continues at coordinate 1,093,607 of NZ_JANUXO010000002.1, read as the reverse complement.
CGCCGTCCCGGTCCCGGAACTCGGCCTCGTGCCGGTCGTGGTGAGCGCCCGCTCCGAGCCGGCCCTGCGCGCCCAGGCCGCCGCGGTCGCGGGCCACCTGGAAAGCGCGGAGGCCGCGGGACTGACCGCGGTCGCCGGGGCCCTGGTCACCACCAGGGGCACCTGGGAGCACCGTGCCGTGGTGCTCGCCGGGGACGCGGCGGAGGCGATCGCCGGGTTGCGTGATTTCGAGCGCGCGGTGACCGGGAAGGCCACGGGCGGCGGCCTCGGCTTCGTCTTCCCCGGTCAGGGCGTCCAGCGGGCCGGGATGGGGCGCGAGCTGTACGACCGGTTCGAAGTGTACGCCGACGCGTTCGACGAGGTCTGTGCCGAACTGGACCGGCACTTGGACTTCTCGGTGCGCGAAGCGGTCTTCGGGGACGGCGACCGGCTGGAGGGCACGGCGGGCGCGCAGGCCGGTCTCTTCGCCGTCGAGGTGGCGATGGCCGCGCTGGTGGCGTCGTGGGGAATCCGGCCGCGGGTGCTGGCCGGGCATTCGCTGGGCGAGCTCACGGCGGCGTTCGTGGCCGGCGTGTGGTCGCTGCCCGACGCGGCCCGGCTGGTCGCCGCGCGCGGGCGGCTCATGCAGGCGCTGCCCGCCGGGGGCGCGATGGTCACCGTCCCGGTACCCGAGAGCGCGGTGTCCGAGAGTGGGCTGGACGGAGTGTCCGTCGCCGCGGTGAACGACCGCGCCTCGGTCGTGCTGTCCGGTTCGGAAGCGGCCGTCACCCGCGCCGTCGAGCGGCTCGGCGTCGAAGCCAAGCGGTTGCGGGTCAGCCACGCCTTCCACTCCGCGCTGATGGAGCCGATGCTCGCGGAGCTCGGCGAGATCGCCGCCTCGCTGACCTACCACCACCCGAAGCTGGCCGTGGTGTCCACGGTGACGGGCGAGCACCTGACCGGGGAGCAGGCGTGCGCCCCGGAGTACTGGGTGGCGCAGGTCCGCCGCACCGTGCGGTTCGCCGACGCGGTGGCGACCATGACCGGCGACCCGGCCCACCCGGTGACGACCGTGCTCGAACTCGGCCCGGGCGGCTCGCTCTCCGGGGTGCTGGCCGACGTGGTCTCCGTGCCGCTGAACCGGCGCGACCGGCCGGAAGTGGCCTCGGCGCTGACCGCCGCCGCCACCGCGTTCGTGCGCGGGCACGGCGTCGACTGGAACGCCGTCCTGCCGAGGACCCTCGTACCGGTGCCCAAGACGGTGTTCGACCGGCAGCACTACTGGCTGACCGACGGCCGCGCCCGGCGCGAACCGCCCCTGCACGCCCTGGAGTGGGAACCGGGCCGCACCGGCGCCGCGGTCGAGGGCCGGCTGGTCGACGAGCTGCGCGCCGAAGCGGCGGGATGGCTGGCCTGGCGGGCGCCGGGCGGTGAGCTTCGCACCGTGCTGACCGCGGTGCTCGGCGTGCTCCGGCGCTTCCTGGCCGGACCGGGTGAAGCCCGGCTGGCCATCGTGACCGAGCACGCGGACGTCGATCCGGTCGCCGGGGCGGTGTGGGGCCTGGTGCGCAGCGCGCAGACCGAGCACCCGGGCCGGTTCGCCCTCGCCGACCTGGAGCCCGGCACCGGGCCGGACGAGCTCTGGCGGGGACTGGGCGGCGGCGGGGACCAGCTCCGGATCCGCGGCGGCGCGGTGCTGGTACCGCATCTGCGTGCGGTCGCGGCGACCGGCCGGGCGCCCTGGCGGCCCGACGCCACGGTGCTGATCACCGGCGGCACCGGCACCCTCGGCTCACTGGTCGCGCGGCACCTGGTCACCACGCACGGAGTCGGGCACGTGGTGCTGGCTTCGCGGCGCGGCGAGGACCCCGCGCTGCGCGCCGAACTGGAGTCGGCCGGAGCGGTCGTGACCATGGCCGCCTGCGATGTCGCCGATCGCGAGCAGGTGCGGGCGTTGCTCTCACGGGTGCCCGTGACCGCCGTCGTGCACGCCGCCGGGGTCACCGAAGACGCCACGGTCACCGCGCTGGACGCGGACTCGCTCGACACGGTGCTGCGGCCCAAGGCCGACGCGGCCGAGCACCTCGACGAGCTGGCCGGAGACCTCGACGCCTTCGTGCTGTTCTCCTCCGCAGCCGGCGTCCTCGGCTCGGCCGGGCAGGCCAACTACGCCGCCGCGAACGCCTACCTCGACGTGTTCGCCGCCCGCCGCCGGGCGGCGGGCCGGCCCGCGGTGTCGCTGGCGTGGGGCCAGTGGGCGCCGGTGAGCGCCATGACCGGGCGGCTCGGCGCCGCCGACACCCAGCGGCTGGAGCGCGCGGGCGTCGGGCGGATGACGGCCGAGGAGGGGCTGCGGCTGCTCGACCTGGCGGCGGGCTCGGACCGGGCCGCGCTGGTCACGGTGAAGCCCGCCGAGGGGGGCGAGCCGCTGATGCAGCGCCGGCCGGCCGAGGTCCCGCGGCTGCGGCGCGACCTGCCCTCACTGCGCCGTACGGTGTGCGAGGCGGCGGCTGCGGTGCTCTCCACCTCGGCCGTCGACGAGGACCGGGCCTTCCGCGACGCCGGTTTCGACTCCCTGACCGCCATCGAACTGCGCAACCGCCTCGCCGCCCGGACCGGGCTGGCGCTGCCCGCGACCCTGGTCTTCGACTACCCGAACCCGTTGCTGCTGGCCGGGTTCCTGCACGCCAAGCTCACCGGGACGGCCGAGGCGGCGGTGGGCGCACCGTCGCGGGCCGAGCACGACCCGGTGGTGATCGTCGGCTTGGCCGTGCGGCTGCCGGGCGGCGTGGCTACCCCGGAGGACTACTGGAGGCTGCTGGCCGACGGCGTGGACGCGGTCTCGGAGTTCCCGGCCGACCGGGGCTGGGACCTGGACCGGCTGTTCGGCGAAGGCGGCTCCACCTCCCGCCACGGCGGCTTCCTGCACGACGCGGGGATGTTCGACGCCGAGCTGTTCGGCATCTCGCCGCGCGAGGCGTTGTCGATGGACCCGCAGCAGCGGCTGGTGCTGGAGGTCTCGTGGGAGGCGCTGGAACGATCCGGGGTGGATCCGACGAGCCTGCGCACGAAGGACGTCGGCGTGTTCCTCGGGGCCGCGACGCAGGCGTATGGCGCGACTGCGGACTCCGACGGGTACCGGATGCTCGGCACCGCGTCCAGTGTCCTTTCCGGACGGTTGTCGTACGTGCTGGGCGCGCAGGGCCCGGCGGTCACCGTGGACACGGCCTGTTCGTCCTCCCTGGTGGCGCTGCACCTGGCCGCGCAGTCGCTGCGCTCGGGTGAATGCTCGATGGCGGTGGCCGGCGGGGTGACGGTGATGGCCGCGCCGGAGGTGTTCGTCGAGTTCTCCCGGCAGCGCGGGCTTTCCCCCGACGGCCGCTGCAAGGCGTTCGCGGACGCGGCCGACGGCACCGCGTGGGCCGAGGGCGTGGGCGTGGTGGTGGTGCAGCGGATGTCCGATGCCGTGCGGGAGGGCCGGGAGATCCTGGCGGTGGTGCGTGGGAGTGCGGTGAACTCCGATGGGGCGTCGAACGGGCTGACCGCGCCGAACGGACCGGCGCAGGAGAAGGTGATCCGCCAGGCCCTGGCCAACGCCGGTCTGGAAGCGTCCGATGTGGACGTGGTCGAGGCGCACGGCACCGGAACCGCGCTCGGTGACCCGATCGAGGCACAGGCGCTGCTCGCCACCTACGGCCGCGAGCGGGACCGGCCGCTGTGGCTGGGCTCGGTGAAGTCCAACGTCGGGCACACCCAGGCCGCGGCCGGGGTGGCCGGGGTGATCAAGATGGTGCTGGCCCTGCGCCACGCCCGGCTGCCCCGGACCCTGCACGTGGACCGGCCCAGCGGGCGGGTCGACTGGGCGAGCGGTTCGGTGGAGCTGCTGACCACCGCCGTGCCGTGGACGGGCGGGACCCGGCGGGCGGGGGTGTCCTCGTTCGGCGTCTCCGGGACGAACGCCCACGTCATCTTGGAAGCGCCGCCGGTGCAGGAGCGAACGGCCCCCGCGGAGGCGGGGCCACTGGTCGTTTCGGCCCGGGGAGCGGCGGCGCTGCGCGATCGGCTGGCGGAGGTCGCCGGGCTGGAGGATCCCGCGGCGGCCGCGCGCACCCTGGCGGCGGGGCGGCCCCCGTGGCCGCACCGGGCGGTCGCGCTTTCGGCGGAGGCCCTGCGTGCGCACGTGGCGGGACAGTCCACTGCGGACGTGTTCACCGGCGTGGCGGCCGGGAAGCGCAAGCAGGTCCTGGTGTTTCCGGGTCAGGGTGGGCAGTGGGTGGGCATGGGGCGGGAGCTGTGGGAGAGCGAGCCGGTGTTCGCGGCGCGGATGGAGGAGTGCGGGCGGGCGTTGTCGGCCTTCGTGGACTGGTCGTTGCGCGAGGTGGTGTTCGGCGACTCGTGGGGCGGGGTCGAGGTGGTGCAGCCGGTGTCGTGGGCGGTGATGGTGTCGTTGGCGGCGCTGTGGGAGTCGTGCGGGGTGGTGCCGGATGCGGTGGTGGGGCACTCGCAGGGCGAGATCGCGGCTGCGTGCGTGTCGGGGGCGTTGTCGTTGGAGGACGGGGCGAAGGTCGTGGCGTTGCGGAGCCAGGTGATCGCTTCCGGGCTGGCCGGTCGCGGGGGGATGCTGTCGGTCGGGGTCTCGGTGGACGAGGTGCCCGAAGGGGTTGAGGTGGCGGCGGTGAACGGGCCGCGGTCGGTGGTGCTGTCGGGGGCGTCCGGGGTGCTGGAGCGGCTGGAGGAGCGGTACCGGGCGGCCGGGGTCCGGGTCCGGCGGGTCGAGGTGGACTACGCGTCGCATTCCGCCCAGGTGGACGCGGTGGCGGGGGAAGTGCGGTCGCGTCTGGGTGGGGTGGGCTCGGGGGTGGTGGAGATTCCGTGGCTGTCGACGGTGGACGTGGGCTGGGTGGAGGAGGTGGAGGCGGCTTACTGGGTGCGGAACCTGCGGGAGCCGGTCCGGTTCGCGGACGCGGTGGCCGAGCTCGGTGCTCAGGGTTTCGACCTGTTCGTCGAGTGCAGTCCGCACCCCGTGCTGACCGCGGCCGTCCTGGAGACCGTGCCGGACGCGATCGCCGTCGGCTCGCTGCGCCGCGAGGACGGGGGCCGCGACCGGTTCCTCCGCTCCCTGGCCGAGGTCTTCGTGCACGGCGGCACCGTCGACTGGCGCCGGGTGGTGCCGGAGGCGCCCCTGACCGAGGCGCCGACGACGGCGTTCGCCCGCGAGCACTACTGGCTCATCCCGCCGAAGCCCACCGGCGACGTGGCGGGTGCCGGGCTGGAACCGGTACCGCATCCCGTGCTCGGGGCGTTCGTGGAGAACCCGGAGACCGGCGGGGGCGTGCTCACCGGGCGCCTCTCACCGCAGGCGCAGCCGTGGCTGGCCGATCACGCGGTCGCCGGGGCCGTGGTGGTGCCCGGGGCGGTGTGGGTGGAGCTGGCGCTGCAGGGCGGCGCGGTCACCGGGTGCCCGGGGCTCGACGAGCTGGTGGTCGAGTTCCCGCTGGTGCTGGGCCCGGAGCCGGTGCCGGTGCAGGTGGTGGTCGGGGCCGAGCAGGATGGCCGGCGGCCGGTGAGCGTGCACGCCAGGGCCGCCGAGGGCCGGTGGACCCGGCATGCCACCGGCACGCTCGCCACGACCGGCGACCACGGCGAGACCTTCGAGTGGCCGCCGGCGGGCGCCGAGCCCGTGGCCGACCTCTACGCGACGCTGGCCGGCTCCGGGTACGAGTACGGGCCGGCGTTCCAGGGCGTGCGGTCGCTGTGGCGACGGGGCGACGAGCTGTTCGCCGAGGTCACGCTGCCCGGCGAAGCCGACGCGGAGGGGTTCGCGATCCACCCGGCGCTGCTCGACGCCAGCCTGCACCCGGCCGCGCTGTCCGCGTCGCGCGAAGACGGCCGGATCGAGCTGCCGTTCGCCTGGCAGCGGCTCCGGCTGCACGGCCGCGCCCGCTCGCTCCGGGTGCGGATCCGCCGCAACCAGTTCGCGGCCGTCGACCTCGACGGGCGCCCGGTGTTCACCCTGGGCGAGCTGACCAGCCGTCCGGTGGCCGTCGCGGACCTGCGGCCGGTGGAGCTGTTCCGCCTCGACTGGGTCCCGGTGCCGCTGTCCCCGGGCGAGCCCGGGAACTGGCGGATCTTCCCCGTCGAAACCGGGACCGGGCCCGACGCCGAACGGGCGCGGCGCGCGGTGGCCGGCGCGCTCGAAGCCGTGCAGGCGCTCCTGGCCGGCGCCGGGGACACCCGGCTGGTGGTGCTCACCCGCGCGGGCCGGACCGACCCGGCCGAAGCCGCGGTGTGGGGACTCGTCCGCGCGGCCCAGGCCGAGCACCCGGGGCGGCTGTTCCTGCTGGACGGCGAATGCGCGAACCCGGCGGGCGTCGCCGAAGCCGCCGCCGCGCGGGGAGAAGGGCAGCTCACTGTCCGGGACGGACAGTTCTTCGCGCCGCGGCTGGTCAGGGCCGAGCCGGGGCCCGGCCTCACCTTCGGCGCGGGCACCCGGGTGCTGATCACCGGGGGCACCGGGACGCTCGGCACGCTCGTGGCCGGGCACCTCGCGGCCGAACACGGCGTCCGCGAGATCGTGCTGGCCTCGCGGACCGGGACCGGCGACCGTTTCGAAACCCACGCCTGCGACGTCTCCGATCGTGCGCAGGTGCGCGAACTGCTCGCCGAGACCCGGCCGGACGTGGTGATCCACGCGGCCGGGGCGCTGGCCGACGGACCGGTCGGCTCGCTGGACCCGGCCGGGCTGGACCAGGTGTTCGGCCCGAAGGCCGACGCCTTCGGCCACCTCGACGAGCTGGCCCCGGACGCGACGCTGATCGTCTTCTCCTCGGCGGCCGGCGTGCTCGGCAACGCCGGGCAGGCGAACTACGCGGCCGCGAACGCCTTCCTCGACGCGGCGATCGCCCGGCGGCGGGCGGCGGGCGGGGCCGGGGTGTCGGTGGCCTGGGGCCTGTGGGCGGAGGCCAGCGCGATGACCGGGCACCTGACCGGCGGGCAGCGGGACCGGATGGCCCGGGCCGGGGTCGCGCCCATCGGCGCCGAACGCGGGCTGCGGATGTTCGACGCGGCCCTGAAGGCGGCGGACCCGGTGGTCGTGGGCGTGCTGCCGGACCTGGCGGCCCTGCGCTCCGCGGCCCGGTCCGGCTCGCTGCCGGCGATCTGGCGGGCAGTGGTGCCGCCACCCCGGAAAACCGTTCCACCGGAGGAGGATCTGCTCGGCCGGCTGTCCGAAATGGACGAGGAACGACGCCGGGCCGCGCTGACCGAGCTGGTCCGGCGGGAGGCCGCGGTGGTGCTGGGCCGGGCCAAGCCGGTGCAGGCGGCCACGGCCTTCCGCGATCTCGGGTTCGACTCGCTGACCTCGGTCGAGCTGCGCAACCGGCTCGGCGCCGCGACCGGGGCGAAGCTGCCGGTCACCGCGGTGTTCGACCACCCGAACGCGGCGGCGCTGGGTGAGCGCCTGGACGCCGGGCTGTTCGGCCGGCCACCGGCCGAGGACCCCGCGTTCGAGGACCCCGCATTGGAGAACACCGGGCCCGCCGCGGCCGGGGAGACCACCGCGGAACTGGCCGAAATGGACGCGGAGAGCCTGATCCGCCGTGCGTTGGGAGAACTTTGATGGACGCCGAAGCGCTGGCGGCGCAGAACGAACGGCTCGTGGCGGCGCTGCGGGCCTCGCTGCAGGAACAGGACCGGCTCAAGCAGTCGGCCGGGCGGTCCGATGAGCCGATCGCCCTCGTCGGCCTGGGGCTGCGCCTGCCCGGCGGGGTGTCCACCCCGGAGGCGTTCTGGGAGCTGCTGGCCGAAGGCCGGGAGACGGTCGGGGACTTCCCGGTCGACCGCGGCTGGGACCTGGAGCGGTTGTCCGGTGCGGGTCAGGGCAGTTCCCTGACCCGGCGGGGCAGCTTCCTCGAAGGCGCTGGTGAGTTCGATGCCGGGTTTTTCGGGATCAGTCCGCGTGAGGCGTTGGCGATGGATCCTCAGCAGCGGTTGTTGCTGGAGGTGTCGTGGGAGGCGCTGGAGCGGGCCGGGATCGATCCGGTGTCGGTGCGGGGCGGGCCGGTGGGGGTGTTCACCGGGCTGATGTACCACGACTACGCGAGTGGCCCCCAGCCCGCCGAGCTCGAAGGCTTCCTCGGCACGGGCACCGCGGGCAGCGTGGCCAGCGGCCGGGTGTCGTACGTGCTGGGCGCGCAGGGCCCAGCGGTCACCGTGGACACCGCGTGCTCATCGTCGCTGGTGGCGATGCACCTCGGCGCGCAGGCGCTGCGGTCCGGGGAGTGCTCGCTCGTGCTGGCGGGTGGGGCGACCGTGCTCGCCACCCCGGAAGTGTTCGTGGAGTTCTCCCGCCAGCAGGGGCTCTCCGCGGACGGCCGGTGCAAGTCGTTCGCGCAGGCCGCCGACGGGACCGGCTGGGCCGAGGGGGTCGGGGTGGTCGTGCTGCAACGGCTTTCCGACGCCCGGCGGGAGGGCCGGGAGGTCCTGGCCGTGCTGCGCGGTTCGGCGGTCAACTCCGATGGGGCGTCCAACGGGCTCACCGCGCCGAACGGGGTGGCGCAGCAGCGGGTGATCCGCCGGGCGTTGCGCGACGCCGGGTTGAAACCGTCCGATGTGGACGTTGTGGAGGCGCATGGGACCGGGACCGTGCTGGGTGATCCGATCGAGGCGTCGGCTTTGCTGGCGACTTACGGGCAGGATCGTGAGCGGCCGTTGTGGCTGGGGTCGGTGAAGTCCAATCTGGGGCACACCCAGGCCGCGGCCGGGGTGGTCGGGGTGATCAAGATGGTGCTGGCCATGCGGCACGGAGTGCTGCCCCGCACCCTGCACGTCGACCGGCCCAGCGACCGGGTGGACTGGGCGGGCGGCGCGGTCGAGCTGCTGACCTCGGCGACGCCGTGGGCGGCGCAGGTCCGCCGGGCCGGGGTGTCCTCGTTCGGGGTTTCCGGCACCAACGCGCACGTGATCATCGAGCAGGCGCCGGCGGCCGAACGCCCGGAGCCGGTGGCCCCCGCCGCGCCGCTGCCGCTGGTGGTGTCGGCCCGCACCCCCGGCGGTCTGGCCGCCCAGGCGGACCGGCTGGCCGGCTTCCTGGACGCCGAGCGGCCCGGGCTGGCCGGGGTGGCGCGCTCGCTGCTGTCCACCCGGGCCCTGTGGGAGCACCGCGCGGTGGTCTTCGCCCAGTCCACTTCGGACGCCGTGGCCGGGCTGCGGGTGGTGGAACCGGTTCGCGCCGGTACCGGCCAGACGGTGCTGGTGTTCCCGGGCCAGGGCGCGCAGTGGGTGGGCATGGGCCGGGAGCTGTGGGAGACGCAGCCGGTGTTCGCGGCCCGCATGCGGGAGTGCGAGCGGGCGCTTTCGTCCCATGTGGACTGGTCGCTGCGCGAGGCCGTGTTCGGTGACCCGCTCGACCGGGTCGAGGTGGTGCAGCCGGTTTCGTGGGCGGTGATGGTGTCGCTGGCGGCGCTGTGGGAGTCGTTCGGGCTCCGGGCCGACGCGGTGGCCGGGCACTCGCAGGGCGAGATCGCCGCCGCGTGCGTCGCGGGCGCGTTGTCGCTGGAGGACGCGGCGAAGGTGGTCGCGCTGCGCAGCCGGGTGATCGCTTCCGGGCTGGCCGGGCGCGGGGGGATGCTGTCGGTCTCGGCGGCGCCCGGCGAGGTGCCCGCGGGCGTGGAGATCGCGGCGGTGAACGGGCCGAGGTCGATCGTGCTCGCCGGTGACCCGGCCGGGCTCGACCGGCTGGAGGCGCGTTACGCGGCCGAGGGCGTCCGGACCCGCCGGGTGGCGGTGGACTACGCGTCGCACACCAGCGAGGTCGACGCGGTGGCCGGCGAGATCTCCGCCGCGCTGGCCGGGATCACCGCCGGGCGGCCGAAGATCCCGTGGTACTCCACAGTGGACAACGCGTGGCTGCGTGAGCTCGACCCCGGCTACTGGGTGCGGAACCTCCGGGCCACCGTGCGCTTCGCCGACGCGGTCCGGGCGCTGGCCGAAGACGGTTTCGACCTGTTCCTCGAATGCGGCACCCACCCGGTGCTGGCCTCGGCGATCAGCGAAACCCTGGACGAGGCCGGGCACCCCGAGGCCGCCGTGCTCGGCTCGATCCGCCGGGGCGAAGGCGGCTGGCCGCGGTTCCGCCGCTCGCTCGCCGAGGCGTTCGGGCGCGGTGCCCGGATCGACTGGACCGTCCTGCTGCCGGAGGCGGCCACGGTGGCGCTGCCGACGACGGCGTTCGACCACCGCCGGTACTGGCTGCCGCCGGGCCGCGCGGCGGGCCGGGAGCCGGGCCCGTGGCGGTACGAGATCACCTGGGCGGGCCTGGTCCCCGGCCCGCGAGCCGGGGGGCGCTGGCTCGTCACCGGTGATCCCGCGAGCGCCTGGGCCGAGGCCGGGCTCGAGGTCGTCACCGAGGGCCCGGCCGACGGGGTGCTGATCGTGGCGGACGATCCCGCGGTGGTGCTGCCCGCCGTGCAGGAGGCGGTGCGCTCCGGTTCCGGGCCGATCTGGGTGGTGACCCGGGGCGCGGTGTCCACCGGGCCGTCCGACCCGCCGGCCGATCCGGTGGCGGCGCAGGTCTGGGGCCTGGGCCGGGTGGCCGCGCTGGAGCACCCGGACCGGTGGGGCGGCCTGATCGACCTGGCGCCGGGCCTGGGCGCCGGGGCCGCGCTCACGGCGCTGGGCGGGGCCGAGGACCAGGTCGCGGTCCGCGCCGGGGGAGCCTTCGGCCGGCGGCTGACCCCCGCCGCCGCCGGAGGCCGGGGACCGGGGTGGACCCCGCGCGGCACGGTGCTGATCACCGGCGGCACCGGGGCGCTCGGCCTGCGGGTGGCGCGGTGGGCGGTGGACCGCGGCGCTGAACGCGTGGTGCTGCTCAGCCGCCGCGGCGGCACCAGCGACGACCCGCGGCTGATCCCGGTGGCCGGGGACGTCGGCGACCGGGACGCGGTCGCGGCCGTGATCGATCGGTACCCGCCCGACGCCGTGGTGCACGCCGCGGGCGTGGCCGGGGACCTCGTCCCGCTGCTCGACCACGACGAGGAGTCCTTCGCCGCGGTGCTGGCCGGCAAGGCCGCGGGCGCGACGGTGCTGGACGAGGTGCTGGGCGAGCGGCCGCTGGAGGCGTTCGTGCTGTTCTCCTCCATCGCCGGGATCTGGGGCTCGGCCCGGCAGTCCGCCTATTCGGCCGCCAACGCCCACCTCGACGCCCTGGCCGAGAACCGGCGGGCCCGGGGTCTCACCGCGACGTCGATCGCCTGGGGGGCCTGGGCCGAGGGCGGCATGGCGGCCGAAGGCGACGCGGCCGGGCAACTCTGGCGGCGGGCGATCCTGCCGATGGCGCCGGACCGGGCGCTGGCCGAGCTGGAGGACGTGCTGCGCGGCGGCCGGGCCACCGCCGTCGTGACCAGGATGGACTGGCCGCGGTTCACCGAGATGTTCACCGCCGCCCGCCCGAGCCCGCTGCTCGGCCGCTTCGCCGCCGCCGCGGTGGAGACGGCGCCCGCGTCCGGGCTGGCCCGGACTCTGTCCACTCTGGACACAAACGGGCAGCGCGAGCTGCTGACCGGGCTGGTGTGCCGGGAAGCCGCGGCCGTGCTCGGCCTGGACCCGGCCGGCGAGTTCGACCCCGGCCGGGCGTTCCGCGACGCCGGGTTCGATTCGCTGACCTCGGTCGAACTGCGCAACCGGATCGCCACCACGACCGGGGTCACGCTGCCGGTCACCATCGCCTTCGACCACCCCACCGCGGCCGCGCTCGCCGAAGCCCTGCGCACCCGGCTGGCCCCGGGACCGGCGCAGCGGCCCGAACCGGACAGGGAGACCGGGCCGGACAGGGAAACCGAACCGGCCGGGGACGATCCGATCGTCATCGTCGGCCTCGGGATGCGCCTGCCGGGCGGGGTCGACAGCGCCGAGCGGTACTGGCAGCTGCTGGCCGAGGGCGGCGAGGCCGTCACGGAGTTCCCGGACGACCGGGGCTGGGACCTCGACGCCCTCTACGACCCGGACCCGGCTTCGACCGGTACCTCGACCACGAAGTACGGCGGGTTCCTGGCCGAGGCGGGCCGGTTCGACGCGGCCTTCTTCGGCATCAGCCCCCGCGAAGCGCTGGCCATGGACCCGCAGCAGCGGCTGCTGCTGGAGACCTCGTGGGAGGCGCTGGAAGACGCCGGGATCGACCCGGTTTCGGTGCGCGACAGCGATCTGGGCGTGTTCGTCGGCGCCTCGGGGCAGCGTTACGGCGCGAGCTCCGCCGGTGCGGAGGGCTACCTGCTGACCGGCACGGCGTCCAGCGTGCTGTCCGGACGGCTGTCCTACGTGTTCGGCGCGCAGGGGCCGGCGGTCACCGTCGACACCGCGTGCTCGTCTTCTCTGGTGGCCCTGCACCTGGCGGCGCAGGCACTGCGCTCGGGGGAGTGCGCCACGGCGCTGGTCGGGGGCGCGGCCGTGATGGCCACGCCCGAGGTGTTCGTGGAGTTCTCCCGGCAGCGCGGGCTCGCGCCGGACGGCCGGTGCAAGTCGTTCGCCGAGGAGGCGGACGGGACCGGCTGGGCCGAGGGGGTCGGGGTGCTGGTCGTGCAGCGCCGGTCCGAGGCCGTGCGGGCGGGCCGGGCGGTGCTGGCCATCGTGCGCGGTTCCGCGGTCAACTCCGATGGGGCGTCCAACGGGCTCACCGCGCCGAACGGGGTGGCGCAGCAGCGGGTGATCCGCCGGGCGTTGCGCGACGCCGGGTTGAAACCGTCCGATGTGGACGTTGTGGAGGCGCATGGGACCGGGACCGTGCTGGGTGATCCGATCGAGGCGTCGGCTTTGCTGGCGACTTACGGGCAGGATCGTGAGCGGCCGTTGTGGCTGGGGTCGGTGAAGTCCAATCTGGGGCACACCCAGGCCGCGGCCGGGGTGGTCGGGGTGATCAAGATGGTGCTGGCGATGCGGCACGGGGTGCTGCCCCGCACCCTGCACGCCGAGCATCCCAGCGGCAACGTCGACTGGGCGGCCGGCGCGGTCGAGCTGCTCACCGCCCCGGTGCCGTGGACCGGGCCGGACCGGCGGGCCGGGGTGTCCTCCTTCGGCGTGTCCGGCACCAACGCGCACGTGATCATCGAAGCGCCCGAAGCCGCCGAGAGCGTGAAGCCCGAACCCGACGCCCTGGTCCCGCTCGTGCTCTCGGCCCGCAGCGAAGACGCGCTGGCCGAACAGGTTTCGCGGCTCAGTGAGCACTTCCTCGGCGCCCGCTCCGCCGAGGTGCCACTGGTCACCACGGCCCGTTCGCTGGCGGCGGCGCGGTCGGTCTGGGAACACCGCCTGGTGGTCGTCGCCGGAACCCCGGCCGAAGCGGTGGCCGGGCTGGGCGCGGCCCGCGGCCGGCGGTCCGGTGACGCGTCGGTGGCGTTCGCCTTCGCCGGGCAGGGCTCGCAGCGCCCGGGCATGGGCCGGGAGCTCTACCACGCGTTCCCGGTGTTCCGGGACGCGTTCGACGCGGCCTGCGCCGAGCTGGACCGCCACCTCGGCTTCTCCGTGCGCGAGATCGTGCTGGGCGGTGAGGACCTCGACGCCACGGTCCGCGCGCAACCCGCGCTGTTCGCGGTCGAGATCGCGATGTTCGAGCTGGTCACGTCCTGGGGCCTGCGGCCACGGGCGGTGCTCGGCCACTCGGTCGGCGAGGTCGCCGCCGTCTGCGCCGCGGGGATGCTCTCGCTGGCCGACGCGGCGGTGCTGGTCACCGCGCGGGCGAAGCTGATGCAGGCGCTGCCCGCCGGGGAAGGGGTGATGGCCTCGGTCCCGGTGGGGGAGGCGGCGGTGCGCGGATTCGCCGACGTGTCGGTGGCCGCGGTGAACGGACCGGAGTCCGTCGTGCTCTCCGGGCGGCGGGACGCGGTCGCCGCGGCGGTGCGCCGGCTGGGGGTCGAGGCCAAGTACCTCAGGGTGAGCCACGCGTTCCACTCCGCGCTGATGGAGCCGATGCTGGCGGAGCTCGGCGCCGTGGCCGCTGGGCTGACCTTCCGCCCGGCGCGGATCCCGGTGCTGTCCGGGATGACCGGCGAGCCGCTGCCGGAGACCGCGCGGTACTGGGTGGAGCAGGTGCGCGAACCGGTGCGGTTCGCCGCCGCCGTGGCCGCGCTGGACGCCGCCACGGTGCTCGAACTCGGCCCCGGCGGGGTGCTGACCGGGCTGGCCGGCTCACTCGGGGTGGCCGGGGTCGCCCTCACGCGGCGGGACCGGCCCGAGGTGCGCACCGCGCTCACCGCGCTGGGCGAGCTGTTCACCCGGGGCGCCCCGGTGGAGTGGACCGGGGTCATCCCCGCCGGGCCGCTCGGACCGGTGCCGAAGACCGCGTTCCGGCACCGGCACTACTGGCTCGGCGCCGAAGCCGGGCCCGCAGCGGACCCGTGGCGGTACGAGATCACCTGGCAGCGCCTGCCGGACCGCTCCGAGACCCCCGCCGGACGGTGGCTGGTGCTCGGCGACGACACGCTCGCGGCCGCGCTGGGCCTGGCCACCGGCGGTGACCCGGACCGGGTCCTGTGCGTTTCGCCGTCGGTGGAGGAACTGGTGGAGACGCTGCGCGCGTACCCGGACGCCCGCGTCTGGGTGGTGACGCGCGGTGGCGTGGCGGTGGACGCGGCGGAGGTCGTCGATCTCCCCGCCGCGCAGCTCTGGGGGTTCGGCCGGGTTGCCGCCCTGGAACGACCGGACCAGTGGGGCGGCCTGGTCGACGCGCCGGCCGCAACCCCGCCCGGCGCGCTCGCCGGGGTGCTGGGCGGGACCGAGGACCAGGTGGCGATCCGGCCCGGCGGGACCTACGGACGGCGGCTGGCCCCGCTGCCGGGCGGCCCGGGCCGGTGGACCCCGCGGGGAACGGTGCTGATCACCGGCGGCAGCGGCGCGCTCGGCGGCCACGTCGCCGGCTGGGCCCTGGACGCCGGCGCCGAACGCGTGGTGCTGCTCAGCCGCGGTGGCGGGTCCGGCGAAGACCCGCGGATCATCCCGGTGGCGGCCGACGTCACCGACCGGGCGGCGGTCGCCGGGGTGCTGGCGCAGTACCCGCCGGACGCGGTGGTGCACGCCGCGGGGGTGCCCGGTGGACGGCACCGCATCGACGAGTTCGACCGGCGGTCCTACGACGAGGTGCTGGCGGCGAAGGTGGTCGGCGCGACCGTGCTGGACGAGCTGCTGGGGGACCGGCCGCTGGAGGCGTTCGTGCTGTTCTCCTCCATCGCGGGAGTCTGGGGTGCGGCCGGGCAAAGCGCGTACGCGGCGGCGAACGCGGCCCTGGACGCGCTGGCGGGCAACCGCCGGGCCCGCGGCCTCGCGGCCACCGCGATCGCCTGGGGCGCCTGGGGCGGAGGTGGCATGGCGGCCTCGGGGGAGGCCGAGCTGCGCCGCCGGGCGGTGCTCACCATGCCGCCGGAGCCGGCCCTGCGCGCGATGGCGGAGGTGGTCGGCCGCGGCCGGGCGAGCGCGGTGGTGGCCCGGATCGACTGGCCGCGGTTCGGCGGGCTGTTCACCGCCGCGCGGCCGAGCCCGCTGCTGTCCCGGGTGGTGGCGCCGGAGCCCGGGGCCGCGACCGCGCCGGTGGTGCGGCGCACGGAGGCCGAGCTGGTCGAGCTGGTGCGGACCGAGGCGGCCGCGGTGCTCGCGCTGGACGGGCCGATCGAGGTGGACCGGGCCTTCCGCGACGCCGGGTTCGACTCCCTGACCTCGGTCGAGCTGCGCGACCGGCTCGGCTCGGCGACCGGCGTGCGGTTGCCGGCCACGGTCGCGTTCGACCATCCCGACGCGGCCCGCCTGGGCGCCTTCCTGCACGCCGGCCCGGCCGGGGCGCGCCCGGTCGCGCCCCAGGACCCGACCGGTGAGCCGATCGCGATCGTCGGGCTGGGCCTGCGGCTGCCGGGCGGCATCGAGACGCCGGAGGAGTTCTGGGAGCTGCTGGACTCCGGCCGCGACGTGATCGGCCCGGCGCCGCGGGACCGTGGCTGGGACCTCGACCCGGAGTTCGACGACCGCGGCACCCGCGGCGGTTTCCTGTCCGGGGCGGGGGAGTTCGACGCCGGTTTCTTCGGCATCAGCCCGCGTGAGGCGCTGGCCATGGACCCGCAGCAGCGGCTGCTGCTGGAAACCTCGTGGGAGGCGCTGGAACGGGCCGGGATCGCGCCGAAGTCGGTGCGCGGCCGCGAACTCGGCGTGTTCGTCGGCGCGGCGATGCAGGCGTACGGGATGTCCTCCCCGGACTCGGCGGGTTTCCTGCTGACCGGGATTTCCTCGAGTGTCCTTTCCGGACGGTTGTCCTACGTGCTCGGTGCGCAGGGCCCGGCGGTCACCGTGGACACGGCCTGCTCGTCTTCGCTGGTGTCCCTGCACCTGGCGGCGCAGTCGCTGCGCTCGGGCGAGTGCACGATGGCGCTGGCGGGCGGGACCACCGTGATGGCCACGCCGACCGGGTTCGTCGAGTTCGCCCGGCAGGGCGGCCTGGCCGCGGACGGCCGGTGCAAGCCGTTCTCCGACGAGGCCGACGGCACCGGCTGGTCCGAGGGCGTGGGCGTGCTGGTGCTGCAACGGCTTTCCGACGCGCAGCGGGAGGGCCGGGAGATCCTGGCGGTGGTGCGTGGGAGTGCGGTGAACTCCGATGGGGCGTCCAACGGGCTGACCGCGCCGAACGGACCGGCGCAGGAGAAGGTGATCCGCCAGGCCCTGGCCAACGCCGGGCTCCGTCCCGCCGAGGTGGACGCGGTGGAGGCCCACGGGACCGGGACCGTGCTGGGTGACCCGATCGAGGCCCAGGCCGTGCTGGCGGCCTACGGGCAGGATCGGCCGACGCCGCTGTGGCTCGGCTCGGTGAAGTCGAACCTCGGCCACGCCCAGGCCGCGGCCGGGGTGATCGGCGTGATCAAGATGGTGCTGGCGCTGCGCCACCGGACCCTGCCGCGCAGCCTGCACGCGGACCGGCCGACCGGGCGGGTCGACTGGTCGAGCGGTGCGGTGCGGCTGCTCACCGCGCCCACGCAGTGGCCCGGGACCGGGCGTCCGCGCCGGGCCGGGGTGTCGTCGTTCGGCATGTCCGGGACGAACGCGCACGTGGTGCTGGAACAGGCGCCCGAGCGGGCGCCCGAGGCGGAAGCCCCCGCGCCTGGGCCGGTGCCGGTGGTGGTCTCGGCCCGCACGGAGTCCGCTCTGGTGGCGCAGGCGGCGAAGCTGGCCGAGCACCTGGAAGCCGGTGCGTCGCTGGTCCGGACCGCTCGGGCGCAGGTGACCGCCCGGTCGCGGTGGAGCCACCGGGCGGTGGTGGTGGCGGAGTCCACCGAGGACGCGGTGGCCGGGCTGCGCTCGGTGACCCCGGTTTCGCCCGGTACCGGCCGGACCGTGTTCGTCTTTCCCGGTCAGGGGGCGCAGTGGGTGGGGATGGGTCGGGAGTTGTGGGAGTCCGAGCCGGTGTTTGCGGCGCGGATGGAGGAGTGTGAGCGGGCGCTTTCGTCCTATGTGGAGTGGTCGTTGCGGGAGGTGGTGTTCGGTGGTGGGTTGGAGCGGGTGGAGGTGGTGCAGCCGGTCTCTTGGGCGGTGATGGTGTCGCTGGCGGCCCTGTGGCAGTCGTGCGGGCTGAAGCCGGACGCGGTCATCGGGCATTCGCAGGGGGAGATCGCCGCCGCTTGCGTTTCCGGCGCGCTGTCTTTGGAAGATGCGGCGAAGGTCGTGGCCTTGCGCAGCCAGGTGATCGCTTCCGGGCTGGCCGGTCGCGGCGGGATGCTGTCGGTGGCGGTCGCACCGGACGAGGTGCCCGAAGGCGCCGAGATCGCGGCGGTGAACGGACCGCGCTCGGTGGTGCTGGCGGGTGCGTCCGCCGTGCTGGACGAGGTGGCGGCGCGTTACCGGGCGGACGGGGTCCGGGTTCGCCGGATCGAGGTGGACTACGCCTCGCACACGGTTGCGGTGGATGCGGTGGCCGGGGAGATCCGGTCGAGGATCGGCGAGGTGGGCGCCGCGGTTCCGGAGATCCCCTGGATGTCCACTGTGGACGTCCAGTGGGCCGGGAAGCCGGATTCCGGCTACTGGGTGCGGAACCTGCGCGAGCCGGTGCGGTTCTCCGCCGCCGTGGCCGCCCTCGACGGGTTCGACCTGTTCGTCGAGTGCAGTCCGCACCCGATCCTCACCGCCGCGGTGCTCGACACCCGGCCCGAGGCGGCCGCGGTGGGTTCGCTGCGCCGCGACGACGGCGGCCGCGACCGGTTCCTCCGCTCGCTCGGCGAGGCCTTCGCCCACGGCGCCGAGGTCGACTGGACCGCGGTCGTGCCCGCGGTCCGGCCCGCCACCGTGCCCACCACGGTGTTCCAGCGGCGGCACTACTGGCTGGCCCCGCGGCCCACCGCGACCGGCTCGCCGCTGGCCCACCCGATCCTCGAAGCTGCCGTGGACAACCCGGCCACCGGCGGGCTGGTGCTCACCGGCCGGCTCTCGACCACCCGGCAGCCCTGGCTGGCCGGGCACGTCGTGGCCGGGCAGGCGCTGGTGCCCGGCGCCGCGCTGGCCGAGCTGGCCCTGCAGGCCGGCCGGCTCGCCGGGCACCCCGGGATCGGCGAACTCGTCCTCGAGGCACCGCTCGTGCTCGACGAGCGCACGCACCAGGTGCGGGTGGTCACCGCGGGCCGGGAGCTGAGCCTGCACTCCCGGGCGCCGCAGGGCGACTGGGTCCGGCACGCCACCGCGACCCTGGGGGCCGCGGCCGAACCGGCGCCGTTCACCATCGCCGGTGACCCGGTCGACGTCGGCGGCTTCTACCCCGCGCTGGCCGCTCTCGGCTACGACTACGGCCCGGTGTTCCAGGGCGTGCAACGGGTCTGGCGCCACGGTGAGGAACTGTTCGCCGAGATCACCCTGCCCGAGGCCCCGGCCGGGTACGCCATCCACCCGGCGCTGCTCGACGCCGCGCTGCACCCCGCGGCACTCGGCCGCACCGACGGCGTGCGCCTGCCGTTCGCCTGGAACCGGCTGACCCTCCACCGGTCCGGGGCCACCACCGTCCACGCCCGGCTGACCCCGACCGGCCAGGGCGTGGCGCTGGACCTGCAGGACCCGGCGGGCGCCCCGGTGCTGACGCTGGGCGAGCTGAGCACCCGCCCGGCGGCGGCCGAACCGCTCTACGGCCTCGACTGGATCGAGGCCCCGTTCACCCCGGCCGCCCCGATCGCCCGGCCGATCCGGCGCGTCGACACCGCGCGGCCGCTGCGCCCGGTCCTCGACGAGGTGCTGAGCCTGCTCCGGACCGAGGACCCACTGGTCATCGCCACCGCCCAGCCCCCGTCCGAGCCGGTCGCGGCGGCGGTCTGGGGCCTGGTCCGCGGCGCCCAGGCCGAGCACCCCGGCCGGTTCCTCGTCGCCAATGACGCCCCGGAGCTGCCGGAGCTGGCCGCGGCGGCGCTCGAGGCCGGCGAAAACCAGCTCCTGATCGAAGCCGGCCGCCCGCTCCTACCGCGGCTGACCCGGGTCCAGCCCGACCTCGGCGCCTTCGCCTGGGACCCCGAGGGGCCGGTGCTGATCACCGGCGGCACCGGCACGCTCGGCGGCCTCGTGGCCGAGCACCTGGTCACCGAGCACGGAGTGCGCAACCTCGTGCTCGCCTCCCGGTCCGGTTACGACGCCGGGCTCGCCGAGCGGCTGAAGCCGGCCGCGGTCCGCTTCGAAACGTGTGACGTCTCCGACCGCGAGCAGGTGCGCGTGTTGCTGGAAACGGCGCCCAAGGTCGTGATCCACGCGGCGGGTGCGCTCGACGACGGCCTCCTGGCCGACCTGAGCGGCTTCGACGAGGTGTTGCGGCCCAAGGCCGACGCGCTCGACCACCTCGACGAACTGAGCCGGGACCTCGACGCGTTCATCGTCTTCTCGGCCGCGGCCGGCGTGCTCGGTTCGGCCGGGCAGGCGAACTACGCCGCCGCGAACGCCTACGCCGACGCCCTGGTGGCGAACCGGCGCGCGGCCGGTTTGCCGTCCTGGTCGCTGGCCTGGGGCCTCTGGACCACCCCGTCCGGGATGACCGGCCACCTCACCGGCCAGGACCGGGACCGGATGGCCCGGGCCGGGCTGGCCGGCCTCACCCCCGCCCAAGGGCTGAGGTTGTTCGACGCCGCGCTGCGCTCCTCGCGCCCGCTGCTGGTGCCGGCCGGGTTCGACCTGGCGAAGCTGCGCGAGCAGGGCGAACGGCTTCCGGCGGTGCTCCGGGGCCTCGCCGGTCCGCCGCGCCGCCGCGCGGCCGCCCGCGGGCAGGACCTGCTGGCGCTGGTGCGCCGGGAAGCGGGCGCGGTGCTGGGCCTGGACCTGGTGCCGCCGTCGACGGCGTTCCGCGACCTCGGCTTCGACTCGCTGACCGCCGTCGAACTGCGCAACCGCCTCGCCGCCACGACCAAGCTCCGGCTGCCCGCGACCACCGTCTTCGACCATCCGAACGCGACCGCACTGGCCGGGCACCTTCGCGGCCTCCTGGCCGGTGGCCCGGAAACGGCCCTCACCCCGGCGGCGAAGGCGGCCGACGAGCCGATCGCGATCGTCGGACTGGGCCTGCGGCTGCCCGGCGGGATCGTCGAGCCCGGCCAGTTCTGGGACCTGCTCGCCCGCGGCGGTGACGCCATCGGCGACTTCCCGGACGACCGCGGCTGGGACCTCGACGCGCTCTACGACCCGGACCCCGGCACACCCGGCACCACCTATACGCGCCACGGCGGATTCCTCGAAGGCGCCGGTGAGTTCGATGCCGGGTTTTTCGGGATCAGTCCGCGTGAGGCGTTGGCGATGGATCCTCAGCAGCGGTTGCTGCTGGAGACGTCGTGGGAGGCGCTGGAGCGGGCCGGGATCGACCCGGCCTCGGTGCGGGGCCGGGCGGTGGGGGTGTTCACCGGGCTGATGTACCACGACTACGCGAGCGGAACCCGTTCGGATCACCTCGAAGGGCTGCTCGGCACCGGCACCGCGGCCAGCGTCGCGGCCGGCCGGGTGTCGTACGTGCTGGGCGCGCAGGGCCCGGCGGTCACCGTGGACACCGCGTGCTCCTCGTCGCTGGTGGCGCTGCACCTGGCCGCGCAGTCGCTGAGGTCGGGCGAGTGCTCGATGGCGCTGGCCGGCGGCGCGACCGTGATGGGCACCCCGGGTGGTTTCGTCGAGTTCGCCCGCCAGCGCGGGCTGTCCGCCGACGGGCGCTGCCGTTCGTTCTCCGCCGACGCCGGCGGCACCGGTTGGGCCGAGGGCGTCGGGGTGCTGGTCCTGCAACGGCTTTCCGACGCCCGGCGCGAGGGCCGGGAGGTGCTGGCCGTGCTGCGCGGGAGCGCGGTGAACCAGGACGGCGCGTCGAACGGCCTGACCGCGCCGAACGGCCCGGCCCAGGAGCAGGTGCTCCGGCAGGCGCTCGCGAACGCCGGACTGCGACCGTCCGAAGTGGACGCCGTCGAGGCGCACGGCACCGGGACCGTACTGGGCGACCCGATCGAGGCGCAGGCGATCATGGCGGTGTACGGCCACGACCGGGCGGAACCGGTGCGGCTCGGCTCGGTCAAGTCGAACCTGGGCCACACCCAGGCCGCGGCCGGGGTCACCGGGGTGATCAAGATGGTGCTGGCCCTGCGTGAAGGAGTGCTGCCGCGCACCCTGCACGCCGCCACCCCGAGCGAGAAGATCGACTGGGGCGCGGGCTCGGCGGCGCTGCTGACCGAACCGGTGCCCTGGCCCCGCGGCGGGCGGCCGCGCCGGGCCGGGATCTCGTCCTTCGGGGTGTCCGGGACCAACGCGCACGTGATCGTCGAGGAGGGTCCGGAGCGGGCCCCCGCCGAACCGGCCGCCACGACCGGACCGGTGCCGCTCGTCGTCTCGGCGCGCACCGGGTCCGGGCTCCTCGCGCAGGCCGATCGGATCGCCGGGAGCCTGCCGGACGATCTGCCCGCCGCCGCCCGGACGCTGTCCGCGCGAACGAGGTGGGAGTACCGGGCGGTGGTCGTCGCCGACGATCCCGGGCGCGCGGCCGAGGCGCTGCGGTCGCTGCCGGCCTCCGGGCCCGCGGGCGACGGCGCGGTCGCCTTCGCGTTCGCCGGCCAGGGCGCGCAGCGGGCGGGGATGGGGCGTGGGCTCTACGAAGCCTTCCCCGTGTTCCGCGAGGAGTTCGACGCCGTGTGCGCGGAGTTCGGCCTGCCGCTGCGGGAAATCGTCTTCGAGGGCGGCGACCTGGACGCCACGGGGAACGCGCAGCCGGCGTTGTTCGCCGTCGAGGTGGCGATGGCCGCGCTGCTCGATTCCTGGGGCATCCGGCCGTCGGTGCTGCTCGGGCACTCCATCGGCGAGCTGAGCGCCGCCCACGTCGCCGGGGTGCTGTCGCGGGCGGACGCGGTGAAGCTGGTGGCCGCCCGCGGCCGGCTGATGCAGGGGCTGCCCGGCGCGGGCCGGATGGTCGCGGTGACCGCCGGGGAGGCCGAGGTCCGCGAGCTGTGCGGCGACCTCGACCTGGCCGCGGTCAACGGCCCGGCCTCGGTGGTGATCTCCGGGGACTCCGGCCGGATCGCCGAGGCGGTCGGCCTGCTCACCGCCGCCGGTCACCGGTGCCGGGACCTCGTCACCGGCCACGCGTTCCACTCCGTGCTGATGGAGCCCATGCTCGACGAGTTCCGCGCGGTCGTCGCCACCCTGGCGTTCAGCCCGCCGGAGGTGCCGCTGATCTCTTCGGTGACCGGGCAGCCGCTGTCCGACGAAGAAGCCTGCTCGCCGGAGTACTGGGTCGCCCAGGTCCGCCGGACCGTGCGCTTCGCCGACGCCGTGGCCGCGCTGCCGGTGGGAACCGTGCTGGAGCTGGGCCCCGGCGGCACGCTCACCGGGCTCATCACCAGCCTGGCCGACGGTCCGGTGGCCGTCGCGGTGACCCGCCGGGACCGTCCGGAGGCCGAATCCGCGCTGACCGCGGCGGGGGTCGCGTTCTCCCGCGGCACCGAGGTCGACTGGGCCGCGGTCCTGCCGGCCGGCCCGGGGGCGCCGATGCCGACCACCGCCTTCGAGCACCGGCGGTACTGGCTGCCGCCGGGGATCGGCGACGCGGCCGGGCTCGGGCTGGACCGCCTGGGCCACCCGATCCTCGGCGCGGCCGTGGAGAACCCGGAAACCGGCGGGATCGTGCTCACCGGCCGCGTCTCCCGCACGGCCCAGCCCTGGCTCGCCGGCCACGTGGTCTCCGGCACCGTGCTGCTGCCCGGGGCGGTCCTGGTCGAGCTGGCCCTGCAGGCGGGCGCGCGGGTGGGCTGCCCGGCCGTGGCCGAGCTGGTCCTGGAATCGGCGTTGGTGCTCGAACCCCGGGAGACCACCACGGTCCAGGTGGTCGTGGGGGCCGCCGACGAGCACGGCCGGCGGCCGGTGGCCATCCACTCCCGCACCGCCGACCGCTGGACCCGGCACGCCGGCGGCGCGCTCGCCGCCGGGACCGAGGCGCCCCGACCGGCCGAATGGCCGCCCGAGGCCGAACCCCTCGACGTGACCGGCTTCTACGAGCAGCTGGCGGAGCTGGGGTACGGCTACGGGCCGGCCTTCCAGGGCGTGCGCGCGGCCTGGCGGCAGGGCACCACGCTGTTCGCCGAGGTCGCCCTGCCCGAAGCGCTCGACCCGGCCGGATTCGGCCTGCACCCGGTCCTGCTCGATGCCGCGCTGCACGTGGGCGCGCTGGAGGCCGACGGCACGCAGCTGCCCTTCGCCTGGACCGGCGTGCAGCTCCACGCTCCGGCGGCCACCGCGGTCCGGGTGCGGCTCGCCCCCGCCGCCGGCGGCGGCGTCACCCTCGCGCTCCACGACGAGGACGGGAAACCGGTACTGACGGTCGAATCGCTGCTCAGCCGCCCGGCCGCGCCCGGTGCGGGCGTGGAGGACCTCTACACCCTCGACTGGGTGCAGCTGCCCCCGGCCGAACCGGCCGGCACCGAGGGCTGGCTGACCCACCGGGTCCCCCCGGCCGACCTCCGCGCGGCCCTCGCCGGGGTGCTGGCGGCCATCGCCGAAGCCGAACGCGAGGGCCGGAACCTGGCGGTGGTCACGGGACCGGCCCGCGAAGACCCGGTCGCGGCGGCGGTGTGGGGACTGGTGCGCAGCGCGCAGACGGAGAACCCCGGCCGTTACCTGCTCGCCGAACTGGCCGAGTCCACCGCGGCGGCGGACCTGCCGCTGGCCCTCGGTGCCGGGGAACCGCAGGTCGCCGTGCGCGAGGGCCGGGTGTGGGTGCCCCGGCTGTCTGCTTGGGACGGTGCGGGCCGGTGGGCGCTGGAGGTCACCGGGTCCGGGACCGTCGACGGGGTGGCCGCGCGCCGGCAGCCGGAGCGGGCGCCGGCGGCGGGCGAGGTCCGGATCGAGGTGCGGGCCGCGGGGGTGAACTTCCGCGACGTGCTCATGACCCTGGGCCTGTACCCGGGGGAGCCGGTGCTGGGCAGCGAAGCGGCCGGGGTGGTCGTCGAGGCCGGGCCGGGCGTGGACTTCGTGGCGGGGCAACGGGTGTTCGGCCTGTTCCCCCGCAGCTTCGGATTGGTCTCGACCACCGACGCGCGCCTGGTCGCGCCGATGCCCGAGCGGTGGACGTTCGAGCAGGCCGCGGCGGTGCCGGTGGCCTACCTGACCGCCTACTACGGGCTGGTCGACCTCGGCGGGCTCGGCGCGGGCGCCAAGGTGCTGGTGCACGCGGCGACCGGCGGGGTCGGCACCGCCGCGGTGCAGCTCGCGCGCCACCTCGGGGCGGAGGTGTTCGCCACCGCCGGGGTGGGCAAGCACCCGCTGCTGCGCGAGTGGGGCCTGGCCGAGGACCACCTCGGCGATTCGCGCACCACCGCCTTCGAGCGGCGGTTCCCGCCGGTCGACGTGGTGCTCAACGCGTTGTCGGGGGAGCTCACCGACGCCTCGCTGCGGCTGCTGCGCCCGGGCGGGCGGTTCCTGGAGATGGGCAAGACCGACGTGCGCACCGGCCTCCCCGGCTACCGGGCGTTCGACCTGATCGAAGCCGGCCCGGCGCGGATCGGGGAGATGCTGGCGGTGCTGACCGGGCTGTTCGCCGAGGGCGCGCTGTCGCTGCCGGCGATCACGCGCTGGGACGCCGGGCACGCGGCCGAGGCGTTCCGGGTGATGGCGCAGGCGCGGCACGTGGGCAAGAACGTGCTCATCCTGCCCCGGCGGCCGGACCCGGCCGGGTCGGTGCTGATCACCGGCGGCACCGGGGCGCTGGGCGCCGTCGTGGCCGAGCACTTCGTCACCGGGCACGGCGTGCGCACCGTCGTGCTGGCCTCCCGCACCGCCCCGGAGGCCACCCGGCTGCGCGACCGGCTCGAGTCCCTGGGCGCGAAGGTCTCGCTGGTGGCCTGCGATGTCGGGGACCGTGAGCAGGTGCGGGCCCTGCTCGCCGGTGTCCCGGCGCCGCTGACCGCCGTGGTGCACGCGGCGGGGGTCGTCGCCGACGCCACCGTGGCCACCATGGACGCCGAAGCGGTGGACCGGGTGCTGCGGCCGAAGGTGGACGCGGCGGTGCACCTCGACGAGCTGACCCGGGACCTCGACCTGGCCGCTTTCGTGCTGTTCTCCTCGGCCGCCGGGGTGCTCGGGGGCGCCGGTCAGGGCAACTACGCCGCCGCGAACGCCGCGCTGGACGCTGTCGCGGCCCGTCGCCGCGCCGCCGGGCACCCGGCGGTGTCGCTGGCCTGGGGCGCCTGGGCGACCGGAATGGCGGCCCGGCTGGGTGAGCTCGACGCGGACCGAATGACCCGCTCGGGCGTGCGGGCGCTGGAACCGGACCGGGCGATGCGCCTGCTCGACGCCGCGTTGAGCGCGCCGCGGGCGGAGCTGGTGCCCATCCGGCTGGACCGGGCCGCCCTCCGGGCCCGGTCGGGCGCGCTGCCGGCCGTCCTGTCCGGGCTGCTCGGCGGAACCGGCGCGACGGCGGCGACGGTGGCGACGGTGGCGACGGTGGCCGAGTCGAAGCGCGCCCGGCTCGACCTGGCCGGGCTGTCCGGCCCGCACCGGCGGGCCCGGCTGCTCGACCTCGTGCGGGCGGAGGCCGCAGCGGTGCTGGGCGCCGCGATCGGCCGCACGAAGTCCTTCCGTGACGCCGGTTTCGACTCGCTGACCGCGGTCGAGCTGCGCAACCGGCTCGGCGCGGCCACCGGGACGGCGCTGCCGGCCACGGTGGTCTTCGACCACCCGAACGCCACGGAGCTGGCCGAGCACCTGCACGAAGCGCTGGCCGAGCCGGTCGAGCCGGCCGCCGGACCCGCGCTGCTGGGCCGGCTCGACCGGCTCGGCTCGGAGCTCGGCGCGCTCGACGCGGCCGATCCGGCGCTCGCCCAGGTGGCGGCCCGCCTGCGGGCCCTGCTCGACGCGCTCCCGGCCGGAGTGGCCGCGCGCCACGACGACCTCGACGAAATCACCGGGGACAACCTGTTCGCATTCCTCGACCGGGAACTCGGCTGACGGCGGTGGAGACCAGCATGGACGACAAGAGCGTCGAATACTTCAAGCGGATGACCGTCGAGCTGCGCCGGGCGCGCGAGCGCGTCGCCCGGCTGGAGGCCGAGCGCGGCGAGGCCGTCGCGATCGTCGGCATCGGCCTGCGGCTGCCCGGCGGCATCGTCGAGCCCGGGCAGTTCTGGGACCTGCTCGCGCACGGGCGCACCGCCGTCGGCGAGTTCCCGGCCGACCGCGGCTGGGACACCGAAGCGCTGTTCAGCACCGACCCGGAGGCGGCGGGCCGCTCGGTGACCCGGTGCGGTTCGTTCCTGGCGGACGCGGGGGCCTTCGACGCGGAGTTCTTCGGCATCTCCCCGCGCGAGGCGCTGGCCATGGACCCGCAGCAGCGGCTGGTGCTGGAGACCGCGTGGGAGGCGCTGGAGCGCGCGGGGATCGATCCGACCTCGGTGCGGGGCAGCGATCTCGGGGTGTTCATCGGGGCCTCGATGCAGTCCTACGGGATCGGCGCCGCGGGCGAGTCGGAGGGGTTCCTGCTCACCGGCACGGCCCCGGCGGCGCTGTCCGGCCGGGTTTCCTACGTGCTGGGCGCGCACGGTCCCTCGATGACCGTGGACACGGCGTGCTCGTCTTCGCTGGTCTCGCTGCACCTCGCCCAGCGGGCGCTGCGGGCGGGGGAGTGCTCGACCGCGCTGGCCGGCGGGGTGACGGTGATGGCCACGCCGGGGGTGTTCACCGAGATCTCCAAGCAGGGCGGGCTCGCCCCGGACGGAGTGTGCAAGTCCTTCTCCGCCGACGCCGACGGCACCGGCTGGTCGGAGGGCGCCGGGGTGCTGGTGCTGCAACGGCTGTCCGACGCGCAGCGCGAGGACCGGCCCGTCCTGGCGGTGCTGCGCGGATCCGCGGTCAACTCCGACGGCGCGTCCAACGGGCTGACCGCGCCCCACGGCCCGGCCCAGCAGCAGGTGATCCGCCGGGCGCTGGCCGACGCCGGGCTGCAACCGTCCGATGTGGACGCGGTGGAGGCCCACGGCACCGGGACCGTGCTCGGGGACCCGATCGAGGCCCAGGCCGTGCTGGCGACCTACGGGCAGGACCGCGACCGTCCACTGTGGCTCGGTTCGGCGAAGTCCAACCTCGGCCACGCGCAGGCGGCGGCCGGGGTGGCCGGGGTGATCAAGATGGTGCTGGCGATGGAGCACGAGCTGCTGCCGCGCACCCTGCACGTGCGCCGGCCCAGCGAGCAGGTGGACTGGTCCCGCGGCGCGGTCGAACTGCTGACCGAACCGGTGGCGTGGAAGCCGGACGGGCACCCGCGCCGGGCCGCGGTGTCCTCCTTCGGCGTGGCCGGGACGAACGCGCACCTGATCCTGGAGGAGGCCCCGGCGGCCACCGGTCCGCGGCCGGCCGAGGCGGCCGGGGCGTGGCCGCTGGTGGTTTCCGCGCGCTCCGCCCCGGCGCTGGCCGCGCAGGCCGCGAAGCTGGCCGGGTACCTGGGGGAGACCGGGGCGGGGCGGGCCGGGGTCGCCCGCGCGCTGGCCACCGCCCGGGCGCGCTGGGCCCACCGGGCCGTGGTGCTCGGCGCGGATCCGATCGCCGGGCTGCGGGACCTGGCCGCGGCGCGGTCCTCGGCCGAGGTGGTCACCGGGGTGGCGGCGGAGGCGCCCCGGACCGTGTTCGTCTTCCCCGGTCAGGGGGCGCAGTGGGTGGGCATGGGCCGGGAGCTGTGGGCGTCCGAGCCGGTGTTCGCGGACCGGATGCAGGAGTGCGAGCGGGCGCTGGCGCCGTGGGTGGACTGGTCGCTGCGGGAGGTGGTGCTGGGCGCGGGCGCGTTGGACCGGGTCGAGGTGCTGCAGCCGGTGACCTTCGCGGTGATGGTGTCGCTCGCCGCGCTGCTGGAGTCCTGCGGGGTGCGGCCGGACGCGGTGGTCGGGCATTCGCAGGGCGAGATCGCGGCGGCCTGCGTTTCGGGTGCGCTGTCGCTGGTGGACGCGGCGAAGGTGGTGGCGCTGCGGGCCGCGGCCGGCGCCGAACTGGGGCAGGGGGGCGGACTGCTGAGCGTCGCCCTGCCGGCGGAGCGGGTGGTGGCCGCCGACGGCATCGAGATCGCCGCGGTCAACGGACCCGATTCGGTGGTGCTGGCCGGGAGCCACGAGGCGATCGCCGAAGCCGAACGGCACTACCGTGAGCGCGGGGTGCGGGTGCGCACGGTGGCGGCTTCCTTCGCTTCGCACACCCGGCACGCGGAGCCCATCGCGGCCCGGGTGGAGGAACTGCTGGCCGACGTCCGCGGGCGGGTCCCGGCCGTGCCGTGGATGTCCACTGTGGACGCAGACTGGGTGCGGGAGCCGATCGGCCCCCGGTACTGGAGCCGGAACCTGGTCCACCGGGTCCGCTTCGCCGACGCCATCGGCGCGCTGACCGGCTTCGGGTTGTTCGTCGAGGTGAGCACGCACCCGGTGCTGACCTCGTCGATCGCCGGGACGCGGCCGGACGCGGCGGTGGCCGGGGTGCTGCGCCGCGACGACGGGGGCAGCGACCGCCTGGTCCGGGCGCTGGCCGAGCTGTTCGCCCACGGCGCCGAGGTCGACTGGACCGCGGTGCTGCCCGAGGTCCGCCCGGCCCCGGTGCCGACCACGGCGTTCGAGCACCGGCACTTCTGGCTGCGCCCGCAGGCCCGGGGCGTCCCGGCGCGGCTGGGGCTGGAGGAGGTGCGGCACCCGGTGCTCGGGGCGGCCGTGCCGAGCCCGTCCGGCGGTCTCGTGCTGAGCGGGCTGCTCTCGCGGGAGACGCATCCGTGGCTGGCCGAGCACGCGGTCTCGGGCACGGTGCTGGCCCCGGGCTCGGTGTTCGTCGAGCTGGCGGTGCAGGCCGGGCGGCGGGTGGCGCACCCGGTGGTGGCCGAGCTGGTCATGGAGGCGCCGCTGGTGCCGGGCACCGGCGCGGTGGCCGTGCAGGTGGCGGTGCGTGGCCGCGCGTTCGAGATCCACTCGCGGTCCGGTCCGGAGGGGACCCCGTGGACCCGGCACGCCACCGGCACCCTCGCACCGGCGGGAGCGCGCCCGGCGCCACTCGGCCCGTGGCCGCCCGCGGGCGCGCAGCCGTGCGGGCTCGACGGCTTCTACCCGAAGCTGGCCGACCGGGGCTACGAATACGGCCCGGCGTTCCAGGGGCTGCGGGCGGCCTGGCGGGCGGGTGCTGACTGGTACGGCGAGGTCGCGCTCGAGGCCGGGGCCGGGTTCGCGATCCACCCGGCCCTGCTGGACGCGGCCCTGCACCCGGCCTTCCTCGGCGACGGCGAACCGGGGATCGCCTTCGCCTGGAAGGACGTCGCGGTGCACGGGGACGCCGGTCCCGTCGTGCGCGTGCGGCTGACCGTCTCCGCGGAGGGGGTGGCGGTCCTGGTCGCGGACGAGTCCGGCGCGCCGGTGCTGACGGCCGGCTCGCTGGTGACGCGGCCGGTGTCGTTCGCGCCGAAGCCCTACGGGGTGGACTGGGTGCCGTTCGGCCCGGTGACCGGGCGGCTGGAGCTGCCTTCGGCCGGCGAGGCGGCCGGCGAGCCGTGGGCGGTGCTGCGCGCCGGCGAACTCGGCGAAGTCCTCGAAGCGCTCCAGCGGTTCGCTACCGGGCCGACGCGGCTGGTGGTCCTCACCCGCGACGTCGCGACCGACCCGGATGCGGCCGCGGTGTGGGGCCTGGTGCGCAGCGCCCAGGCCGAGCTGCCGGAGCGGTTCCTGCTGCTCGATCTTCCCGGCGACGAGATCCCGGACGTGCTGGGCACGGGGGAGTGGCAGCTGGCGGTGCGGGAGGGGGCACTGGCCGTGCCGCGGCTGACCCCACGGTCGGCCGGCCTCGAGGTCGCCGAACCGCTCGATCCGGCCGGCACCGTGCTGATCACCGGGGGCACGGGGGTGCTGGGCGGGCTCGTCGCGAAGCACCTCGTGGCCGCGCACGGGATCCGGCGGCTGGTACTGGCTTCGAGGACGGGCGCCAACCCGGCGCTGACCGCCGAGCTGGAGGCGGCGGGCGCGTCGGTGCGCACGGTCGCCTGCGACGTCACCGACCGGGAGGCGCTGCGCGGTTTGGTCGCGTCGGCCGGTCCGCTGACCGGGGTGGTCCACGCGGCCGGGGTGTTCGACGACGCCCTGATCGGCGACCTGACCCCGGACCGGCTGAAGGCCGTGCTGCGGCCGAAGGCGGAGGCCGCGGCTCACCTCGACGAGCTCACGCGCGGGCTGGACCTGCGGGCGTTCGTGCTGTTCTCCTCGGCCGCGGGGGTGCTGAGCAGCCCCGGCCAGGGCGGATACGCCGCCGCGAACGCCTACCTGGACGCGCTGGCCGTCCGCCGCCGCGCCGCCGGGTTCCCCGCCACTTCGCTGGCCTGGGGGCTTTGGAGCTACGAGGGGGCGGACGAGCAGCGCACGGCGCGTGAAGCGCAGTGGACCGCGCGGTCCGGGCTCCGGCTCATGCCCGTGCCGACCGGCCTGGAGCTGCTGGACGCGGCGCTGGCCTCGACCGAGCCGGCGCTCGTGCCCGTGCTGCTGGACCACGCGGCCCTGCGCGAAGGCCCGCCCGACCCGCTGCTGCGCGACCTCGTGCCGCGGGCGGCCGCGCCGAAGGCCGGTGGGCCGGGCGACCTGGCCGGGCTGGATGCCGGTGCGAAGATGGAGGTGCTGACCGACCTGGTCCGGCGGGAGGCGGCGATCGTGCTGGGCCGCGGCACCGAAGACGGCGGACTGGACGCGGGCCGGGTCTACCGCGAGGCGGGCTTCGACTCGCTGACGGCGGTGGAGCTGCGCAACCGGCTCGGCCGGGCCCTGGGGGTGCCGTTGCCGGTGACCTGGGTGTTCGACCACGCCACCCCGCGGGCCGGGGCGCGGGACCTGCTCGCCCGGCTGGACCAGCCGCGCGAAACCCCTTCGGCGGGCCGGGACTTCACCGGTGTCTACGCCGCACTGGTGGAAAGCGGGCAGCA
Source organism: Amycolatopsis sp. PS_44_ISF1 (assembly GCF_032335455.1). Taxonomy (NCBI): domain Bacteria; kingdom Bacillati; phylum Actinomycetota; class Actinomycetes; order Pseudonocardiales; family Pseudonocardiaceae; genus Amycolatopsis; species Amycolatopsis sp. PS_44_ISF1. The sequence continues at coordinate 1,062,217 of NZ_JANUXO010000002.1, read as the reverse complement.
CGCCGCGGCGAACGCCCTCGCCACGGCGGCCGCCGCGGTCCGCGAACGCGCCACGACGGCCGACGCGCTGGCCGGCGGTGTGCTGGTCACCGAGCTGGCCCGGGGCGGGCGGCTGCCGCGGCTCATCTGCCTGCCGTCGATCTCGACCTGGGAGCCGGTGCTGAACTACAGCGCCATGGCCACGCACTTCACCGGCCTCGCCGACGTGACCGTGATCGTGCCCCCGGGTTACACGACGGACGCACCCGTGGCGGCTTCGTGGAGCGCGCTGATCGACACGCTCGCCGCCGCCGTTGTCCGCGTCGGCGGCGACGAGCCGTACGTGCTGGTCGGCTACTCCTCGGGCGGCGCCCAGGCGCACGCCGTGGCCGCGGAGATCGAGCGCTCCGGTGCCCCGATGCCCCGCGGCGTGGTGCTGGTCGACACCTATCCCGGCGACCACATCCCCGTGCGGCTGCAGGAATTCTTCCAGCAGCAGTACCAGCAGGTGACGCGGCGCGAGAACTACTCGTTCGAGAAGATCACCGCATCGGCCCTCTACATCGGCTTGCACAACAACGAATGGCGGCTGGACCCGGCCCCGTCCGTGCCGGTGCTGGTGCTCACCGCCGCCGCCCCGCCCCAGACCCCCGAAGGCGCCGCGCCGCTGGAGGACCACGAGTGGCGGCACACCTGGCCGCAGGAGCACGAGGAGGTGGTCCTCGACGGCGACCACTTCACCATCATGTCCCGCCACGCCGGCCAGGTGGCCGAGGCCATTCGCACGCGCTTCGGCGGGGGGTGACCGGGGCCGGACCCGGCGGCTCCGCCGGGTCCGGCGGTCTCAGCCGGCCGCCATCGCCGACAGCCACGAGGTGACCTGGGGTTCCCCGAGCCCGGTGACGTAGTCCCAGCCGGGGCCGGCGGCCAGTCCGTTGTTGCCGGTGGTGATGTCGTGGTAGGCGGCCCGGTCGATGGCGTAGAGCTTCGGGCCGATGAACCCGAGCTTCGGGTTCTTCTCGTGCACCCGGGCGAGGAACCCGGCGATGACCGGAGTGCTGGCCGAGGTACCGGCGAGGGTGTTGTCACCGCCGTTGTCGATGATCTTGTAGTTCGTCGCCGCGAAGGACAGGTCCGGCAGTCCGCGCCGGTCGCCCGAGAGGGCCCCGCCGGCGTGGGCCTGCCAGGACGGCCGGGCCGCGAGGGCGCTGTCGCCGCCGCCCGAGCCCGGCCAGCCGGTGTCCTTGTGACCGGTGATGTCGGTGATGGTCGTACCGCCGACGGCGATCGCGTGCGCGCTGGCCGCGGGGTAGGAGCGCTGGCCGCGCACGCCGTTGAAGCAGTTCGTGCCGTCGTCGCCGCTGGCGGCCAGGAGGGTCTGGCCCTGGGCTTCGGCCTTCTGCAGCACCGGTTCGAGCGTGCTGACCCACGACTTGGCGTCGGACTCGCAGTCGCCGAGCGAAGCGCTGCCCTGGGCGTAGCGGTCCTCGTCGGCCCATTTGCCGAACGCCACGGTCAGGTCGGCGTTCTCGTTCGACCTCGCCGCGTACACGTGCACTTCGTCGACGCCGGGGGCCATCGCCGTGGAGTACTGGGTGTCGAGGTCCCACTCCATCTGGTCGTTCACCGCGTCCGGCTTGCCGCTGACGTAGTCCACGGTCATCCGGACCTTCGGCAGGTGGTAGCGGTCCTCGAACTTCGCCAGGTCGGAGACGACGCCGTCCATGGCGGTCCAGCCGATGACCGCGATCTGCTGGCCCTTCCCGGAGGGTTCGGCGGGCACGCCGTAGAACTTGGCGAACTCGTCCGGCCCCATGGGGTGCACGTCGGCCGGTTTCGCCGCGGTCAGCTGCAGCGCCGTCCGGGCGGGGTAACCGGCGGCCAGCCCGGTCACCCCGGCGGTCACGGCGTCGACCGCGCGGGGCAGCTCGGCCGGGCCGGTGGAACCGAGCACGTCCAGCCCGGAGACCCGGAAGCGGTGCACTTCGGTGTGGAAGGCCCGGCCCATCACCGGAGCCGGCGCCCGCAGCGCGAAGACCTGGCTGCCCGGCTGGTGCGAGACGGTCAGCCCGGCTTCGTCCGCCCAGCGCGAAACCTGCCGCTCCGCCGCCGGAGACGGGCCGAAGCGGCTCTGGTACCCGGCCGGGGTGAGGACGGGGTGGTGGGGGTCCGCGAGGAACCGCGCGAGGCCGGCCTCATCGCGGGACCGCAGCGTCAAGGCCACCCGTTGTTCGCCCAGCGCGGGACCGAGGTCCACCGAGCCGGGCAGTGCCTGAGCCGCCAGCCCGGGGGCCCGGCCGGAATCGGCCGCCGCGGGCGACGGCGTGGTGACGACGGTCAGCAGGGCCGCGGCCACGGCCAGACCGCGAGTGATGTCCGAATTCACAGCAGCTCCTTTTCGAGGTCGCTGCCGCCACCTTCCGGTGCCGCCGGGCGCCGGATCAACCGGGGAAGCACCCCGTAGGGCTACGGATCTATTGGCCCCGGCCGCCGCCGCGCGGGGCGAGTCCGTCCATCAGCAGGTCCAGCAGGCGGCCGGTCCGGGCCTCGTGGCCGGGCCGGGGGGCCACGGTGAAGATGCCGATGAGGGCGGTGGCGATGTCGTCGGCGGTGACGTCGATGCGGAGGTCGCCCGTCGCGCGGCCGGCGTCGAGGAGGGTGGTGATGGCCATCAGGAGTTCGGCCCGGGTCTGCGCGTGGGCGATCCCCCCCGCCTCGATCATCGACAGCAGCGTGTCGAGCATGCCGTTCTTGGTCGCGATCCAGTCGCCGAACAGGTCCATCCAGCGCCGCATCGCCGGGGCCGGGGGCAGCCGTCCGGCCAGCTCGCGGGCCCCGGTCGTCAGGCGCGCGACCTGGTCCTGGTAGACCGCGTCGACCAGCGACTCGCGAGTCGGGAAGTGCCGGTAGAGGGTGGCGATGCCGACGCCGGCCTCGCGCGCGATCGCCCGCAGCGACGGTTCGGTGCCGGCCGCGGCGAACAACCGGGTCGCCACGGCCAGCAGCAGTTCGCGGTTGCGGGCCGCGTCCGAGCGCAGCTCTGGGTCGGGCAAAACGGATCACGCTCCGGTTGTGCTAGGGTCGGCGATGAAACGGAGCATAGTCCGTTTGCTTCCCACCCCAACCCCGGAGGGGCATACGTGCAGCAGCACAGCCAGGCACCACCAGCGGACCGGAGCCGGGCGGTCCGGCTCGATTCCTTCGGCGGCCCCGAAGTCCTGAACGTCCGCGAGGTCCCGGTCCCGGAGCCCGGCCCGGGGCAGCTGCGGGTGCGGGTCACCGCGGCCGGGCTGAACCCGATGGACTGGATCATGACCGCCGACGCGGACACCGCCGCCCGGTTCGGCCTGCGCCTCCCGGCCGGGTTCGGCACCGACTACGCGGGCGTGGTCGACCGGGTCGGCGCGGGGGTGACCGGCTTCGCCGCCGGTGACCGGGTGTTCGGCGGCGCGCTTTCCCGCGCGGTGGCCGATTTCGTGGTGGTCGGAGCGGCGGCGGGGACCGCGGCCGACGAGGCGCACCACCTCCCCGACGGGGTCGGCGACCGCACCGCCGCCGCCCTCACGATCGCCGGGCGCACCGCGTCCGCCGCGATCGCCGTGCTCGCCCCGGGCCCGGACGACACCGTGCTGATCGGCGGAGCGGGCGGCGGGGTCGGGGGGTTCGCCGTCCAGCTGGCCCGGCTCGCCGGGGCCCGCGTGATCGGTACCGGTTCGCCGTCGTCCGCGGGCTTCCTGCGCGAACTCGGCGCCGAGCCGGTCGCCTACGGGGACGGACTGGCCGGCCGTGTCCGGGCGCTGGCTCCCGGTGGCGTGACCGCCGCCCTGGACCTGCACGGGACCGAGACGGTCCACGCCGCCCGGGAGCTCGGCGTCCCGGACGCCCGGATCTGCACCGTCGCCGCGCAGGTCGACGGCGTCCCGGCGGCCAACGGCGCGAACGCCGCCCCCGGGGCCCTGGAGGAACTCGCCCGCCTGGTCGCGGCGGGCCGCCTGCGGGTGCCGATCGCGGCGGCCTTCCCGATCGAGCAGATCCGCCGCGCGGCCGAACTGCAGGCCGGGCGGCACGTGCAGGGCAAGATCGTCATCGACCTCTAGCCGGGGACCGCCTGGCAGGGGGTCATGGGGCAGGGTGCGAGGGCGGCGTCACCGCTCTGCCGGTCCGCCGAACTCCACGCGGGCTCGGCGGATCGGGCTCGTGGCCATAACCGGGGTTCCGGCCGGGCCACCCCACCCGGTCCCGGCCACTTCCCCGGACCGGCCCGCTCACGCCGGCGGCCCGGCCAGCTGGTCGGCGATGGTCTTGGGCACCGGCACGCCGTGACCGAGCAGATCGGACTCGAACCGCCGGACCAGCGGGTCCGCCCCGGCTCCGGTCAGGGTCACGATTTCCCGCCGCAGCAAGGGTTTCAGGCTGCGCACGGCCCCGGGGAACGTCGCGTTCAGCGCCGTGGTCGGGACCAGGGCGAGGCCGAGGCCGGCCGCGGCCAGGTGCGCGGCGGTGGTCGCCTGGCGGGTCCGGGTGACGGCGTGCAGCCGGACGCCGTGGGCGGCGGCGACCTCGTCGAGCCAGCCGCCCAAGCCGTTGAGCTCGTGGTAGTGCACCACCGGCTGCGCGGCGATCCCGGTGAAGCCGAGCCCGCCGGCGGTCCCGGCCAGCGGGTGCGCGCGGGCCATGGCCACCACGACCTCCTCCAGTCCGACCAGTTCGGCCGGGCCGGTCCAGCGGGCCGGGCGCGGGCCCACGGCCAGGTCCGCTTCGCCCGTCGTCACGGCGTCGGCCAGGGCGTCGGCGCTGGTGAGCTCGGTCAGGGCCAGTTCGACGGCCGGATGGCGCCGCTGCCACCGCCGCAGCACCGGCGCGAGCACGGCCACGGTCATGCTTTCCGCGCAGGCGATCCGCAGCCGGCCGCCCACGCCCCGGCCGACCGCGCGGCCGGTGGCCACCACCCGCTCCGCCGCGCGCAACGCCGCCCGGGCGTCCTGTTCGACCGCCCGCCCCGCGGTGGTGGCCCGCGTCCCGCGGGGGAGCCGTTCGAGCAGCGGGGTGCCGATCTCCTTCTCCAGCGCGGCCAGCTGGTGCGACAGCGCGGGCTGGGACAGGTGCAGTCTCGCCGCGGCCTCGGTGACCGAGCCGGAGTCCAGCACCGCGACCAGGCATTCGAGCCCGCGTAACGTAGCCATTCGCACATTCTATGGGAAGGTCTCAAAAGCTTCATATCGCGACGGGATGAAGAACGGGCCGACGGGCGCTGGAACCAGGGTAGGACCCACACCACGGAGGAAGCCATGACCCTCGTCCGAACCGCCGTCACCGCCCTCGCGCTGCTGCCCGTCGTGCTCGCCACCGCCTGCGGCGGCCCGGCGACCGGCCCGGCCGACCCGGTCGACCACGCCGCGAACCTGGTGCAGCCGGGTGCCGTGCACACCGACCCGGCCGCCGACCGCGCGCAGACCGGCCGCGCCGTGCACGCGGCGCAGGAGCTCTACACCTTCTGGAACACCGGCGACCCCGCCTACCTCGACCGCGCGATCACCCCGCAGTTCCGCGACAACACCCTGCCCAGCGGCCGGCCGCAGGGCCCGGCCGGCCCGCGGGCCGCGTCCGCCGCCTTCCGCGCCGCCCTGCCGGACCTCACCTGCGAGCTGGCCGACCTCTACGTCACCGGCGACACCTTCACCGCGCGGCTGGTCTTCCGCGGCCACTTCACCGGGGTGTACCAAGGGATCGCCGGGCACGGCCAGGCCGTCGACTTCCCGGCGATCGACCTCCAGCACCTCGACGGGAGCGGTGTCATCACCGAGGACTGGCACCTCGAGGACAACCTGACCTTCCTGCAGCAGGCCGGGCTGGTCACCGTCGCGGGCGCGAAATGAGCGGTGCCGCGGCGGCGCGCCGACACGGGCCCGCACGACGGGGGAGCCACCGACGCTGCGCGGACGAGTTCGCCGCTCGCCTCGGTGAGCACCGGCCCCCGGACCGGGATCGACTTCGGACCGGGTGAGCTGAGCCGGACCCGTGATCACCGGCCGGGCGGGGTGGGGTCGTCTTTGTCCGGGTTGTGATCCGGCTCATCTGGACTTCGGCCGTCGTCGAACATAGGTTAGCCGAACCTAACGTTCGGAGGATCTCTCATGTTTTCCCCCTGGTCGCGGCGCCGCGGCTTGCTGTCCGCCGGTGTCGTCGGGGTCGTCGGGGCCGTGCTGACCCTGTCCGCCTGTGCTTCGGCCGAGCCGGCCCCGCCGGGCGGAGGTGCGGTGACCGTGGCGACCGCGTTCGGCGACGTCTCCGTGCCGAGCGCGCCGAAACGCGTGGTCGCGCTCGGCTGGGGGGACGCGGAGGTCGCGCTGACCCTCGGCGTCCAGCCGGTCGGCGCGGCGGACTGGCTGCCGGTGGGCGGGGACGGGGTCGCCACCTGGGTGCCGCGGGACCGGCGCTACACCACCGAGCCGAAGCTCCTCGGCACCAAGGAGGTCGACGTCGAACAGGTCGCGGCGCTCGAACCCGACCTGATCCTCGACACCCGTGCCAGCGGCGACCGGGCCCGCTACGACCAGTTGGCCGCGCTCGGCGTGCCGGTGGTCGGCATCCCGCGCGGCGGCGAGGCCTACCGCACCACCTGGCAGGACCAGCTCACCCTGATCGGCCGGGCGCTGGGCAAGCCGGCGGAGGCGGCGAAGGTCCGGGCCGACCTCGAGGCCAAGTTCCAGCGGGCCGCGGCCGCCAACCCCGGTTTCGCCGGCCGGACGATGGTCACCGGGGCGCGCACCGGCGCCGGTTACGGCGCGTACGTCAACGGCGGTTCGCGCGTGGAGTTCATGGAGAAGCTGGGTTTCCAGCAGTCGCCGAAGGTGCAGGCCCTGGCGGGCAAGAGCTTCTCGGTGCCCGTCTCGGCCGAGCGGATGGACCTGTTCGACGCCGATCTCACGGTGATCTCGCTGATCGGCGCCACCGCCGACCAGGTCACGGGCGATCCGCTGTTCCAGTCCGTGCCTTCGGTCAAGGCCGGGCACTTCGTGGTGCTGACCGACCGGACGATCTCGCAGGCCTTCGCGAGCGGTACGCCGCTGGGCCTGTCCTACGCGATCGACCGGGTCGTGCCCCTGCTCGCCCAGGCCAGGGCCCGCTGAGGCGGTGAAGGGCAAAGGCCTGGTCCTGCTGACGGCGGTGCTGCTGGCCGTGGTCGTCGCCAGCCTGGTGATCGGGACCCGGGCGATCGCGCCGTCGGTGGTGCTCGACGCGGTGCTGCACGGTGCTGCCGGACGACCGGACGAGCTGGTGGTCACGCGGGTGCGGGTACCGCGCACGGTGATCGGCCTGCTCGCCGGGGCCGCGCTGGGGGTCGCGGGCGCGATCATCCAGGGCGTCACGCGCAACCCGCTGTCGGACCCCGGCATCCTCGGGGTCAATTCCGGGGCTTCGCTGGGCGTGGTGCTCGCGATCAGCGCCTTCGGTATCCAGTCGATGAGCGGGTACGTGTGGTTCGGCTTCGCGGGCGCGGCGCTGGCGGCCGTGGTCGTCTACGGCGTCGGCTCGCTCGGCCGCGACGGCGCCACCCCGCTGAAGATCGTGCTCGCCGGCGCCGCCTGCTCGGCCGCGTTCGGCTCGCTGACCACCGGGCTGCTGGTCACCGACGACCTCACCTTCGACCAGTTCCGCTTCTGGCAGGTCGGCTCGCTGGCCGGGCGGGACCTCGCGGTCGTCGCGCAGGCCGCGCCGTTCCTGGTGGCCGGCGCGGTGCTCGCGGCGGGCTGCGGCCGGCGGCTCAACGGGCTGGCCCTGGGCGACGACGTCGCCCGCGCGCTCGGGCAGAACGTCGTGCTCAGCCGGATCCTGTGCGCGCTGGCCGTGGTCGTGCTCTGCGGCACGGCCACGGCGATGGCCGGGCCGATCGCCTTCGTCGGACTGGTCGTGCCGCACGCGGCGCGGCTGCTGACCGGGCCGGACCACCGGTGGCTGCTGCCGTACTCGATGCTGCTGGCGCCGTTGCTGGTGCTCGCCGCCGACATCGCCGGACGCGTGGCCGCGCCGCCGGGCGAGGTCCAGGTCGGCATCGTCACCGCGGTGCTCGGCGCACCGGTCTTCGTGCTGCTCGTGCGGCGGCGCAGGCAGGCCGCGCGGTGAGCCCGGCGACGGTGAACCCGGCCACGGTGAGCACGGTGCGGCGGCGGCTGCGGCGCCGCGCCGTGCTGGTCGGGTCCGCGCTGGCGCTCGTGCTGCTGGCGGTGTTCGTCGCGGCCATCGCGGTGGGGGAGTACCCGATCGGCGTCGGCGACGTGATCGGCGCGCTGTTCGGCCGGGGCGGCCCGCGGACGCGGTACGTCGTCGTGCGCGTCCGGTTGCCGCGCGCGCTGCTGGGCGTGCTCGTGGGTGTCGCGTTCGGACTGTCGGGCGCGATTTTCCAGCGCCTGCTGCGGAATCCGCTGGCCAGCCCGGACGTGATCGGGGTGACGGCGGGGTCGAGCCTGGCCGCGGTGGTGGGTCTGGTGGTGTTCGGCGTCTCGGGTTTCGCCGTGCCCGCGGTGGCGCTGGCCGGTGGCGTCGTGGCGGCCGTGCTGATCTACCTGCTCGCATGGCGGCGGGGCGTGACGGGATACCGGCTGGTGCTGGTCGGGATCGGGGTCGCCGCGGCGCTTTCCGGTGCCGTGTCGTACTTCCTGACCCGCGCCGACGTCCGGGTGGCCGCGCTCGCGCTGATCTGGCTGACCGGCAGCCTCAACGGGGCGGACTGGGACCGCGTCCGCACGATCGGCGTCTTCCTCGTCGTGCTGGTGCCCGCGGCGCTGGTGCTCGCCCGTTCGCTCGCGGCGCTTCAGCTCGGCGACGAGCTCGCGCGCGGGCTGGGCGCGCGCGTGGAGTCGTCTCGGCTCGGGCTGCTAGCGGTCGGAGTGGCACTGGCCGGTGTCGGGACGGCGGTGGCCGGGCCGGTCGCGTTCGTGGCCTTCGTGGCCGGTCCGATCGCCGCGCGGCTGCTGCGCACCGGGCGGCCGGGACTGCCGGCGGCCGCGCTGACCGGGGCGCTGGTGACGCTGGTCGCCGATTTCGTGGCCCAGCACCTGCTCGGCGGCGCGCAACTGCCGGTCGGCGTGGTCACCGGCGCGGTCGGCGCGCCGTACCTGCTGTACCTGCTGGCGAAGGCGAACGGAGGCGTGCGCGCGTGAGGGATGACTGGGAGCTGGTCACCACCGAGGAGCAGCTGCGCGAGGTCGTCGACCCGCCGGCGCCCGTGATCGCCGCGAAGGGCCTGGCCGGGGTGGACGCGTTGAGCCGGCGGTTCATCGCCGCCAGCAAGCTGTTCTTCGTCGCGACCACGGGCCCGGACGGTGCCCTCGACCTCTCACCCCGCGGCGACGACGGCCGGACCGTGCTGGTCTTCGACGACGACCGGACCATCGCCTTCGCCGACCGCGCGGGCAACCGCCGGCTCGACAGCTTCCGCAACCTCCTGCGCCACCCGCAGATCGGCCTGCTGTTCGTCGTCCCCGGCGTCACGGAGGTCCTGCGCGTCAACGGCACCGCGAAGATCGTGCGGTCCGCGCCGTTCTTCGCCGAGCTGGACGACCCGAAACTGGCGGTGGTCGTCGACGTCGAGGAACTGTTCGTGCACTGCGGCCGCGCGTTCCTGCGCTCGGGCGCCTGGAAACCGGAGACCTGGCCCGAGCGTTCGAGCCTCCCGACCGGCGCGCAGTTGCTGAAGAGCCAACTGGAGGCGGCGGGGTACACCGGCTAACCCGCACCGCCGTTTCCGGTGGTCGCCGCGCCGGTGGGCGCGTGGGTCACGTCTCAATCTCGCGGGCTGCCGGTCGGCCGGGGTTCCCGCTGGTCGGCAGGTGACCGCCGAGGTCTTCGATCCGGCGCATGACCGGTTCGGCGAGGATGCCGTGGACCACCACGGAGAGCGCGACCGCGAGGGCGCCGACCCGCCACAGCACGTCCTGACCGGGTACCGGGAACCGTTCCAGGGCATAGGCGAGGTAGAAGATCGTGCCGATCCCGCGCACCCCGAAGAACGCGATGGCGCCGCTGGCGTGCCGCCCGGCGGCCGAGCCGAGCAGGGCCAGCCAGCCCAGCACCGGGCGCACCACGAGCACCACGACCGCGGCCAGCAGCAGTTCGACGGGGGAGAAGCCGCGCAGCAGGCCGTCGCCGAGGGCCAGCCCGAGCCCGAGCAGCGCGATCGCGACGAACAGCCGCTCCAGTTGCCGGCCGAAGGAGTGCAGGACCTCGTGGTAGTCGTGGGACCGCTCCTCGGTGCGGACCGCGACGGCGCTGACGAACACGGCCACGAAACCGTTGCCGTGCAATAGTTCCGAGAGCGCGTAGGGCAGGAACGCCAGCGCCAGCAGCATGAGCCCGTCGGTGTAGTCGGCCAGCCGGAAGCGCGAGGAGGAGGTGCGGAACATGGCCCAGCCCAGCAACCGCCCGGCGCCGAGCCCGGCCAGCACCCCGATGCCGACCGGCAGCACGAGGTCGACCAGCACCCAGCGCGGGTCGAGTTCGGGCCGCTGCCCGGCCAGCGCCAGGGCCAGCAGGACGAACGGCATGGTGAGCCCGTCGTTGAGCCCGGCTTCGATGGTGAGGGTGGAGCGGATCTCGTTGTCGCGCGCCAATTCCCGTCCGACGTCGGCCGAAGGCACGCCGACCTCCCCGGCCAGCACCGGGTCGGTCGGCGCGAGCACCGCCCCGAGCAGGATCGCGACGGCCGGGGTGAGCGCCAGCCACCACCAGCCGAGCACCGCGACGACGGCGATCATCACCGGCATCGTGAGGCCGAGCAGCCGCCAGGCCGAGGACCAGCGCCGGAACCCGAACGGCCGGTCGACCGCCAGCCCGGCCCCGGCCAGCGAGACCAGGATACCGAGCTGGGCGAACGATTCGACGCCGGACAGGTGCGCCACCGGGTCGGCCCAGCCGTTGCCGAAGGGCGCGGGCAGGGGCAGCAGGCCGAGCCCGGTACCGGCGACCAGCATCACCAGCGGGGTGGAGAACGGCCGTTCGGCCACCAGTTTCGGCAGTACGGCGGCGGCCAGCGCGAGCAGCCCGGCGATACCGAAGAGGACGGTCAATGTGGACACCACTGCACCTGCTGATCTTCCGGGGACCCGGCCCGCCGGATACCCCGCGGGCCGAGCGGCAAACCCGGTGCCGCCGCCCGCCCGGAGGGGGCGCCGGTCCGCGGCGGGGTGACGGATTTCGTTTCGGGTGGCCCGGTGCGCCTCGATCCCGGCGGACCGGGAAACGCGGCGGCGTGGACCCATACGGCCTCGTTCGGTTCCGATGACTTCTTATCCGGGCCCGGAATTCACCGAAGGAGCTTGCGGCGAAACGCGCCGGGTGCCGGTGCTTCCGTATTCCGGGGTGACCGGGGCCGCGCCCGTTCCGGGCGATTTCGCAAAGAGACCGAACGGCTGCCTCCGTTTCGGCTATTGCGGTTCTGCCGAACGGGGTAGCCCGGGTTGGTCCTGCGGGAAAAAACCGAGAGCTACCGCCGATGGGGTGCCCCCGCCTGTTCGGGGCCGTTCGTGGCGAGACGGAGGTGCGGGCGGGCAGATCTGCCGCTCGTACGCTTGACAGCCGGATTGAAGCAGTTTATCGGGGATAGCGATTGCGAATTACACTATTGTCGTTCGGGAATTGCGCCAATAGTGTATTGACCGTGGATCGGCGAAGATCGTAGGGTCGAGGCCGCCCCCTCGGGAAGGTTCGTAAATTGAGTCGAATCATTCACCAATTGGCGTTCAACGAGAATCATTGGCCCATGCTGCCGGGGGTGCGCGAGGCGTTGGCCGGCTCGCTCGCCGACGTCAACCTGACCGGCGACGCGCTCGCCGGGCGGCTGGAGCGGAGACTGGCCGAGGACCTCGGCACCACGGCGGGCCGGGTGGTCGCCGGTGCGGGCTCCGGGGCGTTGCTGCAGCAGTTCCTGGCCGCGCACTGCGCCCCCGGTTCCACCGTGGTGCACACGCAGCCGTCCTTCGACCTCTACCCGCTGCTGATCCGCAACGCGGGAGCGGAGCCGGTCGAGGTGCCCGCGGGTCCCGGCGACCGGCAGGACCCCGCCGCACTGGCCGGGGCCGTCACCGGGCGGACCCGGGTGGTGCTGGTGTGCAACCCGAACAACCCCACGGGAGAGGTGGTGGGCGTGGCGTGGCTCGAGTCCCTGCTCGCCGCGCTGCCGCCGGAGGTGCTGCTGCTGGTCGACGAGGCCTACCGCGAGTTCGCCGATCCGGCGGCGATCGGCGATCCCACCACGGTGGCGGATCCGCGGCTGGTGGTGGTGCGCACCTTTTCCAAGTCCCACGGACTGCTCGGCCTGCGGGCGGGCTACCTGGTCGGGGCGGCGGAGGTGGTGGGTCCGGTGCGGCGGACGGCGCCGTTCCACCGCGTGCCCACCGTCGCGCAGGCGGCGGCGCTGGCCGCGCTCGAGGCCGGCGACCGGATGCGCGCGCAGTGCCGCGAGGTCGCCGCGGAACGGGACCGGGTCCGCGCGGGCCTGCTCGAACTCGGCTTCGACGTCCCGCCCAGCGGCGGGAACTACCTGTGGGTGCGCCTGGGCCCGCACAACCAGCGGTTCATCGATCACCTGGCCGCGCACGGGGTGCTGGTGCGGGAGGTCGCCGGGGGCGTCCGCGTGAGCACCGGGCTCCCGGAGGCCAACGACGCCGTGCTGTCGGCGGCCCGCTCGTTCGCCGCCCGCCCGCTCACCCCGGAGGTCGCGCGATGACCGGCACGATGAGCGAAGCGCTGGAAGCCGGAGACCGGTCCGAGGTGATCCGCGGCGCCCTCGTCCGGCGGCGTTCGGAACCCGGCGACCGGCTGGGCGAGCTGACCCACTACGCCATGGCCGTACCGGGCAAGCTGCTGCGCCCGCTGATGCTGGTCACCTCGGCGGAGGCGGTCGGCGGCGGCGCCGGGAACGCGCTGCCCGCGGCCGTGGCGGTCGAGCACCTGCACGTGGCCTCGCTGGTGCACGACGACATCATCGACGGCGACGAACTGCGCCGCGGCCGTCCTTCGGTGCACGCGCGGCACGGCGTCGCGGACGCCATCGTGACCGGGGACGCCCTGCTGTTCGACCTGTTCGCCGCGGTGGCCGAATGCCGCGCGCCGGCGGAGGTGGTGGTGGCGGTCGTCGGCGAGTTCGCCCGGGCGGGCGTCGACCTGTGCCGCGGACAGGTGCTCGAATCGGCGATGACCCCGCCGGGCCCGGGGGCGCCGGGGAGCCGGCTGGCGGACTACCTCGAGGTCGCCGCGCTGAAGACGGGTGCGCTGTTCCGCGCCGCCTGCCGGGCCGGGGCGCTGCTCGGCAGCGGTTCGGCCGCCCAGGCCGAACTGCTCGGCGACTACGGCCGGCACACCGGAGTGGCCTTCCAGATGTACGACGACCTCCTGCCCTACCTGGGTTCGGGCGAGTCCGGCAAGCCCGACACCAGCGATGCCGCCAACCTCCGGCCGACCTGGCCGGTGCTGATCGCCCACCGCGACGGCGGGCCGGAGCACCGCGAGGCGGTCGAGACCGCGCTCTCCGGCACGCTCGCCCCGGCGCAGGCCCTGGAATCGCTGCGGTTCGCGGTGCTCGGCAGCGGCGCGCTGGGCACCGCGCGCCGCCTCGCGCGGGAGCGCTCCGGGGTGGCGGTGGCGCGCCTGCGCGAGCTGCCGGGGACCGAGGCCGCGGACCGGCTGGCCGGTCTCGCCGAGATCGCCGTCGACCGTGACCGCTGAGGCCCGCGCCCCCGGGATCACCCGCCGGACGGTGCCGGAGCGGGTGCGGGCGCACTGGGAGACCTGGCGGCCCTACACCACGTGCTACCCGGCCCTGCTCGGGCTCGCCGGCGTGCTGGCCGCCGGGGGCCGGCGGCCCGCCGAGATCACCGTCGCGGTGCTGGCCCCGGTGCTGGGCTGGATCTCCGGGCACTACCTCGGCGACCACTTCGACCGGCACCTGGACGCGATCGCGAAGCCGCAGCGGCCGATCCCGTCCGGCCGGATGTCCCCGGCCGTGGCGCTGAGCGCGGGCATCGCCTGTGCGACGCTGTCACTGGCGTTCTCGATCGCGCTCAACTGGCGGGTGCTGCCGGTCTTCGCGCTGGCGATGGGGGGCATCGTCGCCTACAGCGCCGTGTTCAAACGCCTGGGGTTCAGCGGAAACCTGAGCCGGGGCGTGCTTTCGGCGCTGGCCCTGGCCATCGGCGCGATGACCGCGGCGCCCTGGCCGCCGCCGGCCCTGGCGCCGGTGGCGGTGGGATTGCTGTTGCACGACACCGCGTCCAACCTGATCGGCACCGTGCGCGACGTCGACGGCGACCGGGCCGGCGGGTACCGGTCGGTGCCGGTGCGGCACGGGGTCGCGGCGGCGGTCGGCCTCGCGTCCGGGCTGTGGCTGGCGGGCATCGCCGCGATCGCCCTCGGATCGCTGGTCGCCGCCCGGCCGGTCGCCCAGCTCTCGCTGGCCGCCGTGGCCGCGGTGATCGGCGGGATCGCGCTCGCGGTGGCGCGCCCGGTCGCGCTGACCGCCCGGCGGGCGCTGCGCTCGCACGAGCTGCTGGTCGCCGAACGCCTGGTCCTCACCTCGGCGGTGGTCGCGGGGGCGGCCGGCTTCGGCGTCGCCCTGCCGGTGCTGGGGCCGGTGCTCGTCTTCTCGCTGGTGCTGCAGGGCCGCATGCGGTCCCGGCACGAGTTCCCGGATGCTCCACCGAACGAGGGAGAACGGCCATGACCCCGGTCCACGCCGGCACGGCGGAAGAACTGGAGACCGCCATCGCGGCGGGGGCGCGGGAACTGCTCGGGGCCCAGCGCCCGGACGGGGTGTTCGACTTCGGGGCGAGCACCCTGCGCTCCACGCTGGCGACCGCGGGGGCGATCACCGCGCTGCACTTCGCCGACCCCGGCGGGGCCGCGGACCTGATCGCCACGGGCGCCGAGCGGCTGCGCCGCACCCGCAACGACGACGGTGGCTGGGCCATGGTGCCCGGCCGGCCGAGTGAACCCGGCCCGACCGCGGTGTCGGCGGCGGCCCTGCACCTGATCGACCCGGACGGCCACGCGCCGGAGGTCGAGGCCGGGCGGAAGTGGATGTCGGACTACGGCGGCCTGGAGGCGATCCCGCACCCGGAGGTCGTGTTGTGGTGCCGCCAGTTCTACGGGTTCGCCGGCTGGCTCGCCCCGGAGCGGATGCGCCGGTTCCCGCTGGAGCTCGCGCTGGTGCCGGGCCTGTACCGGCGGCTGTTCGACCTGCGGCTGCCGATGGCCTCGGCGCTCGGGCTCGCGCAGGTCCGGCACCGGCCGCTGACCCGCTGGCAGCGGTCGCTGGCCCGCCGGGCGGAGCCGAACGCGCTGCGCGGCATCCGGCAGGCCTTCGAGCACGAGGGCTCGGCCGGCTCCTGGTCGGAGGACGCCTGGGTGACCGGGCTGGTGTGCATCGGCCTCGCGCGGGCCGGGCTCGGGCCGGACATGGTCGAGGCGGCGGTGCGGTGGTTCCGGCGCACCATGCACCCGGACGGCTCGTGGGCGACCACCCCGCTGGACGCGGCCTGGACGATGTACGCCGTGCGCGGCCTGATCGAAGCCGGCTACCGCGACGACGAACGGCTGGCCGTGTCCCGGGACCTGTTCGTGCGCCTGCAGCAGCGCCGGCCGTTCCTCGCGTTCGCCTGCCCGCCGGGTTTCTGGGGCTGGTCGGGCGCGGTGGGCTGGCCCGCGGTGCTGGAGACCGGCGAGATCGTCTCCGCGCTGGCCAAGCTGCCCGGGCGGGCCCAGGCCGAGGCCGTCCGCACCGGCGCGGCCTGGCTCGGCAACCGCCAGGACCGCCGGGGTTCCTGGGGGCTCTGCGTGCGCAACACCAAGGTGGCCAACAGCGGCCCGTGCCCGATGACCACCGCGCAGGCCGTCGACGCGCTGCTCGACGCGGGCGGTCCGCCGGCCGGCCGGCCGATCCGGCGGGCGGTGCGGTGGCTCGGGCGGGCGCAGCGGCCCGACGGCAGCTACGAGTCGGTGTGGTACCGGGAGCACACCATGGGCACCGCGGCCGTGCTGGAAACCCTGGCCCGCTGCGGCGAAGCCGACGGCGAAACGGCGAGGCGCGCCCGGTCGTGGCTGATCCGCACCCGCAACGACGACGGGTCGTGGGGCGACGGCCACGGTGCCCCCGGCACCGTGGAGGAGACGGGCTGGGCGGTGTCGTCCCTGCTGGCGGCCGGAGAGGAACCGGCCGCGGTGGCCGCCGGGGTCCGGTGGCTGCTCGACGTCCGGGTCCCCGGCGGCGGGTGGACTCCCGCACCGGTGCACGAATACGTCCGGCGGGTCAGCCGCTACGCGAACCCGGGGTTCACCCACGGCATGGCGCTGCGGGCGCTGGGCCGCTACCGGGCGGTGGCGCGATGAGCGCGCCGGACGTCGTCGTCTGCGGGGCCGGCGTGGCGGGACTGGCCGCGGCCTGCGCGCTGGGCCGGCTGGGACAGCGGGTCCTCGTGCTGGACAAGCAGCCCGTGCCCGCGCCGGTGGCCAAGGGGGAGGTGCTGCAACCGGGCTCGCTGGCCATCCTGCACGACTGGGGCGTGACCGGCCGGCTCGAAGCCGCCGGGGCGGTGCGGTTGTCCCGCCTGGTCGCCCGGGCCGCGGACGGCTCGCCGCGCATGGTGCTCGACTACGCCCGGCTCCCGGCCGCGCAGCCCTGGCTGCTGGCCCACGACTACCAGTCCATCCTCGCGGCGTTGACCGATGCGCTCCCGGAAGGGGTCGAGGTGCGCCGAGGCGTGCCCGTCCGGGGTCCACTGTGGAGCGACGGCCGGGTGGCCGGGGTGCGGTGCGACGACGGCGACATCCCCGCGAAACTGGTCGTGGCGGCCGACGGCGTTTCCTCCCGCCTGCGCACCGCGGCCGGGCTGAGCGCGCACCGGCAGGACTACCCGCATCGCCTGGCGGCGTTCGAACTGCACGACGTGGCCGAGCTCGAACCGGATTTCTCGGCCTACGTCACCGAAGGCGGGCTGCGGCTGCGCTACCCGCTGCCCGGCCGCCGGGTCCGGCTCTACGTCCAGGTCGCGCCGGACGAGCTGCGGGGCATCGGCCCGGACGGCCTGCGGGCGTGGGCGGACCGGGTGCTCGACGGATGCGCCGGACTCGCCCCCCTGGCCCCGTCGCTGCGCGCCGGGCTCGAGCACCGGCAGGTGCTGCCGGTGTCGCGCTCGTCCGCGCGCACCCTGGTGGCGCCGGGGATCGCGCTGGTCGGCGAGAGCGGCCACTCGGTGCACCCGATGGCGGCCCAGGGCATGAACAGCGCGATCGCGGACGCGCACGAGCTGGCCGCGGTGGTGCGCCAAGGCGGCACGCTGGCCGCGGCCGTCGTCGACCACGCGTTGCGCCGCTACGACGACGCGCGCCGGCGGAATCTCGCCCACATCGGCCGGACCAGCCACAACGCCGCGCGGATGATCACGACCCGGTCCTGGGCCGGGCGGCGCGCACTGGCCGGCACGGGCCGCAACGACCGCATCCGGCACGAGGTCATGCACACGATGTCCGGGCTGGGAGTGCGCCGGCTGACCCCGCTCGACCGGCTGCACCAGATCGAGCTGCTGCCCGACCCGCGCGCGGCGCGGCTGCCGGCCTGGGTCGACCGCGCCGTTCCCGGGGATCCGGCCCGATGAGCCCGCGCCGGTTCGCCGGCGGACCGCCCCGTCCCCCCGGGCCCGGGCGGGGGAACGGGCCGGGGGAGTCACCCGCGGGCGTACTCCAGGACCACCAGCCCGTTCGCCCCCTCGAGCCGGTCGAGCCGCACCAGCCCGGCCGCGGCCGCGAGCGCGTCGAAGTCCTCCGGCCGCCGTTCCCGGCCGCCCAGCAAGGTCAGCGACTGCAGGTCGAACGACGAGTTGTTCTTGGCGTGCTCCGCCCCGGCCAGCACCTCCACCACGAGCACCCGGCCGCCGCCGGTGACCGCTTCCGCGCAGCGGCGCAGGATCCGGGTGGCGTCCGCGTCGGGCCAGTCGGTCAGCACGCGGGAGACGATCACCACGTCGTGCCCGGCGGGCAGGGGGTCGAAGTAGCTGCCGCCGACGAACTCGGCCCGGCCGCCGAGCCGGGCGAGGAACTCCTCGGCCTCCGGCCGGACCTCGGGCAGGTCCAGCGCCGCGCCGCGCAGGTGCGGGTGCGCGCCCAGCACGGCCGCCAGCAGCGCTCCGGTGCCACCGCCGACGTCGAGCACGCTCGACGCGGCGCTCCAGTCGTGGCGGGCCGCGAGCTCCGGGCCGGTCTGCCAGGCGAACCCGGCCATGGTCGTGCCGAAGAACGAGCGCAGCCGGTCGTCCTCGCGGTAGTCCGCCCAGAAGTCCCGGCCGTGCACCGCGCCGTAGGCCGACGTGCCGGTCCGGACCGCGTGCAGCATCCCGCTATAGGCCAGGTCCATCTTCAGCCCGGGACCGTCGGCGTCGAGCCACGAGCGCAGCAGCGCGTTCCGCTCGTCCAGCAGGGCCTCCGACACCGGGGTCAGCTCGTGCTCGCCCGCCACCGGCTCGGCGAACAGCCCGACCGCCACCAGGTGGCGCAGCAGCCGGGCCAGCGCGTCCGGGTCGGTGCCGGAGGCCTTCGCCAGCGCGTCGGTGGTGGTGCACCCGTCCCGCACCAGCTCGGGCAGCTTCAGCGCCACGGCGGACCGCACGGCGAACGGCGTGGCGAGGTCGACGAGAGCGGCGAGCGCGGCGGTGCCGGTGGTCTCACTGGTCACAGTGGTCCTTTCAGGAATGTCCCGGAGGAGGATCAGGTGGCCTTCTGAAGATTGCACGGAAAAACGTTCCGGACAAGGTTCCGGAACTATTCGTCCATCCTTTCCGCGGTAGGCGGAACGGCTATCAGGAATGAGTGGGAAATGAGTTCTCTCGAGGTTCGGCCCCTCTCCGGGGCACTGGGGGCCGAGATCGGCGGCGTCGCGCTCGCCGACGTCGACGACGCCCTGTTCGCCCGGATCCACCAGTTGCTGCTGGAGCACCTGGTGCTGTTCTTCCGCGACGAAGCCGGGCTCACTCCCGCCGACCACAAGGCGTTCGGCACCCGCTTCGGGCCGCTCGAGGTCCACCGGTTCCTGCCCAAGCTGCCCGAGCACGAAGAAATCGTCGTGCTCGACTCCGACCAGGGCGCCAAGGCCGACGTGTGGCACACCGACGTCACCTACGCCCCGTCCCCGCCGATCGCCTCGGTCCTGCAGATCGTGCAGTCACCGGAAATCGGCGGCGACACGATGTGGAGCAATCAGTACCTGGCCTACGAGGCGTTGTCCGAGCCGATCCGGGAAATGGCCGACGGGCTCACCGCGCTGCACGTGTTCGAATACGGGGACTTCCGCAGCGAGGCCGAGCACCCGGTGGTCCGGGTGCACCCGGAAACCGGCCGGCGGTCCCTCTACGTCAACCGCATGTTCACCCGGCGCATCCCGCAGCTGACCGCCGAGGAAAGCGCGGCGCTGCTGGCCACCCTGTTCGCCGTGTCCGAGAGCCCGCAGCGGGTGTGCCGCTTCCGGTGGACCGAGGGGGCGGTCGCGGTCTGGGACAACCGCGCCACCCAGCACTACGCGGTGAACGACTACGCGGCCCGCCGGGTCGGCCGGCGGGTGACCGTGCTCGGCGACGAGCCCCGGGGCGACGGCGCCCGCTGGCCGCACCACCAGGTGACCGGGATGAGCGCGACCGCGGTGAAGGACTGACGCCGTGGACGAGCAGAGCTTCATGACGCTGTACTGGCAGGATCCGCACCGCGCGCTGGGCCACGCCCGCGAGCACACCCCCGTGCGCGAGGTGACCTTCGAAACCGGGCCGACCTGGCTGGTCACCCGGTACGCCGACGTGCGCGCCGGGCTGGCCGACCCACGGCTGGCCAAGGACTACCGCGCCGCGCTGCCGGCCGAGGAGCGCGCGGCCGCGCCCCCGGGGCTGCCCGCGCCCATGTCCCACATGCTCACCTCGCTCGACCCGCCCGACCACACCCGGCTGCGCGGACTGGTGGCCCAGGCGTTCACCGTGCGCCGGGTGGCCGAGCTGCGCCCCCGCGTCGAAGCCATCGCCCGGGACCTGCTCGCCGGCCTGCCGTCCGGGGAGCCGGTGGACCTGGTGGCGGACTACGCGATCCCGCTGCCGATGGAGGTGATCTGCGCGCTGATCGGGGTGCCGGAGCTGGACCGGGAGGACTTCGCGCACTGGTCGACGGTGCTCATCGACGAGTGCCCGGAACCCGAGCTGATCCGCGCCTCGGCCCAGCTGGCGGACTACCTGGGCGGGCTGGTGGCGCTGCGCCGCGAGGAACCGGACGACGCCCTGCTGTCCGGGCTCATCGAGGCCTCCGACGGCGGGGAACGGCTGTCCGACCTCGAAATCGTGGCGATGGCGATGCTGCTGCTGATGGCCGGCCACGAGACGACGGCGGTGTTCGTCACCAACAGCGTGCGGGCCCTGCTGTCCGACCCGGCGGCGCGGCAGCGGCTGAAGCCGGACACCGCGCCGGAGCTGATCGAGGAGCTGCTGCGCTGGGTCTCGCCCGCGCTCAACGCCTCGCTGCGCTTCGCCACCGAGGACCTGGAGATCGGCGGCGTCGCGATCCCCCGGGGCGCCTCGGTCACCCTTTCCACCGGCGCCGCGAACCGCGACCCGGACCGGTTCGCCGCCCCGGACGGGCTCGACCCGGACCGCGAGACCGCGGGCCACGTCGCGTTCGGGCACGGCATCCACCGCTGCCTCGGCGCGGCCCTCGTGCGGCTGGAGGCGGAGGTGGCGCTCACCGCGCTGTTCGGCCGCTTCCCGGACCTCCGGGCCGCCGCGGCCGAGGAGGAGCTGACCTTCCGGCGCAGCGTGCACGTCCACGCCCCGAGGAAGTTCCCCGTGGTGCTCGGGCCGCCCAGCCCCGGGGGCTGATCCGGGAAGCCCGCCGATCCGCGGGCCCTTCCGCCCAGGCGGGGGTGCCCGCGGGGACGGCGAATCCACCCCCGGCTCGCGCGTCCTCCACCATGAGGCGAGTCGCTTGACTCACCACTTGCGCCGCAGTAGCTTGGCGTCGAGGCGAGTCGATCGACTCACCATCGGGATCGCAGGGAGGACCGCGTCATGGGGCGCTTCGACGAACAGACCGTTCTGGTCACCGGCGGCACCGGCGGGCAGGGCGCCAGCCACCTCCGGGCCTACCACCGGGAGGGGGCGAACGTGGTCGTGGCCGCGCGTTCCGAAGAGGCGGGCCGGGAACTCGCCGCCGAACTCGGCGAACGGGCGCTGTTCGTCCGCCTGGACGTCACCGACGAGGCCGCCTGGACCGCGGCGGTCACCGAGACCGAACGCCGGTTCGGCCCGATCGCGGTGCTGGTCAACAACGCCGGCGTCCAGCATTCCGCGGTGCCGATCGAGGCGGTCGACCGGCGGGTCTGGGACCGCGTCCTCGAAGTCAACCTCACCGGCACGTTCCTCGGCGTCAAGACCGTGACCCCGTCACTGCGCCGCAACGGCGGCGGGGTGATCGTCAACATCGCCTCCACGATGGCCCACGTCGGCAGCCCGCTCTACGCGCCCTACGTCGCCGGCAAGTGGGCGGTGCGCGGGCTGACCCGGACCGCCGCGCTGGAGCTGGGCCGGTACGGCATCCGGGTCAACTCCATCCACCCCGGTGTCATCTCCACCCCGCTGATCGCCGAGCCGATCGACGGGCAGCCGCCCATCGCGGACTTCTACTCCCCGGAGCCCTACGCCATCCCGCGGCTGGGCACTCCGGCCGAGATCACCGCCCTCCTGCTCCACCTCACCTCGGCCGAGGCCGCCTTCGTCACCGGCTCGGAGTTCGTCGCCGACGGCGGGCTCCTGCTCGGTCCCGCCCTGCGGCCCGAACCGGCGGCCTGACCGCGGCTCCGCCACGCCGGAGCCGCTCGCCCGCTCCGGCCGCCGGTGGAGGGGGAAGCCGAAACTTACTACAGTGATGTAGAATTTCTACATTGACGTAGTTGTAGTTCGTTCCGGAGGAGTGATCCGTGGGATCTGCTGTGTCCGCCGCCGTCGTGGCCGGAGAGTCGCTGGGCGGCAGCCTGCTCGACCCGAAGTCGCTGCTGGCCACGTTCGGCCCGATCGGGGTGTTCGTGGTGGTGTTCGCCGAAACCGGGCTGCTGATCGGGTTCTTCCTGCCCGGTGACTCGCTGCTGTTCACCGCCGGGGTGCTGGCCGCGACCGGTGCGGGCTCGGCGGTGCACGTGTCGCTGCCCGCGGTGCTCGTGGCGGCCGCGCTGGGGGCGGTGACCGGCGCCCAGACCGGGTTCCTGATCGGCCGGCGCGGCGGCGGCGCGCTGCTGGCCCGGTCGGGGAACCGGTACCTGCACGAGGGGATCGCGCGGGGTTCGGTGCTGCTGACCCGGTACGGCTACGGCAAGGCCGTGGTGCTGGCCCGGTTCGTCCCGGTGGTGCGCACGGTGCTCAACCCGCTGGTGGGGGTGGCCGGGATGCCGGCCGGGCAGTTCGCGCGGTGGCAGGTGCTCGGCGGTCTGCTGTGGACGGCCGGGGTCACGGCGGCGGGGTACCTGCTGGGCGCGTCGGTGCCGGATGTGGACACCTACCTGCTGCCGATCATCGCCGTGGTCGTGCTGCTGTCGCTGAGCCCGTTGCTGGTCGAGGTGGTCCGGAGCCGCCGGGCGAAGCGGGAGCGGGCCTGATGTCCTTCGATTCGGGGCTGTATGAGGACGTGACGGATTTCGCGCAGTCGGTGGGCTGGCTCGCCGGGCCCGCGGAGGTCTTCAGCGAGTACGGGGTCGTGCTGGTGGCGCCGGTGATCCTGGCCCTGCTGTGGCGGGCCCGGCGCCGGAGCGCGGCGGAGCTGGCAGCGGCGGTGTGGGTGCCGGTCGCGATCGGGGTGGCGCTGGTGTTCGACACGGTGCTGAAGTACGCCTTCGCCGAGGTCCGGCCGTGCCGCGTGGTGCCGGGCGCACACCCGCTGCTGCCGTGCGACCCGCCGGCGGACTACGCGTTTCCCAGCAACCACACGGTCATCGCGGCCGCCTTCGCCGCGGCGGTGCTGCTGGTGCACCGCCGCTGGGGCTGGTGGTCGATGGCTTTCGCGGTACTGGTGGCGATTTCGCGGGTGTACACCGGCGCGCACTACCCGCACGACGTCGTGGCCGGGCTGGCCGTCGGCGCGGGGGTGGGGCTGCTGGGCCTCGCCGTCATACCCCGGCTGGCCGAGCTCGCGGGCCGGTTCCGGGACCACCGGCGAGCATCCGCCCGGTCGGCGCCGCGCCGCGGTCGAGGACGACCCGGCTTCGGCTCGCGCCCACCCGGCGGCACCGACCTGCGGTAACGGGGGTGTCTGTTGCACGGGCGGTACCGGTGGGGAAAACTTGACAGAAGCAGAGAGCTGTCCCCTGAGCGAGAACGAGGTGAAGGACCGCTTCGCGTGTCCTGTGTGTGGTGGATCTCAAGCGGGTGGAACCGGCGGCGCCGGCGACCGTTTCGCGGTGGAGTTCAGCCCCTTACCCGGTCGTCGTCACCGACGCCGGGAACGTGGTGCTGGACTTCAACGCCGTCGCGGCTCGGCTGTTCCCCCGGCTGAAGGCGGGTGCTCCGGCGGCGTCGGCGGCGCCCGGCTGGCCCGAGGGGCTGCACCAGGGCGTGGTCGGCGGGGTGCGCGACGCCGGAGAGCTGTGGGATCGCGACTACGAGGCCAGCCCGGTCGAGCAGGAAGACGGCTCGGTGACCTGGTGGCTCACCGAGAACACCGATGCCCGACTCGCCGAGACGGCGCTGCTGACCGAGCGACGGCGAGCGCAGTTCCTCTCCGAAGCCTCGACCGCCTTGCTGGGCTCGCTGAACCTGGACCGCTGCATGCAGGTCGCCGGGGAGCTGGCCGTGCGGCACCTGGCCGACGCCGCGCTGCTCATCGCCCCGGCGGTGCAGCGGGGCTTCCCGGCCCTGCTGTGCGTGCGGGACCGCGAACCCGAGCGGGTCGAGCTGGTCGCCGACCTCTCCGACGTGCCGGGGCTGGCCGAGGCCCTGCAGGGGTTCCCGCCGGTTCCTTCGCGGTGGATCGATCCGTCGTCGGCGCCGGAGTGGCTGCTCCCGCGCGAGTTCGGGACCGTGGGCTCGATCGTGGTGACGCCCCTGCCCGGGCACGGGGTGCCGGCCGGGGCCCTGGTGCTGCTGCGCAAGGCCGAGCGCGCGGCGTTCAGTGAGGACGAAGAGGTCTTCGCCCGGTTGTTCGCCGCCCGGTCCGGGGCGGCGATGTCGGCCGCGCGGATGTTCGCCCAGCAGTCGTCGATCACCGAGACGCTGATGCGGGAGCTGCTGCCGCCCACCCTGCGTGAGGCGGCGGGGGCCGAGTTCGCCGGCCGGTACCGGGCGGCGATCGACGCCGAGCGCGTGGGCGGGGACTTCTACGACGTCCACCCGGCCGCCGACGAGGGCCAGGAGTCGCTGGTCGTGCTGGGCGACGTGTGCGGCAAGGGGCTCGAGGCGGCGGTGCTCACCGGCAAGGTGCGCAACACGCTGCACGCCCTGCTGCCGCTGGCCGCCGACCACCACCGCGTGCTGAGCATGCTCAACGACGCCCTGCTCAACTCCCACCACACCCGGTTCGTCACCCTCGCCCTCGGTTCGGTCGCCCGGCTGGCCACCGGGCTGCGGGTGCGGCTGACCTGCGCGGGCCACCTGCCCCCGCTGGTGGTCCGCACGAGCGGCGAGGTCGAGGTGGTGGACACGATCGGCACGGTGGTGGGCGTGCTGCCCGAGATCGAGACCACCACCGTCGAGATCACCCTGGCGCCGGGGGAGACCTGCCTGCTCTACACCGACGGCATCACCGAGGCCCGGGGCGGCCCGCTGGGCGACCGGATGTTCGGCGAGCAGCGCCTGCGCGAGGCGCTGGCCCGCTGCGCCAGCATGCCGGCCGAGGCGATCGTCGAGCACGTGCACATGCTGGCGGCGGAGTGGGCCGGTGAGCGCAACCACGACGACATGGCCGTCCTGGCCATCACCGCGCCCCGCGGGCAGCACCTGACCGCGGTCGGGGGCTCGGGCCGCGGCCGGTACACGGCGGCATGAGCGCTCCCGGGAAGACCGGCGCGGTGGCGTCGGTCCAGGAAGTGGCCGACCGGCTCTGGGCCGCGGCGGTCGGCGGCGACGAGTACACCGCGGGCGACATCGTGCGCCAGGCGGTGGGGACCGGGATGGCCCCGGAGACGGTGCTGCTCGACGTGGTGGGCGCGGTGCAGCGCAAGGTGGGCGAGGAGTGGGCGGCCAACCGGCTCACCGTCACCCAGGAGCACGCGGTGACCGCGATCAACGACCGGGCGATCGCCGCGGTCAGCCTGGCCTCCGGCCCAGCGGACGGGGCTCCGCTCGGCCGGGTGACGGTGGCCTGCGTGGACGGGGAGTGGCACTCGCTGCCGGCCCGGCTGCTGGCCGAGGTGCTGCGCCTGCGCGGGTTCCGCGTGGACTACCTGGGCGCGCAGGTCCCGGCGGCGCACCTGATCGCCGATCTGCACCGCACCGGCCCGGACGTGGTCGCGTTGTCCAGCTCGATCCCGACCCGGCTGCCCGCGGCGCACGCCACCATCACCGCCTGCCAGGCCGCCGGGGTCCCGGTCATCGCCGGGGGCGCGGCCTTCGGGACCGACGGCCGGTACGCCCGGCTGTTCGGCGCCGACGGCTGGGCGCCCGACGCCCGCGCCGCGGCCGAGCTGCTGGCCCAGCGCCCGCCCGGCCCGCCGCGCGGCGGCCACCAGGCCGTGGACGATCTGCCGCACCTGCTCGACCAGGAGTACACGATGATCTCCCGGACCTCGGCGCTGCTGGTGAAAGCCGTGTTCGCCGGTCTGGAGGAGCGGATCCCGGCCGTGCGCGAGTACACCGAGCTCCAGGCCCAGCACACGATCGACGACCTGGCCGGCATCGTCGACTACCTGAGGACCTCGGTCTACGTCGACGATCCGGGGCTGTTCACCGGGTTCCTGGGCTGGACCGCGGACATCCTCACCGCCCGCGGGGTCCCGGCGGGCTACCTGACCCCGGCGCTGGACATCCTCGGCGACGAGCTGCGGGACTTCCCGCGGGCCACCGAGACCCTGGCCCGCGCGCGAGCCACTCTCCCCACCCCACCCTGCCCCGCCGACCTCGATTCCGGAGGCCGACCATGACGTCGCCGAACCTGTTCGCCTGCACCTGGACCAGTGCGCACCCCGGCGTCGCGCGGGTGACCGTGACCGGCGAGCTCGACTTCGACACCCACGCCCGCCTGGTGTGCGCCGTGCAGGAACTGCTGGCCGAGCCCGCGCACTGGACCGACGTCCACCTCGACTGCGGCCGCCTGGCGTTCTGCGACTCGTCGGGGCTGTCCGGCCTGCTCATGGTCCGCCGGCTGGTCCACGGGGCCGGGGCGCTGCTGCACGTGGACCACCGGTCGGCCGAGCTCGACCGGTTGCTCAAGCGCACCAACCTGCTGACCCACTTCACCGACGCGGCGGCCGAGACGGCCCAGCACTGGCGGCAGGAGACCTGACGCCGGCGCCCCGGCCGAGGTCGGAGCGAACCCTCTCCGCCCGCGCCACCGCGCTTCACCCTTGATCCGCGCCCGAACACAGTGGTGGGCGCCTTCCGGTTTCCCTTGTGCATTTCGGAAAACGACGCGCCGAAAATCTCATCGTAGAGAATCGCGATAAATGCGTGTACCGACGAAAGTCGGGTGTGCGACCAGTGAAATCCGCCCTCCTTTAGATGGTGTCCGGATGTCCGCTTTGCTGGGACTCTGTGATCCGACGTGGGCACCGGCGCTCGCCGAGCGAGATCCCGGCCGCGCTTTCCCACAGTCGCGTGCTGGCCGTATTTCCTCAGTGGAAGATTGCCTCGGTGAAAGGGAAATCGATGCGAAAGATCCTGCTGGCCACCTTGGGTGCGTGCGCCGTGCTGTTCGCGGCGGCGGCGCCGGCGTCCGCGGCGGAGCCATCGGCCGCGGCGCAGCCGTCCATCATCGGGGGCGGCAACGCCACCGAGACGTATTCGTTCATGGTGGCGCTGGACAACGGCTGTGGCGGCAGCCTGGTCTCCTCGCAGTGGATCGTCACCGCGCACCACTGCGGTGGGGCGTCCCAGGGCCGGATCGGGTCCACCGACATCAATTCCGGTGGTGAGGTCGGCCGGATCGACAAGGTGACCACCAACCCCGGCACCGACCTGACCATGATGCACCTGACCCGGCCGGTCAAGGCGACCCCGGTCCCGCTGGCGCAGAGCAACCCGGCGGCGGGCACGAAGGCGCGGCTGCTCGGCTGGGGCTGCGTCAGCTGGCCGAACTGCCAGACCCCGTCGACCCTCAAGCAGATCGACCTCTCCGTGCTGGCCAGCAGCCGGTGCGCGGCCGGCGGCGGGGGATCGGGCGACGTCTGCATCTCCGGTGACCGGGCGCATTCCGCGTGCCACGGCGACTCGGGCGGCCCCGCGGTCGTCGGCTCCTCCGGCCGGTGGACGCTGGTCGGCGAGACCCACGGACCCGGGGACAACGGTCCCGAATGCGGCACCACCACGCTCTACACCGGCATCGCCCAGTACCTCACCTGGATCAACCAGCGGATCGCCAGCTGACCCCGGCCGGTCACCCTTACGGAGAGGAAGAACCATGACTCTGCAACGCTTCGGCCGGCTCGCCGCCGGTGCCGCCGCGATCCTGCTCCCGCTGGCCGGCGGCCAGGTGGCCAGTGCCGCCATCGCTCCGGCCGCCGCTCCGGCCGCCGTGGTGGACCTGCACTACGACGCCTCGGGTGTACCCGACTACCGCTCCGAGGCCACCCAGGCCGCCGCGAACTGGAACAACGCCGAGCACAACGTCCGCCTCAGCTCCGGTGGCCGGGCGACGATCATCCTGCACGAGGTGACCGGCGGCGGTTCCTACACCCAGACCGACGGCCACGGCCACGGCGACATCTACATCGACCGCGACCAGGTCGCCGAGGGCAACGACCCGACCCGCATCCTGGCCCACGAGTTCGGCCACAACCTGGGCCTGCCCGACCACTACAGCGGTCCGTGCTCGGAAATCATGTCCGGTCACGGCCCCGGGACCTCGTGCAAGAACGCGAAGCCCAACGCGCAGGAGAGCGCCCGGGTGGACCGGAACTTCGCCAACGGCCTCGCGGCCGTCCGCACCCCGGCCCGGCACGTCTACCGCTGAACCCCCGGCCGCTGAACCCCCGGCGCCCGCAGACCGCCCACCGCCGGTCTGCGGGCGCCGGCCCCGTAGCCGAGGCCGATCAGCCGGCCGGGTTCGATCAGCCGGCCGGCGGCCACCCGGCCGCCGGAGCACCCGGCCCGGCCGGTCAGTCGGTCCAGGGCCGGGCCCCGGCGAAGTCGCCCTCCACAGTGGAATCGACCGGATCGAGCACGGCGGGATCGCTGGTGATCAGGCCGAGCTCCCGGTTTCCGGTCAGGGAAGCGTGGGAGAAGTTCTCCGAACCGACGAACACCCTCGCCGAGGGCTTGCCGTAATCGGCGACGATGACCTTGGCGTGGATGTAGAGCGATTTCTTCGTGTTCGCGTAGGTGCCGACCTGGACGCCCGCGTCGACCAGGGTGTCGAAGTTGTCCCGGTAACTGCTGTTGTAGGTCATCGTGACCTTCACCGCGACCCCGCGCCCGGCCGCGGCGGTCAGCGCGTCGACCACCGCGGGCAGCGCCATCTCCTCGTTCTCCACCGCCAGGCTGGTGGTCGCGGAATCGATCAGCTTCAGCAGCGCGGACTGTGAATTGGTCGGGCTCCACACCAGGTCGTCACCGGTCGGCGGGGTGATCTCGTCGCCGGCGAAGTCGGCGTCGAACACCTTCTCGATCGCGCTGACGTCGGCGCCGTCCCGGTCGACCACGCCGAAGTCCCGGCCGGTCGCGTAGTACCGGCTGGTCAGGTTGCCGGACAGGATGACCGACGTCCGGCCGTCGACGGTGAGGGTCTTCTGGTGGGTGGCCTCGAATTCCTCCGGGGCCCAGACCGTCGGCACGCCGTGGGCGTTGAGGTAGGTGTAGGCGGCCTGGTTGTGCTTGGCTTCGCGCTGGTGGTCCAGGATCACCCGGACCTTCACCCCGCGCCCGGCGTCGGCGACCAGGTCGTCGCGTGCGGTGGTGTCGACCAGTTCGTACATGGTCAGGTCGAGCGTGCTTCGTGCCGAGCCGATGGCGTCGTACACCGACTGCCAGTGGTCGCCGGGCTCGGTGAAGACCGTGTGGGCCGGCGATGAGGCGGCCGGAGCGGCCAGGGCGGTTGATGAGGACCCGAGTACGGCGATGGCCGCCACGGCCACACCGGTCAATCCGATCGTGCGCATTCCAGAGCCTTCTTCCGGGACCGGAAAAGCTGGGGACAATGTCGGAAAATGGAGGATTCGCGACATTTTCTGGCTGCGCCCGCAAGGGTGCGCGGTGGTTCACGCTAGCGTTCGCCCGATATTCGAACTACCGGCCGACTGCGTGAATCACCCACGCACGAAACGGCTTTGTGGTGATCAATCGCTCGTATGGGAGCTGAAGCTGGTCACCGAATCTCACTCGTCGGCGGGGGAGTGCGCCACGAATTCCTTCACGACGGCGGTCAGGCGGTCGACGGCGGTCTCGATGAGGGTCAGCTCGGCCTCGGTGTAGCCGGCCAGCACGTCGTTCTGCCGCCCCGCGAGCCGGGCGAAGAACGCGTCGGCCGAAGCGTGGATGGCGGGCGTGGAGTGCAGCGTGACGACCCGGCGATCGCTGTGGCCACGGGTGCGGACGATGTGACCGGCGTCCTCCAGCCGGTTGAGCAGGGTCGAGGTGGCCCCGGTGGTCAGGAGGATGTGCTCGGCCAGCCGGGCCGGGGTGATGGGGACGCCCTGGTCCTCGGCGGTGAGGATGGCGACCATCGCGGCGGCGTCGGTGGTGTGCATCTGCTTCGTGCGGGCGAACAGCCGCCCCAGCTCGTTCCCGGCCGCGGCGAACTCCCTCAGCTGGGGCACGACGCGTTGTTCCGGCGCCCGCTCCTCGGCGTCCATGTGGTGACCTCCTCGATCGTGGGGTAACTTATCACTGGGTCAAGTAGCTTGATGATGAAACTAGTTTAGGAAAGAGGGATTCTCATGACGGATCGGATCCGGCCCCGCGTCCTGGTCACCGGCGGCAGCATCGCCGGTCCGGCGCTGGCCTGGGGCCTGCTGCGCGAGGGCTTCGAGCCCGTCGTCCTCGAGCGATCGCCGCGGCGGCGCGGGGCCGGGCAGAACATCGACATCCGCGGGCTCGGGCACGAAATCGTGCGCCGCATGGGCATCCGAGACGCCGTGCTCGGCCGGCTCACCGGCGAGGCCGGCACCCGGTTCATCACCGACACGGGCCGCGTCTACGCCGAGGTCGCGCGGCAGGAGGGCCAGGACGGGCCCACCGCCGAACTGGAGATCCTCCGCGGGCAGCTCGCCGACATCCTGCTCGACCGGATCGCCGACGACGTCGAGATCCGCTACGGGGACTTCGTCGCGGGCGCCGACCAGGACGCCACGGGCGTCGACGTGCGGTTCGATTCCGGCCGCCGCGAACGGTTCGACCTGCTGCTGGTGGCCGAGGGCCGCAGCTCCCGCACCCGGCGGCTGCTCCTGCCCGAGCTGACCACCTACCGCGACAAGGGGCTGAACGTCGCGTTCGGCACGATCGACCGCCGCCCGGAGGACGACGACTGGTGGTACTTCATGACCACCACCCAGGGCCGGGTGGTCAACGCCCGGCCGGACAACCTCGGGACGATCCGGGCCAGCCTGAGCTTCCCGGAGCGGTCCGCCGGGTTCGAGGCCCGGCCCGCCGCCGCCCAGCTCGAGATCCTGCGCGAGCTGTTCCGCGGAGCCGGCTGGAAGACCGAGCGCATCCTGGCCGGGTTCGAGGCCCGGCCCGAGGAGTTCTACACCGACCGGTGGGGCCAGGTCGTGATGTCCCGGTGGAGCGAGGGCCGGATCGGGGTGGTCGGCGACGCCGCGTGGGGCTCGGGCCCGACCGGGATGGGCACCACGCTGGCCCTGGTCGGGGCGCACGTGCTCGCGGGCGAGCTCGGCCGCAGCCGGCGCGAGCCGGGCGATACCCACACCGGCGCCTTCGCCCGTTACGAGCAGTTGCTCCGGCGCTATGTCGACCGCGCGCAGGGGCTCGCCCCCGGGATGCCGCGCCTGATGCACCCGTCGACCTCGGCCGGGGTGGCCGTGACCCGGAGGCTGCACCGCGTCATGACCTCCGGGACGCTGCGCCCGGTCGTGGAGAAGCTGGTGATCACGACCCAGCGGAACGAGCCGCGGCTGCCGGAGTACCCGCGGCTTCGCGCGCAGGCCCCGGTCTCGCCCGCGGAATGACGGCCGGTGCGTGACTTTCGGGCAATCCCGCCCCGGCGGCGTTTCGGACAACCTCGAACCGGGTTCCCGCGTCCTACGGACAAGATCCAGGTCAAGGCAGTGGGAGGGGTGCCGGAAATGAATTTCACCGCGAAGGAGCCGATGAAGCTGGCGATGGTGGGCGGGGCGATCGCCGCCACCGCGCTGCTTTCCGCTTGTGGCGGGAACACGGGCGCAGGAGCCGGTTCGCCGGTCAAGGCCGCGTCGGCGGCGGCGTTCGAGCAGGTGCCGCAAGGCGGCGGGCCGGGGGCGGCTCCCGGCGGTTCCGCCGGGAGCGCCGCGTCCCAGGGAGACGTCGACTGCAGCCGGCACGGCGGACAGGTCGGCCCGGCGGGCGGACCGCAGATGGACCTGATCGCGAAGGTCTCCACCGACGGCAGCATCCCGGGGTGCACCGAGGCGTTCACGGTGATCGCCGCCTACTACCAGAAGGTGCCGACCGAGGGTGAGGGCCCGGGCCGGCGGGTGCTGAACGCCGAGGGCGACTGGGACTGCGCGCTGCTCGACCCGGCCGCCCGGCCGGGTGTGGTGCGGTGCGGGAAGGGCGCCACCGGACTGGCGATCGAGACCGCGCCGAGCGCCGGGACGGCCCCGGCGCCGGCCCCCCGCAAGTTCCCGAACACCACCCAGCAGGTGCAGTTCACCGGGTACGACTCGGCCGAGGACATGATCCGCTTCCAGCTGGTCGCCCACCACGACGGCGGCCCGGACGACGGCACCTGGGACCCGGTCGACGACACGACCTACCGGCTGCCGATCCAGTCCGGGGCCGAGGTGCTCAGCGCGGCCACCATGTGCCCGGGCGAATCGGCCACCATCGGCGACGACGGCCTCGGCACCGGGCCGTGCAGCCGGGACGAGCTGCTGGAGAAGCTGAAGGACGTGCACCCGATCCTCGCGCAGATCGTGGTGAACGGCGACGACCGGATCACCTCGATCAAGGAGATCTACCACCCCTGACCCGCTCACCCGCGAAACCGGCAGCCAGGCCCGCGGCCCGGCTGCCGGTTTCGTCGTCCCCGGCCCACGGCCGGTCTCCGTGAGGATTCCGGCTGGGCGATGCTTCACGGCAGCCGGCGTATCGTGGCGGCACGCAGCCGCTTCCGGACCGGGGGGAAGGTGGGGCAGTGCCCGAAAACGACCTGCTGTACTCCCAGTTGTGCCGGCTCGGGATGGATGCGCCGGCCGCGCGGGTGTACTCCTGCCTCGTCCGGACGGGTCCGCGGAGCATCCGGGAGCTGGCCTTCGAGCTGCAGGCCGAGCCCGCGGCGGTAGCGGCCGCGGTCGCCGCGCTCGCCGCCCTCGACCTGGCCGCGCCCCCCGTGGCGCCGGACGGCGAGGTCGAGCCGCTGGACCCCGGGGTGGCGACCAAGCAGTTGCAGGCGCAGCGAGAAGCCGAGCTCACGACCGCGGTGAACGTCACCCGGCGCCGCTACGAAGGCTACCGGCGCGCTGTCGCCACCCCGGCCGGTCCGGAGGCGGTGGAGATCATCGCCGGGGACCGGTTGCAGGAGGCGGTCGACGAGCTGGAGCAGAGCGCGATCGAGCGGGTCCGCAGCCTGGACGCTCCGCCGTACGGCAGCCCGGAGCTGGCCAATCCGATCGAGGTCGCCAACCTGCGGCGGTCCGTCCGCTACCAGGTGGTGTACACCCGTTCTTCGGTGGAGGACGCCGATTTCTACCGGGCGAACATCGCGCCGTGCATCGCCGCGGGGGAGGAGTCGCGGGTCATCTCCTCGGTGCCGGCCAAGGTCATGGTCGTCGACGACCGGGCCGCGGTGGTGCTGCTGACCGTGGCGGAGACGGATCGCAACCGCAGCGGGCTCCTGGTGCGCCGGTGCAGCCTGCTGCCCGCGCTGATCGCTTTGTTCGACGGCTACTGGGAGCGGGCGGGATCGCTGAGCGGTCCGGAGGTGCCCGTGGCCGGGCTCCGGCCCCTCGAACGCGAGCTGCTGCCGCTGCTCGCGACCGGCGCCACCGACGAGGTCGCGGCCCGCAGCCTCGGCGTCAGCCGGCGCAGCATCACCCGGTCGATGGAGCGGCTCATGCAGCTCACCGACTCGGCCAGCCGGTTCGAGCTCGCCGTGAAAGCCCATCGGGCCGGGTGGCTCTGACCCACCTGCGCCACTGGCGCACATGAGCCATCGAGTCCGACTTTCGACGGGTGCGGGGCCGCGCGGCCCCGCTCATACTCTGGTGATCACGCCGCCCCGCGACCCGGGGACGGCGTACCGCACCGGTCGAGCCGGCTCGCCGCCCTTGCCCGGCCCACGTGCCCCGTCGGCCGGTAATCCCCGTGGAGTCCCCATGAAGAAGATCTCTCGTGCCTGCCTGCGCTCGGCGCAGGTGTCCGTTCCGGTGCTGACGGCGCTGGCGTTGCTCACCCCGGTCGCTTCCGCCCAGGTCCCCGCGGCCGGTGGCCCGAACGGGGTCGAGGCCGTGCCCGCCCACCCGGGCGCGGCCGGTCTCAAGCTGACCGAGGCGCAGCGGTCGCTGATCGCCGCTTCGGGATCGTCACGGACGCTGTCCTACCGCCAGCAGGTGCAGAAGCACGACGAGTGGTGCTGGGCGGCCGACGGCGCGAGCGTCGAGCAGTTCCACGGCGACTCCACCACCCAAGAGCAGTTCTGCGCCGCCACCAAGGGAACCGCGGTCGGCGACTGTCCCAATGAGACGGCCGCGATGAGCGACATCGCCGGTGGCTTCCGGGCCACCGGTTTCGAGGCCACCGACGTCTACAGTGCACTGTCCTGGAACGACATGCGCCGGCAGATCGACGCGGGCAACCCGGCCATCACCGTCATCGACTGGAGCACGGGCGGCGCTCACGCGCAGACCATCTACGGCTACGACGCCGGCAACCAGACCATCAGCGTCGGCGATCCCTGGGGCGCCTACCAGCGGTACCAGACCTACACCTACGACAGCTACCTGAGCAACAGCCGGTTCAGCTGGGACGGCACCATTTCCGGTATTTCGAGGAGTTGAGTCCGGCGTGGTCGGTCCCACTCGCTTCCTGGTGGTCGCGGCGCTGCTCGCCGGCGGCACGACGATGGGCCCGCCGGCCGGCGCCGAGGGCGGGCGCCCGTCGCCGGCGCCGCTGCCGGCCGGACGGCTCGCGGCCGCGGTCGCCGCCGCCCACACCGCCCGCGCGGTCAGCATCGCGCTGACCAACCTGGAGCAGGGCGGCCGCCCGAGGCCGGCGACGGTCGCCGTCGCCGGCCTCGGGATCCCGGTGTACGAATTCAGCCCGGCGTTCATCCGGGGGGACCAGGCCGCGCCGGTCGTGCAGCCGGCCTACGTCGCCGTGCCCGCCGCCGCTCCGGACGGACGGAAGGTCACGATGCAGGTCGTGCCCGAGCCGGCGGGCTGGTCGGTCACGGGGGCGCTCTCCGGTGACGACGAAGCGCGCCTCGTGGGCCAGGTGCCGCCGGGCGGGTTCCTGGTCAACGAACCGCAGATCAACGGCTGGCTGGCCCTGTCGGGCGGGGAAGTGCGATTGCTGCAGGCCAGCCTGCCGGACGGGGCGGCCGGGGCGGCGACCTCGCTGCACGACTACCAGCTCCGGCTCCAGCAGCGGTACGCCGTCCCGCACACCGATGCGCACGGGCACCGCGAAATCGGGTTCGTCCAGCGCACGCCGGAGCCGGGACCGTCCGATCCGGCCTCGAACCGGTCGATGCCGGTCTGGTGGATCGCCGGCCTGGCCGGGCTGCTCCTGCTGGTCGCGGCGAGCAACGTCGTGGTCACCCGGCGGAAGGCCGCCCGCGCCTCGTCCGGCCGGGAAGGCGCCGGGCCGGACCTCGAGCCCGAAGTCAAGACGGGCACGGGCTGCGCTCCCTGAGCCGCCCGGCCCCGTCCGGGCCGGGCCGGACGGGGCGGTGGCTGGGGCCGGGGCCGGGGGGTGGCTCGGTCCGGCCCGGGTTCACGGCGTCGTGCGGCCCGGCTTCGCCCCGGCGCCTTCACCTGAGCTGGTGACCGGGCTGGCGGTCGATTATCACCGAACCAGGGTCGCATCCGGTGGGGATCGGGCACTCTGAATGGCCGACTTCGGGTCCTGCTTCGTGATCATGGGCGCTGAAGCTCCACTGAACCGGCTTTCTCGCGGGGCGCCTCGGAGGGGGCGGGGCCGGGGGCTCGGGGCCGCCGTGTTCTTCGAACTGGTCATGGGACGGCCCAGGACCTGGGGTCATCCCGCCCGGACCGGCCCGGTGCTCGACCGGCGGTGACCTGCGGCTCAATGGCGAAAAGGGGGCCTCGGTGGGGGTCCGATATCGCCATTTTTGGAATATTCCAATTACCGAATTACGGGCTCCAGTGATCGGCCAATCCGGTGCCGATGCCGGGGCCTGTCGCGTTTGCGAGGTTGGGCGGGGTCGCGGGCTTTCGCCGGGGGATTGCCGATCTTGGGCCGGGCGAAATTTCACGGAGTTGCCGCAAACAAACTGCTCGCTAACGTAAATCGTCCGTACCCAGAGAGTGTTTTCGCAGGCCGCAGGTAGCAACGGGGTGAACTTGGTTCGTACTTCCGGGGTAGGTTGGCGCTGCTGCTCCGTTCGGCGGTACAAGCGGCACGGCCGCTGGGTAAATTTGAGCCAAATCCGATAGTCGCGGTGGCCCCGGCTGGCGGATTAAAGTGAACTGCTGCGTGAGCGGTGGTGATGTGGCCACTTCTGGGGAGTCGGCACCGGATCGCCGGTAGACCGACATTTTTCGGAAAAGCGCCTCTCGCTGCCGGTTCGCGAAGTGGCCGCCGCAACCGGAAGGATCGCTGTGACTTCTCGCAGGCTTCTTCGTCCCTGCCGTGGATCCAGGCTTCCCGCTGAATGCGTGAATTCGCTTGTTGGCGGAGTGCTCATGAAGCGATAGGGCGTTCGGCCAGGAGAATCGCCCATTCCTGGTGTTCTGACCACGGGTGAGCGGGGCCTGCTCCGGTAGCCGTGAAAAGACCGCCACTCCCTGTCCTGACCGCGCCGGCGTCGCTTTGCCGCGCGCTGGTTTCAGCATGCCCGAAAGGTGCCCGAGCAATGCCGTCCCACGACGTCACGATGCCTGCCACTCCGACCGGGCCCGCCGGTCCGGCGCCGTCGGGCACGCTGGCCGGCCTGATCGAAGCGCAGGTGCGCCGCTCGCCCCACGAGCCGGCGCTGGTGGGCGCGGACGGGACGACGACGTACGCGGATTTGAACGCCCGGGCCGACCGGCTGGCCCGGCTGCTGGTCGAGCGCGGGGCCGGGCCGGAGGAGGTCGTCGCGCTGGCCCTGCCGCGCTCGGCCGACCTGGTGACCGCGCAGCTCGCCGTGGCCAAGACGGGTGCGGCCTTCCTGCCCGTCGACCCGGACTACCCGCCCGAGCGGATCGCGTTCCTGCTGGCCGACGCCCGGCCGCGGCTGATCCTGACCCGGGCCGGCTCGGCCGCCGCCTTCCCCGCGGACCGGGTGATCGTCCTCGACCGGCCCGGTCCGCTCCAGGAACGGGCCGCCACCGGAGCCGCTGAAAACACCGAAGACACCGAAGCCACCGAGTTCGCCGACGCCGACCGGCTCCGCCCGCTGCGGCTCACCCATCCGGCCTACGTCATCTACACCTCGGGTTCGACCGGCGTGCCCAAGGGCGTGGTGACCACCCATCGCGGCCTGGCCGGCTTCTGCGCCGCGATGAAGGAGCACTACGACGTGCGCCCGGGCGACCGCGTGCTGGAGTTCTCCTCGCCCAGCTTCGACGCCTCGGTCCTCGAACTGGGCCTGGCGCTGACTTCGGGCGCGGCCCTGGTCGTGCCGCCCGCCGGGCCGCTGGTCGGGGACACGCTCGCCGCGGTGCTGGACCAGGAGCGGGTGAGCCACGCCCTGATCCCGCCGGTCGCGCTGGCCACGATCCCGGCCCCGGCCGCCGGGGCGCTGCCGCACCTGCGCACGGTCATCGTCGGCGGGGACGCCTGCCCGCCGGAGCTGGTCCGCGTCTGGGCGCCGGGCCGCCGCATGATCAACTCCTACGGGCCGACCGAGTCCACGGTGGTGGCGACCTGGAGCGGACCGCTGACCGCCGGGGACCCGCCGCCGATCGGCCGGCCGATCCCGGGCACCACCGTCCACGTGCTGGACGAAGCACTGGTGGCCGGCGAGTCCGGCGAGCTCTACCTGGCGGGTGCGGGCCTGGCCCGCGGGTACCTCGGCCGCCCGGGGCTGACCGCGAGCCGGTTCGTGGCCAACCCGTTCGGCGCTCCCGGCGAACGGATGTACCGGACGGGCGACGTGGTCCGCCGCACCGCCACCGGCGAGCTGAGCTTCACCGGCCGGGCGGACCACCAGGTGAAGATCCGCGGGTTCCGCATCGAGCCCGGCGAGATCGAGGCGCGGCTGCGGGAACAGCCGGGTGTCGGTGAAGCGGTGGTGCTCGCCCGGGAGGACCGGCCGGGGGTCAAGCGGCTCGTGGCCTACGTGGCCGGCGACCCGGACCCGCGGGCCCTGCGCGCGGCGCTGGCGGACCGGCTGCCGCCCTACCTCGTGCCCGCCGCCTTCGTGCCGCTCGAGCGGATGCCGCTGGGCCCGCACGGGAAACTCGACCGGGACGCGCTCCCGGCCCCGGACTGGGACACGGTGGACCGCGCCCGGTACGTGGCGCCGCGGACCCCGGCCGAGCAGGTGCTGGCGCGGCTGTGGGCGGAAGTGCTGGGGGTGGCCGAGGTCGGGGTCGAAGAGGACTTCTTCGAGCTCGGCGGGGATTCGATCCTCGGCGCGCAGGTGCTGGCCCGCATCCGCGCGCGGTTCGGCGCCGGGCTTTCCCCGCGGGTGGTGTTCGAGACCAGGACCGTCGCCGGGCTCGCCGCCCTCCTGCCGGCCGGCCCGCGGCCGGCGGACCACGGCGGCATCCCCCGCGTCCCGCGCACCGCCGCGGTCCCGATTTCGCCGGTGCAGCAGCGGCTGTGGGTCCTCGACGAGATGACGCCGGGTACCACCGAGTACAACACCGGCGTCGGGCTCACACTGTCCGGCCGCCTGGACCGCCCGGCGCTGGCCGGGGCGCTCGACCGGCTGGCCGCCCGGCACGAGTCGCTGCGGACGACGTTCGCCCGGGCCGGCGGTCAGGTCCGGCAGATCATCTCGGACACGGCCAGGATCCCGCTGCGGGACGCCGGTCCGGCCACCGCCGACGAGCTGGACGCACTCCTGGCGGCCGAGCTGGACCGGCCGTTCGATCTGCGCCGCGGCCCGCTCACCCGCGCGGTGCTGGTGCGCACCGGCGCCGAGGAGCACGTGCTCCTGGTGTGCCAGCACCACATCATCACCGACGGGTGGTCGGTGGCCCTGCTGGTCGAGGAGCTGGCGGCGCTGTACGCGGGTGAGGAACTGCCCGCGGTGCCGGTGGCGTACCGGGACTTCTCGGCGTGGCACCACGAACGCCTGGCCGGCCCGCTGCGGGCCCGTCAGCTGGCCCACTGGCGGGACCACCTCGCCGGCCTCGGCGCCCTGGACCTGCCGGCCGACCGACCGCGCCCGCTCCGGCGCGGCACCGCCGGGGCCGTCCGCCGGTACGAGCTGCCGGCCGGTCTCGCGGAGCGGCTCGGCCGGCTCAGCCGGGACGCCGGGACCACCCTGTTCACCACGCTGACCGCCGTGGTGCAGGTGCTGCTGGCGCGCTACAGCGGCCAGGACGACGTCGCCGTCGGCACCGCCGTGTCCGGGCGCGACCACCACGAGCTGGAGCGGCTGGCCGGGTTCTTCGTCAACACCCTGGTCCTGCGCTCGACCGTGCGCCCGGACCGGTCGTTCGCGGACTTCCTCGGTCAGGTCACCGAGACCGTGCTCGCGGCGTTCGCCGCGGGCGAGGTCCCGTTCGACCAGGTGGTCGACGAACTGGCGCCCGCGCGCGACCCCGGCCGCACCCCGCTGGTGCAGGTCCTCGTGGTGCTGCACCAGGAACTGCTCCGGCGGCGGCAGGCCGGCGGGCTGCGCCTCGGCGAGCACGCGCTGCCGCGGCCCCGCGCCCGCTACGACCTCGTGCTGGAGTTCCAGGCCGACGCGCGCGGCCTCGCGATCGAATACCGCACCGAGCTGTTCGACGCCGCCACGATCGACCGGCT
Source organism: Amycolatopsis sp. PS_44_ISF1 (assembly GCF_032335455.1). NCBI lineage: Bacteria > Bacillati > Actinomycetota > Actinomycetes > Pseudonocardiales > Pseudonocardiaceae > Amycolatopsis > Amycolatopsis sp. PS_44_ISF1. The sequence goes on along the minus strand of NZ_JANUXO010000002.1, from coordinate 1,022,789 downwards.
GGCCGGGCATCTGTGGGTGCTGGCCGAGGCCGTGGCCGCCGGCCCGGACCGGCCGGTGGCGGACCTGCCGCTGATGGCCGGGCCCGAACGGCGGCGGGTGCTGGAGCAGTGGCAGGGACCGGCGGCGACCGCGGAGCCGGGCGCGACGCTGACGCGGCTGATCGAGGCGCAGGCGGCCCGGACGCCGGACGCGGTCGCCGTGCGGTGCGGGGACGCCCGGCTGACCTACCGCGAGCTCGATCGGCGGGCGAACCGGCTGGCCCGGCTCCTGGCCGGGCGGGGGGCCGCGCCGGAACGCCTGGTGGCCCTCTCGATGCCGCGCTCGGAGCGGCTGATCGTCGCCCTGCTCGCGGTGCTCAAGACCGGAGCGGCCTACCTCCCGGTCGATCCGAACTACCCGGCCGACCGCGTCGCGCTGATGCTCGCCGACGCGGCCCCGGTGCTGCTGCTGACCGAAGGGGACGCCCCGGCGCCGGCCGGCGTCCCGGTGCTCGCGTACCGCACCGAGACCACTGCCGAGACCACTGCCGAGACCGCTGGGGACGAGCCGCTCGGCGACGTCGGCCTCGACCCGGCGAACGCGGCGTACGTCACCTACACCTCGGGTTCCACCGGCCGGCCGAAGGGCGTAGTGGTCACCCACCGCAGCGTGGCGGGCCTGATGGCGTGGGCGGCCGGGGCGTTCGGCGCCGAGCTGTCCGGCACGGTCGTCGCCTCGACCTCGCTCAATTTCGACGTCTCGGTGTTCGAAACGTTCGCGCCGCTGGTGTCCGGCGGGACGGTGGAGGTCGTGCGGGACGTGCTGGCCCTCGGCGAGCGTCCCGGCACCGACTGGCCGGTCGGACTGGTCAGCGGGGTGCCGTCCGCGTTCGCCCAGTTGCTGGCGCAGGGCGGGGTCTCGGTGCGGCCGGAAACCGTGGTGCTCGCCGGTGAGGCCCTGACGCTGCGGGCGCTGCGCGACATCCGGGCGGCGCTGCCGGAGAGCCGGATCGTCAACATCTACGGCCCGACCGAAGCCACCGTCTACGCCACCGCCTGGTTCCACGACACCGATCGCACCCCGCCCATCGGCCGCCCGATCGAGGGGACCCGCGCCTACGTCCTGGATCCCCGGCTGCGGCCGGTCCCGACCGGCGTGCCCGGGGAGCTCCACCTCGGCGGCGGCGGGCCCGCCCGCGGCTACCTCGGCCGCCCGGGGCTGACCGCGGACCGGTTCGCCGCCGATCCCTTCGGCGCGCCCGGTTCGCGGATGTACCGGACCGGCGACGTCGTCCGGTGGAACGCCGAGGGGGAGCTGGAGTACCTGGGCCGGGCGGACGACCAGGTCAAGATCCGGGGCGTGCGGATCGAGCCGGGCGAGATCGAGGCCGCCCTGCTGCGCCACGACGCCGTGGCCGACGCCGTCGTCGTCGCCCGGGCCGAAGACTCCGGCCACCAGCGGCTGGTCGCCTACTTCGTGCCCGAGGCCGGTCGTGCGGCCGAAACCGCCGGGCTCCGCGAGTTCCTCGGCCGCTCGCTGCCCGGCTACCTGGTGCCGGCCGCGTTCGTGCCGCTCGACCGGCTGCCGCTGAACCCCAGCGGCAAGCTCGACCGGCGGGCCCTGCCCGCCCCGGACTGGGCCGGCGCCACCACCCGGGTGGGGCCGCGGACCGGGACCGAGCGGGTGCTGGCGAAGATCTGGGCGGACGTGCTCGGGCTGGCCGAGGTCGGTGTCGAGGACAACTTCTTCGATCTGGGCGGGGATTCGATCCTGAGCATCGGCCTGGTGGCCGCGGCGGCGGAAGCCGGGCTGAAGGTGACGGCCGCGGACGTCTTCGCCTGCCAGACGATCGCCGCGCTGGCCCTGGTCGCGGTTCCCCTCGCCCCCGAGGCCACCGACCAGGGGCCGGTGACCGGGCCGGTGGAGCTGACCCCGATCCAGCGCTGGTTCCTCGACGCCGAGCCGGTGGCGCCGGACCACTTCGAGCAGCGCCTGACCGTGCGGCTGGCCGAGGGCTTCGACGAGGCGCGGCTGCGCGCCGCGCTCAATACCGTCGTCGAGCACCACGACGCCCTGCGGCTGCGGTTCCGCCGCACCGGGACCGGCTGGACGCAGGAGCACGCCCCGGCCGGACCGGCCGAGGTGACCGGCGCCCGGATCGACCTCGGCGCCGGACCGCTGCTGCGCGCGGAGCTGGCCGGTTCGACCCTGCTGCTGGCCGTGCACCACCTGGTGGTCGACGGCGTTTCGTGGCGCATCCTGCTGGAGGACCTCGATTCCGCCTACCACGGGCGGGAACTGCCGCGGAAGACGACTTCCTTCCAGGACTGGGCTTCGCGGCTTTCGGCGCACCCGTTCGCCGGCCTGCCCCACTGGCAGGCGGTCGACGGCGCCCAGATCCCGCTGGACGCACCGGTGGCCGAGGGTTCGAACACCGTCGCGTCCACCCGTTCGGTCACCGTCCGGCTGGACGGCGAGACCACCCGGGCGTTGTTGCAGGATGTGCCCGGGGTGTATCGGACGCAGGTCAATGACGTGTTGCTGGCGGCGCTGGGGCGGGTGCTGTGCGGCTGGGCGGGCCGTGACCGGGTGCTGGTCGATCTGGAGGGGCACGGCCGCGAAGACCTGTTCGAGGGGGTGGACCTGTCCCGGACGGTCGGCTGGTTCACCTCGCTCTACCCGGTCGCGCTCGGCGCCGGGGACGCCGGCTGGGCGGACGCGCTCAAGACGGTCAAGGAGCAGCTTCGGGCGGTCCCGGACCGCGGTGTCTCCTACGGCGCGCTGCGCTACCTGACCGCGTCCGCGCCCGAGGTGACGCCGCTGGTCAGCTTCAACTACCTCGGCGGGTTCGCCCCCTCCGGAACCCTCTACCGCGGTCTCGACCGGGAGCTGGAACTTTCGCAGAGCCCGGCGGCCACCCGGTCGCACGCGGTGGAGGTGGTCGGCCGGCTCACCGGCGGCGGACTGGAGTTCACCTGGTCCTACTCGGCCGGGCTGCACCGCGAGCGCACCATCCGGGCCGTCGCCGGGGACTTCACCGGCGCGCTGGCCGAGATCGTGGCGCACTGCGCCGGTCCCGGTGCGGGTGGGCGCACGCCGTCGGACTTCCCGCTGGCCCGGCTGGACCAGTCCACTGTGGACGAGATCGCCGGGGACGGCCGGAACGTCGAAGACCTCTACCCGCTCACCCCCACCCAGGCCGGGATGCTGTTCCACCGGCTGACCGGGGGCGGCCGGGGCGCCTACCTCCAGCAGCTGAGCTTCGTGGTGGACGGGGTCGCGGACCCGGACGCGCTCGGCCGGGCCTGGCAGCAGGTGGTGGACCGGACCCCGGTGCTGCGCAGCCAGATCGTCTGGGAAGGGGTGGACGAGCCGGTGCAGGTGGTGCGCCGGCACGTCACCCTGCCGGTCGAGCACCGCGACTGGACCGAGCGGCCCGAAGACCTCGACGCGGTCCTGGCCGAAGACCGCGCCGCCGGGCTGGATCCGGGCGCGGTGCCGCTGATGCGGGTGCTGCTGGCCCGGGTTTCGCCCACCCGCGTCCAGGTGGTCTGGACCTTCCACCACCTGCTGCTCGACGGCTGGAGCCTGTTCCAGGTGCTGGCGGACGTCTCGGCCGCGCACGAGGGCCGGGCCCTGCCCGCGCGGCCGCCGTTCCGCGACTACCTGCGCTGGCTGGGCGAGCAGGACGCCCCGGCCGCGGAGCGGTACTGGCGCGAGCTGCTCGCGGACCGGTCCGAGCCCACCCCGCTGCCCTACGATCGGGCGCCCGGCGCGCACGCCACCGAGTCCAGCGCCGAACTGCGGGCCGCGGTGCCCGCCGAGCCGCTGCGGCAAGCCGCGCAGCAGCACGGGCTGACCCTCAACACGCTGGTGCAGGGCGCGTGGGCGGTGCTGCTCGCCCGCTACAGCGACCGGCGCGACGTGTGCTTCGGCACCACGGTGGCCGGGCGCCCGGCCGAGCTGCCCGGGGCCGGGGAGATCACCGGCATCTTCATCAGCACCCTGCCCGTGGTCGCCGACGTCGCCGACGGCGTCCGCGCGCTCGACTGGCTGCGCGAATTGCAGAGCGCCCAGGCCCAGGCCCGCCGGTTCGGCCACCGGCCGCCGGTGCGGCGGCCGGGCGCGGACGGCGGTGAGCTGTTCGACAGCATCCTGGTGTTCGAGAACTACCCGGTCACCGCGGGCCTCGGGCTCAGCGGGCTGCGCGGGGTCGAGACCACCAGCTACCCGTTGAGCGTCGTGGCCTACCCCGGGGAACGGGAGCTGGAGCTGGTCTTCGGCTACGACCCGGAGCGGTTCGACGCCACGACGGTGGAGCGCCTGGCCGGCCACTTCCGGACCCTGCTGGCCGGGCTGGCCGCCGGGCTGGAGCAGCCGCTGTCACGAGTGGACCTGCTCACCGCCGCCGAGCGGCGGGAGGTGCTGGCCACCGGGACCGCCACCGCGCCGCCGGGGCCGGCCGCCACCGTGCCGGAGCTGTTCGCCCGGCAGGCGGCCCGGACCCCCGGCGCCACCGCGGTGGAGTCCGGAGCCGGGAGCCTGACCTACGCCGAACTCGACCGCCGCGCGAACCGCCTGGCGCACCGGCTGATCGGGCTCGGGGTCGGCGTGGAGCACCCGGTGGGCCTGCTGGCCGGCCGCTCGGCCGAGGTCGTGGTGGCCGAGCTGGCGGTGCTCAAGGCCGGCGGCGCCTACGTCCCGCTGGACGCGCGGGCCCCGGCGGACCGGCTGCGGGCGATGCTGGACGGGGTTTCGGTGCTGCTGTGCGACGAGGCGGGCCGGGAGCTCGCCGCGTCCATCCACAGTGGACCGGTCCTGCCGGTGGACGGCGGGCCGGGCCCGTCCGGCCCGGACACGGCGCCGGAAGTCCCGCTGTATCCCGAGAATCTCGCGTACGTCATGTACACCTCGGGCTCGACGGGAACGCCGAAGGGCGTGGGCGTCGGCCACGAAGACATCGCCGGACTGGCCCTCGACCGCTGCTTCGCCGGGGACGCGCACCGCGCGGTCCTCCTGCACTCGCCGCTGGCGTTCGACGCCTCGACCTACGAGGTGTGGGTGCCGCTGCTGAGCGGTGGCCGGGTGGTCGTGGCGCCGCCGGGCGAGGTCGACGCCGACGTTCTGCGCCGGGTGATCGGCGACCACGGGGTGACCGCGCTGTGGCTGACCGCCGGCCTGTTCCGCCTGGTGGCCCAGGAGGACCCGGGGTGCCTCGCGGGGCTGGCGCAGGTGTGGACCGGCGGTGACGTGGTCCCGGCGGAATCGGTGCGGCAGGTGCGCTCCGCCTGCCCCGGGCTGACCGTGGTGGACGGGTACGGACCGACCGAGACCACCACGTTCGCGAGCCACTTCGCGCTGCCCCCGGGGCAGCCGGTGCCCGAGGTCGTCCCGATCGGCCGGCCGCTGGACACCATGGCGGCCCTGGTGCTCGACCGGGCCGCGCGGCCGGTGCCGGCCGGGGTGGCGGGCGAGCTGTGCGTCGCGGGCACGGGGCTCGCCCGCGGCTACCTGGGACGGCCCGGGGCGACGGCGGAGCGCTTCGTCGCCAATCCCTTCGGCGAGCCGGGATCGCGGATGTACCGGACCGGTGACCGGGTCCGGTGGGCCGACGGCGGGGTGCTGGAATTCCTGGGCCGGGCCGACGACCAGGTGAAGATCCGGGGGTTCCGGGTCGAGCCGGGCGAGGTCGAGACCGCGCTGGCCGCCCACCCCTCGGTGCGCGGCGCCGTGGTCGTCGTGACCGGAGCCGCCGGGCGCCGGCGGCTGGCCGCCTACGTGGTCGCCGACGGGGAACCGGACCTGCGCGGGTTCCTGGCGCGGTCGCTGCCGGACTACCTGATCCCGTCGGTCTTCCTGCGCCTCGACCGGATACCCCTGAGCGCCAACGGAAAGGTCGACCGGCAGGCGCTCCCGGCGCCCGAGGCCGAGCCGCGGACCGGCTACCGCGAGCCGGGCACGGCGGACGAGCGGCTGCTCGCGGGCATCTGGGCCGAGGTGCTCGGGGTGGACCGGGTCGGCGCCGGCGACGACTTCTTCGCCCTCGGCGGCGATTCGATCCTGAGCATCCAGGTGGTGTCCCGGGCCCGGCGCGCCGGACTGGACCTGATGCCCGGCGACCTGTTCGACCACCCGACGGTCGCGGCGCTGGCCCGGGCCGCGGTGCCCGCCGCCCCGGCGGCCGCCGCGTCCGGGCCGGTCGAGGGCGAGGTGCCGCTGACCCCGATCCAGCACTGGTTCCTGGACCCGGCACCGCCGCACCCGGAGCACTTCTACCAGTCGGTCTCGCTGGAGCTGCCCGGAGCCCCGGACCTCCCCGCGCTGCGCGAAGCCTTCCGGGTGCTGCTGCGCCACCACGACGCGCTGCGGCTGCGCCTGGCCGAGGGCCGCCAGTACCACGCGCCGCCGGCCGACGAGGACGTGTTCGGCGCGGAGATCGACCTGGCCCGCGGCCCGCTGCTGCGGGCCGGGACGACCGGCACCACGCTCCGGATCGACGCGCACCACCTGGTCGTCGACGGCATCTCGTGGCGGATCCTGCTGGAGGACCTGCGCACCGTGCTGCACGGCGGTGAACTCGCGCCGAAGACCACCTCGTTCCGGGACTGGGCGCGCAAGCTCGCCGAGCACACCGCCGCCGGCGGGTTCGACGGGGAGCTCGCCTACTGGGCCGCCACCGGCATCGACCCGTCGCTGCCGGTGGACGGCTCCGGCGAGAACACCTACGGGGCGAGCCGGTCGCTGACCGTCCGGCTGGACGCCGGGACCACCCGGTCGTTGTTGCAGGATGTGCCCGGGGTGTATCGGACGCAGGTCAATGACGTGTTGCTGGCGGCGCTGGGGCGGGTGCTGTGCGAGTGGACCGGTCGTGACCGGGTGCTGGTCGATCTGGAGGGGCACGGCCGCGAAGACCTGTTCGACGGGGTGGACCTGTCGCGCACGGTCGGCTGGTTCACCTCGATCCACCCGGTGGTGCTCGGCGTCCCGGCCGGGGACTGGGGCGCGGCGCTCAAGGCGGTCAAGGAGCACCTCCGGGCTATCCCCGGGCGCGGGGTCGGCTACGGCGCGCTGCGCTACCTGGCGGGCGCGGTGGCGCCGGTCGACCCGCAGCTGGGGTTCAACTACCTCGGCCGGTTCGACGGCAGCGGCCTCGGCGGCTCGGCCCACCCCGGTCAGCGCCGGGCGCACCGGCTCGACGTCGTCGGCGCGGTGGTGGCCGACCGGCTCGAACTGACCTGGGACTACTGCCCGGCGGTGCACAGCGAGGCCACCGTGCGCCGGCGGGCGGAGGAACTGCTGGCGGCGCTGGCCGAGATCGTGGCGCACTGCGCCGGTCCCGGTGCGGGTGGGCGCACGCCGTCGGACTTCCCGCTGGCCCGGCTGGACCAGTCCACTGTGGACGAGATCGCCGGGGACGGCCGGGACGTCGAAGACCTCTACCCGCTCACGCCCATGCAGTCCGGCATGGTGTTCCACAGCCTGGTCGACGGGGCCAGCGGCACCTATCTGAACCAGGTGCGGCTGCGGCTGTCCGGAGTGACCGACGCGGACGAGCTGGCCGAGGCCTGGCAGCGGGTCGTGCGGCGCACCCCGGTGCTGCGCAGCCGGATCGTCTGGGAGGGCCTGGACGAGCCCGTGCAGGTGGTCCAGCGCGAGGCGGCGGTGCCGGTCGTCCGGCTCGACTGGACGGCGCTGACCGCGGACCAACGCGAGACCGAGCTCGAACGGCGGCTCGGCCGGGACCGCGAGCAGGGGTTCGACCTCGCCACCGCCCCGTTGATGCGGCTGACGCTGGCCACCCTGGGCGCCGACGAGGTCCTGCTGGTGTGGACCTTCCACCACGTGCTGCTGGACGGCTGGAGCGCCGCGCAGGTGTTCGGCGAGGTCTGCGAGCAGTACGCGACCGGGGCCGCGGCGACCTACCGGCCGCCGTTTCGCGAGTACCTGCGCTGGCTCGGCGGGCAGGACACCGAGGCGGCCGAAGACCACTGGCGCGAGGCGCTTTCCGGGGTGCGGACGCCGACCCCGCTGCCGTTCGACCGCCGGCCCGCCGAGGCGCACCGCGCCCAGTCCGGCGCGTCGGTCCGCGTCACGGCGCCGTCGGACCGGCTGCGGGAGTTCGCCCAGCAGCGCGGCCTGACCGTGAACACCCTGGTGCAAGGGGCCTGGGGACTGGTGCTTTCGCGCTACAGCGGGGAACCCGACGTCGTCTTCGGGACGACCGTGTCCGGCCGGCCCGCCGACCTGCCCGGGGCCGAGTCGATGGTCGGGCTGTTCATCAACACCGTGCCGAGCCGGGTGACGGTCGACCCCGGGCAGCCGGTGGCCGAGTGGCTGCGTGAGCTGCAGCAGGCCCAAGCCCGCGCGCGCCGGTTCGACTTCGTCTCGCTGGCGCAGTTGCAGGGGCTGGCCGGCGGCCCGCTGTTCGACAGCATCCTGGTCTTCGAGAACTACCCGTTCGACACCGAAGCCGTCGCCGCGCACGGGATCGGCCTGCACGACGAGGGCGACGTCCAGCCGACCAGCTACCCGCTCGGCGTGGTGGTGACCCCGGGGGAGCAGCTGTCGGTGTCGTTCGACTACGACCCGGCGCTGTTCGACGCGGCCACGATCGACCGCCTGGCCGGGCAGCTCCTGCTGGCGCTGGACCGGATCGTCGCCGCGCCCGAGCGGCCGGTGGGCGAGCTCGACCTGCTCACCGCGGCGCAGCGGGTCCAGGTGCTGCGCGAATTCAACGACACCGCGCACCCGCTGCCCGAGGCCACGGTGACCGGGCTGTTCGCCGAGCAGGTACGGCGGACCCCGCGGGCCCGGGCCCTCGGCGAACTGACCTACGCGGAGCTGGACGCGCGCGCCAACCGGCTGGCCCACCGGCTGATCGGCCTCGGCGTCCGGCCGGAGGACCGGGTCGGGCTGCTGCTGGAGCGCTCCGCCGCGCTGGTCGTCGCCGAGCTCGCGGTGCTCAAGGCCGGCGCGGCCTACGTGCCGGTGGACCTCCGTGCCCCGGTGGCCCGGATGCGGCTGGTGCTGGCCGAGGCGGGCGTGACCGTGGTGATCGCCGACGAGTCCGCTCCGGACGTCCACAACGGACCCGTGGTGCCGGTCGAGCAGGACGGGCCGGACACCGCGCCGGAGGTGGCGCTGCGCCCGGCGAATCTCGCGTACGTCATGTACACCTCGGGCTCGACGGGAACGCCGAAGGGAGTGGCGGTCTGCCACCAGGACGTCGTGGGGCTGGCCCGCGACCGGTGCTTCGCCGGCGGGGCGCACGCCGCCGTGCTGATGCACTCGCCGCAGGCCTTCGACGCGTCGACCTACGAAGTGTGGGTGCCGCTGCTCACCGGTGGCCGCGTGGTCGTGGCGCCGCCGGGCGAGGTCGACGCCGACGTGCTGCGGGCGCAGATCAGCGGGTCCGGCGTGACCGCGGCGTGGCTGACCGCGGGGCTGTTCCGGCTGCTGGCCCAGGAGGACCCGGGCTGCTTCGCCGGGCTCGCGCAGGTGTGGACCGGCGGTGACGTGGTCCCCGCGGAATCCGTGCGACGGGTGCGCGCCGCGTGCCCGGAGCTCACCGTGGTGGACGGGTACGGACCGACCGAGACCACCACGTTCGCCAGCCACTTCGCGCTGCCCCCGGGACGACCGGTGCCGGACGTGGTGCCGATCGGCCGCCCGCTGGACAACATGGCGCACTTCGTGCTGGACGCCGGGCTGCGCCCGGTCCCCGCCGGAGTCGCGGGGGAGCTGTACCTCTCCGGCACCGGGGTCGCCCGGGGCTACCTGGGCCGGGCCGGGCTCACCGCGGACCGGTTCGTGGCGAATCCGTTCGGCGAGCCGGGCTCGCGGCTGTACCGGACCGGGGACCTGGCCCGCTGGCGCGAGGACGGGGTGCTGGAGTTCGCGGGCCGGTCCGACGACCAGGTGAAGATCCGCGGCTTCCGCATCGAACCGGGGGAGATCGAGGCCGTGCTGGCGGCGCAGCCGGAGGTCTCCTCGGCCGTGGTCGTCGTGCGCGACCGGCGCCTGGTCGCCTACGTCGTCGCCACCGGCGCGCCCGACCTGCGCGCCCGGCTCGCGCGGGAGCTGCCCGAGTACCTGGTGCCGTCGGTGGTCGTCCCCCTCGACGCGCTTCCGCTCAGCCGCAACGGGAAGGTGGACCGGGCGGCGCTGCCCGAGCCGGCGGCCGAGCCGGCCGGCGCCTACCTGCCGCCGCGCACCGAGGCGGAGCGGGTGCTCGCCGGGATCTGGGCCGAAGTGCTCGGGGTGGACGGCGTCGGCGTCGAAGACAGCTTCTTCGCCCTCGGCGGCGATTCGATCCTCAGCATCCAGGTCGTTTCGCGGGCCCGGCGGGCCGGGCTCGGCCTCGCCCCGCGCGACCTGTTCACCCACCAGACCGTGGCCGCGCTGGCCGCCCACGCCACCACCACCGCGGTGGTGGTGGCCGAGCAGGGGGCCGTCCGCGGACCGGTCGCGCTGACCCCGATCCAGCACTGGCTCTTCAGCGGCGCTTCGGGCCGCCCCGAGGAGTTCACCCAGTCGGTCCGCCTCGAGTGGCCCGAACCGTTCGACCTCCCGGCGCTGCGCGCCGCGCTGGCCGAGCTGGTGGCCCACCACGACGCGCTGCGCATGCGGTTCACCGACGGCGGCCAGTACAACGCCCCCGCGGAACCGGCCGAGCTCATCGAGGCCACGGCGGACCTGGCCGAGGGTCCGCTGCTCACCGCGGAACTGCTCGCCCCGGACGCCCTGCGGCTGACGGTCAACCACCTCGTGGTGGACGGGGTGTCCTGGCGGATCCTGCTGGAGGACCTGGAAGCGGCCTACCACCGGCGCCCGCTGCCGGCCAAGACCACCTCGTTCCGCGAGTGGGCGAACCGGCTCGCCGGGCACGCCGCGGCCGGCGGGTTCGACGACGAGCTGCCGTACTGGGAGTCCGCGCTCGCCGCCGACGCCTCGATACCGGTGGACGGCTCGGGCGCCAATACCGCCGAGACCACCGGGACGGTCACCGTCCGGCTGGACGCCGAGACCACCCGGGCGCTGCTGCAGGACGTGCCCGGGGTGTACCGGACGCAGGTCAACGACGTGCTGCTGGCCGCGCTCGGCCGGGTGCTGGGGGAGTGGACCGGCCGCGACCGGGTGCTGCTCGACCTGGAGGGGCACGGCCGCGAAGACCTGTTCGACGACGTCGACCTGTCGCGGACCGTCGGCTGGTTCACCTCCCTGTACCCGGTCGCGCTGACCGCCCGGGGTGACTGGGGGTCCCGGCTGAAGTCGGTGAAGGAACAGCTGCGGGCCGTGCCGCGCCGTGGCGTGGGCTTCGGCGCGCTGCGGTACCTAACCGGGACCGCGCCCGCGCTCGCGCCGGCCGTCGGCTTCAACTACCTGGGCCGGTTCGACGGACAGGCCGGCGGTCTCGAGTCCTCGGTCAGCGCCGGGGCGGCGCGGGCGCACCTGATCGACGTGGTCGGCCGGGTGACCGGCGACGAACTGGAATTCACCTGGTACCACTCGACGCAGGTGCACACGGCGGCCACGGTGGACCGGCTGGCCACGGGGCTGCTGGCGGCGCTGGCCGAGATCGTGGCGCACTGCGCCGGTCCGGGGGCGGGCGGGCGCACGCCGTCGGACTTCCCGCTGGCCCGGCTGGATCAGTCCACTGTGGACGAGATCGCCGGGGACGGCCGCGACGTCGAAGACGTCCACCCGCTCACGCCGATGCAGTCCGGGCTGGTCTTCCACGGGCTCTCCCAGCAGTCCCAGGGCGTCTACTTCGAGCAGGTCACCTTCGTGCTGGACGGGGTGGACGAGCTGGGACCGCTCGCGGCGGCCTGGCAGCACGTCGTCGACCGGACCCCGGTCCTGCGCGGCCACGTGGTGTGGGCGGGCGTCGCCGAGCCGCAGCTGGTGGTGCGCCGGAGGGCGGACGTGCCCGTCACCCGGCTCGACTGGCGGGACCTCGATCCGGCGGAGGCGCTGCCGGAGCTGCTGGCCCGCGACCGCGAGGAGCCCTTCGACCTCGGCCGGGCGCCGCTGCTGCGGGTCGCGCTGGCCACGCTGCCGGGCTCCGCGGTGCAGGTCGTCTGGACCTTCCACCACGTGCTGCTCGACGGCTGGAGCGTGTTCCAGGTGCTGTCCGACGTGTGCGCGGCCTACGCGGCGCTGCGGGACGGAGCCGAGCCCTCGTTGCCGGGCCGGCGCCCCTTCTCCGATTACGTGCGGTGGCTGGACGCGCAGGACGACGAAGGGGCCGAGCGGCACTGGCGCCGGGTGCTGGCCCCGGTGACCGAGCCGACCCCGCTGCCCTACGACCGGCCGCCCGCCGCCGCCTACGAGGCCGGCTCCTCGGAATGGGTGACCGGGGACCTGGACGAGGAGCAGACCCGCGGGCTCTCCGCGTTCGCGAGGGCGGAGCGGCTCACCGTCAACGCCGTGGTGCAGGGAGCGTGGGCGCTGCTGCTCTCGCGCTATCGCCCGAACGGCGGCGATGGGGAGCCGGTGTGCTTCGGCGCCACCGTGTCCGGCCGGCCCGCGGATCTGCCCGGCGTGGACGACATCACCGGCATCTTCATTAACACCCTGCCGGTGGTCGTCGAGGTCGACGACCACGCGCCCGCCGCCGGCTGGCTGCGTGGGCTGCAGGCCGCCCAGGCCGACTCGCGCCGCTTCGAGCACCTCCCGCTCACGCGGCTGCAGGCGTGGAGCGGCGTCGAGGGGGGTGTCGCCCTCTTCGACAGCCTCGTGGTGTTCGAGAACTACCCGGTCAAGGCCGGCGACCTCGCCGGGAACGCGGTGGCCCCGCGGGACCTGGAGGCCCGGGAGACGACCAGCTACCCGCTCAGCGTGGTGGCCGCGCCGGGCGAGCGGCTCGCCCTGGGCATCGGGTACGACCCGGCCCGGTTCGACCGCGAGACGGTCCGGCGGATGGTGGCCCACCTGCGCCGGGTGCTCGGCGCGCTGGTGGCCGATCCCGAAGTCGAGCTGGGCCGGATCGCCGTGCTGACCGAGCCCGAGCGCGACGAGGTGCTGCTGGCTTTCAACGACACCGCCCGCGAGGTGCCCCGGGTCACGCTCACCGCGCTCATCGAGGCGCAGGCCGCCCGTACCCCGGACGCCGTGGCCGTGTGCGGCGACGGTGAGCGGCTGAGCTTCGCCGAACTCGACGCGCGGGCCGGCCGGCTGGCCCGCACGCTGGCCGCGCGGGGCGCGGGGCCCGAGCGGATCGTGGCGCTCGCCCTGCCGCGCTCGGTGTGGATGGTGATCGCCCAGCTCGCCGTGCTGAAGACCGGGGCCGCCTACCTGCCGGTCGACCCCGCCTACCCGGCCGAGCGGATCGAGTTCATGCTCGCCGACGCCGCCCCGGTGGTGGTCCTGACCCGGCCGGAGTTCCCGCGGCCGGCCGGGAACGTGCTCGTCCTGGACGACCCCGCAGAACCCGAAGACGCCGGAGACGCCGGAGACACCGGAGACACCGTGTCCACTGTGGACGCAGAGGGCACCGGAGACCCGGTGCATTCCCGGCTCCCCGGCCGGGAGGTGCCGCTGGAGGCCCCGGCGTACGTGATCTACACGTCCGGGTCCACCGGCACGCCCAAGGGGGTCGTGGTCACCCACGCCGGGCTGGCCGGGTTCTCCGCGGCGGAGATCGAGCGGTTCGACGTGCGGCCGGGGGACCGGGTGCTCCAGTTCTCGTCGCCGAGCTTCGACGCGTCGGTGCTGGAGCTGTGCATGGCGCTGCCGGCGGGCGCCGCGCTGGTCGTGCCGCCGCCCGGGCCGCTGCTCGGCGAGCACCTGGCGCAGGTGCTGGCCGGCGAAGGCGTGACGCACGCGCTGATCCCGCCGGTGGCCATGGCGACCGTGCCGGAGGTGGCGCTGCCCGCGCTGCGCACGCTGGTGGTCGGCGGTGACGCCTGCACCGCCGACCTCGTCGGCCGCTGGGCGCGCGGGCGGAGGATGATCAACGCCTACGGCCCGACCGAGACCACGGTGGTCGCGTCCTGGAGCGATCCGCTGGAACCCGGTGCGGTCCCGTTGATCGGCCGGCCGATCACCAACACCCGGACCTTCGTGCTCGACGCCGCGCTGCGCCCGGTCCCGGTCGGGGTCGCCGGAGGGCTCTACGTCGCCGGGGACGGACTGGCCCGCGGCTACCTCGGCCGCCCGGGGCTGACCGCGGCCGCGTTCGTCGCCGACCCCTTCGGCGCCCCCGGCTCCCGGATGTACCGCACCGGCGACCTGGTCCGCTGGCGGGCCGGGGGCCGCCTGGAGTTCCTGGGGCGCACCGACGACCAGGTCAAGATCCGGGGCTTCCGGGTCGAGCCCGGCGAGATCGAAGCCGTGCTGCGGGCCCACGAGGGGGTCCGTGACGCCGCGGTGGTGGCCGTCGACCGGAGGCTGGTCGCCTACGTCGTGGCCGACGAAGGGGCGGACCTGCGGGGGCACCTGACCGCGCGGCTGCCCGCCTACCTGGTGCCGTCGGCGTTCGTGCTCCTCGACGCATTGCCGTTGACGGCCAACGGGAAGCTGGACAAGCGGGCGCTCCCGGAGCCGCCCGCCCCGGTGGCCGCCTCCGGCTACACCCCGCCGGAGACCGAGGCCGAGGAAGTGCTCGCGGGCATCTGGGCCGAGGTGCTCGGCGTGGACCGGGTGGGCGTGGCGGACAACTTCTTCGCGCTCGGCGGGGATTCGGTGCGCAGCCTGCAGATCACGGCGATGACCAGGACCGCGTTCGACGTGGACCTCACCCCCCGGGACGTGCTGTCCGCCGCGACCGTGGCCGGGCTGGCCGAGCTCGTCGAGGAGCGGATCCTGCTCGACCTCGAACGCCTGGCCGCGGGCCACGGCGCGTGACCCCGCTCGATTTTCCCATCACACCAAGGAAGGGCTGATCCGGATGCAGGACGACATCGACTACCAGGTGCTGGTCAACGACGAGGGCCAGTACTCGTTGTGGCCCGTGGCCAACGAGGTGCCCGCCGGCTGGCGGGCCGACGGGTTCCGGGGCGGCAAGCAGGAGTGCATGGACCACGTCGACGAGGTGTGGACCGACATGCGGCCGCTGAGCCTGCAGCGGCGGATGGCCGCCGAGAGCTGAGCCGTGGCGGCGGACGGCAGACCCAGTAACGAATGGCGGAAGGTTCTACGCACGTGCTCACTACCACCACGTTCTCCCCGGGTGTGCTCGACCGGAGAACGCCCTACACCCCCGACGGCGAGCGGCTGACCCGGCTGCTGGCCGAGCTGGCCCGGCGCCACCGCGTCCCGGCCGCGCAGCTGACGGTCCACTCCGGCGGGCGGACGGCCGCCGTCTCGACCGGGGGCTGCGGGACCGCCGCCAAGTTCCCGATCGGCTCCATCACCAAGCCCTTCACCGCGGCGCTGGTGCTCCAGCTCGTCGCCGACGGCGACCTGGAGCCCGGCGACCCGATCGGGGAGCACCTGCCCGAACTGGGACCCCAGCTGGGCCGCCTGAGCGTCGCACAGCTGCTCAGCCACACCGGCGGGCTCCCGGCGACCCTGGGCGCCGCCGCGGACGGACCGGGCCGCCGGTACCTGCGGGCCTGCCGCGAGGCCGGGCCGTTGCAGCCGCCGGGACTGGGGTTCTCCTACTCCAACGTCGCCTACGTGCTCAGCGGCGGCCTGATCGAGGCGGTCACCGGGATGAGCTGGCGGGAGACCGTGGTCAAGCTCCTGCTCGAACCCCTGGGCATCGAGCCCGCGTTCACCGTCGAACCCGGGGCCCGCCACCGGGACCTCCCGTTCGTCTCCGGGCACGCGGTGCACGCCGTGACCGGCCAGGCCCGCGCGGTCGCGCAGACGCTCGGGGCCGCGGAGGCCCCCGCGGGCGCGCTCGCCCTGAGCGCGACCGACCTGGTCTTCTTCGGCCTGATGCACTGCGGCGGGGTCTCGGTCCTGCCGGAGGAGCTGGCCGCCCTGATGCGCCGGCCGGTGCCGGGCGCCGACCCCTTCGGCCTCGCCGACGGCTGGGGCCTCGGCCTGGCCTGCTACCACGGGGCCGACGCGGACTGGGCCGGGCACGACGGCACCGCCGACGGCACCTCCTGCCACCTGCGGGTCGACGCCGGCCACGGCCGGGTGGTCGCGCTCACCACGAACGCGGGCACCGGTTCGGCGCTGTGGGCCGACCTGGTCGCCGCGCTGGGCGCATCGGGCCTGCCGGTGGGCGACTACGAACTGCCCGGGACCACCGGCGGTGAGCCGGGCCTGCCGGTCGCCGGCCTGGCCGGGCGCTACACCAACGCCGACCTCGAATACCGGGTCGACGTGCCCGACGACGGCGAAGCCGCGCTCCTGGTCGGCGGTGAGCCCTACCCGGGGCTGACGGTCCGGGAAGACGGCCTGTTCTCGGTGCGCGAGCCCGGCACGGGCCGCCGGATCGTCGGCGGCCGCTTCCTGACCGACCCGTCGACCGGGCAGGTCAGCGGGCTGCAGACCGGCGGCCGGGTCGCCCGCCGGCGCCCGGCCGGGTACTGACCGGCCGCGAAGGCCCGGCGCACCAGAGCACTGGAACCACCCCCGGAGCAGTGAGGCAACCATGACCACCTCGAAACAGAGCCGCATCGACGCGCTGCCCGCGGAGCTGCGCGAGCAGCTGCGGCGCCGCCTGGCCGGCCGGGCCGAGCGGTCCGACGTCATCGGGCGGGCACCGCGCGAGGGGGCGCTGCCCCTTTCGTTCGCCCAGGAGCGGTTGTGGTTCCTCGACGAGTTCCAGCCGGGTGAGGCCGAGTACAACAGCGCGGTCGCGCTACGGCTGCGGGGCGCGCTCGACACCGGCGCGCTCGGCACCGCGCTGAAGGAGGTCGTGGCCCGCCACGAGTCCTTGCGCACCACGGTGGAGGACGTCGGCGGCAGCGCCGTCCAGATCGTCCACCCGGACCTGGAGATCCCGGTGGGGGTCGCCGACCTGGCCGCCGACGCGACCCTGCGGGCCGGTGACCTGGCCGGGGTGCTGGAGGCGGAGTACTCACGGTCGTTCGACCTGCGGCGCGGCCCGCTGGTGCGGCTGCTGCTCGTGCGGGTCGCCGAGGCCGAGCACGTGCTCCTGATGACCGCCCACCACGTCGTCACCGACGGCGCCTCCATGGGCATCGTGGTCGACGAGCTGGGCGCGCTGTACGCGGCCGCCGTGCGCGGTGAACCCGCGCGGCTGCCCGAACCGCAGGTGCAGTACGCCGATTTCGCCGTCTGGCAGCGCGCCCGGCTCTCGGGGCCGGTGATGGAGGGCCACCTCGACTACTGGAAGCGGCAGCTCGACGGGGTCGAGCCCCTGGACCTGCCCCTGGACCGGCCCCGGCCCGCGGTGCGCACCTCGGCCGGCGCGGTGCACCACTTCACCGTGGGGGCCGACGCCGCGGCGGGACTCGCGGCCCTCGCGCTGGCCCGCGACACCACGCTGTACACCGTGCTCGTGGCCGCCTGCCAGGTGCTGTTCGCCAAGTACACCGGCCACGACGACATCGCCGTCGGCACCGTCGTCTCGGGCCGGGGGCGGCCGGAGATCGAGCGGACGGTGGGCTTCTTCGTCGACACCGTCGTGGTCCGCTCCACTGTGGACCGGAGGGCGCGGTTCACGGACTTCCTCGACGCGGTGCGCGAAACCGTGCTGGAGTCCTTCGAACACGCCGAGGCGCCGTTCGAGAAGCTGGTGGAGGCGCTGCGGATCGAGCGCGACCCCGGCCGCAACCCGCTGTTCGACGCCATGGTCCTGCTGCACGGGGCCGGAACCGGGACGCCGGACTTCGGCGGACTGGAGGTGGAACCGGTCGAGGTGGTGCGGCGGGCGGCCAACTTCGACCTGACCTTCGAGTTCCAGCCGGCCGGCGCGGAGCTGGCCGGCTCGCTGGAGTACAACACCGACCTGTTCGACGAGCGGACCGCGGCCGCGCTGGCCGGGCACCTGGGCGTGCTGCTGACCGCGATCGCCGCCGACGCCGCCCGCCCGGTCGGCGACCTTCCCCTGCTGCGCGGCGGCGAGCGCCACCGGCTGCTGACCGGGTGGAACGGCGCCGAGCTGGACGTGCCGGACACCACCCTGGCCGAGCTGTTCGAATCCCAGGTCCGGCGGGCCCCGGAGGAGACCGCGCTGGTGGCCGGCGAAACCTCGCTGAGCTTCGCCGAGCTCAACGCCCGGGCCAACCGCCTGGCCCGCCACCTCGTCGCGCTCGGCGCCGGGCCGGAGCGCGTCGTCGCGCTCGCGCTGCCCCGCTCGGCCGACCAGGTCGTGGCCCTGCTCGCGGTGTTCAAGGCGGGCGGGGTGTACCTGCCGGTCGACCCGGAGCTGCCGGCCGACCGGATCACCTTCCTGCTGCAGGACGCGGGGGCCGAGCTGGTCCTCACGGCCGAAGGCGACACCACGACGCCCGTGCCGGGCCGCGGCCTCGTCCTCGGCGCGCCGGAGACCGCGGCCGCACTGCGGTCGCGGCCCGGCACCGACCTGACCGACGCCGACCGCAATCGTCCACTCGGGACGGACAACGCGGCCTACGTCATCTACACCTCCGGCTCCACCGGACGGCCCAAGGGGGTGGTGGTGCCGCAGCGCAACCTGGCGAACCTGCTGTTCGGCCACCGCGCCCGGTTCGCGGCCGGCCCGCGGCTGCGGGTCGCGCTGACCGCGTCCTTCTCGTTCGACACCTCGCTGGAAGGCCCGGTCCTGCTGGCCGACGGGCACGAGCTGCACGTGGTCGGCGACGAGGTCCGGCGGGACGCCGAGGCGCTGGTGGACTACGTGGCCGGGCACCGGATCGACTTCCTCGACCTCACCCCGACCTACCTGCGCCGGCTCATCCCGGCCGGGCTGCTGACCGACCCGCGGCACCGGCCGAAGATCCTCATGCTGGGCGGGGAGGCGCTGGGGGAGGCGCTCTGGCACGAGCTGGCCACGGCGGAGGTGACGGTGGCCCACAACTACTACGGGCCGACCGAGTACACCGTCGACGCGGTGTCGTGCCGGGTGCGCGAATCGGCCCGGCCGACCCTGGGCCGGCCGCTGCCCAACACCCGGGCCTACGTCCTGGACCAGGACCTGCGGCCCGTGCCCGCCGGCGTGGCAGGCGAACTCTGCCTCGCCGGCGCGCAGCTCGCGCGCGGCTACCTCGGCCGGGCCGGGCTCACCGCCGCGGCCTTCGTCGCCGACCCGTCCGGAGCGCCGGGCGAGCGCATGTACCGCACCGGGGACCTGGTCCGGCGGACGGCCGACGGGCGGCTGGACTACCTGGGCCGGCTCGACGAGCAGGTGAAGATCCGCGGGTTCCGGGTCGAGCCGGGGGAGATCGAAGCCGCGCTGCTGCGGCACCCGGCGCTGGCCCAGGCCGTCGTCGTGGCCACCCGGGCGGCCGGCGGCCACGCCCGGCTGGTGGCCTACCTGGTGGCCCGGCCCGGCGAGCCGGCCCCGGAGGCGGCCGGGCTGCGCCGGTTCCTGGGCGCCACCCTGCCGGATTACCTGGTCCCCTCGGCGTTCGTCAGCCTGGAGCACCTGCCGCTGACCGCCCACGGGAAGCTCGACCACCGCGCGCTGCCGGCCGCGGAGCCCGCCGCCGACGCCGGGGCGGAGCCCGTCGCCGCCCGGACGGCGATCGAGCACGAGCTGGTGGCGATCTGGGCCGAGGTGCTCGGCCACGACCGGATCGGCGTGGAGGACAACTTCTTCGGCCTGGGCGGGGATTCGATCCTCAGCATCCAGGTGGTGTCCCGGGCCCGGGCGGCCGGGCTGCGGCTGACCTCGCGGGACATCTTCCTGCACCAGACGATCGCCGGGCTCGCCACCGCCGTGCAGCCGGCCGCGGCGCCCGGCCCGCCGGAGGCGCCGCGGATCGCCGGGCCCGCGCCGCTGACCCCGATCCAGCACTGGTTCTTCGCCACCCACGGCCCGCTGGACCACTTCACCATGTCCCAGCTGCTCGAACTCGCCGGGGACGTCGACCACGAAGCCCTGCGCGCGGCCTTCGAGGGCGTCCTGGCCCAGCACGAGGCGCTGCGCACGCGGTTCTTCACCGTCGACGGCGAATGGCGCCAGGAAGTGCTGCCCGAGCCGCCGGCAGCCGGCCTGGCCGTGCGCGATCTGTCCACTCTGGACGAGGCCGGGCAGCGGGCCGGGGTCGAGGCCGCGGCGGCGCAGGTGCGGGCCGGGCTGGACCTCGCGGCGGGCCGCGTCGCCGGGGCGGCGCTGATCCTGCTCGGCTCCCGGCCGCCCCGGCTCTTCCTGGCCGTGCACCACCTCGTGGTCGACGGGGTCTCGCTGCGGATCCTGCTCGGCGACCTCGAAACCGCCTACGGGCAGGCCCGCGCGGGCCTGCCCGTGCGGCTGGAGCCCGTGGGCACGGCCTTCACCCAGTGGGCGCACCGGCTCGGCGCGCACGTGCGCGCCGGCGGGCTCGACGGCGACCTGGCGCACTGGCGTGCGGTGTCCGCCCGCGTCGTGCCCGCGCTGCCGGTGGACCGCACGGGCGTCAGCACCGCCGGCTCCACCCGGTCGCTCACCGTCTCGCTGAGCCGGGACGAGACCACCGCGCTGCTGCAGCAGGTCCCGGCGGTCTACCGGACCCAGGTCAACGACGTGCTGCTCAGCGCCCTCGGCCGGACCCTGGCGCGGTGGTGCGGCCAGGACTCGGTGCTGGTCGCGCTGGAGGGCCACGGCCGGGAGGACGTGCTCGACGGCGTCGAGCTGTCCCGGACGGTCGGCTGGTTCACCACGCAGTTCCCGGTCGCGCTCGACGTGGCGCCCGAGGGGGACTGGGGCACGACGCTCAAGACGGTCAAGGAGCAGCTGCGCGCGGTGCCGCACCGCGGTCTGGGCTACGAGGCGTTGCGTTACCTCGGGGAGCCCGGCGCGCTGCCGGCCGGTCCGCTGCCGCAGGTCTGCTTCAACTACCACGGCCAGTGGGACGGCGGTGCCGCGAGCGCGGGCCTCGTGCGTGGACGGCTGGAGGGCGCGGGGGAGGACCTGGCGCCCGAGGAGGCGCGGACCTACCTGCTGGACGTGACCGGGCTGGTCGACGCCGGGGAGCTGACCCTGACCTGGCAGTACTCCGGGCAGGTGCACCACGAGGCGACGATCCGGCGGCTGGCCGAGGCGATGACGGGCGCGCTGCGCGAGATCGTCGAGCACTGCGCGAGCCCCGGCGCCGGGGGCCGCACCCCCTCGGACTTCCCGCTGGCCCGGCTCGAACAGTCCACTGTGGATAAGATCGCCGGGGACGGGCGCGAGGTCGAGGACGTCTACCCGCTGACCCCGCTGCAGGCGGGCATGCTGTTCCACAGCCTGTCCGATCCCGGCAGTTACGTGGACCAGGCCCGGATGCTGCTCGACGGCGTCCGCGAGCCGGCCGCGTTCGCCACGGCGTGGCAGCAGGTGGCCGACCGGACCCCGGTGCTGCGGACCCACCTGCGCTGGGAGGGGGTGGCCGAGCCGCTGCAGGTGGTGCGGCGGCGGGTGGTGCTGCCGATCGCCCACGCCGACCTCCGTGGACTGTCCGAAGTGGAGCAGCAGGCGGAGCTGGACCGGCTCTCGGCCGAGGACGCCGCGGCCGGCCTGGCCCTGGACGTGGCTCCGCTGACCCGGTTCACGATCGCCGTGCTCGGCCCCGGGCGCGTGCTGCTCATGTGGACCTCCCACCACCTGGTGCTCGACGGCTGGAGCCTGGCCCAGCTGTTCACCGAGGTGTGCGAGCAGTACGCGGCGATCACCGAGCACCGCTCGCCGCGCGTGGCGGCGCACCGCCCGTTCCGCGACTACCTGGGCTGGCTGGCCGGGCAAGACCAGGACGAGGCCGCGCGGTACTGGCGCGGGGTGCTGGCCGGCTTCGGCGCCCCCACCCCGCTGCCGTGGGACCGCGCCCCCGCCCGGGCCCACCGGGCGCGGTCCTCGGAGACCGTCCGCGTCGCGTTGTCCGCGGAGCGCTCCGCCGCCCTCCGCGACGCCGCCCGGCGCAACGGGCTCACGGTGAACACCGTCGTGCAAGGCGCGTGGGCCCTGCTGCTCTCGCACCACAGCGGTGAGGCCGACGTGGTGTTCGGCACCACCGTGTCCGGCCGCCCCGACGACCTGCCCGGCGCGGAGACCATGGTCGGCATGTTCATCAACACCGTGCCGACCCGGGCGCGGGTGGAGCCCGGCGCGCCGGTGGCGCAATGGCTGCGGCGGCTGCAGGACGAGCAGAACCAGGCGCGGCGCTTCGACTTCGTCGCGCTCGGGCGGCTGCGGTCCTTCAGCGACGTGCCGGCCGGGCAGAACCTGTTCGACAGCATGGTCGCGTTCGAGAACTACCCGTTCGACGAGCAGGCCGCCGCCGAGTCCGGAGTCACCCTCCGCGAGGTGAAAGCACTCGACAGCACCACCTTCCCGCTCAGCCTGCGCGCCTACCTGGACCGGCGGCTCGGCTTCGAGCTCGCCACCGACCCGGCGCTGTTCGACGACGCCACGGCGCGCGCACTGGCGGCGCGGCTGGAAACCCTGCTGTCGGCGATCGCCGAGGACCCGGACCGCCCGGTCTCGCGGCTGCCGTGGCTCTCCCCGGCCGAACGGCACCAGGTGCTCGTCGAGTGGAACGGGACGGCCTCGGGCCTGCCCGCGCCGTCCCTGCCGGAGCTGTTCGCCGCCCAGGTCGCGGCCACGCCGGAGGCGATCGCGCTCACCGGCGAAGGCACCAGACTGTCCTACGCCGAGCTGAACCGCCGCGCGAACCGCCTGGCGCACCGGCTGATCGCGCTCGGCGCCGGACCCGAGCGGTTCGTGGCGCTGCGGCTGCCCCGGTCGGCCGGGCAGGTGGTCGCGGTGCTCGCGGTGCTCAAGTCCGGCGCCGCCTACCTGCCGCTCGACCCGGACGGGCCGCCCGAGCGGACGAGGCGGATGCTCGCCGACACCGGCCCGGTCGCCGTGCTGACCGCCGAGGACGTGGAGGCGGCCGCGACGGGCGGCCCCGACACCGACCCGGAGCCGCGGGCGACCCCGGACAACCCCGCGTACGTCATCTACACCTCGGGTTCGACCGGCGTCCCGAAGGGCGTGCTGGTCACCCACCGCACCGTCACCCGGCTGTTCGCGGCCACCCGGGACCTGTTCGCCTTCGGCCGTGACGACGTGTGGACGCTGTTCCACGCTTACACGTTCGACTTCTCGGTGTGGGAGCTCTGGGGCGCGCTGCTGCACGGCGGCCGGCTGGTCGTCGTCCCCCACGCCGTTTCCCGCACGCCGCGGGAGTTCCTGCGCCTGCTCGCGGACGAGGGCGTCACGGTGCTCAACCAGACCCCGTCGGCGTTCTACCAGCTGATGGGCGCGGAGCAGGACGAACCCGCGCTCGCCGCGCGGCTGGCCCTGCGGTACGTCGTGTTCGGCGGCGAAGCACTCGACGCGCGCCGCCTGGCGCCGTGGTTCGACCGGCACGGGGAGCACACCCCGTCGCTGGTGAACATGTACGGCATCACCGAGACCACCGTGCACGTCACCCACCAGGCCCTGGGCCGGGCTTCGGCGGCCGGGGCGATCGGCACCGGGCTGCCCGACCTGCGCGCCTACGTCCTCGACGCCGCGTTGGAACCGGTCCCGCCCGGGGTGACCGGTGAGCTCTACGTCGGGGGGGACGGGCTGGCGCGGGGCTACCTCGGCCGCCCCGGCCTCACCGCCGCCCGGTTCGTCGCCGACCCGTTCGGCGCGCCCGGGGCCCGGATGTACCGCAGCGGCGACCTCGCCGCCTTCGCCGCCGGTGGTGGGTTGCGCTACCAGGGGCGCGGGGACCACCAGGTCAAGATCCGCGGGTTCCGGATCGAGCTGGGCGAGATCGAAGCCGCGCTGACCGCGCTGCCCGAGATCGCCTCGGCGGCGGTGCTCGCCCGCGAAGACCAGCCCGGCTCCCGGCGGCTGGTGGCGTACTTCGTCGCCGCACGGGCGGGCGAGGCGCCGTCGGCCGCGGTGCTGCGGGACCAGCTCGCGCGGTCCCTGCCCGGCTACATGGTGCCGGCGGTGTTCGTGCCGATCGAGCGCCTTCCCTTGACCCCCAACGGAAAGCTCGATGTCCGGGCGCTGCCCGCCCCCGGCGCGGCCGCGGCCACGAGCGCGGGGTTCACCGCCCCGCGCACCGAGGCCGAGCGGACGGTCGCGGCGGTGCTGGCGGAGGTGCTGGGCCTCGAACGGGTCGGCGCCGAGGACAACTTCTTCGAGCTGGGCGGTGATTCGATCCTGAGCATCCGGATCGCCTCCCGGCTGCGGGCCGAGTTCGGCGTCGAGGTGTCCCCGCGCGCGCTGTTCGACACGCCCACGGTCTCCCGGCTGGCGGCCGGGCTGCCCGCGAGGCCCGGGCCGCGGCTCGCGCCGGTGATCCACCCGGCCGGCCGGGACACCGACCTCCCGCTGTCGTCCGCCCAGCAGCGGCTGTGGTTCCTCGACCAGTTCGCCCCGGGCGGCACCGACCACGTC
The DNA here is from genome assembly GCF_032335455.1 of Amycolatopsis sp. PS_44_ISF1. NCBI lineage: Bacteria > Bacillati > Actinomycetota > Actinomycetes > Pseudonocardiales > Pseudonocardiaceae > Amycolatopsis > Amycolatopsis sp. PS_44_ISF1. The sequence goes on along the minus strand of NZ_JANUXO010000002.1, from coordinate 998,382 downwards.
TCGGCGCTGGCCCTGCGGGTGCACGGGCCGCTCGACGTCGGCGCGCTCGCCCGCGCCCTCGATTCGCTGATCGCGCGGCACGAATCGCTGCGCACCACGTTCGACCCGGCCGGCGGGCACCCCCGCCAGGTGGTCGGGCCGCCGTGGTCGGCCGCCCTGACCGCCACCGACCTGACCGGCCGGCCGGCGGCGGAGGTGCAGCGGCTGCTGGCCGACGACCTGGCCCGGCCGTTCGACCTGGCCCGCGGCCCGCTGCTGCGGGCCCGGCTGGTGCGCACCGCACCCGAGGAGCACGCGCTCCTGCTGGCCCTGCACCACATCGTCACCGACGGCTGGTCGATGGGCCTGCTGGCCGGGGAACTGGCCGCCCGGTACGCCGACGAGGGCGCCCAGCTTCCCCCGCTGCCCATCCAGTACGCCGATTTCGCGGTCTGGCAACGGGAACGGCTCGCCGGCACCGCCGTGGCCGAGGCGGCCGCGTTCTGGCGGCGCGAACTCGACGGACTGGGCCCGCTGGACCTGCCGACCGACCGGCCCCGGCCGGCCACGCGGACGGCGAACGGCGCCGAGCACGCGTTCACCGTCGCGCCCGCCGTGCTCGCCGCGCTGCGGGAACTGGGCCGGGACCGGGAAACCACGCTGTTCACGATCCTGGTCGCGGCCTGCCAGCTCGTGCTGCGCGCGTGGTCCGGCCAGGACGACGTCGCCGTGGGCACGGTCACCTCGGGCCGGGACCACCCGGAGGTCGAGCACCTGGTCGGGATCTTCGTCAACACGCTCGTGCTGCGGTCGCGAGTGGACGGACGCTGGCGCTTCGACGAGTTCCTGGCCTCGGTCCGCGAGACCGTGCTGGCCGCGTTCGCGCACCAGGAGCTGCCGTTCGAGCGGGTGGTCGAGGAGGTCGCGCCCGAGCGCGACACCAGCCGCACGCCGCTGTTCGAAGTGCTGGTGACCCTGCAGAACGCCGGTAACCGGCTGCCCCCGTTCGCCGGGCTCGCCACGAGCGAGCTGGCGCTGCCGATGACCACCGCCGGGTTCGACCTGAGCCTCGAGTTCGAGGAGCACGCCGACGGGTTGCGCGGACTGCTGAACTACAACACCGACCTGTTCGACGCCGCCACCATGACCCGCCTCGCCGGGCACCTGGAGGTGCTGCTCACCGCCGTCGCGGCCGACCCCGCCCAGGAGGTCGACGCCATCGCGCTGCTCACCGGGGCCGAGCGCGAGCTGGTCCTCGGCACCTGGAACGACACCGCCCGCCCGGTGCCCGGCGCGACGTTCACCGAGCTGTTCGAGGCACAGGCCGCGCGCACCCCGGACGCGACCGCGCTGGTCTTCGGCGACCTCGCGCTCACCTTCGCCGAGGTCAACGCGCGGGCCAACCGCCTGGCCCGGGTGCTCGTCGAGCGCGGGGCCGGGCCCGAGCGCTTCGTGGCCGTGCTGCTGCCGCGCTCGGCGGAACTGGTGGTCACCGTCCTGGCCGTGCTCAAGGCCGGGGCCGTGCACCTGCCGCTCGACCCGGATCTGCCGGCGGAGCGGATCGAACTGGTGCTGGCGGACGCGCGACCGGTCCTGGTGCTCACCGAACCGCCGGCGATCCCGGCCGATCCGGCCGGCACCGAACTGACCGGCACCGATCTGACCGACGCCGACCGGGGCGGCCCGGTGCTCGGCGACCACGCCGCCTACGCCATCTACACCTCGGGTTCGACCGGGCGGCCCAAGGCGGTGGTGGTCGGCCACGCGGCCCTGGCCAACCTCTTCCACGACCACGCCGCCGAATTCACCGCCGCCACCGGGAAGGACCGGCTCCGGGTGGCGCTGACCGCCGCGTTCTCCTTCGACGCCTCCTGGGAGGGCCTGCTGCTGATGGCCGGCGGCCACGAGCTGCACGTGATCGACAGCGACACCAGGCTCGACCCCGAGGCACTGGTCGCCTACGTCGCGGACCGGGGCATCGATCTGCTCAACTCGACCCCGTCGTTCGTCCAGCACCTGCTCGGCGCCGGCCTGCTCACCACCGCCCGGCACCGGCCTTCGGTGCTGGTGCTCGGCGGGGAAGCGGTCACCGGCGACCTGTGGCGCGAACTCGGCGAGACCGACGGTGTCACCGCGTACAACCTGTACGGCCCCACCGAATGCACCGTCGAAGCCACCCTGGCCCGGATCACCTCCGGCAGCCGCCCGGTGATCGGCGGCCCGGTGGGCAACGTGCGCGCGTACGTGCTCGACGAGCGGGGACGACCGGTGCCGATCGGGGTGCCCGGTGAGCTCCACCTCGCCGGGGCGCAACTGGCCCGGGGCTACCTGAACCGGCCGGGGCTGACCGCCGCGCACTTCGGGCCGGACCCGTTCGGCCCGCCGGGCAGCCGGGCCTACGCCACCGGCGACCGCGCCCGCTGGCTGCCCGGCGGCCGGCTCGGCTACCTCGGCCGGGCCGACGACCAGGTGAAGATCCGGGGGTTCCGGATCGAGCCTGGCGAGGTCGAAGCCGTGCTGCGCGGGCACCCCGGGGTCACCGACGCCGTGGTCGTCGCCCGCCGCGACGACGGCCGCGACCGGCTCGTCGCCTACGTGGTCGCGCCGGGCTCGACCGATCCGGAAAGCCTGCGCGCCCGGCTGAAGGACCGCCTGCCGGACTACCTGGTGCCCTCGGCGTTCGTCGTGCTCGACCGGCTCCCGCTGGCCGGCAGCGGCAAGATCGACCACCGGGCGCTGCCCGCGCCGGGGCCCCGGCCCACGGCCGGCACCGTTGTGGTGCCGCCGCGGACCGCCACCGAGCGGCTGCTGGCGGAAATCTGGGCCGAGGTGCTGGGCGCCGGCCCGGTCGGGGCCGAGGACAACTTCTTCGCCCTCGGCGGCGACTCGATCCTGAGCATCCAGGTCGTCTCCCTGGCCCGGCGGCACGGGCTGCGGCTGCGTTCCCAGGACATCTTCCGCCACCAGAACATCGCGGAGCTGGCCCGCGTGGCCGAGGCGGGCGCGCCGGCACCGGCCCGGCCCGAGCCCACCGGGCCGGCCCCGCTGACCCCGATCCAGCGCTGGTTCCTCGAAACCGAGCCGGCCGGCCGGGACCACTTCACCATGTCCACCGCCGCCGAGCTCGACCCCGGCACCGATCCGGAGATCCTGGCCGCCGCGCTGGCCGCCGTCTTCGAGCGGCACGCGGTGCTGCGCACCCGGTTCACCCGCGAAGGCGGGCAGTGGTGCCAGGAACCCGGGCGGGCCGAGGCCCCGGAGCTCCGGGGCGTCGATCTGTCCGAACTGGACTCCGAAGTGGACGGTGCGGCCGCCGTGCGCGCCGCCGCCGTCGAGGCGCGCGGCGGCCTGCGGGTGGACGGGGGCCCGCTCGTGGCGGCGGTCCTGTTCACCTCCGGCCCCGCCCGGCCGCCCCGGCTGCTGGTGATCGCCCACCACCTGGTGATCGACGGCGTTTCGTGGCGGATCCTGTTCGGCGACCTGGAAACCGCCTACGAGCAGCTGAAAGCCGGTGGGCCGGCCGACCTCGGCCCGGCGACGACCTCGTGCGGCTCGTGGGCGCGCCTGCTCGCCGGGCACGTCCGCGCCGGCGGCTTCGACGCCGACCTGCCCCACTGGTCGGGGATCGCGGCGGTGCCGCCGCTGCCGGTGGACCGTCCGGGCGGGAACACCGCCCGGTGCGCCCGGACCCTGTCCGTGCGGCTGAGCGCCGAGACCACCGATGCCCTGCTGCACCGGGTTCCCGAGGTCTACCGCACGCAGGTCAACGACGTGCTGATGGCCGCGCTGGGCCGCGTGCTGGCCCGCTGGACGGGCCACGGGCGGGTGCTCGTCGCGCTGGAGGGCCACGGCCGCGAGGAGATCTTCGCCGAGGCCGACCTGTCCCGCTCGGTCGGCTGGTTCACCGCGGAGTTCCCGGTCGAGCTCACCTTGGACGAGGACGAACACTGGGGCCGCACGCTCAAGGCGGTCAAGGAACAGCTCCGGGCCGTGCCCGCGAAGGGCCTGAGCTACGGCGCGCTGCGCCGGCTCGACCCGCGACGGCGGCTGGACGAGGGCCCGGCGCCGCAGATCTCCCTGAATTACCACGGCCAGTGGAGCGCCGCCCGGGCTTCCGGCGGGCTCTACCGGTCCTGGGGTGGCGACCTCGGCGAGGACGTGGGGCCCGACCGGCAGCGCACCTGCCTGCTCGACGTGGTCGGCGTCGTCGACGAAGGACAGCTCGAGCTGTCCTGGACCTATTCGGCCGAAGTGCACGACGAGGGCACCGTGCGGCGGCTGGCCGAGGCGGTCGCCGAAGCGTTGCGCGAGATCACCGGGCACTGCGCCGAGCCCGGCGCGGGCGGCCGCACGCCGTCGGACTTCCCGCTGGCCCGGCTGAGCGCCGCCGAACTCGACGTCGTCGCCGGGGACGGCCGCTCCACCGAGGACGTCTACCCGCTGACCCCGCTGCAGGCCGGCATGGTGTTCCACAGCCTGTTCGACGCCGGTTCGACCGCCTACCTCGAACAGGTCCGCGTGCGGCTGGCCGGGGTCGCCGACCCGGCGGCGCTGGCCGCCGCCTGGCAGCGGGTCGCCGACCGCACCCCGGCCCTGCGGACCCGGCTGGTCTGGACCGGGATCGGCGAGCCGGTCCAGGTGGTGGACCGCCGGGCCGTGCTCCCGGTCACCCACCACGACTGGCGGGCCCTGGACGAGGACGCCCGCGAGAGCGCTCTGCGCGAACTGCTCGAAGCCGACCGCGGCGTGCCGTTCGACCTGACCCGGGCGCCGCTGACCCGGCTGGCGATCGCGGCGCTGCCCGGCGGCGAGGTCGACCTGGTGTGGACCTCGCACCACGTGCTGCTGGACGGCTGGAGCGCCGCGCAGGTCTTCGCCGAGGTCTGCGAGTGCTACGCCGCCGCGGCCGCGGGCGCCGAACCCGGCCTGCTCACCCGCCGCCCGTACCGCGACTACCTGGGCTGGCTGGCCGGGCAGGACGAGCACCGGGCCCAGGAGCACTGGCGCGCCACCCTGGCCGGGTTCGAAGCGCCGACCCCGCTGCCCTGGGACCGCCCGCCGGCGCCGGAGGGCCAGGCCTGGTCCGGGGCCTCGGTCCGCGCCGGGCTGGACCCGGCCGCGACCACGCGGCTGCGGGAGTTCGCCGGGGCGCACGGGCTCACCGTCAACACCGTGGTGCAGGGCGCCTGGGCGCTGCTGCTCTCGGCCGCCTCGGGCGAGCGGGACGTCGTGTTCGGCACCACGGTCTCCGGCCGCCCGGCCGAGCTGGCGGGCGTCGAGACCATGGTCGGCCTGTTCATCAACACCGTGCCCACCCGGGTCGGTGTCCACAGTGGATCCACGGTGGCCCGCTGGCTCGGCGGGCTGCAGGCCGCGCAGAGCGAGTCCCGCGACCACGACTTCGTCTCGCTGGCGCAGCTGCGGCCGCTGTCGGACGTCCCGGCCGGGCAGAACCTGTTCGACAGCATGGTGGTGTTCGAGAACTACCCGATCAGCGAGCCGGCCACCCCGGGCGCGCCGCGGGTGCTGGCGGTGACCTCGGCGGACGCGACGACCTACCCGCTGTGCCTGCGCGCCGCCCTGGACGAGCAGCTCACCCTCGACCTCGCCTACGACCCGGCGCGGTTCGACGCCGCCACCGCCGCGACCCTCAACGCCCGGCTGCGCTCGCTGCTGGACGCGCTCGTCGCCGATCCGGACCGGCGGCTGGGCGCGCTGCCGTGGCTGTCCGGGGACGAGCGCGCCGCGGTGCTCGCGGACTCCGCGGGCCCGGTCGGCGAGCCGCCCGCGGCCACGATCACCGCCCGGTTCGACCGCCAGGCCGCCCGCGCGCCGGAAGCGGTGGCCGTGGTGTGCGGGGACCTCTCCCTGTCCTACGCGGACCTGGACGGGCGGGCGAACCACCTGGCCCACCGGCTGGTGGAGCTGGGCATCGGGCCGGAGGACCGCGTCGGGCTGCTGTCGGATCCCTCGCCCGACCACGTCGTGGCCCAGCTCGCCGTGCTCAAGGCCGGCGCGGCCTACGTGCCCCTGGACACCCGGGCCCCCGAGCCGCGCCTGCGCTCGATCCTGGCCGAGGCGGCGGTGGCGGTGGTGCTGAGCACCGGCCGCTGGGCCGCGACCGCCCGTGCGGTCCACAGTGGACCCGTGCTGGCCGTGGACCGGCAGTCGGCCGCGCGCGGGCCGGAGGTGGCCGTGGACCCGGAGAGCCTGGCCTACGTCATGTACACCTCTGGCTCGACCGGCGTGCCCAAGGGCGTCGCGGTCCGGCACCTGGACGTGGCGGCGCTGGCGCGGGACGGCCGGTTCGCCGGCGGTGCCCACGAACGGGTGCTCGCCCATTCGCCGCTGGCCTTCGACGCGTCCACCTACGAACTGTGGGTGCCGCTGCTCGGCGGCGGCACGGTGGTGCTGGGCGAAACCGCGGAGGTGACCGTGGAATCGCTGCGCCACACCGTCGCCGCGCACGCGGTGAGCGCGCTCTGGCTGACCGCCGGGCTCTTCCGGCTGATCGCCGGGGACGATCCCGGCTGCCTGGCCGGGGTCCGCGAGGTGTGGACCGGCGGCGACGTCGTGCCCCCGGAAGCGGTCCGCGCCGTGCTGGCCGCCTGCCCCGGCCTCGTGGTGGTCGACGGCTACGGGCCCACGGAGACCACCACGTTCGCCTCGGCGTTCCGGATGACCGGGGCGGTCCCCGAGCCGGTACCGATCGGCCGCCCGCTGGACGGCGTGCGCGCCTACGTGCTCGACGCCGAGCTGAGGCTGCTCCCGGCGGGCTCCCCGGGTGAGCTGTGCCTGGCGGGCCCGGGGCTGGCGCGCGGGTACCTGGCGCGTCCGGGGCTGACCGCCGAGCGGTTCGTCGCCGACCCGTTCGGCGCGCCCGGTGAGCGGATGTACCGGACCGGCGACGTCGTGCGGCGCCGGCCCGGTACCGGGCTGGAGTTCCTCGGCCGCTCCGACGAGCAGATCAAGCTGCGCGGCTTCCGGATCGAGCCGGCCGAGGTGGAGGCGGTGCTGACCGGGCACCCCGCGGTCGGCCAGGCGTTCGTCACGGTGCGGGCCGACGGCTCGGGCACCCGGCGGCTGGTGGCCTACGTCGTGCCGGCGGCCCCGGCCGATCCGGCCGGATTGCGGGCGCACGCCGCCGCGGCGCTGCCGGAGTACCTGGTGCCCGCCGCGGTCGTGCTGATGGACGAACTCCCGTTGAGCCGCAACGGGAAGGTGGACCGGCGGGCCCTGCCCGAGCCCGGCCGGACCGCCCCGGAGGGGCACGTCCACGTGGCGCCCCGCACCGCGATGGAGCAGACCGTGGCCGGGATCTGGGCCCGGCTGCTCGGCGTGGACCGGGTCGGCGCGCAGGACAACTTCTTCGAGCTCGGCGGCGACTCGATCCTGAGCATCCGGCTGGTCTCGCGGCTGCTGACCGACTGCGGCGTGTCGGTCTCGCCGCGGATGGTGTTCAGCAGCCCCACGGTGGCGCGGCTGGCCGCGGCGATCACCGGGCTGGGCGGCCCGCCGGCCGAGGCCGGCCGGATCCCGGTGCTGCCCCGCGGCGGCGCCCTGCCCCAGTCGTTCGCCCAGCAGCGCCTGTGGTTCCTCGACGAGTTCGCCCCCGGCAGCTCCGAGTACGTCACCGGCACCGCCGTGCGCCTGCGCGGCGAACTGGACGTCCAGGCCCTCGCCACGGCCTTCACCGCCCTCGTCGCCCGGCACGAATCGCTGCGCACGACCTTCGGCGCGGCCGACGGGCACGGCGTGCAGTTCGTGCACCCGCCCGCCGCGGTCCCCCTGCCGGTGACCGATCTGACCCACCTGGAGCCCGGCGCCCGGGAAGCCGCGCTCGCCGCGGTGCTGGCCGAGGACGGCGAGCGGCCGTTCGACCTGCGCGAGGGCCCGCTCCTGCGGCCCGCGCTGATCCGCCTGGGCGCCCGCGAACACGTCCTCACCCTGGCGGTGCACCACATCGTCACCGACGGCTGGTCGAACGGGCTGATCGCGGCGGAGGTGGGTGCGCTCTACCGCGCCGCGCGCAGCGGCGAGCCGGCCGCCCTGCCCCCGCTTCCGTTGCAGTACGCGGATTTCGCAGCCTGGCAGCGCGGCCCGGCGGCCGAGCCGGTCCTGGCCGGGCAGGTGGGGTACTGGACGGACCGGTTGCGCGGCCTCGCGCCGCTGGAGCTGCCCACCGACCACCCGCGCCCGCCGGTGCGCACCACCCACGGCGCGACCCGCGAGCTCACCGTGCCGGCCGCGGTGACCGCCCGGCTGAAGGAGGTCGGCCGGGACCGGGGGACCACGCTGTTCACCACCCTGGTCGCGGCCTGCCAGGTGCTGCTCGGCCGGTGGTCGGGCCAGGACGACGTCGCGGTCGGCACGGTCACCTCCGGCCGGGAGCGCGCCGAGCTGGAAGGGCTGGTCGGGTTCTTCGTCAACACCGTGGTGCTGCGCTCCCGGGTGCGCCGCGACCTCGCCTTCGAGGAGTTCCTCGACGAGGTGAGCAACGGGGTGCGGTCCGCGTTCGAGCACCAGGACCTGCCCTTCGAACGGGTGGTGGACGCGGTCCAGCCGGTCCGCGACCCCAGTCGCAGCCCGCTGTTCGGCGTGATGGTGGTGCTGCAGAACAGCCCGGAGGCCCCGGCCGGGCTGCCCGGGCTCGAGGCCGAAGCCGTCCCGATGCCGGGCACCGCGGCGAACTTCGACCTGACCATCGAGTTCCAGGAGGACGGTTCCGGGGACGGCTCCGTGCTGCGCGCCGCGCTGACCTACAACACCGACCTGTTCGAAGCGGCGACGATCGACCGGCTGGCCGGGCAGCTGGCCGTGCTCCTCGCAGGCGTCGCGCAAGACCCGGCGTCGCCGGTCTCGCGGCTGCCGCTGCTGGACGCCGCCGAACGCCGGCTCCTGCTCGAAGAACGCAACGACACCCGGCGCGAGGTACCGCCGGGAACCCTCGTCGAGCTGTTCGACGCGCACGCCCGCCGCGCCCCCGGCGCGCTCGCGGTGCGGTCGGAAGACGGGGACCTCACCTACGCCGAGCTCGGCGAGCGGGCCAACCGCCTGGCCCGGCTGCTGATCGGCCGCGGCGCCGGGCCGGAGCGGGTCATCGCGCTGGCGCTGCCCCGGTCGGCGGACCTCGTCGTGGCCGAGCTGGCCGTGCTGAAGGCCGGTGCGGCGTTCCTGCCGGTCGACCCGGGCTATCCCGCGGAGCGGATCGCGTTCATGCTCGCCGACTCCCGCCCGGCACTGGTCCTCACCCGCGACGGGCTCGGCCCGGACGGCACCGGCGACCTGCCGGTGCTCGGCCTCGGCGGAGCCGAAACGGTGCGCGCCCTGGCCGGGCGCTCCGGCGAGGACGTGGCCGACGCCGACCGGACCTCGGCGCTGAGCCCGGAAAACCCCGCCTACGTGATCTACACCTCCGGCTCGACCGGGCGTCCCAAGGGCGTGGTCGTGTCGCACACCGGTCTGGCCGGGTTCGCCGCGGCGGAGGCCGGGCACTTCGGCGCGACGGCGGGGGACCGGGTCCTGGCCTGCGCTTCCCCGAGCTTCGACGCGTCCGTGCTGGAACTGTGCCTGGCCCTGGCGGCGGGGGCGACGCTGGTGGTGGTGCCGCCCGGCCCGCTGCTGGGGGAACCGCTGGCCGCGTTCCTCGCCGAGCACGGGGTCACCCACGCCCTGCTCCCGCCCGCGGCGCTGGCGACGGTGCCCGAAACCGGGCTGCCCCGGCTGCGCACCCTGGTCGTCGGCGGGGACGCCTGCACCACCGAGCTGGTGGACCGCTGGGCGCCGGGGCGGCGCCTGGTCAACGCCTACGGCCCGACCGAGTCGACGATCGTCGCCACCTGGAGCGAGGCTCTGGCCGCCGGCGGGCCGGTGACCATCGGCCGGCCGATCCCGAACACCCGCGTGTACGTCCTCGACGACGCGCTGCAGCCGGTGCCGGTCGGCGTGGCCGGCGAGCTGTACGTGACCGGCGACGGGCTGGCCCGCGGCTACCTCGGCCGCCCGGGCCTGACCGCGGACCGGTTCCCGGCCGACCCCTTCGGCGCGCCCGGCGCCCGGATGTACCGCACCGGCGACGTGGTCCGCTGGACCGCCGGCGGTGAGCTGGAGTTCCACGGCCGGGCCGACGACCAGGTGAAGGTCCGGGGGTTCCGGATCGAGCTGGGGGAGGTGGAATCCGCGCTGACCCGGCACCCCGGCGTCGGCGCGGCCGTGGCCGCGGTGCAGGACGACGAGTCCGGGCACCGGCGGCTGGTGGGCTTCGTCGTCCCGGCCCGCCGGGCGGAACCGCCCTCGGCGGCGCAGCTGCGGGAATTCCTGGGCCGCGGCCTGCCCGCGCACCTGGTGCCTTCGGTGTTCGCCACCCTGGACGTGCTGCCGCTCACCCCGAACGGCAAGCTCGACCGGCGGGCCCTGCCCCCCGTCACCGCCGCCCCGGAACCGGCGGCGCCCTACGTCGCGCCGGGCACCCCGGCCGAGGTGCTGCTGGCCACCGTGTGGTCGCAGGTGCTCGGGCTCGACCGGGTCGGGATCGAGGACAACTTCTTCGAGCTGGGCGGCGATTCCATCCTCAGCATGCAGGTCGTGGCCCGCGCCCGGCAGGCCGGACTGCGGCTGAGCTCCAAGGACCTCTTCCTGCACCAGACCATCGCGGCTCTGGCGCCGCAGGCCACGGCCGGGGAAGCGGCCGCGGAGCCGGCGCGGCCGGTCGTCGGCCCGGTCCCGCTCACCCCGATCCAGGACTGGTTCTTCCGCACCAACACGGTCAACCCCCACCACTTCAACCAGTCCATGCTCCTCGAGCTGGGCACCGATCTCGACGAGGACGCGCTCCGGCAGGCGCTGGAGGCGGTGTGGAGCCACCACGACGCCCTGCGGATGCGGTTCGAGCGGACCGGCGACGGGTGGGCCCAGCACAACGCGCCCGTCGAACCGGTGCCGCGGCTGCGGCGGCACGACCTGTCCGGCGTGGCGCCGGCGCGGCGCCCGGCCGAGCTGGAACGGGTGGCCGACGAGGTCCACGCGAGCTTCGACCTCGAACGCGGGCCGCTGCTGAAGGCCGTGCTGTTCCGCGCGGAGCCGGACTGGCCGCCCCGGCTGTTCCTGGCTTCGCACCACGTCGTGGTCGACGCCGTCTCGTGGCGCATCCTGCTCGACGACCTCGAAGCCGCCTACCGGCAGGCCGTGCGCGGTGAGCGGACCGACCTCGGCCCGAAGACGACCTCGTTCCGCGACTGGTCCCTCCGGCTCGGAGAGCACGTGCGCGAGGGCGGTTTCGACGAGGAGACCGGGTACTGGACCGGACTGGCCGACCCGGGGGACCTGCCGGTCGACCACGACGGGCCCGACGACCACGACCCGGCCCCGGTGACCGCCGCCGACGCGGTCACGGTGGTGCTCTCCGCCGCCGACACCACCACCCTCCTGCGCTCCGCCCCCGCCGCGTACCGCACCCGCGTCAACGACGTCCTGCTGACCGCTCTGGCGTGGGCCCTGTCCCGGTGGACCGGCCGGGACGCGGTGTCCATCGCGCTGGAGGGCCACGGCCGGGAGGACGTGCTCGACGACGTCGACCTCAACCGCACGGTCGGCTGGTTCACCACGCTCTTCCCGGTCGTGCTCACGGTTCCCGCGCCCGGCCGGCCGGACTGGCGCGCCCTGATCAAGGCGGTCCGCAACCAGCTCCGCCGGATCCCCGGCAACGGGTTCGGCTACGGGGCCCTGCGCCACCTCGGTTCGCCGCAGACGCGGCAACGGCTTTCGGCCGGGGGCCCGCGACCGCAGATCTCGTTCAACTACCTGGGCCAGTGGGACGGCGCGGGTCCCGCGGCCGGTGACGCCCCGTCCGGCGACGGCCTCTACCGGGCCGTGCACGGCTCACTGGGCCGGGACCACGACCCGGCGGAGCACCGGCCGCACCTGCTCGACCTGGTCGGCGCGGTCCAGGACGGCGAGCTGGTGTTCTCGCTGATCTACCGGCCGGACCGGCACGAGCGGCCGACCGTCGAGGCGGTCGCCGCCGACTTCGCCGAAGCCCTGCGCGCCATCGCGCGGGACTGCGCGGGAGGGGAGCGGAGGTGACCCTCGTCCCGCTGTCCCGGAACCGGAACTACACCCTGCTGTGGGGCAGCCAGGCGTTGTCGGTGGCCGGGTTCAGCGCGTCCGTGATCGCCCTGCCGCTGCTGGTGCTCGCGGTCACCGGCTCACCCGCGGTGTCCGGACTGGTGCTCGGGGTGGACGCGATGGCGCAGCTGGTCGCGGGCCTGCCCGCCGGGGCGCTGGCGGACCGCTGGAACCGCAAGAAGATCATGCTCGGCTGCGAAGCGGCGCAGGCGGTCGCGGTCGGCAGCCTGGCCGCCGCGGTCTGGTGGGACGCGGTGAGCACGGCGCACGTGGTGGTGGTCGCGGCCGTGATGGGCGTGTGCCGGTCCCTGTTCGGGCCGGCCGAAGGCGCCACGGTGGCGCGCATCGTGCCGCAGGCCCAGCTGCCGACGGCGGTGGCGATGAACTCCGCGCGCGGAGCCGTGGGACAGCTGGCCGGCACCGCCGTGGGCGGCTTCCTCTACGCGCTCGGCCGCGCGGTCCCGTTCGCGTTCAACGTGGCCACCCACCTGATCTCCTTCGTCGCGCTGCTGTTCCTGCGCGCGCCGCACCACCGGGCCGAGGTCCCCTCCGGCGGGCACCTCGGCCGGGAGATGGCCGAGGGGCTGCGCTGGGTCTGGCGGGAACGGCACGTGCGGGTGACCGTGCTGTGCGCGGTGAGCCTGAACTTCTTCTTCAGCGCCTACTACATCGTGATCGTCGTGCTGGCCAAGGACCGGGGGGTGCCCTCGGGCGAGATCGGGGTGATGGCCGCCATGCTGGGGGTCGGCGGGGTCGCCGGTTCGCTGGCCGCGCCGTACCTCCAGCGCCGGATCAGCCCGTACGTGTCGATCATGGGCGTGTTCTGGGTGCTGACCGCGCTCACCCCGCTGGCGGTCTTCATCACCGGCGACGGCTACCTGATGGGCGCGCTGTTCGTGGCGATGTCCCTGCTGCCGCCGACCGCGAACACCACCATCGGCACCTACCAGCTGCTGCTGACCCCGGACCGGCTGCGCGGCCGGCTGACCAGCGTCATGGGGGTGATCGGGGGGGTCTCGGCCGCGACCGGTCCGGCCTTCGGCGGGCTGCTCGTGCAGGCGGTGCCGGGTCCCGGCGCGGTCGTGCTGTGCACCGCCGGCATCGCCGCGATCACCCTGGTCGTCACCTTCAGCCCCACCCTGCGCCGATTTCCCCGCAGCGAGGACATCGTGCTCGAACGGCCCGAAGCCGCACCGGCGGGCCGGCCTTCACCCGCACCGGCGGACCCCCGCCGCGACGAGAAACGAGGAAACCCGACATGAGCGTCCAGGACCAGTCCGGCGGCCCCGGGCTCACCTTCGCCTTCGAGGAGCTGGTGTCCCGCACCGGCGAGCTGCGCGAAACCGGCCCGGTCCACTACGACGAGCAGCGGAGCGCGTGGCGGGTGCTGGACCACCCGGGGGTCTCGCGGGTGCTGTCCGATCCCGCGGCCTTCTCCTCGGACTTCTCCGGGCTCACCCCCGTCCAGGAGGACTTCGAGACCTTCCGCAAGGGCAACTTCGTCGGGATGGACCCGCCCGACCACCGCAAGCTGCGCACCCTGGTCACCCAGGCGTTCACCCCGCGGGTGGTGGCCGGGCTCGAACCGCGGATCCGGGCCATCACCGGAGAGCTGCTCGACGAGGTGGCCGGGGCCTCGCGGATCGACCTGATCGACGCGCTCGCCTACCCGCTGCCGATCATCGTCATCGCGGAACTGCTCGGTGTGCCGGCGGCCGACCGGCCGTTGTTCACGAAGTGGGCGCGGGTGCTGTTCAGCGGGGACCAGCTGGGGGAGTCGGCCGACATGGCCGACATCCAGCGGGCGCTCGACGCCATCGCGCCCACCATCCGCGAGATGAACGCCTACATCCTCGAGCACATCCGCGAACACCGCGCCCGGCCCGGCGACGGGCTGACCAGCCGGCTGGTGCAGGCCGAGTTCAACGGCGAGCGCCTGGAGGATCAGGAGATCGTCGGCTTCGTGGCGCTGCTGCTGGTCGCCGGGCACATCACCACCACCGCCCTGGTGGGCAACGCGCAGGTCTGCTTCGACCGCGACCCGCTCGCCGCCGCCGCGCTGCGGGCGGACCCGGCCGGCCTGCCCGTCGCGCTCGAAGAGGTGCTGCGCTACCTGCCGCCGTTCCCCGAACTGGGCCGGCGGACCACGGCCGAGGTCAGCCTGGGGGGCCGGACCATCCCGGCGGACGCGATCGTCATGGCCGACCTCGCCTCGGCCAACCGTGATCCGGCCTGCTTCGACGAACCGGACCGGTTCGACGCCCGGCGCAGCCCGAATCCGCACCTCACCTTCGGGCACGGCATCCATTTCTGTTTCGGTGCGCCCCTGGCGAGGCTGGAGGGGCGCGTGGCCTTCGAGGTGCTATTCGACCGCTACCGGAATCTCGCGGTGGCCGAAGACGACGCGGTCGAATTCCAGAACCCCGCGGTGATAGTGAGCGTCAAGCGGCTGCCGCTCGAGGTGGAACCCGCCTGACCGCCGTTGCCCCGGCCCCGGGCGGAGCGCACCGGAGCCGGGGGCCGGGATCCGGCTCCGGGATCGGTGAATGCGGCCGATGAGAATATTCGATTTCCGGATAGGGTTCTCGTCGGTAAAGGACACACCGCGCCGGTTTACCCTCAGATGGCGGTGGGGAAGCGCGGCCTTTCCGGGATAGAATTCGGATAATTCTTCCCGAGTCGCGCTGGGAGCGTTTCGTGTTTCGTTCTTCGGGTCCACCGAGCAGGCCGGGGACGGGCGTGGCCTCGGCCGCCTTCCCTGTTTCGCTGGCCCCGTTTCGCGCCCACGCTCGTGTTCGCGCCTGCCGCGCCACTGCCCGGCCGCCATTCCTCCATCGGAGGGCTGGGCGTGTGCGACAGTAGGGGAGGTGGGATGCCGGCCCCTTATCGGGTGGCCCGCCGGCATCCCACCCTCTTCAGGTCGTTCGGGAGGCTGGATTAGTTACTTCTTCCGTCCGGCCCAACCGGATGGAGTGCGATTATTACGCTAATTGGGTGATCCGCTTTGCCGGCGATTGTCTGGTTCCATTTGTTCGGACATTGGCGCGCGCACCCTCGCTATCAGGGCTTTACGGTTTCCGGGCGACGACGCAGCCGAGGATGCGCTGGGCGATCGACGGCCGGCCGAGCATCGGCCCGTCGGGCCACCAGTCCGACACCGCCGTGACCTCGCCCGGCCGGCCGGGGCCGGGCGGGATGACTTCCCAGCCGTGCACCAGCTCGAGGATCTCCGCGGCGGTGCGGGCGGTGATCGTCTTCATCGGCCCGTTGCGGATCTCCCGCAGCGTCTCCTGCAGGATCCGGTCGTCCTCGGAGCCGTCGCCCGGATCGAGCACGTGGCTGATGGCCAGGTAGGAGCCCGAAGGCAGCCGTTCGGCGAAGGCCCGGGTCACCTCGGCGGCCCGGCTGCCCTCGCCGGCGTTGTGGTGCAGCGCGGCCAGGAACAGCACGGCGATCGGCCGGTCCCAGTCCAGGTGCCGCCGGACCACCTCGGCCTCGAGGATGCTGGGCGGGTCGAAGAAGTCCGCCTGCAGGTACTCCGTGTGCTCGTTTTCGTCGAGCAGGGCCCGGCCGTGGGCGGCCACCACGGGGTCGTAGTCCACGTAGGCGACCTTCGCCTCCTGGTGCACCCGCTGCACCACCTGGTGCACGTTCTCCGCGGTCGGCAGGCCCGAGCCGCAGTCGAGGTACTGGGTGACCCCGGCGCTGTCGGCGAGGAACCGGCACAGCCGGATCAGGAAGTTCCGGTTCTGCCAGGCGACATCGGCCACCTCGGGCATGTGCTGCTTGATCGCGTCGGCCTGCCGGCGGTCGACCTCGTAGTTGTCTTTACCGCCGAGCAGGTGGTCGTAGACGCGCGCGACGCTCGGAGTACCCGGGTCGACCCCGGGCGGAGCGCCTGTTTCACCGGACATCGCAGACCTCCCGCACCAGGTTCGTGATAGCTGGCGCACACAGTAGTGGCGCCCGGTGGCGCGGGAAAACCGGCTGTCACGGTGTCGTTCGGCCGCTGTCGTCAGAAGTACCGTGAAGCCGCTTCGGCGGCGGGTGGTAGACCACCGGGGCATCGCCCCGGTTGCCCGAAGGAGTTCCCCATCATGTTCGTGCGTCGCTGCCTCGGGACGCTCGGCGCCCTGACCACGCTGGCCGGTACGGCCGTGGCCGTCCCCCCGGCCGCGGACGCGGCCGTCACCTGCAGCAGCTACACCAGCCGCGCCGTCCTCGGTGGCTACGAGCAGACCCTGACCTGCCCCGGGGGCGGGTTCTTCATGGTCGAGGGCCTGGGCACCACGCTGACCGATGCCTCGGCCCAGGCCGCGGCGGTGGTGCAGGACCAGGCCACCACGGGGCTGCCCTGCACCTTCTACAACGGCAGCACGGACAAGCTCGGCGGGTTCGGCGTGACGCTGGAGTGCAGCGGACCGGGCGGCCTGACCTTCACCAACGGCCTGGGCACGAAGCTCACCGAAGCCGCCGTGGAGGCCCGCACCCTGGTCCAGGTCTACGCGGCGACGCACCAGCAGTGCAGCGACTACTCCACGAGCGCGGTCATCGGCGGGTTCAGCGTGACCTTGGAGTGCATCGCGCCGGCCGGCATCTACTTCGTGACGGGCACCGGCACCAAGCTCACCGACGCCGCGGCCGCGGCCCGGGCGCTGATCCACACCAGCTGAGCGAGCGGGTTCAGCGGGCCCAGTCCGGCACCCACACCTCCTCGCGGGAGGTTTCCCGGTACCGGGTGCACAGGTACCGGAGGAAGTCCGCGAGGACCGGGTGGGGGTTGTCCGCGCGCCAGACCACCGACAGGGGGTAGACCGGGGCCGGGTCGACGACGGGGATGCGGCGCAGGTCGTAGCTCTCCGGCCACAGGTAGCGGGAGCCCTCGCCGACGAAGGTGGCCAGCCGGGTGGAGTCGGCGATTTCCGCGAGGAGGGCTTCGACGCCGAAGCTCGGGCCGATCGTGTCGATGGTGAGCCCGAAGGCCCGGGCCAGGTCGTCGTAGTAGCCCAGCGGCTCGGCGTCGGACAGGCCGGGCATCCAGATCGGGTGGCCGGTGAGCCCGGCCAGGGTCACCGACGGGGCGTCGGCCAGCGGGTGCTGCGGGCCGACCAGCAGCTCGTGGCGGTCGTCGATCACGCGCGAGGAGCGGAGCCCGTCCGGGACCGCGCGGGCCGAGGCTCGCAGGGAGCGGAACGTGGCGTCGAGGGTGCCGGCGCCGATCTCGGCCAGCGCCGACGCGGCGTCGCCGTGGGCCAGCGTCACGACATCCAGGTCGATGCCGGGGTGCTGCTGGTAGAAGGCGTGCAGGAGGTTGGACGGGGCGATCCGGCGGCCGACGACGTCGATCCGCAGGGGCCGCCGCCCCGGAGTCACCGCGGTCGTGACGCGCTCGGCGGCCCGGAGCAGTTCGCGGGCGTGGGGCAGCAGCGCCTGCCCGTCCACGGTGAGCCGCACGCCCCGGGCGAGCCGGGCGAAGAGCTTGACCCGCAGCTCCCGCTCCAGCCCCGCCACCCGGCGGGACGCGCCCTGCTGGGTGATCCCCAGACCGTCGGCCGCCGTCTGGAACCGCCCGCTGTCGGCGACGGCGACGAAGGTACGAACCGCTTCGAGATCCACCCGGCAGAACCTACGCCCACAACCACTGGTTGTGGGTCCGGCCTCGGTGCGTTGTGGGTGCGGGCCCACCAACCGCGGAAAGTCAAGGGCGGCATCACTTTCACCCTCGTCACCGACCACGCCGAGCGCCCGGACCGGAGACCGGGCCCGGCTCCCGCGAGCGGTCGTCCCGCAGGCTCAGGAGCAGCAGCGGGGTTGCCAGGAGGGCCAGTCCGGCGAGGCCGACGGCGGCGCGCGGGCCGGTCAGCCCGGCCAGCCCGCCCCCCAGCGCGGTCAGCGTCGCGGTGACCGCCTTGCCCGCGATCGACCAGGCGGAGAGCGTGCGGGTGATCCGGTCGGCGGGTACCTGCCGGAGCCGGTGGGTGGCCAGCACCGGGTTGAACACGGCGCAGCAGGTGATCAGCCCGAATTCGACCGCGATCACCAGGACCAGGCCGAAGGCGCCGGGGCGGACGAAGACCAGTCCGAGCGGCCAGCCCGCGCGCAGCGCGCCGGCGGTGAGCAGGACGTGGTGCCGGCCGAACCGTCCGGCCAGCCGCCGGGCCAGCCGGGAGCCGACGAGGCCGCCGATGCCGGGGGCGGCGAACGCGAGTCCGTACTCCCACGGGGCGAATCCGAGCTCGCCGAGCATGAGCACCGCCATCAGCGGGGCGGCGGCCATGATCAGTCCGTTGACCAGCAGGACGTTGAAGAACAGCGGGCGCAGGGACGGGTGGGTCAGCAGAAAGCGCCAGCCCTCGGCCAGGTCGGCGGCGCGGAGCCCGCGCCCGGGGGCGCGGGCCGGGTGCGGCTCCCCGCCGCCGATGGCCCGGATCCCCGCCGCCGAGAGCGCGAAGCCGGCCGCGTTGGCCACCACCGTCACGACCGGGCCCAGCAGCCCGATCGCCGCCCCGCCGAGCGGCGGCCCGAGCAGGGTCGCGGTCCAGGTGGTCGACTCGAACCGCCCGTTGGCCGCCAGCAGGTCCTCCTCGGGCACCAGCGATTTGAGGCGGGCGCCGCTCGCGGCGGTGAAGGTGATGTCGGCGGCGCTGACGAGCACCGAGACGAGGAGCAACTGGACGAAGACGAGCTGGTTCAGCACGTAGGCCAGGGGCACGGTCAGCAGTGCCGCGCACCGGACCAGGTCCATCGCGATCATCACCGGCTGCTTGCGCCGGAACTCCACCCATGGGCCGAGCGGCAGCGCGAGCACCGCGCCCACCGCGAGGCCGGCGGCCGCCAGCAGCGAAACCCGGCCCGGCCCGGCGTGCAGCACCCGGATCGCGAGCACCGGGAAGGCGTCGAAGGCGAGCCACGTCCCGAACGCGCTCACCGCGTACGCGGCCCACAACCACGTGAACTGCCGCCGCAGCACCGGTTCGCCCTGCATCCGCACTGGCTCCGTCCGTTCCCGAGATGCCTTTCGAGATCGCGGATCCAAACCGACGGACGGGGTCACGGTCAAACAACCGGCCCCGGTAGAGCCACAACCACCGGTTGTACCGCGCCGGTGAACCGGGTCCTCACCGGGCGGGGAAGCAGATCGCCGGGCCCGGTTTCGCGAGCGGAAGGACGCGGACCGCGAGATCGAGGGTTGCGGACGGGGTCGGAGAGGGTAGCCGAAGATCGAAGGCCGGTGCCGCGATGGCGCCGGCGCGACCCCGAGGGAGTGTCCGCTGTGGCTGCTGTTGCGCACTATGTTGAGGTCGAAGCCCCGGCCCAGGCGTGTTATGACTGGTGGCGGTCGCTGACCCGGCTGCCGCAGGTGTTCTCCGACGTGAAGTCGGTCGAGCCGGTCGACGGGGACGCCACCCGCACCCGCTGGAAGGTGGCGGGACCGGTGGGCTCCACCGTGGAGTGGGAGGCGAAGATCGTCGAGGACGCCCCGCCGCACAAGATCGCCTGGGCCACCGTGGACGACGCCGACGCCGACGTGAAGAACGCCGGTGTGGTGCGGTTCGACGACAAGGGCAACGGCCGCACCGGGGTGGAGATCTCGTTCGAGTACGAGCCGCCGGCCGGGAAGCTGGGGGAGGCGGTCGCGTCGCTGCTGGCGGACCCGCAGAAGAAGGTCGAGCGCGCCGCGGCCGAGTTCAAGACGGTCATCGAGGCCCGCTGACCTCGGCCGGGTCCGGGCGCGGCCGAGCCGGTGCCCGGACCCGGACGGCCCGGCCGGTTGCCCCGCCTCACCCGGCCGGAGATTTCTCGCCGGGCTTCGGCATGGCTGCGCGCCGGCGGGGTAACCCGGGAGCATGACGAGCCTGGGATACTTCCTCTCCTGTGAGCAGTACGGCCCCAAGGAACTGATCGCACAGGCGGTCGCGGCCGAGCGGGCCGGGTTCGAGCGGTTGTGGATCTCCGACCACTTCCACCCGTGGAACGACGAACAGGGGCAGAGCCCGTTCGTCTGGTCGGTCATCGGCGCGCTGTCCGAGGCGGTCTCGCTGCCGGTGACCACGGCCGTGACCTGTCCGCTGGTGCGGATCCACCCGGCGGTGATCGCCCAGGCCGCGGCGACCGCGGCAGTCCAGCTCGACGGCCGGTTCGTGCTCGGGCTCGGCTCGGGCGAAGCGCTCAACGAGCACATCCTGGGCGACCCGTGGCCGTCGGCGGGCCGGCGGCTGGCCATGCTGGAGGAAGCGGTCGGGCTGATCCGCACCCTGCACTCGGCCGGCGCGCGGGGCGAGGCGATCAGCCACCACGGCGAGTTCTACGAGGTGCAGGACGCCCGGATCTACACCGTCACCGAAAGCCCCGTGCCCATCTACCTCTCCGGCTTCGGCCCGCAGGCGACCGAGCTGGCCGGCCGGATCGGCGACGGGTTCTGCACCGTGACCCCCGACGCCGAGCTGATCCGGACCTTCCGCGACTCCGGCGGCGGGTCCAAGCCGGTGCAGGCGGGGATGAAGGTCGCGTGGGGCAGCGACCGCGAACGCAGCCGGGCCGAAGCGCACCGCTTGTGGCCCAACGAAGCCCTCGGCGGCCAGCTGCCCCAGATCCTGCCGCGGCCGCAGGACTTCGAAGCCGCCACCGCATCGATCAGCCCGGACCAGGTCGCCGAGACCGTCGTCTGCGGTGACGACCCCCGCGAGCACCTCGACCGCGTGCGCGAGTACGTCGACGCGGGGGCCGACGAGATCTACGTCCAGCAGATCGGCCCGGACTTCGACGCCTTCTTCCGGGGCTGGCAGGAGCACGTCATCCCCGCCGTCGGCTGACCGCCCCGGGCGCCCACGCCCGCACCACCCCGGGACCGGCCCCCTCGGCCGTGGCCCCCACCCCGACTCCCCCGGAGGGCACCAGTGCAGGAGCGCGTACGGGTCGCAGACGACCTCGAGGTGGCGACCGGTCCCGGCCGGTGGGCGGCCGGCGAGGCGCACTACCTCTACCACGAGATCTTCACCCATGACGACTACCTCCGGGATCTTCCCGCCCTGCGCCCGGACGCGGTGGTCGTCGACGCCGGCGCCAACCTCGGGTTGTTCGCGTTGCGGATAGCCCGGGACTGCCCGGACGCCCGGCTGGTCGCCGTGGAACCGGTTCCGTCGACCTGCGCCCTGCTCCGGGTCAACACCGCTGCCCTCGCCCCGGGTTCGGTGCGCGTCGTCGAGGCCGCGCTCGGCGACCGCCCGGGGCGCACCACCCTGACCGCCTACCGGTACCTGCCGGCCAACTCGACCGCGCACCCGAGGGAGAAGCCGGCGGACTGGGTGGCGGCGATGCGGGAAACCCAGCCGGACGCGGAGACCGCCGACGAAATGCTGCGCACCGACCTGGTCGAAGCCGAGGTGGTGACCCTCTCCGGCATCCTGCCTCCCGGCGACCGGATCGATCTGGTCAAGATCGATGTGGAGGGCGCGGAACTGGAGGTGCTGCGCGGTGTCGACGACCGCGACTGGCCCCGGATCGACGCGCTGGTCATCGAGGTGCACGACGTCGCCGGCCGCTTGGGCGAGATCGAGAACCTGCTTGCGCAACAGGGTTTCGACTGCACCGTCCGGGTGCCGGCGATGATGTCCGCGGAGTTGCGCCACCACATCGTGACCGCCCGGCGGAGCTGACCGGCGTCACTCCCAGCGGGCGAAGAAACCCGCCAGCGTCCGGTTCCGGTCGTCGGTCTCGACCGGGAGGCGGTGCCGGCCGAACGCGTGCTCGACGACTTCGCCGGGCTCGAACCGGGCCGACCACCGCCGGGCCCGGCCCACCGCGCGCGTCGACTTCGCCACGGCCTGGACCTCGCCGTCGTGGACCAGCTCCACCAGTCCGGCGTCGGACTCCGAGATCAGCGCCACCGCGCGTTCGACCGCCGTCTCGGGCAGGGGGTGGCGGACCTCGAACCGGACGCGGGCCCGGCGGAGCTGGTCCTCGGTCCACGGGGCGGTGCGCACGGCGGACGCGTAGGTCTCCAGCAGCCGCTCGTCCCGCGTGGGCAGGCGGATCGCGAGATCGCGGTGGGTCTGGCGCAGCAGGGCGTGCACCGTGCGCACGGTGTGGTCGAACGCACCGTCGGTGTGCACGTCGGCGAGCACGTCGGGGATCAGGCCGGGCAGCGGGGCGCCCCGGGTGGCCGGCTCGGGGATCAGCGCGGCCAGGCGGGCACTCTGGTACTCCATGATCGCCTCGGCCTCGCCCCGGCCGGCCCAGTCCGGGCCCTCGTGCCAGGCGACCGCGTCCCGCTCGTGCACCAGCACCGCGCCGGCGTTCCAGGCCCGGTAGGCGAAATCCCAGTCCTCCCCGCCGTAATCCACGAACCGCTCGTCGAACCCGCCCAGGTCGTGGAACAGGCTTCGCCGGCAGCACAGCACGGCGCCGATCAGGAAGCGGAAACTGCGGCCGTCGGCGTGCAGCAGGTTGCCCGAGGCGGCGTAGGCGTCGGCCAGCCAGGCCGGTTCCGGCAGCACGGCGGCGGGGCCGGGGCTCTCGTCCTCGGCCAGCCCGGCGAACGAGGCGTGCCGGCGCCGGCCCACCGCCAGGACGTCCGGGCTCCTCCCGACGTGGCGCACGATTTCCTCGACGTAGCCCGGTTCCGGCACGGTGTCGGCATCGAGGAAGACCAGCACCTCGCCCGTGCTCCGCTCGACGGCCAGGTTGCGGGCCGTGCCGGCCCGGAAGCCCTGGTCCGGCTGGCTGACGACCACGGTTTCGATCCCGGGCACGGTGAAGGCCGGGGTGCGCGCCGATCCGTCGTCGGCCAGCACGACCTGCCGCGGGGGCAGGCTCTGCCGCCGCAGCGCCGAAGCCATGCGGCCGAGCAGGTGGTGCTGCTCGTAGTGGGTCACGACCACCGTCACCGCCGGGGCCGGCCGGGGATAGCCGCTCAGCCGGTCCCACCGGTTGTGCTGGATCAGGATGTCGGTGAGCACGGGGCACCCTCGTGGGCGGCGAGCACGCGCCGGTAGAGCGCGACGTGTTCGGCACCGATGTCGCGCCAGCGCGGGACCTCGGCCAGCCGGGTCTCCCGCGGGTCGGCGAGCGCGCGGGCGGTCCGTTCCGCCAGCTCGGCCGAAGTCGCCGCCAGCGCGAGGTTGCCCGGGTAGCGACGCTCGATCTCCCGGCTGTACGGACCGGCCCAGGTGATGGGCCGGCGCTGGCACGACAACCAGGACAGCAGCGAGCCACTCGCGCTGACCTCGCGGTTGAGCACGAGCGGCACCCCGGCCGCGCGCGCGATGGCGGCGAACCGGTCGTCGGTCAGGTGGCCGGTGATGACGAACGGAACGCCCTTGGCTTCGGCCCGAACTCGCAGCTGCTCGGCCAATTCGTCGTGCCCCGCGCTAGCGGTGCCCGCGGCGAACACCCCGGGCGGGCCTTCGGGCCGGTCCCGGCCCACGGCCGCCGCCACGTCGATCGCCTCGCGATGGCCCTTTCCGGGGTAGAGGTAGCCGAGCACGACCAGCGACGAGGCCACCTCCTCCGGGGCCCGGAGGGCGAGCGCCGCGGGTTCGGCCGGCAGGGGCAGGTCGATGTGGTGCACCGGCTTGGCGGTGAGCCGGGCGACCTTGGCGGCTTCGTGCTCGGCGGAGACGATCACCGAGTCACTGGCTTCGAGCACGGCGGTGTAGCCGGCGCACCGGGCCAGGTCGCGCCGCCCGCGACCGGCGGGATCGGGCACGTCGTGCACGGTCACCACCAGCGGGCGCCGGGCCCGCGCCGCCCAGGCGCGGTAGGCGCGGGCGGCCTCGTCGATGGTCGGGCCGAACAACGCGTCGGTGAAGTGGGCGTGGGTCAGGTCCGGCTCGGGGCCGCCCGCCGAGACCCCGCGGGCCGCGCACAGCCGGGCCACGGACCGGGCGTGGCGCACGACCCCGTGGCCGGCCGGCCCGGGAGCGTGGGAGTGCACCCTCATGCCGGTGAACCCGTCGTGACCCCGGTGCGGGTCACCTCGCGGTAGACCGACGCGTGGGCGGCGGCGATGACCGCGCGCTCGGCTTCCCGGCGCCGTGGGTCGGCGCGCCAGTGCGGCCGGTGGTGATAAGCGTGCCGCAGCGCGCGGTCGAGGCCGGCCTGGTCCACTTCGGTCTCGGTGCGGTGGTACAGCAGGCACGGTGCCTGCTCGTCGAAGAACCCGCAGTCCGGCGCCAGCACGGTGGTGCCGAGGTCGTGGCAGGCCTCCAGCCACCCGGAATGGGTGCCGAACCGGTGCGGCAGCACGGAGACGTCGAGACTTTCGAGGTAGTCGAACAACTCGGCGTCGGAGAACCGCGAGCGCACGGTGACCGGCACCCCCTGGCTTCGCAGGGCCTCGGCCGCCCGCGAGCCACCGGCGTCGTCGTGGGCGTGCACCACCAGCCGGGCCCCGGGCAGGGTCGCCACGGTGCGGGCGAGCTGCGCGGCGACGGCCACGGCGTCGCAGTTCGCCCGCATGCTCTTCGCGTGCACCCCGACCACGAACGCGTCTCCGGCCGGGCGGGGGGAGACGCGGCCCGCGCGAACCGGGTCCACGACCTGCGGGTGCGCGACCACCGTCGCGACCCGGTCCCACTCGCGGGTGATCACCGCGGCCGCGCCCGGGGTGAGGGTCAGCACCGCGTCGGCCGCGGGCACGAGGACGTCCAGTGCGGCCCGGTGCGGGCCGGGATCGGCCTGGTGCGGGTTGCGGAGGTCGTGGACGGTGAGCACGAGGGGCTTCCCCAGCTCCCGCAGCACCCCGGCCATCGACCGCAACTGGGCGGGGGAGCGGTGCTCGAAGCCGAAGTGCAGGTGCAGCAGGTCGAACCGGTCGCGGTGGGCCCGCAGCCACGCGGGCTCCAGCGAGGGGTGCGGCCACCACTGCCCGGACGGCGCTCCCGGGACCGGTGGATCGGCCAGCATCCGGAACGCCGGAGCGGCCCGCACATCCGCGATATTGCGGGTATAAGAATGGCCGGCGGGAACTGCGGCAACCATCAGCGGCCTCTGCACCGATTACGGGTATCCACTTTGTGCGCCGGCCAAACATCGCCCCGCACCGGTTCACCCGATCTTCGCCCAGGGCTAGGTGGACCGCCGAGCCGGGATCCATGATGGACCCCATGGATCCCGTTCGCCCCAACGATTGCCGAGCCTTCGGCCCGGGAGAGGGCGAAGCCGGGGGCGCCGGAGGAGGCCGCCTCGACCCCGGGGGACCGCGGGGCCGGACCGATCCGAGTCGCGCCCGCTCCTTCCCGTTCGTTTCCCGCGGCGCCGGTACGGGTACCTCCGATTCACGCACCGAGGATCCGAGACTCGTCCCCACCTTTTCGATGTGCCGGAAGAACGGAAATTCCGCTGACTCAGCCCGCGCGGGTGGCCCACCGGGATCGGGCCGTGGCTACCGTGCGCCCGGGACCGCGATTTCTGGTCCCGGCGCGCTCGACGTGCGCGGTGCCCTCACCGATCGTCCGGCCCGCGGACCCGGCCGGTGAACTGTCCCCGGGCGAGCCGCCGGCCCTTTTCTGTCGGTGCCGTGCGGTAGGTATTGGCCGTGGTGATCGCCGAAGCGCGGAGAAGGGAGCGAGCGCGCCGCCGACTCGTGGAGTCGTCGCCACGCGAGGCCGGACGCGCCGATCCGGTCCCGGTGCGTGACGGCCGGCGTCGAAGTGGACGAACACATGCTGCAGAAGGAGCACAGGCGGTGGTACACGCAACACCCGCGGTGGGTCGAGGCCGAAGTGACTTGGCACCGGCCGCAGCCGGCCCGGTCCGGTCCGTGGTCCCGGAGCCGCCGGCCCCCGGCCGCCCGGCCGGAACCGCGCTGGCCATCGGCTTGGTCGCCTCCGCGCGCTACCCCATCCGGGAGCCCTTCGCCGGCGGCCTGGAGGCGCACACCTGGCAGTTGGCCACCGGTCTGCGCAAGCGGGGCCACCGGGTGACCGTCTTCGGCGGGACCGGCTCCGACCCCGCCCTGGAGGTCCGCTCGATGCCGGTCCTGCCGGCCCTGTCGGCCCAGGCCCGGCTGGACGTCAGCATGCCCGCCGACTACTTCATCGCCGAGCACCACGCCTACCTCGGGCTGATGCTCGACCTCGGCGCGGCCGCGCAGTGCGACGTGGTGCACAACAACTCGCTGCACTACCTGCCCATCGCCATGGCGGCCACCCTGCGCACCCCGATGCTGACCACCCTGCACACCCCGCCCACGCCGTGGCTGGAGTCGGCGATCCGGCTGCGCTCGACCGGCCACACCCGGTTCGCCGCGGTCAGCGCCCACACCGCGCGGCAGTGGTCGGCCCTGATCCCCGCGATCTCGGTGGTGTCGAACGGAGTCGACCTGGACCGGTGGACGCCCGGGGCCGGGGGCGAGCCACCGGTCTGGTTCGGCCGCCTGGTCCCGGAGAAGGGACCGGAGCTCGCCATCGAAGCCGCCCGCGTGGCCGGGAGCGGGCTCCGGCTGGCCGGCCCGCGACCGGACGCGGAGTACTTCCGGCACCGGGTCGAGCCGCTGCTGGGCGGTGACGTCGAGTACCTGGGCCACCTCACCCACCGCGACCTGGTGCGGCTGGTCGGGTCGGCGAGCGTGGCCGTGGTGTCCCCGCGCTGGGAGGAGCCCTACGGGCTGGTGGTGGCCGAAGCGCTCGCGTGCGGCACCCCGGTCGCCGGGTTCGCGCGCGGCGCGCTGCCCGAGGTCCTCGACGAGCACACCGGCGTCCTGGCCGCCCCCGACGACGTCGCGGGGCTCGCCGTGGCGATCACCGCCGCCGCCACCCTGGACCGCGCCGCGGCGCGAAGGCGGGCGGAAGCCACGTGCTCGGTGGAGCGGATGGTCGACGGCTACGTCGAGATCTACCGGGAGCTGCGAGCGTGATCGCCTACTACGTCCACCACCACGGCTCCGGGCACCTCCGGCGGGCCGCCGCCATCGCCGCGCACCTCGGTGAACAGCTGCTGGGGCTCTCCAGCCTGCCCCGGCCGTCCGGCTGGCCGGGCCGGTGGACCACGCTGCCCGACGACGCCGGGGGAGCCGACGCCCAGCGCGACGACGTCACCGCCGGAGCCACCCTGCACTGGGTCCCCCGGCACCACGCCGGTCTGCGCGATCGGATGGCGCTGGTCAGCGCCGAGCTGCGGCGGTACCCGGTCCGCCTGCTGGTGGCCGACGTCTCGGTGGAGATCGCGCTGCTGGCCCGCCTGCACGGGGTGCCCGTGGTCGTCGTCGCCCAGCCGGGGCGGCGCACCGACCGGGCCCACCGGACGGCCTACGACCTGGCCGAGGCCATCCTCGCGCCGTGGCCGGCCCGGCCCGCGCCGGGCTGGCCGCCGCGGTGGCTGTCCAAGACCGTGCACACCGGCGCGTTCTCCCGCTTCGACGGCCGGACCCCGGCCCCCGCCGCCGCGGCCCGGCGCGTGCTGG
This sequence comes from Amycolatopsis sp. PS_44_ISF1, assembly GCF_032335455.1. Taxonomy (NCBI): domain Bacteria; kingdom Bacillati; phylum Actinomycetota; class Actinomycetes; order Pseudonocardiales; family Pseudonocardiaceae; genus Amycolatopsis; species Amycolatopsis sp. PS_44_ISF1. Next base: position 970,877 of record NZ_JANUXO010000002.1, on the reverse strand, counting down.
TGCTGTGGGGGGCCGGGGGCCTGGCGGTCTCCACCGCCCAGCTGCACGCCGCCGCGACGGCCACCCCGGCCTGGCAGTGGGATATCGCCGGCCCGCTCCGGCCCGGCGAGGACCCCGGGAGCCGGCCCGCCAACCTGCACCACCACGGCTGGGTGGCCGATCCGTGGCCACTGCTGGCCGGGGCGGAGGTGGTGGTCACCCACGCCGGCCAGAACGCGCTGGCCGAGGTCGCCGCCGCCCGCCGGCCCGCGGTCGTCATCCCCCAGCCCCGGCCGTTCGGGGAGCAGTCCGCGACCGCGGCGGCCCTGAACCGGGCGTCGCTGGGCGTGGTCCGCCGATCCTGGCCCGCCCCCGCCCGGTGGTCCGGCGTGCTGGCCGAAGCCAGTTCTCGCGGCGGAGACTGGCGAAGCTGGTCGCCCGGGGACGGGGCGGGGCGAGCCGCCGCCGCGCTGCGCGAGCTGGCGGGGCCCCGGTGACCGGTCCGGCGCGACCGCCGCGCACCGCGGTCGTCACCATCGCGGCCGGGCGTGATTCCCACCTTCGACGGCAGCGCGCGGCCCTGGACGGGGCCGACGCCCCGGTGCACGTCGTGGTCGGCATGGGCGCGCCGCCCCGGTTGCCGCCCCGACCTCCGGCGCCGCCGGTGACACCGGTGGCCGTACCCCTCGGCCACGGCGGGCTGCCCCTGGCCGCGGCGCGCAACGCGGGCGCGCGCGCCGCCATCGACCAGGGGGCCGAACTGCTGGTCTTCCTCGACGTCGACTGCATACCCGGCCCAGGTTGCCTGGCCCGGTACGTCGCCGCGGCGGGCCGGGTCCCGCCGGCCACGCTGCTGTGCGGGCCGGTGGCCTACCTTCCCCCACCCCCGTCCGGTGGGTACCCGGAGCCGGGCGGGCTCGCCCGGCTCGCCCGTCCGCACGAGGGCCGACCGGCACCCGAACCGGGCGAGATCACGCTGGAGGAGCAGCGCTTCGAACTGTTCTGGTCGTTGTCCTTCGCGCTCACGCGCGAAGACTGGGCCCGCTTCGGCGGGTTCTGCGAAGAATTCGTCGGCTACGGCGCCGAAGACACCGACTTCGCGCTCCGAGCGGCCGAGCGCGGTGCGCGGCTCGCCTGGGTCGGCGGCGCCACCGCCTACCACCAGCACCACCCACCCAGCCGGCACGAACCGCGGCACGTCCGCGAGCTGGTGGCCAACGCCCACCGGTTCCGCCGCCGGCACGGGTTCTGGCCCATGGCCGACTGGCTGGCCGAACTGGACCGGGCGGGCGCCGTCCGGTTCGACCGCGCCCGCGACACCCTCCGCCTGCTCCCCGGGTCCGGCGCCCGGCTCGCCATCCGCCAAGCCTTGTGAGGAAACACCATGCGCGCTCGACACGTCGCCGTCATCGGCACCGGATACGTCGGACTCACCACCGGGGCCTGCCTGGCCTCACTCGGCCACACCGTGGTCTGCGCCGACACCGACCGGGCCAAGATCCAGCGGCTGCGTGAGGGCCGGGTCGGGATCCTCGAACCGGGGCTGGCCGACCTGGTCGCCGACGGCACCGCCGCGGGCCGGCTCACCTGGGCCACCGGCACCGGGGCGGTGTTCGCTCCGGCGGCCCGCCCGGTGGAGCTGGTCTTCCTCTGCGTCCCGACCCCGATGGGGGCCGGTGGCCTGGCCGACCTCGGCATCCTCGAAGCGGTGGTGGACGAGATCCGGCTCCTGGTGCCCGCCGGGTGCGTCGTGGTGACCAAGTCCACCGTGCCGGTGGGCACCGCGGAGCGGCTGACGCAACTGCTGGACCGGCCGGACGTGGCGGTGGTGTCGAACCCGGAGTTCCTGCGCGAAGGCACGGCCGTGCAGGACTTCCTGCACCCGGACCGCATCGTGGTCGGCTCGGACCGGCGCGAGGCGGCCGAGCAGGTCGCCGGGCTCTACGCGCGGCTGGGCGCGCCGACCGTGCTGACCGACAGCGCCTCGGCCGAGCTCGTCAAGTACGCGGCCAACTGCTTTCTGGCGATGAAGCTGTCCTACGTCAACGCCGTCGCCGAACTCTGTGACCGCGTCGGAGCCGACATCGTCGACGTCACCGAGGGAATGGGGCACGACCGCCGCATCGGCCAGGAGTTCCTGTCACCCGGTCCGGGCTGGGGCGGTTCGTGCCTGCCCAAGGACACCTCGGCGCTGCTGCAACTGGCCGACTCCGCCGATTTCGAGTTCCGGCTCGTCCGGGCGGCCATCGACACCAACATCCGGCAGCACAAGCGGATGGTCGACAAGATCCGCGTCGCGGTCACCGGGCGCCAGGCCGGATCGCTCAGCAAGGTGCGCCTGGCGCTGCTGGGCCTGACCTTCAAGGCCGGCACCGACGACCTGCGGGACTCGCCGGCCCTGGCGGTCGCGGCGCTGCTGCGCCAGGCCGGAGCCGAGGTGATCGCCTTCGACCCCGCGGTGCCCCCGGCCGGTGAGCAGGCAGCGCGGCTCCCGTTCGCCGTGGCCGGTGACGCCTACCAGGCCGCGGACGGCGCCGACGCCGTGGTCGTCCTCACCGAATGGCCCGAGTTCCGGCACCTGGACTGGGCCCGCCTGGCCGGGACGCTGCGCACCCGGGCCGTCGTCGACACCCGCAACCTGCTCGACCCCGCCGTCCTGGTCCGAGCGGGTCTCACCTGGACCGGCCTGGGCCGTCCGGTCCGCTCCGCGCTCCCGGAGGAGGAAGCACCGGAGGCCGTTTCGTCGCCGGCGCCGGTGGGTGCGCATCCGTGACTCGCCCGCTGCCTGAAGGGTTAGCAGGTCCAGCAGGTCCAGCAGGTCACTGAGCCACGAGGCCGGTGACGGGATCGCCGAGACCGGATCGGGCGGCTGCGATCACCCGGGCGGACACTCGGCCGTGGTCGCGGCCCTGCCATTCGGTGATTCTATGGCAGCGGCCCGAAACCTTCATGGCGCGACGGGATTAGCCGGGGAGCTCCCCGCGCTGAACCCGGTGACACCACATCGTCAGGAGGTACTCATGACAGTCTCGATCACCGGGAAGAAGCTGCTGATCGTCGGCGGCAGCTCGGGCATCGCGCGACAGCTGGCCGAGGACGCGTCCGGTCAGGGCGCGAGCGTCGTCCTGGCCGGACGGCGGCCGGTCGACGTCCCGGGAGTCACCGCCGCCCGCGTCGACCTCGCCGACGAGTCGTCGATCCGGGAGCTGGCGGCCGAGGTCGGCCCGCTGGACTACTTGGTCTCGCTCGCCGCCGACCACGCCAACGGCCCGGTCGGCGAACTCGATCGCGACGCCGTCCACCGCGCGTTCGACGCCAAGGTCGTCGGCCCGATCCTGCTGGCCAAGCATCTCGCACCGCAGTTGCGCGAGGGCGGCGCGATCCTGCTGTTCTCCGGCGTCGCGGCCTGGCGCCCCAGCCCGGGGCTGGCCGTCATGGCCACCACCAACGGGGCGGTCAGCTTCCTCGCGCGGGCCCTGGCGGTGGAGCTGGCACCGATCCGGGTCAACGCGTTGTCGCCGGGCATCGTCGACTCCGGCTCCTGGGACCGGATGGGCGCCGACCGGGACGGATTCTTCGAGGAGGTCGCCACCGGCAACCCCGCCCGGCGGGTGGGCCGGCCCGAGGACATCGCCTCGGCCGCGCTGCTGGCCCTGACCAATCCCTTCCTCACCGGCACCACCCTGCACGTCGACGGCGGGGGCCGGATCGCCTGATCCCCCCACGCCGCATCGAGACCCGGAGCGAGCGGCGGCCCGGGTCTGGGGCTCGATGCGGTGAGCCGCGCGGGATGGAGGGTGCCGGCCGTGTCGTGGAGGGGCCGCGACCCGGCCGGCACCCCCAGGGTGTCCCGTGGGGTGCCGCGGTAAACCGGCGGGACCGGCCGGGTTCGGGCGGCCGGTCCGTCCGAGCCGGTCCCGCGAGCCGGTCCGCGAAGGCGGATCCACGGTCGGCGGGCTCCGCCGTCCCGGTCCGGGCCACCGCGGGCCCGGCGGTTCCCCGGACCCGGACGGAGACCGGTCAGCGGGTGGTGTAGCCGCCGTTGGCGAAGATCGTCTGCCCGGTGATCCACCAGCCTTCGGTGGCCAGGAAGGTCACGATCGGGGCGATGTCCTCGATCCGGGTGAGCTGACCGCCCATGGCCTGCGACTTGTGGAACTCGACCCGCTCGGGGGTTTCCTGCCCGTAGAAGAACGGCGTGTCCATCGGGCCGGGGGCGACGGCGTTCACCGAGATCCGCCGCTCGGCGAATTCCTTGGCCGCGGCCCGGGTGAAGTGCTCCACCGGGCTCTTGCCGCCGGCGTAGGTGGAGTAGCCGTCGGTGAAGGCGGCCAGCAGCGCGGTCACGATGGTGATGATCTTGCCGCCGTCGTTGAGCTGCCGGCCGGCCTCCTTGATGAAGAAGTAGGCCGCTTTGGCGTTGATGTCGAACATCGAGTCGTACTCGTCCTCGGTGGTCTCGACGATCGGCTTGCGCAGCACCTTTCCGATGGTGTTGACGGCGATGTCGATCCGGCCGAGCGCGGCGGCGGCGTCGGTGAACAGGGCGGCCATGGCCTCCGGCGAGGTCAGGTCGCCGGTGAGCAGCACCCCTCGGCCCCCGGCGGACTCGACCGCGGCCAGGGTCTCCTCGGCCTGGGGCCGGGTGGAGCCGGAGTTGTAGTGGATCGCCACGTTGGCGCCGGCTTCGGCGGCGCGGCGGCTGATCAGGCCGCCCAGGTTCTTGGCTCCCGCCGCCACCAGCACGTTCTTGCCCTCGAGGGACTGGCCCGTCATCGGTGCTCCTAACAAAGATATATGTACATGTATCACTTGTCAGGATCTACTATAGCGGTGTGATGGCCAAAACGCACATCGATACACGGACGAGGCTGGTCGACGCCGCCGCCGAGCTGATCGCGGCCTCCCCGGGCGAGGACTTCTCCTTGCGCGCGGTGTGCGAACAGGTCGGGGTCAAGATGCCGACGCTCTACCACTTCTTCGGCAGCAAGCAGGGGCTGGTCGACGCGGTCGTCGAGCGCGGCTTCGAGCTGTACCTGGCCCGAAAGGACGCGCAAGAGAGCACCGGCGACCCGATCCAGGACCTGCGCGAAGGGTGGGACGCCCACGTCGCGTTCGGGATCGGGTTCCCCGGCTTCTACGCGCTCATGTACGGCAGCGTCCGGCCCGGCCACTCACCGGCCGCGCAGGCGCGGCCGAGCGAAGCCCTCCGGGCGCTCACCCGGGCCGCGGCCGACCAGGGACGCCTGGTGGTGCCCCCGGACCAGGCCGCCGCGCACGTCCTCGCCGCCAACATCGGCGTCACGCTGCGGCAGATCGTGCTCGCCGCCGAGGACCGGCCGCTGTCGGAAGCGGTCCGGGAGGGTGTGATCGCCGCGATCACCGGGACCGCGGGCGATTCCGGCGCCGGCCACTCGCCCCGCGCCGACCTGCGCCGCGTCCTCGAACACGCGGCGGCGCACCCCGGCATCCTCGGGGTGACCGAGACGCAGCTGCTCGGCGAATGGCTGCGGAAGCTGGCCGGGCACCCCTGACTCCTCCCGGGCCGCGGGGGAGCCAGGGGTGCGGGCCGATCAGCGGCCGGACGGGCTCACCGGCCGGCCGAAGCGCTCGTGGGACGGGGACCGGTGGCTCCGCGGACCAGCATGGACAGGTCGACCGCCCGGGCCATCGCCCGGTAGCCGGCGTCGCCGGGGTGGAGGTGGTCGCCGCTGTCGTACTGGGGGTCGTACACCTGCGGGTCCGCCGGGTTCGCCACGGCCGCGGCGAAGTCGGCCGTGCCGTCGAACTCGCCGCCGTGCCGGATCCAGTCGTTCACGGCCGCGCGGGTGCGCTCGCCGTCCTCCGACCAGTAGAAGGCGCCCTTGAACGGCAGCAGGGTCGCGCCGTAGACCCGCACCCCGGCGGCGTGCGCCCGGGCGATCAGCTGCCGGTAGGCGGCGATCAGCTCGTCCGGTGCGAGGTGCGGCCGGGTACCGAGATCGCTGGCGCCGATGTCGTTGACGCCTTCGAGCACGATGACCGCCCGCACCCCCGGCTGGCCCAGCACGTCGCGGTCGAACCTCGCCAGCGCGCTCACCCCGGACAGTCCCGAGTCCTGCAGCACCTGGTTGCCGCCGATGCCCTCGTTCACCACCGACAGCGTCCGGCCCGGGCGTTCGTGCAGCCGCCGGCCCAGCTCGTCCGGCCACCGGTCGTTGGCGTTCACCGCCGAGTTCGCGCCGTCGGTGATCGAATCGCCGAACCCGACGACCGAACCGGCCACAGTGGACTCCGGCTGCACGTCGACCCCGCTGGCGAACAGCCAGCACGGGATGGTGGCCGGATAACCGCCGGAGTCCTCGGCCGCGGACCAGTCGCCGGTCTTGGACACGAAGTTGTCCTGCTGCGCCGACGGGTGCTCGGTGGCCGGGCCGTGCAACTGCGGCACGTACACGCTCACGGCGAGCTCCTGGTGGGCCTGGACCGGCAGGTCCAGCCAATCGCTGAGCACCGAGGAGCCGGGCACGACCGTCACCGCCTTGCTGCCGCCGAAGGTGAGGGGGTGGCTGGACCCGGGCACCAGCCGCGCGCCGGAGAGGACCACGCCGACCGAAGCGGCGGGGACGACGAGCGGCGCGGTGCCGAACTGGTTGCTCAGCCGTACCCGGACCTTCGACCCGCCGACGCTCGGGTAGACGATGTTGCGCACCGTCTGGTCCTGCAGCCCGCCGTCGCCGCCCGGGCAGCCGAACAGGGTCTGCCCGGCGACCGGGGCCGCCGCCCAGGCACCCGTCGCCGCCACCGCGGGCCGGGCGTCAGCCGGACCGGCGACCGCCAAGGACAACGCGGTGACGCCGGCGGTCACGGCCGCGAACGCTCTTCTGCTCATGGTGTTCCTTCGGGTCGTCGAGGACTTCCGGACGGTGGAGCGGGGGTTCAGCTCGTGCGACGCGGGAGGTTGAGACCTTCCGCCACCCAGCGCGGCCGCCCGGAGGCCAGGGCCCGGCCGGGCCACGAGACCGTGACCGCGGCGGTCTCGCCCGGGAGCAGCCACAGGTAGTTTTCGCTGCAGCGCAACGGAAGCACCCGGTGATCGGTGCGCGGGTCGCGCGCCGAGAGCCGGACGCCCGCGGTGACCGCGCGGCCGGTGTTGCGCACGGTGACCACCGCTTCGCAGCGGTCGCCGGTGCGGCGGACCGGGCCGGCGTGCAGGTCGACGTCGGTGGTCGCCCGGGCCAGTTCCCGTGCGTCGGCCGGGGTCCGGTAGCGCCAGTAGGTGTTGCGCGAGAGTTCGGCGCCGTCCGGGCCGGTCAGGCGCAGCCGAAGCAGGTGCAGGGCCGGCAGCGCCGGGGTGAACGGCACGGTGAAGGCGGCCGAGACCGAGGAGGCCGGGACCGCCACCGGCGCGGTCAGCGGAGCCCCCAGCGGCCGGCCGCGCAGGTCGAACAGCTCGGCGTGCACCGTGGCCCCGTCGAGGGGCCGCGCGGTCTGGTTGACCGCGTGGACCTGCCAGTCCGACAGGCGGGCCTGCACGTGCCGGGGTTCGCAGCCCTTGCGGGCGCCGTGGAAGCTGCCGTTGGTGTCGAGGTCGTAGTCGTAGGTCTGCCAGACCGTGCTGTGGTGCGCCGGGTGGGACATCCACAGCAGCACGCCCGACGCGTCGTCCCACAGGGCCGCGTTGTAGGCCTCGAAGATGGCGCGCATGCTCTCGTAGTTGACCAGCTGGGCCTTGGCGCAGAAGTCCTCGAGCGAGGACGCGGGCCCGAACCGGTCTTCGATCGCGGCGCGGTAGGTTTCGGGGTTCTGGCCGCCGCGGGTGCACCAGTCGTGGTGGAACCACACCGGGCCGATCGGCCAGGCCGGCTGGTCACCGGCGAGCCGCCGCAGGCTCTCCGCGACCGGCACGGTCGGCAGGCCGATCTCGGTGTGGAAGCCGTAGCTGCCGATCGAATAGGTGTCGCCGTCGAAGTAGCGGGCCGGGTCGATCCACGAGTACGGGCCGTGCCCGGTGACCACGCCGCCGGCGGAATTGCCCTGGTACCACAGCTCCGGCTGGGCCCGGGCGAGCAGGGCCCGGAGGCCGGTGTCCATGGCCGCCGGCGGGTCGCTTTCGTTGGTGGCGCACCACACCGCGATCGAGGGGTGGTGCCGGTAGCGCACGACGGTGTCCTCGGCGATGGCCAGGAAGACGCCGGTGTCGGGCGGGAAGATCGCGTCGCCGGCCCAGAAGTCGTTCCACACCAGGATGCCGTTCTCGTCGCAGGCGGCGAAGAACTCCTCCCGGTTGCTGGAGCCGACCCAGTTGCGGATCATGGTGAAGTTCATGTCGCGGTGCAGCTCGACGGTGTCGGCCATGCGGTGGGGGAGCACGCGGCGCAGCAGCTCGTCGAAGCCCCAGTTGCCGCCCTTGGCGAACACGCGCACCCCGTTGACGCTGATCTGCAACGGGGTCCCGGCGTTGCTGACCGGCTTGACCTCGCGCCAGGTGGCGCCGTCGTCGGACACCTGCACGGCGAAGGTCAGCGCGTAGGCCGCCTCCCAGGTGAGCACGACCCGGTCGAACGCCGCCGGCCCGCCCAGGTCGACCTGGATCCACTGGCCGTCGGAGTACCCCGAAGACCAGCGCGTGTCGTCGCGGCCGTCCACGGCGTTCGAAGCGGTGTCGTTCGCGTTGTCCTCCGACGACGCGGTCGCGGTGCCGCCCCGGGCCAGATCCGGCCCGGAACCATCCACAACGGACAGTGTCCACAGGGAGATCCCGTACCCGGTGGCGCGTTTGCCGCCGTGGATCCGCACGTACCGGGCGGTGACCCGGTCGAATGCGACCGTCTGCGGCGGCGAGTGGTCGGTGGCCGGGTCGACCACGACCGGCTGGGTCGCGGCGTAGCCGAACTGCCGCAGTCCGGTGCGCACCGCGCGGCGGTCGCTGACCCGGCCGTCCACGGTGGCGGTCATGGTCAGCGGGTGCAGTTTCGCTTCGCCGTAACCGTTGGGCCACCACAGTTCCGGCCGGTGCAGGCGCAGCGACGGCTCGGTCGCCGGGCTGAACGTGACGTCGGCCGAAGCACCCGCCGCCAGTTCCACCCGGCGTCCGGCCCGTGCGCCCGCCAGCTCGATGGCGACGGTCACCGAAAGCGGGCCGGGCGAGGCGTTGCGCACCGGGACGACCACCGTCACCTCGGCCACCGTGGTGTCGGGCAGGCCCGGCAGCCTGGTGTCGACGCGGGGTTCGCCGAGCACGGCGTCGCCGGTCGAGCGCAGCCGGACGTGGTTCCAGATCCCGGCGCCGCGGTCGCGGACCCCGGGCATCCAGTCCCAGCCGCTGATCGAGATGTAGCCGGGCAGGTCCTTCTGCCCGGCGTTGGAGTTCAGCGTCGAGATCCCGTCCGGGCCCTTGTCGCCGGGGTTGCCCGGGTGCGGCATCGGGTCGATCCGCACGGCGAGGGCGTGCGGTCCGTGGCCGCGCAGGGCGGTGGTGACGTCGAAGGCCGCCCGGGCGACGGGGTGGGTCAGCTCGCCGGCGGCGGCCCCGTTCACCCAGACCTGCGCGTGGTGGTCGACGCCGTCGAACTCCAGCCAGACGCGGCGGCTGGTGTCGAACCCGCGGGGGAGCGTGAACTCCCGGCGGTACCACCAGCGGTGCCGCGAGAGCGCCTCCGGAGCGCGCAGGTTGCCGAACCCGCTGGTCGGCTCGGGCAGCTTGCCCTGCTCGACCAGGCTGGCGTGCACGGTGCCGGGCACGGTCGCGGGCAGCCAGTCCGAGGTGTCCGCACCGGCGCGGGCCAGCGCGGGCCCGTCGGCGCTCACGCGGGAGTCCATGGTCAGGGCCCAGCCCGACTCCAGCGGGACGGTGCCGTCGTCGGCGGTGCCCAGCGCGGGCGGGCGGCCGGGGTCGGTCCCCCAGTCGGTCCACCCGGTGACGGCCGGCCGAGGGCGGCCGGAGTGCCCGTAGACCTCGAACGCGTTGACCCCGAGCGGGTTGGCGTTCGCCTGCTCCGTGGCCGAGAGCCGGACCCAGCGGGCGGTGACCGGCCGATCGAGGCCGATCGCCACGCGGCCGCCGGGGCTGCCGGTGGCCGTGTGGACGGTCTGCCAGGTGCGTCCGTCGGCGGAGACGTCGAGGGTGAACGCGGTCGCGGAGCTGGACAGCACCTCCCAGCCGGTGGTGTCGAGGAACGGGTTGATGCCCGAAGCGGGCGTGAAGGGCGGGTCGGTGGCGGTCGCCTCGAACACCAGGACCACCGACTCGATCGTGCAAGGCGCCTGCAGGTCGACCGCGAGCCACTGCGGGTCGCCGGCGCCGGCGCGCCAGCCGGAGCCGCGGACACCGGTCTCGGCCAGCCCGTCCACGGCGAACCACGCCGGGGTCGGCGCGTACGCGGTGGACGAGGCCGACACCGGCCGGTAGCGCGCGAGATCGGTGGCCGGCGGCCGGGCTTCGGCGGGGTCCGCCAGCGCGGCCGGCAGCCCCAGTCCGGCCAGCAGGACGGCGTGGGACTGGAGGAACCGGCGGCGGGAAACGTCGCTCACGGGCGGGGCTCCTTATCGGGAGAGCTGGAGGTCGACGAACCGGGGCCGGTTGTGGTCGATGTCGGCGTAGAGGTCGGCGAGTCGTTCGCTGTTGGTGTTGTAGGAGACGACCAGGTGCCCGGGGCGGCTGATCTCCGGGTGCGCGGCGACGTTGTAGGTGTAGCGGCCGGGCCCGGCTTCGGGCGCGGTGTAGACCGTCTCACCGCCGGTGAACGGCCCGGCCGGGCTGGCGGCGTGGTAGGCGTGGATGGTGTTGCCCAGGCCCGAGCCGAACGTGGTGAGCAGGTACTCGCCGCCGATCGGGGTCACGCCGAAGGAGCTGCCGACGTCGCCGAGCAGCCGTACCGACCCGGCCGGATCGCCGGTCCAGCCGGTCGCGGTGCGGAACTGCCAGGGCCCGTCGAGCCGGCCGAGCGGAGCGCGGGCGAGGTGCAGGTACTTGGTGGGGCCGTCGCCTTCGACGCCGTAGACGAAGGTCCACGCCCCGTCTCGCATCAGCTCGGTGCCCCACTGGACACCGCCGGCGGAAGGCACCTCGGTCAGCTTCTCCACCCGGAACGTGAACGGGTCGAGGGTCGCGAGCTTCGTGCGGGTCCAGGCGAAGTTGAACGGTGGCGGGCCGTCGGTCGGCTCCTGCTCGAACTCGATCACGCGCAGCTTGCCCCCGTCGACCGTGCCGTCGCCGTTCCAGTACCAGTGGTCGTTGGGCCGGTCCGGGCTCTGCGGGGTCGGCCCGACGAGCGACCGCGGGTGCCCGGCCGGGCCCGGCGCGATGGTGGCCAGCGGGTGCCGGCCGTCCACTGTGGACAGCACGGCCGAGTTGTGGGTGAACGCCGCCGACCCCGGCAGGCTGTCGTCGGCGCGCACCGGCCCGAAGAACGTGTCGTTGAACAGCCACACCACCGGCCCGGAAGGCAGCCGGGTCGAGTAGGTGCCGTCCGCGGCCGCCCAGCCGGCCCCGGGGCGGCGCCCGAACTCCTGCCAGCTCCGGGTGAGCGCGGTGTCGGCCCGCGCGCCGGTGATCCTCAGGGGACGACCGGTCGCGGCGGCCGGCCCGGCCAGGGCGAGCGAAGCGGTGAGGACGGTGCACAGCGCCAAGGCGCGGCGGGCGATCATGGGCCGGTCCCTTCCGTGGTCAGCGGTGCCCGAGCAGTTCGAGTTCGGCGATCGAGGTCTTCGCCGCGCCCGGTGCGGCGGCGACGTCGAGCCGGTAGTACCGGTAGGCGCCGGTCCGGGACGGGGTGAACACGCGGGTCTGGCTGCGCCAGGCGAACTCCTGGTCCTGCCGCCGGTCGAGCGTCGTCCAGTGGGTGCCGTCCGCGGAGCCCGACAGCGTCCACGCCGCCGGATCGGTCCCGCCGGCCGGGCCCGCGGTGACCGTGTACTGCTCGACCTGGTGCGCGGCCGGGAGCGTGAAGCCCACGCTCCCGCCCGTCGCGGGTAGATCGGCCACGGTGGCGGAGGTGTTGTCCGTGACCGCAGCGACCGGCGTGGTGCCCGGCGCGGCGAAGTCCTGCTGCGCGGCGCCGCCCGCGGACGGCGGAGCGTCCTGCGGCCCGGTGCCCCACCGCGACGGCCGCGGGCCCATCAGGAAGTCGATCCGGCCGCCGTTCGCGAGGTCGTCGTGGTTCACCCAGGTGCGGCTGCTCGGGCGGCCGTCGACGAACAGGGCCTGCACGTAGACGTTGCGCGCGGAGTTGCCGAACGCGGTGATGGTGAGGGTGCGGCCGTTCTCCAGGTGCAGGGTCGCCCGGTCGTAGAGCGGCGAGCCGATCGCGAAGGTCGGCGCACCGCTTTGCAGCGGGTAGAACCCGAGGGCGTTCATCACGTAGAACGCCGACATCGAGCCGTTGTCCTCGTCGCCGGGGTAGCCCTGCCCGATGCCGCTGCCGGTGAACGACCGCGCGAGCATCGACCGCACGAGCCCGGCGGTCTTCGACGGCTGCCCGGCGTAGTCGTAGACGTAGGGCACGTGCATGGCCGGCTGGTCGTTGTAGGCCCACTGGCCGAACTGGTCGTCCCGGCCTTCGAACATCTCGTGGTAGGGCCCGCCCCAGCCGCCGCCGTACTGCGCGGTCTCCGGCGTGGCGAAGAACTGGTCGAGCTTCTTCGCCAGCCCCGCCCGGCCGCCGTAGAGCCCGGCCAGCCCGGCACCGTCCTGCGGCACGGAGAAGGCGTAGGTCCAGCCGTTGCCCTCGGTGTAGTCACCGGCGTTCCAGTCGAGCGGGTTGTAGGTCCCGGGCGCGTGCGCCCACTCGCCGGCGGTGTTCTTGGGTTGGAAGAAGCCGGTCTTCGGTTCGAAGATCTTCGCGTAGCCGGAGGAACGGTCGAGGAAGTAGTGGTAGTTGGTCAGGTACTCCTCGCGTTTGGGGTCGCCCGGCGCGGCGGTGTCGTAGAGCTTCCGCGACATCTGCGCGATGCCGTAGTCGGCGATCCAGTCCTCCAGCGACGCCGACGCGCTCGATCCCGTTTCCGACGGGGTGTAGCCGAAGAACGTCGTGTGCTGGACGTCCGGCCGGCCGGTCAGCCCGGAGGAGGGCACCATTGCGTCCTTCACCGCGGCTTCGTAGGCCGACGCGACGTCGAAGTCCGTGACCCCGCGCAGGTAGGCGTCGGCGATGGCGACGTCGGAGCTGGTGCCGCTGAAGCCCAGGTAGCCGGGCGCGGTCCACTGGCCGACCCAGCCGCCGTCGCGGTACTGCTGCACGAACCCGTCGATCATCCGCCCGGTCAGTCCCGGGTAGAGCAGCGAGTCGAGCGACCACGCGCTGCGGTAGGTGTCCCAGAACCCTTCGTTGGCGTAGGGCCGCCCGCTCTTGATCGCGGACCCCGTCGCGACCGGGGTGTTCGGCCCGGCGCTGCCGGAATACGGGCTGGCGTAACGGTAATCGGGCCGCCGCGCGTCACCGGTGTTCTCGGCCAGCTCGTTCGGGTACAGGTTGAGGCGGTAAAGGCTCGAGTAGAGCGTGGTGAGCTGGTCCTCGCTGGCGCCCTCGACGGTGATCACGCCGAGCTGCCGGTCCCAGGTCCGCTGGGCGTCGGCGCGGACCTGGTCGAAACCGCGGGCGCCGACCTCCAGCTCCAGGTTGTGCCGGGCCTGCTCGACGCTGAGGAACGACGTCGCGATCCGCATGGTCAGGGTGCGGTCGGCGCCGAGCCCGAAGCCCGCGTAGGCCGCGGGGCCGCCACCGCCGGTCAGCGAGCCGGTGGTGGTCATCGGCCGGTCGAAGGTGGCGTAGACGAACATCCGCGGGGCGCCCCAGAAACCGCTGACGTCGGAGAACCCGCTGACCACCCCGGCCGCGCGGTCGACGGTGATCCCGGAGCGGCCGTCGACGTTGTCGAAGATGAGGCTGTCGCCCCCGGCGGGGAAGCGGAAGCGGAAGACGGCGGCGTGGTCGGTCGGCGTCATCTCAGTGCTCAGGCCGTTGTCGAAGGTCACCCCGTACCGGTCCGGGCGCGCGGATTCGTGGTCGTGGGCGAAGGTGAGGGCCCGCTTCGCGCGGTCGGCGGTCGCGGGACTGTCCGAAGTGGAGGGCATGACCTGGAACGTCTGGTGGTCCCCGACCCACGGACTGGGCTCGTGACTGACCGAGAAGGCCTGCAGGGCCGGGCGTCCGGCCGGGGTGTTGTCGCGGGAGTACTGGTAGAGGGTGCCGGTGGAGGACGCGTCGGTCATCGGCGTCCAGAAGTTGAAGCCGTGCGGCAGCGAGGTGGCCGGGATGGTGGCGCCCCGGGAGTAGTCGCCGGAGGAGTTGGTGCCGCGGGTGGTCACGGCGCACTCGGTGACGTGCCGGGCGGCGCACGAACCGGCGGGGCCGTCCGCGATGACCAGGTCGTCGGCCCAGCCGGCGAAGTGGGCGCGATCGCCCGGCCCGGCCCAGGTGAGCTGGACCCGGGCGACGGTCTTGCCGGCCGCGAAGGCGCCGAGGTCGGCGGTGACCTGGTTCCACTGCCCGGCGTGCAGGGTCTTCGCCGCCCCCTGGGCCTGCGCGGTGAGCCGGACGCCGTTCTGATCGGTGACGGGCAGCCCGCTGAGCCGGGAGCCGTCGGTGAACTGGAGGTCCACGGCCGCGTAGGTGCTGGGGAAGGTGGTGTCGTTCCCGGTGAACTCGGGGAAGAGGACGTACGACAGCCGCGTGGTGCGTCCCACCGGCACGCGGACGTCGTAGAGCCGATCGGTGACGGTCCCGCGGGCGCCGGTCTGCCAGCCCTCGTAGTGCAGGGAGTGCGTGCCGCTGAACCCCTGGTGCGGCCGGACGGCCGGCCCGGCCGCGGGCCCGTCGCCGACCGCCGCGGTCATCCCGGGGGCGCCGCCCCGGCCGCCCAGCGCGAGCTCGGCCAGCTGGAGGTGCGCGTCGCCGTGGTTCGCGGTGACGGCGAGCCGGTAGCGCCGGTAGGCCCCGGGCTGCGCGACGGCGAACGCGCGGGTCTGGCCGCGCTGGGTGAAGTCCTGCTCGCGCCGTTCGTCGACGGTCTGCCAGCGGTTCCCGTCGGCCGAGCCCTGCAGGGTCCAGGTCTTCGGGTCGCGCGCCGGGGTGTCCCCGGCCGAGGTCAGGGTGTAGGTGACGACCGGCGTCGCGGCGCCGAGCGTCAGGGCCAGGCTGCCGTGCCCGGCGGGGACCTGCCAGCTGGTGGCGGGGTCGTGGTCGATCGCGGATCCGGGCGCGGTCCCGTCTCCGCTCACCTCGACGGGCGTGGCCGCCGCGGGCAGCGCCGCGCCCGGGACCACGTCGTGCGCCCCCGGTTCGGGAGTGCTTTCCCAGGACAGCGCCGGATCTCCGGCCTCGAACGAGGACCGGAAGGCAGGGCCGGCCGGGCCGGCCGCGCCGGCCGGGGCCGCGGCGAGCAGGCTCGCGACGATCACGACGGCCAGGGTGAGGACCGGGGTTCGGTGGGGGACAACGGCCACGGCGGGCTCCCTCGTGCGTCAGCCGGGCTGTTCGGCCCGCTGGCTTGACAACGTTGGCATCTCGGCGCCCAGTGTCGGCGCCGGTTGTCAGCGTTGTCAACGCGCTGAACAGGACAGAATCCCGGTCAACCGCCCGGTCCCGAATCCCGGACCGAGCGGATCAGCGCAGGAGGGTGCCGCGGCCTTCCCCCGAGCCGCGGGGGACGAGCGTGGTCGGCAGGACCACGCGCCGCGGCCGCGACCGGTCGCCGTCCAGCCGCGCGAACAGCAGCCGCGCGGCCTGTCCGCCCAACTCCCGGACGTCCTGGGCGACCACCGTCACGCCCAGGACCTCGGCCAGCTCGGAGTCGTCGAAGGCGACGAGCGCCGTCTCCGGCGCCCGGGACGCCGCGATGGCCCGGGCCACGCCGCCGATGATCCCGGGGTTGTCGGCGAAGATCGCGGTCGGGGCGGGGCGGCCGGCGAGCAGTCCGGTGGTCACCCGCAACGCCGCCGCCGAGTCGATCGCGTCGGTGTGGACGGCGTGCGGCTCGAGCCCGGCCCCGCCCAGCGCGGCGCGGAAGCCCCGCAGGCGTTCGGCCGCGGTGTGGACCGCGGGGGAGTGCCCCACGTAGGCGACGGCCGTGTGCCCCTGCCCGAGCAGGTGCCCCACCGCCTGCGCGGCTCCGGCCGCGTGCCCGGTGAGGACGCAGTCCACCGGCAGCCGGCGCGGGGGCCGGTCGGCGAACACGATCCGGGTCCCGACGTCGAGGTAGGGGCGCAGGTGCTCGTGGGCGCGGTCGGCCGAGACGACCACGAGCCCGTCGAGCCGGCGTTCGACGAAGGAGGCCAGCAACGCCCGTTCCCGCGCGGGATCCTCCCCCGAGCCGGCCACCAGCGTGGTGAACGACCGGCCGGTGCTGACTTCCTCCACGGCGCTGACCATCGCCGCGTAGAACGGATCGGCGAGGTCCGCGGCGAGCACGCCGATCCCGCCGCCGATCCGGTCGGTGCGGCGCAGGCCCACCGCGTACCCGTTGGGCCGGAACCCGAGACGGCGGATCTCGGCTTGGACCCGGCCCCGGACGTCGTCGCTGATGAAGGGGTAGTTGTGCACGACCCGGGAGACGGTCTTCACGCTGACCGACGCCGCGCTCGCGACGTCACGCATCGTCGGCCGCCCCGTGGGCGCGGGGCCCCGGCGGCCGGTCTCCTTCGCCGCGTCGGCCATGGCCGGACGGTACCGCAGCGGGACCGATCAGGACTCTTCATCCCCGGCTGGTGATTCTCGGCTGTGCCCCTCGTCCCGCACGAGTGCGCTGAGGCGGCCGTGGGCGGCGACGAGGTCCGAGCGGGCGGCGTCGTCGCGGAGCTCGACGGCGTGCCGCTGGGCCTGGTCCAGGAGATCGAGGACGTGCGGGGCGTGGTCGAGCAGGTGGGGACGCGCCGAGCCGGTCGTGTGCGCGAGCACGCTCATCATGGTGGCCACTTCGGCCGAGCCCGCGGCGCACGTCATCGTGACCGCGGCGATCTTCACCTGGGTCATCAACGTGCGCAGCGCTTGGTCCGACATGCATGCTCCCCGCTCGGTGGAGGGAAGACGGCCGGCAGCGAACCACCGTCGGCCGTTTCCCGTCCGGCCCCGACCGATATCACCTGGGCCGTTTCCTCGTGCCACCGAAACGCCGGGGCGAAGCCGTTCTTACGCGATCGCCGTGCATTTCCCCCGCCCGGGTGGTTTGCCCGTGGTTTGGAGCTATTCGAGGCCGGAACGCGAATTCGTCGTTTCCGGTGCATCCGGCCACGCGATCCGGCCGTCCGGCCGGGCGGGGAATGGTTTTCCGTCCGGGCCCGGCCGTTCGGGGGCCCGGTGGCCCAGCCGGGACAGGTCGAGCGGTGCTCCGCGCCGGCCGCCGAAGTGCTCGACCCAGGACCGGTCCATCCGGTGGGGACGGTTGCCCTGGAGGGCCAGGTACGGCGCGAACAGGGGGCCGGAGCGGCGATCGAGCCACGCCGGGGGGTCCGGCAGCCGGTGCACCCGGCGCAGGGGCCGGTCCAGCAGCAGCAGGAGCGCGGGATCGGCGAACCGGCCCAGCGGACCGGGAAACCACCGGGTCCGCCAGTCCCCGAACAGCGCGGCCACCACCGCGCACCCGCCCTCGGTGGTGGCCGAGTGGCGGCGTTCGTAGTCCAGGGTCCAGGCCCGGAACGCCTCGGCGGTGGTGGGTACCGGCAGCCCCATGTACTCGCCCACGCCGCGCCAGAAGTGGTAGTGCGCGACCTTTTCCGCGTGCGTGAACAGCCGCAGGCCGAGGTGGTCCAGGATGCGGGTGGGCTCGAAGGCCAGTGACGCCAGGGTGTAGAGCTTGTCCTCGTCGGTGATGCCGAAGCGGGAATGGATCCGCTCCATCCGCTCGATCGCGGCGCGGCCGGCCTCACCGCTGTGGCCGCTGCGGATCATCTCGCCGAAGAACAGAAGGGTGTGATCGTTGCGCCGCCGTGCGTCCACCACCAGGTCGCCGGTCCCGCGCCGGTGCACCACCCGGGAGATCGACGGGATGGACATCTGCCGGGCGAAGGCGACGGTGTAGGCGGCGTGCACGAAGAACGCGTCCGCGTAGAGGACCCCGAAGCTCAACCGGGTCACTTCCTCGTTGTCCCGCACCGGATCCAGGTCGGCGATGCGCCGGCGGATCGACCACGCCGTGCGCACCCCGCGCTCCCCGGGGCCGGTCCGGGGCATCCGGTGCGCGGCCGGTCCGGGTGCCGCTGCCGTCGTGTCTCGTCGCATGGGCCGGCCCTCCGGAGCGGGAACAGAGTAGGAACGCTGCCGTGTCAGAAGCGACTATGAATCGGGAACGGTGGTGTGTCAAGATCTCGGGGTGGCCGAGGTGGTTCGCCCCTATCGGGGAGTCGGGGCCCGGCAGCGCCAGGAGCAGCGGCGGGCCCGGCTGCTTTCGGCCTGCCGCGAAGTCGTCGGGTCCGCCGGAGTGGAGGGCGTGACCGTCGAAGCGGTCTGCGCCGAGGCCGGTCTGACCAAGCGCTACTTCTACGAGAGCTTCACCGACCGGGACCTGCTGCTGACCGCGGTCTACGACGAGATGGCCGGTGGTCTCCGCGAAGCACTCGTCGCCGCGGCGGCGACCGCGCCCGCGGACACCGCCGCACGGGTCGAGGCCGGTGCGGCCGCGCTCACCGACACCCTCACCGCCGATCGTCACGCGGCCCGGGTGTTCGCCGAGGCGGCGCGCAACCCGGCGCTCGCACGGCGGCAGACCGCCGCGTACGACGAGTTCGCGCGGGTGGTCGACCACCACCTCCTCGGCCAGGACGCCGGCCGCCCGGCCGGGCACGTCGCCGCGGTGCTGGTCGTGGCCGGCGCCACCGAGGTGCTCGGCCGCTGGCTGCGCGGCGATCTGGGCCTGACCCGCGACGAACTGGTGCCCATTCTCGCGAAGCAGGTCCTCGCTTTGCGGCGAAGCTCCTAGTCCGCGCCGGAGGCCGGCCGCGGCGAAGCGGTCCGATGACGGGCCTCGCCGGCCGGACGCGCCGATGGGTCCCAACCCGCAGGGCGTCGGCTCCGAAGGACTTCATGCGGACCGGGAGACCCGGTGCGCCCGGGCGGCGGCCCCGGACCGGCGAGAGAGCAGGCGGCGATGACCAGCGACGATCCGATCGACCCGGCTTCGCCGCACCGGCGGGTTCTGGCGCGGTGCTCGCTGGTCCCGCCGGACGGCCCGGACGGTCTGCGGCAGGCTCGGGCCTGGATGCGCCGGACCGTGCACCGCCTGGTGCCCGGGGCCGGTCTGAGCTGGATCTGCGACGTGGTGATGGTGCTCGACGAGCTGGTCTCCAACGCCCTGCTGCACGGCCGCGGCTGCCGCGGGGTGCTGGTCACCCTGGACGACTGGTGCCTCGTGGTGCAGGTCACCGACGCCACCACCACCCCGGCCCGGCTGCTCGACACCGCGACGCGCGCGGTCAGCGGACTGCGGCTGATCGAGCGGGCCTCCACCCGCTGGGGCCAGAGCGCCACCGCGGGGGGCAAGACCGTGTGGGCCGAGGTGCCGCGCCCCCGAACGGCCGTTCCGGTGGCCCGCCCGATTTAGTCAGCCAAGACTTGCAAGTTGAGGCTGCGTATATCTAGAGTGGCGGGCATGCCCCCGAAGCCCCCGCCGGACGCCGCCGCCGTTTCCCGTGAGTTGCGCAGCCTGGTCGGCCGGCTGCGGCGCCGGCTGCGGGAGTTGCACGGGCCGGAGGACCTGGCCCCGGGGTTGCTGTCGGTGCTGCTGCGCCTGGAGCAGGACGGCCCGGCCACGGCGTCGGTACTGGCCGCCGCGGAGAAGGTGCGGACGCAGTCGATGGCGGCCAAGCTCGCCGAGCTGGAGCAGCGGGGGCTCATCGTGCGCCGCCCGCACCCTTCGGACGGGCGGCAGCGGGTCGTCGACCTGACCGCGCCGGGCCGGGCCCGGGTCGAAGGTGATCGTTTCGCGCGGCGCGAGTGGCTGGCGCAGGCGCTGCAGGACCGCTACAGCGAGGCCGAACGCGCCCGCCTGATGGCAGCGTTCGCCTTGCTGGAGCGTCTCTTCGAGGACTGAATCCCGGAATTCTGCCGTCGTACGGGAAAGGCCAGGGGGAAAGGAGGCGGGATCGGTGAACTCCGCTGCCACGGCACCGGAAGCGCGGTCCGGGGAGGCGCGTTTCGACCGTCGCCTGTACGCGCCGCTGGTGCTCGGTTCGGTGCTCAACCCGATCACCTCGACGATGATCGCGGTGACGCTGGCCCCGATCGGCCGCTCCTTCGGGGTCGGGCCCGCGGACACGGCCTGGCTGGTCTCCGGGCTGTACCTGGCCACGGCGATCGGGCAGCCCGTGGTGGGCCGGCTGGTCGACGCCTTCGGTGCCCGCCGGGTCTTCCTGATCGCGACCTCGGTCGCGGGACTGGCCGGGCTCGCGGGTGCGTTCGCGCCCGACCTCGGCCCGCTGATCGCGGTCCGGATCGGGCTGGGCCTGGCCACGTGCGCGGGCTATCCGGCCTCCATGCACCTGATCCGCCGCGAAGCCGACCGCCAGGGCCTGGGCACCCCCGCCACCGCCCTGTCGGTGCTGTCGCTGGCCGGGCAGGCCACCGTCGTGCTCGGCCCCACCATCGGCGGTCTCCTGGTCGGCCTCGGCGGCTGGCGGGCGGTGTTCGCCGTCAGCGTTCCCCTGGCGCTGGCCGCCCTGGTCCTGGGCGCGCTGATCCTGCCCCGGGAGCACCCCGTCCGCTCCGGACCGCTGAACCTGGACGTGGCGGGCATGGCGGCCTTCGCCGCCACGATCGTGACCCTGCTGCTGTTCTTCGTCCGGCCCGCCCCCGGCCGGGTCTTCCTGCTGGTCATCGCCGCCGTCGCCGCCGTCGCGTTCGTCCTGCGGGAGGTGCGGGCCGATGATCCGTTCATCGACCTGCGGCTGCTGCGGGCCACCCCGGCCCTGTCGCTGGTCTACGCCCGCGCGCTCATTTCCGGGGTGTTCCAGTACTCGTTCCTCTACGGCTTCACCCAGTGGCTCCAGGACGGCGCGCACCTGTCCGCCTCGCACGCCGGGCTGCTGCTCCTGCCGATGTCGATCCTGGCCCTGGTCCTCACCCTGGTCACCGGCCGCTCCCCGCGGATCCGCGGGAAGCTCGTGCTCGGCGGCCTGACCCAGCTCCTGGCCGCCGGACTGATGCTGCTGTGCACCCCCGCCGGCCCGGTCTGGCTGTTCCTCGCGGTCTCCCTGGCCGCCGGGGTCCCCAACGGGCTGATCAGCCTGGCGAACCAGAACGCCCTGTACCGGGTCGCGCCCGCCGGCCGCACCGCCAGCTCGGCCGGTCTGCTGCGGACCTTCCTCTACGTCGGCGCGATCGTCTCCTCCACCACCAACGGAGCCCTCCTCGGCGCCGGTGCCACCGGCCCGCACGACACCGGCCTGCACGACATCGCCGTGCTCCTGCTGGTTCTGGCCGGGGTGTTCGCCGCCCTCACCCTGCTCGACCGCACCCTGCGCACCGGCACGAAGGAAACCCGACCGGCATGAGCATCACCACCCTCGACGCCCGCACCACCCTGATCGTCGTCGACCTCCAGCGGCTGGTCATGGGCATCGGCACCCGGCCCCACACCGCCGCCGACGTCCTCGGCCGCACCGTCGCCCTCGCCGGGGCCTTCCGCGCCCGCGAACTGCCGGTCATCCTGGTGCGCACCACCGGCCGGCCACCGGGCCGCTGCGAGCACCCGCACCCGCGCACCACCCCGCCCGAAGGCGGGGACACCCTGGACCCGGCCCTGACCGAGGGCCGTCACCACGTGGTCACCAAGCAGTCCTGGGACGCCTTCGCCGGCACCGGGTTGCAGGCCCTCCTGCGCGAACTCGCCGTCACCCAGGTCGTGGTCACCGGGATCGCCACCACCATGGGCGTGGAATCCACCGCCCGCACCGCCCACGCCCACGGCTACCACGTCACCCTCGTCACCGACGCCATGGCCGACCGGGACCCGGCGCACCACCACCACAGCCTCACCCACGTCTTCCCCCACCTCGGCGAAACCGGCTCCACGGCCCAGCTCCTCGCCCGGCTCGGCTGAGCCACCCGGGCCCACCCCGCCGGAAATTCCTGCCACGAAAGGGAAAACGACTTTCAGGCGTCGGCCCCGGAGCGCGCCGAGCGAGTGCGGGTGCGGCGGAACAGCGCTGCTTCGAGCGCGCGGGCAACCTCGCGGCGGGTGTCGCGGGCGAAGGTGGTGGCGACGTCGCCGGGACGGTTGCGTGGATCGCGCAGGGCCGCAGCCGTCCACCGCAAGGCGTTGCGGGCGTTGAACACCTCGGCGGGCCGGTCGACGCGCGCGAAGATCCGGGACAGTTCGGTCGCGCCGGAGCCGTCGGGCTTGCGCTGCAACCACCGGTAGGCCGCCTGCTCGATCGGGGAGACCGGGTCGGCGCGGCCGAGGAGGTTGGCCCACTGGTACATCGGCAGGCACTGGGCGTCGCGATCGTCCTCCCACCGGGCCAGGGCGGCGTCGAGGCCGGCGGGCCGGTCCAGGTGGGCGGCGACGGCTTCGCCGAGCAGCCGGCCGAAGCGCAGCGCGTCGCGGATGCCCTGCGCGGTCACCGGGTCCTTGAAGTGCCCGGCGTCCCCGGCCAGGGCCCAGCCGGGACCGTGGGAGTGCCGGAAGTAGGACGGGTGCTCGTAGGAGGCGCGCAGGCGCGAGACCCGGGTGCCGCCGTCCAGCCGCTGCCGCACTTGAGCGAACCGGTCGAGGGTCGCCTCGAACTGCCCTTCCGGATCGGCGCGGAAGGCGGCGGCCCGGGCGGCCGGTGGCATCAGCAGCACCAACGCCTGACCGCCATCGCAGGGGAAGACCGAGACCAGGTCGTCCTCCCGGCGCGATTGCACGGCGAGGTGCCGGGCCTCGGGTCGGGGGTCGGCGTAGTAGGCCCACACCATCGCGCGCTGGTTGTCCCGGTGGTGGTGCCGCCGGGCGCCGACCAGCTTGGCCACCGTCGATCGGCGTCCGTCCGCGCCGATCACCAGGGCCGCGTGCAGCTCGCCCTCGGTCCCGTCCCGGCCTCGGTGGCGCACGCCGTGCACCCGCCCGGCCCGGTCGCGCAGCAGGCCGGTGACGCGGACCCGCTCCCGCACCTCGGCGCCGGCCGCTCGCGCGGTCTCGACCAGGGCGAGGTCCAAGCCGGGGCGCCGCACGCAGCTTCCGGCCGCGATGCCCTCGTAGTCGCACATCCGCCCGGCGATCTCGGTGTCCGGCGTCCCGATGACCCCGTGGGTGTGCAGGGGCGGATCGAGCCGCAGCACGCGCTCACGGGCCCCCAGCCGCTCCAGCTCGGCCCAGTGGTGCGGGAAGAACAGGTGGGTCGAGAGCGTGTCGGACGGGAACGCCGCCGAGTCGAGCGCGATGACCTTCCGGCCCCGCCGGGCGAGGGTGATGGCGGCGGCCGATCCGGCACACCGGCTGCCGACCACGACGACGTCTGCGCTTTCGGTCATCGCTTCAGCGTGCCCCGCCGCGGAGTGTTTTACAAGTCCGTTCATTTTGTTCCGGGGCGGGGGGTAGGCTGCGGTGGTGCCGGTCGACACCAGCGACACCACCGCCGCCGCGCGCGGGGAGCGCCGCCGGGCTCGCACCCGCGAATCGCTGCTGGACGCGGCCGAGTCCGCGTTGCTCCGGCACGGTTACGACGCCGCGCGGGTCGACGACATCGCCGCCGAGGCCGGGGTGTCGGTCGGCTCGATCTACGTGCACTTCGGCGGAAAGCGCGGCTTGCACGCCGCGGTCGTCGAGCGCGTGCTCGAGCTGTTCGCGGCTTATGCCCGCCGCGCCGAGGATCCCGAGCTGACGCCGCTGCAAAGGGTGCTCGCCGGGGGCGAGGCCTATCTGCGTTTCCACCTCGAGCACCCGGGCGCCTTCCAGTTCCTCGCCCGCCACGACGATCCGGGCTGGGACGACGAGACCGAGGCGCGCATCCGCGACCGGGTCGGCCGGCTGCTGGACGGCTTCGCCGGCACCATCGAGGAAGCGGTGGCGTGCGGTGAAGCACGCCCCGTCGACGCGAGGCGGCTGACGCACTTCCTCTGGGGTTCGTGGAACGGCGTGATCGCGCTGCGCCGGCAGCCGGAGGGAATCCGGTTGTCCGAGCGGGAAATCGCCGAAACCCTCGAACTCGGCCGGTGGCTGCTGCGCGAGGCGCTGGCCGCGCCCGGCCTGCGCGACGAAAACGGTGAGGTCGGCGATCGGGTACCGCTGCCCCCGCCAGCCCCGCCAGCCCCGCCCGGCTGACCGCGCTGGTAGGAACGGCGGGGCCCGGCCCGGGGCTCCACGGCAGTGCGCGGCGACCAGGCCGCCGGGGCTCACCCGCGCGACGATGCGAGCGCCTGGTCCACGGCCGAATCGACCAGCCGGGCCAGGCGTCGCCCGGACAGCCGCCGCGGTTCGGTGATCGCCCCCAGGGCCAGCCCGTCCAGGGTCGCGAGCAGCAGCGCCGAGTTCGCTCGATCACCCGCTCCGGCGGCGGTCCGGCCCGACGCCCGGGCCAGCAGATCGGCGACGTGCGCTTCCAGCAGCCCGCCGGTCTTGCGGTGCTCGGCGGCGAGGTCCTCCTCGACCGCCGCCCGGGCCGTGAACGCCAGCCAGACCCGGACCTCCTCGGTGCCGGCCTCGGTGAGCGGAACGATCTTGCGGGCGGTCTTGCGCACCGCCACCTCCGGCGGCAGGTCCCGGTGGTAGGCGCGGACGGTGGTGGTGACCCGCGCGGTCACCTCGGCCATGGCGGCCCGGAGCATCGCCTGCTTCGTGGGGAAGTAGTACTGGACGGTGCCGGCGCTGACCCCGGCCCGCGTGGCCACCTGGCGGACGCTGACCGCTTCGAAACCCAGTTCGGCGACCAGGCCGACCACGGCGCCCACCAGCCGTTCGCGCGCTTCGGCGGCATCGGATGCTCGAACCATGGCCTCATCATACGTCTGTATGAGACAGTGGGTGGGTGAGACCGCGAACTCTTCGGGTAATTTTCGTCCTGGTGGGCCTGCTGGCCACCGCTGCCTGCGCTCCGGACCCCGCGAAACCGGGGGAGCCCGTGGCCCGGAACGTCCTGGTGCACGTCGAGGACGTGGCCACCCCCGCCGGTCTGCCGGCCGGTAGCCGGGTTCACCGGGTGACCTACCGGTCGGCGAACGCCGGGGGAGCCGCGATCGAGGTGACCGGGCTCGTCCTGCGGCCCGCCCGGCCGGACCCGGGCAAGCCCCTGCTCGCCTGGGCGCACGGGACCACCGGGCTCGACGACCGGTGTGCCCCGTCCACCGATCCCGGACTGGCCGGATACACGCCGCTGCTCCGCGGCTTCCTCGAAGCCGGGTACCCGATCGCCGCCACGGATTACGAAGGACTCGGCACGCCCGGCGACCACCCCTACCTCGTCCCCGGCTCCGAGGCCCGGTCGGTGCTCGACTCGGTCCGGGCCGCCCGGGCGCTGGACCCCGCCCTGGGCCCGGACTGGGTCGCCGTCGGCCATTCCCAGGGCGGCCAAGCCGCGCTGGCCGCCGCCGAGCTCGATCCCGAAGCACCGCGGGAGACCAGGCTGCTCGGCGCGGTGGCTTACGCCCCGGCGCCGAACATGACCGGCGAAGTCGCGCAACTGGGCCAGGCCGCCGCCCCGGCCGAGCAGGCGCTGTACACCATGATGCTGATCGGACTGCGGACCCAGCACCCCGAGCTGGACTACTCCGATTTCCTCACGCCCCGCGCCCGCGAACTGGTGAGCGCGGCCCGCACCGAGTGCATCGACGACCTCATCGAACGCTTCCGCTCGGCCGGGCTCGCGGGTTCCGACTTCGTCCCGCGCGACCCCGCCTCCGCGGACCGGCTGCGCCGGTGGTTCGCCGCCAACGAGCTCGGCCACCGGCCGATCCGGGTGCCGGTGCTCGTCGCCCAGGGCGACGCCGATCCGGTCGTCCGACCGGAACTCACCAACATGACCGTGGCGGCTCTGCGCTCCCACGGCGGCACGGTCGAATTGCGCAGCTACCCCGGCGCCGACCACGGGAAGGTGCTCACCGCTTCGCGCGACGAGGTCTCACGGTTCCTCGGTGGGCTTCGCTGACGCGCCGGTGAGGGTGGAAACGGCGGGTCCCCGGCGAGGTCTGCGGCCGGGGGCCCGCCGCTGCTCAGGCGCCGGGCGGACGGCGATGGGGTTCGGCGGGCGGGTAGGTGGCGACCGGCGGGGCGTCGGCCGGGTACCCCGCCATGGCGCCGGGCTTGGGGCCACGGCGCACGAGACCGGCCAAGCCGACCAGACCCAGGAGGCCGAGCAGACCCCACAGCCCGTTGTCCCCGTTGCCGTCCCTGCTGTTGCCGCCGTTCGTGCCGTCGCCCTGGTCCTGGGCCACCGGGATGACAGGGGAAGGTGCGGCCTGGGCGGAACCGGCCGCGGCCAGCGGGATGACAGCGGCGGCGAAGAGGGCACCCACGGTTCGACGAATTCCTTGCTTCACTTCGTGTTCTCCTTCCGGGACTTCAACGGGGTCCAGCGAGGACGCCGCTGGGCCAGCCGGGTGGCCGAAGCGCTCAGGCTCCGGACGGTCTCCCGCGCCCGGCGAATCGGGTTCGGCGGGGTGGGTTCGCCTGGTCCGGCGGCGCTTCGAGGGGCTGCTTCGCGGACTTCCGTGTCGACGGAAGGCATCGGGGCGAGGTCGTCCAGACCGGACCGAGACTCCGGGACGTCGTGGTCGGCGGCGACCGGCGCGCGCTCAGTGACCTCGGTGACCGGTGCGGCCGACCGCATTCGTGGGGTCGAGGCGGGATGCCGGACGACCGCTGGTGGCGCGGCCACCGGCGCGGCCAGGGCGGGGGCCGCTTCGGGCGGCGCTGCGGCCGGTCCGGTGGGCACCGGCTCGTCGTGGTCGCTGCGGCGGGCCCGGGGCACGGCGACGAGATCCGCTTGCTGCCAGCCTTCGCCGTCGTTGTGCAGCATTTCCGGGGTGATCCGGGGCAGCATGAGCGGGGTGTGCGCCGCGTCGGCGTTGGGACGCGCGGGTTCGCGCGCTTCGGGGTAACGGGCCAGCGGGTCACCCAGCACTCGCGCTTCCGGACGGCGGAGCCGTGACAGACCGAGGACGCCGATGAGGCCCAAGAGGCCGGCCAATCCCCACCACGCTGTCATGGCGACCTTCTTTCCTCGTCCCGGGCTCGTGGGCACTGGATAACCGGTGCCGTGGCGGGTAACCGCGATGGCACCCGCGTGAGTGACGCACCGAAGTGGAGTGGCCGCAGCGCTGCGCCGGAACCGCGGCTTCCGGAACGGGTGAACGGGTGCGGGCCGCGATTGCCCCCGCACCCACGGGGTAGCCGGGGAACACTCGAAGCGGAAGAGGAGCGGGCTATGACCACATCACGGGCCTTGGTGACCGGCGCATCGCAGGGGGTCGGGCTGGAGGTGGCCCGCCAACTCGCCAAGCGTGGTTACGACGTGGTGCTGACCGCGGAGGACGACGCCCTGGAATCCGCGGCCGCCCGGACGCGCGCTTATGGCACCCGGGTCAAGTCCGTGCGGCTCGACCTGCGCCGCGAGGAGGGCGTGGAGGAGCTTCTCCATCGCGTGCCCGAAGATCTGGTCGATGTGCTGGTGGGTACCGCCACCGCCTTCGACGCGACCCCGGCGGGGGCGGGCGGGCCCGCTGCGGTGGACCCGGGCGTCCGCTCGGCGGTGCGGCTGGCCGAGCGGGTGTTGCTGTCGATGCTGGCCCGCGGTTCGGGGAAGGTCCTGTTCGCCCTGCCGGTCGCGGAAGCCGTGCCGGAATCCCGCCGGGGCGACCACCGGGCCACGGAAGCCTTCCTCCTCGCTTCGGCCGACCGTCTGCGCGCGGCGGCCGGGGAACAGGGTGTGTCGGTGACGGTGGTGCGACCGGAGCCGCAGGACACCGCGCTGGCCGTCGCGAGGCGCGGTTGCGAAGCGCTGGTCCGGGGAGAGGCCGAGGTCCTACCGGGGTGACCGGGCCGGCCGGGAGGTCCGGATCCGCTCGCGCGGAAGCATCACGGCGCGGCGTTCAGTAGGCGAGGGCTTGGCTGGTGAGGTCTGGGGCGAGGGTGGTTTCCGAGCGGGGGTAGGTGATGGTGGTGGGGTCGCCGTCGGAGGTGTAGAGGTGGCTTCCGGGTTGGGCGAGGAGGTCGAGCCAGTGGGTGGAGCCGTATTGGGATTCTTTGCCGGTGGTTTGGGAGCGGATGCGGGGGATGGATTGGGGGGTGAAGCGGGTGGAGTAGGGGGAGGGTGCGGGGCCGGCGCCGACGAGGAGGGCTCCGGTGTAGGTGTAGGTGCTGCCGTGGAGGGTGAGGTTTTCCTGGTGGGGGTGGGCGCCGTAGGGGAGGGCGAGGGTGGTGGGTTGGTAGCCGGGGATGGCGTGGCGGATGAGGGTGTCGCCGTCGCTGATGGCGGTGTCGGCGGCGGCAGGGGTGACGGTGCGGAGGTTGGTGTGGGTTTTGGTGTGGTTGCCGATTTCGAATCCGTGGTGGTGGAGCCAGGCGAGTGCGGGTCCGCCGTCGGGTTCGCCGTAGGGGTGCTGGTTGACGTAGAGGCTGGCGGTGGGGGTGAAGCCGGGGTGGGTGGCGGCGGTGTCGAGGAGGATGCGGATGGCGGTGCCGGGGGCAGGGTCGCCGTGGGGGGTGAGGGTGAAGATGGAGGGGTCGCCGTCGTCGAAGGTGAGGACGACGGGGTGGGTGCCGGGGGGGAGGTCGAGGTGGCGGGTGGTGAGGGCGGCGGTGGTGGTGGGGATGTAGTGCTCGTTGGCGAGGCGGGTGAGTTCTGCGGTGAAGTCGGCGGGGGTGCGTTCGTAGACGGAGGTGGGGTGGGGGGTGAGGCGGTGGTACATGAGGATGGGGATGTGGCCGAGTTCGTTGGCGTGGAGGGCGCGGGCGGTGTCGGCGGTGATGCGGGCACGGGTGGTGGTGGGGTGTGGGGGTGTGGTGCCGGGGCTCGCAGCGGTGGAACTCGCCGGAGTCGCCGGGCCGGGACGCGCCGGGGGCGCTGCCGGAGTGCTGCAAGCCGTTGCGGTGAAAGCGATCGCGGCCGCGAGGGCGAGGCGGGAGGGTAGGCGCATGGCGGTGATCCTGGGGCCGGGTTGGACGGGGCGACGCCGGAATGCGCCACTTCGCGTGAACAGTCTGCCGTGGACGGTGGCGGGAAAACCGGAGTTCGCCCTGGCCGGACGGCCGCCTGCCCACGATACGGTGATCGTCGCAGATCGCGTTTGCCGGTGATCTTCCGGGGTAACTCCGGGCCAGATCCCCGGAATCGCCCCCTGGCAGCGAGGCGGGGCGCAGTTCAGGAGGAGCCTCGGTGCGAGAAATCCAGACCCTGACCCGTCGTGTGGCGTTGCTCGTCGCGTTGGTCGGGTTGTCCGTGAGTGCGTGCGGGGTGTCGGCGGGGGAGACGCCGGTGGCCGCGCCCGTACGCCCGGCGCCGCGGCCGGTGGTCACCGCCCCGCCGAGCCCGCCGCCGAGCCCGCCGCCGAGCCCGCTGGCCACCAGCCTGCTGGTCGGGTTCTCCGGCGCCCCGGGCACCCAGGCCCTCGGGGAGATGACCGGCGACCTGGACGCGGCCGGGCAGAAGCTACGCCGGCAGATCGCGGACTTCCCCCACGACCGGGCCGTCACCCCCGTCGTGGAACTGATCGCCACCACCGCCCACCGCGAACCGGGCGCGGACGGGATGTACCGCAGCCGCGCCTCGGACACCACCATCCGCGCCTACCTCGCCCAGGCCCGGGCCCTGCACGGGCTGCTGCTGCTCAACATCCAGCCCGGCCGGGCCGACTTCCTGCCCGAGGTCCAGGCCTACCGGCAGTGGCTGACCCAGCCCGACGTCGGCGTCGCGCTGGACCCCGAATGGGCCGTGGACCCCGGAGTCGTACCCGGCCGCACATTCGGCCACACCACCGGCGCCGAACTCGACACGGTCGCCACCTACCTCGGCGACCTCGCCCAGCACGCCCACCTCCCGGACAAAGTCATGGTCTACCACCAGGTCGCGGCCACCGTCGTCCGGGACGAAACCGGCCTCACCCCCCACCCCGGGGTCTCGGCCGTGAAAGTCGTCGACGGCATCGGCAGCCCCGCCGCCAAAACCGCCACCTGGAAAACCCTGATGACCACCAAACCACCCGCCGTGCTCCCCGGCTTCAAACTGTTCTTCCACGAAGACACCCGCCACTCCGCCCCCCTCATGACCCCCACCCAAGTCCTCGACCTCACCCCCCACCCGGCCTACATCCTCTACGAATAAACCACCGCCCCACGCCGGACCACCCGGGCGGTCGAGGCTCGGGTGGGTCCGGCTCGTGGTGCCCGGGCGTGTGATGGCGGCCCAGGTGAACCCCCGGATCCGTCCCACGGAAGGGGCACTCCGGCTCCGCCGGGCCCGCCCAGGTGTTACCAAGGTCGTTCACGACCGCACTCCGGGACCGCCGTGCTGCGGGCGGAGCAGGTGGCTGCCGCAGCGCGGATCCGGAGCCGTTCCGCGGCTCCGGACCCGGAGCCGCCTCCGCGGCTTCACCGACAGAAAAGGGAAACCAGTCCGGTGTCCAAACGTCTCGCCACCCTCGCCACGATCCTCGCCACGACGGGCCTGCTCGCGGCCCCGCCCGCCCTGGCCGACACCAGCACGATCACCATCGACGCTTCGGGTCCGCTGACCGTCGCCTCGGCCAAGGTCTCCGGTACCTACCGGTGCGACCGGCCGGTGACCCCGCAGACGGTCTTCGTGAGCACCAGCCTCGGGCAGAACGGCATCTCCCGGACGATCGGCCACGGGACGTTCGCGAACTGCGACGGGCAGCCGCACAGCTACACCGCCTCCGGGACCTTCACCGAGCCACCTTTCGTCAGCGGTCCGGTGAAGGCGACGTCGCTGCTGATGTCGCTGGCCGCCACGGGCCTGCCCCTGCCGAATTTCCTCGCCACGGCCACCCGGGACCTTTCCTGGCAGCAGTGAGGGCCGCCTCGCCGCACCACCGCCTGGCCACCACCTGAGCGACCCGATCAGGTGGTAGTCCGGCCGGGTCCGCTTCGACGGGTCCGCTGCGGGTATGCGCAGGAGGACGACGAGGAGATCAGTATGTCCAATGAGCAATACACCACC
Source organism: Amycolatopsis sp. PS_44_ISF1 (assembly GCF_032335455.1). Classification (NCBI taxonomy): domain Bacteria; kingdom Bacillati; phylum Actinomycetota; class Actinomycetes; order Pseudonocardiales; family Pseudonocardiaceae; genus Amycolatopsis; species Amycolatopsis sp. PS_44_ISF1. The sequence goes on along the minus strand of NZ_JANUXO010000002.1, from coordinate 939,838 downwards.
TTCCTGCTGATCGGGGTCCTGGCGGTGCTGGTCGACGGGCAGATCCTGTACCGCGGTGGCCGGCGGTACCTCAGCGGGGCCAGGGGCGACTCCGAGGCCGACGGCTCCATGGGGCGCATGGTCGCCGTGGTGTTCCACCTGGTCTGCCTGGGCCTGCTGGCGCTGCTGTCCGTGGTGAACCTCGGGGGCAGCGGCACCGCCGCCGTGGTCGCCAAGATCGGGCTCTTCCTGCTGCTGATGGCCGTGGCGCACGCGATCACCCTGTCGGTGCTGGGCCGCCAGCGGGAGAGCACCGCGCTCGAGTCCCGCATCGGCCGCCAGCGGCCCGCTCCCGTGGACGAACGCCTGCAGCAGCCGGGGCCGGGCGTCCGCGTGTCGCCGGTGCAGCCGGACGGCTCGTACCCCGGCGCGCCGGTCGACCCCGTTCCGGGACAGCCGGGCGTGGCCCCGCAGGTGAGCCCCGATCTGGAACAGCGCGGCCCGTACACCACCTGAGACGGCGGTGGCGGGGGCCGCTCGCGCACCGGGTGGCCATTCCAGGGCGGGGGTGGCTTGCCCGGCCGGGTAGCCCGGTGGTGTGGCGGAGGTCCGGCCGCGCGCGGGAGATCCTCTGCGGCGCGATGGTCTCGGGTGTGGTGGTTCAGGGTGAGGGCGGGGACCAGACCAGCCGCGGGTCGGTCTGGATGAAGCTGCCGAGCAGCTCGTCCACCTGGGTGAGGGTGTCGTAGCCGAGCACGGTCCCGCCGGCTTTCGCGTTCTCCCGGATCTGGTCCGGGGTCCGTGCTCCAGTGACCGTGGCCGAGACGCTCGGGTTCTGCAGGGTCCAGGCCAGCGCCAGCTGCGCCATGGTGACGCCCGCTCCATCCGCGACCCCGCGCAGCAGGCCGACGCGTTCGAGCAGGTCCGGCCGCAGCACCGGGGCGACCGGACCCGGCCGTTCGGCGCGGGAGCCGGGCGGGACGGCGGCGCCGGCGTACTTGCCGGTGAGGACTCCCTGGGCGAGCGGGATCGAGGCGAACTGCCCGAGGCCGATCCGGTCGCAGGTGGGCAGCACCTGCGCCTCGGGCACCCGCCAGAGCATCGAGTAGTGCGGCTGGTTCGAGACGAGCGGCACGTCGAACCGCGTGGCTTCGGTGTGCGCGTCGAGCAACTGGGTGGCGGTCCACTCCGCGGTGCCGGTGTAGCGGATCTTGCCCTGGCGCACCAGGTCGGACAGGGCCAGGAAGGTTTCGGCCAGCGGGGTGCGGTGGTCGTAGCGCATGAGCTGGTACACGTCGATGTGGTCGGTGCGCAGCCGCCGCAGCGACGATTCCACCGAGGCGTAGAGGTGCTTGCGGCTCAGGCCGGCGTCGTTGGGGCCGGGGCCGTCGGGCCAGAACACGCCGGTGCACAGGACCAGGTCGTCGCGGCGGAGACCGGAGAAGGCCCGGCCGTAGGCTTCCTCGGCCGCGCCGCCGCCCCAGGCCGCGGCGGTGTGGAAGGTCGTGATCCCGGCGTCGAGCGCGGCCGTGACGCAGCCGGGCTCCTGGTGGGTCAGCCAGTTGCCGTAGGCGATCTCGCTCACCGCGAGACCGCTGGCCCCGAGCCTGCGGTACTCCATGGTTCAGCCCTTCCGGTTCGCCGCGTGCGCGATCCACGCGTCGGGTGCGGCCGCCTTGCGGGCGAAGTCGTGACGCACCGATTCGTGCGGCAGGATCAGGAACTCGTCCGCGGCCAGGCCCCGGACCACGGCGGCGGCGATCTCCTCGGGCTCCAGCAGCGGGGCGGCCCCGGCGATGGCCAGCGCGGTCGGGTGCCGGGCGGCGATCCCCGGTTCGAGCATCGCGGTCCGGACCCCGAGCGGGCACAGGGCGCTGACCCGGATCCCGCGCGTCCGGTAGGTGGTGGCGAGCCACTCGGCCAGCCCGATCACCGCGTGCTTGGTGACGGTGTAGGGCGCGTCCCCGGGTGCGCCGACCAGCCCGGCGCCGGACGCGGTGATCAGCAGGTGGCCGTCACCGCGGGCGAGCATCTCCGGGAGCACGGCCTGCGCCGCGTGCACGTGCTGCATCACGTTGACCGCCCAGGACTGCTCCCACTGCGTGTCGGCCGCGTGGACGCCGGTGCCGAAGGCCACGCCGGCGTTGGCGCAGAACAGGTCCACCGGGCCGAACGCCTCCCGGGCCAGGTCGACGACCATTCGTATGTCCTTTTTGGACGCCGCGTTCGCGGTGACCGCGATCGCCCGGCCACCGCGCCCGGTGATCTCCTCCGCCACCCGCCGCGCGCCCTCGCCGTCGAGATCGGACACCACGATCCCGGCGGTCCGCTCCAGGGCGAACCGGCGCGCCATGGCGGCCCCGATCCCGTGCGCGGCCCCGGTCAGGGCGACCACCCGTCCGGTCAGTTCCATAAGGTCCTCCACTGTTTTCCCGGCCATTGTCACGCCGGTGACCAAAACCTTTTCCGCGACTGCGACGAGCGTGACAAAACTACTGGTAGGGACGGTATCCGTTGCTGCTCAAGGCTTTCCGACCCTAGCATCGATCCGGCAGTTCGAGTCCCCGGTATTGCTTTTCCCGCCGCGGATGCGTTATTCCTGGGAAACCGGTCGGCGTTGCAGGAGGTCGTTGATGAACATGCTGGTTCCCCCGCCGCACGCCCGGCGGGCGCGGTGCCTGGCCGTCGGCGATCCCGGCACCGTCGCCGCGGCCGCTCGCGGCGGCGGGCTCGGCGTCCTCGACGGAGCCGGCCCGGCGGCGCTGCGCGTGGTCGCGGCCCGGGTGAAGGTGCCCTACGGGGTGCGCACGGACGCCGAGCTGCCCTCCGGGACCGGGGCGGCCTTCGTGGTGCGCACCCAGGCTCCGTGGTGGGGCGACCGGCCGGTGCTGGCCGAAGTGGACGATCCGCGGGTCGCGGCCGAAGCCGTGGCGGGCGGGGCGGCCGGACTGGTGGCCCGGGGCGCCGGGGAGATCAGCGGTTTCGTTCTGCTGCAAAAGCTTCTGGAGATGTTCGAGGTGCCGGTGTGGGGCTGGGTGCCGGGGGTGCGGACCGCGGTGGGCGCGCTCGCCGGCGGCGCGGCCGGGGTGGTCCTGGCGGCCGAGCCGGCGCAGCGGGTGCCCGGGACGCAGGCGCCGCCGGGGCCGGTGACCGGCGCGGGCGGGACCGAGGCGCTGGTGCGGCGGGTGCTCGGCGCCGGGCGGCCCGAGGTCCGGCCGGGCGGGCCGGGCGGCCCGCTGCTCCGGACGTTCGGGTGCGCGCTCCCGGTGGCCCAGGGACCGATGACCCGGGTGAGCGACCAGCCCGGTTTCGCCGCGGCCGTCGCGGCCGAGGGCGGGTTCCCGTTCGTCGCGGTCGCCATGGCGACCGGGACCGGGACGGCGGACCTGCTGGCGCGCACCGCGACCCGGCTCGGTGACCGGCCCTGGGGCGCCGGGCTGCTGGGGTTCGTCCCGGACGAATTGCGGACCGAGCAGCTCGAGGCCGTGCGGCGGGCGCGGCCGCGGTGCGTGCTGGTGGCCGGTGGCCGTCCGGGGCAGGCGAAATCGCTCGAGGCCGAGGGGCTGGCGACCTTCCTGCACGTGCCCTCGCCGATCCTGCTGCGGCAGTACCTCGACGCCGGGGTGCGGCGGTTCGTGTTCGAGGGCGCGGAATGCGGCGGCCACGTCGGCCCGTCCTCCAGCTTCGCCCTGTGGGAACGCCAGCTGGAGGTGCTCGGCGACGCCGGTGACGTGGAGGTGCTGTTCGCCGGCGGGGTGCACGACGCGCGCTCGGCCGCCATGGTCGCCGCGATGGCGCAGCCGCTCGCCGCGGCCGGTTCCGGGGTGGGGGTGCTGATGGGGACCGCCTACCTGTTCACCCGGGAGGCGGTCGAGCACGGGGCGATCACCGGTCTGTTCCAGGACCAGGCCCTCGCCGCGTCGAGCACGGTGACGCTGGAGACCGCGCCCGGGCACGTGACCCGGTGCCTGCCGAGTCCCTACGCCGCGGAGTTCGCATCGGTCAAGGCGGGCCTGTCGGGGATCGCGCCGCAGGAAGCCTGGTCACGGCTGGAAGAACTCAACACCGGGCGGCTGCGGATCGCCAGCAAGGGGCTCCGCCGCGAAGGCGCGCACCTGGCCGAGGTGGACGCGGACGGCCAGCTCGCGCAGGGGCTGTTCATGGCGGGCCAGGTCGCGGTCCTGCGCTCCGAGCGCACGACGATCGCCGCGTTGCACCGGGCGGTCACCGAGGAGGCGGCGGGGTTCGCGCGGGCGGTGGGGCCCGACGGGGCGGAGCGCGGTGGCTCGGCCGCCGCCACGGGCACCGGTGACGGGGAATCCGGGGCCGCGGCGGCGGATCCGGACCGCGACGTGGCCATCATCGGCATGGCCGGCGCCTTCCCCGGGGCCCCGGACCTGGCCGCGTTCTGGTCGAACGTGCTGCGCGGGGAGGACTCCGTCACCGAGGTCCCGCCCGGGCGGTGGGATCCGGAGGTCTACTTCGGACAGTCGGCGTCGAAGTGGGGCGGATTCCTGCCCGGGCTCGCGGTCGACCCGCTGGCCTTCGGCATCCCTCCGAAGGCGATGGGCAGCATCGATCCCGCCCAGCTGGTCTCCCTGGAGGTCGCCACCCGCGCGCTGGCCGACGCCGGCTACGCCGACCGGCCGTTCGACCGGGCGGGCACCAGCGTGGTGTTCGGCGCGGAGGCCGGCGGGGACCTGGCCAACGCCGGCACCCTGCGTTCCCTGCTGGCCGGGTACTTCGAGGAGGTACCGGCCGAACTGCTGGACCAGCTCCCGGCCCCGACCGAGGACACCTTCCCGGGTACGCTGGCCAACGTCATCTCCGGCCGGATCGCCAACCGCCTCGACCTCGGCGGCGCGAATTTCACCGTGGACGCGGCCTGCGGTTCGTCACTGGCCGCGCTGGACGCCGCGGTCAAGGAGTTGCGCGCGGGGACCAGCTCGCTGGTGCTGTGCGGGGCGGTCGACCTGCACAACGGCGTCCACGACTACCTGATGTTCACCTCGGCGGGCGCGCTCTCGCCGACCGGGAAGTGCCGCCCGTTCGACTCGGCGGCCGACGGCATCGCGCTCGGCGAGGGCGTGGCGTGCCTGGTCCTCAAGCGGCTGTCCGACGCCGAGCGTGACGGTGACCGGATCTACGCCGTGGTGAAGGGAGTGGGCGCGGCCAGCGACGGGCGCGCGCTCGGCCTCACCGCGCCCCGGCCCGACGGCCAGCACCGCGCCCTGGCGCGCGCCTACCACGACGCCCGGGTTTCCCCCGCCGACGTCGGCCTGGTCGAAGCGCACGGAACCGGCACGGCCGTCGGCGACGCGACCGAACTGCGCACCCTGACCGGCTTCTTCACCGGCGCGGGAGCCGAGCCCGGGGCGTGCGCGCTCGGTTCGGTCAAGAGCCAGATCGGGCACACCAAGTGCGCCGCCGGGCTGGCCGGGCTGATCAAGGCGGCGCTGGCGCTGTGGCACGAAGCGCTCCCGCCGACCCTGCACCTGACCCGCCCGAACGCCGAATGGGACGCGGCCACCAGCCCGTTCTCCTTCACCACCGCCGCCCGGCCGTGGCCCTCGCCCGCCCGGTTCGCCGGGGTGAGCGCCTTCGGCTTCGGCGGCACGAATTACCACGCCGTGCTCGCGGCGGGCCCGGTCGCCCCCGACCGCGCCCACGGACTGCGCGACTGGCCGCCGGAGGCGGAGGAACTGGTCGCCGCCATCCGCCACGCCCGGGCGGAGACCGGCCCACGGGCTTCGGCCGGAGAACCGGGGGAGGGCCCCGGCCGGGTGGCGTTCCTGTTCCCCGGCCAGGGCAGCCAGCGGCCCGGCATGCTCGGGGAGCTGATGGTCTGCTTCCCGGAGCTGGCCGAGGTGCTGCGCCTGGCCCCGGAGGTGGCGGCGGTGGCGTTCCCGCCCCACGCGTTCAGCCCGGAAGCCGGGCAGCGGCAGGAGGACGAGCTGACCGACACCCGGTTCGCGCAGCCCGCGCTCGGCCTGGTCGAGTTCGCCCTCACGAGGTTGCTGGAGCGCTTCGGCGTCCGCCCGGACCTGCTGGCCGGGCACAGTTACGGGGAGCTGGCCGCGCTGGCGGCCGGCGGGGCGTTCGGCCTCGACGCCCTGCTCCGGCTGAGCCGGGCCCGCGGCCGGCTGATGGCCGAGGCGGCCGGGCTGTCCGAACCGGGCGGGATGGCCGCGGTGGCGGCGGCGCCGGCGGCGCTCACCCCGGACCTGCTCGGCCCGGACGTGGTGGTGGCCAACGACAACGGGCCCCACCAGGTGGTCCTCTCCGGCCCGGTGAGCGCCCTGGAGGACACCGTGCGACGGGTGCGCGAGCACGGCTTCTCCGCCCGGCGCCTGCCGGTGGCCTGCGCGTTCCACAGCCCGCTGGTCGCCGGGGCGGCCGGGCAGTTCGCCCTCCGGCTGGCCGAGGAGTCCATTGTGGACCCGCAGCGGCCGGTGTGGGCGAACCGCACCGCGCGGCCCTACGACGGGGACGTCCGCGCCGAACTGGCCGCGCAGCTCGTGTCGCCGGTGCGGTTCGCCGACCAGATCGAGGACATGTACGCGGCCGGGGCCCGCACGTTCGTGGAGGTCGGCCCCGGCCGGGTCCTGACCGGGCTGACCGGGCAGATCCTGGACGGGCGCCCGCACACCGCCGTGGCGTGCGGTCCGGACCTGCGGGGGTTCCTGACCGCGTTGCGCGCACTGGCCGAGGCCGGGGTGCCGGTCGAGGACGCCGAACTGACCCGCGGCCGGGAGCGTCCGGTGGTCTCGGCCACGGCCTGGACGGTGGACGGGCGTTCGGTGCGGGCTCCCGGGGCCGCCGAGCCCGCGCTGCCGGTGGCCCGGCGGATCCGGACCGCCCGGCCCCCCGGCTCCGCGCCGGCGACCCCGCCGCTGCTTTCCGCCCCGGGCGCGCTCGCGGCTCAGGCGGGCGGGCCCGAGGCCGGTCCGGTGCCGCCGTCCGACCGCCGGACCGGCGCGGTCGCCGACTTCCTGCGCACCACCCGCGAACTGGTCGCGGCCCAGCGCGAGGTGCTGCTGGGCTACCTCGGGGCGACGGTCCCCGCCGCCCCGCCCGCCCCGGTGCCCCTCGGGGTGGCGGAACCCGCCCCGGCGCCGGCGAAACCGCGGGCCGCCGCCGCGGAACCGCAGCCCGTGCTGTCCACCGTGCTGGGGGTGATCAGCGACCGCACCGGCTACCCGCGGGCGATGATCACCGCCGACCTCGACCTCGAGGCCGACCTGTCCATCGATTCGATCAAGCGCACCGAGATCGCCGGCACCCTGCTGTCCGCACTCGGCTTGCCCGCCGACGACCGGACCGACCGGCTCAGCCGGGACCGCACCGCCCAGGCCCTCGCCTCCCACCTGGAAGAACTGCTCACCCCCGCCGCCGCCGCACCGGTGCGGTACCGGATCGGCCGCACGCCCGTGCCGCTGGAACCCGGCACCGACGGGGTGCGCGGCAAGACCGTGGCCATCCGGTCCGAGCCCGGTCAGGAGGAACTGGCCGCGGCCGTGCGGACCCTGTTCGCCGAGGCCGGCGGCGAGGTACTGGACCTCGGGCCCGATGACCAGGCCGCCGCCGGTGGACCGGGGGCCGGTCCGGCGCCCGGCCACCCGGGCACCGATCCGGACGGCACCGATCCGGACGGCACCGATCCGGACAGCACTGACCCGGACGGCGCTGATCCAGACGGCACCGACACGGGCGGCATCGGCGCGGGCGGCATCGGCGCCGAGGGCACCGATGCGGAGGACGCCGACGCGGATGGCACTGAGCCGGAAGGCATCGACACGAGCGGCGCTGATCCGGATGACACCGATTCGGCCGGGACCGATCCGGAGGGCACCGGTACGGCTGCGGCCGGGCCGGACCTGACCGTTTCCCTGTCCGCTCTCCGGGGGCCCGGCCGGTCCCTCGCCCCCGAGCTGTTCGAGCTGCTGAAGACCACCCCCGGAGCGGTGGTGATCGCCGCGGCGCCCGGGACGACTTCGGCCGCCGGGCTGCGGGGGCTGGTCCGGGCCGCCGCCCTCGAACGGACCGTGACGACCCGGCTGGTCGAGGTGACCCAGGACGTGCCCAAGACCCTGCTCGACGAAGCGCTCAGCGCCGGGCCCGCGGTGGTCGCGCACGAACGGGACGGTCGCTACACCTTCGTCCCCCGGCCCGAAGAACTCGGCCCCCTGGCGTTTTCCGGGGCCGGGCCGGGCGGGGGCGAGCTGGCCGCACTGGGCCTCGGTCCGGACTCGGTGGTGCTCATGATCGGCGGCGCGCGGGGGGTGGCCGCGCACACCGCGGTCGCGCTGGCCGCTTCGGGCTGCCGGGTGGAGCTGGCCGGGCGCACGCCGTGGCCCGCCGAACCCGGCGACCCGGACGAGTCCGCCGACCCGGCCGGGCTGCGGACCGCCCTGGCCGGGCAGGGTCTCCCGATCCGCGAGATCGAGCACCGCGTCCGCGCGGCGGCCGCGCGGAAGGAGATCGGCCGGACCCTGGACGCCGTCCGCGCCGCCGGGGGACAGCCGGGCTACCACGCCCTCGACGTCCGTGACCCCGCGGCCGTGCGGGCTCTCGTCCGCCGGCTCGCCGAGCACCACGGCCGTCTCGACGGGGTGGTCCACGCCGCCGGGGTCCTCGACGACAAACTCATGCGGGAAAAGGACAAAGCCGCGTTCGCCACGGTGTTCGAGACCAAAGTGGACGGGGCGGAGGCCGTGCTCGACGCGCTCACCGAGGCCGGGGTGGAACCGGGTTTCGTGGTGTTCTTCGGCAGTGTCGCGGGCGTGCTCGGCAACCGCGGGCAGACCGACTACGCCGCGGCGAACGACGCCCTCGAAACGCTCTCCGGCCGGTGGCCCGGACGGGCCCTGACCGTCCACTGGGGACCCTGGGCGCCGCTCGGCGACCACCCCGGCATGGTGACCCCGGAGCTGGCGCGCCACTACCGGGAGCGGGAGATCGGGCTGCTGGACCCGGCGGAAGCGACCGCTGCGTTGCTGCGCGAACTCGCGTACGGCACCGCCGGCGTGGTGGTCTACACGGCGTCACTGTGGTGAACCGGCCGGCGGTGCCTCGGCCGGGGACGGACCAGGCGGGCGTCGCGATCGTCGGCATGGGGGTGCTGCTGCCCGGGGCGGCCACGCTGGGGCAGTTCTGGCACAACCTCGAGACCGGCGCCGACACCATCACCGAGATCCCGGAGCACCGCCGCGACCCCGGTTTCCACGGCCGGCCCGGGACCGCGCCCGACCGGACGCACGGGCGGCGGGGCGGGTTCGTCGGCGAACGCCTGGAACTCGACGCGACCGGGCTCGGCGTGCTGCCCGCGGCGCTGCCCGGCACCGAGCCCGACCAGATCGCCGCGCTCGCCGTGGCTTCGGCCGCGATCGACGACCTCGGTGGTCCGGGGCGGCTCGGGGACCGGGAGCGAGTGGGTGTGGTGCTGGGGCGCGGTGGGTACCTCTCGCCCGGGCTGCGCGCGTTCGACCAGCGGGTGCGCACCGTCCGGGAGGTCACCGGCGTGCTCGCGGACCTGGCCCCCTCGGCCGGGCCGGAGCTGGTGGCTGAGGTCCGGCGGGCGCTGCTGGAACCGCTCGGCCCGTTCCGGCCCGAGGCCGCGGCCGGGCTGGTGCCCAACCTGGCCGCCTCCCGCGTGGCGAACCGGCTGGACCTGGGCGGCCCGGCGTACACCGTGGACGCGGCGTGCGCCTCGTCGCTGCTCGCGGTGGACCAGGCGATCGGCGAACTGGCGCGCGGCCGCTGCGACGCGGTGCTCGCCGGCGGCGTCCACCACACCCACGACGACACGCTGTGGTCGCTGTTCACCCAGCTCGGCGCGTTGTCCCCGAGCCAGCGGATCAGCCCGTTCTCCCGCCACGCCGACGGGATGCTGATCGGCGAGGGGACCGCGATCGTGGTGCTGAAACGGCTCGAGGACGCCCGTCGCGACGGCGACCGGGTGTACGCGGTGGTGTGCGGCAGCGGCACGTCCAGCGACGGCCGGGCCGCCGGCCTGCTCAGCCCCGCCTCCGCCGGTCAGGTCCGGGCCCTGCGGCGGGCCTGGCGCGGCGCGGACCCGGCGCGGATCGGACTGGTGGAGGCCCACGGCACGGCCACGCCGGCCGGCGACGCGGCGGAGCTGGCCACCCTGGCCGAGGTGTTCGGCCCCGCCGCCGGGCCGAGGGCGGTGCTCGGCTCGGTCAAGTCCATGATCGGGCACACCCTGCCGACGGCCGGGGCCGCCGGGCTGGTCAAGGCGGCTTTGGCGCTGCACCACGGAGTTCTGCCCCCCAGCCTGCACTGCGAAGAGCCGAACCCGCTGCTGGCCGGCACCCGGTTCGAGGTGCTGGCCGAAGCCCGGCCGTGGACGGGGCTGCCCCGGGTGGCGGCGGTGAACGCGTTCGGCTTCGGCGGGGTCAACGCGCACGTCGTCCTCACCGGTGCCGACCGGTCCGCCCGCCGCCGCGCCCGGGTCGAGGAGCCGGAACGGGTGCTGCGGCTGGCCGCGGCCTCACCGCGGGAACTGCTGGACCGGCTCGAGGACCGGGACGGGGAACCGGGGGCGGGGCCCTGCCGGATCGCCGTGGCCGGGCCGGGGGAGCGGAAGCTGGGGCTGGCGCGGCGGGTGGTGGCCGAGGCCGCGCGGACCGGACGGCCGTGGCACGGCGCCGGCGACGTCTGGTGCAGCGTGGACCCGCTGCTGCCGGGCGGCCGGACCGTGTTCCTCTACCCCGGCCTCGAAGACACCGCCGAACCGCGCTGCGACGACGTCGCGCGCCGCTTCGGCCTGGACCGGCCCCGCTGGTCGGCCGGCACGGTGCTGGAACGGGCGGCCGCGGTGACCGCCACCGGGCGGGTGCTGGGCGCGGCCCTGCGCCGGATCGCGGTCCGGCCCGACGCGCTGGCCGGGCACAGCGTCGGCGAGTGGACCGCGATGCAGGAGGCCGGGATGTACCCCGGCGCCCCGCTGAGCGAGCTGCTGGGCCGGTACTGGCCGGACGGGTTCGAGCTGCCGGAGGTGGACTACCTGGTGCTCGGCTGCCCGGCGGCGCGGCTGGCCGAGGCGCTCCCGGCGGAACTGGTGATCTCCCACGAGAACGCGCCCCGGCAGACGGTGGTGTGCGGGCCGCCTCCGGCGGTGGCCGGGTTCGCCGAATCCTGCCGGGCCGACGGGATCGTCACCCGGGCGCTGTCCTTCCGGTCCGGGTTCCACTCGCCGTTCCTGCTGGCCCACCTGGAACCGTTCGCCCGGTTCGTCGGCGAGCTCCCGCTGGTGGCGCCCAGCGTCCCGGTGTGGTCGGCGACCACCGCGCGGCCCTACCCGGCGGACCCCGATGGCGTGCGCGAGCTGTACCTGGCCCACCTGCTCGAACGGGTCCGGTTCCGCCAGCTCGCCGAACAGCTGCACGAGGCCGGGTTCCGGGCGTTCGTCCAGGTCGGGGCCGGGCAGCTCGGTTCGTTCGTGGCCGACACGCTGGGGCAGCGGCCCCACCTGGCGGTCGCGGCCGCGTCGACGACCCGGGCCGGGCTCGCCCAGCTGCGGCGGGCCGCGGCCGCCCTCTGGGCCGAGGGCGCGGAACCCGACTTCGCCGCGCTGGAGCCGGAGCGGGTCCGGCTGAACCCCGGCCCCGGACTGCTGCGGCTCGGCGACGCGGCCCGGGGACTGCTCGACCGCCCGGCCCCGGCCGCCCTACCGGTGGTGTCCGCCGGAGTTCCGGCGGTGGTGCCGGAGGGAGGTCCGTCGGTGGTGTCCGCCGGAGTTCCGGCGGTGGTGCCGGAGGGAGGTCCGTCGGTGGTGTCCGCCGGAGTTCCGGCGGTGGTGCCGGAGGGAGGTCCGTCGGTGGTGTCCGCCGGAGTTCCGGCGGCGTTGTCCGAGGGAGGCTCGCCGGTGCTGCCTGCCGGAGTTCCGGCGGTGGTGCCGGAAGGAGGTCCGCTGGTGGTGCCTGCCGGAGTTCCGGCGGTGGTGCCCGCCGGAGGCCCGCCGGTGGTGCTCGAAGGAGGCCCGGCGGCGTTGCCCGAGGGAGTCCCGGCGGCCGTCGTGGCCGAGTTCACCGCGTTGCTGGAGGAGATCCGGCGGGCCGCGGCGGAGGTGGCCGCCGCGGCCGCATCGGGGTCCACTGTGGAGGTCTCGCTGGAGGCCATGCCGCACCTGCGCGACCACCGGTTCTTCCGCCAGCGCGAGGGCTGGCCCGACGAGTCCGACTTCCGCCCGGTCGTGCCGGCCACGGCCCTGGTCGGGCTGGCCTGCCGGGCGGCCGAACGCCACGCCCCGGGCACTCGGGCGATCGAGGTGCGCGACGCCGTGTTCTCCCGGTGGCTGATCGCCGAACCGGCCCGGCGGGTGCCGGTCACCACCAGCCGGTCCGGGGCGCTGGTCAGTGTCCACATCGGAGCTTTCGCCCGGATGGACGTGCGGCTGGGACCGGGTTTCCCGGCCGCGCCCGAACCGTTCCCGCCGCCGGGGGAGGAGGGGCCGCCGCCGCTGGCGGCGGCCGAGGTCTACCGGCAGCGGGAGATGTTCCACGGACCGGCCTACCAGGGGCTGGCCCGGATCGACGCGCTGGGGGCGCGCCACATCCGCGGGGAGCTGGTGGTGCCCCCGGCCCCCGGCGGGCTGCTCGACAACGTGGGGCAGCTGCTCGGCTGCTGGCTGATGGCCGGGGAGTCCGACGGCCTGCTGGCCTTCCCCCGCTCGATCGGCCGGATCACCTGGTACGGGCCGGAGCCCGGTCCGGGCACCCGGGTCGGCTGCCTGGTGCGGATCCGCCACCTCGATCCCGACCTGGTGGAGATGGACGCCGAACTGCGGCACGAGGGCCGGGTCCTGGCCCGGATCGGCCGGTGGGCCGACGTGCGGTTCCCGTGCGACCGGGCCGCGCACCGGGTGCACGCCTTCCCCGAGCGGAACCTGCTCTCGCGGCGGCACGAGGAGGGCTGGGTCTGGGTGGCCGACCGCTGGCCCACGGTGGCGGCCCGGGACCTCTACGCCGGCATGTACCTCGACGCCGAGGAGCGGGCGGCGTTCGAGGCGTGCGAAACCCGGCGCCGCGGGGCGTGGCTGCTGGAGCGGATCGCGGTCAAGGACGCGGTGCGCGCCCGGCTGGACGAGCCGGTGTTCCCGGCCGAGATCCACGTGCACGAAGACGGCTCGGTCTCCGGGCGGCACGGCCGGGTGCTGCCGGAGCTGGAGGTCGCGCTGGCGCGGGACGGCAACGTCGCGGCCGCGCTCGCGCTGGAGCGGGCCGAGGGCTGCCCGTCGATCACCCTGCGCCGGGACGGCCCCGGCGCCCCCATCTCGGGCCACGTCGTGGCCTGGCACGTCAAGGACAGGAGCACGTCATGACCCTCGACCGCGCCGCCGCCGGAACGGTCTTCGAGGTGGTCGCCGGGCTGCTCGGCGAACTGGCCGGCGACCCGCGGGTACTCGGCTTCGCCATCACCCCGGAGACGACCTTCCACGAGGACCTCGGCCTGGAGAGCATCGACCTGGTCACCTTCGCCGGCATCCTGGCCGAGCACTTCGGGCCGGGGGTGAACCTGGCCGAGTACCTGGCCGAGCAGGAGCTCGACGAGGTGATCGGCCTGACCGTGGGCGAGCTGGCCCGGTTCGTGGCGCAGCGGAGCGGCCCGTGCCCACGCTGACCGTCAACGGACTGCGCACCAACGTGCAGCTGCTCACCCCGGGGGGCAGCGAGACCGTGGTGTTCCTGCACGGGATGGGCACCGACAGCCTGGCCAGCTTCCACCTGACCCTGGCCCCGCCGGTCGCGGCGGCGGGCGTCGACGTGGTCAGCTACGACCTGCGCGGCCACGGCCGCACCGACCGGCCCGCGACCGGCTACCGGCTGTCCGACTTCGTGGCCGATCTGCGCGGGCTGCTCGACGCGCTGCGGATCGACCGGCCGGTGCACCTGGTGGGCAACAGCTTCGGCGGCACGCTGGCCTACAGCTTCGCCGCGGCGGCGCCGGAGCGCGTGCGCAGCATCGTGTGCATCGAGTCGGAGCCCGCCACCGAGGACTGGGCGGCGAAGATGGGCAGCATCCTCGGGTACACCATGGACTTCTTCCGCCGCGAGGAGAGCTTCGCCTGGATCGAGGCGAACTTCGGCGCCCACCACCGTCGGCTCGCCCGGATGGCGGCCGAGCGGATGACGGCCACCACCATGGCCGAGGAGGTGCCGCTCGGGCCGTGGCTGACCCGGGCGCAGGTGGCCGCGATCGAGTGCCCGGTGCTGTCCATCCTCGGCAGCCGGGGCTACCAGGCCGACGATCTGGAGGCGCTGACGTCGGTGCTGCCCCGGGGCGAGCTGCACGTGTTCGAGGGCCAGGGGCATTCGGTGCTGGTCGAGCGCCACCGCGCGGTCCGCGCGCTGGTACTGGACTGGATCGGCCGGCACGCGGGATGAGGTTCCTGCTGGTGGTGCCGCCGCTGGCCGGGCACGTGGCGCCCCTGCGGGGAGTCGCGGCCGAACTGACCGCCCGGGGGCACGCGGTGGCCTGGTGCGGGGCCGAGCCCGGGGTGTCGAGGCTGGTCGGTGCAGGTCCGGCCGTGGCAGCGGTCCCGGCGGTTCAGGCGGTCCCGGCAGTCCCGGCGGGTCCGGGGCGGCCCGGATCCCCGCCGGAACCCGCCGCGCCGGTGTGGGCCGCCGGGGACTCGGCCCCGTTCGAGGTGGGGCTGAGGCCACCCGGGTTGCGCGGGTTCGCGGCCCTCAAGCACCTGTGGGAGCAGTACCTGGTGCCGCTGGCCGAAGCGATGGTGCCGGGCGTCGCCCAGGCGGTCGCGGAGTTCGGGCCCGACGTGGTGGTGGCCGACCAGCAGGCTTTCGCGGGCGCGCTGGTGGCGGCCCGGACCGGGGTGCCGTGGGCCACCTCGGCCTCCACCTCGGCCGAGCTCGGCGACCCGCTCGCGGTGCTGCCGAAGATCGCGAGCTGGGCCGACGGGCTGCAGGACGGGCTTCGCCGGCGGCACGGCGTCGAATCGGGGGACCTGCGGTTCTCGCCCCGGCTGGTGCTGGCGTTCACCACGCGGGCGTTGGCGGGGCCGCCGGCGGCGAAGGCGGGCCCGGCGGTGCGGTACGTCGGTCCGGTCCCGGCCGCGGCGCCGCCCTGGCCCTTCCCCTGGTCCCGGCTGGACGGCCGCCCGCTGGTGCTGGTCACCCTCGGCACGGCGAACGCCCCGGCGGGGCGCCGGTTCCTCCGCGAGAGCGCGGTGGCCCTCTCGGCGCTGCCCGGGGTCCAGGGACTGGTGGTGGACCCGGGCGGCACCGTGGCGGTGGAAGGAATCCTCACCCGGGCCCGGATTCCGCAGACCGAGGTGCTGCGGAACGCGGCGGCGGTGGTGTGCCACGGTGGCCACAACACGGTGTGCGAAACGCTTTCCGCGGGCCTGCCGCTGGTCGTCGCCCCGATCCGTGACGACCAGTCCATCCTGGCCGGCCAGGTGGTCGACGCGGGGGCCGGGCTCCGGCTCCGGTTCGACCGGGCGACGGCCGCCGACCTCGCCGTGGCGGTGCGGACCGTGCTCGACCGGCCCCGCTACCGCGCCGCGGCCCGGGGCATCGCCGAGTCCTTCCGCGCCGCCGGTGGCGCCGGACCGGCGGCCGACCGGCTCGAGGCGCTCGGCGGCCGCTGATCGACGGGAAGGGGTGCGGGGGCGAGCGACGCGCGTCCCCGCTACCCGCCGCGCGCCGGAACAGTGGCCGGGACCCGGGTCCCGTCGATCCGGACCCGTACGAGTGCGTCCCGGCTTTTCCCCGCCGCCAAGGAAAATCTCGGCGAACGGGTCTACGGCACCCGCCCCCGGGTCCGAGGATCCCGGAACCGGCACTGGCCCGGATGACACTTTCCCCGCCCGGCCCGCTGGCGCGCGTGACAAAGAACCGCCGGGCGTCGCGCCGGACCGGTTTTTCCCTGTCCTGAAGGGAAAACGCTCGGTAGCTTGGCGGGACCGAAGCGAAACGAGGCCCGCACATGCTCAGGCGATCACGAGTGCCGCTGGCGCTGCTGCTGCCGGTGGCCGCGACCGCGTTCGCGCTGGGCCCGGCCGCCGCCACGCCGGGCCCGCCGACCACGCCGACCACACCGGCGATACCGGTCCCGCCGGCCCGGCCGGTCGCGGCCGGGGGGATCAGCTTTCCCTTCGGCTTCGTCGTCGGGGACAGCGCGCATCCGACCACCAGCCGGGTCGCCAAGCTCGGCTCCGAGCTGGCTTTCCCGCCCGGCCGGTTCGACGGCGCGCTGCTGGGGCTGAACGGCACGGTGCCGATCACCGGCAAGCTCGCCGTCCCGGCGGCGTCGAGCTACTTCGTCACCTTCCGCTTCATGCCGGCCACGGCCACCGTGGCGCTGATCCCCAGCGGCGACGCGACCGGCGCAGTCACCGTCCACACCGGACGGAACGGCGACTGCGCCGCGGTGGGCACCGACATCTGCGCCGACACCGACGTGGTCAACTCGGTCTCGGTGAAGCTCTCCGACGCGCGCGTCGACGGGCGCGCGCTCGACGTCGGTCCGGACTGCCGCACCGCCGAACCGGCCCGGGTCGAGATCAAGGGCCTGCTGCCGCTGGCGTTCCCGGCCCAGCCGCGGAAGGTGTCCACCACCTTCACCCTGCCCGCGTTCACCGGGTGCACCGGGCACGAGGACTTCAGCCGGCTGTTCAGCGGCCTGGTCTCCGGACCGGGCAACACCCTGGTGACCGACCTGGTGCTGCGCTGCGTCGGCAACGGCGCGCCGCCCAACGGCTGCGGGGCCCCGTGACCACGCTGCTGGCCGAGGTCCCGCGCCGGGCGGTGAACGGGCTGCGCGAATTCGGCCGGATGTGCGCGCTGGCCCTGGACATCCTGGTCGCCATGGGCCGGCGGCCCTACCAGGTCCGCGAATTCGTCCTGCAGTTCTGGTTCATCGCCAGTGTCTCCATCTCCCCGGCGATCCTCGTCGCGATCCCGTTCGGCGCGGTCATCTCGCTCCAGCTGGGCTCGCTGACCAGCCAGATCGGCGCGCAGCAGTTCAACGGCGCGGCCAGCGTGCTCGCGGTGGTGCAGCAGGCCAGCCCCATCGTGACCACGCTGATCATCGCCGGAGCTGGCGGCAGTGCGATCTGCGCCGACCTCGGCGCCCGCACCATCCGCGAGGAGATCGACGCGATGGAAGTGCTCGGGGTCTCGCCGGTGCAGCGGCTGCTGGTCCCGCGGGTGCAGGCGGCGGTGGGCGTTTCGGTGCTGCTCAACGGCTTGGTCAGCGTCGTCGGCGTGCTCGGCGGCTACTTCTTCGCCGTGATCGTGCAGGGCGGCACCCCGGGCGCGTACCTGGCCAGCTTCAACGCCCTGGCCCAGCTGCCGGACCTGGTGGTCAGCTCGATCAAGGCGGTCGTCTTCGGCTACCTGGCCGGGGTGGTCGCCGCCTACCGCGGACTGCACCCCCGGGGCGGGCCGAAGGGCGTCGGCGACGTGGTCAACCAGTCCGTGGTCGTCACCTTCCTGCTGCTGTTCTTCGTCAACACCGTGCTGACCGCGCTGTACCTGCAGCTCGTCCCGGCGAAGGGAACCTGAATGAGCCACCTGCGCAGCGTGGCCGCCAAACCGGGGGACCGGCTGTTCGCGCTCGGCGATCAGCTGCTGTTCTACGTCCGCGCGCTGGCCGCGGTGCCCACGGCCCTGACCCGCTACTCCCGCGAGGTGCTCCGGCTGCTGGCCGAGGTCACCTTCGGCAGCGGGGCGCTCGCGGTGATCGGCGGGACGATCGGCGTGATGGTCGGGATGTGCGTGTTCACCGGCGTGACCGTCGGCCTGCAGGGGTTCAGCGCGCTGAACCAGATCAACATCTCGGCCATGACCGGCTTCCTCACCGCCTACTTCAACACCCGGGAGATCGCGCCGCTGGTGGCCGGGCTCGCCCTCTCGGCCACGGTGGGCAGCGGGTTCACCGCACAGCTGGGGGCGATGCGGATCTCCGAGGAGATCGACGCGCTCGAGGTGATGGCCGTGCGGAGCCTGCCCTACCTGGTGACCACCCGGATCGTGGCCGGGTTCGCCGCGATCATCCCGCTGTACGTGATCGGGCTGCTCATCTCCTACCTCGGCTCGCGGGTGACCACGGTGGTCTTCTTCGGCCAGTCCGGCGGCACCTACGACCACTACTTCACCCTGTTCCTGCCGCCCGGGGACGTGCTGTGGTCCTTCGGGAAGGTGCTGGTGTTCAGCGTCGCGGTGATCCTCACCCACTGCTTCTACGGCTACCGCGCCGGTGGCGGCCCGGCCGGGGTCGGCGTCGCGGTGGGGCGCGCGGTGCGCACCTCGATCGTGCTGATCAGCGTGCTGGACCTGTTCCTGTCGCTGGCCATCTGGGGCGCCACCACCACGGTGAAGGTGTCCGGGTGAGCCGGCTCGGCACCCAGCTGGCCGGGGTGGCGTTCCTGGTCGTGCTCGTCCTGCTGGGCCGGCTGGCCGTGGCCGTCTACGACCAGGACTTCGACCACTCCGCCCTGGTGCGCCTGGAAACCGGCCGGGCCGGCAGCCAGCTCGCGCGCTCGGCCGAGGTCAAGGTCCGCGGCGTGCCGTTCGGCGAGGTCCGCGAGGTGCGCGGCACCCCCGGCGGCGCCGAACTCGAACTGGCGCTGGACCCGGCGAAGATCGGCGCGCTGCCCCGGAACGTCTCGGCCCGGCTGCTGCCGAAGACGCTGTTCGGTGAGCGCTACGTCGATCTCCGGCTGCCCGCGGTGGGCCGGGGGAGCCTGCGTGCGGGCGACGTGATCGCCCAGGACGACTCCGCCGGCGCGATCGAGGTGGAGCGGGTGCTCGACGACCTGCTGCCGCTGCTGCGCGCGGTGCAGCCGCAGAAGCTCAACAGCTCGCTCGGTGCCATCTCCCAGGCACTGGACCACCGCGGCCGGCCCCTCGGCGACAGCATCGTGCAACTGCAGGACCTGCTCGCCCGGGTGAACCCGCTGCTGCCGGAGCTGCGCCAGGACCTCACCGGGCTGGCCGGGGCCGCCGATCTCTACACCACGGCCGCGCCGGACATCCTGCGCGCGCTGGCCGACCTGGCCACGACCTCGAAGACCGTCACCGACGAGCAGGACGGGTTGCGCGCGCTGTTCGCCACCGTCACCGGCGCTTCGCAGGACCTGGGCGACTTCCTGCGGAAGAACAAGGACAACCTGATCGGCGTGTCCGCGGAAAGCCGCTCTTCGCTGGAGCTGCTTTCCCGCTACTCCCCGGAGTTCCCCTGCCTGTTCGACGCGGTGAACCGGCTGAAGCCGCTGATGGAGAAGGCCCTCGGGGCCGGGACCGGCGAGCCCGGGCTGCACGTGGTGCTCTCGGTGCAGGACCCGCGCGAGAAGTACGTGCCCGGGCGGGACACCCCGGCCTTCACCGCGACCGGCGGCCCGAGGTGCTACGGCGGCGGGGGCGGCGGCGCGCCCGCCGGGGACGACCTGGGCCCGGCGAACTCGCCCGGGGAGCGGGCGCTGGTGGCCGAACTGCTCCGGCCCCGGCTGGGCGAGGTACCCGGCTGGAGCAGCGTGCTGATCGGGCCCGCGTTGCGGGGCAAGGAGGTCACTGTCCGATGAGGAGCGTTCTCGCGCCGGCGGTGAAGGGCCTGGTCTTCTTCGTCGTGACGGCACTGGCGACGGCGATGCTGGCGCTCACCATCGCCAACACCGGGACCCCGGACACCGTGGGCTACACCGCGCGGTTCACCGACGCGACTTCGGTCAACTCCGGCGACGAGGTGCGCATGGCCGGGGTCCGGATCGGCCAGGTCGACTCCGTCCGGGTCGTCGACCACCGGGTGGCGGAGGTGGGTTTCTCGGTCGATCGAGCCCACCGCCCGAGCGCCGCGACCACGATCGCCATCCGGTACCGCAACCTGGTCGGCGGGCGGTACCTCGCCGTCGATCCCGGTCCGGCCGGGGCCCCGCTGCCCGGCGGGGCCGGGATCCCGCTGGCGCGGACCACCCCGGCGCTGGACCTGACCACGTTGTTCAACGGCTTCAAGCCCCTGTTCCAGGCCCTCTCGCCGAACGACGTGAACCAGCTCTCGTTCGAGCTGGTGCAGGTGCTGCAGGGGGAGGGCGGCACGGTCGAGAGCCTGGTGCGGCACACCGCTTCGCTCACCTCGACCCTGGCCGGCCGGGACCGGGTGATCGGGCAGGTGATCGGCAACCTCAACTCGGTGCTGGACACGGTGAACGCCCAGGGCGACCAGTTCGACGCACTGGTCGCCACCACTTCCCGGCTGGTCGGCGGGCTCGCCGCGGACGCGGTCCCGATCGGCCGCGCGACCGCGGGCCTGGGCGAGGTGGCCACCGCGACCGCCGGGCTGCTGGAGCAGGGCCGCAAACCGTTGTCCGACAGCATTTCCGCGCTCGGCGACCTGTCGCGCAACCTGGCCGACAACACCCCGGTGTTCCAGCGGTTCCTCGACCACCTCCCGGCCAAGTTCGACCGCATCGGCACGGTGTTCTCCTACGGCTCGTGGGCGAACTTCTACCTCTGCGCGGTCCGGACCGACGCCAAGCCCGCGCCGGGCGGCCCGCCGCCCGGCATCCCCGTGACCGCCGAGAGGTGCCGATGAACCCGCGACTGCCCCGGGCCCGCGGCGGCCACCGCCGCTCCCGGGCGCCACGGCTCAAGCCGTTCCGCTCCCGCAACCCGATGGCGGTCGGCCTGGTCACCGCGGCGGTGATGCTCGCGTTCGGCCTGCTCACCTTCTTCTCCGGCGAGCTGCCCCTGATCGGCGGCGGCACCGCCTACCGGGCGGAATTCCGCGAGGCGGCCGGGCTCCGGTCCGGGGACGAGGTCCGCGTCGCCGGGGTGAAGGTGGGCGAGGTGACCGGCGTCGACCTGGCCGGGGACCACGTGGAGGTGCGCTTCCGGGTCCGGGACACCTGGGTCGGCGACCGCACCACCGCCGCGATCAAGATCAAGACCCTGCTCGGGCAGAAGAACCTGGTGCTCGACCCGGTCGGCGGCGGCGAGCTGGACCCGGACCAGCCGATCCCGCTGCCGCGCACCAGCTCGCCCTACGACGTCACCACCGTGTTCAACGATCTGGCCGGCACCGTCGGCGCGATCGACACCGACCAGCTGGCCCGGGCCTTCCGCGCGCTCTCGGGCACGCTGGGCGCCTCGGCCCCGCAGGACGTGCGCGCGGCCTTCACCGGTGTCGCGGCCCTTTCGCAGACCTTGGCCTCGCGCGACGAGGAGCTGGTGAAGCTGTTCCAGAACACCCGGGCGGTGTCGGGCACGCTCGCGGACCGGTCGGGGCAGATCCAGTCCCTGATCCGCGACGGCAACACCCTGCTCACCCAGCTCAACGCGCGCAAGGACGCGATCGCGAAGCTGTTCGCCGGGATCCGGAGCCTGTCGGTGCAGCTGCGGGGCCTGGTGGCGGACAACGGCAAGACGCTGGGCCCGGCCCTGGAGCAGCTCGACCGCGTCGCCGGGGTGCTGCAGCAGAACCAGGCGAAGCTCGCGGACAGCCTGCGCCTGGCCGGGCCGTTCTACCGGCTGCTCGGCAATGCGGTCGGCAACGGCCACTGGATCGACACCTATCTGTGCGGGCTCGTCCCGGACGGATCCACCCCGGGCCGCTGCGCGCCGCCCCCGAACGGAGGCCGCTGATGTCCCCCGACCTCGCCGATTTCACCGACTTCACCGGACCGGGGGACCGCGTCCGGCGGCGGGCCCGCCTGCGCCGCCTCGCCCTGGGCGTGGCCGCCGCGCTGGTGCTGTGCGCGGTGTGGCCGCTGGCCACCGCCCCGTCCGACCGGATCGTGACGGCGTACTTCGCCGCCGCGGTCGGCATCTACCCGAACTCCGACGTGCGGGTGCTCGGGGTGCCGGTCGGCTCGGTGACCGCGGTGCAGCCGCAGGGCACCGAGGTGAAGGTGACCATGCAGGTGCGGCCCGGACTGCGGCTGCCCGCCGACGCCGGGGCGGCGGTGATCACGCCGAGCCTGGTCGCCGACCGGTACGTGCAGCTCACCCCGCCCTACACCGGCGGCCCGGAGTTCACCGGCGGGCCGATCCCGCGGCAGCGGACCGTCACCCCGGTCGAGGTGGACCAGCTGCTGGCCAGCCTGAAGCAGCTGATGGGCGCGCTCGGGCCGAACGGGGCGAACAAGGACGGCGCGGTCAGCGAACTGCTCACCACCTCGGCCACCGCCCTGGACGGCAACGGCCGGCTGGCCGGGCAGGCGATCCGGAACCTCGGCGAGCTGGCGCGCACCGCGGGCGATTCGAAGGACGACCTGTTCTCCACGGTGGACGACACTGGCCGGTTCACCGCCATGCTGGCCGCGAACGACGACCAGGTGAAGCAGGCGGCCGGGCAGCTCGCCTCGATCAGCCAGGTGCTGGCGGGCCAGCGGGACCAGTTCCCGGCCGCGCTCGACGAGCTGACCCAGGCCCTCGGCGTGGTGCAGGGGTTCATCAAGGACAACCGGGGCCGGGTCCGGTCCGATGTGGACAAGCTGGCCGAGGTGACCAGGACACTGGCCGCCCAGAAGCAGTCGCTGTCCGAAGCGCTGAGCGCCGCGCCGAACGCGCTGACCAACCTGCTCGGCGCCTACGACCCGGCGGCCGGGACCCTCGACGGCCGCGGCAACCTCCTCGAATTCCCGGGGCCGAAATGAGCGGGCGCACCGGAATGACCAGGCGTACGGCCACGATCAGGCGTACGACCCAGTGGCTCGCCGTCCTCTCACTGGTGCTCGCGACCACGGGGTGCGGCGGCGGGTTCTCCGTCTACGACCTCCCGCTGCCCGGCGGCGCGGCGCTGGGCCCGCACCCGATCCGCGTGACCGCGAGCTTCGCCGACGTGCTGGACCTGGTCCCGCAGTCCGGGGTCGAGGTCAACGACGTCGCCGTCGGCCGGGTGACCCGGATCGACCTGGCGCCGGACGGGCGCACCGCGGTGGCCACCCTCGCGGTCGACGGGGACGTGGTGCTGCCCGCGAACGCCGTCGCCCGGCTGCGGCAGGCCAGCATCCTCGGCGAGAAGTTCGTCGAGCTGGCCGCACCCCCCGACGCCGCCCCGGCCGGGCGGCTGGCCGACGGGGCGGTCATCCCGCTGGACCGCTCCAGCCTGACCCCGCAGATCGAGGAGGTCTTCGGCGCCCTGTCCCTGCTGCTCAACGGCGGCGGGGTGGCCCAGGTGCAGAACATCAGCCACCAGCTCAACCTGGCGCTGGGCGGCAAGGAGTCCGCCGCCCGCAGCCTGCTCTCCAGCCTGGACACCCTGATGACCGGGCTCGACCAGCAGCGCGGCGAGATCACCCGGGCGCTCGATTCCGTGCAGAAGCTTTCGGCCACCCTCGACGCCCATCGCGCGGACATCACCACCACGCTCACCGGACTCACCCCCGGGATCAAGGTGCTCGACGACCAGAAGGCCGCGCTGACCGGCCTGCTCGACTCCCTCGACGGGCTGAGCTCGGTGGCCGTCGGCACGGTCGAAAAGAGCCAGGACGACCTCGTCGCCGACCTGAAGGCGCTGGCCCCGCTGCTGCGGCGGCTCGCCGATTCCGGCGCCGCGCTGCCCCAGGCGATGGAGCTGCTGTTCACCTTCCCGTTCCCCGACGCCGCGCTGGACACCATCCGGGGCGACTACCTCAACACCTTCGTCCGGAAGGGGAACTGATGCTCTCCCGGCTGGTCCGGGCCCAGGTGGTGGCCTTCGGGGTGCTGGCGGTGACCGGCACCGCCTACGTCGGTGCCACCTACGCGGGCCTGGACAAGGTGTTCTTCGACCGCGGGTACACCGTGACCGCGCAGTTCGCCTCCGGGGGCGGGATCTTCACCAACGCGGAGGTGACCTACCGCGGGGTGCCGGTGGGCCGGGTCGGGGCCCTGCGGCTGACCGCCGCGGGCATGGAGGCCGAGCTGCGCATCGACTCCGGCACGGCGCCGGTCCCGGCGGACACCGAGGCGGTGGTCGCCGACCGGTCGGCGGTCGGCGAGCAGTACGTCGACCTCCGGCCCCGGGTCGACGGCGGAGCGGTGCTGCACGAGGGCTCGGTCATCGACCGGCGCGACACCGACATCCCGCTGCCGATCGACGCGGTACTGTCCACAGTAGACGATTTCGCCGATTCGGTGCCGAAACCGGCGCTGCGCACCGTGGTCAACGAGCTCTACGACGCCACCTCCGGCGCCGGACCGGCCCTGGACGAGCTGGTCGGGCGGGGCATCGAGTTCGTCCAGGCGGCGAGCGCGCACGTCGGGCCGCTGACCCGGCTGGTCACCGACGCCGGCACGGTGCTCGACACCCAGGTCGGGCAGGCCGACGCGATCCGCGCGTTCGGCGCGAACGCGCGGCTGCTGGCCGCGACGCTGAAGCAGTCGGACGGCGACCTGCGCCGGCTCATCCCGGCCGTGCCCGCGGCGGCGGAGCAGGTCGCGGAGCTGATCCGGGAATCCGGGCCGGGGCTCGGGATCACCCTGGCGAACCTGCTCACCACCGCGCAAGTCCTCGACCACCGTCAGGACGGCTTGCGGCAGCTGCTGATCACCACGCCGCAGGCGGTCCGGGCCGCCGGTTCGATCGTGCGCCCGGACGGCGTGCACGTGGGGCTGTCGCTGAACTTCTTCGACCCGCCGCCGTGCACCACCGGCTACCGGGCCACCTACCGCGACGGGCTCGACACCTCGGTGCGGCCGCTCGACACCTCCGCGAGGTGCGCGCTGCCCGAAGGCGACCCGACGAGCGTGCGCGGCTCGCAGAACGCACCGGGAGGACGACCGTGAAGATGCCGGCTTCGCTGCCTTACGCGGCGGTCGCCCTGGCGGCGGTGGCCGCGGCCTGGGGCGGGTTCGACTGGTGGCAGGCCGCGCACGACGACGGACCGGCCCGCGCCGGGTTCCGGGATTCGGCCCTGCAGGCGGGCCGGACCGCGGTCGCCGGGCTGACCTCGCTGGACTACCGCCAAGCCGCGGGCGGCTACCAGCACTGGCTCGACGTGAGCGGCGGCTCGCTGCACGACGAGCTGGTGCAGGGCCGTCCGGCCAACCTCGAGCGGGTCGCGCAGGCGAAGACCGTCACCACCGGCACGGTCACCGACGCCGCGGTGACCGGGCTGGACCCGGCCGCCGGCACCGCCGAGCTGATCGTCTCGGTCGAGCTGGTGGTCACCCCGGACGGCGGACCGGCCGTGGCGAAGCACAACCGGTTCAAGGCCGGGCTGGCCCGCGGCGCCGGGGGCTGGCTGGTCACCGGGCTCGGCCAGGTACCGGTGGAGGAGGGCCCGTGACCAGGATGACGGTGCAGCCGAAGAAGCCGCCGAGGCGGCCGGTGCGGGTGGTGCGGGTGGCCGGGCGCGGCCGGACCCGCGGGCGCCCCCCCTCCCGGGACCTCGGTGCGGAAGGGGCCCCGCAGGTCGAAGTCCCCGCGCCGGAAACGGCTCCCCGGGCGCACCGGCACCGGGTCCGCCGGGTGCTGCCGATCGCGCTCGTGGTGGTCCTGGCCGGGACGGCGGCCTGGGGCTTCGCCGCGGCGCACCGGGACCGGGCCGCGGCGGCCGGGAACTCCGCACTGGTCGACACCGCCGCCACCGAGGACGCGGCCCGGGGGATCGGCGCCGCCCTCGGCACGGTTTTTTCCTACCGCTACGACGATTCCGGCCGGAGCCGGCAGGCGGCCGAGGCCGTGCTCAGCGGCGCGGCGCGAGGCCAGTACGAGCAGCTCTTCGGCCAGGTCGGCCGGCTCGCCGCCGGGCAGCAGCTCGTCGTGACCTCGCACGCGGTGGCTTCCGGGATCAAGCTGCTCGACGGTGGGCACGCGGCGGCTCTGGTGTTCCTCGACCAGACCGGGGTCCGCGGCGACGGCAGCCGGAGCACCGGGGCCGCCCAGCTCAGCGTCACCGCCGAGCGCGACGGCGGGAAGTGGCGCGTCACCGGCATGTCCGCCGTGTGACGCGCCGGCCGCGGCGGCGGTGCGGTGCCTCAGGAGTCGAGCAGGGCCTCGGCCCGCAGCGCGATCTCCAGGTCCAGCCGGTCGTCCGGGTTCTCGAGCCGGTCGCCGAACAGCTCGACCAGCTGCCGCATGCGGTAGCGCACGGTCTGCGGGTGCACCTTCAGCCGCTTGCCGATCTCGGGGGCGCTGCCGCCGCGGGTCTGGAGCCAGACCAGCAGCGTCTCGCCCAGCCGGGCGCGCTGTTTCGGGGTCAGGCCGGCGAACGGCTCCAGGCTCTGGGCGCACAGCTCCCGGATGAGGAACTGGTCGGCCAGCAGCCACAGCGTGGACAGGTGATCGGCGCACAGGGTGAGCTGCGCGTCGGGCAGCACGCCGCGCTGGACCAGGCGCAGGGTGCGCTGCGCCCACTGCAGCGAGCGGGCGGCGTCGGCGGTCGGGACGGTGGGGCCGACCACGGCCCGGCGGCCGGGGAACAACGAGCCGAGGTCGCGCAGGTCCCGCTGCGGGGCCCCGGTGACCAGGCAGGGCCGGTCCCCGTCGAGCACGGTGAGCACGTCCGGGTGCAGATCGCCGGGGTCCTGGGCCCGGCCGGGACGGGTCTCCAGCGCGACCACCGCGACCTCGGCCGGCAGCACCCACTCGGCGGCCACGGCCTGGGCCGCCACCGCGCCCGGGGCGGGCGGCGGATCGGACAGCAGCAGTTCCAGCAGCCGCTGCCGCCGCCGGACCCGGGTCCCCGCGGCCCGGTCGCGGGCCGCGGTGTACCCCTCGATCGACAACGCGGAAATCTCGTTGACGTAAGCGAAAGTCGCCTCCGCGCCGATGCACAGCGCGTCCGCGGAGATGCCGGTCGCCCGGGCGAAGTCGGAGATGTGCTGCCAGGCCACCTGACCGCCCACCCGGTAGGCGGTCTGCAGGCAGTCGAGGCTGCGCCCCTCCTGGAACTCGATCTTGCCGAGGTTGCGGAACACCGCGGCCCAGGCCTCGGCCGGCGCGGCCGCGTGCGCGGGTTTGCCGACACTCTCGAGGCACTGCAGGATCGACTGGCGGACACCCTGCGTGATCACCCGGCCGAAGCCGCCCTCGAGCGGGCGCCGGTATTCCGGCACCGCCCGCTGGACCTCCCGCAGGATCGCCCGGGCCAGCGGGTTGACCCGGGGCTTGAACCGGATCGCCAGCTCGCGGGGGAGCGCGGCCCACAGCCGCGCCGCCTCGTTCCCGGCCGGGGCCGCGCCGTCGGCGGACGGCAGGGGCCGGCGCGGGCTCGGGGCGCCGCCGGCGGCCGGCGGGGTCCCGGCGATCTTCGGACCGCTGTCCACGTAGGTCATGGCTGATGTCCTCATCGACAACGAGGTCGGCCTCTTCACCGAGGAAACCGACGCGGATTTCGGGGCCTGGGAAACATAAATTCGGGCGAACGAGACTGTCAACCGGCTGAGGTCGGCTGTGGGGGTCCTCCATCCGGACTACACCCGATCGGGTGGTTCGCGGTCATCGTGGGTGACACTTCCCCGGCGCCGGGATGGCCTGGTTATGACAACTTTTCCGCCGGGCCCGGGGTTTCGCCGGCGGCCAGCAATCGCGCCGCGACGTCGTGCACGTCGACCCGGGCCGCCTCGGTGCCTTCGACGAATTCGGTCAATTCCCCGCAGAATCGGCCGGGGTCGAGCACATGTGGAAAATGCTTCGCGTTTTCCATTACGGTCAGCCGGATTTCCGGAAAACGCCCGGCCGCCCGCCGCCCGTGCGCGACCGGGATGAGCGGATCCCGTGCGCCCCAGAGGATCCGGATCGGCACCCCCGCGGAGAGGTACAGCTTCTCCAGCGCGCTGCCCCGCTGCCCGCGCAGATCGAGCAGTCCGCGGGTGATCGCCAGGAAGGCGCGGCGCCGGCCGGGGTCGGCGAGCGAACCCAGGTGCCGGGCCAGCTCACGGCTTTCCGGCGACAGCCGGCCGCCGAGCGCGCGGGCCGTCCGGGCCAGGGCGCGGCTCAGCGCCAGCGTGCCGCGGTTCACCGTGAGGGTCAGGAAGGCGCCCGCCCCGGGCAGCGTCGCCGCGCGCAGCGCGAAGCCGACTTCGCGGCCGAGGCCGCCGCTGCTGACCAGCATCAGCCGGTCGCACAGGTGCGGGAACTGGTAGGCGAACTGCATCGCGATCCCGCCGCCGAGCGAGTGGCCGACCACGGTCGCGTGCCGCACCCCGGACAGGGCCAGCAGGTCCCGGACCGCCGAGGCGGTGGTCCCGAGGCCGTAGTCGGCGCGCGGGGAGTCCGAGCCGCCGTGCCCGGGCAGGTCGGGGGCCAGCACCCGGTGGGAGAACCCGCCTTCCTCCAGCCGCCGCAGCACCGGCGACCAGGTCTGCGCGCAGCCGGCGATGCCGTGCAGCAGCACCACCGCCTCGTCCGGCCGGTGCCCGCCGGGGCGGTGCTCGCGGACCCGGACCCGGCGTCCGTGCAGCGTGAGGGAGAAGGTCTCAAGGGGCATCGGTGGCCTTTCGCATCAGGCCACGGTAAGCCGTACCCGGAGGATTTCCTTGTGCTCCAAGGAAAAATCCGGAAATCCGCGCGCCGGTGACAGTGGCGGCCCGCGAAACCCCTTCCCCGGGTGAGAACTCAGCGCGGCTCGTCCCCGTGCCGCTGCGCCTGCATGAGCCGCTGCGCGCGCAGCGCGAGCTGCAGGCCCAGCCGGTCGTCGGCGTCGCGCAGGCGGTCGCCGAACAGCTCCTCGAGCTGCCGGAGCCGGTTGCGCACGGTGTGCGGGTGCACGCCGAGCTGCGCGGCGATCTCCGGCGCGCTGCCCCGGGACTCCAGCCAGACCAGCAGGGTCTCGCTCAGCCGCTCCCGCTGCTTGTCCCCGAGCGAGGCGAACGGGTCCAGGGTGCGCCGGGCCAGCTCGGCGGCCAGGAAGTCCTCGGCCAGCAGCCACAGGGTGGCGAGGTGGTCCCGGCACCAGATGAGCGGACCGGGCACTTCCGCCGCCGACAGCCGCAGCGCCCGTCTCGCGGTGCGCAGCGCGGCCGGGGCGTCGGCCAGCGGGACGAGCGGGGAGACCGCCGCGCGCCAGCCGTCCAGCCGGGCGGCCAGCGGCACGAGGTCGGCGTCGGGCTCGCTGGTGAGCAGATGCGGCTCCGGCCCGTCCAGCTCGGCCAGCACGCCGTCGCCGAGCAGTTCCAGCGGGAACGGCGGCGCCCCGGGCCGGTGCTCCAGCGCCACCATGGCCGCGGTCTCCGGCAGCGGCCAGCCGGCGCCCCCGGCCAGTTCGGCGATGCTGCGCGCGGACCCCTCGGGGGCCTTGGCGATCAGTTCGAGCAGCCGCCGGCGCCGCACCGGCACGGTGCCCTCGGCTTCGGCCTGCGCGCGCTGGTAGCCCTCGATCGCCGTGGCGCACAGTTCGTCCACGTAGGCGAAGATCGCCTCGGCCGTGGTGGACACGACCACCGGGTCGACCCCGGCATCGACCACCGCCTGGTGCATGGAGCGCCAGGCCACCCGGGCCCCGATGGTCGCGCTGTCCTGCAGCGCGTCGAGGTTGCGCCCCTCGGTGAACTCCATCCGGCCGCGCCCGCGGTAGAACTCGATCCAGTGCTCGTGCGGCTGCTCCGGCGTGCCCATCGAGTCGACGCAGTGGCGCACCGCGTACTCCACGCTCTGCACGAGCACCTTGCCGAAAACGCCCCGCAACGGCTGGGCGTAGCTCGGGACCGAGCCGCGCACCTCCTCGATCATGGCGGCCGCGGCGGAGGCGACGTGCGGCCCGAGCGCCGCGCCGAGCGCCCGCGGCACTGAGGCGAGCAGGTGGAAACTGCGGTACTCGACCACGAAAACCTTCCCTTCGGCGAGGACGGGGAGCGCGAGCGTAGCGGAACCGCGAACCCCGCGGTGCGAACGATTCCCGGCGGGCCGGGGCCGATGCGTGCTTTGACGAGAAAGCGCAGAAGTCCTAAGCTCCTCCCTGTTCCGCTTTTTGCCCGTGACGGCGGACGCAATTACTTCGTGGCGCCGATTATCGAGCGGGGAGAGTCCGGTCTTGTCAGTGTCGTGCGCGTGGTCCAGGCTTCCCCGGGAGATCGGTGCCGCCGTGCGCCTGAGGGCGCCGGGGATCGCGCTCGCGTGCATCGAAGCGCTGGAGCGGGAAATTCCGGAATACGCGGAAAAATGGCTGACCCCGGCGCAGCGCGCCGCGGCCGTCGAATCCGCGCGCCGGGCGATCGAACGTGACGTCGGACGGCTCGGTGTCACCGAAACGCACCAGGCCGCCCGGCTCGCCGATTTCCGCCACCGGGGCCGCCTCGCCTGCCGGCGCGGGCTGTCCCGCGAGTCGGTCCAGGCCGCGGTGCGCGTGGCCAACCGGGTGGTCTGGCGCGAAATCGCCGACGCGGCCCGGGAATGCGGCTGTTCCGCGGACGTGCTGTACCAGCTCGCGGAGGGCATGTTCGCCGATGTGGAGACCTCGATGGCCGCGATCGCCGAGGGTTACACCGCGGCCGAGCTGGCCGCGTCCGGGGACGGCCAGCGCCACCGGGCGCTGCTGCGCGCGCTGATCGACGGCCGCGTTCCGGCCGATGTGGACGGTTTCGCCGCGGCCGCCGGGCTCACCCTGCCCGATCGCGTCGCCGTGGTCGCGTTCCGCGCCGGTCCCGGCGCCCCGGACTTCCCGGCCGGGCTGATCCCCGCGCACGTGCTGGCCGATCCGGGCGGCCCGGGTCCGGTGCTGCTGAGCGCGGACCCGGAGACCGACCTGGCCGGGCTGGGCCGGCTGCCCCGCGGCTGGATCGCCGCGGTGGGGCCGCGGGTCGGTTTCGCCGAGGCCGCGGAGTCCTACCGGATCGCGCTGCGCGCGGCCGAACTGGCCGAGCGCGGTCTGCTCGGCGGCACCGGGCCGGTGGTCTGGTGCCGCGAGCACGTCACGAAACTTCTGCTGCTGGCCGACGAGTTCCTCCTGGCCCGGCTGGCCGAGCAGACCCTGGCCCCGCTGGCCGGGGTGGGCGGGCACCGGCGCGAGCAACTGGCCGACACCCTGCTGGCCCTGGTCCGCACCCGCGGCAGCGCCCCGGAACTCGGCCGGCAGCTCGACCTGCACCCGCAGACCGTCCGCGGCCGGCTCAAGAAGCTCGGCGAGCTGTTCGGCGACCGCCTCGAGGACCCGGACGAGCGGCTGCGGCTGGAACTTTCGCTGCTGGCGGAGAAAACGCTGGCGATCTGACCGCCGGAGCCGGGCCGCCCGGCTCGGCGGTTCGGCGGGCGGGCACCGCGGGTTTCGCGGTGCCCTCCCGTATCCCGGGACCGGCCCGAGCGCCATCGGACCGGCCGCCGCGGCGGCGGTCCGCGAGGGGCCGTCGCCGCGAAAGCAGGCGGATTCAGCAGTTCGAGGTGGCGGGACGCCCGGCCAGCCGGTCCTTGATGAAGGCCAGCACGTCGGCGTTGCCGGTGTAGACCAGGGTGATGTGGTCGGTGTCGTAGGTCTTCCAGGTTTCCTGCACGTGCGCGGCGCAGTAGGCCCGGTGCAGGGTGTCGGCCTGGCCGAACTGCACGAGCTGGTCGGCGGTCGCGTGGTAGAGGAACAACGGCACCTTGATCGGTTCGCCGCCGAGCTTGTTCTCGTTCAGCCGGGCCACCCAGGGCGGGGCGATGTACCCCGGGCCGGTGGTGTAGTCGGCGATCTTCTGGTTCGCGTAGGTGGTGAGCAGTTCGAAGGTGCAGGCGCTCCTGCGCATCTCGGCCAGTTTCGCCCGCCCGTTGTCGTTCAGGAACGAATCCAGCTTGAGTTCGGGATAAGCCTGGTCCAGGCCGATCAGGGCGTAGGCGAACACCCCGAACCCGAAGCGCCCGTCCAGTTGCAGCGTCACCTGCACCAGGTCGGCGGGCACCCCGCCGGCGGCGACCCCGACGAGGTTCAGCTCGGGGGCGTAGGCGGGCTGGAGCTGGCCGGCCCACGCGGCCGCGCCACCGCCCTGGGAGTAGCCGCGGAACACGACTTTCGCGTCCGGGGACAGGTGCGCGGCCCCCAGGCGCTGCGCGGCCCGGACCGAATCGATCACCGCCGGGCCCTCCGAGCGGCCGACCACGTAGGTCGTCCTCGGCTCGGGCTGGTAGCCCTCGTAATCGGTGACCGCGACGGCGTAACCGGAGTCGAGCAGGTCGTCGAGCCCGGGCTGCTCGTAGAACGCGCCGGCGCCGATCATCGAAGACGGCGCGCAGGAGAACGCGGGCCCGTGGGTGCCGGGGGCGAACGCGACGATCGGCGCGGTGGCCGGATCGGCGCGCCGGGGCACCAGCACCGTCCCGGTCACCGCGTCCGGCTGCCCGAGTGCGTTGGTGGACAGGTACATCACCTGCCAGGCGTCGACCGAATCCTTCCGCGGACCGGCGATCGAGGGCCGCCAGCGGATCACGTCGCCGGGGTGCCCCGCGGGCAGCGGCGAGGGCGGCACGTAGAACGAGTCGTCGGACGGGCCGGTCCCGTCGGCGGCGGCGGGCGCGTGCACCGCGGCGGCGGTTCCGGTCGCGAGGACCGAGGCCAGCAGGACGGCGAGCAGCCGGCCCCTCACGAGCCGCTCCCGTAGACGCGGCGGCACACGGCGGACTCGTCGAAGGCCGGCCGCAGCCCGGGATCGGTCTTGAGGTCCTTGACCGGCCCGCCCGGATCGGACAGCCCGTTCATGGTCGTGTCGGCCGCCGACACCGCCCGCGCCAGACCGGCCCGGTCGGTCACCTCCGCCCGCGCCATCTGCGCCCGCACCGCGCTCACCCGGCTCCGGGTCTCCCGCAGCGTGGCCGCGGCTTTGTCTACTGTGGACTCGGCGTTGGGCACCGGCGGGCGGCCGGCGGTGGTGAGCCCGCGGCCCATGTCGTCCAGGGCCGAGCCCAGCCGGTCGAGGAAGCCGACCATGGCGTCGCGGTCGGAGGCCGGGCCCGCGCCGAGCGCCGGGGGAGTGCCGAGTTTCGCCGATCCCGCGGCGACCCCGCCGCAGACGGTGTCGGCCCACCGCACGGCGGCGGGGTCGGCGTGGCGGTCCGGCGCGGCCGGGGCGCCGCAGCCGAGAACGGCGCCGGAGAGGCAGGACAGGAGTGCGGTCACCGCGAAAACGCTTTTGCGCGTACGGTTCAGGGGCATTCTGGTCATGGCCGACCACGCTAGGCTCGGTGTTGCGATCCCGGCAAGAACGGCCGTGGCCGAAGAACTGCGTTGCCATCGGCGTACGGGGCGCCCGGGCCATTCTTGTCACCCCGGTGAACCTCCCGCGGAAGCGGGCCGGTCCGGGGAAACCGCAGGAATGCCACCAGGACCGCGCACCGGCGTGACAAGTTTCGCATTCGGGCCCGGCCGCCGCCGCCGGGGTGTTGAACCCGTTCTCCCGGCTGATTAGCTTGATGATCGGTAGCGATCACTTCGGCACTACCTTCGTGGATTCGCCCGCATTTTCCGTGAACGGGGCGGGCGCCGTTCGTATCATCGCCGATACCCGGAAGGACCATCGTGAGGCACCCTAGAGGGAACAGGAAAACGGCGGTGGCGGCCGCCACCGCCGGGGCGGTCGGACTGGCCGCCGTGGCGCTGGTCGCCGCGGCCCCGACCAGTTCGGCCGACCCGGTTTCGCTGACGCTGAACTACCACTGCACCTACCCGCTGGTGGGTTCGCAGCCGTTGAAGGTGGTGATCAACACCGACCTGCCCAAGACCATCGCCACCGGGCAGCCCACCGGCGCGTTCGACATCAAGGCGATCTCGACGATCAACGCGGACACCGTCAGCGGGCTCAACCTGATCGGCGCCAAGACCATCGAGGGACAGGCCATCGCCCAGGCCGCCGTGGCCGCACCGGGGATCAACCTCCCGGTGAGCGTTGCGAACACCGTGGCCAAGACCGACATCCCGGCCTCGGGCGACTTCACCGTCAACGCCTCGGGCCGGACGCCGTCGCTGACCTTCGACAAGCCCGGCGAAGCGAAGATCACCGTCGGGGACCTGGAACTGAAGGTCACCCCGCGCAAGGCGGACGGCTCGGTCACCGGGATCACCCCGGACGGCACCATCGACGCGCCGTGCACGCAGGACCCGGGGCAGTCCAACACCCTGGCCACGTTCACCATCACCCAGGGCGGGGGCACCACCCCGCCGTCCTCCTCGGCCGACAACCCGCCTTCCTCGTCGGCCGACAACCCGCCGTCCTCCTCCGCCGACAACCCGCCCTCTTCCTCGGCACCGCCCGGGGACGGGATCAAGTACTCCTTCGCCATCAACGGCAGCACCACGTTGAAGTCGCTGGGCAGCACGGCGCCGATCAAGGGCTCGTTCGACGCCAAGGTGGACCTGGCGGCGAAGACCTTCACCGGTGACCTGAACCTGGACCCGACCCACACCGACTTCAAGCTGTTCGGGTTCCTGCAGGGCGGTTCCGACGTGAAGGTGGTGCAGCACGGCCAGCAGAGCGGGACGCTGGAGGGCACGGGGTTCAAGGCGAACATCGCCTTCGACACCTTCCTGACCTCGGTCACCCTGTTCGGCATCCCGATCAG
Organism: Amycolatopsis sp. PS_44_ISF1; assembly: GCF_032335455.1. Classification (NCBI taxonomy): domain Bacteria; kingdom Bacillati; phylum Actinomycetota; class Actinomycetes; order Pseudonocardiales; family Pseudonocardiaceae; genus Amycolatopsis; species Amycolatopsis sp. PS_44_ISF1. The sequence goes on along the minus strand of NZ_JANUXO010000002.1, from coordinate 905,431 downwards.
CTCGGACCCGAAGTGCGGCACGGTCGCCCCCTCGACCAGCGCGATGACCACCGCCCCGGACTTCGACCTGCTCAAGGGCGGCAAGCTGACCGGCACCTACGCGTTGTCGGACTTCGCCAACTGCGGACCGTTCAACGACTACATCAGCGCGTTCGCCAAGAGCTCCGGCAACAGCCTGGATCTCGACCTCACCAAGAAGTGACCCCCGCTGCCGGCCCCCGTCGCGCCGCGGCGGGGGCCGGTGCCAGGCCCGAAGGAAAGGTGACCCGCCGTGCTCAGGACGCTCTGGGTTTCACTCGTGGTGGCGCTGACGGCCCCGGCGGCCGGACTCGGCGGCACCCCCGGCGCTGCGGCCCCGTCCGCCGGCACCCCGGCGCCGGTGGTCCGGAAGCTGGCCTTCACCTGCCCGTTCCCGTTGCTCGGCCGGCAGCCGGTGGCGGTGGAGATCCGGACCTCGTTCGACGTGCCGGTCGCGGCCGGGGGCACACTGACCACCGGCCCGATCGAGGTGACCGTGACCGTGCCGGACCAGGCGGCCCGCGGGCTGAGCCTGGTCGGGGCGGCGAGCGTCGAAGGCACCGCGGCGGCCTCGGTGGGGCTGGTCAACGGGCCGCTGAACCTCCCGCTGACCCTGCCGCTGACCGTGGCGAAGACGGCGGTGCCGGGCTCGGGCCCGTTCAGCCCGCACGCGACGGGCACCGTGCCGCCGATCCAGCCCCCGAACCCGGGCCGCACCACGCTGACCGTCGGTGACTTCAGCACCCGGCTGACCCCGAAGAAGGCCGACGGCGGTTTCACCGGGCTCGGTTCGTTCACTTCGGACTGCACCCTGGACCCGGGCCAGGACCCGGTCCTGCTGGACGTCGACCTGGCCGCCGCCTCCCGGTGAGTTCTCCCGGTCGTCGCCGGGGGAGGCCGACAACGGTCTCGCGGCGACGCCGGTCGGCTACCTCGGCGCGGGGTGGTTCACGGCGTGGCCCGCCGCCACCGTCGTCCGGCAGCGGTCCAGGGCCGAGGTGATGTCCTCGTCCTCCGGGGCGGATTCCTCGGCGACGAGCAGGTCGGCCACGGCGTCGGCCCACCGGGACGCCGCCTCGTGCACCATCGCCCGGTTGAACCGGACCGCGGGATCGCCGGGGGCGAGCCGCACGGCGCGGTCGAGGTCGGCCAGCGCCGCCGCGAACTCGCCCGCCTCGTGCGCCAGGGCCGCCCTTCCGGCCAGCGCGCCGATCGAGTCCGGATCGAGCTCCAGCGCGCAGTCGAAGGCCGCTCCCGCGGCGGCGCGGTCGCCGGTCTCGGCCAGGATCTGGGCCACGACGAGGTGCAGGTGGGCGTTGTCCGGTTCGATCGCCAGCCCGTGCTCGGCGTCGGCGCGGGCGGCCTCGAGGTCCCCGCGGTCGAGCAGCAGCCCCGCCCGGTTGACCCGCGCGTCGACGAGCTCCGGGTCGAGTTCCAGGACGTAGCCGAGCACGGCCAGCGCCGCGTCGGTCTCGTCCTGCTCGATCAGCAGCTCGGCCCGGTTGTACTGCGCTTCGGGGAACGGCGGCCCGATGCGGATCGCGGTGTCGTAGTCGGCCAGCGCCTCCTCGTCCCGGCCGAGGGCGTGGCACAGGTTGCCGCGGTCGAGGTGGTAGTCGGGGTGGTGGGGGTCGGCGGCGATCACCTGGTCCAGGCAGGCCAGCGCCTCTTCGGTCCGGCCGAGCTTGGCCAGCAGCTGCGACCGGTTGTGCACGAGCACCGACCGGTGCAGGGCGTGCGCGCCGGGGGCGATGGTCCGGTCCAGCCACTCGGCGCCCTCGGTGACCAGCCGCAGCGCCTCCTCCAGGTGGCCCAGGTGCATTTCGACCAGCGCCAGGCCGTTCTGGTGGAAGACGGTGGTGAACACGCTCGCGTCGGTGTCGTCGGCCAGCAGCCGCGAGAACGCGATGGCCTGCTTGATCAGCCCCTTGGCCCGCACGTGGTCGCGGCGGTCGCGGTGGCGGGTGTGGATCATCGCCCGGGCGTAGGACGCCTGCATGTGCCCCCGCGGCGATTCGGTGGCCGCGATCAGCTCCTCGTAGAAGACCTCGGCCTCGTCCGCGCGGCGCAGCATCATCAGGGACGTGGTCATCTTCGTGGTGAACACCCACCAGGTGGTGAACGCCGCCGCCGGATCGATCAGCGCCCGGCCGCGCTGCGAGAGGTCGATCGTGGCGTGGTAGAAGCCCATGTCCAGGCAGCGGTTGAGGGCCTTTTCGAGGGTGGCGAGCCCGAGACCGCCCGGGTCTTCGCCGCGCTCCCGGTGGAACGGGATCGCCCCGAGGACGGGAGCTCGCTCACCCAGCGCGCCGAGCGCGTCCGCCCGGCGGTCGTGCAGCCCGGCCCGCGTGGCGGCGGGCAGCCCCTCGTAGGCGGCGACCAGCTCGGGCCGGTCAGCCGTGCAGTCGCTCTCGACGTAGCGGGTGGCGGCGGCGATGTCGTCGAGGCCGAGCGGAGCGGGCAGGGCCGCGGGCACGGCGGTTTCCTCGGCGTGCTCGCGCAGCACCGCGCTCAGCGGCGCCCCCGGATCGGTCCCGTCGTCGCAGATCACCACGCTCAGCAGCGCCGGATCGGTGCGGCGGACGAGGGCGGCGAGGAACTCCAGGTCCGTGTGGTCGGCGTCGGACAGCCGCACCACCAGCGACCGGGGCCCGCACCCCCGTTCGCGCAGCCGGGCGTGGACGAACTCCACGACACCGTGGCCGAGGCGCTCGGTGCGGACACCGGCGTAGAACCGGGTGCGCTCGGACGGCACCGCCAGCGAAGTCAGCGTTTCCCGCGGTGCGCCCAGCTCGCCGCGCAGCTCCGGGGCGACCGAGAGCAGCTCGACCTGGTGGCGCTCGAGCAGCGCGCCCGACGCGCCGGGGGCCAGCGCCAGGACGAGCTGCCCGGCCGCGGTGAACGGGCCGCGCAGCCGGCGCGCGGTGTCCACCGGCGCGGTCAGCGGCTCCGGGAGCGGCCCGGGCCGGCCGGCGGCGAGCAGGGCGGGCAGCTCGGCGGGATCGACGGCGCGGGGGAGCCGGACCCAGAGGTGTCGGACCATGGTTGTCTCCAGGCGGTGGTCGGATCAAGCGGAGCGGGCGGAACGGGCGGAGCGCTCGCGCCGGGCGAGGAAACCGGCGAGGGCGAACTGGCCCAGGGTGAGGACCAGGAACAGGGCGCCGTCAAGGACGCCGGCCGGGCTGGCCCCGTCCGCGACCCGGGTCACGAGGATGCCGACGGTGTAGATCGCGGTGGGGACCACGGCCAGCACCACGCTGCCCAGCACGAACGCGTAGCCGGCCAGCACGAGCCAGCTGTACCAGCGGGCGACCCGGCGGTCGCGCGGGTGCCAGCCGGACTCGTCCACGGCCGGGGCCGCCACCGGCAGGACCCGGGCGATCCGGGCCCGCAGCATCGCCAGCGCGACCGTGTGCAGGTCGACGCAGCCGAGCGCGGTGCACACCAGGTAGTACAGGTCGGTGCGCAGGAAGAAGTAGAACTGCCAGACCAGGCGCATGAGGGTGTAGAACGCCAGCGCCAGGCAGGCGCGGGCGAACAGGCCGAGCGCACCGGTGGCCGGGTCGCGCAGCGCGGCGGCCACCAGTGTCAGGGCGGCGACGAACACGGCGTCGGCGAGCATGCCGGCGAGCATCGGGAGGTAGCGCTGGCGCCGGGGGACCGCGACCAGCCCGTCGAGGGAGGTCTCGAAGACCACGAAGATCAGCCGGCGCCCCACCCGCAGCGAGGACGGGATGCCCAGCCGCCGCCCGGCCAGCGCGTGGAACGTTTCGTGCACCAGGATCAGCGGGATCTGCCCGAACAACGCGAACAGCTGAATGGCCACCAGCGACGGCACGAAGAAGACCGCGGAATAGTGCGGCGCCATTCCCGGAACGGTCGCCATCACGAAGATTCCGGTGGCGATCACCGCCGCGTAGAGCAGCCAGGCCGGCGGGGAAAAGACGGCGGCGCCCAGCCGGCGCCACCGCACGGTGACCGGTTCGGTGACCGCCTGGCCGTCGTGGACGATCATCCCGAATTCGTCGAGCACCTCCAGGAACTCGCCGATGTCGACGGTTTCCCCGTATTCGCGTTCGTACCAGGAGACCGCGTCGCCGAGGGGCCCGCCTTCGGCCAGCCTCGACAGCAGCGCGGCCCCGTCGGCCGGGAACACGCCGAACTCGCCGGTGTCGGCCCGGCCGATGGTCACCTCGCCCTCCGGCCCGTCCTCGGCGTGGAAAGTCAGCCGGTGCAGGGGAAGCGGGCGACGCAGGTCGAACTCGGTGGACGTCATGGCAACCTCGCGGGTCCGGGGTTCCCCGGGCGGCGCGGCCCGGGGAACCCGTGGTCAACCTGATCTGCGTGCGCCCGGGATCAGCCGAGGCCGCAGAACGGGTCGCTGTAGCCGGCGGCGGCGGTGGTCAACCGCACGGTGCCGGCCTTGCGCACCTTGATCTTCTTCATGGAAGCCTCCTGCACCCTAGAAGGAACCGCCCCGGGAAGAAATCGGAAAGACCCGGGCGCGGAATGAGACACAGCCCGCGGAAGAAATTGATCGATGTAAAATCGGTAAATGATCGACATCTTTCGAGTTCTCGACCACCGCTGCGCAGATCAGTTTTCAACCCCGGGTGCCGTCCGGTCAATGACCCACCCGAGTGAAGGAATCGACGGTTTCCGGCGTTCAGCGACGGTAATTTTACCTCCATGGAAGGCGCATTGACCTGATGGTGAAAAGCGTTTATACCGGGCGATCTTGAAATTCGGCCGGGCGGGAGGGCGGCCGACCGGTGTGCACGCCCCGTGAGCGGTCGTGCCCGCGGTGTCCCGGCCGCCGCGGGTGGCGGACCCGGCGGGGGCCGGAACCGGAATCGGCACCGGCCGGCCCGCGAAGCCCTCCGTCGTCCGGTAATCGGCGGCCGTCGGGGAATGGTGGAGTTTTTGTCGCGGCAGAGCTTTCCGGTTAATCACCACCAGCACGCTCCGCGGTTCTCCGGTCACGCATTCCGCGACGGGTGACGACTCGATCACCGCATTAATCCGGATCGATTCCGGTGATTGTGCGACTTCATTGTGTGGTGGCGAATCGGCAATGTCGGTAATCGCGGAGCGACCATGACGCCGACGATCGGCGCAGCGGAGGCTGCGCTGTTCGGCGGCGCGATGACCCGCAGGACGCGGCGGTGGGGGCGCACGGGGCGGATCCCGCCGTGGGCCGTTCGGCGGCGGAGTGCGCGGTCAGCCGATCCAGCCGCGCCGGGCCGCGATGACGCCGGCTTCGAAGCGGCTGGCCGCGCCCAGGCGGTCCAGCAGATCGGCCACGTGGCGGCGGCAGGTCCGCACGGACATGCCGAGGCGGCGCGCGATCGTTTCGTCCTTGAGGCCCAGGGCCAGCAACCGCAGCACCGAGCGGACGACGACGTCGAGCCGCTCCAGGTCGTTCTCCGGCTCCTCGTCCCCGGTGCCGTCCAGGGGCAGGCCGGTGCCCCAGAACAGCTCGAACTCCCCGATCAGGTGGGCCACGACGCCCGCGTCCGACACCAGGGACGCGTCCCCGCCGCGGCCGGGCACGGGCATCAGGACCTGCGCGCCGTCCACGGCGATCATCCGGCTGGGCAGTTCGGCGACCGTGCGCACCGCGCCGCCCGCGGCGCTGAGGCTGCGCGCGTAGGACCGCATGAGCAGCGTCGATCTGCTGGTGTGCTGGAACAACGAGCGGATCGACACCCCCCGGCCCAGGGCCTCCAGATCGCGCGGCACGCTCTCTTCGATGGCGCCCGGACGCGGCGTCCCCCCGGGCTGCATGGCGAGGACTTCGCGCTCGGCGCCGTGGAGCAGTTCCTCCAGCTTCGCGCGGACGGCCGTCACGCCGTGCACGTGCTCGATGTAGTTGTCGTCGGCGTCGGCCTGGGACTGCAGGTACGCCGAGGTCAGCCGGTTCATCGTCTGCTGGACCCCGGCGACCTGCTGCCGGATGCGCAGCGCCGCCAGTTCCGCGGAGGCGGTCAGCCGCACGCCGATCGTGTGCGGGCTGTCCCCGGCCACCAGCCGGTGGCCGGCGTGGTCGCGGTGCAGCAGACCGGTGGAAACGAGCTGGCCGATCGCTTCGGCCACCGCCGGCTCGGGCAGGGCCAGGAGCCCGGCGACGTCTCCGGGATCACTCATCCGGTTCAGGAGCACGGCTTCGTAGACCCGGGTGATGGTCTCGTCGGTGACCGAGGCCGCGTCGAGGTCGCTTTCGCGATGGTCGTCGTAGGCCATGTGCAGCATGCTCACCAGCACTCCTGGCGTAATCGGGAGGCGCAGCCCGCTGTCCGGTTGCTGCCAACGTAACTCTATGCAGCTTCGCCGCCGTTGTAGTGCCTCCGTTGGTGTGATTCCGTTTTCCTGCGTTGAAGAAACGGGATGGTGCCGGGGAGTCCGGAACATGCCGTCGGAGTCACCGAATCTGTTACCAAAGGACATCCGATGAAATACCGCTCCGGAACCATCTGGGATCGGGACTGACCGTCCTCTTTCCCATTTGTTTCACCGTATCGGGGTATTGACCGATACTTCTCTTTCCACTGGTAACCAAGCAAACACAAGGAGTTCCGACATGACGAAGACCTTCGCCACGAAGTCGCTGGCCGCCAAGTCGCTCGCCGCCAAGGCGCTGGCCGCGAAGTCCCTGGCCGCGAAGGCGCTGGCCGCGAAGTCGCTCTGATCCGAGCCGGCGGCCGGCCGCGCTCCAGCGGCCGGCCGACCCGGTTCCCCTTGCCCCGGCGGAGGAGGTCACCATGGTCACGGCGGGACTGACCGTCGAAGCGGTCGTCAGCCACACCCCGGACGCCGAGGTGTCCATCGACGACCTCGCCCCCCGGCTCGGCCTCACCCGGCCGAAGGTCAAGCTGTTCCGCAAGATCCACGGGCTGGACCGGTTGCGCCTCGGTGACGGCGGGGTCGAGGACCTGGTCGCCGAACCGGCGCGACGGCTGCTCGCCGGGGTCGACCGGGACCGCGTCCGGTTCCTGGTCTACGCGCACACCATCCAGGAGGTCGCGCCCTTCGGGGTGCCGGTCGCCCAGCGGCTGGGCGAGCGCCTCGGCCTGGCCAACGCGATCGCCTTCGCCCTCACCCAGCAGAACTGCGCGGGCGGGCTCGCGGCGATCGACGTCTGCGGGGAACTGCTCGCCGACCTCGGCGAGCCGGACGCGCTGGCCGTGGTCGTCACCGGGGAGAAGGCGTTCTCCCCGCTGGCCCAGCTGATCCCGAACACCGCGATCATGGGCGAGGGCTCGGCCGCCTGCCTGGTCCGGCTGGCCGGCGACGGCGAGGCGTCCGGCGACCGCGTCGTGTCCTACGCCGCGCGCACCGACGGCCGGTTCGCCGACGGCCTGCGGCTTTCGCCGGAGCGGCTGCGCGAATTCGGCGACGAGTACGCCCAGCAGCTCACCGGTGTCGTGCAGACGGCGCTGGACGGGGCCGGGCTGAGCCTGGCCGAGGTCTCGGTGATCGTGCCGCACAACGTGAACCGCTCGTCCTGGCGCCGCGCGATCGAGCTGCTCGGCGTGCCGGAGCAGGCGGTGTTCCTCGACAACATCGCCGAGTACAGCCACTGCTTCTGCAGCGATCCGTTCCTCAACTACACCCGCCTGCGCGCCCTGGGCCGGCTGCAGCCGGGCGACCACTACGTGCTGACCGCCGTCGGGCTCGGCGCGACCTACGCCGCGATGGTGCTCCGGCACGGAAAGGGCTGATCATGACCGGCTATCTCGAAGCCCTCAAGGAAGGGCTGACCGGGGACCCGCGCACGCCGCTGGTGTTCCTCTGCAACTTCGAGGTCGAACAGCACTGGGCGAGAGGCTTCCCCGGACTGCCCGCGGCGCCGTTCTCGCTGACCGGTTCCCTGGTGACCCGGATGGAGGAGCTGGGCGCGCTGCTGGCCGGGCCGGACGACCACCTGGTCGTCCAGCACCCGCTCGACCCGGAGTACCTCGGCTACGTCCGGTCGCTGGGGATGCCGCCGCCCACGGTGCTGGTCGCCGACGGCGGCGAAGCCGGCGCGCCCACCGCGGCCCGCGCCCTGGAGTCCCCGCGGCTGCTGGCCCGCCTGCGCGAACTGGGCGCGGCTGGGGCCCGGCTGGTGCCGATGGGCCTCTCGGCGCACGAGGTCCGGCTCAGCGAAGCCGCCGGCCTGCCGGTGGCCACCCCGGACCTGGCCACGGTGGTCGCCGTGAACAGCAAGATCTACAGCCGCCGGCTGGTCGAGCAGGCCGGTCTGCGCGCGGTGCCCGGCTGGTGCTGCGAAACCGTGCCCGAGCTGGTGGAGCTGCTGGGCCGGATCGGTCCGGACTGCTCGCCCGAGGCGCCCGTGGTGGTGAAGGATGCCTACGGGGTGTCGGGCAAGGGCCTGGTCGTCGTGGACGCCCCGCGCAAGGCCGAGCGGATCGTGCGGCAGGTCGAACGCGCGGCGCAGCGCCGCGGCGACGACCGGCTGCACGTCGTCGTCGAGACCTGGCTGCCCAAGCGCGCCGACCTGAACTACCAGCTGACCGTCCTGCGCGACGGCGGCGTCCGGCTGGACTTCGTCAAGGAGGCCCTGACCGTCGGCGGCGTGCACGCCGGGCACCTCAGCCCGCCGGAGCTGACGGCCGGGCAGCTCGGCGAAGTCGAGAACGCTGCGGCCGTGGTCGGCAAGCAACTGCACGCCGACGGCTTCCACGGCATCGCCGGCGTCGACGGGCTGGTGACGCGCGAGGGCACCGTCCACCCGGTGCTGGAGATCAACGCGCGGTTCAACATGTCCACCTACCAGGGCCGGGTGCTGGAGACGGCCGGCGCGGGACTGCCCGCCTCGCTCGCCGGGATGCAGCCGCTGCGCCTGGACCGGCCGCTGCCCTTCGCCGAGCTGCGCGCCGCCCTCGGCCCGCTGCTGGAGATCGACCCGGTGCGCGGCGGTGTCGTGGTCACCTGCTTCGGCACCGTGAACACCATGGCGGGCCACGGTTCGCCGTTCGAAGGCCGGCTCTACACCATCGCGCTCGGCCCGGACCGCGACGCCGTCACGGCCCTGGCCGCCCGAGCCCGCGGTGCGCTGGACGCGCACCTCACCGAGAGGACCACCCGATGACCGGGCACCACGTGCAGGGCGTGCCGATCGCCGAGATCGCGGCGACCCACGGCACCCCGCTCTACGTCTACGACGCCGACGTCCTCACCGAGACCTACCGGGGCCTGCGGGAGGCGCTGCACCCGGCGCTGGAGCTGTACTACTCGCTCAAGGCCAACCCGAACGTCAGCGTCTGCGCCGAACTGGTCCGCCTGGGCGCCGGGGCCGAGGTCTCCTCCGGGATCGAGCTGCGCACCGCCGCCGCCGCCGGTGCCGCCCCCGCGGACACGATCTTCCTCGGCCCCGGCAAGAGCGACGACGAGCTGCGGGCCTGCGTCGCCGCGGGGATCCGCGCGGTCGTGGTCGAATCCGAGGGCGAGCTGCGCCGGCTCTCGGCGATCGCCGGTGGCGGCGGGCCGGTCGAGGTCCTGCTGCGGGTCAACCCGGCCTTCACCAGCAAGGGCTCCGGGCTGTCCATGGGCGGCAAGCCGCGGCAGTTCGGCATCGACGAGGAGCTGGTGCCCGGGGTGGCCGAGCTCGCCGCGTCCCTGCCCGGCGTGCGGGTGCGCGGCCTGCACGCCTACATGGGCACGCGGATCCTCGACCCGGCCGACGTCGTCCACAACACGCGCGGAATCCTCGAGATGGCCGTGCGGCTGCACGAGTCCTGCGGGATCGAGTTGTCCACAGTGGACGTCGGCGGCGGGCTCGGGGTGGCCTACTTCGAGAACGAGACCGACTTCTCCGTCGCCGAGCTCGCCGCCGGGCTGAACCCGGTCGTCGCCGGGTTCGCGGCCGGGCACCCCGGCACCCGGCTGATCATGGAACTGGGCCGGTACCTCGTCGGGTTCGCCGGCACCTACGTGGTCGGGGTGCGCGACGTCAAGAGCTCGCGCGGCGAACGGTTCGTGGTCGCCGACGGCGGCACCAACCACCACATGGCCGCGGTCGGCATCGGCAGCTTCGTCAAGCGCAACTTCCCGATCCGCTCGCTGACCCGCCCGGACGAGCCGGCCACCGGCGCGTGCACCGTCACCGGTCCGCTGTGCACGCCGAACGACGTGGTGGGCAAGAAGGTCCCGCTGCCCGACGTGCGCCCGGGCGACCTGCTCGGGGTGGACCGCTCCGGCGCCTACGGACCGACCGCGTCGCCGGTGCAGTTCCTCAGCCACGGCTACCCGGCCGAGGTGCTCGTCCGCGACGGCGTCGCCCACCTCGTCCGCCACCGCGACACCGACGACGAGCTGCTCGGCCGGCAGGTCCTCGCCGTGCAGCCCGCCGCCCAGCCCGCCTGACCCCCATCCGATCGATCGAGGAGACCACCATGGACCGCGTTTCCACCGTCAAGGCCATCGACGTCGCCCTGCGCGAGGTCCTGCAGCGCGAGCTGCCGCCGCTCGACGAGACCACCCGCCTGTTCGACGAGCTGCACCTCGACTCCACGTCGGTGCTGGAGCTGCTGATGGCGCTCGAGGACGCCGTGGGCATGACGGTGAACCCGGAGGACCTGCGCGCCGAGGACTTCACCACCATCGGGGCGTTGGCCGACTTCGTGCTGGCCAACACCGACGAGCTCGCGGTCGGCTGAGGCGGGAACCGTGGCACTGGCGCTGACCGCGTCGGCCGGGCTGCGCAGCACCGCGCGGAAGGTGGTCGAGCCCGACCGGGAACTCTTCGACTACCAGCGTGACCTGCTCGAGCCGTTCGACGTCGAATACGACGAAGACCGGTTGCTCGGCGGCGGCAACGTCGGCCACTCCGACCTGGCCGAGGCCCTGCTGGAGCGGCCCGGCGTCGCGGGCTGCCGGCCCGACCTGGTGCTGCTGGCCTACGCGGTCCCCGACGTGCACCCGCTGCGCTCGGTGTCCGCGCACGTCAACCACCTGCTCGGCGGGGGCGCGCGGAGCATGGCCATCTCGGAGCAGGGCCTGGCCGCGCCCTACACCGCGCTCCGGCTGGCGCGGGCGTTCCACCGCTCGGGCCGGTGCGAACGCGCGCTGGTCCTGGTCCTGGAGCAGACCACCCTGCCCTACCACGATCCGCTGGTGCACGACACGCCGTTGTCGGACACCGCCGCGGCCCTGGTGCTCGACCGCGGCGGCCCGGTCTTCGGCGTCCCGTGGTCGGGCCCCGGCGGGGAGCTGGCCGGGCTGGTGGCGGTCTCGCACCCGGACACCCACGTGGTGGCCGGGCCGTGGGTGCCGCCGCTCACCGGGCGGAACGTGACCCGGTGCCCGGCCGGCACCTACTGCACGAGCGTGTGGCTCGCGCTGGCCGACCGGGACCCCGACCGGCCCCTGCTGCTCTGCGACCTCGACCCCCGCACCGGCACCGCCCACGCGGTGACCGTCCACCCCGCAGGGAAGGATCCCCGATGACCTCGACCGCCACCGGCGCCGGCTACGCCGCCGAGCTCGACGCCGCGCACGACCGGGCCACGCCGGACGGCGCGGGCCAGGCGGTGCTGATCGGTCCCGGCGGCTACGCCTACGCGTCGCCGTTCCGGCTGGCCGCGGCCGACGCCTGGGTGGACGCCCGCACCGGGGCGCTCCGGACGGGCTCCACCACCGCGGTCCCGGACCGATCCCTGGCCCGCCTGGGCATCGGCGGACTGCGGCTGACCGGACCGGCGGCCGCGGACCCGGTCGCGGGTGCGCCGGCGCTCCTGCGCCACCAGTTGCTGCTGGCCCACGCGAGGCTGCTCGGGGCCGTGGTCGAGCACGCGATCACGGACCTGGACACCCGGACCGCCGAGGGGAAACCGTTGCTGAACCGGCAACTGGTGCAGGCGGCGATCGCCGACACCCACCTGGTGGTGAGCCAGGCCCGCGGCCAGCTGGACGTCGGCGCCGCGGTGGACCCCGCCGTGTGCGCGGCCGTGTTCGGCCGGCTCCTGCGCGGCGGCCGGGTCCTGCTGCGCCTGCTCGGCGCGGCCGGCTTCCTCGCCGACGGACCCGGTGGGGCCCTGCTCGCGGCCGAAGTCGTCGGCACCCTCTACCTGACCGGTGGGAGCGAGTCGTGACCGAGCTGCTGACCGATGAGCTGCACCTGCTGGAGCGCCACTGCCGGGAGATCGCGCCGGAGCTGCGCGAGCCGGGACTGGCCGTGGACCGCGACCCCGATTCCATCGTGGACTACCTGCACCTGCCCGCGGTGGAGCTCCAGCAGGCCATGGTGATCCCGCCCGAGTACACCCGTCGTCCGTACGAAGTGGACGGTCACGTGTTCCGCGGCGGCTCGTGCCTGTCCCGGGTGATCGTGATGGACCGGCTCTCCTACGGCGACCCCGGCGTGTTGCTCGCTTCGCCGGGGCCGAGCCTTTCCGGCGTCGCGGTGCTCGCCCTCGGCGACGAAGCCCAGCGGGAACGCTACTTCACCCGGCTGACCGCCGAGCCGACGTGGACGTTCTTCGCGCTCACCGAGCACGGCCGCGGCTCGGCCGCGGCCGAACTGACCACCCGGCTGGCCCCGGCCGGGGACGGCTACGTCCTGCGGGGGGCCAAGAAGTACATCGGCAACGGTGCCCGCGCCCAGCTCGGCGTGGTGTTCTGCCGCCGCGCGCCGGGGCCGTTCGGCATCGAGGCGGTGCTGGTCGAGACCACCGCGCCCGGCTTCCGCGCGGAGCTGCTGCCGATCGTGGGCCTGGGCGGGGTCCGGATCAGCGAGCTGTGGTTCGACGACCTGCCGGTCTCACCGCACGACGTGCTCGGCGCGCACCTGAGGCCCTCGCGCCGCGGGCTGCTCGGTGCGCGGGAGACGCTGCTGCGATACCGGCCTTCGCTGACGGCGATGGCGGTCGGTGTGTCCGACGCCGTGGTCGGCTACGTCGGCGAGCAGCGCACGTCGTTGTCGCACGGGGACCAGGCCGACGTCGCCGACCTGGCGAGCCGGATCGCGGTGGCCCGGCACGCGGTGCGCGAGGTCGCCGTGGCGCTGGACGCCGGGGGTTCGGACCTGCACGCGGTGTCCGCCGCGAAGTTCACCGCCGTCCGGCTGGCCGAGGAGGCGACGCTGCTCGCGGTGCGGCTGCTCGGCCCGACGGCGCTGCTGGAGCACCCGTGGCTGGCCAAGACCTACCGGGACGTGCGCGCGTTCGAGTACATGGAGGGCGCCGGCGACGTCCACCGGCTGCTGGTGTTCCAGGGCGTGCTGCGCGGCGGCGGGAGCGCGCGGTGAGCGTGGTGGAGACCGCCGGTCCGGGGCTGAGCCGGATCGCGCGGCGGCTGAGCGGCGGGCTGATCGCCATGACCACGGCCGGGACGCTGCTGCAGGTCGTGGTGATCGCCTTCCTGGGGCACCTCGGCGGGGCCGCGCTGTACGCCCGTTCGGTGTACCTGCCCTTCGGGTTCCTCGCCCTGGCACTTACCGAGGGCCTGGTCATCGGGGTGCAGGTGAGCACCGCCCGGGCCCGCCGCGAAGGCCGGACCGGTGACGCCGGCGGGGTGCTCACCGTCGCCGCCGGGGCCGGGGTGGCCGGGATGCTGGGGCTCGCGGGCCTGACCGCGGCCTGCGCGGGTCCGCTGTCCGTCCTGTTCGCGGTCCCGGCGGCCGAACGGGCCGCGGTGTGGACGTTCGTGGTCGCGACGCTGGCCGCCGGGGCGATCGCCCTGCTGCCCACCCTGGTCGGCGCGTCGCTGCGCGGGTGCGGCCGCACCCGGACCGCGGGCGGCCTGGCCGTCGCCGAGTCCGTGCTGGTCTTCGGTGCGGTGCTGGCCGCGCAGGCGCTGTGGTCGACCGGCCCGCTGAGCGTGCCGGTCGGGTTCGCCGCCGGTTCGCTGCCGGTCCTGGCGGCCGCGGCCGGGCTGAGCGCGCGGGCCGGGATCCGCCCGGCGGTGCCCGCCCGGCTCACGGCCTGCCTCCGTCCGTTGTGGACGATCGCGCTGCCGGTCGCCGGGTCGTTCCTGGTGCTCGCGCTCAGCTCCAGCGGTTACCTGCGGTTGATCGCGGGCAGCGGGCCGGGTGCGGTGGCCGGGTTCGGTCTCGGGCAGTCGGTGCAGACGTTCCTGATCGTGCCGGCCACCGCGATCGGCTCGGCCGCGGCCCTCGCGCTGACGTTGCACGGCGGCCCCGGGGACGACCCGCTGCGGCTGCTGCTGCGCCTGGCGGTGCCCGCCTACCTCGCCGTCGGCGCCGCGGTCTTCGTGCTGCGCGAGCCGCTGGTCGCGCTGTTCGCCGGGGACGAGCGGGTCCGCGCGGTCGCGGTCGACTACCTGGGCCTGATCGGGCCGTCGCTGGCCCTGCTCGGCGTCACCCTCGCCGTGCTCACCTACCTGGAGCAGTCCGGGCACGCCCCGGCCGCGTTGCTGCTCAACGTGACGTTCTTCGCCGCGGTGCTCGCCCTGGGCGCTCTGCTCGGCGGCGGATCGCTCGCGCCGCACACCCTGATCGTGCTGATCGCCGTCGCCAACGTCCCCGGCTGCTGCTGCGTGCTGGCCGCCGCCCGGGCCCTGCTGCGCCGGCCGGAAGGGAGGATCGCATGACCACGACCAGCCTGGCCAAGGTGGCCGCCGACCCGGACGGGCGGCGGGCGGTGGCCGAACTGTTCACCGAACCGGACTTCTTCTTCCGCAGCACCATCCCGGACCTGCTGTGCGCGGCCGAACTGCACGCGCTGGTCCCCGGCGACGCGCTGCTCTGCCGCCGGGGCGCCCGCCCGGCCGGGCTGATCTGGTTCGAACCGGTGGCCGCCGGCTACCCGGCCCACTTCCAGTTGCACGTCCGGTTCTCCCGGGCCTGCGGCACGGAGGTGGCCGCCGAGGCCACCCGCCGGGCGCTGCGCGAGCTCGCCGCGGGCCGCCCGCTGCACCGGATCTCCCACGAGGTCGGCGCCGCGGACCGCTGCGGCGTCGACCTGGCCGGCGCGCTCGGCCTCGACCTCGAAGGCGCCGTGCCCGACCTCGTCGCGGCCGGTGGCGGGCGCGGCCCGCGCAACTACTACGCCAAGCTGTACCGGGAGCACGAGGATGCGTGAGCTGACGGGGTACCGCCCGGAGCACCGGGAACTGGCCGAGCGGGTGTGGCACGGTCCGCTGCTGCTCAGCACCGGCGCGGCCGGCCCGCTCGCCGCGGCGCCACCGGAGCCCGAGGCGGCGCACGGCTGGTGCCGCGTGCTGACTTCACCCGGGCACGGCATCGTCGTGTTCGACGACGTCGACCCGGTGCACCGCCGGGCCCGGCTGAGCGTGGCCGCGCTGACCGGCGCGGGTGAGCTGCTCGCCGCCGCCGTCGGGGTGGCGGCCGGCCGGTTGCGGCTGCACCGGCTCGACGGCCTGCTCGCCGAGCACGACACCGAGGGCGCGAAAGCCGCGTACGAGAACGGGTTCAGCCCGGAGCTGACCATCCCGGACCACCTGTGGTCCGGGGGTCGGGTCGGCGCCGGCGTCGTCTGGGGGAGGTGCTTCGATGCCGCTTGAGTCCACAGTGGAGACGCAGGTGCGGTTGCTGCCGTGCCCGGAGCCGGTCCGGCGGGCGCGGCTGGACGACCTGGCCGACGCCGGTCTCGGCTTCCTCGGCCGCGGCACGGCCACCGAGCCGGCGGCGGCGATCGTGGCGCGGCTCGACCGGGCCGGGGCACAGCTGTTCGAGGTCCGGCACGGGCCCCGCCGGGGACTGTTCGGCGTGCACCCGGCGGGGACCAACCCGTACCAGGCCGTGATCGACGTGGTGCTGCCCGGATCGTCCTGCGTGGACGCGATCCGGACGGTGCTGGCCTTCTGCCACAGCCATCTCGCGCTGCGCTCGGTCCTGCGGTTCGGTCAGGTGGGCGACGGCCGCGAAGCGGATTTCGACGCGGCGGGCCTGCGGCGGCTCGGTTCGCTGCGCGGCGCGCTGTACTACGACGGCGGTTACCACGACCAACCGGTCTGGCTGGGGGAGGCGCGATGAAGGCGTTGCGGGTGCGGTTGATGCGGACCGCGGACATCGACGAGCGGGTGGCGCTGTACTTCGACGAGCGGGTGCAGAGCAACATCACCCACGCGGGCGCGCTGCTCACCGCCGAGCAGGTGCGGGCCGCCCACGAGGGCTGGCTGGAAACCGGGTGGGACGAGCGGCTGATGTACCGCGTCGGCGACGAGTCCGGCGACCTCGTCGGGTTCACCTGGCTGACCGGCCTCGATTGGATCGCGCAGACCGCCGAGCTGTCGATCATGCTGGTGCCCCGGCACCGGCAGCGGCTCGGGCTGCTCGCGCTGATCAGCATGTACGACTACCTCTACGCGACCTTGAACCTGCGGGTCGTGCTCAACCAGGTCCTCTCGGCCAACCAGATGCTGCTGTCCGAGCCGGCCCGCCGGGCCCGGGCCCAGGTCGTCTCGCCCGATCACGTCTACACCGTCGGCGAGCTGCGCACGGCGTACCTGTGGGGACAGACCCGGGCCGACCACGAGGAGTACGCGGCGCGGGCGGCGCAGCGCAACACCCGCGTGCGCGCGGCGCTGGCGGAGAGGGGCTGAGCGCATGCGGATCGGGATCGACCTCGCCCGCGTCGGGGAACTGGACCGGCTGGCCCGCCGCGCGTGGTTCCGCGGGTACGCCTTCGCCCCGGCCGAGCTGAGCCGGGCGGACGGCTACCCGCCGGGCCGCACCGCGGAATTCCTCGCCGGCCGCTTCGCCGCGAAGGAGGCCGTGCTCAAGGTGCTCGGCACGGGACTGTTCGAGGGGGTGCTGCCGAGCGAGATCGAGGTGGAGCGCACCGGCACCGGCGAACCGGTGGCCCGGCTCACCGGGGCCGCGCGGGCCGCGGCCGAGCGGCTGGGGCTGGGCGGGATCCGGGTGTCCATCGCGCACAAGGGTTCCGACGTCGTGGCCGTCGCGATCGGGGAGCCGTCGTGACCGGGCCCGGGGCCGAGGAGCTCTTCGCCGACCCGGAGTTCGCGCTGCCGCAGCTGTCCCCGGACGGGCGGACGGTGTCCTACCTCCGGCCGGAGGCGGGATCGCTGAACATCTGGCTGCGCGACGGCGACGGCGACCGGCCGGTCACCCGCCGCACCGACGGCGGCGTGCGCCAGTACACCTGGGGCCACGACGGGCGCTCGCTGCTGTACCTGGCCGACGCCGACGGCGACGAGAACTTCGTGCTGCACGTGGTGGACCCGGCGGCGGGCACCGACCGGGCGCTGACCCCGTCCGGCGTCGCCGCGGAGGTCGTCGCCCACGAACCCGGCCACCCGCACCACGCGCTGGTCGCCCTCAACCTGGAGCAGCCCGAACGCCACGACCTGTACCGGATCGACCTGCGCACGGGGGAGCGCGAACGGGTCGCGGTCAGCCCCGGCTACGCGAGATGGCTGGTGGACGCCGAGCTGATCGTGCGCGGTGGCGCGCTGCCCACCCCGGACGGCGGGTGGCTGCTGGAGATCAGCCCGGAGCCGGGCCGGGACCCCGAACCCGCGCTGCTGATCGGCCCGGACGACGCCGCGGCCACGGTGCCGCTGGGTTTCGCCGCCGACGGGCGCACCTTCCACCTGCTCTCCTCCGCCGGGCGCGAGTACGCCGCGGTCTGCGCCTACGACACGGTGACCAGCGAGGTCACCCGGCTCACCGACACCGGCGGCGACGTCGTCGCGGTGCTGGTCACCACCGACCGGGTGCCCGCGGTGGCGATGGTCAACGCCGCCCGGCCGTACCCGGTCGACGTGCGGGGCGTGCCGCGGGCCGAGGTGCTGCGCGCGATCGGGAAACGCTGGGGCGGGCTCGGCTGGCTCACCGACGTCGACCGGGCCGACCGCTTCTGGCTCGTGCAGGTCGTCCGCGACGACGGCCCGCCCGGCTACGTCCGCTACGACAGCCGCACCGGCGAGCAGACCTACCTCGGCGACGACCGCCCGTGGCTGCGCGAGGTCCGCACGGCCGCGCGCGAACCGTTTTCCTGCACTGCCCGCGACGGGCTGGCGCTGGCGGGCTACCTGACCTTCCCGCCCGGCCGCCGCCGCGCTTGGCCCGCGGTGCTGCTCGTGCACGGCGGTCCGTGGGAGCACGACGAGTGGGGCTTCGACCGGGAAGCCCAGTGGCTGGCCGCCCTGGGGTACCTGTGCGTGCAGGTGAACTACCGCGGCTCCAGCGGGCACGGCCGCACGCACCTGGCCGCCGGCGACCGCGAATGGGGCGGCGCGATGCAGGACGACCTGCTCGACGCGGTCGACCACGTGGTGGGGCGCGGACTGGCCGACCCGGACCGGGTGGCGATCATGGGCGCGTCCTACGGCGGTTACGCCGCCCTGGTCGCGGCGAGCGGCACGCCGCAGCGGTTCGTCTGCGCGGTCGACGCGTTCGGCCCGTCCGACCTGCGGACGCTGCTGGCGTCGTTCCCCGCCTACTACCAGGCGCTGCTGAGCTCCTACCACCGGCGCATCGGTCATCCCGAGCGCGACGCGGAACTGCTCGCCGAGCGGTCGCCCCTGGCCAAGGCCGCGCGGATCACCCGGCCGCTACTGGTCCTGCAGGGCGCGCAGGACCCGCGGGTGCCGCTGACCGAGTCCGACCAGATCGTCGCCGCGGTCCGCGCCCACGGCGGGACCGTGCGGTACGTGGTGTTCGACGACGAAGGCCACGGCCTGGAGCACGAGCACAACCGGCTCCGCTACTACCGGGAAGTCGAAGACTTCCTGGCCACCCACCTGCCCCCCGAGGACCGCCCGTGACCGCGCTGCTGCCACCGGCGGGCGCGGTCACGAGCGCCGAGTCCTCACTGCGGCTGGCCACCGAAGAGCTCGACCGGTTCGACCCGATCCGCGACGAACGGCTGTGGGCGGCCCGGTGCGCGCTGGAGGCCGCGCGCCTGCTGCTCACCGCCCACAGCCACCCCGGCCGCGAAACCCTGCTCGAAGCGATCGCGGCCACCCGGGCGGCGTCCGCCGCCGCCACCGGCGCCGCGCTCCGCGCCACCGACCCCGAGGAGACCCGACCATGACCGAACGCACAGTGGTTGTCGGCTACAGCGGACTGGACGGCTCGGCCGAGTTCAAGCGCGCGAACGTCCCCGGGCTGACCGCCGCCGAAGCCCGGCTGTTCCAGGGCCTGGACTCCGCCGCCGCCCTGGTGGTCGACGACGAGCTGGTCGCCGCGGTGCAGCAGGAACGCTTCTCCGGCAGCAAGTTCGACCACGCGTTCCCGGCCGACGCGATCCGCTCGTGCCTGGACCTGGCGGGCCTGGAGCCCGGTGACGTCACCGAGGTGCGGCACAACTTCGACTACTCGCTGGCCAAGCTGTTCTCCCAGGGGGACCCCTACACCCGGGACCGCTTCGACCGCGTCTACGACCCGGCGCGCCAGACGTCGTTGCTGCACCGGCACTTCCCGGAACTGGCGGGTCGCCTGGACGTCCTCCCGGTCGCGCACCACCACGCGCACGCGCTGACCGCCGCCATCCCCAGCGGTTTCGCCGAGGCCCTGGTCGTGGTGCTGGACGGCATGGGGGAACTGCACGCGGTGACCTTGCACGAATGGCGCGGCGGCGTGCTGAAGCCGCTGGCGCGGCTGGACTTCCGCAGCAGCCTGGGCCTGTTCTACGCGCTGCTGACGCTGCACCTGGGCTATTGGCCCAACAGTGACGAGTACAAGGTGATGGCGCTGGCGGCATCCGGCGACCCGGAGCGCTTCGCCTCGGTGATGCGCGAAGCCGTGGTCCTCGGCGAAGACGGCCGGTTCGACATCCCGTTGCTGGGCCGCAACCGCGACCAGCGCAGCAAGGAGACGTTCGCGGCCTCGCGGGCGTGGCTGGCCGAGCAGGGCTGCCCGGAAGCGGCGGGCGAGCTGGCGCCGGTGCACTACGACCTGGCCGCGGCGGCCCAGCACCGCCTGGAGGAGGCCCTGTTCCACCTGGTCGGGTACTGGACCCGCCGGACGGGGCTGCGGAAGGTGGCGTTCGCGGGCGGGGTGGCCCTGAACTGCGTGGCGATCGGGAAGCTGGCCGCGTCCGGACTGGTGGACGGGCTCTACGTCCAGCCGGCGGCGGGCGACGAGGGGACCGCGGTGGGGGCGGCCCTGGCCTCGGCCGACCCCCACCGGGCGGCGGCCGGCTACCCGGCGCTGACGTTCCTGGGCCCGGACGTCGACTTCGACCGCGTTCCGGCCGGGCAGCCGCACTTCCGCACGGAGGTGACCGAACGCGAAGCCGAGTCGACCGCGGCCCGCCTGCTGGCGCAGGGGCTGGTGGTCGGCTGGGCCCAGGGCCGCCTGGAATTCGGTCCCCGGGCCCTGGGCAACCGGAGCATCCTGGCCGATCCGCGACAGCGCGACATGCGCGACAAGGTGAACGCGGCGGTGAAGTTCCGCGAGGACTTCCGCCCCCTGGCCCCGGCGGTGAAAGCCGAAGCGGCCGACCGGTACTTCGAGATCCCGGCGGGGACGAACATGCGCCACATGACCGTGGCGGTCCCCGCCCGCCCGGCGGCCTCGGCCATCCCGGCGGTCCTGCACACCGACGGCAGCGCCCGCGTGCAGGCCGTCCACGCGGCCGAGCACCCGCGCTTCTGGCGCGTCCTGGACGAATTCGAGCGGCTGACGGGCACACCGGTGCTGATGAACACCTCGCTCAACGTCAAGGGCCAGCCCACGGCCCGCAGCGCCAGCGAGGTCTACCGGACGTTCGACGAGTCCCGGCTCGACGTCGCGGTCATCGGTGATCAGCTGTACGCCAAGGAATGGGCGATCGGCGACACCCTGGCCGCCCTGGCGACCACGCGGGAATCCCTGCCGCGTTAGAACTTCACTCGGTGCCGGGCGGCCGGGCCGGGCCTGTCAGTCCGCTGCCGGGGCGGCGGCTCGGGCTCCTCCGTGGCCGGACGAGACGATGGCCGATTGCGCACGGGTGAGGGCGGCTCGGTGCCGGTCGAGCCGCTGCGCGGAGCCGGGCGGGTCGGGGGCGAGGGAGCGGAGCGCGGGCGAGGCGTTCGCCCAGGCGGTGGCGGTGGCGATGGTGAGGGCGAGGAGGTCGACGGCGTCGCTGGGGGAGGTGATGCCGCCGGCGGCCTGGGCCTCGGCGACAGCGGCCACTTTCGGGCGGTAGGCCTCGATCTCCGCCGGGCTGGGCTCGGGCCGCTCCAGCTGGGCCCAGGTGGTCAGCCGGAGGACGTGCGGGTGGGTGCGCAGGTGGTCGAACAGGCGCACGGCGTACCCGGGCAGGTCGTCCGCGGTGAACGGGACCTCGGCGGCCATGTCGGCGAGGGCTTTCGCGACGACGAGGTCGAACAGCTCGTCCTTGTTGCCGAAGTGGACGTAGAGGGACCGCTTGTTCGCCGCCGCGGACTCGGCGATCCGGTCGACCCGCGCACCGGCCAGCCCGTGCTGCGCGAACTCCCGCAGCGCCGCTTCCAGGATGCGGGCCTTGGTCGCGGTCGCGTCGGGCGGCATGGACCGATGCTACCAGGAAGGTAACCACATGGTTATTGACGTCCGGCCGCGCCTTCGTCTACGTTCGTAACCAACCGGATAGATTCGAACGCGGCCCGGAGATCCTCCTGGGCCGCGGGACGGGAGGCCGAGGATGAAGGCGATCGTGATGACGGGGGCGAACGAGCCCTGGCAGGTTCGGGAGGTGGCGACCCCGGCGGCGGAGCCGGGTCAGGTGCTGGTGAAGGTGCACGCGTCCGGTATGTGCTACACCGACGTGTGGGCCACGCAGGGCGCTGGCGGGGACATCTACCCCCAGACCCCCGGCCACGAGGTCGTCGGGGAGATCGTCGAAGTGGGCGCGGGCGTGCACGGGCGGGAGGTGGGGGACCGCGTCGGCACCACTTGGGTGCAGCAGGCGTGTGGTCGCTGTGACTACTGCCGCCGGTACCGGCCGCTGACCGGCCAGACCGCGATGAACTGCGCTGCGCCGCGCACCACTGGATTCTCGGCTCAGGGCGGGCACGCGGAGTACATCGCGATCGCGGCCGGCGGCACGGTGCTGCTGCCCGACGGGCTGGATTACGTCGATGCGGCCCCGATGATGTGCGCCGGCTACACCACGTGGAGCGGTCTGCGCGACGCCGGTCTGCAACCGGGGGAGAAGGTCGCCGTCATCGGCATCGGCGGGCTGGGGCACATGGCTCTGCAGCTGGCGAAGGCCTCCGGTTTCGAGACCGTCGCGATCACGCACTCGCCCGACAAGCGTGATCTGGCCAAGGAGCTGGGCGCCGACCACGTCGTCGCCGACGGCGAGGAACTGGCCGAACTGGGCGGGGTGGATGTCCTGCTGGTCACCACCAACGCCTTCGACGCGGCGGAAGCGGCGATGGCCGGCCTGCGGCCCGACGGGCGGGTGGTGCTGAGCGGGCTGGACTTCACCCGGCCGTTCTCCCTCTCCTCGGAGGGGGTGCCGTTCCCCATGATGCGCCAGCGGGTGATCGGCTCCACCCACGGCGGTCAGCAGTACCTGGGCGAGGTCCTCGATTTCGCCGCGAAGGGCAAGGTCAAGCCGATCACCGAGACCTTCACCCTCGACCGGGCCACCGAAGCCTACGACCGGCTCTCCACCGGCAAGATGCGCTTCCGCGGCGTGTTCACCCCGCACCTCGCCTGACCGCCGGCCCGCGATCCCGAGGCGGCCGGGAACCGGCAGGCTCTTGGCGGGCCTCGGTTCCCGACGTGCGCGGGGCCGGAATCTGGCACGATGCCGGAGGGGAGCCCCGGCATGGGAGGTATCGGCGTGACCGAGGGGTGGAAGTTCAGGCAGGCGGTGCCCGGTGATGCCGAGTGGCTGGCGGATCTGAAAGCCGCGGCCATGCGCCCGGATCTCGAACGGCTCGGCTACTGGGACGCGTCGTGGGCGCGGGCCCGGTTCCTGACGTCATTCGTGCCCGCGAACACCCAGGTGATCGTCCACGACGGCGTCGACGCCGGGTGCATCGCGATCCGGACGGAGCCGGACGCGTGGTGGCTGGAGCACTTCTACCTGGCCTCTTCGGTACAAGGACACGGTGTCGGTGGCAGCGTTCTCGCCGCCACGCTGGCCCGGTGTGGTCCCGATCGGCCGATACGGCTGTCCATGAACCGGGGCAGCCGCGTCCGCCCGCTGTACGAACGCCACGGTTTTCGCCATGTGGACAACGATCCGAACGGCGTGGACCTGATCTTCGAGCGCGACACGACGGAGAGCCGGTCATGAGCAGGCCGCGCAACTCCGCACCGACCGGCGGCCCACGAGCGCACGGCCCGGCGTCTGCCGCCCGGTGTCCTGGACGCACGTCACGGCCCGCCCGAGTGGGTTCCTGCGGGCGGGCCGTTGTGCTGTTCGGGTGGCCGCAGCGCGGCCCCGGGTGCCGGCAGGGGCCGCCGGATCAGCAGTTTCCGAGTTGTTTGCGGGCGAGGATCTTCGGGTCGAGGACCATGAAGTCGGGCAGCGTCGGTGCTGCACCGGTGCACAGCACGGAGCCTTCTTCGGGATCGGTGAACACGGTGACGGCGTAGTTGTCGCCGTGCCAGAGGTACTGGCCGGACGACTGCCGCACGCACGTCGAGCTGCCGACGGCCCAGTCGCTGCGGATGGTGCCGCGGTAGAGGCCGTAGAAGCCGGGCGCGTTGAAGTTCCAGGTGACGGCCTGCTGCTCGGTGTCGGTGGTGGTCACCGAGGTGGACACGGCGTGGTTGTAGGTGGCCGAGACCGAGGCCGACGCGGAGACGAACAGCTTGAAGCCGACGGTGGACGAGACCGAGCCCCCGGTGGTGTTGGTGACGGTTTTGTTCACCGTGTTCACGCGGGTCAGGGTCGTGGTCCGCGTGGTCGTGGTCCCCGGGGCGACGTTGATGGCGGTGAAGTCGGTCAGCACGGCGTGGGTTTCCTGGCCGTTGAGCTCCCAGAAGGTCTGCCCGGCCTCGGAGGCCTGGCACTCCAGTCCGGGCAGCCCGATCGAACCCGGGGGACCGAACACGATGGTGTCGTCGGCGTGGGCGGGGGCCACTGCCGCAGCAGTGGCGGTGAGCGCGAGGGCGAGCGAAGCAACCAGCGCTCGGACAGGACGGGTCATGCCGACCACCGTGCAACATCCACGGAATATGTGGTAGAGGTAAAATTATCCTACCGGAGCGGTAATACGGCCTTCGCAGGCGCGAAGGGCCGCGAGACACGAGGCCGTGACCCGCGCGTCCGCCGGAACGCCGAAACCGCCGTCCGGCTGTCGCTGCGCACGCAGGTGAGCCACCGCCGCCGCGATCGTCGGGCCCCGCAGGTCGCCGCGAATCGCCGCCAGCAAGAGCGTGGCGGTTCACTCCGGGGAGTGGACACCATGCCTCTTCGCAGGCGCCGAGCTGGGAATCGACGCGGGCATGTTGAGCTTCTGGGCCAATGACGAACAGCGTCGGATCGGTTGCGTCGGCAGGTCACCCCACGCACGTTCGAGGTGAAGGCGACGGTGGTCGATCCGCCGGCCTCGTTCCCGCCGGATCTGGCCGAATGAGAGTGCGATCAGGCTCGGCTGGGCGCGGTGTGGTTTACCGATATCACGGACCTTACGGGCGGTGAGGGTGACAGGTTCCTGTGTGCGATCCGGGACGGGCGCTCTCGGAAAGTGTTAGACGAAACCGGGATTGCTGGGACAACATCCCGGCGGAGTCGTTCTGGTCGACGTTCAAAATGAGCACTACTACCAACACGTGGGCACCGTCGAAGACGGAACTCGTGGCCGCGGTTGACCAGTGGATCCGTTTCTACAACAGTAAGCGAAGGCACTCCGCGATCGGGATGCGCAGTCCCGACGACTACGAGAAGTCACTGCCTACAGCCGCCTGAACCGTGTAAGCCCCCGTCCGCCATTCGGGGGTGAACTTCGGAGACTTCCGGCCTGGCGATCGACGGCGACCTGGAGGCGGGTTTCTTCCGCATCATCGAAACAGCCGGCGGGGGTGTCCGCTGAGCCGCAGCGTCATCCGCCGCCCCGAGTTGGGCCCGTTGCGTTTCCTCCGCGCAACCGGCCCATCGGAGGTCGATCCCGTTTCATACAACCGTACCTCAGGCGCCATCGAGACCGGTCTCAGGCATGCGCCGAAGCTCATCTAGGCGGAGGGGTTCGAAACGTCCTCGAACTCGGAAAGTGGTTTCGAATGATATCCGAATTTGGCTGCTTTCGTTTCGATCCGTTTGAAATCCGCTTGCGGGAACGGCCGTGGGTAGCCCGTGATCATGCCGCTGGCATCGACGGTCGTCGCCCGGACGCGCCGCAGGGCGGCTGCGAAGGCGACCGTGAAGTCGGCGAGCGCAAGATGGCCACAGATCAGGGGCTTCCCCCGCTCGGCGCTCCAGATCTCGGAGAAATCACTTCCTTCGGGATGGCGGAACTGGTGAACCGCCAAGCTGAGCCCGCCGCCGGGGTCCGCGACGAGGTCGATGAAATGTCCTTCCTGCACTGGACCCTGCCACCGGCAGCTGACCGACTCGGTCCCGTCGAGCAGGATGTTCACGCACCTGACCAGTTCCGAGACCCTGTCGTTCGCCCAGTGGTTCTTGATGCTCACCGTTCGGCCGTCGAGCCCCAAGGCGAGCGTGCACCAGCCGTGAGAGAATTCCATCTTCAGATCGAATTCGGCCATGTCGTGATCCTCCTCGTAGTCGACGTGGCTGCCGATGCTGATCAGCGTAGTCCCCAGGTGGGATCGGACGAACACGTGGGGCCGGCGATTTTTGACCGCCGGCCCCACGTTGAACGCAGCAATGCTCAGCAATTCATCTGTCGGCAGGAATCCCGAGATCAGTGCGGATAGGTCGCCCAGTTGTTGCCGTCGCTGGTGTGCATAGTGATGCGCTTGGCCGAGTTGCCCGGGTTTGCGCCCACCGGCCCACCCAGCCCGACGATGTTGTTCATGCACCGGTCGACGTGTACGTCGTCGGCGCCGTGTTCGTCGATCGGGTGACTGCTGTCGATACGCAGAATTCCCTTCGTCGGGTCCCCGCACTTGAGGTTGATACCTCCGTAGGAGTTCACAATGTCAGCAGGCCCTGAAATTCTTTGCAGACAAGCGCTGGCCGACGTGTGCCGTCGCTCGACGCTTTGGGCGCCGAAACGCCGGTATGGTGAACGGCATACAGGTCGTGCGGGCGCTGTGCCGCTGGCCAGGAGATCCGATTATTCTTTCGGGACGGGTGGTGGTTCTCCGGAAATGTCCTTTGCGGACTCAGTTTCAGCTGGACCTGGTCGGACCACTTGACTCCTTCGCGCAGCGTCTCCAGCTTTGCGCCGAGATCCAGGCGGGCCTTGATGGCGTCATCCGGCGCTTCTGAAATCGGACGCCCAGGTCGGCTGGTACGCGGCGGGTTCGGGGTCAGAGGTAGGTCGCTCCCCGTGAACCCCGGACTGGCCAAGTCCGAGACGGGGTGGGGTGGTGAGCAGGACGGAGTGGCACACCTGGCGCTCCACCGGTTCGGTGATCGAGTCGCTCGCCGCCGCTGTCGCGCGGGGAACCGGTGGTGGAGCGGAGGGCAGCAGGTCAACGCACCGGGGACGGGGGAACTCGTGGGTATCAGGTCACAGCAGGCGCGGACTGGAGATGGGGTGATGCCCCCGGCTGTGTCGGCGTGCCGCCTGCCGAAAGATGGGGGTGTCATACCCATGTGTTTTCGCCCGCCCTCGACGATGCTCGGCCGGACCCTGCTCATGAGCTGGAAGGGAGCGATCCATGACTGCGCTCGCGCTGGTGACAGCCGGTCCCCGCTCACCCACCCCGATCGCCGTCCAGGTGACCGCGGGCGACCCGCTGCTGCAGGCGGGCGTGGAGAACTGCCTGAACGACTATCCGGAGCTGATGGTCGTCAATTCGCCGGTCCCGGGCTCCGTTGCGCTTCTCGTGACCGAAACAGTCGACGAATTCGCAGTGTCCTCTGCCGCCTCGACGCATCCGGTCGTGCTGGTCACCACGGTCTTCGACGCCGCCACTGCCGACCGGGCCAGGGCGGCCGGCGCTGCTGTCGTTGTTCCTCGCCATGAGGCTTCTCCGCCTCAGCTGGTGTCTGCGGTGATGTCGGCTTCCCGGTCGATCGTGCCGCCGGCTTTGGATGCTCGGGAGCGGGCTGTGCTCTCTTTGCTGGCTGACGGCCATGAGACGGCCGAGGTCGCTCGGCGGCTTGCTTACTCCGTGCGCACGGTCACCGGAATCGTCCACGACATCACGCTGCGGTTTCACCTGCGGAATCGAGCACACGCTGTGGCGCACGCTCTGCGAGAAGGGTTGATCTGAGTGCATTGTGACAGGCCTTGCGAGGCGGATGACCTCGGCGCCGACACTTGGCGTAGCGGCCGGCAACTATGAAGGTGGAGGATGCAACGCGTCCAGGTAACTGCGGCCCAAACGTCCCCGGAAAGGTCGTGCCATCTGTCATCAGACGACGAGGCAGGCGGTGAGACGAGTCCTACCTGCCCCTGCCCCTGCCCCTGCCTCTGCCCGGGAACGGATCCGTGGAGCCGGTCTCGCCGGACGAGACGCGGGCGGATCCCGTCGGCTCGCGCTGTCCTGTGGTACTTGCCGTGAGCGCGGTCAACCGGGCTCGGGCTGCTTCCGAGCCTCGCGAGCGGTCCTGGCCTGCGAGAATCGATCACCGGCTCCCACCGGTCCAGCGTCGCCCACCACGAGGCAACATGAATCGTGGTGATGACCGGTTCGACGGCGGAGGCTCGAAATCAGCTCTGGCAGGAACTCTAAGCCAGTCCCGACCTCACGGCGAACGCCGCGGCATGAGTCCGGTTGCGCAAGCGTAAACGGGTCATTATGTCGTGAATGGTGTTCTTCACCGTGTGGGGGGAGCACTTCAGCTGGCGGGCTATGTCCGCATTGCCGTAGCCGTCGGCGACCAGACGGAGCAGGTGGATTTCGCGGGTCGTCAGCGGGGCTGGGGTGATCGCGGTGGGCGCCTCGTCCAGGGGACGGTTCAGCTCACCTTGTAGCCGGGGACCAGGACCGGTGGCGGCGGCGTTGATGATTGTGGCCAGGCGGTCCGGTCGCGCGTCGCCGGTGCGGAGGATGGCCGAGACGCCGGCTCGGAAAGCCTGGTAGATCGCCGAGGGGGACACCGCGTCGGCCACGACCACGACCCGGCCCGGGTTACGGGTGCGACGGCACAGTTCCAGCGCCTCCTCGACGGTGGCGGCCGCGGCCACCACCACGAGGACGGGCGGGTTGGCCGACACGCGGCACCGCAGGTTCGTTCGGCGGACCGGGTCTTCGGCGAGCACGTGAACGGTGGGCATGGATCGAAAATAGGTGGGTTCGGGTCGGTGCACAGTGGGTGCGCGCCCCCATATTCTTTCAGTGCGCCTGGGGTAGCTGTGTGGTGCGAAGGGTGGGGGACTCGGCCGCGGCGGTGACGATCCGGACGTACCAGCCGGCCAGCGCCGCAGCGGTTTCGGCGGTGAACAGGTCGGCCGCGTAGTGCAGTTCGCCCTCGGCGCCGCGGAGCGACACACGGATGTCGAACGGATCGCCGCACTGGCCCGCCGAGTGCGGCGTGGCCGTCACCCCCGGCAGGGCGACCCGGCCGGTCAGCGGCTGCAGCGACTGGAACGCCACCTGCACCACCGGGTTGCGCGACAGGTCACGCGGAGGCCGCATCGCCGTCACCACCTGGTCGAACGGGACCTCTTGGTGCCGGATGCCGTCCGTCGCGGCCATGCGGACCGTCGACAGCAGGTCCTCGAACGTAGGGTCCGTGCCCACCCGCACGCGCAAGGGCAGGGTGTTCACGAACAACCCGACGATGGCCTCCACCTCGACTGCCGGCCGGTTCGCGGCGAACGTGCCGATCACGACATCGTCGGCCGGCGCGGCCTTCGAGAGCAGTGCGGCGAAGGCGGCGAGGCAGGTCATGAACGGCGTCGCCCCGACAGCGCGGGAAGTCACCCCTATCGCGTGCACGGTCGACGGCGGTAGCGTGAACGACGTCGTGCCGCGGTTGTCCGACTGGCGGGCCGGGCGCGGGTGGTCGGCCGGCAGTTCCAGCACCGGCGGCGCACCCGCCAGCTCCCGGCGCCAGTGGTCCAGCTCGTCCGCGAGCAGGCCACCCGACAGCCAGTCCCGTTGCCAAGCCGCGTAATCCACGTACCGCACCGGCAGCGGCGCCAGCTCGGCTTCAGTGTGCGTGACCTGGGCGCGGTAGAACTCGCTGAGATCGCGCCAGAACGCCGTCATCGATTGCTCGTCCGACACGATGTGATGCATCACGACCAGCAGGACGTGGTCGTCGGGACCCAGCGGCCGCACCGCGACGCGCAACGGCGGGTCGCGATCCAGTGCGAATGAGCGACCGATCACCACGTCGAGATCCGCCACCTCTTCGACCACGACGGAGGGCTCGCCGATCACCTGGTGCGGTACCCCACGCGACGACTGGAAGGTCGTCCGCAGCGTCTCGTGCCGGGCCACTGTGCTCGTCACCGCGGTCTGCAGCACGTCGAGGTCCAGCGGGCCAAGCAGCCGGTACGCCTCGTACATGTTGTACGCGATGCTGTCCGGGGCGAGCTGATGGGCGAACCACAGCCGCTGTTGCGCGAACGACAAGGCAAAACCGTCGGCAGTGGAGGAACTCATGAGCCGATCCGCGTGATCGGAGGCGGGCCGGCGGGCGCAGCCGCGACGAGCTGGGCCATCCGTTCCACGGTGACTGCCTCCAGCAGGTCGGCGGCCGACACGTGCCCGCCGAACCGCTGCCGCACCCGCGCGCAGATCCGTGCCGCCGCCAGGGATTGCCCGCCGAGCTCGAGGAACGGGTCCCGGATGCCGACCGGCGCGATCTCGAGCACCTGCTCCCAGACCTCGACCAGCGTGGCCTCCGTCGCTGACCGGGCAGACGCGTACGCGACGCGCAGCTCGGGGCGGGTGCCGCCCGGTGCGGGCAGCGCGGCTCGATCGGTCTTGCCACTGGGGGTCAGCGGCAGCTTCGGCAGGATCAGGAACAACGCGGGCACCATGTGCTCGGGCAGCTGCCCGGCGAGGTGGGCCCGCAACGACGCCACGTCCGCAGGCCCGACGGGCACCACATGAGCGACCAGCCGTGGTTCCAGGTCGCCGGGCCGGTGAACGGTCACGGCCGCCGCGTGCACGGCCGGGTGGCCGCACAGCACCGACTCGACCTCGCCCAGTTCGACGCGGTGGCCGCGGATTTTCACCTGGTGGTCGAGCCGGCCCAGGTAGTCGATCGTGCCGTCGGGACGCCACCGAGCCCGGTCGCCCGTGCGGTAGAGGCGGTCGCCGTCGCCGAACGGGTTCGGCACGAAGCGATCGGCGGTCAGCCCGGGCCGCCCCAGGTAACCGCGGGCCAGCTGCACACCCGAGATGCACAGCTCACCCTCGGGTACCGGGTCCAGGTCCGCGTCGACGATCCGGACGCAGGTGTTCGCGATCGGCCGGCCGATCGTCACGGGCTCACCGGGCAGGCATCGGATCGCGGTGACGTCCACCGACGCCTCGGTCGGCCCGTACAGGTTGTGCACCTCGCAGCCGATGCGTCCGGCCGCGTCGGCCACCAAGCCGGCTGTCAGGGCTTCGCCGGAGCACAGGAGCCGCCGCAGTGAGGGGAGCGCGCCGACGGGCTCCGCCAGGAACGTCCGCAGCATCGACGGTACGAAGTGGATCGTGGTGATCCCCTCCGCCGCGATCACCGAAGCCAGGTACGCCGGATCGCGGTGCCCGCCCGGCCGCGCCACGACCAGCGCCGCGCCGGTGATCAGCGGCCAGAAGAACTCCCACACGGACACGTCGAACGAGTACGGCGTTTTCTGCAGTACGCGGTCGTCGGCGCCGAGACCGTACTCGTCCTGCATCCACCGCAGCCGGTTCACGATGCCGCGGTGGTCGATCACCACACCCTTGGGCCGTCCGGTCGACCCCGACGTGTAGATGACATACGCGGGATGTGCCGGCAGCACCGGCACCGCCGGGTCGTGGTCCGGCCCGTCCAGCGACGCGAACGTCGCGGAGGTGATCACGGTCTCCGCCCGGGAGTCCGCACGCATGTAGCGGATCCGCGGCAACGGGTAGTCCGGGTCCAGCGGGAGATACGCGCCACCCGTCTTGTGGATCGCCAGCAGCGCGACCACCAGCTCCACGCCTCGCTCCAGGGAGACGCCGATCACCGACTCCGGGCCGGCACCGAGTCCGATCAGGTGGTGCGCGAGCTGGTTCGCGCGCCGGTCGAGCGTGGCGTAGCTGACCGAGGTTCCGGCACAGCGCACGGCTACCGCGGTGGGAGTGCGGGCCACCTGCTGCCGGAAGAGCTCCGTGAGCGTGGTCATGACCGCGGTTCCGGGGGCATCTCCGAGGGCAGGAACGGCACCTGGACGCCCAGCTGCCGGCGGACCGCCTCGCGGCGCACGAAATCGGCCAGCGCGAGGTCGAGCACGCCCAGCCCGAACGGCGAGAACAGAGTCAGCAGGTCCTCGCGGCGCGGAGAGCGCGCACCGGGCACCAGCAGGTCACCGAGGGCCGCGGTGACGAAGCGGCGGTCGCCGGTCTCCTGTTCGGCGAGGTGCAGCGACGTCGACGCGCGGCACACGTGATCCGCGTCGTCCACGACGTTCACCGCCGACAGCACAACCGTGGGCAGGAAGTCGCGCAGCGACAAGTGCAACACGAGCGTGCCCGGCCGCAGGTGCTCGCCGGTCAGGTACGGCACGGTCGCCGTGGTGGCGAAGGACACCAGCGTGTGGGCGCCGAGTCCGTCCTGGATCCGCGTCGCCACGGCGACCTTGAGGCGCGGCCAGCTGACCGTCGCCCGCGCGGCGAATGCGGCGGCACGCGCCTCGTCGAGGTCGAACAGCGTCACGGAGTCGATCGCGGGCAGTGCGGCCAGCAAGAACCGCAGCACCTCGAAGTTGATCACACCGCAGCCGACCAGCGACACACCGGTGTCCGGGGTGGTGCCCGTCAGCGTCGACGCGGCGACCGCAGCGCTCGCCGCGGTGCGCCGAGCGGAGATCGTCGACGCCTCGACCAGGGCCTCCGGGTGCCCGGTGGTCATCGAGTTCAGGACCATCGCCGCGGAGGCGCGATCCAGGCCGTTGCCGATGTTGCCGGGGAACGAGGAGATCCACTTCACGCCGGCCACCGGTGCCTCGTCGTCGAGGTACGCGGGCAGCCCGATGATGCGGTTGCGCCGGTCGTCGGGGAAGTTCAGGAACACCGAGTGCGGCACCGCGGTCCGCCCTCGGGCGTGCAGCGAGTACGCCCGCCGTACCGTGTCCAGCACGGCAGCGTCGGCGCCGTCGAGCACGCGCCGCACATCGTGGGCACCCAGGATCAGCATGCCGCAGCCCCCATCATCGGTTCGGGTTCCTTCCACAGGTGGGCGACGTCGCCGAAGTTGCCGGTCACCCAGTCGTCGTCGTAGATCGTGTCCAGGTAGCGCTCACCGCGGTCGGGGAAGATCAGCGCGCAGGTCGCGCCGGCCGGAACGCGGTCGCGCATGCCCTCCAGCGCGGCGACGACAGCGCCGGACGAGCCGCCGGCGAGGATCGCCTCGCGGGTCGCGATCCGCCGGCACGCGAGCACGCAGTCGAGGTCATCGACGTGCACGACTTCGTCGGCGAGACCAGCGCGCAAGAGCTTCGGCGGTTCCGCCGCGCCGTGCCCGGGGATCAGCCGCCGCGCGGTCGGCGGCGAGAAGATCGCACTGCCCGCCGCGTCCACCGCGACGATCGTCACCGGCAGTTCGTGTGCGCGCACGTACTCCGCACAGCCACGCAGCGTTCCGCAGGAGCTGGTGGCGCAGAACAGGAAGTCGAGCTCGTCGGGCAGGTCGTCGACGATCTCGCGCATGGTCGTGCGGTGCGCGAGCGGGTTGAGCGGGTTCGCGTACTGGTCCGGGCAATAGGCGTGTGGCAGCAGCGCGACCAGCTCCCGCACCCGCGCCTTGCGCACCGGCAAGTACTCGCCGGTGACCGGGTCGGTGCCGGTGACGACCTCGACCTCGGCGCCGAACGCGCGCATGATCGCGATGTTCTGTGAGTTGGTGCGCGGGTCGGCGACGCAGACGAAGCGGATCCCGTGGTAGGCGCACACCTGGGCGAGTCCGATACCGAGGTTGCCCGAGCTCGACTCGACGACCACTGACCGCCCGGGCACGAGTCGCCCGTCGCGGATGCGGCCGAGCAGCATGCCGAGCGCTGAACGGTCCTTGATCGAACCTCCCGGGTTGTGCGCCTCTAGCTTCGCGAAGGCCCGGAACGGACTGTCGCGAAAGAGCGTGGTGAGCTCGACGAGCGGGGTGCCGCCGATCGTGCCGAGCACACCGTCAGCGTGCGACACGGTCACCCCGCGTGGTCCTGGTGCCGGGCACCGGTTCGGCCGGGTCGGAGGTGCAGCCGATCGGCTGGTTCTCGGCGTCGACCATGACCACCTTGGGCACGAGGGACTTCGCGTCGGCGTCGCTGACTCCGGTGTAGCTGATGATGATCACGAGGTCTCCGGGGGAGATGAGCCGGGCGGCGGCGCCGTTGATGCCGATGACCCCGCTGCCCCGGTCACCGGTGATCACATAGGTCTCCAGCCGCGCGCCGTTGTCGATGTCGACGATGGTGACCTGCTCGCCGGCCAGCAGGTCGGCGGCGTCCATCAGGTCCTCATCGATCGTCAGCGACCCCACGTAGTGCAGGTCGGCCTGGGTCACCGTCGCCCGGTGGATCTTGGACTTGAGCATCGTGCGGAACACGGTTGTGCCTCCTGGTTTGTCGCACGGATCGGGACAGGGTTGCGGCGGTGGCCAGCAGGACCATCCAGCCGGTGAAGACGAGCGCCGCGGCGTCGGAGCCGAGCCGGTCCAGGGTGTAGCCGCCGATGAGGGAACCGAGTGGGACCGCGCCGAACGCGAGGACGCCGACCGCTCCGAGCACCCGGCCCTGCAGATGGTCAGGGGTGATCTCGAGCTGGTGGCTCGTGACGGCGACATTCCACAACGGACCGACGAACCACATGCCCGCGTAAGCGGCACCCAGCGCGTACACGTTGCCGGTGGCGACGATGACGACCATCAGGACCGCCCACAGCCAGTTCGCGCCGATGACGATCGTCGCGAGGTCGAACCGGCGCCGGCACCGGTCGGCGGCGAGCGAGCCGAGCAAGCCCGCGCCACCGGCGACGCCGAACAGCACGCCGATCCAGGCGGGCGACGCGCCGAGGTCGCCCGCCATCACGACCACGATCAGGAACATGGCGCGGAACAGCAGGTTGCTGCCCGCGATGAGAAAGGTGGCCGTGCGCAGGAATTCGTTGCGCCACAACCAGCGGATGCCGTCGAGGACGTGGCGCTCCTCGTGCTCCGGCTTCCCGGTCTGGAAGTCCCTGCGGATGAACAGGAGCGTCACGAGCGAGACCACGTAGGTCAGCGCGTCCAGCACGAACGGCACGGCCCGGCCGAGGCCGAACAGGATGCCGCCCAGCGGTGTGCCCAGCATCGTCGCCCCGCGTTCGCGGGCTTCGTTGCGGGACAAGGCCGCCGAGACCTGGCTCTTGTGCACGACGTGGGGAACGGCCGCGCCCGCCGCCAGCTCGTGGGTGACCGACACGGTGCCCTCGACGAAGCCCACCACGAGGATGTGCGGCAGGTACAGCCGGTTGACGGCGAGCGCGAGCACGATGGTCGTGAGGGCCGCGGCGCGGATCGCGTCGCACCAGATCATCACGGTCCGACGGTCCCACCGGTCGACCAGCGCCGAGGCGGGGATCTGCAACAACAGCATCGGGAGCAGGGCCACGAAGCCCACCACGCCCGCGTCCGCGGCGGAGCCCGTGGTCGCCAGCACCAGCAGCGGGTACGCCACCGTGGACGCGGTCGAGCCGAGGACGGACACCGCGGATCCGGACCACAGCAGGAGGAAGTCGCGGTTCTTGCGCAGTGGCGTGATCTCCGGCTCCCGGGTCGCGGTCATCGGGCACTCCCGCGTCGCCGGGCAGACAGGGCCGGCACCCCGGACTCGGCCGTTTTCGGGTAGCCGGGCAGCGCCGCGGCCAGCCCGGCCACGGTGCCGTGGTCGAAGAGCGCGCGGACCGGGACGTCCACGCCCTGCGTGGCCCGCAGCCGGACTGCGACCCGGGTCGCGAGCAGCGAGTGGCCGCCCAGCCGGAAGAAGTTGTCGTGGACGCCCACCCGCTCCCGGCCCAGTACCTCGCACCAGGCGGCGGCGACGGCCTCCTCGACGGGCGTGCGCGGGCCCTCGGCCGTGACCTCGCTGCTCGCGTCGGGCGCGGGCAGCGCCTTGCGGTCGACCTTGCCGGTGGGGGTCAGCGGGAACTCGGCCATCGACACGAACGCGGACGGGACCATGTAGTCGGGCAGCACCCGCAGCAACCGGTCGTGCAGGCCGGCCGGCGCCTCCGGTACGACGTAGGCCACCAGCTGGTCCGCGACGACCTGTACCACGGCCGCGCGCACCGCCTCGTGCGCCAGCAGCGCCGCCTCGATCTCACCCGGCTCGATGCGGTGGCCGCGGATCTTCACCTGGTCGTCGGCGCGGCCGAGGATCTCCAGCGAGCCGTCCGGCCGCCGTCGCGCCAGATCGCCCGTGCGGTAGAGGCGGTCGCCACCGCCGAAGGGGTTCGGCACGAACGCGGCCGCGGTCGACTCGGGCCGGTTGCGGTAGCCCCAGGCGAGGCCCGTGCCGCCGAGGCAGACCTCGCCGACCACCCCGAGCGGCACCGGCTCGAGCCGTTCGCCCAGCAGGTGCACGACCGAGTTGAGGTCGGCGGTCCATTCGGCGACCGCGCCGGTCGCGTCGAGCCTGGCCATAGTGGCCCACACGGTCGTCTCGGTCGGGCCGTAGAGGTCCCACACCGTCGCGCCGCCTTCGGCGAGACGCCGGGCCAGTGAGCCGGGCAGCTTCTCCCCACCGGACAGGACCTTCAGGCCTGCCCGCGGCACCCAGCCGGAGTCCAGCAGCATCCGCAGCGTCACCGGCGTCGCCTGCAGCACCTGCGGGCCGGCCGCGTCGATCAGCGCCGTCATCCGATGGGGGTCGCGGGCCTGCTCGTCGTCGGCCAGCACCACGTGGGCGCCGGTCACCAGCGGCAGGAACAGCTCGATCACCGAGGGGTCGAACGAGATGGTCGTCAGGCCCATGATCGCCTGACCCGCGGCCAGGCCCGGCCGGGCGGCCATGGCGGCCAGGTGGTTGGCGAGGCCGCGGTGGTGGATCAGCACGCCTTTCGGGGTGCCGGTCGAGCCGGACGTGTAGATGACATACGCGAGGTCGTCCAACGTCCAGGTCACCGGTACCGGATCGGCCGGCCCGGTGGCTGCGGCGAGCAGTGCCTGGTCCAGGATCACCGTCGCACCGGCGTCGGCCAGCATGAACTCGACGCGCCTCGCCGGGTAGGCGGGGTCGAGCGGCACGTACGCGCCACCCGCCTTCAGCACCGCGAGGAAGGCCACGACCAGGTCGGGCCCGCGGTCGAGCCGGACGCCCACCCGCGTGCCCGGACCCACGCCCAGGCCACGCAGGTGGCGGGCGACCTGATTGGTCCGCGCATCCAGCTCGGCATAGGTCAGGGAGCCCGCGTCCGACACCACCGCGGGCGCGGCCGGGTTCCGGGCCACGTGGTCCGCGAACAGCTCCGGCACAGTTCGCTCCGGGAGCGGCGCCGCGTGGTCGTTCCACCGCTCCAGCAACGCTGACCGCTCGGCTTCGGGCAGACGGCACGCGCGCGGGTCGCTGCCGGCGCCTACCGAGGCGAGCACGTGCCGGTAGGCCGCCGCGAGCAGGTCCAGGCGCTTGGCGTCGATCCGTTCACTTTCCAGTACCAGGACACCGGGCTCGGTCGAGACCGAGAGCCCGAACTCGTTCGGCGTGGTGTCCTCGATGCCGTCGAGACCGATGCTTTCACCGGCCAGCACGTGCATGTCGGTGTGGTTGAAGAACACGTCGACCAGCGGCGCGCCCCCACCCCATTCGCGCTGCATGGCGGGCAGCGGGAAGTGGCGGTGCGGCCAGAGCGCGACCTCCTCGGCGAAGACCACCCGGGCCAGCGCCGCCCACGTCGGCTGCTCGAGGTCGACCCCGAAGGGCACGGTGTTGAGGAACATGCCACGGACCTGGTCACCGCCGTCGAGCTCTGGCCGGCCATTGCAGACGAGCCCGGTGTGGAACCGGCGTCTGCCACTGACCAGGCTCAGCACCGTCAGGTGAGCGGCCAGCAGGACGCTCTTCAGCGGCACGTCGGCCTCGGTCGCCACCGCGCGCAGGCCCGGTGTCAGGTCGGCCGTGTCGACTCGGACAGCACGCCACTCGGGCTTGGCGGGGGCCCATGTCTGCGGGATGGCCAGTGGCTCCCCGGCGACTCGCGACGCCCAGAAGTCGCGGTCCGCGCCGGAAGCGAGGGAGGCCTGCTCGAGCGCGACCGAGTCGGCGAACCGGACCGCGGGCGGCGGCTCGGGCGTGGGTTCGCCTCCGTCACGGATGGCCCGGTAGTAGCCGAGCAGCTCCGGCACCAGTGAGTTCTGGCTCCAGCCGTCGAGGATCGGATGGCAGTACACGATGGACAGCTGCCAGCCGTGGCCGTCGAGTGGCTCCGCGTGCAGAGCCAGCAGCGAGGGCGTGTGCAGTTCCGGCGTCGCCGGCCCGAACCGGATCTCCGCCTCCGCGTGCACGAGTTGCAGCGGCCGGCTGTAGGCGTCCAGGTCGATCGAGGTGCGCAGGATCTCGTGCCGCCGGGCCAGGAGCTGCGCCGCGGCGACCAGCGCGGGCACCGAAAGCGGGGCGTCGTCGTGGATCGGGTAACTCAGCCGGTTCAGGTAGCGGCCTCGGCCCGTCTGCATTTCGTAGACCATGCCTGCTTGCACCATCGACAGCGGGTACGCGTCGACGACGTCCCCGGGGAGCTCGTCCCGGTCGGCTGCGTCGATCAGCTCGAACGGGGCCGGGCGGTGGTCGGCCGTGGTGCGCGGGGTGACGGCGGCGGCCAGCCCGGCTACGGTCTGGTGCCGGAACACGTCCTGCACGGAGATGTCGAGGCCGTCCTGGCGGAGCCGGCCGACCACGCGGATGGCGCGCATGGAGTCCCCGCCGATGCGGAAGAATCTTTCGTGCACACCGACTTCGGTGGTACCGATGGCCTCGGCCATGGCCCGGGCGATCCGCTGCTCCACCGGCGTGCGTGGCGCGACGCTGCCGGTCGCGGGCCGGTGCGCACCGGGTGTGGGTAGTGCGGTGCGGTTGATTTTGCCGTTGGTGGTGAGGGGGAGGGTGTGGAGGGTGGTCCAGTGGGTGGGGATCATGGTGTCGGGGAGGTGGGTGTGGAGGTAGTGTCGGAGGGTGTCGGGGTTGAGGTGTGCTGGGGTGATGTAGGCGGCGAGTTGTCCGTTGTGGATGGTGATGGCGGCGGTGGTGATGTCGGGGTGCTGGGTGAGGACTGTCTCGATTTCGCCGGGTTCGATGCGTTGGCCGCGGATTTTGATTTGGTGGTCGAGGCGGCCGAGGTAGTCGATGGTGCCGTCGTGGCGGTAGCGGGCGAGGTCGCCGGTGCGGTAGAGCCGGTCGCCGGGGGTGTGGTGCGGGTTGGGGATGAATTGTTGTGCGGTCAGGGCGGGCTGGTTGAGGTAGCCGCGGGCGAGTTGGATGCCTGCGAGCATCAGCTCGCCTGGTACTCCTATCGGCACGGGGCGCAGGTCGGGGTCGAGTATGTAGGTGCGGGTGTTGGCGATGGGGCGGCCGATGGTGACGGGGTGGCCGGGGTGGCATTCGGTCGCGGTGACGTCGACGGCGGCTTCGGTCGGGCCGTAGAGGTTGTGCAGGGGGCAGTGCAGGCGCTCGTGCACCGCGGTGACGAGGTCTGCGGTCAGTGCTTCGCCGGAGCAGATCATCCGGCGCAGCGAGGGGAAGTGATCGACGGGCTCGGTGAGGAACGCCCGGAGCATGGAGGGGACGAAGTGGACGGTCGTGATGTCCTCGTGGGTCATGAGGTCGGCGAGGTAGGCGGGATCGCGGTGCCCGCCCGGTGCGGCGAGGACCAGGGTGGCGCCGGTGATCAGCGGCCAGAAGAATTCCCACACCGACACGTCGAAGGTGTAGGGCGTTTTCTGCAGCACCCGGTCGGTGCCGTCGAGGCCGTACTCGGCCTGCATCCACCGCAGCCGGTTCATGATCGCGCGGTGGTCTATCACCACGCCTTTGGGCCGTCCGGTGGAGCCGGAGGTGTAGATGACGTAGGCGGGGTGCCCGGGCAGTACCGTGACCCCGGGGTCGGTGACCGGCCCGTCCAGCGTGGTGAACGTTTCCGCCGTCACGATCGTGCGTGCGCCGGAGTCGGTGAGCAGGTACTGGATCCGGTCCCGCGGATGGCCGGGATCGATCGGCAGGTACGCCGCACCCGCCTTGTGGATGCCCACCAGCGCCACGACCAGCTCGAGGCTGCGCTCGAGCGAGACACCGACGATGTCCTCCGGTCCGACACCGAGACCGATCAGATGATGAGCCAGCCGGTTCGCCCGCCGGTCCAGCTCCGCGTACGTCAGGCCCGCGCCCCCGAACCGGACCGCCACCCGCTCCGGGGTCCGCGCGGCCTGCTGCCCCACCACCTCCGGCAACACACCCCCCGGAAACGACACCACCGTCCCATTCCACCCCACCAGCTGCTGGTTCTCCTGCTCGGTCAGCAGCTCCAGGCGGGCCGTATCGGAGAGGAGCCGGAGGTAGTGGCCGCCGGCGCGTTCGGCGGTCGCGCGGTCGAACAACGCGGTCGCGTACTCGACGACACCCGCGATGCTTCCATCCGGCTGCTCGGTCAGGTAGAGCGTGAGGTCGAACTTGGCGGAGTGCCAGTCGACCGGGACCGCGGTGCCCGTGAGCGCGCCACTGGTGAAGTCGGCGCGGTCGGTGTTCTGTAGCACGAACATCGCGCTGATCAACGGGTTCCGGGACGGGTCGCGGTCCACGGCGAGGTCGTCGACGATGCGGTCGAACGGGGTGTCCTGGTGCGCGAGCGCGGCGAGCGTGGTCTCGCGGACCTGCGCCAGCAGCTCGGGGAACGACGGGTCATCGGTCAGGTCGGCCCGCAGCACGACCGTGTTGACGAAGCAGCCGAGCACCTCGTGGGTCTCGGGCCGGGCACGACCGGCGACCGGTGTGCCCACGGCGATGTCGGTCTGACCGGAGTACCGGGAAAGCAGCACCTGGAAAGCGGCCAGCAGCACCATGAACGGCGTCGCCCGGTGCGCCCTGGCCAGCTCGCGAACCCGGCCAGCGACGGGCGCGGGGATGGTGAAGCGCGTAGTCGCGCCGCGCGGGTCGAGCACCGGCGGGCGTGGGCGGTCGGTGGGCAAGTCCAGCGGCGTGAGCCCGGCGAGCCGGTCGCGCCAGTAGTCCAGGCCGTGCGCCTGGTCCCGTTGC
Source organism: Amycolatopsis sp. PS_44_ISF1 (assembly GCF_032335455.1). Lineage (NCBI taxonomy): Bacteria > Bacillati > Actinomycetota > Actinomycetes > Pseudonocardiales > Pseudonocardiaceae > Amycolatopsis > Amycolatopsis sp. PS_44_ISF1. The sequence continues at coordinate 865,063 of NZ_JANUXO010000002.1, read as the reverse complement.
CACGCGGCGAAGTCGGCGTACTGGACCGCGGGCGCGGGCAGGCTGCCGGGTGCGGTGCAGAGGGCGCCGAGCTCGCGGGCCAGCACCGCGGCGGACTGGCCGTCGAACGCGATGTGGTGGATGACCAGCAGGAGGACGTGCTCGTGCGGCCCGGTCGCGAGCAGCGTCCAGCGGACGGGAGCGTCGGCGGCGAGGTCGAACGGGGTGGTGGTGAGGTCCCGGACGATGGTGTCGAAGGATTTCGGATCGACACTCACCGCGTCCCGGAGGTCGACCGGGGCCGGGGGCAGGACGACCTGTGCGGGTTCGCCCGCCTCCGTCGTGTAGCGGGTGCGCAGGATCTCGTGGCGCGCGGTTATCTCGGTGAGCGCGCGGCGCAGCGCAGACACGTCCAGGGGCCCGGACAGGCGCCACGCGAACGGCATCACGTACTCGGTGGCACCGGGGCGAAGCTGGTCCAGGAACCACAGCTGTCTCTGGGAGGACGACAAAGGCAGTGTGTGGTTCCTGGGGACGGTGGGGATCTCGGCCTGCTTCGGCGCGGGATTCGCGCCGGACAGCAGCCGGTCCAGCAGTTCCTGCCTGCGGGACTCAGTCGTGGTCATCGGTCGGACCCCTCGGCCAGCATAGTGTCCACATCGGACTCGGACAGGGTGGCCACGTGCGCGGCCACCGCCTCGTGCACCGTCGCGGCGAGCGTCGCGACGGTCGGACGCTCGAACAGCGCGGTCACCGGCAGATCGACCGGGAAGCGCTCGCCGAGCAAGGCGACCACCCGCGTGACCAGCAGCGAGTGGCCGCCACGGTCGAAGAAGTCGTCCTGCCGGCCTATCCGGTCCACACCCAGGACCTCGGCCAGCACCTCGGCGATGACCTCCTCGACCGGCCCGGTGGGCGGCTCGTAGGTCACTTCCTCCCACTCGGGCGCATCGGTGGGCAATGCCTCGCGGTCGGCTTTGCCGCTGGCCGTCACCGGTACCGTCTCGAGTGCGTGCCAGCGGGCCGGGACCATGTACTCGGGCAGCGACCGGGACAGGAACTCGCGTAGCTCCGCCACCGGCGGCCGGGTGCCGCGCGGCACCAGGTGCGCGGCCAGCTCTCCGGACCTGAACGTCACGACCGCCGCCGCGAGCGCCGGATGGGCCGCCAGCGCGGCCTCGATCTCGCCCGGCTCCACCCGGTTGCCGCGCACCTTCACCTGGTCGTCGAGCCTGCCGAGGTAGGTGATCAGCCCATCGGTGCCGCGCCGGGCCAGGTCACCAGTGTGGTAGAGGCGGTCGCCCGAGCCGAAAGGGTTCGGCACGAAACGCTCGGCCGTCAGCGCGGGCCGGTTGAGATAGCCGTGGGCCAGCTGGATCCCGCCGAGCAGCAGCTCGCCGGACTCGCCGTCCGGCACCTCTCGCAGCGAGCTGTCCACGATGTGGCAGGTCACGCCGGGCAGTGGCGAGCCGATGGTCACCGGTTCACCCGGCCCGCACTCCGCGGCGGTGACCTCGATCGACGCCTCGGTCGGACCGTAGAGGTTGTGCACCGGCAGCGACAACCGCGTGTGGACGGCATCGACCAGGTCTGCGGTCAGCGCCTCGCCGCTGCAGAACAGGTACCGCACCGACGGCAGGGCCTCGAACGGTTCGGCCAGCAGTTGCCGCAGCATCGATGGCACGAAGTGGATGCTCGTGATCCCCTCGGTGCGGATCAGCGATGTCAGGTAGGCCGGCTCCCGGTGCCCGCCCGGCCGCGCCATCACCAGGGTGGCGCCGGCGGCCAGGGGGCAGAACAGTTCGGGTACCGAGACGTCGAAGCTGAACGGCGTCTTCTGCAGCACGCGGTCCGCCGCCGTCAGCGGGTACCGGTCCAGTCCGAACCGCAGCCGGTTCACCACACCGCGGTGACCGACCACGACGCCCTTGGGCCTGCCGGTGGACCCGGACGTGTACATCACGTACGCGGGATCGTCCGGTGAACCGGCCGGCCCCAGGTCCTCGGCCGGACCGCCGGCCGGGAACCGGGTCAGCACCGGTACGTCCCCGAAGGACGTGCCGGGCGCGGCGAGCACGAGCGAGGCGCCCGAGTCGGACAGCATGAACGCCAGCCGTTCCTCGGGCAGTCCCGGGTCGAGCGGCAGGTAGGCGGCGCCCGCCTTCAGCACCGCGAGCAGCGCCACCACCAGGTCGACCCCGCGGTTCAGGCTCACGCCGATCACGGCACCCGGGCGGGCGCCCCGCCCGCGCAGGTCCGCGGCGAGGCGGTTCGCCGCCGCGTTCAGGTCCGCGTAGGACGCCGAAGCGCCATCGGCGGTCACCGCCCGCGCCCGCGGGGTCCGTCGGACCTGCGCCTCGACCAGCTCGTGCACCCGCATGGCTACTTTCCCGCCGCCATGCGCTCGCGGAGGCTGCGCGGCCGCATGTCCGTCCACACGGCACCGATGTGCTCGAGGCACACGTCGCGTGGGCCCTCGGTGCCCTCGGCACGCCAGCCCGCGGGCAGTTCCCGGTCGGCCAGCCAGATCGAGTACTGTTCCTCGTCGTTCATGACGACGCGGTAGATCCGCGTGTCGGTCTGCTCTTCGCTCATGCCAGGTCCTCTCGGAGGGTGCTTCGGCCACCGAGCATGGCCGCAGCGGGGTCCCGGGCAGCAGAGAAGATCCGGCAGAAAGACGGGCACCGGCGCGACGGGCATCGCTGCCGAAACGTCTCTGCCCGCCGACCGTGCCGGTGGCCAGGCTGAACGGCATGACCGCGACAGCACCGGTGCCGGCGGCACGAGGAGACGAGACGCTGCCGGTCGTCCTCGCTGCGGACAGGCCCGGTGCCCGCGGGACCGGCTGCGTCGCGATCGAGCGGGAGGCGATCTGCGCGACGGCGCGCACCGCCGGCACGGACCTGCTGAACGGTTTCGGCATCGGCGGTGTCGGCGGCCGGCCCGGGGGAGGCGCCGGGTACGGCACCGCGGCGGTCAGCCGCGGAATCCAGGACCCGATCGGCCCGGAGGTGGGTGGTGTGCCGGCCCGGCCGGTCGGCCGTCCACGGCTTCACCGACGCGTTCGGCGCGCGATGAATGCGGACCCGGAGCGACAGCGAGCCGATCCCGAGCGAGGCGGTGGCGCCCGGCCGGGAGCCGGTCACCGGCGGCCGCGGGATCGCGGTCGTCACGGCCCCTTCGAACTCCCAACCCGACGCATCACCGCCCAGGAGGCGCTCCGATGACATCCGACGGCTTCCCGCTGTCTTTCGCGCAGGATCAGCTGTGGTTCCTCGACCAGCTCCGGTCCGGGGCGACGGAGTACCTGCTGCACCGGGCGCTGCGGCTACGCGGGCCATTGGACGTCGCCGCGCTCGCCGCCGCGCTGACCGAGCTTTCGGCGCGGCACGAGATCCTGCGCACCCGCTACCGCATGGTGGGCGAGCGGTCGGAGCAACTGGTCGACGAGCCGGGCCCGGCGCCGCTCACGGTCGTCGACCTCAGTGCCGTGCCTGCTGCGGACCAGGAGCGGCGGGTCGACGAGCTGGTCGCCTCCGACCTGCGGGCGCCGATCGACCTGACCACCGGCGCGCCGTGGCGGGTGATGCTGGCCCACCTCGGCCCGGACGACGCGGCGCTGCTGATCGCGGTGCACCACATCGCGTTCGACGGCTGGTCGTGGGGGGTGCTCGCCCGGGAGCTGTCCACTTCGTACTCATCGTTCGCGGCCGGGGAGCCGTCGCCGCTGCCGGAGCCGGAGCTGCAGTACGCGGACTACGCGGACTGGCTGCACGAGTGGTGGGACCGCTCGCCGGTGCTGCGGGAGAACCAGCTCGGCTACTGGCGTGAGCGCCTGACCGGCCTGGCCCCGTTGGAACTGCCGGCGGACCGCGCCCGGCCCGCCGTATGGGACGCCACCGGCGGCAGTGTCGACCTCACCGTGCCCCCGGCGCTGGCCGCGGACCTCGCCAAGCTGGGCGCGGACGCGCGAGCCACGCCGTTCATGGTGTACCTGGCCGGGTTCCAGGTCCTGCTCTCCCGGTACTCAGGGCAACAGGACGTCGCCGTCGGAGTGTCGGTGGCCGGCCGCAACCAGGTCGAGCTCGAAGACCTGATCGGCCTGTTCGTCAACACCATCGTGATGCGGACCGACCTGAGCGGCACACCGTCGTTCACGCAGTTGCTCGGCCGGGTCCGCGACACCACGCTCGATGCCTACGAGCGCCAGGACGTGCCGTTCGAGAAGGTCGTCGCGGAGCTGGCGCCCGAGCGCGACCTGTCCCGCAACCCCCTGTTCCAGGTCGGGTTCGGCCTGCACAACTGGGATCGGGGCGCGTTCGAGCTGCCTGGCCTCGCGGTGTCCGAGCTGCCGACGAACTGGACCAGCTCGGCGTTCGACCTGTCGCTGCACCTGCTCGAGCACGACGACGGCACGGTCACCGGTCAGCTCCTGTACCCGGCCGCCCTGTTCGACCGGTCGCGGGTCGAGCGGCTCGCCCATCACTTCCTGGAGCTGCTGACTGGCATCGCTGCCACCCCGGATGCCCCGGTCGAGACCTTGGGCCTGCTGACGAAGGCGGAGCACGAGCAGCTGGCCGGGTGGAATGAGACGGTGCTGGCCCGGCCCGGTGAGCAGCTGCCCGCACTCGTGCGGGCACAGGCCGCCGCCACACCGGACACCGTCGCCGTGGTCGCCGATGACCGGGAGCTGACCTACGCCGCGTTGCTGTCCGATGTGGACTCCTTGACGGACTACCTGGTCGCACGAGGGGTTTCGGTCGGCACGCCGGTCGGTGTGAGCATGGCCCGGGGCGCGGACCTCGTGGTCGCGCTGCTCGCGGTTCTCGAGTCCGGCGGGGTGTACGTGCCGTTGCCACCCGACCTGCCCGCCGAGCGCCGTGCCTTCATGGTGCGGGACGCCGGCGTCACGCTGGTCCTCGACGAGGTCCGGGGCAAGATCGGCACCGCGCCCCCTGCGGCCCGGCCCGCGCTCGACGGCCGGGACGCCGCGTACATCCTGTACACGTCGGGTTCGACCGGCAAGCCCAAGGGTGTGGTGATCACCCACGAGGGCATCTGCAACCGCGTGCTGTGGTCGGTCGAGCGGTACGGCATGACCGCGGCCGACCGCGTCCTGCAGAAGACCTCGCTCGCCTTCGACGCCTCCGTGTGGGAGTTCCTGTCGCCGCTGGTGTCCGGCGGGGCGGTCGTCATGGCACCGGAGGGCGCCCACCACGACCCGGCCGTAATGGTCCGCGCGGTCGCCGAGCACGACGTCACCGTGTTGCAGCTCGTCCCGTCCGTGCTGCGGCTGGTCGTGTCCGTGCCGGAGCTGGCGGCGTGCACGAGTCTGCGTGCCGTGTGCTCGGCGGGCGAGCCGCTGCCCTCGGACCTGTGTGCCGAGCTGCTCGCGGCGGTGCCGGGGCGGATCGAGGTCGTCAACACCTACGGTCCCACCGAGTGCTCGATCGACTCGACGGCCTGGACCTACGACCCCGGCGCTGGCTCGGAGATCGTGCCGATCGGCGTGCCGCTGCCCAACGCGACGGCCTACGTCGTGGACACCCGCGAACAGCTCGTCCCGGTCGGTATCCCCGGTGAGCTGTGCGTCGGCGGCGTGGGTCTTGCCCGTGGTTACCTCGGCCGCGGCGATCTGACCGCCGAGCTCTTCACGCCGAACCCGTACGGGACACCCGGCGAGCGCTGGTACCGGACGGGTGACGTGGTCCGCCGCCGCGCCGACGGTTCACTGGAGTTCGTCGGCCGGGTGGACGACCAGGTCAAGATCCGCGGTGTCCGCGTCGAGCTGGACGAGGTGGCCGCGGCCGTCCGCAGCCACCCGGCGGTCGACGCGTCGGTCGTCGTCACGCGCCGTTCCGGGCCGGACGGCCTGGAGCTGGTGGCCTACGTCGTACCATCGGTACCCGAGGACCTGCGGGCGCACCTGCAGGCCCGCCTGCACCCGGCCATGGTGCCCGTGACGTTCACCGGTGTCGAGGCGCTGCCGCTGTCCGCGAGCGGGAAAGTCGACCGGGCCGCGCTACCGGACCCGGCCGGCGCGGCCGTCGCGGCCGGGTTCGTCGAACCGAGGACCCCGGCCGAGGCCACCGTCGCCCGCATCCTCGCCGAGGTGCTGGGCATCGAGCGGGCCGGGGCCGAGGACGATTTCTTCGGGCTGGGCGGGCACTCGTTGCTGGCCATCCGGCTGGTGATGCGGCTGCGGCGGGAGTTCGACGTCCAGATGGGCATCAACGACCTGTTCGCGGAGCGGAGCGTCGCCCGGCTCGCCGCGTTCGTCGCAGGTGAACCGGAACAGGTCACGGCCATCGCGGCGATGACACCCGCGGACCGCAGCGGCGATCTGCCGCTGTCGTTCGGCCAGGAACGCATGTGGTTCCTCGATCAGCTGGAGCCGGGCAGCGTCGAGTACCTGATCCCGCTCGTAGTGCGGTTGCGCGGCCCGTTCGACGTCAGTGCGTTCCGCCGTGCCGTCGAGACGGTCGTCGCGCGGCACGAGGTCCTGCGAACCCGCTACACCAGCTCCGGCGGTGACCCGGTGCAGCTCGTCGACCCGGCCGGCCCAGTGCCCTTCGAACTGGTCGAAGCATCCGAGGCGGACGCGGTCGCGCTCATCGACGAGGCGTCGAGCCACCCCTTCGATCTGGGCGCCGAGCAGCCGTTGCGGGTCACGGTCGCGCGTATCGCCTCCGACGAGCATCTCGTCGCGCTGACCATGCACCACATCGCCTTCGACGTGTGGTCGATGGGCATCTTCTTGACCGACCTCGACGCGGCCTACCGGGCTGCGGTCGCGGGTGAGGACTCGCCGCTGCGCCCGCTCGCCGTCCATTACGCGGACTTCGCGGTGTGGCAGCGTGAGCAGGAGGCCAATGGCTCGCTGGTGAAGCAGCTGGACTATTGGCGCACCCAGCTCGCCGGCCTCGTCCCGGTCGAGCTGCCCACCGACCAGCCCCGGCCGGCCGTCCGCGACTCACAGGGCGAGACACTGGCCGTGGACGTGCCGGCCGAGGTCGCGGGAGCCGTTGCCGCACTGGGCCACGAGCACGGCGCCACCCCGTTCATGGTGCTGCTGGCCGCCTTCCAGGTGCTGCTCGGCCGCTACACCGGCCGCACGGACGTCGCCGTGGGCACGCCGGTCGCCGGCCGCATCCGCGAGGAGACCGAGGAACTGCTCGGCTTCTTCGTCAACAACCTGGTGCTGCGGACCGACCTGTCGGCCCGGCCGACGTTCACCGACCTGCTCGCTCAGGTGCGCACCACCGTGCTCGACGGGTTCGCCAACCAGGACCTGCCGTTCGAGCACCTGGTGGACGCGCTGCGCCCGGACCGCGACCTGTCCCGCCACCCGCTGTTCCAGATCATGTTCGAGCTGCAGCACCTGGAGCGGCTGCCCGCCACCCTGGGTGACGCGGCGATGGAGCTGGTCGGCTCGGGCCCGCCGGTCGCCAAGTTCGACCTGACGCTGTCGGTCGAGCAGCACGCCGACGGCCGGCTGCGCTGCTGGTTCGAGTACGCGACCGGCCTGTTCGACCGTGCCACCGTCGAGGGCCTGGCCGCGCACTACCTCCAGGTGCTCGCGAGCATCGCGGCCGACCCGGCCACCCGGGTGGACGAGCTCGAGGTCGCGCCATCGGCCGAACGGGAGCGCCTGCTCACCCGCTGGGCCGATCCGGCGGGCGGCCGGCTCGCCGCGCTCGACCCGGCCGGCCGGCACAGCCTGACGGTGCCACAGCTGTTCGAGCAACGGGTGGCCGCGACCCCCGACGCCGTCGCCGTCGTTCACCGCACCGACCGGCTGACCTACACCGAGCTCAACGAGCAGGCCAACCGGCTCGCCAACCACCTGCGGTCGCTGGGCGTCGGCCCGGAGGTCGTCGTGGCTTCCTGCCTGGAGCGCGGTCCGCACGCGGTCGTGGTGCTCCTGGCGGTGCTCAAAGCGGGCGGCGCGTACGTGCCGTTCGATCCGAATCACCCGGCCGAACGCCTCGGGTTCATGCTGGCCGACGCGGGCGCCCGGCTCGTGCTCACCACAGCCGAGTTCGCGGACCGTCTGGCCGGCCACCAGGTGATCACGGTCGACGGCGTGTTCGACGGCTCCGCCGAGAACCCGGAATCCGTGGTCACACCGGACAACCTGGCCTACATGATCTACACCTCCGGCTCCACCGGGCGGCCGAAGGGCGTGCTGGTCGAGCACCGCTCCTATGCCCACCACTGCCACGTCATCGCCGACGCGTACGACATCGGCACGGACGACCGCGTGGTGCTTCTGTCCGCGCTCACGTTCGACGTGGCCATGGACCAGATCGCGGCCACGCTGATCGCCGGCGCGGCGATCGTGGTGGCGGAGCCGCTGTTCTGGACGCCCGCCGAACTGCCGGACCGGCTCGCCGAGCACGGCGTGACGATCATGGAGATCACCCCCGCCTACTACCGCGAACTGCTCGCCATCGGCGACCTCGGGAAGCTGAGGGCGCTGCGGCTGATGAACGTCGGCAGCGACGTCGTCACGGTCGCCGACGCGCGGCGCTGGGCCGCGACTGGCCTGCCCGGCCGGTTCCTGTGCAATTACGGGCCGACCGAGGCGACTGTGACCTGCGTGCTCCACCGCGTGTCCGGGCCACTGCCCGGGGCGCGGGAGGAAGCCACGATGCCGATCGGCAGCCCGGTGCCCGGCACCCGCGCGTACATCGTGGACGAGGACCTGCGGCTCCGGCCCGCCGGTGTGCCCGGCGAGCTGGTGCTCGGTGGTACCCGCGTGGCCCGCGGCTACCACGACCGGCCCGCGCTGACCGCGGAACGGTTCGTGCCCGACCCGTTCGGTCCGCCCGGCGGCCGCCTCTACCGGACCGGCGACCTGGCCCGGCACCGCCCGGATGGCGCGATCGAGTTCCTCGGCCGCATCGACCAGCAGGTCAAGGTGCGCGGGTACCGCATCGAGCTGGGCGAGATCGAGGCCGCGCTCGCGGGGCACGACGGCATCCGGTCGGTGGCCGTGGTCGCGCGGCACACCGGTCCGGGTGAGCGGCGCCTGGTCGCCTACCTGGTGCCCGAGCCCGGCCGGGAGCCGGAGGTCGCCGCCCTGCGGGCGTTCCTGCTCGACCTGCTGCCCGAGTACATGGTGCCCGCACACTGGGTGGCGCTCGACGAGCTGCCACTCACTCCGAGCAAGAAGGTCGACCGCAAGGCGCTGCCCGAGGTGGCCGCGTCCGGCTTCGGGGCCGAGTACATCGCGCCGGCCGACGGGACCGAGGCCGCGATCGCCTCGATCTGGGCCGACGTGCTCGGCGTGCCGGGTGTCAGTGCCCACGACGACTTCTTCGTCCTGGGCGGGCACTCCCTGCTCGCCACCCGTGTCCTCGCCCGCCTGCGGGACGCGTTCGCGGTCGAGCTGCCGCTGCGGCGGCTGTTCGAGGCCACCACCGTCTCCGCGCTCGCAACCGAGGTGACCGCGGTGATCGAGGCGGAGATCGCCGCCCTGTCCGACGCCGAAGTCGAAGACCTGCTGTTCCGAGAAGGTGCGTGATGACCGAGACCCTGCCCTCCACCCCCGACCGCGCGAAGCTGCGCGCCGAGTTGCTGCGCCGCAGGCTGGCGGGCCGGCCGGGACCCGAGAAGACGGCCATGGCCGAGCGCGCCGACCGCACCGGGGTGCTGCCGGTGTCGTTCGCGCAGCGCCGGATGTGGCTGCTCGACCAGCTCACACCGGGCGGCACCGACTACCTCATGACCACGGCGCTGCGGCTGCGCGGCGAGCTGGACCGGGCTGCGCTGGCCACGGCGCTGGACGGGGTGGTGGCGCGGCACGAGGTGCTGCGCACCCGGTACGTCGTGGCCGAGGGTGAGCCGACGCAAGTGATCGACGCACCCGCGCCGGTCGAACTGGCCGAGGTGGACCTGACCGGCCTGGAGCCCGCGGCGCGCGAGGCCCGGCTCGCCGCGCTGACCACGGTCGAGCGCCGGCCGGTCGACCTCGCCACGGGCCCGGTGTTCCGGCCGGTGCTGGTGCGGCTGACCGGCACCGAGCACGTGCTGGTGCTGACCGTGCACCACATCGCGTCCGACGGCTGGTCCGAAGAGGTGCTGCTGCGGGAGCTGAGCGCCGGGTACGCGGGTACTCCGGTCGCCGAACCACCGCTGCAGTACGCCGATGTCGCCGCCTGGCAGCGCCGGCACTGTGGTGCCGACTCGTTGCCGGGGCAGCTGACCTACTGGCAGTCCCGGCTCGCCGGGCTGGCCCCCCTCGAACTGCCCACGGACCGGCCGCGCCCGCCGGCGCGGGACACGGCGGGGGACCGCGTGGTGTTCACCGTGCCCGCACCGATCGCCGCTGTGCTCGGCCGGCTCGGCCGCGTGCACGGGGCCACGCCGTTCATGGTGCTGCTGGCCGCTTTCCAGGTGCTGCTTTCCCGGTACTCCGGTCAGACCGACATCGCCGTGGGCACGCCCGTCGCCGGTCGTGACCAGCCCGGGGTGCAGGATCTCGTCGGGCTCTTCCTCAACACGCTCGTACTGCGAACCGACCTCTCCGGTGAGCCTTCGTTCGTGACAGTGCTAGACCGGGTGCGGGTCGCCGCGCTCGACGCCTACGACCACCAGGAGCTGCCGTTCGAGCAGGTCGTCGACGCGCTGGCACCCGAGCGCGACCCCGCGCGGAACCCGTTGTTCGAAGCCATGTTCCTGTGGCAGGACGCACCGGGCCCGATCGCGCCGATGGGCGGGCTGACCGTCGAGGAGGGTGAAGTCGGCGAGGTCTCCGCGAAGTTCGACCTCACGATGGCGGTCACCGAACAGGCCGGCGGCTCGCTCTCGGGCGGGATCGGCTACGCGACCGCGTTGTTCGACCGCGTGAGCGTCGAGCGCATGGCCGCCAACTTCGTGCAGCTCCTCACCAGCATCGCCGCCGCCCCGGACCAGCCGATCGCCGCCCTGGCCCTGATACCTCGCGCCGAACGGCAGCGGATGCTGGTGGGGTGGAATGGGACGGTGGTGTCGTTTCCGGGGGGTGTGTTGCCGGAGGTGGTGGGGCAGCAGGCCGCGCGGACCCCGGAGCGGGTGGCGGTCCGGTTCGGGGGCGCGGGCCTGACGTACGCGGAGCTGGACCGGCGGGCGAACCGGCTGGCTCATCATCTGATCGGTCTCGGTGTCGGACCGGAGGACATCGTCGGTGTCTCGCTCGAGCGCAGCCTCGAGCTGGTCGTGGCGCTGGTGGGCATCCACAAGGCGGGTGCGGCGTACCTGCCGATCGATCCCGGCCATCCGCGGGACCGGATCCAGTACCTGCTCACCGACTCCGGCGCACGCACGATCGTGACGGCGGAAACGTTCACCACGCTGGACGGGCCGGTCACCGACCCCGGGGTCACGGTACTGCCCGGGCACCCCGCCTACGTCATCTACACCTCCGGCTCCACCGGACGGCCCAAAGGCGTGGTGATAGACCACCGCGCGATCATGAACCGGCTGCGGTGGATGCAGGCCGAGTACGGCCTCGACGGCACCGACCGGGTGCTGCAGAAAACGCCCTACACCTTCGACGTGTCGGTGTGGGAATTCTTCTGGCCGCTGATCACCGGCGCCACCCTGGTCCTCGCCGCACCGGGCGGGCACCGCGATCCCGCCTACCTCGCCGACCTCATGACCCACGAGGACATCACGACCGTCCACTTCGTCCCCTCCATGCTCCGGGCGTTCCTCACCGAGCCCGTCGATCACTTCCCCTCGCTGCGCCGGATGATCTGCTCCGGCGAAGCACTGACCGCAGACCTCGTCACCGCGGTGCACGAGCGCCTGCACTGCCCCCTGCACAACCTCTACGGCCCGACCGAAGCCGCCGTCGACGTCACCGCGACCGAATGCCACCCCGGCCACCCCGTCACCATCGGCCGCCCCATCGCCAACACCCGCACCTACATACTCGACCCCGACCTGCGCCCCGTGCCGATAGGAGTACCAGGCGAGCTGATGCTCGCAGGCATCCAACTCGCCCGCGGCTACCTCAACCAGCCCGCCCTGACCGCACAACAATTCATCCCCAACCCGCACCACACCCCCGGCGACCGGCTCTACCGCACCGGCGACCTCGCCCGCTACCGCCACGACGGCACCATCGACTACCTCGGCCGCCTCGACCACCAAATCAAAATCCGCGGCCAACGCATCGAACCCGGCGAAATCGAGACAGTCCTCACCCAGCACCCCGACATCACCACCGCCGCCATCACCATCCACAACGGACAACTCGCCGCCTACATCACCCCAGCACACCTCAACCCCGACACCCTCCGACACTACCTCCACACCCACCTCCCCGACACCATGATCCCCACCCACTGGACCACCCTCCACACCCTCCCCCTCACCACCAACGGCAAAATCAACCGCACCGCACTACCCACACCTGTCCCGCGGGAGAGCACCCACGAGTACCTGGCACCGCGCAGTGACCTCGAGCTTTTCGTCGCCACCGCCGTCGCCAAGGCCGTCGGCCGCGGCAAGGTCGGCGTGCACGACCGGTTCTTCGACCTCGGCGGCGACTCCATGCGCGCCATCCGCGTGGTCGGCCGGCTGCGCGAGCAGGGCTTCGGCATCACGGTCACCGATCTGTACACCCACCAGAGCGTCGCTGAATTGGCCGCGTTCGTCGCCACCGGAGACGCCACGCCCGAGACACTGGCCGAGCCGTTCGCCCAGATCCCGGCGGAAGACCGTCGGCTACTGCCGGACGGGCTCGTCGACGCGTACCCGATGGCGCAGACGCAGGCCGGCATGGTCTACGAGATGCTGGCGGCGGCCGGTCGCGCGGTGTACCAGAACGTCTCCTGCTACCGCGTCCGCGACGAAAAGCCGTTCGACCTCGACACGTTCCACCGCGCCGGCGCGATTCTCGTGCACCGCCACGAGATCCTGCGCACCTCGTTCGACCTGTCGACGTATTCGACCACGATGCAGCTGGTGCACGCGCAGGCCGAGCTGCCGATCGGCTTCGACGAACTGCGCGGCGCCGCCGACCCGCGCGCGGAGGTCGACGCCTTCCTCGTCGCCGAACGGTCCCGCCGGTTCGACATCGCGACCCCGCCACTGCTGCGTTACCACGTGCACGTCATCGGCGGCGAGGAGTGGTGGCTGACCCACATCGAGTGCCACGCCATCCTGGACGGCTGGAGCCACACCGGAGTCGTCACCGAGCTGCTGGACATCTACCGCATGCTCCGCGACACCGGCACGGTCGACCTGGCGCCGCCGCCGACGGTCCGGTTCGCCGACTTCGTCGCGCTGGAGCAGCAGGCGCTGGCCTCGGCCGACACCAAGGCGTACTGGGCGAGCCGCCTGACCGGCTACGAGCGGTTCGAACTGCCCGAAGCGTGGGGCGGAAACGGCGCCGACGAGCGGTCCACGATCATCGAGGTGCCCTACGAGGACCTGCTGCCGGGCCTGCGGACTCTGGCCTCCGCCGCGCACGCGTCGATGAAGAGCGTCCTGCACAGCGCCCACCTGACCGCGTTGCGGATCGCGACCGGCCGCCGCCGGTTCTTCGGCGGCCTGGTCTGCAACGGCCGGCCCGAGCGCCTGCGCGGTGACGAGGTACGCGGCATGTACCTCAACACGGTGCCGTTCGCCGCCGACCTGACCGCACCGACCTGGCGCACGCTCGTCGCCGACGTGTTCGAGGGCGAGGCTCTGCTGTGGCCACACCGCCGCTACCCGATGCCCGCCCTGCAGCGCGAGTGGGGCGGCTCGACCCCGCTGATCGAGGTCGCGTTCGGGTTCCTCGACTTCCACATGCTCGACTGGGAGGCCGGCGACGTCGGCATCGTCGACGACTTCAGCCCGAGCGAGCTGCCGCTGGAGGTCTGGACGTTCCCCGGGGTGTTCCGCCTGGGCGGCCGGCCGAGCCGGATCGGCCGGCCGCAGCTGGAGCTGCTGGGCCGCGTGTACCGCCACGTCCTCGAGGCGATGGCGGCCGACCCGGACGGCAGCACGACGCTCACGCTGCCCGCCGCCGACGCGGCCGCGGCGTTGCACAACGACAGCGACCGCGCCTACGACACCGAGGTGCTGGTGCACGAGCTGATCGGGCTGCACGCGGTGACGACACCGGACGCCGTCGCCCTGCGGCGTGGCGACGAGACCGTCAGCTACGCGGACCTGAACGGGCGGGCCACTGCCCTGGCCGGTCGTCTCGCGGGGATGGGGGTCGGGCCGGATGTCGTGGTCGGCCTGCAGCTGCCCCGCGGGATCGACGTGGTCGTCGGCATGCTCGCCGTGCTCAAGGCGGGCGGTGCCTTCCTGCCCATCGACCCGGACTACCCGGCCGACCGGATCCAGTACATGCGTGAGGACTCCGGGGCCACGGTGGTCCTCGACGGCCCGGTGCCCGAGGGCCCGACCGCCACGCCGGTCGCGCCTCGCCTCGACCACCTCGCGTACGTCATCTACACCTCCGGTTCGACCGGCCGGCCCAAGGGCGTCGCCGTCCCGCACCGGGGGGCGCTGAACCTGCGGCACGCCCAGGGCGAGCACCTGGACCTGCGGCCCGGCGACCGCGTCCTGCAATTCGCGTCGCCGAGCTTCGACGCTTCGGTGTGGGAGCTGCTGATGGCCCTCACCCGCGGCGCCGAGCTGGTCCTGCCGCCCGTGGGCACCGACCAGAGCGACCTGCGGCAGCAAGCGGCGCTCGTCACGCACATGACCCTTCCACCGTCCATTCTGGACAAGCTGGATCCGGCGTCCTTCCCCCACCTGCGAGTGCTCGTCTCGGCGGGCGAGGCCTGCCCGGCCGAGCAGGCCAACCGCTGGGCTGAGCACACGCGGTTCATCAACGCCTACGGGCCCACCGAGGTCAGCGTGTGCGCCACCCTGGCCGAGGTCGCCCCGGGCACCGAAACGCCCCCCATCGGCAAGGCCATCGGCGGTGCGCGAGCCTACGTGCTGGGCCCGGACCTGGACCCGGTCGCCCCGGGCGTGCCCGGCGAGCTGCACGTCGGAGGTGCGGGCCTCGCCCGCGGCTACCTGAACCGGCCGCGCCTCACCGCGGAGCGGTTCCTGCCCGATCCGGGCGCCGGCACCCCAGGCGCGCGGATGTACGCGACCGGCGACGTGGTGTCCCGGGCCGGCGACGGCACGATCCACTACCACGGCCGCGCCGACCACCAGGTGAAGGTGCGTGGCTTCCGTGTCGAACCGGGCGAGATCGAAGACGCGCTGCTGAGTCACGCCGCTGTCGTGGCCGCGGCCGTCACCGTCCACAAGGGACCTACCGGCGACGCGTCGCTGGTCGCCTACACCCGCGGCACGGCGGTCGCGACCACGGAGCTGCGCGAGCACCTGCGGACCCGCCTGCCGGGGCACATGGTGCCGGTGCACTTCGTCACGATGACCGACTTTCCGCTCACCCCGGCGGGCAAGATCGACCGCGCCGCGCTGCCCGACCCCGGGGCCGCCCGGCTCGAGGGAGGCTACGTCGCGCCGGCCGGGGAGCTGCAGGTCGCGATCGCGGCCGCGTGGCAGGAGGCACTCGGCGTAGAGCGCGTCGGCGCGCATGACGACTTCGCAGACCTCGGCGGGCACTCGCTCGCGATGATGCGGATCATCGCGACCTTGCGGGCGAGCCACCGCCTTGAGCTGAGCTTCCGGTCCTTCGTGGAGCGGCGCACGGTCGCGGGCCTCGCCGAGGCCGTCGCGCTGCCCAAGACCGAAGGCGCCATGCTGTGGCTGCGGCAGACCGGCACGCGCCCGCCGCTGTTCTGCGTGCACCCCGGCGGGGGCAGCGCCCACTGGTACCTGCGGCTCGCCCCGCACCTCGACGACGACCAGCCGGTCGCCGCGTTCGAGTGGCCCGGACCGCATGAGCCCGGTGTCGACACCAGCGCCGGAGCCGTCGCGGAGCGGTACCTCACCGAGCTG
Organism: Amycolatopsis sp. PS_44_ISF1; assembly: GCF_032335455.1. Lineage (NCBI taxonomy): Bacteria > Bacillati > Actinomycetota > Actinomycetes > Pseudonocardiales > Pseudonocardiaceae > Amycolatopsis > Amycolatopsis sp. PS_44_ISF1. The sequence continues at coordinate 849,175 of NZ_JANUXO010000002.1, read as the reverse complement.
CGGGCCGCGCAGCCCGCGGGCCCGTACCGGCTGTTCAGCTGGTGCGGGGGCAGCGGCGTGGCCAGCGAGATGGCCCACCGCCTGCGCGCGGCGGGCGAGGAGGTCACCTTCGTCCTGCTCGACCCGGGCCTCGACGCCCACCGGCGGGACGAGGCGTGGCGAGAGCTGTCCTACATCCAGCGCCTGTCCGAGTTGTTCGACACCGGCGGGGAGACCGGCGACGACCGCGCCGAGATCCTGCGCCTGCTCGACCATCTCGTGGACGACAAGGAGGAGGAGATCACCTTGCCGCCGCGGGGCGTCGGCGACGTGTGGCCGCAGGCGGCCCGTGTGTGGCGCGAGGTGATGGAGATGGATCTCGCCTATCGGCACCGGCCCTACGACGGGCACCTGCACCTGGTCGTCAGCGACGAGCTGGCGGGCGGCGCGCACGAGGTCGCCTCCGGGCAGACGTTCTCCGAGTACCGCGACCGCTGGGCCGAGCTGGCTGAAGGGGTGTCCGTGCACCGTGTGCCGGGCGACCACTTCGGCGTGATGAAGCCGCCGCACGTCAGCCGTCTCGCGGAGATGATCACCACTATCCTCGAAGGGAACCCGACGACATGACCGCTCGGATCGCGCCACCGCTCCCGCGCCCCAACGACGTTGCCGTCTTCGAGCACCTGGAGTCCGAGGTCCGGCTGTACTGCCGGAAGTTCCCGGTGGTGTTCAACCGGGCCCGCGGCGCCGAGCTGTACGCCGAGGACGGCCGGATGTTCCTCGACTTCTTCTGTGGCGCGGGCAGTCTCAACTACGGTCACAACCACCCGCACATCAAGCGCCGGATCGCTGCCTACCTCGAGGCGGACGGGCTCATGCACGGCCTGGACATGCACACCGCGGCCAAGCGCGCGTTCCTGTCCCAGTTCTCCGAGGTCGTCCTCGCCCCGGGCGGCCTCGACTACAAGATCCAATTCACCGGGCCCACCGGCACCGACGCGGTCGAGGCGGCGCTCAAGCTCGCCCGCAAGGCCACCGGGCGCAGCGGGGTCGTCTCGTTCACCGGCGCTTATCACGGCATGTCACGCGGCTCGCTCGCGGTGACCGGTGGTCGCCGGGCGCGGGCCGCCGGCGGGGTACGGTCCGCGGACGTCACGTTCGTCCCGTACGAGGACGGCCCGTTCGGCCCGTTCGACTCCATCGGTTACCTCGAACGGCTGATCGCCGACACCTCGGCCGGGATGGATGTGCCCGCCGCCGTGATCGTCGAGCCGGTGCAGATGGAGGGCGGGGTCTACCCGGCGTCCCAGGAGTGGCTGCGCGGCCTGCGCGAGCTGACCAGCAGGCACGGCATCCTCCTGATCTGCGACGAAATCCAGGTGGGCTGCGGCCGCACCGGGACGTTCTTCTGCTTCGAGCAAGCGGGCATCCAGCCCGACATCGTGACGGTGTCGAAGTCGATCAGCGGCTACGGCCTGCCGCTGTCGCTCACGCTGTTCCGCCGCGACCTCGACGTGTGGGCGCCGGGCGAGCACACCGGCACGTTCCGCGGCAACCAGCTTGCCTTCGTCGCCGCCTCAGCCGCGCTCGACGTGTGGCAGCGCTCCGACTTCCGTACCGGCCTCGCCGTTGCCGCGCGGGCGCTGACCCGCTTCGGCGAGAACCTCGTCACCCGTGAGCCCGCGGTCCGGGTGCGCGGCCGGGGCATGGCGCTCGGCATCGACCTCGGCGCGGCTGGTGGCGCCGAGCGGGCCGGTCTGCTGCAGAAGCAGTGCTTCGACGCGGGGCTGATCGTCGAGCTGTCCGGCCGCTCGGACGAAGTCGTGAAGGTGCTGCCGCCGCTGACCATCGACCCGGCCCGGCTGCAGCGCGGGCTGGAAATCCTCGGCAACGCACTCGCCACGGCCCGGTGAAGCGGCCCCGACCTGACAGGAGAACCGCCGTGCCGTCGCTGCTCACAATCGACGACCTGGACGACAACGACCTGCGCCACCTCGTCGCCCGCGGCGCCGAGTTCAGCGCCGGTGCCACCGCGCGGGAGGTACTGTCCGACAAGGTGGTCGGCATCTACTTCCGGAAGACGTCGACGAGGACACGGACGGCCTTCTCGGCCGGTGCGCTCCGGCTGGGCGCCCAGATCGTCAGCTACGGGCCGGACGACCTGCAGGAGAACACCGGGGAGACGACCGGGGACACAGCGGCTGCGCTGTCGGGGATGCTCGACGTCCTGGTCGCGCGCACCGCCGGGCCGCAGGCCGAGCTTGTGTCGTACGCGGCGCAAGGACGCATGGCGGTGGTGAACGCGATGAGCGAGGACGAGCACCCGACACAGGCGTTGACGGACCTCACGACGATGCACCGGCATTTCGGCGCTGTCGAGGGCCTGCGCGTGCTGTACGTGGGAGAGGGGAACAACACCACGTCCGCACTGGCGCTCGCACTGTCGCGGTTCGCCGGCGTCGAGTTGCACCTGCGCACTCCCGAGGGTTACGGGCTGGACCCGCGGTTTCTGCACCGAGCCGAGGTGTCGGCCAAGCACAGCGGCGCAAAGGTGGTCGAGTGCCACGACATGCGCGACCGGCCGACAGTCGACGTCGTCTACACGACGCGCTGGCAGACCACCGGCACAGCCAAACCGGACCCGCATTGGCGCGCTGCGTTCGCACCGTTCCAGGTGGACGAGCGGGTACTGGGGGACGCGCCGGTGTTCATGCACGACCTGCCCGCCCACCGGGGCGAGGAAGTCACCGCCACCGTGCTCGACGGGCCGCGCAGCATCGCGTTCGCCCAGGCCGAGAACAAGTTCCACAGCGCCCGCGCGGTGCTCGAGTGGTGTGCGCGCTGACATGGAACGAGCCGTCGTGCACGGGATCGCGTGTGTCCGGGGGTCGTCGGGGGTGACGGTGTCCGTGCCGGACCGGCCCGGAGTCGCGGCGCGGTTGTTCGGCGTGGTCGCTCTGGTCGGTGAGCCGGTCGGCGCGGTCGCGCAGTACCCGGCCGCCACCAGGGCGACGTTGACGTTCACCGTGCGGACCGACGCCGTCACGGACGTGCTCGCGGCCCTGGTCGCGTCGGGGTACGAGCCGTCGGCGGAGTCGCTGGCGGCGGTGTCGTTGCACGGCGCGTCCCTGCGCAGCGACTCGGCCATCCCGGCGATCTTCCTCGAGGCGCTGGCCCGGGCCGGGGTGCCGCTGCGGCTGGTGTCGCTCGCCAACCACCGGCTGACCGCCCACTGTGCGGAAGCTCTGGCCGACGCGGCGATGGCCGCGCTGGCCGAGGCGTTCGAGGTGGTCACCGGGCAGGGTTTTCATCGGAGCCCGGCTCGCGAACTGGGCGCACCGGACCGGGATGGGGCCACACCGGCCGGCTCGTTCGGCAGGCCATGACCGCGCAGCCCCTGGAGCACGACTCGATCTACGCGCACGCCGCCGCGCTCGTGCGCGGCAACCACGGCCGAGCAGATCGCCAGCCACATCCCCGGCGCGTTGCTGCCGGGCAACGGGCGCGATCCGCACGATCCTGGCCAACCCCCGCTACACCGGGCGGCAAGTGCGGAACAAGCAGCGCAAGGACGAGGTCCTCATCGACGACGTCGCCCTTGGCCCATGTGAGCAGGATGCGCCGCAACGACCCCGGCCAGTGGCTCTGGTCCGATACCCTCGTGCACGAACCGCTGATCGACACCGGCACGTTCGATCACGCCCAGCAGGTGGTAGCCGCCAGGGGAGCGGGCCGCACCACCCGTTGAACGGCACCGCACCCGCAACCGATACACGCTGCGCGGCCTGCTGTATTGCGGACTGTGCGCCGGCGGATGCAGGGCCAGCAGAGCAGGGAGCGCTGTACTACCGGTGCAAATTCCCCACCGAGTACGGGCTGGCGAACAAAGTCGAGCATCCACGCAACGTCCACCTCGCCGAGCGGGAACTGCTCAGCCCTCGGGATGGCCGGCTGAGCCGCTGCTTGGCGCCGCACCGGCTCGACGAGACCGTCACCGCGCTCCACGTGCCCAGGCCGACCTGGACATAGACCCCGCTGCGTTGGCCTCCGCACGCGTGACCGGAAAGCGCGACCAGAACCTTGCCCGCTACCGCGCGGCACTGGACCCGGTGCCGACCCGGTGCCGGTCGCCCGGTGGATCGCCGACACCCAGACCTGCCGCGCCAAAGCGGCGGCACGACCGCAGACGGCCGGCGAGAAGCGGCGAATGACCGTGGAGGGAATCCAGACGCTCGTTGCAGCGCTGGGAGACATCCGAGACATACTGGAGAGGGCGGACCTTACCGACAAAGCAGAGGTCTACCGCCAACTCGGCGTTCGGCTGATCTACCATCCTGGGAAACGAATTGTGCGGGACGAGACGAATCTCGACTCGCACAATTAGGATTATGGTACGTGTCCGAGGATCGAGTTGATCCATAACCCCACCTTGAAGTTTGCGGTTGACCCACAGCTGTAGTCACGGCTGCGCTGGGCCTGACGAAGCCCTCTGCCCCCACGCGAATCGGCGAACGACATACAAGCCGCTCGAACAACCGCAGTTGCCAGATCGCCTGCGGCAGACCGACCCTGCCTGGTCCTCGCTTCCGGTGCGAGCGGAAGCGGCTAATTCTGTCGGACCTTGCTGAGAGAGTCCTCGTGTGTACCGACACTTGGACCCCGGCCCCGCACCGCCGGCGTCATCTGCAGCCACTTCAACCGTGATGCGCCGGACCAAGAGGTCGGGCACCCGCCCGGAGATCGAGCTCCGGCGTGAGCTACACCGCCGAGGTCTTCGGTTCGTCGTCGATCAGCCGGTTCCGGGCGGGAATCGGCGCCGGCGGGTCGATGTGCTCCTGCGAGGCACGCGCATCGCAGTCTTCGTCGACGGTTGTTTCTGGCACTCCTGCCCCGAACACGGTCACCTTCCCGTTGCGAACAGGAGTTGGTGGCGGCTCAAACTCCGCGGTATCGCCAGGCGTGACCGGGATACCGACGCTGTCTTGGCTGCGATGGGGTGGTTGGTCGTCAGGATCTGGGAGCACGAAGACGCTGCCGAAGCCGCAACACGTTTGGAGCATGTCGCCCGCGCGAGAAAGCTGATGGTGAAGCGAAGCACCCGCAGCCGCCTCGCAGCGGCATCTGCCGAAGATTAGCCAGCGACCTCGCGCAGCAAGAGCTCGCCCGGCTTCTCAAAGCGTCACGCCGAAGAGTCGTTTGGCCAGGCGACCGGTCCTCGTGAGGCGCAATACTCCGCGCACCACAAGGAACCGGTCATCCGCTACAACCCGACTCACTCTGGCCAGCACCCGACCAGCGTCGGCTCGGGCGAGCTGCTGAGCCCCCTCCGCTGCCGAAAGGTCGGCCAGCAACGGGCCGGTGAACAGGTCCATGATCGCCCGGTGTTCGGCGGACAGGCGGGTCGTCAGGTAGACGAACAGGCTTGTCCGCCCTGCTGCCTCACCGCCATCGAAGTCCTCACTGTTCGGCACGACTCCTCCCTTCAGAGGGGATCGCTCGGAAGATCACCGGTGCAACAGAACTGCTCACTCTTTCTCCGCCGATCGCCGAAATTCACCGAAACGGCGCAAGCGCCACGTCCTCGCGCGGAAGGCGCCCAGTTGAACTCGAACTCCCGCTCGTTCTCATCTCGGAGATCGTGCTCGAAGACCGCACCGCACTGGCCTCGCGCACCGGCTGCAGCTGCCAGTGGCGTTCTGCGCGAACCAGCAGGCCACAGGCGAAGCGCGCAAGCGCTCCAACCCGGTGGCCATCGCAGACTGGGCCACCATGGCTCATAGTGCGCTTTCTCCACGTCGTCCTCCGGCAGCGCCGGGAGAGGACTTGCTCCCCACCTGGTCGCGAGAGCTGCCCACTGCATGCGGAGGTCGGTCGCAGATGCGGCCATTCGGGCGCAGACTCGCTCTCCATTCATCATCGGCGCCGGGGTGGCTGCGTTCCGCCCTTACCCGAACCCACCTCAACCATCGAGGTTCACGATGATCAGCCCTGCCCGACCAGCGACTCCGTCAGACGCGGTGTCGCCGCGTCGGGCCGGCGGCCGACGTCGCCAGCGAACCGGCGGAGGTCACGGGCTGAGGTTCGCGTTCTACGGGCGGATGTCCACGGTCGAGTTCCAGGATCGGGAGACGTCGTCGGGGTGGCAACGGGAGGTTGCTGAGGAGACGGTCCGCGGACGCGGCGTGATCGTGGCGGAGTACTTCGACGAAGGATGCTCACTCCGGCTGCCCTGGCGCGAGCGCCCGGCCGCGGCTCAGCTGATGGCGGCTGCGGAGCACCCGAACCGTCCGTTCGATGCTGTCGTCATCGGAGAGTACGAGCGCGCGTTCTACGGAGACCAGTTCAACGCCGTGCTGACCACGCTCCGGGAGCAAGGCATCCAGCTGTGGCTGCCCGAAGCGAACGGCCCGGTAAACCTCGACGACCCCGTGCACCAGGCGTTGATGCTGCTGCTCGGGTCCCAGTCACGTCGCGAGGTGTTGCGGGCTCGGCATCGAGTGCTGGCAGCGATGCACGTTCAGGCCCGTGTTCAGGGCAGGTTCCTCGGCGGCCGACCACCCTACGGCTACCGCCCCGCCGATGCCGGCCCACACCCCAACCGCGCCCACGCAAGCTGGGGTCGCCGCATGCACCGCCTGGAACCCGATCCGGCCACCGCACCGTGGGTGCGGTCGACCTTCCAGCAACGAGCCACCGGACGAAGCGTGGCCGGGATCGCGCGGGAGCTGAACGACCGCGGCATCCCATGCCCGTCGAGCGCTGACCAGGTTGGGAACCGCTACCGGACGAAGCACGAGTGGATCGTCCGGACCCTCGTGGGCATCCTTGAGAACCCCCGCTACACCGGCCAGCAGATATGGAACCGGCACGGCGCCAGAACAACCGGCCCGGACCACCACGGTGCTCCCACTCGACCACCGGCGGCACGAGGGTGGGCCGAGTCGGACAAGGTGACGCATCCGGCGCTCGTGGACGAGGCGACGTTCCTGGCGATCCAGGGCCTACGCGCGGCCCGCCCCACCCAGGACGGCGGGAAGAGGACGTACGTGCTGGCGGGACTCGTGGGATGTCGGTTGTGTGGCCGCCGGCTGGACTCGCACTGGGTGAACGGCCGACCGGGCTACCGGTGCCGCCACGGCCACACCAGCGCCCGCAACCGCCCACCAGAACTCGCGAAGAACATCTATGTCCGCGAAGACCACTTACTCGACGATCTCTGCGTGCGATCAGCCGAGACTGTTGGTGCCGATGACGCGGCGATCGCTGACTACCTGGGATCGAACAACCTGGCGATCATCTGTGGCGGCCCGACTCGAGAAGTCAGGGCGTGCAGTTCACAATCTGTACTTGCCGCGGTAGACGAGACCGCCGGAGAGCAACTGCTGATACTGTGAACTAGCCGCGACACGCTACTCTTAGAGTAATTGTGTGTCCGAGGGGGGACTTGAACCCCCACGCCCATTAAGGGCACTAGCACCTCAAGCTAGCGCGTCTGCCATTCCGCCACTCGGACCTGCTGATGAAGAGACTATACGACCCATCCCACCCCCGTTCAGGGGGGTGCCGGCAACCTGGCCGGTGGCGGCTGGCTACTTTGCTCGGTTGATCATCGCGAGGTGCCGGGGGGTCAGTTCAGGCCCAGGTGGTCGCGCAGGGTGGGGCCGGTGTAGTCCGTGCGGAAGACGCCGCGGTCCTGCAGGAGGGGGACCACCGTGTCGGCGAAATCGTCGAGGCCGCCTGGGGTTACGTGGGGGACCAGGATGAAACCGTCGCTCGCGTTGCGTTGGACCAGGTCGTTCATGCTGGTGGCGACGGTGGTGGGGGAGCCGATGAAGTTCTGGCGGCCGGTGACTTCGATGATCAGCTCCCGGGTGGAGAGGTTCTTCGCCTCGGCGAGTTCGCGCCAGTCGCGGGCGGTGGCGATCGGGTCGCGGTACATGCGGACGCTGGCCCGGCCCTGGGCGATCGGGTTCTCGCCGACGACGGGGTCGGTGGCGGGCAGCGGGCCGTTCGGGTCGTGGGTGCTCAGATCGGTGTTCCAGAGCTGCTCCAGGAACTTGATCGCGGTGGCCTCGCTGACCTGCTGGAGCCGGACCTCGTGGGCCTTCTCCTGCGCGTCCGCGTCGGTGTCGCCCAGGATGAAGGTCGCGGCGGGCAGGACCACCAGCTGCTCGTCGGTGCGGCCGTACTTCGCCAGGCGGGCCTTCACGTCGCTGTAGAAGGCCTGACCCGCCTCGAGCGTGCCGTGGCGGGTGAAGATGGCGTCGGCGGTGGCGGCGGCGAACTCGCGGCCCTCGTCGGAGTCGCCGGCCTGGAGGATCACCGGGCGGCCCTGCGGGCTGCGGGGCACGGGGAAGCGGCCTTCGATGTCGAAGTGCTGGTCGTGGTGGGAGAAGGCGCCCGCCCGCGGGTCCGACAGGAAGCGGCCGCTCGCGCGGTCGGCCAGCACCTCGGCGCCGCGCCAGGAGTCGAACAGCTCCCACGCGGTGCGCATGAACGTTTCGGCCCGCGAGTAGCGCTGGTCCTGGGGCAGGAAGCCGCCGCGGCGGAAGTTCTCCCCGGTGAAGGCGTCCCACGAGGTCACGACGTTCCAGGCCGCGCGGCCGGCCGAGAGGTGGTCCAGCGACGCGAACTGCCGCGCCACCTCGAACGGCTCGTTGAAGGTCGAGTTGATCGTGCCCGCCAGGCCCAGCCGCGAGGTCACCGCGGCCAGCGCGCTGAGCACGGTGAACGTGTCCGGGCGGCCGACCACGTCCAGGTCGTAGATCTCGCCGTTCTGCTCGCGCAGCCGCAGGCCCTCGGCCAGGAAGAAGAAGTCGAACTTCGCGCGCTCGGCGGTCTGCGCGAGCTTGACGAACGAGCTGAACTCGATGTGGCTGCCGGCCTCCGGGTCGCTCCACACGGTGGTGTTGTTGACCCCGGGGAAGTGCGCCGCGAGGTGGATCTGCTTCAGGGGCTTCGTCATCAGGGGTCCTCCTCAGGCGGCGTAGCGGTTGGTGGGCCTCGACAGGCCGAGTAGCCCGCGAAGCGTGTCGGCCTCGTACTCGCGGCGGAACGCGCCGCGCCCGCGAAGCTCGGGCACCAGGCCCCGGGTGATGGCCGTCAGGTCGTGCGGCACCGTGCCGGGGCGCAGCCGGAAGCCGGACAGGCCCGCTTCGTGCCAGTCGAGCAGCAGGTCGGCCAGGCCGGCGGGGGTGCCGGTGAACACCGTGGCGTCGGAGCTGTACTCGGCGCCCGCCCGCTCGTCCAGGCGGGCCTTGCGGTCGGCGGCCGCTCGCTCGGTCTCGTCCAGGAACACCACGAGGTCGCCGAAGACGTGCAGTGGGTCCTCCGCGCGGCCCGCGTGCTCCTGCTCGGCCCGGACCCGGCCGACGATCGCGGCGGCGTCGGCGCGCTCGGACGGCGTCACGTACACCAGGTCGGTCGAGCGGGCGGCCAGCCGGTACGGCTCGGCGGAGTGCGCCAGCGCGCTGACCAGCGGCTGGCCCTGCGGCGGCCGCGGCGTGATGGACGGGCCCTTCACCGAGAACCAGCGGCCGGTGAAGTCGATGTAGTGCAGTTTGCCGCGGTCGACGAACCGGCCGGTGGCGACGTCGCGGATCTCGGCGTCGTCCTCCCAGCTGTCCCAGAGCCGGCGCAGCACCTCGACGTAGTCCGCGGCCTCGTCGAACAGGTCCGTGAGCGCGCCCGGCTCGGTGCGGCCGGCACCGGGTTCGCGGCGGCCGAAGTGCCGGTACTCGTCGCCGTGCCCGGAGACCTGCACCCGCACGCCGGCGCGCCCGCCGCTCACGTAGTCGAGCGTGGCGATGGCCTTGGACAGGTGGAACGGCTCCGTGTGGGTGACCACGGCGGTCGGGACGAGGCCGAGGTGCGAGGTCAGCGGCGCGACCCGGGAGGCGATCAGCACCGCGTCGAGCCGGCCCTGCACGATGTCGTCCCGGTCCTCGACCGTCTCGGCGCGGGAGTCCGTCCGCAGCGAGAGGGAGTCCTCGAACGTGACGAAGTCCAGCTTGGCCGCCTCGGCCTCACCGACCAGGTCCGCCCAGTACCCGGCGGTGAACAGCTCGCCCGGCCGGGCGTCCGGCTCCCGCCAGGCCGCCGGGTGCCAGCCGGCTCCGTCCAGGGCCACGGCGATCCGCGGTCCGCTCACCCCTGCCATGCGCGCCGTCCTTTCCCGTGGGCCAGTGCCCGCAGTGTGCGCCGGTTCGGCGGGTGCGGACAGCGGTTACCAGCCGGTGGGAAACTCGCGGGAGCGGGAATACCGGCCGAAGCCGGTGCAGCACGGCCGGCGGGGCCGAGGTGCACGGGAAGCCCGCCCGCAGGAAGGCCCGGGCGGGCGATATCCACTGTGGACGGGAAACCCGGTGTTCCCCTCCGCCGGTGCCGTGGAGATCGGCGACCGCGCAACCCCGGCGCGGGCCGCGCGTCGTTGTGGGTGAGGGGCAAGATCGAAAAAGCGGAACAGGGGTGTGATGGTGAGCAGGGGAATGCTGTCCCGGCGCGGGGTGCTCGCGGCCGGTCTGGGACTGGTGGCCGCGGGCTGTGCGGGGAAGACGGCCGCCGCCGCACCGTCCTCCCCGTCGCGGGCTCCGCGGCCGGACGTGCGGCCCGAGCTGGCGGCGCTGGAGCGGCAGTTCGGCGGCCGCCTCGGCGTGTCCGCGATCGACACCGGCTCCGGCGCCACGGCCGGGTACCGCGAGGACGAGCGGTTCCTGCTCTGCTCGACGCACAAGGTGCTGGCCGCCTCGGCGCTGCTGCGCACCCGGCCCGAAGCCCTGGCCAAGGTGATCCACTACGACCGGTCGCAGCTGGTCGACTACTCGCCGGTGACCTCGCTGCACGTGGCCGACGGGATGACCGGCGCGGCTCTCTGCGAGGCGGCGATCACCGTCAGCGACAACACGGCGGCCAACCTGATCGTCGGCGAGGTTGGCGGACCGCCCGCGGTGACCGCGTTCGTCCGCACCCTGGGTGACCCGCTCACCCGGATGGACCGGATCGAGCCGGACATCAACGTCGGCGCCCCCGGCGACGAGCGCGACACCACCACCCCGGCCCGGATGGTCGGCGACCTGCGCGCACTGGTGCTGGGCCAGGGTCTGGACCCGGCCGACCGCGACCGGCTCACCGGCTGGATGGTGGCCAACACCACCGGGGGCAAGCAGGTGCGCGCGGGCGTGCCGGCGGGCTGGCGGGTGGCGGACAAGACCGGTTCCGGCGCGAAGGGGGAGAGCAACGACATCGCCGTGGTCTGGCCGACCGGCCGGGCCCCCTGGGTGATCGCGGTCTACACCGCGCCGTCCGACCCCAAGTCCACCGCCGGAGCGGCCACCATCGCCGAGGCGACGCGGATCATCGTGAAGGCCTTCGGCTGAGCGGTCCGGGAAACCACCGCTGGTCCGAAACCTCGGCGGAATCCTGGCGAGGGGGAGCAGGTCGCCGCGCAGCGGGCCGAGCCGCCGGTGGCGGTGACCGCCCGCCCGCCGTCCGCAGCGGACGGCGGGCGGGGGGTGGTCAGGCCTTGTGCTGCATGGACGAACGGGCCGGGTTGCCCTGCTCGGCCTTCTTCGGGTCCTTCCCGCCGGCCTTCTCCCGGACGCCGGACTCGATCCGGTCACCGAGGTCCTTGTCCACCTGGCGCCAGTACTCGAAGGCGCGCTGGAGCACCGGCTCGGACACGGCGTTGAGCAGGTGGCCGACGATGTTGTCGACCAGCCGGGTGCGGGCGTCGTCGTCGAGCACCTCGCGGACCAGGGTGCCCGCCTGGCCCCAGTCGTCGTCCTCGGCGTGGTCGACGTAGGCGCTGCGGACGATCTCACCGTCGGCGTGCCAGCTCGCGGGCGAGCCGTAGCGGGCGGTGTCGGCTTGCGGGCCGCCCTTGGAGTTCGGCGCGTACACCGGGTCGGAGACCTTGGTGAAGCGCATCGCGCCGTCCTTGCTGTAGCTGTGCACCGGCGAGGTGGACGCGTTCACCGGCAGCTGCTTGTAGTTGGCGCCGATGCGGTAGCGGTGCGCGTCGGCGTAGGCGAACAGCCGGCCCAGCAGCATCCGGTCCGGGCTCGCGCCGATCCCGGGCACCAGGTTGTTCGGCTCGAACGCGGCCTGCTCGATCTCCGCGTGGTGGTCGGTCGGGTTGCGGTCCAGCGTCATCCGGCCGACCTCGATCAGCGGGTAGTCCGCGTGCGGCCACACCTTCGTCAGGTCGAACGGGTTGAAGCGGTACTGCTCGGCATCGCTGAACGGCATCAGCTGGACGTGCAGGGTCCAGCTCGGGTGGTCGCCGCGCTCGATCGCCTCGAACAGGTCGCGGGTGTGGTAGTCGGTGTCGGCGGCGGCCATCTGGTCGGCCTCGTGCTGGGTGAAGTACTCCAGGCCCTGGTCGGTCTTGAAGTGGTACTTGACCCAGTGCCGCTCACCGTCGGCGTTGATCCACAGGTAGGTGTGCGAGCTGTAGCCGTTCATGTGCCGCCAGGTGCGCGGGATGCCGCGGTCGCCCATCAGCCAGGTCACCTGGTGCGCGGACTCGGGCGAAAGCGTCCAGAAGTCCCACTGCATGTCGTGGTCGCGCAGGTTGTTGTCGGCGCGGCGCTTCTGCGAGCGGATGAAGTGCTGGAACTTCATCGGGTCCTTGACGAAGAAGACCGGGGTGTTGTTCCCGACCATGTCGTAGACGCCCTCGGTGGTGTAGAACTTCAGCGCGAAACCGCGCGGGTCGCGCCAGGTGTCGGGGCTGCCGCGCTCGCCGGCGACGGTGGAGAACCGCGCCACCAGCTCGGTCTTCGCCCCCGGCTGGAACACCGCGGCCTTGGTGAACGCGCTGACGTCGCCGGTCACCTCGAACCGGCCGAACGCGCCGCTGCCCTTGGCGTGCGGCTGGCGCTCCGGCACGCGCTCCCGGTTGAACTGCGCCATCTGCTCGATGAGGTAGTGGTCCTGCAGCAGGATCGGGCCGCCCGGGCCGACGGTGAGCGAATGCTCGTCGCTCTCGACCGGGATCCCGGCGTCGGTGGTGGTCGGGGGGCGCTGGCTTTCGGTCACTTCTTCATCTCCTCGTGGTGGTGTGGTTCCGCGGCACAGCAGTCCGGGCAGAAGCCCCAGAACACGACTTCCGCCTCGTCCACGGTGAAGCCGTGGTGGTCCGACGGGTCCAGGCAGGGGGCCCGGCCGTGCACGCAGTCGACGTCCTCGGTGCGGCCGCACCGGCGGCAGACCACGTGGTGGTGGTTGTCGCCGGCCCGCCGCTCGAACCGGGCCGGCTGGCCCGGCAGCTCGATCCGCCGGACCAGCCCGGCCGTGGTCAGCGCGGCGAGGACGTCGTAGATCGCCTGCGTGGACACCGAGTCGAGGCGCCGGCGAACAGCGCCCGCGATGGCGTCCACGGTGGCGTGCGGGTGATCGTCGAGCCAGGTGAACACCGCCTGGCGCGGCCGGGTCACCCGCAGACCGGCTCCACGCAGGGTGGCCACCGCTTCGCTGTCCTCCACGCGCGCCGCCCTTCTGGAACCGTTCAGTTCTCGGCGGGTACCCGGTCCGGCGCTCCTCACACGCGCCGGCGTTCAACCTTTGGGGCGGAATCGTGTCCCGGCCACCCGCTGCCGCACGCGGATCGACCGCTACGCTGGGCGTCCTCCCATCCCCACGCACGCCGAGGTGAGCCCCGAAGATGGCCGACGCCGCGCCGAAATCGCCCAGCACCACCCCGGTCGGGGTCGACATCACCCGGGCCAGCATCGCCCGGGTCTACGACGCGGCGCTGAACGGGACCAACAACTACGAGATCGACCGCGAGGTGCTGCGCCAGGTCGCCACCGTCGCCCCCGAGGTGGCCGACCTGGCCTGGGCGAACCGGAACTTCCTGATCCGCGCCTGCCGGTTCCTGGCCACGCAGGGCCAGGTCACGCAGTACCTCGACTGCGGTTCCGGCCTGCCCACCGCGGAGAACACCCACCAGGTGGTGCAGCGGCTGCAGCCCGACGCGCGCGTGCTCTACGTGGACAACGACCCCGTGGTGCTCGCGCACGGCCGCGCGCTGCTGGAGGAGAACCCGCAGACCCGGTTCCTCGAGGCGGACATCTTCGACGCCCGGCAGGTGCTCCACAGCGACCTCGCGCGGACCTTCCTGGACTGGGACCAGCCGATCGCGCTGATCCAGAACGGCACCCTGCACCACTACCTCGGCCAGGACTACGCCGAGGTGATGGCCGCCTACATCGACGCGCTGCCGCCGGGCTCCTTCGTGGTGGTCGCGCACTTCCTCGACCCGCAGACCACCGCGCACAGCGAGATCGCGCGGCGGATGGAGGAGAGGTTCACCCACAGCCCGATGGGCAGCGGCGTGTTCCGCACCCGGGAGGAGATCCGCAGGCTGTTCGGCGACACGGAACTGGTCGAGCCCGGGCTGGTGCTGTGCGAGGACTGGTGGCCGGACGGCCCGCGCTACACCCCGCTCAACCAGGTGCAGGAGTGCATCGCCGGCGGGATCGGGCGCAAGGGCTGAGCGGGGCCTGATCCGGCCGCGACCGGCCCCGGCGCCGCCACCGGCCCGGACCGCGGCTACCTCAGCCGGGTCCGGGCGCTCCCGTCCCGTCAGGTGGAACGGTGGCGGGCGCCTCGGGAGGCTGGCTAGGTTCGGGCGTGAGCGGTCCGGCGGGCCCCGCGGCTGGTTCAGGGCGGCCGGTCCAGGGGGTCGGTCCCTGAGCCCCGGTGGCCGGGCCGCCGCGGACGAGGAGGAACCGCCGTGCCGTCACGAACGGAGCCGCTGCGGAAGCTGGGCTTCCTGACCATCGGCCTGTTCGACGAGGCCGACCCGGCCCGCGGCCACGAGTCGACGCTGGCCGTGATCGAGCTGGGGGAGCGGCTCGGCTTCGACAGCGCCTGGGTACGCCACCGGCACCTGCAGTTCGGCATCTCCTCGCCGGTCGCGGTGCTGGCGGCGGCCACCCAGCGCACCCGCCGGATCGAGCTGGGCACCGCGGTGATCCCGCTGGGCTGGGAGAACCCGCTGCGGCTGGCCGAGGACCTGGCCACGGTCGACATCCTCTCCGGCGGACGGCTGAACCCGGGGCTGAGCGTCGGCCCGCCCTGGCGCCCCGGCCACCCGCAGGCCGACCACCTCAAGGTCGCGCTCTACCCGGGCACCGCCGACGCCGAGGACTTCGGGTACGGGCGCGTGCAGCGGCTGCTGGACCACGTGCGGGGCAAACCCGCGACCGGCTTCAGCGGGGTCGAAGGGTTCGAGGTGTTCGCCGACCGCGTGCAGCCGTTCTCCCCCGGGCTCGGCCGCCGGATGTGGTACGGCGGCGCGAGCCTGCGCTCGGCGCGGTGGGCGGGGGAGCAGGGGATGAACTTCCTGACCAGCAGCGTGGTGCGCGCCGAGGAGTCCGAGGATTTCGCGCAGATCCAGCACTCCCACGTGCGGGCGTTCCGGGAGCACCACCCCGAAGGCGGGAACGCCCGCGTTTCGCAGGGACTCGTGGTCGTCCCGACCGACAGCGCGACCCCGGCGCAACGCGCCAAGTACGAGGCCTACGCGCGGGAACGGACCCCGCGCACCCGTTCACCGCAGGGCCCGGCCCGGATGCTGTTCGCCCCCGACCTGGTGGGCCCCTCGGCGGAGATCGCCGAACGCCTGTACGCGCAGCTGGCGTTCCGGGAGATCCACGAGGTCGCTTTCGCGCTGCCGTTCACCTTCGAGCACGAGGACTACGTGCAGATCCTCACCGACATCGCGACCGGGCTGGGCCCGGCTCTGGGCTGGCGTCCCGCCGGCTGAAATTCCGCTGCCCGCGGAGGCGGACCGGGACCACCGGAGTGTCCGGTGTGGACAGTGCCGGTAGTGCCAACGGCGGGGGAGGGTGCGCAGGGCATGGCTGACTCCGGGTGAGTCGGCCCCTGGGCGGGTGGTGGCGCCACGCAGAGGGTGGGCTGGTGCGTCCCCGAATATCGCCCGCCGGCGGGGATGCTGTCAAGGCTTGACAGTCCGGGCCGGTGGTATAAACCTTTTCTTCGAACGCCCCCGCCCGGTCCCGGACTCCGCCGGTCAGGGGGCGAGCCGGACGACGCCGTCCCCTGACCGGCGGCGGGTCCGCCCCTCTTTCCCGGCCAGGGAGGAACCATGCCCGCACCTGCTCCGCCGCGGCCCCGTCGCCGCGGGCCCGGTCGAAGACTGACGACACTGGCGGCGGCCCTCGCGGTGGCCGCGCTCGGCCTCGCCGTCCCCGCGGCGCACGCCGAGGCCGCCCTGATCTCCCAGAACCGGCCGGCCACGGCTTCCTCGGTCGAGAACGCCGCCACCCCCGCGAGCGCGGCGGTGGACGGGAACACCGGCACCCGCTGGTCCTCGCAGTTCAGCGATCCACAGTGGATCCGGGTCGACCTCGGCGCGGCCGCCACGCTGAACCGGGTGGCGTTGCGCTGGGAGGCCGCGTACGCCACCGCGTTCCAGATCCAGGTGTCGGACAACGGATCCACCTGGTCCACTGTGTACCAGACCACCACCGGGACCGGCGGTGAGCAGAGCCTGGGCGTGTCCGGCACCGGCCGGTACGTGCGGCTGTACACGACCGCGCGAGCCACGCCCTACGGGGTTTCGCTGTTCGAGTTCCAGGTCTTCGGCACCGGTGGCGGCACCGGGCCGGCGGAGCCCGGCGGGGGCGCGCCGCCCGACTCGTTCTGGGGTGACACCGCCGGCATCCCGCCGGCGCAGAACGTGCTGACGGTCAAGGTGCTCAACCGGACCAACGGCAAGTACCCCGACGACCAGGTGTTCTGGAACTTCGGCGGGCAGACCCACTCGATCGCCGAGCAGCCCTACCTCGACATGCCCGCCAACTCGGCCGGCCGGATGTACTTCTACCTCGGCTCGCCGAACAGCCAGTACGCCGACTTCATCGAGTTCACCGTCGGCCCGGACGTGTTCAACGGCAACACCACCCGGGTGGACGCGTTCGGGCTGAAGCTGGCCATGCGGCTGCACGCGCACGACGGCTTCGACACCCAGGTGGGCGACGACTACGCGACCTTCCAGGAGGACCGCGCGGCCACCTTCGCCAAGTTCCAGTCCGAGGTGCCGGCCGAGTTCAAGGGCCTGGCCACGGTGGACGCCCCCTACCGGATCCCGGCGCCGGGCAGCGCCCCGGACTTCCGCGACGGCGGGCGCTACGCGAACTACTTCACCGCCTACGCCCAGTCGGTCGGGGTGAACGAGCCGACGTCGAACATCACCGGGTGCGCCGGCTCGCTGGCCCAGAACGCCGACCTGTGCGCGGCGCTGAACCGGCACACCGCGCAGCTCCCGCAGTCGCAGTGGCAGGACCCGGCGAACTTCTACCAGGCCGCCCCGGCCAACTACTACGCCAAGTTCTGGCACGACCACGGCATCGACAACCTCGCCTACGGCTTCCCGTACGACGACGTGGCGGGCCAGTCGTCCTTCGTCTCGCACGGGGACCCGCAGTGGCTGGAGGTGGCCGTCGGCTGGTGATCGGGCCCGCCCCGCCTCGCGCCCGAGCGGTTGCGAGGCGGGGCGGCTCGGGCCGGGTCGGGGAGAGAACCGCGCCCGGTGGAGGTCAGTGTTCGAGGAACTCCAGGCGGTTGCCGACCGCGTCGAAGGTGTGGAACCGGCGCCGCCCGGGGATCTCCGCGGGGTCGGCCCAGTGCACGGGTGAGCCGGCGCGTTCGAGGGCCGCCGCGAGGGCGTCGACGTCGGCCACGAAGGCCGGGTGGGCCTTGCGGGCGGGCCGGAAGTCCGGTTCGACCCCGACGTGCAGCTCGGCCGCCGGCCCACCGGCCCCGGGCACCCGGAACCAGCAGCCGCCGCGGGCCGCCAGCAGCGGTGGTTTCGGCAGCTCGGTCCAGCCGAGGACGCCGGAGTAGAACGCGCGGACCCGGTCCTCGCTGCCGGGCGGGCAGGCGACCTGGACGTGGTGCAGCATCACCGATCCCCTCGCCGATCGGCCACCAGGGTAGTGCCGGTGGCCGCGTTCAGAGCAGGTCCAGCACCAGCGCGAGCGGCGGCCAGTCGGCGCGGCCGCGGCGGGTGCAGGCGAACGAGCGCAGCCGCACGTCCGGTCCGGTCAGTGGGAGCAGGGCGACCTCCGGGCGCCGGGGCCGGCCCAGGGGCAGCAGGCCGACCCCGGGGCCCGCGACGATCAGGTCCTCGACCAGCTCGAGGCTGTCGGCCTGGTGGGTCACCCGCGGCACGAACCCGGCCATCGAGGCCAGGGTGCGCACGACGTCCTCGTCGGCGCGGTTGCGGGAATTGCCGATCCAGTCGTGGTCGCGGAAGGCGCGGAACACCGTGAGCGTGTCGCCGCCGGTCGCGGCCGGAGCGGGCACGCCGAGCCCCCACGGCGCCGTCCACAGGGCGGTGACCTCGATCGCGCGGTCGACGGTGGCCGGGGCCAGGTCGTAGTCGTAGACCAGGGCCAGGTCGACCTCGTCGGCCAGCAGCCGGGCCAGTGCCTCGGCCGGCTCGTACTCCTGGATCATCAGCCGCACCCGGGGGAACCGCTCGGCCAGCCGGTCCGCGGCCGGCAGCAGCGAGCGCCGGATGGCGGTGGCGAACCCGGCCACCCGCACGGTCCCGTCGGGCTCGGCGTCCGGGTCGAGGTCGGCGCGCGCGGCTTCGACGGCGGCCAGGATCGACACCGCGTGCCCGGCCAGCCGCTGTCCGGCCGGGGTCAGCCGCACGCGGCGCCCGTCCGGCTCCAGCAGCGGCGCGCCGGTTTCCCGGGCCAGTGCGGCGATCTGCTGGGAGACGGTGGAGGTGGTGGTGCCCAGCCGCCCGGCCACCGCGTGCATCGAGCCGAGCCGGGACAGTTCCAGCAGGTACCGCAGGCGCCGGGTCTCCACCCGGTCATTGTCCACGATCGCTGAACGGTACGTCCAGCATCGGCACGTGGACACGAACGGTGGCGGTGGGCTTACCTGGACCCGTGCTCCCCTCCTCCGCCCGCGCGGGTGCCTCGCTCGCCGTCGCCGCCATGCTCTGCGTCCAGCTCGGCCTCGCGGTCTCGGTCGGCCTGTTCGACCGCATCGGTCCCGGTGGCGCGGCGTTCCTCCGCCTGGCCTGGGCCGGGGTCCTGCTGCTCGTGCTGGTGCGGCCGCGGCTGTCGTCGTTGCGCCGCCCGACGCTGCTGGCCTGCGTCGCGCTCGGCGTGGTGACCGCGGGCATGACCATGATGTTCATGGCCGCCGTGGCCCGGATCCCGATGGGCACGGCCAGCGCACTGGAGTTCCTGGGCCCGCTGACCGTCGCGGTGGTGCGCGGGGCGGGCGGGAAACGGCTGTGGGCGGTGCTGGCCGCGGCCGGTGTGGTGCTGCTGACCGAGCCGTGGCGGGGTGGGGTGGATCCGGCCGGGGTCGGCTACGCGCTGGCTTCGGCGGTCTGCTGGGCGGCCTACATCCTGCTGACGCAACGGGTCGGCGACGAGGTGGCCGGCGTGCGCGGGCTGGCGGTTTCGATGCCGGTGGCGGGGCTGGCCGCGACCCTGGTGGCCGGGCCCTCGGTCTTCGCGCACCTGAGCTGGCCGCTCGTGCTGGCCGGGCTGGGGCTGGCGCTGCTGGTGCCGGTGATCCCGTTCAGCTTCGAGATGCTGGCCCTGCGGCGGCTGACCGCCTCCGCCTTCGGCACGCTGATGAGCGTGGAGCCCGCGCTGGCCCTGGTGATCGGATTGCTGGTGCTGCACCAGGTCCCGGCTCCCGGCGCCGTCGCGGGGGTGGCGTTCGTGGTCGTCGCGGGCATCGGCGCGGAGCGGACCGGGGCGCGGCCGGTGGCCGCCGCCGCGGGACCTCGGCCGGACATCCACCGATGAGGGCGTACTTCTCCGGCCGCGGGCGTCCACGGTGGACACCCGGCGGCGGGCCACCCGGTCGCGGGCCCGGTTCGTCCACTGTGGAGCCGGAGTTGCGGTGGAGCCGCGTCCACGGCCGGCTCAGCCGGACCAGCCGCTGAGGCGGTTGAGCAGGCGTTCCAGCACCTCGGGGTCGGCGGCGACCGGGTCGCCGGAGACCGGTTCGTCGACCAGGGTGCGGCGGTCCTGGCGCCGGGGGAGGCGGACCTGGCCCGCGGACAGGCCGCCGGGCAGGGGGACCTCGCACCAGGTGGTGCGGCCGCCGCGGTGGGGCTCGACGCCCATCCGCTCGCCCGGCGCGGGCCTCGGCGGCCTGGGGTCGGGCAGGTCGTCCTCGACCTCCACCACCAGCACGTCGCCGCGCAGCTGCAGCCGCACGGTGACGAACGCGGGCGCCGCGGCGCGGCTCTGGTCCACGACGTCGCCGACCAGGCGCGCGGTCGTGGCGGTGATCTGCTCCACCATGGGCAGCAGCGACCAGTCGGTCAGGAGCAGGCGGACGAACAGCTCGGTGCACGGAACTGCACTGGGCTGCGCCACCAGTCGGAGATCGTCCACCTGGGTGGTGCGCGCGCTCAAGCCTCACCTTCCTCGTCGGCTCACGGGCCCGGCCGAGCGGGACCGTGCGGGCATCATGCCACCGCCGCCCCACCGGGATTCGGCGGGAGGGCGGTCCGGGAACCCGGCCGCTCGCCCCCGCCGCGCCGCCCGGGGAACGGCGCAGGTCAAAGCTTTCCGGCCGAGGTCTGGACCAGTGGTTCGCGCACCGGCGCGTTGCGGCGGGCCCGAATCACCGGCCGGGCCCGGTCACCGGGCGCCCGGGGTGCGGCTCGGATGATCCGGGCGGGCCCGCGCGCCGGGGCCGGTCCACGAGGGGCACGGGCGCCCTTCGCCGGTCCGGATCGGCGGCTGTCCCCCTGCCGGGGGTCGCCCGCCCGTGGGACGGGGCTTCAGTGTCCGCCGGACCGGTGCCAAGGTTGCCCGTATCAGGGAGGGGAGCCGATGGCGCAGGACGATTTTCCCGGGCCGATCGCGGCGGGCCTTGCCGTGACCTACCGCTCCGGGGGGTGCCGCTCGCGGCTGCCGTGCCGGCGGGGCGTGGTCGCCGGGGGAGCGGTGTTCGACCGGTACACCGACATCACCTGGGTCCCGGTCCGGGGGGACGGGCGGGCCCTGGACACCGAGCCGGAGTGGGTGCGCGCGGAGAACATCATCGAAGTGAGCGCCGGCGCGTGACGGCCGCCGGCCACGTCACCGCGGTCTGCGACCGAGCCGGGCCGCCGACGGCCCGAAGAATCGGGAACTGAACGGACTGTCGCGATCGGACAGTCCTCGGGGGAGTACCGGCGAGGGAAGGACAGCGCCCGGCCCGGGTCACGGGCCGGGCGCGTTTCACTTCCGGCGGCGCTGCTTCTTCCGCTGCCCGGAGTTCTCACGCATCCGGCGGCCGAGGACCACCGTGGGCACGGACAGGGCCGCGCCCACGCCCAGCGGGAGGCCCTGCTGCCAGCCGGGCGCCCCGAGGGCGACCGGGGTCGCGCTCTCCTGGGCGTTGTGGTCGCCCACCCCGCCCCAGCGCGAAGGCGGCAGCACGATGAGCCGGGCTTTGCCGATCACGTTGCCGATCGGCACCGTGGCCTTCGCCCCGCCGCCGCCCTGGCAGCGGGAGTCGCAGGAGTTTTCGCGGTTGTCGCCCATCACCCAGAGATTGCCCTCGGGGACCTTGACCGGGGCGAACGGCATCTCGACCGGCTGGCTCGGGTCCTCCGAGTGCACGTACGGCTCGTCGAGGGCCTTGCCGTCCACCACCACCCGGCCCTGCGGGTCGCAGCACTGCACGGTCTGGCCGCCGACGGCGATCACGCGCTTGACGAAATCCTCCTCGTCCGGCGGCGCGAAGCCGATCAGCGAGCCGATCTCGCGCACGGCCTTGGCGAAGAAGTTGCCCGACTCCTGCGGCGCGATCTCGTGCTCGCTCCACGAGGGCGGGCCGCGGAACACGATCACGTCGCCCGGGCCGGGGTCGGTGAAGTCGTAGGTGACCCGGTCGACCAGCACCCGGTCGCCGAAGCAGCCGGGGCAGCCGTGCAGCGTGGTCTCCATCGACTGCGAAGGGATCATGAAGACCTTGCCCACGAACTGCTGGATCAGGATCGTGAGCACCAGGGCGACCACGATCAGGATCGGGAGTTCCTGCCAGAACGGGCGTTTTTTGCGTTGCCTGCGACCGCGTCCGGCCGGGGCGGAGGATTCGCCCGGGTCGTCCGGATCCGGACGTTCGGGGTCACTTCCGGCGTGCTCACGGGGAATGGGGTCGGCCACCGGGCCAGGCTACCGGTGCCTGGCGGGTCCCCGTCGCAGCGCCGCCGGTCTCGATCGGGGGTGTCGCGGCGGCCGGTCAGCCGCCGGGCCGATCGCGGCGGGTGGTGAACCGCTGGGCCCCGGCCAAGGCGCCGCTCGCCAGCGCAATCCGGCCATGGCGGAATTCGTTGGCCAGCGCCGATTCCTCGTCCAGCCCGTCCTGCTCCAGCACCGAAGCGCGGTCTTCGCGCAGGCAGGTCTGGGGCAGCGCGGCCAGCTCGAGTCCCAGCCGCACCGCGGCCTCCAGCGCGCCGCCGTCCGGGACCACCCGGTTCGCCAGCCCGAGGCGCAGCGCCTCGGCCGCGCCGACCGGGCGGCCGGTGAGGATCAGGTCCAGCGCCGGGCCACGGCCGATCAGCCGGGGCAGCCGCACCGTGCCGCCGTCGATCAGCGGCACCCCCCACCGGCGGCAGAACACCCCGAGCACCGCGGACTCCTCGACCACGCGCAGATCGGCCCACACGGCCAGCTCCAGCCCGCCCGCGACGGCGTGCCCGCCGATCGCGGCGATCACCGGCTTCCCCAGCTTCAACCGGGTCGGGCCCATCGGCCCGTCGCCGTCGGCCTCGGTCCGGTTGCCCGCGCCGGAGCCGATCGCCTTGAGGTCCGCGCCCGCGCAGAAGGTGCCGCCGGCGCCGTAGAGCACCGCGACCGAGCCGGCCGGGTCGGCGTCGAAGGCGCGGAACGCGTCGGCCAGCGCCGCGGCCGTGGCCCGGTCGACGGCGTTGCGGCGCTCGGGGCGGTTGATGCCGATGGTGGTCACCGGTCCTCGGTGGCCGACGAGCACGGTCATGGGCGTTCCTCCCGGGGTGGACCGGGCCGAGATTTTCACAGTCCGTCCGGACTGTCAACGGGGGCGGTGGTTCGCGTCGGGTCGCAGCGGGGTCGCGGTAGGGTCGGCCGGTGAGCTCGATGCGTCAGGCCCAGCACACGCGCACGCACCGGAACCTGCTGGACGCGACCGTGCGCTGCCTGGTCGAATTCGGCTACGCCGGGACCACCACCCAGCGCGTCCAGGAGCGGGCGGGGGTGTCGCGCGGGGCGCTGTTGCACCACTTCGGTTCGAAGCAGGAGCTGTTCGTCGCCGCGATCCACCACGTCGCGGAGGCGCAGCTCGCGCGCCTGCGCGAAGAGGGCCCGGCCCGGTCGTTGCCGGACCTGGTCGCGGCCGTGCGCGCGGCGATGTCCGGTCCGTTGTACCTGGCCGGGCTGGAGCTGTGGATGGGCGCGCGCACCGACCCGGCCCTGCACGCCTCGCTGGTCCCGGCCGAGCGCGAGGTGGGCCGGGAGCTGCGGACCGCGTTCGCCCGGGCCCGGTCCGGCCGGCGGGTGTCCGAAGAGGACAGCCGGCTGGCCGTCGACTCGCTGTTGATGCTCCTGCGCGGCCTCGCCCTGACCAGCGTGCTGCGGGCGGACGAGGCCGCGGCGGACGCGCTCGTGGAGCAGTGGGTGGCCGCGCACGGGTGACCTGTCCTTTTCGGACATCCGTGCGCGCGGGGGCCGAAGGGAAGCCGCGGCGGTTCTGACCGGCCTGGTCACCCACGGGCCCTAGGGTGAGCGGTGCCCCTCCGCCGTCCACTCCGGGAGCCACTTTGTCCGACGTTTTCGACGCCACCGACGCGCTGGTCGCCTTCGGCTTCGAGCTGGGGGTGCTCAAGCGCGTGCGCCGCGCGGGCTGGTGGCAGGCCGGGGTCCGGGACCCGGAGTCGGTGGCCGAGCACACCATGCGCACCGCGCAGCTGGCCGCGCTGATCGCCGCGCAGGAGGGGGCGTCGCCGGAGCGGGCTTCGTTCCTCGCGCTCTGGCACGACACCCAGGAGACCCGCACGGGCGACCTGCCGCACACCGCCGCGCCGTACCTGGCCAAGCCGGACCCGCGCGCCATCACCGCCGACCAGACCGCCGGGCTGCCCGGCGCGGCCCGAGCCGTGGTCCGGGCTGCGGTCGGCGAGTACGAGGACCGGGAATCGCCGGAATCCCGCTGCGCGAAGGACGCGGACAAGCTGGAGATGCTGCTGCAGGCGCTGGAGTACCGGGACCTGGGAGCGTCCTCAGTGGACGAATGGCTGGCCTCGGGCCGGCGGGACCTGTACACCGGGACCGCTCGTGAGCTCGCCGCCGCGGCGTTGGAGCTGTCGCCGCTGGCCTGGCGCCGTCGTTAACCCGTTCGGCCGCGGTGTGGTTGGAAAGTCACCGGCCGGGGAATTCTGCCCTCCAGTGGGACTACTCGGGAGGCGCACGATGAAACGGAGCATCACAGCGGTAGTGGCCAGTGCGGCCGCGGTGGCGGCGACCCTCGGCTTCGGCGCGAGCGCGGAGGCGGCGGCCGGACCGCCGTGCAGCGTCCAGGCCAAAGCCTGCGTGCAGTTGCACACGAACACGGCGTGGCTGATGACCCGGGGCTCGGTGAGCCGGGGCGGGGTGCCGGTGACCGTCGGCCTGGCCGCGTTCCCGACCCCCGCGGGCACGTTCCGCGTCCAGTACAAGGACATCGACCACTACAGCAAGCAATTCCACGGGCCGATGCCGTATTCGGTGTTCTTCACCAATACCGGCGTCGCCTTCCACCAGGGCAGCCTGAAGGTGCAGTCGCACGGCTGCGTGCACCTCTCCCACGCCGACGCGGTGGCGTTCTTCAACGCGTTGAAGCCGGGGGACGTCGTCGAGGTCGTGAAGTAGCCGGGCCGGATCGAGCCGCCGGCTCAGTCCTTGGTGCGCGCGTAGTGGCGGGCGGCCTTGGCGCGGTTGCCGCAGGTGGCCATGGAGCACCAGCGGCGGCTGCGTTTCGGGCTGGTGTCGTAGAAGTACAGGACGCACTCGGGATGCGCGCAGTGCCGGACCCGGGTCGGGTCGGCGGTGAGCAGCTCCAGGTAGCCGACCGCGGCGAGCCAGCCCGCGCGCCGATCGGGACTGGCCACCTCGGCCACCGCCGCCGGACCGGACGGGCCCAGCTCCGGACGATGCCTTCCCCAGGCGAGCACGGAGTTGAGACCTTCACGGGCCGCATCGAGGCTGACGGTCGCGGTGATGCCGGAAGTCGTGGTAACCGGCCCACCGGTCCCGGTGGCCAGGGTGTGGGCGCGGATCGCTTCGCGGGCGGTGACCAAGGCCGACCGGGCGGCTTCGGTGACCGGCAGGTCGAGGTCGTTCTGCCGCAGCCAGAGCCGCATCCCGGCCAGGTCGGTGAGCAGGTCGGCGGGACCGCCGCGCTCGATCCACGTGGTGTTGAGCAGGTCGAGGCCGAGGGGTTCGCCGAGCAGGGGCCGGTCCATACCGGTCATTCTAACCCATTAAGGGGCGTCGACCGGTTGCCGGACTTGTCGCGGTGACTTCGGCAGGTGGTGCCGGTTCCCCGCGCGGGGGTGACGGGCCGCCGGTGGTGAACCACGGTCACGCCGGAGCGGACCGCGTCACTGCGCGCCCAGGACCCGCCGGTGCAGGCCCCCGTCGAGCTCGGCCGCCGCGGCGAGGTCGATGCGGACGGTGTGGATCAGGCCGGTGAACGTGGTGTCCGGCGCCGGGTAGTCGTCGGTCACCGGGGTGCCCAGGTCCACGCCGACGTCCAGGGTCTCGTCGAAGGAGAAGTAGTACGGGATGGTCCGCTCGACCCGGCCGGTCGCCTGCTTCTCGCCGTCGACGGTGAGCACGGCGGTGCCGCCCCGGCCGAGCCCGCCGCCGTCGTAGTCGAAGTCCAGCCGGACTTCGTGGCGTCCGGGCGCGAGCACCGCGGAGGCGGCGACGGTGAACCGTTCCAGCCCGAAGTAGTTGTAGACGTACGCCGGGCGGCCGCCGGTGAAGTACAGCGCCCACCCGCCGAACCGGCCGCCCTGCGCGATCACGACTCCGCTTGCGGGCCGGGCGGGTGCTGCCAGGTCGGCGGTGACCGAGTGCGAACGGTTCTTGACGTTCGGCGTCGTCTCCTCGGTGAAGCGGCGCATCCCGCCGCGGTAGGTGACCGAGGTCCGATCGCCGAGCAGGTCGATCCGGCCGGCCAGCACCGGGTTCTCCCGCTCGGTCACGCGGTCGTCGAGCGGGAACACCCCGTGCTTGGCCGCTTCGACCAGGAACAGCTCCTGCAACGCGCGCAGCCGCGAAGGGTGCTGCGCGGCGAGGTCGTGCGCCTGGCTCCAGTCGGTGGCGAGGTCGTAGAGCTCCCAGACGTCCTCGGTGAACGGCCGCCGCCCGGTCGGCACCATCTCCCACGGCACGCCGTGGCGGGTGACCGCCATCCAGCCCCGGTGGTAGATCCCGCGGTTGCCGCACATCTCGAAGTACTGCGTGTGGTGCAGTTCCGGCGCGTCGGCGGCGGCCAGGGTCGCGCGCAGGCTGGTGCCCTCGATCGGCTGCTGCGCCGCGCCGTCGACGCTGAACGGCGCGGGGATCCCGGCGCAGTCCAGCACCGTCGGCAGCACGTCGATCACGTGGCCGAACTGGTGGCGCAGCCCGCCGCCGGTCGCGCCGCCGGCCGGCCAGCGCACGATCAGCCCGTCGCGCGTGCCGCCGAGGTGCGAGGCGACCTGCTTGGTCCACTGGTACGGGGTGTTGAGCGCCAGCGCCCACCCGGCCGGCGCGATCGGGTAGGTGTCCGGGCCGCCGATCCGGTCGAGGTGGCGGATCATCTCCTCGGGGTCGTCGACGATCCCGTGGCCCAGCCGGTGCTCGACGGTGCTGCCTTCGAGGCCGCCCTCGCCGGAGGCGCCGTTGTCGCCCAGCAGGTACAGCACCAGCGTGTCGTCCAGGACGCCCAGCTCTTCGAGCGCGTCGACGAACCGGCCGACCTGGGTGTCGGCGTGCTCGGTGAAGCCGGCGAAGGTCTCCATGAAGCGGGCGCCGAGCTCGCGCTGGGTGCCGGTCAGCTCGTCCCAGTGCGGCACCCCCTCGGCCCACGGGGCGAGTTCGGTCTCCGGCGGGACCACGCCGAGCTCCTTCTGCCGCGCCAAGGTCAGCTCGCGCTGCCGGTCCCAGCCGTGGTCGAACCGGCCGCGGTACCGGTCGCGCCAGCCGGGCCCCACGTGCAGCGGCGCGTGCGCGGCGCCGAGCGCGAGGTAGGTGAAGAACGGGCGGTCCGGGGTCAGGGTGTGCTGCGTGCGCACCCAGTCCACAGCGTGGTCGACCAGGTCCTCGGACAAGTGGTAGCCCTGCTCCGGGCGCCGGGACGGCTCGACCGGCGTGGTGCCTTCGTAGAGCAGCGGGTACCAGTGGTTCATCTCCGCGCCCATGAAGCCGTAGAAGGTGTCGAAACCCTCACCGGTGGGCCAGCGGTCGAACGGGCCGACGGCGCTGATCTCCCGCGGCGGGGTCTGGTGCCATTTGCCGAACGCGGCGGTGCTGTAACCGTTACCCTGCAAAATCTGCGCCAGGGTGGCCGCGCTGCGCGGGCGGAAGCCGTGGTAGCCGGGGGCGGCCGTGGCCATCTCGGTGGTCCCGCCCATCCCGACCGAGTGGTGGTTGCGCCCGGTCATCAGTGCCTGCCGGGTGGGGGAGCACAGCGCGGTGACGTGGAAGCGGGTGTAGCGCAGACCGTCGGCGGCCAGGCGATCGGCCGCGGGCATCCGGCACGGTCCGCCGAACGCGCTGGAGGTGCCGAACCCGAGGTCGTCCAGCAGCACGATCACCACGTTGGGGGCCGAGGGCGGCGGCGGCACCGGGCCGATCGGGGCGAACGGCTCCCGCTGCTCCCGCGCGTCGAGCGCGACCGTGAAGGGACCGGCGGCGTCCGGGCGCGGCAGCACGTGCCGGCCGGCGGGGAAGGCGGGCATGGTGGCGGATCCTTCCGAAGTGGACGGACGGAAAACCCCGGGGGAGAACGAATTCCGGAGACCTGCGCAGCGTCACACGGCGGGGCCCGGCCGGGCAACGGGCGCGAGGGGCGGACCGAGACCGGAAGTGGATCCGGCCGGTAGGCGATGGCTATCGGGGCCGGCTCCGCCACCGTCGCGGGCGGTTCCACGAGAACGCGACGACGGCCGGCCGCGAGGGGGAAAAGGGGCCCGCCTGACCACTGTGGACATCCCGCCGGTGGCGGTGCTCGCGTGGCGGCCGCGGCGCCGGTCCTCGCCGTCCTGGCCGCTCAGGGGACCAGCGCGATGAATTCCGCCGCGGCCGGGGAGAGCGGGCCCGCCCGCCAGACCAGGCGCCCGCGCCGGACCAGGCGGGGTAGCAGCGGCACGATCACCGCGCCTTGGCGGCGGGCGTCCTCGGCCATGGCGCGGGGCAGCAGCGCGGCCCCGGCGCCGGCGAGCACCAGCGGGACCATCATGGCGCGGTGCTCGGTCTCGACGACGATCCGCGGCCCGCTCCCGCCGCCGCGCAGCGCGTCCTCGACCAGCCGGCGCGTGGCGGTGCCCCACGGCGTGGTGACCAGGTCCAGCCCGGCCAGCTCGGCCCGGGGCAGGGGCCCGGTGCGCGGGCTGTCCGCGGGCAGCACCGCGAACACCTCCTGCTCGGCCAGGTCCACCCCGGCCAGCCCGGCGGTGTCCGAGCCGGACTCGACCAGGCCGACCTCGCTCTGCCCGTCGCGCACCCGGTTGACCACGTCGGACCCGGTCTCCGGGGCCCGCACGCGCACCCGCACCTTCGGGTGCGCGGCGCGGAAGCGGCCCAGCAGTGCGGCCAGCGGGTCGACCGCCAGGGTGGTCTGCGAGGCGATGTCCAGCGATCCGCCGCCGAGCCCCAGCACCTCGCGCACCGCCGCGTCCGCGGTCCGCAGGTCCCGCAGGATCTGCCGGGCCGGGGCGACCAGCGCGGTGCCCGCGGCGGTCAGCTCGGCGCCGTGCGGGAGCCGGTGGAACAGCAGCCCGCCGAGCTGCTTCTCCAGCGTCCGCACGGCTTGGGACAGCGAGGGCTGGGCCACGTGCAGCCGCCGCGCGGCGTTGGTGAACCCGCCGTGGTCGACCACGGCGAGGAAGTACTCCAGCTGGCGGCGCTCCATCCCCGGCGGCGTCAGGCCACCGAGGCCGGGCGGCGCAGGGCCTGACGGCGCAGCCGGGTGAACTGCTTGGCGCGGTTGAGCGCGAACACCCCGACGGTGGCCCCGGCCCGCCGGTAGGTCGCCACGAACGCGTCGTCCCCGGCCGAGCCCTCCACGAACACCACCTCGTCGCCGGGCTCGGGGTGACCGGCGAGCTGCAGGGTGCCGGAGTACTGGTCGGACCAGACGTAACCGCTGGGGACGTAGGGCCGGACCACCTTCCCGGCCAGCAGGTTCGCCACGGCCACCGGCGCCTGCTCCACGGCGTTGGTCCAGTGCTCGTGGCGGTGGCGGGCCCCGGTTTCCGCGTGCGCGTACGCCGCGACGTCGCCGACCGCGACGATGTTCGGCCGGCTGGTGACCAGCCCGCCGCAGGTGTGCACGCCGTTGCCGAGCTCCAGTCCGGAGCCGGCCAGCCAGCCGGTGGCCGGGACCATGCCGATGCCGACGACCACCACGTCCGCGGGCAGCCGCTCACCCCCGGCCAGCCGGACGCCGGTGACCCGGCGGCGCGGGCCGTCGCCCGCGGTCAGCAGGGTCTCGACCACCGCGCCGCAGCGCAACGTCGTGCCGTGCCGGGCGTGCAGCCCCGAGCAGGCCCGCGCCAGCTCCGGGCCGAGCACGCGGGCCAGCGGCGTTTCCAGCGCCTCCAGCACGGTGACGTCGAGGCCCAGGGCCCGGGCGGTGGAGGCGACCTCGGCCCCGACGAACCCCGCGCCGACGATCACCGCCCGCGCCCCCGGCACGAGTTCTTCCCGCAGGGCCACCGAATCTTCGAGGGTGCGCAGCACGTGCACACCGGCGACGCCCGCCGCCGCGGGCAGGGTCCGGGCGCGTCCGCCGGTCGCGATCACCACCCCGTCCACGGCCAGCTCGCCGTCGGAGAGCACCACCCGCCCGGCGGCCGGGTCGAGCCGTTCCGCGCGGGTGCCCAGCCGCAGCTCCAGCGAGGCGGCGTCCTCTTCGTCGAGCAGGTCCAGCGACTCACGCTCCGCCGTGCCGGCCAGGAACGCCTTCGACAGCGGCGGCCGGTCGTAGGGCCGGTGCGGCTCCTCGCCGACCAGCACCACCCGCCCGTCGAACCCCTGGGCCCGCAACTCTTGCGCGGCGCGGGCCCCGGCGAGCGAGGCGCCGATGACGGCGACACTCTTCACGCGGCGTTCTCCCGGGCGCCGGACTGCACGTAGATGACGCCTTCCTCGACGGACACGGCGTAGGTGCGCACGGGCTTCTTCGCGGGCAGGCACGAGGGCACCCCGGTGCGCAGGTCGAACAGCGCCGCGTGCAGCGGGCACTCCACGAAGCACCCCTCCAGCCAGCCCTCCGACAGCGACGCGTCCTGGTGGGTGCAGGTGTCGTCGATCGCGTAGAGCTCCCCATCGGCGTTGAACACCGCGATCGGCTCGGGTCCCGCGATCCGCACGGATTCGCCGGGGGGCAGTTCGTCCACTGTGCACGCGCGTCGCATCGAGGCCTCCGGGAGAAACGGGGAGTCTGTGAGGTTGTTGCGCAATACGGAACGCAGAACGCGATACGCAACAAGTCTGCGGGTGGCGCCCCGGGTCCGTCAAGGGTTACGAACCGGTAGCCCCACCGGGATCCCAGTCCAGGATCTGCTCGTCGGTCCGTACCCTGGGCCCGGCGTTGTAGGGGGCCGGCCGAGGATCCTGCGCGCCACCCGCACCGCCTCGACCCAGTCGCGGCGGTCGTTCTCGGTGGGCAGGTAGTCGAACTTCAGCGCCGGGTGCTGCCGCGGGTCGGTCGAGGTGATCTTCACCGTGCCGCGGGTGTCGGCGTACATCGGGCCGACGTGCACCTGGTAGCCGTGCCCGCCGTCCGGCACCGGGCCGTCCTCGATCACGTCGATGCCCAGCCGCTCCAGCTCGGCCGCGGGCGCGTCGGCGAGGCAGTTCTCCCGACACTGGAAGTGGGGCAGGCAGTGGGCGTGGTCCCCAGTGGACATCCCGGGGTCGCCGACCCAGTGCTCGTAGTCGAGCGGGTTGCTGCGATGACGAAGCCGTACTGTCCGGAACCTCCCGGTCCTCCTGTGGTCATCCGGTCACCGGTCCGGGGCCGGAGTGCCCGGCCGCCCAGCGCCGCCGCACCAGCAGCAGCACCCCGCCGGCCACGACGATCAGCGCGGTGATCAGCACCGCCCCCCACTGGAAGTACCAGTGGTCGCCGCCGTAGACCTCGGCGCGCGGCCAGAGCAGGTTGACCGTCATGCCCGCCCCGTAGAGCACCGCGACCAGGTTGACCACCACGCCCCAGCGGCCGAGCCGGAAGTACGGGCCGTGCCCGGGCCCCGGCCACTGCCCGCGCAGGCGGCGCAGCAGCATCGGCGCGGTGACCATCAGGTAGGGGATGTAGAACAGGATGATCGCGGTCGAGGTGAGCACGAAGAACGCGCGCTGGTTGCCCAGGTTGATCAGCAGCACCACCACGGTCAGCCCGCCGGTGACCAGCGCGGGCACCACCGGGGTCTTGGACCGCTCTGACACCTTCGACAGCGCCCGGGCGAACGGCAGGCGCCGGTCGCGGGCCATGGCGAAGGTCATCCGGATCGCCGCCGTCTGCACCGCCAGGCAGCACACCGTGATGGCGATGGCCGAGCAGACCAGGAAGGCGTCGCCGAGGCCGGGGCCCAGCGTGCTCTTGAGCAGGTACGGCATGCCGGACGTGCTCAGCTCCTGGGCGTCGAGGTTGCCGACCGCCATCATGCCGGCCAGCATCATCAGCCCGCCGACCAGGAACGCGGCGGTGATCGCGCGCAGGATGGCGCGGGGCGCGTGCCGCCGCGGCTGCGTGGTCTCTTCGGCGAGCGAGCCCGCGGTGTCGAAGCCGTAGAACACGTACGCGCTCATCAGTGAGGCCACCAGGAAGGCGCCGAGGTAGCCGAGCGGCCGGCCGGCGCCGGTGCCGTGGGTGTCGAACACCAGCCCGGGCCCGCGCTTGACGTGCACGGCCAGCGCGACGATCAGCAGCACGCTGGCGATCAGCTCCACGGCCACGCCGAAGTTGTTGATCTTCGCCATCAGCTTGACCCCGATCAGGTTCACGATGGTCGCGAACACCACGAGCACGAGGGCGAGGATGATCGCGTTCCGCGCGCCGCCGGGGGTGGAGGTGAGCCCGGCGTCGGCGTCGCTGCCCACGAGCTGGAACACCGTGGACACCTGCGGCAGGATGATCTGGTAGGCCACCGCCACGGCCGCGGCGGTGACGATCGCGCCGATGATCATGATCCAGCCGGCCAGCCAGGAGGTCACCGGCCGGGCGATCTGCTTGGCCCACTGGTAGACCGAGCCGGCCAGCGGGAACTGCCCGGCCAGTTCGGCGAAGCACAGCGCCACGGCCAGCTGCCCGGCGAAGACCAGCGGCCAGGTCCAGATGAAGGCCGGGCCGCCGGAGCCGAAGCCGAAGAAGAAGAGCTGGAACACGCCGGTCATGATCGAGATGTAGCTGAACCCGGCGGCGAAGCTGGAGAAGGAGCCGAGGGAGCGTTCGAGTTCCTGGCGGTAGCCGAACTTCGCGAGTTCGGAGCTGTCGGACCCGTCGCCCCCGCCCGCCGGTTTTTCCGTTGTGGTCATGATTCGTCCTCGTGGTGGGGGACAGGGGACGCTGCGAAGTCAGGACGCTGTGACGTCGGGCACTTCGAGTGCGTACATTTGTACGCGAAGCATGTACACCTGTCCACAACGAGTGTGCGGGTTGCGCCGGCGGACCGGGAAGGAGCAGCGGGGGCGATGGCGGCGAAGGGGACGGCCGAGCGCCGGCTGCGCGGTCCGAACGACCCGGAGCGGCGCGCGCGCATCGCGAAGGCGGCCATCCGGGTGGTCGCCGAGCGGGGCATCGACGGGCTGACCCACCGCGCGGTGGCGGCCGTGGCCGGGGTGCCGCTCGGCTCGACCACCTATCATTTCGCCACCCTCGACGACCTGCTGGAAGTCGCGCTGCACGAGGCGGCCGAGAACAACGTGCGCGAGCTGCGGGAGTGGGAGGGCTCGCTCGCGCCGGACGCCGATTTCGCCACCGAGCTGGCCACGCTGGTGATGGGGTACATCCACGAGCTGTACCCGCACACCGTCGTCGAGTACGACCTCTACGTCGCCGCCCTGCACCGCCCGCGGCTGCGCCCGGCCAGCGCGGCCTGGGACGACGCGCTGATCGAGCTGTTCCGCTCCCGCACCGACGCGGTGACCGGACGGCTGCTGGCCGGGCTGTTCTGCGGTCTGCTCATGCAGGCGGCGCTGGCCGAGCCGCAGCCGGAGCACGCCGAGATCGAAGCCCTGTTCCGGCGGGCCATCGCGGGGCCCGGGGCCTGACCCGGGCCCGGCGACGGCCCGCCGGAAACCGTGATCACGCCCCGGTTTTCCCCGGCCTGCCGGTAATCGGGTGACGCGGGAACCCGTTCTTGACACCGGCCCCGGCGCGCCCGCACAGTGTTCCGGAAAGAGCAACCCGACGCGTAATGCGCAACTGCGGTGCTCTTGCTGGCTCCCCCCGAACCGAACCGCCCGGAGAGGAATTCCGCCGGTGACCACCACCGATCTGCCGCAGAGCCTGCTGCCCACGCTGCCCGGCCGGCACTACACCGATCCCGGGATCTTCGCGCGGGAGCAGGAGAAGATCTTCGAAACCGACTGGTTCTGCGCCGTGCGCTGCGCCGACCTGGCCGCGCCCGGGGCGTTCGAGACCGTGCCGATCGGGCGGGAGAGCGTGCTGGTCGCGCGGGCGCGCGACGGGAAGCTCAACGCCTTCCTCAACGTCTGCCGCCACCGCGGCGCCCGGCTGTGCACCGGCGAGGCGGGACAGGTCAAGCGGGCGTTCCAGTGCCCGTACCACGCCTGGACCTACGGGCTGGACGGCAAGCTGATCGCCGCGCCGAACCTCACCGGCATGCCCGATGTGGACCGCACCGAGTACGGGCTGACCCGGGTACACCTGCGTGAATGGCTCGGTTACGCCTGGGTCAGCCTGGCCGGTGAGCCGCCTTCGTTCGAGGGCACGGTGATGGCCGACGTCGCCGACCGGCTCGGCGGGACCGCGGAGCTCGACGCGTACGGGATCGAGGACCTGGCGCTGGGCCGGCGCATCGAGTACGACGTGCAGGCGAACTGGAAGCAGATCGTCGAGAACTTCATGGAGTGCTACCACTGCGCCACGATCCACCCGGAGCTGACCGAGGTGCTGCCGGAGTTCGCCGGTGGGTACGCCGCGCAGTACTACGTGGGCCACGGCGCCGAATTCGGCGAGGAGGTCGCCGGGTTCACCGTCGACGGCAGCGCGGGCGTCGAGCGGCTGCCCGGGGTGGGGGAGCACCAGGACCGCCGGTACTACGCGATCACCGTCCGGCCGCAGGTGTTCGTGAACCTGGTGCCGGACCACGTGATCCTGCACCGGATGTTCCCGCTCGCCCCGGACCGCACGATCGTCCGCTGCGACTGGCTGTACCTGCCGGGGGTGGTGGAGTCCGGAGTGGACCTGAGCCGCTCGGTCGAGCTGTTCCACCGGGTCAACCAGCAGGACTTCGAGGCCTGCGAGCGCTGCCAGCTCGCGATGGGCTCGCGCTCCTACGCCCGCGGCGGGGTGCTGGTGCCGAGCGAGCACCACATCGGCGCGTTCCACGACTGGGTCCGCGCGCGGACCGGGGACTCGTGAGCGGCCCGGGCCGGGGGGAACCGCCCGGGGCGCGGCACGGCTAGATCAGCGCGCGGATGGCCTGTTCGAAGCCGCTCACGTGGGCGAGCGTGAGCTCCGCGGCCTTCTCCGCGTCGCCGTCGATGATGGCGGTGAGCA
This sequence comes from Amycolatopsis sp. PS_44_ISF1, assembly GCF_032335455.1. Classification (NCBI taxonomy): domain Bacteria; kingdom Bacillati; phylum Actinomycetota; class Actinomycetes; order Pseudonocardiales; family Pseudonocardiaceae; genus Amycolatopsis; species Amycolatopsis sp. PS_44_ISF1. The sequence goes on along the minus strand of NZ_JANUXO010000002.1, from coordinate 814,213 downwards.
GGGGGGCGTGCTCGTCCACGTGGCCGGCCATCCCGCGCAGGCGGGGCAGGAACACGCACCAGATCCGGGTGGCGAGGTTGTCGTAGTGGATCAGGGTGTCTTCGAGGAACGGGTTGTGCACGCAGGCGTACACGGCCCGGTGCAGTTCGAGGTCGATGCGCAGCAGGTCGGCGTTCCCCGCGGGCTGACCGGTGTCGAGCCGCCCGCGCAGGGCGCTCAGGCGCTCACGGTCCTCGTCGGTCGCGCGTGCGGCGGCCGCCGCGGTGGCGGCCGGCTCCAGCGTGCGGCGGACCTCGGAGATGTGCGCGAGGTCGGAGATGTTGACGTCGGTGGCGAACGTGCCCCGCCGCGGGTAGGCGACGACCAGGCGCTCGGTCTCCAGGCGCTTGAGCGCTTCGCGGATCGGCGTGCGGCCCATGCCGAGCGAACCGCCCAGCCATTCCTCGTTGATCGGCTCGCCCGGTTTGATGTCGAGCACGACCAGGCGGTCGCGGACGAACAGGTAGGCCTGCTCGGCCAGCGAAGGCCCGGTGACCGGCATCGAAGCGGCCGATCGCCCGGTGGCGGCCGGTGGAGTGTTGACCCGTGTGCTCACCGGGCCTAGCCTACAGCGAAGGTTGATATATCAGTAGTCGACCAGCCCGTGTCCGACGGAAGCAGGCAGGAATGACCACGACCATCGAGGGGGCGGGCGCCGCGCTCGCGTCCTTCCCGCAGGATTCCGGCCTGCCCGGGATGATTCGCGGCTGCGGTGAAGCGTTCTTCGGCGCGAAGTTCGCCGACGTGCCGCCTCATCCGGGCGGCCGGGGAGCCGGCCGATGACCCGTACCCCCGGCGCCGCACTGCCGGAGCACCCGGATTTCCTTTGGCACGACCCGGATCCGAAGCGCGCCTACGACGTGGTGGTGGTCGGCGGCGGCGGGCACGGACTGGCCACCGCCTACTACCTGGCGAAGGTGCACGGCATCACCGACGTGGCGGTGCTGGAGAAGGGCTGGCTCGGGGGCGGGAACATGGCCCGCAACACCACGATCATCCGCTCCAACTACCTGTGGGACGAGAGCTCCGGCATCTACGAGCACTCGCTGAAACTGTGGGAGGGCCTGGAAGAAGACCTCGGCTACCCCATCCTGTTCAGCCGGCGCGGGGTGCTCAACCTGGCGCACAGCCTGCAGGACGTGCGCGACAGCAGGCGCCGGGTCGAGGCCAACCAGCTCAACGGCATCGACGCGGAATGGGTGGACGCCGCGCGGGTCAAGGAGATCTGCCCGATCGTGAACACCGCGCCCGAGGTGCGCTACCCGGTGCTCGGGGCGACCTTCCAGCCGCGGGCGGGCATCGCCAAGCACGACTACGTGGCCTGGGGCTTCGCCCGCGCCGCCGCCGCGATGGGCGTCGACCTGATCCAGAACTGCGAGGTCACCGGGATCGAGCAGCGCGACGGGCGGGTCACGGCGGTGGAGACCGGCCGCGGCCGGATCGCCGCGGGCAAGGTCGCGCTGTGCGCCGCCGGGCACTCCTCGGTGCTGGCCCGGATGGCCGGGATCGACCTGCCGCTGGTCTCGCACCCGTTGCAGGCGCTGGTCTCCGAGCTGCTGGAGCCGGTGCACCCGACCGTGGTGATGTCGAACGCCGTGCACGTCTACGTCTCCCAGGCGCACAAGGGCGAACTGGTGATGGGCGCGGGCATCGACAGCTACTCCGGGTACGGCCAGCGCGGCTCGTTCCACATCATCGAGGAGCAGATGGCGGCGGCGCTGGAGCTGTTCCCGGTGTTCGCCCGGGCGCACCTGCTGCGCACCTGGGCCGGCATCGTCGACGTCACGCCGGACGCGTCGCCGATCGTCGGGCTGACCCCGGTGGAGAACCTGTTCCTCAACTGCGGCTGGGGCACCGGCGGCTTCAAGGCCACGCCCGGGGTCGGCGACTGCTTCGCGCACACCGTCGCGAAGGGCGAGCCGCACCCCTACGCCGCGCCGTTCACCCTCGACCGGTTCACCACCGGCGCCCTCGTCGACGAGCACGGCGCCGCCGCCGTCGCGCATTAGGAGCCTCGATGCAACTCATCCCCTGCCCGTGGTGCGGGCCGCGTGAAGAGGCCGAATTCCACTACGGCGGCCAGGCCCACGTCGCCTACCCCGCCGACCCGTCGGCGCTTTCGGACCAGGAGTGGGCGAAGTTCGTCTTCTTCCGGGCCAACCCGAGCGGGCCGCTGGCCGAGCGGTGGAGCCACCGCGCGGGCTGCCGCCGCTGGTTCAACGCCGTGCGCGACACCCGCACCCACGATCTGCTGGCGGTCTACCGCCTCGACGAGCCCCGGCCGGTGACCCCGTGACCGAGTTCCGGCTCCCCGCGGGCGGTCGCGTCGACCGCGGCACGACCCTGAACTTCACCTTCGACGGCCGGGAGCTGACCGGTCACCCCGGGGACACGCTCGCCTCGGCGCTGCTCGCGAACGGGGTCCACCGGGTCGCCACCAGCATCCGCCTCGGCCGCCCGCGCGGCATCATGGCCGCCGGGGTCGAGGACCCCACCGCGCTGGTGCAGCTGGACGCACCGTTCCCCGAGCCGATGCTGAGCGCCACCACGGTGGAGCTGTTCGAAGGACTCGCCGCGCGCGGGCTGCCCGGCCGGGGTCGTCTGGGCCCCGAGCCCGACCCCGCCCGGTACGATGCCCAGCACGTGCACTGCGACGTGCTGGTCGTCGGCGCGGGCCCGGCCGGCCTCTGCGCCGCGCGCACGGCGGCGCGGTCCGGGGCGCGGGTGGTGCTCGTGGACGACCAGCCGGAGCCGGGCGGTTCGTTGCTGGGCTCCGGCGAGCACGTCGGCCGCCGGCCCGCGGCCGAGTGGGCGCAGGCGGTCGCGGCCGAGCTGCGGGAGACGCCGGACGTGCTGGTGCTGGACCGCACGACGGCGTTCGGCGCCTACGACGACGGGTTCGTGCTCGCCTTGCAGCGCCGCACCGACCACCTCGGCGCGGCCGCGCCGGGACACCGGGCGCGGCAACGGGTCTGGCGCATCCGGGCGAAGCAGACCGTGTTCGCCACCGGTGCGCACGAGCGGCCCGTGGTCTTCGCGGACAACGACCGGCCCGGCATCCTGCTCGCCGGGGCCGCGCGCACCTACCTGCACCGCTACGGCGTGCTTCCCGGCCGCCGCGCGGTGCTGTTCACCACCGGCGACAGCGCGTACGCCGCCGCGGTCGACCTGGCCGACGCCGGGGTGGAGATCGCGCTCGTCGCCGACGCCCGTCCGCAGGCCCCGGACCGGTGGGCCGCCGCCTGCGCCGAGCGCGGGATCGAGGTCCGCACCGGCAGCGTGGTGACCGGCACCGAGAGCGGCGCCGGGGGGACCGGCCGGGTGGGCGCGGCGCTGGTCGGGCCGTCCGGGGAAGCGGTCACCTGCGACGTCCTGCTGGTTTCCGGGGGCTGGAACCCGGCCGTGCACCTGTTCAGCCAGGCGCGCGGGAAGCTGCGGTACGACGCCGGGCTGGGCGCCCACGGGCCCGACGGGGAACTGCCGACGGCCCGGGTCGCGGGTTCGGCCACCGGCACGGCGGACTTCGCGGGCTGCGTCCGCGAGGGCCGGTCCGCCGGTGCCGCGGCGCTGGCCGCGGCCGGGTTCACCCCGGTTGGTGAGCCGCCGTTGCCCGTCTCGGACGCGCCGCCCCCGCAGCGGCCGTCCGCGGTGCGGTGGCTGGTGCCGGGAGGCGAGTCCGAAGTGGACACACGCTTCGTCGACCTCCAGCGCGACGCCACGGTGTCCGACGTGCTGCGGGCCACGGGCGCCGGGCTGCGCTCGCTGGAGCACATCAAGCGCTACACCACCATCGGCACCGCGCACGACCAGGGCAAGACCTCCGGCTCGCTCGCCGCGGGCATCACCGCCGAAGCGCTCGGGCTGGACCCGGCCGGGCAGCGGCCGACCACCTACCGCCCGCCCTACACCCCGGTCGCGTTCGCCGCGCTGGCCGGGCGCAACCGCGGCGAACTGCACGACCCGGTCCGCGTCACGGCGCTGCACGCGTGGCACGTCGCGCACGGGGCCGAGTTCGAGAACGTCGGCCAGTGGAAGCGCCCGTGGTACTACCCGCGCCCGGGGGAGGACCGGGCCGCCGCGGTGCTGCGGGAGTGCCGGGCCGCGCGCACCGGAGTGGCCCTGATGGACGGGTCCACCCTCGGCAAGATCGACGTGCAGGGACCGGACGCCGCGGTGTTCCTGGACCTGCTCTACACCACCACGATGAGCACGCTCAAGACCGGCCGCATCCGCTACGGCGTGCTGTGCGGGGTCGACGGGATGGTGATCGACGACGGCACGGTGCTGCGGGCGGCCGAGGACCGCTTCCTGGTCACCACCACCACCGGCAACGCGGCGATGGTGCTGGAGTGGATGGAGGAGTGGCTCCAGACCGAGTGGCCGCACCTGCGGGTGTTCGCCACCTCGGTGACCGAGCACTGGGCGACTCTGCCGCTGGTCGGGCCGCGCTCGCGGGACGTGCTCGGCGCGCTGGCCCCGGGCCTGGACGTGGGCAACGCGGCGTTCGGCTTCATGACCTGGCGCGACGCCGAGGTGGCCGGGATCCCCGCGCGGATCGGCCGGATCAGCTTCTCCGGCGAGCTGGCCTACGAGGTCACCGTGCCCTCCTGGTACGGGACCGCGCTCTGGGAAGCGCTGATGGCCGCCGGCGCCGAGCACGGCATCACGCCCTACGGCACCGAGACCATGCACGTGCTGCGCGCCGAGAAGGGCTACCCGATCATCGGCCAGGAGACCGACGCCACGGTCACCCCGCAGGACCTCGGCCTGGACTGGGCGGTGTCGAAGAAGAAGCCCGACTTCCTCGGCAAGCGCTCGTTCGCGCGGCCGGAGAACCGCCGGCCCGACCGCAAGCAGCTCGTCGGCCTGCTGCCGGTGGACCCGGCGGTGCTGCTGCCCGAGGGCGCGCAGCTGATCGAGACCGCGCACGTGCCGGAGCCGCCGGTGCGGATGCTCGGCCACGTGACCTCCAGCTACCGCAGCGCGGCGCTGGAGCGGACCTTCGCGCTGGCCCTGGTGCGGTCCGGGCGCGAGCGCGTGGGCGAGACGCTGTACGTGCCCGTCGGCGATGAAGTGGTGCCGGTGACCGTGACCGGTTCCGTGCTCTTCGACCCGGAAGGAACCCGCCGTGACGGCTGAAAGTCTGCGCCGCCCCCCGCTCGGTGAGTGGGCGGCCCGGCTCCCCGAGGTGCTCGGCGCCCGGGAGGAGCCCTTCCTGACCCAGCTCACGCTCCGGGTCCGTGAGGGCCACGAGGCGGTGGGCGCGGTGCTCGGGGTCCCGCTGCCCGCCGCGTGCACCTTCGTCTCCGGCCCGGGCGAGTCCGGTGCGGTGGACGTGCTGTGGCTGGGCCCGGACGAGTACCTGGTGCTGGCCGCGCCCGGTGTGACCGCGCTGGAGCCCGCGTTGCGGGAGGCGGTGGTGGTGGGCGCGGTGACCGACACCTCGGCCCAGCGCACCACCGTGGAACTGGCCGGGCCGGCGGTGCGGGAAGTGCTGGCCCACGGCTGTTCGCTCGACCTGCACCCGAAGGCGGCCCCGCCCGGCACCTGCGTGCAGACGCTGCTGGCGCGGACCGGGGTGATCCTGCTGGTGCGCGGCGGGCAGCGGTACACGGTGCTGGTGCGGCAGTCGTTCGCGCCCTACTTCGCCGCGTGGCTGGCCGACGCGGCCGAAGAACACCGGGAGCGGGCATGACCGAGCCCTTCACCCTGACCCTGCGCTGCCCCGAGCGCTCGGGCCTCGGGCACGCGGTCACCGCGTTCCTGGCCGGGCCCGGCTGCGACCTCGTGGAGCACCAGCAGTTCGACGACGACGTACGCGGATCGCTGTTCCTGCGCACCGGGTCCCGCTGCGGCGAATCCACTGTGGACGAACTGGCCCGGGCCTCCGCGCCGGTGGCGGGCGAGTTCGGCAGGGAGTTCCGGATCTGCGGGGCCGAGCCGGACCGGGTGCTGGCGCCGGTCTCGAAGGTCGGGCACTGTCTCGACGACCTGCGCTTCCGCTGGCGCTCGGGCAGCCTCGGGGCGCGGATCCGCGTCCTGCTCACCGGCAACAGCACCGTCGTCTTCCGCTGACCAGCAAGGAGTTCTCATGACCCGTGTCGTGATCATCGGCGCCGGAATCGTGGGCGCCAACCTCGCCGACGAGCTCACCGCCCGCGGCTGGACCGAGGTCACCGTGCTCGACCAGGGCCCGCTGCCGCTGACCGGCGGCTCGACCTCCCACGCGCCCGGTCTGGTGTTCCAGACCAACGCCTCGAAGGCGATGACCGAGTTCGCGGGCTACACCGTGGAGAAGCTGCGCGGGCTCGAAGTCGACGGCCTGCCCTGCTTCGACCAGGTCGGCGGCATGGAGGTGGCCAGTACCCCGGCGCGCTGGGCGGACCTGAAGCGCAAACAGGGCTGGGCCACGTCGTGGGGGGTCGAGGCGCGGCTGATCGACGCGGACGAGTGCGTCGAGCGCTGGCCGCTGCTCGACGGCTCGGCCGTGCTGGGCGCGCTGTACGTGCCGACCGACGGGCTGGCCGCGGCTTCACGCGCGGTGGTCGCGCTGGCGCGGCGGGCGGAATCACGCGGCGCCCGGTTCATCGGGGGCACGCGGGTGACCGGCCTCCGGCAGTCGGGCGGGCGGGTCACCGGCGTCGAGACCGGCCAGGGCGAGTTCGCGGCGGACGTCGTCGTGTCGTGCGCCGGGTTCTGGGGTCGGGAGATCGGCGCCATGGCGGGCCTGGACGTGCCGCTGCTGCCGCTGGCGCACCAGTACGCCAAGACCGGGCCGCTGGCCGAGCTGGCCGGCCGGACGGGGGAGGCGAGCCGGCCGATCCTGCGCCACCAGGACCAGGACCTGTACTTCCGCGAGCACGTCGACCGGATCGGCATCGGCTCCTACGCGCACCGGCCGATGCCGGTGGAGCCGAGCGCGCCCTCGGAAACGGTGACCGAGGCGTCGATGCCCTCGATGCTGCCGTTCACCGAAGCGGACTTCGCGCCTTCGTGGGAGCAGAGCCGGCTGCTGCTGCCCGCCCTGCGGCGGACCGAGATCGAAGAGGGCTTCAACGGGATCTTCTCCTTCACCCCGGACGGCCAGTCGCTGGTGGGGGAGTCGCCCGAGGTCCGCGGCTTCTGGATCGCCGAGGCGATCTGGGTGACGCACTCGGCCGGCATCGCCAAGGCCGTGGCCGAGCTGCTGGTGCACGGCCGGTCCGAAACCGATCTGCACGAGCTGGACCTGCACCGGTTCGAGGAGGTGCAGCTCGCGCCGGAGTACGTGAGCGAGACCTCGCAGCAGAACTTCGTGGAGATCTACGACGTGCTGCACCCGCTGCAACCCAGGCTCTCCCCGCGCGAGCTGCGGGTGAGCCCGTTCCACCGGCGGCAGCGCGAGCTGGGCGCGGTGTTCCTGGAGGCGGGCGGCTGGGAACGGCCGCACTGGTTCGAAGCGAACGCGCCGCTGCTCGAGCGGCTCCCGGCCGGCGCCCGGCCGCCCGAGCGGGACGACTGGGCCGCCCGGTTCCACTCGCCGATCGTCGCGGCGGAGGCCTGGCACACCCGCAACGGCGTGGCGCTCTACGACATGACCCCGCTCAAGCGGGTCGAGGTGAGCGGGCCGGGGGCGCTGGGGTTCCTGCAGCGGCTGACCACCAACCAGCTCGACAAGTCCGTCGGCTCGGTCACCTACACGCTGATGCTCGACGAGGCCGGCGGGGTGCGCAGCGACGTCACCGTGGCGCGGCTGGAGCCGGAGCTGTTCCAGGTCGGGATCAACGGCGCCATCGACCTCGCCTACCTCGACGCGCAGCGGGCCGGTGGTGTCACCGACGTGCGGGTCCGCGACATCACCGGGGCGACCTGCTGCATCGGGGTGTGGGGCCCGCTCGCGCGGGACCTGGTGCAGCCGCTGTCGCGAGAGGACTTCTCGCACACCGGGCTGAAGTACTTCCGCGCGCGCCGGGCGCGGATCGCCGGGGTGCCGGTGACCGCGATGCGGCTGTCCTACGTGGGCGAACTCGGCTGGGAGGTCTACACCGGGGCGGACAACGGCCTGCGGCTGTGGGACGCGCTGTGGGTGGCCGGGCAGGGGCTGGGCGTGATCGCGGCCGGACGGGCGGCGTTCACCAGCCTGCGGCTGGAGAAGGGCTACCGGCTGTGGGGCACGGACATGACCACGGAGCACGACCCGTACGAGGCCGGGGTCGGGTTCGCCGTCCGGCCGGCGAAGGGGCCGTTCACGGGCCGGGAGGCGATCGACGGCCGCAGCGGGGAAACCGCGGCGCGGCGGTTGCGCTGCCTGACCGTGGACGACGGCCGCACCGTGGTGCTCGGGAAGGAGCCGGTGTTCGTCGGCGGCGCCGCGGCGGGGTACGTGACCAGCGCGGCCTACGGCTACACCGTGGGGCGCCCGATCGCGTACGCCTGGCTCCCGGCCACTGTGGACATCGGCGATCCGGTGGAGATCGAGTACTTCGGGCGCCGGGTCGCGGCCACGGTGGCGGCCGAGCCGCTGGTCGACCCCGGGATGGCGCGGATCCGGCGCTGAGCCGGTCCGGGCCGCCTCCGGCCGGGACGGGCCCACCGGTGAGCTAACTAACCAACCGGTTGGTTGACTCGCTGGCGGCGCAGGTGTCTGATGGACGGTGAAGATCGCCTCCCTCAGAGAAGGTTTCCATGGCCAAGACCTGGCTCATCACCGGTAGCTCCCGCGGTTTCGGCCGTGAGCTGGCCCGCGCGGTGCTCGAGAACGGCGACCGGCTGGTCGCCACCGCGCGGCGGCCGGAGCAGTTGCACGACCTCGTCGGCGAGTACGGCGAACGCGTGCGCGCGGTCGCCCTCGACGTCACCGACGCGGCGGCGGCACGGGCCGCCGTCCGGACCGCGGTGGCGGAGTTCGGCTCGCTCGACGTGGTGGTGAACAACGCCGGTTACGCCGCCTCCGCGCCGATCGAGGAGATGTCCGACGAGGACTTCCGCGCGCAGATCGACGCGAACTTCCACGGCGTCGTGAACGTCACCAAGGCGGCGCTGCCGGTGCTGCGGGCCCGGCGTTCGGGGTACATCGTGCAGTTCTCCTCGGTCGGCGGGCGGGTCGGCGGGTCGCCCGGGATGGGTGCCTACCAGGCGGCCAAGTTCGCCGTCGAGGGTTTCTCCGAGGTGTTGTCCACCGAGGTGGAACCGTTCGGGGTCAAGGTGCTGATCGTGGAGCCGGGCCCGTTCCGGACGGACTGGGCGGGCTCGTCGATGGCCGTCGCGCCGGTCGGCCCGGACTACGAGCAGACCGTGGGCGCGATGAACCGCCGCCGCCGCGACGCCGCGTCCTGGCCCGGCGACCCGGCGCGCGCGGCGCGGATCATCCTCGAGGTCCTCGCCCATCCCGAGCCGCCGCTGCGGCTGCTGCTGGGCGCTTCGGCGGTGGAGCTGGCGGCCCGGTCCTCGGACTCGCGGGCCGCGGAAGCGCGGCAGTGGGCCGAGGTCAGCCGGGCCGCGGACTTCCCGCCGGGGCAGTGACCGGCTCGCGGGGGAGCGGGCCGGTGGGAACCGTCGCGCACCCGCACGGGGGCACTAGCATCGGGCGGGTGCGGGCGTTCGTGGTGTACGGGCCGGGTGAGGCCGGGGTGGCCGAGGTCCCCGAGCCGGAACCCGGCGCGGGCGAGGTGGTGGTGGAGGTCGAACGGGCCGGGGTGTGCGGCACCGACGTCGAGTTCTTCACCGGGGAGATGCCGTACCTGGCCGAGGGCCACGCGCGCTACCCGATGCGGCTCGGCCACGAGTGGTGCGGCACGGTGGTGGCCGCCGGTGAGGACGTGCACCCGGGCTGGTGTCGGCCGGCGTGCGGTCGGCGACACCATGCTCGGCTGCGGGCGCTGCCGCCGGTGCCGCGGCGGCCACCAGCACACCTGCGAAGCCCGCGAGGAGGTCGGCATCCGCGGCGGCCGCGCCGGGGCGCTGGCCGAACGCCTGGCCGTACCGGTGAGCTCGCTGCACGAGCTGCCGCCCGGGCTCTCCCCGGAACTGGGCGCGCTGGCCGAACCGGGCGGCAACGCGATCCGGGCCGCCCGGGCCGCCGTCGGGGCACGGTCCGGGGCTCCCGGCGAGCGCTCCGGGGCCCGGGTCCTGGTCCTCGGCCCGGGCACGATCGGCCTGCTGACGGCCCTGTTCGCCCGCGCGGCGGGCGCCGAGGTGCACCTGGCCGGGACCACGCCGTGGTCGCTGGAGTTCGCGCGCTCGCTGGGTTTCCCGGCGACGGCGGAGGGGCCGGCCCCGCCGTTCGACGCCGTGGTGGACGCCACCAACGACCCGGCGGCCCCGGCCCGGGCGCTGGAGCTGGTCGAACCGGCCGGCCGGCTGGTCTGCATCGGACTGGCCGGCTCCCCGAGCCCGGTGGACAGCCGTTCGCTGGTGTTCAAGGACGTGACCGCGGTCGGCATCCTGAGCGCGTCCCCGGGCCTGGCCGGGGCGATCGGCGCCTACACCCGCGGCGAGGTCGACCCGCGCCCGCTGGTGGCGGCGACGGTCGGGCTGGACGGGGTCGCGGCCGTCCTCGCCGGGGAACGGCCGCCCGGCGCCCTGGCCGGACCCAAGATCCTGGTCGACCCGCGGCCGGGCTGACCCCGGATCCACGGCCGGCCGGAAGCTCTCGGTCCCTGCGATGGGGGTCTACCGCACCCCGTACCGGGAGAACGTGATTCCCGATTCGAACGCCTGGCTCTCCAGCAGCCGCAGCCGGGGCAGGGCGAACCCGTCCGGGAACAACCGGCGGCCGTGCCCCTGGACCACCGGGTAGGTGACAGCCGGTACTGGTCGACCAGCCCGGCCTCGATCAGCGCGTGACTCACCGCGATGCTCCCGGTGACCACGATGTCGCGGCCGGGCCGCTGCTCGAGCTCCCGGATCCAGCGGACCGGGTCACCCGGCCGGACGGTCGAGTCGGCCCAGGCCGGATCGGTCAGCGTGGCGGAGACGACGTACTTGCGAACCCGGTTCAGGTGCTCGGCCACGCCGGTGGCGTCGTCCACCTGGTCCGGCCAGTAGCCGCGCAGGTCTTCGAAGGTCCGGCGGCCGAGGACCAGCGCGTCCGACGCCCGGCTGTCGGCGCCGAGGGTTTCGATCAGGCCGGCGTGGCCCGGCCCCGGCCCTGGGCGTCGAACCAGTCGCTCAGCATCTCGATCGAGCCGTCCACGGTGATGTTCTGCGTGATCGCCAGTGTGCGCACCCGGTCCTCGCCTTCCCTCCGGACGTGGTTCAGGGCCCAAGCTACCGGTGGGGGAGCCCACGGGCCCGGTTTCGGCGCGCCGCGCCTGCCCGCCGGTTCAGGAAGCCAGGTACTCCGCCGCCGCGCGCAGGCTGACGTGCGAGCCGCCGAAGGTGTCGATCCGGTCGCCGGTCACGGGACCCGGCCCCGGCACGCCGGTCTCGACCCGGATGTAGTCCACATCGGACAGTTCGGCGAGCAGGGCCAGCACCGCCGGGTGCCGGTGCGCCTCACGGGTCACCACGACCACGCGCCCGGTCTCCCGGGCGGCCGAGCGGACCAGCGCGGCGTCGTCCGGGCCCGCGGTCAGCACCCGGGTGCCCGGCACCAGCGCGCGCAGGTGCGGGCCGAGCCCCCACGGCATCGGGCCGGCCGCGATGGTCGGGTCCGTGTGGACGTCGACCACCAGCGGCGGGCCCGAAAGCCGCGGCGAGCCCTGGACCCGCAGGGCGGCCCGCGCCGCTTCCAGGCCCAGGGTGTCATCGACCGGGCGCAGCGGCGCCGGGACCGGCGAAGTGCCCAGTGCCGCGGTCCGGGCGGCCGCGTCGGCGAGGCGTTCCCACGGCAGCGTCCCGTCGGAGACCGCGGCCACGATGGCCGCGGTGATCCGGTCGAGGGTGCCGGCGTCGAAGGCCGCGCCGCCGATGCACAGCGCGTCGGCGCCCGCGGCCAGCGAACGCACCGCCGCCCGGCCCAGGCCGTCGTGGCGGCCGTAGGCGCCCGACACCGCGCCCATCTCCAGCGCGTCGGTGATCACCGTGCCGGTGAAGCCCAGCTCACCGCGCAGCACCGTGGTCAGCGCGGTGTGGTTGAGCGTGGCCGGCTCCTCGCCCCACGCCCGCACCACCAGGTGCCCGGACATGACCGAGCGCACCCCGGCCCGGATGGCCGCGGCGAACGGGACCAGTTCGATCTCCCGAAGCTGCTCGACCGTCCGGGGCAGCACCGGCAGCGCGACGTGCGAATCCTCCGTCGCCGCGCCGTGCCCGGGGAAGTGCTTCGCGCACGCCGCGACCCCGTACTGCTGCATTCCCGTGACGTAGGCCGCCACGTGCGGCGAAGCCTTCGCCGGGTCCGAGCCGAACGCCCGGACGCCGATGATCGGGTCCTGCTCCGCCAGGGTCAGGTCCGCGCACGGCGCCAGGTTCACCGTGACACCGCACGCGGCCAGCCGTTCGCCCAGCGCCGCGGCGACGGCGGTGGTCAGCTCCGGGTCGCCGGCCGCGCCGAGGGCCAGCGGCCCGGGCACGAACGAACCGGTGGCGACGTCGAGCCGGGTGACGTCGCCACCTTCCTCGTCGATGCCGACCACGACGTCGTCGCGCTCGGCGCGCAGGGCCGCGGTGAGCGCCGCGACCTGCTCGTCGTCGACCACGTTGCGGCCGAACAGGACCACTCCGCCCAGGCCCTCGCCCAGGCGCCGCCGCAGCCAGTCCGGCGCCGTGGTGCCGGCGAAGCCGGGCAGCAGGACGGCTTCGGCCAGTTTTCCGGGATCGGACAAGGGTTATCCCTTCACCGCGCCGGCGGTCATGCCGGACACCAGCTTGCGTTGCACGATCAGGAAGAACACCAGCGCCGGGATGGCGTAGACCACCGAAGCCGCCATCACCCCGCCCCAGTCCACCGAAAACGCCGTGCGGAAGGAGGACAGCCACACCGGCAGCGTCTGCTTGGACTGGTCGCGCATGAACACCAGGGCGAACAGGAACTCGTTCCACGCGGTGATGAAGCTGAACACCGAGGTGGTCACCAGCCCCGGGCCCAGCAGCGGCAGCGTGACCCGGCGGAACGCGCCGGTCCGGCTGCAGCCGTCGATCATCGCCGCCTCTTCGAGGTCGTACGGGATGCCGTTGACGAAGCCGTAGAGCATCCACACGGTGAACGGCAGCGACGTGGCGAAGTACACCAGCAGCAGCGAGGGCAGGGTGTTGAGCAGCCCGATGTCGCGCATCAGCAGGTACATCGGGATGAACAGCGCCGAGAGCGGGGCCAGCTGCGCCATCAGGATCAGCAGCAGGAAGCCCTTGCGCCCGCGGAAGCGGAACCGCGCCAGCGGGATCGCCGCGAGCACCCCCACCACCAGCGCGGCGAGCACCGCGCCGAGGGTGACGATCAGGCTGTTGCCCAGGTAGGTGACGAACCCCGGCTTGGTCAGCGCCGACGCGAAGTTCGCCAGCGTCGCCGAGGTCGGGATCAGGTCGTACTTCGGCGAGAGCACTTCGCCGGGCGTCTTCAGCGACGTGGTGAACATCCAGTACGTCGGGAAGAAGAACACCAGCGCGACCAAGGTGCCGACGACCGCCAGGGTGACCCGCTGGGTCAGGGACTTCTTCACGCGATCTCCCCGTCCTTCGTCCGGACCAGCAACTGCACGTAGCGGGCGGTGACCGCCAGCAGGAGCACCAGCATGATGGTCGCGATCGCCGCGGCGCTGCCGAAGTGGCTGCCGGCGACGCCCTTGAGGTACTGCAGGATGGCGAGCGTGGTGCTCTGCCCGTCCGGCCCGCCCTGGCGGATGGCCCAGACCTGGCCGAACATGTTGAAGTCCCACAGCACCGACAGGAACGTCACCATGGTCAGGATCGGCCGGATGGCCGGCCAGCTGACCGCGCGGAAGGTCTGCCACGGACCGGCGCCGTCGATGCCGGCCGCCTCGTACTGCTCGCGCGGCACGCCGATCAGGCCGGCGTACAGCGTGAACGCCACGAAGGGCACGGCCTGCCACAGCACCAGCAGCCCGATCACGGTCAGCGTGCTGCCCCCGGTGGAGAACCAGGAGTAGCCGATGAAGGAGTGGAAGCCGAGCCGGTCCAGGGTCTTGTTCAAGATCCCGTACTGCTGGTCGAAGATCCACTGGAACACCGTGGTCGTGGCGATCACCGGCACCGCCCAGGCCAGCACCAGCGAGACCTGCACGCAGATGCGCAGGAACGGGGCGAGGTGGCGCATCAGCACCGCGATGCCCAGCGCCACCAGCAGCGTCGCCGCGACCAGGGCCGCGGTGAACAGGACGGTCCGGACGGTGACCGACCAGAACTCCGGGTCGGACAGGGTGCCGGTGTAGTTCGCGAGCCCGACCCAGACCATCTTCCCGGTCACCAGCTCGCGCAGGTCGAGCTTGCGCAGGCTGATGGCGAGCATCTGGATCGTGGGCCAGCCCAGCAGCACCAGCACGGCGACGAGGGCGGGCAGGAGCAGCAGGTAGGGCGTCAGCCGCTCACCGAACCCGGCCCGGTGGCGCCGCTTCGCGGGACTGACGCGCGCCGACGCCGGCGGGGTGGCCCCCGCCGGCGTCGGCGCCTCCTGGGTCGCTGTCATCCGCCGATGATCTTGTCGAGCGCGGCGTTCGCGTCGGCCGTGGCCTGGTCGACGGTCTTCTTGCCGGTCAGGTACGCGGTCAGCATGTCCTTGAGCGGGTTCTGGCCGGACTCGACCTCCCCCCACTTGGGGCTGGTGGGCACCGCGCGGCCGTTCTTCGAGGCGGTGGCCATGACCGCGCCCAGCGGGTCCTTGGCCAGGGCGCTGACGTCGGACGAGGTGCCCGGCACGTACCCGGCGGCGGCCATCTGGGACATGTACTTGGTGCCCGAGAGCAGCTTCAGGTACTCCTTGGCCAGGTCCTTGTTCTTGCTGTTGACCGGGACGATGAGGTTCGAGCCGCCGAGGAACACCGGGGCCGGCCGGCCCGCGGCGTGGCCCGGGATCGGGAAGGCGCCGGTCTTGCCGGTGATGCTCGGGTCGGTCTTGGCGGCGGTGGCCACCTCGCCCGGGGTGCCGATGAACATCGCGACCTTGCCGCCGCCGTAGATGCCGGCCTGCGCCGGGTTGGCCTCGTCGTTGTCCTTCGGCGCGGTGGTGGCGGAGGCGTCCACGAGCTGCTTGTAGAACTCCAGCCCGGCCTTCGACCCGGGGCTGTCGAGCGTGGACTTGAACGACTTGCCGTCGGCCTTGGCCACGTCGCCGCCGTTGTCCCAGACGAACGACAGCAGCGAGTACCAGTACTGGCCCGGCAGGTAGAGCGGCTGGAAGCCGGGGTCGCTGCCGAACTTCGCCTTGAGCTTGGCGATGGCGTCGAGCCATTCGGCGTTCGAGGCCGGCGGCGCGGTGATCCCGGCCTGCTCGAACAGGTCCTTGCGGTAGAGCACCTCGCGGTTGGCGGCGTAGAACGGCACCCCGTAGGTCTTGCCGTCGTACTCGCCCGAAGCCTTGAGCCCGGCCAGCCACTGGGCGCCGTTGAGGTCGTTCACCGAAGGCGTCAGGTCCTCCAGCACGCCCTGCGCGGCGAACGCCGGGGTCTGCGTGTTGCCGACCTCGATCACGTCGGGCGGGTTGTCGCCGGCCAGCGCGGTGGTGAGCTTCTGCTGGATCCCGTTCCACTGCTGGATCTGGTAGTCGACCTTGACCCCGGAGTGCGCGGCCTCGAACTCCTTGTTCAGGGCCGTGGTCAGGTCCGTCGGCGCGGAGCCGGTCATCAGCCAGACGGTCAACGTGCCCCCCTGGGCGGAACCCCCCGAGCCCGAGGCGTTGTCACCGCCGCCGGAGCCGGCACAACCGGCTGTCGCGAGGGTGATGGCGGCGGCGCCCGCCACCAGCTTGAGCCAGCGCTTCACTTGTCTCTTCCCTTCGGTGCCCGGCCCCCAGGCCGGTGAATGACAAATGGTGTAGACCAATGTGGAGCAGCGTGGTCCGGACCACAGCCGGTGTCAAGGCGGTTGCCAAGACGTTGTAAACGCGGCCGTGGGTTTGACTCTGCGTGTACCCCTGGTTACCGGCGGCGGGCGGGCCGGGGCCGGGCCGGAGGGGAAACCCCTGGCGGACAGCATCTGCCCGGGCGGCGGTGTTGTCCGTGAACCGCCCGCCGGAGGGCCCGGATTTCCGCGGGTCCACCCCCGATCGGCCGCACCGGGACCGGTCCAGTGGTCCGGGGTGGTCCGCCGGGGCGCGCGAGCGCCGGGACCGGATCCGGCCGGAAGTGGACAACGCGGCGGCCCGGGCGGTCGCGTTCCGCTCGCCCGCGCGCCCGGGATCTGCGTCCGCCGCCCGACCGGTGACGAGCCGGTTCAGCACCGGCTACCAGGCAAAGGGCGTGATCCCCGCCGGGCATCTCGCCATCCACTGGGCCGGTGTCTCCGTGGTCTTTCCTCTGGGGTCCTTCGCCGGGGGCGATCCCCGCACCGCCGGCCGCTACGCTGCGGGGCATGACCACCTCGGCTCCGGTTCAGCGCGGTTTCGCGGGTTTCGTGCTCGTCGCCCGGTTCGTCACGGAGCTGGCCCTGCTCGCCGGGCTCGCCCTGGCCGGCGCGCGGCTCGGTGGCGGGGTTCTGCTCGACATCGTCGGCGCGGTCGTCTGGCCCGCACTGGCCGCGGTGATCTGGGCCCTAGTCGTCGCGCCGAAGGCCAAGCGGCGCGCGCCCGAGCCGACCCGTTTCATCCTGGAGTTCGCCCTCTTCGCCACCGCGGCCCTGGCCCTGAGCGCCGCCGGGCTGCTCCTGACCGGTGTCCTGCTGGCCGTCGCCGGGGTCGCGGCGGCGATCGCGGTGCGGGTGTCCGCCAAGGACGGCTGAACCGGTCCGGTCCGCCGAGGGGCACAGCTCGGTGCCGGGCCACCGGCGGCGGCTCAGCTTTCCGGCCGGGCCAGCTTGTCGAGGTCGCGCACGCAGAAGCGGTGGTGCTCGAACTCCTCGGTGAGCACCGTGCCCAGGCACTGCCGGACGCGACGGCCCCTGGCGTAGGGCGGCCACCGCTGGTCTTCCGGCACCGGCGCGGTGCGGGCGAGCTGCTCCGGTGTCACCTGCGCCAGCCAGGCTTCGAGCTCCGCGCCCTGCCGGTCGCGCACGGCGAGCACCTCGTCGAAGCTCGGGCCGGTCCGGTGGAGCTCGTCGCCGGGCCCGTCCGCGGGCCCGAGGCCCAGCGCCGTGAACGGCTCGGTCAGCCCGAGCACGCAGCGCCGGAACCACGAATCGTGCACGAACACGAGGTGCCGCAGGGTTTCGGTGATCGACCACTCGCCGTCGACGCGCCGGTGCTCACTGCCCGCCGGCCGGCGCCGAACCCGTTCGGTGGTCGCGATCCAGTCCTGCCGCAGCCGGCGCCAGGCTTCGATGAGCTCGGCCGGATCGCCGGAGCGCAGCAACGGCCGGACCGGGTACCGGCGGTCGAGCTCGGCCTCCACGTAGGGCATCACCTCGACCCCGTTGACCACCGGCCCGGTGACCAGCCCGTCGATCTCGGCGTCCCGCATGACCACGCCGACCAGCCGGGTGCGGCTGAGGTCGCATTCGCGGAATTCCGCACCGGTGAGGTCCTCGTCCTCGAAGCGTCGCACCGGCACAGGCTAGCCAGCGGCGGTCACCGGGCACCGGCACGCCGGACTTCCCGGACGGCGCGTCAGTCGGCCGCGGACACCAGGTACCGCTGCGCGACCGCGCGGTTGTGCCGGTTCAGCAGGTGGGCGAAGGTGCGCAGGTCTTCGGGCGTCCAGTCGCCGAGCAGGGCGGCGGTGGTGTCGCGGCGGCGGGTGCGGGTCGCGTCCATCAGGCGGCGGCCCCGTCCGGTCGGGGTGATGATCGAGCGACGGCGGTCCGAGGCGGCCGGACCGCGCTCGACCAGGCCCTTGCCCAGCATGGCCGAGGCCTGGCGGCCCGCGGTGGACGGGTCCAGGCCCAGCGCGCCGGCCAGCGTGCCGATGTCGGCCGAGCCCAGCTCGTCGAGGGTGCGCAGCAGCAGGTACTCCGATTGGTCCAGCTCGGCGTACACGCCGGTGCGGCGCCGCAGCAGCTCGAAGTTGCGCACGAGCACGGCCGTGGCCAGCTCCAGCACGTCCAGCGCGTCGCCGGTCC
This sequence comes from Amycolatopsis sp. PS_44_ISF1, assembly GCF_032335455.1. Lineage (NCBI taxonomy): Bacteria > Bacillati > Actinomycetota > Actinomycetes > Pseudonocardiales > Pseudonocardiaceae > Amycolatopsis > Amycolatopsis sp. PS_44_ISF1. Next base: position 796,090 of record NZ_JANUXO010000002.1, on the reverse strand, counting down.
CGGCCGGCCGATCGGCCGGCTCGCCGGCGGGGGCGGTGCGCTCCATGGCCGAGTCCTCCGCAACACCTGTATGACACCGATAATTACCGGTATCATACCGAGGATCAGGCATTTCGCCGGGAAAGGTGGGTTCGGTGCTGCCCAGGGGGACCGATGTCCGGGACCGGGTCATCGCTTCGGACCCGGGGCTGAGTCGGCTGCGCAGTGCCGGTTCGGCCACCGTGTCGATGGGCAGCGCGCTCGGGGTCGAGTACGCCTTCGCCGAGTTCAGCGGCGCCGGCGCCATGGGCACCGTCATTGCGATGCTGCTCGGCGCCATCGTGGCGATGATGGGCTCGATGGCGCTCGGCGACGGCAGCGCGTGGGTGAAGGCCCGCACGGCGGCCTTCTTCCCGGTGTCGCTGGGGCTCGGCCTGCTGCTCGGCGTCGCGGTCGGCCCGCACGCCCGACTGATGCTCGCGGTCTTCGTCGGGGTGATGTTCGTGGCGGTGTTCGTCCGCCGCTTCGGCCCGGCCTTCTTCTTCTACGGCTTCATGGGCTGGATGGGGTACTTCTTCGCCTCCTTCCTGCACGCGACGCTGGAGATGATGCCCGCGCTGCTGCTCGCCGTCGTGCTCGCGTCGGCGTGGGTGCTGCTGCTCTCGGTCACCGTCCTGCGCACGAACCCGACCCGCACGCTGCGCCGGGTGCTGAGCGCGTTCGACGCCCGCGGCCGGGAGCTGGCCCGGACCTGTGCCGATCTGCTGGCCACCACCGATCCGCAGCGCGAGGGCCGGCTGCGCCGCCGGTTGCAGGCGCGCCAGGCCCGGCTGGCCGAGGCCGGGCTGATGGTGGAGGGCTGGTCGGCCCAGCCGGGCGCGCTGCCCGCCGGCCGCTCGCCCGCCGCGCTGCGCCGGTCCATGGTCGACGCCCACCACCTGCTGGACCAGCTGGCCACGGCGGCCGACGCGCTGGTGCGCAGCGGCTCGGGCCTGAGCGTGCTCGCCGCCGAAGTGGCCGACCGGCTGGCCCGCCGCGACGACCGCGGGGCCGGCGAGGTCGCCCACCGGCTGGCCGCCCTGGCCGAGCACGCGGGCGGCCCGGCGGGGGGCTGGTGGCCGGCCCGGCACTTCGCCGCCGCCGCGCTCGAAGTGGTCGCGGTGCTGGACGAAGCGCCGCGGCCGGAGACGCCGGGGACGGTGGTGGTGGACGACTTCGAGCCCGCGGTCGGCCTCGCCTTCGGCAACCTGCCCGGCTCGGCGGCCACGGCGGGCGACGTGCCGGCCCGCCACCGCGGCTGGAACCCGCTCTCACGCCTGGACTTCGTCAGCCGCCAGGCGATCCAGGGCGCCGTCGCGGGCGGTCTGGCCATCCTGGTCGGCAAGGAGCTGTCCTCGGCGCGGTACTACTGGGCCGTCCTCGCGGCGTTCATCATGTTCACCGGCACGGCCACCCGCACCGAGACCTTCCTCAAGGGCTTCAACCGGGTGCTGGGCACACTCGCCGGCCTGCTGGCCTCCATCGGCTTCGCCGAGCTGACCGCGGGCAGCACCACCGCGGTGCTGATCACCATCTGCGGAGCCATGTTCTGCGGCTTCTACCTGCTGCGGCTGTCCTACGCCTACATGATCTTCTTCATGACCATCATGATCGGCCAGCTCTACACCGTGCTGAACGAGTTCTCCGCGGGCCTGCTGGTGCTGCGGCTGGAGGAGACCGCGGCGGGCGCGGTGGTCGGGCTGGCGGTGGCGCTGCTGGTCACCCCACTGTCCACACGCGACACCGTGCGCGCCGCGCGGGACCACCTGCTGACCGCGCTGGGGGAGCTGCTCACCGCCGCCGCGGGCCGGCTGGAGCACCGCCGCGGTGGCCCCGAGCCGGACTTCGACGCCCTGACCCGGACCGTGGACCACCGCTTCTACCAGCTCGCGCTCATCGCCCGCCCGCTCGGGCGGCCGATCCTCGGCGGCACCAACTCACCTCGGCTGCGGCACCGGATCTCGCTCTACGCCGCGCTGGCCACCCACGGCCGCGCGCTGGCCGTCGCGGTGCGCCGCCCGGGGAACCCCGGTGCCACCCGCCCGGACGGACCGGTCGCCGCCTGCCGGGCCCTGGCCGCGGCCGTGGCCGAACTGGCCGCCGCCCGCCCCGGCGACCCGCAACCGGCCGCAGCGGCCCCGCTGGCCCGGGCCGACGTCGCGCTGTTCGCCCACACCCCGGCTGCACCGGGGGAGCGGGCGAAGGACCCGGTGCTGCGCGCGCTGGGCCACGTCCACCACGTGCTGCGCGAACTCACCGCGACCGGCCCGGTGGATCTGCGGGCCGCGCCCTCCCTGCCCGCGCCGCCGATGTCGCGGCGGCAGCGGCAAGTGCGGGCGGGGGAGAGCTGAAGCATCCCACCCTCCCGTATAACGCCCTATACGGCGCCGCAGTGTTGGTGATTTTGCTGAGACGCCGAAAAACCGGCCGGGAACTGCGGACCCCTTGCCCGAAAAGCCCTTTTTCCCGCAAACCCCGCCTCGGCCGCCCCCTGCGGGGGTTTCCTGGGCAGGGCTGGGGCTACGGGCGAGGGGGAGACGATGACGCGGAATCCGGTCCGGCTGTGCGAGTGCGTGTGTGCGGTGCTCGGCCACCACCACGAGGTCTGCGACGAGCTCGCGGCGCCCGGCGCGTTCGTCGCCCTGCCCGCGCCCCCAGGTGCGCGTCAGATGCCCGCGTGCTTCGGCTGCCACGCCGCCTCTCGGGTCCCGGCCCGGACCGTCGCACGGCCCTGGTGATCCGGTTCCCGGTGTTCGGGCCGGGCTGGTGCCCCGTTCGTGCCGTCCGGCTGCGGGTCCGGTTCCCCGGCAGTACGTTGTCCAGCATGTGAGAGGCACTAGGCCAAGATGGTGAATTCCCTTCGTGTTCTTTAGAGTTCCGTCGTCAAGATCCATCCGGCCGCCGAGCCACCCCGACTGCTAGGGAACCGTTGTCCGACATCCTGTCGCCGGGCGGGCCGCCCGTGCCCGCCGCGGCTTCGCGCACCCTCTGGCCGGCGCTGCGGCGTGATCGCTGGGCCCAGGCCAGCGCGGTGGTCATCGTGCTGATCGTGGTGGCCGCCGTCGCGGCGCCGCTGCTGGCGCTCATCGAGGGCCAGGACCCGTACACCTACCACACCGAACTGCTGAATCCCTCGAACGGCGCCGGGGCCGGCGCGCTCGGCGGGATCAGCGGCCGCCACTGGTTCGGCGTCGAACCGCTGACCGGGCGCGACCTGTTCGCCATCGTCGCCTACGGCGCGCGCACCTCGTTCCTGATCGGCGTCGCGGCGACCGCGGTGTCGGTGGCCCTCGGCGTGGTGCTCGGCGCCAGCGCCGGGTACGCCGGCGGCTGGTGGGATTCCGTGGTCAGCCGGGTGACCGACGTGCTGCTCGGCTTCCCGCAGCTGATCTTCATGATCTCGCTCGGCGCCGTGGCCCCGGCCTCGATCCCGCGCCCGGCGTTGCTGATCACCGTGATCGGGCTGTTCGGCTGGCCGCGGATCGCCCGCGTGGTCCGCGCGCAGACGCTCAGCCTGCGCGGGCGCGACTTCGTCCGCGCGGCCCGGGCGCTGGGCGCGGGCGGGGTGCACGTGTTCCGCCGCGAGCTGCTGCCGAACCTGTGGGCGCCGATCATCGTGCTGAGCACGGTGACCATCCCGGCCAACATCGGGTTCGAGGCCGCGCTGTCGTTCCTCGGCGTCGGCATCCCGCCGCCCACGCCGAGCTGGGGCCGCTCCATCAGCGACGCGATCAACTGGGTGCAGTCCGATCCGATGTTCCTGATCTTCCCCGGCGCCGCCCTGTTCGTGGCGACGCTGGCGTTCAACCTGCTGGGCGACGGGCTGCGCGACGCGCTCGACCCGAAGACGGCGGTGCGCCGGTGAACCGCGCGCTCCGCTTCCTCGGCGGCCGGCTCGGCGGCATGCTCGTGGTGCTGCTGGTGGTCAGCTTCGCCACCTTTGCCGTGTTCTACCTGCTGCCCACCGACCCGGCGCTGATGTCCTGCGGCAAGCCGTGCACACCGGAGAACCTGGCCACCGCGCGGCAGTTCATGGGGTTCGACCGGCCGTGGCTGCAGCAGTACCTGGACTTCCTGGTCGGCATCTTCGGCGGCCGTTCCTTCGGCACCGGCCCGACGGCGATCGTGTGCCACGCGCCCTGCTTCGGCTACTCGTTCCAGCAGAACGAGCCGGTGCTGGCGCTGATCGGCGACCGGCTGCCGGTCACGGTCTCGCTCGCCGTGGGCGCTTCGGTCATCTGGCTGGTCGCGGGCGTCGCCACCGGCGTGTTCTCCGCGCTGCGCCGGGGACGGGCCGCGGACCGGGTGGCGATGACCGTGACGCTGGCCGGCGTCTCGGCCCCGGCCTACCTGGTGGGCCTGCTCGGCATCCTGCTGTTCGGCTTCACCCTCGACGTGGTGCCGGTCAGCGGCTACGTCGAGCTGGCGCGGAGCCCGGTGGACTGGGCCTGGCACCTGGTGCTGCCGTGGCTGGTGCTGGCCTTCATCAACGCGGCGGTGTATGCGCGGCTCTCGCGCGGGCAGATGCTCGAGATCCTCGGCGAGGACTTCATCCGGACCGCGCGCGCGGTCGGGCTGCCGGAGCGGACCGTGGTCGGCAAGTACGCGCTGCGCAACGTGCTGCTGCCGGTGGTCACGGTGTTCGCCGTGGACCTCGGGGCGCTGCTCGGGGGCGCGGTGATCACCGAGCGGGTGTTCGCGCTGCCCGGACTCGGCGGGCTGATGGTCGACGCCGTGCACCAGGTGGACCTGCCGGTGCTGATGGGCGTGACGCTGTTCGCCGCCTTCTTCGTCATCCTCGCCAACTTCGTGGTCGACGTGCTCTACGGGGTGCTCGACCCCCGCGCCCGGCTCAGCTAGCCCCGCTCACGCAAGAAAGGGAAAACACCGTGGACCGCAGAGACTTCCTCAGGGCCGTGGGCCTGACCGCCGGCGCGTCGGGGGCGGCGGCGTTCCTCGCCGCGTGCAACGCCAACGAGCAGCCGGGCAGCGGCGGCCCGGGCGCCGCGGTGGCGGCCGGGGGCACGCTCTACGTGCTGACCGACCAGACCTCCCAGCACCTGGACCCGGCCAAGAGCCAGAACCTGGCCATCACCACCACCGGGCTGATCCACCGCAAGCTGACCGCGTGGCAGACCTCGCCCGACCGCCCGGCCACCGTGGTCCCGGACCTGGCCACCGACACCGGCCGCGCCAGTGCCGACGGGCGGAGCTGGACCTACACGCTCAAGGACGGCCAGAAGCTGGCCGACGGCACGCCGATCACCAGCGCGGAGATCAAGTACGGCATCGAGCGCTCGTTCGACGCGGCGTTCTCCGGCGGCCTCGGCTACCACAAGACGCTGCTGGAGGGCGGTTCCGGCTACCCCGGCCCGTTCAAGGGCGGCGAGCTGGCCTCGATCGAGACGCCGGACCCGAAGACGATCGTGTTCCACCTGGCCCGGCCCTACGGCGACTGGCCGTGGATCGTCAGCATGCCCGCGTTCTCCCCGGTGCCGAAGGGCAAGGGCACGGACGCGGGCTACGACTCGGCCCCGATCTGCTCGGGCCCGTACCAGGTGGCCGCCTACACCAAGGGCGTCGAGGTCCGGCTGAGCCGGAACCCGCACTGGGACGCTCGGGCCGACCAGGCCCGCACCGGGCTGCCGGACGCGATCGTGATCCAGCTCGGCCAGGACACCGGCGTGGTCGCGCAGCGGCTGCTGGCCGGGGCCGGCAACGACGCGTCCGCCTTCGGCGCTTCGTTCGTGAACCCGGCGCAGCTCGCGCAGGTGCGGGGCAACCCGGCGGCGAAGGACCTGCTGGTCACCTCGAAGTCCGGCGCGCTGGCCTACCTGGCCCTCAACACCAGGCGCGGTCCGCTGGCCGACCCCAGGGTGCGCCGGGCCTTCCAGTACGCGGTGGACAAGACCGCCTACCAGATCGCCAGCGCGGGCAGCGCCGAGCTGGCCGGCCCGGTCGCCACCACGCTGATCACCGAGGGCATCGCCGGGCGCGAGGTGTTCGACCTCTACCCGGCGCCGCCCGGTGGTGACGTCGCCAAGGCCAAGCAGCTCCTGGCCGAGGCCGGCTTCCCGAACGGGCTCGACGGCCTGGACTTCCCGGTGTCCACCGCGAACAACGACGCGGACAAGGCGCAGGCCCTGCAGGCCGCGCTGCAGCGGGCCGGGATCCGGGCCAAGCTGCGCCCGCTCGACGACGACGCCTGGACCGCCGTGGTCACCGGCAACGACGGCTCCTACGACCTGACGCTCGGCTCGTGGCAGCCGGACTTCCCCAGCGCCAACGCGAACATCGAGCCGCTGTTCGCCACCTCGGAGATCGGCAACGGCGGGTACAACCAGTCGCGCTACTCGGTGCCGGAGGTGGACGCGCTGATCACGCGGGCGCAGGGCACGGTGGACCCGGCGGCGGCGGGCAAGCTGTGGGCGCAGGCCGACCGGCGGATCCTGCAGGACTCGCCCGTGGTCCCGCTGATCTACACGCGCAACTCGTTCCTGCACGGCTCGAAGGTCGGCGACTTCGCCATCGGCGAGTTCCCGGCCTACCCCAACTACCTCCGGATCGGGCTGGCGAAGTAGGACCGTGACCGAACAGCTGCTCGCCCTGCGCGACGTCTCGATCCGGTTCGGCGACGCCGGGACCGACGCCGCCGTCCGCGGCCTCGGCTTCGAGGTGGCCCCCGGCGAAATCCTCGCCCTGGTCGGGGAGTCCGGCTCGGGCAAGTCGGTGACCGCCCTGTCGCTGCTCGGCCTGCTGCCGCCCACCGCGACGGTGACCGGCTCGGCCGTCCTTTCCGGACGCGAGCTGTACACCTTGGACACCGCGGCGATGCGCGGCGTGCGCGGCCGGGAGATCGGCATGGTCTTCCAGGAGCCGATGAGCGCGCTGAACCCGGTGTTCCGCATCGGCACCCAGCTCGTCGACGCGGTGCGCGCGCACCGCGAGGTGTCCCGGGCGCAGGCGCGGGAGCGGGCGCGGGAACTGCTGGAGCTGGTCGAGCTGGACGCCGGCCGGGTGCTGCGCTCGTACCCGCACGAATTGTCCGGCGGCCAGTTGCAGCGCGTGGTGATCGCCGCGGCCCTGGTGCACGAGCCCGCCCTGCTCGTCGCGGACGAGCCGACCACCGCGCTGGACGTGACCGTGCAGGCCGGGATCCTGGAGCTGCTGCGCTCGCTGCGCGACCGGCTGGGCACGGCGATCCTGCTGGTCACCCACGACATGGGCGTGGTCGCCGACCTGGCCGACCGGGTGGTGGTGCTGCGCGAGGGCCGGGTGGTCGAGCAGAACACCGTCACCGAGCTGTTCTCCGCGCCCGAGGCGGACTACACGCGGGAGCTGCTGGACGCGGTGCTGTCGCTGGGCGGCGGGCACGGGGTGGAGTCCGCTCCGGCGGGTGAGGCGCTGGTTTCGGTGCGAGAGCTGGAAGTCACCTACCGGCGCGGTGGCGGCGCTTCACCGGTGCGCGCGGTCGACGGCGTCACCCTGAGCGTGGCCGCCGACGAGGTGCTCGGGCTGGTGGGGGAGTCCGGCTCGGGCAAGAGCACGATCTCCTCGGTGCTGACCGGGCTGGTGGCCCCCACGGGCGGCTCGGTCAGCGTGGGCGGGATCGACCTGGGCACGGCGTCGGCGCGGCGGTGGCGGGAGGTGCGGCGCCAGATCGGCATCGTGTTCCAGAACCCGGCCTCCGCGCTCAACCCGCGCGCGACGATCGGCGCCAGCATCGCGGAACCGCTGGTGGTGCACGGTTTCGACGGCGACCACCGCGCGCGGGTGACCGAGCTGCTGGCCGCGGTCCGGCTCGATCCACAGTGGACCGGGCGGTACCCGCACGAGCTGTCCGGCGGCCAGCGCCAGCGCGTCGGCCTGGCCCGCGCGCTGGCCCTGCGGCCCCGGCTGCTGATCGCGGACGAGCCGACCAGCGCGCTGGACGTCTCGGTGCAGGCCTCGGTGCTGGCCCTGCTGGCCGAACTGCAGCGGGAGCTGGCCTTCGCCTGCCTGTTCATCAGCCACGACCTCGCCGTGGTCGAGCAGGTGGCCCACCGGGTGGTGGTGCTGCACCGCGGCCGGGTGGTGGAGCAGGGGCCGGTGGCGTCGGTGCTGGGCTCGCCGCGCGAGGACTACACCCGGCGCCTGGTGGCGGCCGCGCCGGTCGCGGACCCGGCCCGGCAGCGGGAACGCCGGGCGGCCTGGCGGGCCCTGCCCCGCTGAGCTTCCGGGCTCCGCTCGGCCGGGACGCGGGCGGCGGGTCTGCCGGTGGTGGAGCGGCCGAAGGCCCGGCGGCTTCGTGAGCTGATCGGCCACTCGATCGCGCGGGGTTTGCGCCCGCGTGGCCGATGCCGGACGGGTGCGGGGGTCCTACCGTGGTCGTCCCCGGGACCCGGGAGGGCGGATGGCCGAATCGGTCGAGCAGATCCTGGCGAACATCGACCTCTACGCCGAGGACCAGCGCGAGAACCTGCTGGCGGCGGTCGCGGCGGCGCGCACCCGGTGCCCGGTCCTGCACACCGGCGCCGACGGCGGTTACCACGTGCTCACCCGCTACGAGGACGTGCGTGCCGTCTGCGCCGACCCCGCGCGGTTCAGCTCGCGTCAGCCGAGTCTGCGCGGCGTGCCGGTGCGGGTGATCCCGATCGACACCGATCCGCCGCACCACCGCCGATACCGCCGGATCCTCAACCCGTACTTCTCCCCGGACTTCCTGCGGCGCTGCGAACCGCAGCTGCGGGAGCTCGCGCGCACCGCGGTGGCCTCCTTCGCCAACGAAGGCGGGTGCGAGGTGGTGCAGGACTTCGCCGTCCCGTTCAGCGCCGGCTCCCTGGCACGGGTCGTGTTCGCGACGGAGAACCGGGACCTGGTGGCCCGCGGGGTCGCGGCGGCGGAGCAGGCGGCGCTGACCAGCAGCCCCGAGGCGTTCCGGGCGCTGGCCGGGCTGGCGGCGGAGGCGCTGGCCGAGGCCGAGGGCGCCACCGGCGAGGACACCGTGCTGCGCGCGCTGGCCACCGCGACCGTCGACGGCCGCCCGCTCACCCCGCAGGAGCGCCTGGGCATGGTGACCACGCTGTTCCTCGGCGGCCTGGACACCACGCGCGGGGTGATCGCGAACATCGCCTGCCACCTCGCGACGCGCCCGGACGTCGAGCCGATCCTGCGCCGGCCGGGGGGCTGGCGGCGCGAGCTGGAGGAGTTCCTGCGGTACGAGACGACGGTCGCGTTCATGGCGCGCACCGCGGTCGAGGACACCGAAATCGGCGGGGTGCCGGTGCGGGCCGGCGACCGGATCGCCGTGCTCTTCGCGGCGGCCAACCGCGACCCGGCGTGGTTCGACCGCCCGGACGAGCTGGTGTTCGACCGCCCGGACGGGCCCCACCTGGCGTTCGGCTTCGGCGTGCACCGGTGCCTGGGCCTGCACTTCGCGCGCCTCCAGCTGGCCATCGCGTTCGAGGAGCTCTTGGCGCGCACCACGAACTTCCGCCTCGCCCCCGGTACCGGGATCCCCCGGCAGGCGGGTCTTTCGCTGAACAGCCCGCACCGGCTGGACGTGGTCTTCGACGCCCGGCCGGTCAGCGGGCGGCGAAGCGGGCCACTGCGGACATGATCGCCTCGCCCATCGCGGGGCTGCCGGTGTGGCCCGAATCGTCGATCACCACCAGTTCGGCTTCGGGCCAGGCCCGGCTCAGCTCCCACGCGGTCTTCAGCGGCACGCTGAGGTCGAGCCGCCCCTGCACGAACACCGCCGGGATGCCGTGCAGCCGGTGCACGTCGCGCAGGATCGCCCCGGGCTCGAGCCAGGCGGCGTGGCCGAAGTAGTGCGCGGCGATGCGCACGAAAGCCACCAGCTCGGCGCCCTCCTTGGCGCTGTACTGGCCCGGTTTCCCCTGCGCTTCGTGCGCGATCACGGCGTCTTCCCAGGCGCACCAGTCACGCGCCGCCCGGAGCCGGACCTGCTCGTCCGGGCTCTCCAGCAGCCGGCCGTACGCGGCGAGCAGGTCGCCGTCGCGCTCGGCCTCGGGCACCGCGTCCCGGAAGGCCGCCCACTCGGCGGGCAGCAGCCGGCCGAGACCGCGGTAGAGCCAGTCGATCTCGTCGGGACCGGAGGTGCCGGCGGCGACCATGACCAGCTCCGTCACCCGCTCCGGGTGCCGCTCGGCGTAGGCCAGCATCAGGGTCGGGCCCCAGGAACCGCCGTACATCATCCACTTCTCGATGCCGAGGTGCTCGCGCAGCTTCTCCAGATCGGCGAGCAGGTGCTCGGTGGTGTTGTGCTCCAGGCCGACCGACGGGTCGCCGGCGTGCGGCCGGCTCTCGCCGCAGCCGCGCTGGTCGAACAGCACGATCCGGAACTTCTGCGGGTCGAACGTCTTGCGGCTGGCGCGCTTCCCGCCCCCGCCGGGGCCGCCGTGCACGACGACGACGGGCTTGCCGTCCGGGTTGCCGCTGGTCTCCCAGTAGATCCGCTGGCCGTCGCCGACGTCGAGCAGTCCGTGGTCGTAGGGCTCGGGCAGGGGGAAGGGGCTGGTCACGGTGGTTCCCTCCGGATCGGGTGGCTGGCCCGCCCACGTTAGCGGCCACCCGGCCCCGTGGCACCGGGGTTTCCCGCGCCGGTGCGTCCACTGTGGAGTCAGCCGAACGGGTCGAGGCCGGTCAGCTCCACGCTGGCCGCCCAGATCCGCGCCGCGGCCCCGTGATCGGCGAGGGACCCGCGCACCGGTTCGGACCGGGGCCGGCCTCGCAGGCCCAGCCCGCGCGGTCCCCAGAGCTGCCCGCCGGTGACCTCCGGTCCGACCACCGCGTGCACCGACGGCCAGGCTCCGGCGTCCTTGCCCTGCAGCAGCAACCCGGCGACGGACGGCCCCGGCTTGCCGGCGGTCAGCGGCGGCCGGGAGGGGGTGAGCGAGTCCAGCGCGCCGCCCGGGTGCGTGACGACGCTGATCGCGTTGCTCCCGTGAGCGCGCAGCCTGCGGTCGAGCTCGAAGCCGAACAGCATTTGCGCGAGCTTCGACCGGGCGTAGGTCCGCTTGCCGTCGTAGCCGGTGCGGCTCTGTAGATCGCCGAAGTCGAGCTTGGCCCGCTTCGCGGTGAAGCTGCCGGTCGTGACGATCCGGCCCCCGTCGGCCAGCAACGGCGCGAGCCAGTGCGTCAGGGCGAAGTGACCGAGGTGGTTGGTGCCGAAGGTCAGCTCGTGCCCGGCCGCGGTCTCCCGGCGCTGCGGGCCTTCGAGCAGCACGCCCGCGTTGTGCACGACGGCGTCCAGGCGGCTCAGTTCGAGCGCGTCCACCGAGCCCTCGAGCGAAGGGAGGTCGGCGAGGTCCAGCGGGATGTATCGGACTCGCGCGCCCGGCACCTGCGCCCGGATCGAGCCGAGCGCCGCTTCGGCCCGATCCGCGCTGCGGCTGCCGATCACCACGGTGACGCCGCGGGCGGCGAGCTGCTCGGCGATGAAGTACCCGATCCCGGCGTTGCCCCCGGTGACCAGGACGGTCGTGGTTTCCATGGGCCCCAGGCAATCAGCTCCGGCGCAAAACCGCAATGACTACGAGTTCGTAGTCACTTCGGGTAAGGTTCCGCGACATGACGCAGACCCCCGGGCGCCGTGAGCGCAAGAAGGCCGCCACCCGCCAGGCCCTGTCCGAAGCGGCGCTGCGGCTGTTCCTGGAGCGGGGCTTCGACCAGGTCACCGTCGCGCAGGTGGCCGAGGCCGCGGACACCGCCGTGACCACGCTGTTCGCCCACTTCCCCGGCGGCAAGGAGGCCCTGGTCCTCGGCGACGGCGCGGAGCGCGCGGCCGCGCTGACCGCCGCGGTCCGGGAACGGGGCCCGGGTGTGTCGATCCTCGACGCGCTTCAGGCTTTTCTGGCCACGCGGGGGCCGTACGAGCCGAACCTGAGCCCGGAATTCCGCCGTCGCACCGATCTCGTGGTGCGCACCCCGGCGTTGCGCGCGCACGCGAGGACGTTGTGGACCGGGAACGAGGCGTTGCTGGCCGAGGTGATCGCGGGGGAGGCGGGCCGGCCGGCGGGCGACCTGTCGGTGCGGGTGCTGGCCCGGTACGTCCTGGAGGTGCCCGACCTGGCGGCGCTGGAACCGGATCCGCGACGCGCCCTGGAGACCGCGTTCGACCACCTCCGGCGGGGGTGGCCGGGTTTCTGAACCGAACGCGGCGAAGCAGCGGCCGGGCCCGACCGGTGCGGTGGCTCATTCAGCGGGCCGGTGCGATGTGCCGGTCCAGCTCCGCGAGGCGCGGCGCGAGCGCCTCGGGGCTGAGGTCCGGGCGGCCCCCGGGCCGTCCGGCGGGGATCTGCGACGCCGCGACGGCCAGCCGAGCCGCGCGACGAGGTCCTTGGCCCCGCGTCAGGCTCCAGGCCAGGGCCGCGGTGAAGGCAGCCGAACCGCCGCCCGAGGGCGGCAGCAGCAAATGCCGGTCCGCCCAGACGAACAGGGTGCCGCGGGCGGCCAGGTCCAACGCGACCAGCGCGGGGCCGAGCCGGAGCAGGCCGTCGGCGGTCTTCAACGCCACGTCGACGGCGTCCAGCGGGCGGCCCGCGAGCCGCGAGCCCGCGGCACGGTCGAGGCACAGCACCTCGGTCGCGGCCAGCAGCCGGACGCGGGAACGCGGGTCTTCGCCCGGGTGGCCGTCCAGGACCACGCGGCGCCCGGCGGAGTGGGCGCACTCCGCGGCGGCGAGCGTCGCCCCGCCCGGCTGCGGCTCGATCACCACGGTCGCGGCCGAGGTCAGCAGCGGGCGCGCGGCGGTGACGTCACGGAGGCTCAGCCACCCGGCGGGCCGGTCTTCCCGGCAACGCCACCGGCCGTCCGCGCCGAGCAGGTCGACCACCAGTCCGGTGGGCGCCCCCCGGCGCCGCAGCACCCAGCCGGTTTCGACACCGGCGGCCCCGGCGCGGTCCAGCAGCCGCTCACCCGGTGCGTCGTCGCCGACCACCCCGAGCAGCGCGACCGGGCAGCCGAGTTGCGCGAGCCCCACCGCGACGTCGGCGCCCCTCCCGCCGAGCCGTTCCCGGTACTGCCCCAAGGGGGAGGACCGGCCGGATCCGAGCACCACCAGGTTCCGCGCGATCGGGCCGATGACGGCCGCGGTAGCTGCCATGGCCGGGGGATAACCGGCCGGGCCGGGGATCAAGCCCCGCCCCCGTCCCCGGACCGGGTGGTTTCCCGCCGGGCGGGGGGTGGGTTTACAAGATCCGGGCGGATCCATAAGATCCGGCGGCCGGACGCGCCGCGGAAGCCCGCGGCCCCGGCAGGGTGGAGGTCCGCATGGCTCGCACGGAGCCCGGCGACAACAGCGACGGCAGTACTGGCCGCGACAGCGGCATGGGCGGCGACCGCAGCACTGGTCCTGACGGCAGTGCTGTTCTTGACGGCAGTGCTGTTCTCAACGGCAGCACCGGCGGCCAAGGCAGCATCGGTCCTGACGGCAGCACCGGCCGTGAAGACCTGGATTCGGTCGCCCGGCTGGTGAGCCTGTCGACGACCGCGCCGATGCCGCGCATCCCCGGGGCGCAGCCGCCGCCCGCCACGGCGCGGGGGGCCGAGTCGGCCGAGTCGCCGACGCGGCCCCAGCCGGCGATCGGCGAACTGCCCTCGGCCCTCGACGCGCTGCTGGCCGGACCGGCGCGGGCGGCGACCGCGCCCCCGGCGACCGGGCGGCGGCCGGCGAGGGCGGTCGTGCTCGCCGGCGCGGCCGTGGTGGCGCTGGCCGGCCTCGGCACCTGGGCCCTGTGGCCCGAGCCGGTGGACGGCACGGCGGGCCGGCCCGCTCCGGTGCCCGTCCCGCCGCCGTCCTCTTCGAGCGCGCCGCCCGCCGTCGCCACGATGAGCGCCACCCCGCAGCCCCCGCCCGCGTCCGACGAGGTCGAGCCCACCACCGTGCGCACCACCCAGCCGCGACGCGCCCCGAGCAAGCCCCCGGTCGTCCCCGCACCCGCGTCCAAGACCACTTCGGACGATCCGCTGGCCGACTACTTCAGCTCGGCCGTGAACTCCTACCTCCAGCAGTGGAGTGACCGGCCGAGGCCACCGCACCACCACCGGTGAACCCGCGAAGGCGCTGGTGCCGCCGGTGCCGGTTCCCCCGGTGCCGCCGAACGGGCGACCACACTCAACCATCGGGTACCGGAGTACTACCCTGAGTGCGCCCCAGCTGCCCGAGCCCGCCCTGCGAGGTCCCCATGCCCACCGCTCCGCCGTCCACGCTCTCGCCCAGCCAGGTCCCGGTCGGGGTCGACCCGAACCGGCCCAGTGTGGCGCGGATCTACGACGGCTTCCTCGGGGGCAACCACTACTACGAGGTCGACCGCGCGGTCATGGACAAGATCAGCACGGCCGTGCCCGAGGCCGTGCACATCGCGCGCGGCAACCGCGGCTTCCACAACCGCGCGCTGCGGATGCTGGCCAACCAGACCGACATCCGCCAGTTCCTCGACTGCGGCTCCGGCCTGCCCACCGCCGAGAACACCCACCAGATCGTGCAGCGCTCGCACCGCGACGCGCACGTGGTGTACGTGGACAACGACCCGGTGGTGCTCGCGCACGGCCGCGCGCTGCTGGCCGAGAACGACTACACGCACATGGTCGAGGCCGACATCTTCCAGCCCTCGAAGGTGCTGGAGGAGGAGACCGTGCGGGAGTTCATCGACTTCTCGCAGCCGGTCGGCCTGCTGCACATCGGCACCATGCACCACTACGAGGGCGAAGGCGCGGTCGAGGTGATGCGCGAGTACATCGACGCGCTGGCCCCGGGCTCGTTCGTGGCGCTCGCGCACTTCTACGACCCGGAGGTCGAGGAGCTGACCGCGGTGGCCAAGCGGATCGAGGAGATCCTGGTCTCCGGCCCGCTGGGCGCCGGGCGCTTCCGCACCCGGGTGGAGATCGAGGCCATGCTGCCGGGCCTGGAACTGCTGACGCCGAACGCGACCTCGGGCCCGGGGCTGTCGGTCGCCGACGAGTGGTGGCCCGACGGCCCGCGGCTGGTCCCGCTGAGCCAGTCGGCCCGGTGCGTGGCCGGCGTGGTCGGCCGCAAACCCTGACCGGCGATTTCCCCGATCCCCGGTGGCCGCGAGCCCCGGGGATCGGCCGTTTCCGGGTGCCTGGGGGAAAAACTTCCGGTGCCGGTGTCGAGAACCCGGGCCCGGCTCCGTCCCCGGTCCGGACGCGGCCAGAATGGGCCGCACCACCACCGAGGAGCCCACGATGGCCAAGTACCTGATGCTCAAGCACTACCGCGGCGCGCCGGCCGCGGTCAACAACGTGCCGATGGACCAGTGGACGCCGGGGGAGATCTCCGACCACGTGCAGTACATGCGGGACTTCGCGGCCCGGCTGGAGGAGACCGGCGAGTTCGTCGACGCCCAGGCGCTGGCCCCCGGCGGCACCTTCGTCCGGTACGACGGTGAGGGCCGCCCGCCGGTCACCGACGGGCCCTTCGCGGAGACCAAGGACGTCATCGCCGGCTGGATGGTGATCGACGTGGACAGCTACGAGCGCGCCCTGGAGCTGGCGGGCGAGCTGTCCGCGGCCCCGGGCGCGGGCGGGAAGCCGATCCACGAATGGCTCGAGCTGCGCCCGTTCCTGACCGAGCCGCCCACCGTCACGGAGTGACCGGGATGCTGGACGAGGCCCGGCTGCGGAGCCTCATCCCGGGCGTGCTGGGCATCCTCGTCCGCCGCGGGGCCGATTTCGCGGCGGCCGAGGACGCCGTGCAGGACGCGCTGGCCGAGGCCGTGCGCACCTGGCCCGAAGGCCCGCCGCGCGACCCGAAGGGCTGGCTGGTCACGGTGGCCTGGCGCCGCTTCCTCGACGCGACCCGCGCCGACGCCGCCCGCCGGCGCCGCGAGGACGTCGAGAGCGCGGAGCCGGGTGGGCCGGACGAGCCGGTGTCCGGAGTGGACGACACGTTGCAGCTCTACTTCCTGTGCGCGCACTCGTCGTTGAGCCCGTCGTCGGCGGTCGCGCTCACGTTGCGCGCCGTGGGCGGGCTGACCACCCGGCAGATCGCCCGGGCCTACCTGGTGCCGGAGGCGACGATGGCGCAGCGGATCAGCCGGGCCAAGCGCACCGTGGCCGGGGTCCGGCTCGACCGGCGGGGCGACGTCGCCACCGTGCTCAGGGTGCTGTACCTGGTGTTCAACGAAGGCTATTCCGGGGAGGTTGACCTGGCCGCGGAGGCGATCCGGCTCACCCGCCGGCTCGCGGCGTCGGTCGAGCACCCGGAGGTGGCGGGGCTGCTGGCGCTGATGCTGCTGCACCACGCCCGCCGGGCCGGCCGCACCGCGCCGGACGGCAGCCTGGTGCCTCTGTCCGAACAGGACCGCAGCCGCTGGGACACCGCGGCGATCGCCGAGGGCGTGGAGCTCCTGCAGGCGGCGCTGGCCCGTGATCGGCTGGGCGAATTCCAGGCCCAGGCGGCGATCGCGGCGCTGCACGCGGACGCGCGCACCGCCGCGGAGACCGACTGGGTCCAGATCGTGGAGTGGTACGACGAGCTGGTGCGCCTGACCGGCAGCCCGGTCGTCCGCCTGAACCGCGCGGTGGCCGTGGGTGAGGCGGACGGACCGCGCGCCGGGCTGGCCGCGCTGGCGTCGGTGCCGGCTTCGCTGCCGCGCCACACGGCGGTGGCGGCGTACCTGCACGAGCGGGACGGGGACGCGGGGACAGCGGCCCGGCTGTACGCCGAGGCGGCGGGGCAGGCGGCGAACCTGGCCGAGCGGGACCACCTGACGCGGCAGGCGGCCCGGCTCAACACCCGAGGCCGTTGAGGGGGATCCGGCGGGGCGGGCCGGTGCGGCTCAGCCGGTGAAGGAGACCGAAGCCGCCAGATCCTTCTGCGCTTCGAGCTGGGCCAGCCGATCGGCCAGCGCGGCGTGGACCGCCTCGTAGGCGTCCGAGCCCAGCGTGAGCCGCAGCGGCGGGGCCGGGTCGCGCGTGGTGTCGTAGACGATGGCGGCGATCTTCGCCGGATCGCCGGGCAGGTCGTCGTCGGTCAGTCCCTGCATCTCGCGCCGCATCTCGCCGACCGGGCCTTCGCGGTAGGGCGCGGTTTCGGCGGTGTAGTTCAGGGCCGAGGCGAAACCGGTGCGGGTGCCACCCGGTTCGACCAGGGTGAAGTGGATGCCGAACCCCGCGACCTCACGGCCGACGCCCTCGGTGAAGCCCTCCAGCCCCCACTTGCCCGCGTGGTAGGCGCTGGAGAACGGCGAGCCCAGCTGCCCGCCCATGCTCGACACCTGGATGAACCGGCCGCCCCCCTGCTCGCGCATCGGCTCCAGGAAGGCCCGGGTGATCCGGATCGGGGCCAGCAGCAGGGCTTCGAGCTGGTGGCCCACCTGCTCGCCGGTCATCTCCTCGGTCGCCCCCACCACGGCGTAACCCGCATTGTTGACCACGATGTCGACCGGCCCGGCCGCGAGGACCCGGCCGATCACCTCGTCGACCTCCGCGGTCCGGGTGAGGTCGAGCAGTTCCACGGCCAGCCGGTCCGGGAACGCCGCGCGCAGTTCGTCCAGGGCGGCCGGGCGGCGGACCGTGGCGGTGACGCGGTCGCCCCGGCGCAGGGCGTGCTCGGCCAGGTGGCGGCCCAGCCCTCCGGAGGCACCGGTGATGAACCAGTGGCGCACGGGCCGGTCCGTGAGTGGGGGCATGCGGTGTCCTTCGGCTAGAGTGGATGCGGAATGTGTTCCGGTTCAGCTTAAGCGGAATACGTTCCGGAAATCAACCGTGGCCCCGGAGCCACCCGGCCCGCAGGAGGGACCCGCATGCCCGCACCGCCCCGCCGGACCCGCAGCGACGCCCGGCAGAACCGGGAACGCCTGCTGGAAGTCGCCGCGCTGGTCTTCGCCGAGCAGGAGCTCGACGCGGCCCCGGCGGTGATCGCCCAGCGCGCGGGCGTCGGGGTCGGCACGCTGTACCGCCACTTCCCGACGCGCGAGGCCCTGATCGACGCGGCCTACCAGCGCCGGCTCACGCTGGTCTGCGAACAGGCGGCCGAGCTGCTGCCCGGGCGGACGGCGGCGGAGGCCATGCAGGAGTGGATGACCCACTTCGTCGGCTACGCCACGGCCAAGCACGGCATGGCCCAGGCGCTGAACACGGTCATCGCCTCCGGCACCGACCCGTACGCCGGCAGCCGCGCCCTGCTGACCGGCGCCGTCGGCACCCTGCTGGCCGCCGGGGCCGAGGACGGCAGCCTGCGCACCGACCTCACCGCGGACGACGTGCTGCTGTTCATGTCCGGCATCGCCCAGTCCGCGGGCCAGGCGGGCAGCCCGGAGCAGTCCGCCCGGCTGGTCGGCCTCCTGCTGGACGCGCTGGTCCGGCGCTGAGCGGGGCCACCCGACCGCAGCCATTCCCATCGCAGCCACCCCGGAGGAGCCCGGTGCCGCACCCCCCGTTCGACCCGCTGATCTCGGCCGCGCTGGTCGCGGTGAACGCCGCCCTGCCCGCCTCGGTCACCCCCGGGCTGATCGGCCGGCTGCGGGAGCTGACCGCGGCCCGGCCCGGCCCCGACCTGGCCGGCCACCCCGTGGACGTCATGGAAACCCAGGTCGGCGAGGTGCCGCTGCTCGTGCTCCGGCCGGCGGGCGCCGACCCGGCGGTCCCGCTGCCCGGGCTGTACTTCCTGCACGGGGGCGGCCTGATGGCCGGCAGCAACCGGACCGGGCTCGACTGGGTGCTGGAGTGGATGGCGGCGGTGCCGATGGTCGTGGTGAGCGCCGGCTACCGCCTCGCGCCCGAGCACCCGCACCCCACCCCGGTCGAGGACGGTTACGCCGGTCTGCGCTGGGTCGGCGACCACCTGGGCGAGCTGGGCATCGACCCGGACCGGCTGGTCGTCGCCGGGGGCAGCGCGGGCGGCGGGCTCGCGGCCGCCACCGCGCTACTGGCCCGCGACCGGGGCGGCCCGGCGCTGCGCGGCCAGCTGCTCGTCTGCCCGATGCTCGACGATCGCGCGGCCACGCCCTCCAGCACGGAGCTGGTCGGCGAAGGGGTGTGGGACCGCATCTCCAACGCCACCGCCTGGTCCGCCCTGCTCGGCGACGCGGCCGGCGGCGAGGGCGTGTCCCCGTACGCCGCGCCCTCACGTGCCATCGATCTTTCCGGACTGCCGGAAGCTTTCGTCGAAGTGGGCGCGGTGGAGACCTACCGCGACGAGGCGGTCGCTTACGCCTCCCGGCTCTGGCAGGCGGGCGGGCAGGCCGAGCTGCACGTGTGGCCCGGTGCCTGCCACGGGTTCGACGAGATCGTGCCGGACGCGCCGATGTCCCGCGAAGCCCGCGCATCCCGGGTGAACTGGCTGCGGCGCCTGCTCACCGGCTGAGCCTCAGCGCCGTGACGTGCGCGCGGCCCGGAGGAACTCCCGGTTGAGGTTCGCGATGCTGGCCAGCGGAATGCCCTTCGGGCAGGACGCGACGCACTCCCCGGTGTTCGTGCAGCCGCCGAAGCCCTCGGCGTCCATCGTGTCCACCATGTCCAGCACGCGCCGGGCGCGTTCGGGCCCGCCCTGGGGCAGCGAGTTCAGGTGCGCGACCTTGGCCGAGGTGAACAGCATGGCCGAACCGTTCGGGCAGGCGGCCACGCAGGCCCCGCAGCCGATGCAGGTGGCGTTGTCGAAGGCGAGGTCCGCGGCCGGCTTCGGCACCGGGGTCGCGTGGGCGTCGGGGGCGCTGCCGGTGGGGGCGGTGACGTAGCCGCCGGACTGGATGATGCGGTCGAAGGCGGTGCGGTCGACGACCAGGTCCTTGATCACCGGGAAGCCGCGGGCGCGCCAGGGCTCGACGTCGATCACGTCGCCGTCGGCGAAGGAGCGCAGGTGCAGCTGGCAGGCGGTGGTCCGCTCGGGGCCGTGGGCCCGGCCGTTGATCACCACGCCGCAGGAGCCGCAGATGCCCTCGCGGCAGTCGTGGTCGAAGGCGACCGGCTGCCCGCCCGCCTCGATCAGGTCCTCGTTGAGCCGGTCGAGCAGCTCCAGGAACGACATGTCCGGGCGGACGTCCGCCACCGGGTAGGCGACCAGCCGCCCTTCGGCTTCCGGGCCGGACTGGCGCCAGACGCGCACGGTGAGTTTCACGTGTAGCTCCTCGTACTCGGGCGGACGTGTTCGAAGGTCAGTTCTTCCCGGTGCAGCACGGGTTTCTCCCCGTACTCCCAGGCCGCCACGTGGCTGAAGCGTTCGTCCTCGCGCCGGGCTTCGCCGTCCGGGGTCTGGAACTCCTCGCGGAAGTGGCCGCCGCAGGATTCCTCGCGCACCAGCGCGTCGAGCAGCAGCAGCTCGGCCAGCTCCAGGAAGTCGGCCACGCGGTTGGCCTTCTCCAGTTCCTGGTTCAGCTCGGCCCCGGTGCCGGGCACGCGGATGTCCCGCCAGAACTCCGCGCGCAGCTCGGGCACGCGTCCGAGCGCCTGGCGCAGGCCCTCGGCGTTGCGGGACATCCCGCAGGAGTCCCACATCAGGTGGCCCAGCTCGCGGTGGAACGAGTCGGCGCTGCGGCGGCCACCGGCCGCGAGCAGCCGGTCGATCCTCGCCCGGACCTGCGTCTGCGCCTCGGTCACGGCGGGATCGGCCGGGCTCACCTCGGCGAACCCGCCGCGGGCGAGGTAGTCGGTCAAGGTGGACGGCAGCACGAAGTAGCCGTCGGCGAGGCCCTGCATGAGCGCGGACGCGCCGAGCCGGTTGGCGCCGTGGTCGGAGAAGTTGGCCTCGCCGATCACGAACAGCCCGGGGACGGTGGACTGCAGGTCGTAGTCGACCCACAGCCCGCCCATGGTGTAGTGGATGGCGGGGTAGATGCGCATCGGGACCCGGTACGGGTCCTCGGCGGTGATGCGCTGGTACATGTCGAACAGGTTGCCGTACTTGGCTTCCACGGCCGGGCGGCCCATCCGCGCGAGGGCGTCGGCGAAGTCGAGGTACACCCCGAGCCCGCCGGGGCCCACGCCCGAGCCGGCGTCGCAGACGTTCTTCGCGGCCCGGGAGGCGATGTCGCGGGGGACGAGGTTGCCGAAGCTCGGGTAGCTCCGTTCCAGGTAGTAGTCGCGCTCGGCCTCGGGGATCTCGCCGGGCGGGCGGGGGTCGCCCGGTTGCCGGGGGACCCAGATGCGGCCGTCGTTGCGCAGCGACTCGCTCATCAGCGTGAGCTTCGACTGGTGCTCGCCCGAGCGCGGGATGCAGGTCGGGTGGATCTGGGTGAAACACGGGTTGGCCAGGTAGGCGCCGCGCTTGTGGGCGCGCCAGAGCGCGGTGGCGTTGGAGCCCTTGGCGTTGGTGGACAGGTAGAACACGTTGCCGTAGCCGCCGCTGGCCAGCACCACGGCGTCGGCCAGGTGGGTGGTGACCTCGCCGGTGACCAGGTCGCGCGCCACGATCCCGCGGGCCCGCCCGTCGACCACGACCAGGTCCAGCATCTCCGTGCGGGCGTGCAGTTCGACGTGCCCGGCGTCGATCTGGCGGGACAGCGCCTGGTAGGCGCCCAGCAGCAACTGCTGGCCGGTCTGGCCGCGGGCGTAGAACGTGCGCTGCACCTGGACCCCGCCGAACGAGCGGGTGTCGAGCAGCCCGCCGTACTCCCGGGCGAACGGCACGCCCTGCGCCACGGCCTGGTCGATGATCTGCGCGGAGACCTCGGCCAGCCGGTACACATTGGACTCCCGGGAGCGGAAGTCGCCGCCCTTGACCGTGTCGTGGAACAGGCGGTACACCGAGTCGCCGTCGTTGCGGTAGTTCTTCGCCGCGTTGATGCCGCCCTGCGCGGCCACCGAGTGGGCCCGCCGCGGCGAGTCCTGGAAGCAGAACTGGACCACGTGGTAACCCTGCTCGGCCAGGGTGGCCCCGGCCGAGCCGCCGGCCAGCCCGGTGCCGACCACGATCACCCGGTGCCGCCGCCGGTTGGCCGGGTTCACCAGCTTCGCGGAGAACTGGCGGGCGGCCCAGCGGCCCTCGATCGGCCCGCCCGGCGCCCGGTCGTCGGCGATCGGCTCGCCCACGGTGTAGTCGGTGTAGTCGAGCATGTCAGCCCACCCATCCGGTCATGACGGCGATCGGCACGATCATGAAACCGCCGGTGATCACCACGGCGAGCACGGTGCCCGCGACCTTGATCGCGCGGCCGCGCGAAGCGCTTTCGAGGCCCAGGGTCTGGGCCGCGCTCCAGAACCCGTGGTTGATGTGCAGCCCCAGCATGAGCAGCGCGACCAGGTAGACCAGGTTGACCCACCACACCTGGAAGTCCGCGACCACGGTGTGGAACGGCCGGTCGGCCACGAAGTCCTGGCTCACCACCCCGGCGGTCAGGTCGAGGATGTGCCAGACGATGAACACCGCCAGCGTCGCCCCGCCCCACCGCATGGTGTGCGTGGCGAAGCTCGCACGCGGCCGAGGCCGGTGGGCGTACCGCACCGGCCGGGCCTTCCGGTCCCGGGCGGAGAGCTGGACCGCGGCCACCACGTGCAGCCCCAGCGCGAGGATCAGGACCGCCCGCTGGATCCAGAGGAACCAGGCGTGCGGCAGCACCGGCTCGCCGATCGTCCGCAGCCAGCCCGCGTAGTGGTCGAAGGTGCCCGCGCCGAAGAAGATCTTGAGGTTGCCGGCCATGTGCGCCAGCAGGAAGACGACGAACAGCAGCCCGGTCACCGCCATCACGGCCTTCTTGCCGATCGTCGAATCCCAGAACAGCCGCAGGGCCGGCCGGGTGCTTCGCGTCGTCGCGGGTTCACGTGCCACGTCTTCGACGGTAGGGGCGGCTCGATCAGAGGGCAAACACATGATTTCTCTGCTGACGACAGTCTGAGACTATGATGAACCGGTGCAGTTCCAGCAGCTCGCCTACTTCGTCGCGGTCGCGGAGACCCGGCACTTCACCCGCGCGGCCGAGCAGGCGCGGGTCGCGCAACCTTCGCTGTCGCAACAGGTGCGGGCGCTCGAACGCGATGTCGGGGCCACGCTGTTCCACCGCATCCGCGGCAACGTCACGCTCACGGAGGCGGGGGAGACGCTGCTGCCGATCGCGCGCCGCATCCTGGCCGAAACCGAGACGGCGTACCGGGCCATCCGGGAGCTGGACGAGCTGGGCCGGGGCCGCGTCCGGCTGGGCGCCACGCCCAGCCTGTGCACCGGCCTGCTCCCGGCCATGCTGGCCGCGTTCCGCCGCGCGTACCCGGGGATCGAGCTGGTGCTGCACGAAAGCGGCTCGCGCGACCTGCAGACCGAGCTGTCCGAGGGCGCGCTGGACCTGGCGATGCTCGTCGACTCGCGGGTGCACGACGACCCGCGGCTGTCCAGCACGCCGCTGTTCGTGGAGGAGCTGGTGGTGATCTCGCCGCTCTCGGCGCGGCCGCCGGTGCGCGGCCGGCTGGCCATCGGCGAGCTGCGGGACCGGCCGCTGGTGATGTTCCGGCGCGGCTACGACCTGCGTGAGACGACGGTGAACGCCTGCCGGGCCGAGGGTTTCGACCCGGTGTTCGCGATCGAAGGCGGGGAGATGGACGCCGTGCTGGAGCTGGTCGGGGCGGGTATCGGGCTGGCCGTGGTGCCGAGCACCGTGGTCGGCGACCGGTTCCGGATGACGCAGTTCACCGAGCCCGGGCTCAGCCGGGTGGTGCGCCTGGCCTACCGCCGCGACGTCGAGCAGCCGCGCGCGGTCCGGGCGCTGCAGGAAGCCATCGTCCGGTTCCTGCGCGGGGACGGCGGGGTTGGCCACCTTCCCCCGGGCACGCGGTCCTTGGTGGACGCGAAGGGCACCGAGGCCACCGAGGGCGCGTGATCGAGGGCCGGGGCAGGACGCGGTGCCAGACCCGGGATCGCTGAACCGGCCGTACGGGTGCGGAAACCGGTCACCTACGCGGCGGACGGGACTCAAACCGACCGGATTCCCGTCGGCCCGCGGCGAGACGATCCCGGACGCGCAGTCGCGTGAGGCGGTGATCGGCCCGTTCGCCGCGCTGCGCACGGAAATCGCGGCGGTGAGGAAGTCTTCCCGGCCGTGCTCGCACTGGTGACCCCCGGGCCACGCCTCGCACGCGATCGAGGCGGGCCGCTGTCCATTGTGGATCTGTAAGCACCGCACCCGGAAGGCTCGACCACCCCCGGCGCGAGACCTGAAGGCCGCGCGAACTCGCCCCGGCCCGTTGACCGCACCCAGCCTCGGCGGCTATTCTCGAAATACGGAAGAAGTCTTCCACGATACGAAATAAGAGATCTCCGGCTCGGTGAAGAGCCGGTGATCGAGGGCTGCGAGGTATTTCGATGACTGGTCCTGACGGCGGGCGGCATTCGCTGCCCTACACCGCCAACCTGTCGATCCTGTTCACCGAGCTCCCGCTGCTGGAGCGGGCGCCGGCCGCCCGGGCGGCGGGCTTCACCGACGTGGAGTTCTGGTGGCCGTTCGACGCCGCTGACCCGCGGCCGGAAGAGGTGGAGGCGTTCGTCCGCTCGATCGAGCGGGCCGGTGTACGGCTGACCGGCCTGAATCTCTTCGCCGGCGACATGGCGGCCGGCGAGCGCGGGCTGGTCTCGTGGGTGGGCCGCGAAGCCGAGTTCGCGGTCGGCCTGACCAGCGCGCTCGGCATCGCCGAGCGGCTGGGCTGCCGCAGCTTCAACGCGCTGTACGGCAACCGGATCGAGGGCGTGGCACCGTCCGAACAGGACGAACTGGCGCTGGTCCAGCTGGCCGCCGCGGCCGAGGCCGCCGCCGGGATCGGGGCGCAGGTGGTGCTGGAGCCGCTGTCCGGCGCGCCGAGCCACCCGCTGAAGACGGCCGCCGACGCGGTCGCGGTGCTGGACGAGCTGGGACTGGCCAACGTCCGGCTGCTGGCCGACCTCTACCACCTGGCGGTCAACGGCGAGGACCTCGACGCCGTGATCAGCGAGCACACCCCGCGCGTCGGGCACGTGCAGATCGCGGACGCGCCGGGGCGCCACCAGCCGGGCACCGGGGAGCTGGACCTCGGCCGGCATCTGGAGAAACTGCAGCTCGCGGGTTACGCGGGGCACGTGGGGATCGAGTACCGACCGGACGGCCCCACCGCCGGATCGCTGGCCTGGCTGCCGTTCGAGCGAAGGGGAAACTGATGGGCAAGCTGGGATTCATCGGCCTGGGCGTGATGGGCGCGCCGATGGCCGCGCACCTGGCCGCCGCCGGGCACGAGGTGAGCGGGTTCGACCTGAACGCCGGGGCGCGGGCCGAGCTGGAGGCCGCGGGCGGGCGCGCCGCCGCCGACGTGGCCGACGCGGTGGCCGGGGCCGAGGTGGTGATCACCATGCTCCCGGACCACCCGCAGGTCGAGCAGGTCGTGCTCGCCCCGGGCGGGGTGCTGGACGCCGTCGCGCCGGGCACCCTGCTGGCCGACATGAGCACGATCCGGCCGGAGACCTCGATCGCCGTGGCCGAAGCCGGTGCGGCGAAGGGGATCCGGGTGCTGGACGCGCCGGTGTCCGGCGGGCAGGCCGGGGCCGAGCAGGCTTCGCTGTCCATCATGGTCGGGGGCGAGGCGGCCGACTTCGCCGCCGCCCGGCCGGTGTTCGAGGCACTCGGCCGGACCGTCGTGCACGTCGGCCCGCACGGCGCGGGCCAGGTCGTGAAGGCGGCCAACCAGCTCGTGGTCGGCGGGATCTACGGGCTGGTGGCCGAGGCGATCGTGCTGCTGGAGGCGTCCGGGGTGGACGCGGGCACCGGGCTCGACGTGCTCGCCGGCGGGCTGGCCGGCAGCCGGATCCTGGAGCTGAAGCGCGAGTCGATGGTGGCGCGCGAATTCCGGCCCGGCTTCCGGATCGACCTGCACCACAAGGACATGGGCATCGCGCTCGCCGCCGCCCGCCAGGCCGATGTGGCGCTGCCGCTGACCGGGCTGGTCGCCCAGCTCGTCGCCGCCGGGCGGTCCATGGGCCACGGCTCGCTGGACCACTCGGCACTGCTGAAAGTCGTCGAAGAACTGTCCGGCCGATCGTCTCAGGAGGTTTCGCCATGACCAGGGTCCCCGCGATGCAGGCGGTCGTCGACGTGCTGATCGACGAGGGGGTGGACGTCGCCTTCGGCTGCCCGGGCGCGGCGATCCTGCCGCTGTACCAGGCCATGCAGGGCCGGGCCATCGAGCACCTGGTGGTGCGTCACGAGGAGGGCGCCACGCACATGGCCGACGGCTGGTCGCGCACCACCGGCAAGGTGGGCGTCGCGATCGGCACCTCGGGCCCGGCCGGCACCAACATGATCACCGGCCTCTACACCGCGCACGCGGACTCGATCCCGATCCTGTGCATCACCGGCCAGGCCGACTCCTCGAAGCTGCACCAGGAGGCGTTCCAGGCCGTCGACATCGTCGAGATCGCCAAACCGGTGACGAAGTGGGCGGTGCAGGTCAAGGAAGCGGCGCAGCTGCCGTGGATCTTCCGCGAGGCGTTCCGCGTGGCGCGCTCCGGCCGTCCCGGCCCGGTGCTGATCGACCTGCCGATCGACGTGCAGAAGCGGCTGATCGAATGGGACTCCAGCATCGATTCGGCGCTGCCGGTCACCCCGGTGCGGCCCGCGCCGGCCCGCGTCGAGCGGGCGCTGGACCTGCTGCTGGCCGCCGAGCGCCCGCTGATCCTGGCCGGCGGCGGCGTGGTGCTGGGCGAAGCGAGCGCGCAACTGCGCACGGTGGCCGAGCGCCTCGGGATCCCGGTCGGCGTCACGCTCATGGGCAAGGGCAGCTTCCCGGAGGACCACGAGCTGTTCGCGGGCATGGCGGGCATCCAGACCTCGCAGCGCTGGGCCAACGCCGCGTTCCTGGAGGCCGACCTGGTGCTCGCGCTGGGCGCCCGCTTCGGCGACCGGCACACCGGCGAGCTGTCGGTCTACCGCGGCGAGCGGAAGTTCATCCACGTCGACATCGAACCCACGCAGCTGGGCAAGGTGTTCGGCCCGGACCTGGGCGTGGTGTCCGACACCGGCGCGTTCCTCGACGCCCTGCTGTCCGCTGTGGACGGCCGGACGGTGTCGGCCGGCCGGGCGTGGGTCGAGCGGATCGGCGCGTTGAAGGCCGAGCTGCCGCGGCGCGAGGACTTCGACAGCACGCCGATCAAGGCGCCGCGGGTGTTCAAGGAGCTCAACGAGTACTACGGCCCGGACACCTACTTCGTCACCGCGATCGGGCTGTACCAGATCTGGTCCGGGCAGTTCCAGCGCGCGCACCGGCCGCGCCACTACCAGGTCTGCGGCCAGGCCGGCCCGCTCGGCTGGGAGATCCCGGCCGCGATCGGGGTCAAGAAGGCCCGCCCGGAGGCCGAGGTGGTGGGCGTGGTCGGCGACTACTCGTTCCAGTTCCTGGTGGAGGAGCTGGCCGTGGCCGCGCAGTACGACGTCGGCTTCGTGCTGGTCATGCTGAACAACGAGTACCTGGGCCTGATCCGCCAGGCCGAGACCGGCTACGCGATGAACTTCGAGGTCGACATCCACTACGACGAGTCCGGCACCGACAACGTCAAGATCATGGAGGCCTACGGCTGCTCCGGCACCCGCGTGGTCGACCCGGCCGAAATCCGCGCCTCGCTGGACTGGGCCCGCAAGGAGGTCGGCCGCACCAATCGGCCGGTGCTGGTCGAGATCATGATCGGCCGCGAGGACAACGCGGCCATGGGCGCGGCCCTGGACGCGGTGAAGGAGTTCGAGAGCGCGGTCTGAGCCCGGGGGTGCGGCGGACCTGCTGCCGCACCCCCGGGGCCGGGCGAGGAGTCCGAAGTGGACGCCGTCGCTCGTCACCGGGACCGGCCGCGACCACGGCGCGGCCCGAGATCTCGAGCTTCGGCCCGGAGGTGACGCCCAGCGCCACCACTGGCTCGGCCGAAGTGCGCCACCGAAGACGACGAACCCGGCGGCCAGTGAGGCGCAGCAGAAAGTGAGCGGCAACCGGTCGGCGATGTGGTGGCCGTCATCGTGCCCCGGCCCCGGCCCACGATGACGGCCATCGGGACCAGCGACCCGGCCCACCCGCCGCAGCGCCGACCCGGCCACGCCGCCACCGATGCCGACCTGGGTACACCAGCTACCGGCGACGACCCGGCCCCACCGCCACCGGCGTCAGCCCGTGCGCAGACACCCACGGGCCCGGCGTCCCGGTAAGCCAGCCTCGCCGCCGCGATGCGGTCGCCGGTGGCGGCCCGAGCGGCCACACCCACGGCGCCCCGGTCACGATCCGGCCAGCAGCCAGCAGCCAGCAGCCAGCAGCCAGCAGCCAGCAGCCAGCAGCCAGCAGCCAGCAGCCAGCCGCCAGCCGCCAGCCGCCAGCCGCCGGCCGCTCCAGCCGCCAGCTGTTCCAGTCGCCAGCGGCCAGCCGTTCCAGCCGCCAGCGGCCAGCCAGCCGTCCGACCAGCCAGCTAACCGGCCGCCAGCTAGCCAGCTGCCTGCTGTCCGTTCGCCAGTCGCCAGCCAGCTGCCTGCCGTCCGTTGGATGGGCGGACAGCAGTGCTGGTCCTCCTCGGCTCGGGGCCGGGTGACCTACCGGGACCGGGCGGGAGCGGTCGCGGGGTCGGCGCGGCCGTGCTCGTCCAGCCGGACGAGCCACCACTGCAGCACCCGCAGCACCAGCGCGAACAGCACACACAGGCCGACCAGCAGCAGCGACCAGGCGAAGTCAGTCATCCACAGCCTTCTCTCGTGAGGGACGAGGGCCAGCCTTCCGCGGCCGGGGGCGGTGGGGCGGTGGCGCTCACGCTTCCTTGACTGCCGGGGCGGCGATGCTGACGCTTTCCGCCGGGTGGGCGTGGATGAGCGCGCGGGCCAGCCGGGGGAGCGCGGCCGAAAGCCCGTGCTCGGCGGCGTGCGCGATGTCGTGCGCTTCCGCCAGCGAGCGGCCCGGGTCCACGCGAACCCGGGCTTCCGCGGCGAGCGAGTGCCCGATCCAGCGCAGCCGCAGCTCGTCCACGCCGAGGACACCGGGGGTGCCGGTCAGGGCGTGCTCGGCGGCGTCGACCAGGCGCGGGTCCACGGCGTCGAGCAGCCGGCCGAAGACCTCGCGCGCGGCGTCGCGCAGCACGAGGACGATCGCGGCCGTGATCAGCAGGCCCACCACCGGGTCCGCCCAGGTCCAGCCGGCGAGCGCGCCGCCCGCGGCCAGCACGACGGCGAGGCTGGCGAACCCGTCGGTCCGGGCGTGCAACCCGTCCGCGACCAGCGCGGCCGAGCCGATCCGCCGCCCGGTCCGGATGCGGTAGCGGGCGACCAGCTCGTTCCCGGCGAAACCGATCACCCCGGCGAGCGCCACCCAGCCGGGCCCGGTCATCGCCCGCGGGTGCAGCAGCCGGTCGACCGCCTCCACCCCTGCGAGCACCGCGGACCCGCCCATCACGAGCAGGATGACCAGCCCGGCGAGGTCCTCCACCCGGCCCAGCCCGTGGGTGAACCGGCGCGTTTCCTTCCGGCGCCCCAGCAGGAACGCGACGGCCAGCGGCACCGCGGTCAGCGCGTCGGCGAAGTTGTGCAGCGTGTCGCCGAGCAGCGCGACGGAGCCGGTGAACCCCACGACCACCAGCTGGACCGACGCGGTGCCCAGCAGGGCCGCGAACGACAGCCACAGCGCCCGCATCCCGGCCCTGCTGGCTTCGAGCGCGTCGTCGACCAGATCGCCGGAGTCGTGGCTGTGCGGGGTCAGCGCGTGGCGCAGCTTGGCCCAGCGGCCCGGCGGGTGCCCGTGTCCGTGCCCGTGAGTGGTCATGCCGGAACGGTAGCAGAACGAATGAAGACGTGTTCATGTGTGGCGTGCACTAGGCTGTGCGTCCATGGGACACGGGGTCGAGGGCCGGCATCACCCGGCGGGGCCGCTGGACGCAGCGTCCGCGGCGATGGTCGCGACGACGCTGCAAGCCCTCGCCACCCCCAGCCGGCTCCTGATCCTGAGCGCACTGCGCCAGCAGCCCTTGGCCGTCGGCGAGCTGGTGGAGGCGGTCGGCATGGAGCAGTCCGCGGTGTCGCACCAGCTGCGGCTGCTGCGGAACCTCGGTCTGGTGGTCGGCACCCGCAACGGGCGCAGCATCGTGTACAGCCTGTACGACAGCCACGTCGCGCAACTGCTCGACGAAGCGGTGTACCACAGCGAGCACCTGCGCCTCGGCTACGCCGACCGGCCGGAGGAGACGGGTTAGCGCCAGTCCGGGCACCGATCCCGGTCACGCTGGCGTTGCCGGAGCGCCGCGGGTCTGGAACGGCCGGGGGCGGTCAGTCGAGGCAGAATTCGTTGCCTTCGACGTCCCGCATGACCAGGCAGGATTCGTTGTGGTCGTCGGCGGGCAGGAGCTGCACGCGGACCGCGCCGAGCGCGACCAGTCGAGTGCACTCGGCTTCGAGGGCGGCCAGACGCTCGGCGCCGACCAGGCCGGTGCCGATGCGCACGTCGAGGTGGACCCGGTTCTTGACGGTCTTGCCCTCGGGCACCCGCTGGAAGTACAGCCGCGGGCCCGCCCCCGAGGGATCGACGCAGGCGGACGACCCGCCCCGTTCCTCGGGCGGCAGCGTCCGGTCGAACTCGTCCCAGCCGTCGAACCCCTCGGGCGGCGGCGGGAAGACGTAGCCGAGCACGGCGCACCAGAAACGGGCGACCCGCTCGGGCTCGGCGCAGTCGAAGGTGACCTGGACCTGCTTGACCGACGGCATCGGCCCACCCTAGCCGCGTCCAGGGGTGGAAGTCGCCGGGGTTTTGCCAGGCCGAACCAGCCGGTGACGGTGCGGTCATCGAGCACAACGCGGAGGCATCCGTCGAGCCCATACAGCCAGCAGTAGCCCTCCTTGCCCCGTCCCCCGTCCCACGGCCCACGGCCCGTCGATCAGACCGACCACGACGAGGTGCCCGGACCCTTGCAGCACGCCGGAGTTCCGGGTCAGCAGGACGACTGCCGTCGAGGTCGAGCAACCGAGGTCGAGCAATCGCGGGGTGCCGCAGCCGCAGCAGCCGCGAGCCGATCCACGGCCGTCCGCGCACCGGCCCGGCTCCCACGCCACTCGCCTGCGGTCCGAAAGCTCAGGTGAGGTCGGAACCCGCACCCGGGTCACGGAAGCTCGGCGCCAGCATCATGATCCGGAGTGCCCGGCAGCGTGTTCTGACGTTTTCACGAGCGCACTCAAGCGGCTTCGTCAGACGGCCTCGGACCGCACCTCCTCCCTCGGTCCATTGTGGACAGTTTCACCGACGCCCCGGCCGGGTGGCGGGGTTCAGAACGGCGGATCCCCGGCGCCGGATCCGGCGCTGACCGGGGCCGGACTGGTCGACCACGTGCCGTCCGCGCCCGGCGCGGCGGCGGAATCGGCCCGGGCCACCCGATTGACCGTCGTGGTCGCATAGCGCAGGGACGGTCCGATCTCGTCCACCTGAAGCTCCACCACCGTGCGCTTCTCGCCTTCCTTGGTCTCGAACGACCGCTGGACCAGCCGCCCCTGCACGATCACCCGGGTGCCCCGGGTCAGCGACTCCGCCGCGTTCTCCGCGGCCTGGCGCCACAGGCTGCAGCGCAGGAACAGGGCTTCGCCGTCCTTCCACTCGTTGGTCTGGCGGTCGAGGGCGCGCGGGGTCGACGCGACGGTGAAGCTCGCGACCGCGGCGCCGCTCGCGGTGAACCGCAGCTCCGGATCGGACGTGAGGTTTCCTACGACGGTGATGACGGTGTCTCCGGCCATGGCTCTTCTCCTCGGCAAGGGCGGCGCGCCTGGGTGCGGCCGCGGTCGGGAACCAGCAGACCATCCGGGCCCGACAATTTCGGGCCGCCGTCGGTCACCCCTTCAGGTGGTTCACCGGAGCGGACAGCCGCTACCTCGATCTTGTTACCATCGGAATCATGGTCACACCGCAGACGTCCCGTGAACGGGTGCTCGCCGCCGCAGCCGAACTGCTGGTCAGCGAAGGGCGCGAGGGGCTGTCGACCCGGGCGGTGAGCGCTGCGGCCGGGATCCAGCCGCCGACGCTGTACCGGTTGTTCGGGGACAAGGACGGGCTGCTGGAGGCCGTCGCGGCGTACGGGTTCGAGCGGTTCCTCGAAAGCAAGCGGGCGACCCCGCCGAGCGCCGACCCGGTCGAAGACCTTCGCCGCGGCTGGGACCAGAACTGCGACTTCGGGCTCACCCAGCCCGAGTTCTACGTCCTGATGTACACCGAATCCCGGCCGGGACAGGCCAGCCCGGCGTTGCGGGAGGGCATCGGGATCCTCCGGCGGAAGGTGGCCAAGGTCGCCGAAGCCGGACGGCTGCGGATGAGCGTTGAGCGCGCCGTCCGGCTGGTGCACAGCACCGGGATGGGCGTGGTGCTCTCGCTGATCGCCACCCCGCCGCCGGAGCGCGACCTCGAACTGTCCGCCATCGCCCGGGAGAACGTGCTCGGCCTGATCGTCTCGGACGAGCCCTCCGCGCCGGTCACCGGACCGGCCGCCCGCGCCGCGGCCCTCCGCGCCTCGCTGGCCGGGACGAAGGTCCTCAGCGAGGGCGAGCGGCTGCTGATGCAGGAATGGCTCGACCGGATCGCCGACGCGCCCAGCGCCTGATCCGGCCACCGACACCCGGGTCATCCCGACCGGGCCGGTCACGCCGACCGCGCCCCCGTGCCGGGCCGGAAACCGCTCCGGGCCGGCACGGGGGCGCAGGGGTGCAGCGGGTCAGACCTCGACGTCGGCGGCCGGGCGGCGGCGGGAGACGAACCGCCAGCCGAGCACCAGCACGACCACGATCGCCGGGATCGAGTAGAACGCGATCTTCTCGGCGCCGTCGGAGAAGCCCATCAGCGCGACCACCAGCACCAGGAACCCGAGCGTGGCCCAGTTCGTGTAGGGCGCGCCGGGCATGCGGTAGCTCGGCCGCTCCAGTTCGCCGCGCAGCGCGGCCTGCCGCATCCGCAGCTGCGAGTAGATCAGCGTGGCCCAGGTGGCGACCACCCCCAGCGAGGCGATGGCGATCGCGATGTCGAACGCCTCCGACGGGACGATGTAGTTCAGCACCACGCCGAGCACGTAGGCGATCGAGGTGAACAGGATGCCGCCGTAGGGCACGTGGCGGCTGTTCATCCGGCCGACGAACTGGGGCGCCTCGCCCTTTTCCGCCAGCGCGCGCAGGATCCGGCCGGTCGAGTAGAGGCCGGAGTTGCACGAGGACAGCGCGGCGGTCAGCACCACGGCGTTCATCACGTCGCCGATGCCGCCGATGCCCAGCCGCGAGAACACCGTGACGAACGGGCTCTCGTCGCCGCTGTAGAACGGCCAGGGCAGCAGCATCGCGAGCATCAGCACCGAGCCGACGTAGAACACGGCGATCCGCCACACCACGCCGTTGATCGCCTTCGGCAGCACCGAGGCCGCGTCCTTGGTCTCGCCGGCGGCGATGCCGACGACCTCGATCGCGGAGTAGGCGAAGATCACCGCCTGCAGGGTCATCAGCGCGATGCCGATGCCGGCCGGGAAGAAGCCGCCGTGGTCGGTCAGGTTGTGCACCCCGGCGGTGGTGCCGCCGATGTCCGCGCCGGTGAAGACCAGCCCCAGCGCGGTGACCAGGAAGACCACGATCGCGAGCACCTTGACCACGGAGAACCAGAACTCCAGCTCACCGAACAGCTTGACGCTGAGCAGGTTCACCGTCACCAGCACGCCGAGGGCGACCAGCGCGGTGATCCACTGCGGCAGGTCCGGCAGCCACTTGTGCACGTAGATGGCCACCGCGGTGATCTCGGCGATCCCGGTCATCGCCCAGTTCAGCCAGTACATCCAGCCGGAGACGAAGCCGGCCCACGGTCCGATGAACTCGCGGGCGTAGGTGACGAAGCTGCCGGAGGACTGCCGGTGCATGACCAGCTCGCCCAGGGCCCGCATGACGAAGTACGCGGCGATACCGCAGATCGCGTACGAAAAGACCAGCGACGGGCCCACCTGGTGGAGCTTGCCGCCGGCGCCGAGGAACAGCCCGACGCCGATCGCGCCGCCGATCGCGATCATCTGCACCTGGCGCTTGCCGAGGGCCTTGGTGTAGTTGTCACCCTTCTCGGTGACCACTGGGGAATCCATGGTTGCGAGACGCTAGCGGGCAAGGGGCTAGTGACCAAGCACACCAAGGTAGAATTAAGGTGTGCGGGAAATCACGTCAGGATAATGACTCGTTAGCCCGTTCTCGATTTGACAAAACGGCAAACGATCCGGGCGGATGATCTTGGTTCGTTCGGGAACGTTTCCGTGGCCGTTCGGACAGCACCTCGAGGCCCGGCCGGACCGGCCCGCGTCACCGGATCGAGCGGCTATCCACTGTGGACATCGGGACCTACGGTGAAGCCGAGGGCGAGGAGGGCGGCATGACGGCGACCGCTGAGGTCACCCCGGAGCCGGTGCCGGCGGGGGCCGGGATGTCGCGGCGGAAGATCAACGCCGTGTTCGGCGCGGTGCTGCTGGGCATGCTGCTCGCCGCACTGGACCAGACCATCGTGGGCACGGCGCTGCCCACCATCGTCGGGGACCTCGGCGGCGCCGGGCACCTGTCCTGGGTGGTCACCGCCTACCTGCTGGCCGAGACCATCATGACCGTGGTCATCGGCAAGCTCGGCGACCTGTTCGGCCGCAAGCTGATGTTCCAGCTTTCGGTGCTGGTCTTCGGGGCCGGCTCGTTCTTCTGCGGGTTCGCCGACAGCATGACCTGGCTGATCGTCTGGCGGGCGGTGCAGGGACTGGGCGGCGGCGGGCTGATGGTCACCTCCACCGCGCTGATCGCCGACGTCGTCCCGCTGCGCGAGCGCGGCAAGTACCAGGGTGCGCTCGGCTCGGTGTTCGGCGTGGTCACCGTGGCCGGGCCGATGCTGGGCGGCTTCTTCGTCGACCACCTGTCCTGGCGGTGGGCCTTCTACGTCAACATCCCGCTGGTCGTCGTGGTCCTGGTGGTCGCCACCGCGGTCATGCCGAACGCGCGCGCCGTGGTCAAACCGGTGATCGACTACCTCGGCATCCTGCTGATCGGCCTGGCCGCGACCGGGCTGACCCTGGTCACCAGCTGGGGCGGCACCACCTACCCGTGGGGCTCGCCGGCGATCATCGGAATGGCCCTCGGCTCGCTGGTCCTGCTCGGGCTGTTCGTGCTGGTGGAGCTGCGGGCGAAGGAGCCGATGCTGCCGATGCGGCTGTTCCGCAACCCGGTGTTCACCGTGGGCGGGATCATGAGCTTCGTCGTCGGCTTCGCCATGCTGGGCGCGCTGTCCTACCTGCCCACCTACATGCAGTACGTCCAGGGGGCGTCGGCCACCTCCTCCGGGGTGCGGCTGCTGCCGATGGTGCTCGCGCTGCTGTTCGCCTCGATCCTGTCCGGCAACCTGGTGAGCCGGACCGGGCGGTACAAGATCTTCCCGATGCTCGGCGCCGTCGGCATGACCGGCGGGCTGTACCTGCTCTCCCGCCTCGGCCCGCACACCGGCTTCTGGGAATCGGCGCTGTACATGGCCGTGCTCGGGCTGGGGATCGGCCTCGGCATGCAGGTGCTCACCATCGCCGTGCAGAACACCGTGGACTACCGCGACCTCGGCGTCGCCACCTCCGGGGTGACGTTCCTGCGGTCCATCGGCAGCTCGTTCGGCGCCGCCATCTTCGGCACGGTGTACTCGAACCAGCTCGCGCCGAACCTGGGCCGGGCGCTGGCCACGCACCCGCTACCGCCGGGGGCCGACCCGCGGGCGATCCAGGTGCCGCAGGCGCTGCACCGGCTGCCCGCCGACGTGGCCGGGCCGGTCATCGGCGCTTACAGCCAGTCACTGCACGTGGTGTTCCTGTCCGCCGCGCCGGTCGGGCTCGTGGCGCTGGCGTTGTCGTTCTTCCTCAAGGAGGTGCCGCTGCGCGACACCTCCCGCGCAGCGGCACCAGATCTCGGCGACGGCTTCGGCATGCCCGAGGCGCGCGACCACGACCGCGAGCTGGAACGCGCGATCGCCACCCTGTTCTTCCGCGAACGGCGCCGGGCCGCCCCGGCCATCGCCGAACGCGCCGGCTCCGAACTCGACCACGGCGGGCTGTGGTGCCTGGTGCAGGTCGCCCTGCGCCGCCGCCGCGGCGAGCCGGCCACCCTCCAGGCGATCGGCGAGCACTACCGCGTGCCCGCCCCGGTCCTGGAACCGGCGTTCGCCCGGCTCGAGCTCACCGGGCACCTCAGCTACGGCGGCGACGGCTGGTCGCTCACCGAGACCGGCCAGCGCGAGTTCGGCCAGCTCGCCCGCGCGTGGCGGGACTGGATCGCCGAGCGGCTCGCGGACTGGGGCCCGGGCGGGCGCGAGGAGCTCGACGCGGCCATCGGCCGGGTCGCGGCGCGGATGCTCGACCAGAGTCGCGACACCGAGCGCGCAGGCCGTCACGCGCTGGTGTGAGCCGGGCGGGGCGTTTCGGGGTGGCGGACGCATACCGGTCGACGAGCCAGTGGCCACGTCGCCGGAGGAAGCGAGCGGTCGCGTCGGATCCCGGCCGCAGCGTGCCGGTGAACTGGCCCATCGCGCCCCGTGGGCGGGCCGGGCGGTGCTGTACCCGGGTTCGCGTCTGATCGCGCGCGGACCGTCCGGCGGCTACCGTCACCGGCATGGCCAAAGACTCGGCGGTGGAGATCGAGGTGGGTGCGCGGTCGGTGCGCGTCTCGAACCCGGACCGCGTGTACTTCCCGGCACGGGGCGAGACGAAGCTCGACCTGGTGCGCTACTACCTCGCCGTGGAGGACGGGATCGTCCGCGCGCTGCGGGAGCGGCCGTGCATGCTGCACCGGTTCCCGTCCGGGGTGTCGGGGGAGAAGGTGCACCAGAAGCGGGTGCCGAACGGGGCCCCGCCGTGGCTGGAGACCGTGCGGGTGGATTTCCCCCGCTACGGCCGGCACGCCGACGAGCTGTGCGTGACCGAGCCGGCCCACGTGGTCTGGGCCGTGCAGATGTCCACTGTGGAATTCCACCCGTGGAACTCGCGCCGGGCCGACCCGGAGAAGCCGGACGAGTGGCGGATCGACCTGGACCCGATGCCGGAGTGCGGCTTCGACACGGTCCGCCGGGTCGCGCACGTGGCCCACGAGGTGCTCGACGAGCTGGGCGCGGTGGGCTGGCCCAAGACCTCAGGGGGCAGTGGACTGCACATCTACGTGCGGATCGAGCCGCGCTGGGGTTTCACCGAGGTGCGCCGCGCCGCGCTGGCCTTCGCCCGCGAGGTGGAGCGCCGCGCCCCCGACGAGGTGACCACGACCTGGTGGCGCAAGGACCGCGACCCGAAGAAGCTGTTCGTGGACTACAACCAGAACGCCCGCGACCACACGATCGCCAGCGCGTACTCGGTCCGCGGCGTACCGGAGGCGACCGTGTCGACCCCGATCCGCTGGGACGAGGTGGACGACGTGGAACCCCGCGACTGCACCATCGCCACCGTCCCTGCCCGCTTCGCCGACCTGGGCGACCTGCACGCGGGCATTGACGATACGGCTTACTCGCTCGACACCCTGCTGGAGTGGGCGGACCGCGACGGACTGGATGTGGAAGAGCCCTGAGCCGCTCCGGCTCCGAGCCGACAAGCCCGGCTGGGCGTTGCTGCCGCCGCCGTGGGACCTGCCCGCGATCGCCGGGACCACCTGGGTCGTTGCGAACCGTCGGCGAACTGGGCCACTGTCCACTTCGGAGTATCACACCCGAGCCGACGTGGTTCGCGTCCCCGTCTCCGACCTGCCGCCGAGCCAGGTGGGCCTGGCCTGGGTGGCGTCGCGGCTGATCCACGACTTCGCCGAGACCGTGACCGCCTGAGCGTCAGGCCCGGCGAGCCTCCGCGGCGGAGACCGGGGGAGTGGCCTCGGCCCCGTGCAGGATCGACGCCAGGATCTCGGCGCCGCGCACCACCCGTGGGCCGGGGCGGTTGAAGTAGGACGGGCCGTCGAGCAGCCAGACCTCGGCCGACAGCGTGCCCCAGCCCGGCAGACCGGTGAGCAGGGGCAACTCGGCGGCGGTGCGGTCCGGGGTGAAGCCGCAGGGCAGGACCAGCAGCACGTCGGGGCGGGCGGCGAGCACGGCGTCCCACGGCATCGGGCGCGTGTGCTCGCCGGGCTCGGCCAGCAGGGGGGTGCCGCCGGCCGCGGTGATCTGCTCGGGCACCCAGTGCCCGGCGGGCCAGAGCGGGTCGAGCCACTCCAGCGCGACCACCCGGGGTCGCGGTTTCCCGGCGACGCTCGCGCGGACGGCGTCCAGCCGCGCGGACAGGGCGCCGACCCGTTCACGGGCCAGGCCGGGGACACCCAGAGCTTCGCCGAGCGTCGTGACGCAGCCGAGCACCTCGTCCAGCCGCCGGGGTTCGAGGCTCAGCACGCGCGGCCCGGCGTCGAGCAGCCGCACGGCCTCGGCGACGCGGGTGTAGGAGACGGCGCAGACCTCGCACAGGTCCTGGGTCAGGACCAGGTCCGGGGCCAGCCCGGCCAGCCGCGCGGTGTCCACGGAGTACAGGGACGAACCACGGTGCGCCGACCCGCCCACGGCGTCGGAGATCTCGCGGCTGGTGAGCACCGCGTCGTCGACCCCGGCCGCGGTGACCACCGGGACCGACTCGACCCCGGGTGGCCAGTCGCACTCGTGCGTGCGCCCGACGAGGTCGCCGAGCCGCCCCAGTTCGGCCACGAGGTCGGTCGCGGCGGGCAGGAGCGAGACGATCCGCATGGGTCCACGGTAGACCGGAGCCGGATTAGTGTATAACGATATATACGTCTTGGCTGGTTTGAGAATTGTTTTTGCAGTAACAACCCGAAAACTGCAAAGAAGTCAGTCGCCGATCGCGCCGACGGTGGCGTTCGCGGTGGCCACACCGTAGCCGCTGGCGTCGGCTTCCTTGAGCACCTTGCCGTCCACCTCCACGCTCACGTGGATGGACCCGCTCCCGCCGCCCTGGGCGAGGATGCTGACCAGCTGGAACGCCTTCCCGCCGGGAAGCTCGATGCTCTTCTGCCAGGGCAGCTTCACGTCCGAGTCGCTGCTGGTCGAGGTTCCGCCGTCGACGGTGTAGCTGATCGAACTCGCCTTACCGGTGCCGGTGATCCGGTAGACCACAGTGTGCTCGGCGGCGGCCTGGCCCTGAGCGGCGGCCGCGCCCGGCGACACCGCGGCCGGGGCGGCCGGCGGCGTGCTCGCGGAGTCCGAGACGGCCTGGCCGAACGCGGCCACCCAGAAGATGCACACGAGCAGGCCGATGCCCGACAGGATGATCCCGGTCAGCGCGAGACCCTTGTTCGTCG
Organism: Amycolatopsis sp. PS_44_ISF1; assembly: GCF_032335455.1. Lineage (NCBI taxonomy): Bacteria > Bacillati > Actinomycetota > Actinomycetes > Pseudonocardiales > Pseudonocardiaceae > Amycolatopsis > Amycolatopsis sp. PS_44_ISF1. The sequence continues at coordinate 756,875 of NZ_JANUXO010000002.1, read as the reverse complement.
CCCCGCCGTGGTTCGCGCGGGCGAAGCCGACGATCGAGAGGACCAGTCCGACGAGCACCAGGGGCCAAGCGATCACGCCGACGAACGGGATGGGGGAGAAGATCAGGCCGATGAGTCCGGTAACGAACCCGGCGGTGCCGAGGCCGTTGCGCGGTATCACGGGGACGGAGTAGCCGCTCGCGGGCGGATGGGGCTGGTGGCTGGTCATGGTGATCCTTTCGGACGGGTTGAGGGATCAGTCGCCGCCCGAACCGTCTTGTTACGTTCCGTTGCTGATCTGTTTCCGGAGTCTCGGGTTTTCACGTCCTCGGCCTGCGGTTCGTCGGTGGTGAACGTAAAACCATCCGGCGTGGCAGACACGCTCCGCGATTGCGGGAGTGGCCGTCCACAGTGGGCACTGAGCGGTGAGGACGGACGCGTTCGCCGGGTTGTCCGCCACCGGGGGCGGCTGCGCCCGAGGGGCCGTGAACTCCGGCGGTCAAAGGGAAGTGCGTACGCGCCCTGCCGGGCTCGACCGCGGGGCGTGGATTGCCACCGCGTCCCGGTGGGGCTAGCGTCCCCGATGTCCGGTCCTCCGCCGCGCCACCAGGAACACCATGACCGCCGCGTCCTCGAGTCCCGTCCGCACCGAAGTCGTCGGCGGCGTGCTCGTCACCACCATCGACCGTCCGGGCGGCAACGCCATGGACCTCCAGGTCAGCCGGGAGCTCTACGCCGCGCTGAAGCGGCTGCGCGACGACCCCGGCCTGCACGCCGGCGTCGTCACCGGTGCGGGCCGCGAGTTCTTCTGCGACGGCTGGGACCTGACCCCCGGCACGGGCGGGTTCGCCGGGGTCTACGACCTGTTCCGCGTCGGCAAGCCGCTGGTCGCCGCGGTGAACGGCCTGGCCCGCGGCGGCGGGTTCGAGCTGGCGCTGGTGGCCGACCTGATCGTCGCCGCCGAGCACGCCGTGTTCGCACTGCCGGACCCGCCCGCGCGGGTCCCGGACGCCGTCGGCGAGGAGCTGGCCGACGCCCTGCGGCGCGGCGCCGGCCGGCTCTCGGCCGCGGACGCCACGCGCTGGGGACTGGTGCACCGTGTCGTCCCGGCGGGCCGGGAACTGCCGGCGGCGATCGAGCTCGCGCGCGAGCTGGGTGCGGCTCCGGCCGTGGCCGCGGTGGTGAAGAAGCCGGGCCGCGGGGTGGGGGTGACCGAGGACGCCGCACAGTAGGCCGCAGCTTCGGCGCAAGGGGCCCGGAAAACCCCTGCGCGAGTCCGCGCACCGCGCTGCGCCCGGCTCGACCGGATGTCCACTGTGGAACCTCCGGGGCGGTTACGTCATCGGCACCCAGGTCGGACTGTCCTCTCCGGACCGGCACCCGAGAACGCAGCACCCGGGCAATCAGCGCGCGACGACCTTGAACCGCCGCAGCTCCAGCGCCGGGTTCCTGGCCCGGACCTCGGCGATGCGCGAGGCCGTCAGCTCGGCGACCGCGGTCCCGGTCTGCTCGCCCATCGCGGCGACCGGCACGCCCATCGGGTCGACCACCAGGCTCGAACCGCTGCCGGTGGGCGCGGTCTGGCCCGCGGCGGCGACGTAGACGGTGTTCTCGATCGCGCGGGCACGGACCAGCGTGCCCCAGTGGTACTCCTTCAGCGGGCCCGGCACCCACTCCGCGGGCAGCAGCACCACCTGCGCACCCGCGTCGGCCAGCCGCCGCGTGACTTCCGGGAAGCGCAGGTCGTAACAGGTCTGCAGGCCGAAGGTGAGACCGCCGGCCTCGAACGTCTGCGGCTCGGTCAGCTCCCCGGGCTCGAGCACGTCGGATTCGCGGGCACCGAACGCGTCGTAGAGGTGGATCTTGCGGTACAGCGCGCTCACCGCGCCGTCCGGGCCGGCGGCGACCAGCGTGTTCGAGATCCGCGCGCGGCCCGGCCGGGCCTCGTTCATCCCGGCGACCACGGTGACCCCGCGATCCCGGGCGAGAGTGCGCAGGCCGGTGACGAAGGCGCCGTCGAGGTCTTCGGCCGAGGCGGCGAACCGCCGGTCCACCACCGGCACGGTGAACACGGAGTACTCGGGCAGCACCACCCGGGCTCCGCGGCCTGCTCGACCAGCCGCGTCACCGCGGCCAGGTTGGCGGGCTTGTCGTCGGTCGAGGCGAACTGCGCGACGGCCACGTGGACCATGATGGGGATTCCTTCTCCGGAGCGGGCGAACGGCTTCCGCCGGGATTGAGCTCGAGCACCTGCGCACCATTTGTGTGCACTGTGTATACATCGCGGATATCACCGGGCCCAGCCGTGTAGGCTCGCCCGGGGCGCCGAGGCGGGCGCCGGAGGAGGGACAGGGGCATGGCGACCACCGCACCGGTACCGGTCAAGGGCGACGGCCCGGCCCGGGACCGGGTGTACGCCTGGCTGCGCGACGGGATCATCTCGGGTGCGCTGGAGGGTGGGCGGTTCCTCGACGAGCTGTGGGTCTCCGGAGTGGTCGGGGTGTCCCGGACGCCGGTGCGCGAGGCGTTCCACCGGCTGGAGGCGGAGCGGTTCATCAGCCTGCTGCCGCGCAAGGGCGCCCAGGTCCGCACGGTCACCGCGCGCGAGCTGGAGGAGGTCTACCAGAGCCGGCGGCTGATCGAGGGCCACGCGCTCGGCGAGGTCTGCGCCGCCCGGGCGGGCGCGCCGGAGGAGCTGGCCGGGCTGATCGAGGAGATGGACCGGGCCGGGCGCGAGCGCGACTGGTTCGCCGTCTCCGGACTGGACCGCCGGTTCCACCGTGCGATCGTCGACGCCGCGGGCAACAGCGTGCTCACCGAGCTGTACGACACCCTCCGCTCACGCCAGCAGCGCGTCGCCGTCCGCGCGCTGGAGGCCCGGCCGGAACGGCTGCCGATCATCGCGGCCGAGCACCGGCGGCTGGTCGACGCGATCGCCGCGCACGAGGGCGAGTCGGCGCTGCGCCTGCTCGACCAGCACCTGCGCCCGGTGCCCGAGGTGGTCTCCGCGCTCGGCCGCGGCTGAAGCCCGGCGGTGGCGCGGTGCGGTCCCGCGGTGCGGGACGGGGGCGTGCGGCCGGGCCGGATGATAGGAATGGCCGGTGACCGAACCTGACCTGACCGAACCGAACCCGATCGACGCCGCCGCGGCCGAGGCCGTCACGCTGACCAGCGAGCTCATCCGCATCGACACCACCAACACCGGCGACGCCGAGACCCTCGTGGGCGAGCGCGCCGCGGCCGAATACGTCGCGGAGAAGCTGACCGACGCCGGCTACGAGATCACCTACGTCGAGTCCGGTGCCAAGGACCGGCACAACGTCGTGGTCCGGCTGCCCGGCGCCGACCCCTCGCGCGGCGCCCTGCTGATCCACGGCCACCTCGACGTGGTCCCGGCCGACGCGTCGGAGTGGTCCGTGCACCCGTTCTCCGGCGCGGTGCAGGACGGGTACGTGTGGGGTCGCGGGGCCGTCGACATGAAGGACATGGTCGGCATGACGCTGGCCCTGGCCCGGCACTACAAGATCAACGGCATCGTGCCCCCGCGCGACCTGGTCTTCGCCTTCCTGGCCGACGAGGAGGCCGGCGGCAAGTTCGGCGCGCAGTGGCTGGTGGAGCACCGGCCGGACCTGTTCGAGGGGGTCACCGAGGCGATCAGCGAGGTCGGCGGCTTCTCGATCACGTTGAAGGACGACGTCCGCGCGTACGTGATCGAGACGGCCGAGAAGGGCATCCGCTGGATGAAGCTGCGCGTGCGCGGCACCGCGGGGCACGGCTCGATGATCCACCGGGACAACGCCGTGACCAAGCTGGCCGAGGCGGTCGCGAAGCTCGGCCGGCACCGGTTCCCGCTGGTGCTGAGCGATTCGGTGCGGGAGTTCCTGGCCGGCGTCACCGAGATCACCGGCTGGGACTTCCCCGAGGACGACCTCGACGGCGCGGTGGCCAAGCTCGGCAACATCTCCCGGATGATCGGCGCGACCCTGCGCGACACCGCGAACCCCACGATGCTCACCGCCGGCTACAAGTCGAACGTGATCCCCTCGTTCGCCGAGGCCGCGGTGGACTGCCGCATCCTGCCCGGCCGGATCGAGGCGTTCGACCGCGAGCTGGAGGAACTGCTCGGCCCGGACATCGAGAAGGAGTGGATGGAGCTGCCGCCGGTCGAGACCACCTTCGACGGCGCGCTGGTCGACGCGATGACCGCCTCGGTGCTGGCCGAGGACCCGGGCGCTCGCACCCTGCCGTACATGCTCTCCGGCGGCACCGACGCGAAGTCGTTCCAGGAGCTGGGCATCCGCAACTTCGGCTTCGTGCCGCTCAAGCTGCCCGCCGACCTGGACTTCTCCGGGCTCTTCCACGGCGTGGACGAGCGGGTGCCGGTCGAGTCGCTCGAGTTCGGCGTCCGCGTGCTGGACCGGTTCCTGCGCTCCTGCTGATGCCGGACTTCACGCTCGCCGACGGGACGCCCCTGCACGTCGTGCGCCGGGGCGCGTCCGGGGCGGGGGTGACCGTGCTGCTGCTGCACGGCTACGCGCTCGACCAGCGCAGCTGGGACCGGATCGCGCCGGTGCTCGAGGCCGCGGTCGACGAGCCGCTCGCGGTGGTCAGCTACGACCACCGCGGGCACGGCCGGTCCGGGCGCGCCCGGCGGGGCACCGCGAAGATGGCCCGCCTCGGCGACGACCTCGCCGAGGTGCTCGAGCGCGCCGTGCCGGAGGGCCGCGTGGTGCTGGTCGGCCACGACATGGGCGGGCTGGCGATCATGTCGCTGACCCAGCGCCACCCGGAGCTGTTCGCCCGCCGGGTGGCCGGGCTGGTGCTGCTCGCGACCTCGTCCGGGCGGCTGGCCACCGAGGCCTCGGCCGCCTGGCCGAACGCGCTGGGGAAGCTGGCCCAGGACCTGGAGCTGGTGCTCGGCGGCAAGCTCTACGGGCTGGTCCGCGAGCACACCAGCCGCGCGGTGAGCGCGGGCCTGCGCTGGTGGCTGTTCGGCGACGACCCGGACCCGGAGCTGGTCGAGCTGACCGTGAAGATGATCCGCGGCAACTGGCCGCACACCGTCGCCCAGTTCCGCCCGGCGCTGGACGCCTACGCGCGCGAAGCGGCGCTGTCGCGCGTCGGCGGGCTGCCGGTCACGGCCATCGTGGGGGAGCGGGACCGGATCGTCGCGGCCGAGGACGTGGAACAACTGGTCGGGGGACTGGCCAACGGCACGGCGGTGGTGCTACCCGGGATCGGCCACGTCGTCCCGCTGGAGGCGGCGGCGCAGGTCGTGCCCCGGATCGTGGCGCAGGTGCGCGCGACCCACCGGGAGGGTCGGTGAAGCGGGCGATCACGGCGGTCGCCGGTTCCGGCGGGTCCCGGGCCGATCAGGTGGACAGCCCGGGCAGCCGGTCGGCGGCGGTGCGCTTGCGGCGCAGCCAGATCCGCCGGGTGCCGTCGGCGTAGAGGCGCACGTTGCGCAGCTCCCAGCCGGCGAACTCGGCGTGGATGGACAGCTGCACCATCGCCGCCTTGCGGGACACCCCGGGGGGCAGCCGCAGGCGGCGGTACTCCCAATCCCCTTCGACCACCGCCTCGCCGACCGATGTCATGGCTGGATCACCTGGGTCCCTTCGCCGGCGGCCGAGCCCACGATCACCCGGCCGGTCTGCTGGTCGACGCTCACCGAATCCGGCTGGCGCACGGTCGGGAAGCGGTACTTCTCGGCCGGCTCGCCGCCGCGGACGTCGAACCCGACCACCTGGTTCGCCCCGGTCAGGGTGACCCAGGCCAGGCTGCGCCGCCGGTCGTAGGCGATGCCGTAGACCCCGCCCGGGACCGGGTAGCGCTGCCGCAGGATCAGCGGGCCGACGGAGAACGCCAGCAGCGCGCCCGCGCGGGCGTCGGTGACCAGGACGCGGCCGTAGGAGTCGGCCACCGCGTTCGCCGCGCCGTCGCCGGCCCGCAGCCCTTCGCCCATCGTCCCGGCGTTGACGTCGACGCTGAACACGGCCGTGCGCAGCCGGTCCAGCACGACCACGCCCTGGCCGGTGTCGACCACGCCGTCGGCGCTGTAGAGCTGTCCGGTGATGGTCTTGGTCACCGCGCCGCCGGCCAGCACCTCCACCGCCTTGCGGTCGCGGACGGCGACGATCGTGTCCGGCCCTTCGGTGACACCGGCGGCGGGCCGGCCGGACACCGGCTCGGTGCGCACCTGCCCGCCGGGCAGCGCGATGCGGGCCAGCACGCCCTGGGCCGGGATGCTCGCCAGCACCTGGCCACCGGAGGCCGAGAGGCTTTCGGCCGGGCCGGGCAGCGGCACGGTGACCTCGGGCGCGGTGATCTTCGGCGCCCCGGCCGAGCTGAGGTCGTAGACCTGCACCGACGGCGGCTGCGCGAGCGCGACCACCAGCGTGTGGGTCTGCTCGTCGGTGGCCAGCGCCGAGACCGCCGAGGTGGCCAGCACCTGGCCCGCGGGGTGCACGCTGACCGCGGGGGAGGCGGCGGGCTGCACCGCGACCGGGTTGTTCACCACCTGCAGCGAATCGGTGTCGCCCGGCCCGGCCGACGAGCACGCCGACAGCGCCAGGGCACCGGCCAGCGGGATCGCGATCCGCGAAGCGGCGGTGAGCCGACGCACCTTGCAGCCTCCTGCTTTCCCTCGGTGAGGTGTCCCCACCAGCATCCCCCACGACTCCCGTGGCGTCACGTCGGTGTCACTCACCCGACACCGTCTTGTCAATGCGGCCCCCGCTCCGGGTAACCGGCGTCGGCGGCGCGGACGGCGCTGACGTCGTCGAGGGCGCTGCGGATGGCTGTCGGCAGGCGCAGGCCCTCGGCCGAGAGGGAGCCGGTGAGCTGCCCGGTGTCCCGGGCGCCGACCACGGGCGCGACCACCCCCGGCCGGTCCCGCACCCAGGCCAGCGCCACCACCAGCGGCGAGGTCCCCAGTCCCTCGGCCGCGGTGGCCACGGCCTGCACGATCCGGGCCGCGCGATCGGTCCGGTGGTGCTCGACGTACCCGGCGAACACGCTGGACGCACCGCGCGAGTCGGCGGGCGTGCCGGTGCGGTACTTGCCGGTCAGCACGCCCCGGCCGAGCGGCGCCCAGGGCAGCAGCCCGATCCCGTGGTGCTGCGCGGCGGGCACGACCTCGCGCTCGATCCCGCGTTCCAGCAGCGAGTACTCGTACTGGCCGGCCACGATCGGCGAGACCGGGCCGGACCGGGACGCGGCGGTGGCGAGCTGCCAGCCCGCGTAGTTGGAGACGCCGACATAACGGGCTTTTCCGCTCTTCACCGCGTAGTCGAGGGCGGCCAGGGTCTCGTCGACCGGCACGCCGGCGTCCCAGGCGTGCAGCTGCCAGAGGTCGATGTGGTCGGTGCCGAGCCGGCGCAGCGAGCCCTCCAGCGCCGACAGCAGCGCCCCGCGGGAGGCGCCGCCGCCGAACGGGCCCTCGGTGCGGCGGGCGACCGCCTTGGTGGCGACCACGACGTCGTCGCGCGGCACCAGGTCGCCCAGCAGGCTGCCGAGCAGCTTCTCGGACTCGCCCTCGGCGTAGATGTCGGCGGTGTCCACGAGCGTGCCGCCCGCGTCGACGAACGCGACGAGCTGGCTGGCCGCCTCCTCGGCGTCCGTGTCGCCACCCCAGGTCATCGTGCCGAGGGCCATCCGCGATACCCGCAGACCCGATCGGCCTAGCTGTCGCTTCTCCACGAAGGCCGAGCCTAGTGGTCGCGCCCGGCCGGACTCGACCAAGGTGACACCGTGTCGCGGCCGGGCCCCCGTTAGAGTCCGGTCCGTGCAAATCGGACTCAGCCTGCGCTACGCGGGCCCGGCCGGGTTCGCCGGGGACCTGGCGCTGGCGCGCCGAGCCGAAGAGCTGGGGTACTCGGTGGTGTGGGCGGCCGAGGCCTACGGCACGGACGCGGTCACGGTGCTGAGCTGGATCGCCGCGCACACCGGGCGGATCGGCGTCGGCAGCGCCGTGCTGCAGATCCCGGCGCGCACCCCGGCGATGACCGGGATGACCGCCGCCACGCTCGACACGCTCTCCGGCGGCCGGTTCCGGCTCGGTCTGGGCGTGTCCGGCCCGCAGGTGTCGGAGGGCTGGCACGGTGTGCGGTTCGCCGACCCGCTCGGCCGGACCCGGGAGTACGTCGAGATCGTCCGCGCGGTCCAGTCGCGCCGCCGGGTGCGGTTCGCGGGCGGGCACTTCACCCTGCCGCTACCGGATGGGCCGGGCACGGAGCTGGGGCTGTCGTTCCGGCCGGAACGCCGGCAGGTGCCGGTGTACCTGGCCGCGATCGGCCCGGCCAACCTCGCGCTGACCGGCGCGATCGCCGACGGCTGGCTGCCGGTGTTCTTCTCCCCGGAGCACGCGGGCGAGCAGCTCGCGCGGATCCGCGCGGGTGCCGAGCGGGCCGGCCGGACCCTGAGTGGCTTTGATGTCGCCCCGCTGGTGCCGCTGGTCGTGGGGGAGGACTGGCGCACCTGCGCGGACGAGGTGCGCGCGCACGCGGCGCTGTACCTCGGCGGCATGGGCAGCCGCGAGCAGAACTTCTACAACGGGCTCGCCGCGCGGATGGGCTTCGAGGGCGCGGCGGCCGAGGTGCAGGAGAAGTACCTGGCCCGGGACTACGAGGGCGCGAAGGCGGCCGTGCCGCTGGAACTGCTCGACGCGACGTCGCTGCTCGGGCCGGTCGACCGGATCGTCGGGCGGATGGCCGAGTTCGCGGGGGCGGGCGTGACCACCCTGTCGGTGACCCCGTTCGGGCGAGCCGGCGGGCACGGGGCGGCGCTGACGGCGGCCGCCGAGGCATACGAGCGAGCGGGAGTGGCTTGATGGGCTGGTTCGAGGCGCTGGTGCTGGGCCTGGTGCAGGGACTGACGGAGTTCCTGCCGGTCTCCTCCAGCGCGCACGTGCGGATCGTCGCCGCGCTGGCCGGCTGGGACGATCCGGGCGCGGCGTTCACCGCGGTCACCCAGATCGGCACCGAGCTGGCCGTGGTGCTCTACTTCGCGGCGAAGATCGGCCGGATCCTGCGGGCCTGGTTCTTCTCCCTCTTCCGCCGGGACTGGCGCGGCGACCCGGACGCCCGGCTGGGCTGGCTGATCATCGTCGGCTCGCTGCCGATCATCGGGCTCGGCCTGCTGCTGCAGGACCAGATCGACAGCGCCTTCCGCGATCTGCGGATCACCGCGGCCACGCTGATCGGGTTCGGCCTGATCCTGCTGGTGGCCGACCGGGTCGGGCAGCAGCGCCGAGAACTGGACGAGCTGACCGTGCCGCACGGCCTGGGCTTCGGCTTCGCCCAGGCGCTGGCGCTCATCCCCGGGGTCTCCCGCTCCGGCGGCACCACCAGCGCCGGGCTGCTGATGGGCTACACCCGCGCGGAGGCGGCGGAGTACTCGTTCCTGCTCGCCCTGCCCGCGGTGTTCGGCTCGGGCCTGTACAAGCTCACCGACATCGGCGAGCACGGCGAGACCGCGCAGTGGGGCCCGACCATCCTGGCCACCCTGGTGGCCTTCGGCGTCGGGTACGTGGTGATCGCCTGGCTGATGTCCTACATCAGGACGCGCAGCTTCGTGCCGTTCGTGATCTACCGGCTGGTGCTCGGCGTGGTGCTGTTCGGGCTGGTGCTGGGCGGGGTGCTCGACCCGGGCGCGGGCCCGGCCGGGAGCTGAGCCGGTTAGGGTGGCGGGGTGAGCACGGTCATCTTGCTGCGGCACGGGAAGTCCACCGCCAACGGCTCGGGGGTGCTGGCCGGGCGCACCCCCAAGGTCGGCCTCGACGAAACCGGCCGGGCCCAGGCCGAGCGGCTGGTGGAGCGGCTGGCCGGGGTGCCGGTGGCCGAGCTGGTGGTCTCGCCGATGCTGCGCTGCAAGCAGACCGTCGCCCCGCTGGCCGCCGGTCGCGGGCTGGACCGGACGGTCGAGCCGCGGTTGTCCGAAGTGGACTACGGCGAGTGGACCGGGCGCGAGCTCAAGACCCTGGGCAAGGAGCCGCTGTGGCGGGTGGTGCAGGGCCACCCGTCGGCCGCGGTGTTCCCCGGCGGGGAGGGGCTGGCCGCGATGCAGGCCCGCGCCGTGGCCGCGATCCGCGCGCACGACGCCCGCATCACCGCCGAGCACGGCGACCACGCGGTGTGGATCGCGTGCAGCCACGGCGACGTGATCAAGGCCATCCTGGCCGATGCGCTGGGCCAGCACCTCGACGCGTTCCAGCGGATCGTGGTGGACCCGGCCTCGGTCTCGGTGGTCCGCTACACCGAGACCCGCCCGTTCGTGCTGCGGGTCAACGACAACGGCGGCAGCCTGGCCGGCATCGCCCCGCCGCCGCCGAAAGCCAAGCGCGGCCGCTCCAAGGCCGGCGAGAGCGACGCGGTGGTGGGCGGCAGCACCGGTCCCTGAGACCGGTGCGGCGGCTGGTTCCGCCCTTCCCGCGCGGCACCGCGCCCCGGTCGCGGGGTCGTCTGCCGGTATCGATGCGCACCCGGCCATGAGCGGCGCGCGGGGGTGGGCGAAGTGGTCCTTTCGTCGGTCGGCGAACCCGTAGGGTGGGCGGGACCGACGTGAAGAACCAGGAGCACAACCCCATGATGTCGCCGGAGAACCCGTTCGCTGTCCCGAGCGAGCTGCCGTACGCCCTGCCGCCCTTCGACCGGATCGCGGTGGAGCACTACCGCCCCGCGTTCGAGGAGGGCCTGAGCCGGCACAGCGCCGAGATCGAGGAGATCGCGGGCAACGCCGAAGAGCCCACGTTCGAGAACACCGTCGTCGCGCTGGAGCACGCGGGGGACCTGCTCGAACGGGCCGGCGGCACGTTCTTCAACATCGTGGGCTCCAACGCCACCGACGAGGTGCAGGACATCCAGGCCGAGCTGGCCCCGCGGCTGGCCGCGCACGCCGACGCGATCCACCTGAACCCGCTGCTGTTCGCCCGGCTCGACGCGCTGTACGAGCGCCGCGAGAGCCTGGGTCTCGACGCGGAGTCGCTACGGCTGCTGGAGCGCCGTCACACCGACTTCAGCCGCGCCGGTGCCGGGCTGCCCGAGCCGGAGCAGGAGCAGCTGCGCAAGCTCAACGGCGAGCTGTCCACCCTGCAGACCCGCTTCCAGCAGAACCTGCTGCGCGACACCAACGAGCTGGCCGTGGTGCTCGACGACGCGGCCGAGCTGGCCGGACTGGACGCGGGCACGATCGCCACGGCCGCCGAGACCGCCGCCGACCGCGGCGAGGCGGGCAAGTACGTGCTGTCGCTGACCTTGCCGACCGCACAGGCGGCGCTGGAGTCGCTGGAGGACCGCGCGGTGCGCGAGCGCATCTTCACCGCGTCGGTCTCCCGGGGCAACCGCGGCAACGAGCAGGACAACAACGCCGTGGCCGCCGACATCGTGCGGCTGCGGGCCGAGCGCGCGGCCCTGCTCGGCTACCCGAACCACGCCGCGTACGTGATCTCGGACGAGACGGCCAAGACCGCCGAAGCCGCCGCCGCGCTGCTGGAGCGGCTGGCCCCGGTCGCCGTGGCGAACGCGCGCACCGAGGCGGCCGAGTTGCAGCGCCACCTCGAGGCCGACGTGCCGGGCGCGACCCTGCAGCCGTGGGACTGGGCGTTCTACGCGGAAAAGGTCCGCCGTGAGCGCTTCCAGGTGGACACCGCCGCGCTGCGCCCGTACTTCGAGCTGAACCGGGTGCTGCACGACGGCGTCTTCTTCGCCGCGAGCCGGCTGTACGGGCTGAGCTTCACCGAGCGCCACGACCTGCCGAAGTACCACCCCGAGGTGCGGATCTTCGAGGTCTTCGACGCCGACGGCAGCGGCCTCGGGCTGTTCCTGATGGACTACTACGCCCGCGAGTCCAAGCGCGGCGGCGCGTGGATGAACAACTTCGTGGACCAGTCCCGGCTGCTGGGCCGCCAGACGGTCGTGGTGAACGTGCTGAACGTCAACCGGCCGCCGGCGGGGGAGCCGACCCTGCTCACCTTCGACGAGGTCACCACCGCGTTCCACGAGTTCGGGCACGCGCTGCACTCGCTGCTGTCCGGGGTGCAGTTCCCCACTTTCTCCGGCACCAACGTGCCGCGGGACTTCGTCGAGTACCCCTCCCAGGTCAACGAGATGTGGATGCTGTGGCCCGAGGTGCTGGCCAACTACGCGAAGCACCACGAGACCGGCGAGCCGCTGCCGGCCGAGCAGATCGAGAAGCTGGAAGCCGCCGCGCAGTACGGCGAGGGCTTCAAGACCACCGAGTACCTGGCCGCCTCGCTGCTCGACCTGGCCTGGCACCGCCTGGGCGTGGACGACCGGGTGGAGGACACCCAGCGCTTCGAGGCCGAGGCGCTGGAGAAGGCCGGGGTGGCGCTGGAGAGCGTGCCCCCGCGCTACCGGACGACGTACTTCAACCACATCTTCGGCGGCGGCTACAGCGCCGGGTACTACTCCTACATCTGGAGCGAGGTGCTCGACGCCGACACCGTCCTGTGGTTCACCGAGAACGGCGGCCTCAAGCGCGAGAACGGCGACCACTTCCGCGCCACCCTCCTGGGCCGCGGCGGCAGCGTCGACCCGATGGCGGCCTTCGCCGGCTTCCGCGGCCGCGAACCGGAGATCGCCCCGCTGCTGAAGCGGCGCGGCCTGGGAGCGGCCTGAGTTCCTGAGCCGGCCGACCCGGGTCCTTTGTGGACCCGGGACGGCCGGCGGGTCAGCCGGGCCGCCGGTCCAGCGACACCGGCGCCGGAGGGGGTAGCACCGGGACGTCGGCGCAGGAGCCGGTGCCGAAGGCGCGCAGCAGGTGGGCCACGAGCCGGCGGGAGGTGGCCAGTGCGGTGGCCGGGTCCGTCCCGGTGGTGACGCCGCAGTTGGCCAGCAGGACCACGGTCAGGTCGCTGGGGTGGAAGTCCGTGCGCAGCCGACCCGAAGCCTGGGCGCGCCGCACGAGCTCGGCGAAGCCTTCCTCGGGCCGGCGGCGGACGCGGTCGAACTCGACCGCGTCCGGAAAAGCGGTGAGGAATGCCTCGGTGAAGCCGCGGCCGACGGCGTGGGGAACCGCCGGTACAGGGTGGCCACGCCCACCCCGGCGTGGCGCGCGATCGTGCTCATCGGCACGTCGATCCCGCGCCGGGAGAACATCTCACGGGCCGCTTCGAGCACCCGGGCCCGGTTCTCGCGTGCGTCGGCTCGCAGGGGTTGCGTGGGCATCGTCCTGCTTCCGCCGGGAGTGGGGCGCTGGAATCGGGCCCCAGTCTGGCGGGGTAAGTGGACGATGTGTTCCACATCCGGCGGCGCACCGGAGTCATCTTCTTCTGCTTACTGTGCACCTCTTCAGGTGTATAACGCCCTATACTGCTCAGGTGTGAAATGAAAAAATCTGCGGAAAAATACGAAACCAGCAATGAAAAAGCAAGGCTTGACCTGGAGTGCGCTCCAGAACCTAGTTTCGGAGGTGATCGTCAACCGTCGAAGCAGGGCCCGGCCGGGCCGGAGGAGCGTCCGCACATGATCACCCGAACCACACTCGGCTCGCCCGGTCTCACCGTCAGCGCGATGGGCCTGGGGTGCATGGGGATGAGCGAGAACTACGGGGCCGCCGACTGGGACGGTGGGCTGGCCACCATCGGCCGGGCGCTGGAGCTGGGCGTCACCTTCCTGGACACCGCCGACGCCTACGGCACCGGGCACAACGAGGTGCTGGTGGGCCGGGCCGTCCACGGCCGCCGGGAGGCGGTGCAGCTGGCCACCAAGTTCGGCATCGACCGCAGCGCCGGTGACCGGGCCCGCCGCATTCGCGGGGCCCGGGACTACGTGCTGCGCGCTTGCGACGCGTCGTTGCTGCGGCTGGGCGTCGAGGTGATCGACCTGTACTACGCGCACCGCCCGCCGCAGGACGTGGAGATCGAGGAGACCGTCGGGGCGATGGCCGAGCTGGTCGCGGCGGGCAAGGTCCGTCATCTGGGCCTGTCCGAGGTCGACGGCGAGCTGCTGCGCCGGGCGCACGCGGTGCACCCGATCACCGCGGTGCAGAGCGAGTACTCGCTGTGGACCCGCGACGTCGAGGCGGTCACCCCGGTGATGGCCGAGCTGGGGGTGGGGCTGGTGCCGTACTCGCCGCTGGGGCGGGGGTTCCTGACCGGCGCCCTGGACCGTTCCACGCTGGGCGAGAAGGACTTCCGGCGCACCAACCCCCGCTTCTCCGGTGAGGCGGGCCAGGCCAACGAGGAGATCGCGCAGACCGTGCGGGCGGTGGCCGGCCGGCTGGGCGCCACCCCGGCCCAGGTGGCGCTGGCCTGGGTGTACGCCCAGGCCGAGCGGCTGGGGGTGGGGGTGGCGGCCATCCCGGGCACCCGCAGCCCGGCCCGGCTGGAGCAGAACGCGGCCGCGTTGGAGCTGACCTTGGACGCCGAGGCGCTGGCCGTGCTGGACCCGCTGGGCGACCGGGTGGCGGGCGAGCGTTATGCCCCCGCCCACGCCGCCGAGGTCCCCCGGAGGTAGCCGGGCCGGCTCCTCGTTCACGCTCGCGCTCAGCGGGGTCCTTCCCGATTCGCTCCGGTGACGCAGGAAGGCCGCCCGGAACGGTTCCGGGCGGCCTTCCTGTGAGTGGGATCGGGCTCAGATGAGGCCGAGCTTCTTCACCGCGTCGCGCTCTTCGGCGAGCTCCGCGACGGAGGCGTCGATGCGGGTGCGGGAGAACTCGTCGATCTCCAGGCCCTGGACGATCTCGTACTTGCCGCCCTTGGCGGTGACCGGGAAGGAGGAGATGAGGCCCTCCGGGACGCCGTAGGAGCCGTCGGAGACGACGCCCGCGGAGGTCCAGTCGCCCTCGGGGGTGCCGGTGACCCAGGTGTGGACGTGGTCGATGGCGGCGGAGGCGGCGGAGGCGGCCGAGGACAGTCCGCGGGCCTCGATGATCGCCGCGCCGCGCTTGGCGACGGTGGGGATGAAGGTGTCGGCGAGCCAGGCCTGGTCGTTGACGGCCTCGACGGCGCTCTTGCCGGCGACCTCGGCGTGCGCGATCGACGGGTACTGGGTGGCGGAGTGGTTGCCCCAGATGGCGACCTTCTTGAGGTCGGTGACGGGCACGTCGAGGCGCTTCGACAGCTGCGCGAGGGCGCGGTTGTGGTCGAGGCGGGTCATCGCGGTGAAGCGGTCGGCGGGCACGTCGGGGGCGTGGGCCTGGGCGATGAGGGCGTTGGTGTTGGCCGGGTTGCCCACGACGAGCACGCGGATGTCGTCGGCCGCGCCGGCGTTGATGGCTTCGCCCTGGGGCTTGAAGATGCCGCCGTTGGCTTCGAGCAGGTCGCCGCGCTCCATGCCCTTGCTGCGCGGGCGGGCGCCCACGAGCAGGGCGATGTTGGCGCCGGAGAAGGCCTGCCGGGGGTCGTCGAAGATGTCGATGCCGGACAGGAGGCCGAAGGCGCCGTCGTCGAGTTCCATCGCGGTGCCCTCAGCCGCCTTGACCGCCTGCGGGATCTCGAGGAGCCGCAGTTTCACCGGGGTGTCCGGGCCGAGGAGCTGGCCGGACGCGATGCGGAAGAGCAGCGCGTAGCCGATCTGGCCGGCCGCACCGGTGACGGTGACGTTGACAGGGGCTTGGGTCATAGCGGGTTCTCCAGCTTGAGACGACTTTGGCTTGTACCTGGATGCTAGCCTCCCCGGCCGCGGCGGTTCGGGTGCGTCCAGTCACTGTCCGGGGCCTGGAAGCCGCCGGTCCGGGGTTCGAGCAGTTCGGCCAGCCGCAGGGGGGTGCGGTCTTCGAAGAGCGGGCCGATGAGCTGGACGCCGACCGGCAGGCCTTCGGGGGAGCGGCCCGCGGGGATGGCGGTGGCGGGCAGTCCGGGCAGGGTGGCGAGGCCGGCCCAGACGACCTGGTCGAGGTCCGGGTGGTCGGTGCCGTCGATGTCGATGCGCCGGGCCAGCAGGTCGGGGTGGTGGTCGTGGGGGAAGGCGGGGGTCGGGGTGATCGGGCAGGCCACGGCGTCGAACTCGGTGAAGAGCCGGCGCCAGCCGTGGCGGTGGAGTTCGCGGCGGTCGTTCGCGTCCAGCCAGTCGTGGTGGCTGGGCACCATGGCGCGTTGCCGTATGGCGTCGAGGGTCTGGTCGTCGGCGTCGAGGGCGGCGATGCGGGCTCGCAGCCGCTCGGGTGATTCGGTGGGGAAGCGCGCGCGGGAGCCCGCGATCAGCATTTGGGTGTAGACCCGTGCGGCGTCGGTCAGGTCGGGCAGGTGGGGGCTGTGCCAGGCGACGCGGGCGCCGCCGTCGGTCAGGGCGTCGGCTACCCGGTGCACGGCCGCGCGTACGGCGGCGCCGGTCGGCAGGAGCGGGTGTTCGTCGATGACGAGGACCCGGAAGTCCTGGAGTCGCTGGTGCCGGGCGGGTGGGAGTCGCAGGTGGTAGGCGAGGCCGAGGGTCAGCGGGTCCGGGCCGGCCAGGACGTCGAGCAGGAGGGTGAGGTCGCGGGCGGTGCGGGCCATGGGCCCGACGACGGCGAGGTCGGGTTCGGTGGGCCAGGCGGGGGTGTCCGGCGGGGTCATCCCGCGGCCGGGTACCAGCCCGAGGGTGGGTTTGTGCGCGTGGACGCCGCAGAAGTGCGCGGGGGTGCGCAGCGAGCCGGCGAGGTCGGAGCCGAGGGACAGGGCGCCGAAGCCGCACGCCAGGGCGGCGGCCGATCCGCCGGAGGAGCCGCCCGGGGTGCGGGTGTGGTCCCAGGGATTGGTGGTGGTGCCGTAGAGGTCGTTGAAGCTCTGGAGCCCTTGGAGTCCGGTCGGCACGTTGGTCTTGCCGAGCACGATCGCGCCCGCGGCCTTGAGCCGGGCCACCGGCAGCGCGTCCTCGGCCGGGCGGTGGTCGCGGTGGTGGGGCAGGCCCCAGGTGGTGGGTAGTCCGGCGATGTCGTAGGACTCCTTGACGGTCACCGGGATTCCGAGCAGTGGCCGGTCTTCGCCCCGGGCGCGGGCGTGGTCGGCTTCCTGTGCGGCGGCCCGCGCGCGGTCGAAGTCGGGTACGCAGATGGCGTTGACCACTGCGTCTTCGCGCTCGATGCGGGTGATTGCCTCGTCGGTCAGGTGCGCCGAGGTCACTTCGCCGCGACGCAGAGCGGTGGCGAGGTGTTCGGCGGAAAGGAAGCTCCACTCCATGGATCCGACGCTAGCGGGCGTCCGGGATAGCCAGGAAATTCCTTTTCGCACAACCGGAACGGCGGAGCTTTCCGATCTTGGAGCCGGCTACTGCGGTCCGGGGCTGGCCGCGTCGACGGCGAAGACCCGGCCGAGGGCGATCAGGCCTTCGTCGAGGTGGCTGAGGCTGGAGAGCACGGCGCGGGTCTCGGCGTCGTCGATGCGGTCGGCGACCGGGGTGCCGTCGTCGCGGACGAGTCTGCCCGCCGGGGTGGTGTTGGGGTGGCGGACGGCGGCGCCGATGACATCGACGTTGGCGAGGATGCGGCCGGTGAACCGGTCGAGGCGTTCGGCGACCGGGCCGTCGAGCTGGCCGGGCTGGGCGCGGGCGGCGACGTGGCGGGCGCGGAAGGCGATGCCTTCGAGGGTGGTGAGCACGTGCCAGCCGTAGTCGCGGCGGGCGCTGCGGAGGTTGATGGGGTGGGTGAGGGGTTCGATGGTCTGGCGGACCTGTTCGACGGCGCGGTCGAGGTCGCGGGACATCTCGATGATGTTGACGTTGTCGCGGCCGGAGAGCAGGCGTTCGGCGGATTCGAGGAATTCGTGCAGTTCGTCGAGCACGACGGCGATGTCCTCGAGCATCACCGAGCGGGTGCGGACGGGGACGATCACGAGCGCGGCGAGCAGCCCGGAGGCGGCGCCGACGGCGGTTTCGGCGACGCGGATCCAGAGCACTTCGATGCTGAAGGTGCCCAGCAGGCTGTAGAGCAGGCCGAGCATGCTGGTGACGAAGAACGCCATGAGGAACTGGGAGACCCGCGACATGTAGACCATGCCGAAGACGCAGACCAGGATCAGCGCCAGGATGGCGGCGGTGTCGCCGCTGACGAGCAGGGCGAGCACCACCCCGCCGACGATGCCGATCATGGTGCCGCCGGTGCGGCGGACGCCTTTGACGAACCGGGCGCCGGCGCTGGAGGTGCCGATGAAGACCACGAACACGGTGAGCACGGCCCAGTACCAGCGCTGGTGGGAGATGAGCTGTCCGGTGAGGACGGCGAGCCCGCCGCCGACCACGGCCTGGATGGCGCTGCGGGTCTGGTTGTCGTAGGCGAACGCGCGGGTGGGCTCGTGGTCTTCGGTGCCGTTTTCGTCGAGGGTGAAGTCGACGCCGGGCCCGTCGGCGGCGGCCCGCTGGGCGCGGTCGTCGGCGACGGCGAGTTCGGCGATGGCGCGGCGGACCCCGTCGCCGGGTTTGGCGGTGGCGCCGATGCGGCTGCCTTCCACGAGCAGGCGGCTGTATTCGCCGGTTTCGCTGATCAGGGGCAGTTCGCGGGGGTCGCGTTCCATCAGGGAGCGGAATTTCGCGAGCCGGGCGAGCAGGTCCTGGGCGACTCCGGCCTGGAGGCTTTCCGAGCAGGTGCGCTGCACGGTGATGGTGAGCCACTGGACGGCGAGTTCGACTTCGATGGCGCGGCGGCGGAGCTGGTCGGCTTTGCGGGCGTCGACGACGTCGGGTGCGTTGTCCTCGATCAGGAGCACGGATTCGTGGAGCCGGGCGAGCGCGGTGCGGATCTGGCGTTCGGCGCGGTCCCCGCCGGCCGCGGTGATGTGGGCTTCGGTGGCGCGGACGGCGGCGGCGACCCGGGCGCGGAAAGCGCGGCGGATGCGGATGAACTCGCTGTCGGCGTTGCGGCGCAGCAGCACGAACCGGACCAGTGCGTTGGCGGCGATGCCGATCAGCATGGCGATGAGCAGTTGCGGGACCTGTTTGAGGTGGGCCTGCAGGAACATGGGGAAGAAGAACAGGAAGAAGGTCATCGAGCCGAGCGCGGTGCCGCGGGGGCCGAAGCGCTGGATGTAGACGGCGATGAAGATCAGCAGCACGAAGATGACGCTGTCCAGCGGCGGGTACGCGGCGCCGATGCTGGCCAGGGTGATGGAGCAGGCGCCGACCAGCGCGCCGAGGCCGAGGGTGACGGCCTGGCCGCCGCTGGTCGGGTCGTTGACGGTGAACGCGCTCATCATCGCGGCGATCGCGGCGACCAGGCTGGTGGTGAGCGGGTAGTGCAGCGGCTGCAGGGCCAGGATGGCGACGATGATGCCGAGCACGGCGGAGCCGGCCAGCCGCAGCCGGATGAAGCCGGGGTCGGCGGCCGCCAGCCGGTCGAGGGCGGCGTTGCGGAGGTCGGCGATCATCGGGCGAGCAGCTCCCACTGGGCGAGGGTGACCCGGCGGTGGGTCGAGCCGGTGACGCGCAGGCGGTAGCGCGGGTACGCCGCCGGGGCGGCCAGGGTGAACGGGCGGGTCTGGCGGCGCCAGCGGAACAGTTCGCCGGTGCGTTCGTCGAGCACGGTCCAGTGGTTTCCGTCGGTGGAGCCTTCGAGGACCCAGTCGCGGGCGTCGCCGGCCCGGGCGCCGGAGGTGAGGGTGTACAGGGTGACTTCGCGGGGGGTGCCGTCGACGGAGAACTCCACGGTCGGGGTGCGGGTGGCGAAGGTGGTTTCGGTGCGGCTGGTGTCGTCGGCCAGGGCGCCGGCGGGTCCGTCTGGGCTGTGGACGGTGCCGCGCAGGTCGGTGAGCGGGGCGGGCGGGACCGCGGTGACGGGGTGGGTGCCCCAGGCGCCGGGTTCGGCGCTCACGTCGAACTCCAGCACGGCGCCGCGGGTGAGCACGGCGTGCGCGATGGTGGGTGAGTGGTGCGGGACGCCGTCGATGGTGAGGCCGCGCACGTACGGGGTGTCGGTCGTGGCTTCGGGGGCTCGGATGACCAGGTCCTTCCCGTTCTCCAGGTGCAGGGTCGCGGTCCGGAACAGGGGTGTGCCGAGCACGTACCGCGGGGTGCCGACGGCCAGCGGGTAGAGGCCGAGTGCGCAGAAGACATACCAGGCCGACATCTCGCCGTTGTCCTCGTCCCCCGGGTAGCCCTGGCCGAGTTCGCTGCCGAGGTAGAGCCGGCGCAGCACCTCGCGGACGGTGCGCTGCAGTTTCGCGGGGGCGCCGGCGTAGGCGTAGACGAACGGGATGTGGTGCGAGGGCTGGTTGGAGTGGCCGTACTGGCCCATCCGCACGTCGCGGGCTTCGGTCATCTCGTGGATGGGACGGGCGTAGGCGCCGGTTTCGCGGCCCGTTTCGGGAGTGCGGAAGAACTCGTCGAGCTTGGCTTCGAGCCCGGCGGGTCCGCCGTGGAGGGCGGCGAGGCCGGGGCCGTCGTGGGGTACGGAGAACGCGGTGTTCCAGGCGTTGGTCTCGACGAAGTCGCCGCCCCAGGCGCGCGGGTCGAAACGCTCGGGCGGGACGCGGTAGTCGCCGTCGAGGGTGCGGCCCTGGAAGAAGCCGACGCGCGGGTCGAAGTGGTGGACGTAGTGCTGGGCGCGTTGGCGCAGGTACGCGGCGTTGTCGGCGAAGCGGCGGGCGCGCGGGCCTTCGCTTTCGCGGGCGAGGGCGTCGGAGAGGTTGGCGAGGCCGAAGTCGTTGACGCAGCCCTCCAGCGCCCAGGACAGTCCTTCGCGCACCGAGGACGGGGTGTAGCCGAGGAAGGGTGAGCGGTGCAGGCCCTTGCGGCCGACCCCGGCTCGGGGCGGGGCGACGGTGGCGTTCTTGAGCGCCGCGTCGTAGGCGGATTCGACGTCGAAGTTGCGGACGCCCTTGAGGTAGGCGTCGGCGAAGGCGACGTCGGAGCTGGTGCCGGTCATCAGGTCGGCGTAGCCGGGGGAGGACCAGCGGGCGATCCAGCCGCCTTCGCGGTACTGCTGGACGAAGCCGTCGATCATCCGGCCGCAGCGTTCGGGGGTGAGCAGCGCGTACGCGGGCCAGGTGGTGCGGTAGGTGTCCCAGAACCCGTTGTTGACGTAC
This sequence comes from Amycolatopsis sp. PS_44_ISF1, assembly GCF_032335455.1. Lineage (NCBI taxonomy): Bacteria > Bacillati > Actinomycetota > Actinomycetes > Pseudonocardiales > Pseudonocardiaceae > Amycolatopsis > Amycolatopsis sp. PS_44_ISF1. The sequence continues at coordinate 735,946 of NZ_JANUXO010000002.1, read as the reverse complement.
AGCTCGCCGTCGGTGATCCGGGCGCCGGTGCGGCGGCGGGTGCTCGGGCGGTGGCCGCGGCGCACGGGGCTGGCGTGGCGGATGCCCTCGGGGGTGCGTTCGTGGGCGGTGTTCGGGTAGAGGAACAGGCGGTAGAGGCAGGAGTAGAAGGTGGTCCGCTGGTCCTCGGTGGCGCCTTCGATCTCGACCCGGCCGAGCAGTTCCTGCCAGCGTTCCCGGGCGCGGTCGCGGACCTGCTCGAAGGTGGTGCCGGCCGGGATCTCCTGCTCCAGGTTGCGCCGGGCCTGGGCGAGGCTGATCAGCGAGGTGGCGATCCGGAGGGTGACCACGGGCGCCTCGAAGCTCAGCTGCCCGGTGACGGTGCGCCACAGCGGTCGCCGGACGCGCCCGCCCGAGCGGGCCGGGGTGTCGGCCTGGGCGTAGACGAACATCCGCCGCGCCCCGGTGGACAGGCCGCTGCGCACCCAGGTGTGCCCGGTGACCACCCCGGTGTCCGGGTGCACCCGGACCCCGCCGCGGTTGCGGGCGTTGTCGAACAGCACCCAGCCGCGGCCTTCGGGGAAGGTGAACCGGAAGATCGCGGCGTGCTCGCTGGGCGCGAGGTCGGCGGTGATCCCGTCCGCGAAACGGACGCCGTAGTGGTGCGGCCGGTCGGTCTCGTCCTCGTGGGAGAAGGCCAGCGCGCGCCGGGCCGGGTGCGGCTCGACCGGTCCGGTGCCGGGCATGAGCTGGAAGGTGTGCCGGTCGCCCATCCACGGGCTCGGCTGGTGGCTGAGCGCGAACGCCTGCAGCCGCGGGAAGTTCCGCTCGTCGTTGTGCCGGTGGTAGGAGTAGAGCCAGTCCAGGGCGCGGGCGTCGGTGACCGGGGTCCAGAAGTTGAACCCGTGCGGCACGGCGGCGGCGGGGAAGGTGTTGCCGCGGGAGAACGCGCCGCTGGAGTGGGTGCCGCGGGTGGTGCGGACGTGGTCGACCGGGTCCCGTTCGGGGCGGTGGTGCTCGGCGATGCGGACGTCGTCGAGCCAGCCGTCCACGACCTGGCCGCCGGGCGGCTCGGTGACCAGCACGATCCGCCGGATCCGGCGCCCGGCGAACTGTCCGAGCGGGTGGCGGACCAGGTTCCACTGGTCGGTCAGCAGGGTCTTGCCCCGGCCCGGCGTGGCCGCGGAGAACCCGGCCGCGGTGCCGTCGCCGAATTCCAGGTCGAGGGTGACGAACGTGGCGTGGTGGGTCGGCACCGGCCGCTCGCCGACCGGGAAGACCAGGTAGGACAGGGCGCTGTGGGCGGTGACCGCGACGTCCACTTCGAACAGCACGGCCCGGCCCGCGCGCCCGTACCGCAGCGCGTGCGAGCCGGTGAACCCGACGCCGGTCTTCGCGGTCGGCGAGCGGTCCGGCCCGCGGCCCACCCGCAGCCCCGCGTCGACCGGCTGGGGTTCACCGGCTTCGAAAGAGGAGGAGAACCCGGTGCTCGTCACGCGTTCACGGTAGTGGCTCGGCCGTCCGCGGACCCGGTGGTCCGAGGCCCGCGTGGCGCCCGGGGCCGGGCGGGGTCGGGCGGGGCAGTCGTCGCACCCGGGTTTCGGGCAGGATCGGTGCCATGGACGTACTCGATCTTCACCGCCAGGCCCTGGCCGAGTTCGACCGGACCGTGCACTCGGTCGGCGCGGACCAGTGGGACAACCCCACCCCGTGCACCGAATGGACGGTGCGGGACCTGGTCAACCACCTCGTCGCCGAGCAGCGGTGGGCGCCCCACCTGCTCGGCGGGGCCACCCTCGCCGAGGTCGGCGACCGCTACGACGGCGGCGTGCTGGGCGAAGACCCGGTTCGCGCGTGGGAGGAGTCCGCGAAAGCCGCGCGCGAAGCGTGGACTCACGAAGGCACGATCGAGGGCCGGGTGCGGCTGTCGTTCGGCGAGGTCGACGCCTCCCTCTACTGCTGGCAGATGACCGGGGACCTCGCCGTGCACGCGTGGGACCTCGCGATGGGCATCGGCGCCCCGCAGCCGATCGAAGACGATCTCGCCGAGGTGCTCGTGCGGGTGGTCGGCCCCATCGTCGAGTCGTCCACGACCCCCGGCATCCTCGCCCCGCCGGTCGAGGTGCCCGCCACCGCGTCCGCACCGGACCGGCTGGTCGCGCTGATGGGCCGCGTACCTCGCTGACCGGAGAACACCGGGCCCGGAAACGATGGTGGCCCTCTCCCCGGCCGGGGAGGGAGCCACCATCGTGTCACCCGCCTACAGCTTCGCGCACTGCCCGGCGGCCGGGCCGCGGACGGTGTTCGCGAGGGTGTGGTCCGACGGCGGCGGGGTGTTGCCCGTGCAGGCCAGCGGGCCGCCCACGGTGCTGCTCGCCAGCACCGGGCCGTGGTTGCCCACCAGCGTCGCCGGTCCGCCGATGCCGGTCAGCTCGATCGACACCGCACCCGTGGTGCCGGTGATGGCCACCGGGCCCGCGATCTTCGTGCGGTTCAGCACCACCTGCGCCGCACCGGTTGCGGCCAGCGGGCCCGCGATCGAGCCGCCGCGGACCACCAGCGAAGCGCCGTTGGCCACCGTGACCGGGCCGGACACCGTCGCGCCGTCGAGGCACACCGTGCCGCTCGACACCACCAGCGGGCCCTTCTGCGCGCCCGTCAGCGTCTTCGTGCACGACGCGTCGGGACGGCCCAGCAGCTCGAACTCGGCCAGCGACGCCGTCCCGCCCGTGGTCGCGGTGACCTCCAGCCGGTAGTAGGCGTAGTGCGCCGGGTTCTTCACCGCGAACGCGCGGGTCTGCTGCCGCCACGGGAACGCCTGGCCGGTCTGCTGGTCGGCCACCGCCCAGTTCTTCCCGTCGTAGGAGCCCTTCAGCACCCAGCTCTTCGGGTCGCCGGCGCCCTTGCCCGAGGTCAGCGTGTAGTGCGTGACCGCCTCGTCCGAGGAGCCGAGCTGGTACTGCACCGCGCCGGTCACCTTCGCCTCGGTGGCGGAAGTGTTGTCCACCAGCGCCTTGGCGTCCGAACCGTCCGAAGTGGACAGGGTGCCCCGCCCCGGGCCGGTTTCGTCGTGCAGCGGCGTCGGTGCGGTGTCGCCCGTGGTGATCGACTTCGGCGCGTCGTTCGGGCCGGTGCCCCACGCCGACGGGTTCGGGCCCAGGTCGAAGTCCAGCGTGCCGCCGTGGGCCAGCAGGTCCTGCGGCAGGGACGTCGAGGTGTAGGTCTTGCCGTTGACCTTCAGGCCCTGCACGTAGACGTTCTTCGCGTTGTTCTTCGGCGCGTTGATCACCAGGTCGCCGCCGGGCAGGTGCACGGTCGCCTTGGTGAACAGCGGCGACCCGATGGCGTAGTTCGGGCTGCCCATCTGCAACGGGTAGAAGCCCAGCGCGCCGAAGACGTACCACGCGGACATCTCGCCGTTGTCCTCGTCGCCCGCGTAACCCTGGCCCAGCTCGCTGCCGGTGTAGAGCCGCGAAAGCGCCTCACGCACCTTGGCCTGCGTCTTCGACGGCTGGCCCGCGTAGTCGTACATGTAGAGCAGGTGGTGCGAAGGCTGGTTGGAGTGGCCGTACTGGCCCATCCGCACGTCGCGCGCCTCCCGCATCTCGTGGATCACCCCGCCGTAGGAGCCGGGGTAGCCCGCGGTCTCCTGATCGGCGAAGAACTGGTCCAGCTTGTCCGCCAGCTTGGCCTGGCCGCCGTAGAGGTCGGCCAGGCCCCGGCCGTCCTGCGGCACGGTGAAGGCCATGTTCCAGCCGTCGGTCTCGGTGTAGTCCCCGCCCCACACCCGCGGGTCGTAGTCGGCCTTGGACTTGGTGAACTTGCCGTTCGCGTCCTTGCCCTGGAAGAACCCGACACTGGGGTCGAACAGGTTCACGTACTGCTGCGCGCGGCTGGTGAAGTACTGGTAGTTCTCCTGGTACTCCGCCTTGCGCGGGTCGGTGGCCGGGGCCTGGTCGTACAGCTTCTTCGACAGGTTCGCGATGCCGAAGTCGTTGACGTAGCCCTCCATCGCCCACGAGAAGCCCTCACCGGTCGAGTTCGGCGTGTAGCCGAGGAAGATCGACTGGTCCAGGCCCTTGCGCCCGACCGCCGAGTTCGGCGGCGTCACGGTGGCGTTCTTCAGCGCCGCGTCGTAGGCCGACTTCACGTCGAAGTTCGTCACGCCCTTGAGGTAGGCGTCGGCGAAGGCGACGTCGGAGCTGGTGCCGGTCATCAGGTCGGCGTAACCGGGGGAGGACCAGCGCGCGATCCACCCGGCGTCGCGGTACTGCTGCACGAAGCCGTCGACCATCTTCCCGGCCATGTCCGGCGAGAGCAGCGAGTACGCCGGCCAGGTGGTGCGGTAGGTGTCCCAGAACCCGTTGTTCACATACGTCTGGCCGTCGACGACCTTCGAACCGGTCTGCGTCGCGGTGTCCGCGCCCGCCTTCGGCGACACGGGGCTGGCGTACTTGTACACCGGCTTGTCGGCGGTGCCGGTGTTCTCGAATCCCTCGTTCGGGTAGAGGAACAGCCGGTAGAGGTTCGAGTACAGCGTCTCCAGCTGGTCCTTCGACGCGCCCTGCACCTCGATCACGCCGAGCTGCTTGTCCCAGGCCCGCTGCGCGGAGTCGCGCGCGGCGTCGAACGACACGCCCGGCCCGGCCTCCATCGCCAGGTTCTTCTTCGCCTGCTCCACGCTCAGCAGCGAGGTCGCGATCCGCATCGTCACGGTCTTGTCCGCGCCGGCGGCGAACCGCAGGTACCCGGTGACGTTGTCCCGGCCCTGCCCGGTCAGCTTCGCCCCGGCGGTCACCGGCTTGTCGAAGGTGGCGTAGACGAACATCCGCCCCGCCCCCGCCGAAAGACCGCTCTTGGCGTCGGTGTACCCGCTCAGGGTGCCCGCGGCCGGGTCGAGGGTGAGGCCGCCGGAGTTGGTGACGTTGTCGAAGATCAGGCTGGAGTCGGCGCCGGGGAAGGAGAACCGCATGACCGCCGCGTGGTCGGTCGGCGCGATCTCGGTCTTGATCCCGTTCTGGAACGTCACCCCGTAGTAGTGCGCCCGCGCGATCTCGTCGTCGTGCTTGAACGCCAGCGCCCGCGCGTCGCGGTTGGCGTCCGGCACCCCGGCCGCCGCCGAGGGCATCACCTGGAAGCTCTGCCGGTCACCCATCCACGGGCTCGGCTCGTGGCTCACGCTGAACGCCTGCAGCGCCGGGAGGTTGTCGCTGTTGTTCTGCGAGTGGTAGTTGTACAGCCAGCTCGCCGAACCGGCGTCGGTCACCGGCGTCCAGAAGTTGAAGCCGTGCGGCACCGCGGTGGCCGGGAAGTTGTTGCCCCGTGAGAACGTGCTGTTCGCGAGCGTCCCGCGGGTGGTCAGCACGTTGTCGCTCGGGCGGGTGCTGGCCGGCGGCGTCGGCGTGGCCGAGACCTTCACGTCGTCCAGCCAGCCCTGGAACGTGCCCGGTCCGTTCGGGTTGTCGTAGCCCACCAGGATCCGGGCGATGGTCTTGCCCTGGGCGACCGTCCCGATCGCCGAGCGCACCAGGTTCCACTGGTTGGCGTAGAGCACCTTGCTCGCGCCCTGCCCCTGCGGTGAGAGCGGGAACCCGTACTGGTCCTTCGCACCGAGCGAGCTGAGGTAGGTGCCGTCGGTGAAGGCCAGGTCGATCGCGACGTTCGTGCTCGGGTACTTCAGGTCCCCGGTGACGAACTGCGGCTGCACCTTGTACGACAGCTCGGTGGAAGGCACCACCGGGATGTTCACGTCGAACACCTTGTTGTAGGACCACCCGTGCCCGGCGACGGTCTGGCTGCCGGAGTAGCGGAACGCCTTCTTGCCGGTGAAGCCCACCCGGTTCTTGTTCGTGTACCCGCCGGTCGGCCCGGAGTCGACGAAGCTGCGCATGTTCGGCAGCGGCGGCGGGGCCGGGTCGTCGTTGGCCAGCAGCAGCTCCGAGAGCTGCAGCGCGGTGTCCCCGTGGTCACGGGTGACGTCGAGCCGGTAGTACTTGAACGCCTTGCTCGCCGCCGCCAGCTTGTAGTCCTTCTGCTGCAGCCGGTTCGGGAAGCTCTGCCCGGACTGGCGGTCCAGGTCGGTCCACGCCTGGGCGTCGTCGGAGCCCTGCAGCGTCCAGTCCTGCGGGTCGCGGCCGGGGAAGTCGTTGGCCGAGCTGATCGCGTAGTGCGTGATCGAAGTCGGCTCCGACAGCGTGACCTGCGCCCACGCCGCCGGGTCCCACGACAGCCACTTGGTGTCGGTGGTGCCGTCGACCAGGTTGGCCGCGACCTCGCCGCCGTCGGTGTTCTCACTGCTCGCGGTCACCTCGGTGACCTTGCCGCGGATGTCACCCGGGATCGCGGTGCCGTTCGCCCCGTTCACCCCGGACGTGCGCGGCTGGCCGGCCGCGTCGGTGTCCACGGTGTCCTGCCACGTCGGTTGCGGGTCGCTCGGCTCGAACGACGAGGAGAAGTCGGGTGGGGCGGCCGTCTCGGCGGTGGCCGCGGTGACCGGCAGGGCGGCCAGTCCGGCCGCCGCCACCACCGCGACCAGCACGGCGTGGACGGGTCTGGCGCTTCGGGGCATCGTTGCTCCCAGCTCGTCGGGACGTTCTGCACACGCCCGCGCACAGGGGACATCACGGCGGGGGCGCGGCTAGCGAAACCCGGGGCTGACATCGATGTCAAGACCCGGCGGACAACCTGGCCCGAAACAGACAACGCCGGAGGTGACCCGGCTCCGGCGTCCGGCCGCGCCGGATGCCGTTTCGGCAGCATGGCCGCGCCCGGGCCGGACACCCGCCCGGCGCCCCGGTATAAGGGAACCATGCCCGCAGACCGGATCGACCCCGACGAAGACACCCGCCGACGGGCCGGGCACGCGCTGGCCGCCGGCGACCCCACCGGCTGGTTCGAGCCGCTGTACGCCGCGGCGGAGGCCGGGGACGCCGTGCTGCCCTGGTACCGCGGGGAGCCGTGCCCCGAGCTGGCCGCCTGGGCCCGCGACCACCCCGGCGAAGGCCGGCGCGCGCTCGTGGTCGGCTGCGGCATGGGCGACGACGCCGAGCTGCTCGCCGAAACCGGCTACGACACCGAGGCGTTCGACGTCTCGCCCAGCGCGATCAAGGCCGTGCTCGACCGCTTCCCGGACACCCGCGTCGCCTACCGCACCGCCGACCTGCTCGACCCGCCGGCCGAGTGGCGTCACGCCTTCGACCTGGTCGTCGAGATCCTCACCGTGCAGTCCCTGCCCCGGACCGTCCGCGCCACCGCGATCGGCTCGGTCTCGGGCTTCCTCGCCCCCGACGGGCTCGCCCTGGTCGGCGCGGTGGTCGAGGAAAGCCCGGCCCCGGACGAACGCGAAGGACCGCCCTGGCCGCTCACCCGCGCCGAAGTCGAGTCCTTCGCCCGCGACGGTGTCACCCTCACCCGCCTCGACCGCGTCCGCGACGGCCGGCGCTGGTGGGCCGAGCTCACCCGGGAGGCCTGAGATGGACGGCAACCCGGTCATCGACCGGTGGCTCGCGGAGCAGGCCCCGGCGCTGCCCGCCGCGAACCCGCTCTCCGCCCTGCTCGCCGTCGCCCACCGGCAGCACGACGTCCCCGAGGACGGGCTCGAAGCCTGGGGCCGCGAAGTCGCGACCAGCCGCCGCGTCGTGGACCAGTCCGAACCGGCGTTCATCGCCGGGGCCCGCCGCCAGGGCTGGTCCTGGGAACGGATCGCCGAGCGCCTCGGCCTGCCCGACGCCGAAACCGCCGCCGGACGCCGGTCCGTGCTCGAAGCCGAGCTGATCCGCACCCACCCCCGGAATCTGCCCGGGGCCTGGCGCCCCTGACCGCGGCCGCGGTCAGGGGATCAGCAGGACTCGGGGATCAGCAGGACTCCAGGAACCGGTTCAGCACCCGGGTGCCGAACCGCAGCCCCTCCACCGGCACGCGCTCGTCGACGCCGTGCGCCAGGGTGCGGTAGGGGAAGCCCGGCGGCAGCCACAGCGGGGCGAAGCCGTAACAAGCCAGGCCCAGCTTGGAAAACGCCTTCGCGTCCGTCCCGCCGCCCAGGCAGTACGGCACCACCACCGCGCCCGGGTCCTCGGCCTGGAGCGCGGCCGCCATCGCGTCGAACCACGGCGAGTCCACCGGCGCCTGCACCGGCGGCTGGTGCGCCACGAACTCCCGCCCCACCCCCGGGCCGAGCAGCCCGTCGAGCTCCGCGAACAGCTCCTCCTCCGCGCCCGGCAGCACCCGCACGTCAACCTGCGCGGTCGCCGTCGACGGGATCACGTTCACCTTGTACCCGGCCGACAGCATGGTCGGCGTGGTGCTGTTGCGCAGCGTCGGCACCACCAGCGAGCCCGCCGGGCCCAGCCGCGCCACCGTCGCGTCCACCGCCTCGCCCGAAGACAGCTCCACCGGCACCCCCAGCGCCGCGCCGGTCCGCTCCAGGAACGCGCGCACCGCGGGCGTCAGCCGCACCGGCCACCGGTGCGCGGCGATCCGCTGCACCGCCCCGGCCAGCATCGTCACCGCGTTCTCGTCGTTCGGCCGGGACCCGTGCCCGGCGCGGCCCCGCGCGGTCAGCCGCAGGTGCGCCGTGCCGCGCTCGGCCGTCCCGACCGGGTACAGCCGCACGGCCCGGCCGTCGGCCGCCGGCACGTGGCAGGTGTAGCCGCCGGACTCGCTGATCGCGGCCACGCAGCCCTCGAAGTACTCCGGATGGGTCTCCACCAGCCAGTGCGCCCCGAAATCACCCCGGTCCTCCTCGTCGGCCACGAACGCCAGCACCAGATCCCGGCGCGGCCGCAGCCCCGACGCGACGGCCGTGAGCACCATCGCGCAGAAGTCCTTCATGTCCACCGCGCCACGGCCCCACAGGAACCCGTCGCGCACCTCGCCGGAGAACGGCGGCACCGACCAGTCCGCCGCGTCGGCCGGCACCACGTCCAGGTGCCCCTGCACCAGCAGCCCCGGCAACCGCGGGTCGGTGCCGGGGATCCGCGCGAGCACGGTGGCCCGGCCCGGCGCCGCCTCCACGATCTCGGCCGCCACCCCGTGCCGCCCCAGGAACTCCGCGACGTACTCCGCCGCGTCCCGCTCGCCCTCCGCGTCGCCGCCGCCGCGGTTGGTCGTGTCGAACCGGATCAGGTCCGCGCACACCGCCACCACGTCGGCCGGGGAGTCCACAGTAGAGTCCCCAATGGAGTCCTCAGTGGAGCCGGCCGTCGAGTCAGCCATAACTGCCCTGCACCGCCCCGCCCGCGATCGCGGTCACCACCTTGAACGCCTTCATCGCCTCGGTCATGCTCGGCGCGTCGAACCCGACCCGGCGGGTGCCGATCTGCTCCACCGTCGGGATCACCGCCGTGGCCTGGGCCAGGTGGCTCGCGTCGAACTCCACCTCGATCCGGTGCCGCCCCGGCGCCCGGTCCACCCGGCCCGCGCGCGCCATCGACTCCGCGGCAGCGGCTTCGAGCAGCTCCGCCGTGCGGGCCGGGGGCAGGCAGATCGCCGCGTACCGGCTCACGCACTCCTTCACCGCCACCAGCTCGGCTCCGGGGGAGTGGTCCCGCGCGTCCTCGCACGTCCGGTCGTCGCCGCTGACCAGCAGCACCGGTACGCCGTGCTCGGCCGCCACCGCCGCGTTCAGCCGCCCCTCGCTGGCCGGCACGTCGTCCAGCCACACCCCGGTGATCTGGTTCTCCAGGTAGGTGTGCGAAAGCACCCCGTCGAACCCCGCGCCCGCGTGGTAGCCCAGGAACACGACGCCTTCGACCCCGGAATCGATGCCCTGCATCATCGACATCGGCTTGTGCCGACCGGTGAGCATCCGGGCCCGCGGGTCCAGCTCCTCCAGCAGCAGGTTGCGCTGCGAGGAGTGCGCCTCGTTCACCAGCACGTCGCTCGCCCCGGCCCCGAACAGCCCGGCCAGCACCGCGTTGACGTCCCCGGTGAACAGGCGGCGGAACCGCTGCCACTGCTCGGTGCCCGGCACCACGTCGTCGGTCCAGGTGACCCCCGTGGCGCCTTCCATGTCCGCCGAGATCATGATCCGCATGCGGGCACTCTAACCATCCCGGTCCCGGGCCGCCGGAGCTCACCCTGCGTGAGCACGAGGTGGGGCATAACGATCGGGCACGCACCGTCTCCGCACCATATTGCGCAGTTGCCTCGGTATGTGGTTACTTTTCGTCTTCGGGGTGCTCAGGGCGGGACGATGGGGTGGTCTGCAGGTGCGGTTCAAGCACGTTCGACACGGGGTGGGCCGCGTCCTCGCGGTCCTGACCGCGGGCGCGGTGGCGGTCCTGCCGCTGGCCGGCCCGGCCGCCGCGCAGCCGCCCGCGCCGCCCAAGGTGCTGCGGGTGGCGCTGACCACCGGGATCGACCACCTGAACCCGTTCACCGCCTCGCTGGCGGCCTCCACCCAGGTCGGCCGGTTCATCTACGAGTTCCTCACCATCCCGTCCGCGGAGAAGGCCGAGGCCGCACCGGCGCTGGCCGAATCCTGGACCACCTCGCCGGACAAGCTGACCTGGACGTTCAAGATCCGCCGGAACGCGAAGTGGACCGACGGGCAGCCGGTCACCGCGAAGGACGCGGCGTTCACCTTCAACCGGATGCTCACCGACGAGACCGCGCGCACCGCGAACGGCAGCTACGTGGCGAACTTCGCGAGCGTCACCGCCCCGGACGACGCCACCCTGGTGATCCGGACCAAGACCGTGCAGTCCAGTGTGGACCTGCTCGACGTGCCGATCGTGCCCGAGCACGTGTGGGCGCCGATCAAGGACCTCAACGACCCCAGGACCGACGACGTCCCGGTGGTCGGCGTGAGCGACGGGCCCTACCAGCTCACCGAGTACAAGCAGAACGAGTACCTGAAGTTCAAGGCCAACCGGGACTACTGGCGCGGCGCGGCCAAGGTCGACGAGCTGCAGCTGCTGATCTTCAAGGACGTGGAATCCGCGGTGAACGCCCTCAAGCAGGGTGAGGTCGACGTGATCAACCGGCTCACCCCGACCCAGTTCGACGCCCTGGGGGGCCGGCCGGACATCGCCACCAACAAGGCCCCCGGCCGCCGCTACAACGAGATCAACCTCAACTTCGGTGTGGAGAACAACCAGGACCGGCCGATCGGCAACGGCAACCCGGTGCTCAAGGACCTGCGGCTGCGCCAGGCGATCGTCCAGGCCATCGACCCCAGGACCATTGTGGACAAAGTGGTCGGCGGCTACGGCCAGCTCGGCGGTGGCGTCATCCCGCCGATCTACGCGGCCTACCACTGGGACCCGGCGCCCGCCGAGGCGGTGAAGTTCGACCTCGCCGCCGCCGGCACCGCACTCGACCGGGCCGGCTACCCCAAGGGCCCCGACGGCGTCCGCGTGGCCCCCGGCGGCGCCCGGCTCGAACTGCGCCTGACCGGCCACGCCAACCGGCCGTTCGACCAGCGCACCGCCCAGTACGTCAGCGGCTGGCTGCACGACATCGGCATCGCGGTCAAGCAGGAGCTGGTCTCCGACGAAGAGCTCAACGACCGCACCAACGCCGGCAACTACGACCTCGCCATCTCCGGCTACGCCACCAACCCGGACCCGGACTACGCGCTGGCGCTGCACACCTGCGCCGGGCGGCCGAACGCCGAGGGCAAGGGCGCCACCACCGACACCTTCTTCTGCGACCAGCAGTACGACGCGCTGTACGCCAAGCAGCTGACCGAGACCGACCCGGGCGTGCGCGCGGGTTACGTCAAGCAGGCCCAGGCGCGGCTCTACAGCCAGGCCGTGAACGTCGTGCTCGACTACGACAACTCGCTCGAGGCCTACCGCTCGGACAAGTTCTCCGGCTTCACCAAGCAGCCGCAGCCCGACGGCTCGATCCTCGAGCAGACCGGCTACTGGGGCGTCTACGGCGCCGTGCCCGCCGGGGCCGCCGACGGCGGCGCCGGCGGCGGCTCGGACACCGTGCTGTGGATCGTGATCGGCGCCGTCGTGGTGGTCGTGCTCGTCGGCGGCGGCGTGCTGATCGGCCGGCGCGGCAAGTCCGCGGACGACCGGGAGTAGCCCCCTTGTCCCAGGCCTTCACCTCCGACCGGGCCGCGGCCCTCGCCGACCCCGGCGAACGCCGGGGCGGCACCGGCACCCTGCGGTTCGTCCTCACCAAGATCGCCGAAGCCGCCGCCAGCCTCGTGCTGGTCGTCGTGCTCGGGTTCTTCCTGTTCCGGCTGCTGCCCGGCGACCCGGTCGCCTTCATGGCCCGGGACCGGCCCACCGATCCCGCCCAGATCGCCGAGCTGCGCCGGCAGCTCGGCCTCGACCAGCCGGTCCCGGCCCAGTTCGGCCGCTACTTCACCGGACTGTTCCGCGGCGACTTCGGCACCTCCTACATCGAGCGCCGCCCGGTCCTCGACATGATCGGCGAACGGCTCTGGCCCACCGTGCTGCTGGTCGGCAGCGCGACCGTGCTCGCCGTCGCGCTCGGCCTGTGGCTCGGCATCCGGGCCGCGTGGCGGCGCGACAGCTTCTTCGACCGCGCCCAGACCGGCCTCGCGCTCACCCTGTGGTCGGTCCCGCAGTTCTGGCTCGGCCTGCTGCTGCTGGTCGTCACCGACGGGGTGTTCCCCAGCCGCGGCATGCACTCCCCGGACGCCGGGCCCGGGTTCTTCGCCCAGGGCCTCGACGTACTGCACCACCTGGTGCTGCCCTGCGTCACGCTGCTCGCGGTGTTCTACGCCCAGTACATGCTGGTGATGCGGTCCTCGCTGCTGGGGGAGATGAACTCCGATTACCTCACCACCGCCCGCGCCAAGGGCCTGCGCGACGACCTCGTCCGCCGCCACCACGCCGTGCCGAACGCGCTGCTGCCCACCGTGACCCTGGTGTTCATGCAGTTCGGCATGGTCGTCTCCGGCGCCGTCACGGTGGAGGCGGTGTTCAGCTGGCCCGGCCTCGGCCAGCTGACCTACGACGCGCTGCACGGCCCGGACCTGCCGGTGCTGCAGGGCGTGTTCGTGGTGCTGGCCGGCGCCGTCGTGGTGATGAACCTGCTCGCGGAGCTGCTCTACCGCGTGCTCGACCCGAGGGTGCGGACCGCATGACCACGCCGGCACCCAGCGAAAACGCCGAACCCACCCCCAGCACCGAGAGCGCCGAGAGCGCCCGCGCCATCGCCTGGCGCCGCCGCCGCGCCGGCGTCGCCCGCACCTGGCACGAGTTCGCCGCGCAGAAGGCCGCGCTCACCGGCCTGGTCCTGCTCGCCCTCACCGTCCTGCTGGCGCTGCTGCTGCCGGTGCTCAGCGACGCCGGCGGCCTCGACGTCACCCAGGCCACCGGTCACCCGCTCAGCCCGCCGGACGGGCGGTTCTGGCTCGGCACCGACATCGACGGCCGCTCCGTGCTGCTGATGACCCTGTGGGGCACCCGGATCTCGCTGCTCGTCGGCTTCGCCGCCACCGTGCTCAGCGTGCTGATCGGCACCGTCATCGGGGTCACCGCCGCGCACTTCGGCGGCTGGGTCTCCACCGTGCTGCTGCGCTTCACCGACTTCTTCCTCGTGCTCCCTTCCCTGGTCCTCGCCATCGCGCTGTCCGCGGTGCTGCCCCAGGGCGTGTGGACGATCATCGTGGCCATCGGGCTGACCGCGTGGCCCAGCACCGCCCGGCTGGTCCGCGCCCAGACCCTCACCATCGAAAGCCGCCCGTACATCGAGCGCTCCCGCGCCCTCGGCGGCGGCCACCGGCACGTGGTCGGCCGGCACGTGCTGCCCGGCGTGATGCCGCTCGTGCTGGCCAACACCACCCTGGTCGTGGGCAACTCGATCATCGCCGACGCGACCCTGTCGTTCCTCGGCGTCGGCGACCCCAGCTCCGTCTCCTGGGGCGCGATGCTGGAGACCGCGCTCAACAACGGCGCCGTCAGCCGCGGGGCCTGGTGGAACCTGCTCCCGCCGGGCATCGCGATCGTGCTCGTCGTGTTGTTCTTCACCCTGGTCGGCCGCGGGCTGGAGACGGTGCTGAACCCGAGGCTCAAAGGACAACGCCCGTGACCGCCCTGCTCGAACTCCGGAACCTCGGCGTCACCTACCGCACCGGCAGCGGCGAGGTGCCCGCCGTGCGCGGGGTCGACCTGCGCCTGGACCCCGGCGACACCCTCGGCATCGCGGGGGAGTCCGGCTCCGGCAAGTCCACGGTGGCCATGAGCGTGCTGCGGCTGCTGCCGCGCACCGCCCGGGTCACCGGCGAGATCCTGCTCGACGGCGAAGACGTCACCGGGATGCGCTGGGGCCGGCTGCGCGCGGTCCGCTGGGCCGAGGCGTCGGTGGTGTTCCAGGGGGCCATGCACGCGCTCAACCCGGTGCACCGCGTCGGCGAGCAGATCGCCGAGCCGATCCGGCTGCACCCGCCCGAGGGCGGCAAGGCCCCGGCCGAGGACCGGGTCCGGGCCCGGGTCGCGGACCTGCTCGACCAGGTGGGCCTGCCCCGCTCCCGCGCCGGCGCGTACCCGCACGAACTGTCCGGCGGGCAGAAGCAGCGCGTGATGATCGCGATGGCGCTGGCCTGCTCGCCCCGGCTGGTGATCGCCGACGAGCCCACCACCGCGCTCGACGTGATCGTGCAGGCCCAGGTCCTCGACCTGATGTCCCGGCTGGTCGCCGAGCAGGACATCGGGCTGGTCATGATCAGCCACGACCTGTCCGTGCTCGCCGCCACCTGCCGCCGCATCGCGGTGATGTACGACGGGCAGGTGGTCGAGCAGCGGCCCGGCGCCGAGCTGATGGCCTCGCCCCGCCACGAGCACACCCGCGCGCTCGCCGCCGCGTTCCCCACCGTCGGCGACCCGGTGTCCCGCTTCGCCCCGGCCACCAGCACCCCGCTGCCGCCCGAACCGGCCGGCCGCGCCGGCCGGGACGCGCCGCCCCTGCTGGAAGCCGAGGACCTGCACGTCAGCTTCCGCGACCGCACCGGTAAGCCCATCGACGCCGTGGCCGGGGTCGACCTCACCGTGCACCGCGACGAGATCGTCGCGCTGGTCGGCCAGTCCGGCTCCGGCAAGACCACCCTCGCCCGCACGCTGCTCGGCCTCCAGAAGCCCACCTCCGGCGCGGTCCGCTACGACGGCAAGCCCATCCCTTCCGGCGGCGAAGGACTGCGCGCCTACCGCCGCCAAGTCCAGCTCGTGCTGCAGGACCCCACGAGCGCGCTCAACCCCGCGCACACCGTGTACGAAGCGGTGGCCGAGGGCCCCCGCATCCACGGCCGGCCCGGCGAACGCGCCATCGTCACCCGCGCCCTGGAGGCGGCGGAGCTGCGCCCGCCGGAGAAGTTCTTCGACCGGCTCCCGCACGAGCTCTCCGGCGGCCAGCGCCAGCGCGTCGTCATCGCCGGCGCCCTCGCGCTGAGCCCCTCGGTCGTGGTCGCCGACGAGCCGGTGGCCTCGCTCGACGCCTCCGTGCGCGGCGAGATCCTGGGCCTGCTGCTGCGGCTGCGCCGCGAACTCGGGCTGGCCGGCCTGGTCATCACCCACGACCTGGGGCTGGCCTGGAACATCGCCGACCGCGTCGCCGTGATGTACCACGGGAAGCTGGTCGAGACCGGTACCGTCGAACAGGTCCTGCTCGAACCCCGGCACGAGTACACCAGGTCGCTGCTGGCCGCGCTGCCCGGCGGCACCGCCCAGCGCGCCGCCACCCGGCCCTGAAACCGGACCTTTCCGCCACCCGGAGCGGAAAAGCCCCCTCCCGCCCGCAGCGAGTAACCACCCGAGCAACGACCGGAACGATGACCTGGACGAACACCTGAACGAACACCCGTCCCGAGCAGAGCCCGGGCGGTGTGCCGAAACCCCACCCGGTAATCTCCTGGATCGAAATGGCGACCACCACCGACTCTGCGCAACCGCCCGCGGCCCGCCCGCTGGACGAGCGGCTCCTCGTGCCCACCAGGTTCCCGTACCGGACCATCGCGATGGGCACCATCGGCACCACGCTGCTCATGCTCGCCGCCCTCGGCGCGGGCGGCATCCTCATCCGGGACCCGGTCCTCGGGCACGGGCCGCTGTCGTGGATCCGCTACGGCCACGGCCGCGCCCTGGCCAACGCGCTGCTCTACACCGGTTTCGGCCTGGTCGTCTGGGCCTGGGTCCGGCTCGGCCGCTACGTGCTGGCCGGCCGCATCGGCAGCCGCCCCATCCTGGTCGCCGCGCTGTGCTGGATGGCCCCGCTGCTGGTCTCGCCGCCGCTGTTCACCCGGGACGTCTTCTCCTACCTCGGTCAGGGCGCCCAGCTGCTCTACGGCCTCGACCCGTACGCCAACGGCCCGGCCGAACTGCACGTGCTGCCCAACGTGGTGCAGAACGTGCACCCGCTCTGGCAGACCACCCCCGCCCCGTACGGGCCGCTCTTCCTGCTCATCTCCAAGTGGATCGTGGCCCTCACGCAGGACAACACGATCGCCGGGGTGATCCTGACCCGGCTGGTCCTGCTGATCGGGCTCGGCATGACGCTGTGGGCGCTGCCCCGGCTGGTCAAGCACCTCGGCGGCAAGCTGCCGGTGGCGCTGTGGCTCGCGGTGGCCAGCCCGATGATGGTCATCCACCTCTTCGGCGGCCCGCACAACGACCTGATGATGCTGGGCTTCCTCACCATCGGCGTCGTGGCCGCGCTCGAACGCCGGTACGTGGTCGCGGTCCTGCTGATCACCGTCGGCATGCTGATCAAGCCGACCGCCGCGGTCGCGCTGCCCTTCCTGGTCTGGATGTGGGCCGCGCACCTGCCCGGCGAGTCGAAGGCGAAGAACTTCCTCAAGGCCGGTGCCGCGTCCGTCGGGCTGTTCCTGCCGGTGTTCGCCCTCGGCACCTGGGTCTCGCTCGGCTCGCTCAACCTCGGTTGGTGGTCCGGTCTCAAGGCCCCGCAGCTGATCGCGAACTGGCTCAACTTCCCGACCGGCATCGGCGAAGCCGTGTACAACCTGGTGCACCTGGTCGCGGACGTGCAGCCCTCGCCGTTCGTCACGGTCACCCGCGCCATCGCCATGATCGGCCTGGGCGTCTTCGGCGTCCGCCAGTGGTGGCTCGCCCGCGGCGGCGGCCGAGAGGCCGTCTACCGGGCCGCGATCACCATGCTGGCCGTCGCCATTCTCATGCCGCCCACCCTGCCGTGGTACCTGACCTGGGGCTTCGTCCTGCTTTCGGCCTTCGGCTGGCAGCGACGGCACCTCTCGGTGGTGGTCGCCGTCTCGGTGTTCGTCACCCTCGTCTACTACCCGACCGGGGAGCAGGCCCTCTACGACTGGTGGTTCATCGCCGTGGTCGTGCTGGTCAGCCTCTACGCCGCCGCGTCGCTGCTGCGCCCGGACCCGCTCGGCCTGATCGCCGCCTGGCGCAAGCCGGACGAGGAGTTCCTGCCCAGCCGGACCCCGGCCCCCGCGGCCGACTGAGCCCCCCGCGATCCATCGAGCACTGCGCCACGCGATCCACCCGGCACTGAGCCCCGCGACCCACCCGGCCCGGCCCCGGTGATGGATGCCGGTGGCCGGAACCGGCCGTCGGCCCGGAGCCCGGCTTCGGCCGTCCTCGCCGCAGACCCGGCGGTCACCCGCCCCCGGCCGGTGGCGGGCTCAGCCCGGCCACGGCCAGCGAGAACAGCCGGTCCGCCCGCGCGGCCGGATCGGGATGGTGCTCGGTGGCCAGCACCACGCCGACGGCCAGCGTGGTCAGGTCCGAGACCGTGACCCCGGGCGCCACCGCCCCGTCCCGCTGAGCCCGGTTCAGCACCGGCCCGGCCGCCTCGTCCAGCGCCCTCGAACAGGAATTCTCGTGCACCGATTCGGGCTCGACGCCGTCGTAGGCCAGGGCGGCGGCCAGGCCCCGCGCCGAAACGCAATAGGCGACCACCTCACCCAGCCATTCCAGTAACGCCGCGCGGCTGTCGTCCCGGCCGGCCAGCTCGTCGGCTCGCGCGCACAGGGCTTCGATCCGCGTCCGGGAAACCGCCTCCACCAGCGCCCGGCGGGTGGGGAAGTGACGCCGCACCGTGGCCGAGCCGACCCCGGCCGTCCGGGCGATCTGCTCCAGCGAAGCCCCGGCCCCGTGCACGGCGACCTCCGCTTCGGCCACGGCCAGGATGCGCGCGTAGTTGCGCCGGGCGTCGGCGCGCTGGTGGTCAGGCACGATCTGCTCCCCGGGTTGGCTAAGTGGCGGGCCCCACCGTATGGTAGCTCAAGCGAAACGGTGGACCCCGCCATTTAGGTGCGGGGACCGCCGCAGCCGTCTCCCGCCACCGATCACCCACCGGCCGGGCTGCCCACGCCCGGCCGTCACCCGAGGAGCACCCATGTCCCCAGAATCCGCGCCCGTCCTCGTCACCGGCGCCACCGGCCGTCAGGGCGGGGCCACCGCACGGGCGCTGCTCGCCGCCGGCATCCCCGTCCGCGCCCTGGTCCGCGATCCCGCCCGGGCCGGGGCGGTGGCGGCGCTCGGCGCCGAGCTGGCCACCGGCGACCTGCACGACCGCGAATCCGTGACCCGCGCGGCGAACGGGGCCCGCGCCGTGTTCTCGGTGCAGATGCCCGCATTCACCGGCGACGGCTTCGATTTCCACGGCGAAGTGGCCCAGGGCGTCAACCTGGTCGAAGCCGCGAAGGCCGCGGGCGTCCCGCAGTTCGTGCACACCTCGGTCAGCGGGGCCGGCCGGCACGTGGAGGCCCCCGGCTGGGCCGAAGGCCGCTGGGCTTCGATGGAGGGCACGCTGAACGCCAAGGCCGCGGTCCAGGACCGGGTCCGGGCCGCCGGCTTCCCGCACTGGACGCTGCTCAAGCCGGCGTTCTTCATGGAGAACTTCCGGCCGTCGCTGCGATTCCTGTTCCCGCGCGGGGTCGAAGGCGGCCTGGTGAGCGTGATCAAGCCGGACACCCGGGTGTCGCTGGTCGCGGTGGCCGACATCGGCCGCGCCGCCGCCGCGGCGATCACCGACCCGGCCCGGTTCGACGGCGTCGAGCTGGAACTGGCGAGCGACCACCGGCCGATGACCGAGATCGCCGCCGTCCTCTCCGGTGCCCTGGGCCGGGAGCTGCGCGCGCCGGACCTGACCGAGCGGGAGGCCGTCGCCGCCGGGATGCCGCCGATGGGCGCTTCGCACGAGTGGCTGAACGTGATCGGCCAGCCCGCCCGCCCGCGGTTCGCGAAGGAGCTGGGGCTCCCGCTGACCCCGTTCGAAACCTGGGCCGGGCAGGAGCTGCGGGCCTGAATCCTGGGTGGACACCGCGGTGGGGACCGGGCCGATCCGGGCGAGCCGGGCCTCCGGCTCGCCCGCGTGGGGGTCGTCGGCGGTGACCCGGTTCCCATGGGCGAGCGGCCGGACCGGAGCCCGACCACACCCGCCGCCGGTCAGGAGGCCGACCACCCCCGCCAAGCGCGCACCACCGTCGACACCACCGCGTGCTCCGGCGGGTGTTCGGCGTACTGCGGGTACTTCTCCGCCAGCCACCGCACCGGCTCGGCCCGGTCCGCCTCGGCCAGGACGCGGGCGACGCCGTCCGCGCGCACCCACCACAGCCGCGACCAGTCCTCGGCGTACTCGTCGGCCAGGAAGCAGACCGCGGGGTTCTCGGCGATGTTGGCCAGGCGCCGCAGCGCCGTGGTCGACTTGGGCTTGTGGTCCACGGCGAACACCACCGTGTCGCCGTGCACCGCGAAGGTCACCGGGACCAGGTGGGGCCCGCCGTCCGCGCCCGCCGTCGCCAGCCGCGCCACGCGGGCGGCGGCGAACCGGGCCCGGGAGTCCTCACTCGACAGTCGCATCCCCGCACCGTAGAGCGTCAGGCCAGCGCGGGGGAGTCCAGCGCCAGCGTGCCCAGCTCCACGTCGAGCGACGCCCGCGCCCCCAGCGGCAGCGTCGGTGCCGACGCCACGTGCCCGAACCCGAAGCCCCCGAGCATCGGCACCGCCAGCGGCGCCAGCCGCTCCAGCAGCAGGGACCGGATCTCCGCCGGATCGCCGCACGCGGCCCACGAGCCCGCCACCACCCCGCGCACGCCGTCGAACCAGCCCGCGCGCAGCAGTTGCGTCAGCATCCGGTCCAGCCGGTAGACGCTCTCGGTCACGTCCTCCAGCAGCACGATCCCGTCGCGGGCCGAACCCTGCTCCGCCGTGCCGACCCCGGCCGCCAGCAACGACAGGTTCCCGCCGACGAGCACCCCGGAAGCCCGGCCCGGCACCAGCACGTCCGGCTCGGCCGCCCGCAGCACCCGGTGGTGCTCCGGCTCGAACAGCGTCCGCCGCAGGTGCTCCGCGGCCGGCGCGTCGAACAGCACGCTCGCCGGCATCGGCGAGAACACCGTGTCCAGTCCCAAGTGGACGTGCACGGCCCGGTGCAGCGCCGTGACGTCGCTCGAGCCCGCCAGTACCTTGGGCCCGGCCGCGCGCAGGGCGGGCCAGTCCACCAGATCGAGCATCCGCTGCGCGCCGTAACCGCCGCGGGCGGCCAGCACGCACTTCACCTCCGGGTCCAGCCACGCCTCGGTGAACTCCGCCGCGCGGTCGGCGTCCGGCGCCGACAGGTAGCCCGGCGCGGCCGAGTACACCGCCGGGCCCACCCGCACCTTCAGGCCCCAGCCCCGCAGCACCGGCAGCGCCGCCTCCAGCAGGTCCGGTGGCACCGGGCCGGACGGCGCGACCAGTGCGATCGTGTCCCCGGCGCGCAGTCGCGCGGGTCTCACCGCGACAGCTCCAGCTTCGGCACGCCCGGAGTTTCGAACCCGAGCACCTGCCCGTAGAACGACAGCTCCGCCTCCAGCGCCGCGACGATCGTCTCGGCCTTGCGGAACCCGTGCTGCTCACCCTCGAACCGCAGGTAAGCGTGGTCCACGCCGCCGCCGGCCAGCGCGGCGACGAACCGGTCGGCCTGCTCCGGCGGGCAGATCTCGTCCTCCAGCCCCTGCAGGAACAGCACCGGCCCGGCCAGTGAGCCCGCGCGGTGCATCGGCGAGCGCTCCCGGTACCGCGGCAGGGTCTGCGGGTACGGCCCGACCAGTCCGTGCAGGTACTTCGACTCGAAGTCGTGGGTCTCGCCGCCCTCCCCGGTCCAGGTGGCCAGGTCCAGGATCGGGAACTGCACCGTGGCCGCCGCGTAGGTGGTGGTCCCGGTGATCGACGCGGCCGAGGTGAACCCGCCCGCGCTGCCGCCCCGGACGGCCAGCCGCGCGCCGTCGGCGATCCCTTCGGCCACCAGGGCCTCGGCCACCGCCACGCAGTCCTCGACGTCGACCACGCCCCACTGCTCGCGCAGCCGCTCCCGGAACGCCCGCCCGTAGCCGGTCGAGCCGCCGTAGTTCACCGCGACCACGCCGATGCCGCGGCTGGTGAAGTAGGCGAAGTCCAGGTTCAGCGCGGAGCCGGCGGACCCGGTCGGGCCGCCGTGCACGTGGACCAGGTACGGCGGCCGCTCGCCTTCGGGGGCGACGAAATCCGGGTTCGACGGCGGGAACACGAACGCGGGGATCCGCGCGCCGCCGGCCGCGGTGAACACCCGCTCCCCGGCCACCGGCAGGTAGCCCGCCCCGGGCCGGTCCGCCGGCTGCGGGGTCAGCTCGGTCCAGGTCCCGGCGGCCAGGTCCACGGTCACCACCGCGCCCTCCCGCCGCGGGCCCGCCGCGACGCCGGTCACCGAGCCTCCGTGCACGGCCAGTCCCGACGAGGACCAGCTGGTCAGCTCGCCGGCCACCGCTTCGACCGGCGTCACCGAGCGGTCGCCCTCGTCCAGCACGGACAGCCTGCCGCCGCTGAGCACCGCGTGCCGCCCACCGCCGAGCGGGGCGAACCAGCTCAGGCCGAGCCGCCACAGCGGGCCGCCCAGCTCCGCCTCGACCGGGGCGAGGTTGACCACCGAGCCGTCGAGCCCGATCCGGTGCAGGTTCCACCAGCCGTCCGGGTCCAGCAGGGCGAGCAGCCGGTCGGGCGACTCCCACTCGAGCTGGCACACCGCCACGTCGGCGGCCCCGGCCAGCACGCGCGCCGCGCCGAAGGTGCCGTCCGCGGCGACCGGCGCGACGAACAGCTCCGTGCCGTCCCACGGCATCGCCGGGTGGTCCCACGCCAGCCAGGCCGCGTGCGCGCCGTCCGGCGACAGCTGCGGAGCGGTGAAGAACCGGTGGCCGCCGGCCAGCACCCGCTCGGGGCCCCGGACGGAGAGGGCGACCAGCTCACGCTCGATGTCGGTCCGCCGCGGGCCGGTGCTGCGCTCCCGCACCGCCCACACCTCGCCTTCGGGCCCCGGCCGCAGATCGCCGTACCGGACCCCCTGCGGCGAGGCCGGCTCCGGCGTCACCGCCGTGGTCCGCCCCGAGGCCAGGTCGTGGGCGTACACCCGCTGATCGGCCCAATGGGTGAAGAACACCGTGTCCCCGGCCGCCACCCACGGCCGGCCGCCGTACTCGTGCAGCCGGTTGCGGACGTTCCACGGCGCCGGCAGCACGTCGCTGACCTCACCGCCGGCGCCGCGGCGCACCAGCGACACCCGGCCGCCCTCGGCCGGGCGCGCCTCGGCCCACCACAGCTCGTCGCCGACCCGGCCGAGCCAGGACGCCCCGCCCCCGGCCGCCGCCGCGTCGGCCGCCGAAACGGGAGAGGTCCATGTTCCGTAAGAAGCGATTTCTGGCACGAGGAGAGCCTATCGGCGATCCCCAGCGTGGCCGCGCACGCACGGACCGCGCCGGAATCCCGGTCAACCAGGGGCGGCGGATGCCGATCATGCCCCCGTGGCCTAGGGTCGTGGTTGCTATGTCTCGCGTAATCCACGTCTTCCGCAAGCCCGACCGGTTCGTCGCCGGGACCGTCGGCGAGCCCGGAGATCGCACGTTCTACCTCCAGGCGTCGGAGGACGTCCGGACGGTCAGCGTCACGATCGAAAAACAGCAGGTGGTCGTCCTCGCCGAACGCCTCAGCGCGCTGCTCGAGGAGGTCGCCAGCCGCTTCGGCGCCGACATCCCCGACGAAGTGCCCGAGGACCAGGTCGACGTGGCCCCCCTGACCGTGCCGGTCGAGGAGGAGTTCCGCGTCGGCACCATGGGCCTGGGCTGGGACGCCGACTCCGGCGCCGTGGTCGTCGAACTGCTCGCCATCACCGAGGGCGAGGTCGACGAGACCGTGGTGCTCGACGACACCGAGGAGGGCCCGGACGCCGTGCGGGTGTTCCTCTCCCCGGTCGCCGCGCGCGCCTTCTCCGAGCGGGCCGACCGCGTCGTCAACGCCGGCCGCAAGCCCTGCCCGCTGTGCGCCGAGCCGCTCGACGCGGCCGGGCACATCTGCCCCCGGCAGAACGGCTACCGCCGCGACGTCGACGTGGCCGAGGACTGAGAGGCCGCCCGTGGCGAGCAGCCCACCCGGACCGGCCGACCCCGGCGCCCGCGAATTCGTCACGCACGGCCGCATCGACGTCGAGGGCCGGCTCGTGGACGCCTCCAACGTGACCCTGTTCTGCGCGATCGAGCTGAACGGGGTCACCGGGCGGGTGGTGTACAAGCCGGTCTCGGGGGAGCGGCCGCTGTGGGACTTCCCCGACGGCACGCTGGCCGGGCGCGAGGTCGCCACCGCGATGGTGGCCGACGTCTCCGGCCTCGGCGCGATCCCGCCGACCGTGCTGCGCGACGGCCCGTTCGGCCCCGGCATGGTCCAGCTGTGGGTCGAGACCGGCGAAGACGAGGTCGTCGACGTCTGCGCGCCCGAGGACGTCCCCGACGGCTGGCGCACCGTGTTGCACGCCCACGACCGGCTCGGCGACCCCGCCGTCCTCACCCACGCCGACCACCCGGGCCTGCGCGAGCTGGCCGTGCTCGACATCGTGGTCAACAACACCGACCGCAAGGGCGGCCACCTGCTGGCCGGCACCGACGGCCGGGTCTACGGCGTGGACCACGGCATCTGCCTGCACACCGACCCCAAGCTGCGGACCGTGCTGTGGGGCTGGATCGGTGAGCGCGTGCCGGAGGAGACGGTCGAGAAGCTGCGCCGGCTGCGGTCCGAGCTGGACGGCCGGCTCGGCGCGGACCTCGGCGAGCACCTCACCGCGTTCGAGATCCGCGCACTGGGCCAGCGCGCCGACTCGCTGCTCGCCGAGGGCGTCTTCCCCGCCCCCGGCGACGACTGGCGCGCCATCCCCTGGCCGCTGTTCTGATGATCCGCTGTTCCCGATGATCCGATGATTCTCGACGACGCGGCCCGCGCCCGCCTGATCGACCGCTTCGGCCGGCGGGCCGGCCCCTGGTGCGACGAGCTGCCCGCGCTGGTCGCCCGGCTCGCCGCGCGGTGGGGCCTGACCGTGCTCGAGGCCCGGCCCGGCAACACCGGCCGCACGCTGGTGTGCCGCGGCTCCGCGGGCGAGAGCCGGGTCCTCAAGCTCTGCCCGGACCAGGAGATCGCCGCGGCCGAGGCCACCGCCCTGCAGACCTGGGCCGGGCGCTCCCGCGTGGTGCAGGTGGTCGAAGCCGACTTCGAGGCCGGTGCCCTGCTACTGGAAGGTCTCGAACCGGGCACCCCGCTGACCGGCCGGGGCGCCGACCTGCCCTGGGCCGAGGTGGCCGAACTGCTCGCCCAGCTCCACAGCGCGCCGGCCGCGGGCCCGTTCCCCACGCTGGCCACCCGCATCGGGCTGATGTTCGAGCTGGCCGAGCGGCGGCGGCTCGGCTCCGCCGCCGAGTCCCGGCTGCCGCTGAAGCTGCTGCGCCACGCCCGGAGCCGGGCCGAAGACCTCTCCACCGGCGGCCCGGCCGTGCTCCTGCACGGCGACCTGCACCCCGGCAACGTGCTCGACGCCGGCCCCGGGCGCGGCCTCGTTGCCATCGACCCCCGGCCGTGCCTGGGCGACCCGGCCTTCGACGCCGTCGACTGGGCGCTGCTGCCGATGGCCGCGGGCGGCAGCCTCGAAGACGGCGTGGCCGCCCTGCCAGACCTCGACCCCGGCCGCCTCCGCGCCTGGTGCGCCGCACTCGCCCCGCTCGTGGCGCTGGCCCCGCTGCGGGCCGGCCCGCCCACGCCGTTCACCGAAGCCCTCCTGGAGATGGCGCGCTGACCGGCGTGGCGGCGGGACGCGCACCCCTCGCCGCCGCTAGTTTCCCCCTTCGTGCGCTCCCACTCCTATGACGACGTGCTGTCGGGCCCGCGGAAGCGGAAGGTACCCGAGGTGCCGGCGGAGCCCGGCCTGGTGGTCGAGGACCCGGCCAGCGGCTACTGCGGCGCGGTGGTGAAGATCGAGTACGGCAACGTCGTGCTCGAAGACGCGCGCGGCCGCCACCGGGTGTTCCCGCTCGGTCCGGCCGCGTTCCTGCTCGAGGGCAAACCGGTCACCCTGGTCCCGGTCAGGAAGGCCGCGGCGCCGGCGAAACGGGTGTCGGCGTCCGGCTCGGTCAAGGTGGCCGGACTGCAGGCCCGCGTCGCCCGCGACTCCCGGATCTGGGTCGAGGGCAAGCACGACGCCGAGCTGGTCGAACGGGTCTGGGGCCACGACCTGCGGGTCGAGGGCGTGGTGGTCGAGCCGCTGGACGGCGTCGACGTGCTCGCCGGCCGGATCGCCGAGTTCGGCCCCGGCCCCGGACGGCGGCTCGGCGTGCTGGTCGACCACCTGGTCGCGGGGAGCAAGGAATCCCGGCTGGTCGGGCAGGTGCGGGACGAGCAGGTGCTGGTGACCGGCCACCCGTACATCGACATCTGGCAGGCCGTGAAGCCCGAAGCCGTCGGCATCCGCGCCTGGCCGGTGATCCCGCGCGGCATCGAGTGGAAGATCGGCATCTGCGAAGCTCTGGGCTGGGGCGAGACCTACGAGGGCTGGCAGCGGGTGCTGGCCGCGGTGGGCAGTTTCCGTGATCTGGAGACGCCGCTCATCGGCGCCGTGGAGCGGCTGATCGACTTCGTCACCGAGCCCGCGGAGTAGACCGGATATGTCCGGTTCATCCAAGGTCACGCGTCGGTCACGTCGAGTCACTGGCCGGGTGCGAACCAGTGCGATCTGAGAGCATGAGGGCATGGCAGCGGCTCTGATCTGGCTGATCATCGGCATCGTCCTGATGATCGCCGAGGTGCTTTCCGGCGACTTCGTCCTGGTCATGCTGGGCGTCGCCGCGCTGCTCGGCGCCGGATCCGCGTCGATCAGCGGGAACCCGCTCATCGACGTCGCCGTGTTCGCGGTCAGCTCAGCCGGGCTGATCCTGCTCGCCCGCCCCGCGCTCAAGCGCCGCTTCCTCGCCGGCTCCCGCACGCCCACCGGCATCGAAGCGCTGGTCGGCGCCCGGGCCGTGGTCGTGTCCACAGTGGACTACGACGCCGGCCGGGTGAAGATCGGCGGCGAGGTCTGGTCCGCCCGCGCCGTGCACGAGGCCCAGCCGCCCATCGCACCCGGCACCAGCGTCACCGTCGTCGAGATCTCGGGGGCCACCGCACTGGTGGACATCGTCTCGTGACCACGGAAGTTCCAGGAAAATGTCACTAGGTAAGGGGAAACGCTCTTGTCGACAATAGCGATCGTCGTGGTCGCACTGCTGGCCCTGTTCGTCATCACCACGGTGGTCAAGGCGATCATGGTGGTGCCCCAGGCGCAGTCGGCGGTGATCGAGCGCCTCGGCCGGTTCCGCACGGTCGCCTCGCCCGGCCTGACGTTCCTGGTGCCGTTCCTGGACAAGGTCCGCGCGCGCATCGACCTGCGCGAGCAGGTCGTGTCCTTCCCGCCGCAGCCGGTGATCACCGAGGACAACCTGACGGTGAACATCGACACCGTGGTGTACTTCCAGGTCACCGACTCGCGCGCCGCGGTCTACGAGATCTCGAACTACATCATCGGCGTCGAGCAGCTCACCACCACCACGCTGCGCAACGTGGTGGGCGGGATGAGCCTGGAGGAGACGCTGACCTCCCGCGACGCGATCAACACGCAGCTGCGCGGGGTGCTCGACGAGGCCACCGGCCGCTGGGGCATCCGCGTCGCCCGCGTCGAGCTGAAGGCGATCGAGCCGCCCGCCTCCATCCAGGACTCGATGGAGAAGCAGATGCGCGCCGACCGTGAGAAGCGCGCGATGATCCTCACCGCGGAAGGCCAGCGGGAGTCCTCGATCAAGACCGCCGAGGGCCAGAAGCAGAGCCAGATCCTCTCCGCGGAGGGCCAGAAGCAGGCCGCGATCCTCGCGGCCGAGGCCGAGCGGCAGTCCCGCATCCTGCGCGCGCAGGGTGAGCGCGCGGCCCGCTACCTGCAGGCGCAGGGCCAGGCCAAGGCGATAGAGAAGGTGTTCGCCGCCATCAAGGCCGGCCGCCCGACGCCCGAGGTGCTCGCCTACCAGTACCTGCAGACCCTGCCACAGCTCGCGCAGGGCGACGCGAACAAGGTCTGGATGATCCCCAGCGACTACGGCAAGGCCCTCGAAGGCTTCGCCCGCGCGCTCGGCGCCCCCGGCGACGACGGCGTCTTCCGCTACGAGCCGCCGAAGGACGACAGCCCGCAGCGGCCCGAGCTCGAGGACGAAGAGGTCTCCGGCTGGTTCGACACCTCCAGCGACCCGAAGGTCGCCGAGGCCGTCGCCGCCGCGGAAGCCGTGGCCCGCAAGGAGGTCCCGGGCCCGCTCGGCTCCTCCGAGCACCCGCGCCGGGCCATCGGGCCCGCCTCCGCGGCCCCGGCCCCGGCGACCTCCGCCGACGTCGACGCCGACGGCGACGAGCGCCCGGCCCCGGCGCCGCGGCCCTCGTCCCCGCCGCCGGGCATCCAGCAGCGCCAGCAGCAGGGGCCGCAGTCGCTCCCGCAGCCGCAGCAGCCGCCCGCCCCGCCCGGCGGCCCGTACCAGGGCCCGCCCGCGCAGTTCGGCGGCGGCCAGCCCGGCAGCGGCCCGTTCCCGCAGCAGGGCCCGTTCGGCGGCCCGCAGGGCGGACCTCCGCCGCAGCAGCGCTGAAAGCAGGGAAGCGGGGCCTCGCCGGCACGGCGCGGCCCCGCTTTCGTTTCCCGGACCGGGTCTACCGAGCGTACACGCTCGGATCGGCGATATCGGACTTCGACCGGTCCGGCAGGGCGAGCCCGCACAGGACCGTGACCACGGCCGAAGCCACGATGTAGATCGAGATCGAATACGGCGTGCCCGTCTCGTGCAGCAGCCAGGTCGCCAGCAGCGGCGCCGGGCCACCGGCGAACACCGAAGCCAGCTGGTAGCCCAGTCCCGCGCCGCCGTAGCGCAGGTGCGTCGGGAAGCTCTCGCCGATCAGCGCGGCCTGCGGCCCGTACTGCATCGCGTGCAGCACCAGCGAAACGATGACGACCACGAAGATCAGCGCGGGCCCGCCGTGGCTGAGCACGGTGAAGTACGGGAACGCGATCACGGCCGTGAGCACGGAACCGGTGAGGTAGACCCGTTTGCGCCCGATCCGGTCGGACAGCTGGGAGAACACCGGGATCAGCGCCAGCTCGGCCGCGGCGCCGACCAGCACCGCGTTGAGCACGAAGGTGTTGCCGAACCCCGGCCGCTGCACCACGTAGACCAGCACGTAACTGGTGAACAGGTAGAACGGCAGCTGCTCGCTGAACCGCAGCCCGGCCGAGAGCAGGATCTCGCGCCAGTGGTGGCGCACCGCGTCCTTCACCGGGGTGCGCGAGGTCTTCCGCTCGGCCACCACGGCGGCGAACATCGGCGTCTCCAGGATCCGCAGCCGGATCACCAGCCCGATGCCCACCAGGACCAGGCTCAGCAGGAACGGGATCCGCCAGCCCCACGCGGCGAAGCTCGCGGGGGAGAGCAGGGCCGAGAGCAGGGTCATGCCGCCGGTGCCCAGCACCAGCCCCACCGGCACCCCGACCTGCGCGAAACTCGCCAGCAGCCCGCGGCGGCGCTGGTCGCCCCACTCCATCGCGAGCAGCACCGAGCCGCTCCACTCCCCGCCGATCGCGATGCCCTGCACCAGCCGCAGCAGCACCAGGACCAACGGCGCGGCGAACCCGATCGAGGCCGTCCCCGGCAGCAGTCCGACCACGGCCGAGGAGAGGCCCATCAGCAGCAGCGTGACGATCAGCGTGGTCTTGCGCCCGAGCCGGTCGCCCCAGTGCCCGAAGATCGCCGCGCCCACCGGCCGCGCCGCGAACCCGACCGCGTAGGTCGCGAACGACTGCATCACCCCGGCGTAACCGGTGGAGGCGGGGAAGAACAGGTGCGGGAAGACCAGTGCCGCGGCGGTGTTGTAGAGAAAGAAGTCGTACCACTCGATCGTCGTGCCGATCGAGCCGGCCAGCGCCGCCCGCCGCACCTGGACCCGGCGTTCAGCCGCGGAGGACCCGACGGCCTGGGTGACTTCGTTGTCGCCTGGAGCCATGTTTCGCACACCTCTCGTGACGGGCGTCACTCGATAGTGTGAAGCATGTGCGGACGCATCGTCACATCTTTCCTCGTCCGGATCTCAGCGCTTTTCCCGGACCTCCACCGCTGCGGTCCGGCGGTTGTGGATCTTGAGACTGGCGCTGTTCGGGTGGATGATCGCCTTAGGGTGATGGGTTGACCGCGATCGATCGGACCGCGTGCCCGTGGTTCAAGCGGGTGACGTCGTCGAGGGAGTTTGCAGAGGCCTTCACGCCGTCGGAGGCCGAGGCGGCGCCCGAGCAGGTGGTGGCGTTGCTAGTGCGCTTGCTGGGTGATGTTCTGCTGATCGGGTGTCGGACGGCTCACCGTGAGCAGCAGCGGGACGCCGGAACTCTCGCGGGCGGCAAGGTCGGCGATGAACTCACCGAGCCAGCCGACGGCGTCCAGCGACCATTCGATCAGCGTTCCCTGGAAACTCGCCCGGTGCCGTGGCGGGCCGGACCAGACTCCATCGGGCAGCGGGGGTGATACAGGGTCCAGTTCGATCCGGGACTCGCAGCGAAAGACGTCGCGGGCAAGTTCGGTCAGGCCTCGGTGCAGTCGGTGCGCGGCCTGGTGAATGACCGGGTCCTGGCCACTGTCCACGGTGAGATGCACCGTGGTCCAGCACCTCACGTCGTCGAACCATGCCGCCGCCTGCAGTGACGGCATCCGGGCATGCTCGGGACGCGCTGAGATGTCCAGGCTTTGTACTGGCAGCAGTACCTGCGCTGCCTGCATTCGCAGCTGACCCAGTCGTGCCGTGACGTCACCGGCACAGCTCAGAAACGGCCGCACCGGCAGGGAACGGGAATCGGGTACCGGACAGGCCCCAGCCTGGAACCAGGCGACCAGCGGCGACCCTGGCGCGGCCAGGGGGTGGTCCCGGCCGGCGTCATTCATGTCCCAGAGAGTGTCGAGCCAGCCCATAGCCTGTGCCCGGTCGTGGAACTGGATGTAGGTGTCACGGTCGGTGACCGGTTCCCGGTCGGGGCGGGGCGTCAGTCCACCGTAGATCGCGGCGTACAGGGTTCCCGCCGTGCCGCGGGAACCCTGTACCAGCCCTGGTGTGGCTGTGTTCTGTGCCAACACGTCCCTCGTTACTGGTCTTCCCCGGTGATCGCACAGTTCACGTCGGCCTGGCGATCGATCGTCCCGGAGGAGTCGATCTCATCGTCGACATCGACATCGACTCGGTTGCGCCAGGATATCGCCTCCGTGGAGTCGCACGGCCGGTTCGCCGCGGACCTATTGGCACTACTGCCTCCGGGAAAAATACCTGATGCGGTGTTGCATGTTTTTCGCCGCCAGGTTCCGTCCGTGTAGTACTCGTACAGGCAGTTCTCCACGGTCGCCTTATTATTGGTGCAGTCGCCCTGTTTCCACCAGCCGTGGGCGGAGATGACACCCGGAGTAGAGGACAGATGCGGGTTGTCGCCGAAGGTTTCCGGGGTACAGCCCAACGCCGGCTGACTCGTCTGTGTCAGCTCGGGCATACCGCTGACCAGCGGTACGCCCGGTGGCGCGATGCCGGGAACGGCGTCCTCGTACGAAACCTTCTGCGGCGCCACCGGCTGCGCAGCGTTCGCCCCAGGCGCCAGCAGCCCCACCGGCACGCACATCACGGCGACAATGGCGATACGGGCCATGTATCTCTTTGAATTACCTGACATTCGTTCCTCCCCTTTATTCACCGGAGGCTACGATTCACGAATAACACGCCCCCGGATCGTGACCCTTTCGGTCATGAAGATGCGGAGGAGGAGGATTGAACCGCCAAATAGGTGAAGGGGTGGGGTAGTTGTTGAACCACGTCGAGCGCAACCGGACGGTCCAACGCCTGACGCAGTGCCGCATCAAGTGCCTCCCCTGCAGGCGCATCCGGTCACGATCGCGGCCGCGGTGATGGCACCCGGTTCGTTGCCGGTCGCGATGTTCACTCCCCGGTATCGTCGGTGCGGAAACGGCGCTGCCTGCAGATCCGGCGGGCGACAGTGGCAACCTCGTCGATGCGCCGCGCCCAAACCGGACGGAAATCTTGCGTAGACGTTCAGTTGTGCGAGTTTCGAGAACCATCCTTTCGGCAGCGAGGATCCCAGCCGCATCAAGCAGCGTCCCGAATTCGACAAAACCCTCGCCCTGGCCCGCCAGATCAAGCAGGCCGCCCCGCACCAGCCGGTGATCTTCACCGTGCACGAGTACAAGCGCCCCGCCCGCAACTCCGCCGAGCTGATGACCCTGGCCGCGGACCTGGAGGCCGCGATCCAGCTCGAACTGCTCACCAGGCCCCTGATCGGGATCTACGACCCCCGCGGAGCCGGTTCGATGCTGTTCGCGGTGCTGGCCAACTCCGCCCGGCTCGACCGCAACTACATCCGCGAGAAGACCCTTGAGGACCAGGCCGCGGCGGCGGCGAAAAGCCACCACGGCGGCCGTCCGAAAGACACCGACGACGACATGCTCACCTTCGCCCAGGCGTTGCGCGACCAGGGAACCCCGATGCCCGAGATCGGGCGGAAGCCGACTGTCAAGACCGGCGAGAACACGGGGGCGGCACCCGTCGGTGGCCTTGCTCTACCGCGCGCTCTCCGACCAGGCGGCGACAGCACGACCGTGTACGGCCGACCAGCACCGGCCCAGCTCAGTAGCCACGTTCTGGGGTATTCGGGTGGCACCCTTTCAACCGTCGCAGCGGAGTAGCTGCTCCGAGCAGCTACTCCCGTCAGAAAGGTGCTTCCACCACGCTCCACCGTCCTCGATACCAGAGTGGACGTGCGCGAAGAGCGTGGCGACTCCTCCGTGCTAGTCAGCTGTTCACGGACCGGCCGGCGGTGAAGGCGTACAGCCGCGGGTCGGCGAGCACCGGATGCATCTCTTCGGCGGACCCGGCGCGCAGCGGTTCCAGGACAAGCCGCGCACCGGTCAGCGGCTCAGCCTTTACCGCGCCGTCATCGCGTAGTCGGGCAGGTCCAGCGCTTCCGCCGGCGGGTGGGCCCAGTCGCCGTCCTGGGCTGCCTGCGTGCGGAGCCGGTCCCACAGCTCGGCTCGCTGTTGCTCGGTGTCGGGGTAGAGCTCGCCGGGATGGCCCGGCGCGAGTTGCTGCGCCTGCTCGACGAACGGGCGCATGAGCTCCTCGTAGCGGGTGAACCCGGCGCGCGGGTCGGCGTGGCCGAGGAGCTCGCCGGCGAGCACGTAGGCGCCGGTGAGGGCCAGGGTCGTGCCCAGACCGCTGATCGGCGAGGCGCAGTAGGCCGCGTCCCCGAGCAGCGCGATCCGGCCCTGGCTCCAGCGCGGGAACCGGGCCTGGCCGAGCGCCTCGAAGTACAGCGGCGCGTCGTCGAGGGCGTCGAGGATCCGCGGCGTTTCCCAGCCCACGTCGGCGAAGGTCGCGCGCAGCACCGTGACGAGGGCCGCGCGGTCGAGCCGGTCGAGCCCGCGGACCGCGCTGTGCAGGCCGAGCGAGGCCCGGGTGGTGCCCACGTTGTCCGGCCGCAGCCACACCGCCCGGCTGCGGTCGCAGATCAGCCACCGCCACGAGGTGTCGTCGGTGTCGGTCCGCGGAATCGTCAGGTAGGCCACGTAGAGGCCGAGTTCGTGCACCGCGGCGTCGCCCAGGAGGAGCGACCGGGTGCGCGAGCGCAGTCCTTCGGCGATGACCACCGCGTCGAAGCGGCGCGCCGGGCCGTGGTGGAACTCGACGTCCACGCCGTGCCCGTCGTCGTGCAGGGCGGCGATCTGGTCGCCGAACCGGTAATCGGCGCCGGGGGAGGAAAGATCGTGGAGGAGCTCTCCCAGCCGGCCACGCAGGATCTCCACCTCGGCGGTGCCGCCCGAGCTGTCGTCGGTGCCGGCGGGGAAAGACGCGACCGGCTGCCCCTGCTCGTCGACGAAGTCCATCCCGGTCTCCCGCGTGTGGGCGGCGAGCACGGCTTCCTCCAGCCCCATCCGGCGCAGCACCTCGCGCCCGGCCCCGCGGACATCGATGTTCTGCCCTTCGTCGCGGAGCCGGTCGAACCGCTCCACGACGGTCACCTCCCACCCGGCCCGGCCGAGCCAGTAGGCCAGGGCCGGGCCCGCGATGCTGGCGCCGGAGACGAGGATGCTCGGATTGCTCATGAAGAGGATGGCCCTTCTGCGCACGGGGAAGCCGGGTTCTCCCAGTCTCCTGGCCGGACCGGATGATCGTCCAGGCCGGCGGCCACCCCCTCACCCGGATGCCGTGGCCGGGCGCGGCGCGAAGGAGGTCGAGCGGTCCGTGGGCCGAGGACCGGGGTCCGGGGTCCGGGGTCCGGCTACCATCGGGGACCGTGATGGAGTCCAAACCGCTGCGCGCCGACGCCCGGCGGAACCGGGTCAAGGTGCTCCAGGCCGCCGAGACGGTGTTCGCGGCCAAGGGCACCAGCGCGCCGACCGAGGAGGTCGCGCGCGAGGCCGGGGTGGGCGTGGGCACGGTGTTCCGCCACTTCCCGACCAAGGAGGCGCTGCTCGAGGCGGTCCTGCACGAGCGGCTGCACCGCTTCGTCGACGAGGCGGAGGCCGTCGCCGCGCAGAACTCCGCGGACCCGGGCGCGGCGTTCTTCTCGTTCCTGACCAGCTGGGTGGAGATGTCCAGCGCCAAGACCGCCTACTTCGAAGCCCTCAGCGCGGCCGGCGTGCACGTGGAGTTCGCCCGGCACGAGATCGGCGTACGGCTGTTCGAAGCGCTCGGCATGCTGCTGGGCCGCGCGCAGCGAGCCGGCGCGGTGCGGTCCGATCTGGTGGTGGGGGAGCTGGTCCCGGTGATCATCGGCACCGCGAAGGCGGCCGAGCACGTGGGCGCGGACGAGGCGTTGCGCGACCGGATCATCATGGTCCTGTTCGACGGTCTCCGTCCGCCCGCCTCGCACCACTGAGCTTTTCGACCGTGCTCGTGGCGAGGCCCCGGTCAGGCAGCGGATCCGCCCGGACTGGACAGGTCCGCTTCGCGGGTGGCGAAAGCAGCCCGTGGCTCGACGAAGCCCGTGGGGCTCCCGTCAGCCCTGGGGCGAGAGGGCCGCGCCGACCCGTTCCAGGGTCGGCCGCTTCGGGCTCAGGGTGTCGCCGGAGGACTCGCCGCGCAGGCGGCGCTGCACCCACGGCATCGCGTGCTCGCGGCCCCAGCGCAGGTTTTCCGCGCGCCGTTCCCGGGGGCTGAGCTCCGGCCGCGGGCCGAGCCGGTCCGGGGTCAGGCCGTGGTCGACGCCGAGCCGGTCCAGCAGTTCGATGGCGATCTCGTGGTGGCCGGATCCGTTCAGGTGCAGCCGGTCCGCGGCCCACAGCCGCCGGTCGCGCAGCTGCCGCATGGCCCACAGGTCCACCAGCAGCGCGTCGTGCCGGTCGGCGATGCCGCGGACGTGCTCGTTGTAGATCGCCACGCGGCCGCGAATGGTGCGGAACAGCACGTCCCCGCCCCCGTCGGCGCCGGTGAACAGCACCACCCGCGCGCCACCGGCCCGCAACCGCCCGACGGCGCTCTCGTAGGCGTCGGTCAGCGCGTCGATGTCCACCTTCGGGCGCATCAGGTCGTTCCCGCCCGCATACAGCGAGACCAGGTCCGGTTTCAGCGCGAGCGCCGGCTCCACCTGCTCGGCCAGCACCTGCGACAGCAGCTTGCCGCGGATGGCCAGGTTGGCGTAGCGGAACTCCGGGTCCCGCGCGCCCAGCACCCCGGCCACCCGGTCGGCCCAGCCCCGCACCCCGTTCGGCGCGGCCGGGTCCTCGTCGCCGACGCCCTCGGTGAACGAGTCACCCAGGCAAACCAAGCGCTTGCTCACGGCCCCGATCCTAAACCACGCCCCGGATCGGCCGGGTGCGCCGGTGCGGGGCCGGCGGCCGAGGCCCGAACCGGTCCCCGGAGCTCGCCAAGCCGGGCCGCAGCGGGAAGACTGGCGCCGTGATCATTCCGGTTGGTCCTGGTGAAGGGGTCCGTTGACCATGCACTCCGCAGGCCTGGTGCTCCACCCGCGCAGGGATTCGGCGGCGGCGGTGGCCGCGGTGCTCGGCTGGGCGACCGGCCGGGGCATCGAGATCCTCGGCGTCGCGGACGAGATCGACCGGCTGGACTGCGCGGCCGTGCCGGTCACCGCGGCCGAGCTGGGCCGGCGGTCGGACCTGCTGGTCAGCCTCGGCGGCGACGGGACCATGCTGCGCGCCATGCGGCTGGCCGACCGCCAGCGCGCCCCGGTGCTGGGCGTGAACCTGGGCAAGCTGGGCTTCCTGGCCGAGGTCGACGTGCCCGATCTGTCCGCCGCCCTCTCGGCCATCGACCGCCAGGACTTCACCGTCGAGCCCCGGCTGGCCGTCGACGCGACGCTGCGGGGCGAGACCGTGACCGCGTTCAACGACGTCGCCGTGGCCCGGGTGCCGGGCGAGGGCAGCGCCGTGGTCGCGGTGCGGGTCAACGACCAGCCCTTCGTCAGCTACGCCGCCGACGCGGTGATCGTGGCCACCCCGACCGGCTCGACCGCGTACAGTTTCTCCGCCGGTGGTCCGATCACCAGCCCGGCCGTGGAGGCTCTGCTGGTCACCCCGGCGGCGCCGCACTCGGCCTACAGCCGCGGGGTGGTGCTGTCCGTGCGCGACACCGTGGCGCTCGAGGTGCTGCCGGCCAGCGGCCGGCTCGCGGTCGAGGTGGACGGCCAGGTCGCCGGGTACGTCGAGCCCGGTGAGCGGATCGACCTGTGCTCCCGGCCCGGCGCGGCGCGGGTCGTGCGGCTCGGCCTGACCACGTTCTTCCAGCGTGCCCGCCGCAAGCTGCGGCTCACCGACTCCGCGGAGATCCCCTCCGGCTGAACCAGGCCGCCGGGGCCGTTCGGGCGACGATCTGCCGATCGGGTGAACTTCGCGTCCCCTCACACGTCTGGGTAACCGTGGAGATGCGTTCTGCCCGGCGACCGGCCCGTCCCGGTGCGCTGGCCCTCGCCGTCGTCGTCGGCGCGGGCCTGGCCGGTACCTACGTCGGCATCCAGAAGGTCGAAGCGGTGAACACCCGCCCGGCGTCCGCCGGGGCGTCCGGGCAGAGCGCCCAGCCGGTGAGCACCGCGCCCGGCCCCGTTTCCAGCCCCGATCCCGGCCCGGGGCTGCCCGCCCGCGTGCTGCCGTTCACCGCGAAGCTCAGCTCGACCGACATCCCGCTGCCCGGCGGGGGGAGGCGCCACGGCGGCTGCAGCGGCTCGCTGATCGCCCCGGACTGGATCATCACCGCCGGGCACTGCTTCCACGACATCGACCTGGCCCGCAGGGGCGGCCGGCCGGACTTCACCATGAACGTGGCCATCGGGCGGATGACCGACGACGACCCGCGCGGGCACCTGGTGCAGGTGGTGGACGTGCGCCAGTCGCCCTACAACGATCTCGCGGTGGCCCGGCTGAGCACCCCGGTCACCGACATCGGGCCGCTGACCCTGCCGGACGAGCCGCCCGCTGACGGCGAGCCGTTGTCCTTCGCCGGCTGGGGCGCGCTCTCGGCCACCTCCACCGTCCAGACCGACCACCTCAAGCGAGGCCGGTTCTCGGTCCGGAAGGTGCTGCAGTACGAGCTGGAGCTGGATCCGGCCGTCCCGCGGACGGTCGAGAACAGCCCGTGCCCCGACGACTCGGGCTCGCCGTACTTCGTTCCCGACGGCGACCAGCACGGGCGGCTCGTGGCGATCGAGAACTCCGGGCCGGACTGCCCCCAGCCGGGCATCGAGCACACCGCACGCGTCGACACCGTGGCCGGCTGGATCCACCGCCAGATCGGCTCCTGAGCGTCAGACGCGGTGGCTCTCGGCGCCCAGCACGTTCAGCAGCGCCAGCGCCTCCGCGTCCCGGGAGCCCGGCGGGGCGGTGTAGAGCACGAGGTGCTGGTCGCGGTCGGTGAGGGCCAGCGCGTCGCAGTCGACGGTGACCGTTCCGACGGCCGGATGCCGGAAGGTCTTCCTCAGCATCGGCGCGGCCTGCACGTCGTGCCGCTCCCAGAGCCGGGCGAATTCGGGACTGCCGTCGCGCAGCTCCCCGATCAGCCCGGTCACCGCGGGGTCGCAGGGGTAGCGGGCGAGGGTGGCCCGCAGGTCCATGACCACGTGCTGCCGGAACTCCGTGGCGTCGGAGACGCCGTACAGCGGCGCGTCGGGCGTCGCCTGGAGGAACGCCTTCCGCGCGAGGTTGCGGTCCGAGGCCGGCCGCGCGGTGAAGTCCTCCATCAGCGCGGCCGCGAGGTCGTTCCACGCCAGCACTTCGAAGATCGCCGAGGTCACGAACCCGGCGGTCTGGGGGAGCCGGTCCAGGAGCGTCAGGATGCTCGGCCGGACGTCACGGCGGTGGCGCCCGGTGCGGGCCGGCGCGGTGCCCGCGAGCAGGTGCAGGTGCCCGGACTCGGCGTCGGTGAGCCGGAGCGCGCCGGCGATCCCGGCCAGGACCTCCCCGGACGGCCGGGGCGCTCGGCCCTGTTCCAGCCGGACGTAGTACTCGGTGGAAATGTGCGCGAGCACCGCGACCTCCTCACGGCGCAGACCCGGCGTCCGCCGCCGCGCGCCCGCGGGCAGGCCCACGTCCTCGGGCCGCAGCCGCTCGCGGCGACTGCGCAGGAACGTCCCCAGCTCGTGCTTGTCCATCCCCCGAGTGTGCCCGTCCGGCCGCGGCGGACCCTGGTACCGCCTGGGCCTGTCTCCGGCCGGGGCGGACGGCGACGCTGGGGGCATGACCACCACCAGCACCCCCGCCGGCCTGCTCGCCGGCAAGATCGTGTTCGTCACCGGCGCCAGCCGCGGCATCGGCGCGGCCGCGGCCCGGCTCTTCGCCCGGGAGGGCGCTTCCGTCGTGCTCGCCGCCCGCACCACCAGTGCCCTCGACCGCATCGTCGGCGAGATCCGGGCCGAAGGGGGCGTCGCCGATGCCGTCGCCCTGGACCTGGCCGACCGGGACGCCGTCCGCGCCGCCGTGGACCGCGCCGGGCAACTGCACGGACGGCTCGACGGCGCCTTCAACAACGGCGGAACGGGGCAACAGCGGCCCGGCCCGATCGACGCCACCGCCGACGAGGACCTGGACGAGCAGTTCGCCGTCAACTTCCGCGCGCACTGGACCGCCATGCGGGCCGAAGCCGCGATCATGCGCCGCACCGGCGGCGGCGCGATCGTCAACACCTCGAGCATCGGCAGCCGTCGCGCGAACCCCGCCCTGCCCGCGTACGGCGCGATGAAGCGCGCGCTCAACAGCATCACCGAATCCGCCGCGGTGAGCTGGGCCGCGGACGGCATCCGGGTCAACGCCCTCACCCCCGGTGGCACCGCCACGGAGATGATCGACGCCTGGGAGGCGGCCACCCCGGGCGTCGTCGAGCGCATCACCACCTCGACCCCGCTCGGCCGGATGGCGGAGCCCCGCGAGGTCGCCGAAGCGGCGGCGTGGCTGCTCAGCGACCGCGCCTCGTTCGTGACCGGCGCGGTCATCCCGGTCGACGGCGGGGCCGGGGCCTGACCGGACGAGCCCAGGAGCGCGGAGGCGGCCGGGCGCGCGCCCAACCGCCTCCGCGTCCAGTGTGGACAGATCGCGGGTCAGGCGCCGCTGCGGCGGGCCCGGTGCCCGGCGACGGCGACCCGGGTCCCGCAGCGGGTCGAGCAGTACCGGCGCCGGCCGTTGCGCGAGGTGTCGACGTAGGCGACCCCACACCCCTCCCGGGCGCACAGTCCCAGCCGATCGGGTTCCTCGCAGACCAGGTGCGCCAGCCCGCCCGCGGTGTAGCCGTACACCCGCTCGACCCCGCCGGCGCCGGGGCTGGAGTAGTGCAGGTGCGGCGGTTTGCCGTCGTGGCACGAAATGTAGGGCCGGCAGGCCGCCGTGGTGAGCAGGTCGTTCACCAGCCCGACGCGCTCCTGCGGCGCGGCCCCGAACACCTGCCACAGCCGCCGGCTCCAGTGCAGGACCAGGGCCGCCTCGCCGTCGGTCAGCTCGGTCACCGACATCGCGTGCTCGCGCGTCACGGCCAGCACTTCGGCGGCGCCCGCGTCTTCGCGCAGGCTCAGGGTGGCCAGGTCGGCGGCCACCTGCGCGCCCGCGCCGCCGTAAGGGTTGAAGTGCACTGAATCATTACACCAGACTCGGGGCATGGAAGAAAACCGCTGTCCCCGCTGCGGCTGGCCCCTGGCCGAGCTGCCCGCGTCCGCGACCGTCCCCGGCTCGCCCGGCCGCCGCGCCGACTACGTCCGCTGTCTCTGCGGAAGCTGGCTCGCCCGCGTGAACGGCGTGGTGGTCGGCGCGACCCGGCCGGTCGCCGGGTAACCGCTTGCCGAGCGCGGATCCTCCGGGCTCCGATCCAGGCGGTGTGGCCGGAGGCGCGCGGATCGCTCGGTCAGGCTCCGGTCCGGGTGACACCGCCGTCGACGTGCAGGATCTGGGCGGTCACGAAGGAGGCGTCTTCGGAGACCAGGAAGGCCAGCGCGCCGGCGAGGTCGGCCGGGACGGACGGGCGCGGGATGGTCTGCGTGGCGCTCACCCGGGCGATGATCTCGCCGGTGGACGGGCCGGTGGGCCGGGTGCGGCCCAGGAAGCCCTCGGTCGCGACCAGCCCGGGCGCGATCGCGTTGACCGTGATGCCGCTGCCGCCGAGTTCGTTGGCCAGCGCCCGGGTCAGCGCGTGCACGGTGCCTTTGCTGGTCAGGTACGCGAGATCGCGGTTCGGCGTGAGCGTGATGCCCGAGCCGGTGTTGACCACGCGGCCCCAGCCGGCGGCCCGCATCCCCGGCGCGAACGCCTGGGTGAAGAGCAGGATCGACTCGACGTTGACCGCCTGCACCCGGCGCCACCGGCCGATGGTCAGCTCGTCGAGGCCGGCGAACGGGAAGATGCCGGCGTTGTTGACCAGGATGTCGCAGCGTCCGTACCGGTCGAGGACGGTGGCGGCCACGGCGTCGACCTGCGCGGGATCGCTGACGTCGCCGACCAGGCCCAGGTGGCCGCTCCCGCTCAGCTCGCCGACGGTGTCCGCCGGCTCGGTGATGTCGACCGCGACGACTTTCGCGCCCTCTTCGGCCAGCCGCCGGCAGTAGGCGCGGCCGAGGCCCCGGGCCGCTCCGGTGACCACCGCCGTCTTCCCCTCAAGCGCCACGGGTGAACTCCAGCCCGAGCTGGCGCGCGAGCCCGAAGTAGTCCTCCAGGTGCCAGGTCTGCGTGATGCGGCCGCCGGCCAGCCGGTGGAAGTCGGCCGCCCGGAACTCGACCTCGCCGCCGGTTCCCGCGACGTCGAGCAGCTCGCCGGTGTGCCGGGCGCGGGTGACCGACCGCACCGCCACCCGGTCGCCGCTCACCACCACGTCCTGGATCTCCGCGGTCAGTTCGCTGAAGGCCCCGCGCAGGTGCGTGATGGTGCCCTTCCAGCCGTCCGGGCCGGTGCCGGTGCGCAGCGGCGGGAAGCTCTCCCAATCCGCGGCGAGGGCTTCGTCGGCCAGCGTCAGCTCACCGGTGGTGAGGGCCTGGTAGAAGCGGCGGACCGCGATTTCGTTGATCTCCTGGTCAGCAAGCATGGATCCCACGCTAGGACCGGTCGCCCCCGGTGATCAAAGACCGGATCCGGACCAGGTAATACGCTCGGGGCATGACCGACCTGGACCTTCGGCTGGTGCGGTACTTCACCTCCGTCGCGTCACACCTGCACTACGGCCGGGCCGCCGCCGAGCTGCGGATCGCGCAACCTTCGCTGAGCCGGCAGATCAGCCGGCTCGAAGCCCTGGTGGGTGCGCGGCTGCTCGACCGCACGCGGCAGGGCACCCGGCTCACCGAGGCGGGCGCGGCCTTCCTGCCCCGAGCGCACCAGCTGCTGCGTTCGGCCGAAGAGGCCACGGCCGTGGCCCGGGCCGCG
Organism: Amycolatopsis sp. PS_44_ISF1; assembly: GCF_032335455.1. Classification (NCBI taxonomy): domain Bacteria; kingdom Bacillati; phylum Actinomycetota; class Actinomycetes; order Pseudonocardiales; family Pseudonocardiaceae; genus Amycolatopsis; species Amycolatopsis sp. PS_44_ISF1. Next base: position 694,799 of record NZ_JANUXO010000002.1, on the reverse strand, counting down.
TCGAGGCCGGGCCGGATCACCGTCGGTTACACCGCGGGCCTGATCGTCACCCCGGCCGTGCGGCAGCTTCGTCACCGGCACCCCGAGGCCGAGGTGCAGACCTTGCACCTGGACTGGAACGGGGCCAGGGCGGCCCTGCTCGACCGGCGGGCCGACGCGGTGGTCACCCGGCGGCCGCTGGTCCCGTCCGGGCTGGTGGTGACGAAGCTGTACGACGAGCCCCGGGTGCTGCTCGTCCCGGTCGGGCACCGGCTGGCGGGCCGGGATTCGGTCACGCTCGACGACCTCGAAGGCGAACCGATGCCGCGGTTCCGGGATGCGGCGTACGACGCGTACTGGCGCGTGGACCCACGGCCGGGTGGCCACGCCGCGCCGGACGGGCCGCTGGTGGAGAGCCTGGAGGACAAGATCGAGCACATCGCCGCCGGTCAGGCCGTGTCGATCGTCCCGGCCGCGCTCTACGCGACCGGGGTGCGGGCCGGGCTCACCACGGTCCCGCTGCGCGGCGTCGAGCCGAGCGACGTGGTGGTGGCCGTCCGCGAAGACGACTTCAGCCCGCTGGTGGCCGCGTTCCGCGAGGTGGCGGCCGAACGTCTGTCACCAGTGCGAGGGGCGTGACCGGCCGGACGGCAGCTTCGTCGCGGCGTCGCCCCGCGCCGCGTTGACCTGCGACTGGGTGAGGAACAGGCTGCCGGTGAGGTCGGTCCCGCGCAGGTCCGCATCCCGCAGATCGGCGCCGATCAGGTCGGCCAGCCGCAGATCGGCGTCCCGCAGGTCGGCCGCGATCAGGTAGGCGCCGCGCAGGTTCGCGCCCCGGAGGTCGGCGTCCTTGAGCTTCGCGCCGATCAGGTCGGCTCCGCGGCGGTCCTTCTTCTTGCCGGGGACGGCGGCGCGCGCGAGCTCGCTCGTGCGCAGGAGCAGCGCGTTCACCCGTCCGCGCTGCTCGCCGACGTCGACCTGCAGCAGCTCGCCGGGATCGCTCGCGGCCAGCCGATCGGTCTCCTCGAACGCGGCTTCGAGGTCGCCGTGCAGCTCGCCCGCGGCCTCGAGACCGCGGGCCTCGGTGAGGTAGGCGAGCAGTTCGTGCAGCTGCCGCATCACCGGCAGGGCCGCGAACATCGGCCGCGCCGTCGCGGGTTCGTCGCGCCAGCTGCGCCCGCCGAAGGTGACCTGCGAGATCCGCTGCCCGGCGCCGAAGCAGTCGTAGACCGAGCAGCCGGGGAACCCGCGTGGCCGCAGCCGGTCGTGGATGCCGCAGCCGAAGTCCGGCTGGAGGTTGGGGCACGGGTCGCCGGCGGCCTTGTCGATCGCGAAGTCGGCCGAGCGGGTGAAGGTGAGGGCGACGCAACAGAGCCCGAAGCAGCTCGCGCAGTCCGCCTTCAGGGCGGCGGTTTCGGGCACTGGTTCACTCCTGCGGCTGGGGCGGCTCCGCGCATCGTACTGGCCGCCCGCGGGCTCAGGCGTCTTCGGGGAACCAGCTGCTCGCGACGAGGTCGACGGCGCTGCGCTCGGGCGCGCGGGCGGCGTGGTCGTAGGTCTGCTGGGTGGTGTCGATGCTGCTGTGCCCGACATCGGCCTGGACGTGGACCAGCTGGGCCCCGGCCTCGACCGCCGTGGTGACGTAGAAGTGCCGCAGCGCGTGCGGGTGCATCGCCCCGGCGATCGGCGCCAGCTCCGGCCCGCCCGCGACGGTCAGCCGTCGCAGCAGCTGCCAGATCGCCTGCCGCTGGAACCGCCGCCCGGTCCGCGTCTCGATCAACGGCGACTGCGGCCCGGGCTGCGGGATCCGGCGCACCACGGCCGTCTCGCGTGAGGCGGCTGCTTCGTCGCGCGCGCAGAGGTAGGCGGTGAGCGCGTTCTCGGCCGGGACGCTGAGGTAGACGACACGGGTCTTACCGCCCTTGCCGAGCACCCGCAGCGCCCGCCGCCCGCGCGTGACGTGCAGGTCCGCGCGGTCGAGGTCGCACAGCTCGCTCACCCGGAGCCCAAGCGTGAACAGCGCGACCACGGCCACCGCCCGCGCGGAGTCGAGCGGGCCGGCTCCGCGGCGTCGCGCCCCCGCCGCGGTGTAGAGCGCGCGGACCTGCCGCGTGGTGAGCGTGACGGTGCCCGAGGTGCCGGCCGCGGCCACTGCGAGCCCGAGCCGCCGCCGGTTGAGAGCCGCGGGGTTTCCGGCGACGAGCCCGAGATCGGCGAGGTAGCCGTAGAGCGCTTTGACGGTCGCGAGCATCCGGTCCCGGGTCGCGGGCGCCGCCCCGGCGGTGGCGAGGTCGTCGAGCCAGCCCTTGACGTGGGCGGAGGTGGCTGTGACCGGGTCGAGGTGCCGGGAGGCGCACCAGCGGAACCAGTGGTGCGCGCGCAACCGGCCACGCGCGGCCGGCGGGGGAGCGGTGCGGGTTCGCGGCGGCCGGGCGTGCGAGGTCGAGCCGGGTTTCGCCGCCCGGGCGGGGTCCTCCGCGGCTGGGGGCTCGGTCGTGGCTGCGGAGCAGGTCGTCCGCGGGTCGTGGGTTGCGAATCCGGGCGTGATCGCCCCCGGGCCGAACGGATCGGCTGCCGCTGCGGGGGCCGTCACCGCGACGGACTTCAGGTGCAGCGCCTCGGCGTACTCGAAGATCGCGGTAGCCCAAGCCTCCCGAGCGCTCCAGGCTTCTTCCCGGGCTGTCCGACCCGGCTCGTCGCTGGTTCGCCGCTCTGCCGTTGCCACGACCGGCTCGTCCTGGCCTGCTCGTGCGGAAGCCCTGAGCCCGGGTCGAGCCCACCCGGCGAGATCCGCGGCCGAGACCGGCAACCCGAGCCCCTCGGCGTAGGTGCGACGGGTGGCCTGGTTCCCGTACCCGGTCAGCCAGTCGGCGATCGCTCCGAGCAACCGGGCGGGATCAGCCACCCCCGGCCACGCCACCACATCCGCCGACAGGGCACCCCCAGCCCCGCTACCCGCCCCGCCTGCGCCGTCCCTGCCACCGACGCCGTGCCCCTCGTCCGCGAACGGCCCGGCCTCGTCGTCGCCGGGCTGCGTCCGCGGCGCCGAACGACGGTCCACCGGGGGGCACCCAGTTTTCGACCCCACCGAAGGCCGCCCGCTCGACCCCGCGATCTCACTCACCGGCGTCAACCTCATCACTCTGCGTCGATCGAATCCAACCCCGCCTATCTTAGCAACAAAAGCTCTGTTCTGTAGCTGAGTTGTGTTCTAGTTTTATTACCGCAACCTTGGTTTTAGGTTATACAACCGATCCAGTACGCTGAAAAAGTGCCTGAACAAGCTGCCCTCGACGAACGGCCCACCGCTGCCACCGCGCTGTGCGGGTTCCGGGAGTGCCGCGCGCCGTTGCCGCCGCCGGGACCGCGAGGTGGGCGGCCGTTCGAGTTCTGCCCGGACCGGCGGTGGCCCGGCGATCGGACCTGCAAACAGCTCGCCGCGGCGGATCAGGCGTTGCGGGACGCACTGGGCGACGCCGTGTCGCACGCGGGTCTGAAGGAGGCCGCCGCCGAGTTCACCCGCGCGGCCGTGGGGCTGGGGGAGCCGTTGCAGACCTTGCGCAACGCGCTGGACAGCGTCGCCGCCCGCGCGCAGGACGAGGTCGCCGCCGCGCTCACCCGCGCCGAAACGGCGGAGCAGCGCGCGCTCGAGGCGGATGGGTTGCGGCAGGCAGCCGATACCCGTAGCGCTGAAGCGGAGCAAGCCGTCAATGCCGCCGAGGACCACGCACACCGGCAACAGGAACTGGCCATGGCCGCGGACGCCCGCGCGGCCGAGGCGATCACCACGCGCAAGGCCGCCGAGTTGGCTCAGGCGCGGGCCGAGGCTGTGGCGGCCACGGCCGTCGAGCGCGCCGACCGCGGCGCAGAGGAGTTCCGCGCCGAACGAGCCCGTGCGGACCGCCTCACCGCGGAGCTGGCTGAGCGTTCCGAACAGTTCGCGGTCCGCACCGCCGAACGCGACGCGGCGCTCACCGTCCTCGACCAGGCGCGCACTCGCGCCGAGGAGACCCGCGATTCACTGACCGCCCAGCTCACGCAGTCCACCGCGGCGCTGGCTGAGGCCCGGACGCGGGCCGGGGAGCTGGAGGCCGGCCGTGAAGCCCGGGAACGCGAGCACCACATCGCATCGGCGGCCGCCGCGGAGACGGTGGCCGAGCAGCGCCGCCGGGTCGCCGTCCTGGCCGACCGGCTGACCGAGAGCCACTCCCGGCACACCCACGAACTGGACGCTCTGCGCGACAAGCTGTCCCGCGTCCACCGGCTGGCGCTGGCCGAGCCCGCCGAGGACCGTGACCTTCGCGGCGCGCTGCTGGCCGAGCTGCTCACTCACCGGAGCGAGGGAGGATCTGACTCCCCACCACGCTGAACGCCTCGCCGCACACCCCGCACGTGATCTCGCCGAGGTCGAACACCGACAGCGCCGCCCGGATCCGCCGGGGCTTCGCGCACCGGCAGACGGCGGCGAAGTAGTTGGCACCGCCGCGGTGGGCACCGCGGCCGTCGACCGGGGCGACGTTCACCGGAGCCGGCGGGACCGGTTCGCCGTGATCACCCGGCGACGGCTCGGTGCGGCCCTGGGCCCGCTGCGCGACCTCGGTTTCGGTGTGGCGCCAGATCTTCAGCGCGTTCTCCAGCACCGCCAGCCGTGCCCGGTAGGAGGCCACGGTCTCGGGCAGCGCGGTGGTGACCGACCAGCCGATCCGCTCGGCCGGTTCGGCCTCGACCCCCAGCTCACGGGCCAGGGCGGCGAACTTCTTGTTGTGGTAGCGCCCGTCGCTCACGTCGACGATGTCGCGGGTCGCGGCCAGGCCGTGGGCCGCCTCGTGCAGGGTGGTGCCGAGGATCGCGGCGGCGGGCCGGCGCAGCCCCTCGGCGCCGAGGAAGAATTCGGCCCGTGGTTCGCGCCCGGCCCCGACGTGCCAGCGCGACCGCGCGAAGTGGCCGTGGATCTCGGTGGTGGTGCCCATCGTCCCGGAGGCGAGCACCAGGATGGCGTCGGGCACGTCCGGGTGCCGGCGCCGGATCTCGGCCCAGAGCTGCTCCATCGCGTGCATCACGCGGGTCGTCGGCCCCAGTTCGTCCACCGGTTCATGATGGCAAATCTTCCCGCTTAAGCGGGAAGCGACGCCCAGGACGACTCGGGGACGGAGCGGCCCGGGGGTCGCCTGGATCTGCTGATCGCCAGGAGCGAACCCCGCACGCCGTGAGCGAACGGGCCCACCGCGGCGGGCGCGGACGCCCTACGGTTCGGTTCCGGCGGGGGAATTCCGGACGCAGGCAGGAGCACAGGATGAGCGTGGCAGCCGAGATGCAGGTCCAGGGTGGGCAGTCGCCGAACGAGTCGGTGTACGAGCAGTTGCTGCGGGACCGGATCGTGTTCCTCGGCACGGAGGTGACCGACGAGGTGGCGAACCGGATCACCGCGCAGCTGCTCCTGCTCGCGGCCGACGACGCCGAGCGGGACATCACGTTCTACATCAACTCGCCCGGCGGCTCGGTCACCGCGGGGATGGCGATCTACGACACGATGCAGCTGGTGAAGCCGGACGTGGCGACCTGGGGCATGGGGTTCGTCGCTTCGATGGGGCAGTTCCTGCTGTCCTCGGGCGCCCGCGGCAAGCGGTTCCTGCTGCCGAGCACGCGGCTGGTGATGCACCAGCCGTCGGCGGGGATCTCCGGGGCGGCGAGCGACATCGCGATCCAGGCCGAGGTGTTCGGGAAGATGAAGCGGCGGATGGCCGAGATCACCGCGCGCCAGACCGGGCAGACGGTCGAGCGCATCACCGCCGACGCGGACCGCGACCGCTGGTTCGACGCCGAAGAGGCGCTGGCCTACGGCTTCGTGGACCACGTGGCCGCTTGAAGTCTTCGCCGCCCCGCGTGGGGTACGGGGCGGCGAAGACTTCAAGCGCAGAGCGGACTGCCGGTGATGGCGGCCATGGATCGCGGCGGCAGTGGACAACCCCTGGCGGACAGCACCGCAGGTCGGGCCGGGTGACGGGCCCCGTCGAAGACCGGCTCAGGGGTGCTGGGCCCGGTCTACCACCCCGGCACGCCGGCGACCCTGTCGATGTTCTCCTCCACCCAGGACCGCAGCAGTCCGAGCGGGACGGCGGCGCTGTGGCCGAGGTCGGTCAGGGCGTACTCGACGTGCAGGGGCACCGCGGGGTAGATGGTGCGGTCGACGATCCCCGTGTCCTCCAGGCGCCGCAGAGTCTGGGTGAGCACCTTCGGGCTGACGCCCTTGAGCAGCCGCTGCAGGGCGCCGAACCGTTGCGGGCCGTCTTCCAGCGCGCCGATGGCCAGGGCCGACCACTTGTTGGCCAGCAGGTCCAGCAGGGCGCGGCACGGGCACTGGGCCGAGTACACGTCGTGGTGCTCGTGCAGCCCGGTCAGGCAGTGGGTGGTCATCCGCGCTCCTCGGTCGTGCGATCTCACCTGCATGCTTCCCATCGGGAAGTACTCTCCCTTGATGGTAACCACCCCTCTGGGGATACGGTCGCCGCATCAGCCGGAGGGACGCCAACAGAGCCCTCCGGAGCAGGTGAGCACAAGGGAGAAGATTCATGTCCTCGATGCGCGCGGTCGTGCAGCACGGCTTCGGCGGCCCGGAGGTCCTGCGGGTGGAGGAAGTGCCCCGGCCCGAGCCGGTGCCGACCGAGGTGCTGGTGCGGGTGCACGCGGCCGGGGTCAACCCGGTCGACTGGAAGACCCGCGGCGGCACCGGCATGGCCGGGGTGCTCGGCGAGCCGCCGGTGACGGTGGGGTGGGATGTGTCCGGTGTCGTCGAAGAGGTCGGGTTCGGGGTGAGCACGCTCAAGGCCGGCGACGAGGTCTACGGGATGCCGTGGTTCCCGCGCGCGGCCGGGGCCTACGCCGAGTTCGTCACCGCCCCCTCGCGCCAGTTCGCCCGCAAGCCGGCGAGCCTCAGCCACGAGCAGGCGGCCGCGGTGCCGCTGGCGGCCCTCACCGCGTGGCAGGCCCTGGTGGACACCGCCGGGGTGCGGTCCGGCCAGCGCGTGCTGATCCACGCCGCCGCCGGCGGGGTCGGGCACTTCGCCGTGCAGTTCGCCAAGCACCTGGGCGCCCACGTCATCGGCACCGCCAGCGGTGCCCGCCACGAGTGGCTCACCTCGCTCGGCGCCGACGAGCTGATCGACTACACCGCGGTCCGGTTCGAAGACGCCGCCAAGGAGATCGACGTGGTCATCGACCTCGTCGGCGGGGACACCAGTCTCCGCTCGCTCGACGTGCTGCGCCCCGGTGGCCTGGTCGTCGCCGTGCCGGCCGGCGTCTCGCCCGAGCTCCGCGACGCCGCCGAGTCCCGGGGGATGCGCACCAGCGCCTTCCTGGTCGAGCCCGACGGCCCGGCCCTCACCCGGATCGCCGAGCTGATCGACGGCGGCGAGGTGAGCGTGGAGGTCGAGCAGGTCTTCCCGCTGGAGCAGGCCGCGCAGGCCCACACCCAGGGGGAGCTCGGCCGGACGCGGGGCAAGCTCGTCCTGCGCGTCGCGCCCTGACCTCCGGGGAGGCCGGCGCGGTCAGCCGGCGAGGCGAAAGCACAGGTCGGTCTCCCATTTCGCCGCGTCGGGCTCCTCGCGGGGATCGGTCCGGTAGACCTCGAGGCGGGCGCCCCAGCGTTCGCCGTCCGGGGTTTCGGCCCGGTCCCAGCGCACGCCCTGCCGCTCGCCCCATTCCAGCAGGGCGGCGGTGGCGGCGTGGAGGCCGTCCGGTGCGCCGTGGTGGGTGCTCGTGGCGTACCGGCCGCCGGGGACGACGTCGGTGAAGTACTCCTCGCCGAGGTCCACCGGTCCCTCGGTCGGGACGCCGGCCTCCACGGTCAGCCGGGCCCCGACCGAGAGGTAGCGGAAGAACGGCGCTCCGGCGGGGGTGACGCCCCGCTGCGCGAGCGCGCCGACGATGGCGCCGATGCGGTGGGCGACCTCGGGCAGGCCTTCGGCGGTGACGGTGTCGCGGAACCCGGCGTAGCGCTGGGCGGGGCGGTCCACGAAGGATGGCATGGTTCTCCTCGGCGCTCGGTCCCGGCACGGGACGGACTTCGGTGCCGCCGCTGGCGGCGGGGTGATGCGGGGCTGACGGCCCGCTCGGTTCGGTGTGGTCGAGCACGACGAGGTCGTCGGTGCGCGCTGGGCGCCCGGGGGCGGGCTTTCGCCGAGCTGGGTGCCGCCGTCGCTAACCTGGAGTGGTCGCGGCGAAGACACCTGTACCCCGGTCGCCTTCCGAGCCCGGGCCCTGGTGAACCGGATGCGCGTGGTTACCACCGGGCCCTGGCCGAACGCCTGCGCGGTCACGGGTCGCCCCCGGGTCCGTCCACTTCCGACACCGCTGCCCCCTTGCGGTGCCGGACCGTGCCCCTCGACCGGTGGCACGACGGGAGCCCGGCACCCACCGAGAACCTAGCGCGGGGGACCGACAGTTCCGGGCCGGTCAGCCCCGGCCGACGAGCTGCCCGACACCGTCGAGGATGCGGGCGAGGCCGAACCGGAAGTGGTGCTCGGGGTTGCCCGCGGCGCCGTAGGCCTGCCCGGCCGAGGTGCCGACGCGGCTCGCGCGGGGGTAGTTTTCCGGTGCGGCGGCCGGGATCCCGGCCAGGACCGGGGCGCTGAGCTCCCACCACCGGCCGTCGGTGAGGCCGCTGCGGCGGACCACGCCCGCGGCGTCGACCGAGCCGCGGGCGGCGCCGCGGACGAACCCGGTGAGCAGGCTGACCACCGCGTCGAGTTCGAGGTCGTCGAGGCCGAGACCGTCGAGCGCGGTCAGCTCGCGTTCGTACTTGGCGAAGGTGTTCGGCCCGAGCGGCGGCCGTCCGGTGGTGACCTGCAGCAGCCACGGGTGCCGGTGGTAGAGCCGCCAGAGGTCCTCGGCGACGGCGGTGAGCGCGTCGCGCCAGCCGGTGGCGGGCAGTTCGCCGGGCAACTCGCCGTGGGCGCGGTCGAGCATCAGGTCGATCAGCTCGGCGTGGCTGGGCACGTAGGTGTAGAGCGACATCGGGGCGACGCCCAGCTCTTCGGCGACCCGGCGCATGGTGACCGCCTCCAGGTCGTCGCGGTCGGCGAGCCGGATCGCGGCGGTGACCACGTCGGCCACCGCGAGCTTGGGCTTCGGTCCGCGCCGCGGCGGACCGGGCACGCCCCAGAGCAGCTCGATCGTCCGCCGGGGATCACCGGCGCCGGTGTGCTCGGTGCTCATGTCCGCTTCCGCCATTTCCTCGTACGTTGTACATAGTTCTGGTACGTTCGAGGTACAGCGTACGGAGATGGTGGGGGTGGGCCGGCTGAAGGCCGTGGTCGTGGAACCGGGTCAGTTCGTCTTCTGGTGTCCGGACGGCGGGGACCCCGGCGGTCCTGGTGCCGCCGGGACGGTGCGGGTGGTGCTGCCCGACGGGGTCCGCGAGGTGCCCGCACGCCGGATGCCCGTCACGGAAGCGGTGCGGCCGGATGGCGACGCGTCGGCCGAATTCTGGGCTGTCGCCGCGGAAGCCGGAAGGCGGCTGCGCGCGGCCGGGTGGACGGGCCCGCTGGAGCCGGCCGAGGAGCGCTGGCTGCGCGCACTGGCCGACGCCATGCCACCACACGCCCACGCCGCACCGGTCCCGGGCGACGACACCCGGCTGCCCGAGCCGTACCCGTTGCTGCTGCGGTTCCTCGGCGAAGTCGCGGGCCTGGCGTCCCGGGTGTCATTGCGGGTGGAGGCGGACGACCTGGCCGGCGGCCGGTTCCGCGCGGTCGTGCAGGTGCACGGCGGGGCGAAACCGCTGGTGGACGCCACGCGGCTGTGGGAGTCCGGCGACCAGGAGACCCGCCACGAGGTGGTGCTCACGCTGCGCCGCGGTGCGCAGGCGTGGCCGGCCCTGGCGCCGTTGCTGTCGGCCGCGGTGCCGTCGGACCTGCCGCTGGGCGACGAAGAGGTCCGGGAGCTGTTGTCGGGCGGCACGCAGCGGCTAGCCGAGGCGGGCATCGCCGTGCACTGGCCCGCGGAGCTGACCGGACTGAGCGCTCGGGCGGTGGTGGCCGCCGGGGACGCGCCCGGCGATCTGCCGTCGTTCTTCGGCGGCGGCCGGGTGCTGGAGTTCGACTGGCAGCTCGCGCTCGGCGGCGCGGCGCTGACCGCGGCCGAGCTGGACGAGCTGGCCCAGGCGCGGCGTCCGGTGGTCCGGCTGCGCGACCGCTGGGTGCTGCTCGACCCGGTGTCGGCGGACCGGGCCCGGCAGCGGACGCTCGAGCCGCTCACCGCGGTCGGCGCACTCGGCGCGGTGCTGACCGGGACCACCGAAGCCGACGGCCGACCGGTGGAGGTCATCACCGAAGGCTGGCTGGAGGCGGTGCGCGAACAGCTCTCCCGGGCTCCCGAGCCGGGGGAGCAGCCGCCCGGACTGGCCGCGACGCTGCGGGACTACCAGCTGCGCGGACTGCGCTGGCTGAGCACCCTGACCTCGCTCGGGCTGGGCGGCTGCCTGGCCGACGACATGGGCCTCGGCAAGACCGTCACGCTCATCGCGCTGCACCTGCACCGCCATCCGGACCACCGCGGCGGCCCGACGCTGGTGGTCGGCCCGGCCTCGCTGCTGGGCACCTGGGAGGCAGAGATCCGCCGGTTCGCACCCGGCACCCCCGTGCGCCGCTTCCACGGTGGCGAACGCTCGCTGGACGACCTCGCCGGGTTCGTCCTCACCACCTACGGCACCCTGCGCTCGGACCCCGGCCCGCTGGCCGGGATCGACTGGGACCTGCTGGTGGCCGACGAGGCCCAGCACGTGAAGAACTCCCGCTCGGAGACGGCGAAAGCGTTGCGGGAACTGAAATCCGCGGCCCGCGTCGCGCTCACCGGAACCCCGGTGGAGAACACGCTCTCGGAGCTGTGGGCAATCCTCGACTGGACGACGCCGGGCCTGCTCGGCTCCCACGCGGAATTCCGGGCCCGATGGGCCCAACGCGTCGAGTCCGGGGGCGACCCGGCGCCGGCGGAGCGGCTTTCCCGCCTGCTGCGGCCGTTCCTGCTGCGACGGCGCAAGTCCGACCCCGGGATCGCGCCCGAGCTGCCGGCCAAGACCGAGACCGACCGGCCGGTGCCGCTGACCACCGAGCAGGCCGCGCTCTACGAGGCGGCGGTGCGGGAGCTGCTGGCCGAGGTGGGCGCGAGCGACGGGATGGCGCGGCGCGGCCGGATCGTCAAGCTGCTCACCGCGCTCAAGCAGATCTGCAACCACCCGGCCCACTACCTCGGCGAAGGCGAGGACGCGCCGTTGCCCGGGCGCTCGGGGAAGCTGGAGCTGCTCGACGAGCTGCTGGACACCGTCCTCGCCGAGGGCAGCTCGGTGCTGGTGTTCACCCAGTACGTGGCGATGGCCCGCCTGCTGGAGCGCCACCTGGCCGCCCGCGGCGTCGCCACCCAGCTCCTGCACGGCGGCACGCTGGTGCGAAGGCGGGAGGAGCTGGTCCGCCGGTTCCAGGACGGGGCCGTGCCGGTGTTCCTGCTCTCGCTCAAGGCCGTCGGCACCGGGCTCACCCTCACCCGGGCCGATCACGTCGTGCACTACGACCGCTGGTGGAACCCGGCGGTGGAGGACCAGGCGACCGACCGGGCGCACCGGATCGGGCAGACCCGCCCGGTCCAGGTGCACCGCCTGATCGCCGAAGGCACGATCGAAGACCGGATCGCGGTGATGCTGCGAGAGAAGCGGGCACTGGCCGACGCGGTGCTCTCCGGGGGCGAGGCGGCGTTCACCGAGCTGTCCGACGCCGAGCTGGCGGAACTGGTCACGCTGGGGCGGCGCGGATGAGCGAGCGGGTGCGGGGCTTCCCAGCGTTCCCGGCCCGCGCCGGACGGGGCCCGTTCGCCCGGTCCTGGTGGGGCCGCGCGTGGCAACGGGCGATGGAGGACACGGCACTGGACCGGCGGCCGCTGCGGCGCGGCCGGCAGTTCGCGGCGGCGGGGCTGGTCGGGCCGATCGCGGTCGGCCCGGGGCGGATCGCCGCGACGGTGGAGGACGCCGACGGCGGCCCGTACCGCACCGCCCTGCGGCTGGCCGAACTGTCCACAGCGGACTGGAACCGGCTGCTCGGCCGGGCCGCGGACCGCGCGGCGCACCTGGCCGCGCTGCTGGACCGCGAACTGCCGCCGGAGCTGGCCGACGACGTGGGCCTGCTGCCCGGCCTCGGCGACCTCGACCCGGAGTGCGACTGCCCGGGCTGGGAGCTGCCGTGCCGGCACGCCGCGGCGCTGTCGTTGCAGGTGTCGTGGCTGCTGGACGCGGACCCGTTCGTGCTGCTGCTGATGCGGGGCCGCGCCGAGCGGGAGGTGCTCGACGAGCTGGGCCGGCGCACCTCGCGTCCACCGGAGGGGGTCTCGGCCGCGCAGGCCTACGCCCGGGCGCGGCCGCCGTTGCCGGACCTCGCGGCGTTCACCCCGGTGCCGCGCCGCTGAGCGGATTTCCGCGACCGCGCCGGTGGTCGGGACCGGGAGCAGCCGGGTGATCGCCCGGGTTTCGCCTCTGCCCACCCTGGGTTGACGCGAACGGTGTTCGTAATATAGAACATTGTTCGTTACCTAAACCAGGAGGTTGTCATGCGAGTAACGATCAGCGGAGCCGGACTCGGGGGCCTGTGCCTGGCGCAGGGCCTGCGCCAAGCCGGGATCGACATCGACGTGTACGAGCGGGACCCGGCGATCACGGCCCGGTTCCAGGGCTACCGGCTCATGCTGAGCCCGGCCGGCCTCGAGGCGTTGCGCGGCTGCCTGCCCCCGCGCTGGCACCGGCTGCTGGACGCGATCCTCGGCGACGCCCGCGCCGGGCGGCTCATCCTCGACCCCCAGCTCAACCCGATCGGCGAGCTGGGCCAGGTCCGGACCGGGATCGTGGCCGACCGGCACGTACTCCGGCACCTGCTGCTGACCGGGCTCCCCGTACACACCGGCGCCGCGCTGACCGGCTACGAACCGCGGGACGACGGCCGGGTCGAAGCCCGCTTCACCCACCGTGACCCGGTCACCGCCGACCTGCTCGTCGGGGCGGACGGCATCACCTCCGCGGTCCGCGCCACGCTCTCTCCGCAGACGCGCCCGACCGACACCGGAGTCCGGTTCGTCATCGGCCGCACACCGTTGACCGGGCAGTTCGCCTCACTGGAACCGGCGCTGGGCTCGAAGATCACCGGCGACGGGGTGAGCCTGCTGCTCGGCGCCATGCAGTTCCGCACCCCGCCCCGGGAAGCGGCGGAAACGCTGGCGCCCGAGGTGACGCTGCCCGACGTCGGCGACTACATCCGCTGGGCGATGGTGCTGCCGCCGGCGGGCTCGCTCGACGGGATGACCCCGCAGGAAGCCGTGCTGTCGAGGACCGAAGGCTGGCACCCGGACCTGCGGGCCCTGATCGAACAGGCCGACGCCGACCACAGCACGCTGCTGTCCATCCGCGTGGTCGAGCCCCGCGAACGCTGGACCCCCGGGCCGGTCACCCTGCTCGGCGACGCCATCCACGCCACCTCACCCACCGGCGGCAACGGCGCGAACACCGCCCTGCGCGACGCCGACGTCCTGCGCCGCTGCCTGATCGCGACACCCCAGGACCGGCTGGGCGCGGTCGAGCACTACGAGCGCCAGATGTTCGAGTACGGCGCCGAGGCAGTGCGCTCCAGCCTCGACGCCCTTCCCTCACTGACGCGCTGACGAGGAACCGAGCCCCTTCCGCACCACCACATACGCCTGCGGAGTGCGCTCGGACGGCGGCTCCGGCGCCCGCACCATCCGCGACTCCACCGTGAACCCGGCGGCCACCGCCCACTGCTCGACCGACTCCGGCCGCAACCGGTACGCCACGAGCGAAAGACCCTCGTGCCCATACCCCCGCTCGATGCGCCGCACCTCGTCACCCACCTGGAACGCCAGCAGCACCCGCCCACCCGGCACCAGCACCCGCGCCAGCTCCGCGAACACCTCCGGCTGCCGGGCCGGCGGCGTGTGGATGATCGAATACCACACCAGCGCACCGGCCAGCGAAGCATCCGCCTGCCCCAACCCCAGCAGCGAACCCACCTCGAACACCAGCCCGGGATGCTCGCGCCGCGCGACCTCGACCATGCCGGGGGAGAGGTCCACCCCGAACACGTCCAGCCCCCGCGCCGCCAGATAACCCGTGATCCGCCCCGGACCGCAGCCCAGGTCACCCACCGGACCGGCCGGGCCGACCAGCTCCGCGAACGCATCGAGCATCGCCCGGTCCCACGGGCTGCCGGCCAGCCGGCCGCGCAAGGTCTCGGCGTAGCCCGCGGCCACGGTGTCGTACGCGGTCCGCGTCTCGGACAGGAAATCAGTCATGACCGCAGACCGTATTCCCCGCACCCCCGATTCCCCGCACCCCCGGCCCGTCCGCGAAACGCCCGGACTACACCCGGGCCCGCCCGAGGATCGCCGAAGTGTCCGTCCCCGGCGGCAGCGTGCCGTACGCGAGACCCCAGTCACCGGCGAACCGCGACGCGCAGAACGCGTCCGCCACCGCCGGGTCCCCGTCCCGCACCAGCAGCGAACCCTGCAACACCAGCGCCATCGACTCCACCACCCGCCGCGCCCGGAACTCGAGGTCATCCACATCGGACAGCTCCCGCTTCAACCGGCCCACCGCGTCGTCCAGCCGCGCATCCCCACCCGAAGCCAGCTCGACCTCCCCGAAGAACGCCGCCACCGACTCCGGCTGCCGCGCCATCGCCCGCAACGCGTCCAGCGCCGCCACGTTGCCCGAGCCCTCCCAGATCGACATCAACGGCGCCTCCCGGTACAACCGCGGCATCCCCGACTCCTCGACGTACCCGTTGCCCCCGAAGCACTCCAACGCCTCCGCCGCGTGCGCCGGCGCCCGCTTGCACACCCAGTACTTCGTCACCGCCAGCCCCAGCCGCCGGAACGCCTGCTCCTGCTCGTCACCCACCCGATCACCCGCCGCCGCCAGCCGCATCGCCACCGTCGTCGCCGCATCCGCCTCCACCACCAGGTCGGCCAGCACGTTCGCCATCAACGGCTGCTCCACCAGCGCCTTCCCGAACGCCTGCCGGTGCGACGCGTGGTGCACCGCCCGCACCGCACCCAGCCGCATCCCCGAAGCGCTGCCCAGGGCACAGTCCAGGCGCGTGTTGTTCACCATCTCGATGATCGTCCGGACCCCACGGCCCTCCGCACCGACCAGCCAGCCCACCGCGTCCTCGTACTCGAGCTCCGAAGACGCGTTCGACCGGTTGCCCAGCTTGTCCTTCAACCGCTGCAACCGGATCGGGTTCCGGCTGCCGTCCGGCAGGACCCGGGGGAGCAGGAAGCACGACAACCCACCCGGCGCCTGCGCCAAGGTCAGGAACAGGTCCGACATCGGCGCCGAGGTGAACCACTTGTGACCCACCAGCCGGAAGCTGCCGTCACCCGCCGGCCGCGCCGTCGTCGTGTTCGCCCGCACATCCGACCCACCCTGCTTCTCGGTCATCGACATGCCCGCGATCAACCCGCGCTTGGTACCCGGCTCCCGCAACCCGAAGTCGTACTCCGTCGACGCCAGCAGCGGCTCGTACCGCTGCGC
Organism: Amycolatopsis sp. PS_44_ISF1; assembly: GCF_032335455.1. Lineage (NCBI taxonomy): Bacteria > Bacillati > Actinomycetota > Actinomycetes > Pseudonocardiales > Pseudonocardiaceae > Amycolatopsis > Amycolatopsis sp. PS_44_ISF1. The sequence continues at coordinate 679,240 of NZ_JANUXO010000002.1, read as the reverse complement.
CAGCTCCGGCGTCGCCCGCAACGCCGGCACCGCCGCGTAGGTCATCGAAATCGGGCACGTGTGCCCGGCCTCCACCTGCCCCCACACGTACAGCTTCGCCGCCCGCGCCGCGTGCGCCCCCGCCCGGCCGTCCCGCCACGGCGCCGCCTGCAAACCGTGCGACACCGCCACCCGCATCAGGTCGTGCCAGTGCGGGTGGAACTCCACCTCGTCGATCCGGTGCCCGCGACGGTCGTGCGTGCGCAGCACCGGCTCGTTCTCGTTGACGATCCGGCCCCACTCCTGCGCCTGCTCACCACCGGCCAGCCGGCCCAGCTCGTGCACCTCACCGGCCGCCCACCCGGCGCCCGCGCGGCTCAGCGCCGCCAGCAGCGCCGGATCGTCCGCGACGTCGTAGACCAACGGTGGCACCTGGTTGGTGACCTCATGCGTGACGGACATCCGGACCTCCCAAGGACCGCACGACAAACGTGCGCAACTCGACGACATCAGTGGTTCCACCGCTGGTCAGCGGGCCGATCAGCACTTCGGCGGCCGCGCCCACCAGCGCGGCCGCGGTGATCTTCGCGTCCTGCGCGGGCAGCGCCCCGGCCCGCACCCCGGCGGCGACGTGCTCCGCCACCACATCCCGGAAGGCCCGCCGGAACTCCAGCCGTTCCGCATCGATCGACGCGTCCACCGGCTCGGCCAGCAGCGCGTACGCCAGCCGCGGAGCCTTCAACGCCCGCGCCGAGAACGTCTCGAACACCGCGACCACCCGCTCAGCCGCGTCACCCGGCCGCTGCGCCGCCGCGCGCACCGCCTCCACCTCCCGCGACACGACCTGCCGGAACACCCGCACGACCAACTCGGCCTTGGTGGGGAAGTGGCGGTACACCGTGCCCACCGCGATCCCGGCCCGCTCGGCGACCGCAGCGACGGAACACCCGGCGTACCCGCGCTCGGCCAGTTGCTCCATCGCGGCGATCACGATCGTCTCGCGCTGGGCGTCCAGGCGTTCCTGCACTCTGGGGGTGCGGCGGTAGGGCACGGCAAGAAGTGAAACATCGATTCACATCTTCAGTCAATCGAAGAGGGTTCCAGACGCCAACTTGACATAATGTACATTATCGGCGCACGGATGACCTGCTGCGGGAGACTCTGGAGAGGGGCTTCAAGGCGAGTGATCCGGGCGGGTTCATTATCGAGTGCGCTGAGGCTCCAAGGCTGCGGCGGTCGTGACCCGGACTGCTACCTTCGGCCACCCTTACGTCCGCCGACGCCCCGGCGCGGATTGCCAACCGAAGGAACCTACGAAAGAGATGTCCCCGAGTTCGCTGTCTTTGCGCCGTGGTTACCCCGGGTTGATTTCGTCACCGTGACGTATTGAGGTCGACTGGCCGGACGTTCCATCGCAGCACTCGTGGAGCCACCCGGCGAAGTTGATCTAGCCGCGCCAAATCGGCGTCAGGCTGGCTGAGCGGCGCCGATCGAACAGATGAGCGTTTGGCGCTCGCAAAACACGTCGCCACACCGTCAGGATGTGCTCGGCGAACCGTTCGGAGTGGATTGGCTGGGTCGAGAGTCCCCCGGAGGCCGATCGCCGCCCGGTATGGTCTATTCATGCATAATTGCTATTATGCATGAATACGGATGATCATCCAGGGGCGCAGAATGTCGGTGCTGTGCGGTACAAGATCGGGATGCAGGTTTCCGAGGCGCAGCAAGCCTTCTTCGCGGCGCGGCGGCCGCGCAAGGATTCGCCGCACACCACGGCCGCCTACCGGCGTGACCTCGCCGGGATCACCACTCTCCTGCGGGCCGAGGCGGGCCGCTCCGAGCACGAGCTGGACGTCGAGCACCTGACCGCTCCGGTGCTGCGGGCGGCGTTCGGCGCGTTCGCCGACGGGCACGCGAAGAGCTCCGTGCTGCGGGCCTGGTCGACGTGGAACCAGTTCCTCACCTTCTGCGTGTCCGACGGGCTGCTGCCCGGCAATCCGATGGGCGCCGTGGCCCGGCCCAAGACTCCCCCGCTGACGCCGAAACCGTTGCGCGGCGAGGAAACCCCGGAGCGTCTGCTCGCCGCGGCGGCCGACGGCGCGCGGCGGGCGCGGGACCCGTGGCCGGAGCGGGACGTGCTGGTGCTGGCCCTCGGGCTGGTGGCCGGTCTGCGCGCGGCGGAGATGCGGGCGCTGACCCCGCGGTCGGTCGTGGGCCGGGCGGGCGAGCTTCGGCTGCACGTCCACGGGAAGGGCAGCCGTGACCGGTCGATCCCGGTGCAGCCGGTGCTGGCGAAGCTGATCGAGACCTACACCGAGTCGTGCCGGCGGCGGTTCCCCCGCTCGCGGTTCTCGTCTTCGGAGCCGTTGCTGCGGGATCGCGCCGGTGAGCCGATCGGGCGCGGGGCGCTCGATTACCTGGTGAAGTCGTGCTACCGCTGGGCGGGGCTGCACGACCGGGTGCCGACGGGCGCGAACCTGCACGCTCTGCGCCACACCTTCGCGACCCGGCTGGCCGAGGACGGCGCGACCGCGTCGGAGATCATGAATCTGCTCGGTCACGCCAGCCTGGCGACGAGTCAGAACTACATCGAGGCGACCGGACGGGAGCAGCGGGCGGCGGCGGCGAGCAACCGGACCTACCGTGCGCTGGAGGGGTGGAACGGCGGCGCCTGAGCCGTGCGAGCGGGTTCAGCGGAGTTGTTCGAGGTCCTTGGCGGCGTGGGCGATCTCCTGGGCCAGTTTGCGCAGCTCCCCCGCGGCGGCGCCGTCCTCGGCGGCGGTGACGATGTCCTCGGCGGCGCAGCGGAGCTGGAAGAGGCGGTCCTGCAGCGAGGCGATCTCGGTGTCGGAAAGCACCACGGCGTCTTCGGGCAGTCCGCTGCGTTGCAAGGCGGTGCGGCGTTCGTACGCGCGCTGGCGGCACGATTGGCCGCAGTAGCGGCGGCGACGGCCGACGTTGCCGCCTTCGGGAAGGCGGCGGCCGCACCAGCCGCAGTGCTTAGGTGCGCCGGGGCGGCGTGGGACGACGAGCTCGTCGCCGGTCAGCGGGGCGTGTTCGGCCAGATCCCTCACCCGGCCGACCCTAGCTGGCCCCCGCTCCCCCGTGCCGGGGCCATGCCGGTGGAGGACACTGGATTCATGCGTCCTGCGTTCCCGTACCTGGCCGACCCGCTCCCCCGTGCCTTCGCCCACCGCGGCTGGCACCTCGGTGACCTGGCCGGGATGGAGAACTCGTTGCCGGCGTTCCGGCAGGCGGTGGCCGAGGGCTACCGGTACGTCGAGACCGATGTGCAGGTGACTTCGGACGGGGTGGTCGTCGTGCACCACGACGGCACGCTGGATCGGACCACCGACGGCGGCGGGGAGATCGCGGCGCGGACCTGGGCGCAGCTCAAGCACGTGAAGGTGGCCGGGCGGGAGCCGTTGTCGCGGCTGGAGGACGTGCTGGAGGAGCTGCCGCGGACGCGGTTCAACGTGGACGTGAAGTCCGACGGCGGGGTGGAGCCGTTCCTGCGGGTGCTGGAGCGCACGGGTGCGATGGGGCGGGTCGCGGCGGCGTCGTTCTCGGATTCGCGGCTGGCGCGGTTGCGGCGGCTGGCGGGGCCGGAGCTGCTGACCGCGATGGGCCCGAGGTCGGTGCTGGCGCTGTGGGCCCAGGGGTGGCTGCCGCTCGTGCCGGTCGGGCGGCTGGCCCGGGGCCGGCTGGCGCAGGTGCCGGTGCGGCAGGGGCCGTTGACGGTGGTGGACCGGTCGTTCGTGCGCGCGGTGGAGCGGGTGGGGGGCGAGGTGCACACGTGGACCATCGACGATCCGGCGCAGATGCGGGAGTTGCTGGACCTGGGGGTGCACGGGATCGTGACGGATCGGCCGGACCTGCTGCGGGACGTGCTGGTCGAGCGGGGGGCGTGGCGCCCGGCCGAGTAGGCGGCCGTGGGCGGTGCTGCGCGTGGTTCGGGCCCCCTCTCCCGCGTCGCGCGTGGATGAGGGGGGCCTGACCGGTGGGGCCGGGGTCAGCGGGGTGCTTTGCCCTGCCAGGCGGCTTTCCAGGTCAGTGGCCCGAGCCGGCCGGAGTCCTTGATGCCGTTGGCGCGCTGGAGGGCGACGACGGCGTCGCGGGTCTTGTCGTAGTAGCAGCCGGTGCCGGTGAAGCCGTAGCCGAAGGCGTTCATGCGGAGCTGGAAGGTTTTGAGGGCGGGGGCGCAGTCGCCGTAGGCGTAGACCAGCCCGGGCCAGGCGGGCATCGCGCCGGAGGGCGGGGCCGGGGTGGGCCGGGGTTTGGGTGCGGGCGGGGCGGGGGTGCCGCCGCCGATGTAGGCGGATTCGTCGTAGGAGGGGACGCGTTTGCTGCGGGCGTCGCCGTCGGCGGCGAGGCTGAGCATGCCCGCGCATTCCCAGGGCTGCCAGCCGCGCATGCGGTACAGGTAGAGCGCGCGGTAGTCCTGTTCGCGGGGGCTGGCCTGGTCGGGGCGGCCCCCGCCGCCGACGCTGCGCCAGGTGCCGAGGTTGAACTGGTAGGCGCCGTAGTAGCCGTTGCCGGTGTTGGTGGTGTAGCGGCCGCTGGACTCGCACATGCGGAGCTTGGCCCAGGAGGCGGAGCTGGGGTCCGCGGACGCGACGCCGGTGACGGCGAGCGGCACGCCCAGCACGGCCAGGGCGAGGATCAGGCATCTCGTCGCAGCCCGGTGAGCTGTGCTTACGCGGTGGTTCATGGGATGCACAGTAAGCAGGTGCCCCACTGTCCACAAGAGTCACACTGCGAACACCAGTCTCACACGCACCGGTGAAGAACCGGGTCAGCGACACGCGGGAAACGCGGCGGCGGCGGCCGTTCGGAGTAGGCCCGGGAAGCTCCGGCGACGAACGGGACACGGTTTCGCTCATTCGGCGGTGTCCCCCGCCTTCGCCCCCGTAGTGTGCCGCCTGACCTGGCGGTTCTTGATCACCGAGGAGTACCGGATGACACTGGCCGAAGCCCGTGACCGAAAGCGGGAACGGTGGGGCTGGTACTTCTACGACTGGGCGAATTCGCCGTTCTACTCGTCGGTCACGACGGTGTTCGGCGCGCTCTACATGAGCACGATCGCGGCCTCCGACGCGAAGCAGAACATCACCCTTAATGGGGACACGCCCTGTGTCGACGCGGCGGGCGCGGACGACAAGCTGCGCCACTGCGACGTGTCGTTGTTCGGTCTCCACTTCCCCGCCGGTTCGACCTGGGGCTACCTGTTGTCGGTGGCGACGGTGGTGCAGGTGCTGGTGCTGCCGATCGCGGGCGCGGTGGCGGACCGCAGCCGGCACAAGCGGCGGATCCTGGGCGGGTTCGCGCTGCTGGGGGCGGTGGCTTCGGCGCTGATGTTCGGCATGGCCGGCTCCGACTGGCAACTGGGCGCGGCGCTGTTCGTGGTCGCGAACATCGGGTACGGCGGTTCGCTGGTCGTCTACTACTCGTTCCTGGTGGACATCGCGGAGCCGGACGAGCGGGACGAGGTGTCGGCCAAGGGCTGGGCCTTCGGCTACCTGGGCGGCGGGGTCGCGCTGGCGTTGCAACTGGCCTTCTACCTGAGCCGGGACTCGCTCGGGGTGAGCACGGAGATGGCGGTGCGGGTCTGCTTCCTGACCTCGGGGCTGTGGTGGGCGGTGTTCACCGTGCCGACGGTGCGGGCCCTGCCCCGGGTCCACGTGCCGGTGGCGGTGGAGCGCGGGGTTTCGGTGCTGCGGGCGGGGTTCCGGGAGCTGCGGCAGACCCTGCGCGAGGCGCGGCGGTTCCCGCTGACGCTGGCGTTCCTCGGGAGCTACCTGCTGTACGCGGACGGGATCAACACGGTGGTGTCCGTGTCGGCGCAGTACGGGAAGGACGAGCTGCGGTTCTCCGACGAGGTGCTGATCGTGACGGTGCTGGTGATCCAGTTCGTGGCGTACGGGGGCGGGGTGGTGCACGGACTGGTGGCGCGTCGGTTCGGGGCGAAACGGACGATCCTGGGCAGCCTGGTGCTGTGGGTGGCGGTGCTGGGGGCGGCGTACTTCGTGGAGCCGGGGCAGCAGGCGCAGTTCTACGCGCTGGCGGTGGGGATCGGGCTGGTGCTGGGCGGGACCAACGCGCTCTCGCGGTCGTTGTTCAGCCAGCTGATCCCGGCCGGGAAGGACGCGCAGTACTACTCGCTCTACGTCGTGGGCGAGAAGGGCACGTCGTGGCTGGGGCCGCTGGTGTTCGCGGGGGTCGGGCAGGCGACGGGGTCGTTCCGGTGGGCGATCGTGGCGCTGGTGGTGTTCTTCGTGCTCGGATTGGTGTTCGTGGCGCTGGTGCCGGTGCGGCGGGCGATCGTGGCCGCGGGGAACCGTCCGCCGGAGCTGCTGTGAGCCCCGATAGGGTCGAACGTCGTGACTGCGCTCAACGACGGCGGGCTCGACGCTCCCCGGCCCGTGGAAGACCCCACCGACGCCCTGTCCCCGGTCCCGCCGGCGGGTGCGCGGCGGAGCGCGGTCCCCGGGGGCCGGTTGAAGTTCTGCTACGGACCGATGGACTGCGGGAAGTCGACGCTCGCGCTGCAGATCGACCACAACCACGCGCGGCAGGGCCGGCACGGGCTGGTGCTGGTGCGCCACGACCGGTCGGGGGTGCCGCAGATCACCAGCCGGATCGGGATCACCCGGCGGGCGACGGAGGTCGCCGCGGTCACCGATGTGCGCGAGCTGGTGCGGGCGCGGTGGGCGCGGGGTCAGCACGTGGACTACATCATCGTGGACGAGGCCCAGTTCCTCTCCCCCGGGCAGGTGGACCAGCTCGCCGAGCTGGCGGACGAAGCCGGGGTCGACGTGTACTGCTTCGGCATCGCGACGGACTTCCGGAGCCGGCTGTTCCCGGGGGCGGCGCGGTTGTTCGAAGTGGCCGATGAGCTGCAGCCGGTGCAGGTGGAGGTGCTGTGCTGGTGCGGGCTGCCGGGCCGGTTCAACGCGCGGGTGAGGGATGACAAAATCCTTCGCGAGGGTGACACTGTTGTCGTAGCAGATACCGAACAATCCGTAGTTGAAACTTCAGCTTCGACACGATCCGAGGCAGATTTGGCTACGGTCCGTTATCAGGTATTGTGCCGCCGACACTTCCGTTCGGGCGACCTGGGTCCCGCGACCGAGCACCACGGTCAGTTACGGTTGTCGTAGACACAGAGTCAGTAGCCCAACTGGGGGATATCCGCACTACGAAGGCGGTGACCGCGTCATGCCAGAGCGCGGAAAGTCTCCTAATAGTGGAAGCTGACGCCGAGGGGTGACGCAGCTCATCGTGAGCGACGACATGGTGGTCCGGGAATCCCTCGGCCGCCGCGATCGTTGCATAGGGTGAGCATCACCCCGGCTCCGCCCGGAGCTGACTGAAAGGACTCCAACATGGCCGACCGTGTTCTCCGTGGAAGCCGGCTGGGAGCGGTCAGCTACGAGACCGACCGCAACCACGATCTCGCCCCGCGCCGTACCGTCCGCTACGCCTGCCCCAAGGACCACGAGTTCGAGGTGCCGTTCTCCGACGACGCCGAGATCCCGACGGTGTGGGAGTGCCGGCTGCACGGCAGCGAGTCCGAGATCGTCGATGGCGGGCAGCCTGAGCAGAAGAAGACCAAGCCCCCCAGGACGCACTGGGACATGCTGCTGGAGCGCCGCTCCATTCCCGAGCTCGAGGATCTGCTGAACGAACGTCTCGCCGAGCTCAAGGGACGCCGGACCAGCCGGTCCGCGTGAGCCTCGGCCAGTAGCTGGCTCCCACCACCGGAAAGCCCCCGTGTCCCCCACGGGGGCTTTCCGCTGTCCGGGGGTGCGGCGACTCGGTGAGGTCGGTCGTGGCGTCCGGCCGGTCCGGCTTGACGAGTGTCAGCATCATGACATACGTTCGTATGTCAGTGCGTTGACACCAAGACCGGAGGACGACCATGACCGTGACCGGACCCGATTTCCTGGCTCTGCAGGTCCGCGACCTCGACCGGGCCGCCCGGTTCTACGAGACCGAACTCGGGCTGCGTCGCCAGCCCGCCGGCCCGCCCGGCGCGGTGGTGTTCGACACGCAGCCCCTCGCGTTCGCCGTGCGGGAGCCGCTGCCCGGGGTCGATCTGGACACCGCTTCCCCGCGTCCGGGCTTCGGGGTCGCGCTGTGGCTGAGCTGCGATGACGCGCAGGCGCTGCACGACCGGCTCGAAGCCGCGGGCGTCACCATCCTCACCGAGCCGTTCGACGGCCCGTTCGGCCGCACGTTCGCCTTCGCCGACCCCGACGGCTACGCGATCACCCTCCACGACCAGGGTTGACGCCGGAGCCTGGATCGAGGCGGCGCTGCGCGAGCACGGGCTGATAGTGGCTGGGCTCGATCGACGTGGCCGTGCTGCCGATCACCAGTCCGACCCGGCAGAACGTGCCCGGCCTGCGCCCCGGCAACCCGCGGCCCGCCGTGCAGTTGCCCGAGCAGACCGTACTGGCGCCGAGGGGAAGAGTTCAGCCGGTGAGGCGACCGCGGCGGCCGGTGGGGACCAGGCCGCCGCGGTTTCGGCTCAGCCGCGGCCGAGCAGCCGCTTCACCTGGGCCAGCCGCCGCTGCACGCCCCAGGCCGCCACGCGGAAGAACGCCTCGCGCATGATGTCGCTGCTCATCTTCGACTGGCCGATCTCGCGGTCGGTGAAGGTGATCGGGACCTCGACGATGTCGAAGCCCGCATCGGCGGTGCGGCGGGTCAGGTCGATCTGGAAGCAGTAGCCGTGCGAGGCGATCTCGTCCAGCTCCAGCTTCTCCAGCACCGGGCGGCGGTACGCGCGGAAGCCCGCCGTCATGTCCGCGATCTTGAACCCCATCGCCAGGCGCGAGTACAGGTTCGCGCCGCGGGAGAGCAGCTGGCGGCTGAGCGGCCAGTTCACCGTGGCGCCGCCGGGCACGTACCGGGAGCCGATGGAGAGATCGGCGTCGGCGACCGCGTCGAGCAGACGCGGGAGGTCCTCCGGGGCGTGCGAGCCGTCCGCGTCCATCTCCACGAACGTCGCGTAGCCCTGGGCCAGGCCCCAGCGGAACCCGGCGATGTAGGCCTTGCCCAGACCGGCCTTTTCGGTGCGGTGCAGCACGTGCACGCGCTCGTCGGCCTTCGCGCGCTCGTCGGCCAGCTCACCGGTGCCGTCCGGGCTGCCGTCGTCGACGACCAGCACGTGGACCTCCGGGAGCGCCTGGTGCAGGCGGTCCAGAACCGGGCCGAGGTTGTCCCGCTCGTTGTAGGTCGGGACCACCACCAGCACCGGCTCGATTCCTTCGGCCCCCCGCGGCGCCTGCGCCATCCGTACTCCTCCGAATTCCGCGGGCTCGCACCCGCCGCTTCCCCTGCTGTCGTGCCGGCGCTAGTTCGCGCGCCGGGTGCGAAAACGGAGCACGAACCCACCGGCGACACCCGCGATCGCCAGTGCCAGCAGTCCGTACTCCGTCCACGCACCGAGTCGATCCGACAGCGTAGTCTGCGTCCGCAACGGCACGCGGCCGACCAGGGCATCTGCCGTGAAAAGGCCGGTTGAGCTGGTGATCGTTCCATCCGGGGCGACGAGCGCGCTCACCCCGGAGGTGGCCGTCACCACCACCGCGCGGCCGTGCTCGACCGCGCGCAGCCTCGACATCGCCAGCTGCTGGTAGCTCATCTCCCCCGGCCCGTACCACGCGTTGTTGGTCGGCACCACGAGCAGTTCGCCGCCGGCGTCGGTGGCTTCGCGGGCCGGGTAGTCGTATGCCGTCTCGTAGCAGATGAACACGCCGACTTTGGTGCCGGCGACCGAAAGCGCGGTGTTGCTGCCGTCGCCGGGGGTCTGGTCGAGGGTGTCGTCGACGAACGGGGTGACCAGCCGGGCGATCGACCGCGCGGGCACGACCTCGCCGAACGGGACGAGCTGCTGCTTGGCGTAACGCTGGCCCGGGCCGGTGCGCGGGTCCCAGACCACCGCCGAGTTCTGCGCGGACCCGTCGGGCAGGCGGACCAGCGCGCCGATGACGGCCGGCACGCCGAAGGCGGACACCATCTGGTCGATGCCGGGGTCGTCGCCGTCGTAGGAGGTCGCGGTCTCGGGCCACAGCAGCAGGTCCGGCTTCGGGACCTGGCCGGACCGGATCGCCTGCAGCAGGCGCGCGCTCTCGGCGAGGTGGTTGTCCCGCAGCACTTCGCGCTGCCCCTGCAACGCCACCCCGATGTCGGGGGCGTTGCCCTGCACGGCGGCGACGGTGAGGGAGCCGTCCTGCGCGGCGGTGCCGATCGTCGGCCACAGCGCCAGCCCCGCGAGCACGGGCACCACGGTGAACACCACGGGCGCGACGAGGGGGCGCACCTTCCGCGCGGCCCCCAGCCGGGTCACGAGCGCGGCCAGGCCGAAACCGGTCAGCACCACGGCCAGGCCGACCAGCGGGGCGCCGCCGATCGAGGCCAGCGGCAGGAACGCGCCCTCGGGCTGGCTGAACGCCACCCGGCCCCAGGGGAAGCCGCCGAGCGGGAACCAGGCCCGGGGCGTTTCCATCCCGACGAACACCAGCGCGCCCCACAGCGGCGCCAGCGGCAGCCGGGAGACGACCGTGATCAGCCCGCCCGCGAGTCCGAAGTAGAGCGCCAGCACGATCGACAGGCCCAGCCACGGCCACGGGCCGAAGTCGCGGCCGAGGAAGTCCTGCAGCCACAACAACTGGGTGAGGAAGAACACGGTGCCGAACACGAACCCGTACCCGAAGCCGCCGCGGCCGGTCCGTCCACGCAGGACCAGCGCGAAGAGGGCGAACGCGAGCGGCGCGAGCCACCACAGCGGGCGCGGCGCGAAGCTCAGGTAGTAGCCGTAGCCCGCGACCGCCGCGGCGGCGAGCCGCAGCAGCCACGCTCGCGTGGATCGCCGCTTCCCGGTGGTTGCGGCGGCGGAGTTCGCATCGGGGGGCACGTCCGGTTCGGGATCCGCGACTTTCACTGGCACGACGGGAACTCTAGGCGGCAGGCGTGAAATCGTCGTGGATGACCGCCCCGTCGCGGACCGTGCGCAGGCAGCGCGGCAGCGGGGTGCCGGCGTCCAGGCGCGGCAGCGGGGGCACCCCGGAGCGCGGATCAGTGGACCAGCGCTGCACCCGGGAGTCGGCGGTGGCCACCACGAGCTCGGCCGCGTCCCAGATCGCGTAGTGCGCCGGGGCGCCCGGGACGAGGCTGCCGGTGACGCCGTCGTTCACCCCGGCGGCCCGGTGCCCGCCGCGGGTGTGGGCGGTGAAGGCGGCCCGCGCGGACAGCCGGGCGCCCTGGGTGTGGTGGTGCACCGCGGCGCGCACCGACGCCCAGGGGTCGAGCGGTGTCACCGGCGAGTCGGAGCCGAACGCGAGCACCACGCCCTCCGCGGCGAGGGTGGCGAACGGGTTGAGGCCCGCGGCCCGCCCGGCGCCGAGGCGGTCGGCGTACATCCCGGCTTCGCCGCCCCAGGCCGCGTCGAACAACGGCTGCGCGGACGCGGCGACACCCCAGCCGGCCAGCTCGCGGGCCTGGTCGGCGGTGGCCATTTCCAGGTGTTCGAGCCGGTGGTGGCTCGCGGCCAGCGCCCGCCGGCCGGCCTCCTTGCCGGCGAGCCGGAAGCCTTCGACGATCTCGGCCGTCGCCGCGTCGCCGATCACGTGGAAACCGGCCTGCAACCCGGCTTCGGTGCAGGCGACGAGGTGGGCGGCGATCGCGTCGGCGCCGAGGTAGAGCGAGCCGGACGTGCCGGGCGCGTCGGCGTAGGGCGTGGTGAGCGCGGCGGTGCGGGAACCGAGGGCGCCGTCGACGAACAGGTCGCCGCCCGCTCCGTGGGCCCCGAGGGAGCGAGCGGCGCCGACGTCGGGTTCGCCCCAGTAGCCGACGACCTCGGGCGTTTCGGGGCCGGCGAGGGCGAGCAGTCCGGCGAAGTCCTCGCGGCCGGCGATGTCCGGGCCGCCGCACTCGTGCACCGAGACGATCCCGCGGGCCGCGGCCGTGGCGAGGAACGCGCGCTGCGCGGCGGTGCGCTGCTCCGGGGTGATCGCGGCGCGGGCGGCCGTGCGGACCTCGTGGTGGGCGTCGCGGGTCAGCGGGCCGTCTTCGGACCAGCCGGCGGCGCCACGGGCCGCGGGGGCCAGCTCCACCAGCGCGGTCGACACCAGGGCCGAGTGGACGTCGACCCGGCTCAGGTACACCGGCGTCGCGCCGGCGGCCCGGTCCAGCTCCGCCCGGCTGGGCAGGCGGGGCTCGGCCCAGGCCGACTCGTCCCAGCCGTGCGCGAGCAGCACCCGCCCGGGCCCGGCGGCCGAGCGCACCGCGGCGAGCAGCTCGGCGGCGCCGCGAACGCCGGTGAGGTCCAGACCGGTCAGGTGCAGTCCGGTCGCGGTGGCGTGGACGTGCGCGTCGACGAAGGCGGGGGCGACGAACGCGCCGCCGAGGTCCACGACCCGGGCGCCGGGGTGCAGAGCGCGGGCGGGGGCGTCCTGACCGACCCAGACCACCGTGCCGCCGGACACCGCCATCGCGGTCGCGTCCGGCGAGGAAGGGGTGTAGATCCGGCCGCCGAGCAGGAGCGTGGTGCTGTCGCTGGTCACGGTGCACGAGTCTGCCCCCGCGGCCCGGGTCGGCTCGGCCGGGGTGGGCCGGGCCGCGGCCACTAGTGGATCACCAGCCAGTTTCACAGGAAGATTTACGTCGAGCTAATGTTATGACAGGATATTTTAACGCGATACCGACGACTAGGAGTACAAGTGACTGCGATCCAGGAACCTGTGACGCCGGCCGCCGCCCAGGATCAGCCCTACGAGTACGCCCGCGCCGAGCTGGTCGAACCCGACTGGCGCCGGTTCCCCGGCTGGGCCGGCGTCACCGAAGCCGAGTGGCGCGACGCGCAGTGGCAGCGGGTGCACTGCATCCGCAACGCCAAGCAGCTGCGCGCCCTCATGGGCGATCTGCTGGAGGATCGCTTCTACGAAGACCTGCTCGCCGACCAGCGCGAGATGGCCACGATGTCGATGCTGCTGCCCCCGCAGATGCTCAACACCATGGCGCCGACGGCCGGCACCGACCCGGCCAAGGTCACCGAGGCGTTCTACGCCGACCCGATCCGCCGGTACATGATGCCGGTGCGCAGCGACCGCGACCCGGTGTGGCCGAACCACCCGCACTCCGAGCGCGACTCCCTGCACGAGGCGGAGATGTGGGTCGTCGAGGGCCTCACCCACCGCTACCCGACGAAGGTGCTGGCCGAGATGATCTCGACCTGCCCCCAGTACTGCGGTCACTGCACCCGGATGGACCTGGTCGGGAACTCGACCGAGCAGGTGGAGAAGCACAAGCTCGCCCTCAAGCCGGTCGACCGCCAGGACGCGATGATCGACTACCTCAAGCGCACCCCCGGCGTCCGCGACGTCGTGGTGTCCGGCGGCGACGTGGCCAACGTGCCGTGGCCCCAGCTCGAGTCGTTCCTGATGCGCCTGATGGACATCGAGACCGTGCGCGACGTCCGGCTGGCCACCAAGGCCCTGGCGGCCCTGCCCCAGCACTGGATCCAGCCGAAGGTCGTCGAGGGCCTCGAGCGCGTCGCGGTCACCGCGCAGCGCCGCGGGGTCAACCTGGCCATCCACACCCACGTCAACCACGCCCAGTCGGTGACCCCGCTGGTGGCGGAGGCCGCGCGGACCGCGCTGGAGATCGGCGTGCGCGACGTGCGCAACCAGGGCGTGCTGATGCGCGGGGTGAACGCGACCCCGGCCGAGCTGCTGGACCTGTGCTTCGCGCTGCAGGGCGAGGCGAACATCCTGCCGTACTACTTCTACATGTGCGACATGATCCCCAACGCCGAGCACTGGCGGGTCTCGGTGCACGAGGCCCAGGAGCTGCAGCACTCGATCATGGGCTACCTGCCGGGCTACGCGACGCCGCGCATCGTGTGCGACGTGCCCTACGTCGGCAAGCGCTGGGTGCACCAGCTCGCGGAGTACGACCGCGAGAAGGGCATCTCGTACTGGACCAAGAACTACCGGACCGGCATCGAGCTGGCCGACCCGGAGGCCCTGAACCGCCGCTACCCGTACTACGACCCGATCCAGTCGCTGCCCGAGGCCGGGCGCCGGTGGTGGGCCGACCAGCCCCGCTGATCCCGGCCGGGGCCGAGGGTGCCCGCCGCGGGCACCCTCGGCCGGACGCCACCCCGTGGCTTCACCTCGGCAGTTCCTCCTGAGTGCGTTCCATCGCCGTTTCGGCGGCGGCCAGGGTCTGCTCCACCAGTTCCGCGTCGTGGGCGGTGGACAGGGCCCAGTTGTGGGACGGGTGGATCAGCACCCCCGAAGCGGCCATGTGCGTGGCGAACCGGGCCATCCACCGGCAGTCCTCATCGCCCTCCACGACGATGCTCGGCATGGCCGGCGGACCACTGGCGGCCAGGGGCACACCGACCCGTTCGGCCGCCTTGACCAGTCCTTCGGTCAGCTGGAGCCCGGACCGGCGCATGGTCGCCACCCCGTCGGTCTCCCGCAGCAGGGTCAGGTTCGCGATCGCGGCGGCCATCGAGTTGGCCGAGTTCCAGAACGTGCCGGCCAGGAAGATCTCGGCCGCGGCCGCGCGCAGGGCTTCGGCGCCCACCAGCGCGGACAGCGGCCAGCCGTTGCCCAGGCCCTTGGAGAAGCACACCAGGTCGGGGCGGAAGCCGAACAGCGCGTGGGAACCCCGCAGGTCGAGGCGGAACCCCGCGCGCACGTCGTCGATGACCAGGAGCGTGCCGGCCCGCCGGCAGTGCCGGTGCAGCGCTTCGATCCACGCCGGGTCCGGCAGTTCGGCCGCACCGGGGATCGGGTGGTGGTAGGGCGTCACCATGATCGCGGCCAGCTCGGGCCCGTCCCGGCCGAACAGCTCGTCCAGCCCGGGGATGTCGTTCCACCGCACGAATCTGACCGCGTCGGTGTCGGCGGTGATCCGGCCCGGTTGCGCGGTCGGGAAGCCGTTCCAGCCGTGTGAGCCGTGGTAGGCGCCGTCCACCGCGGCGACCAGCGGGCGGCCGGTGTGCGCCCGCGCGACCACCAGCGCCGACCAGGTCGCGTCCGAACCGTTGGCGCCCCAGCTCGCCCACGCCGCCCCGTCCACCAGGTCCACCAGCAACTCGGCCAGCTCCACCGAACGCTGCGTGGCGTGGCTCAGCGTGCTGCCCCGGGCCGACTGCTCGCGGACCGCGTCGTCCACCTCGGCCCGGGCGTAGCCGTTGATCATCGCGCCGTAGCCGCAGATGTAGTCGATGTACCAGTTCCCGTCGACATCGCGCATCCGCGCCCCCTCCGCCCGCTCGGCGAACCAGGGCAGGGCATCCGGCGCGAACGACGAAGGAATGCGGTTGTGGCCCCACACACCGCCGGGGATCACCCGCTCCGCCCGGCGCAGCAGCTTGAGGGATTCCGGGTAACGCCGGTCCTCGATCGAATTCATCGGCTGGGCCTTTCGCAGGGTTTCAGTGGCGGGAGACGTACGGCGCGAGTTCCCGGACCCGGTCCGGGAACAGCGCGGTGAGCCGCTCGAGGGTCAGCAGTTCCTGGTCCTCGTAGCGGAAACCGGGTGCGACCACCTCGCTGATCAGCCCGTGGCCGACCCCGGGCGGCAGCATGCTCGTCTTCCACCAGCCGCCCGGGCAGGTCAGCACCGGGACCTCGCCGGCGGCCACGTCGAACCCGAGCACCTGTTCGTGCACCACCCCGTCCGGGGCGAGCATCCGGTACCGGATCGGTCCCCCGCTGTGCAGGAAGTGCGTGATGTCGGGGACGTTGCTGTGCAGGTGCCCGACCGGCGAGGCCTGGTCGAGCAGGTAGATGATCGAGTTGGCCACCGGCCGGTCACCGCGCGGGGTCTTCACGAACGCCCCGGACTCGTAGGTCTGCCGGAAGTAGCCGCCTTCGATGTGCCGCTCCAGGTCGAAGCCGGCCGCGAGGGAGCCTTCCGGGCCCGGTTTCCGCCCCGGCTGATGGTCGGGCAGCGGCGCGAGCGGCTGAGCCTGCGCCGCCGGCTCGGCCCCGCCCGGCATCGACGCCTGGCTCCACAGGGCGAAGCCGCCCGATTCCGGTGCGAGCGCGAAACCCGTGCCGGCCGGCACCAGCCACTGGGGGGTCGAGTACGACGGGTCGGCCCCCAGCACCACCGTGGACGCATCACCGGCGGGCTCCCGCAGGGAAAGCCGGAGGGGCTCGCCGGTGTGGAAGAACAGGAGCGTGTCGCTGGTGCTGCTGCACCAGGCCGACCGCTGCCCGGGGGCCAGCAGCCGGGTACGGGCCAGCACGGGGACGGACGGGAAGAGGTGAGTCAGCGCCGGCCCGGTCCGCCCGCCGCGCGGGTCCGGGCGCAGCGCGAGCCCGTCGGTGAGCGCCTCGACGGTGGTGCCCGTTCGTGACGAGGACTGGTTCGACATCGTGCGACCCCGATCAGTAGCGGTAGTGAGCCGGTTTGTACGGACCTTCGACAGCCACGCCCAGCACCCGCGCCTGGTGCTCGGTGAGCACGGTGAGGCGGGCGTCCACCGCGGCGAGGTGCAGCCGGGCCACCTGCTCGTCCAGCACCGGCGGCAGCGTGTGCACGTCCACCGGGTAGCGGTCGCTGCCGCCGAACAACTCGATCTGCGCCAGCACCTGGTTGGTGAACGAAGTGGACATCACGAAGCTCGGGTGTCCGGTGGCGTTGCCCAGGTTCATCAGGTGCCCGTCGGACAGGACGATGACCGAGTGGCCGTCGTCGAACGCCCACTCGTCCACCTGCGGCTTGACCGGGACGCGGCGCACGTGCTCGGCCGCGCGCAGCCCCGCCAGGTCGATCTCGGTGGCGTCGTGGGCCATGTTGCCGACGATCGCCAGGTGCTTCATCCGGGCCAGGTGGTCGATCGTCACCACGTCCGGCAGCCCGGTCGTGGTGATCACCACGTCCGCCCGGTCGGCGACCTCGTCCAGGGTGACCACCGGGTAGCCGCTCATCACCGCCTGCAGCGCGCAGATCGGGTCCACCTCGGTCACCACGACCCGGGCCCCCTGCCCGCGCAGCGCTTCCGCGCACCCCTTCCCCACGTCACCGAACCCGCACACCACGGCGAGCTTCCCGCCGAGCAGCACGTCCGTCGCCCGGTTCAGCGCGTCGACCACCGAGTGCCGGCAGCCGTACCGGTTGTCGAACTTGGACTTGGTCACCGCGTCGTTCACGCTGATCACCGGGAAGCGCAGTTCGCCGTCGGCCGCGAGCTTGCGCAGGTGCCTAGCCCCGGTGGTGGTCTGCTCCGTCGCTCCCTTCAACCGGGTCGCGATGTCGTGCCAGCGGCCGGCTTCGGCCTCGAGCACCTCGGTGACCGCCGCCACGGCCGGCTCGGGCAGACCGCTCTCGGCGGCCGGGAACTCGCCGTCCTTCTCGTAACGCAGCCCCCAGTGCACGAGCGTGACCAGCCCGGCACCGTCCTCCAGGAACAGGTCCGGCAGCCCGCCGTCCGGCCAGGACAGGGCGTGGCGCGCGCTCTGCCAGAACTCCCGGTGGTCCTGGCCCTTCCGGGCGAACACCGGGATCCCGTCGTCGCCGTGCGGGCCCGCGGCGACGGCCGCCGCAGCCGAGTCCTGAGTAGACAGTGGATCGGAGCCGGCCCAGCGCACCTGCGCGCCCAGCGCGACGAGCGTCTCGATGAGCACGGCGGTCTGCGCCGTCATGTGCAGGAACCCGCTGATCCGCGCACCTGCCAGCGGACGGAGCGGTCCCTGCGTCTCGCGCAGCTTCATCAACCCCGGCATCTCGTGCTCGGCCAGGCTGATCTCGCGTCGGCCCGCCGACGCCAGCGCCGCGTCGGCCACTCGGACGCCAGGGGTGGCCTCGATGACGCCGGCCCCCGTCCGCAGGTCTCTTTCAGTCGACACCATGGGATTTCCTGTCTTCGGGTATCCATCGGGTTGCTACCACGCCGAAACCGCCGCCGGCGTCGGATCCGAGTCTGCAAGAAAACCGCCACGGGCTGACAGGTGTTGCTCGGTGTCAGGTGGACGGACAACTCCCCCGCCGCCGGAAGGCGCACGTCAGCCCGGCCGGATGCGGTCACCGGCCTCCTCGCGCCCGCAGCGGCCGGTCTTCCCGCAGCTCCCGTGGTTGTCGTTCGACCGGAATCGCGGGGCACCGGTCAACCCGTTGCCGCACCGGGCTTCGGCCAGCAGAGTCGGGACCAGGCCGGCGGACCGCGGTTCGGCGGCCGGACCGCACACCGGAAGGGAGGTGACCCGATGCGCAAGCACGCCAGCAACCTGCGTCCTCGCCTGGACAAGGTCAAGACCAAGTAAGGCGGACCGCCCCGGCCCGCCGGGGCGAGAAGTGGGTGGTGGGGACCGCGTCCCCGCCACCCACCCCGGCCGGATCGGACTGCGGAGAGACCATGGACCCCTTCGAACGTTACGTGGCCGCGGCGGAGGCGGCGGGTGCGCTGTTCACCAGTGGGAGCGGCAGTTTCGTCGGCGGCGAGTACGTCGACGCCGCCCGCGGCGAGACCCAGTTCCTGGTGACCTACTGCGACGAAGCGGCCGTGGAGGACGGCTCGCTCCTGCGCCGGCTGCCCGCGGTCGCCGCCGCGGAGGCCCCGGCCTGCACCGCGATCGTGGTACGCCTGCGCGCGGGCCGGGAACTCCCGTCACCGTGGGCCCGGCACGTGACCTACGTCCGTCACCGGGGAGCCGCGGCGGACCCCGCGCCCGCGGAGCACTGTGGACTGAGGATCGTACCGGCCGAGGACGGCCGGTACGAAGCCGTGATCGCCGGCTGGCTCGCCGACGCGGTCCGGGAGGCGGTCGTGCTGCAAGGCGGCGGGCTCCTCGACGATCAGCCGGCCGAGATCGCCCGGCAGCTGCTCGCGACGCCGGGCCGGCGGACGTTCGTCGCGCTCGCCGACGCACTGCCCATCGGGCACGCGACGCTGCTGTGCGCGGAAGAGGACGACGTCACCGGCGAGCCGTTCGCGGAACTGTTCGACACCCTCGTGGTCCGGGGCCACCCCCGCCACAGCGAGGCGATCGCCGGGCTCGTCTCCGCCGCGGTCGGCCACGCCGCGGAGCTCGGCCTTCCGTTGCTGGGCAACGTGATCCACCAGGGCGCGACCGCGCCGGGCGCCGATCCGGGCGCGCGGGTCGTGTCGATGCTGGCCCGGTCCGGCTGGGCCGTGGACCACGTGCTGTGGCGGTGCGCGGTGGTGGGGGAATCCACGCCCGCCTGAACCGGCCCGGGGCCGGTGCGCGGTTCGCGCACCGGCCCGCTCAGCGACCCCGCCACAACTCGAGGTCACCGTCTTCGGCGGTGTCCTCGCCGGGCCCGGCCACGACCACCTCGCCCCGCCGCAGCAGGATCGCCGTGGCCCGCCCGGCCCGCCGCACCGGCGCGGTCTCCCGCCAGGCGTGGTCGATGAGTTTCACGGTGGCGCTGTCGTCCCAGTCGTCGGCGTGATCGAACCAGGACACCGAGTGCAGCCGGGCCGCCGCGGTCTCCGCGGACGCCCCGTCCGTAACCTCCTGCACGGCTCGCCGGGTCCCCTCCAGCGCGACGAACGGCCTCGTCACCACGTATCGGGCCGGCACGCCGGCCGCCTCGAACACCCGGCCGGGCCGGGTCCGCCCGGGCTCCAGGCCGAACCAGGTGGCCGCGTCCTGAAGGGCCTCCACCGCCCCGTTGCTCAAGTGCACCCCGTTGGCGGTCCGGACGACCCGCCCCCCACCCGGACCGAGCACTTCGATCAGGCCGGCGAAGGCGTCACCCCGGATGCTGCCCGGCCAGGCGAGCGCCGGATCGGTCACCCCGCAGAACTCCCTGCGCATCCGGGGCCACGGCAGCGCATCGTCGGTGACGGCCGCGATCTGCACCGCCAGCGCGCTTCCCGCCTGGTGGTAGCGGGTGAGGATCCCGGGGATGTGGGGGTTCAGCGAGACGAACGGCCGGCCGGCGTGGTAGCGCGGATCCTGGAACACGTGGGCGAAGAGGCAGTCGCCGATGCAGTTGGGCCCGTCGGGCGCCCCGCTGTCGAGGCCGTGGCGGGCCGTGTCCCGCAGGCTCCACTCCGTCTGGGTCCGCTGCGGTACGCCGAGCCGGTCGATCACGGTCTGGGCCGGGAAGACGTCCAGATCCTCCGCGCGTTCGCCGAACCGGCCGGGGAACCCCGGATTGTCGTGCCGGTTCAAGAACGTCACCCGCTCCCGCGCGGTCATCGTGCCCCGCTCGGCGAGGTCGGCGTGCGGACGGTGGTGGTCCACGGCGAGGTTGCCCTCTCGGATCTCCCGTTCGGTCAGCCGCCGAGCCCGTTCGGCCCGGTACCCGCACTCGGCCAGGCGGACCCCGATGTCCCGGATCGCCGCGGCCGACACCGTGGTGCCGGGTTTCACCAGCAGCACGCCGGAGAGCTCGGAGAAGCCCGGGGCGGCGTCGGGATGGGTCCAGGTGCCGTCCGCCAGGACCCGCTCCAGGCCGGGAGAAGCGGCCCGCCCGGCCGCGCGCACGGTGCGCCCGGCCCGGTGCCGGGCCGCGCGGACCGCCCAGCCGGCCGATCCGGTGTCGTGGGCTTGGCCGTCGCTCATGGCCGGCCTCCTTTCTCTCCAGGGCGCCGCCGATCAGAAGTGATCGGCGGCACCGCTCCGCTTCGCCCGGTCCATGAACTTGTCGAACGCCACGTACGCCGCGGCCAGCCACGCCGCCCCGGTCAGCACGGTCCAGCCCAGCTCGGCGAGCACCGTGGCCGGTGCGCCGTCCGCCGCCACGGCCCGGATGGCCGCCAGCCCGTGCGTCAGCGGCAGGCCGCGGGCGATCACGCCGACGGCGGCCGGCCACCGGTCCAGGGGGATCTGCACCCCGCAGATCGCCATCATCAGCAGGTACGCGCTCTGCGAAACCAGATTGCGCACACCTGGTGCGTTCAGCACCAGCGCGGCGAGGAACAACCCGAAGCAGTAGGTGGCGAACGCGTTGAGCAGCACCAGGGCCACGACGGGCGCGATCTGCCACACCGGCCAGTGCACGCCGAACAGCGGCCCCAGCCCGAACAGCGCGACCAGCGAGGTGCCGCTGCCGCTGATCGGCCACTGCACGCTGCGGCCGAAGAACACCCACAGCGGCCGGGCCGGGGCCGCGGCGAGCAGCACCAGGGTGCCGGTCATCCGCTCCCAGGTGGTGGACGCGACGACCGAGAGAACCTCGATCACCGAGGTCATCACCGCGTTGCCGATCACCAGGAAGCCGGTCTGGCCGCCGCCGACCGCCTGGCCGAGGTAGGTGAAGAAGGTGACCTGGGCCAGCATGCGGCCCAGCCAGCCGAAGGTCCAGGTCTTCCAGGTGTAGGTCGCGCGCAGATCCGCCAGGGCGTTTCCCGCGCTGTGGCGGATGATGGTGATTGCCGACATGACCGCCGCCTCAGCTGTGCGAAAGCGTGCCGGCGCGGCGCGCGTGCTGGACGACCCGGTGCAGCAGGGCCATGCCCACGGCGTAGCCCACCGCACCCAGGCCGAGCATCACCCCGAGCCGGGGCAGCACGTCGAGCACGGCCGGGGTGGCGAGGCTGTCACGCAGCAAGTCGGCGCTCCAATACAGGAAGACCACGCGGGCCAGTGGCTGGAGCCAGTCCGGCAGGAAGCCGATCGGCACCAGGACGCCGCTGAGCAGGTAGAAGGGGTAGGTCAACGTGTTCTGCACCGTCCGCGCGGACGGGGTGAGGACGAACAGCGACGCCAGCAGGCTGGCGGTACCCGCGGTGGCCACCCCGGTGACCAGGACGCAGGCGGCGAGCACGCCCGGATGGGGGACGGCCAGCCAGCGGCCGAAGGTCAGTCCCGCGGTCAGCCAGGCTTCGGCGAACACGGCCAGCCCGATCAGCAGCACCGCGCACATCCGGCCCAGCACGGTGACGAACAGGGACGAGGGGGCCGCCAGCTGCCCCTCCAGCGTGCCGAGCATCCGGTCGTCGGTGATGATGTTGCCCGCGGTGGAGAGCGCGAAGGTCCAGAGGGCCATCAGGGTCGGGGCCACGACGCCGTAGGCGGCCAGGTCCGGGCGGTGGGCCGCCTCGGTGAACGCGAGGATGACGAAGGTGAACAGCGGGGTCGTCACGAGGACCTGGAGCATGTCGGGCTGCCGCCGGGCCAGGCGGCACTGGACCAGGAACGCACTGCCCAGGTGCCGGATCACGCCTCCACCGCCATGCCCCGGCTGCCGATCAGCCGCAGGTAGACCTCTTCGAGCCGGGGTGGACCGGTGACCAGCCGGGTCACCCCGGACCGCACCAGCAGCGCCAGCACCTCCCGGGTCGCGTCGGGCCCGGAGGTCCGCACCACCAGCCGCCCCGGTGCGGGCCCGGTCGTGCCGAGGACCCCCGCCACCCGCGCGATCGCGGAGCCGGCGGCTTCGGGCACGTCGTCGGCCTCGATGCGCTCTTCGGCGCCGATCAGGGCACCGATCCGCTCCGGCGACTCGGTGGCCAGGATCCGGCCGCGGTCGACGAGGGTGACCTGGTCGCAGAGGGCCTCGGCCTCGGCCATGTCGTGGGTGGTCAGCAGGATGGTGCGCTGCTCCGCCCGCAGTTCGGCCACCAGCGCGCGGAAGTCGTGCGCGGCCACCGGGTCCATGCCCACCGTGGGCTCGTCGAAGATGAGCACCGGCGGATCGGGCACCAGCCCGCGGGCCAGGTGCAGCCGTTGTTTCATGCCCCGGGACAGGAAGTCGACCCTGGTGTCGGCCCGCTGGGTCAGCCCGGTGCGCTCCAGCAGCGCGTCGGTCCGGTTCCGCAGCCGCCGGCCGTGCAGACCGTAGAGGGCGCCCCAGAACTGCAGGTTCTGCCGCGGGGTCAACCGGTTGTACAGTCCACGCTCGCCGCCGAACACGACACCGACGACCCGGCGCACCGTGGCGGCGGCCGAGACCACGTCGTGCCCGAGCACCTCGGCGGTCCCGGAGGCGGGGAGCAGCACCGTCGACAGGATGCGGCACAGCGTCGTCTTGCCCGCCCCGTTGGGCCCGAGCAGCCCCCGGACCTGTCCCGGCTCGACGTCGAGGTCGAAGTGGTCGAGCGCGGCCACCGGTCCGGTCCCGCGGTCGGTTCGGCGCTGCCCGTAGTACCGGCTCAGCGCCCGGGTCCGGATGGCACTCACCGCGGCCCGTCCAGCGACTCCCACGCGGCCACCGCCGCCTGGTAGCGGCCGGGGTCCACCAGCGGTTCGGCCACCAGCAGGTAGTCCCCGACCGGGGTCAGCAGCAACGCCTCGTCGCCGACGACGTCCACCCGGCTGCACTCCAGCTCGGCGCTGCGGGCACGGACCCCCAGCGGCATGCCCAGCAGCAGGGCCCCGGTTTCCAGCGCGGTGAGCGTGCCGCCGGCCTCCGTGGCCGCGGCGCGGCGCTCGTGGCGCAGGTCCAGCTCGCGACGGGCCGGTCCGGTGAGCGCGTCGCCCAGCCCGGACAACCCGCCGAGCGGCACCCGATCCCCCGCGTACTCCATCAGTTCGCCGACCTCCGGGGCCAAGTGGTAGTCGCCCGCCGCCTGCACGATGTCGTCGACCGACAGCTCGGCCTGGGCCAGCGCGTGCACGTCCAGCGCGTCGCGGACGTGGAACGGCCGTTGCAGCCGTTCCTCCGCGACGCACAGCAGCGAGGCGAGGTCGGGATCGCCGGGCAGGGCCGGCCGGACCGGCACCACCTCGAAGTCACCGGTCAGCGCCGCCGTGGAGATGTCCACCCGCAGATGGGGATCGACCAGCGGTTCCTCCGAGTCCCAGGACAGCGCGACCATCAGGTGCCGCTCGGCCGCACCGAACACCGACACCGCGATGTCCCGCGGGGGCCGCCCGGCCAGGACCCGCACGGCCCGCCAGA
This sequence comes from Amycolatopsis sp. PS_44_ISF1, assembly GCF_032335455.1. Taxonomy (NCBI): domain Bacteria; kingdom Bacillati; phylum Actinomycetota; class Actinomycetes; order Pseudonocardiales; family Pseudonocardiaceae; genus Amycolatopsis; species Amycolatopsis sp. PS_44_ISF1. The sequence continues at coordinate 655,417 of NZ_JANUXO010000002.1, read as the reverse complement.
GGTCGAGCTCGGTCGAGGTGACCAGGTCCAGGTCGCCCTGCGGGCGGAGCACGCCCTCCGGGTAGTGCCGGGCCAGGTGCACCCCCTTGATCGGCGTGACCTCGGCCTGGGCGGAGGTCTCGGTCAGCAGGGCGCGGTAGAACGCGTCCCGGTCCATCGCGCGCCGGAGCTGCCCGGCCGCGGCCGGACCCATGGGCAGGCCCTCGGCCCGCAGCACCGACAGCACCAGGTAGGGCAAGGTGTAGTGCTCCCGGCGGGCCGCCGCCATCAGGCGCACCGGGCCTTCCTCCTCGGCCACGTCGAGCGCCTCGTACAGGGTGTGCAGATCGAGCACCATCGCACTCCTTCGATCAGCGGTTCAGGTTTCGGCTCGCGGTGGGCCGGGCCGAGACGACCAGGTCGCCGGCGATCTCGGCGGCGGCCGCCCGGACCTGCTCCGCGGTGACCTCCGCGATCGCCGCCAGCTCGGCCTCGACCGACCACTGTGGACCGTTGACGAGGGCGCGGTGGGCCAGCAGCCGGGCGTGGTCCAGCGGCCGCTCCGTCTCGAACACGAGCTGGCCGCGGACCTGCCTGCGGGCATCGGTCAGGTCGTCCGGGGCCGGGCCGTGCTCGGCCAGCCCGGCCAGCGTCGTGGTCACGGTGTCCACAACGGACTGGCAGTTCGCCGGTTCGGTGCCCACGAGCACCCGCCACGCGCCCGCCTCGGTGTAGGGCCGGTCCCAGGCGTGGAAGGAGTAGGCGAGCCCCTGCTCGCCCCGAAGCTGCCGGTACATCGGCGAAGCGGAGCTGGACGCGCACAACTGCGCCAGCACCGAGAAAGCGTGGCGGCGCCGGTCGCCGCGCGCGGCCGAACGGCCACCGACCGACACCCAGCTGAACTCCTCCGGCCACGCGACGGGTTCGCGCGCCACCGGTCCCAGCGGGCGCGCCGGACGGGCCGGCGCGGGGACCCAGCCGGTGCCGATGCCCGCACCGGTGACCGCGACCGGGGCGACCACGGCCAGCACGGCCCGGCTGGCCAGGAACTCCTCCCGGTGCCCGGCCAGCAGCCGGGCACCGTCGAGCCGGGTGATCTCCCCCGCGGAGCCGGCCACCGGGCGGCCCAGCGGGTGGTCCGGGAACAGGGCGGCCAGGAACGCGTCCTGCACCACGTCCGCGGGGTCGGCGGCCGCCGCGGCCAGTTCCTGGAACACCGCGGCCCGTTCGGCGGTGAGCACGTCTTCGGCGTGCTCGGGCGTGCTCACCGCCCGCAGCAGCAGTTCCAGCACTTCGGTCAGGTCCTCGGCCAGCACCTGCGCGTGGAAGAGCATGTGCTCCAGCCCCGTCTCCGCGTTGACCTCGCCGCCCCGCCGGGCGACGTGCCCGGACAACGAGTCACCACCGGGGAGCCGGTAGGACATCAGCACGTGCTCCAGCAGGTGCGCGAGGCCGCCGCAGCCGTCCGGGTCGTGCCGGGCGCCGTAGTCGACCGCGAGGCAGATGCTCGCCGAGCGCAGCCGTTCGTCCACCACGGAAACCACCGGGATCACCGGGGTCGTCGGTCCAGTCATCGTCCATCCCTGTCTTCGTGCCGGAGCCGCCCGAGCGTAGGAGCGGAAATCCGGCGGCGGCCAGCAGTTGACCGGTGTCCGCTGAAACGGCAACGTCACGAGCCGGTGTCGCCGGCGCCGGGGCAGGCCGCCAGACCCCGGCCGCGCCGCAGCCGGGCCGGGGTGCGGGCCTGGTCGTTACCGGTCCACCCGTCCGCGCGGCCGGATGGCGGCCCCGGTTCGCCGGGCCGCCCGACCATGCTGAGCACGGTCGGGCCGGCCACCAGGCTCAGCTCGGTGGCGTAGGCCGCGACGATGGTGTCGACCTGGAAGAGACCCGGTTCGAGCAGATCGACCAGGTGCAGGCCGGTGAGCAGGTCCAGCAGCTCCGCCGCGGTGTCCCGGCTGGTGCCGAGCCATTCCCGGGCCGAGGACAGCGTGAAGACACCGCCGGCGGGCCGGCGCCCGGCGATCCCGCGGAACGCGGCCGCCGCGGCCACCGACAGCTTCGAATAGGACCAGGACAGCACTGCGCGCATCGTCGTCGCGGGGTCCGGTACGGCGTCCCGGCCGTCGAGCGGGGCCCGGCGCCACGCCTCGGTGTCCTCGGCGGCGATCCTGATCGCCAGGGGGAGGTAGCCGCAACGGCGCACGAGTTCGGCCGCCGTCCCCGTCTCAGGGCGGCGCCGCGCCGTCTTGGCCAGCAGCGCCAGCGATTCACTCTCCGACAAGCGGGGCAGGGTGAGGCGCGCCACCCCGTCCCGGGCCGTCAGGCCGGACATCCGGCAGCGGCTGGTGATCACCACGAAGCAGCCCGGTGCGGCCGGCAGCAGCGGCCGCACCTGCTCGGCGGTCACCGCGTTGTCCAGCACGACGAGCACCCGCCGGCCGACCAGCAGGCTGCGGTAGGTCGCCGAGAGCCGGGTGTGGTGCACCGGCTCGGCTTCGACCGGACCGCCCAAGGCGGCGATGAAGTCCCGCAGCACGTCGTTCGGGTCGGCGGGCTCGCCCTCGGAGCTGAACCCGCGCAGGTCGGCGAACAGCACCCCGTGGGGGAACTCCCGGCTGACCCGCTGGGCCCAGTGCACCGCGGCGGCCGACTTGCCCACCCCCGCCGGACCGTCGATCAGCACCGCGCCGCAGGCGCCCGCGCCCCGCCCGGTCCGGTCCAGCCACCGCAGCGCCGGGGCCCGGCCGACGAAGTCCGGCACGGACCGGGGCAGCTGGGACAGGGCGGACACCCGCCCTCTGCGGCCGTCCACCGGGCCGAGCAGACCGGCCAGCAGATCTCCGCTGTGCAGCGTTTCGTCACACGCCCGCGCCAGCGATTCGGTCGCCAGTTTGTGCCCGGTCTCGACCCGGCTGAGATGGCTCTTGCTGTAGTTGACGATTTTCGCCAGTTGCCCGAGTGAGACACCGCGGCTGGACCGCAGGGCCCGCAGGGCCGAGCCGAAGGACAGTCCTTCCACGAGCTCTTCGTCGCCGCGATCCGCACTACCCACGTGATACCGTCCCGAATTGTTCCACCCGGCTCGAGAACCGCGTTTCCGCCGGGTTTTCACGGCCTGGGGCTTTCACTGCACGGCGGCCGGCTGCTGGTAGTAGGCGAGCTGGGACCGGCGCGCGATCCGGCGGTAGTTCTCCAGCACGCCCGGCTGACGGCGCAACCGGGCCTTCTCCGCGGCACGGATGGACATCAGCAGCCCCAGAGTGCGGTCGAAGTCGTCGTTGACGACGTGGTACTCGTGCTGGTCGACGAAGTCGAAGTCCTGCTCCGCCATGTGCTGCCGGTGCACCAGTTCCGACTCGGTCTCGGTCGCCCGCCCGTGCAGCCGCTGCCGCATGGTCGCCACCGTCGGGGCCATCACGAAAACGCCGATCGTCTGCTCCGGGTACCAGCGGCGCAGGTTGAGGTAGCCCTCGGGAACCCAGTCGAAGACCAGGTCGACGTCGGATTCGATAGCCTTGGTCACGGTCTCCCTCGGCATGCCGTAGTACTCGTCGAACGACGGGTGGATCCATTCGATGAACTCGTCGTTCTCCACCATCTCGAGGAACTTCTTCCGGCTGACGTGCTCGTACTGGTCCTCCGCGCCCGGCCGGGGGCTTCTCGTGGTGACGTTCAGCGCGCAGCGGATCTTCGGGTCCGCGCCGGCCATCGCCCGGGCCAGCGAGGTCTTTCCGATTCCGGAAGGCCCGGACAGGACGAGCAGGCACGGGCTCGACGGAACGGCAAGCGGCAGATCATCGGTATTCACGACGGTAGTCCTTTTTTTCGGCTCGAACACGAGCGGCGAAGGAAGGGTGCAGCCGAACCGTGCGGGCAGTCCCCGGCCAGCGGTACTTTCGACATCGTTCGACGATAACGGCGAGCTGGTAACCCGAGCTTAACCTGATCGCCATCTGCCGTCCAGTGATCGACAACGCATTTTCCGTCCACCGAGTCCGCTCAGTATTTCGGGCAGCACCAATGCCTCATTGCCCGGGTAAGAAGTGCACTCTTCGGCCAGGAGAAGCACGGACAAGTGCCCGCCGCGCGATCAGCGGCGGGCACTTTTTCGGCTTTTCCCGGCAGGCACGACGAGACCCCGGGAAAACGATTTCCAGGGGTCGGTCACGAACCGATCGGCTCGGCGACGCAGACCTCCTCGGCGTCCGGATGGGCCGCGCGGAGCGCCGCTTCGGTCGCGCTGGCCGTCGGCGCGAAGGCATCACCAGCGCTCGCTTCGGCAATCGGAAGGTCCAGCGTCATCGAAGCTGCCTTTCTGGCGATGCCTGCCGCGTCTCGGGAATACCCGTGCTCCCGTCGGTACGGAGGTGACGCTAACCAGAGCGGCCGTCCATCCGGTAGTCGCGGCGGTTCGGGACTTGACAAGACGCGACAAGTCAATTCGTTCGAAACATGCAGCCTTGAAGCAAATCGGCAATAGGCCGAACAGGTGACCCTTCGGCGGTCTCTGTCACCTGTTCGCCGCGGCCTCATCCGGCCTCCGACATCGACCGGATCCACGCGCATTCGGAATGGCGTTATACCAGCAGCGCCTTGCTCCATTCCGGTATTTCCACCGCCGACGGCCGTTATCAACGACACTATTGCTTATCGGCGTCGCTGCGGCCGCGTTCGGCATCGATCCACCGGCGGAACCAGGGCCTGGACCGGCGACTCCGTGACAGCATTGCCCGAACTTCCCTCTCCCGCCGCCGACCCGGGGGATCCGTTACCGACCGTGCCATGATGGCGGATGCGTCCGGCCTAGGAGGTTGTGGAGTTGAGTTGCTGCGACCAGTCTCAAACGGTGAAATACAGCCCCCGTGAAATGGAGGTGCTCAGCCACCTCGCCGACGGTCTCACTTACGCGTCGATAGCCCGCAGAATGAAAATAAGCCTGCACACGGTCGATGAATACATTCGCCGGATCAAAAAGAAGTCCGGCTCATTGGATTACTACCGCCTCCGGTTGCTCGCCGTGAACATCGCCAAACCCGAACATCCGTGACGCCCGGGCGCCGATCTTCGTGTTCCCTCGCGGCCCCGGATCGGGCTGGCGACGAATCCGGTTCCCCCGCCCGGCCCCTCGCGGGCGGGGGAACCGGACGTCACGGCCAGCGCCAGCGCATCCCGTGGATCCCGGGCGCGGCCCCGGTGGTGATCACGTGCGCGGGCACCGCCGGGGACAGGGGCACCTCCGCCACCTCGCGTTCGGGGCCGTCCGGGGCGTCCTGGCGGTAGGAGTGGCAGGACACCGGCATGGTGGCCGGGTCGAAGTGCACTTCCATCAGGTGGTCGGCCACCGGGTGGCGGAAGCGGCGGTCGTAGCCGGTGTCCGGGATTTCGTCGGTGTACTCGAACTCGTACTCCAGGATCGCGGTCTCGCCCTCGGCCAGCGAGCGGCCCAGCACCAGCTCGCAGATGGTGAACGGCTGCCCGGGCACCGTCTCCACCCGGCCGGGGGTGCAGTAGCGGGTCGAGATCAGCCGCGGGCGGCTCTCCGGCATCAGCCCGCGCAGCGTGACCACCTTCGCCTGCACCTGTTCCTCGGTGGCGCGCACCACCTCACGCACCCGCAGCCGCCGCATCAGCCGGTCCGCGCCGATGTGCAGGGACTCGTGCAGGCTGAGCACCACCAGTGAAGCCTCGTGCGAGGCTTCGAAGGTGTGCAGCACCGGCAGCATCCGGTTCCCCTGGCCCCACAACCGCTCCCAGCGCACCACGTTCACCGGGGGGCCGCCGTCCGGGCGGGCGAGCAGTTCGGTCAGCGAGCGGTGCGGCAGGCCGAGTTCCTGCTCCAGCAGCGTGACCGCGCGCAGCGAGCCGGCCCGCTCCGGGCGGGTGCGCCCGGTCCGCCAGTAGCTGAGCGTGGTGGTGCTGACCGACGCGCCCGCGGCGTCGAGCCGTCCCTTCAGCCGGACCAGGCCGAGCCCGCTCAGGTCGATCGCCAGCGAGAGCGCCCGGCTGAACGGGCCGCAGGCCAGCGCCAGCTCCAGTTGCTCCCGCGGCCCGGGCCGCGACGGCTTCAACGCGAACAACGGCATGGACGAGTCCTTCACCGGCGAATTCCGGACGAACGCGGCCGGTCGGCGCGCGGGACGGCGGATCGCGCCTGGTCCCCGCCTCCGGTACCGGGCCGGACGATCAAGGTCCGGCGTGCTCACCGGTGTAACACGCGCGGACACGCCCTGTCACGCGACGAAGGTCGGGTCATTCGGTCCGAAAAGGGCGCAACCCTCCGAAGGGTCCGAATTTTTCCGTTGACCGGAGCAGATCTTCCAGCGGATTACCGCGCCTGCCCCGGCCGCTTACGTTCGACCGGTCCCCATCGAACATCCCGGTCCCCACCCGGAACGTCAAGGAGTACCGATGCGTGAAACCCACGGCCGGCTCGTCCGGGCCGCCGCCCTGCTCACCGGTTCCTGTGCTGTCCTCGGCGCGCTCGCCGTCAGCCCGGCCGCCGCGAGCACGCCGGCCACCCCGTCCGCGCCCGCCGCGTCCCCGTCGATCATCGGTGGCAGCACGGCCCAGAACCCCGGTTACATCACCCGGTTCAACGGCCACGCCAACGGCTACACCTTCTTCTGCACCAGCACCCTGATCGGCTCGCGCTGGGTGCTCACGGCCAAGCACTGCATGTACGACAACAACAGCCAGCGCCTGACCGACATCGACCTCTACATCGGCTCCAACAGCGCGTCCGGCGGCGTGCACGCCAAGGCCGCGCAGACCTACGTCGAGGGCAACGGCGACCTCGCGCTGATCAAGCTCGACTCCGACGGCGGCGGCACCTTCGCCCGGCTCGCCAGCAGCTCCTCGGACGCGCGCGTCGGCGACGCCGCCACCGTCTACGGCTGGGGCGCGACCCAGGCCGACGACGAGGGCCACCACCAGTCGAGCGTGCTGAAGAAGGCCAACGTCACCATCTCCAGCACCAACGCCACCGACAACGCCGGCGGCCGCGCGATCAGCGCCCGCACCCCGAACGGCGCCGTGGCCGGCGGCGACTCCGGCGGCCCGATGGTCGACGGCGGCGTGCAGGTCGGCGTGTGCTCGACCAGCGACCGCTCCAGCATCACCACCTACGGCAGCGTGGCCGCCGGGCGTAGCTGGATCAAGCAGGTCAGCGGCATCTGATCCCCGGGCCCCCGGGAGGGGGGAAGGCCGGCCGGGCCCGTCCGCCGCGGGCCCGGCCGGCCTCACCGGAAGCGGCGGGCTCAGGCCGGGGAGCGCAGTCCACGGCCGAGCCGGCCGAGACCGGACAGGCACCGGCCGAGGGCCTGGCTCAGCACGTGCACGAACGGCTCCCCGGCCACCCCCCGCTGCGCCCGGTTCCACACCTGGCAGAACACGGCGACCACCACGTCGTCGGCCGTCGCCCGGTCGGCCAGGCGCGAACGCACGATCCACAGGACCGCCGAGCTGTACCGGCAGACCAGCACTTCGAACGCGTCCAGGTCTCCCACCGCGGCCAGCGCGAACAACGTGTCGTCTTCCAGCGCCCGGACGGTGCGCGCCGCCCCCGCCGGACGGCGGAGGACTTTCTTCACGACCAGATTCACTCGATCACCCCTCAAGCGGAACCGGTCACCAGGTGAATGCCGCCCAGAGCATCACCCAGGCGACCACACAGACGAGAACGATCACACCCACGATGTCGGCGGCGTTGCGGAGGATCTTCCGAAAAGCCGGCACAGGGCGAACATTCATGACGAATCCCCTTCCCTCCAGCGATGATGATCGAACGCTACCGCCCGCTCGCGCAACGTCACCGCTCTTACGGGCGTCACCCACCCAGGGGATCCGCCGGAGTGGTCGGCCGGTGGAACCGGGAAAAGCCCGCCGGTGAACCCCGTTAATGTGACGCGACAGACGCCCGGAAAGTGTGCCGGAATCCCCCGCGGAATAGCGGAAATACGAGCCTGGCCCGCATTCGGCGTCCTCCGCCGCTCGGACCGCGCGCCCGTGATCTACTGCGCGTCGTGTCGCTGACCTCCGAGCTGGCCGATCCCGCCGGCGCGCTCACCTCCTGGTGCGCGCGCGTGTTCACCGGCACGTCGGCCGTCGCGGCGGAGGTCGCGCGGGCGGTGCGGTCGGTCGAGCCGGTGCGACCGGCCGGGCGCGACGTCCCGAGGCGGCACTGGGCCGAGATCGGCGGGGCGTTCGGGCAGCGGCTGGCCGACCTGGTGCAGCCCGCGCCGCCGTACTACGCGCTGCTCGGCCTGGTCGGCGCGCAGTGGGTGACCGGGGCCTGGGCGCACCGGCAGGCCGCCGCCTACCCGACCCACCGCGGCCTGCCCGGGGAGTACCGGGCGCGGGCCCTGTTCGTCCGGCCCGCGGCGACGACCTGGCTCGACCTCGGCGACCCGTTCCCGCCCGCCGGGCCCGCACCCGACACCGAGGAGCTGTGGGGCTCGCTGCTGGACCGCTCCCGCGACTACCTCGCCGAGCACGCGCCGCCCGGCACGCTCGCGACCGCGGGTGCCGAAGCCGGGCTGGCCCGCACGAACTGGCTGCTCTCGGCGTGCGAAGACATCTACCGCTCGAGCGCCATCGACCCGCGGCTGGCCCGCGCCGTGGACGGCGAAGCCGGCGGGATGGGCATCGACGCGGGGGTCGGCCTGCTTCGTGGGCTGGCCGGTGAGGACCAGGTCGCCGAGCTGGTCCGCCTCGCCCGGCGGCTGCACGAACGCGGGACTTCGTGGGAGCTGCGCGCACTGGCCGGCCACCCGCCCGAAGGCCACCAGTTGGGCATCGCCGGGCCGACCATCGTGCCCGGCTGGGCCGACGGCGACCTCCTGCTCGGCGCCATCGACCCGGAGACCGGCGTCGACGAGCGCGGCACGACCCTGGTCGACGTCAAGACCGTGGTCACCGTCCGCGATCCGGACCGCGTCGGCCGCTGGCTGTGGCAGATCCTGCTCTACGCCTGGCTCGACACCCGGGGCGCGTACGACATCCGCCGCACCGGACTGCTGCTCGCCCGGCACGGCGAGCTGATCACCTGGCCGGTCGGCGAGCTGGCCGCGAAACTGCTCGGCGGCCCGGAAACCGTCGAGTACCGGCGCGACGAGGCTCGGGGGATCGTGGGCCGGATCCTGGCTTCGGCCGGTCTCGAACTACCGCCGTATTAGACAGCCAACTGCACAGTTTGGTGACTACCTGCTAGAGTGGCCGCCATGCGGGCGAAAGCACGGACCCCCGAGGTCGCCAGTGAGCTCCGGATCGTGCTCGGGCACCTGGTCCGGCGGCTGCGCGAGCAGGCCGAGGGCGCCGACCTCACCCGGTCGCAGACCGCGGTGCTGCTCCGCCTGGAGCGCAACGGGCCGTCCACCGCGACCGCGCTGGCCCGGGCCGAAGGGGTTCGGCCGCAGTCGATGGCCAAGATCGTCGACGCCCTCCAGGAGGCCCGCCTCGTCGGCGGCTCCCCCGATCCGAAGGACGGCCGCAAGACGGTGCTCAGCCTCACCGGTGCCGCCCGCGAGCAGTTCCGCACCGGGCGGCTGGCCAAGCAGGACTGGCTGTCCGGCGCCATCGACGCCACGCTCACCGCCGCGGAGGTCGACCAGCTCGCCGCCGCCACCCGCCTGCTGAAACGCCTGGCGAACACCCCTGACCCCTGAACCCCTGAGGAAACCCCATGCCCGTCACCACCCTCGACCCCCGGACCGCGCTGATCGTGGTCGATCTCCAGCGCGGCATCGTCGGGCTGGCCGGTGCCCACCCGGTCACCGGCGTCGTCGAGCGCGCCACCACCCTCGTGCGGGCCTTTCGCGCCCGCGGGCTGCCGGTGGTGCTGGTCACCGTCGCCGGCGCCCCCGCGGGCCGGACCGACGCCGGGCCCACACCGCTGGACTTCCCGGACGGCTGGACCGACCTGATCCCCGAACTCGACCAGCAGCCCGACGACATCCTCGTCACCAAGCACAGCCGCAGCGCCTTCCCCGGCACCCGGCTGGAGGAGCACCTGCGCGCCCTGGACGTCACCCAGGTGGTGGTCGTCGGCATCGCCACCAGCAGCGGGGTGGAGTCCACCGCCCGCGACGCGCACGAGCACGGCTTCCACGTGACCCTGCCGGTGGACGCGATGACCGACCGCACGCTCGAACGGCACGAGCACAGCGTCACGCGGATCTTCCCGCGCATCGCCGAAACCGGCACCACCCAGGACGTGCTCGACCGGCTCGGGCGCCGCGCCTGATCAGCGCCCGGACCGGCCGAACAGCCCGGAGAACTGCCGTTCGACCTCGTCGAACTGCTGCTGGGTGAGCCGGCCGTCGCCGACCATGGCCCGGAGCTGGTCCAGGGCCGTGCCGAGGCCGTGGGCGCTGGCCTCCTGGATGTGGGCGGCGAGGTCGCTGGCCACCCCGTCGGCCCCGGACACGTGCACCGTCGTGGTGGTGAACACCGACGCGCCCCGGGACGAGGTGCGCTTCCCCTGCTCCCGGAACATCTCGTCGATCCAGGCCTGGCGCCGGCCCTCGGCGCGCCCGGCCAGCTCGGCCGCGAGTGCGGTGAGGTCGTCGGCCACCACCGCCTTCGCCGGGTCGGCCGGGTCGTAGGCGAGGGTGGCGGGGGTGCCCTCCGGCAGCGCGGCCGTGGTGCGCTCCACCGCGCGGATCGGGGTGCCGGTGGAGCGGGACTCGAAGGTCAGCTTCCGTACCGCGCGCCCGTTCACCCTGGTCCCGGTGAAGGCCACGCCGACCAGCAGCGCGGGCACCCGCAGTCCGGTCTCCAGCAGCCGCCGCCGGGTCCGGGCCGCGGACCGCCAGCGCCCGGCCAGGACCGCGGTCACCACCAGCACGGCCACCGCGACCAGGCCGAACGCGATCGCCGCCACCAGCAGGCCCGGCTCCGGCGTGCTCCGGTACGCGCGGCCGAAGACCAGCGCCAGGGGCGCCGACCAGACCACCTGGACGAGCAGGACCACCACCAGGATCCAGCGGGCGCTACGCGGCATGAAGTGAACTTAACCAGCCCGGGGCCCGAGTCAATCGGCCGGTCGGACGCCGCCTGCGGCCGGTCCGGGACGAGCCAGGGCGCCGGCCGGTCTCAGGCCCGGCCGGCCAGCGCCTGGACCCGGCTCATCGGCCCGTTGTAGTAGTTCTGGTCGCCGGGCAGGCTCCCGGTCCGCGAGAACTGCCAGATGCTCTGCTTGTCCCAGCCCGCGGGCAGTTCCCCCACCTCGGTGGCGTAGTGCGCGACCCACAGCGGGTCGGTGTCGCCGAAGCGGCTGGTGTTGCCGGTGCACAGCTTCCACCACTTGGTGCTGGTGTAGATCAGCGCGCTGCGCTTCTCCTTCGCCAAGTAGGTGCGGGTGAAATCGGCGATCCAGTTCGTCATGTCCGCCGGGCTGAGGCCGTAACAGGCATCACCGTAGGGGTTGTATTCGACGTCGAGCGCGCCCGGCAGCGTCGTGCCGTCGGAGCGCCAGGCACCGCCGTTCGCGATGAAGTACTCCGCCTGCTGCGCTCCGGTCGAGACGTCCGGGCGGGCGAAGTGGTAGGCGCCGCGGATGATCCCGGCCGCGTGCGCGCCGCCGTACTGCCCGGCGAACTGCGGGTTGACGAAGTCGGTGCCCTCGGTGGCCTTGACGTAGGTGAACCGCGCGCCCTGTCCGCTGGCCGCCGGCCAGTCGATCACCCCCTGGTGGCCGCTCACGTCGTGGCCCAGGGTCTGGTCGGCGGTGCCGGCGCGCGAGGTACCCGGACGGCCGTGCACCCCTTCGTGCGCCTCGATCTGGGAGCCCGCATAGTGGTCCGCGGCCTGGGAGCGGACTGCGTCTGGGGAGTGGCCGGTGGCTGGGGAGTGATCCGCGGCGGCGGCCGGTCCCGCGGCGGCCAGTCCCCAGGGCGCCGCCGCACCGACGGCGAGCAGCAGCACCCCGGTCCGCCACCGTCGGACCCGCTCGTTTCCCGGCAGTGCAGGCATCCCGGCTCCGATCTCGGCGTGGGCAGGTCTGCTGATCATGGTGCCTGCGCGATACCGGGCCCGCGAGCCGTGGGTCACCCGTCCGTGGTGACCGCGAAACGGGAAAGGGACCGTCGGACCCGGTCGTGACCCGGTCCGACGGTCCCTTCCCGGCCGGTCCGGTCAGCCGATCTGCCGGACCAGGGCCGGGACGAACTTGGCCGCGTCGAGCGTGCCCCAGCCGGACACGATGTCGAAGCCCTTGCCCGCCTGGTAGCCGGCCACGCCGCCGCTGGCGTTGCTGCCCGAGGTCACGTCGACGATGCCGTTGGCCGTGGCGCCGGAGCCGATCCGGTACAGCGCCGGGTTGATGAAGCCCAGTCCCTTGCCCGCCTTCTGCGAGGCGAGCGCGACGACCGCGGCGAACAGCGGCGAGGACTGCGAGGTGCCCGAGGTGCCGAGCAGCGAGATGTCCGGCAGCGAGCGGCCGGTGGCCTTGGTGGACTGGTCCACCGCGGCCTGCCAGTCCGGGGCGGGGTACTCGTGGGAAACGCCGCCGCCCGACTCCGGCCAGACCGTGTCCGGCGAGGTCCGGGTGCCGTTGGAGTTCAGGTGCAGCACGGTGCCGCCGACCGCGGTCACGTACGAGTTCGCGGCCGGGAAGCTCACCACCTTCTTGCCCCAGGGCGAGTCGTCCTTCTTCTTGCCGGTGGAGCCGTCGTCACCGGTGGACGCGGTGACCGTGATGCCGGCGTCGGTCGCCTTCTTGAAGTGCGCGTCGAGGCCGTGCAGCTGCGCGGAGCTGTCGAAGTCGTCCTCCGGGGTGCCGAGGCTCATCGAGATGACGTTCGCGGAGTGGTGGTCGGCCAGGTAGTCGATGGCCTTCATCATGTCCGGGAATCCGTCGATGCCCTGGGTCTCCGAGGTCGGCGTGGCCACCACCAGGATCTTCGCCTTCGGGGCCAGGGTGTGGAACATGGCCACGTCGAGGTCGGTCTCGCCGCCCCAGCTCGAGCAGTCGGCGGGCGTGCCGGGGTCGTCGCAGGACGGGACCGGGCCCGCGGGCTCGAGGATCTGCACGTCCGCGGCGGGCAGCCCGTGCGACCTGGAGTAGCTGTCGATGTAGGACTTGATGTCCTTGTCCCCGTAGGAGACGACCGTGGCCAGCGTGGTCCCCGTGCCGTCGATTCCCTGGTTGTACAACGGTTTCGTGTCGTAGGCGGTCTGGAGGCTGTTGCCGCTCGCCGCGAGCGCGCGGTCGGTCAGCGCCGCCCGCTCCGGCGCGGACCTGGCCCCGGCCAGCAGCGACACCGCGGGACTGAATTCGTGGTGCTTGCCCACCGAGGCCGCGACCGCCGGCACTCCGGCGCTGCACAACGACAGGGCGGTGGCTGCTCCCACCGCCAGTGCGAGGGTCCGGCGCGTACGAGGGATCTTGCCGAGCTGAGCAGCCATTCTGTTCCTTCCGGCGGCTCCCGCGCCGGGCGCGGGATTTTCGGGGTGGACCACCGGATTAAAACTGTCCCACCCCGCCGCTGCCACGGCCATTGGTCGCGGATGCCCCCAAGCGCCCAGTTACCCGACAAAGCAGACAACCGGCGGCCGAAGGCCCGCGCTCAGGCTCCGCTGAACGCCGTCGCGAACACGTGCAGCTGCCGGTTCACGGGCAGGGTCACGAAGGCGACCGGCTTCCCCGCGGTCAACGGGATCGAAGCCGAGTACAGGCTCACCTCCTGGTCGTGGGGGTAGGTGCTCCCCGGCGGCCGGTTCCAGTAGGGCGCGGTGGCCACCAGGACGCAGCCCTCGACCGCCCGGTCGGAATACCAGTCCGCGACGGTGAGGTTCGAGGTGGACGTGGTGCCGTCGGTGTAGGTGACGGTGACCGGGCCGCGCTGGGTGCCGTGGGTGCCGGCCGCGAGGAACGACAGCGCCGGGCCCGAGCCGGAGAGGGCGATGCTCTGCCCGGCGGCGGTGACGGTGTCGGCCCGGCCCGCCGGGACGTCCGGCCAGGTGAACTCCGCCGAACCGGACACCACTGTCCTACCCGGACTGATCCCGGCCGAAGCGAGGGCCTGGGCGGAGAAGCTGAAACCCGCGCCGTCGAAGTCGCCCGGGGCCGGGTTCGCGTCGTCGGTCACGCCGACGTCGGTGTACGCCGCGGCCAGGTCCGGATAGGACACTTGCACGGCCGTCGAGCCGGGTCCGGTCGAACCGCCCGCGTACCGCGTGGTCGCGGTGAGGCCGGCCGGGCCGGGGGCCGCGGTGGGCGCCGCGGTGACCGACCAGGTCGTGGACACCGTCTGTCCCGATCGGACGGTGCGGAACGCGGCCGGCGTCCGCGGGGCCGCGGTCCAGCCCTTCGGCAGCGACAGCGCGGTGACGGCGTCGCGCACCGGCTCGGTGGCGCCGTTGGTGAACCCGGTGGTGACCGCGAACGTCGTGCCACCGGGGGTGATGGCGGGGGCGGTCACCTTGGTGAACCGCGGACCCGAGGTCCGGTCCACCCGGAACTCACCGGACAGCGGCAGGTTCCGCGAGGAGTCGCCGACCCGGACGGTGTACCGGCCCGCGCCGAGTTCCCACGCCTGCGCTTCGCTGCTCCAGTAGGACGCGTCCCGCGCGGTCAGCGCGAAGCGCACGCGTTTGGTCTGGTGCGGCTGCAGGGCCACCTTCTGGAAGCCTTTGAGCTGGCTGGCGGGCTCACCGGTGGCCGCGGGGTCGCCCAGGTAGAGCTGCGCCACCTCCGAGCCCGCCCGGGCGCCGGTGTCGGTGACGTCGGCGCTGACTTCGAGCCGCCCGTTCTCCCCCAGGCCGGTGGGGTCGACCTGCAGGTTCGAGAACCGGAAGCTGGTGTAGGACAGTCCGTAACCGAACGGGTAGAGCGGGGCGAGCCGTTGCCGGTCGTACCAGCGGTAGCCGACGTCGAGCCCTTCCGAGTACCGGACCTCGCCCCCGGCGCCCGGCCACTGCTGCGGGGCCGAAGCGGGCACCTGCCCCAGCGACGCCGGGAAGGTGACCGGCAGCTTGCCCGAAGGCGCGACGTCGCCGAACAGCAGCGCGGCGATCGCGTTCCCCGATTCCTGGCCCGGGTACCACGCCTCGAACACCCCCTTGACCTTCGCCAGCCACGGCATGGTCACCGCGGAGCCGGTGTTGAGCACGACGACGGTGTTCGGGTTGGCCGCCGCCACGGCGTCGATCAGCTCGTCCTGGCCGGCGGGCAGGTCGAGGTCGGTCAGGTCGCTGCCCTCGGACTCGAAGTCGTTGGCGTACACGACCGCGACATCGGACTTCGCGGCCAGTGCGGCCGCCTCGCCGGTCAGGTCCTGGCCCGGCGGCAGCCAGCCCAGGGTGACGGTCGAGTCGCC
Source organism: Amycolatopsis sp. PS_44_ISF1 (assembly GCF_032335455.1). NCBI lineage: Bacteria > Bacillati > Actinomycetota > Actinomycetes > Pseudonocardiales > Pseudonocardiaceae > Amycolatopsis > Amycolatopsis sp. PS_44_ISF1. The sequence goes on along the minus strand of NZ_JANUXO010000002.1, from coordinate 640,118 downwards.
GCCGCCCTGGTAGTAGTCGACCTCGACCGGCACCGGCCGGCCCGCGGTGAGCGCGACCTGCGCGGTCTTGGTGGCGGCCGCGTGATCGCCCCAGTTGTCGATCACCGGCTTGCCGCCGATCAGCAGCCGGCTGCCGTCGTCGCTGGTCAGGCCGAGGGTGTAGGTGCCGGTCGCGGGCGGGGTGAGCGTGCCGGTCCACTTGGTGGAGAAGCCGGTCGACGGCAGGCCGGGCGCGGGCGGGGCACCGGTCCAGGTGAAGTCGACCTGAGGATCGGTGCGGGTGAGCGCGGGCGGTCCGGAGGAGTCGGTGTTCGGGTAGTACTGGCCCAGCAGTCCGGGGCCGGCGCCGGACGGCGGGGCCAGGTACTGGCTGCCGATCGCCGGGAGCGCGCTGCCCTGGCCGAGGTAGCCCTGCGCGTAGTCCACCTGCACTCCGGCCCCGGCCCGCGCCTTGATCCCGTCGAACGGTGTCACGGTGCCGGTGCCGGCGATGTGCGCGCTGCCGCCGCCGGCGCTGAGCGTGTTCTTGCCCGCGCCGTCGCCGATCACCGCGACGGAGTGCACTTTCGCCGGGTCCAGCGGCAGCAGCCCGCCGTCGTTCTTCAGCAGGACCGTGCCGTCCTCGGCGGCCTTCCTCGCCACGTCGAGGTGGGCCGGGGTCGAGGCGGGCGCGTCCGGGGTGTCCGGTGACGGGTGTTCGAACAGCCCGAACCGGAACTCCTCGCGCAGGATCCGGCCGACCATGTCGTCCAGCCGGGACGGCGGGACCTGTCCATTCCGGACTGCGGTCTTCAGGGCGGAGCCGAAGAAGTCCTGCCCGGGCATTTCCAGGTCCATCCCGGCGTTGGCCGAACCGGCCGTGCTGTGCGTGCCGCCCCAGTCGGAGGTGAGGAAGCCGTCGAAGCCGAAGTCCTGCTTCAGGATGTGGTCGAGGTAGGCGTTCTCGCAGGCGTAGGTGCCGTTGATCGAGGAGTAGGAGCACATGGCCGAGGCCGGCCGGGCCTGCTCGACGATCGCGCCGAACGCGCTGGTGTAGATCTCGTGCACGGTCCGGTCGTCGATCACCGCGTCGTCGGCCGGGGTGTTGCGGCCGGTCTCCTGGTTGTAGACCGCCCAGTGCTTGACCTGCGCCATCACCCCCTGGGACTGGACGCCCTCGACGTCGGCCGCGCCCATCCGACCGGCCAGGTACGGGTCTTCGCTGTAGGACTCGAACGCCCGGCCCCAGCGCGGGTCCCGGACGATGTTCACGGTCGGGCCGAGGTCGACGTCGGCCCCCTTGGCCCGGTCCTCGGCGCCGATCACCGATCCGTAGGTCTCGGCCAGCGCGGAGTCGAACGAAGCGGCGACGGCGGAGGCGGCGGGCAGCTGGGTGGTGCCGCCCAGGTTCACCCCGAGCGGCCCGTCCTCCAGCTTCAACGAAGGCACGCACAGCCGGCTGTTGCCCGCCACGCGGCCGGTGTACCCGGCGGCGGCCGTGCCGTGCACCATGGCGATCTTCTCGTCGAGCGTCATCTGCCCGAGCACCTGCGCGACCCTCGTCGCGACCGGCGCGGTGGAGCCCACCCACGGACAGGCGGCCGGTGCCGCGGGGGCGGCCACCGCGGGGGCCGGGAGGACGGGGCCGGCCACCAGCACGGCCGCGATCAGGACTGCTCCGCGCATGAGGACCGTCTCCCGCCGTCACCGCCAGGTCCGGGCCCGGCCGGATTCTGTCTACAACCACGGCCGGGCGGAAAACAACGAACGGGGGCGAACCTGTCCGGATCCGGTCAGCGGAAACCACCGCATCCGCCCCTTGACACGGTTCGGCGCTGCGCCGAACGGCGCAGCGCCGAACCGTGTGTCCACTATGGATGGTGAGTCAGCCCGTGACCAGGGAACGGCCGTAGGTCCGCAGAATCTCGTTGACCGGCTGGAACCAGGTGTTGCCCCCGGCGCTGCAGTCGCCGTACCCGCCGGAGGTGACCCCCTGGGCCTGGTCCCCGGTGATGAACGAGCCGCCGGAGTCGCCGGGCTCGGCGCACACGCTCGTGCGGGTGACCTCGTAGACCGCGCCCTGGGCGTAGTTCACGGTGTCGTTGATGGTCAGCACGGTGCCGCAGTGCCAGTGCGAGGTCGAGCCGGAGCGGCAGATCGAGGAGCCGACCGGGGCGACCGAGGAGCCGCGGACGATCACGTCGCTGACCGTGCCCCAGCCGAGCACGACCGGGGCCGTCCACCAGCCGTTGCCGATGTTGATGATCGAGTAGTCGTTGCCGGGGAAGGAGGAGCCGCCGAAGGTGCCCATCGCCGAGCCGTCCCAGCCGACCACCGAGCTGCCCGCGCCGCCGCAGTGCCCGGCGCTGACGAACCCGCCGTTCACCGAGAAACCGATGGAGCAGCGGGTGTTGCCGTTGATGTAGTAGGGGTCGCCGCCGACGGTGCCGGCCGAGAAGGTCTGCGGCTTCGGCCCGGTCACCGTGGTCACGGGGCCGGCCTCGCGGGCCCGGGCGAGGAAGGCGTCGACGTCCGCGCCGTGCGCGCCCGGCTGGAGGGTGACGACCACGCTGCCGGTGCGCGGGTCCGCGCCCCAGCCGCTGACCGACGCCGGGGCGGGCTTCGCCTTGGCCGAAGCGTCGACGGCCGACTTGGCCGCGTCGAGCGCGACGGCGCTGATCCGGGCCGGGGCGGTCGCGGCGCCGGTGCGGTGGACCGCTTCGGCCACGGCCGGGTCGGTCACGCCGACGACGAGCTTGCCCTGCGCCGGGTCGAACCAGGCGCCGCCGTAGGCCGCACCGGCCGCCTGCTGCGCGGCCGGCATCAGGTTCGAAGCGGCCCGCTCCTGGCTGAGCCGGGTCTGCGCCTGTTCGGCGTTCAGGCCCAGGTCGCGCTGCATGGCCGCGAGCTGGGCGGGCGAGGCCAGCGCGGTGGCGGGGGCCACCACCGTGGCCAGGCCCGCGGTGAGCAAGGCCGCACCGGCGAGTCCGAGGGTGATTCTTCGACGCATCGGAAACCTCCAAGGTCGGGGGAAAGAAACCCACTGACCGCGAGTGTGGGAAGCCGCTCCGAAGTGGTCCAGACCTGCTCCTCGTTTTGTCCGAAACCTGTCGTTGTGACTACTCCGTGCGTCCTCCTCCGGGTGGACTTCCGGGCACCCGGGTGCGGCGGCGCCCCGACTGGTCCAGACAAGCGTTACCCAGTCGTGACGACGGGGTCACGGTCCGGGAGCTACTTTGTTGGGACTCGCAACAAAAGTGGCCGATCTGTGATTCCCGACAGCGGCAAGCGCATCCCCAACGGCGGAGGTGTCACGGCGTGAACCGGACTTCTGTGGTGTCCCGAAGATCCCGGCGGGGTTCCCTCGCCACGCTCGCACTCGCCGCGGCCGGCCTGCTGGCCGCCGCGGGACTCGCGGCCCCCGCCTCGGCGGCCGCGGACTACACCCAGAGCGCGACCCAGCTCAGCGACAGCCAGGCTCAGCTCTCCTTCACCCCGGCCACCGCGTCGCTCTACGTCGACGTGCACTACACCGGCGTCCCCGGGGCCGGCCAGCAGAACGTCCGGATGACCAACAGCTCCGGCACCTGGCGTTCCACCGTCGCCGGTCTGAGCACCGGCACCGTGCTGGACTACTGGTTCACCTACGAGAAGAGCGGGCCGCAGTACGACACCCCGCACTTCGGCTACACCCAGGGCGGGGTGTCCGGCCCGGCCGCCGCCCCCGCGTTCAGCCCGGCGGGCGGCAGCTACCCCGGTGCCCAGACCGTCACCCTGACCACCGCGACCGCCGGCGCGAGCATCCGGTACACCACCGACGGCTCGAACCCCACCGCGTCGTCCACTTTGTACAGTGGCCCGATCACCGTGCCCAGCTCCCGCACCATCTCCGCGATCGCGGTCAAGTCCGGTTCGGCCAGCTCCCCCGTGGCCAGCGCGACCTACACGATCGGCACGCAGGCGGGCTGCACCACGCAGCCGGCCGTGCCGAACTTCGGGCCGAACGTGCGGATCTTCGACCCGGGCATGTCCGCCGCGACGATCCAGTCGCAGCTCGACACCGACTTCGCCAACCAGAAGGACACGCTGTCCGCGCAGTTCGCCGACCGGCGGGTGGCGCACCTGTTCAAGCCGGGCGCCTACAACGTGCACGACAACGTGGGCTTCTACACCTCGGTCGCCGGTCTCGGGCAGAACCCGGACGACGTGCAGATCAACGGCGACATCACCGTGGACGCCTTCAACGCCTCCGACCAGGGCGTGGCCTTGCAGAACTTCTGGCGCTCCGCGGAGAACATGGCGGTCACCCCCAGCAGCGGCAACGACCGGTGGGCGGTGGCGCAGGCCGCGCCGTTCCGCCGGATGGACGTCAAGGGCGGGCTCCAGCTGTACCCGGCCAGCTACGGCTACGCCAGCGGCGGCTACATCGCCGACACCCGCGTGTCCGGCCAGACCGCGTCGATCTCCCAGCAGCAGTGGTACACCCGCGATTCCGCGCTGGGCAGCTGGAACGGCGGGGTGTGGAACATGGTCTTCTCCGGGACCACCGGCGCCCCGGCGAACACCTTCCCCAACCCGCCGGAGACCACGCTGGCGACCACCCCGGTCTCGCGCGACGTGCCCTACCTCTACGTGGACGGCAGCGGCAACTACCGGGTTTTCCTGCCGTCGTTGCGCACGAACGCCTCCGGGCCCAGCTGGGCGGGCGGCTCCACCCCGGGCTCGTCGCTGCCGATGACCCAGTTCTACGTGGTGAAGGCGGGTGACACGGCTTCCACGATCAACAGCGCGCTGGCCTCGGGCTGCAACCTGTTCTTCACCCCGGGGGTCTACCACCTGAACCAGACCCTGAACGTGACGCGGGCGAACACGGTGGTGCTGGGCATCGGCTACCCGACCCTGGTCCCGGACAACGGGGTCAACGCCATGCAGGTCGCCGACGTCGACGGCGTCCGGGTCAAGGGCCTGCTGTTCGACGCCGGGACCACGAACTCGACCGCGCTGCTGACCGTGGGCGCGAGCGGGTCGACCGCGAACCACGCGGCGAACCCGACGACGCTGCAGGACGTGTTCTTCCGGATCGGCGGCCGGATCGCCGGCAAGGCCACCACCAGCCTGGTCGTCAACAGCAACAACACCATCATCGACCACACCTGGGCCTGGCGGGCCGATCACGGCAACAGCGGCACCGTCGGCTGGACCACCAACACCGCCGACACCGGGGTGCTGGTCAACGGCAACAACGTGCTGGCCACGGGCCTGTTCGTCGAGCACTACCAGAAGTACCAGGTGATCTGGAACGGCCAGGGCGGCAAAACCATCTTCTTCCAGAACGAGATGCCCTACGACGTGCCGGACCAGGCCTCGTGGAACGCGCCCTCGGGCGTCGCCGGGTACGCCGCGTACAAGGTGGGGGCGAACGTGACCTCGCACGAAGCCTGGGGATTGGGCAGCTACTGCTTCTTCGACACCAACCCCGCGGTCTCCAGCTACCACGCGTTCGAGGTGCCGAACAACGCCGGAGTGCGGTTCCACAGCCTGCTCACGGTGTCCCTGAACTACCGGGGCACGATCACCCATGTGATCAACGACTCCGGCGGGACCACCCCATCGGGGACGGTCCCGGTCGACGTGGTGAGCTACCCGTAGCCCCTTCGATGGGGTAGAAAGCAGATGGCCTCCTTGCCGGTCCCCCGACCCGGCAAGGAGGCCATCTGTAATTGCTCAGCTCGTGCTGGTCTTCACCGTGAACGAGTCGATGCTCAGGCCCGCGCCCGGGGTGATGTCGGCCGAGGGCGAGGTGCAGCCGCAGACCTTGTTCGGGTACGAGCCGCCGATGGCGACGTCGAAGATGGCGAAGAAGCCGTGGTCGACCGCGGCCTTCCAGGTGGCGTCGGAGACCTGGTTCTGCTTGACCGCGAAGGTCTGCGCGCCGTCGAGGGAGAAGCGCAGTTCCTCGGCCGCGGCGTCACGGCGGTCGACGACCACCGAATAGGTGTGGTACCCGCTCTGGCAGCCGGGGCAGTCCTGCAGGTTACTGGTGATGCCGTCCGGGTCGTGGCACTCCCCCGCCCATTGTCCACAGTGGAACGTGGTGGAGTGCTTGCTCAGGGCGTTGACGTCCTCCATGATGTCGAGCTCGCCGATGCCGGGCCAGTTGGTGGCGCCGACCGGGCGCGCGTCGCCACCCATCGCCCAGAACGCGGGCCAGTAGCCCAGGCCGCCGGCCGGGGCGGGCTGCTGCAGGGTCGCGCTCAGTTCCAGCTGACCGCCGGCGGGCGCGCCGAAGTCGGTGCGCTGGGTCTCGATCCGGCCCGAGGTCCAGTGGCCCGCGCCGTCGCGCAGCGGCTTGATCACCAGGTGGCCGCTGCCGTCGTGGTAGACGTTGCCGGTGGAGTCGGTGGCGGTCTCGATCTCGCCGGTGCCCCAGTTCGCGGCCCCGCCGGGGTAGCCGGTGCCCTGGTCGTAGAGCCAGTCCTGGGCGTTGAGCCCGGTGCCGGCGGGACCGTCGAAGGTGTCCTGGAAGACCGTGGTCCAGGTTTCGGCCGCCTGCGCCGGGACGCCCGTCACCGCGGTGGCGAGCGGGAGGGCGGCCGTGGCCAGGAAGAGGGAGAGCCTGCGCGCCGAGCTGCGTCGAGACATGAGTCCGCCTTCTCGTCGATGAGATCGGAATCGAGTCCGATCCACTTTCGGCCGCCGTTCGCACGGCGGTCAAAGAACGTCGAAGAACACTGCCCGGGCAGGAAGGCGCCCCGGTACGCGGGGGCAGGCCCGGGCCCGGTGCGTTTGACCGGAAGATCGGCCGGGAACGAGCCGTTCCTTCCGTGCACCCAGGGTCATGCTCCGTGACCGAAGCGTGACTATTCCGGTCCCCCGCTGAGGGCGCGACGGACGCGGCGCCTGTCGTACGCTGGACTTTCCCGGTGACGCCGCGGTTGGAGGCCAAGATGAGCCTGCTGAGCGTCTTTCTCGACGAAGAAGTACTGCTCACCGTGGACGGCGTGCTCGGCCGGGGCGCGGCCCCGGACTACCGCCGGCTGGTGCACGAGGCGTTCGAGCAGCAGGCCCGGAGGGTCGTGCTCGACCTGACCCGCACCACGGCGGTGGACGCGGACGGCGCCGCGGCGCTGGCCGAGACGGCCGCGGACTGCGTCGCGCGGGACACGCACCTGATCATCGCCCTGCCGAACGGCGTCGAGGCCGAGATCACCGACCCGGCCCAGATCCGGCTGCTGCTGCGCAGCGTCGACCCGTGGCAGGACGCGGGCTGAGGCGCGCTCAGGCCAATTCGCGCAGCGCTTCCTCGGCTGCGCCGCCGGGCTGGGGGAAGTACACATACAGCACGTGGCCCTCGGGCCCGGCGAGCGCGAAGGTCTCGAACTCGAGACTGAGGACGCCGGCGCCGTCGACGAGCAGTCGTTTCGCGCCGGTCGTGCGCTCGTCCACCTCGTGGGCGTCCCAGAGGTCGCGGAAGGTGCGGCTGCGCTCGCGCAGCCCGGTCACGAAACCGTCGAGCTCCCCGCGGCGCGCGGCGGCGGTGGCGCGCAGGCCGGCGACCGCTTGCCGGGCGATCTCCTCCCACTCCGGATACACCGTGCGGGCCCGGGGGTCGAGGAAGGTGAATTCGACCAGGTTGTGCCCCGGGCTCCAGGCGGGGTTGACCCGGGCGGCGAGCGCGGTCCCGGCCAGCACGCCGCGGTTCGGGCCGACGATGAACGCGGGCAAGTCGGCCCACCGCTGCAGCAGCACCAGCACTCCGGGCCGGACCCGGGCCGGGGACCGGCCGGGCTCGGCGGGCGCCGGCGCCGGGACGGCCAGCGACCACAAGTGGGCCCGCTCGGTGTCGTCCAGGTGCAGCGCCCCGGCCAGTGCCGCCAGGATCTCGCGGGAGGGACGCCGGTCGCGGCCCTGCCCCAGCCGCGTGTAGTAGGAGGGGCTGAGCCCGGCCAGCAGCGCCAGCTCCTCGCGGCGCAGCCCTTTCACCCGCCGTCGGGTGTTGGCCACGACCCCGGCGGCGGCCGCGTCGACCTTCTCCCGGCGGCTGCGCAGGAAGGAACCGAGCTGGTTGTCGTCACCGGTCATCGCGGCCCAGGCTACCGCCGCGCGGGAAGCTGACCCGGCGGGAGCCACCCTCAAGGGGGTGTGGCGGGCTCCGGCGCGCGCCGCTGTGATGGGTGCATGCCGAACGACGAAAACAACACGCCGGTGTGGCTGATCACCGGATGCTCCCAGGGCCTGGGCCGCGCCCTGGCGCGGCACGCCCTGGCGCGAGGCGACCGGGTCGTGGTGACGGCCCGCGACCGCGCGGCCGTGGCCGGGCTCGCCGCCGAGCACGGCGACCGCGCGCTGGCACTGGCGCTGGACGTCACCGACCCCGCCTCGGTGACCGAGGCGGTCCGGGAAGCCGAGTGGGTCTTCGGGCGCATCGACGTCCTGGTCAACAACGCCGGGTACGGCTATCTCGCGGCCATCGAAGAGGGTGAGGACGCGGCCGTCCGCGCGCTGTACGAGACCAATGTGCACGGGGTGGTGACGGTCTTGAAGGCGGTGCTGCCCGGTATGCGGGCTCGTCGCTCCGGGCGCGTGGTGAACATCTCCTCCTTCGGCGGCTTGGCCGCTTTCGCCGCGACCGGGTACTACCACGCGACGAAGTTCGCCCTGGAGGGCCTGTCGGAGTCGCTGGCCGCGGAGCTCGCGCCATTGGGCATCGCGGTGACGATCGCCGAGCCGGGTGGCCTGCGCACCGAGTGGGCGAGCCGGTCCATGCAGCAGTCCCCGGTGCGCCTGGACGATTACCGGCCGACCGCCGGGAAACGCCGGGAGTCCACAATGGCCGCTTCCGGCCGCCAGCCCGGCGACCCGGCCCGCGCCGCCGCGGCCATCGCCGCGGCCGTGGACACCGAGGTTCCGCCCCTGCGCCTGCTCCTCGGCTCCGACGCCCTCGGCGGTGCCCGGGCCCGCCTGGACCGGCTGCGCGCCGAGATCGAGGCGAACGAGGCGCTGACCGTGAGCGTGGACCGGGCGCAGGGGTGAGCGGCGCTCGTCCTCGGGAGGCTGACCGCCGCGGTACGGGCGCTCGCTAGACTCGGGGTGCGATGCGACGATTCCGGTGGTGGTGGGGGGCGCTGGTCCTCACCTGCGTGGCCGTTCTGGCCGGGGTGTTCCTCTTCTTCGGGGCCGCGAGCCGGTCCGGGCAGCCGCTGGCGCGGCCGGGACCACCGGGCACCGGGCCGTTGACCGTGGTCGCGCTGGGCGACAGCACGGTTTCCGGCGAGGGCGCGGGCCGCTACACCGCGGACACCGACGGCCGGGGCGGCGACTGGTGCCACCGCTCGGCCGAGGCGTTCGTGCAGGAGGTGCGGATCCCCGGGGTCACGGCGCGGGTGAACCTGGCCTGCTCCGGCGCGCCGGCCGGGCAGGTCGCGCTGGGCGACGTGCGGCAGTGGGGCGAGCCCTCGCAGGCGCAGCAGCTGGCGGACGTGGTGAAGGACCACCGGGTGGCCGCCGTGGTGATCGCCGTGGGGGCGAACGACGATCCGCAGTTCTCCGCGCAGGTGACCACCTGCTTCAAGGCCTGGTTCAGCTTGGGCGGGCCCTCGTGCAACGAGGCGCTGCAGCGGACCTGGAAGTCCAAAGTGGACGCGATGGTGCCCAAGGTGGTCAACGCCGTCGGTGACGTGAAGAAGGTGCTGGCGCTGGCCGGTTACGTCCCGGCGGACTACCAGCTGGTGCTCCAGTCCTACGCCGCCCCGGTCGGGCCGGGCATTCCGGCCGCGCTGCAGAGCCTCGACGGCTGCCCGTTCCGCTCCGACGACCTGAGCTGGATCGCGGGCACGGGCATCACCACCCTCTCGGCCGGGCTCAAGCAGGCCGCGGTCCAGAGCGGCGCGCGGTTCCTCGACCTGGCGCGCGCGGGCGCGGGCCACGAGGCGTGCAGCGGTGGCTCGAACCCGGCGCAGGAGTGGTTCACCCGGCTGACCCTGCACCTGAGCGATCTCGGGCAAACCGACCGCGCGCAGCACGCGCTGCAGGAGTCCTTCCACCCCAACGCCGCGGGCCACGCCGCGATCGCCGGGTGCCTGACCGAGTTCCTCGCCGTGCGCACGGGCAACGCGGCCTGCCTGAGCACCCCGGACGGCCGGCTGCACGCGGCCCCGGAGGTCACCGCCCGCTGAGCAGGAGCGTCCGGCCGGAAGACGGCGGGGCGCTTGGCGACGTGACCGCAGCTACCCCGGGGAGAGGCCTGCTGCGCGGCCGGGCGGCGATCCGGCTCCGGGCGGTCAGAGGTCGAGCGCCGCCCGGAGGGCGACTTCGATGTTCTCCTGCACCTCGGCGTCGATCTCGGCGATGCGCTCGTGGAACCACGGCCGGTACAGGCGGGTCAGGTTGAGCGTGGACACCCAGTAGCGGGCGTCCACGGCGACGCCGAGGATGTCCTGGGGATCGCGGTCGAGCAGCTCGGCGCCGAGCAGCCAGGGCCGCTCGGACTCGTTCACCCCGTCCGAGGAGAGCAGGACCACGGTGCGGGCCCGGGACGGATCGCTCGGGGGGTGGTACGTCCAGACTTCACCCCTGCGCACGCAGGTCCTTTTCCGCCGCGGTGCGCTCGGCCTCGTCCGATTCCGCGGCCGGCGCGGCGGGCGCCGGTTGCGGGGTGTAGCCCGTGCGTACCGCCTCGCGCCGGGCGGCCTTGGACAGCCAGGACGAGACCGAGACTCCGTGGGCCTTCGCGGCCCGCTCGGCGAATTCCAGCGCCCCGCTGTCGAGCGAAAGCGTCACCTTACGCGTTGCCATACCTTTTATCGTACCAGTGACCGCACCCGATGAGCCGGTGTTCCCGGGTGCCGCCCGCCCCGGGAGGCAGGCGGCACCGGGGTCACAACCTCGGCGAACGGCCTTCGAACGGCGTCGAGAGCACCACCGTGGTCCGGGTCGAGACCTTCGCCGCCTCGCGGATGCGGCGCAGCAGGTCTTCCAGCCCCAGCGGCGACGCGACCCGCACCAGCAGGATGTAGGACTCGTCGCCGGCCACCGAGTAGCAGGACTCGATCTCGGTGATGTGCTGGATCCGCTGCGGGTAGTCGTCCGGGGCGGCGGGGTCGTTGGGGGTCAGCGAGATCAGCGCGGTGAGCGGCAGGCCGATCTGCTCCCCGTCGAGCCGCGCGGTGTAGCCGAGGATGACCCCGCGCTGCTCGAGGCGCCGGACGCGCTGGTGCACGGCCGAGACCGACAGGCCGACCCGTTCGGCCAGGTCGGTGAAGCTGCGCCGGCCGTCGGCCGCGAGTTCCTGCACGATCGCCTGGTCGAGCGGCTCCAGGCCGGGCCCGGTCATGCGTCCAGCACGACCAGCTCGTGCGGACGGGTGTTGAACGACTCGACGCCGTCCTCGGTGCACACCACGATGTCCTCGATCCGCGCGCCCCAGCGACCGGACTGGTAGATGCCGGGCTCGACGCTGAAGGCCATGCCCGGCTCCAGCGGCAGCGGGTTGCCGGCGATGATGTAGGGCTCCTCGTGCACGTCGAGGCCGATGCCGTGGCCGGTGCGGTGGATGAAGTACTCGCCGAATCCGGCGGCCGCGATCACTTCGCGGGCGGCGGCGTCGATGCTCTCGGCGGTGGCTCCCGGGCGCACGGCGTCCACCGCGGCCTGCTGGGCGCTTTGCAGCACCGCGTAGGTCTCGGCGACGTCGGCGTCGCGCGGCTCGCCGACGCAGTAGGTGCGGGTGCAGTCGGAGTTGTAGCCCTCGGGCAGCGGGCCGCCGATGTCGACGACCACGACGTCGCCGCGCTGGATCACGCGGTCGGACACGTCGTGGTGCGGGCTGGCGCCGTTGGGGCCGGAGCCGACGATGACGAAGTCGGCGTGGGTGTGGCCCTCCTCGACGATGGCGGCGGTGATGTCCGCCCCCACCTCGGCCTCGGTGCGCCCGGCGCGCAGCCATTCGGGCACGCGGGCGTGCACGCGGTCGATGGCCGCGCCGGCCGCGCGCAGGGCGGCGATCTCGGTGGCGTCCTTGCGCATCCGCAGCTCGCGCACGACCGGGCCGGCCAGGGTCTGCTCGGCGTCGCCGAGGGCGGCGCGCAGGGCCAGCACGTGCAGGGCCGGGGTGAAGTCGCTGACCGCGACGCGGCCGGGGCGGCCGAGGCGGCCGGCCACCAGCCGGTACGGGTCTTCGCCGTCGACCCAGGTGAGCACCTCGATGCCGAGGTCACCGGTGGGCACGTCGGCGTAGCCGGGGGCTTCGAGCTTGGGCACGACCAGCGCCGGGGCCCCGTCGGCGGGCACCACGAGGGTGGTCAGCCGTTCGAACGAGCCGCCCGCCTGCCCGAGCAGGTACCGCAGGTCGGAACCGGGGGCGATGAGCAGGGCGTCGGTGTCCGCCGCGGCCGCCGCGGCGGCGGCGCGGTCGAGGCGGGCGCGGAGCGCCGCGGTGTCGGGGGCAGGCGTGTGGAGGGATCGGCTCGACATGCCCTGGAGCCTAGTACCGGCACCGGCGGCGGCTCCTCACCCGGGCGGCGCCGGGGTTTCGAACAGCGGCGGCAGGTAGCGCAGCATCAGCGCGGACCACACGAGGTGGGTCAGCAGCGGGGCCTGGATGCCGCCGGTCGCGCGTCGCTGGAGCCCGAACACCGTGCCCATCACGATCGAGGCCAGCACCAGCGCCGGGTTGCGGGTGGCCACCGTCGACAGCGCGTACACCGCGGTCGAGGTGGCGACCGCGGTGCCCGGCTCCTGCACGACGCCGCGGAAGAAGACCTCCTCGGCCGCGCCCGTGGCGAGGGTGGTCACGAGGACCGCCGGGCCGGAGCCGCGGTGGGCGTAGGCGAGCACACCGGTGAGCGCGCGGGCGAGCACCGGGATGCGGCGGGCGACCAGCGCGGTGGCGTAGAAGGCGCCGAACGCCCCGGCGCCGATCAGCACCGGGGTCAGCACCGGGTGGCGCGATCGGCCGCGCGGGGGTGGCCCGGCGGCCAGACCGCCGGCGACCCAGGTGGCGGCCACGGCGTTGGTGAGGACGTAGAACCGGCCGGAGCCGGGCCGGGTGGCCAGCGACAGGCCGAGCAGCCCGGTGCCCGCGGCGGTGAAGCCGGTGAGGAGCCGTCGGCGTCCACTCCCGGCCGCCGCCCGCCCCCGGCCCGCGGCGGTGAGCAGGCCGCCTCGCGACGAGGTCAAGCCGACCTCCGTTCGCGGGCGCGCTCCCCCAGCGCGGCCAGGGCGGCGGCGTCGTAGTCCATCGGCTCGAACGGGACGACCTTGCGGATGCTGTCGTCGCGCACCACGACCTCGTTGGCCATCGAATCGATCAGGGTGCGACCGGTGGTGACGTCGACGTCGGTGACCAGCGCCAGCCAGTAGGAAGACAGCCGCGGGGTCAGCAGCGGCACCGGCACGATCAGCGGGCGGCGGCCCTCCAGCCCGGCCAGGCGCCGGAGCATGTCCACGTAGGCGAGCTGCTCGGTGCCGCCGATGTCGAAGGTGCGGCCCTCGGCCTCGGCGGGTTCGAGCACGCCGGCGAGGTAGCGGATGACGTCGTCGATCGCGATCGGCTGGGTGCGGGTGGCGGCCCACCGCGGGGTGACCATGGCCGGCAGGTGCTCGACCAGCTGGCGGGTGATCTCCCAGGAGATGCCGCCGTGCCCGACGATGATGCCGGCCCGCAGCGCCGTGACGGGCACGCCGGTGGAGCCGAGCAGGTGCTCCACCAGGCGACGGCTGCGCAGGTGGGCGGACAGGTCGTCGGTGTCGTCGCCGAGCCCGCCGAGGTAGATGATGCGGCCCACCCCCGCCTCCTTGGCGGCCTGGGCGAAAGCGCGGGCGTGGTCGGCGTCGCGGCGTTCGAAGTCCTCATCGTCGAGGGCGTGGATGAGGTAGTACGCGGCGTCGGCGCCTTCCAGCGCGGTGCGCAGCGAGCTCGGCTCGGCCACGTCACCGCGCACGGCGGTACCGGCTCCGGTGTACTTCTCGGGCTGCCGGGTCATCGAGCGGACCTCGTGGCCGGCCTCGGCGAGCACGGGCGCGAGCCGACCGCCGACGAAGCCGGACGCCCCGGTCACCAACACCTTCACGGCCGTCCCCCGCTCTTCGCCTGCCCTTGTGCGTCCGGTGTGGACATCGTGCTCCCCTCGTGGCTCGTCCCCTCCCGGTTACCCCGCCCGGGCCCGGCGCAACCGGCGCGCCACCCGCGGCCCGGCCCGCGGCGTGGCAGGCTGTCGGGGTGACCGGACCACTCGCCCTGCTCGACTCGGCCAGCCTGTACTTCCGCTCGTTCTACGCGCTGCCCGATTCGATGACCGCGCCCGACGGGACCCCGGTGAACGCGGTGCGCGGCTTCACCGACACCGTCGCCCGCATCCTCACCGACCGCCGCCCGTCGCGGCTGGTGGCCTGCCTGGACGCGGACTGGCGGCCGAAGTTCCGCACCGACCTGCTGCCGAGCTACAAGGCGCACCGGGTCGCGGTGCCGGGCCACGGCGAAGCGGACGTGGAAGAGGTGCCGGACACGCTCACCCCGCAGGTGCCGGTGATCCTCGACGTGCTGGCCGCGTTCGGCTTCGCCACCGCCGAGGCGGCCGGGTACGAGGCCGACGACGTGATCGGCGCGCTCGCCACCCGCGAGCGGGACGCGGCGGTGGAGGTCATCACCGGCGACCGCGACCTGTTCCAGCTGGTGCGCGCGGAGCCGACGCCCGCGTCCGTGGTCTACGTCGGCAAGGGGTGGGCGAAGGCGGAGGTGCTGGGCCGAGAGGAGATCGCCGAGCGCTACGGCGTGCCGGTCGAGCACGCGGGCCGGGCCTACGCCGACATGTCCGCGCTGCGCGGCGACCCGTCCGACGGCCTGCCCGGCGTCGCCGGGATCGGCGAGAAGACCGCGGCCAAGCTGATCACGCAGTTCGGCTCGCTGGAGGAGCTGCTGGCGGCGGCTTCCTCGGGGGACTCGCGGGTCCCGCCGAAGACGCGGCTGCGGCTGTCGGAGGCCGCCGACTACCTCGCGGTCGCGCCCACGGTGGTGCGGGTCGCGGTGGACGCCGCGGTCGAGGTCTCCGGCTCCGACGCGGTGCCGGCCGCCCCGGCCGATCCCGGACGGGTCGCGGAGCTGGCCGAGCGGTGGAACCTGGGCCGCTCGGTGGAGCGGCTGCTCGCGGCGCTGCCCCGGCGCTGAGCCCGCCACCGGGTCCCCGGCCGGGTCCGAAGTGGACGGACACCGGGAATCCGGTGCGGCGCTTCAGAAGTGCGTGCCGCACCAGGGCGGGCGTTCGGTGGTGAACAGGGCGTCGGCGCGGGCGGCGGCGGACGGGTCGGCCGCGGTGAGCCGCCCGGCCTGCCACAGCGTGCTCGCCCGCCATTCACCGAGGTAGAGCTGGCCGAGGGCTTCGGCGTCGAGGTCCAGTTCGGCCGGGGCCTGCGTGCGGTGGGCGCCGCCGGGGCCGATGAGGTAGCGACCGGTGTTGGCGGGGAGCTGCCGGTCGGTGAGGGCGAGGACCACGGGCTCGGCCGCACCGTAGGTCCGGGCGGCGAGCGCGGCGGGCACGTCGACCAGGCGTAGCCACAGCTGGTCGGTCACGGCGTCGGTGTGGGCGCGGCGCGGGTCGGTGAGCAGGGCGCCGACCGGCTCGTCCACCGGGCGGTCGCGGGCGAGGACCGTGCCGGTCAGGTCGATCGACAGCAGGAACCGCCAGAGCCCGGTGACCGCCGCGGGGCCGGCGCCGATGAGGTCCCGCACGTCCAGGGCCGCGCGCCGGTCCGGCTGGTCGAGGGTGGCGCGCTCCCGGCTGCGGAAGACGACGAACCCGTCGTCTTCCCCGTTGTGTCCGGTGTGGACGGCCACGCGGTACCCGGCGCCGTAGCGGATCTGGCGGTTGCGCTCGATCGGCCACCAGGCCGCGGGACGGCCGAGCCGGCCCGGCCGGGTGGTGGCGCACTGCTGGTAGAGCGCGGGAAGCTGCGCGGCCGCCGTGGTCTCGTCGAGCAGCCGGACGGTGCCGGTGGCCGGGACCCCGGGACGCAACCGGGCCGGGTGCTCCACGCGGATGGTGCGGCCCAGGGTGGCCGCGCCGTAGCCGAAACGGCCGTAGATGGCGGCTTCGCTGGGGTACAGCGCGGCGAGGGCGTGGCCGCGGGCGGCGAAGTCCTGGAGCTGGACGCGCATGAGCTCGCTGACCACGCCGCGGCGGGTCCAGTCCGCGCGGACCGCGACGCCGTCGACCGCCGCCGTGCTCAGGCGCGCGCCGCCGGGCACGACCAGGTCGGTGTCGAACGAGCCGGTGATCCCGATCGGACGGTCCCCGGCGAAGGCGCCGAACTTGTGGTCGGCGACCCAGGCATCGCCGTGCTGACGCCAGAACTCGTCGTCCGGGGGCGGCGAGTGCAGCGCCTGGCGAAGCAGGGTGAAGGTGGGCCGGCGCTCTTCGTCGGTGATGGGGCGTACCGCGAAACCCGTCATGATCCGATCCAACCACCCGCCGCCACCCGGTTTCAGCGCGGCGCGTCGACCCGGTACCGGCCCTCGGCGCCGGTCACGGTGATCGGCACGTGCCTGCGCTCCCCCGCGACGTCCACTGTGCACTGGAACTGGTTGCCGTCGGTGACGGCCTGCCGGTCGGGGCAGATGACGTCGCCGAAGCCGCGCAGGGCGAAGTCGTCGGTGAGGACCTTCGAGACGCCGGCGCTCATGGCCTTGGCGTCGAAGAACCGGACCGGCGGGGCGGAGGAGGCACCGGTGGCGGCGGGGCCGAAGGTCGTGGTCCACCCGGGCGGGTGCGTCGCCGGGCCCGATCCGCAGCCCGCGGCCAGCAACCCGAGCACGCCCAGGCCCAGGATCCGCACCGCGCGTTCGCCCACGATCGTCCGCCTCCAGCCCGTCTGCCGGGCCCCTTGGTCGAGGTCAGAAGAAGGTACCGCACCAGGCCGCGGTGCGCGTACCGAATAGGGTGTCCGCGCGGGCCGGTGCTTCCGCGTCGGGCGCCTCGATCCGGCCGACGGCGGCGAGCCCGGTGGCCTTCCAGGTGCCGAAGTAGAGCATCGCGAGGGTGGAGACGTCGAGGCGCAGGTCAGGTTCGGCGTCCGTGCGTCCGGCGCCTTCGGGCCCGACGCGGTAGCGGCCGGCGTTGGCCGGCAGGAACCGGTCGCGCACCTCGATCACGACCGGCTCGGCGCGGTCGTAGGTGCGGGCGGCCAGTGCGGCGGGCACGTCGACGAGGCGGAACCAGCTCTCGTCCTCCGTGCGGGCCACGGTGGCGCCGCGGTGGTCCTCGAACAGCAGCTCCACCGGCTCGTCCAGCGGCCGGCCCAGCGCCCGGATCTCGTCGACCAGGTCGATCGACAGCAGGAACCGCCAGAGCCCGGCGAACGCGCCGGGGTTGGTGTGGTGGAAGTCGAACAGCTCGAGCCGGGTGGGGCGTTCGTCTTCGCGGACGACCCGGTAGCAGGCGTAGCCGTCGGTCCCGTCGAGACCGCGGTGCACCGCGGTCTGCAGGCCTTCGGACAGCCGGTGGAACATGCTCTCGTAGCCGGACCAGCAGGCCGCGGACCGGGTGATCGTGGCGGGGCGCGAAAGGCCCGTCGCGCGGTACAGACCGGGCCAGCGGCCCACGGACTCCTTGAGGCTGTGGACGGAGACCTCGCCGCCGGCCGGGGCTTCGGGCCGCAGCCGGGCGCGGTGGCGGTCCACGTGGATGTCCCGGGCCAGGGTCGCCGGGCCGTAGCCGAAGCGGCCGTAGATGGTGCCTTCGGTGGGGTGCAGGCTCGCGGCAACCACTTCGCGCTCGGCGAACTCCGCGAGCTGCGCGGTCTGCAACGCGGTCAGGACCCCGCGGCGGGTGCGGCCGGCGCGGACACCGATCCCGGTGACCGCGGCCATCGGCACGAGTTCGCCGCCGGGCACGCGCACCTGCGCGTCGAACGACCGGGCGGTGCCGATCAGCTCCGGGTCGCACGCGCCCCACACCCGGCCGGGCACGTGGCCCGCGCGGGCGCGGTCCCAGTCCTCGTCCTTCGGCACCGGCGCGTGCAGCGCGGTGCGGAACAGCTCCCAGGCCGCCCGGTGCTCCTCGGCGTCCAGCCGGCGGACCGTGTAGTCGCTCATGCCCGGATCATCGCCGCACCGGACCTCGTCGGGCCACCGGTTTTCCCGGCGGCCCGGCGAAGGTCACTTCGACACCGGCGGCGAGACCTCGTAGTTGCCGTCGGTGCCCTTGACCGTGATCGGGACCTGCTGCGGCTTGCCGCTGATGGTGGCGGTGCACTCGAACCGGGCGCCGTCGGCGACCTTCTGCTCGGCCGGGCAGGTGACCCCGCTGACGCCTTCGATCTTGTAGGTGCCGGTGAGCAGCTTGGCCACGTCGGTCTGCATCTGCGCGTTGTTGAAGACCTCGGTCCGGAAGAACCCGGGGGCCACGAAGCCGAGGATCGCCACCACGGCGACCACGACCACCAGGGCGCCGATGCCGATGAACAGGCCCTTCTTCGAGCCGCCCGGCTCGGGCTCCTTCTCCGCCGCCGCGACCGCGCCGCCGGACCGGCCGTAGTCCCACGGGCCCTGCTGCTGCGGGTCCTGCCCGTACGTCGGCTGGGCCTGCGGCCCGCTCGGCGGCTGGCCGTACCCGGGCTGGGCCTGCGGACCGCTCGGCGGGTAGCCGCCGTACTGCTGCTGGTTCGGTTCGTAGGGCTGCCCGTACTGCGGCGGTTGCCGGCCCCACTGCGGCTGCTGCGGCGGGGTGTACCCCCCGGGCGCGCGGCCGTAGGGCTGCTGGGGCTGCTGCGGCTGCACCCACTGGGTGGGCTGCGCCGGGTCGTAGGGCGGCGGGGACGACGGCTGACCGTACTGCTGCGGGTGGTACGGCTGCTCCTGCGGTCCGCTCGGCGGGTACGCGCCGCCCGGCTGCTGCCCGTACTGCGGCTGCTGCCCGTAAGGGGGCTGCTGCTGCGGGTCGTTGCCGCCATACGGCGTGCTCATCGTTCGCCTCCGCTTCGCCTGGTCTCGAGCGCGATCCAACCACAGGTCGCGGCCGAGCACACGCGCCCACCCGGACGCGGTCGGCCGGGTGCGCCGCCGCGGCCCCCGAACGCGCCGGGGGCTGACGCGGACCTCACGCCGCCCCGGCCGCGACGACCCCGCGCCGCAGCGCGCGAACGGCCTCCGCGGCGGTGGCGCCGACCGGGTCGGCCTTCCCGAGCACGACGCGGACCTGGTCGAGCAGGTCGATCACCTGACGGCACCAGCGGACGAAGTCGCCGGCGGAGAGCTCCTGGCCGTTGGTCTCCGCGGCGGTGAGCACCTTCTCCAGCGACTCGCCGCGGGCCCAGCGGTAGACCGGCCAGGCGAACCCGGCGTCGGGCTCGCGGGTGCGGTCCAGGCGGTGGCGGCGCTCGTCCTCGGTCAGCTCCACCCACAGCCGGGTGGTCTCCTGCCAGGCCGCGGGCACGGCGCCGGTGGGCAGCCGCGGCTCCCCCGCGGTGTCGCGGCGGGCCTCGAACACCAGCGTCGAGACCACCGCGGCCAGCTCGGCCGCCCCGAGCCCGGCCCACACGCCGTGGCGGATGCACTCGGCCGCGAGCAGGTCGGACTCGCTGTAGAGGCGGGTGAGCCGCCGGCCGTGCTCGGTGACGCGGTCCTCGCCGTCGCCGGCGCCGGCCGGCCCGAGGTAGCCGCGTTCGCCGAGCAGCGCCAGGATCCGGTCGAACGCCCGCGCCAGCGAGTGGGTGGTGGCGGCGACCTTGCGTTCGAGCTGCTCGGTTTCGGCGGTGAGCCGCTGGTAGCGCTCGGCCCAGCGCAGGTTCGCCTCGCGTTCGGCCAGGCCGTGGCTGGGGTGCGCACGCAGGGCGCGGCGCAGCGTGGCCAGCTCGGCGTCGTCGTCCGCGCCGCCGCGCCGCCGCTGGCGGCCGGGCAGCGCGATCCCGGCGTTGCGCAGCGAGGAAGCGATGTCGCGGCGGGTCCGCGGGGAGCGCAGCTCGAGGTGCTTGGGCAGCCGGATGTGCCCGAGCGGCTCGACCGGGGCCGGGAAGTCGGCCACCGACAACGGCCCGGACCAGCGGTCCTCGGTGACGACCACGGGCCGCGGTTCGCGGATCGGGTCGAGCCCGGGGTCGACGACCACGGCGAGCCCGGCGCGGCGGCCGGCCGGGACCGCGATCACGTCGCCCTTGCGCAGTTTCTCCAGCGACTCCGCGGTGCCCGCGCGCCGGGACGCGGTGTTCTGCCGGGCCAGCACCTTCTCCCGGGCGGAGATCTTGGCGCGCAGCTCGACGTACTCCAGCGTCTGCTCGAAGTCGCCGGTGACGGCCGCGGCGTAGCCCTTGAGCGCTTCGGTGTTCCGCTCGATCCGGCGGGCGGTGCCGACCACCGAGCGGTCGGCCTGGAACTGCGCGAACGACTGCTCCAGCAGGTCGCGGGCGGCGTCCGCACCGACCTGGGAGACCAGGTTGACGGCCATGTTGTAGCCGGGCCGGAACGAGGAGCGCAGCGGGTAGGTGCGGGTGGAGGCGAGCCCGGCGACCTGCTTGGGGTCGACGCCGGGCTGCCAGGACACGACGGCGTGGCCCTCGACGTCGATGCCGCGGCGCCCGGCGCGGCCGGTGAGCTGGGTGTACTCGCCGGGGGTGAGGTCGACGTGCGCCTCGCCGTTGTACTTGACCAGCCGTTCGAGCACGACGGTGCGGGCGGGCATGTTGATGCCGAGCGCGAGGGTCTCGGTGGCGAACACGGCCTTCACCAGGCCGCGGACGAACAGCTCCTCCACGGTTTCCTTGAACGCGGGCAGCAGCCCGGCGTGGTGCCCGGCGATGCCGCGCTCCAGCGCTTCGCGCCACTCCCAGTAGCCGAGGACGCCGAGGTCGCCTTCGGGCAGGTCCTTGGTGCGCGCGTCGACGATGCGGCGGATCTCCTCCACCTGCTCGGGGCCGTTGAGCCGCAGACCGGAGCGGACGCACTGGGTGACGGCGGCGTCGCAGCCGGCGCGGGAGAAGATGAACACGATCGCGGGCAGCAGGCCGGCGCGGTCGAGGCGGTCGAGCACGTCCACGCGGGAGGGCGGCCGGAACCGCGGACCGCGCTGGGGCGGGCCCGCCCGGCGCCCGCCGCGAGGGCCGCGGAAGCCGCTGGGTCCGGCGAAGCGGCCCATCTCCTCGGTGCGGCGCAGCAGGCTGGGGTTGATCCGCAGCTCGGCGCCGGGGTCGGCCTCGTCCTGGCCGGCGAACAGGTCGAGCAGCTGGTTGCCGACCTGCATGTGCTGCCACAGCGGCACGGGCCGGTGCTCGTCGACCACGACGGTGGTGTCGCCGCGGACCGCGACCAGCCACTCGCCGAACTCCTCGGCGTTGCTGACCGTGGCGGACAGCCCGACCACGCGCACGTGCTCGGGCAGGTGCAGGATCACCTCTTCCCACACCGCGCCGCGGAACCGGTCGGCGAGGTAGTGCACCTCGTCCATCACCACGTAGCCGAGCTCGGGGATGGCGGAGCTGCCGGCGTAGAGCATGTTGCGCAGCACCTCGGTGGTCATGACCACCACCTGGGCGTTGCCGTTGACCGAGGTGTCGCCGGTGAGCAGGCCGACCGCGTCGGCGCCGTAGCGGGCCACGAGGTCGGTGTACTTCTGGTTCGACAGCGCCTTGATCGGCGTGGTGTAGAAGCACTTGCGGCCCTCGGCCAGCGCCAGGTGCACGGCGAATTCGCCGACCACGGTCTTGCCGGCGCCGGTGGGCGCGCAGACCAGCACGCCGTGGCCGTTCTCCAGGGCCTCGCAGCCGCGGACCTGGAAATCGTCGAACTCGAAGGACACCTCGCCGGTGAAGCGGGTCAGCTGGGGGTACTTCCCGCGGCGCCGTGAGACCGCATAAGCCTCGGCCGGGGACTGAGAAGGGCTACTGGCCACTCCGCCAGGGTTCCACACGGCACCGACAGTTCGCACGTCGCGTGACGATCGGCGCGCCGGGGGCCGGGGTCAGGCGACGACGGTGAGCGCGTCGGGCACGCAGGTGACGGCGAGCGGCGCGTGGCCCTGGTCCTCGCCGTCGGCGTAGGCGGGCCAGGCGGGGCCGGTGAGGGTGAGCTCGCGGGCGCGCAGGGTGCGGACGGCGGGGTGGCCGACGTGGCCGCCGCTGCGCAGCCCGGGCAGCAGGCGCAGCAGCTGGAGGCGGGTGGCGGCGCCGATGACCGTGATGTCGAAGAGGCCGTCGTCGGGGGTGGCGGCGGGGCAGATCGGGACGCCGCCGCCGTAGAACGGGGTGTTGCCGACGGCGACCAGGGTGGCGTCGAGTTCGAGGGTGGTGCCGTCGGCGGTCAGGGTGAGCGGGCTGGGGCGGAAGGCGGCCAGCTCGGCCAGGATCGCGACGTCGTAGCGGTGCGGGCCGGAGGGCCAGCGGAGCCGGTTCGCGCGGGCGTTGACGCCGGCGTCGAAGCCGGAGCAGAGCACGGTGGCGAACCAGGTGCCGTCGCCGGTGCGGCCGAGGTCCAGGCGGCGGCGGGCGCCCTGCCGCAGGGCGGCGGCGAGGGCGGTGACGGCGGCGTCCGCATCGGGTGGGCTACCGAGCGCGCGGGCGAAGTCGTTACCGGTGCCGGAGGGGACGAGGCCGAGGGCCACGTCGTTGGCGGCGCAGAACTGGACGCCCTGGTGGGCGGCGCCGTCGCCGCCGAGCACGATCAGCACGTCGAGGCCCGCGGCGTGGGAGCCGCGCATCAGCGCGCGGGACTCCTCGACGGTGGTGGCCACCAGCACGTCGAGGCGGTCGACGCACGGGCGCAGCCGGTCGGCGACGGTGCCCGCGATGCGGGCGGCGGCGCCGTGGCCGGAGGCGGGGTGCACGGCCAGCGCCGCGTGCAGGCCCATCCCGGGCTCAGGTGATGTCGTCGGTGCGGCTGCCGCCGCCACCGCCGCGGGTGGCGGGTTCGTCGTCGGCGGTGCTCGGGGTGTAGTCGAACGGCGCGGCCTCGTCGTCGGCGAGCTGGTCCCAGCCCTCGTCCTCGCGGACCTTGTCGAGCTTGCGGTCGTGGAACCGCGCGATCTGGATGGAGATCTCGAACAGCACGGTCAGCGCCGCGGCCAGGCCGAGCATGGAGAACGGGTCCGAGCCCGGGGTGGCGAAGGCGGCGAAGACGAACAGCGCGAAGATCAGCCCCCGTCGCCACTTCTTCAGCTGCTGGTACTTGACCACGCCGACCTGGTTGAGCATCACCACGAGCAGGGGCAGCTCGAAGCTGACGCCGAAGATCAGCAGCAGCGACAGGATGAACGAGATGTACTTGTCCGCGGTGAGCGCGGTGACGAACTGCTCCTGGCCGAACCCGGCGAGCAGGGCCAGCGCGTGCGGGACGAGGAAGTAGGCCAGCGCCGCACCGGCGGCGAACAGGACCGAGGCGAACGCGACGAAGGTCAGCGCGTACTTGCGCTCCTTGGTGTACAGGCCCGGGGCGATGAACGCCCAGAACTGGTAGAGCCAGAACGGCGAGGTGAGCACGGCGCCCGCCGCGACACCGATCTTCAGGCGGACCATGAAGATCTCGAACGGCGCGGTGTTCAGCAGCTTGCAGCCGCCCTGGTCACCGCCGAAGCGCTGGGAGGCCGGGATGGCGCAGTAGGGCTGGGTCATGATGTTGCCCAGCGACGGGACCGGGCCCAGGTGCTGCTCGAACCAGATCCAGCCGAAGATGCCGCCGAGAACGATGAACAGCAGGGCGAAGCCGAGCCTGCGGCGGAACTCGTAGATGTGCTCGATCAGCGTCATCGTGCCGTCGGGGTTGACCCGGCGGCTTCGGCGCCGACGCTTGCCTCGGCTGCCGTTGCCGTTGGCGGCTTCCGCCACTGGTCGTTCCGTTCTCGTCGTCGACCGCGCCGGTGCGCCGGGGGTTCAGCGCGCCGGGCGGGATGGGGGGACCCGGGTGGTGCCCGGTGGGCTCAGCTGGCGTTCTTCTGGGGCTGCTCGGCGGCCTGCTGCTTCTTCAGCTCGTCCAGCTGGCGCTGGAGCGCGGCGACCTGCTGTTCCTGGGCCGAGGCGACCGGGGCGGCGGGCACGACCGGGGCGACCGGGGTGGCTGCGGCGGCGGGGGCGGCCGGGGTCACGACGGTGGCGGCCGGGGGGATCTGCTTGGTCTCGACCGGCTCGGCGTCCTCGGCGTGCTTCTCGCCGGAGAGGTCCTTGGTCTCGGCCTTGAAGATCTTCATGGACTTGCCGATGGCGCGGGCCGTGTCCGGGAGCCGCTTGGCACCGAACAGCAGAACCACGAGCAGCACCAGGATGATGATGTGCCACGGCTGGAGCGCGTTCATGGTCGGTGGCCTCCTTCTTTCCGTCTCAGCGAGATGTTACTGGTTTTCCGGGGCCTCGCGGCGCCGCGCCACGGCCACGCGGAGCGCGGCGGTCCGGGCGCGGAGCAGTCCAGTCCGGTCCTGGGTATTCGTAGCCACCATGCTCATGGTGCGGCGGAAACCGCGCAAGACCCTGAGCGTCCGGACGAGCAGGACAATCAGGACAAGAAGACCCGCCGCGAGGAGCACGACGGTGGGCAGGTACGGCACGGTGGTCACCTTAGTGCTCGTAGGTTGACGGTAGGTGACGGGCTCGGGCCACGGCGTCGGCGGCGCGCCGACGGACCGCCTCGCCCAGGCTTTCGGGCCGCTCCACCAGCGCGTCCCCGGCCAAGCTGAGCACCAGCCGGACCATCCAGGACTCGTCGGCGTAGCGCATCCGGATCCGCAGCCGGCCGCCGTCGAGCTCGGCCAGCTCCTGGCACGGGTAGTACTCGGCGACCCAGCGGGCGTCCGGGCCGAGGACCAGCTCGGCCTCCCGCTGGCCGGGGCGCGGGGAGAACAGGCCGTCGGACAGGTCGGTGGGCCGGGCGTGCGCGGGCGGGGCGGCGGGCTCCTCGAGCACGGTCAGCTCGTCGATGCGGTCCAGGCGGAAGAGCCGGACGCCCTCCACGCGGCGGCACCAGGCTTCGAGGTAGCCGACGGCCTGCACGATGAGCAGCCGCATCGGGTCCACGGTGCGCTCGGTGACCTGGTCCTTGGACGCGGTGTAGTAGCGGATCCTCAGGGCCCGCCCGGTCTGCAGGGCGCGTGCGACGGTCTCGCGGGTCTCGGCGGTGCGCTTGCCCTCACGGACCCCGCCCGCGACGACCACGCCGGCGGGCTGGGCCTGGCCGGCCGCGACCTCGATCTTGGCGATGGAGCGGCGCACGGCGTCGGCGTCGACCACCCCCGGCGTCTCCGCCAGCGCGCGCAGCGCGACCAGCAGGGCGGTGGCCTCGCTGCCGGTCAGCCGCAGCGGGCGGTTCATTCCGGCGTCGTGGGTGACGACGATGGTGTCGCCTTCGAAGGACAGGTCGATCAGGTCGCCGGGGCCGTAGCCGGGCAGCCCGCACATCCACAGCAGCTCGAGGTCCTTGCGCAGCTGCTTGGGCGTGACGTCGAAGTCCTGGGCGGCCTCGTCGACCCGGATCCCGGGCCGGGCCAGCAGGTAGGGCACGAGGGCGAGCAACCGGGGCATCCGCTCGGTGGAGCTGCTCATCGGCCGCTCCCGTCGCCGGTGCGGACCAGGACGGCTTCGAGGCGGTGCTGCACGGCCTTGGCGAGCACGTCGGGCTCCAGCACGAGCACGTCGGGGCCCTGACCGGCGATCCAGTCGGCGGCGGACTCGGGGAAGGACAGGCCGATCTCGACCAGGTCGCCCTGCTCCCCGCCGATGGTCTCGCGGCCGACGACCCGGCCGCGGCGGCGCACCCCGGCCGCGCGCCCGTCGGCGACCCAGAGCCGGGCGGTGGTCACCGGCGAGGACTCGTCGCCACCGCCGGTGACCGACACCAGCTTCAGCAGGTTGACGCCCTCGGGCCGGGTCACCGCGCCGGCCGGGCCGAACGGGGTGACCCGGCCGGTGACGCGGGAGAGCCGGAAGCACCGGGTGGCGCCGCGGTCGCGGTCGTGGCCGACGACGTACCAGCGGGCGCGCCAGGAGACCACGCCCCACGGTTCGAGCGTGCGCACCATTCGCTCCGGCGAGCCGACGCGGCGGTACTCGAAGCGCACCGCGCGGCCGTTCTGGACGGCGGCGAGCAGCGGCCCGAACGCCGGCTCGGCCCGCACCCGCGGCTCGATCACGGTCGGCGCCTGGTCGTCCACCTCGACCCCGGCCGCCCGCAGCTTGACCAGCGCGCCCTGGGCCTGCCCGGTCAGCTCGGGCGAGTCCCACAGCCGCACGGCCAGCCCGACGGCCGCGGCCTCGTCGGGGGCCAGGTCGATTTCGCCGAGCTCGTAGTCGCGGCGGGCGATGCGGTAGCCCTCGACCGCGTCGAAGGCGGAGTTGCGGCCGGTCTCCAGCGGGATGCCGAGCTCGCGCAGCTCGGTCTTGTCGCGTTCGAAGGTGCGGAAGAACGCCTCTTCGCTGGCCGCGTCGGCGTACCCGGGCACGATCCCGCGGATCCGCTCAGCGGTGAGGTACTGCCGGGTGGAGAGCAGGGCGAGCACGAGGTTGACCAGCCGTTCGGCGCGTGCGGTGGACACCCGGCCAGACTAGCCCGCGCCCGTAGGCCCGATCGTGAGGTCCGGTGTACGCGCGTCGTAACCGCTTCGCACGCCACGGTCCCTCTCGCGCCGAGGCCGGGTCGATCTCCGGGCCGGAGGTGCCTAGCCTGGGGGCATGACTGATCGTGTGCTTCTGGTGACCGGGGCGTCCCGGGGAATCGGCGAGGCGACGGCGCGGCGGGCGGCCGGGGCCGGCTTCCGCGTGGCGCTCGTGGCCCGCCGGCAGGAGTCCGTGGCCGGGCTCGCCGCCGAGCTGGGTGCGGACCGGGCGCTGGCGCTGGGCGCCGACGTCGCCGAGTGGGAGGCCGTGTCCGGGGCGGTGGAGGAGACGGTGCGGCGGTTCGGCCGCCTCGACGCCGCGTTCGCGAACGCGGGGATCGGGATGGGCACGTCGTTCTTCGGCGACGGCGGCACGGATCCCGCGCAGTGGCGGGACATGGTGCTGACCAATGTGGCCGGCGCGGCGCTGACCGCCCGGGCCGCGCTTCCGGCGCTGGCCGGGTCGGGCGGGCACCTGCTGCTCACCGGTTCCGTGGCCGGGCGCTACCTGCGCAAGGGCAGCCTGTATTCGGCCACGAAGTGGGCGGTGACCGGTCTGGCCGGGGCGATCCGCGAAGAGGCCGTGGGCACCGGGGTGCGGGTCACGCTGGTGCAGCCCGGGGTCACCGACACCGACATCCTCGACGAGGAGCTGCGCAAGAAGCCGAAGCTGGCGGCGGACGACATCGCCCGGGCCGTGCTGTACGCGCTGGAGCAGCCGCCTTCGGTGGACGTCAACGAGATCCTGGTCCGGCCGACCGGTCAGGAGCGCTGAGGGCGGGGGTCACCGGCGCAGGCGGGCGACCCGGCCCTTCTCGCCACTGGCCCAGCAGCTTCCCGACGCGGTGCAGTCGACCGTGTCGAAGCTGCCGGTGTCGAACGCGGTCCAGTGGCGTCCGCCGTCGGGGCTGAGGTCGCTGCCGCCCGGGCCGACGGCGAGCACGGTCCCGCCCAGCCAGGCCAGTCCGGAACGGTAGCCCGCCGGGTGCTGCGGCGGGGTGCGCCAGGTGCGGCCGCGGTCGCCGCTGAGCGCCACGGCCGGTCCGGGCGCGGTGGGGTTCGCGAAGTCGCTGCCGATGGCGACGCCCTGCCACGGGGTGCGGAACGCGAGGGCGAACACGCCGGCGGAGGCGCTGCTCGGCAGCGGGGTGACCGCGGCACTCCAGTGCCGTCCGCCGTCGCCGGAGTGCAGGACGCGGGCCTGGGCGCCGCCGCCGGTGGCCAGCCACGCGTCGGCCGGTCCGGAGGTGGTCACGCACTGGCCGCTGGCGGCGAAACCGGCTTCGGCGGGCAGCGCGGGCGGGAACGCGGCGGCGGGGATCTGGTGCCAGCTGCGGCCGCCGTCGAAGGTGGCCTGAAGGCGGAACCGGCCCTCGACCGGGTCGCTCATCGCCAGGCCGCGCCACGGGTCGAAGAACGCCAGGCAGTCGTAGAAGGCCGCGGTGTCGGGGTTCTGGAAGGTCTGGCGCCAGTGCCGGCCGCCGTCGTCGGTGCGGTAGATGCGCGAATCGGTGCCCGGGCCGATGGACAGGAGCACGGCGTGCTCGGCGTCGAACGCCTCGATGTCGCGGAACTCCAGCGCAGCGGTCCCGGGCGGGCCGACCGAGGACCAGCTCCGCCCGCCGTCGACGGTCCGCAGCACCGTGCCCTGGGTGCCGCTGACACAGGCGACGCGGCCGCTGACCGCGGACAGGCCGCGGAACTGCGCGGTCACCCCCGTGGGGACCGGCTGCCAGGACGGCAGCCGGTTCGCGGCCGAGGCCCCCGCCGGGGCCAGCAGCGGCAGGACCGCTCCGAGCAGGACGAGCACCGCACGCACCAGACGCATGGGCCAGATCCTGCCCCAGGCGGCCGGCGACTTTCGTAGGGAACGCGGCCCGGGCCCGCTCCGGACCAGGACGGCCCCCGGCCGCGACGCGCGCTAGAGCGAGCTGATCAGCCGTTCCACCCGCTCGTCGACCGAGCGGAACGGGTCCTTGCACAGCACGGTGCGCTGCGCCTGGTCGTTGAGCTTGAGGTGCACCCAGTCCACGGTGAAGTCACGGCCCGCGGCCTGCGCCGCGGCGATGAAGTCGCCGCGCAGCTTCGCGCGCGTGGTCTGCGGCGGGGTGTCCTTGGCCACCTCGATCTCGCCGTCCTCGGTGACCCGGCGGACCAGGGCTTTGCGCTGCAGCAGGTCGAAGATGCCCCGGCCACGGCGGATGTCGTGGTAGGCCAGGTCGATCTGCGCCACCCGGGGACTGGACAGGTCCAGGTCGTGCTTGGCCCGGTACCGCTCGACCAGGCGGTGCTTGATGGCCCAGTCGATCTCGGTGTCGATCTTGCCGAAGTCCTGCTGCTCGACCGCCTCCAGCGCGCGGCCCCACAGCTCGACCACCCGCTCGTTGGCCGGGGTGGTGCCGTTCTCCTTCAGGTGCTGCACGGCGCGGGCGTGGTATTCGCGCTGGATGTCCAGCGCCGAGGCCTCGCGGCCGCCGGCCAGCCGGACCTGGCGGCGCCCGGTCAGGTCGTGGCTGATCTCGCGGATCGCGCGGATCGGGTTGTCCAGGGTGAAGTCCCGGAACTGGACGCCGGCCTCGATCATCTCCAGCACCAGGTTGGCCGAGCCGATCTTGAGCATGGTGGTGGGCTCGGCCATGTTCGAGTCGCCGACGATGACGTGCAGGCGCCGGTAGCGCTCGGCATCGGCGTGCGGCTCGTCGCGGGTGTTGATGATCGGGCGGGAGCGGGTGGTCGCGCTGGAAACGCCCTCCCAGATGTGCTCGGCCCGCTGCGACAGGCAGTACACCGCGCCGCGCGGGGTCTGCAGCACCTTGCCCGCGCCGCACACGAGCTGGCGGGTGACCAGGAACGGCAGCAGCACATCGGCGATCCGGGAGAACTCCCCGGCCCGGGTGACCAGGTAGTTCTCGTGGCAGCCGTAGGAGTTGCCCGCCGAGTCGGTGTTGTTCTTGAACAGGAAGATGTCGCCGCCGATGCCCTCGTCGGCCAGCCGCCGCTCGGCGTCGATGAGCAGGTCCTCCAGGATCCGCTCCCCCGCCTTGTCGTGGGTGACCAGCTGGACCAGGTCGTCGCACTCGGCGGTCGCGTACTCCGGGTGCGAACCCACGTCCAGGTAGAGCCGGGACCCGTTGGACAGGAACACGTTGGACGAGCGCCCCCAGGACACGACCCGCCGGAAGAGGTAGCGCGCCACCTCGTCGGGCGAGAGCCTGCGCTGGCCGTGGAAGGTGCACGTGACCCCGAACTCGGTCTCGATGCCAAAGATCCGCCGCTGCATCCCTCCAGAGTAGGCGCCCGACCCCCTCCGGCGGTGCGCCGTTCGGGCGGCGACACGCGGCCGGTACGTTGCGTTCGGTGAAAAACCACGCGAATCCGGCATCGCCCGGGCTCGTGCCCCACCCGACGGACCGGAGGTCCCCAGCGTGTTCTCGCAGCTCAGCCGGACGTTCCGGCGGGTCGGCCGCACCGATCGCGCGCTGATGCGGCGCAGTGCCGCCCTGCCGAAGACCCGGGCCGACCAGGTGCTGGGGATGCTGTCGAAGTCGGCGAACAAGTCCCGGCTGTGGTGGGCGGTCGCCGCGGTGCTGGCGGTGCGCCCGGGCCCGGCGCGCCGGGCGGCGCGGCGGGGGGTGGCCGCGATCGCCGGGGCCAGCGCGGCGGCGAACCTGATCGGCAAGCCGCTGTTCCCGCGCCGCCGACCGGCCGAGGACGAGGTGCCCGAGCACCGCCGCCTGCGCCACCGCCCGACCTCCTCCTCCTTCCCCTCCGGCCACTCCGCCTCGGCCGCGGCGTTCGTCACGGCGGTGGCGATGGAGTCGCCGCGCGCCGGGCTCGCGCTCGTGCCGCTCGCCGGCGCGGTCGCGTACTCGCGGGTGCACACCGGTGTGCACTGGCCGAGCGACGTCGGCGCGGGCCTCGCGATCGGGGTCGGGGTCGCCGCGCTGACCCGGCACTGGTGGCCGCTGGGCCCCGAAGCGCCGGCCCGCACCGCGCACGCCGCCGAAGCCCCCGAGCTGCGCGAAGGCGAGGACCTGCTGGCGCTGGTCAACCCGCACTCCGGGATCGACGGCCAGGACCCGACCGAGGACGTCCGCCAGGCCTGGCCGAAGGCCACGATCCTCCACCCGGACCCGGCGCAGGACCTGCGCGACCAGCTCAACGCCGAGATCGACGCCCGGGTCGGCGGGATCCGCGCGCTCGGGGTCGTGGGCGGGGACGGGACGGTGGCCGCGGTCGCCTCCGTCGCGGCCGAGCGGAACCTGCCGCTGGCGCTGATCCCGGCCGGCACCCTCAACCACTTCGCCCGCGACGTCGGGGTCCGTTCGATGCCGGACGCGGACGAGGCGACCGAGGCCGGCCAGGCCGTCGGGATCGACCTCGGCGAGGTCGAGGTCAGCGGGGCGGGCGAGCCCGGGCACCGCTGGTTCGTCAACACCGCGAGCCTCGGCGGCTACCCGGAGATGGTGCGGCTGCGCGAGAAGCTGCAGCAGAAGCACCCGAAGTGGCCCTCGGCGGCCATCGCGCTGACCCGGGTGCTGCGGCGGGCCAAGCCGTTGCGGATCCTGCTCGACGGCGAGCCGGCCGAGGTCTGGCTGATCTTCGTCGGCAACGGCACCTACTCCCCGAAGGGGTTCGCCCCGTCGCGCCGCCCGGCGCTCGACACCGGCCTGCTCGACGTCCGCTACCTGCGGGCCGACCTGCCGTACTCGCGGGCCCGCTTCCTGCTCGCCATGGTCACCAACAGCCTCGACGCCAGCCACGTCTACCAGCAGCTCGACCGGCCCGAGCTGCACGTGCGGCTGCTCGACGGCAACCGCCGCGTGGCCACCGACGGGGAGGTCGGCCCGCTCGGCAACGAGTTCCGCTTCCGGGCCCGGCCGAGCGCGCTGACCATCTACCGCAGCCACGACCAGCAGATTTGAGGAAGTCTTTACCCTTTCTCAACGAATCCACAGCGGGCCGTCCCTAAGATGATCTTTCGAAGTGCGGGTGAGCCTTGCCCGTACCGGCTCAGGGCAGGGACACCCAGGTGCGTTTCCATTTCCGCGGCGGCTCGTGCTGCCCCCGACCGGCGGCACGCCGGTGATCCCGCTGGCCGCCGGCGACCCGGTGCTGCCCCCCGACGTCACCGCGCAGGCCCGTGACCTGGGGCCGCTGGAGTCGCCGCTGATCTGGCTGACCGCGGCCGGCGCCGCGGTCGCGGTCCTCGCCGTCACCATCGCGCTGTCGCACCACCGGCGGGCCCGGCGCTGGGGCACCTCGGGCGCGGTGGCGCTGTTCCTGGTCGCGGCGGTCACCGCGGTCAACAGCTACGTCGGCTACGTCCGCACGGCCGGCGACCTCGGCCGCCTGTTCGAACGCGGCTCCGGGGCCGCGAACGCCGTCGGCCGGGTCCTGGCCGACGGCGCCGGCGACTCGGAGTCGGTGCTCACCACAGGCAGCCGGCCCGGCCCGGCCGGCGCGGGCGCCCCCGGACGGCCGGTGAACAGCGGCCAGTCCATCGACGTCCTCCCGGTCGCCGACCCGGCCCGCAACGTGCCCTCCGGTGACAACTACGTGATCCTGCCGCCCGGGTACTCCGACCCGGCCAACGCGCAGCACCGCTACCCGGTGGTCTACCTGATCCACGGCTACCCCTACGGCGGCCCGCGCGACTGGCTGACCTCCGGCGCCGCTCCGGACACGCTGCGCAGCCTGGCCTCGGCCCAGGTGATCGAGCCGATGATCGTGGTCAGCGTGGACATGACCGCGGGCCAGCCGAGCAAGGACTGGGAGTGCCTCGACGTACCCGGCGGCCCGCAACTGGAGACCTACCTGGCCAAGACCGTGGTGCCGGCCGTGGACCAGCACTTCCGCACCGTCGCCGACCGCAAGCACCGGGCGCTCGGCGGCATGTCCGGCGGCGGCTTCGGCGCGCTGAACATCGGCCTGCACCACGTGGACGAGTTCGGCACGCTGATCATCGCCCTGCCCTACGACGACCTGAACGACTCGATCAGCGTGCTGAACGGCAACCAAGCGGTGATCGCCGCGAACACCCCGCGCCGCTACCTGCCGACCATGGCGTTCAGCGCGCCGGTCTCGGTCATGCTCGCGGTCGGCACCGGCGCACCCACCGACGTCGCCACGGCCCGCCGGATCGCCGCCGCCTTCCACGCGCGCGGCCAGGAGGCCGTGGTGCACTCCGAGCACGGGTTCAACCACACCTGGCACACCGCGCGGGCGACCCTGCCCTACCTGCTGGCCTTCGCCGACCAGAACTTCCGCGCGACCGGTCCGGCTTCCTGAGCTGTACGAGGCTCGCTCGTTCTCGCCGAACCGGCTGACGGCGTCTTCGAGGGCCGGGGTTGGAGTCGGCTTCGGCCTTCACCTCGGCCGCCGCCTCGGCGTTGCGAGGGAACAGCGCCCTGTTCGTATTCGGTGAGCGCGGCCTCGACGTCGTCCGGGCGCGCGGCCAGGGCCCGCCCGAGTTTGGCGGCGTCGTAGAGAGCCCAGTTCGCGCCCTCGCCGTTGAAGGCGCGGAGATGGGCGGCGTCACCGAGCAACGTCACGCCCGGCACCCGCTCCCGCCGGGAGCGCGCGGGACCGGCTGGGCGTCGCTCCCGGTGAGTTCCGGGGCCCAGCCCCAGAACTCTTCCGCGATGCGGCCCCCGGCGGCGGTGCCGGCGAAATCGATGGTGGCGAACCACTCCAGCGGCTCGGTTAGGGCCACGTAGACGTACAGGGTGTCGCCGGTCTCCAGGTTCGCGCAGATCTCCCGGTCCGGCCGCCATCACCGCTCCCCCGCCGACCGATCTGACCGTGGCCGCGTGCCGGCGTCGAACAGGTAGGTCTCGACGAACGAGGTGCCTGCGTATTCGGGCGTGGCCGACGAAAGCAGGGGCCGCACGCGTGACCAGGCCCCGTCGGCGCCGATCAGCAGATCGGTGGTGGCGGTACTGCCGTCGGCGAAGGCCGGGTCGTGCCGCTTTCCGGCCACGGAACGGATCCCGCTGAGATTGTGTCCCCAGTGGACGGTCCCGGGCGGGAGCGAGCCGAGCAGCATCCGGCGCAACTCCGCGCTGAACCTCGGTGCGGCCGCCGGTACCGTTGTCGTCGTGGATGTCGAGCATCCCGCCCTGCGAGCGCGCGACCGGCGGGACTTCGGCTTCGTAGACCGTGGCGGGAATGCCGTGGACGTGCAGGACTCCGGCCAGAGTGAGGCCGCCGAGCCCAGCGGGCGGATCGCCGGGCTGCCGGTGCACAGGGCCGGGAGCGATCCGCGGGTCAGTTAGGGGTCCGCTCCGCAATGGCCGTCGAGGTACTCGCGGGCCAGGTGGCGAAGGACCTCGGCCGGACTGGTCCCGCCTGGCCTGCCTAGGACGATCCGCGCGTACCGCTCGCGGATCTCCTCCCGCTTCCCCCACCATGATCTTGGATTAGCAACAAACTTTGTTTTAACCAAAGTTTCTACCGGACTCCAAGGCCGAAGAACGAGAACCCCAGGGGCGCAGTCGCCGGTAGCGCGGCAGATGTCGTCACTGGACCGCCCGTCGTGGGCGGCCCAGCGGTCCGGCCGACCACCACCACGGGAACAGAACGGGCCGCGCCCGGAGAATCCGGCGCGGCCCATCCCGATCGGCAACCCGTCACTCCTGGGCGGAATCACCCTTCGCGCCGGAGCCCTGATCCTTGCCGTCCCCGGGCGTCCCGTCCGAATCCGCGGCATCCTCGTCCGGCTTCTCCGGCGGAGCGGCCGGCAGCAACGCGTCCAGCGCCGCACCGGTCAACCGGCGGAACGCCCGCCGGGGCCGGTGACGGTCCAGGACCGCGACCTCCAGCTTGATCTGGTCCGGCACCCCGCCGTTCCCGCTCGACGAAGCCGCCGCCGTGGCCTTCAACGCCTCCACCGCTGTGCTCAGCGCGGTCTCCAGATCGTGGTCCGGGTCGACCGTGTCCTTCAGCTTCGTGCTGATCGGCTCGGTCTGCCCGCCCATCACCACATACGGCGACTCGTCGAAGATCGAACCGTCGTAGGTCAGCCGGAACAGCTGGTCGTCGGCCTGGCTCGCCCCCACCTCGGCCACGCAGACCTCCACCTCGAACGGCTTAAGCTGCTCGGTGAAGATGCTGCCCAACGTCGCCGCGTAAGCGTTCGCCAGCGCCCGCGCCGTCACATCCCGCCGGTCGTACTGGTACCCCTTCAGGTCCGCGTGCCGGATCCCGGCCACCCGCAGGTTCTCGAACTCCGAGTACCGCCCGACCGCGGCGAACCCGATCCGGTCGTAGATCTCCGAGACCTTGTGCAACGTCGCCGACGGGTTCTCGGCCACGAACAGGATCCCGCCCCGGTACTTCAGCACCACAACGCTCCGGCCACGCGCGATGCCCTTGCGCGCCAGCTCGGAACGCTCCCGCATCAACTGCTCGGGAGAGGCATACAACGGCATCGTCACGGTGTCGGCTCCACGTTCTTCGAGATAACGGCGTTCGATGGTCCAGCGCTGAGCACGATCACGGGCCTCAGCTCACCCGGTGGTGCGACCGCTGCGCGCGCCCGGCCACCACGGCCTCCGCCACCGCGGCCGTCTCCTCCGCCGGCAACTGCACCGCACCCCCCGCGGTGATCGTCACCACCGTCGGGAAGATCCGCCGCACCAGGTCCGGCATCCCACTCGCCGTGTCGTCGTCCGCGGCGTCGTACAACGCCTCCACCGCCGACCGCACCGCCGCGTCCACGCTCGCCTCGGGATCGTGCAGCTTCTTCAACGCCGACTTCGCGAACAGCGAACCCGAACCCACCCCGGCGTACCCGGCGTTCTCCTCGTACCGCCCACCCGCGGCGTCGTACGACACGATCCGGCCGGCGCGCTTCACGTCCACCGCCTCCAGGTCGTACCCGACGAACAACGGCACCACCGCCAGCCCAGCCATCGCCATGTCCAGGTTGGCCTTCACCATCCCGGCCAGCTTGTTCGTCTTGCCGTCCAGCGACAGCGTCACGCCCTCGATCTTCTCGTAGTGCGCCAGCTCCACCGCGTACAACCGCACCATCTCCACGGCCAGCCCGGCCGTGCCCGCGATCCCCACCGCCGAGTACTCGTCGGTGACGTGCACCTTCTCCATGTCCCGGCTCGCGATCAGGTTCCCCGACGTCGCCCGCCGGTCACCGGCGATCAGCACGCCCCCGTCGAAGGTCAGCGCCACGATCGTCGTCCCGTGCGGCACCCCCAGCTCACCCGCCCCGGACGGCACCCGCCGCGCCGGCAACAGCTCAGGCGCCTGGTCCCGCAGGAAGTCCGCGAACGACGAGGACGCCGGCGAGAAGTACGCGGCCGGCAGACCCGGACCGGAAAGCCCCGCGCGAGGGAAGGTGTTGTCCATACGTGCTCTCGGTTCCCATCTGTGCTGTGGTTGTCCAGAAGAAAGCGACCCGGCCTGACCCGGCCGACCCGGCGAACGGTGCGCGCGCCCGTGACCACCGCCCCGGGACCACACCGGGACGGCAACCACGGAAGGCGACTACTCGCCGCCCTTCTGCACGTAGGCGCGCACGAAGTCCTCGGCGTTCTCCTCCAGCACGTCGTCGATCTCGTCGAGGATCGTGTCGACGTCCTCGCCGAGCTTCTCGCGCCGCTCCTGACCCGCCGCCCCGGCCCCGTCGAACTCCTCGTCGGAGTCGCCGCCGCCGTGCTTCTCGACCTTCTCCTGCGCCATCTCGCCTCCCGGTGTGGCTGATGATCCCTAGCCTACCCAGCGGCCCCGACATTCGGGGCAACGCCGCGATCGCGATCCCCGGCCGTCCTACTCCGAACCGGTGATGGCCTCGACCAGCTCCTCCGCCGTCGCCGAAGCGTCCAGCAGCTTCCCGACGTGCGCCTTCGTCCCCCGCAGCGGCTCCAGCGTCGGGATCCGCACCAGCGACTCCCGGCCCACATCGAAGATGACCGAATCCCACGACGCCGCCGCGATCGACGACGCGTACTTCTCCAGCGCCCGGCCCCGGAAGTACGCCCGCGTGTCCGAAGGCGGCGTCGTGATCGCCGCCCGGACCTCCTCCTCGGTCACCAGCCGCTTCATCGAACCCCGCGTGACCAGCCGGTTGTACAGCCCCTTGGCCAGCCGCACGTCCGAGTACTGCAGGTCCACCAGCCGCAGCCGCGGAGCGCCCCAGGCCAGCTGATCCCGCTCCCGGTACCCCTCCAGCAGCCGCAGCTTCGCCGGCCAGTCCAGCCGGTCCGCGCACTCCATCGGATCCCGCGCCAGCGCGTCCAGCACCTCACCCCAGACCCGCAGGACCTCCTTCGAACCCTCGTCCGCGCTCGTCCGCTCCAGATTCGCCGCCGCGATCTCGTGGTAGGCGAACTGCAGGTCCAAACCGGTGAACTTCTTCCCGTTGGCCAGCTCCACCTTGGTCTTCAACGACGGGTCGTGGCTGATCCGGTGCACCGCCCGCACCGGCTCGTCCAGCTTCAGCCCGTCGAACCGGATCCCCGACTCGATCAGGTCCAGCACCAGCGCCGTCGTGCCGACCTTCAGGTACGTCGAATACTCGGCCAGGTTCGCGTCACCCACGATCACGTGCAGCCGCCGGTACTTGTCCGCGTCCGCGTGCGGCTCGTCCCGGGTGTTGATGATCCCGCGCTTGAGCGTGGTCTCCAGGCCGACCTCGACCTCGATGTAGTCCGCCCGCTGCGAGAGCTGGAACCCGGCCTCCTCGCTCTGCTGCCCGATCCCCACCCGGCCCGAGCCGGTGACCACCTGCCGCGACGCGAAGAACGGCGTCAGCCCCGCGATCACCGCGGTGAACGGCGTCGACCGCGCCATCAGGTAGTTCTCGTGCGTGCCGTAGCTCGCACCCTTGCCGTCCACGTTGTTCTTGTACAGCTGCAACGGCGGCTGCCCGGGCACGGTCGCCGCCTTCAGCGCGGCCTCCTCCATCACCCGCTCGCCCGCCTTGTCCCAGATCACCGCGTCCCGCGCGTTCGTGACCTCCGGCGCCGAGTACTCCGGGTGCGCGTGGTCCACGTACAACCGCGCCCCGTTGGTCAGGATGACGTTCGCCGCGCCCAGGTCCTCCACGTCCGGGTCGTGCCCGGGACCGGACGGACCGGTCAGGTCGAACCCCCGCGCGTCCCGCAACGGGGACTCCACCTCGTAGTCCCACCGGGCCCGCCGGGCCCGGGGGATGTCCGCCGCCGCCGCGTAGGCGAGCACGACCTGAGTCGAGGTCAGCACCGGGTTCGCCGTGGCGTCCCCCGGCACGGAGATGCCGTACTCGACTTCGGTTCCCATGATCCGACGCATACCGCCCACCCTACGGGGTGCGACCGTGCGACGATGCCCCCATGCCAGGCAGTGACGAACTCGTTGCCCGCTATGACCAGACCGGCCGGGTCACCGGGACCGCACCCCGCTCCCAGGTCCGCGCCGAAGGACTCTGGCACGCGGCGGGCGTCGTACTGGTCCGTTCGGGCGACGGCGGCTCCGTCTACGTCCACCTCCGCACCCCGGACAAGGACATCTTCCCGTCCACCTGGGACTGCTGGGCCGGGGGCGTCGTGGCCGCGGGTGAGACCCCCGCCGAATGCGCCCGCCGCGAACTCGCCGAAGAACTCGGCATCCGCGGAGTGGAACCGGAACCACGGTTCACCCTCGTCTACGACCAGGGCACCGTCCACTGCCACAACTTCGCCTTCGAAGCCCGCTGGGACGGCCCCATCCGCCACCAGCCCGAAGAAATCGCCGAAGGCCGCTGGCTCCCGATCGAGGAACTGCGCGCCTGGGTCGAAGACCCCGGACGGCCCTTCATCCCCGACGGCCGCGCCGGTGTCCTCGAATGGTTCCGCCGCTACGGCTGAGCAACCAGCTTCGCCACGAGCTTCGGCACCAGCCGCTTCGCCGCATCCGCCGCCCGCGTGGGCGTACTCGCCGCGACACTCAGCGCCGACACCAGGTTCCCCTTCGACACCAGCACCGTGCAGGTCGAGCCCTCACACCACGCCCGCTGCGCGGTCACACCCGGCTGCACCGGCAGGTCCAGCACCTTCCCGGCACAGTCCGCGCCGGACACCACGTCCGCTCCCGACCGG
The DNA here is from genome assembly GCF_032335455.1 of Amycolatopsis sp. PS_44_ISF1. NCBI lineage: Bacteria > Bacillati > Actinomycetota > Actinomycetes > Pseudonocardiales > Pseudonocardiaceae > Amycolatopsis > Amycolatopsis sp. PS_44_ISF1. Next base: position 601,513 of record NZ_JANUXO010000002.1, on the reverse strand, counting down.
TCCGGATAAGCCGTCACCCGGTGGTCCAGCACCGAACCACTCGGGTACACCCAGCTCGCCGACCGCCGCTCCCCCTCGGCCGGCCCGCCCAGACAGCCCGAAACCCCGCCCGCGCCCGGGTGCACACCCTCCTCGGCAACGTCCTCATCGGACAGCAGCGCCCCGGCCAGGGCCGTCACCGCCGCCGCCCGCGGTTCCGGCGGCGCCGGCTTGACCGGCGCTGGCGGAACCGGCGCCGCGGCGGCCGACGGGGTGTCGCTCACCGGCGCCGGATCGTCGTAGTACGTCTCGAGATCGTTGGGCCGGTTACCGCACCCGGCCAGCCCGACGAACGCGACCGCGGCCACGGCGAGCACCTGCCGATGACGCACTTGCTGCCCCTCCGGAAGATCCGCGCCCCGCCCAGCCGGGACGCGATGCTGCGAGGGTAGTGCAGCCCCTCAGTCCCACCCGAGCCGGGACCGGTGCCGCCAGTACGACTCCGGCTCCTCCGCCAGCGCGGCCAGCTCAGCCCGTTCGTCCGGCGCCAGCGAGACCTCCGCCGAGGCCAGGTTCGCCGCCAGCTGCCCCGGGCTCGACGGCCCGATCACCGCCACCGACGTCCACTCCTGCGCCAGCACCGCCGCGACCGCCACCGCGTCCGGCCCCACCCCGTGCGCCGCCGCGATCCTCGCGAGCGCGGGCGGGGCCTGGACCGCGAGCCGACCGTTCGCCAGCGTCTCCTTGACCAGCACCCGTTTCCCGGCCGCCCGCGCCTCCGCGAGCGCCGGACCGGCCGAGGTCTCCAGCACGTTCCAGGTGGACTGCACCGCCGTGAACACCGGCCGCCCGGCCACCTCCAGCCCGAACGCGCGCCGCACCGCGTCCGCCTGTGCCGGCCCCGAAGTGGAGAACCCGACCTCGACGCCGGACGCGGAAAGAGCGGCCAGCGCTTCGATCAGCGGCCCGTCCGAGAACAGCGGACTGTCCACAGTGAGCGAATGCACCTGGTACAGGCCCACGCGCCCACCCAGCACCTCGCGCGTCCGCGCCCACTGTTCGTGGAACCGCTCGACGGTGTGCTCCTTGACCTCGTGGACTTCGGCGTCCAGCCGCCACTCGCCGACGTAGCGGTAGCCCCACTTGCTCGACACCGTCACGTCCCGGTGGCCGCGCTCGGTGAGCCAGCCGGCCAGGAACTCTTCGGACAATCCGTACGAGCGCGCGACATCGACCCACCAGACGCCTGCTTGGTAAGCCTCGTCCAGCACGGCGTGGGTGGCTGCCCGCATCGCCTCGACCTCCCGCGACTCCGGCAGATCCCGGCCCAGGTTGATGTATGCGGGCCGGCCCAATGCGGCGAGTCCCACGGCGATGCGTTCCACGACTTCCCTTGTCTCGGCTGAGTTTTTATGTTTTCCGTCAGTAATTTGTTGAAACGCCAACCCGTATAGGTCGTTATACACTTTGGTTGTGCCGGAGGATGGCCAGCCATTGGCCGGAGTTCTGGGCTTGGCGATGGAGCTTCTCCAGTCGCGCCGCCGGTGCCCGGACGTAGCCCTTGCCGAAAACGGGCGCGATCTGCCGGAGGCTCGCTCCCTCCTCGCGGGCGGCCAGCAGCGCCCAGTCGGACGCGTCGGCGCAGGCCGCCGAGGCGCGACGCAACTCCCCCAGCAGCTCGATCAGCTCCGGGGCGCTCACCTCCCCCGCCTGGACGGCGGCCGCTGTCGTCTCCAGCCAAGCCAGAACGTCGGCTTCGGTGATCGGTGCCCGCGGGTGACCCGGTTCGTCGTTGCTCACGGGCAGAAGTATAGGGCGTTATACAGCCAGCGCCGGGGTGAAGTCCCCAACCCGCTGACTGCCCGGCGCGGCGGCCCGGACACGGCAGTGGGGCCGCCGGCGGACCGGCGACCCCACTGCTTCTTCCGTTTCCTACAGGTACTGACCCGTGTTGGTGGCGGTGTCGATCGCCCGCCCCGAGTCCTGGTTCTTGCCGGTGACGAGGGTGCGGATGTAGACGATCCGCTCCCCCTTCTTGCCGGAGATCCGGGCCCAGTCGTCCGGGTTGGTGGTGTTCGGCAGGTCCTCGTTCTCCGCGAACTCGTCGACGATCGCGTCCAGCAGGTGCTGCACGCGCAATCCGGGCTGATTGGTCTCCAGCACCGACTTGATCGCCGACTTCTTCGCCCGGTCCACGATGTTCTGGATCATCGCGCCCGAGTTGAAGTCGCGGAAGAACAGCACCTCCTTGTCCCCGTTGGCGTAGGTCACCTCGAGGAACCGGTTCTCATCGCTCTCCTCGTACATCCGCTCGACCGTGTGCTGGATCATCGCGTCGAACGTGGCCTTCTGGTCCCCGCCGAACTCCGCCAGGTCGTCGGCGTGGATCGGCAGGCCTTCGGCCAGGTACTTGGAGAAGATGTCCTTCGCGCCTTCGGCGTCCGGACGCTCGATCTTGATCTTGACGTCGAGCCGGCCCGGCCGCAGGATCGCCGGGTCGATCATGTCCTCGCGGTTGGAGGCGCCGATGACGATGACGTTCTCCAGTCCTTCGACACCGTCGATCTCCGAGAGCAGCTGCGGCACGATCGTGGTCTCCACGTCGGAGGACACGCCCGAGCCACGGGTGCGGAAGATCGAGTCCATCTCGTCGAAGAACACGATGACCGGGGTGCCCTCGGAGGCCTTCTCCCGAGCCCGCTGGAAGATCAGGCGGATGGACCGCTCGGTCTCGCCGACGAACTTGTTGAGCAGCTCGGGGCCCTTGATGTTCAGGAAGTAGGACTTCCCGTCCGCGTTCTCGCCCCGGGCCAGCGCCACCTTCTTGGCCAGGGAATTGGCCACCGCCTTGGCGATGAGCGTCTTCCCGCAGCCCGGAGGGCCGTACAGCAGCACGCCCTTGGGCGGCCGCAACTGGTACTCCTGGTAGAGGTCGGCGTGCAGGAACGGCAGCTCCACCGCGTCGCGGATCTGCTCGATCTGCCGTCCGAGGCCGCCGATGTCCTCGTAGCGGACGTCCGGCACCTCCTCCAGCACGAGGTCTTCCACCTCGGCCTTCGGCACGCGCTCGTAGGCGTACCCGGCCTTGGAGTCGACGAGCAGCGAGTCCCCCGGCTTCAGGGGCTGCTCGGCCAGCAGATCGGAGAGCAGCACGACCCGCTCTTCGTCCGCGTGCCCGACGACCAGCGCGCGAAGACTCTCGCCCTCCACGTCCGCCGCGAGCACTTCACGCAGGGAACAGACCTCGCCGGTGCGCTCGAAGCCGCCGCCTTCGACGACGGTGAGCGCCTCGTTGAGGCGCAGCGCCTGGCCACGCTGCAGCGACGAGACCTCCACGGCCGGCGACACCGAGACCCGCATCTTGCGGCCCGAGGTGAAGACGTCCACCGTGTTGTCCTCGTACGCCGTCACGAACACCCCGTAACCGCTGGGCGGCTGGGCCAGGCGATCGACCTCCTCGCGGAGGGCGAGCAGCTGTCCCCGGGCCTCACGCAGGGTCTCGACCAGCTTGGTGTTGCGCTCGGTGAGCTGGCTCACCCTCTCCGACGCCTCGGCGAGGCGCTGTTCGAGAACCCGGTTCTGCCTGGGCGAATCGGTCAGTTTGCGGCGCAGCAGCGCCACTTCCTCCTCGAGAAAACGAATCTGCCGGGCTTCCTCGTTCGATGGCTGCCCTGCTCCGCTCGTTGCTGAAGGGTCGGCCTCCTCGCGCCGACCTCCGGGAAGGTCATGATGCATCGGGCACCTCCTCGGAGTGCTTTTCATTCCACGGTACCGGCGATCACCGACAATAAAAGGTCTTTCCGCATTACAAGATCGGCGCGTCGCGGCTCCCGCGCCCGTCCAGCACGGAGGCCCCCGCCGCGCAAGCGGCCATTTCGGTACCGGGGCACCGGTCCGCCACCCACCGGGTTCCACCAGGCGGGAAAACGACCGGCCCGCCGGTACCCGCCGCGCTGCCCGTCGAACCCTGTTTCGCCCCCGGATCCGGCCTCGGACCCCGGATCGGGACGGTGGTGGCTAGCATCGGCCGCGACCGCACCACGCCTGGTGGTGGGGTGGTTCGAGCAGGAGCTAGGGGGCACAGTCATGACCTACCCGCCGCAGCAGCCCGGTGGCCACGGCCAGCAGGGCGGCGGTTACGGGCAGCAGCCGGACCCGTACGGCCGGCCCCAGCCCGGTTATCCCCAGCCCGGTCACCCCCAGCCCGGCCCGCAGCAGCCCGGTCAGGACCCGCAGTACGGCCAGAACCCGCAGTACTACGGGCAGCAGCCCGGCGGCTACTCCCAGCAGAACAGCGGTTACGGACCGCCGCCCGACTCGTACGGCCCGCAGCCGGGCTACCCGCAGTCCGGTCCCTGGCCGCAGCCCGGTCAACCGGGTGGCACCCAGCAGTTCCCGCAGGCCGACGGCTACCAGCAGGGCGGTTCCGGTGACCAATACGGCCAACCGGGTGGTTATCCGCCGGGCGGCTACGGTGAGCAGCCGCCGCCGAAGAAAAAGAAGACCGGCCTGATCATCGGTCTCGCCATCGCGGCGGTGGTCGTCATCGGCGGTGCGGTGGGGCTGTTCATCGGCCTCTCCGGCAACGACGACAGCCCGCCCGACACCGCGGCCCCACCGGCCACCAGCGCCCCGGGCCTGCCCGGCGCCGGCTCGACGGCGCCGAAGAAGCCGAAGACCAGCTCACCGCGCAGCCCGTCCAGCTCCGGCCCGTCGACCGGCACCCACGGCTCCGGACCCGCCCCGGGCGGCAAGGGCTCCTCGCAGGAGCTGTTCCAGGCCGCGGCGGCCGACTTCAGCAGCGGTGACGGCCAGGCGCTGTCCAGCCTCGCCTGCCGCAGCGTCTACTCCGGCGGCTCGGTGGACATCCAGACCATCCAGGTCCAGCTCACCGGACCCGCGCAGGAGAACGGCGACAGCGCCACCGTGCGGTACAAGGCCACCCAGGGCGCCAAGACCGCGGACGGGACCATGACGTCCAAACGCGAGTCCGGCGTCTGGTGCCTGGTGGACGCCCAGGCGGACAAGAAGTGAAGCACCGGCGGTGAGCGGGCGGCTCACCGCCGGGCTCGCCCTGCTCGGCGCCCTCGTGGCCGGCGTGGTGATCGGGCTGCTCCTGATCGCCCCCGCCGGTCCGGACGACGCTGCCGCGCCCCCGGCCTCGCAGCCTTCGCCGGTCCCCCGCTCCACGGTGTCCGCTGCGGTCACCCCGGCGCCGGACGCCGACACCGCCGCGGTCACCGTGCTCGCGCACGCCATCGCCGACGCGATCGAACGGCGCGACGCCACCGAGTTCGGCACCCTGACCTGCGCCGCGCAGACCGCGGACGCGCTTTCCGCCCTGCAGAAGCGGTGGGACGCGGCCGGTCCGATGACCGTCACGCTGCCCGGGGCGCCGGTCGTCGACGGTGATTCGGCCAGCGTGCAGATCCACGTCCAGAGCGGCGGGGGCCACAAGGACACCCCGTTCCCGATGCGCCGGGAGCACGACCGCTGGTGCGTGCCGGGCTGAAGCTCAGCCCTTGCCCTTGCTGGGCCGCCGCGAGACGCGCGGGGACACCGTGCCGTCCGCCAGCCGCCGCGCGGTGAGCAGGAACGCGGTGTGCGCGACCATCCGGTGGTCCGGCCGCACCGCGAGCCCGACCACGTGCCAGGGCCGCACCAGCGACTCCCACGATTCGGGCTCGGTCCAGCACTGCTGCTCCCGCAACGACTCCGTCACCCGTGAGAGCTGGGTGACGGTGGCCACGTAGACGGTCAGCACGCCGCCCGGCACCAGGTGCGCGGCGACGTTCGGCAGCTGGTCCCAGGGCGCCAGCATGTCCAGCACCACCCGGTCCACCTGGCCGGAGTGGGTGGCGAGGTCGGCGACGGTGAGCGTCCAGTTGCCCGGCTTCTCGCCGAAGAACTTGACCACGTTGCGCTCGGCGTGCTCGGCGTGGTCGTCGCGGATCTCGTACGAGGACACCCGTCCGGCCGGGCCGACCGCGCGCAGCAGCGAACAGGTCAGCGCGCCGGACCCGGCACCGGCCTCCAGCACCCGCGCGCCCGGGAAGATGTCGCCGAACATCACGATCTGCGCGGCGTCCTTCGGGTAGATCACCTGGGCGCCGCGCGGCATGGACAACACGTAGTCCGGCAGCAGCGGGCGCAGCGCGAGATAGGTGCTGCCGCCCGCGGAGGTGACCACGGAGCCCTCGGGCCGCCCGATCAGGTCGTCGTGCACGAGCGCGCCGCGATGGGTGTGGTACTCCCCGCCTTCGGCGAGGGTCAGGGTGTAGTGGCGGCCCTTCGAGTCCGTCAACTGAACCCGGTCGCCCGCACTGAACGGTCCGCTGACCGACAACTTCGTCCTCCACCCTCACCCGGAACGCTGGTCCCCGATCTTCCCAGGTCGCCCGCGCGGGCCGTGGCGGGGGTCAGTACCCGCGCCGCCCGCGCGCGAGCGCGGCCCGCAGGTCCTCCCGGCGCAGCACCCCGGCCGGGCGGCCTTCGTCGTCGACCACCAGGAACTGCCAAGCCGGGGTCTCGCGGACCCGCTCGGCGATCTCCGCCCCCGGCTCCGAAGCCAGCAGCACGGTTTCCGCGCGGATCGGCTCGGCCGCCAGCTCCGCCGGGGCGTGCGGGCTGGTGGCGGCGAGCTGTTCGGCCGCCTGCTCGTGGAGCAGCCCCGCGGCGACGCCGTCGGCCCGCACGAGCACCACGCCGCGGCCGGCGGACGCGGCGAGCGCGTCGGACACCGGGCTCTCCGCGGGCAGTTGCAGCACCGGCCGCACCAGCTCGGTCACCTCCAGCCCGTCGGGCCAGCCGCGCCGGGCCTCCGCGGCCAGCTCGGCGCGGGCACCGAGGATCACGAACCAGGCCGTGACCACGCAGACCCCGAGGCGCAGCCAGCGGTCCGGGCTCCCGGTCGCCAGCCCCCACAGCGCCCACACGATCAGCGCGGTGGCGACCAGCGCGCCGCCGGCCACCGCGGCGCGGGTGCCCTTGGCCCGCCGCCCGGTCGCCGCCCAGACGCCGGCCCGCACCAGGCGGCCCCCGTCCAGCGGCAGCCCCGGGAGCAGGTTGAACAGGCCGACCGCGAAGTTCGCCACGGCGCACTCGGCGACCAGCAGCCAGACCGCGCCGTCCGGCGGCACCGCGAGCAGCAGCAGCGCGCAGAACCCGCCGAGCAGCAGCGAGACGGCCGGCCCGGCCGCGGCGACCAGCCCCTCCTGCCCCGGTCTGCGCGGGGTTCGCGCCACTTCGGACAGTCCGCCGAGCAGGAACAGCCGCAGCCGCCGCACCGGGATGCCCAGCCGCAGCGCGACCAGGCAGTGCCCGAGCTCGTGGGCGAGCACCGACAGCCCGAGCAGCACCGCGAACGCGGCCGCCAGCAGCCAGGAGGCCAGCGTCGAGGCCTCCGGCAGCAAGCGCCCGACCAGCGGCGCGTACAGCACGACCACGATCGCCGAGCCGATCCACCACGACGGCGCGAGCAGCACCGGCACCCCGCCGACCCGGAACAGCAGCAGCCCGCCGTCACCGGCCGAGGACCGACGCGACGGCCCGGCACCCTGCTGACTGGTCGCGGCCATGCGGGCCAGAGTAAAGGCCCCGGTGTGGGGAGCGGGTGACCCGCCCCGCCCGGACGGGTGGTGTCGGTCTTCACCGGGCGGGCCGGGGTGCGGGTTCTCCGGTCCGGTGAGCCGGGTGGTGGCCCCGGCGTTGCCGATCGCAGCGGTCACGGCGGGTCCCGCCGCTCGCCGCGGTGGCGGTGATCGTGGTGGTCGTCGTTGCGGTGGCGGTGGTGGCGGCAGTCGTAATTGCGGTGGTCGTCGTTGCGGTGGCGGCGGTCGTGGTTGTGGTGGTCGTCGTTGCGGTGGCGGCGGTCGTGGTTGTGGTGGTCGTCGTTGCGGTGGCGGCGGTCGTGGTTGTGGTGGTCGTCGTTGCGGTGGCGGCGGTCGTGGTTGTGGTGGTCGTCGTTGCGGTGGCGGCGGTCGTGGTTGTGGTGGTCGTCGTTGCGGTGGCGGCGGCGGTCGTGGTTGTGGCGGCGGTCGTAGTAGTGGCGGTGGCGGCTCGCCGGTCGCGGCCTCTTCCCGGCTCCCCCCGCCCGGTTTCCCCGCCCGTTCCCCGCAGGTCGCGGTGGAACGGCCGTGTCCCGCGAGTCGCGCGGGCGGGATTGTCGGTGCCCGGCGTTACGCTCTGGCCATGCCCGACACCGCTACGGTCACCACTCCCCCCGAGGCCGGTGGCGCGCGCGTCCGCAGGCGGCCCGCGCTTTCGCCGTCCCGAGCGAGCGACTTCAAGCAGTGCCCGCTGCTCTACCGGTTCCGCGCCGTCGACCGGCTGCCGGAGGTGCCCACCCGGGCCCAGTTGCGCGGCACGCTCGTCCACGCCGTGCTGGAGCGGCTCTTCGCCCTGCCTGCGGCCGAGCGCCTCGCCCCACGGGCGAAGGAGCTGATCGAGCCGACCTGGAGCGAGCTGTCCGCCGGCAGTCCGGAGTGGACGGACCTGTTCGCGGGCGAGGATCCCGAGGAGACCGGAAAATGGCTCCAGTCCGCGGAAAAGCTGCTCGACTCGTACTTCGGCCTGGAGGACCCGCGCCGGCTGGAGCCGGAGGCGTGCGAGCTGCACGTGGAGATCGAGCTGGGTTCCGGGGTGCTGCTGCGGGGCTACATCGACCGCGTCGACGTCGCGCCCACCGGCGAGATCCGGGTGGTGGACTACAAGACCGGGGCCGCGCCGCGCGAGATCGGCGAGGCCAAGGCGCTGTTCCAGATGAAGTTCTACGCCGTGGTGCTCTGGCGGCTGCGCGGGGTGGTGCCGCGCCAGCTCAAGCTGATGTACCTGACCGACGGCCAGTCGCTGGCCTACACCCCGGACGAAGCCGAGCTCGTCCGCTTCGAGCGGACCCTCGAGGCGATCTGGCAGGCCATCCTCAAGGCGGGCCGGACCGGTGACTTCCGGCCCAACCCGGGCCGGCTGTGCTCGTGGTGCGACCACCAGGCGCACTGCCCCGAATTCGGCGGCACGCCCCCGGAGTACCCGGGCTGGCCGGAGCCGGACGCGGGCGAGGAGACGCCACTGGACCGGGCCGACTGATGGCCGACGCCTTCTACGCCCCGCTCGGCGAGGACCGCTTCGCCGCCACCGAGCACACCAGCGGCCCGTGGGCCCCGGGTTTCCAGCACTTCGGCCCGCCCTCGGCGCTGCTGGTCCGCGGCCTGGAGCGCCTCGAAGCGCCGCACCCCTCACTGCTGGCACGGGTGACGGTGGAGATCCTCGGCCCGGCGCCGGTCGCGGAGCTCGACCAGCGCTCGTGGGTCGAGCGGCCGGGCCGTTCGGTCGAGCTGCTCCAGTCCGAGCTGGCCGCCGGGGGCCGGGTCGTCGCCCGGGCGTCGGCGTGGCGGATCGCGACCACCGACACGGCGTCGGTGGCCACCGACGCCGGCCCGCTGCTGCCCTCGGCCGAGTCGGGCACCCCGGCCGCGTTCCCGGACGACTGGTCCGGGGGGTACCTGCAGGCCGTGGAGTGGCGCGCGGTGCGCGGCGGGATCTCCACGCCCGGTCCCGCCGCGATCTGGGGCCGGCAGCGGATCCCGCTGGTCGACGGCGAGGAGCCGAGCGGACTGCAACGGCTGTTCGCGATCGCCGACTCCGGCAACGGGGTCTCGCACTTCCTGCCGGCCGCCGGCTGGTGGTTCATCAACTCGGAGCTGACCGTCCACCTGCGCCGCGAGCCCGCGGGCGCGTGGATCGGGCTCGACGCGGTCACGCTGCTCGGTACGCACGGGATCGGCACCGCCACGAGCACCCTGCACGACGGCGCCGGTCCGGTCGGCACCGGGGCGCAGGCGCTGATGGTCCGGCCGCGACAGGCCGGGGCCGATGACCGCGCGGACCCGCCCCGGATCCAATAGCCTTCGCGCAACGACCGACAAGGGAGCGCTCCGGCATGCAGATCACCTCGGTGGTCAACCAGAAGGGTGGGGTCGGCAAGACCTCGTTGAGCGTCGGCACGGCCGCGGCACTGGCCGAGCGCGGCCGGCGCGTGCTGCTGATCGACCTCGACCCGCAGGGGCACGCGACCACGGAGATGCTCGGGCTGGACGAGGTCGCCGCCGGCGCGCCCAGCCTGGCCAAGGCGCTGACCAAGCTGTGGAAGGGCTCGATCGAGGAGCTGGCCGTCCCGCACCCGCGCAGCAACATCGGCCGGGGCGGGGCGTTCGACGTCGTGCCGACCTCGCCGGGGATGTTCGACCTGATCCGCCGGCTCGATCAGTTCCGGGTGCCCGGCTGGCAGCTGGCCCGGGTGATCCAGTTCGCCCACTACGACCACGTGGTGATCGACTGCCCGCCGGCGCTCGACGTGCTGACCAACAACGCGCTGGCCGCCTCGCACGGCATCCTGGTGCCGGTGCAGCCGGACAAGACCAGCATCCGCGCGATCCGGCTGCTGGCCGACCAGGTGCGCTACGTGGAGCAGACCACCGGCCGCTCGCCCCTGGCCTGGTACGGCATCGTGCCCGGCCTGTACCGGCGGCCCATCTCGCACTACGCGGCCGCGGCGCTGCAGGACATGTACCACTTCGGCGTGCCGATGCTCTCGCACGTCCCGCTCGGCGTGGTGATGAACGAGGCGGCGGCGAACGGCGTCCCGGTCACCACGTACGCGCCGGAGACCCTGCAGGCGCTGTCCTTCCGCGAGATCGCCGACACCCTCGACGGCTACCTGGTCCAGAACCCCGGCCCCACCGAGGTCCCGGCCGACGACGAGTTCGTCTTCGAGGACTTCATCTCCGAGGTCGCGGTGGCCCGCAACGTCAACGACAACGGGGCGCGCAAGAAGCTCTACGACCTGATGCCCAAGCGCCCGCACCGGCCTCGCTGAACCGGCTTCGCAAGTCCCACGGAAAAAATCCGCGTCCAGCGTCGGATCGGGACCGCCGCGTTCGTAGCAGGAGTGAGGGGCGGCGATAGACGGGTCGCAGTTCGCGCTGACCGCTGTCGACCGGCTCGAAGACCGAACGGCGGGCTACCACGCTTTCCGCGCCGATCTGCTGCGCCGCCTGGGCCGGAGCCGGGTTTCGCGCGCCGTGTACGAGCGGGCCATCGGGGCTGGCGAGCAACCCCGCCAGAGCGGTCCCACCGCCGCGACCAGCTCGGATGACGCCGTCCCCGGGTGGAGAGCACCCGGGAACGGCGCCCCGGGTTCAGAGGCGGCAGGACCGGATGTCCGAGGCCAGGATGGCCTTCGCGCCGATCTCCGCCAGCTCGTCCATCACCCGGTTGACCGCCTTGCGCGAGACCATGGCCCGCACCGCCACCCAGTCGTCGTCCGCGAGCGGGGCGACGGTGGGTGACTCGAGGCCGGGGGTGATGGCGATGGCCTGCTCCAGGATGGAGCGCGGGCAGTCGTAGTCCAGCATCAGGTACTGCTGCGCGAACACGACCCCGCGCAGCCGGGCGGCCACCTGCGACTTCGCCTTCGACGGCCCGCTGCCCGCCCGCTCCAGCAGGACCGCCTCGGACACGCAGATCGGGTCGCCGAAGGCCACCAGGTTGTTCTGGCGCAGCGAACGGCCGGACTCGACCACGTCCGCGATCGCGTCGGCGACGCCGAGCTGGATCGAGATCTCCACCGCGCCGTCGAGGCGGATGACCTCGGCTTCCACGCCGTGGCGCCGGAGGTCCTCGCGGACCAGCCGCGGGTACGAGGTGGCCAGGCGCTTGCCGTGCAGGTCGGCCGGCTTCCACTCCTGTCCGGCCGGACCGGCGTAGCGGAAGGTCGAGCCGCCGAAGCCCAGCGCGAGCACCTCGGTCACCGGAGCGCCCGAATCCAGGGCGAGGTCCCGGCCGGTGATACCGAGGTCCAGGTCGCCGGAGCCGACGTAGATGGCGATGTCCTTGGGCCGCAGGAAGAAGAACTCGACCTCGTTGACCGTGTCCAGCACGGTCAGGTCGCGCTGCTCGTGCCGCCGGCGGTACCCCGCCTCGCCGAGCATCTCCGTCGCCGTGGCGGCGAGGGCTCCCTTGTTCGGCACGGCCACACGCAGCATTTCGCTCTCTCCTCGGTCTCGGGTGCGCGAGCGCGTCACAGGTAGCGGTAGACGTCCTCGGCCGAGATCCCCCGGCCGAGCATCAGCACCTGGACCCGGTACAGCAGTTGCGAGATCTCCTCGGCCAGGCGGTCGTCGGACTCGTGCTCGGCGGCGATCCACACCTCGCCCGCCTCTTCGAGCACCTTCTTGCCCTGGGCGTGCACCCCGGCGTCCAAGGCCAGGACGGTGCCGGAGCCGTCGGGTCGGGTACGCGCGCGCTCGGCCAGCTCCGCGAACAGCTCATCGAAGGTCTTCACGGTCTGCAGATCCTTCCACCCCGCGCCCGCGTCCGCCGCCCCGGGTGACCCCGCGCGACGCCCAGGTCACAGCCGGGCGCGCACCCCGGCCAGGGTGCCGGCGTCCACGCCCACGAGCGAGCCCCGGAACACCCGCCGCGGCCCGGCCGGCACGTCCACGTCGTTGGGCACCACGAGCACGGCGCAGCCCGCCGACTCGGCCGATTCCGCGCCCGGCGGCGAGTCCTCCACCGCGACGCAGGACGCGGGCGGCACGCCCAGCAGCTCGGCCGCCTTCAGGTACGGGCGCGGGTGCGGCTTGTTCAGCCCGTCCACCTCGTCGCCGCACACGGTGACGGTGAACAGCTCGCGGCCGAGGGTGTTCAGCGCCAGCTCGGTCAGCGCCCGCTCGGTGGAGGTGACCAGCGCGGACGGCAGTCCGGCGGCCTTGACCGCGGCCAGCGCCTCGCGCGCGCCCGGGCGCCACGGCAGCTCGTCGTCGAACAGGTTCGCGGTGCGCCGGCGGATCCACTCGCCGGTCTCGGCCACCGCTTCGGGCGTGGGCTCGTGGCCGGTCGCTTCGAGCAGCACGACCGAGGTCGCGTCCATGTTGGACCCGACCAGAGTCAGCCGGACCTCTTCGCTCAGCCGGCCGCCGAGGCGCTCGGCGGTCTCGTAGAGGGCGACGTCCCAGAGCTTCTCGGAATCGACGAGGGTGCCGTCCATGTCCCACAGCACGGCCGCCAATCCGTCCGAAGAGGACGGTGCAGTCACGGTTGTCTCCTTAGTCGTCTCGGGCACCACGCCGGGTGAGAACCCGCCCGGAAAGTGTGGTCTTCGCGCCCGCCCGGCCGCCGCGGGCGGGCCGGCGATCACGGGCTGCGGTCGGACATGCTGCACAGGGTACGGGCGGAGGGTCGTAGGCTGGCCGGGTGAGTGAGCCCGTCGACGAGACCCAGCGACCCCCCGAGCCGGATCGCACCCGCCCGGAACCGAACCGCCCGCTGATGGTGGTGGCCTTCGAAGGCTGGAACGACGCTGGTGACGCGGCCAGCCAGGCGGTCGAGCACCTGCAGCTCACCTGGGACGCCACGCCGCTGGCCGAGGTGGAGCCGGACGACTACTACGACTTCCAGGTGAGCAGGCCCACAGTGGGCATGGTGGACGGGGTCACCCGCCGGGTGGACTGGCCGACCACGCGGCTGTCGGTGTGCCGGCCCGAGGGCCTCGACCACGACGTGGTGCTGGTGCAGGGCCCGGAGCCCAACATGCGCTGGCGCGCGTTCTGCGCGGAGCTGCTGGAGCACATCATGCAGCTCGACGTGGCCACCGTGGTCACGCTCGGTGCCCTGCTGGCCGACACCGCGCACACGCGTCCGGTCCCGGTCACCGGCACGGCCTACGACAAGGACACGGCCAGCCAGTTCCGGCTGGAGCTGAACAACTACCAGGGCCCGACCGGCATCGTGGGCGTGCTGCAGGACTACTGCGTGCAGGCCGGCATCCCCGCGGTGTCGATCTGGGCCGCGGTGCCGCACTACGTCTCGCACCCGCCGTCCCCGAAGGCCACCCTGGCGCTGCTGCACAAGCTGGAGGACGTCCTGGACGTCGAGATCCCGCTGGGCGCGCTGCCGGAGCAGTCCGAGGAGTGGGAGCGCACGGTCACCGAGATGGCCGAGGAGGACGAGGAGATCGCCGAGTACGTCCGCGGCCTCGAAGAACGGGGGGACGCCGAGACCGACGTCACCATGGAGGAGGTCTCCGGCGACAAGATCGCCGCGGAGTTCGAGCGGTACCTGCGCCGGCGGCGGCCGGGCCAGGAGGGCGGCGGCTTCGGGCGGCGCTGAGCGAAACTCGGTGAAGGGGCTTCCCACGGTGGTGGGGAGCCCCTTTTCCTGTGCCCGGGACCAGCCCACCGGCCCCGGCGGACGCGGACCGGCCGCGCATCGGTCAACTCGCCGCCCGGCGCGGGCAGAACGGTCCGCGACAGGAGTTCCCCGGTCACGCGTCGGCCCGGTCGTCAGGCCGTGAGGAGCTTCCGGATCGGCACCGCGCCACGGGCCCGGCGGCTCCACTCGCGCGGGTAGCCGAGGGAGACCTCCTCGAACCGCACGCCGTCGGCCGAGGTGGTGCGCGGGATGTGCAGGTGGCCGTAAACGGCTAGCTCCGCGCGGTAGCGCAGGTGCCAGTCCTCGGTTTCCGTGGTGCCGCACCAGAGCGCGAACTCCGGGTAGTACAGCGGTTCGGTCGGGTGGCGGTGCAGCGGCCAGTGCGACATCAGGATGGTCCCGTGCCCGTCCGGCACGGCGTCCAGCCGCTCGGTGCTGAGCTTCAGCCGCTGCGCGCACCAGGCCTGCCGGCTCGGGTACGGGTCCGGGTGCAGGAAGTACTCGTCGGTGCAGACCACCCCGGCCTCGCGGGCCTGCGCCAAGGCGACCTCCCGCGACCGGCCCTCGGCCGCCGGGGTGCGCCAGCTGTAGTCGTAGAGCACGAACAGCGGCGCGATGGTCAGCGGCCGCGGGCCGGCCTCCCACACCGGGAACTCGTCCTCGGGGGTGAGCACGTCGATCGAGCGGCACAGCTCGACCAGGTGCTCGTACCGGGCCTGGCCGCGCAGCTGGACCTCGTCCTTCGGCGTGGTCCACAGCTCGTGGTTGCCCGGCACCCAGACGACCTTCGCGAACCGCTCCCGCAGCGTGGCGAGCGTGTCGCGGATCACCGAGGCGCGCTCGGCGACGTCGCCGACGACCAGCAGCCAGTCTTCCGGCGCGTCGGGCACGACCCGGTCGAGGAGCGGCGCGTTGCCCTCGTGGGTCACATGGAGGTCACTGGTGGCGAAGAGAGACGGCACCCCTCCACCGTAACCACTTCCGGCCCGCCGGACCGCCGCCACCGCCCCTTACCCGCCCCCAGCAGCACCAGCCCGGCCAGCACGTAGATCCCGGCCTGGACGTCGAGCAGCACCGCGGGCCCGGTCACGGTGACCAAGGCGCCCGCGAGCAGCGCCCCGGCCGCCCCGCCCGCGGCCAGCACCGCGAACACCGTGCTCAGCACCCGCCCGGCCCGCTCCGGCGCGGCCCCGCCCTGCAGGTGGGAGAGCAACCCGGCGCCGGTCACCACCGCCGGGGCGCCGACCACCATGAACAGCCCGACGTAGAGGCCCAGCGCCGTGGTGGCGAAGGCCAGGTTCCAGACCAGCGCGGACAGCACCCCGGTGGCCAGCGAGCCCCACGCGAGCAGCTTCACCGGCGCGACCCGGCGGGCGATCGTGGCCACCGCGAACCCCGCGCCCAGCCCGCCGATGGCCTGCACCCCGCGCAGCAGCCCGGCGTCGGCCTCGTTGCCGTCCAGCACTTCGAGCACGAACACCACGAACAGCACCAGGAACATGCCCTGGGCGATCGCGATGAGCACCGTCGCGACGCCGGTCCCGCGCAGCCTCCGGTCCCCGGTCAGCTCACGCAGGCCCGTCAGCCACGCCGAGAACACCGGTTCCTTCTCCGGCGCCACGGCGGCCACCGGCCCCACTCCCCGGAACGGGCGCGCCAGCAGCACCGCGGCGATCGCGAGCGCCCCGAGGTAGCCGAGCACGACGCCGTGGAGCCCGCCCCAGCCGACCAGCACCCCACCGGCCCAGCCCCCCGCGAGCCGGGCGACGCTGCCGTTCACGCTCATCAGCCCGATCGCCCCGGTCATCTCCCCCGGGCCGACCAGCTCCTGCACCAGGGCGTTGCGCGCCGGTTCGAACACCGACGCGAGGCCGGCCTGCCCGGTCATCACGGCGTAGACCAGCGCGACCGGAACCCCGACGCCGGCCAGCAGCGGCAGCACCACCACGGCCTGGCCCGCGCTCACCGCGACCAGCACCACCCGGCGGTTCCACCGGTCGGCCACCACCCCCGCGACCGGGCTGAGCAGCACGGCCGGCAGCAGTCCGAGCGCGACGCTCAGCCCGGTCGCCACGGCCGAACCGGTGCTGGCGAACAGGAACAGCGGCACCGCGACCTGCAGGATCCACTCGGCCGTCTCACCGAAGAAGGCGGCCACCCACAGCCGCACGAAAGCGGGGATCGCCAGCAGCTTCCTCATGCGCTCGGCTTCCCGTCGTGCTCCAGCCGCAGGAACGCGCGCACCCCCAGGTGCACCGGGAGCGCGTCGGCGGGGGTGTCCGCCCGGATCGGGCCGGCGTACGGGCGGACCAGTGCATCGATGGCGTTGACCAGGCGGTCCAGCTCCGCGGGCGTGACGCGCAGCGTGTAGTTGGTCATCCCGCCGGCGTCGCGCCACTCGGGCTCGATGTGGTCGAAGGAGTCCAGGTACCGCTGGGTCAGCTCCTGCTCCTGGTTGAGCTGGGTGCCGGTGACGGCGAGCTGGGCCCCGGTCAGCACCGGGTCGTCCCCGAACTCGCCGAAGTCCAGGCCGACCTGGCGGGCCCGCCACGGCCGCTCGCGGCCGTCCCCGCTCTCGGACCGCTCGACCAGCCCGTGCTGCGCGAGCTGGCGCAGGTGCCAGCTGCAGTTGGACGCCGTCGAGCCGACCGCGTCCGCGCACTCACTCGCGGTCCGCGGGCCGATGGCGGTGAGGTACTGCAGCAGCGCCATGCGCAGCGGGTGCGCCAGCGCGCGGAGCAGCTCGGCGTCGTCGACGCGCTTGCGCGGGGGCAGTTCGGCCACAATTCGCTCCCCTATCTGAAAGGATAGTTTCGAAAGAGTTCCTTCAGACTTGCAGCCGCCGATCCGGCTGTCAATCGGCTTCGCTACGCTTGCCGGCAGTTACTGCGCGAAGCAGCAACTGTGCTCACCAGCTCCGAGGACGGCCCGTTGACCCACCAGCGAGAACTCGCCACCACCGCCGCGCTGGCCCTGCCCGGGTTCGTCAGCTCCACCGTGCGCTTCCACACCGCGGTGGCCGAACGGCTCGGCGTCACCCCGGCCGAGCTGCACTGCCTCCAGCTCGTGCACAGCGGGGCCACCGACTCCCCCACCGAGCTGGCCCGGATGCTCGGGATGGCCACCGGCGCGTTCACCCGGATGCTCGACCGGATGGAGCGCGCCCGGCTGGTCGAGCGGGCCACCGACACCGCCGACCGGCGACGGCTGCGCGTGCGCCCGCTGCCCGACCGGATGACCGAGCTGACCGGTCTCTACGCCCCGCTCGCGCAGCGGCTCGGCCTGCGGATGGGCTCGTTCGACCGGCGTCAGCTGAGCGCGCTGGTGGCGTTCCTGACCGAGGGCGCGGCGGCCGCCGACCAGGAAGCCGCCGCCCTGCTGGCCGGCGAGGGAGAACCGGTGCGCGAAAAAACCGGTTGACCGGACCGGTGGCCGCCGCGTTAGGCTGCCGCCACTGTGAACAGCTGAGCCGAGCCCTTCCCCGCATCGAGGCCGCCCCGGTCGAGCACCGCTCCCGGCGCCACCAGTCCCGTCGGGGAACCCTCCACGCCCCAGGCCCGGTGATCGCTCATGGCTCTTTTCCTGCAGGCCCAGGACATCGTCTTCGGCTACGGCGCCCGCACCGTCCTCGACGGAGTCTCGCTCACGGCCTCGCCCGGCCAGCGGCTCGGCCTCGTCGGCGAGAACGGCTCGGGCAAGTCCACGCTGATGCGCCTGCTCGCCGGCTTCGAGGTCCCGCGTTCGGGTGAGGTCGTCCGCGGTGAAGACCTCGGGTTCCTGCTCCAGGAGCTGCCGTTCCCGGGCACCGCCACCTTCGCCGACGTCATCGACGACGCCCTGGCCGAGATCCGCGCGGCCGCCGCCCGGCTGGAACGGCTCACCGCCGCGATGGCCGATCGGCCGGACGACCCGGAGTTGCTCGAGGAGTACGGCCGGGTGCTGGAATGGGCCCAGTCCCACGAACTCTGGGACGCCGACCGGCGAGCCGGGCTGGTCACCGGCGGCCTCGGCCTCGGTGGCTTCGACCCGGCCCGGCGGCTGGCCACGCTCTCCGGCGGCGAGCGCTCGCGGCTCGGGCTGGCCGCGCTGCTGATCCGGCGGCCGGCCACGATGCTGCTCGACGAGCCGACCAACCACCTCGACGACGCCGGGATGGAGTTCCTCGAACGCCACCTGGCCGAGCTGACCGGGGTGGTCGTGCTGTCCTCGCACGACCGCGTGTTCCTCGACGCGGTCTGCACCGCCATCGTCGACCTCGACCCGGCTCCGGCCGACCGGCTCACCGGCGGCGCGACCCGCTACGGCGGCGCGTACACCGACTACCTGAAGCAGAAACGCGCGGAACGCGCGCGCTGGGAGCAGCGCTACACCGAAGAGCAGGAGGAGCTGAAGGAACTGCGCGAGTCGGTGGCGGTGACGGCGCGGCGGGTCGCGCACAACCGGCCGCAGCCGGACAACGCGAAGACGCTCTACGACCGCAAGGGCGGGAGAGTCGAGAAGCAGGTCTCGCGGCGCGTCCGCAACGCGCGGCTGCGATTGGCCGAGCTGAGCCGAGACCAGGTGCGGAAACCACCCGCTCCCCTGCGTTTCCAGGCCGCGCTCACCACACGCGCCCCCGGCGACGGCCCCGCGATCTCGGTGCGCGGGATCG
Source organism: Amycolatopsis sp. PS_44_ISF1 (assembly GCF_032335455.1). Taxonomy (NCBI): domain Bacteria; kingdom Bacillati; phylum Actinomycetota; class Actinomycetes; order Pseudonocardiales; family Pseudonocardiaceae; genus Amycolatopsis; species Amycolatopsis sp. PS_44_ISF1. Next base: position 582,675 of record NZ_JANUXO010000002.1, on the reverse strand, counting down.
AGGTGCCGGGCCGGCTGAGCCTGCCGCGCCTGGACGTCACCGCCACGGCTCGGCTGCTCGTCACCGGTGGCAACGGGGCGGGCAAGTCCACCCTGCTGTCGGTGCTGGCGGGCCGGCTCGCCCCCTCGGCCGGGTCCGTCCACTTCGGACCCGGGGTGCGGGTCGGGCGGCTGGAGCAGGACGTGGAGTTCGCCGATCCGCACCGCAGCGCGCACGAGGTCTACTTCGCCGCGCTGGGCGAATCGGCGCCGCCGATGTCCGGGCTGGGCCTGCTCGGCCCGCGCGAGCTGGGCCGCCCGGTGGGCGAGCTGTCGGTCGGGCAGCGGCGGCGGGTCGCGCTCGCCGTGCTGCTGGCCGACCCGCCGGACGTGCTGCTGCTGGACGAGCCGACGAACCACATTTCGCTGACCTTGGCCGAGGAGATGTTCGCCGCGCTCGCCACGGCGCCGGGGGCGGTCGTCGTGGCGTCCCATGATCGGTGGCTGCGCCGGGACTGGCAGGGCGACCGGCTGGAACTTGAAACCGGCCAGCGAGGAGCCGTATAGGGCGTTATACAGAAACCGTGGACGGCCGCCTCATTCTTCGATGGCGTCTTCCCCCAGCGTGAGCACCCTTCGCAGGGCGTCGGTGGACAGTTCGGTGAGATGGCTATCGCCCTCGTCGACGACCATTCCCGCGAGCGCGCGCTTGCGGGTGATCAAGGTGTCGATGCGGTCCTCGATCGTGCCCGGGCAGACGAACTTCCGCACCTGCACGGTGCGCCCCTGCCCGATCCGGAACGCCCGGTCGGTGGCCTGGTCCTCCACCGCCGGGTTCCACCAGCGGTCCAGGTGCAGCACGTGGCCGGCCGCGGTCAGCGTGAGCCCGGAGCCCCCGGCCTTGAGCGAGAGCATCAGGATCCCCGGCCCGGCCCCGGACTGGAAGCGCTCCACGATCTCGTCCCGCGCCCGCGGGGCCAGGCCGCCGTGCAGGAAGGCGACCTCGGCGCCGAGCCGCTCCGACAGGTGGGGCACGAGCAGGTGGCCGAATTCGGTGTACTGCGTGAAGCACAGCACCCGGTCGCCCGAGGCCAGGATTTCGGCCAGGACCTCTTCCAGGCGGGTGACCTTGCCGGAGCGGTGCCCGATCGGTGAGTCGTCGTGCAGCAGGTGCGCCGGGTGGTTGCAGACCTGCTTGAGCTTCGTGATCGCGGCGAGGACGTTCCCGCGGCGCTTGATGCCTTGGCTGTTCTCGATCTTCTTCATCATCTCGTCGACGATCGTGCGGTACAGCGTGCCCTGTTCGCGGGTGAGCCGGTACTCCTGCCTGATCTCCAGCTTCGCCGGCAGCTCGGGCACGATCACGGGGTCCGTCTTCACCCGGCGCAGCAGGTACGGCTGGGTGAGCCGGCGCAGTTCGGCGGCCACGGCGGGGTCGCCCCGGCGCTCGATCGGAGCCGCGAACCGCTGCCGGAACCCGTACCGGGAGCCGAACCGGCCGGGGTTGAGCAGGTCCAGCACCGACCACAGGTCGGCCAGCCGGTTCTCCACCGGGGTGCCGGTCAGCGCGAGCCGGTGCCCGGCGGCGAACCGCCGCACCGCCTTGGCCGTGGCGGTGTCCGCGTTCTTGATGGCGTGCGCTTCGTCGAGCACGAGGCGTCGCCACGTGAACGCCGCGAGTTCGTCGGCGTCGCGAGCGGCGGTGGCGTAGGTCGTGACGACGAGGTCGGCCGCGGCGACCCGGCCGGCGAGCTCGTCGCCGCGCGCGCGGGCGCTGCCGTGGTGGACGTGGACCCGCAGCGCCGGGGCGAACTTCGCCGCCTCGCGCTGCCACATGCCGACCAGCGACATCGGGCACAGCACCAGGGTCGGGCCGCGCTCGGGGCCCGCCCGCTCGACCGCTTCGAGGGCCAGGGTCTGGACCGTCTTGCCCAGGCCCATGTCGTCGGCCAGGCACGCGCCGAGGCCCAGCGCCGCCATGAAGACCAGCCAGTCGACGCCCCGCTGCTGGTAGGGGCGCAGCGTGGCCCGGAACGACGGGGGCAGTTCGACCGGCCGGAGGGTCTGCTGGACCCGCTCGGCCAGGACGTCCCCGACCCAGCCGTCGGCGTGCACGCCGGTGACCGGCAGCGGTGCCGCCCGCGCCGAGTGGACCAGCTCCAGCAGTTCGGACGCGGTGAGGCCCGGGGTGGTCCGGTGCCGGTCGCGGCGCAGGAAGGCGAGACCGGCGCGGAGCCGGTCGGCGTCGACGCTGATCCACCTCCCCCGCAGCCGCACCAGCTGGGACTTCGCGGCGATGAGCCGGGCCAGTTCCTCTTCGCCGATCTCCGCGTCGCCGACCGAGACCGACCAGCGGAAGGTGGCCAGCTCGTCGCGGCCCACCCGGCTGCGGGCGACGACCTGCTCCGAGGGTGTGCTGTGCACCGACAGGCGCAGCCCGAGCCGACGGCGCCCGTCCCAGGTGGCCGGCAGTTGCGCTTCGAACCCGGCTTCGATCAGCCGGTTCGCGCCCGAGGTGAGGAAGCTTTCGGCCTCCTCGACGGTCAGGTCGTGCTCGGACGGCTGGGTCCGGCGCAGGGCGGGCGCCAGCATCGGCTCCACCAGCGCGGCCCGGCCCAGCTCGGCGGTGAAGAGCCCCTTCGGGTCGCGGACCAGACCGTGGGCCGCACCCGACCAGATCTGCCCGGCCGAAAGCAGCAGGCTCGGGTCGGCCGTGGCCCGCAGGAGGAACTGCAGCTGCCACTTGGTGCCGTCACCGGTCTGGTCGTCGGGGTCGTCCGGGTCACCGTGGTCACCGTGGTCGCCGGCGGCCGGCCGGCGCAGCGTGGCGACCTCGGCCAGCCGGAAACACGCCCGGCCGTCGGCGACGTCGGTATCGGCGACCTCGTCCCACTTCGCGACGGCCTCGGCCAGCACATCCAGCTCTTCCAGCGGCAGCTCGACGCGGGCGGCGCCGCCCGGCAACGCGGCCAGCCACACCCCGGCCGCGCCCGGGCGCCCGCGCAGCTCGACCGGCGGCTCCGCCCGGGCCAGCCGGTCCCGGACCGCGGTGTCGACCAGGGTGCGCAGGGCGTCGGCGGCCAGCGCGCGCGGCGATCCCCCGATACCGGGCGCCACTTGCTCGGCCCGGCCGACCGGCGGCATGGCCCCGGCCAGCGCGTCGAACGCGACGAAGTCCACCCCCTGCAGCACCGGGCGCCAGCGGGCCTGCGCCGCGTCACCCCGGCGGACCAGCGTCGGCAGGACCCGCCCGCGCCGCACCAGATCCACGGCCAGGCGGGCCACCGCCCGCAGATGGGTGACCGAAGCGCCGTAGGAGGCCGAGTCGTCGAGGTCGTCCAGCTCGCTCGCGTCCACGATCAACGCCGGCACCGACCACGCCCGCAGCGACAGCGCCGCGCCCCGCCGCTTGGCCGCGGTCTCGGAGGAGGCGAGCGGACGGCTCGCCCGCGAAGGCAGCAGCAACGTCGCCGAGGTGGGCTTGCCCGGGTGCAGGGCGGTCAGCTCGGCGCTGGACACCGCGAACGGGTGCGGGAGCGCGATCCGCGCCGAACGGCTCGCCGAGCCGGACGGGCCCCGCTCGCGCTCCGCCCACAGCAGCAGCCCCCGGCCCGGAGACCACAGCGCGTGCACCATGGGCAAGGTCTGCGGCTCCTTCGTCCGGTCCGGGTCTTTCCAGATCGTCGCACGGCGCGATCACCCGGGACGTCCGGCCGGAGTCCCCGGCCCGCTCACCCCGGCGGCCACCGGGATCACCGAGAGTCCTGACTCTTCCTCGGGCGGCGAACCACCCCTGCCCGCCGAAGGAGGGGACCTCTCGTGCGCGACGGCTGCCCGGTCAGTCCGCTCGACCCGATCGGCCTCGGCTTCTCCCCGAGCCGTCCAGGGGCGCCCGAGGGAGGGTGCCGGTGGCCGATGACCCCTCGGCACCCGGGTGGCTCAGAGCCGGATCCCCAGCAGCGCGTCCACCGCGTCGCGGACCAAGCCCGGCGCCTCGGGGTCCGTGCCCTCGCGGCGGAGGGCCGAAGTGGCCCACGCGTCCACCGCGGCCAGGGCCTTCGGGGTGTCCAGGTCGTCCGAGAGGTGGTCGCGCAGGCGGGCGGCGACCCCGGTGGCGTCCGGGCCCACCGGGCGGTCCACGGCCTCGCGCCAGCGGGCGAGCCGGTCCTGGGCCTCGGTCAGCAGGGCGCCGGTCCAAGGGCGGTTCTCGCGGTAGTGGCCGGCGAACAGGGCCAGGCGGATCGCGCCGGGGTCGACACCGTCGGCCCGCAGACGGGAGACGAAGACCAGGTTGCCGCGGGACTTCGACATCTTCTCGCCGTCGAGGCCGATCATCCCGGCGTGCACGTAGTGCCGGGCGAACGGGTGCTCCCCGGCCACCGCCTCGGCGTGCGCCGCGCTGTACTCGTGGTGCGGGAAGATCAGGTCGGAGCCGCCGCCCTGCAGGTCGAAGCCGAGGCCGAGGCGGTTCACCGCGATCGCGCTGCACTCGATGTGCCAGCCCGGCCGGCCGGCGCCCAGCTCCGAGTCCCAGGAGGGCTCGCCCTCGCGCGCCACCCGCCACAGCAGCGCGTCGAGCGGGTCGCGCTTGCCGCGGCGGTCCGGGTCGCCGCCCCGCTCGGCGAACAGCTTGCCCATCGTCTCGGCGTCGTAACCGGACTCGTAGCCGAAGCGGCCGGTGGCGTTGCGGTCGAAGTAGACGTCCGGGAACTCCGGGTCGTCGGCGCGGTAGGCGCTGCCGTCGGCCAGCAGCTTCGCGATCACCTCGACGATCTCCGGGATGCTCTCGACCGCGCCCACGAACTGGCGCGGCGGCAGCACCCGCAGCGCCGTCATGTCCTCGCGGAACAGCGCCGTCTCGCGCATCCCGAGTACCACCCAGTCGTCGGAATCGCGCTCGGCGCGCTCCAGCAGCGGCTCGTCGATGTCGGTGACGTTCTGCACGTAGTGCACCTCGTGGCCGTTGTCCCGCCACACCCGGTTGACCAGGTCGAACGCCAGGTAGGTGGCCGCGTGGCCGAGGTGCGTGGCGTCGTAGGGGGTGATGCCGCAGACGTACATCCGGGCAGTCGCGCCGGGAGCGGTCGGGCGCACCTGCCCGGTCGCCGTGTCGTGGAGCCGCAGGGGGCGTGGGGTGCCCGGGAGCCGGGGCACGTCTACGGATGACCAAGTCTGCATACCCCCGACTCTAAGCGTGACACCCGTTCGCTTTCCCACCCGGTGGGAGCGAGCTTCGCCACCCTCCCCCACCGAAGACGTGATCCATCCCGGTGTCGCATCTTGACGTCTTCTGTTGGAGTTCCCTAGCTTCGGTGTTCGATTCTGCGCGAACCCGGGCATTCTGGTTCGCCGCCGATCCAGGAGGACCCGCCCATGCGCACCGTCCGGATGCTGCTCGCCGCCCTGCTCTCGGTGGTCCTCCCGCTCTCGGGCGTGGCCGCCGCGCACCCGGCCGCCGCCGCGCCGCCGCCGAAACCGGGCCACACCGTCAGCTACGACGGTTACTCGTTCCTGGTCGACGGGCAGCGGACCTACCTGTGGTCCGGGGAGTTCCACTCCTACCGGCTGCCCAGCCCGGACCTGTGGCTCGACATCTTCCAGAAGATGAAGGCGGCCGGCTTCAACTCGACCTCGCTCTACTTCGACTGGGGCTACCACTCGCCGCGCCCGGGCGTCTACGACTTCAGCGGCGTCCGCGACCTCGACCGGCTGCTCGACCTGGCCCAGCAGGCCGGCCTCTACGTGATCGCGCGGCCCGGGCCCTACATCAACGCCGAGGTCGACGGCGGCGGCTTCCCGACCTGGCTGTCCACCACCCCCGGGCACACCCGCAGCGCCGACCCGGTCTACCTGAAGTACTCCGACGAGTGGCAGACGCAGATCGACCGGATCATCGCGCGCCACCAGCTGACCAACGGCACCGGCAGCGTGCTCGCCTACCAGGTCGAGAACGAGTACTACAACGGTGGGGCCGACGGGCGCGCCTACATGAAGCACCTGGAGGACAAGGCCCACGCCGACGGCATCACCGTTCCGCTGGTGGGCAACAACAACGGCACCTTCAACGCGGGTGAGGCCGCGCTCGACGTGGACGCCGCCGACTCCTACCCGCAGGGCTTCGACTGCTCGCACCCGGAGAAGTGGAACGGCGTCCCGGACATCAGCTACGACCACGCGCCCGGGAAACCGCTGATCACCGCCGAGTTCCAGGGCGGCGCGTTCGACCCGTGGGGCGGGCCCGGCTACGCCAAGTGCGCCCAGCTGATCAACGACAAGTTCGCCGACGTGTTCTACAAGCAGAACATCGCGGTCGGCGCCACCGGCCAGAGCTTCTACATGCTCCACGGCGGCACCTCGTGGGGCTGGAGCGCCATCCCGCAGAACTACACCTCCTACGACTACGGCGCGGCGATCACCGAAGGGCGGCAGTTCGACCCGAAGTACGCCGAGGACAAGCTGATCGGCTACTTCACCCAGTCCACCGCCCCGCTGACCAAGACCGAGGTGCTCGGCGCGGCGCCGCTGACCGACGCGTCGCTCACCGACACCGCCCGGATCAACCCGGACACCCACACCCAGTTCCACACCCTGCGCCACACCGACTCGACGTCGAACGACAAGAACACCACGAGCCTTTCGCTCGACCTCGCCGCGCACGCCGGGTACACCTACGACGACCGCGCGCCCGAGCTCGGCTACACCGGCACCTGGTCCCACCCCGGGTCCGAGGTCGACTACACCGGCGGCGACTACCAGCACACCGAGTCGTTCTCCGAGGTCACCGGCGACAGCGTGAGCATCCCGTTCACCGGCACCGGGATCCGCTGGGTCACCTCGAAGGACCCGAGCCACGGGATCGCCGACGTCTACCTCGACGACGCCAAGGTCAGCACGATCGACCTGTACGCCACGAGCAAGCAGAACCAGATCACCGGCTACGAGGCGCGCGGGCTGGCCGCGGGGGCGCACACGCTCAAGATCGTGGTCACCGGCCGGAAGAACCCGAAGGCGACCGGGCCGTTCGTCGTCGTGGACGCGGTCGACCTGCTCGCGGCGAGCAACGACTACTACCCGGTGGTGCCGCAGCAGCCCGGCACCGGCCTGACGCTGGACGGGCGGCAGTCGAAGATCGTCGTCGCCGGGTACGACCTCGGGCAGACGCGGATGCAGTACTCGACCTCGGAGGTCATGACCTCGGCCACCACCGGCGGGCGCGACCTGGCCGTGCTCTACGGCGATCACGGCGGGCCGGGTGAGACCTTGCTGCGGTTCGCCCAGCAGCCGAAGGTCCAGATCCTCGGCGGCTCGGCCACCAGCACCTGGGACGCCGCCCGCGGTGACCTGCGGCTGAACTACACCCACACCGGGCTGACCCGGGTGCTGGTCAGCAGCCCCGGCCGCCGGCCGCTGCTCCTGCTGCTGGCGGACAAGGCCACGGCCGCCACCTTCTGGCGCCAGGACACCGCGGCCGGCCCGGTGCTGGTGCGCGGCACCGACCTGCTGCGCACGGCGACCACCCGGCCCGGGCGCCTCGCCCTGACCGGCGACACCGGCACCGACGGCGCGTTCGAGGTCTTCGGCTCCGGCCTGCTGACCTGGAACGGGCAGCCGGTGGCGACGAGCCCGACCGCCAGCGGCAGCCGGACTGGCACGCTCCCGACGGCGAAGCCGGTGAACCTGCCGGCGCTCACCGGCTGGAAGCACCAGCCGGAGTCGCCGGAGAGCGCGCCGGGCTTCGACGACTCGTCGTGGCCGGTCGCCGACAAGGACCGCAGCAACAGCACCACCACGCCCGGGACCAAGCCGGTGCTCTTCGCCGACGACTACGGCTTCCACACCGGCAACACCTGGTACCGCGGCCGGTTCACCGGCGGTGGCGCGACCACCGGCATCGCCCTCACCAGCCAGAGCGGCGGACCGGCGGGTGCGTTCTCGGTGTGGCTGAACGGGGTCTTCCTGGGCAGCTCGACCACCCAGCAGCACACGTTCCCGTTCCCGGCCGGAGCGGTGAAACCGGGCGAGAACGAGGTCTCCGTGCTCACCGTGAACATGGGGCACGAGGAGGACTACAACGCCGCCAACGGCAACAAGGCCGCGCGCGGGCTCACCTCGGCGCAGCTGACCGGGACGCCGCAGACCCCGGTGACCTGGCGGCTGCAGGGCGTGCGCGGCGGCGAGCAGGGCGCCGACCCGGTCCGCGGCCCGCTCAACAACGGCGGCCTGTACGGCGAGCGGGCCGGCTGGTCGCTGCCCGGGTTCCCCGACGCGGGCTGGCAGCCGGCGACGCTGCCCTCGAAGGACGCCACCCCGGGCGTGTCCTGGTACCGGACCACCGCGAACCTCGACCTGCCGCACGGCCAGGACACCTCACTCGGCCTGACCATCACCGACGACCCGGGCCGGCAGTACCGCGCGCTGCTGTTCGTCAACGGCTGGCAGCTCGGCCAGTACGTCAACTACCTCGGGCCGCAGCACAGCTTCCCGATCCCGAACGGCGTGCTGAACCCGGACGGCCGCAACACGATCGCCGTCGCGGTGTGGAACCTGGACGGCCGCACCGGCGGCCTCGGGAACATCACCTGGACCGATTACGGCACGCACCGCTCGCCGCTGACCGTCCGGCCGAACCCCTCGCCGGGCTACCGCGGCCGGTGACGGGCCGGGCCCGGGACCGGCATCCGGTCCCGGGCCCGGTTCGCGCTACCGCCGCCGCGTGCGCAGGTAGTCGTTGACCACGGCGGCGCCGAGCCCGTCCACGTCCGGCGCCACCACCCGGCCGCCGCAGCGGCGGGCGATCAGGTCCACGAACGCCTCCAGCCGCGGGTCGTCCCCGAGCCGGAACACCGTGACCGAGGCGCCGAGCTTGGCGATCCGATCCACTTCGGACAGTGTCTTGTGGATGGTGCGCGGGTCCGGCGGGTAGTCGAAGACCGCCTCGCCGTCGGGCTCCAGGTGGGCCGTGGGCTCGCCGTCGGTGACCATCAGGACCACCGGCTGGGCGTCCGGGTGACGGCGCAGGTGCCGCCCGGCCAGCAGCAGCGCGTGGTGGGCGTTGGTGCCCTGCTCCCAGGTGCCCTCCAGGCCGATCAGCTCCGGCAGGTCCACCGGCATCGCGTGGCGGCCGAAGGTGATCAGCTGCAGCGCGTCGTTGCGGAACCGGGTGCTGATCAGCTGGTGCAGTGCCAGCGCGGTGCGCTTCATCGGCAGCCAGCGGCCCTCCTGGACCATCGACCACGAGGTGTCCACCAACAGCGCGACCGCCGCGCGCGAGCGGTGCTCGGTCTCCACCACCTCGACGTCCTCGACCTCGAGGGTGACCTCGCGCGAGCCCAGCGAGGTCGAGCGGAGCACGGCGTTGCGCACCGTGCGCGGCACGTCCCAGGGCTGCATGTCCCCGAACCGCCAGGGCCGCCCCGCCCCGGTCGGCTCGCCCGCCGCGCCGGCCGATTCGGTCTCCCGGTCGCCGGTCTTGCCGCGCAGCGCGTTCACGATGTCCGACAGCGCGGTCTCGCCCAGGCGCCGCAGGGCCTTGGGCGAGAGCCGGAGCGCGCCGTCCGCGGCCCGTTCGAACAGGCCCTGACGGCGCAGCTCCCGCTCCAGCTCGGACAGGCGCCGCGCGTCGACGCCGGCATCCGGGCCGAGCTGGCGCTCCAGTGCTTCGAGGTCGATGTCCTCCAGCCGCGCGCCCGGGTAGGACTGGCCGAGCTGCTCGGCCAGTCCGTCCAGCTCGGCCAGGTCGGCCATGGCCTGCGCGCCCTCGCCCAGGCCCAGCGGGTCCTGCCCGCGGAAGCGCTCCGAGGACGTCCAGTCCTCCCCCGGCCGCAACGACTGCAGTTGCGCGTCGAGCGCCGAGAGCTGCTGCGCCAGCCGCGGGTCGCCGAACGCCTGCCGGGACAGCTCGGCCAGCTCGGCCCGTTGCTCGGCCGACATCGAGTTCATCATCCGCTGGGCGGCGGCCGCGCGGGCGGCGAGCACGTCGATCAGCTCTTCGACCGTCCGCGGGTTCTCCGGGAAGAACTCCCCGTGGCGGTTCATGAACCCGGCGAACCGCTCCTCGATGTCGTCGGCGCCCTGGGCGTGCGCGGCCAGCAGGGCGTTGAGGTCGCCGAGCATCCGGTTGATCTGCTCGACGTCTTCAGGCCCGGCGTTCTGCAGCGCCTCCTTCATGCCCTGGAACCGCGAGTCCAGCAGTTCCCGGCCCAGCAGGTCGCGGATCTTCCCGTACTTCTCGCGGCCCTCCGACGAGCGCCAGTCGTATTCGTTCAGCTCCCGCACGGCCGCGGCGGTGCCCGGCGGCAGCGCGTCCAGCTGGGCTTCGCGGAACCGGGCGTCGTCGTCGGGGTCCGGGAACAACTCCCGGCGCTCGGCGGTCAGCGCCTCGCTCAGCAGCTGCTGGACCTCCTGCAGCGTCCCGTCCAGCCGGTGGCGGCGCTGGATCTCCGAACGGCGCTGCCACAGCCGCCGCGACAACTCGTCGAGCCCCGCGGTGCGCTCGGTGCCGCGCCGCAACAGTTCCTCCAGCGCGGACCGCGGCGACGAGCCGGCCATCACCTCACGGCCGATCTCGTCCAGCGCGTCCCGCAGGTCCGCCGGCGGCGCCAGCGGATCCGGGCCGTCGTGCCACGGGCCGTAGGCGTAACCCTCCCCCTCGGGAAACTGTGTCATTGCCGCCTCCGCGGGGAAGAGCACGTCGGCGGGGTCATCGCCGCCTCCGCGGGGAAGAGCACGTCGGCGGGGTCACTGCCGCCTCCGCGAGGAAAGGCACGTCGGCGGGCGCCTCATTGGCCGTACACCGTGGTGTGCTCGTCGGAGTCCTTGGCCAGCCGCCGGGCCAGGAACAGCGACTCCAGCGCCAGCTCGACGGCCGCGGCGATCCGGCCCGCGGGCTCGTCGGCGGCCACCCCGGCCCGCTGGGCGACCTCGTGCAGCACCGGCAGCTCCGGCAGCGCGGCGAGCACGTCCTTGCCGGGCACGCGCTCGCCGGTGGCCACCAGGTGCCCGTCGGCCACCGCGTCGGACAGCGGGCGCAGGTCCAGCCCGGCGAAGCGCTCGCGCGCGGTCTCCGCCACGGCCCGGCGCATCAGGTGCACCAGGTGCTCGACCTCGCGTCCCTCCTCCCCCGGCTCGAACTCGATCTTGCCGCGCAGCACGGCGGGCACCGCGTCGAGGTCGACCGGGCGGGCGACGGGCGGCTCTTCACCGATCAACGCGGACCGGCGCAGCGCCGCGGCGGCTACGGTCTCGGCCGCGGCCACCGCGAACCGTGCGGACACCCCCGAGCGCTGGTCGACCACCGGCGACTCGCGCAGGTTGCGCACGAACCGGGCCACCACCTCCAGCAGCGGTTCCCCCACCTCGGCGACCAGGTTCGCCTCCTGGCGCACCACGGCCACCTCGGCCTCGACCTCCAGCGGGTAGTGCGTGCGGATCTCGGCGCCGAAGCGGTCCTTGAGCGGGGTGATGATCCGGCCGCGGTTGGTGTAGTCCTCGGGGTTGGCCGTGGCGACGAGCAGCACGTCCAGCGGCAGCCGCAGGGTGTAGCCGCGGACCTGGATGTCGCGCTCCTCCATCACGTTCAGCAGCGCGACCTGGATCCGCTCGGCCAGGTCGGGCAGCTCGTTGATCGCCACGATGCCGCGGTGGGCCCGCGGCACCAGGCCGAAGTGGATCGTTTCGGGGTCGCCGAGGCTGCGGCCCTCGGCCACCTTGACCGGGTCGACGTCGCCGATCAGGTCGCCGACCGAGGTGTCCGGGGTGGCCAGCTTCTCGGTGTAGCGCTCGCTGCGGTGGCGCCAGGCCACGGGCAGCTCGTCGCCCAGCTCGGCGGCGCGGCGGATCGACGCGGGGGTGATCGGCTCGAGCGGGTGCTCGCCCAGCTCGGCGCCCTCGATCACCGGCGTCCACTCGTCGAGCAGCCCGGCCAGGGTGCGCAGCAGGCGGGTCTTGCCCTGGCCGCGTTCGCCGAGCAGGACGACGTCGTGCCCGGCCAGCAGCGCGCGTTCGAGCTGCGGCAGCACGGTGCGGGAGAAGCCGACGATGCCGGGCCACGCGTCGCGGCCGTCACGGAGGGCTTCGAGGAGGTTGTCGTGGATCTCGCGCGCGATGGGGCGCGGGGCGTGGTGGCCGGCGGCGCGGAGCTCGCCGGCGGTGCGGGGAAAACCGTCTGGAACAGCGTTCACCCCTTCGACGCTACTGAGTGTTCGGGAGTACGTCGATGTGGAGCGACTCCAGCGTGGGCACTCGATCGTCCCCGCCGGGCGGCGGGTAAAATAGGGCGTCGTGTGCCGTCCCAGTGCGACTCTCGCTGTCTGGTCCTCCGCGTGGCTGAACGGAGCCGCGGCTTCCGACGACGTGCTCGACTCCCTCGAAGCCTGGGGTGAGGCGCACGACGTGGTGGCGGCCGACGCACCCGCGGCCGACGCCTTCGAACTGCCGCTGGCCTTCAACCGCGCGGCCACCCCGGTCCAGCTGATGATGGCGCTGCGCGCCCAGGGTGCCAAGTGCGCCCAGCTCGTGCTCCCGGTCCCCGGTGACGTCCGGGGACTGGGCGGCGGTGGCCCGTTCGCCGAGGCGGCCCTGCGCAGCGGCGACGCGGTGGTGCTCGGCGAGCTGGGCTTCGGCCTGGTCCCGGAGCCGGTGGCCGAGGGCCTGGTGCGCTGGACCGTCTACTCGCTGACCGCCCCGGCCCCCCTGGAGTACCAGTCCCTGCCCGATGCCGAGCACGGCCTCACCGACGCCATCCGCGCGAGCGCCGGCGCCCTGCAGGCCCTGGACGTGGCCAGCGACCGCCCGAGCGTCCGCGCCGAGCTTTCGGCCCACCTGCGCGCCCGGCCCCAGGTCGAATGGCCGGCGGGCATGCCCCCGCGGTCGCTTCGCGTGCTTCAGCGCGCGGAGGAGGTTTCGGCCATCCTCGCCATCGCCCGCACCGACGACCCCGGGGGCGCCCTGTCCGCTTCCGCCGCGGTGCAGCGAGCCGAAGCCCTGCGCCCCTTGGCCGACGCGGTCCGCACGGCCCGGGCCGCGGCGGTCAACGAGGCGGTGCGGGTGTTCTCGGACCAGGGTGACCGCCACCCCTGAGCGGGCTCAGGCGGGCCGGGCCGCCGGGCGCCGGGCCGGTTCGCAGCACCCGATCGCGCAAGGCTCGCCGTTGCGCGTGCAGCCCGCCATCGGGAACGTGGAGAGCTTCCGCGCCGGTGCGTCCGCCACCTGCTCGCGGATCAGCTCGACCACCAGCTCGGCGAAGCGCGGGTCGGAGTCGGGCGTGGCGGCGCGGGCGAAGGCCATGTCGTGCTCGGCGGCCCGCTCGGCGGCCTCGTTGTCCAGGTCCCAGATCACCTCGAGGTGATCGGACACGAAACCGATCGGGCTGACCACCACGGACTCGGCCCCGCGCTCGTGCAGGGCGTCGATGTGGTCGACGATGTCCGGCTCCAGCCACGGGACCTGCGGCGGTCCCGACCGCGACTGCCACACCACGTCGTACTCCGCGATGCCCGCCTCGGCCGCGACCAGCCGGGCCGCCTCGGCGATCTGCCGGGAGTAGCGGTGACCGCCGTCCGACGGCGGGCCCGCGGCGCGGTCGGCGCTCACCGGCACCGAATGCGCGGTGAACACCGTCCGGGTGCCGGGCCGGTCACCGAGCCGGGCGTGGGCCGCGCGCACCGCGTCCGCGACCGCCGAGACGAACAGCGGGTGGTCGAAGAACTGGCGCAGCTTCACCAGCTCCGGCGCGTCCTCGCCGACCGCGGCCCGGGCGCGCTCGATGTCCTCGTCGTACTGACGGCAGGCCGAGTAGCCGCCGTAGGCACTGGTCGGGAAGACCAGCGCGCGCCGCACGCCGCCGGCCTTCATCTCGGCCAGCGTCTGCTCGACCATCGGGTGCCAGTTGCGGTTGCCGAAGTGCACGGGCAACCCGAACCCCTCGGCCGCCAGGTGCTCCTCCACCGCCGCGATGGCCGCGCGGTTGAGCCGGTTGATCGGCGAGACCCCGCCGAAGTGCTGGTAGTGCTCGGCCACCTCGAGCAGCCGCTCGCGCGGCACGCCCCGGCCCCGGGTGACGTTCTCCAGGAAGGGCATCACCTCGTCGGGACCCTCCGGACCACCGAACGAAAGCCATAGCAACGCGTCGTAACCCACCCGCCCATCTTGCCGCTGTGGCCGCCCCCACGCCGAGCCGGGCTCGTTTTGCCGCCGAAGACCGCGAACGGCCCCCGCGCGAACTACCGCGCGGGGGCCGTTGCTCCGGGGCCACGGCTCAGATGCCGAGGGCGTGCACCCCGCCGTCGACCATGATCATCGAGCCCGTGGTGGCGGGCAGCCAGTCCGAGAGCGCGACGCAGACGGTCTTGGCCGTCGCGGTCGGGTCGGAGCTGTCCCAGCCGAGCGGGGCGCGCTCGTTCCAGCCGTCCTCCAGCTCGTTGAAGCCGGGGATGGACTTGGCCGCCATCGTCTTCATCGGGCCCGCGCTGACCAGGTTGACCCGGATGCCGCGCGGTCCGAGCTCCTTGGCCAGGTACCGGTTCACCGACTCCAGCGCGGCCTTGGCCACACCCATCCAGTTGTAGGCCGGCCACGCCACGCGCGCGTCGAAGTCCATGCCCACGACCGACGCGCCCGGCGCCAGCAGCGGCAGGGCCGCCACGGCGAGCGACTTGAAGGAGAAGGCCGAAACGTCCACCGCGACCTTCACATCCTCGCTCGGCGCGTCCAGGAACGGCGCGCCCAGGCAGGTCTGCGGCGCGAAGCCGATCGAGTGCAGCACGCCGTCGAGCCCGTCGACGTGCTCGCGCACCCGGCCGGCCAGGCTGCCGAGGTGCTCGGGGTCGGTGACGTCCAGCTCCAGCACGGGCGCCGCTTCGGGCAGCCGCTTGGCGATGCGTTCGACCAGCGACATCCGGCCGAACCCGGTGAGCACCACCTTCGCCCCCTCCTGCTGGGCGATCTTGGCCGCGTGGAACGCGAGGGAGGCATCGGTGATGACGCCGGTGATCAGCAGCCGCTTGCCTTCGAGCAGTCCGGGCAACGGGTTCCTCCAGGTCGTGGGTGTACGGGGATCAGGACGTCAGTGACCGAGGCCGAGGCCGCCGTCCACGGGCAGCACGGCGCCGTTGACGTAGCCGGCGTCGTTGGAGGCCAGGTACCGCACGGCGGCGGCGATCTCCGCGGGCTCGGCGTAGCGGCCCGAGGGCACCGAGGCGAGGATCTGCTGCTTCCGGTCCTCGGGCAGCGAATCGGTCATGTCGGTGCGGACGAAACCGGGCGCGACGACGTTGGAGGTGATGTTGCGCGAGCCCAGCTCCCGGGCCAGCGAGCGCGAGAAGCCGACCAGCCCGGCCTTGGAGGCCGCGTAGTTGGCCTGGCCGGCCGAGCCGGAGAGGCCCACCACCGAGGAGATGAACACGAACCGGCCCCAGCGGGCGCGCAGCATCCCGCGGGAAGCCCGTTTGGCCACCCGGAACGCGCCGGTGAGGTTGGCGTCCACCACGCGCTCGAACTGCTCTTCGCTCATCCGCATCAGCAGCGTGTCGTCGGTCAGACCGGCGTTCGAGACCAGCACCTCGACCGGCCCCTGGTGCTCTTCGACCTGCTTGAACGCGGCGTCGACCTGCTCGGAGTCCGTGACGTCGGCCGGTACGCCGAAGAGGCCTTCGGGCGCGCCGGACCCGCGGTGGGTGACTGCCACCCGGTGCCCCTGGGCGGCCAGGTCCTGCGCGATCGCCAGACCGATCCCCCGGTTGCCGCCGGTGACCAAGACCGACCGTCCCACTGCTGCTCTCCTCTGCTCGACCGAACCGTGCCGGATGGAGGCTATCGGCCGTCCCGGGCGGCTCCGCACCCGGCGCCACCCCACCGTTCCGGCGCGCGGCGCCCGTCCCGAGGACCGCCGGGGAACCGCGCTTCGACCCTGCTGGTTACCCGCCGGTTGGTCACCGTGAGTCGCGACACAGCAGGCCGGGGGCAGCGCGGCCGGAGTCGGCAACCTGCCTGCCGGTCGATCACCACCTGCTTCACGCCGGTGTTCGTCGTGGCTCCCGTGGCCGCGGGGCCGGGTGGCTGGCCGGTGCTCGCTAGATTGGACCGGGTGAGCCCGCCCCGGCTCGCCCCGAGCGTTCCTGCCCGCCCCGCCACCTCGTAAGGCCAGCCATGTTCCGCGTGCTCTTCTACCGGCCCGAAATCCCGCCGAACACCGGCAACGCGATCCGGCTGGCCGCCAACACCGGTTGCGAGCTGCACCTGGTCGGGCCGCTCGGCTTCACCCTGGAGGACAAGCAGCTTCGCCGCGCGGGCCTGGACTACCACGACCTGGCCCGGGTCCGCGTGCACGACGACCTCGAAGCCGCCTGGCGCGCCCTGAGGCCGGCCCGGGTCTACGCCTTCAGCGCCTCGGCCACCCGCCTGCACACCGACGTGGCCTACGAACCCGGCGACGTGCTGATGTTCGGCCCAGAGTCGGCCGGACTGCCCCCCGAGGTCCAGCACGCCCCGGAGGTGACCGACCGCGTGCGGCTGCCGATGCTGCCGACCAGCCGCTCCCTGAACCTGGCCAACACCGCGGCGATCAGCGTCTACGAGGCGTGGCGCCAGCACGGGTTCGCGGTGCCCGGGACCCCGTGAAGGCTTTGTGACACAGGCCGGGACACCGGCTCAGGTCCGGGCCTGAGCCGGTGTCCCGGCCTGCTTCGGGCCGGGGGATCCGGGTCAGGGGATCCGCTGCCCGATCAGCAGCGCGGCCGCCGCACCGGCCATCAGCATCAGCGTGCCGATGACCACCCACGGCTTGCTCGCGTCGGCGTCCTTGAGCTCGTAGCCGATCTGCTCACCGAGGTCGGCGTACACCCGTTTCAGCTCGTCGGCGCTGGCCGCCTTGTAGAACTCGCCGCCGGAGAGCTGGGCGATCTCGTGCAGGGAGTTGTCGTCCACCTGCACGTCCTGGGGGCGGCCCTCGATCTCGACCGAGCCGTGGCTGGTGCCGAACGAGATCGACGAGATCGGCATGTGCGCCTGTTTCGCCGCCTGCGCCGCGGTGTAGGCGCCGCGCGGGGCGTACAGGTCTTCGGGCACGGTCTGCTTGCCGTCGCTCATCAGCACGATCCGCGCGGGTGGCGGCCCGTCCGCGCCGCCGACCACGGCGGAAAAGCTCTCGATCGACTGCAGAGCCGCGAAAATGCCCTCACCGGTGGCCGTGGACTGCGCCAGCTTCAGGTCGCCGATCGCCTTCACCACGCCGGCCCGGTCGGTGGTCGGGTTGACCAGCACCGTGGCCGTGCCCGCGAACGAGATCAGGCCCAGGTTGACCCCCGGGGTCAGGTTCTTCGCGAACTGCGTGGCCGCGTCCTGCGCCGCCTTCAGCCGGGTCGGCGTGACGTCGGTGGCCTCCATCGACAGCGAAACGTCGATCACCAGCATCACCGTGGCCCGGTTGCGCGGCACCTTCTGCTCGGCGGTCGGCCCGGCCAGCGCGACGGTGAGCACCAGCAGCGACAGCACGATCAGCACCGCGGGCAGGTGCCGGATCCAGCCCTGCGCCTTGGGCGCGACCTTCTCCAGCAGCTCCAGGTTGGCGAACCGCAGCACCCGCTTGCGCCGCGCCCGCTGGGCCAGCGCGTAGCCCACCGCGACCGCGGCCACCAGGATCAGCAGCAGGAACCACCAGGGCGCGGTGAAACCGGTCAAGCTCATGCCCCCGCCTCGCTCCCGCTCAGCACCGTCCGAAACGCTGCCCGAAACGCCACCCGGGCCGAAAGCGCAGCGCCCGATCGGTCCCGCCCGAGCCCGGTCACGCCGCACCCCCGGACCACCGGCGCTTGCGGGCCACGACGAACCGCACCAGGTCGGCGATCCAGTCCCGGTCCGTGCGCAGCACGAGCTGCGCCGCCCCGGCCCGGCGCAGCGCGGCCGCGACCTCCTGGCGGTGGGCGTGCGCCGCGGCGCCGAACTCCTTGCGCAGCAAGGCGGAAGCGTGCACTTCGCGCTGTTTTCCGGTCTCCGGGTCGGCCAGCACAACGGTGCCCACGTCGGGCAGCTCGACGTCGCGCGGATCCAGGACTTCGATGGCGATGAGCTCGTGGTGTCCGCCGAGCGCGCGCAGCGGCCGCTGCCAGTCCGTGGGCCCGAGGAAGTCGGACATCACCACGGCCAGGCCACGCCGCCGCGGCGGGCGCCGCAGCTGCTCCAGCGCGTCGGCGAGATCGCCGCGCACCCCCTCCGGCGCACGCGGGGTCTCGGCCATCCGCCGGACCAGCCCGCGGGCGTGGGCGAGGCCGCCGCGCGCGGGGATCCGGGCGGTGCTTTCGCCGTTCGACACCAGCGCGCCGATCCGGTTCCCGCCCCCGCCGGTCAGGTGCGCGACGGCGGCGGTCGCGCAGACCACCAGGTCGCGCTTCTCGCACAGGGCGGTGCCGAAGTCGAGGCTGGCCGACAGGTCGGCGACCAGCCAGGTCTCCAGCTCGCGGTCGGCCACGGTCTCCCGGATGTGCGGGGTGGTGGTGCGGGCGGTCACCGCCCAGTCCATCCGGCGCACGTCGTCGCCCGGCTGGTAGGTCCGCGCCTCGCCCGGCTCCGAACCCGGGCCCGGCACCAGTCCGAGGTGGTTGCCCTGCAGCAGTCCGTCGAGCCGGCGGCGCACGTCGAGTTCCAGGGTGCGCAGCCCGGCCTCCAGCCGTTCGCCGCGCAGCACCGGCGGCGCCCAGCCCGGGCGCTCGCGCTGCGGTTGCTTCGCCACCGGCCTACCTGACGGGCGCGCCGGCGGGGACCGGGCTGCCCGGCCCGCTCCCGCCCTGCGGCCGGGCCGAGACCTGCGGCAGCGGCACGGTCTGCAGCACCCGCGTGATGATGTGCTCCACCGGCACGCCGTCGGCCAGCGCGTCGTAGGACAGCACGAGGCGGTGGCGCAGCACGTCCGGCACCACGTCGACGACGTCCTGGGGCAGCACGTAGTCGCGGCCGCGGACCAGCGCGAGCGCGCGGGCGGCGGCGATGATGCCGAGGCTCGCGCGCGGCGAGGCGCCGTAGGACACCCAGCCGGCCACGTCGGTCAGCCCGTGGTCGCCCGGGGTGCGGGTGGCCAGCACCAGGCGCACCACGTAGTCGACCAGCGCGTGGTGCACGAACACCTGCGCGGCGACGCCCTGCAGCCGGACCAGCTCACCCGGGCTGAGCACCTCGTGCGGCACCGGCGGGGTGACGCCCATCCGGTAGATGATCTCGCGCTCTTCCTCGGCGGTCGGGTACTCGACCAGGATCTTGAACAGGAACCGGTCGCGCTGGGCCTCCGGCAGCGGGTAGACGCCCTCGTTCTCGATCGGGTTCTGCGTGGCCAGCACCAGGAACGGGTCGGGCATGGGGAAGGTCTGGCCGCCGATCGACACGTGCCGCTCGGCCATCACCTCCAGCATCGCCGACTGCACCTTGGCCGGCGCGCGGTTGATCTCGTCGGCCAGCACGAAGTTCGCCACCACCGGGCCGAGCTCCACGTCGAACTGCTCGGCGCCCTGGCGGTAGATCCGGGTGCCGAGGATGTCGGCCGGCACCAGGTCGGGGGTGAACTGGACCCGGGAGAACGAGCCGCCCACCACCCGCGCGAAGGTCTCCACGGCCAGCGTCTTCGCGACGCCGGGCACGCCTTCCAGCAGCAGGTGGCCCTTGGCCAGCAGCCCGACGAGCATCCGCTCCACCAGCCGGTCCTGGCCGACGATGATGCGCTTGACCTCGAACACGGTCCGTTCCAGCAACTGGGCGTCCCGCGCCGGCGTGCCGGACTGCGGCCCGTTCGCGCCCTCGGCGTAGCCGGGCTCGGTCACTCTGCCTCCTGTGGTCCTGTGCGTGCGGCTCGCCCGCGACCGTAGCGCCTCGCGGGAGCCGCCGTCCGTCCGGCACGCCCACCCCCGCCGGAACCCGGCGGTCCGTCCGGCCATGCAACCGCACCACCGGTATGGCAGCTGTGAAGACCGCGAAGCGCGGGACACGCGTGACACGGCCTAGCGGTGGCGCTCCAGGTCGCCGGGCGTGTCGATGTCCTCGCTCTCGCCCGGTTCGGCGCGGACGTCCACGAGGGACAGCCCGCCGAGCGTCCGGCGCAGCGAGGCGTTCTCCGGCGGCTCGGGCAGGGCCGCTCGCAGCGCCGCCACGCGCCAGGCGCCGAGCAGCCACTGCCGCTCCCCCTGCTCGTCGACGAGCAGGGCGCCGTCGGCGGACCGGTTTTCCCGCGCCGTGCGCAGCCGGTCCACTGTGGACCTTCGCACGCCGGGCAGGTCGGCCGCCAGCAGCACCACGACTTCGGCCGTGGCGGGCACCAGCGCCAGGCCCGCGGCCAGCGCGGCCACCGGACCGGTGCCGGGCACGGGCTCGCGCGTCCACACCACCCCGTCGTGACCGGGCCGCTGCGGGCCGACCACGACCAGCGGCTCCGCCCCGCCGGCCGCGGCCACCGCGCGGGCGAGCAGGGAGCAGCCGCCCACCACCAGCCCGGGTTTGTCCACACCGGACAGCCGGCGCGCGGCCCCACCGGCGAGCACGATCCCCGCGTACGGCACTGCGGCCTCCCCTTCGCCCGGCCGCCGGAAAACCGTTCCCCGGGCGGGCGGGGTCCACGCTAGCGTCCGGGCATGCCCGACGCCGCACTGCTGCTCGCCGCCTACGACGACCAGGTCCGCCGGGCCGAGCTGACCGTCCCGGAGCCCGGGCTGCGGCTGGACCCGGACGGGCCGGTGGTCCGCGTGACCGGTGGCCGCCGCGGGCTCGTCACCGGCCGGCCCGACCTGGGGGTCACCGAGCCCGCGCTGGACGCGCTGATCCGCCGCCAGCAGGACTGCTTCGCCGCCCGCGGGGAGGGCTTCGAATGGAAGACCCGCGGCCACGACCGGCCCGCGTCGCTGCCGGAGCGGCTGCTCGCGGCCGGCTTCGAGGCCGAGCCGCGCGAGACCGTCATGATCGCCGCGCTCGCCGACGTCGCCACCTCGCCCCCGCCACCCGGCGGCGTGGTGGTCCGCGAGGCCCGCGGCCGGGCGGACCTGCGGCGGATAGCCGCGCTCAGCGCCGAGGTGTTCGGCACCGACGAGGAAGCGCTGGCCGCCGACCTGATCGCCCGCCCGGACGCGGCGGTCCACGTGGTCGCGGAGTCCGGCGGCCGGCTGGTCTCCGCGGCGCGGCTGGAGTTCGTGCCCGGCACCGGCTTCGCCGGACTCTGGGGCGGGGGCACCCGGCCCGGGTGGCGCGGCCGGGGCCTGTACCGGGCGCTGGTCGCCCACCGCGCCCGCCTCGCCGCCGGCCGTGGCGTCCGCTACCTGCAGGTGGACGCCGCCGAAGCCAGCCGCCCGATCCTCGAACGGCTCGGCTTCACCGCGGTCACCACGACCACGCCCTACACCTGGACCCCGCGGGCGGACCGGTGAGCCGGCCCGAGCCCCGAGGGTGACCGAGTCACGGCCGGGCCAGCACGCCCGCACACCGGGGCTCGACCGCGCGCCCGCCCGGCACGCGACCGGCAGGCACAATGAAGGCATGCGCCCCGACCTCGACGAGCTGCGAAGGCTGCGGCGCGCCCGCGACCGGATGGACCGCGAGTACGGGCAGCCGCTCGATGTGGCCGCGCTGGCCCGCACGGCGCTGATGTCGGCCGGGCACTTCAGCCGCCGGTTCCGCGACGCCTACGGCGAGACGCCGTACTCCTACCTCATGACCCGCCGCATCGAGCGGGCCAAGTCCCTGCTGCGCCGCGGCGACCTGAGCGTGACCGAGGTCTGTTTCGCCGTCGGCTGCACCAGCCTGGGCTCGTTCAGCGCCCGGTTCACCGAGCTGGTCGGCCAGACGCCCAGCTCCTACCGCGCCGGCGACCACGCGCAACTGCGGGCGCTGCCCGGCTGCCAGGCGATGGTGCTGACCCGGCCCCGGCGGGTGAAGCCGGCCGAGGCGCAAGCCTGACCCACACGGTCGCGGGCGGTCTCCGGAGGGTGGCGGGCATCGCCGTGAACACCAGCAGGGCCGACCGCGAACGGCGAAGTCGATTGCGCCGCCGTGGCCAGCTCGTTCGCGGCTCCGCTCGGGGACGCGGTCGACGCGGCGAACGAGAGCCAGGTCTGCACCCGCCGCACCGGCCGCATCCGACGCCCGCCGCCCCGGGCGGTGGCGGCAGCTCAGCGCGGCCCGTACAGCACCAGTGTGTTGCCCCACGGGTCGCGCGCCACGGCGCGGACCTCGTGCGGGCCGGTCTCGGGCGGGCGGACCACGGATCCGCCGCGCGCCACCACGGCAGCCAGCGCCGCGGCCACCTCGGGCACCTTGAACGAGGCCGCGGGCACCCCGCCGGTGACGTCCTCCCCGGGGCCGGCGAGGGCCAGCGTGGTGGGGCCCGCGTCGAGGGCGGCGTAACGGCCGCCGTCCACGAACTTCGTCGCCAGGCCGAACGCGCCCGCGTAGAACCGGACCGCGGCCTCGACGTCGGCCACCGGGTGCAGGACGTTGCCGATCTCGACCGGGACGGCCCCGGGATCTTCGCTCACCAGGCGACCGTACCCGGGAGGCCACCGCGCGGCGCACCGTCGAGCACCGCTCACGGCCCGTGGCCGAAGACCAGCAGTCTGGGCCGGCCGGCCTCAGGTGTCCAGCAGCTCCGGGACGAAGATGTCCTCGCTGGTCAGCCGCTCCCGCGAAAGGCCCTGCTCGTGGTGGTAGCGCAGGAAGGTGTCGACCGCGTGGCGGTTCTCGGCCACGCCGTAGGGCCACCAGTCCTCCGGCATCAGCCGCCGGTTCTCCGCGAACAGCTCGCTGAACCACGGGGTGATCACCGCCATGTGCTGCTTGGCCGCCCCGTCCAGGTACTGGCGCCGGATCCGGTCCTTCGCGGCCAGGAACGCGTCGTACACCGCCCGGGCGACGCCGGGGTGGGCAGCGTGGAAGTCCTTGCGGATCGCCACCACGTGCATCATCGGGAAGATGCCGGTCCGCGCGAAGTACTCCCGCTCGACCCGCTCGTGATCGGGCCAGAGCCGGCGGATCCGGCCGGTGCCCTCCAGCACGGATTGCGGCACGTCCACCGACAGCAGGGCGTCGATCTCCCCCGCCTCCAGCATCGCCACGAGGGTCTCGCCGGCACCGGCGTGGCGGACGCTCACCCCGTCCGGCACCGGCTGCGGCACCCAGGAGAACGGCGGGAGCGGGTGCTCAGTGCCGCCGATCACCCAGCTCATCCGCTCCGGGGTCACCCCGTGCTCCTCGGCCAGCACGCCCTTCATCCAGACCCCCGGGTCGTGCCCCCACAGGGCGAACTCGCCGACCGTCCGGCCCACCAGGTCCTCGGGCCGGGTGATGCCGCTGCGGTCGTCGACGAACAGCGCGGAGTGGCGGAAGTGGCGGTTCGGGAAGACCGGCAGGGCCAGGAACGGTGATTCCGCGGTGTCCCACAGCCGGAGGAAGTAGGTCAGCCCCAGCTCGGCCACGTCGTACTCGCCCCGCACCATGCCCTGGAAGATGTCCGAGACCAGGGGCGCGGTCGTCGCGGTGACGTCCGCGCCCTCGATCGGCACGGTCCCGTCGAAGACCGCGGTGGTGTGCTCGTAGCCGAACCCGCCGAGCCGCAGGGGCACGTCGCCCATCATCGACCTCCTCTATCGTGAACGACCATTCACATGAAGTATGGGATGCTGACCGGCACGAAGTCAAGGCGAATGACCGTTCATTCATGGACGGCCGGAGAGGGAACGGCATGCCCCGCATCACCAGCGAGCACCGCTCGGCCAACCGCGACCAGATCATCGCGGCCGCCCGCCGCTGTTTCGCCCGCCAGGGCTTCCACGGCACCTCGATGCCGGACATCGCGGCCGAGGCGGGGGTGTCCACCGGCGCCCCGTACCGCTACTTCAGCGGTAAGCAGGAGCTGATCGTCGAGGTCGCCCGGCTCGCCTTCGCGGCCATCTTCGACCCGGTCCTGCGGCGCCTGGAGGAATCCGAGGACGTCACGATCGCCGAGCTGGTGGCCACCGCGGTCCAGGCGACGCCCGCCGGTGCGGCGCCGGACCGCGCCGAGCTGCTGCGCTGCGGGGTGATGGCCTGGGCCGAGCTGCTGCGCAACCCCGGCCTGAACGGGCCCGCTCAGGCCGGCTTCACCCGCGTCACCGGTGAGATCACCCAGGCGCTGAGCCGGGCCCAGGCCGCCGGACGGCTCGCGCCGGAGGCCGAACCCGAAGCGAACGCGCGCGTGATCATGGCGCTGCTGCACGGTTTCCTGCTCCAGCGCGTCGCCTTCGGCCGGACCGACCCCGACGCCCTCGCGCACGACGTCCGCGCGGCGATCACCGGGGGCGGATGAGCACCGTCCGCTGTGGACTCACTCGGCCGCGCCCACCCGGCGGTCGTAGCCCTGCTGGGACCGCCGGATCTCTTCGGTGTGGGCGACCGTCCAGTCGTAGAGCCGGCCGAACGGCTCCCGCAGCGACCGGCCGAGCGGGGTCAGCGAGTACTGGACGCCGACCGGCGAGGTGGGCAGCACGCGGCGCTCGATCATCCCGTTGCGCTCCAGGCGCCGCAGGGTCTGCGTCAGCACGCGCTGGGTGACGCCTTCGAGGCGGCGCTTGATGTCGTTGAACCGCCGGGGTTCCTCCAGCACGGCCATCACCATCATCGACCACTTGTCGGCGATCTGGTCGAGGATCGGGCGGCTGGGGCAGTCGGCGCGGTAGACCACACCGTCCGCACCGCCCGCGAGACGGTCAGCGCTGTGACCGGTGTCGCGCAGGTCCATCCCGGTATCCTCCCCGATACTTGAGCTGCCGGAAGTGCGTTGTTGACGCCGGTCGCCCGCCGCCCCAAGCTAGGTATACATCAGGAACCTAGGTGCCGGCCAGGCACGATTTCGGAGATCCCCCATGTCCCAGTACGCCTACACGACCCTCCGGGTGCGCCGTGAGGACGGCCTCGTCCGCGTCACCCTCGACCACCCGCCGGTCAACGTGCTCGACGTCGCCCTCATGTCCGACCTCCGCCACTTGCTGACCGCGCTGCGCGAAGACCACGAGGCGCGGGTGATCGTGTTCGCCAGCGCCGACCCGGACTTCTTCGTGGCGCATGTGGACATGTCCCTTGTGGACACCCCGGACGCCTTCGACGGGCTCGCCGCCGGCGCCCCCGAGGGGGTCAACGTGTTCCAGGCCCTCGGGGAGCTGCTGCGGCACCAGCCCCAGGTGACGATCGTCAAGCTGGCCGGGCTCGCGCGCGGCGGCGGGGCGGAGTTCGTCACCGCGGCGGACCTGGCCTTCGCCGCGATCGGCCGGGCCGGGATCGGCCAGGTCGAGGCGCTGATGGGCATCGTCCCCGGCGGCGGGGGCACCCAGTACCTGGCCGACCGGATCGGCCGCAACCGGGCGCTGGAAGTGGTGCTGGGCGCCCGGCTGTACGACGCGGAAACCGCCGAACGCTACGGCTGGGTCAACCGGGCCGTCCCGGCCGACCGGCTCGACGAGTTCGTCGACCGGCTCGCCCGGGACATCGCCGCGCTCCCGGAAGGCGTGGTCGCCGCGGCCAAGCAGGCCCTCCCGCCGCGGGACCTGACCCCCGGCCTCCGGCGCGAGCACGAAGCCTGGGCCGCCCAGTTCGCCCGCCCCGCGGCCGAGCGCCTGATCCGCGCGGGCCTCGCCCACGGCGCCCAGACCCGCGAAGGCGAGCGCGACCTGGAGGGTCTGCTCCGCGGCCTGGAGAGCTGAGCAGTCAGCCGATGAGCCGCGTCGCGTACGGCATGATGCCGCCGTAGCGGACGGAGGCGACGCGGACGTTCGAGCCGGACTGCGGGGCCTCCACCATCTGCCCGCCGCCGAGGTACAGGGCGACGTGGTGGATGCCGCCCGAGCCACCGTAGAAGAGCATGTCGCCGCGGCGCATCTGCGAAAGCGGCACGCGGCGGCCCGAGGTGTACTGGTAGCCGCTGTAGTGCGAAAGGGACTGCACGCCCGCGAAGGCGTAGATCATCAGGCCCGAGCAGTCGAAGCCGATCTTGTTGTAGTCGCCGTACATGTCGGCCACGCCGCCGTCGCGGATACCGCGGGTCGCGCCGCCGGCGTTGCCGCCACCCCAGGCGTACGGGCGGCCGACCTGGGAAAGCGCCCGCGCGATCACCGCTTCGATGGACGAGCCCGCCGCCGGTGACGGCCGGGCGCCGCCGCCACCGCCGCTGGACTGCCGGCCCCCGCCGCCACCACTGCTGCTGCTGGCCAGCGCGGCCTGGCGGGCGCGCTCCTCGTCTTCACGCTGCTTCTGCGCGACCCAGTCCTGGTAGCGCTGGCGCTGGCCCTGCAGCCCGTTCACCGTGGCCTGCGCGGCGAAGAGCTGCTGCTCCACCGAGGACTTGCTCGCCTGCAACTGGGTGTTCTGCGCGGCCTGGGTCTGCTGGGCCTGGACCGCGGCCGACTGCGCCACGTCCGCGCCGCGCTTCGCCTGCCGCGCGGCGTCCTGCTTCTGCTGCGCGACCTCGAGCGCCTTGCGCGCGGCGGAGTCCTTGTTGGACTTGTCGGTCTGGGCCTGCTGCAGCCGGTCCAGCGCGTTCAGCCGCGAGCCGCCGATGGAGTCGAGCAACTGGGCGCGCGCCAGCAGGTCCTGCGGGCTGTCGGCGGTCAGGTAGGCGGAGACCGAGCCGATCGTGCTGCCCTGTTCGAAGCTCGCCGCGGCGAACCGCTTCAGGTCGTCGCGGGCCTTTTCGATGGCGGCCGCGGCCGCGTCGGCCTGCGTGCGCGCGGACCGGGCGTCCTGCTCGGCCTGCGAGGCCGCGTCCTGCGCGGTCTGCAGATCGACCAGCGCCTTGTTGGCCTCTTCCTGCTTGAGCTCCAGGTCGTCCTGCAGGGAGCTGAGCCGGCCCTCGGCCTGGGCGAGCTGGTTGGTCAGCCGGCCGACCTCGCCGGCTTTCGCGTTCGCCGCCGCCTTGGACGAGCTGAGGTCCGAATCACTCGGGTTCGGCGGAGGCGGTGGCACGGCCCAGCCCGGGCCGGCCGCGCCGAGCAGCACCACCAGGGCGAACGTGCCGACCGTCAGGCCACGCCGGGCCCCGCGTGCACTCCGGATCGCCACGACCCGCCTCCTCCGCTCACCAGGGGCCGCGCCACCTGGGCCAACCACGCAGTGTTCACACCTCGTGCCACTGCAGTCACACCACTATCACAAGCCTCAGGCGGAACTCACACACCGTAGGCACCCAATTCCCCTCATCGGGGGACCCTCCTTACCCCGCGTGTCCGAATGGCCCAGCCCCTCCGGCGGGTCGGCTTGAAGTTAATACAGGACGCGCGTACTGTTTGGAGCGGCGGACGAGGTGTGCCATCCCGATCCCGGTCCTACGGTGGGGGTGCGCCACACTCGGCCGTGGCCTTCCCGAGGGCCGCACGAACACCCCGGACACCCACCGAACTGACCCGGGACTCCCCGCCCGACAGGGGCGCGGGTCCATGCCACTGGAGTTAGACGTGACTGCACCTGCCAGCAAGGACAGCTTCGGCGCCAAAGACACGCTGAAGGTGGGAGACGCCTCGTACGAGGTCTTCCGCCTGAACAAGGTCGAGGGCTCCGAGCGCCTGCCCTACAGCCTGAAGATCCTGCTCGAGAACCTGCTGCGCACCGAGGACGGCGCGAACATCACCGCCGACCACATCCGCGCGCTCGGCCACTGGGACCCCAGCGCCGAACCGTCGATCGAGATCCAGTTCACGCCGGCCCGCGTGATCATGCAGGACTTCACCGGGGTGCCGTGCGTCGTCGACCTCGCCACCATGCGCGAGGCCGTCACCGACCTGGGCGGCAACCCGGACCAGGTCAACCCGCTGGCGCCGGCCGAGCTGGTGATCGACCACTCCGTGATCATCGACGTGTTCGGCACCCCCGACGCGTTCGAGCGCAACGTCGAGATCGAGTACGAGCGCAACCGCGAGCGCTACCAGTTCCTGCGCTGGGGCCAGGGCGCGTTCGACGAGTTCAAGGTCGTCCCGCCGGGCACCGGCATCGTGCACCAGGTCAACATCGAGCACCTGGCGCGCACCGTGATGGCCCGGGGCGGCCAGGCCTACCCCGACTCCTGCGTCGGCACCGACTCGCACACCACCATGGTCAACGGGCTGGGCGTGCTGGGCTGGGGCGTCGGCGGCATCGAGGCCGAGGCGGCCATGCTGGGCCAGCCCGTCTCCATGCTCATCCCGCGCGTGGTCGGCTTCAAGCTGACCGGCGAGATCCCGACCGGGGTCACCGCGACCGACGTGGTGCTCACCATCACCGAGATGCTGCGCAAGCACGGCGTGGTCTCGAAGTTCGTCGAGTTCTACGGCGACGGCGTCAGCGCGGTGCCGCTGGCCAACCGCGCCACCATCGGCAACATGAGCCCGGAGTTCGGCTCCACCGCGGCGATCTTCCCGATCGACGAGGAGACCGTCCGCTACCTGAAGCTGACCGGCCGTTCGCCCGAGCAGGTCGCCCTGGTCGAGACCTACGCCAAGGAGCAGGGCCTCTGGCACTCGGCCGATTCCGCCGGGGCGCACGAACCGGTCTACTCCGAGTACATCGAGCTGGACCTGTCCACCGTCGTCCCGTCGATCGCCGGGCCGAAGCGCCCGCAGGACCGCATCGAGCTCTCCGACGCGAAGTCCTCGTTCCGCAAGTCGGTGCACGACTACGTGGACGAAGACCAGCGCACCCCGCACACCAAGGTGGACGAAGCGGTCGAGGAGTCCTTCCCGGCCAGTGACCCGGTCACGCTGACCTTCGCCGACGACGACGCGGTGGAGAGCCAGTCCGCCGCGAACGGCGCTTCGGGCCGCCCGTCCAAGCCGGTCACCGTGAAGACCGCCGACCGCGGCGAGTTCGTGCTCGACCACGGCGCCGTGGTGATCGCCTCGATCACCTCGTGCACCAACACCTCGAACCCGTCGGTGATGCTCGGTGCCGCGCTGCTGGCGCGCAACGCCGTCGACAAGGGCCTCGCGGTGAAGCCGTGGGTCAAGACCTCGATGGCGCCGGGCTCGCAGGTCGTCACCGACTACTACGACAAGGCCGGCCTGTGGCCGTACCTGGAGAAGCTGGGCTACCACCTGGTCGGCTACGGCTGCACCACCTGCATCGGCAACTCCGGCCCGCTCTCGGACGAGATCTCCGCGGCGATCCAGGAGAACGACCTCACCGCCGTGTCGGTGCTCTCGGGCAACCGCAACTTCGAGGGCCGGATCAACCCGGACGTCAAGATGAACTACCTGGCCTCGCCGCCGCTGGTGATCGCCTACGCGCTGGCCGGCACGATGGACTTCGACTTCGAGCACCAGCCGCTGGGCCGGGACACCGACGGCAACGACGTGTTCCTGACCGACATCTGGCCGACCCCGCAGGAGATCCAGGAGACCATCGACTCCTCGATCACCCAGGAGATGTTCACCAAGGACTACGCGGACGTGTTCGACGGCGGCGAGCGCTGGAAGGCGCTGCCGACCCCGGAGGGCAAGACCTTCGAGTGGGACGGCGAGTCCACCTACGTGCGCAAGCCCCCGTACTTCGAGGGCATGCAGGCCGAACCGGCCCCGGTCACCGACATCTCCGGCGCGCGGGTGCTGGCGAAGCTGGGCGACTCGGTCACCACCGACCACATCTCCCCCGCCGGCGCGATCAAGGCCGACACCCCGGCCGGGCAGTACCTCACCGAGCACGGCATCGGCCGCAAGGACTTCAACTCCTACGGCTCGCGCCGCGGCAACCACGAGGTGATGATCCGCGGCACCTTCGCCAACATCCGGCTGCGCAACCAGCTGCTGGACGACGTGCAGGGCGGCTACACCCGCGACTTCACCGCCGAGGGCGGCCCGCAGGCGTTCATCTACGACGCGGCGCAGAACTACGCGGCCGCGGGCACCCCGCTGGTCGTGCTGGGCGGCAAGGAGTACGGCTCGGGCTCGTCGCGCGACTGGGCGGCCAAGGGCACCTCGCTGCTGGGCGTCCGCGCGGTGATCACCGAGTCGTTCGAGCGCATCCACCGGTCGAACCTGATCGGCATGGGCGTCATCCCGCTGCAGTTCCCGGCCGGCGAATCGGCCGCGTCGCTGAAGCTGGACGGCACCGAGACGTTCGACATCGCCGGCATCACCGAGCTGAACGACGGCCGGACCCCGCGCACCGTGCACGTCACCGCCACCAAGGCGGACGGCACGAAGGTCGAGTTCGAGGCGGACGTCCGCATCGACACCCCGGGTGAGGCCGACTACTACCGCAACGGCGGCATCCTGCAGTACGTGCTGCGCAAGATGACCCGCAGCTGATTCCCGTCGCACCACGAGCGGAGGCCGCCCCGGTTCGCCGGGGCGGCCTCCGCCGTTCCCCCCGGCACCGTCCAGCCCCATCAGCACGGGCGGGCGGGCCGGGACTCAGCGGCGCGCGGCCAGCTCCTCCACGTCCGGTGCCCCGGCGACGTCCCAGCGCACGCGGGAAACCGAAGGCTCCAGCGAAAGCCGCGAGACCGCCGATTCCATCTGCGCGTCGTCCCGCTGGTCGCCGAGCAGCTCGGCGCGGACGACGACCGTGCCGCCGTCCGGCCGGTCGACGCTCTCGACCGAGAGCAGGCGGAAGTCCGTGCGGGTCAGGGCCTGCACGAGCAGGGCGCGGACGTGCGCCTCGTCCGCGTCGCGGGTGACCGCTTCGAACGAGTAGCGCGCCGGGGTCTCGTCGCCGGGGTCCGGGCGGCGGTCGACGACGCGGCCGAGGGCGCGCAGCAGCACGTTCACCGCCACCACGACGGCGGTGCCGGCCACCGCCACCTGGTACAGCCCGGCACCGGCCAGCGAGCCGACGGCGGCGGCGCACCACAGGGTGGCCGCGGTGTTGAGGCCGCGGACGTTCAGCCCGTCGCGCAGGATCACCCCGGCGCCGAGGAACCCGATGCCGGAGATGATCTGGGCGGCCACGCGGGTGGGGTCGGCGTCGCCGCTGCCCGAGAGCCCGCCGAAACCGTGGGCGGAGAGCAGGACGAACAGGGTGGCACCGACGGCGACCAGCGCGTTGGTGCGCAGTCCCGCCATCCGGGCCCGGTACTGGCGCTCGAACCCGATCACCGCGCCCAGCCCGACGCCCGTGCCGACCCGCAGCAGCATTTCGAAAGTGGTCATTTCCGGCTCTTTTCCGGCGTGCGCGCACAGCCGGACAGGGGCGGCCGGATCACCGCCCCGCTGGATCAGCGCCCGCGAGAGCCACGGGTGAGGGCGATTCCGGTCCGCACAAGACTGTCCTGCGGCATGTGCCGCTCACCTCGCTTCCGTACTCGTGGAGTGATCGACGCGAGCCACTGTACGCGCCGATCACCGCCGGGGCCGAGGGCCTTGTGACCACGACCTCAGCCGGCTCAGGGCACCACCGCACCGGTCTTCGGGTCCAGCTTCAGGGTCTTCGCCCCCGGGTGCGAGAAGTCGAACATCCCGGTCAACGGCGCCGCCAGCGCGTCGTAGGAGCCGTCGCCGATCCGGCCGAGGTGCCAGTTGTCCTCGATGAACCGCAGCACCGAGGTCTGGTCGGTCCTCGTGTGGTCCACGTGGTTGACCCGGCTGTAGGGCGAGATCACCAGCAGCGGCAGGCGCGGGCCGTAACCGCAGCGGTCGGCGTAGCCGCCCAGCTTCACCGGGCGCGAGGAGCAGAGCGGCGAGTCTTCGGCCGAGTCGTGCGAGCCGTTCACGATCTCCGAGGGCTGGTGGTCGTACCAGCCGTCGGAGTCGTCGTAGGCGAGCACGATGGCGGTGTCGCGCCAGTGCGGCGAGGACTGGATCCGGTTGACCTCGCCGGCGACGAACGCCTGCTCGTCGAGCGGGTCGGAGTAGCCGGCGTGACCGTCCTGGTAGGACGGTGCCTTGAGGAAGCTCACGGCCGGCATGGTGCCCTGGCCCAGCGCTTCGTCGAAATCGCGCACATCGTACTGGTGGTTGGCCCGGTCGCCCTGGCCCACCGCGGACAGCGAGCTGGGCGGAAGGTGCTTCGGGTTCGCCGTGGACCGGTAGTACTGGAACGGCTCGTGGTGCGGGCTGTAGTCCACAGAGGACTGGCCGCCGACGTTCGGGTGCCCGGTGCCGCAGACCGCGTAGCCGTTCGCGCTCCCGGTCGGCCTGAACCCGCCCTCGAACCAGCCCCAGGTCACCTTGCGGGCGGTGAGCAGGTCGCCCACGGTGCGGCCCCCGAAGGCGCCGAGGTGGTCGGTGGCGGTGTGGTTGTTGTCCGAGCAGTCGTCGAACGCCGGATCGGGGTCGGTGATCATGGTCCCGACGCCCGCGGCGTCCGGTGAGGCGGCGGTCTTCGGGTCCACCAGCGCCCGGCCGGTCACCGAGTCCACCGGCTGCAGGCCGTGGGTCTGGCCGGAGACCAGGTTGATCGCGCCGGGGCTGGACGGGCCGAAGACCGCGTCGAAGGAGTTGTCGCCGAGCGAGTAGTGCTGGGCGTAGTTCCACATCGCGGTCACGGTGTTGCCGTCGAAGTAGTCCATCACCAGTCCGGGCTCGCCGAACAGCACCGGCTGACCGGTGCACTTGTCCTTCTCGGTGTGCTCGACGAACTTGTCCATCCGGCCGCCGTCGAACGCGGCCTGCTCCTTGCCGTAGTCGTGCGACTGGTCGCAGGTCAGAGCCTGGTCCGGGGCCAGCCGCTTCGGGTTGTAGGCGTTGGGGTTGGCGGTCAGCAGCCGCGGCGTCAGACCGTTGACCGCCGGGGTGCCGGGCGCGGCGTGGAACGGGGTGCCGTTCTCGTTGGTGGCGTGCGGGTAGGTGCCGAAGTAGTGGTCGAACGCGATGTTCTCGCCGAAGATCACCACCACGTGCTTGATCGGCGTCGCGGTGGCGAAGCCGGCCGCGTCCACCGCGTGGTCCGGCCCGGCCGGGTCGGCCTCGCTGTTCGCGCAGGCCGAGACCAGCAGGGCGGCCACGGCCACCGAGCCCGCCGCGAGCGCGGTCCTCCTCTTGCTCCTGCCCACAACCTGCCCCTTTCAGCCCAGTAGCGCCCGGCCGTAGTGGTCGGCCTCGTCGACGACGCCGGGCAGCAGGTAGAAGTACCCGCCCCCGAACGGCGAGATGTAGTCGGTGAGCGGTTCGCCGGCGAGCCGCCGCTGCACCGCCTCGAACTGGCGCTCGAGGTCACGCTGGTAGCAGGTGAACACCAGGCCCAGGTCCAGGTTGCCGTTCGAATCGACGCCGCGGTCGTAGTTCACCGCGCGCCGCAGGATGCGCTCGCCGCCGGTCTGCGGGGTGCGCGGGTTGGCCCGGCGGATGTGGCTGGTCAGCGGGATCACCGTGCCCACCGGGTCCTGCTCGTAGCGCGGCACGTCGTCCTCGGTGTCGCCGTCGAGCGGGGCGCCGGTGTCGCGCCGCCGGCCGATCATGTTCTCCTGCTCCGAGAGCGAGACCCGGTCCCAGAACTCGGCCAGCATCCGGATCAGCCGGACCACCTGGTAGCTGCCGCCCTCGTCGGTCCACACCAGACGGTCGCGGTCGGCCGGACCGGGGTTGGCGGTGCCGTCCTTGAACCCCATCAGGTTGCGCGGCGCGCCGGCCGGGCGCGGCGGCGAGGCGAAGCCGTCGATCTTCCAGCGCAGTTGCAGTCCGCCACGGGTGGCGCGGCTGAAGTCGCGCAGCGCGTGCAGCACGGTGTCCGGCTCGTCGGCGCTGAGGGTGAGGCTCAGATCTCCGTGGCACCAGGCCTCGTCGAGCGCGTCGTCGGGGAACATCGTCATCGGCTTGAGCTTCGCGGGCTTGCGCGGCGCGAGGCCGTAGCGGTCGTCGAACAGCGACGAGCCCACGCCGAGCAGCACCGAAAGCTCCCCCGGCGGGACCTCGGGCCCGAGCACCCCGGAATCGGCGGGCGGGCCGGTGATGCCGAGCGCGGCCGGCGCTCCCCCGCGGGTGAGGAACCGGGCCCGGTCGGTGAGCTCGGCGAACACTCCGGTCAGCTCGGCGCGGTCTTCGGCGACGACGTCGAACGCCGCGACGATCGAGTGCCGCGGCGGGTCCAGGAGGACGGCTTGCTGGCGCGGCCCGTGGAACGGGGCCGAGGAGCGGCCACCGCCGCTCGCCGCCGCGCTCCCGGCCAGCCCGGCCAGTCCCGCCCCGGCCCCCGCGGCCGCCGCCCCGCGCAGGAACGCGCGCCGCCCGAGGCTCACGACACCCGCCGGGGCTCGGTGATCGCGGCGATCGGGGCCAGGCGCTCGGTCAGCTCCGAGACGTCGGCGTCGACGCGTTCCCGTTGCCTCCGCGTGAGTTCGGCCAGCGGCTTGCCTTCGACGGCCCCGAGATCACGTCCGGTCCGGCCGATCCAGGCGTCGAGGTCCGGCAACCCCGGGAAGCGGGGGGCCAGCAGCGGGCGGAGCACGTCGAGCACGGCCCGGGTGCCGGTGAGGTTCGCGCCGGCGGTGGCCAGGGCGCTGCCGCTGCCGTAGTCGGTGCGGCCGGTCAGCTCGAACTGCAGGGTGTTCTCCATGATCTCGTGCGCGCGCAGTCCGAGGTCGTTCTGGCCGATCTGGGCGTCGGCGAACGCGGCGGCCAGGTCCCGGACGTCGGCGTCGAGCCGGTCCGCCACCTCGGCCAGCCGGTCGAGGCTTTCGTCGTGCCACAAACCGTTCTCCAGCCGGTGGAAGCCGGTGAAGCCCGGGTCCCGGGCGCCGCCGGGCCGGCCGTCGGTGGTGCCGTTGAGGGCGCGGTCGGAATCGCCGAACGCGTCGTAGGCCGCGCCGAGGCGCTCGTAGGTCAGGTGCGCGGTCAGCCAGTCGCGCCGGGCGGCCTCGCGGTCTCCACTGTGGACGGACCGGTCGAGCACGGCGGTCTGGCCGGCGAGCGTGCCGAGCCCGTCGGCGACGTAGACGTGGTACCGCTTGAGCGGCCCCAGCAGGTCGGCGTCGGTCACCGGCACCACGGCCGGGCCCGGCCGGGCCGCACCACCGGTGACCCGCACCGTGGCGCCGACGAAGGGCGTGCCGTCGTCCGGGACGCAGCGCAGGGCGTATCCGCCGTCACCGAGGTCGACCGGCAGCGAGCGCGTGGTGCCGGGTCCGACCCCGTCCAGCTCGCCGAACACCGTGCCGGAGGCCGGGTCGATGACCTCGACCTCCATGGCGACGGCGGCGTTGTTGCGCACCTGCAGCGTCTGCGTCCCGGGCGGCGGGGCGGTCCAGTCGCCGCACACCGACCGCGAGACCCCGATCGGCCCGGCCCGGACCGGGGTGTCCGGCGGGATCGACGGGAGACCGGCCGTGGTGCCCACCACCACGGCCACGAAACCGGCGGCACCGAGGATGCCCACCGAGCGTCGCACGTCAACTCCTCTCCGGTGAACTTCTGGCGGCCACTTTCGCCGGTCGGTGTCCGGCTGGCAAGGGCGTCGTCCCGTTATGCCCGATTTCCGTCCGGAACGCGAAACCGGGCCGCCCGCGAATCGAGATCGCGGGCGGCCCGGTGGGGGGTCAACCGGCCGGGCTCAGCCCTGGGCGGTCCGAGCGGCCTGGAACGGCTGGGTGTTCGGCTGGAACACCTGGCCCTCGGCCGGCACCGTGAGGTCGGTCAGGTACCCGGCCACGGCCTGGTCCACCCCGAGGGCGCGGCCGAGGATGCAGTGGCCGAACGAGTCGACCGACAGCAGCCGCGAGTTGCCCAGCTCGGCGGCCATCTTCCGGCCGAACGCGTACTGCGTGGCGGGGTCGTACAGGTTGCTGACCACGACCACCGGGACGTCGGTGCTCGCGTGCCACGGCCCGGAGTACCGGTCGGACTTCTTCGCCGACGGCCACACCGGGCAGCCCGCGATGTCGGAGAACACCTGGTACCGCCCGAAGGTCGGCGACTGCCGGTCCGCCTGCCCGGCGATCCCGGGCACCTGCGCCTGGCTGATCCGCATCGGCTTGTCCGCGCAGTTCACGCCGAAGTAGGAGTCGTCACCGGTGTACGGGCTGTCCGGGGCCAGGTCCACGTGCCCGTTCTTGCCCGGGCCCAGCACCTTCAGCCCGCCGGGGGCCACGCCCTGCGGCTGCGCGGCCAGCGGGTGGATGACGTCGTAGGCCTTCTGCAGGTCCTCGGCCAGGGAGGCGAACCCGGCCGGGGAGTACAGCGCGCTGGACACCCCGCCGACGAAGGCGCCGAGGTCGAGCTTCTGCGCCTGGCCCGGGAGCTGGATCGGCTGGTCCTTCAGGTACTCGCGCAGTTCGTCGAACTTCGCGCGCGGATCGCCGGAGCTGAACGCGCACCGGTCGCCGGCCTGGTCGCAGCGCTTGAGGAAGGCGTCGAGCGAGATCTCGAAGCCCTGGGCGCGCTGCAGGTCGTAGGTGACGCCGTCGGTGGTCCGCAGCTGCGGGTCGACGTTGCCGTCGATCACGATCGCCCGGGTCTGCTTCGGGAACATCGCGGCGTAGGTCGAGCCGATCAGCGTCCCGTAGGAGAAGCCGACGTAGCTGAGCTTCTGGTCCCCGACCGCGGCGCGGAGCTGGTCGAGGTCACGGACCACGTCCTTGGTGGACATGTGGTTCAGCAGCGCGCCGGCGTTGTTCTTGCAGAACTGCCCGTAGTCCTTGTACGCCGCGAGCGTCGCGGAGATCTCGGCGCGCGTGCGCGGGACGGCGGCCATCGAGTCCATCACCTCGGACGCGTCCTCGGCGGTGGTGAAGCAGCGCAGCGGATTGCTGGCCCCGACCCCGCGCGGGTCGAACCCGATCAGGTCGAACCGGTCGAGCACCGGCGGCTGGAAGTAGCCCGCACCGGCGATCGGCATCCGCAGCCCGGAGCCGCCCGGACCGCCCGGGTTGAGGAACAACGAGCCGATCCGCTTCGCCGGCTCCTTCGCCGCCCGCTTGAGCAGGGCGATGTCGATGGTCCCCAGCGTCGCGTCGTCGTGGTCGACCGGCACGCGGTAGCGGGCACAGCTGTACAGCTTGACCTGGTCAGCCGGGACCCCGGTCAAGGTCGCGGCGGAGCAGGCTTTCCAGTCCACCCCGGCCACCCGCCCGACCTGGGCCGCCCCACTCTGCGTCGCCCCGGTCTGGGCCGCCCCGCTCTGGGTGGCGCCCGCCTGCGCCGCCGCCTCTCCGGCCACCGCGGGCCCGGCTCCGGCCAGTGTCACCCCCGCGCCGAGCGCCACCACCGTGGCGGCCGCGCGCAGTCTTCTGGATCCCCGCAAGACCTCACACCCTCCCGTTTCGCAGCCGCACGCGGTCCGGTGCGGCCTGTCACCAAGGGCGAGACTCGCATAACCGGGCAAAGCGGGGCACCGGTCGAAAGGAGGAGATTCCCGGATGAACCCCCCGGGCCGGCGGCGCCCGGCCGGAGCCGGTTCCCGCTCAGCGGGGCGAGAGCACGAACACCGGCAACACCCGCCCGGCCGCGGCGCGCTCCATTTCGTAACCCGGCCAGAACCCCAGCAGCTCGGCCCACATCCGCCGGTACTCCTCGCCCTCCAGCTCGCGGACCTTCACCGCGGTCACGCGCCCCCGGATGGCCACCTCGGCCTCCGGGCGGGCGCGCAGGTTGAACGTCCAGGCCGGGTTGCGCGGCCGGCCCCAGTTGGAGCCGGTCAGCACGAAGTCCGCCCCGTGCGGGAAGTACAGCAGGTTGGTGGAGCGGGGCAGCCCGCTGCGGCGGCCGACCGTGGTCAGCCGCAGCGACGGCAGCCCGGCGAGGCCGACCAGGCTCACCCGGCCGCCGAACCAGCGGTGCAGGGCCTGATCGGCCGCGATGATGCCCGGGGCGGCTGCCATCACCCAGGACCGGGTGCCGAGCCGGCGGGCCAGGGACGCGAGGGGCTCAGCCACGCACCGATCTTGCCAAACTCACCCCGAACCGCTGCTGGGAGTCGGTCCACCAGCGTTCCAAGCCGAACCCGGCCGCCGCCAGCTCCGCTTCGACCCCGCCGGGACGGAACTTGGCCGAGATCTCGGTGCGGATGTGCTCGCCCTCGGCGAAGCGCACCTCCAGTCCGGCGCCGGGGATCTGCACGGTCAGCGCCCGCCGGGCGCGCAGCCGCATCTCGACCCACTCGTGCCCGGCGTCCCAGTACGAGGCGTGCTCGAACGCGTCGAGGTCGAAGTTCGCACCCAGGCCGGTGTTGATCACGCGCAGCACGTTGCGGTTGAACGCCGCGGTGACACCGGCTTCGTCGTCGTACGCGCGCTCCAGCGTCTCGCGGTCCTTCACCAGGTCGGTGCCGAGCAGCAGCCACTCACCCTCGTCGAGCACTTCACGCACCGACTTCAGGAAGGTCGCGCGGTCCTCGGGAAGGAAGTTGCCGATCGTGCCGCCGAGGAAGACGACCAGCCGCGGCCGTCCTCCGGGCAGCAGGCCCAGGTGCTGGGTGAAGTCGCCGACCACCCCGCGGACGGCCAGCCCCGGGTAGTCGGCGGCGATCGCCGCCGACGCCTCGGCGAGCGCGGACTCCGAGACGTCCAGCGGCACGAACGATTCGAGGGTGCCGTGCCCGGTCAGCGCGTCGAGCAGCAGGCGGGTCTTCTCGCTCGAACCGGAGCCCAGCTCGACCAGCGTGTGCGCGCCGGTGAGCCCGGCGATGTCCGCCGCCCGCGCGGCGAGCACCTCACGCTCGCAGCGGGTCGGGTAGTACTCCGGCAGCGCGGTGATCTTCTCGAACAGCTCGCTGCCGTCCGCGTCGTAGAACCACTTGGGCGGCAACCACTTCTGGTCGGCGGTGAGCCCGGCGGTCACGTCGGCGCGCAGCTCGCCGGTCACGTCGCCGCGATGGCTCTCCAGGTCGGCCTCGGTCATCAGGGGGTGCTCCGATCGAAGGTCAGGGGGAACAGTTCGGCGCCCGCCGCGGTCACTCGCACGGCGTGGCGGTCGGGCACGGCGGTCCAGCCCGGATCGGGATCGCACGGCTCGGAAGCCAGCACCACCCCGCCGGGCGTGCGGAGCATCGACAGCGCGTGGGTCCACGCGGTGCCGACCAGCGTCTCGCCGTCGGTGAGCAGGAAGTTCAGCCGAGAGCCCGGCGCGGCCGCCTCGACCGCGTCGATCAGCCCGGTCGCCGCCTCCAGCGGGTCTTGCCCCGCCCGCAGGCGTTGCCGCAGCAACGCCCACAGCAGGGCCGAATCGGTCGGCGCCTCCAGGGTGAGCAGCTCGGTGACGTCGAGCCCGGTGGCGAGCCCGGCCACCGAGCCGGGCCAGCCGCGGACGACGCCGTTGTGGCTGAACAGCCACCGGCCGGCCGCGAACGGCGCGGCGGCCGCCTCGGTCACCGGCATCCCGCTGGTGCCGTTGCGGGCCGCGCCGACGAAGGCCGTGGCCCGTACCGAGGCGGCCAGCGCGGGCAGCGCCTCATCCGTCCACAGTGGACAGTGGCGCCGGTAGCGCACCGGCGCCGCACCCGGTTCCGGGTACCAGCCGAGGCCGAAGCCGTCGGCGTTGACCGTCCCGCCGCCGCGCATGTCGCGCGGTGCGTAGGACTGCACGAGCAGCGCGTGCGGGGCGGCGAACATCAGCTCGGCGGGCGAAACGGGCGCGCCGAGGTAAGCCAGGTGCCGGCACATGCCGCTTATCCCACCTCGCCGGGGCGGGGGTCGCGGGCGCAGCGGAAGCCGGCGAAGATCTGCCGCCGGATCGGGTAGTCCCAGTTGCGGAACGTGCCCCGGATCGCCGCCGAGTCGGTGCCGAACGAGCCGCCGCGCAGCATCTTGTAGTCGGGCCCGAAGAACACCTCCGAGTACTCCCGGTACGGGAACGCCTCGAAGCCCGGGTACCCGTACAGGTCCGTGCTCGTCCACTCCCAGACGTCGCCGATCAGCTGGTGCACGCCGTACGGCGAGGCGCCGGCCGGGTACGCGCCCGCCGCGGCCGGGCGCAGGTGGCGCTGACCGAGGTTGGCGTGCTCGGCCGTGGGCTCCTCGTCGCCCCACGGGAACCGCCGCGAACGGCCGGTCGCCGGGTCGTGGCGGGCCGCCTTCTCCCACTCGGCCTCGGTGGGCAGCCGCTTGCCCGCCCACCGTGCGTACGCCTCGGCCTCGTAGAACGAAACGTGCACCACCGGCTCGTCGGCCGGCACCGGCTCGCGCACGCCGAACCGCGTGCGCCACCAGCCGTCCAGCTCGCGCCACCAGAACCGCGGCGCGCCGATCTCGTGGCCCGTCCGGTAGGCCCAGCCGCCCTCGCTCCAGAACCGCCGGTCCCGGTAACCGCCGGATTCCAGGAACTCGACGTACGCGCCGCAGGTGACCAGCGCGGTGTCCAGGACGAACGCCGGCACGTCGACCTCGTGCGCCGGGCGCTCGTTGTCCAGCGCCCACGGCTCGGCGCTGGTGCCCATGGTGAACCGGCCGCCGGGGATCAGCACCTCGCCCGTCCGCGCGCCCCCGGCCGGGCGGGGCGGCTCCGGCGCGTGCAGCACCGGCTCGCCGCGGCGAAGCTGGTGGGTGGCCAGCATGGTCTCGTCGTGCTGCTGCTCGTGCTGGGTGATCATGCCGAAGGCGAACGCGCTCTCGGTGAGCCGGCTGCCTTCAAGCGGAGTCCTCTCCAGCACGTCGAACGCCTTGTCGCGCACCTCCCGCACGTACGCGCGGGCCTCGGCCGGCCCGAGCAGCGGCAGCGCGGGCCGGTCGGCCCGCGCGTGCTGGAACGCGTCGTACAGGTCGTCGATCTCCGGGCGCAGCGGCTCCCGGCCGCCGACGTCGCGGACCAGCCACAGCTCTTCCTGGCTGCCGATGTGCGCGAGGTCCCAGACCAGCGGCGACATCAGCTTCGAGTGCTGGCGCACCAGGTCCTCGTCGTCGACGGCGTCGGTGAGGGCGACGCTGCGGGCCCTGGCCCGGGTGAGGGCCTCGGCCGCGTGCGCCCGCAGGTCCTGCGGGCTGAGTTCGAGCAGCGGGTTCTGCTCCGGGGTGACACTCATCGTTGCGTACTCCTGGATCCGTTCACGCGTGCGCGCACGCTCCCGGTGATTTCCGTGATGGCCGCTTCGGGCAGTCCGGTGGCGCCGAGCTCGGCGATCCCGAGCTCGGCCAGCTCCCGCGCGACGGCGGCGAGGCCGGGATCGGCCAGCCCCCGCCGGGCCGCGTCGGCCCAGCGCCCCGCCACCGGGGCGCACAGCTCGCCGACCCGCTCCACAGTGGACGGACGGGCGAGCAGGGCGGTGACCAGCGCGACCGGCGGCAGCCACTGTCCCGGCGGCTGGGCGTCGAGGTACCGGATCTCCAGGTACCCCTGCGGCCGCACCGCCGTGAACATCGTGGTGAGGTGGTAGTCGAGGTCCGCGACGGTCGGGCGGGGCAGCACCCCGGCGGCACCGCGGCCGCCGATCCAGTCGGCGAAGGTCAGGCCCTCCGGCGCGTCCCACGGCCGTTCGCCGCGGGGCAGCACCATCAGCGGGGTGTCCATCATCCGCCGCGCCCAGTCCGCCGCCGGGTCCGGCCCGGGCTCGGCCGGGAAGGTGCGCACCGGCTCCGTGTCGAGCACGGCCAGCCAGCGCGCGGACGCGTGGCCGGTGTCCCGGCCGGCGTGCACGGCGGAGTTGGCGAAGGTGGCCAGCAGCGGCGGGCCCATGGCGTGGGCCGCCGCCCAGCGGGCCGCGTACTGGTCGGCCTCGCCGGCGTCGACGCAGATCTGCAGGCCCGCGGTGCTG
This sequence comes from Amycolatopsis sp. PS_44_ISF1, assembly GCF_032335455.1. Taxonomy (NCBI): domain Bacteria; kingdom Bacillati; phylum Actinomycetota; class Actinomycetes; order Pseudonocardiales; family Pseudonocardiaceae; genus Amycolatopsis; species Amycolatopsis sp. PS_44_ISF1. The sequence goes on along the minus strand of NZ_JANUXO010000002.1, from coordinate 541,132 downwards.
CACATCATGGTCAGGCCCCCCGGGCCGAGCGGGGCGAACCGGCGCTCCATGGCCGCGTACCGCGGGGTGCTCAGGGCACGGCGCGGCGGGCGGTGGGCGTCGATCGCCGACTCGCCGAGCACGAGGCCGTGCCGGGCGAGGAGGGTGGCGAGGTGGGAGAGGTCGGCCGAGACGACTGCGTGCAGTTCGCGCAGCGTGGCCTGGGGGGCGGAGGAGATCTCCACCTGGCAGCCGGGCTCGAGGCTCAGGGGCGAACCGGCCGGGAGCGGGACTGCCGGGCTGTCGGGGCGCAGCGTCCGCGGGGTGTGCGGGCCGAGCGCCGTGGCCAGGAGGTCGGGGTCGAGGGGGCGGGCCGGGTCCGCGGCGTGGTGCACCGTGAACTCCAGCTCCACGCCGAGCAGCCTCGGTGGGCCGTGCTTGAAACACACCGAGGCGACGTACGCCTCCCCCGCCGCGCGGTCGGAAAGGACCCGCGCGGTCAGGTTCGACGCACTTCCGGATCGCTCCGGGAAATCGTGCACCGTGGTCATCGGTCGCCGTCCACTGGATCGTCCTTGGCTGAGGGGTCCACGGGGTGGGACCACTTGTTCTCGGACGCTACACGGGGGGTCCGACAAAAACAGGGCCGCGCGGACTCCGGACGGATTCATCACGACCCCGTAAGAAGCTCCTGACCAGGCCGTCCACCACGGCTGAGGGGGGCACTGCGCCAACCGGATGATCAGGGCGGCGCGGTCTCCGGTGCCCGGCCCCGCTCCGGCGGCGACCGGCATCCGCGGGTGCTCGTCCGGCGACGCGCCCGAGCGCTGTTCACCCCCTGGGGGGAGGGAAAGGGCCGTGCGGGCGGATACCGCACGGCCCTTCTTCGATCAGCGTGCGGCCGGGCGGGTGTAGCGGGCGCTGCCGAAGGCGAGGATCAGGTAACCGATGACGGAGAACAGGAACAGCCCGAAGAAGCCGAACAGCCCGCCCTTGCCGAAGGCCCTCGCGACGTCCAGCGAGACGATGATCGCGACGATGAGGTTGACCAGCGGGATCAGCAGCAGGAGCAGCCACCAGCCGGAGCGCCCGGCGATCTTCAGCAGTACGTAGACGTTGTAGATCGGGATGATCGCCGCCCACCCGGGCCTCCCGGCCTTGGTGAACACCCGCCACAGGGCGATGATCATCAGGATCAGGAAGAGCAGTCCCGAACCGGTGCCGAAGCCCAGTCCGGGCCCGAAGACCGACGGCGAGTTGTCGTGGTTCATGGAAGCGGTGGTCGTCCTTCCGGGAGCAGCAGGGGGAAGCGGTGACCTTAGCGTCCGCCCCGCCCGGCCCGCCGGGTCGGCTCGGGTTCGCGCCCGCCCGCGAACCGGCCGGTCGTCCCGCTCTGCCGGGCGGATCGGGACGATGCCTTGGCTCGGCGCCGGATCGACGCTGAATCGGCATGGAATCGGCATGGATCGGCGCGGTCACGATCCGGCGGGCGTGCGGTGTCCGGCGCTCAGCCGATCAGGCCCGCGGCCATCCCCCGCAGCGCGCGGCACAGATCGACCGGACCGGCCGGGCCGAGGTGGATCACCGCGTCCGCGCCCTCGCCGTCGGTGTAGCTGAGGTAGCGGCCCCAGTCGGTGTCCGCGTAGTGCAGCGGCTCCCGCAACTGGACGTGCCGGCCGACCTCGTCACGACGGCCCGCGTACAGCTCGCCGCTGCCGAGGACCGGCCGCTGCACGAGGCTGACCACGTCGGCCACCGCCGGGTCCAGCGGATAGGCGTCCTCGCCGCGGCGGGCGGCCTCGTCGAGGTCGGAAACCCGGACCGTGCGCGGGTTCCCGCCGCCCGCGGCCACCGCCGGGAGCTGTTCGACCAGCGTCTCGACCAGCCGCTGCCGGTCGATCTCCTGGACGCCGACGTGCTCGCCGTCGGACACCGCGAGCACCGCCTGCAACCCGCTCGCCGCGGCCAAGACCCCGTAGGTGGTGTCGCCGACGCCCACCCAGCCGTAGTACTCCAGCGCCGGTTTGGCCAGCAGCGGCAGCCAGTCGAGGAAGTCCACGGTGGCCCGGCCGCGCGCGTCGACCAGCCCGGCCACCGCCAGCGCCTCGTCGACCCGCTTGGCCGCCTCGTCCCGTTCGACGTCGGAGAGCCAGAGCGGCTCCGGGCGCAGGGTCACGTGCAGCCGGCCCACCTGCTCGCGCTCGGCCAGCGCGGCCAGTGCCTCGATCGGAACGTCGACCCGCCCCGTCACCTCGGCCACCGCCTACTCTCCGAGGACCGGCGGGCTGGTCCGCTGGTCGGTGCCGAAGATCGCGTCCGGGTCGGCTTCGATCAGGTAGTCCGGGCGCTGGTGCTCCTCGTCCTCGGCCCCGCCACGGCGCCCGCCCGCACCCAGCACCCCGTCCGCCGCCCCGCCGCGGCCCGGTGCGGACCGGACCGCCGCGCCGGCGACGCCGGGACGCGGGCCCGCACCGCCGCGACCGCCCTGGGGATCGTCGACGGTGGCCGGGTTCTGGTGGCCGGTCGCGAACACCGTCGCACCCCCGGGCCCGTTCGGGCGGCCCGCGCCGTTGCCTGCGCCGCCCGGCGGCAGGCCCGGGGCCGGTCCGGTCGCGGCGAGCGGTGAGCCCGCCGTCGTGCCGGTGCTCTGCTCGGTGCTGGTGCTCGGCGTGGTACTGGTGCTCGGCGTGGTCGTGGTGTCCTGCGGTGTCGTGCCATCGCCGAACCGGACTGCGGGGTGACCGGGGTGACCGGCGTGACTGCCCGGTCCGCTGCCGGTCTCGGTATGACTGCCCCCGACCGCCGTCGAGCTCCCCGCCGGCGCACCGACCACCGCCCCCCGCCCCGGCCCGGCGGCGCCCGGCGTGGCCCGCCCGTCCGCCGGAACCGGAACCGGACCGGCACCCGGCGACCCGGGGCGCGGCGGCCCGGCGGGTCCGGTCCGGGCCGGCGTCTTGAGCCGGATCGCCGCGCCGTCCGGCACGAGGGTGCCGTATCCGGTCGGCAGCACCGACTTCGTGCTGGTGGTCACCCCGTCGTACTGGTCCATCACGCGGACGTTGGTCTCGTTCGCCGCGAGGTAGCGGTTCAGTCCGTCCTGGTAGGACCGCTGATCGCCGGCGGCCATGAACGGTCCGGCGATCGGGATGGCCGCCTTGAGCCCCGTGGTCCACGGGTTCGGCCGGTCCGGCTTGGGCGGCACCTCGACCACCGCGTGACCGGAGCTTTCGAAGCTGCCGGCCTGCATCTCCACCGAGGCGGTGGTCATGTCCAGCGGGTCGGCGGTGTCGTGGAACGCCCGCTCCAGCGGTCCGGCCCCGGCCTTCGCGGCATCCGCGGCACCGCCGGTCCAGGACTTCGCCATCCGGTTCTGCAAATCGCGGATGCCCTGCGCACGCTCCAGGTACGCCGCCGAGAGCCGCTGCACCTCGGCCGCCGCGTCACGCAGGCCCGCGGTGTCGCCGTTCTTGAAGTTCTCGTAGATCTGCCGGCCGTCCACCTAAGCCCCCTCGAAGGCCGCCGCGGCGGCCCGTCCGCCCGAACGCACCGCGGTCACCGCGCCCGGCCGAGGTCCGCGTTCGCCTGGTCGGCCGCCACCGTCCGGTCCCTGGCCGCCCGCAGTTTCTCCAGGTAGTCCTGCGCGTACCGCTCCATCGACCGGTTCTGGTCCTGCAACGCCACCAGCGAGTCCCGGCCCACCGCGACGTAGCCGCCGCTGGCCGGGTCCGCACCCGGCGCGGTGAGCCCGGCCAGGATCCCCTCGATCGCGCGGCCGTCGGCGGTGATCCGGTCCAGCTGGTCCCGCCACAGCCCGAGCACCGATTCCAGCTCGGCGGCGTCCATCTCGAACCGCCCGCCGCCCCCGCCCGGGCCGCCGTAGGCCGGACCGGCGGGCGCCGGGGCACCGAAGACGCTTTGAGCCGCACGGCCCGCTTCGCCGAAGATCAAGGCCGTTCCCTTCCCCAGTCTCACGCACCGTGATGGTGCACAGGGTAGTCATCGCACCCGCCGATGTCAGCAGTGTGCGACGACCACACCGCCGAAACCACACCTCCGGCCGCAGCCGGAGGGCGGGTCGGCGGAGGTGGGACGGCGGCCGGGACGGATCGGTTCCCGCGACTCCACGTCACAGTACGTACGTACGGATTGCGAGAACCCGGTCCCGGGTGTCAGGATTTCAAGATGCCACGGGTCAGCCAGGATCACCTCGACGCACGCCGGCGACAGATCCTCGACGGCTCGCGCGTCTGCTTCGCCCGCTACGGCTACGAAGGCGCCACTGTACGCCGTCTCGAAGAGGCCACCGGCCTGTCCCGCGGCGCGATCTTCCACCACTTCCGCGACAAGGAGTCGCTGTTCCTCGCCCTCGCCGAGGACGACGCCGTGCGGATGGCCGACGTGGTGGCCGAGCAGGGCCTCGTGCAGGTGATGCGCGAGCTGCTGGCCGGCGACAGCGAGCACCCGGCGGACTGGCTCGGCACCCGGCTGGAGGTCTCGCGCCGGCTGCGCACCGACCCGGAGTTCCGCGCGCGCTGGGCCGAGCGCTCCGAGCAGCTGACCGTGGCCACCCGCGAGCGGCTCAAGCGCCAGCGCGACGCCGGCAACCTGCGCGACGACGTCGACGTGGACGTGCTCACCGCGTTCCTGGAGCTGGTCCTCGAAGGACTGGTCTCGCACCTGGCCATGGGCCTGCCCGGCGACGACCTGGGCCCGGTGCTCGACCTGGTCGAGGAGACCGTGCGGCGGCACCGCCCCGGCGCCACCCGATAGGTTTTCCACGCTGCGCCGCCCGCGCTTTCGTGTTGAATGTGCCCGTGGACCTCCTCGACGCACACGGCCGGGCCGTCGACGTGTTCGACCGGGCCGTCCGCGAGACCGGCCCCGCCGGCTGGGGCCGCGGCACCCCCTGCACCGAGTGGTCGGTCCGGGACGTGGTCAACCACCTGGTCGCCGAGCAGTTGTGGGTCCCGCACCTGCTCGCGGGAGCGACGCTGGACGACGTCGGCGACCGGTTCGAGGGCGATGTGCTCGGCGAAGACCCGGTAGCGGCCTGGGCCCGGGCCTCGGCGGCGGCTCGGGCGGCGTGGCTCTCCCCCGGCGCCGTCCAGCACACGGTGCACGTCTCGTTCGGCCTGATCCCGGCCGAGGAGTACGGCTGGCAGATGACGCTGGACCTGGCCGTGCACGGCTGGGACGTGGCCACCGCGCTGGGCCGGCCCAACCCGGTGCCGGACGAGCTGGCGGGCCGGCTGCTGGACATGCTGCGGCCGATGGTCGAACAGTGGCAGGGCCTCGGCGTGTTCGACCCGCCGGTGGCCGCCGGCCGGACCGCGGACGCGCCCACCCGCCTGGTCGCGCTGCTCGGCCGGCATCCGCGCTGAGCCGCGCGCCACACCCCGGCGGCGCGGGCCGCGCGCCGGCCGCACGTTAGGATTGTCGGCATCGTCGCAGTACAAGCCGATTTTCCCTGCTAGGAGTGACTCGACCAGTGCGCGCCGCGCAGTCGCCCGGTGACAGTACCGGGCCGGGTGAGCAACCCGGCTTCCCGCTAGCCGTTCCCCCCGCCACGAAGGGCGCGACGGCATGACCGGCGCCCTGTTCTCCGTTCTCGGCGTGCTCGGATTCCTCCTGCTGACCATCGGCACCGGCCTCGCCGTGGCCGCGGAGTTCTCCCTCACCGCACTCGAGCGCAGCACCGTCGACGCCGACGTGCGCCAGGTCGGCGACCGCCGCTCGCTCGCGGTCCGGAAGGCCCACCGCACGCTGAGCTTCCAGCTCTCCGGCGCGCAGGTCGCGATCACCCTGACCACGCTGATCACCGGCTACCTGGCCGAGCCGCTGATCGGCGAGCTGGTGCGCCCGCTGTTCGGCGGGCTGTCCGAGGCGGTCGCCGAGGGCGTCTCGGTCGTCGTCGCCTTGGTGGTGGCCACGTTCCTGTCGATGATCCTCGGCGAGATGGTGCCGAAGAACCTGGCCATCGCCCGCCCGCTGGCCACCGCCCGCGCGGTCACCGGCTACCACTCGCGGTTCTCCGCGCTCTTCCGCTGGCTGATCACGCTGATGAACAACAGCGCCAACTTCCTGGTGCGCAAGTTCGGCGTCGAACCGCAGGAGGAGCTGCGCTCGGCGCGCTCGCCGCAGGAGCTGGGCTCGATCGTGCGCTCCAGTGCCGAGAGCGGCACCCTCGACACCTCGACCGCCGAGCTGCTCGACCGCTCGCTGCGCTTCGGCGAGCGCACCGCGGAGGAGCTGATGACCCCGCGAGTGCAGGTCGAGTCGCTGACCGTGGACGACAGCGTGGACGACCTGATCGAGCTCTCCCGCCGCACCGGCTTCTCGCGGTTCCCGGTCTACACCGAGGACCTCGACGACGTGCAGGGCGCGGTGCACGTCAAACAGGCCTTCACCATCACCGCGGAGGAGCGGGCCACGATGCGGATCGGCTCGGCCATGCGGCCGGTGCCGACCGTGCCCGAGTCGCTGTCCGGCGACGCGCTGCTCAACCGCCTGCGCGATTCCCGCTACCAGCTCGCCATCGTGGTCGACGAGTACGGCGGCACGGCCGGGCTGGTCACGCTGGAGGACGTGGTCGAGGAGATCATCGGCGACGTCCGCGACGAGCACGACGAAGGCGAGGCCCCGGCCTCGCAGCAGCTCGGCACCGACAGCTGGCTGGTCTCCGGCCAGCTGCGCGCCGACGAGGTCACCGACGTCACCGGGTTCCGGATGCCCGACGGCGACTACGAGACCATCGCCGGGCTGGTGCTGGAGCGGCTCGGCCGCATCCCGGCCGAGGGCGACGCCGCCGAGGTCGACGGCTGGTGGCTCACCGTCACCAGCATGGACCGGCACCGGATCGCCGAGGTCCAGGTCCGCCCGGTGGACGAGACGGCCGCACCGCGGGCCGGCGATCCGCCCGCGGCCTCGCGCCGGGGGGTGAAGGCGTGAGCGACTGGCTGAACATCGCCCTCGTCGTCGTCCTGCTGCTCACCAACGCGTTCTTCGTCGGCGCCGAGTTCACCCTGATCTCCTCGCGGCGCGACCGGCTGGAAGCGCTGCTGGAGCAGGGGAAGACCCGCGCGAAGATCGTGATCAACGCCAGCCGGCACGTGTCGCAAATGCTCGCGGGCGCGCAGCTGGGCATCACCATCTGCTCGCTGCTGCTCGGCCGCCTCGGCGAACCCGCCGTGGCGCACCAGCTCTCCGCGCTGTTCGACCTGCTCGGCCTGCCCGACCAGTTGCTGCACCCGATCTCGTTCGCCATCGCGCTGGCCTTCATCACCATGCTGCACGTGCTGATCGGCGAGATGGTGCCGAAGAACCTCGCCATCGCCGAGCCGGAGCGGCTGGCCCTGTGGCTGGTCCCGGTGCACGTGGGCTGGGTCAAGCTGGCCGGCCCGGTCATCTGGTTCCTGAACTTCGTCTCGAACTCGCTGCTGCGCGCGGTCAAGGTGGAGCCCAAGGACGAGCTGGAGACGGCCTACACCTCCGACGAGCTGGCCGAGTTGCTGAGCGAATCGCGCCGCGAGGGGCTGCTGGAGCAGTCGGAGCACCAGCGGCTCTCGCAGACGCTGTCCTCGGTGGCGAAGACCGTGGCCGACGTGCTGGTGCCGATGGCCGAGCTGACCACCCTCCCTTGTGGACCGACATTGGGCGACGTCGAGCGCGCGGTGTCCTCCACCGGGTTCTCGCGGTTCCCGGTGTGCACCGACGACGGCACGCTCACCGGGTACATCCACGTGAAGGACGTGCTCGACCTGGTGGGCCAGAAACCGTCGACCTCGGTACCGGAGGCCAAGACCCGCGCGCTGACCGAGTTGTCCTCCGACGCGCGGCTCGACGTCGCGCTTTCGGCCATGCGCAAGGAAGGCAGCCACCTGGCGCGGGCGTTGGACGCCTCCGGCCACCCGGTCGGCGTGGTCGCGCTGGAGGACCTGGTCGAGGAGTACGTGGGCACGGTGCGCGACGGCACGCACGTGACGGCGTGACCGGGCCGGTGGTGCTCGCCGAGCCCGAGTGGCTGGCCCGCGAGCGCGCGCACGCCGAGCGGATGCGGGTCTGGACCGGACCGCACCAGGAGCGCCGCGGCCGCGGTGAGCGGCATCCGGTGCTGGACTTCCTGTTCACCTACTACTCGCACCGGCCCGGGCACGTGGAGCGCTGGCAGCCGGGTCCGGGCGTCGTGCTCGCCGGACCGGCCGCCCGGCGGTTCCTCGACCGGCCGGCCTACGTCGAGACCGGGGACGGCGTGACGCTCGACCCGGCCGCCTTCACCGGCCGGCGGGCGCGGACCGCGGAGTTCGTGCTGGGCCTGCTGTCCGCGACGGCCTCGCGCGCGCCGCGGCTGAGCTGCTTCGGCCTGCACGAGTGGGCCATGGTCTACCGCGAACCGGCGGACTCGGTGCGCCACGCGCAGGTGCCGTTGCGCCTGGGCTCGGCGGGCACCGACACCGTGGTCGAGTCGATGGACATCCGGTGCGGGCACTACGACGCGTTCCGCTTCTTCACCGACCCCGCGCGGCCGCGCAACGGCCTCGCGCCCAGCCGGGAGAACCAGGCCGAGCTGGAGCAGCCGGGCTGCCTGCACGCGAACATGGATCTGTTCAAATGGGCCTACAAACTGGACCCGTTCGTCCCGGCGGAACTCGTCGGCGACTGCTTCGAGCTGGCCGCGGACGTGCGGGCCCTGGACATGCGGGCGAGCCCGTACGACCTGGCCGCCTACGGTTATCCCGCGGTCCGCATCGAGACGGCCGAGGGACGGGCGGAGTACGCCCGGTCCCAGGCCGCGTTCGCCCGCCGGTCCGCGCCGCTGCGGGCCCGGCTGATCTCCCTGTGCCGTCATCTGCTGGGTGATCAAACGTGAAATTCGTACCCTACAGACCACTCTGAGTGACAATATTCACGCAGAGTCGCTGGTCTGTTAGAGTGATGAAACTGTGACTGCATAGCTCTGCGTGTGCGCAGATACCGAAAGGATCACGATGGGGCGACACAGCCTGGCCGAAGAGCCGGTGCCGCACCCTCTCGACCCCCCGAAGCCCCAGGCCGGCCGCGGCGAGACGACCGGCTCGCACCGGGTCGTCGCCCGGCAGGCCCCGCGCCGCCGCATCGCGGGCTGGCCGATCGTCGCGGCGGGCCTGCTGGTCCTGATCGCACTCGGCGTGTTCGGCTGGAACTGGGCCGACAGCGTGCTGAACAACCGCGCCGAGGCCCAGGCCGCGAGCTGCACCGGCGGCCGGTCGCAGATCCGGGTGCTGGTCACCCCGCAGATCGCCAAGCCGGTGCAGACCGCCGCGGCCCGCTGGAACTCCGACCTCACCGTGGTGCACGGCAGCTGCGTCCGGGTCGAGGTCGAGGTCAAGGACTCGGGCGAGGTGCTCGGCGCGCTCACCGGCCAGACCGCGATGGACTCCATCGGCGGCCTGCCCGACGGCTGGATCCCGGAGTCCTCGTCCTGGTCCCGGCAGCTTTCGGCGGCCAAGCCGGACCTGATCGGCTCGCCGTCGATGAGCGTGGCCTCGTTCCCGCCCGCCGACTACCCGTTCATCGGGCTCGCGGGCGCATCCATCGACGACACCCAGCAGCGCGGCACGCAGAGCTTCCGGGCCTACCTCAAGGAACCGGCCCAGCAGGCCGATTTCGCGGCCGCGGGCATCCGGCCGTACTGAGGCCGGCCCCGGCTCAGCCCACCGTGTCCGGGTCCGGCCCCGTGCGGGTGCCGTTGTCCCATTCGGACAGTGCCGCCAGATCGTCGTCGGCCCGCTCGAAGTCGAAGACGGCGAAGTTCTCCCCGATGCGGGCGGGCGTGGCCGACTTGGGGATCGCGGGCTCCCCGAGGTGCCGGCCGCGGGCCAGCGGGGCCCAGGCCTCGGTCGCTATCCCGTGCTCGGCGTGGAAGGCGCGCAGCTGCGCCTGCTGCAGCCACGGGTGGAGCTCCACCTGGTTGACCCTCGGTCTCCTCGATCAGCCGGCGCAGGTGCGCCACCCCGAAGTTGGACACGCCGATCGCGTGCACCCGCCCCTCGCGCTGCAACTCGCCCAGTGCCCGCCAGCTCTGGACGGGTGCCGAAGGTCGCGACCGTGGTGAAGAAGGTTAGTTCCGTGCCGCGGTGGAGGTAGCCCAGCGGGACGAAGACGGCACCGGATCCGGGCCGCTCGACCTCCGGCCCCGGCTGGTCGCACGGGTAGCCGACCAGCTCGGCCAGCAGCCCGGCGAGCCCGGGGTCGGCGGTCGCCTCGGCCTGGCGGCGCGGCTGGCCGAGCAGGTGGGCGCGCCACTCCCCCAGGTTCAGCACGCTCGGCGCCATCCCGTCCGGGTGCAGAGTGACGCGCAGCACGTTCAACGGCGGCGCGAGCAGCTCCGGCGCGACTCCGTCGACCAGTAGCTGCAGGCTGGTGTTGGCCTCGACCAGGTTCCAAGCCGGGTCCACGACGGCGGCCGGGTACGGCTCGTGCCCGGCCAGCAGCAGCCGGACCGCGTCGCGCACGGCCTTCAGCTCCGGCCCGGCCAGTTCGCTTTCTCCGTAAGCGGGCGCGTACCCGGCGGCGAGCAGGAACTGATTGCGCTCCCGCAGCAGCACGCCGGTCGTGCTGCGGGTGGGCGCTCGCACCGAATTACGTCACCCCAGCACACTATGGCCCGCGGACGGGGCACCGTGGCGCTCAGCGAGGACAGCGAACCCGTTGTCCGCCAAGCAGAACAGGAGCCGCACAGTGTTCGATGCGCACACCACCGCCGAGCGGTAAATCGCCGTGTGGAACGAGACCCGGGACGAGCGCCGTTCGGCGCTGATCGCCGAGATGTTCACCCCGGAGGCCACCTACACCGATCCGCTGGGCGCGGTCCATGGCCACGAAGGGATCGACGGTTTCATCGCCGGGGCCCAGGCGCAGTTCGCGGGGTTGTCCTTCAGCCTGCCCGCCGCCCCGGACGCCCACCACGACCTGGCCCGCTTCCAGTGGCACCCGTCAAGAGGTCCGAACCACCCGCGAGCGACCCGAGCCGGGCTTGCGAAACCGGGTGCCGCAACGGGAATCCGGCGAGCCGAACGGCTCGAGCCGGAAGCCCTCCCCACTCTGTCTCCTGCCCCGAGGGGCGCCTGAGAGTTTCACCCGCGTGGTGAGCCGGGCTTGCACCGTCGGCGGGATCGGCCGGTGGTCACCAGCCGATCCGCTTTCCAGAGGCGTCTGGCCCGCGCGGTCCGGGGTGCCTGAGAGGTTCCGGGGAGGATTTGCTCCTTCGGCGCCGAGCTCGTGGATGCCGGCTCGGTCTCTCCCGCGCGGGTTCGTCGACCGCGGGCTCAGCTTACCCCGGGCCCGTCGGCGAGGGTCAGCCGGTCCGGCGGGCGTTGCGGCGCTGGGTGAGCTCGTCCGGTTCGAGCGATTCGACGACGCCGCCGTCGGCGCGTTCGGCCTGGAACTCGTGGATCGTGCCGCTGATCTCCTGCATGGCCCCGCTGACCGCGATGCCGAACACGCCCTGGCCGCCCTGCAGCAGGTCGACGATCTCCTCCGGCGAGGTGCACTCGTACACCGTGGTGCCGTCGGAGAACAGGGTCACCCGCGCGAGGTCGCGGACGCCCCGGACCCGCAGGTGCTCCACCGCGACCCGGATGTTCTGCAGCGAGACCCCGGTGTCCAGCAGGCGCTTGACCACCTTGAGCACCAGGATGTCCTTGAACGAGTAGAGCCGCTGCGAGCCCGAACCGTGCGCGGTCCGGATGCTCGGGGCCACCAGTTTCGTCCGCGCCCAGTAGTCGAGCTGCCGGTAGGTGATCCCGGCGATCTGGCACGCGGCCGGACCGCGGTAGCCGACCAGTTCGTCCGGCAACGAGGCGTCGGGGAACAGCTCGCCCTGCTCGCCGTCGGCGGCACGAACAGGCGGCCTCTCCGGACTACCAGCCTCGACCACGCAAGCCTCCCCTCGCCCGGTCTGACGACCGGGCAACGACAGCCGGTCGAGCCCAGGAGTGGGTACGGCCGGGGAGCACCGCCACGATCGCGTCCCAGTCAGCGAATCACATCATGGCGATTTACCGTCTTCGACGGTAAGCCCGCACCGCGGGGCGGTCAACGCGACGCGCGGCGCACCTCGAGCCCGTCTTGAGCCTTTGGTCCGTTCGTCGGTAGGTCCCGGCCGGTTTTACTCGGATGTGTTACTTTTTATCCATGCGAGTAAACCTGGATACGCAGGCCGAGCTGGGGTTGAGCGTCACGGAGGCGACGACCCGGGCCCAGGTCATCGGCGCGACCATCGCGACCATGGCCGCCCACGGCTACGCCCGGACCACCTTCGCCCGGATCAAGGAGCGCGCGGGACTGAGCAGCACCCGGATCATCTCCTACCACTTCACCAGCAAGGCCGGGCTGATGCAGGCGGTGCTCAGCACGGTCGCCGAGACCAAGGCGATGTTCCTGCGGCAGCGCAGCGCCGGGCTCAACGCGGGCGACCGGCCGGCCAACCTGCGCGCCCACATCGAAACCTCGGTCGCGTTCCTGCGCGACTACCCCGAATGCGTGCGGGTGCTGGCCGAATTCGCGGCGAACGGCAGCGACGCCGACGGCTGGGCGATGACCCCGGCCCTGCTCGACGGGCTGCGGGTCGGCGCCGTGCAGCGGCAGTTGCAGCAGGGCCAGGCCGAGGGGGCGTTCGGCGAGTTCGCACCGGAGGTGATGGCGATGTCCATCGCCCAGTCCATCGACGGGGCGGGCGCGGCCTACGCGGCCGACCCGTCGATGGACCTCGACCGGTACGGCCGTGAACTGGCGGACCTGTTCGAGCGGGCGACCGCCCCGCCGGGGCGGCGGCCGGGAAACGACTAGGCCCGCGTCGATGGACGCGGGCCCAGGGCTGCTGCAGGGGGCGGGCGCTCACCGGTCTCGGACGCGTCCGCCGGGTGGCTCAGGTGTCGGCGCCGCGGAAGTCCTCCGGGGAGACGGAGTCGAGGAACTCGCGGAACTTCTCGACCTCGTCCTCCTGCTCGTCCGGGATGATCAGCCCGGCTTCCTCCAGCACCGCGTCCACGGCGTGGATGGGCACGCCGGCCCGCAGCGCCAGCGCGACCGAGTCGCTCGGGCGGGCGGAGACCCGGACGTCGCCGTCGAAGACGAGCTCGGCGAAGAAGGTGCCTTCCTTCAGGTCGGTGATCACCACCTGCTCCAGCTCGCGGCCCAGCGCCCCGATGACCTCCTTGAGCAGGTCGTGGGTCAACGGCCGGGCCGGGCGGACCCCCTGTTGCTCCAGGGCGATGGCGGTGGCTTCGACCGAGCCGATCCAGATCGGCAGGTACCGCTCGCCCTCGGTCTCCCGCAGCAACAAGATCGGCTGATTGGCGGGCAGTTCCACCCGCACGCCGACGACGCGCATCTCGCTCATCGGGCTTCGCCTCCCTCTCGTGCCCACGGGCCACAGCACCGGCGACGTGCTCGCGCCGGTGGATCCGACGCTACCCGTCCTGCGGGCGCTGTGCTCGCTCGTGGCGGACATTCTCGGTTCGCGGCACCGCAGACCGTTCCTTCACGGTACGGCATGCGGAGGCGAACATTCAGTCATTGACATTCGACGTGAAAGGGTTTTCCCGTCGCCGGCGGCCGGCTCAACCCCCGGTCACGTCCCGGATCCCCGCCTTGACGAGCAGGGTGTGCAGCGTCACCGACAGCGCCGCCAGCTCCCGGACCACTTCGTCGGCCCGGTCCTTCGCGCCGGTCTCCCGGTGGCGGTACACGGGCGCCACGATCTGCTCCAGCAGACCGACTTCGCGGTCGGCCGAGGTGCGGAAGGCCCGCAGGTGCCTCGGCTCGATCCCGAATTCGGTCATCGCCTTCACGGTGCGCGCGACGTGCACCGAGTCGGAGTCGAAGAAGCCGGCGGCGCCGGGCCGGACCAGTCCGTACTGCCGCAGTTCGGCCAGGGTCGCGGCGTCGATGCCGGCCTGGGCCAGCAGCTCCTCCTGGGTCAGCCGGACCTCGCGGTCGATCTCGAAGTCCGACGGCCCCGGGAGACCGTGCTCCTCGGCTGGCGCGTCGAGCGGTACCAGCTTGCGCGGCAGGCGCGACGCGGGCGCGGCGGGCTCCCTCCCGGAGTCCGCCGCGTCCAGCTGTTCCTTGATCACCTTGAGCGGGAGGTAGTGGTCCCGCTGCGCGGACAGCACGAACCGGAGCCGCTCCACGTCCGCCGCGGCGAACTGGCGGTAGCCCGAGGCGGTGCGGCCCGGCTGGACCAGGCCTTCCGCTTCGAGGAACCGGATCTTGGAGATGGTGACATCGGGGAAGTCGCCGCGCAGGTGCGCCAGCACCGCCCCGATGCTCAACCCGTCGCGCCGGGCCTCCGAACGACCGGGCTGCCCGGCCGCCGTCACTGCGCTCCCTGGCCCCCGTGACCCGGGCCGGTCAGGAAGACCAGGCGGAACTTGCCGATCTGCACCTCGTCGCCGCCGGCCAGCACGGCCTGGTCGACCGGCTCGCGGTTGACGTAGGTGCCGTTCAGGCTGCCGACGTCGATCACCACGAACTCCCCGCCCTCACGCCGGAACTCGGCGTGGCGGCGGGAGACGGTGACGTCGTCGAGGAAGATGTCGCTGTCCGGGTGCCGCCCGGCACTGGTGGTGTCCCGGTCGAGCAGGAAGCGCGAACCCGCGTTGGGACCGCGCTTCACCACCAGCAGGGCGGAACCCGCGGGCAGGGCGTCGACGCCCTGGACCGGTGCCTCGGCCGCCGGTGCGGGCTCGTGGCCTTCGACATCGGCCAGGAAATCGGCCCGGAAGACAGAGGTCCGCTCCGGAGACTGCTCCGGGGGAACGCCGGGCCCGTCGTTCGTGCTCACCTGAGCTCTCCTCTACACAACTTAAAACCATGGACCAAGAACGTGTGGCTGACAACGTACCGTGCCTGATCGGCTCCGGGCCCCGCGGCTCCCCCTTGCGCCGGCGAACGCGCCGGGCCAGGCCGGGAGCGCCTCAGCCGGCGATGAGCGCCTGGTAGGCCTCGGCCTCGAGCAGGGCGTCGAGCCCCGCCGGGTCGTCGAGCCGGATCTCCACGAGCCAGCCCTCGCCGTAGGGGTCGGAGTTGATCAGCTCGGGCGACTCGGCGACCGCGTCGTTGACCGCGACGATCTCGCCGTCCACCGGCGCGAACAGCTCGGAGACGCTCTTGGTCGACTCCACCTCGCCGAAGCCGTCGCCGGTCCCGACCTGGCGGCCGACCTCGGGCAGGTCCACGAACACGACGTCGCCGAGCTGGTCCTGGGCGTACTCGGTGATGCCCACGCGGACCACCGGGCCCTCGCGCGTGGCGACCCACTCGTGCTCTTCGGTGTAGCGGAGTTCTTCCGGAGTGGACAAGGCCGCTCCCCTTCCTGGTGCCGTCTGCTCCCCGCAGTCTCGCATCACCGGGGCCGCAGCGCGCGCACGACCTGCACCACGTACAGCACCCCGGACCAGAGGTAGAGCACCCCGCCCCAGGTGGTGAACGCGTAGGCGATCGGCCGGGCCACCGCGGCCAGGTCCGAGCCGCCCTGGGTGAGCAGCAGGAACGGGAAGGCGTACATCAGCACGAAGGTCGCGCCCTTGCCGATGTAGGTGACCTCGGGCGGGGCGAAGCCGCGGCGGCGCAGCAGCAGCACGCACCCGGCCAGCACCAGCTCGCGCAGCACCAGCGGCGCCACCACCCACCACGGGATGATCCCGCGTAGCAGGAACGCGACCAGCGTGGCCAGGATGTAGAGCCGGTCCGCGGCCGGGTCGAGCAGCTGCCCGAGCCGCGACATCTGGTCGAGCCAGCGGGCGAGCTTGCCGTCGAGCCAGTCGGTCAGCGCGGACAGGACGAGCACCGCCAGCGCCCAGCCGTCCTCCTTCGGCCCGAGCAGCAGCCACAGGAACACCGGGACCCCGGCCAGCCGCAGCAGCGACAGCATGTTGGGGACGTTGAACGCCTGCCGCAGCAGGGAAGGCTCCGTCTGGGGCTCGGGGACCGTCGTCACCCGCCCAGCCTAGAGGGACGGGCGGCCGGGGGAACCGGTGGTCACACGGCCGGGCGCGTCCGCTCGGGGCCGGGGCGGCGGCGGGCGCGGGGCGGGCCGGAGGGGTCGGCGGGGTTCGAGCTGCCGCAGCCGAGCGGCCCAGGCCACCCGGTTCCCGCCCGGCCGCCGAGACGACGCGACGTTTCCCACCTCGCGCTCAAGCCAAGGCGAGGATTTCCGCCCGGCCGCTGCGCCGACGCGACGCTCGTGGTCGCGCGACCGGGCGTGCGGCGGCGGGCAGCCGCCCGAAGGGCTGCGGCGCAGGCGTGGTCACGCGGCCGGGGCGCAGGCTCGAAGCGCCGCGCCCCGGCCGCGGGGTCGGTGCGGCCTCAGCCCGCGCGGCGGCGGCTGTGGGTCCAGCCGCGGCGCTGGACTTCGGCGCTGCTGAGGGCTTCGGGGCGGCCGCGGTAGTCGGTGCCGACCCAGCGGGCGCGGCCGTGGCGGCCTTCGAGGACGTACGGGCGGCCCTCGCACCACACCACGCTGCACGGGGTGGTCGGCGGAGTGGCCGGGACCGGCTGGACCGGGAGGGCGGACGGGCGGGTGGCTGGGGGTGCGGCGACCGGCGCCGGGGGGCCGGGCTCACTGGCTGCTGAGGTAGTCATGGCTCTCAGGGGGTGCTCTCAGGAGGTCGTACGGCGGGTGTCGGGGACGACGAACGCGTTGGGCGTCCACCTTGTTCTTCGGCCGCCGGGACCCGCTTGTTAACCGTCCCGGACCGGATTCGTCCGATCGATTCGGGATGACGGCCCGATGTTTCCCAGTGTGAACACGAGATTAAACGTCCACAGTGGACCACCGCGGTCCGCGACCGGTGGGGCCGGGCCACTCGGTCGGCGGTATCTTCGCCCGCCCGGGCCGGGTGTCGGTGCGCCTCGCGCGTACTCGCGGGGGACAGAATGGGCCGGCTGACCCCCTTGGCCGAAAGGACCGCCGGTGTCCCAGTCGCAGCCCGTGTGGCGGCCGTTGCTCCTCGCCTGCCTGGCCGTGCCGGCGCTGGCCGCCTGTTCGGGTGACCCCGCGCCGCGGGCCTCGCCACCCCGCGTGCCCGCGCCCGCCCCGGTCTCGTCCACGGCGCCCGCCTCGACCACCGCTCCCCCGCCGCTGCCGGACACCTCGAAGCCGTCCGCGAGCGCGCCGAAGAAGACGGCTTCGCCGACTCCGGCCAAGGCGCCCGGTTCCTGCGGCACGGTGACCGCCGCCAGCGGGCTCACCCTCAACGTGTTCGACAGCGCGGCCGGCGGCGTGCCCTGCGCCGAGGCGATGCGGCTGGTCGGGGAGTTCCACGCGCGGATCGCCGGCCGTCAGGGCTCGGGGTCGGACGACGCGGTGAACGACACCGTCGAAGGCTGGCTGTGCACCTCCGGCCCGCCCGCCGCCCAGGGCGGAACCACCTGCGGCAAGGGCGAGCAGACCGTGTTCGCCTCGGTGGTGCCGGCCGAATGACCCCGGGTCAGGACTTCAGGTCCGGGAAGTCCTCCTCGCGGAACTCGCCCTCGGGCCGGGGGCCGGCGTGCTCACGGCCGCGCAGTTCGACCCGGCGGATCTTGCCGGAGATGGTCTTCGGCAGGTGCGCGAACTCCAGCCGGCGGATCCGCTTGTACGGCGCCAGGTGCTCGCGCGCGTACGCCAAAACCGCCTTCGCGGTTTCCGCCGTCGGCTCGTGGCCGTCGGCGAGCACCACGTAGGCCTTGGGCACGGCGAGGCGGATCGGGTCCGGGGCCGGCACCACGGCGGCCTCGGCCACCGCCTCGTGCTCCAGCAGCACGCTCTCCAGCTCGAACGGCGAGATCCGGTAGTCCGAGGCCTTGAACACGTCGTCGGTGCGCCCGACGTAGGTGATGTACCCGCGTTCGTCCACCGAGCCGACGTCGCCGGTGTGGTAGTAGCCGCCGGCGAAGGCGCTCGAGGTCCGCTCGTCGTCGCCGGCGTAGCCCGCCATCAGCCCGACCGGCCGGTGCGCCAGGTCCAGGCAGATCTCGCCCTCGGCCGCGCGCTCGCCGGTGACCGGGTCGACCAGCGCGACCGCGAACCCGGGCAGCGGGCGGCCCATCGAGCCGGGCACCACCTCCTGGCCCGGGGTGTTGGCGATCTGGACGCTGCTCTCGGTCTGGCCGAAGCCGTCGCGGACGGTCCGGCCCCAGTGCCGCTCGACCTGCTCGATCACCTCGGGGTTCAGCGGCTCCCCCGCGCCGACCACCTTCCGCGGCGGCGTGCGCAGCAGGCTCAGGTCGGCCTGGATCAGCATCCGCCAGACCGTGGGCGGGGCGCAGAAGCTGGTCACGCCGCAGCGGTCCATCTGCCCCATCAGGGCGGGCGCGTCGAACCGCTGGTAGTTGTACAGGAACACGGTGGCCTCGGCGTTCCACGGGGCGAACACGTTGCTCCACGCGTGCTTCGCCCAGCCGGGCGAAGAGATGTTCAGGTGCACGTCGCCCGGCTCCAGCCCGATCCAGTACAGGGTGGACAGGTGCCCGACCGGGTACGAGACGTGGGTGTGCTGCACCAGCTTGGGCTTGGCCGTGGTGCCGGAGGTGAAGTACAGCAGCAGCGGGTCGTCCGCCGCGGTGTCCCCGTCCGGGGTGAATTCCGCGGGTTCGGCCTGGGCCGTGGCGTAGGAGTGCCAGCCCGCCACCGGCTCGCCGACCGCGATCCGCGTGTAGCCGCCCTCGATGCCGTCGAACTTCGGCGCGTCGGCCGAACGGACCACCACGTGCCGGGCCCGGCCGCGGTCGACGCGGTCGGCCAGGTCGTCCGGTCCGAGCAGGGTGGAGGCCGGGATGAGCACCGCGCCCAGCTTGATCGCGGCGAGGATGGTCTCCCACAGCTCGCCCTGGTTGCCCAGCATCAGGATCAGCCGGTCGCCGCGCGCCACGCCGAGCCGGCGCAGCCAGTTCGCCACCCGGTCGGAGCGGGCCGCCAGCTCCGGGTAGGTCCACCGGTTCTCGGTGCCGTCCTCCTCGACGATCCACAGGGCGTGGCGCTGCGCGTTCGCCGGGTCGCGGGCCACCACGTCGAACCAGTCGAGCGCCCAGTTGAACCGGGTCAGCTCGGGCCAGGCGAACCCGCGCACTGCGGTGTCGTAGTCCTCGCGGTGCTCCAGCAGGTAGTCGCGCGCGGCGCGGAACGCCTCGTGCCGCTCCGAAGCACCGGGGCGGTCCGGGACGCCGGTGCTCGCTCCAGCCCCATCGCTCACGTCGTACTCCCTCTCGCTCGCGGGTCGACCCCGTTTCTACTCGCCCTTGAACTCCGGCGCCCGCCGCTCCAGGAACGCCTGCACCGCCTCGGCCAGGTCCTTGCTGGGCAGGAAGGCGGAGTTCCAGGCCGCGACGTAGCGCAGGCCCTCGGCGACCTGGCGCTCGGTGTTGGCCGAGAGCACCTGCTTGGTGCCCTGGACGACCAGCGGCGGGTTGGCGGCGATCCGGGCGGCCAGCTCGCGCGCCTCGGCCAGCAGCGTCTCCTGGTCCGGGTACACGTCGTTGACCAGGCCGATCTTCTCGGCGCGGGCGGCGTCGACGTCCCGGCCGGTCAGCGCCAGCTCGCGCACGTGGCCTTCGCCGATGATCGGGGCGAGCCGCTGCAGGCTGCCGATGTCGGCGACGATCGCGACCTTCACCTCGCGCACGCTGAACTTCGCGTCCGCGCTGGCCAGCCGGATGTCCGCGGCGGTGACCACGTCCACGCCGCCGCCGATGCACCAGCCCGACACCGCGGCCACGACCGGCTTGCGGCACTCGGCGATCGAGCTCACCGCGCGCTGCAGCCGGGTGACCTCGGTGTGGAACTCGGTGCGCGGGCCGGCCAGCGCGTCGCCGGCCAGCAGCGGCGCCCAGCCGCCCATCATGGCGGGCAGGTCGAGGCCGTAGGAGAAGTGCTTTCCGCTGCCGGTCAGCACGACCGCGCGGACCCGCGGGTCGGCGTCGAGGGCGGCGAAGACCAGCGGCAGCTCGCGCCAGAAGTCGGGCCCCATGGCGTTGCCCTTCGACGGGCCGAGCAGGGTGACCTCGGCGACGTGGCCGTCGAGGGCCACGGCCAGGGAGACGAGGTCGGGCAGGCTGTCCACGGGTGCGCTCATGGGGCCATCTTGACCCATCCGGTTGACGCTGTGCCAACGCGGCCGGGAGATGCTTTGCTGGAGCCGGGCGCACCCGGCCCAGGCGAGCGGAAGAAGGTGGCGGTCATGAGTCCGGCCCACGCGAGCGCGGTCGAGGAACTGGCGCCCGAGCCCCGTCCGGTCCGGCGCACCCGGCCGATCGAGCTGTCCGGCTCGTTCACCCACGAAGGGCAGCGGCTGTGCTACACCGAGTTCGGCGCCGGTGACCGGGTCGTGGTGCTGATGCACGGGATCATGCTGACCCGCCGGATGCACGCGCCGCTGGCCCGGCGGCTGGCCGGGTCCGGGTTCCGCGTGGTCACGCTCGACCTGCTCGGCCACGGCGACTCCGACCGGCCCACCGAATCGTGGCGGTACTCCATGCCCGCGTTCGCCCAGCAGGCCGTGGCGCTGCTGGACCACCTGGAGATCGAGCGCGCGGTGATCGGCGGCACCTCGCTGGGCGCGAACGTGGCGCTGGAGATCGCCGTCTCCCGGCCGGGACGCGCCCTCGGCCTGGTGGTGGAGATGCCGGTGCTGGACAACGCGATCATCGCCGGGCTGCTGACCTTCGCCCCGCTGCTGTTCGCGGCCCGCTTCCTGCCGGTCTCGGTGCGCGGCGTGGCGCTGGCGGCCAACCTGGTCCCGCACGGCAGCCAGTGGGTGGACGTGGTCACCGACACGCTCACGCAGGAGCCCGCGTCGATGGCCGCGCTCCTGCACGGCGTGCTGTTCGGCCGGATCGCGCCGCCGAAGGGCCTCCGGCGCCAGATCGCCACGCCCGCGCTGGTGATCGGGCACGAGGGCGACCCGATCCACCCGTTCGGCGACGCGGACACCCTGGCCGTGGACATGCCGCACGCGCGGTTCGTCCAGGCCCGCAGCCCGGTGGAGCTGCGCTTCGACCCGAAACGGCTGACCACCGCGATCAGCGAGTTCGCCGAGGAGCGCTACGCGGCCTCGTGAGCGCCCGGGTCGCGGGGGCCCGGAACCGGCTCAGCGGACCAGCCCGGCTACCGGCCCGATCACGATCACCGCGGGCGGGCGCACCCCGGCCGCCGCCGCGTCCTCGGCCACCGTGGACAGGGGGGCCCGCAGCACGCGCTGGGTGCGCATGGTGCCGTCCTCGACGATGGCCACCGGGGTTTCGGCCGGGCGTCCGCCCTCCAGCAGCGCCTTGGCGAACTGCGGCAGCCGCTCGACGCCCATCATCAGCACGATCGTGCCGCGCATCCGGGCCAGCAGCGACCAGTCCACCAGCGAGCGGTCGTCCCCCGGCGCGACGTGGCCGGAGACGACCACGACCTCGTGCGCGACCCCGCGGTGGGTGACCGGCACGTCGGCGACCGCGGGCACCGCGAACGCGCTGGTGATGCCCGGGACCATGGTCACCGGCACCCCGGCCTCGGCGCAGGCCTGCACCTCTTCGAAACCGCGGCCGAACAGGTAGGGGTCGCCGCCCTTGAGCCGGACGACGAACTTGCCCGCCCGGGCCCGCTCGACCAGGGTGCGGTTGATCACCTCCTGGCTGGCCGCGCGGCCGTAGGGGATCTTGGCCGCGTCGACGATCTCCACCTCCGGGGCCAGCTCGTCGAGCAGTTCCCGGGGTGCGAGACGGTCGACGACCACCACGTCGGCGCGCGAGAGCAGCCGCCGCCCGCGGACGGTGACCAGGTCCGGGTCGCCCGGGCCGCCGCCGACCAGCGCGACGCCGGGCAGCTCCGGGTCTTCGGGGCGAGGGGCCCGGCCGTCGGCGACCGTGCCGGCGTGCAGGGCGTCGAGCACGCTGTCGCGCACCGCCGCCGAGCGCAGCGGCTCACCGCCGGAGAGCACCCCGAACAGGAGCCCGCCGTGGCGGCCGGACGCCGGGGTCACGGCACTGCCGGACTCACCCTCGTCGGCGCGGACGCAGAACACGCGCGAGCGCTCGGCCTCGGCGCAGACCGCGGCGTTGACCTCCGGGTCGTCGGTGCAGGCCAGGGCGTACCAGGCGTCGGCGAGGTCGCCTTCGGCGTACGGGCGCTCGTGCCAGACGATCTCGCCCGCCTCCGCCATCGCGCCCACCGACGGCGTGGTGTCCGGCGACACCAGTTCCACGCGCGCACCCGCGCGCACGAGGCGCGGCAGCCGGCGCTGGGCGACGGAGCCACCGCCGACCATCACGACGCGGCGGCCGGCGAGCTGGAGTCCGGAGAGGTAGTGCGGGTCGTCCATGCCGGGAAGTCTGCCTGGCCGCGTCCCTCAGCCCTCGAGCAGGGCCAGCAGCTCGCCGTTGCCGAACAGGGTGGCCGCCTCGATCGCCGACGGGTGGCCCGCCCTCGGGTCGGCACCCGCTTCGAGCAGGGCTTTCACCACTTCCGGCTCGTTCTTGAACACCGCTCCGGCCAGGGGGCTCTGGCCGCGGTCGTTGACCCGGCCCGGGTCGGCCCCGCGGTCGACCAGCGCGGTGACCGCCTCGGCGTGGCCGTGGTAGGCGGCCAGCATCACCAGGGTGTCGCCGCGGTCGTTGGTCAGGTTGGCCGGGATCCCGGCGTCGACGTAGGCGGCGAGGCTCCCGGCATCGCCCGAGCGGGCCATCTCGAACACCCGCGCCCACAGGTCGAGCAGCTGCGGGTCGGGTTCCTCGTCCGGGGGCCCTGGTGTCATGCCCGCCAGTTTCCCACAGGCCGCCGGCCGGCCCTCCCGGCCCGAACGGGACGGGAGGGCCGTCCGGTCAGCTCCGCGTCGACGACGGGTACGGCAGCAGCGCCATCTCCCGCGCGTTCTTGATCGCCGTGGCGACCTGCCGCTGCTGCTTCGGCGTCAGCCCGGTGACCCGGCGGGCGCGGATCTTCCCGCGGTCGGAGATGAACTTGCGCAGCAGGTCCGCGTCCTTCCAGTCGACCTCGGTGATCTCGGCCGCGCGCAACGGGTTCGCCTTGCGCCGGAAGGTGCGCTCGCGGCTCGGCAGGCGGCTCACCAGCTGGACTTCGAGACGCCGGGCAGCTCGCCGTTGTGCGCCATCTGCCGCATGCGCACGCGGGACAGGCCGAACTTGCGCAGGTAGCCGCGCGGGCGCCCGTCGGCGGTGTCGCGGTTGCGCACCCGGGTGGCGCTGGCGTCACGCGGCATCTTCTGCAACGCCACCACCGCGTCCGCCTTCTCCTCCGGCGAGGACGCGGGCGAGGCGATGACCGCCTTGAGCACCCGGCGGCGTTCGACGTAGCGCGCGGCGATCACCTTGCGCTGCTCGTTCTTGGCGATCTTCGACTTCTTCGCCATCAGCGCTCCTCCTTGAATTCGACGTGCTTGCGCGCCACGGGGTCGTACTTGCGCAGGACCATCCGGTCCGGGTCGTTGCGGCGGTTCTTCTTGGTCACGTAGGTGTATCCGGTGCCGGCGGTGGACCGCAGCTTGATGATCGGCCGGATGTCGGTGCTCTTGGCCATCTAGAGCTTCACCCCCTTCGCCTTCAGCTCGGCCACTACGGCGTCGATGCCGCGTTTGTCGATCGTCTTGATGCCCTTGGCCGACACCTTCAGCCGCACCACGCGGCCGAGGCTCGCCACGTAGTAGCGGCGGGTCTGCAGATTCGGCTCCCAGCGCCGCGAGGTGCGGCGGTGCGAGTGCGAAACCTGCTTGCCGTAGCCCGGCTTGCGGCCGGTGACCTGGCACACGGCTGACACGGACCCTCCCGATTTGGTAGTGACATTCGTTTTCAATTACGCTGCCACCGTACCCCGCCCCGTCAACTGGAGCTTCAGTGACCCAACACCCGCGCGTCCCGCTCGTCCTCGTCAGCGGGCTCGCCCCGGAACCGAACGACGAGCTGTCCGAACTGCTGCGCCGGGCCGGCCCCGGCGTGGCCGTGGTCCACCACGACCTGCGCCAGATCGGCGCCGGGGTGGTCCGCAGGCGGATCCGCCTCGGCCCGCGTGACGAGCTCACCGCCCTCGAACTCGCGCACGGCTGCGTCGACTGCACGCTGCGCGAAGACCTGCTGCCCCTGCTGCGCCGGCTCGCCCGGATGCCGGAGGTGAACCGGATCGTCGTGCGGCTCGACGAGGCCATGGAGCCCGAGCCGGTGAGCTGGGCCATCCAGCACGTGCTGGTCGGCGACCGGCCGGTGAGTGAAGACGTCGAGATCGAGGCGGTGTTCACCGTGCTCGGATGCGCCACCTGGCTGGCCGACGCCACCGGCGACGAACTGCTGGCCGAACGCGCCCTGCAGGGCAGCCCGGAGGACGAGCGCACGGTCGCGCAGGTCGCCCTCGCCCAGGCCGAGTTCGCCGACGTGCTGGTGCTCGCGGGCGCGGCGGCGGACGCGTGGAGCGCGGCGAAGTCGACCGCGGTGCTCGACCGGGTCGCCCCGTCGGTGCCGCGGATCGAACTGGGCCGCACCGACGCCACCGCGCTCTACGCCGCCGTCCCCGCGGACGCGCGCCGCGGCGAGGTGGGCGACATGCACGGCGCGCTGCTTCGCGGGCAACCGCCGCTGCACCCGGACTGCGGCATCGAGCTGCTCACCTTCACCGCGCAGCGGCCGTTCCACCCCGAGCGCCTGCACGACGCGATCGACGTGCTGCTCGACGGGGTCGTCCGCACCCGCGGCCGGGCCTGGGTGGCCAGCCAGCCGGACGTGGCGTTCTGGATCGAATCGGCCGGCGGCGGCCTCGGCATCGGGCACGCCGGGCCGTGGCTCGCCTCCCCCGGCGGACCGGACTGGGCCGAGGTCTCCCCCGAGCGCCGCACGCTCGCGTCCCTGCGCTGGGACCCGGTGCACGGCGACCGCGCGCAGGAGCTCGTGGTGATCACCGACCAGGCCACGCCCGACGAGATCGAGGCCGCCCTGCGCGGGGCGCTGCTGACCGACGAGGAGCTGGCCGCCGGCCACGAGGCCTGGCAGGACTACCCCGACCCGTTCGGGGAATGGCACGAAGACCCGTGCGAAGAAGACGAAACCGAAGCGGACCGGCACGTGTCCGCCGCCCACCGGAAGGACGAAACCCCGTGAAACCCGGCATCCACCCCGACTACCACCCCGTGGTGTTCAAGGACACCTCGACCGGCGACGCGTTCCTCACCCGCTCCACCGCCACCTCGCAGCAGACGATCGAGTGGACCGACGGGCGCACCTACCCCTTGGTCAACGTCGACATCAGCTCGTGGTCGCACCCGTTCTGGACCGGCAACCAGCGGATCATGGACTCCGCGGGCCAGGTCGAGAAGTTCCACCGCCGCTACGGCAGGCGCACCCCGGGCGGTGCCCGCTGATGGCCGTCCCGAAGCGCAGGAAGTCCCGCAGCACCACCCGGTCCCGGCGCGCCCAGTGGAAGGCGGCCGTGCCCGACCTGGTCCCGATCACCGTGGACGGCGAGCGCAAGCTGTTGCCGCGCAAGCTGATCAAGCACTTCCAGCGGCTGGAGCGGTGAGCGTCCCGGTCACCGTCCTTTCCGGATTCCTCGGCGCCGGGAAGACCACGCTGCTCAACCACATCCTGGCCAACCGCGAAGGGCAGCGGGTGGCGGTGATCGTGAACGACATGAGCGAGGTGAACATCGACGCGGCCCTGGTGCGCGACGGCGTGTCCCGCACCGAGGAGCGGCTCGTGGAGCTGACCAACGGGTGCATCTGCTGCACCCTGCGCGAGGACCTGCTCGAAGAGCTGGCCCGGCTGGTCGCGCACGACCGGTTCGACCACGTGCTGATCGAATCGAGCGGGATCTCCGAGCCGATGCCCGTGGCCGCGACCTTCGCGTTCACCGGCGAAGACGGCGCTCCGGTGCTCGACGGCGCCCGGCTGGACACGATGGTCACCGTCGTCGACGCGGTGAACTTCGGCCGCGAGCTGGCCGCCGGCGACTCGCTCGCCGAACGCCGGCTCGACCAGTACGAGGGGGACGAGCGGACCGTCAGCGACCTGCTGGTGGACCAGATCGAGTTCGCGGACGTGCTGCTGCTGAACAAGACCGACCTGGTCCCGGCCGCCGAGCGCGACCGGCTGGTGGCCGCGTTGCGCCGGCTGAACCCGGCGGCCGACGTGGTCACCGCCAGCTTCGGCCGGGTCCCGCTGGACCGGGTGTTCGGCACCGGGCGCTACGACGCGCAGCGCGCGCAGGAGGCACCGGGCTGGGTCGCCGAGCTGAACGGCGACCACGTGCCGGAGACCGAGGAGTACGGCATTTCCAGTGTCGTGTTCCGCGCCGGGCGGGCGTTCGACCCGTGGCGGCTGTGGGACTTCGTGACCGGACGGCTCGGGCCGGCCGAGCCCGGTCGCGGGGAGTCCGCGTCCGGGCGGGGCGAGTTCGGGCTCGTGCTGCGGTCGAAGGGGTTCTTCACCCTCGCCTCCCGCCCGGGCACGGTCGGGTTGTGGTCGCAGGCCGGCGCGGTGGCCCGGTTCGAACCCCAGGGCGTGGCCGACGGGCACCGGCAGGAGCTGGTGTTCATCGGCGTCGACCTGGCCGGCGAAGCGCTGCTGGCGGCGCTCGGCGAGTGCCTGACCGACGAGCCGGTGACCGGCGACCCGTTCCCGGAGTGGGAGCCGGTCCACGTCCACTGAGCGGCGGCCGGCGGCCGGCGGGGCCGCCGGCCGTCCCCGCCGGTCCGGCCGGCCGGTCCCCGGCGCTCACGGCGTGTAGAGCGCGCCCAGGAACTCCAGCAGCAACCGCTCCCGCAGCGGCTCGGCGGCCGTGGCCAGCACGGCGTTGATCGGCGCCATCCGCTCCGGCAGCCCGGCGCCCGCGGTCAGCCCGGCCGCGGCCAGCAGCCCGCCGAACTGGTCCGCGGTCAGGGTTTCCGGGTCGATGGCGGCGAGGAACGCCGCCACCTCCGGGTCCACGGTGACCGGTCCGCGGGCGCGGGCCGCGGTGACCGAGGCGGCCAGGTCGGCGGCGAACTCCGCCTCACTGCCGTGGCTGGCCGCGGTCACGCTCAGGTGCAGGTTCAGCGGTGAGCAGCCGTGGGCGAACTGCGGCTGCACGTACCAGCCGCGCGCCTTCATCTCGTCGGCCACGGTGAACAGGTCGAAACCCGGTTCGTCCGCGGTGAACGCGATCAGCGTCGAGTCCGGGTCGCCGAGGATGCGCAGGCCCTCGATCCCGGCGACGCCCGCACGGATCCGGGTGACGGCCTCGCGGGTGACCTCGGCCAGGCGCAGGTAGCCCTGATCGCCGAGGTGGCCGACCACGGCCCAGGCCGCGGCGAGCGGGCCGCCGGAGCGGGTGCTCTGCAGGGTCGGGTTCAGCATCGTGTAGCCCGGCCAGTCCGCACCGGCGAAGTAGTGCGTCCGCCGCAGCTCCGCGTTCGCGTGCAGCAGCACCGAGACGCCCTTCGCGCAGTAGGCGTACTTGTGCAGGTCCACCGAAATGCTCGTCACCCCCGGCACCCGGAAGTCGAACGGCGGCACCTCGGCGCCCAGGCGCGCCAGGTACGGCAGCACCCAGCCGCCGATGCAGGCGTCCACGTGCACCCGCACCGCGCGCGCGGCGGCCGCGGCCGCGATCTCCGGCACCGGGTCGAGGACCCCGTGCGCGTAGGACGGCGCGCCGGCCACCACGAGCACCGTGGACTCGTCGATCGCCGCCGCCATGGCCGCCGGGTCCGCGCGGAAGGTCTCCGGATCGACCGGCACGAGCACCTTGCGCAGGCCGAACAGGTGGGCCGCCTTGTGGAACGCCGCGTGCGCGGTCTCCGGCAGGACCAGGCTCGGCGCGCTCACCTCCGGGTGGGCGTCGCGCGCGGCGAGCACCGCGAGCAGGCAGGACTCGGTGCCCCCGGAGGTCACCGTGCCGGCCGTGGCCGGGCCGCCGCCGAGCAGTCCGGCCGCGGTGGCGACCAGGTCGTTCTCCATCCGCAGCAGGCTCGGGAACGCGGTCGGGTCCAGCCCGTTGGCCGAAGAGGCCAGCGCGTGCGCCGCGGCGGCGATCTCGTCCACTTCGGACAGACCGCTGTCGTAGACGTAGGCCAGGGTGCGCCCGCCGTGGGTCGGGAGGTCGCCCGCGCGCAGCTCCCGCAGCCGGGCCAGCACGTCGGTCACGGCTGCCCGGCCGGCTCGGGCTCCAGCACCTTGCGCCGCAGCAGCGGCCCGGCCAGCGCGATCAGCACGGCCGGCAGCACCGAGGAGCCGAGCAGGATCGCCAGGACGGCCGAACCGGGCTGCGCGGCCGTGGCGTCCGTGCTGGACACGTAACCGCCGAGCTGCAGCACGATCCCGAACAGGCCGGGCCCCAGCGCCAGCCCGAGCGTCTCCGACGCCGTCCACACCCCGGCCGTGATGCCCGCGCGGGTCTCCCCCGTGCGCTCCTCCTCGGCGGTGATCAGGTCCGGCAGGATGGCCAGCGGGAACACCGAGATCCCGGCGTAGCCCACCCCGGCCGCCGCCACGAAGACCAGCGTGAGCGCGAACGGCAGCTCCCGGGCCAGGACCAGGCCCAGCAGCCCGGCGGTGAACACCGCGGTCGCGATCCGGAAACCGGTGAGCTTGCCGTGGCGCCGGCCCAGCCGCGGCCACAGCGGCATGGTCACCAGCGCCGGGCCGACGAAGCCGACGAACAGCGCCGTGCGGTAGCCCGGGTCGCCCAGCACGTGCTGGGCGAAGTACGGGATCGCCGCCAGCACCGTGCCGATGCCGAGCGCCTGGATGAAGTAGGTGCCCATCAGCCACCGGAACGGGCGCCACTGCGCGATGGCGCGCATCTGCTGCCGGAAGCTCAGCGCGTTCGGCCGCAGCGAGCCGACCGGCGCGCCCTTCAGGCCGGTGTAGACGCCGATCGTGGCGGCCACGATGATCACGGCCATCACGACGCCCATCACGCGGTAGCCCGCGACCCCGTCGAGCACGTCGGTGATGGCCGGCGCCGCACCGCCCGAGACCAGGATGGCCACGGCGAGCACGCCGATCCGCACGCTGGTGAGCCTCGTGCGCTCCTCGGCCGAGTCGGTCAGCTCCGCCGGCAAGGCGTTGAACGGCACCTGGAAGAACGCGTACGCGGTGGCGCACAGGAAGAACGCGACCACCACGTACGTCGCGTCCAGGGCCGGCCGGCCGAAGCCGGGGTGGGCGAACAGCACGGCGAACAGGACCGCCACGCCGAGGCCGCCGCGCAGCAGGAACCGCCGCCGGCTGCCGGTCCGGACCAGGTCCGCGTCCGAGAGCCGCCCGGCCACCGGGTTGAACAGCACGTCCCAGGCCTTGGGCACGAACACGATGACCCCGGCCACCGCGGCGGGCACCGCCATGGTGTCGGTCAGGTACGGCAGGAGGAGCAGGCCCGGCACCGTGCCGAACGCGCCGGTGACGAACGAGCCGAGCGAGTAGCGGAACCTCGTCCGACGGGGCAGCGGCGCCAATGGTCCTCCTCGAGGGCGGTCCGACGAACGCCATGACATCGATCTTCGCCGGTCCCCGGTAGTGGTCGGGGGAAATCGTGCCACCGTCGTGATGCACGGCGCGTACCGCCCCGACCCCGCTGCGTCCCGCCGCACCTCAGGACCGCACGCCGGCGAACCGGCGTCACCGCGCAGGAGCAGCGTGGTCACCGGCGTACCCGAGCCGGGCGGGCACCTCGTGGTGGAAGGCGACGCTCCTCGCGCCCATCCCGCCGGTGTAGAGCGCCAGCGCTGGCTCGATCCAGCCCCGCGCCGCAGCGGAAGCCGGTAGAACTGGCCCGTCGAACGTCACCGGCTCACGATCTCGACGTACTCACGGGTGCGCGCCAGTGGTCGAGGATCAGCGCGGCCACCGCCGTCGCGGCCGGGGTGCGCGCCGGGCGCCGGAATGCCTCCAGGGCAGCGAGTCCGGGACCAGCGGCTCCGCGGCGCCTCTGTCTCCGGAGGACCGACCGCGGCTGCGGTCAGGCTAGGATGTGACAACGCACGTGGTCAACAGAGGAGTTCGCATGCCGGGCCGTACGTGGGCGGGCACGACGCTGGACGATCGCCGGGCGGCGCGGCGGGGGCGGCTGGTCGCCGCCGGGCTCGACCTGCTCGGGACCGAGGGCAGCGCGGCGGTGAGCGTGCGCGCCGTGTGCCGGCAGGCGAAGCTCACCGAGCGGTACTTCTACGAGAGCTTCGCCGACCGCGAAGAGCTGGTCGCGGCCGTCTACGAGCACGTCGGTGCGCAGGCCCGTGAAGTGCTCGCCGCCGCCGTCCTCGGCGCACCCGATGCCCGCAGCCGCGCCGAGCGCGCCGTGACGGCGTTCGCGGAGCTGGTCCTCGACGATCCGCGCCGCGGCCGGGTGCTGCTGCTCGCCCCGCTGACCGACCCGGCGCTGACCCGCCGTGGCCTGCACCTGATGCCGGTGTTCACCGCCCTGGTCGGCGAGCAGCTCACCCGCGGTGACGAGACCGGCCGCCGGCTGGTGGCGATCGGCCTGGTCGGGGCGCTGAGCAACGTGTTCATCGCCTGCCTCGACGGCACCCTGCACGTCAGCCGCGAGCGCTTGGTCGCGCACTGCGTCCGGCTGGTGCTGGAAGCGGACGCGTCCGATCGCTGACTGAGGAGCCCCCCTCCCGCCGCAGCGGCAACGCGGTGTCGAGGGCCGGACTGCCGGAACGCGAGAGCACCGCGCTGCGGCTCGGGCTGAGCGAAAGCCGAGCCGCAGCCATCCACAGTGGACCTGAGATCGGCCACCAGCCCGCTGGAGGGACCAGAACCGCTACAGCGCCGCCGCCGCACGCTCCACAGTGGACCCGAGCACCGTCCCCGGGGGCTCGGCCAGCAGACCCCGCCGGGCCAGTTCCGGGCGGACGCCTTCGCCGAACCAGTACGCCTCTTCCAGGTGCGGATACCCGGAGAGGACGAACTCCGAGACGCCCGCCGCGTGGTACTGCCCGATCAGGTCGGCCACCTCCGAGTGACTGCCGACCAGGGCCGTGCCCGCACCGCCGCGGACCAGGCCGACCCCGGCCCACAGGCCCGGGTGGATCTCCAGGGCGCGGGCGTCCGGGCCGAGGCGGCCGCCGTGCAGGGCGACCATGCGCTGCTGGCCGACGGATTCGCTGGCCGCCAGCACCGCCTGCGACCTCGCCACCTGCTCCGGGGTCAGCGCGTCCAGCAGTTTCTGCGCCTCGGCCCAGGCTTCGGCCGAGGTGTCGCGGGTGATGGTGTGCAGCCGCACGCCGAAGCGGACCGTGCGGCCCGCCGCCTCGGCCAGGGCCCGGACCCGGCCGATCTTCTCCGCCACCTGAGCGGGCGGCTCGCCCCAGGTCAGGTAGACGTCGGCGTGGCGGGCCGCGACCGGCAGCGCGGCCGGGGAGGAGCCGCCGAAGTAGATCGGCGGCACCGGGTCCGGCGCGGCCAGCGTGGTCGCGCCCTCGACCTTCAGGTGCTCCCCCGCGAAGTCGAACGGCCGGCCCGACCAGACCCCGCGCACGATGGCCAGGAACTCGTCGGTCCGCGCGTACCGGGCGTCGTGGTCGTGCCAGTCGCCGAACCGGCGCTGCTCCACCGCGTCGCCGCCGGTGACGATGTTCAGCAGCACCCGTCCCGAGGACAGCCGCTGGAAGGTGCCGGCCATCTGCGCGGCCAGCGTCGGCGAGATGACCCCGGGCCGGAACGCGACCAGGAACTTCAGCCTCCGGGTCTCCCCGATCAGCGCGGCGGTGGTCAGCCAGGCGTCCTCGCACCAGGTCCCGGTCGGCGTCAGCACCCCCTCGAACCCCTGCTGCTCGGCGGCCCTCGCGACCTGCGCGAGGTACTCGAGACCGGCCGGGCGCTGCGCCCCCGGGCCGGAGGAGCCGGCGGCGTGGAAGCGTTCCACGATGGTGCGGCCGTCCCCGCCGGTCGGCAGGAACCAGTGCAGCTTCAGGCTCATCCGTTGCTCCTCGCGGCTTCGATCTCCAGGGCGTAGCGGCGGTCGGCGAACGCGCCGAAGTCTACCTTTCCGGGCAGGGTCCCGTCTTCGGCGAACGCGTCGGCGAGCTGCTGCTCGGACGCGATCACCGACTCGTCCAGCGGCACCGGCCGGTCGCGGCCGGCGGCCACCGCCTTCTGCGCGACCGCGAGGGACAGCCCGGTCTCGGCGGCCCAGGTCTTCGCCCACTCGTCGTGGTGGCGGCCGGACCAGAGCTGGGCCTCGACCACCCGCGTGACGAAGTCCTTGATCGCGGCGTTCCGGCCGGGGTCGGCCAGCGCCGCCGTGCTCGCGGTCTCGAAGGCCAGCCCGTTGGAGCTGCCGCGGCCGTCGGCGAGCACGCGGGCGTGCGCGTCGAGCTGGGCCTGGGCGGTGTAGGGGTCCCAGATCGCCCAGGCGTCCACCCGGTGCTGGGTGAACGCCGCGTAGGCCTCCGAAGGCTGCAGGAACGAGAGCTTGACGTCCTTGGTGGTCAGCCCCGCGTTCTTCAGCGTGTTCAGCAGCTGCCCGTGCGCGGAGCTGCCCTTGGCCACGGCGATGGTCTTTCCCTTGAGCGCCTTGACCTCGCGCAGCGGCGAGTCCGGCGGGACCAGCACCGCCTCCCGTTCCACATCGCTCTTGGCCACGCTGACCACGGAGATCCTGGCCTTCGCGGCGGCGGCGAAGATCGGCGGCGTGTTGCCCACCCGGCCGATGTCGATCGCGCCGGCCGAGGCCGCCTCCAGCAGCGGCGGGCCGGAGGTGAAGGTCGACCACGCGATCCGGTAAGGCACGCCGGCCAGCTGGTTCGCGGCCGTGAGCAACGACTTCACC
Source organism: Amycolatopsis sp. PS_44_ISF1 (assembly GCF_032335455.1). Classification (NCBI taxonomy): domain Bacteria; kingdom Bacillati; phylum Actinomycetota; class Actinomycetes; order Pseudonocardiales; family Pseudonocardiaceae; genus Amycolatopsis; species Amycolatopsis sp. PS_44_ISF1. The sequence goes on along the minus strand of NZ_JANUXO010000002.1, from coordinate 508,398 downwards.
CCGCCCTTCTGATCGCCCACGCGCAAGGTCACCTGGGCCAGCTCGGCCGGGGAGACGGCGGCGGGCACGGGCGCCGGCCCGGTCGTCGCGGTCCCGGACGAGCAACCGGCCATCGCGCCGAGCAGCAGGGCCGCGGCCGTCACGGCCGTCACATCACGCAGGTGCACCTTCGGTCACTCCCAGGTCGGCCAGGACGCGCGTGCGCACCCCGGCGTGGTCGGCGGGGGTCCTCGGCCGGGGCCGGTCGAGGAAGTGTTCGGCGATGATCCGGCCCTCGCCGAGCACGAGGACCCGGTCGGCGAGCAGCAGGGCCTCGTCGACGTCGTGGGTCACCAGCAGCACGGCGGGCGCGTGCCGGCGCCAGAGGTCTTCGACCAGCCGGTGCATGGCGATCCGGGTGAGCGCGTCGAGCGCGCCGAACGGCTCGTCGAGCAGCAGCAGGTCCGGCTCGCGCACGAGGGCCCGGGCGAGCGAAAGCCGTTGCGCCTCACCGCCGGACAGCGTCAGCGGCCAGTCGTCGGCGTGGCCGGCCAGGCGCACCTCTTCGAGCGCGCGTTCGGCGACCGGGCGCTCACGTGACCGGGACCGGCCCTCACGGCGCAGCCCGAGCACCACGTTGCGCCAGACCCGGCGCCACGGCAGCAGCCGCGGCTGCTGGAAGGCGACGGACACCGTGCCGTGGACCTCGGCGGTGCCCTCGGCCGCGTCGTCCAGCCCGGCGAGAACCTTCAGCAGCGTGGACTTGCCGGAGCCGCTGCGGCCGAGCAGGGCCACGAACTCGCCTCGGCCGATCTCCAGGTCGAGTCCATTCAGGACGGTGCGGTCACCGAAGCGCCGGGTCAGGCCCCGGGCCTGGGCCACCGGCGTGGTCAGCGGGCTCGCCATCGCAGGGCCCTCCGTTCCAGCAGGCGCACCAGCGCGTCGGTGACCAGGCCGAGCACCGCGTACACGATCAGGCCGACCACCACCACGTCGGTGCGGAGGAATTCACGGGCGTTGGTGATCAGGTAGCCGACCCCGGAGTCCGCGTTCACCGTCTCGCCGACGATCAGCGCGAGCCAGGCCAGCCCGAGCGACTGCCGCAGCCCCACCAGCGCCTGCGGCAGCGCGCCGGGCAGCACCACGTGCCACAGCCGTTCGGCCCGGGTGAACCCGAGGGCCCGCGCCGCCTCGGCCAGCCGCTCGTCCGCGGACCGGATTCCCGAGTGGACGTTCAGGTAGAGCGGGAAGGCGACGCCGAGCGCGACGAGCACGATCTTCGTCTCCTCACCGATGCCGAACCACAGGATGAACAACGGGATCAGCCCGAGGAACGGCAGGGTGCGCAGCATCTGCACCGGCGGGTCGACCAGCGCCTCGCCCCAGCGCGAGAGCCCGGCCACGATCCCGAGGAGCACACCGGCCGTGGCGCCGAGCGCGAATCCCGCGCCGACGCGGCCGAGCGAAACGACGAACGCGTCGCCCAGCTCACCGCTGCGCGTCACTTCGACCGCGCTCCGCAGCACTGTCCACGGTGAACTCAGCTTGTCCGGTGGCAGCACCCCGGTGGCGCTGGACACCTGCCAGGCGACCAGCAGCGCGACCGGGCTGATCCAGCGGCGCAGCGACGGCCGCCACCGCGACCGTCGCGGTGCGGCGGCGGGCGCGGGGCGCGGCAGCACGCCCGTGGTGGAGACCGACACGGATTTCTCCCGGGGGTTTTCGTTACAGGGGAACGGGATGCGCCCTTCTGCGGGCGCGTCCTGACCCGAGCATCGAGTCACCGGGAGGCGAAGTCAACGGGCGGCGGCCGGCTCCCAGGCAGTGAAACCCCGGGCCGGGTTGTACCGCCTCGGCGCGGCGGCACAACGGTTCGGCCCAGTCGTCCGAGACCGCTGCGGTGGCACGGCACAGCGGAAGATCCGGACCGGCCGGATCAGCCGCCGAACATCCGGTGCCATTCGGCCGTCGAACGCGGCCGGAAGACGAAGTTCGACTGCTTCACCGAAGACAACGGGGCCGAGGGCTCGGCCGAGTACTGGTGGCCCGGGCAGACCACCGGGTCGCCCGGCAGCCCGGCGAGCCCCTGCAGGCTGTGGAAGATGGCCTCGGCGTCGCCGCCCGGGAAGTCGGTGCGCCCGCAGCCTTCGAGGAACAGCGTGTCGCCGGAGACGAGGCGGTCGCCGACCAGGAAGCACTGGCTGCCCGGGGTGTGCCCGGGGGTGTGCAGCAGGCGGATGCCGACCGAGCCGACGTCCAGCACTTCGTCGTGGCCGTGGGTGGTCAGGTCGGTGGCGGAGACGCCGGTGGCGCGGCGCACCCACTCGGCTTCCTCGGCCTGCACGTGGATCGGCACCGGCTCGACCGCGAGCAGTTCGGCGATGCCCGGCAGCGCCAGCCCCATCAGCTCCCCGCCGACGTGGTCGGCGTGGTAGTGCGTGGCGAGCACACCGGTGAGCCGCATCCCGTCGGCGGCCAGCACGTCCAGCAGGTCCCGCACCGCGTAGGCGGGGTCGACCAGCACCGCTTCCCCGGTTTCGCGATCGCCGATCAGGTAGGCGAAGTTGACCATCTGCGTGGCGACCGGGTCGCCCACCGCGAAGTCCCGGCCGGCGAGCAGTTGGCGGAAGTACAGCTGGTCTGCCATACCGGGCAGCCTAGCCGCCCCCGGCCACTCGCCGGCGTCCAGTTCGCCCGGCCGGGCCGGCTCTTCGGCGAACGGTCCAGACCAAGCCCGCGCCGACCTCGAACGGGCGTTCGGCACGGCGGGCCGCGCGCCACCGGGTCTCCGGCCTAGGGTGGGGATCATGGTGTGGGGACTGTTGTGCGCGTTGCTTTCCGCGGTGGCCTACGGCGTGGCGTCGGTGATGCAGGCCGTCGCGGCCAAGGCGGCGCCGGACGCGGGGTCGGGGGTGGATCCCCGGCTGCTGCTGCAGGTGTTGCGGCAGGGGAAGTTCGTGCTCGGGCTCGGCTTGGACGTGGTCGGCTTCGTCGCGCAGATCGCCGCGCTGCACGTGCTGCCGCTGTTCGTCGTGCAGGCGGCGCAGGCGGCCAGCCTCGCGGTGACGGCGGTGGCCGCGCGGGTGTTCGGTGTGCGGCTCGGGGTCCGCGAGTGGACGGCCGTGGCCGTGGTGTGCGCCGGGCTGGCGCTGCTCGGCGGCTCGGCCGCGAGCGAGGGTTCCAGCGAGGTGGGGCTGAACTTCCGCCTGGTGCTCGCGGGCGCCGTCGTGGTGCTCGGGCTGGCCGGTGTCGCCGCGGGCCGCGCGAGCCGTCGCGTGCGGACGCCGGCGCTGGGCCTGGTCGCCGGACTGTGCTTCGGCGTGGTCGCGATCTCCGGCCGGGTGCTGCCCAGCCTGGCCCCGCTGGACCTGCTCGCCGACCCGGCGCTCTACGTGGTCGCCGTCGCGGGCGGGCTGGCGATGCTGTTCTACGCCACCGCCCTGCAACGCGGCAGCGTCACCACGGCCACGGCGATGATGGTGCTCGGCGAGACCGTGCTGCCCTCCCTGATCGGCATCGTCCTGCTGGGCGACCGCACCCGTCCGGGCTTCGCGCTGGTCGCCGCGGCCGGGTTCGTGCTGGCCGTCGCCGCCGCGCTGGCCCTGGCCCGCTTCGGCGAGCCCGCCCCGGCCGAGCCGGAGACCGCCGCCCCGCGGTGATGGGCGCCGGGGACCGCCTTCGGAGAGCACGGACCCCGGCTCAGCCCCGGTTGCGCCGCCACTGGCTCGAGAGCAGCCACATCAGGTACAGCCCGCCGATGGCGCCGATGGCGATGCCCACCGGCAGCCCTTCTTCGCCGAACGCCAGCCGGGTCACCAGATCGCTGGCCACCAGCAGCAGCGCGCCCATCAGCGCGGCCGACCCCAGCGCGGGCCGCGCCGAGCGGGCGAGGCGCTTGGCCAGTTGCGGGGCCGCCAAGGCCACGAAGGCGATCGGCCCGGCCGCGGCGGTGGCGACCGCGCACAGCGTGACGCTCACCGCGATCATCACCAGGCGGGTGCGCTCGACCGGCACGCCGAGGCCCTTGGCCGAGTCGTCGCCCATCTCCAGCAGGGAAAGCCGCCGCCCGTGGGCGAAGGCGATCGGCAGCAGGACCACCACGGCGAGGCCGACCGGCCCGGCCTCCTCCCACCCTCGCCCGTTCAGGCCGCCGACCAGCCAGGCCTGCGCGGAGTAGGCGTCCTGCAGCGAAGCGCGGGTGATCAGGTACGAGTTGACCGCGGTCAGCATGGCCGCCACGCCGATGCCGACCAGGATCAGCCGGAACCCGGCCACCCCCCGGCGGAACGCCAGCAGCCCGACCACCAGCGCGGTCAGCAGCCCGCCGGCCAGCGCGCCGAGCGCCACGGAGGAGGAGCTGCCGTGGGCCAGCACGATCACCAGCAGCGCGCCGGTCGCCGAGCCCTCGGTGAAGCCGATGACGTCGGGACTGCCGAGCGGGTTCCCGGACAGGCTCTGCAGTACCCCGCCGCTGACCCCGAGCGCCGCGCCGACCAGCAGCGCCACCAGCAGCCGCGGCAGGCGCAACGTCGTCACGACGAACTCGGTCCCGGCGTCGCCGAAGCCGAACAGCGTCTTCACCACTTCGCCCAGTGAAAGCGGGTAGTCCCCGGTCGTCATGCTCACCGCGCTGAGCAGGAACACCAGCACCGCCAACACGATCGCCACGACCACCGCGCGCGGCGTCCCCCGGCCGGTCCGGGCCGGCTTCTCCTTCACCGCGCTCACAGGCGGGCCAGCTTCCGCCGGCGGCACAGCGCGATGAACACCGGCGCGCCCAGGAACGCGGTCACGATGCCCACCTGGAGCTCTTCCGGCGGGTTGAGCACGCGCCCGGCCACGTCGGCGCCGATCAGCAGCACCGGGGCGAGCACCATCGAATACGGCAGCACCCACCGCTGGTCCGGGCCGACCAGGATCCGCACGGCCTGGGGCACGGCCAGCCCGATGAACGCGACCGGCCCGATCGCCGCGGTGGCGGCGCCGCACAGCAGCGTCACCGCGATCGCGCCGAGCACCCGCGTGCGGCCGATGTGCGCGCCGAGCGCCCGGCCGGTCTGCTCGCCCAGCGCGAGCACGTTCAACGGCCGCGCGAGCAGCAGCGCCAGGACGATGCCGGCCGCGATGAACGGGGAGACCTGCAGCAGCACGTCGCCGCGACGGCCGCTGAGCGAGCCGACGTTCCAGAACCGGAACTGGTTGAAGGTGTCCGGGTCGATCAGCAGCACCGCGCCGATGTAGGCCTGCAGCACCGCGGTCAGCGCCGCGCCGGACATCACCAGCCGGTCCGGCGTCGCGCCCGCGCGCCCGGCCGTGCCGAGCAGGTAGACCACCACCGAGGCGGCGGCCGCGCCGAGGAAGGCGAACCAGACGTAGCCCAGCACCCCGCTCACCCCGGCGAAGGCGATGGCCGAGACCACCGCGGCCGCGGCGCCGTTGTTCACCCCGAGCAGGCCCGGGTCGGCCAGCGGGTTGCGGGTCAGCGCCTGCATCACCGCGCCGGCCAGGCCGAGGGCGGCGCCGACGAGCGCGCCCAGCAGCGTCCGCGGGATGCGCTGGTCGTGGATGATCACCGCGTCGGGGGTGCCATCGTTGTGCCACAGCACCGACCAGGTGGACGCGAACGGGATGCCCTTGGAGCCGACCCAGACGCTCAGCAGCCCGACCAGCACGAGCACGCCCACGGCGCCCAGCAGGCCGGCCCCGCGCAGGGCCCGGGTCCGCGCGCGCGGCGGGGACTGCGGATCCGCCCGCGGCCCGGGCGGGCTGGTGCTCACGACCACGAAACCTCCTGGGGACCGGGACCTCATCGGGCGCCGTTCTTAGACTAGCCTTACCTATCATTGCGCAACGCGGGTGGGATTGATCGGAGGGCAGCGGTGACGACGGCCGCAACGACCACCGGGCGGGACGTGCTGCGCGGCGCGATCGCCGGGCAGCGGGGGCCGGTGGCGCTCGCCGCCGTGCTGGCCGCCGCCCACCAGGGCGGCGAAGCGCTGGTGCCGGTGGTGATCGGCGTGGTGCTCGACCGCGCCGTGGCAGGCAGCACCGGCGGCACCGGCAGCCCGGTGCTCACGCTCGCGGCGTGGCTGGCGGTGCTCGGCGGGGTGTTCCTGGTGCTGTCCTTCAGCTACCGCTGGGGCGCGCGGGCGGCCGAGCGCGCTTCGGAACGCGCCGCGCACGACCTCCGGCTGCGGCTCGGCCGCCGGGTGCTGGACCCGCGCGGCGGCGCGGAAACCGGTGCGCTGACCGGTGAGCTCGCGAGCGTCGGCACCTCCGACGCGCGCCGGGTCGGCTTGGTCGGCGCCGCGCTGCCCTTCGGCTTCTCCGCGCTCGCCGGGCTGGTGGTGAGCGCGGTCGTGCTGCTGCGCATGTCCGTCCCGCTGGGGCTGCTCGTGCTGCTGGGCACCCCGCCGCTGCTGTACCTGGCCCACCTGGTCGGAAAGCCGCTCGAACGGCGCAGCGAGGTCGAACAGGAGCGCGCGGCCCGCGCCTCCGGGGTGGCCGCCGACCTGGTCGCGGGACTGCGGGTGCTCAAGGGCCTCGGCGCCGAGCCCGCCGCGGTCGCCCGCTACCGCGGCAGGAGCCAGGACTCCCTGCGGGCCACGGTGCGGGCGGCCCGCGCGCAGGCCTGGCACAACGGCGCGCTGCTCGCGCTGACCGGCGTCTTCATCGCGCTGGTCGCCCTGGTCGGCGGCCGGCTCGCGGCGCACGGCGAGATCACCGTCGGCGACCTGGTCGCGGCGGTCGGGCTGGCCCAGTTCCTGCAGACGCCGTTCTCGATCTTCGCCTGGGTCAACGGGCAGCTGGCGCAGGGCCGGGCCTCGGCCGGGCGGGTCGCGGCCGTGCTGAACGCGCCGCCGGCCGTGCCGGGCGGGACGGCGGGACTGCCCTCGCCCGCGGCCGGCCGGGTCGAGCTGCGCGGCCTCACGCACGGGAAGCTGCACGGGCTGGACCTCACCGTGGCCCCGGGCGAACTGCTCGGCGTGGTCACCACCGACCCCGCCGCGGCCACCGACCTGCTCGACTGCCTCGGCCGGTTCACCGACCCGGCCGCGGGCGCGGTGCGGGTCGACGCGGCCGATCTGTCCACAGTGGATCCGGACCGGGTGCGGGAGGTCGTGCTGGTCGCCGCGCACGACGCCGGCCTGTTCGAAGGCACCGTGGAGGAGAACGTGCGCGCGGGGGCGGCGGTGCTGCCCGAGGGCGTGCTGGCCGCGGCGGCCGCCGACGAGGTGGCCGGCACGCTGCCCGCCGGGGTGGCCACCGTGCTCACCGAACGCGGCCGGTCGCTCTCGGGCGGGCAGCGCCAGCGCGTCGCGCTCGCCCGGGCGCTGGCCCGGGACGCCCCGGTGCTGGTGCTGCACGATCCGACCACGGCGGTGGACACGGTGACCGAGGCCCGGATCGCCGGCGGGGTCGCCCGGCTCCGCCGCGGCCGCACCACGATCGTGATCACCACCAGCCCGGCGCTGCTCGCGGTGGCCGGGCGGGTGGTGCTGCTGGAGGACGGCCGCGTGGTCGCCGAGGGCGAGCACGCCGGGCTGGTCCGCGAGCGCGCCGACTACCGCGCGGCGGTGCTGTCGTGACCGGACGGGAACTGCTGCCCGTAGCCGACGGCCCCCGGATCCGGGCGGTGCTGGCCGAACTGCTGCGCCGGTCGAAGGGCCGCGCGTTCGGCTCGTTCGCCTTCATCGCCGGTGCCACGGCGATCGGCCTGGTCACCGCGCCGCTGCTGGGCCGGGTCGTCGACCTGGTCGCGCAGCACCGGCCGGCCTCCGCACTGGCCGGACCGGTGGTGGGGCTGGTGCTGGTCGCCGTGGGCTCGGCGATCGCGACCGCGCTGGGGGTCTCGATGCTCGCCCGGCTCGGCGAAACCGTGCTGGCCGACCTGCGCGAGCGGTTCGTCGACCGCGCGCTGGGCCTGCCGCTGGAGCGGGTCGAGCGGGCCGGCTCCGGCGACCTGACCACCCGCGTCACCAACGACGTCTCGGTGGTCGCCGAAGCGGTGCGCGAGGCCCTGCCGGAGCTGGTCCGCGCCGGGCTGACCATCGGGCTGACGCTGGGCGCGATGGCGCTGCTCGACTGGCGGTTCCTGATCGCCGCGCTGCTGGCCGCGCCGATCCAGCTGCACACCGTGCGCTGGTACGTGGGGCGGGCGAAGCCGCTCTACGCCGCGCAACGCGCCGCGGTCGGCGCACAGCAGCAACAGCTGCTCGACACCATCGGCGGCGCCAAGACCGTGCGCGCGTTCCGGCTGGCCGATCAGCACGTGGAGCGCGTACGGGCGCGGTCCGAGGGCGCGGTGGAGCTGGCGCTGCGCGGGGTCCGGCTGGTGACGCGGTTCTTCGCCCGGCTGAACCTGGCCGAGTTCGTCGGCCTGTCCGCCGTGCTGGCCACCGGTTACCTGTTGGTGGGCGCGAACCTGGTGAGCGTCGGGGTCGCCACCGCCGCCGCGCTCTACTTCCACAGCCTGTTCAACCCGATCAACGTCGCGCTGGCCCTGGTCGACGACGCGCAGGCGGCGGCCGCCGGCCTGGCCCGGCTGATCGGCGTGGCCGACCTGCCCGCGCCGGCCGAACCGCCGCGGCCCGGGCAGCCGGCGGACGCCTCGGTCCGGGCTGTCGCGGTCGGTCACTCCTATGTGGACGGTCACCCGGTGCTGCGGGAGGTCGACCTCGACCTCTCCCCCGGCGAGCGCGTCGCGCTGGTCGGCGCGAGCGGAGCGGGCAAGACCACGCTGGCCCGGCTCGTGGCCGGGGTCCACCGGGCCGGCTCCGGCACGGTGGCGCTCGGCGGCGTCCCGCTCCACGAGCTGGGCCCGGCCCGGACCCGGCGCACGGTCGCGCTGATCAGCCAGGAGGTGCACGTGTTCAGCGGCACCCTGGCCGACGACCTGCGCCTCGCCCGCCCCGAGGCGGATGAGGAACGACTGCGGGCGGCGTTGACCGGGGTCGGCGCGCTCGGCTGGGCCGAGGCGCTGCCGGACGGGCTCGCGACGGTGGTCGGCGAGGGCGGGCACCAGCTCACCGTCACCCAGGCGCAGCAGCTCGCGCTGGCCCGGCTGGTGCTGGCCGACCCGCCGGTGGCGATCCTGGACGAGGCCACCGCCGAAGCGGGCAGCGCGGGCGCGAAGACGCTCGAAGCGGCCGCGGCGGCGGCCCTGTCCGGGCGGACCGGACTGGTCGTGGCGCACCGGCTCACCCAGGCGGCGGCGTCGGACCGGATCGTGGTCCTGGACGCGGGTGCGGTGGTGGAGAGCGGGACGCACGACGAGCTGGTCGCCGCGGGTGGCCCGTACGCCGCGCTGTGGGCCGCCTGGTCCGGGCAGCGGGCCGTCACCGGCTGAGCGCCGTCCGCCCGGACGTGAGCGGCGCCGCAGCCGTCCGCCTTGCGCCCGGACCGGCCCACGTCTTAGGTTAGCCAAACCTGATTAATCGAGATCGACCGCAAAGGACCGATGATGGCCCGCATCCCCCTCCTGTCCGCCGCGCGCGGGCGCGCCCGGATCGCCGGGGCGCTGACCTCGGCGCTCCTGCTGGCCGGCGCGCTGACCGCCTGCGGCTCCGGCTCCGACCCCGCGGCCACGCCGGGGGCACCGGCCGGCGCGACGGACCCGGGCGCCTTCCCGGTCACCCTCGACCACAAGTACGGCTCGACCAAGATCGAGAAGGCACCGAAGCGGGTGGTCACCGTCGGGCTCACCGAGCAGGACGCGCTGCTGGCGCTGGGCGTGGTCCCGGTCGGCACCACGGAGTACCTGGGCGGCTTCCCCGGCGCGATCGGCCCGTGGGCCAAGGACAAGCTCGGCAGCGCACCGGTGCCGACCGTGCTGAAGAGCACCGACGGCCCGCAGTTCGAGAAGATCGCCGCGCTGAAGCCGGACCTGATCCTCGGCCTGTACTCGGCGCTGACCCAGGAGCAGTACACGACGCTGTCGAAGATCGCCCCGACGGTCGCGCAGCCGAAGCAGTACCGGGACTACGGCATCCCGTGGCCGGAGGAGACCAAGGCGATCGGCCGGGCGGTCGGCCAGGCCAAGGAGGCCGACCGGCTGGTGCAGGGCGTGGAGGACCAGTTCGCCCGGACCCGCCAGGCGCATCCCGAGTTCGCCGGCAAGACGGCGCTGATGGCCACGCTGTACAACGGCTACTTCGTCTACGGCCGCGAGGACCTGCGCTCCCGCACCCTGACCGACCTCGGCTTCACCCTGCCCGCGAACCTCGACCAGGCCATCGGGGACAAGTTCGGCGCGAACATCAGCGCCGAGCGCACCGACCTGCTGAACGTGGACGCGCTGGTCTGGATCGTCGACAACGTCGCCACCGACCAGGCCACCCTGGCCAAGGACAAGCTGTACTCCAGCCTGAACGTCGCGAAGCAGAAGCGCGAGGTGTTCATCGAGAACGCGAGCACCTACGGCAGCGCGACCTCGTTCGTCAGCGTGCTGAGCCTGCCCTACCAGTTGCAGCGCCTCGTTCCGCAGCTCTCGGCGGCGGCCGACGGCAACCCGGCCACCGAGGTCAAGCCCGCCGGCTGACCAACCCCCGGCCGACGAGCAGGGCCCGCCCGGATCGCCCCGGGCGGGCCTTTCCCGTCGGCTCGCGGCCGAACCCGCCGGCCGGGTGCGCGGTCAGCGGGTGGCGCTCACCGCGTAATCGGACCGGCCGGCCGCCGCCGCTTTGCGGTCCACAATGGACGCCAGGATCTCGCCGACCCGCACGGCCGTGTTGGACAGCAGCGAGGAGGTGATGCCGTGCGTGTGCTCGGTGCCGCCCTGCAGGTACAGCCCGCCGCGCAGGGTCACGCCGGTGGTGATCCGGTAGTCGCGCTCGACGCGCAGCCGCCCGTCGCCGTCGCGCAGGCAGGCGGCGGCCAGCTCGCCGAGCAGCGGCGTCGGATCGGCCGGCCGGTAACCGGTGGCGTACACCACGGCGTCGGCGTCCAGCTCGGTGCGCTCGGCGGTGTCCAGCGACTCGACCACGGCGCGCACGTGGGTGCCGTGGTCGGTCACCTCCGCCGGGCGCGAGACGTTGAACAACCGCAGCCGCTCGACGCCCAGCACCTTCTCGCGGTAGACGCGCCGGTACAGCTCGTCGATCAGCTCGAGGTCGACCGCGGAGTAGTTGGTCGCGCCGTGGTAGCGCATCAGCCGCTGCTTGACCGGCTCGCTCGAAGCGTAGAACCGGTCCACCGCTTCGGGATCGAAGATCCGGTTGGCGAACGAGCTGTCGTCGGCCGGGCTGTAGCCGTAGCGGGAGAAGACCGCGCAGACCTCGGCCCGCGGGAACTCGTCGTGCAGCAGCGCCGCGACCTCGGCCGCGCTCTGCCCGGCGCCGACCACCACGAACCGGCGGGGATCGGTGCCGCGCAAGGCCTCCACGCGGTGCAGCAGGCCGCTGTTGTGCCACACCCGCTCGCTCGCGGTGACGCCCGCGGGCAGGTTCGGCCGCAGGCCGGTGCCCAGCACCAGGTTCCGCGCGCGCAGCTCGACCGTGTCGCCACCGGAGCGCGCGACCACGTCGAAGTAGGCCACCTGTTCGCCGTCGAGCACCGGCTTCACCGACAGCACCTCGGTGCCGTAGGAGACCAGGTCGTCGACCTTGGCCGCGGCCCACTCGAAGTAGTCGTGGAACTCCACGCGCAGCGGGAACAGGTTCTTGTGGTTGATGAAGTCGACCAGCCGGCCCCGGGCGTGCAGGTAGCTCAGGAAGCTGAAGCCGCTGGCCGGGTTGCGCATCGTCACCAGGTCCTTGAGGAAGGAGACCTGCATGGTCGCGGTGTCGATCAGCATCCCGCGGTGCCAGCCGAACCCGCTCTGGCACTCCAGGAAGTGCGCGGTCACGGTGTCCGCGCCACTCGCGTTGTGCTCGGTCAGCGCGATGGCCAGCGCCAGGTTCGACGGGCCGAAACCCACCCCGACCACGTCGTACACCGGCACCTGGCCCTCGGCCACTGCTCGTGACATGAAAGTCCCCTAGCGCGGCCCTGCCGCATCTCGGTCCTCGACGACGAAAAGACCAGGAAACCCTAACCTAAGTTAGGACAGGCTCAGCTAGTACTTTGGAGGTGATGTTCATCCCCCGACCACGAAGGGCACTGCCGATGCGCGTGGCCATGTTCGGCTACCAGACCTGGGGACACCGCACCCTGCGAGCGCTGATCGACGCGGGCCACGAGGTCGCCCTCGTCGTCACGCACCCGAAGAGCGGCCACGCCTACGAGAAGATCTGGTCCGACTCCATCGCCGACCTGGCCCAGGCGCACGGCATCCGCACGCTGCTGCGCACCCGGCCCGGCGACGCCGAGCTGCTGGCCGAGCTGAAGGCGGCCGGGCCGGACCTGATCGTGGCGAACAACTGGCGGACCTGGCTGCCGCCGGAGATCTTCTCCCTGCCCCGCCACGGCACCCTCAACGTGCACGACTCCCTGCTGCCGGCCTACGCCGGCTTCTCGCCGCTGATCTGGGCGCTGCTCAACGGCGAGCCGGAAGTCGGCGTGACCGCCCACCTGATGAACGCCGAGCTGGACGCGGGCGACATCGTCGTGCAGCGCGCGGTACCGGTCGGGCCGCGCGACACCACCACGGACCTGTTCCACCGCACCGTGGACCTGATCGCGCCGGTCACCACCGAGGCCATCGAGCTGATCGGGACGGGCCGCGTGGTCCCGGTGGTGCAGGACCGGTCGAAGGCGAGCTTCTTCCACAAGCGCGCGGCCCGCGACAGCCTGATCGACTGGACCTGGCCGGCCGAGGACATCGACCGGCTGGTGCGCGCCCAGTCCGACCCGTACCCCAGCGCCTTCGCCTACCACCGCGGCGAGCCGCTGCGGATCGTCCGGGCCTCGGTCTCGGCCGGGAACTACGGCGGGACCCCGGGCCGGATCTTCATCGGGGAGGGAGCCGGGGTGGTGGTCGTCGCCGGGCCCGAGGCCCGGCGCGGGCACTCCCCCGGGCTGCTCGTCGAGCGCGTCCGCACCGCCGACGGCACGGAACTGGCCGCGGCCGACCACTTCACCACGATGGGCGGGTACCTCACCGACCGGCCCTCGTGAGGCCCGGCCCGCGCGGGCCGGTGCTGCGGGCGAACCCCGCCGGCCGTGCGGACCGGCCGCCGCGCGCCGGGTCAGACCTCGGTCACCCGGCCGCCGGCCACTTCCAGGCGGCGGGTGACCGAGACCGCGTCGAGCATGCGGCGGTCGTGGGTGACCAGCAGCAGGGTGCCCGGGTAACGGTCCAAAGCGGACTCGAGCTGTTCGATCGCCGGCAGGTCCAGGTGGTTGGTCGGCTCGTCGAGCACCAGCAGGTTGACACCGCGAGCCTGCAGCAGGGCCAGGGCGGCGCGCGTGCGCTCACCCGGCGAGAGCGTCTCCGCGGGGCGCAGCACGTGCGCCGCCTTCAAGCCGAACTTCGCCAGCAGGGTGCGCACCTCCGCGTCCGGCAGCGAAGGGACTTCGCGGGAGAAGGCGTCCGAAAGCGGTTCGTCGGCCAGGAACAGCCGCCGGGCCTGGTCGACCTCGCCGACCACGACGCCGGGGCCGAGTGCCGCGCTGCCCTCGTCCAGCGGCAGCCGGCCGAGCAGCGCGGCCAGCAGGGTCGACTTGCCCGCGCCGTTGGCGCCGGTGATGGCGACCTTGTCGGCCCAGTCCACCTGCAGGTCGACCGGGCCGAGGGTGAAGCCGTCGCGCCGCACCACGGCGCCGCGCAGCGTGGCCACGACCGCCCCGGCGCGGGGGGCCGCGGCGATCTCCATCCGCAGCTCCCACTCCTTGCGGGGCTCCTCGACCACTTCGAGCCGTTCGATCATCCGGTCGGTCTGGCGGGCCTTCGACGCCTGCTTCTCCGTGGCCTCGGTGCGGAACTTGCGGCCCACCTTGTCGTTGTCGGGCGCCTTGCGCCGCGCGTTCTTGACGCCCTTCTCCATCCACGCGCGCTGCATGCCCGCCCGGGCCTCCAGCGCGGCGCGGGTGCCGGCGTACTCCTCGTAGTCCTCGCGCGCGTGCCGGCGTGCCACCTCGCGCTCTTCCAGGTACGACTCGTAACCACCGCCGTATGCGCGGACCTGCTGCTGCGCCAGGTCCAGCTCGACCACCCGGTCCACGGTGCGGGCCAGGAACTCGCGGTCGTGGCTGACCAGCACGGTCGCCGCGCGCAGGCCGGTGACGAACCGCTCGAGCCGGGCCAGCCCGTCGAGGTCCAGGTCGTTGGTCGGCTCGTCGAGCAGGAAGATGTCGTACCGGCTCAGCAGCAGCGAAGCCAGCCCGGCGCGCGCGGCCTGCCCGCCGGACAGCGAGACCATCGGCTGGTCCAGGTCGACGGCCAGGCCGAGGTCCGCGGCGACCTCGGCGCAGCGCTCGTCCAGGTCGGCTCCGCCCAGGGCGAGCCAGCGGTCCAGCGCCGCGGCGTAACTGTCGTCGGACCCGTTCTCACCCGCGGTGAGCGCCTCGGTCGCGGAGTCCAGCTCGGCCTGCGCGGCGGCGACGCCGGTGCGCCGCGCCAGGAAGTCCCGCACCGACTCCCCCGCCCGCCGCTCGGGCTCCTGCGGCAGGTGACCGACCGTGGCGGTGGGCGGGTTCAGCCGCACCGTGCCCGACTCCGGGCGCTGCCGACCGGCCAGCGTGCGCAGCAGGGTCGACTTGCCGGCGCCGTTCACCCCGACCAGCCCGACCACGTCGCCGGGGGCCACGACCAGGTCGAGGCCGGAGAACAGGGTGCGGTCACCGTGGCCCGAGGCCAGGTCCTTCGCCACGATCGTTGCGCTCATTTGAGGCCGGAGTCTACGGGTGCCCGGCCGCGCGGCCGCCGGGACCGGGCCCGGCCGGGTGTGTGTCGAGTGTCCTCTCGGTCACTCGGAGTGGGTACCCTGGGCGGGTTGTCGATCCTAGGGAGCAGTGAGGTCGTGGAACTCAGGGCGGAACCCGCCATCCCGGTCAGCCGGCGGGCGAAGCCGCACGAGCCGCACGAGCCCCGCGTCGCCCCGCCCCGGCCGACGGTCAGCCGCAGGCGCGAAGTCAGCCACGCCAGCGCCCGCTCCCTGCTGATGACCGTGCTGGGCGAGTATGTGCTGCCGCGGGACCGGCCGGTCTGGACCTCCCTGCTCGTCGACGTGCTGGGCCTGCTCGACGTCGAGGAGAAGTCCGCGCGCCAGGCGCTGGCGCGGTCCTCGGCCGAGGGCTGGCTGGTGTCCGAGCGGATCGGGCGCCGGGTGCGCTGGTCGCTGACCCCGCCCGGGCGGCGGCTGCTGACCGAGGGGGCCCGGCGGATCTACGAGTTCGGCCGCGCCGGGCTGAGCTGGGACGGCCGCTGGCTGATGCTGATCGTCTCGGTGCCGGAGGCCAAGCGGGACCTGCGCCACCGTCTGCGCACCCGGCTGACCTGGGCCGGCTTCGGCTCCCCGGTGGCCGGTGTCTGGATCAGCCCCGACCCGAGCCGGCAGCCCGAGGCCCGGCAGATCGTCACCGAGCTGGGCCTGGACGCGCAGGCCATGTCGTTCACCGCGGCCTACGGCGAGGTCGGCGAGCAGGACGACATGGTCGCCCGGTCCTGGGACCTGTCCGAGCTGACCGACCGCTACGAGGACTTCATCGACCGGTTCACCGGGCTGCGCCCCGCCGGCGCCCGCGCCGCGCTGCGCGCGCAGACCGAGCTGGTGCACGAATGGCGCCGCTTCCCGTTCCTGGACCCGCGGCTGCCGGCCGAGCTGCTGCCGCCCGGGTGGAGCGGGGCGAAGGCCGCGGAACTGTTCCACCGCAAGCACGTCGAGTGGCGGCCGGAGGCCCAGCGGTGCTGGGACGGGCTGCTCGAAGAACGCGCCGACCGCGCCGACCCTGAGGAGAAGGCATGACCCGCTTGGATCGAGAAGACAGCGGCCTGGCCGTGCTGACCATCGACGCACCGCCGCTCAACCTCTACACCCTCGAGCTGCAGGAGGACCTGCTCACCGCGATCGCTGAGCTGGAGGCGGAACCGGCGCGGGCGTTGCTGATCCGGGCCGAGGGCAAGATCGTCAGCGGTGGCGTGGACGTGTCGCTGTTCGACGCCCAGGGCTCGGTCGCCGAGGCGAAGGAGTTCTTCGACCGGTTGCTGACCGTGCCGGACCGCATCGCCGCGCTGCCGTTCCCGACCGTGTTCGCCGCCCACGGGCTGTGCCTGACCTGGGCGTTCGAGGTCGCGGTGGCCTGCGACCTGTTGCTCGCGGCGTCGCGGGCGAAGTTCGGCCTGGTGGAGCGGGTGGTCGGGCTGACCCCGACGATGGGCGGCACCCAGCGCCTGGCCGCGCGGGCGGGCGTCGCGCGGGCCAAGGAGTTCGTCTACACCGGCGAAACCTACGACGCCGGCACGCTGGAGCGCTGGAACGTGGTCAACCGGGTGCTCCCGGACGAGGGTTTCGACGCGGCCGCGCGCGCGTTCGCCACCGGCCTGGCGACCGGCCCGACCCGGGCCCACCTGGCCACCAAGCGGATCCTCGCGCACTTCGAGCACGGCGGGGTACCGGAGGCCAACGCCCACGTCACCTCGATCGCCGCCGAGCTGTTCGACACCGAAGACCTGCGGGCCGCGGTCAAGTCGTTCCTCACCGACGGTCCGGGCAAGGCGACCTTCACCGGCCGTTAACGGCACTGCCGCGCGCGGTGCGCCGAGACAGGCCGCTAACGCGGACCGTAGTTCAGCCCGCTGAAGGGAAATAGCTTCCCCATTCAGCGGGCTGAATTGTTCCGGCCTTTTCTTTCGAATTTTCCGGAAATGCTTGACCGTTCTGGTCCGGACCGTGAAACTGGGACTCAGCGCTCACCGGTGACCAGCACCACCATCCTTCCGTCCCCACCGAGGAGAGCCATGTCCGCACGACGTTCCGGGGTGAGGAAACTCCTCACCCTCGCCGCCCTGCTCCCGATCGGCCTGAGCTTGGCCGCCGTCCCGGCCCCCGCCGCGCCGGCGGCGTTCACCCACCCCGGGGTGCTGGTGAGCCGCGCGCAACTGGATTTCATCCGTACCGAGGTGAATTCCGGCGCGCAACCGTGGAAGAGCGCCTACGAGCAGATGATGGGCAGTCCGTACGCTTCCCTTTCCCGCACCGCGAAACCGCGTTCCGTGGTCGAATGCGGCTCCTATTCGAATCCGAACCTCGGCTGCACCGATGAACGGGAAGACGCGATCGCCGCCTACACCGACGCGCTCGCCTGGTACCTGACGCAAGACGACCGTTACGCGAAGAAGTCGATCGAGCTGATGGACGCGTGGTCGGCCACGATCACCGGCCACACCAACAGCAACGCCCCCCTGCAGACCGGCTGGGCCGGCGCCTCGTGGTCGCGCGCCGCGGAGCTGGTCAAGTCGACCTACGGCGACTGGCCCGGCGCCGGCCGGTTCGCGACCATGCTGCGCGAGGTCTACCTGCCGAAGATCATCGGCGGCAGCACCAGCAACGGCAACTGGGAGCTGGTGATGATGGAGGCCGCCGTCGGCATCTCCGTCTTCCTCGACGACCGGGCCGGCTACGACTCCGCGATGTCCCGCTACCGCAACCGCGTGGCGGCCTACGTCTACCTCTCCACCGACGGCGCCCTGCCCAAGACGGTGCCCGGCAGCGGCCTGAACACCCGCGACCAGATCGTGCGCTACTGGCAGGGCCAGAGCACCTTCCTCACCGGCCTGACCCAGGAAACCTGCCGCGACTTCGTGCACACCGGCTACGGCATCGCCTCGATCGCCGACGTCGCGGAGACCTCCCGTATCCAGGGCCAGGACCTCTACGGCACCGACGTCGGCGAACGCCTCCGCCAGGCCCTGGGCTTCCAGTCGAAGTACCAGCTCGGCGCCGCCGTCCCCGGCACCCTGTGCGGCGGCAAACTGACCCTGGGCCTCGGCCCGGTCACCGAGGTCGGCTTCGACGCCCTGCACACCCGCCTGGGCATCGCGATGACCAACACCCAGACGCTGACCGAAAACCAGCGCCCGGCCGGCACGAACAACCTGTTCGTGGCCTGGCAAACCCTCACCCACGCCGCCAACCCCCACTGACCCCCGCCCGCCCCCGCCCCGGCGCACCCACCCCCGCCGGGGCGGGTTCCCCGCAGGTCAACCCCGGAAGGCGACCTCCCTGCAACCCCCCGGCGGCGACCCGCTAAAGTACTCCCATCGCACCCCACGGGGCGCGGGTCCGGGCTGTGGCGCAGTTTGGTAGCGCACTTGACTGGGGGTCAAGGGGTCGCAGGTTCGAATCCTGTCAGCCCGACCGGACAAGCCACGTTCACGCCGGTGGACGTGGTTTTTTCTTTTCCCGGCCGCACCGAGCCGGAGAAACCCCCGGAGCGTGCAACCCGCTCCGGGGGTTCCCGGCTCAGCCATCGTTCGCCGCTACTGCGGGTTTTATCCTCCAGCCGAGAACTTCACAGCAGGCAGAGCTGCCGGAGGCCGGTGGCGTACTTGAGGATGATCGGCCGTGAGATCTGCGGGATGTCGCCGCTGGGAGGGAGTTCTTCCTTCCGCACCGCCGCCCGGAACCGGTCGGTGGGGACCGGCGATCCGGCGGTGGGGGCGGACGGGTTCCGGTAGTTGTGCAGCAGCGGCAGCAATGAGGCTTGGCGCTGCTTTTCCGGCAGGGCCCGCAAAGCGGTTTCGAAGCGGCGCAGCCATTCGCCGTAGTCGGCCACTCGCGTGATCGGGTGGCCGGCGTCGGTCAGCCAGCCGACGAACTCGTCCAGGCCCAGGCCGTCGTCGTGGGGGTTCGTCACGTGGTAGGTGGTGAACCCACCCCCGGCGCCGGCGGCGAGCGTGGTGATGGCGCCGGCGATGAAGCCGACCGGGAGCCCGTCGTAGTGCGCGCGTTGCCGGTGGCCGGCGGCGTCCAGCTCGTAGAAGGAGCCGGGCGCGATCCCGGTGGCGATCAGCGAAAACATCAGCCGGGTGAACATGTCCGGCAGGTTGAGCTGCCCGGCGTAGCCGGTGTCGGTCAGGATCATGCCGCAGCGGAACACCGTCACCGGCAGCCCGCACAGGTCGTTGGCCTCGCGCAGCAGCACTTCACCGGCCCATTTGCTGGTGCCGTAACCGTTGGCGTAGCCGTCGTTCACGGCACGGGCAGCGCTGATCCGCCGGATGTCACCGTCCTCGGTGAACCGGCCCGGTTCGATCTGGTCGCCCACCCCGATCGTCGACACGTAGGTGTAGGGCTTGATCTTCGTGGTCAGCGCGAGCTTGATCAGCTCGGCGGTGCCCAGCGCGTTCGGGCCGAACAGCTCCCGGTAGGGCAGCACGTGGTTGACCAGCGCGGCCGGGTCGACGATGGCGTCGACGGTTTCGGCCAGCCGCCGCCAGGTCGCCTGGTCCAGGCCCAGGTCGGCTTCGGCCTTGTCCCCGGCGATGACCTCCAGGCGGCCGGCGGCGAGCCGGTGGTAGTGGCTGAGCAGTTCGGGGTCGCCGCAGTCGAACGCCCGGTCCAGCCGGGCCCGGGCCGCCTCGTCGGACGGGGCGCGTACCAGAGCGATCACTCTGCCCCCCAAGGAATCCATCCGCTTCAGCCACTCCAGCACCAGGTAGCGGCCCAGGAAACCGGTCGCGCCGGTCAGCAGCACGGTGCGGACCCCCGTCGCCGCCCCGGGGAGGGCCGGCGCCGCCGCCAGGGTGCCGGCATCGAGGAACTTGTCCAGGGTGAGGTCGCCGGCTCGCACGGTCGTGGCGGCGCGGCCGTGCACTCCGGCGAAGTCGGGCCGCCGGGAACCCGCGCGCCGCAGTTCGATGTATCCGGCGAGCGCGGCCAGATCGGTCGCCGGGCTGACGATGACTCCCACCGGCACCTCGAGGTCGAAGATCTCGCGCAGCAGATTGCCGAAGGTCAACGCCGACAGCGAATCCCCACCCAGATCGGCGAAGTGCGCGGTCGGTTCCAGTTCGGTGTCCCCGGCGCCCAGCACCGCCGCCGCGGCCCGGCTCACGGTGTCCAGCACCGGCCGGTCGGCCGAACCCTCGCGCAGCGCGCGCAGCTGGCCAGCCTGGTCCTGGGCCAGTTCACCGTACAACTGCTCGAGCTGCGCACCGTAGCGCTGCTGGAGCTTCTTCTGTGCCGGCTTGCCGAGGTCGGTCAGGAGCCCGTTGTCCGCGCTGAACGGAATCGTCCCGACGATGATGTCGCGGGGAAGCTCGTAGGACTCCAGGCCGGCGAGCTTGGCGGTCTCGCGCAGCGACTCGTTGATCAGCCGCTTCAGGGCACCGGGGTCGTACCGGCCCAGCGCGTCCTCGGTGGGTACGACGACGGCGAGCGGATAGGAGCGCGCGCTGTTGGCGTAGAGGTAGATCTGACGCACCGGCGCCGCACCGCCGAAGATCGCCTCCAGCTTGGCCACGGTGATGAATTCGCCCTGGGACAGCTTCAGGACGTTGTTGCGGCGGTCGATGTAGGCCAGGTGATCGGGAGCCACTTCGGCCATGATGTCGCCGGTCCGGTAGTAACCGTCCGGATCGAACGCGCCCGCGGTCAGTTCCGGCCGCCGGTAGTAGCCGGCGAACTGCGTCATCGACTTGACCGCCAGCTCCCCGCGGGGATGGGGCCGGTCGCTGCCGAAGTAGCCCAGCTCGGGGACGTCGACCAGCTTGTAGTCGATCACCGGCGGGCGTTGCACGCGGCCGTCGATGAGCACCAGGAGCGATTCGGTCAGGCCGAAGGTGTCCGCCACGTGCAGTTCGGTGCACGCCTCCGCCCAGGCTCGCAGGTCCGCCGCCATCGGCGCGGAGCCGGTCGACGCCGCCACCTGCCTCCCACCGAGCAGGTTCTGCCGTTGCTCGGCCATCACCTGCGCTTCGACCGCCTCGCGGTCGCCCCGCCCGGCGGCTCGCGAGTCCACCTCGCGGCGGTACTCCTCATTGAGCATTTCCCACACTCGCGGCACGAAGTCCAGCCGGGTGGGCCGCACCAGCGCGAGGTCGTCGGAAAAGGTCGAAAGATCGCGCTGGGCCGCAAAATACGCGGTGCCCCCGGCGCCGAGGGTGCCGAAGAGGGCCGCGCGCCCGACGACGTGGCTCATCGGCCGGAAGTTCAGCGTGATCGAGGGGGTGACGCGCTCGTTCCGCGCGATCGTCAGGGTGGAGCTGCGCCAGGTGTGGGCGACCAGCTCCCGGCGGTAGATCGCGCCCTTCGGCGTCCCGGTGCTGCCTGAGGTGTAGATCAGCAACGCCGGCCCGTCGTCCTCCCGGGACGCCGTCGTCACCGCCGGCCGCGTGGCGCCGCGGGCCAGCACTTCGGCCAGCGGCTCGACGGCCACCGGGCAGGCCAGACCGGCCAACCGGGTCCGCGCCGCTTCGACGGCCTCACGGTGGTCGTCGACCTGCGGGTGGTAGTCGAAGACGACCAGCCGGGCCGGCGCCGGGCCGGCCGAAACCAGCTCGACGGCCACCGGCAGGCAGTCCACGCTCGTGGCCAGCACGACCGGCTCGGTTTCGGCCACCACCGGCCGCAGCCGGGCGGCCGGCGCGCTGGCCTGCAGCGGCACCGGCACGGCTTCCAGCAGGAGAAGGGCCAGTTCGACGACGGTGTGGTCGAGACTGGTGAAACCCAGGACGCAGACCCGGTCGCCGGGTTCGACCGGATCGCCGGCCCAGGCGGCGGCGACCGCGCCGGCCCGGTCACCCAGCTGCCGGTAGGTGATGGTGTCGAAGCGGGGCAGCAGTTGCGCCGACGTCCGGCCGATGCCCGGTTCCTCGGCGAAGCGGACCGCACGCTGTCCCAGTGCGGGGCGCTCGGCGTAGCCCTCCAGCACCGTCCGCACGATCTCCGGCAGCCGGGATCCGGCTCGCTCGACCAGCTCGCTGACGGTGGGGTCCGGCTCGGCGTCGGCGAACTGCCGATCCGTGGCGTACAGCTCGGCGACGCGTCGCGCCAGCCGCTCTTCTCGGGGTTCGATCAGCATGGTCAGGTCCTCTCCCGTGGTAATCATCCCACCATATTGTCGGACGATTTGGTGGAACGGTCAAGCCGCCCCTACAGTGGCCGGGGCGTCGCGGGCGCTGAGCGAGCGCAGTCGGGAGAAGACACGTGATCCAGGAATCCAGCCGCAACGGCGGGCGGAGCGAGACCGGCCGGGAGGACCGCGCCGGTCACCCGCTCACCGGCACGCAACTGGCCGTGGCCGCGCTGCGCGCGGGCATCCGCATCGGCCGCTACGTCCCCGGCCAGCGGCTGGTGGAGGCCGACCTGGCCACGGAAATCGGGGTCGGGCGCAATTCGCTCCGCGAAGCTTTCGCCTACCTGGCCAGCGAAGGGCTGCTGCGGGTCGAGCCGTACCGCGGCGCGTCCATCCGCCGCCGGACCCGGGACGAAGTGGCTGAGCTCTACGACCTCAGCGAAGTCCTCGAAGGACTGGCCGCGCGCCTGGCCGCGGTCAACATCACCGAGCCCGGCCACGCCGAGTCCCTGTCCGCGGCCATCGAGCGCGAGCAGGAGGGTGCGTCCGGCGGCAGCGCCGGCCGGCGGATCGACGACGCCGCGGGGCTGCACGAAGCGATCCTGGTCATCGCCGGCCGTCCGCGGCTCACCGAACTGGTCACCAACCTGCACATCCTGACCTTCAGCTTCCAGCTGCGCCACGCCCAGCTCGCGGGTTCGGAGGGTCTCGGCGAAACCGCGCTGGCCGACCACGTCGCGGTGGTCGAAGCGATCCGGCGAGCCGATCCGCCGCAGGCCGAAGCCGCCATGCGAGCCCACGTCCGCGGCACCAGGGAACGGGTGCTGGCCCTGCCCCCCACGGCGTTCGACTGAGCTGGTGTCCCCGGCCGGGCGGGGCACGGTTCGGCTATGGTCGCAGCAGGGGGATGCGGGGGTCGGCGGGAGCTGCCCGGCCCGGCACTCCCCGGTGGGAACGAACGTGATGGGACCGGAGGGGAGTGTGCACCGAAACGCGGCTTCGGCCGGTGCGCCGGGCTTCCGTCCGCCGGTCGGCGGACGGGCGTCGCTGCGGGCCTCCAATCTTTCCCGCGTCCTGACCCAGTTGCGGGCGCTGGGGCCGCGCTCGCGCACGCAGCTCGCCGAGGACCTCGATCTGCCGAAGGCGACCGTTTCCGCTCTGGTCAGCGAACTCGCGGCACGGGAGTTGGTCCGCGAGGGCAAGGTGAACCGGGCCGGCGGGGTCGGGCGGCCCCAGCAGGCGGTCGAGCTGCACGGCGCGCACCTGGCCGGCCTGGGCATCGAAGTCAGCGCGGGTTACGTGCGCGCCATCGCGGTGAACGTGCGCGGCGACGTGCTCACCCACCGGCACCGGACCATCGAGTCGCCGGACCGCGCCCTGGACTCGATCGCCGGGCTCGCCCGGGAAGCCATGGGAGCGGTCCGCGCGAACGGCGTCGACGTCGTCGGGATCACGGTCGCTTCCCCGGGCGAGATCGATCCCGCCACCGGCGTCGTGACCTTCGCCGCCAACCTCGGCTGGACCCGGCTGCCGCTGGTGAAGGAGCTGACCGACCGCCTCGGCCGCGCGGCGCCGCCGCTGGGCCTGGGCAACGACGCGAAGCTCGGCGCGGTCGCCGAGTACGGTCTCGTCGCCGGCCACGGGATCCGCGACCTGCTCTACATCACCGGCGACACCGGCATCGGTGCGGGGATCATCGCCGGCGGGCGGCCGGTGACGGGCAGCACCGGCAACGCCGGAGAGGTCGGCCACATGCCGCTGGCGCCCGGCGGCGAGCTGTGCGCCTGCGGCCGGCGCGGCTGCTGGGAGACGATGGTCGGCCTGACGGCCCTGATGCGGCACGCCTCCGACCCCGGCGACCCCGTCCGCGACCCCCGCCGCGACCTCGAGGACCGGCTCACCGAGATCCGGGCTCGGGCGCTGGCGGGCGAGCCCCGCACGCGGGCCGCGCTCGACCGCATCGGCGCCGATCTCGGACTGGGCGTCGGCCTGCTCATCGACGTGCTGAACCCGCAGGTGGTGGTGCTCGGCGGCTACTTCTCCATCCTCGGGGACCTGGTGATCGGCACCGCCGCCCGGGTGATCGGCGACCAGGTCATGTCGCCCGAGGCGGGCCGGTGCGAGCTGCGGATCTCCACCCTGGGCTTCACGAGCGCGGCGCGGGGGGCGGCGCAGACCGTGATCGACGAGGTGTTCGCCGACCCCGGTGCCGCGCCGCTGCGGGATCAGCCGCGGCCGCTGCCCGCGGTCCGCCGGTGAGCGCCCCGCCCCGCGGGCGAGTCTCCCCCGGTCACTGACCTATCCCGTCCTCGTGCAGCGCCCCCGCCCCGCTGAGGGTGACCTTGGCCAGGTTCTGGCACGTGCTGCTCTTGCTCGGGGTGCCGTAGGTTCCCGTGCCCGCGCTGGTCCGGGGCACCCCGAACAGCAGCTTCGAGTACTTCGCGTCCGAGCACCGGGTGGCCGGGTTGTTCCAGTCGAAGTACTCGGTCCAGCTGTCGAACGACCCGGCCGAGATGGCGTTGCCCCCGGCGAACCCGATGGTGCCGAGCACCACGGTGGTACCGGCGGTCAGGTCCTTGCTGAGGAACTGCCAGCGGCCGTCGTCCTGGCGGACCCCGCTCAGTTCGTACTGGTGGCCGGCCACCGGCCGGGAGTCGTTGCGGCAGGTCTTGCCCGTGCCGCCCTCGCTGAAGTCGCTGCAGTAGGAGCCGTGGTCACCCGGCGTGGCGCTCGTGCCGTTCCACACCGAGACCAGGAACATGCCGTTGCCGTCCGCGTGGGTCTGGAACCCGAGGTAGCCGCTGGCGGAACCGGTGAAGCTGAACTGCGTCGACCAGTAGGCGTTGTAGTCGCCCGGATCGTGCTCCAGGTTCATCGGCATGGTGAACCAGCTGGCGTCCCCCGGGGCGGACCAGGGCGAGTAGGTCCCCGGCGTCTCACCGGTGGCGGCGTGAGCGGAGCCCGCGCCGTTCAGCACGGTGGCCGCCAGAGCGGTCGTGAGCACGGCGGCGAGCTTGATCTTGCGGAGCATGGCAGCACCTCTTCGGATCGGATCCGGCCGGGGTGACCGGAGTTCGACGGGTTGGCTCAGGTCTGCGGAGCGGAGCCCGGTGACGGCACCGGACGCGGTGCCGGCACCGGGCGCGCGAGGAACGTCCTGGCGGCTAGTGACCGCGGATGGCGGTGAGGCCGATGGTCTGCTCGGCGGCGGTGCGCGTCCCGCCCACGGGGCTGCCGGTCCGGTTCGTCCACGACCGCTGCGGTGTCGTCTCCGCCTGACGACCCCACTGGGCCGAGAGCCCCAGCACGAGCCCGCTGTAGCGGTTGACCAGGCGGTATCCCCCACCACCGAGGGGGATGACGAACCACTGCCGGCCGACCGAGGGGCGGCCCGGGTCCGGTGCGGCGGCGGTGAGCCGGGTGCCCCAGGCCCGGTCGCCGGGGGTGTCGGACACCCCGAGGGACAGACCGGTCGAAGCGTTGGTGATGCGGTAGGCGCCGTCGCCGGTCGGGACGAACCGCCAGGCGGCCAGGTCCCCCCAGCCGAAGAACACCGACGTGGTGGCCGAGCTGCCCGGGACCTGCGTCAGCACCCGCCCGGTGCCGCTGGCGAGCCGGTAGGTCCTGGCCGGGTCGACCGGGCTCGCGGACGGGCCGTCGACGGTGTAGTCGGCGTACTCGCCGTCGGAGCCGGCGCACTGGATGGAGCAGTACGAGCGGAAGGTGCGGCCGATGATCGTGGGATTGGTGCGGTTGGCGTTGTCGACCATCCACCGGTACCAGGAACCGGACCGGTAGGCGCCGGTGTCCCCGATCAGGCGCCACTTCTGCGTGGCCAGGTCGTCGGTGACGTAGAGCTGCTGCGGCGCGGGGTGGCTCTGGTCGACCACTTCGGGTTCACCGAGGTACAGGCCCAGGTGCGCGTCGTAGGCGATGTTCATCACCAGCAACGGCGACTTGGACGGCACCTTCCCGGCGGCGACCTGCTGGTCGACGTTGCCGGTGTTGGCCGGGTCGTAGTCCTGCGCCACCGGGGTGTAGCCCTGCGGGTGGCCGGCGTCGACCGGCACCATGTTGCTTTCCCGGCCCCCGACGCCCGGCTCGGACCACCGGCCGTCGTACCACTTCTGCCAGGTTCCGGTGCCCATCTTGCCGGACATCGGCGCCCGCGCCACGTGCGCCAGGGCCACCATCTGACCGCCCGCCCCGGCCTTGGGCACGATGCGGGAGCCGTAGTAGACGTAGAAGTAGCCGGACTTCGGGTCCGCGAACAGGCGCGGATCGCCGTCCCCGTAGTCGAAGGTCTGGTGGGGGAACGCCGTCGTGTCGCCTCGTTTCGTGGAGTACGGCGAGGTGATCGCGTGCCCCTTGATCCGCCAGGTGCGGCCCCGGTCGGCCGAGACCGCCCAGTCGATCGAGTCGTAGTGCGAGAACGAGTAGGCCCCGAACGGCTCCGGGGTGAACTCGTTGTGCACCAGGCCGTACCAGTCGCCGGTGTCCGGATCGACCCAGGTGCCCAGCAGATCGCAGAAGTTCTTCTGCGTGTAGCCCGAACCCGCCGGCGGGTCGGTGGCCTCCTTACCGGTCGGGCTGGTGTTGCACCGCCACGTGGTGTCGTTGTTGCGGTCCCGCGGCTCGGCCGGGTTCACCGCGGTGCTCAGCGCCGCGGACTTGGTCGCCGAATCGAAGTCCGCGCCGGTGTAGAACTCCCACTCCCGCGGGCCCTCCTGTCCGTAGAGGGCCGCGGACTGCTGGAAGTAGAACGTCCCGTCCCGGTCGGTGAACGCCGACGCGGGCGTGTCGGTGGGATAGGCATACGGACCCACCGCGCCGACCGACACGGTGGCCGGCACCGCGGCCGCCGCGCCCGGAACGCCGATCAGGCCGGTCGCCACCACCGCCACGACGGCGAGCACAGGACGTCGAGAGGTGGGCATACATGCCTCCAGCTGGGTGACAAGATCGCTTCTGACCTGCGCATAATTTGTTCACACAGTGTCTTAACTAAGCCGCACAGTGTCAAGGCTCACTTTTCCCGGGCCTCGGGAAGCTTGCGGTCATCGCCCCGAGGGGCCGCGATAGGGTCCGGTGATGCGCGTACTGCTCACCGGGGGTACCGGGTACATCGGGTACTCCGTCGCCCGGTCGATGACGGCCGAGGGACACCGGGTGACGGCCCTGACCCGGAACCCCGGCTCGGCCGGTGGCGCGGCCCTGGCGGGCCTGGGCGTCCGGCCGGTGCCCGGGCAGCTCACCGATCGCGCGGCGCTCACCGCCTCGATCTCCGAGGTCGACGCCGTGGTCCACACCGCCTACGACCCGGACGACTCCACCGGCGGCGACCGTGCGCTGTTCGCGGCCCTCGACGCCGCCGACGGCCGGAAGCACCTGGTGTACACGAGCGGATGCTCGGCGTACGGCGAGCACAGCCACGCACTGCTGACGCCCGGCACGCCTCTCGACCCCGGCAACCCCCGCACCCGGCTGGAAGCCGAACTGCGCGACGCAGGACTTCCCCACACCATCCTGCGGCCGGGCATGGTGCACGGCGGTGACGCCCGGAGCTCGATCGTCGGCACCTGGTTCCGCGAAGCGCGCGACACCGGGCCGGTGCACCGCGGACGGCGCGACAAGGTGTGGTCGTGGATCCACGTCGACGACCTGGCGCGGGCCTACACCGCCGTGCTGCGGGACCCCGGCCACCACGACGGCCGCAGCTACCTGGTGGCCGACGCGCACCCCGTCTCGGCGATGGCCGTCGTCCAGGCCGCCGCGCGGGCCACCGGCAGTTCCGCGGCCCTCGGCTTCGCCCCCATCGAGGACGAGAACCCGCTCTACCGGGTCTTCGACCGCGACGAGATCATCGACTCTTCCGCCACCGAAGCGGCGCTCGAATGGGCTCCGCGGGAAAAGGACGTGGTGGAGAGCATCCCGCGTTCCTACGCCTCGTGGCTCGAAACCGATCAGGCCGGATAACCCTCCGGCGCCGATCGGCACCTGCCGCAGGAAGGCCGGGGCGTCCGGCCGCCGGCGCGGGTCACTTCCCGTTCCGGCGTGCCCGGTGGGCGCGCCACCAAGCGATGAGCGACGAACCCAGGGTGATCACGCCGGGGACGGCTCCGTGAATCCACGGGTCGGAACGGCCCATCGCGAAGTTGATCCCCACCCCGGCGAAGTAAGCCAGCCCCACCACCGCGACCAGCTTGACCACTTGACGCAGTAGATAACGCCGGGCCTCGATCGGGTCCGTGCCGGGTTCGCCGGTCGTCTCGGAGGTCGGTTCCACACCGGCGACGCTGGCACACTCGCGGCCCCGGGAAAAGACCGTCCGGCCCACTGTGATCCATCCCGGATCCGCCCCGGCGACCCCTCCCCCGGCTCATTCAGATATATGAACAGCCTGAATGCTCGAAATTGATCGAAACAATTGTTCTATTGACATGTTCAATCAACGGTGTTTGGCTACTGGACAACGTCAGCCGGCTCGGTGCCTTCGCCTCGGCCGGGCCTCCTCTCACCGCCGCCGGATGGGAGAAAACTGGTGCCCCGAACCACCCGGACCCTGGTGCTCGCGATGCTCGTCGCGGGGATTCCCGTCCCGGCCGCGGCTGCGGCCGGGCCGCCTTCGGTGCTCTCCGCCGCCCCGAGCGGCACCGGAACCGCCTGCTCGCTCCCGGCCCCCTGCTCACTGGAGACGGCGAAGCGCCTTGCCGCCGGACGCAGCGAAAACGGTGACGTGACCGTGCGGCTCGATGACGGCGAATACCGCCTCACCGAGCCGCTGCGGTTCACCGAAGCCGACTCGGGCCGCCACGGTCACCGGATCACCTACACCGCGGCGGCCGGGGCGAAGCCGGTCCTCAGCGGCGCCGAACCGGTCTCCGGCTGGCAGCCCGATCCGGCCGACCCGCGTTACTGGTCGGCGCCCATGCCCAACGGCACCGACGGCACCGACCCGACCTCGATCTACGTCGACGGGGTCCGGGCCGTGGCGGCGCGCGGGTTCGGTTGCCGGGCCGACCGGTGCCGGACCGACGAACGCGGCATCACCGGCATCGACCCGGCGCTGGCCGCCATCGCCGACCCGGCCGGGTTGCGCGTGGTGATCTCCGCGCGCTGGCGGGACTTCCACTGCCCGGTGCAGAAGATCGAGGGCCGGACCGCCGTGATCGCCCCTTCGTGCTGGAGCAACGCGAACCGGCCGACCGAGACCGGCTGGGAGTCCGCGAGCCCGCGTGGGCAGGCCTACCAGGGGGTCGACTGGTTCGAAGGCCGGCCCGAGCTGCTGGGCCCGCCCGGGCAGTTCGCCGTCGACCGGGCCGCCCACCGGCTGCGCTACCGGCCCCGCCCGGGTGAGGACCTGCGCTCCGCGCGCGTCGAGCTCCCCGGACCGGACCGGCTGCTGCGGCTGGAGGGCACCCTGGACCACCCCGTGCACGACCTGTCCTTCACCGGGCTGACCTTCACCGGCACCGGCTGGGACCAGGCCGGCACCCCGGACGGCTACGTCGGCGCGCAGGCGGGGTACCACCTCACCGGGGCGCACAGCGGGACGCTGCCGGGCGCGGGCGAGGACTACCAGCGCACCCCGGCGGCGGCCGAAGTCTCCGGCGGGCAGCGGATCCGGTTCGCCGGAGACGTGTTCACCCACCTCGGCGGCGCCGGGGTGACGCTCGCCGGCGGTACCCGCGACAGCCGGATCGACGACAGCACCTTCACCGACCTTTCCGGCGGCGGCGTGTTCGTCGGCGACCTCCAGCACGCCCCGGCCGACCCGCGGGCCAAGGCCGCGGGCAACGTCGTGGCCGGCAACACGATCGACCACACCGGGCAGGATTACCGCGACTCCGTGGGCATCACCGGCGGGTACGCCGACGGGCTGGAGATCTCGCACAACTCCGTGTCCGATGTGCCCTACACCGGGATCTCCGTCGGCTGGGGCTGGAACTTCACCGGTACCGGCGACACCCAGCGCGACGTGCTGGTGCGGGCCAACTCCGTGCACCGGTTCATGCTGACCCTGCACGACGGCGGGGCCATCTACACCCAGGCGCAGTCCCCGGGCTCCCGCGTCGAGGACAACGACATCCAGTTCGCGCCGGGGGTCAGCGCGAACGGCATCTACTGCGACGAGCGCAGCCGCTTCTACACCGTGCAGCGCAACGTGGTCCAGGGCGCGAAAACCGCGGGCACCCACTGGTTCTCCGCCTGGGCGCCGTGGAGCGGGCACCTCGTCGTGCAGGACAACTGGACCGACCAGCCGATCGCGCCGCCGCACGACCCGGGGCCGGACAAGACGTTCCAGCGCAACGCCATGGGGCTGAGCACCCTGCCCGCCGCGGCCGCCGGGGTGGTGCGCGAAGCCGGGGCCCGGCGCTCCGACCCGCCGCGCCAGGTCCGGTTCACCGGTGACGCCACCGGGGTGCGGACCGGACTGACCACTTTGGACGTCAGTGCCCCGGCCGACACCCTGAGCGTGCGCTACAGCGTCGACGACACCGCGGTGGCCGAGGTGACCCGGCACTACGCCGACGGGATCGGCTCCGCGCCGAGCTGGCGCACGCTCACCGACGCGTCCTGGTTCCCCTCGGGAGTCCACCGCCTGACCGCCGAAGCCGTCACCGCGCAGGGCCCGGTCCGCGCCTCGACTCCGCTGGTCACCCGGCGCGCGGCGGACCCGGCCGAGCTGACCGGTTCCTGGGACTTCGCCCCGGCCGAGGCGCTGCCCTCCGGGGTGCTCGCGGGCGACGCCCCCGCCGCCGTCCAGCCCGGTTTCCGGGATGCCGCCCTGCGGAAGGTCCTCGTGCCCGATTCCTACGGGGCCGTCCGCGACGCGTGGAACGACGACAGCGGCGGTCAGGTGCTCTACCGCCGGGAAGTGTGGCAGGACGGGCCGTCGGGCGTCGCGACGCTCACCTTCGACGGCTGCTCCTTCGCCTGCAACTACTGGGTCAACGGGCAGCGCGCCGGCACCTCGACCGGCGGGCACCTGCCGACCTCCCTCGAAGTCGGCGGCCTGCTGCACCCCGGCCGCAACGTCCTGGCCGTGATCGCCGACAACACCGCGTCGCTGGTCCGCTCCTACGGGATCAACACCGACCTCTACTGGAACTGGGGCGGGCTCACCCAAGGCGTGCGGCTCGAGCGCACCGGACCCGTCGCGGTGCGCTCGGTGACCGCCGACGGCGCCGCGGACGGCGCCCTCACCCTGCGCGCGCTCACGGTCAACACCACCGGGCAGGACAGGGCGGTGCCGGTCGAGGTCTCGGTCACCGACGCGCACCGGAAGACCGTCCTGCGCACCCGGGCCACGATCACCGCGCCGCGCGGGGGCGGCCGGAGCCCGGCGGTCCCGCTGCGGGTCCCCGGGGCGCGGCTGTGGTCGCCCGGGGACCCGGCGCTGTACACGGTCACCGTCGCCCCGGCCGGCGGCCCGCCGGTCACCACCCGGACCGGCTTCCGGACGATCACCACGACCGGGGGCGAGGTCGTGCTCAACGGGCACCCGCTGCGCGACCTGCGGGGCTTCAACCGCCACGCCGACTACCCCGGACTCGGCCGCACCCAGCCGGACGCGCTGGCCCACCAGGAGCTGAAGACCATGCGGGACCGCGGTTTCACCCTGCTGCGCCCGGCCCACTACCCGACCACCCCCGGGGAGCTGGCGGCCGCCGACGAGCTGGGCATCCTGGTGCTGGAAGAGGTCCCGGTCACCCAGGCCACCGCCACGCAACTGGCCAGCGCGAAGACCGTCGGCTACGCCGAGGACATGCTGCACCGGATGATCGACCGCGACCGCGGTCACCCGGCCGTGTTCGCCTGGTCGGTGGGCAACGAGAACGCGACGAACACCGGTGCCGGGGCGGCCTACGTCGGCCAGCTCATCGGCTACGGCCGCGCTCTGGACCCCACCCGCCTCTACACCCACGTCACCGCCTGGCGGACTGCCGACGAGGGCTACGGTTACGACGACTTCGTCGCTTCGAACCAGTACGCCGGCTGGTACTACGGCAAGCCCGAAGACATCGCCGGCGACATGGACGCCGTGCAGGCGGCCGCCGGGGGGAAGCCGATCGTGCTCTCGGAGTACGGGGCCGACGCCGCGGCCGGGCTCGACCTGGCCGGGAAGGGCGGCGAGTACTACCAGGCCGCGTTGATCGACACCTACAACCGGCTGCTCGAAAACCGGCCGCACACCCTGGGCCGGATGATCTGGACCTCCACCGAGTTCGCGCTGACCCCCGGCGGCGCGACCGGTGACACCTACGGCGTTCCCGGTTACCACACCAAGGGACTGATCAGCTACGACCGCCGGCACCTCAAGCTCGCCGGCCGGGTGATCACCAGCCCGGTGCGGATGGACCCGCTGCCCGCCCGGACCGGGCCCGGGCCGATCACCGTCACCCTGCGCAGCGTCACCGGCCAGGGCTCCGGCGGCGTGGTCCGGCTCGACGGCGACGACCGGTTCACCGCCGCGCCGGTGCCGTTCGTCCTCCCCCCGGGCGGCACCACCACCGTCACCCTGCGGGTGTCGCCCGCCCCCGGGCACACCCCCGGCCGGCTCATGGTCCGCGCGGTCGTCGACGACCGGACCGAAGCCCTCCCCCGACCGCTGACCATCGAGGAATGACCGTGCGCCGCCCGGGTCCGGCCACTCCGTCCACTGTGGAAATGTCCACTGTGACTGTGTCCACTGTGACTGTGCATAGTGGCGCGGGCCGGGCCGCGGCAGCCGTACCTGACCACCGGCTGCGACCGGAAGACCACGGTGGACCACGGAAAACGCGGCGCGGTCGAGAACGGCACGACCGGCACCGGCAGCGCGCCCACGGTGAGCGGCCCGTCGAGCGGGCCGCAGCCGCGGCTGCACGACCCGGGGGGGACCGGGTCCGGTCAGGCCACCGGTGATCCGGTCGCCGCCATCTCGGGGAGCTGCCACTGTCCGCCGCGATCGCTGCGGGCGAACCGGGCCGCGATCTCGGGCAGGCGCAGGGTGCTCAGGACGCGGGCCACGGTGAGCATCGCGTAGACGCCGGACCGGCCCTGGGGGAAGCCGAATCGCAGGAGCTTCGGGTTCACTGCGTCCTGGACGTGCTCGACGAACGGGCGCAACGTGGTTTCGTAGTGCTGAAGAGCGGTTCCGAGGTCGCCGGGGTGCGAGGCGAGGGAGTGCGCGAGCACGTGCGCGCCGACGAGGGCCAGGGAGGTCCCCATCCCGGAGTAGGGCGACGGGCAGTATCCGGCGTCGCCGAGCAGCACGACCCGGCCGCGCGACCACCGCTCGGCCCGCACCTGCACGACCTGCTGGGAGTAGAAGAACTCCGTGTCGCCGAGGCCGTCGAGGAAGCGGTCGGCCTGCCAGCCCGCGCCCCGGTACCGGTCGGCCCAGAAGCGCTTCTGCTCCTCGGTGCTCTTGCGGTGGATCGCGGCCGCCTCCGCGGACTCGTCCCACATCGAGAAGTACACCTGCGTGTCGGTGGCGTTGTGGCTCCGGCGCATGATCATCCGGCGGTTCCCGGCGAGGTAGCTGTCGCGGATGTCGTCGTCCGCGGGCAGCCTCGGCACGAACCAGTACGCCATGTGGATGCCGATCGGCCGGCACAGCTCGGGGGTGTCGGCGCCGAGCACCAGGGACCGCGTCCGCGAGCCCTGCCCGTCGGCCCCGATGACCAGGTCGAAGGCTTCGACGCGGTCGTCGGAGAACGTGACGACGGCCGCGGTTTCGTCCTGCTCGATCCGGGCCACGGTCACCCCGTAGCGGTAGTCGACCCCGTCGTCGACCGCGTCGCGCAGCACCCGGACGAGGTCGCCGCGCATGAGCTCGTACTCCGAGGTCATGGTCTGCGCGCCCTGGCCGGAGGTGTTGGCCATCACCTTCCCCCAGCGGACGCCCTTGTGGTCGACGAACGCGACACCGGGCTCGGCGACCTTGATGGCGCGGACGGCCGGCAGCAAGCCCATCCGTTCGACGGCTTCGATGCCCTGGCCGCGCAGGTCGACCTGGGCGCCCGAAGCCCGCAGCCCGGGGTGCCGCTCGATCACCACGATCTCGTGACCGGCCCGCCGCAGCCAGAACGCCGCGGCTTGACCGGCGACACCGCCTCCGACGATCAGCACGCGCATCCGGCCGCCGTTGCTCAACTGGTTCATCTCACTGCTCCCTATCGGTGAAAGGTAAACTCATCGTCGCCTATCACTGATAAGGTGTCAAGGGTGTCGAAGCTGAGCCGCACCACCGTGGTCGAAGTCGCCCTGGAAATCCTGGACGAAGTCGGTCTCGATGCCGTTTCCACCCGGCGCATCGCGCAGCGCCTCGGGGTCGAGCAGCCGTCCCTCTACTGGCACTTCCCGAAGAAGGCCGATCTGCTCACCGCGATGGCCGAAGCGGCACTGGCCGGACACGTGTCCCGGCCCCTGCCCGAGGCCGGGCAGGATTGGCGGGCCTGGTTCGCGAGCAACACGGGAAGCTTCCGCACGGCGCTCCTGGCGCACCGCGACGGGGCCCGGCTCCATGCCGGCACGGTGCCGCGGGCCGAATCGCTGGCCCGGGTCCTGGGCAAGATGGACTTCCTCTACGCCTCGGGCGTTCCGGAGCGCGCCGCGCAGATCGCGATGGTCTCCGCCAGCCGCTTCACCATCGGGTGCGTCCTGGAGCAGCAAGCCGACGAGGACCAGTCCGCGACGACCGGCGATCCGGACCAGCCGTCGCCACCCTTCAGCCACACGGAGGCGTTCGAACAAGGACTGGCGATGCTGATCGCGGGCATCCCCGCCGCCGATCCCCCGGCCGCGGGATGACCGGCACCCGGTCCGGCCGAAGGGGACGGACGAGCATCAGCGCCTGAAGAGGCTTCCGCCGGTCCCGGCCGCAGGCTCTCGGTCCACTCCGGACTGTCTACTGTGGCCCTATCCGCCTCCGCCCCGGGGCGGGCCGAGCCAGCTCTCCAGAACCGGTTCCAGCGCGTCCCGGTCCACCTCCCCGGCCCAGGCCACGTACCCGTCCGGTCGGACGAACAGGACCGCCGGGGCGTCCGCCGGGGCCGTGGTGACCAGCCGGAGGCGGCCGGCGTAGGCCGCGGCCGGCTCGCGCAGGGACCCCGAGGAGTCCAGCAGGAGGGCGCGGCCGTCGTGCAGGTGGTCGGCCAGGCGGGAACCGTCGACCAGGGCGTAATCCGGGGCGCTGGCCCCGATCAGCGGGTGCTCTCCGGGCAGTTCGTAGCGCTGCCGGAGGCCGGAGATCATCTTCGCGAAGTAGGTGGCGCCGTCGGCCGTCCGCGCCAGGGCGGCCACCACCTCGCGCAGCGCCCGGGCGTGGGGGTCCGGGCGCATCAGGGCGATCTGGGCCCGCGTCCAGCCCAGCACCCACGCGCCCAGGGGGTGCCGCTCGGCGGTGTAGGTGTCGAGCAGCCCGGCCGGCGTGAAGCGGGTCAGGCTGGTGATCCCGGTGATCGTGACCTCGGCGCCGGTCACGTGGCGGATCGAGGCGCGCAGGTCCGCGGCGGTGGCGGGGGTGTCGCGTGCGGACGGGGCGCCGCCGAAGGCGATGGTGGTGATCCGCCCGCGCGGCGGGTCGTTGACGTAGACCCCGGCCGGGGTCGTGTGCCAGCCGGTCGCCAGGCCCGCCAGACCGTCCATTTCGGCCACGGCGTGGTAGGCGGTGATCTCCGGCTCGGTGCCGGGGAAATCGAACCCGGCCAGCTTGCGCACGGTGCTGCGGCCGCCGTCGCAACCGACGAGCCACCCGCACCGGAACCGCTCCCCCGCGGCCTCGACCGTGACCCCGCGGACGTCTTCCCGGAAGCCGGTCACCGCCGCCCCGCGGCGCACCGGCACGCCGAGGCCAGCCGCGTGCCGGGCCAGGATCGCCTCGACCTGGCGCTGGTGCACCAGGTCGACCAGGTCCGGCGGGTGCAGGCCGGCGAGCTCGGGATCGGACTCGGCCGGCAGCTCGTCGGTCAGCGGGATCGCCGCGAAGTGGCCCGCGAACCGGGGCCGCCCGCCCGCGCCGGCCAGGAACGAGACCGACCACTCCGGCTCCGCCTGGGCCCGGCGCACCTCGGGAAGCAGACCGCGGCGGTAGAGCGCTTCGACGCTGGGCCGGTTCAGCGTCCCCGCCTTGAGCATCGGCGAGCTCTCGGCGCGCCGTTCCAGCACGATCACCGAGGCCCCGCCGATCCGCAGCTCGGCGGCCAGCATCAGCCCGGCCGGGCCGCCCCCGGCCACCACCACGTCGTACCCGGGCATGCGATCTCCCTCCTCAAGCGACGGTGCTCAGCGCGCCGCCGTCTCGATCAAGCGCCGGACGATCGGCCCGGCAACCTCCATCGCCGAGCGCAGGGCCACCCCGTCCTCGGGCGAAAGGGTGGCCAGCAGCTCACCCAGCCGGTCGTGGCGGGCCCGCAGGCGCCCGGCCACCAGGGCTCGGCCGGCGTCGCTGATCGCGATGAGGAAGGCTCGGCCGTCTTCGGGATCCTTGACGCGGGCCACCAGGCCCAGCCGCTCCAGCCGCTGCACGAGCTGGCTCATGGAGGGCTGGCTGACGCCCTCCGCCGCGCCCAGCGCGCTCAGCCGGGCCGGTCCCTCGCGGTCCAGCCGGCCCAGGCACATCACCGCGGTGAACGTCGGCCCGCCGGGCTCGGTCAGGTGCCGCAGCACCAGCCGCACCACCTCGTCGAACGCTTCGGTCACGACCTCCGGTTCCATCGGCCATTTATATCACATGCCTATGTAAATTTCGCGACGACTGCCCGGTGCTGTCCACTGTGGACCCTTTAGGACCCGGTCCCGTCCCGGTCCGGATGGTCCGGGCTGGTGCGCAGGTGCGCGCGCATCCCCGACAACCCGAACAGGATCAGCAGCTCGACCGCGCCGCCGTCGGCGCTGCCCAGCCAGTGCGGCCGGGCCGTGTCGAATTCGGCCGCCTCGCCGGGCGGGAGGACCAGGTCGCGTTCGCCGAGCACCAGGCGCAGGCGGCCGTTGAGGACGTACAGCCATTCGAAGCCCTCATGGGTCTTCGGATCCGGCTCCGGCGGCTCCGCCCGCGCCGGGATGATCATCTTGAACGACTGCATCCCGCCCGGCCGCCGGGACAGCGGCACGAAGACCAGGCCGAAGCGCCGGATCGGCTTCAGGTGGATCCTCGGGTCGCCCGTGTTCGGGGCGCCGACCAGGTCGTCCAGCGGGACACCGTAGGTCGCGGCCAGCGGCAGCAGCAGTTCGAGGGTCGCCCGGCGCTGCCCGCTCTCCAGCCGGGACAGCGTGCTCTCCGAGACCCCGGTCGTCGCCGCGAGATCGGCCAGGGTGATGCCGCGTTCACGGCGCAGCGCGCGGAGCCGGGGCCCGACCGCGTCGAGCACGTCGTCCATTCGTGGGTCCACCGGCGTCACCTTGCCACAACCGCAAGTTTCCGTGCCGGAACCGGGTGGGCCGGGCCAGACTGCCCGTCATGCCGACTCCACGAACCAGCCGCCGCGCGGACGCTCCGCCACCCCGGTCCGGCAACAGCGAGGCCGAAACCCTGCGCGCCTTCCTCGACTACCTGCGCGCCTCGATCGCCAGGAAGGTCGAGGGCGCCCCCGAACCGCAGGTCCGCACGCCCGGGGTGCCCTCGGGCACGAACCTGCTCGGCCTGCTCAACCACCTGACCTTCGTCGAGCGCGCGACCTTCCTCGGCGAGGAGGTGGCGAGCTGGCCGTCGACGTTCCGGGCCGCGGACGCCGACAGCGTGGCCGACGTCGTCGCCCGTTACCGGGAGACGGTCGAGCGCGCGAACGCCGTGCTCGACGAGTGCGCCGATCCCGGGGCCCCGCTGCCCCGGCCGGGGCGCCCCGCGCCGAGCGTCCGCTGGGCCCTGACCCACCTGATCGAGGAGACCGGGCGCCACGCCGGCCACGCGGACATCCTCCGCGAGCAGATCGACGGCGCCACCGGGCGCTGAACCCCCGATCCCCCGGAACCGGACCCGTGACCACCGCGCACGACCCGCGCCGGGCGGGCCCGCCCACGATGACCCGGAGTTCGCCGCCCCTTCCGGCACGGGTTCACCGAAGCCGAGGGCGGCCGGATGCCCTACCCGAGCGAGTCGATCAAGGGCTGGACCGCGGCGGCCAGGTGGTCGCGCAGCCAGCGCGACGCCGGGTCTTCGTCAAGCCGGCGGTGCCAGCGCAGCTCGACCTCGACCGGCGGCAGCTCCAGCGGGACCTCGTGCCACCGCACGGGCACCCCGCGTTCGACCAGGTGCTGGGCCATCACCCGGGAGACCAGGCAGAGAGCGTCCTCCTCCAGCGCGATCAGGCAGGCCACCGCGTAGGACGGGACGACCGCGATCACCCGGCGGGAGCGGCCCACGCGTTCCAGCGCCTCGTCGAGCGGGCCGCGCGACCGGCCCCGGCGGGAGGCGGAGATGTGCGGGTGCGCGCACAGGTCGTCCACCGTCAGCGCCGGGGCCCGGCCCAGCGGGGAATCGGCCGCCACCAGCGCCACGAAGTGGTCCGGGAACAGCGGCCGGGTCACCAGGTCCGGCGGGACCGGGCCGGCGAGGCCGATCTCCAGGTCGAGCGAGCCGTCGCGGAGCTGGTCGGGCTCCTTCGAGTCCTGGGCGGCGAACCGCAGGCGGACGTCCGGGGCCTCGGCCGCGATCCGGTTGATCAGGCGCGGGGCGAGGGCCGGGACGAGCCCGTCGTTGACCCGGATGGCGAAGGTGCGCTGCCAGGTCCGCGGATCGCTGCCCTCGGGGTCGGCCCGGAGCCCGGCCGCGGCTTCCAGCAGCGCTTTGACCTTGGCCGCCGAGGCCAGCGCGAACGGCGTGGGCACCAGGCCACGACCGGCGCGCACCAGGATCGGGTCGTGCATGGCCACCCGCAGCCGGCCCAGGGCCCGGCTGGTCGCGGGCACGGACAGGTGCAGCCGGGCCGCGGCCTCGGACACGCTGCCGGTGTCCATCAGCACGTCGAACACGCGCAACAGGTTGAGGTCCAGCTGCTCGGCCACGGGCCCTCCCGGTTTGCGTTTGAAGCAACATATAAGTGTCAAGTATGCATTGGACATCAAGTCGGAGCGGTCCGAGACTGGGTCCATGACCGAAACAGCAGCAGAGACCCCCGCCCGGATCGTGCGTCCGACCGCTTACGGCGCCCCCGGCGTCCTGGCCGTCTTCGAGGTCCCCGTCCCGCAGCCCGCCGCCGGAGAAGTGGTCGTCCGGGTGCGTGCGGCCGGGGTCAACCCCATCGACTGGAAGCTCTACAGCGGTGCCTTCCACGACGTCGAGGAGGAGCACCAGGACTCCGCCGGGGTCGCCGCCGACGAGCTGCCCTCGCTCGGCCTGGAGTGCGCGGGCGTGATCACCGCCGCCGGGCCGGAGGTGACCGGGTTCGCGCCCGGGGACGAGGTGATCGTGTTCCCGGCCACGGCCGCCTACGCCGACTACGTCACCGCGCCGCTCGGCTCGCTGATCCGCAAGCCCGCCGGGCTGGGCTGGGCCGAGGCCGGGGCGCTGATGCTGGCCGGCACCACGGCCACGCACGTCCTGCACGCCGCCGGGGCCGGTGAGGGCGACACCGTGCTGGTCCACGGCGCGTCCGGCGGGGTCGGCCTGATGACCGTGCAGCTCGCCATCGCCCGGGGCGCGACGGTGATCGCCACGGCCGCGGAACGCAACCACGGCCGGTTGCGCGGCTTCGGCGCCACGCCCGTGACCTACGGTCCCGGGCTGCCGGACCGGGTGCGGGCCGCCGCGCCCGGCGGGATCACCGCCGCGGTCGACCTGGTCGGCACCGGCGAAGCGTTCGAGACCTCGCTGGAACTCGTCGCCGACCGGCAGCGCATCGCCACGATCAGCGGGGACGACCGGCACCTGGCCGCCGGGATCAAGGTGCTCGGCTACGGGCCGGGGCAGGACGCGGGCACCGAGCTCCGCAACGCCGCCCGCGCCGAGCTGGCCGAGCTGGCGGGGACCGGCGCGCTGCAGGTGGTGATCAGCGCCGTCCACCCGCTGGCGGAGGCGGCGAAGGCCCACCAGTCCGGGCTGGACGGGCACGCGCCCGGAAAGCTGGTGCTGGAGCCGTGAAGCCGGTGTCCGCGGGAGAAGCACCGGTGGACGTCGCCGTGGTCGGGTGCGGTCCGGTGGGCCTGACGCTCGCGGCGCTGCTGGGCGAGGCCGGGCATTCCGTCGTGGCGTTCGAGCGGTACCCGGGCCGCTACGGGCTGCCCCGGGCCGCGAGCTTCGACGGCGAGACCATGCGCACGTTCGCCGGGCTGGGGATCGGCGGGGAACTCGGGCTCCACCCCCAGAAGACCTACGAGTGGCGCAACGGCGCGGGTGAGCTGCTGATCGCCATGGACTGCCCGGAGGCCGGGCCCAGCGGCTGGCCCGACCTGGCCATGTTCCACCAGCCGAGTCTGGAGCACGCGCTGCACGCCCGGTGCGCCGCGATGTCCGAAGTGGACGTCCGGTACGCCACCACGGTGACCGGTCTGGACCAGCACGAGGACCACGTCACCCTGCGGACGGACCACGGCGGCCCGGTCTCCGCCCGTTATGTGGTCGGCTGCGACGGGGGCAACAGCTTCGTTCGCGAGGCGCTGGGCATCGGTCAGGACGATCTGGGCTTCGCCGAGCCGTGGCTGGTCTGCGACTTCGCGCTGCGGCGCCCGGCCGCCGAGCTGGGGCTGCCTTCGTGCCTGCAGATCGGCGACCCGGCCGAACCGACCACCGTGCTGACCACGGGGGCCCGGCGCCAGCGGTTCTGCTTCATGCTCGAAGACGCCGGGGAGATCGAGGAGCACCGCACCGAGCAGGACGCCTGGACGCGGGTGGCGCGGTACCTCTCCCGGGAAGAGGCCGACCTCGAGCGGGTCGCCACCTACGTGTTCCGGTCGCTGGTCGCCCACCGGTGGCGCGAGCGGCGCGTGCTGCTCGCCGGGGACGCCGCGCACCAGATGCCACCGTTCCTGGGCCAGGGCCTGTGCTCGGGGGTGCGCGACGCGGTGAACCTCGCGTTCAAGCTGGACCTCGTGCTGCGGGGAGGGTGGGACGGGGACGTGCTCGACACCTACCAGAGCGAACGGGAGCCGCACGTGCGCGGGGTGCTCGCCACGAGCATGGAGCTGGGCCGCCAGCACACGCTGCGCGATCCGGCGCTGGCCCGGGAGCGGGACGCGCGGCTGGTGGCGCGGCGCGGCGCGCTCGGAGCACCGGAGCGCATCAGCCTGCCGGACCTCGGCCCCGGGCTGCTCGGCCGCGGCGGGGGCGGGTTGTCGGTGCAGGGCCGGGCCGGGGACGGACGGCGGACCGGGCGGCTGGACGACCTCGTCGGCGGGGGTTTCCGCCTGCTGGTGACCGAGGAGGCACTGCCCGGCCTCGACCTGGCCGCGCTCGGGGCGGCCGGGGTCGAGGTGGTCGGCTTCGGCCGCCGCCCGGGCGGTCCGGTGGTGACCGACCCGGACGGGACGCACCGGCGCTGGCTGGCCGGCCTCGGCGCGGCCGCGGCGGCGGTGCGCCCGGACCACTACGTGTTCGCCGCCGGGGCGGACGCGCGGGCGGTGGCGGCGGAACTGCTGGCCGTCCTCGCCGGCCGGGGCTGACGGGAACCGGCCCGAGCCCCCGGGACGCGCGGGACGGACCCGGCGCGCCTGAACCGGCGACGGCGGGCGGGTACCGCACCGTCACCGGTTCCGGGCCCGGCGGTCAGGCGGTGACCGCCTCCGCGTTGTTCAGCAGGGCCGAAGGCGGGTCCAGCAGAGCGTCCGACGCCAGGGCGCGCCGGCGGGCCGCGTCGACCCCGCCGAAGCTCTCGGTGATCGCGGTCAGCCGGGCGGCGTGGTGGCCGACCTCGGATTCGTAGGTCATGCCGATGCCGCCGTGGAGCTGGACGATCTCCTCGGCCGCGGTGGTGGCCGCGTCGGCGACGAAGACGAACGCGTCGTCGGCCACCGAGCCCAGGTCGACCTCCGCGCCGTTGTCGCGGGCTTCCAGCGCGGCAGTCGCCCACAACGCCATCGAACGGGCCAGCTCGACCTTCGCGTACAGGTCGGCCGCGCGGTGCACGAGCGCCTGGAAGCTGGCGAGCGGGACCCCGAACTGCTTGCGCGTCTTGAGGTACTCCACGGTCAGCGCCAAGCCGGTCTCCATCAGCCCGATCGCCTCGCCGGTCACCGCCACCCGCGCGCGGGCGAAGGCGGTGGCGAGCCCGGCCGCGGCGTCGGCTTCCCCGGTGCCGAGCAGCACCGCGGGCGTGTCGGCGAACTCGACCTGCGACGCGTGGCTCCAGTCCGCCGAGCGGCCGTCCGTGCGGGTGCTGCCCTCGGCCCCGGCATCGACGAGGTACACCTGCGTCCGGCCGTCTTCGGCGGTCGCGGTGACCAGGAGGCGCCCGGCCTGGTCGGCGTGGCGCACCGGTGCCTTGACGCCGGTGAGCGTGCCCGCTGCGGTGGCGGTCACCGCGCGGGCGGCGCCCCAGGGCCGGCCCGGCTCGGCGTGCGCGACCGCGATGGTGGTGCCGCCGCCCGCCAGCTCGGGCAAGAGCTGCTTGGCCTGCTCCGCCGTGCCGAGCGCGGCGATCAGCCACGAGGGCAGGAAGACGCCGTCCAGCAGCGGCTCGGCCGCGGCGTGCTTGCCCATCGCCTCCAGCGTCGCGTAGACCTCCACCGGTCCCGCGCCGACGCCGTCGTGGTCCTCGGCGACGGTCAGCCCGGTCAGCCCCAGCTCGCCCAGGGTGGACCAGACCTTGGCGTTCCAGCCGAGCCCGGTGCCGGTCGCGGCCGCGCGCCCGCCCGCCGGGTAGCCCCGGCCGACCGCGGCGTCCACGGTCTCGAACAGCAGCCGCTGATCTTCGTTGAATTCGAGGTTCATGCCTTAGTCCTTAGAGCCCGAGGATCGTCTTGGCGATGACGCCGCGCTGGATTTCGTTGGAGCCGCCGAAGATCGACAGTTTCCGCAGGTTGAGGTACTGCTCGGCGGAGACCGACGCGGCGTGCTCGGCCCGCAGCGGGGCTTCGGCGTCGAGCAGCAGCCCGTCCGGGCCCGCCGCGTGCATCCGCAGCCGGCTCAGCGCCTGCAACGCCTGGGTGCCCTCCATCTTGAGCAGGGAGGACACCGGGCTGGCCGCGCCGTTCTCGGACGCACCGGTCACCCGCATCTGCGTGGCCTCCAGGGCCAGCAGCGTGGTCTTCGCGGTGTGCATGGCCGAGCGGAACTGCGGGTCGGCGGCGAGCGGGCCGTCCTCGGTCTCCTGCCCGGCCGCCGCCGCCGCGAGCTCGCGGTAGATCCGCTGGCTGGTGCCGACCTGGGCGATGCCGTTGCGCTCGTTGCCGAGCAGGAACTTGGCGTAGGTCCAGCCCTTGTTCTCCTCGCCGACCAGGTTCTCCGCCGGGATCTCGACGTTGTCGAAGAAGAACTCGTTGACCTCGGAGCTGCCGTCGACCAGCTTGATCGGGCGGTGCTCGATGCCCGGGGTGGCCAGGTCGAGCAGCAGGAAGGACAGGCCCTGCTGCTTGCGCGGGGCGTCCGGGTCGGTGCGCGCGAGCACGAACATCCACTCGCCGTACTGGCCCAGCGTGGTCCAGGTCTTCTGGCCGTTGAGCACGTAGGCGTCGCCCTCGCGCCGCGCGGTGGTGCGCAGCGAGGCCAGGTCCGAGCCGGCCTCCGGCTCGGAGAAGCCCTGCGACCACCAGATGTCCAGGTTGGCCGTGGCCGGGAGGAACTTCTGCTGCTGCGCCTCGCTGCCGAATTCGGCGATGATCGGGCCGACCATGCTCACGTTGAACGCCAGCGGCGTGGGCACGGCGTTGCGCTGGAGCTCGGAG
Source organism: Amycolatopsis sp. PS_44_ISF1 (assembly GCF_032335455.1). Lineage (NCBI taxonomy): Bacteria > Bacillati > Actinomycetota > Actinomycetes > Pseudonocardiales > Pseudonocardiaceae > Amycolatopsis > Amycolatopsis sp. PS_44_ISF1. The sequence goes on along the minus strand of NZ_JANUXO010000002.1, from coordinate 464,721 downwards.
GCGTAGATGTGCGACTGGGTCGGGGTCCAGCCCCGCCCGCCCCACTTCTGCGGCCAGTGCGGCACCGCGAGCCCGTGCTCGTTGAGGATGCGCTGGCTGGTCACGATGTCTTCGCGGGTGATGCGGCCCAGCGCGGTGCGCCGGCGGACGTCCTCGGGGATGGCGCCGAGGAACACCTCCCGCAGCCCGTCCCGGAACGTGACGTCCGCTTCGGAGAGTTCCAGATCCATGTCCTTCGGTTCCCTTTCGGCGAGGGGTTCGTTCGTCCGTGATCACCCGGCCACCCGAACATAAGGGGCGGCGGGCCGATCCGCGCAGCCGGTACCCGGACGAGCAGTGGCTCACCACCGACGCTAAGCAATCACCGGGCGTAAGGGAATGACCGAGTTCCACGGATCGGTGTGACCATGGCGATCACACCGGATCCGCGGGGACGGCGTGTCGGGGAAGAAGTCGCAGGCCCAGGCGTTACCGCGGCGTGGTCACGCGGCCTGCTCGCACCGCCGGACGCGCTGCCTCGTCCCGGAGGCCGGCCGCGACCCCCCGATCGCGGTCTGCGGCAAGCGGCGGCGGGCCACCCACCGGCCCCGGAACGCGGCCTGGCCGGTGGGCCCTCGCGGACCCACCGGCCAGGCCGGGACGAACCTCCTGCTCAGTATCGGATCTGCCCGGGCCTCGTCCCCTCGGCGTGGTGCCGGGCGAACCCGCCGCCGGTCATGGAGAAGGCTCCGTCGGACAGCGGGCCCGGCTGGTAGCCGCCGCTGTCGAGGCCCTGCGGCGAGTAGCTGTCGAACACCTGGCCGTTCACGGTGATGCCGGAGAAGTCCAGCCGGGAGAACGACGGGTAGCTCTGCGACGGGGATTCGATGACCGCTTCCGCGCTGACGTCGGAGGCGCCCAGGTTCTGCGTCGTGTGCTCGGTCCAGCCCGCGGTGTCGTCGGTGAGCGTGATGTCGTAGTTCCCGCCGCCGGTGTCCTGGACCTTGCCGGTGAAGTGGTCTCCGGCGCTGACCGCGTCGTCCCAGTAGACCGGCGCGGCCGGGTACATCTCGTACCACGCCCGGTACTGCGGCGAACCGTTCTCGCAGTTGGTCTCCACCCCGGTCTGCTCGACGGTCTGCGAACCGTAGCCGTCGACGCCGACCCAGGGGGCGAACAGGTCGTTCTGGGAGTTGCAGGTGACCTCGGGCTCCACCCAGGAGCCCGAGATGGAGGTGAATCCCGACCCGGTCGCCACGTACCCGCCCCAGACGTTGTCCTGCGGGGAGTGCGGGGCGTACCCGCCGGCGGAGGCCGTGGCCGGGGCGGCCAGCGCGGCCACCGCGAGCGCCGCGGCGAAGGCGATGGTGCCGCGTTTTCTCGACGAACAGATTTTCATGATCTCGCTCCTGTGCGCGGGTCCGGAAAAGGCGGAGGTCCGCCTGGGAAAGGTGCGGGTGGGAAACCGCCGGTCCCCCACCCGCACCGGTCGTGGCTGCTCGGTCAGGCCGCGAACGCCGAGGAGCCGTTCGGGGTGCCCAGCCCGGTCGGGCCGTCCCAGCCGGGGCCGGCGTTGCACAGCTGGCTGGCTTCGCAGGAACCGTTGCTGCCGCTGGTCACGTCGAACAGGCCGTCGGTGTGGGCGTAGGGGTAGGAGTTCGGGCTGTCCGAAGCACCCGGCGCGCCGGCCAGCGCGTAGACGCTGGCGATGATCGGCGAGGAGGCGCTGGTGCCGCCGTAGACCGCCCAGCCGGAGCCGCCGTAGGTCTGGTAGACCGCGACGCCGGTGTTCGGGTCGGCGACCGCCGAGACGTCCGCCTCGGCGCGCTTGTCGCAACCGGTGTCCACATTGGACTGGAACGACGGCTTCGCCACGGAGCTGGAGCAACCGCTGCCGGCCCCGCTCCACGCCGTCTCGCTCCAGCCGCGGCTGGAGCCGTCCGCGGTCAGCGAGGTGCCGCCGACCGCGGTGACGCCGGCGCCGGTCGCCGGGTAGCTGGCGCCGTAGCCGCTGTCACCGGTGCTCGCGGTGACCGCGACGCCGGGGTGGCTGTAGTACTGCGAGTCGTAGGTGGCTTCCGACCCGTCCTCGCCGCCGCCGTAGCTGTTCGAGACGTACTTGGCCCCGAGCGAGACCGCGGTGTTCACCGCCGTTCCGAGGTTGTCGATCGTCGCGCTGTCGGCTTCCACCAGCAGGATCTTGCACGCCGGGCAGGTGGCCGAGACCATGTCGACGTCGAGCGAGATCTCACCGGCCCAGCCGCTGTCCGGATCCGGCAGGGGGCTGGCCTGCCCGCTCTGGTTGACCTTGCTGAAACAGCCGTTCGCGGTCGAGCACTCGGGCAGGCCGAACTGCTGGCGGTAGACCGCGAGGTCGGACTCCGCGTTCGGGTCGTCGTTGGCGTCCACGATGGCCACGGTCTGGCCGGACCCGCCGTCGCCGAGCTTGTAGGCGGACTTGAGGTCGGAGGGGCCCAGCCCCGACGGGGCGGCGCCCGGGGCGAGGACCGCGGGCTCCTTGACGTCGGTCCGCTTGAGCGCGAAACAAGTGGCCTGACCCGGCCGCACGTCCTGGTTGCAGACGTGGGCCGCGGCGGGCCGGACCGGGGCCGGGGCGGCCTGCGCCGGCAGCGAACCTCCCAGGGCCAGGGCGAACGACGCGAATCCGACAAGAACTGACAGGCCTCGCATACTTCTACGCATAGTGCCTCCAATTTTTTCGCTCGATCTGCCGGGAATTCAACTCAGCCGGTGGAAAGTAAGCAACCCTTCGGAAGTCGGGAATGTTTCTTCCGGAAATGCTTTCGTACCGCCGAACGGACTAATACTTCGGACGGTGCGGCACTCGTTTATCGCTTCGCTGAAACTCGCCGAACATCGGCATTGAGCTGCTCGAACATCCGAAAAGACCCATTTGACCGAGGTCGGCCGGACACTGGTCGATCCATTTCCGGGCTCGATGTCCGAGAATGCACTTTGGCGGGTACCGCCCGGCCGGGGAACGCGGTACACCTGACCGGTTCGGGTGCTGGACGTGATTTCCCCACCATCCACGACTGCCGCCGCCGGGATATCGCGGAACCCATTACCGGTGTCCATCACCCCCGCGACGGAACTGCTTTGGTCAGACGTCGCCCCGCCAGCGAAGGACTTCCAGGGCGACCCCGACTTCGAGGGGGTGCTCGGCCAGCGGACGGGGCAGCAGCCGGTCCGCGCGGTTGAGCCGCCGCAGCAGGGTGTTGCGATGGGTGAACAGGCGGGCGGCGGCCTTCGAGGCGTTGCCCTGCTCGGCGAGGAAGGTGCGGACCGCCTCGGTCACCTCCGGCGGGGCGCCCTCGAGTTCGCCCAGGACCCGCTTGACGAACCGGTCGGCGCGGTCCGGCGCGCTGGTGACGAGCGCGACCAGCTCCACCTCGTCGTGCGCGGCCAGCCGGTGCCCGGAGGTGAGCCGGGCCAGCATCTGCTGGGTGGTGAGCGCGTCGAAGTGACTGCGGCGGAACCCGTCGACCCCGGCCGCGGCCGGCCCGAGGGCGATGCGCACCGACGGCAGCTGCTCCAGCGCCGCCCGCACCTGGGCGACGTCCGGGCGGCCGTGCGCCCACACCCAGCGGGTCGCGGTGCTGGCGAGCACGCTCAGCGGGCGCGTCTCGCCCGCCGCCGCGGCGAGGGCGTCGGCGGCCCGGTCGAGCTCGCGCAGGTCGGCGTCGGGGTCGTCGGTCCAGACGACGGCGGCGGTGTGCGTCCGTTCCAGCGCGTAGCCCAGGCGCGTCTCGGCGCGCACGCGGGTGATCGGCGCGCCGTCCAGCACCAGCGCGACGATCTCGCGGCGCTCGGCGTGGGTCCCGCGGGTCAGCTCGCCGCGCTCGGCGCGCATCCGCTCGGAGATCACGGCGACGGTGGCGTCGACGAAGGCCGCGATGGACCGCAGCGACACGTCGAGCATCGCGCGCAGTTCCCCGGTGTCCGTGGTGAGCGAACAGGCGATCTGCACCCAGAACCGCTCCGCGACCCCCTGCCCGATCCGGTAGGCGTCGAGCGAGGACTCGTCCAGCCCGCGCCGCACCAGATCGCGCGCCACCTCCAGCGGCGCCTCGCTGTCGTTGGCCCGGACCGGCTCCCCCGGGGCCCGGAGGTTGGCCGCGGCCCAGAACACCAGGTTGGACCGGTTGGTCCGCCGCGTCCCGGCGGCCAGCACGGGGTCCCCGGCGATCGGCACCATCGCCGGACTGGCCAGCGTCGCCTCATCCAGCTCGGCGAGCCACTCCGGCGGCGGGTTGAGCGCGATCTCGGCGCCCTGGCGGATCAGCTCCCGGATCCGGGGGGAGGGCAGTTCCCACGACATGGCGTCAGGGTAGCGGTGCAGAGTGCACCACAGCCTGCTCGGCACGGTGCGGATTGCTGCTTCCGGTCCGGAGAACGCTGCCGGAGGCAGTTACCTTACTCACCATGCTGCTGGGGGCGAGCCACCGGCTGCTCGGCGAGGATTGAACGGCAAGGACTGCGCGGCGAGGACGGTCCAGCGAGGACGGTGCGCGAGGCTGAACGGCAAGACTATGCGGCGAGGGCGGTACAACCAGGACCGAGCAGCAAGGACTGTGCAGCAAAGACCGTGCAGCGAGGGCCGTGCGGCGAAGGCCGTTCGAGGAGGACTGTGCGCGAGGGCTGAACGGCAGAGACTGTGCGGCCAGGACTGAGCAGCAAGAACTGAGCGCCAGGACTGGGTGGCTAGGACTGGGTGGCCGGGACTGCGCAGCGGGCCGTGCACCTCCCCCGTCACCGGCGGATCACCGGCATCAATCCACGCGGCATCCACGCGGCCCACCCCCGGCCACGTCGCCGGGATCACCGGGCCGCCCGGTCGGCCGACGGGCCGGGCGGTCGTAGGCTGGCCGGATGGAGATCGGATTCGGCGCCCCCGCGTCCGGGGCCTGGGCGGGCGCGGTCCCGCTCGCCCGGTTCGCCGAGCGGGCGGAAGAGCTGGGCTACTCGTCGTTGTGGACGTTCCAGCGCCTCCTGGTCGGAGCCGGCCAAGAGCTGGCGCCGGTGTACCAGAGCGTGCTCGATCCGGTGGTGGCGCTGAGTTTCGCCGCGGCGCGCACCACGCGGATCCGGCTCGGGGTCGCGGTGCTGAACCTGCCGTTCGTGTCCCCGGTCCACCTGGCCAAGCAGGCCGCGACCCTCGATCTGCTCTCCGGCGGCCGGCTGGACCTGGGGCTCGGGGTCGGCTGGTCGGCGGTCGAGTTCGCCGCGACCGGGGCGTCGACCGCGCGCCGGGCCGCGCGCACCGAGGAGTACCTGCGGGTGCTGCGCACGCTCTGGGCGGACGAGGTCAGCGAGTTCGCCGGCGAGTTCTACACCGTGCCGCCCAGCCGCATGCGGCCCAGGCCGGTGCAGACACCGGGGCCGCCCGTGCTGCTGGGCGGGGGCGTGCCGGCGGCGGTGGCCCGGGCCGGGCGCATCGCCGACGGCTGGCTCAGCGCCAGCGGCGAGGACCTGACCAAGATCGCCGGGCAGATCGAGACCGCGCGCCGGGCCGCCGCCGAGGCGGGCAAGGACCCGTCCGCGCTGCGGTTCGTCTGCCGGGGCGCGGTCCGGGTGGGTGCGGAGCGGCCGGGGCCCGACGGTCACCGCCGGCGGCTGACCGGCAGTTACGAGCAGATCCGCCAGGACGCGGCCTGGCTCGGCGAGCAGGGGGTCACCGAGCTGTTCTACGACCTGAACTGGGACCCGCTGATCGGCAACCCCGCCGCGGACCCGGCCGCGGCTATCGCCCGGGCCGAGGAGATCCAGTCCGAACTGGCGCCCGGCCGCGGCTGAGATCCGGCCGAGCGGTGCACTCTGCACCACATCGCCGCCATATTGGTGCCGATCGCCCTTGGCGCCGCCGCAGCCCGGGCCGGACGATGGGGACCGTCGACCACCACCGTTGGGAGTTGCCGCCGATGTCCTCCGCCCCCGTGCCTTCCGGCGCCGTGCCGTCCGGCGCCGTGCCGTCCGGCGCCGTGCCGTCCGGCGCCGTGCCGTCCGGCGCCGAACACCTGGACGTGCTGATCGTCGGCGCCGGGATCTCCGGCATCGGCGCGGCCTACTACCTGCAGCGCGATCACCCGCACCGCTCGTTCGCGCTGCTCGAGGCCCGCGGGGCGACCGGCGGCACCTGGGACCTGTTCCGCTACCCCGGCATCCGCTCCGACTCCGACCTCTACACCTTCGGCTACGAGTTCAAACCGTGGACGGACGAGGACTCGATCGCCGACGCCCACAAGATCCTGGCCTACCTGCGGGAGACCACCGCCGAATTCGACCTCGACCGCCGCATCCGGCTGCACCACAAGGTCGTCGGAGCCGCCTGGTCGTCGGAGCAGGCCCGGTGGACGGTCGAGGTCGAGCGCGCCGACACCGGCGAGCGCACCACGCTGACCTGCGACTGGCTGTTCAGCGGCGGCGGTTACTACCGCTACGACGAGGGCTTCACCCCGCACTTCGAGGGCCGGGAGCGCTTCCCCGGGCCGATCGTCCACCCGCAGGCCTGGCCGGCGGACCTGGACTACGCGGGCCGGCGGGTCGTGGTCATCGGCAGCGGCGCCACCGCGGTCACGCTGGTGCCGGCCATGGCGCCGACCGCCGCCCACGTCACCATGCTGCAGCGGACGCCGAGCTACATCCTGCCGATCTCGAAGAGCGACGCCCTCGCCCAGCGGTTCAAGCAGGTCTTCGGCGACGAGCGCGGGCACGCCATGGCCCGGTGGCTGGGGGCCTTCCGGCAGCGCGCGGTCTGGCGCTTCTGCCGGAGGTTCCCGAAGGCGGCCCGGCGGATCATCCGCTGGGTGACCGCCAAGCAGCTACCCGCGGGCTATCCGGTGGACGAGCACTTCAACCCGCCGTACGACCCGTGGGACCAGCGCCTGTGCCTCGTCCCGGACGGCGACCTGTTCCGGGCCATCCGCTCCGGCCGGGCCGGCGTCGTGACCGACCGGATCCGCACGTTCACCGAGAAGGGCCTGCTGCTGGAGTCCGGCCGTGAGCTGGAGGCGGACATCATCGTGACCGCCACCGGGCTCAACCTGCAGCCCTTCGGCGGCATCCCGCTGACCGTCGACGGCGCCGAGGTCGACCTCGCCGACACCGTGGCCTACAAGGGCATGATGCTCTCCGGGGTGCCGAACCTGTCCTTCGCCATCGGCTACACCACCGCCTCCTGGACGTTGAAGGTCGGCCTGCTGTGCGAGCACTTCTGCCGGCTGCTCTCGCACATGGACGCGCACGGCCACACCGTCTGCCGCCCCGAGCCCGCCGATCCGGCCATGCCGACCCGGCCGTTCCTGAACTTCGGCGCCGGCTACGTCCAGCGCTCGGTGGACCGGCTGCCCCGCCAGGGCGACCGCGCGCCCTGGCTGACCTCGATGGACTACCACTCCGACGTCAAGGTGCTGCGCCGGGCCAGCGTGCTCGACCCCGAGCTGCACTTCTCCCGCGCCACCGCGCCGGCGCCGGCCGAGCCCGCGGCCGAGGCGGTGGGCCGCTGATGCCCGCCGGAGACCGGTTCGCCGAACTCCCGGCCGGGCCCCGGATCTGCTACCGCGCCGAGGGCCCCGAGGACGGCCCGGCCCTGGTGCTGATCGCCGGGCTCGGGCTCGACCTGACCTCCTGGCCGCAGCGCCTGGTCGACGGGTTCACCGGCCGCGGTTTCCGGGTGATCCGCCTGGACAACCGCGACGCCGGCCGGTCGAGCCGGATCCCCCAGCGGTCCCCGGGGCGGCTGCGGCTGCTGCTGGCCCGGCCGCGGCCCGGGGCCTACGACCTCGGCGACCTGGCGGCCGACACCGTCGGGCTGCTGGACCACCTCGGGGTCGAGCGGGCCCACCTGGCCGGGATGTCCATGGGCGGGATGATCGCCCAGACCGTCGCGGCCCGCCACCCCGGCCGCGTCGCCACGCTCACCTCGATCTTCTCCACCACCGGGAACCGGCGGGTCGGGCAGCCGGCCCGCTCGACGCTGCGGTACCTGGCCCGGGCCCCGGCCCGCACGGCCGCGGAATCGGCCGCACGGCACCTGGCCCTGCTCGCGCACATCGGCTCGCAGACGCTGCCGCCCGACGCCGGGCTGGAGCACGCCTGGGCCAAGGCCGTGTGGGAGCGCACCGGCGGCCGGCTGCCCGGGGTGCCGCGCCAGATCAGCGCGATCCAGGCCTCGGGCGACCGCACCGCCGAACTGCGCCGCATCACCGCGCCCACGCTCGTCGTGCACGGCGACGAGGACCGCATGGTCCACCCGAGTGGCGGCCGGGCCACCGCGCAGGCCATCAGCGGCGCTCGCCACGTCGAAATCCCCGGGCTGGGCCACCACCTCGCGCCGGGGGTGCTCGACCGGCTGGTCGAGCTGACCACCGAGCTGGCGCGCACCGCCGTACCGTCGAAAACCCGTTCAGGAGGCATCCCATGAGCAGCGTGCACGGCAAGGTGGCCGCGGTGACCGGAGCCGGTTCCGGCATCGGCCGCCGGCTCGCGTTCGAACTGGCCCGCCGCGGCGCGCGCCTGGCCGTGTCCGACGTCGACGAGCTCGGCCTGGCCGAGACCGCGGACCGGGTCAAGGCCCTCGGCGCCGAGGTCCACTCCGCGCGGCTCGACGTCAGCGACCGCGAGGCGGTCGAAGCCTACGCGGAGACCGTCGCCGGGCATTTCGGTGTGGTGCACCAGATCTACAACAACGCCGGGGTCAGCGGCGGCCGCGGCGGCGTGCTCGACAACGACTGGGCGGACTACGAACGGGTCCTCGGGATCAACCTGTTCGGCGTCATCCACGGCACCAAGGCGTTCCTGCCGCACCTGATCGCCTCCGGCGACGGGCACGTGGTGAACGTCTCCAGCCTCAACGGGATCATGGCCCAGCCCGCGCTCAGCGACTACTGCGCGGCCAAGTTCGGCGTCCGCGGCTTCACCGAGAGCCTGCGGGCCGAACTGCTGCTGGCCCGCCACCCGGTGCGGGTGAGCGTGGTCCACCCCGGCGGGGTCAAGACCAACATCGCCAACGCCGGCCTCGAACGGGGACGGCAACTCGGCCTCCTGACCCCGCGCGCGGAGGCCAGGGCCCGCGTGTACAACGAAAAGCTGCTGAAGATGCCGGCCGAACAGGCCGCGGTCATCGTGGTCGACGGGGTGGTCGCGGGCCGCCCGCGCATCCTGGTCGGCACCGACGCCAAGGCCATGGACCTGATCGTCCGGCTGCTGCCCCGGCTCTACCCGAGGCTGGCCGTGGAGTTCGAGCGCCGGGTGATGAAGGGCTGATCCCGGCCGGGCCGAGACGGGTCCGGCCGAGGGGCAGGCCGCCGGTGCGGTCAGCGGCGCCGGGGCGCGTTCGGGATGGCGAACCACAGCACGAGGTAGAGCAGGAACTGCGGGCCGGGGATGAGGCAGGAGACCACGAACAGCAGCCGCACCTGGTACGGGGTCCAGCCGTAGAAGTCGGCCAGCCCACCGCAGACGCCCCCGAACACGTAGTGCTCCCGCGAACGCATCAGCTTGCGCGGCGCCGGGGCGGGCACGGGCGGGTTTTCGGGCTGGGTCATGGAAAATCCTCTCTGGAGCCGGACCGCGCACGGGCGATCCGGCGAAGTGGTTTCGAGGGCCCGAGGACCATCGAGCGGGACGAGAGCGGGATTTCGGGGCACGGCTGCACCGCGGCGGCGAGCGGCCGGACCACCGGGCCGCGGCGACGGTGAACCCCACGGTCACGGGCCCGGCGGCCGGACGCCGTCGCGGGCCCGCCTGCCGGACCCGCTCAAGCCCGCCGCCGGGCACCGGACACTGTCGCCAGCCCGGCGGCCGAACCGCTCAAGCCCGACGCCGGACACCGTCGCCAGCCGAACCGCTCAAGCCCGCCGCTGGGCCGCCGCGCGCATCAGCACCGCGAAGCCCGCGATCAGCCCGGCCAGGACGACCAGCCCGCCGATCAGCAGCACGGCCGGGCCCAGTCCCGCGTGGGCGACGAGCAGCAGCACCACGCCGACCACGATCGCGGCGGGCCAGATCAGGGTGCCCGCCCACTTCTCCCGGGTGCTCCAGCGCGGGCCGTTCCACAGCATCACCACGCCGGCGACCCAGCCCAGCACCGGGACCACGAACCCGCCGAGCAGCAGCACCAGTCCGGTGGCCACGTCGTAGGCCAGCTCGCCGCCGCCCGGGTGCGCGGTCCCGCCTTCGGCGGCCGCCGCGGCGGCGATCTCCTCGGGGGTGCCCAGTTCGTCGAGGACCTGGCGGGCCCGGGCCTCGTCGGCGTCCGGGCCGATCAGCTCGCTCAGGTGCGCGGTGATGTCGTCGATCAGCTCGGCCCGCCGCCCGGCGGGCAGCCCGGCGGCGGCCCGGCGCAGCCGGTCCAGGTATTCGGTGCTCAGTGCCTCGGCGGCGGACAACGGCTCGCTCCTGAACTGGCTCGTGGTGGTCGGTTCGGTACTCATGGGGCTCCCTTCTCCAGCAGCAGGTCGACCGCGTCGCGGAACTGCGCCCATTCCCCGCGGAAGGACTCCAGCGCCCGGCGCCCGGCCGGGGTCAGCCGGTAGTACCGCCGCGGCGGCCCCGACGGGGACTCCTTCCACGTCGTGACCACCAGCTCGTCCTCCCGCAGCCGGGACAGCAGCGGGTAGATGGTCCCCGCGCCGGCCGCCAGCGCCTGACTGTCGGTCAGCGCGCCGACCAGCTCCACCGCGTAGCGCTCCCGCTCGTCGAGCAGCGCGAGAACGCAGAACGCGATGGTGCCGCGCCGCAGCTCGGTCATCGGCTTCCTGCTCGCGCCAGCTACCATGCCACACATAGTACCTGGCGTCGCCCACCCGGGTCCACCGGTGGGCGATCTGTCCCGTTGTGTCAATGACAGCCGGAAAATCACCTCCTACCCTCATTTCCGGTCCGGATCGATGCCCCGTCCCCGAGGAAATCCGAGGCGATCATGCGCAGAGTCCTGTCCCTGGTGTGCGCCCTGGCGCTCGCCACCACCGTCCCCGCCACGGCCACCGCCGGACCGGCCGCGGCCGATCCGGCGGCCACCTGGCAGGAGCACTGGTTCGAGCACGACCAGCTCCTGAAGCGCGTGGCGTTCAACGACACCGTGGCGCTCTACTTCGACGACGACGTGGACCCCAGTGCGCAGAACTGGCTGATGCCCTACCTGACCGGACTGTGGAAGTACGCCCAGGGCACGTACGGCAACTCCGGCAACAGGATGACCGCCGACCGGCTGTACTCGATCCACCACGAGGGCAAGTACTCCGGCGGGCACCCCTCCACCGTCTACGACGCCTCCCACGACCACCGCAACGTCAGCGACGTCGGCGGCAGCAACTGGACGAGCCCGCAGTACGAGGTCGCCACGCACGAGACCGGGCACATCGTGGAGAGCATCGCCTCGGGCAAGCACGGCTCCCCCGCGTTCGGCCTCTGGGGCGACAGCAAGTGGATGGAGTTCTACATCTACGACGCCTACACCGCGCTCGGCCTGACCGCCCAGGCCCGGGACTTCTACGACCGGATGATGGCCGACAGCCACGTGGACGGCTTCCCGCGGGCGAACACGCACTGGTTCCGCGACTGGTTCTACCCGCTGTGGCGCGACCACGGGCACGCCCAGGTGATGGTCCGGTTCTTCGGCCTGCTGGGCCGGTACTTCCCGAACAACGGCACCGACTTCACCCGCGACCTGAACTGGGGTGAGTTCGTGCACTTCATGAGCGGCGCGGCCGGGGTCGACCTCAAACCGCTGGCCACCGCGGCGTTCGGCTGGCCCGCGGACCGGGAGGCCCAGTTCACCCGGGCCCGCGCCGACTTCCCGGGCATCACCTACCGCTGAGGGCGCCGGTCAGCCGACCGGCGTGCCGATCAGCTGGCCGATCCCGTAGGTCACCGCCACGGCCAGCGCGCCCAGCACGAGCTGGCGCAGGCCCGAACGCGGCAGCGGCCGTCCGGTGAGCCGTCCGACCACCATGCCGCCGGCCAGCAGCGCCAGCGCGGTGAGCACCAGCGAAACCACGAGGGTGCGGGCGCCGAACAGGTACGGCAGCAGCGGCAGGAGCGCGCCCAGGGAGAACGCGGCGAACGACGCCCCGCCGGCCAGCAGGGCGGACGGGAGGTCCTGCGGGTCGACGCCCAGCTCCTCGCGGGTGTGCAGCCGCAGCGCCTGGTCGGGGTCGCGCGAGACGGCTTCGGCCATGCGCTCGGCGGTCTCGGCGTCGGCGCCGTAGGAGGCGAACCGGCCGACCAGCTCCTCGTGCTCCTGCTGCGGGTAGCGGGCGTGCATCTCCGCCTCCAGCGCGACTTCGGCCTGCACCAGCTCGTTCTGGTTGGTCACCGAGACGTATTCGCCCGCGCCCATGGAGAACGCGCCGGCCACCAGCCCGGCCAGTCCGGTCAGCACGATCGTGTGCGGCGCCACGCCCCCGCCACCGACCCCCGCGATCAGGGCCGCGTTGGTGACCAGCCCGTCGACCGCGCCGAACACCGTGGGGCGCAGCCAGCCGCCCGAGACGTCGCGGTGCCGGTGGGTCCAGCCGGCCGGGCGGGCGCGCTCGGCGCCGGCCGGGTCCTGTTCTGCGTTCACGCGCGTCATTCTCGCCCGGGCCCGCCGATCACGCCGCCCGGGTGACGCGCTACCGCGCCCCGCCGCGGACGCTGGTCGGCGGGCACGAGTCTCAGGTGGAGTGCAGCGTGGACGGGACGGTGTGAATGGGCCGCCGAGCCGCTGCCGCGCTGGTCAGGCCAGCACCGCGACCAGCGCCACCACCAGGAGCCCGAGGTAGGCCACCACGTGCACCCGGTCGGGCAGTCGCCCGGCGAACCGCCGGACGAGCGCGATGGTCGGCAGCGAGCCGGCCAGCAGGGCCAGCGCCGCCGCCGGGTCCACATAACCGGCCGGGCCCGGGCCGGCGCTCGCGTACACCGCGGTCGCGACCAGGGCGACGGGCAGGCTGAGCGGGTTGGCCAGCGCGACCGCCGCCGTCATCGGCAGGCCCTTGCGGCGCAGCAGCGGCACCGTCATCACGCTGCCGCCGACGCCGAGGAAGCTCGCCACCGCACCGATGCCGACCCCGCCGGCGGTCACCGTCACCCGGCCCAGCGGACCGAGTTGCTCCGGCGGACGCAGGAATCCCCGGCGCAGCAGGCTGTCCAGGACGGTCACGGCGAGGTACGCGGCGAACAGCGCGCGCAGCAAGCCGTCCGGCGCCCGGGTCGCGGCGAACGCGCCCAGCACCGCGCCGAGCCCGACGAACCCGGTCAGCGGCCACAGATACTCCCGCCGCACCCGGCCCGACCGCAGCCCGGCGAAGGTCGCGCCGGCCGAGTTGACCGCCATCACCACCGCGGAGGTGGCCACCGCCACGTGCAGCGGGTCCGCGCCGCCGGCGACCGCGGCGATCACCGGCACGGTGACGAACCCCCCGCCGAACCCGAACAGGACCGTGGTGACGCCGCTGAGGCAGCCGAAGGCGAACAGGATGAGCAGGGATTCGGGCACCCGTCGAACTTAAGTGTCCGGGCCGCGGCGCGCATTCGAAAGGACGTCAGGTTCTTTCGCGGAACGGACAGGACCGGTCTAGGCTCGGACGGGTGCGCAACGTCCCGCTCGCCGAGGTCGACGGGCTCGACCGGGCCGTGCTGGCGATCAGCACCGACTACCCGCCCGGTCACCTGCTGCCCCGCCACCGGCACCGCCGTGCCCAGTTCCTCTACGGCGCCACCGGGTCCATGCGGGTCGAGACCGCGGACGGGACCTGGACCGTGCCCACCCGGCGCGCGGTGCTCATCCCGCCGGGCACCGACCACTCCGTGCTGATGACGGACGTCAGCACGTGCAGCCTCTACCTCGAACCGTCCGCCGTGCCGTGGTTCCCGCGCCGTTGCCGGGCCGTGGAGGTCGCCCCGCTGCTGCGGGAGCTGCTGCTGGCCGCGGTCGAGATCGAGCCCGAGTACGCCCGTCACGGACGCGACGCGGCCCTGAACGCGTTGCTGCTGCACGAGGTCTCGCGGTGCCTGCCGCTGCCGCTGGAGCTGCCGCTACCCCGGGACGAACGGCTGCGGGCCCTCTGCGAGTCCTTCGCGAAATCGCCGGACGTGCACGACGCGCCCGCACGCTGGGCCGCCCGGCTGCACCTGAGCGAGCGGACGCTGAACCGGCTGTTCCGTGCGGAAACCGGGCTGAGCTTCCTCCAGTGGCGCCGGCGGGCCTGCGTGCTGCACGCGCTGCCGCTGCTGGCCGCGGACCGCCCGGTGGCCGAGGTCGCGGCGGGCCTGGGGTACGGGAGCCCGGCCGCGTTCTCCACCATGTTCACCCAGCTGCTGGGGGCGCCGCCGAAGGACTACCGCGACCCGCCGCGCTGAGGCCGGCGAGGCGAACCCGGCCGCGTACGTCACCGGCGGGCCGACGTCCGGCGGGCGCGGGGGTTGCCCGGGTGCGGGTGATCTCACGGTGGTGCATCCCCGGCGGCGGCCTGGGCACCTCTGATACGGGGACGGCAGCGGCGCCGGTCCGAAAAGGACGGTCCGCGCGCCATCGGAGGGAGAGGTCATGGTCGGGGCTCGGGTGGAGCGGATGGCGATCGGCACCGCGGCGGTGGCGGGGGCGTTCGCCCTCACGGCCTGTGGTTCCGCAGGGAGCGGTCCGGTCGTCGCGCCGGTGGTCACCAGCGCGGCGCCCACGGCCGTGGCGAACGCCGCCCTGAACGGCTCGACCAGCTCGACCGCCCCGGCCGGTTCGGTCGCCGCGGCGGTTCCCGTCGCCACGAAGGCCCTCCCCGCCACCGCCGGGAACGCGCCCGCGGGGAACGCGCCCTCCGGCCGGGTCCCGGCCGGAACCACCCCGCGCTGCACCACCGCCGATCTCTCGGCCTCGCTCGGCCCCCCGCTGCCCCGCGAGAACGCACCGGGCCAGGCCGACGTGCCGCTGAGCTTCACCAACACCTCATCCGGCCCGTGCGAGCTGCACGGCGTCCCGGGCGTCGACCTGGTCGGCCCGGCCGATCCGAACGGCACCACCTACCACCTGCCCCGCGTCGGCAACGGCGGGCCGGTGAACGTGCTCGCCCCGGGCCGGTCCGCGACCGCGACGGTCACCGTGCTGGCCCAGACCCCGGGCGCGATCGGCAGCTCCGGCTCCACGAACTGGACGCCGGCCCGGCTGGTGACCATCCCGCCCGGCCAGACCCAGCCGCTCACCGTGGCCTGGCCCCCGTCCCTGACCGTGCTGCGCCAGGACGCCGCCACCCACCCGGGCAGCTTCGTCAACGGCATCTTCGCCGAGCCGCCCGCCTGACCTGGCGGCGAAGGCACCTCCGGATCGGCAGAGCACTCAGGCCGTCTCGGCCGAGGCGCCGTAGGGTGAGCCGAATCTTCGGACGAACGGAACCGGGAGGGGCGGCATGGGGAGCAGCGACGGGCCGGATGACGAGGCGGGTGTGCGCCGCACGGTGCTGTTCGACCTGGACGGCACCCTCGCCGATTCGGCCGCACTGATCACCGAGCACCTCGCCCTGGCGATCACGAAGATCGGCGGGCCGCGGCCGGCCCCCGAGGTCCTGCGGACGCTGGTCGGGCCGCCGCTCGACACCGGTCTGCTCGCGATCGGGCTGTCCGCCGATCAGACCCGGGCCGCGAGGCTCGCCTACGACGCCACCTACAACCCCATCGCGCCCACGCACACGCCGGTCTACCCGGGTATCCGCGAGCTGCTGGCCCGGCTGCGCGACGCCGGGATGCAGCTCGCGGTGGCGACGTCGAAGCCGGAGCCCCTGGCGGTGCGGGTGGCCGCGGGTCTGGGTTTCTCGGAGTTCCTGACCGTCGTCGGCGGCGCCGACGAGGCGAACGGCCGCGGCACCAAGGCCGACGTCGTCGCCTCCGTGCTCGAACGGCTGGGCCTCGACCCGGCGCACGCCCCGGTGGTGATGGTCGGCGACCGCCACCACGACGTCGACGGGGCCGCCGCCCACGGCGTGCCGGCCATCGGCGTCGGCTGGGGCTACGCCCGGCCCGGCGAACTCACCGGCGCCGTGGCCGTCGTCCCGGACGTGGCGGCGCTGGAGACCGTGCTGCTGGGCCCGTGGGCGTGGGCGGGAAACCGCGAAGCATCCGACCGGCGGGGACCCGGGCACTGACCACACGCTCCACAAAGGACGGACACCGCCCGGCCCCGGACGCGCGAAGACCGGCCGGGGGTTCACCGCGATCGGACACCGGGCGCTCCCGGCGCGGCCGGGGCCGGCGATCAGGCGAAGAAGTCCCTGAGCAGCGGGAGCAGCACGTCCGGCCGGTCGAGCGGGACGAGGTGGCCGCAGTCCGGGATGACGTGGCCGGTGAGGTCGTCGGCGATCGGCCGCAACTGCCGTTCGAGGCGGTCGCCCACCGGGTGCGCGCCGATGGCCATGGCCGGCACCACCAGCCGCGCGGCCCCGGTGGCGGCGAGGATCTGCCGCCCGGTTTCCGGGAACGCGCGGTAGTGCTCGAACGCGCCGCGCAGAGCGCCGGATCCGGTGTAGGCGTCGAGGAACCCGGCCCGGACCTCCGGCGGGACCCCATCGGCCCGGGTGCCCGCGTCGAGGAACCAGCCGACGTACTCGGCCTCGTGCCCGGCCAGGACGGTCTCGGCCAGACCGGGTACGGCGTGGAAGCCGAACCACCACGGCGCGGCGAAGCCCTCCGCACCGGGCAGCGGGCCCAGCACGGCCTCCATCAGCGCCAGCCGGCGCACCCGCTCGGGACGGCGCAGGGCCAGCAGGAACGCGGGCGCGGCCCCGAGGTCGATCCCGGCGACCGCGGCGGACGGCTCGCCCAGCGCGTCGAGCAGGGCCTCGGCGTCCGTCGCGAGGGTGCCCGCGTCGTAGCCCCGCCCGGGACGGCTGGTCTCGCCGAGCCCGCGCAGGTCGGGGGCGATCACCCGGTGGTCGCGGGCGAGCGCGGGGACGATGTGCGCCCACAGCCGCCAGGTGTGCGGGAACCCGTGCAGCAGCAGGACGGCCGGACCCTGCCCGGCGATCGCCACGTTCACCTCGAGCCCGTTCGCCGGGATCCGGTGCAGCGTGATCGTGGACATGACCCCTCCTTTGGTGGTTACCTTTGGTTACCTGGTGAAGATAGGTAATTCCAGGACGCCCGCCAAGAAGGCACCGCGAAGAAAGGTGGTAACCCGCAGGTGACCCCCTCCCCCGCCGCCGGGGCGACCTGTTCGACCCGGCCTGCCCCACCCGCCGCCTGCTCGATCGCATCGGCACGAAGTGGTTCTCCATGGCGGTCAAGGTGCTCGCCGAAGCCGAGCCGGACGAGGTCGGCTTCGCCGAGCTGCGGCGACGGATCCCCGGCATATCCCAGAAGATGCTGGCCTCGACGTTGCAGGGCATGGCCGCCGACGGGCTGCTCACCCGCCGCGTCGAAGCGGCGAACCCGCCGCGCGTGCACTACCGCCTCACCCCGCTCGGGCGGTCGCTGGACGCCCCGCTCGCCGCCGTCCGCGCCTGGGCCGAGGAGCACATGGCCGAGATCGACGAGGCCGGGGCCGCCGCGGGATGAACGCGCGCGGAGGCCATCCCCCGGCGACGGGCCGCCCCGGGAACGGCGGCGGTCAGGGCTTTCCGGCGAGTGCGGTGTGGTGCGGGGCCGACGGCGCTACGCCCGGGAGCTAAGCCACTTCCGGTGCGCCGGGCTGCTGTCGGTGTCGAACCGGTACGCGGCTTCGGCCGCCTCGATCAGCGGGCCCGGCTCGGCCCCGAAGAAGCCGCCGACCCGCCAGGCGATGAGGTAGCGCATCCACAGTGGATCGCCGACCAGCGGCCGGATCGCGATCTCCGGCGTCGCGGGAAAGGTGATCTGGCACGGGGAGATCGCCTGCCCGCCGGCGGTCAGCCGTTGCAGGGCCCGCAGTTCGGTGCTGCGGTGGGCGACCCGCGGCCGGAACCCGGCCCGCGCGCAGGCCTCTTCGAAGCACTCCGGCCAGCCCGCGCCGTCGGAGGGGCCGAGCACCCACCGCTCGCCTTCCAGCCGCGCCAGGTCGATCTCCGGGCCGGCCGCGGCCGGGTGGCCCGCGGCGAGCGCGACGAACACCGGCTGCACCCCCAGCGGGTGCAGTTCCACCCCCGGCGACGCCGGCAGCTCGTGGCCCGGGTAGTCGACCACCACGGCGGCGTCGAGCTGCCCCGCCACCAGCCGTTCGAGCAGCCGCACGGGCGAGAACTCGGTGCTGACCGAGACCGACGGGCCGCGGTCGAGGCGCCCGGCCAGCTCGACCACCAGCGAGGAGCCGACACCGCCGAGCGAGACCGGCCGCTCGGCCCCGTCCACCAGCCACCGCGAAGCGTCCCGGTGCATGACCTCCGCGGCCGCCAGCACCGCTCGCGCGCGCGAAAGCACGCACTCGCCGAACTCGGTCGGCACCACCCCGCCGGCGCTGCGGGTGAACAGCCGCCCGCCGAAGACGCGCTCGATCCGCTGCACCGAAGCGGTCAACGCCGGCTGGCTGCTGCCGATACCGGCCGCGGCCCGGGAAATGCTGCCGACGTCGGCCACCGCGCACAGGAGCCGCAGATGCCGGAGCTCGACGTCCATAACCCCGAGGTTATGGCCACTTGGGATGTGTCGGAAGCCGTCGAAAGTCGGGATCGTGAACGGGCTTCCCTTCCTCCCCGCAAGGAGTACCCATGCGACGAGCCTGCCTCGTGGCCGCGCTCAGCGGAGCGCTCGCCCTCGGATCCGCCCCCGCCGCGCCGGTGGTCGCGGCCGCCGGCTTCACCACATCGATGGAGGTCTTCGAACCCGGCGGCACCATCCACCGGGCGATGGTCACCCGGCCCGCCGGCGACCGGGCCGCCGCCCGGATCGCCCGCCCGGCCCAGGTCATCCCGATCGAGACGAACGGCCCCAGCGACACCACGTTCGACCTCGTGGTGGTCGGCGACGGCTACACCGCCGGCGAGATGTCCACCTTCTCCGGCCACGTCCGCGCCGCCGTCGACGCGTTGTTCTCGGTCGAGCCCTACAAGAGCTACCGCAAGCAGTTCAACATCTGGCAGGTCGACGTCGTGTCCCCGCAGTCGGGCATCACCAACGACCCGACCCAGGGCGTGCAGCGCAACACCGCGCTGGGCTCGTACTTCTGGTGCGGCGGCATCGAACGGCTGCTGTGCACCGACGAGACCAAGGCCAACCAGTACGCCGCCGCCGCACCCGACGTGGACCAGGTCCTCGTACTGGCCAACAGCACCAAGTACGGCGGCGCCGGCGGCGGGGTCGCGACGGCCTCGGGCGGCAACGGCCAGTCGACCCAGATCGTCGAGCACGAGCTGGGCCACTCCATCGGCGGGCTGGCCGACGAGTACGACTACGGCGACTGCGACCCGGCCGAGCCGACCAAGCCGAACGCCAGCGCGCTGACCGCGGACCGGATGCGCGCCCGGCAGGCCAAGTGGTACCGCTACCTCGGCCGGCCCTCCCCGGACGGCGGCACCGTCGGCGCGTACCAGGGTTCCCGCTACTGCCGGACCGGGATGTACCGGCCCAGCCAGAACTCGATCATGCGCACCCTCGGGCAGCCGTTCAACCCGCCGAGCACCGATGCGATGATCGCCGGGTTCTACCGCGAGGCCCCGAACCGGGCGCCGCACCGCCAGGTGGGCTGACGGCCCCCGGGAACGGGCCGGCCACCACCGGCCCGTTCCCGGCTCACCGGCGCAACAGCCGTCCCGGGCCCGGTCTCGGCGATCCGCACCGCGGCTCCTGGGTCAGCGGAGCCGGCCGGCGAACCTCGCGGCGAAGGTGTGGGCGTCCCCGGGCCAGCGGGCCGAGACGTAGCTGCCGTCCTCGACCACGAAGGCCGCGCTGTCGTCGCCGAGGCGGTCGCGGGACCGGCCGCTGGTCTTGCGGGCGGAGTCCGGCGGGGCGTCGAGGAAGTCCGAAGGGGCCGCGAGCGCCCGGGTGACCTCCTGCTGCACGGACAGGTACCCCTCGGGCTGCCCCGGCTGCTCCGGGTAGGTGCGGTAGTAGTCCGGGTCCCAGAACCGGCTGCGGCGCGCGATCCGCCACGCGGTGCGCTCCAGCGACCAGGTCAGCGCCGTCGTCCGGCGCCCGTGCAGCACGGAGCGGCCGGTCGCCGGGTCGATGCTGCGCGCGGCCAGCAGGACGCCGTGGCAGATCGCCCCCACCGGCAGGTCCCGCCGGAACGCCCCGACGATGAGTCCCTGCAGCACCGGGCTCTCCAGGTACTCGCGCATCCCCCGGGCCCGGTGCCCGCCCGGCAGGACCAGTCCGTCCACGTGGTCGAGGACGATCTCGTTCCACGCCAGCGGTTTCCGCCACGCGGGATCGGCCAGCATCGCTTCGTGGGCCGCGCGCCCCGCCCCGTCCGCCCGCAGCACCCGGCCGAGCGCGACGACCCGCCGCAGCCCCGGCACCCGGCCCCACGGGTCGAGCCCCCGGCCGGTCACCATCAGCTCGTCGCAGGCGGCCGGCGCTCCCGTGGGCGTGGCGAAGGACACCGTGTGCCCGGCCTCGGCCAGCACCCGCCAGGACACCGCGACCTCCGAAGGGTCCGAGTCCCGGGCCGGCACCGGGATCAGCACTGCCGCCATCACGTCCTCCTCGCGCTCCCCGCCGAGGATGCCAGCCACCGGCCACCGCCCGCCCCTCGGGGCGTCCGGCCACTGTGGACGGAGGGCCGCGCGACCCCCCGTGGTCCACGACCGGTCCGGCCGGACCCGGCCGCGGCGCCCCGCCACCCCGGCGAGCGGGCCGGGCGGGCCCGCCACGCCGAGGCCGGGCCCGGACCGGACCGGTCCGCGACCACCGCGCACCGGCCGCGGCCGGTGCGAAGCCACCGTCCGTGCCACCCGGGCCGGGCCCGCCCGGTACCTTCGGGGGTCCGGACCACGAGGAAGACACCTTGACCACACTTGCCGAACCCGCCGTCCCCGCCCGCGCGGAAACCCGCTGGTACCAGCGCCCGCACCTGCACGCGGTGCTCCTGTACCTGTTCGTGCGCGGGTTCAGCGTCGCCCTGCTCGCGCTGTTCGCCGCGAAGACCGGCCAGCCGCTGCTGGGCCGGCTCACGGCGTGGGACGGGCAGTTCTACCTGGACATCGCCGACTACGGCTACTTCGGCACCACGCGCGGCCTGTACGACGCGGCGGGCAACTACGCGCCGTTCACCCCGCTCGCGTTCTTCCCCGCGTACCCGACGCTGCTGCGGATCTTCACGCCGGTGATGCTGGGCAGCACCGCGCTGGCCGGGCTCCTGGTGAGCACGGTCTCCGGGTGCCTGGCCGCCGCCGCGATCTTCCGGCTGGCCCGGCGGGTGGACGGCGGGGTGCGGACCGGGCTGCTGCTGGTGGCGCTGTGGGCCGGCGCGCCGCTGGCCATCACCCAGTCCATGGTCTTCACCGAGGCGCTGTTCACCGCGTTCGCCGCCTGGGCGCTGGTCGGGGTGATCGAGCGCCGCTGGCTGCTGGCCGCCGCGTGCTGCCTGGGCGCGGGACTGACCCGGTCGACCGCGGCGGTGCTCATCGCCGTGGTCGGCGTCGCCGCGCTGATCGCCTTCTTCCGCGCCCGTGAGCGCTGGACGAGCCTGGTCTGCGTGGCGCTGTGCCCGCTCGGGCTGCTCGGCTGGTGGATCGCGGTCGCGCTCTGGACCGGCAACCCGACCGGCTGGTTCGACCTCGAGTGGGACAACTGGCGGACCCGCTTCGACGGCGGCACCGAGGCGGTGCGGTTCACCTGGGAAAACCTGGTCGCGGGCCCCTCGGTGATGGGAACGCTCACCGTGCTGATCATGCTGGGCGCGGCCGTGCTCGCGGTCCTGCTGGTCAAGACGCTGCGCCCGCTCTCGCAGTGGTGGCCGCTCGCCGCGTACGGCGCCGGGGTGGTGCTCCTGGTCGTGGGCACCGCGGGCCTGCCGACGGCGAAACCGCGGTTCCTGATCCCCGGTTTCATCCTGCTGTTCCCGATCGCCCGCGGGCTCGCCGCCCGCCGCCCGGGCACCGCCGTCGCCGCGGCCGCCGCCTTCGTGCTCCTGGGCGGCTGGATCAGCGCCTACTCGCTCACCGGCTGGCGGTACGTGATCTGAAGCGCGAAGCGGGTGGGGCGACCGGGAATCCGGCCGCCCCACCCGGGTGCTCACGATCGGGTCAGCTCAGGGTCACCGCCAGGTCGTCCAGGACGAAGGAGGTCTGCAGGGAGGCGTCCTCCACGCCGGTGAACTTCAGCGCGAGGGTCTGGCCGGCGTAGGAGGAGACGTCGACGGTCTTGGTGGCGTAGCCACTGTTGCTGTCGGCGTTCGAGTACGTGGCCAGGGTGCCCGAGCCGCCGGCGACGGTCAGCTTGTCATAGGCCGTGGAGCCGGTCTCCGCGGTGTCGACGTGCAGGGAGAAGGTCAGGCTGGCGTGGCAGCCGGCCGGGATGCTCACCGACTGGGCCAGGGTGTCGGTGTGCGACTGGCCGTACCCGTCGAGCCAGGCGTTCCAGGTGCCGCCGTGAGCGGGCTGCTGGCTGCCGTTCTGCGCGATCACGCCGGTCGAGGCCGTCCAGCCGGTGGTCCCGGACTCGAAGCCCGGGTTGGCCAGCTTCTGCCCGGAGCAGCCGCCGGTGGCTCCGACGGTCCAGGTGAAGGTGGCGGAGCCGCTGTGGCTGGCGCTGTCGGTCGCGGTCACCGTGACGTTCGAGGTCGCCGCCGTGGTCGGGGTGCCCGAGATGGTGCCGGTGGAGGCGTTGATCGACAGGCCGGCGGGCAGGCCGCTCGCGGTCCAGCGGTAGGGCGCGGTGCCGCCGCTGGCCGAGAGGGGCAGGTTGACCGCGGTGCCGACGGCCGTGGACTGGTTGCCCGGGCTGGACACCGTGACCGTGCCGGTGGCGGTGCACGTCGGGTCGCCCGACTGGGCCGGCACGCTGATCGCGTCCCAGGCCGCCTTCACGGTGTTGAACTGGGTGCAGCTGCCCGGGTACAGGCTCTTGGCCGCGCTCAGCGTCCAGGTGCGGTACTTCAGGTACGAGCTGCCCGAGGTCTTCAGCAGCATCGCGTTGTAGAAGATCTTGACCGCGTCCTTCACCCCGAGACCGGTGATCGTGGTGTTGTTGCAGGTGGTGCTGGTCGGCTGGCCGTTGGTCGGGTTGGTTCCCTCGGCCAGCAGGTAGAACCAGTGGTTGCCCGGGCCGGCCGAGGCGTGCACCTCGCCGTTCGGGACGGAGCTGTCGTAGCAGTTCTTGTCCCCCAGGGCGGAGGGGTTGTACATGTTGCGGATCGGGCCGTTGCCGACCAGGTTGATCTGCTCGCCGACCAGGAAGTCCGGCACGTCGTAGGGCGAGGGCTCGTTGGCGAACCACTCGGTCGAAGCGCCGAAGACGTCGGCGACGAACTCCTGCGTGCCGTTGCCCGAGATGCCGCCCGGGGTGTGGTCGTCCACGCCGTGGCCGTGCTCGTGGGCGACGACGTCGATCGAGCCGATCCACTGGTTGGCCGTGTTGTGCCCGATCTGGACCTGGGTGCCGTCGTAGTAGGCGTTCTCGTCGTTCAGCCCGACGCGGATCGGCCAGCCGCCGCCGTTGCCGTCGAAGCTGTTGCGGCCCAGCCACTGGGACAGCATCTTGTTCTCGGTCTGCGCGGCGAACAGCGCGTCGACGCAGCCGGTCTCACGGTTGGTCGCGTTGCCGTTGCCCCAGTGGTCGTCCGGGCCGCTGAAGGTGGTGTTGTTCGCGGCGTCCTGGCAGCTGACGTTGGTCAGCGTGGGGTCCTTCAGGCTGTAGGTGCTGCCCGAGTGCGTGGTGTTGAGGGGCACCGGGTTCGGCCCGTTCCACGCGCTGGTGCCGTCGCCGTGCAGGACGTGCTCCTGGGTGTGCAGGACCTGCCCGGTGGCGGCGTCGACGACCACGTCGAGCCGGCTCGGGCCTTCGGCGTCGCGGCCGACGACGGTGCTCTGCCACGCGAGCCGGGGCGTGCCCAGCGCGTAGGCGACGAGCTGCGCGGCGCCGACACTGTCCACTGTGGGCAGTTGACGGCGGGCGGTGCCCTCGGCCTGAGCCGCGGTCACGGCCGGGGTGGTGCTCGGCAGGTTGATGGTGGTGTCCTGCGCGACCGAGGTGCCCAGCACCTGGCCGGTGGAGTCGGTGGCGACCACGAAGTCCCCGCCGACCACGGGCAGGCCGCGGTAGGTGCGGTCGTACGGGACGTACTTGAGCCCGTTGGTGGAGGAGATCACGGCGTGCTGGACGAACGCGTCGTCCGCGCCGGCGTGCAGGGCGGCGGGCCGGGAGGCCACCAGCCCCGCGGCGGCGCCGAGGGCCATCGCGTCGGCGGTCTGCGCGGTGGCCGGGACGGCCGGCTGCGCCTGGGCGAGCGGGGTGACGGCCAGCGCGGCCGCCAGTGCCCCGGTGGAACCGAGAACGGTCAGGCGTCTCAGTCTTTTCATCGATGAGCTCCTCCGGGCAGGACGGACACGACCCGGGATGGCCGGGCCGTGCACGGTCGGGGTGGGAAGACCTGTCGGGATGTGCGACTCGCTGTGTGAAACTCTCGTGAAGTGGAGCGAGGAACGGGACTCAGGATCCGGCCCGGACACCACGGAAACAACCGACTAAGGTACTGATCTCATCAGCGGATGGCGATAAGTAACATATCGGACACATACTGCGGGTTCCGCTCGGCGAAAACCGTTGGGGCGGCTGAAGATCCGGCTCGCGGCATTACTCCGAACGGCGGCGGGAACCGGCGCGCGTGGATAGTCCACAAGGGAATTCGCCGGGTTCGGCCCGGAGCCCGGCCGGCCACCGGGAGCCCCCCGCGGCCGAGCCGTCCGGCCGCCGGCCGCTCCCTCATCCGGCTCAAGCCCATTTCGCTCGGGCCACCGTGGTGCTAGACAGAACTGATCCTGGCTGGCTCCGGCCCGCCGGTTCCGCGAGTCGCCCGAGGTACGGACCAGCCCGGCCGTCCGCCTCGGGCCGGGAAGGGATGCCCATGCCTGCCAGCAGGAACTTCAGAGCCGCGATGTCGATCGGGCTGGCCGCCGGCCTCGCCCTGGTCTGCACTCCGGCCCCCGGCTCGGCGCAGCCGCGGCCCGCCACGCAGCCGGTGGCCGAGGGCACCGGTGGCGCCGTCGTGTCCGATACGGCCGAATCCACCCAGGCCGGAATCGACGTGCTGCGCCGGGGCGGGACCGCCGCGGACGCCGCCGTCGCGGTGGCGGCCACGCTCGGGGTGACCGACCCGTACGTCGCCGGGCTCGGCGGCGGTGGCTACTTCGTCTACTACGACGCCCGCACCGGGAAGGTCTCCACCATCGACGGCCGCGAGACCACCCCCGCGGCCGACGGTGCGGAGATGTTCCTCGACCCGGCCACCGGCCGGCCCTACCCGTTCGAGACGGCGGTGGAAAGCGGCCGTTCGGTCGGTGTGCCCGGTACGCTCGCGACCTGGGAGCGCGCGCTGCGGCGGTGGGGCCGGTTCAGCCTGGCCGACAACCTGCGCCCGGCCGAACGGGTGGCCGACCGCGGGTTCGTGGTCACCCCGGCCTTCGCCCAGCAGACCCAGCAGAACGCGGCGAAGCTCGGGCACTTCAGCTCCAGCGCGGCCCTGTTCCTGCCCGGCGGCCGGGTTCCGGCGGCCGGGCAGGTGCTGCGCAACCCGGACCTGGCCGCCACCTACCGGCAGATCGCCCGCCAGGGCACCGGCGCGTTCTACGGCGGCGCGGTCGGCCGGGACGTGGTGCACACCGTGCAGCACCCGCCGCTGGCCCAGGGCGCCCCGATCCCGCGGATCACCGGGCCGATGCAGCTGTCCGACCTGCGCGCCTACCGGGCACTCGACGGGACGCCGACGCACCTGGACTACCGCGGTTACGACGTGTACGGCATGGCGCCGTCCTCCAGCGGCGGCATCACCGTCGGTGAATCGCTCAACATCCTCGGCACCT
The DNA here is from genome assembly GCF_032335455.1 of Amycolatopsis sp. PS_44_ISF1. NCBI lineage: Bacteria > Bacillati > Actinomycetota > Actinomycetes > Pseudonocardiales > Pseudonocardiaceae > Amycolatopsis > Amycolatopsis sp. PS_44_ISF1. The sequence goes on along the minus strand of NZ_JANUXO010000002.1, from coordinate 438,826 downwards.
TCGACCTCGCGCGGATGGACCGGGTCCAGGCCCTGCACCACTACCTCGAGGCCAGCCGGCTCGCCTTCGCCGACCGCAACCGCTACATCGGCGACGCACGCTACGTGAACGTGCCGCAGCAGCAACTGCTGTCGAAGTCCTTCGCGGCGACGCGGGCCTGTCAGATCGACCCGGCGAAGGCGGGCAAGAGCCCGGTCGCGCCCGGCGACCCGTACTCGCCCGGCGGTGGCTGCAAGACGGTGCCCGCGGCTTCGTCGGACAGCAACGAGCAGCACACCAACCACTTCGTGGTCTCCGACCGCTGGGGCAACGTCGTCTCCTACACGAACACGATCGAGCAGTCGGCCGGCAGCGGCATCACCGTGCCGGGCCGCGGGTTCCTGCTCAACAACGAGCTGACCGACTTCAACTTCGCCCCGACGCAGGGCAGCGCCCCCGACCCGAACCTGCCCGAGGGGGGCAAGCGGCCGCGTTCGAGCATGTCGCCCACGATCGTGCTGAAGGACGGCAAGCCCTTCCTCGCCGTCGGCTCGCCGGGCGGGGCGACCATCATCACCACGGTGCTGCAGGTGCTGGTGAACCGGCTGGACCTGGGCATGACGCTGCCGCAGGCGATCGCCGCCCCGCGCGCCTCCCAGCGCAACGCCGCCACGAGCGACGCCGAACCGGCGTTCCTCGCCCAGCCCACCACCGCGGGACTGAAGGCCCTCGGCCAGAGCTTCACCGACGTCGGCCCCATCGGCGTCGCGGCCGGGCTGGAATTCCTGCCCCACGGCCGAATCCTGGCCGCGGGCGAACCCGTCCGCCGCGGCGGCACGGCGGCGGCGGTGGTGTCCCGGCGCTGAAGCCGGCCGCGCTCACGCACCGCCGGACCGGCGGCCGGACTCACGCGCACCGCCGAACGGCGGTTCCGGCCACGCTCGGCCACCCCCGCCGAGCCGCAGCCAGCTCCGCCACGCTCAGGGCCCGCCCGCGTGCCTCACCAGCCGCGGGCGGACCCTCTCCCGAGCGGCCGGGATTCGGATAGTCGATTTAGGACTGTCTCTATAGGACTATCCACGGAGGACACACCGAGCCCGGTACCGGCACCACGGGCCCTTCCGCCGCCCAGGCCCCCGGCCGCGGCGCCGGAGACCCGGTTGCGCGCCCGCGAACACCGGTCCGGTCCACCCCCGCCCCGGAGCCCGGCCCCCGCCCGGGAATAACCCGGCCACCCCGCGGGATTGCACTCCCCATGAGAGCAGTCACCTACCGCAGCACCGGCGGTCCCGAGGTCCTCACGCTGTCCGGCCGCGAAGCCGCCGAGCCCGGGGCGGGCGAGGTCCGGGTCCGGGTCGTGGTGTCCGCGGTCAACCCGACCGACGTCAAGCAGCGCCGGGGTTCCGGGCTGGTCACCGCGGACGGGACCGGGCCGACCGTGCCCCACCAGGACGGGGCGGGGGTCGTCGACGCGGTCGGGCCCGGGGTCACCGGGCTGGCGGCGGGCGACCGGGTCTGGCTGATCCTGGCCGCCGCGCACGGGCCCGCGTCCGGGAGCGCGCAGGAGTACACCGTGCTGCCCGCCGAACGGGTCTTCCCGCTGCCCGAGGGCGCCGGTTTCGACGAGGGGGCGGGCTTCGGCATCCCCGGCCTCACCGCGCACCGCGCCCTGACCGTGGCCGAAGGCGGGCCGGAGCGGCTCACGCCCGGCGCGCTCGACGGGGTCACCGTGCTGGTCGCCGGCGGGGCCGGGGCGGTCGGGAACTCGGCCGTGCAGCTCGCGCGCTGGGCGGGCGCGACCGTGATCAGCACGGTCAGCACCGAGGCGAAGGCCGAGCTGGCCCGCGCGGCCGGCGCCCACCACGTCCTGCGCTACACCGAGCCCGGCCTCGAAGACGCCATCAAGCGCCTCGCACCCGGCGGGGTCGACCTGATCGTCGAGGTCGCGGCCGGGGTCAACGCCGAGCTGGACTCGAAGGTCCTCCGGCCGCTGGGCACCATCGCGGTCTACGGCGACGACGGCGGCGACGGGACCGTGCGCCTTTCCTTCCCCGCCAACGCCTGGGCCAACACGCGCTACCAGTTCGTGATCCTCTACACCCTCGGCACCGAACGCCTCCGCCTCGGCGCCGAAGCGGTCTCGGCCGCCATCGCCGACGGCGCGCTCGTCCTCGGCGAAAAGGCCGGCGTGCCGGTCCACCGCTTCCCGCTGGAGGAGACCGCGCGGGCCCACGCCGCGGCCGAGCAGGGCGCGGTCGGGAAGGTCCTGATCGACGTCACCCCCGCGGGCTGAGCCCCGGGTGGCCGGTACGAGGGGGACCGGCCACCCGGTCCCCCTCGTACCGCTTAGCTCACGGGTAGCTGGTGACGTCCACCGGCTTCGTGCCCTCCGGCGTGACGTCACCGGTGTCGTTGACCACGTGGGTGATCGTGCCCCGGTGGTTGAGCGAGACCGTGAGCAGGCTGTGCAGCTTCACCCCGGCGTTGTCCGGCACCTCGAACGCGTGGTGGCTGGAGACCGCGGGGTTGGTGTCGAAGAAGCAGTAGCTGCCCAGCCCCCAGGCTTCGTGCGAAGTCACGTTCGCCCCCACCTTGTACGCCGCGTACCCGTTCACCCCGGGCGCGGAGTTCCAGGAAGCCTGGTCCGGCACGTCGTAGGGCATCTCGTTCTGGAAGAAGATGGTCTTGCCGCCCTGGCCGTTCCAGACCACCTGGAACTTCTGGTAGTGCTCGACGAACAGCCCGGTCGCTTCGACATCGTCGCCGTTGACCAGCACCCCGGTGTCGGCGGTGTTGGTGGTCCAGCCGACGGTGCCCGGATTGCCGTGGTCGGCGCGCCAGGCCCAGACGTGGTCGATGACGGTGTCGTCGCTGTTGACGACCAGGCTGGTGGTGGCCTTGCCGGCGATCTGCCCGCCGACCCGGAAGAACACGTCCTGCAGCGTCGTCGGGTCCGCCGCGTGGCTGGCGGACGAGCCCTGGTCGCCGACGGTCAGCAGCGCGGTCGAGTTCGTGGTCCCGGCGTCGAACAGCAGTCCCTTGACCCGGACGCCGTCGACGTCGGCCACGTGCATCGCGTCCACGCCGTGGTCCGGGACCAGGGTCGGGTAGCCGATCCCGAGCACCACGGTGCCGGGCCGGGTGATGTCCAGCGTGTGGTCGAGGTGGTAGGTGCCCGGGGTGAAGAACAGGTTGCAGCCCGAGGCCAGCGCGCTGTTGATCGTGTCCGCGGTGTCGCCCGCCTTCACCACGTGGAACCGGGTCATCGGCACCGAATCCCCGGGGGTGGCGCCGCCGGCCCAGCTCGGGCCGGACGCGTGGGTGCGCAGCGCGGGGCGGAACACCTGGTAGTCGCCGTTGCCGTCGACGTAGAGGTAGGGCACGTCGCGCGAGACCGGGGTGGAGTCAAGCGTGGTCTCCGGCGGGTTGGGGAAGGTGTTCGCCGGGGCGCCGGTGGTCCCGGAGAAGACCATGTTCCACACCCCTCCGTCCCAGCTGCCCAGCGTCGAGTCCCGCGTGTACCACTGCTGCTGCGAGATCGACGCGGCCTGACCGGACACCCGGGTGTCGGCCACGTAGCCGCCGCTGGCGTAGCCGTAACTGGCCGGGAAGAGCTGGAGCCCGCCCTTGACGTCCATCCGGCGGAACGGCGCGGCCTGCGAGACCGCCCACCGGTCGTCGCCGCTGGACGGGGTGACCGCCATGTTCTCGGCCGAGCGCCAGAAGTTCTGCAGCGCGGAGCCCTGGTCGGAGGCGTTGAAGGCGTCCACGGTGATGTCGCCGTTGATCTGCACGTCGTCCGGGTTCCGGCCCAGCCCCGCGACCGAGGTGTAGAAGCCCACGTTGTCGTGCACGTCGTAGGCGCCCGGCTTGAACAGGTGCGCCACGCGGCCGTCGGAGAACTGGGCGGACTGCGTGTCCTTCTGCGCTTCGAAGTCCCGGTCGAGCTGGGCCTGGATGGTCGCGGCGGGCATACCCGGGTCGAACACGTGCACGTTCGGGCCGAAGTCCGGCTGCGCGGGCTGACCGGAGCAGTCCGCCTGCGTGGCGTCCGCCCCCGGGAAGCCGCCGGCCTCGGCGACCGGGACGCCCAGTCCCGTCGTGACCAGCAGGGCCGACACGGTCAGGGCCGACGCGGCGACGGGGCCGCGCCGGTCTCGCACCACGCGCCGGCCTCGTAGTAGCTGTCCGAAAGTCCGGTCCACGCCGTGACACCTCCGCCGTTGGGGATTCACCGACCCGATATTTGTTGCAAGCGACAACAAAGTAACCGCCGCGTCCGGGCTCGAACGTCACGATGGAGTAACGGTTGTCTGGACCATGGATCGGCGAGGGCCGGTCCGGCGCCCAGGAGGGCCCGGCCGCGGTCACTCCCGATCGCGAAGCCGCCCGAGGGTCCCTCGTCCGGTCGACCCGGTGGAATAGTCACCTTCCGCATCGGGTTGACTTCGGGCATGGCCGATGAGAAAGCCGAATTCAGCCCGACGAGCTGGGTTCAGGACCAAACCAAGACCATCCTCGAGAACGGCACCACCGAGGGCCTGGACGTCGCCGGGTCGCCGATCGTGCTGCTGACGCTGCGCGGCGCCAAGTCCGGCAAGCTGCGCTACACGCCGGTGATGCGCGTGGAGCACGAGGGCAGCTACGCCGTGGTCGCCTCCAAGGGCGGCGCGGACGAGCACCCGGTCTGGTACCACAACATCAAGGCGCACCCCGAGTTCCCGCTGCAGGACGGGACCGTGACCAAGGACTACGCGGCCCGCGAAGTCGAGGGTGACGAGCGCGCCGCCTGGTGGGAGCGCGCGGTCGCGGCCTACCCCCCGTATGCCGACTACCAGGAGAAGACCGACCGCCTGATCCCGGTCTTCGTGCTCGAGCCCAAGGGCTGACCCTCGATCCGAACCCGCGCCGCGCCCGTCTCCCCGCCCCCGGGGCGGCGGGTGCGGCTCAGGACGAGCCGAACCAGTCGCGGTACCGGCCCACCGGCCGCGGCGCCTGCCGCGGGATGCGTTTGGGCAGCTCGGACCGCGGGATCACCAGCGTGTCCTGGTCGATCCACCGCGGGAAGCACTTGGGGCAGCGCTCGCCGCCGGGGCCGCCCGCGTCGAGCGTGCAGACGGCGCCGCACTCGGCGATGCCGAACACCTTGCCTTCGACCCGAAGCTGGTTCGCGCCGCCGTAGACCTCGTGCAGCACCCCGCAGTGCAGGACCGCGCGCCACACCGCGCTTTCGACCCGCTGTCCCGTTCTCCCCAATTTCCCTGCCCGTGCTCAACGGCGCGACCCGGCGGCGGCGTAGTGCTGGAGAATCGACGCGCCCGCGCGCAACGGCTGTGGTCCCCGACCTTCGGTGAACGGCGGCTCAAATCCCCGGGAAATCCCGGTTTCCCGGGACCGGCCGGCGGCGGTCTTCGTTCACCCGTATCCCCCTCGACGCGTCGGCACCGCCCCAGAATCACCCATCGGGCCAGACCGTGGGTACCTCCTAATGGGGCCCTCTTCCCGAGCCGGCCCGGTTGTCCCCGGGAAGGCGAACCGCACCCGGCCGAACCGTGCGCCGGCCCCGTTCGCGCGCGAGCGAACGGGCCGTACGGCGGGCGGGCTCAGACGCCCCAGTCCGGGCGCAGCGGCACGTGGGCCTGCCCGCCCGGCTCGACCTTCACGCCGAGGACCTGGTGCAGCTCGATCTCCCGGCGTTCGAAGGCGAGCCGGCAGGCGGCCATGTACAGGGCCCAGACCCGGCTGCGGCCCGCGCCCGCCTCGGCCACGGCCTCGTCCCAGTGCTCGTCCAGGTTGGCGCACCAGCCGGCCAGCGTGGCGGCGTAGTGCTCCCGCAGGTTCTCCGAGTGCCGGACCTCCAGGCCGCTGTCGTGCATCGCCGTGACGATCTCGCCCACGGCCTCCAGCTCGCCGTCGGGGAAGACGTAGCGGTCGATGAACCCGCGCGAGCGGTGCGCGACGCTCGTGTCCGGGTTCGTGATGCAGTGGTTGAGCAGCCGCCCGCCCGGCTTCAGCCGCTCGGCCAGGAACCCGAAGTAGGAGCCCAGGTTGCGCGCCCCGATGTGCTCGGTCAGCCCGATCGAGGAGATCGCGTCGAAACCGGTCTCGGTGATGTCGCGGTAATCGCTGTGGCGGATCTCGGCCCGGTCCGCGAGACCCTTGGCCTCCACGTCGGCCTGCGCCCAGCTCGCCTGCTCGCGCGACAACGTGACGCCGAGCACGGTGGCGCCGTAGTGCTCGGCCGCGTGCTCGGCCATGCCGCCCCAGCCGCAGCCCACGTCGAGCAGCCGCATGCCCGGCTTCAGCGCGAGCTTGCGGCAGACCAGGTCGAACTTGTTCGCCTGCGCCTCCTCCAGCGAGGCCTCCGCCTTCGGGAACACCGCGCAGGTGTAGGCCATCGACGGGCCGAGCACCAGCTCGTAGAACCGGTTGGACACGTCGTAGTGGTTGGCGATCGCGCTGCTGTCGCGGGCCTTGGAGTGCCGCAGCCCCCGCACCGTGCGGCGCAGCCGGCTCGGCAGCTCCTCGGCCGGCGGCGGCACGCGGCGCAGGTGCGTCGAGCCGAGCCTGCGCAGCAGCCAGACGCGGTCGGCCGTGGTGAGCTGGTCGACCTGCGCGGCCAGCGCGTGCAGCGCCGTGTACAGATCGCCCTTGACCTCCAGCGTGCCCGCCACGAAGGCGCGGGCGAGGCCGAGGTCCCCCGGCGAGGACATCAGGTACGTCAGCGCCAGCGGCGAGCGGACCTCGATCGCCACCGGGGCGTCCTCGGGGCCGCTGCGGCTGCCGTCGTAGGCCGTGATCGACACCTCGGTGCTCGGGCCGAGCAGCCGGGTGAAGACCTCGCCGACCGGGGTAAGGACCTTGTTCATGTGCTTGTCTCCCTGTTCAGGCCGGTGGGCTCAGCGCTGCCGGACGCACTTCTCGTGCAGGTCCAGCAGGCGGCCGTCCGGGTCGTAGGCGCTCTTGAGCTTCCGGTAGGCGTCGCCGTTGTAGAGCCGCCAGAACTCACCGGCCTCGTAGAAGCTGTCGGAGTACAGCGACTTCCGGCCGCCGAGGGCGGTCACCTCGCCCTCGATCATCCGGTTGTGCGCGTCGCCGGCCTCGCCCGGCTCCAGCGGCACCGAGGACCAGAAGCCGAAGTTGACGTACAGCGCGTCCGGGTTCATCTCGTACAACGGCCAGCTCACGCCGCCCGGGCGCCCCTTGAGCGGGCACACCCAGACCGGGCTGATCGGGATCTCGCGCTGGAAGAACTCCAGGAACTCCGCGGCCCGCTCCAGCGGCACCTCGATGTCCTGGACCACCGTCTCCTCCGGCGGCAGCCCGCGCAGCTTCAGCAGCCGCGCCGCGAACCGGAACCTCCGGTCCAGCGCGACCAGCTTCCAGTACACCGAGGAGCGCAGCAGCCGGCGGCCGAGCAGCAGCCGCGGCAGCCGGCTCTGGATGCCGAACGCGCGGGAGCACCAGAACCAGTCGGTGTCCCAGCGCCACAGGTAGTCGCGCACGGTGAGGTGGTCGGTGCCGCGGCGCTGGATGGAGCGGTAGTAGATGCCGAGCCAGGTGTAGTCGCTGGTCGCGGGCACGGAGTCGGTGAAGGTGCCCAGCGTCAGGTACAGCTCGTCCGGGCCGAACACGGTGCCGTCCACGAAGTCGGCGGCCTCCCCCTCGTGCGCCCTGGTCCGGCAGACCTCGCCGAGGGCGGTGAAGTAGCTGTCGCGGTCGTGGAAGCGGAGGTGGCGCAGCTTGACGTAGGGCCGCACCGGCTCCAGCTCGATCTTCAGCCGCAGCGCGTAGCCGAGGGTGCCGTAGGAGTTGGCGAAACCGTGGAACAGCTCGCGGTGCTCGTTGTCCGGCCGGGCCACGACCACCCGGCCGTCGCCGGTGAGCAGCTCCATCTCCAGCACCGACTCGTGCGGCATGCCGTTGCGGAACGAGGAGGACTCGATGCCGAGCCCGGTCACCGCGCCGCCCAGGGTGATGGTCTTGAGCTGCGGCACGACCAGCGGCATCAGTCCGTGGGCCAGGGTCGCGTCCACCAGCTGCTCGTAGGTGACCATGCCCTCGACCTCGGCGGTGCGGGCCTGCGGGTCGACGCGCAGCACGTGGGTGAAGCCGGACACGTCCAGCCCCGGGGTCCGGTTCGCCGCCCGGGACCGGAACAGGTTGGAGGTCCGCTTGGCCAGCCGGACCGTGCCGTGCCGCGGGATGGCCGCCAGCTGCTTCAGCAGCTCCGCGACGCGCAGCTCGTGGGCCGGGAACTCCGGGCGCCCGGTCCGGGTGGTGGGGTCACTCGTCATGCTTGATCGCCATCACCCCATCGTGCCCCACGGGCGGCGCGGGCGCAGCTACGGCTCCGCCTCGGGAGCCGGGTTCCCACCACCGGGGTCACTGTGCGGAGCCGGGTCGCTGCAGCGCGGTGAGCCGGCCCTCCCGGCGACCGGAAGGGATCGGCTGTGCGCCTCGGCCGCGGCCGGGTCGCCGGCCCGGGGCCCGGGGCCGGGTTGTCCATTGTGGCCGGTGTGGCACCGGGGCGCGGAACCCCCGTCCGGAGTGGACCGGAAGGGGGCTCCGCCCGCCGGCTACCAGGTGAAGGTGGCCGAGGTGTGCCCGGGCAGCGGGTAGGTGAAGGACTGCCCGCCCCAGTTGACCCGGACGTTCTGGGTGCCGGTGCTGGAGTTGTACGCGATCAGCGCCTTCGACCCGTCCGGGTTCTTCCAGGCGACGTTGCGCACGGTGGAGTTGTCGTTCGAGCCGATCCGGACCGCGCCCGGCTTCACGAACTTGGTCAGGTGGCCCATGGTGTAGTACTCGACGGTGTAGTCGACCTGCCCGCTGCGGGAGTCTCCGTTGTGGACGGTGACGAACCCGGTGCAGGTGCCGCAGCCGCCGTTGTGCGGGCCCATGTTCTGGTCCACCGCGAGGCTCCACTTGGTGACGGTGCGGCTCCAGTTCCGCGTGTAGTCGACGATGTTGTCCATGTCCTCGGCCTGCTGGTTGCCGATCCAGGTGCCGCCCGAGTGCTCGGTGGAGTAGGCGTTCACCGCCGGGTACCGGTCGTGCACGGTGCTCTGCTGGCCCACGTCACCGCCGTAGCCGTGCCAGGCCAGGCCGCCGAAGTTCGGGTCGGTGCGGATGGCCGCGTCGTCCAGGCTCGGGGCGGCGAAGGACTGGTACTGGTCCCAGTTCCAGTCCAGCGCCAGGACCTTGGTCGCCAGCCCGGCGCCGTGCAGCGCCGGGAGCAGGTCGTTCTTGGTGAAGTAGGCCAGTCCCGAGCCGTTCCAGTTGGTGGAGGGGTAGCCGTCGCAGCAGGTCGGCTCGTTCTGCACCGAGACGTAGTCGACCGGTACCCCGGCGTTCTTGTACGCCTGCAGGTACTTCACGAAGTACTGGGCGTAGGCGTTGTAGTACCGGGACTGGACCCAGCCCAGGTTGTAGCTGTCGTTGTCCTTCATCCACGGCGGCGCGCTCCACGGCGAGGCCATGAGCTTCAGCTGCGGGTTGAGCCGGCGGGCCTGCTGGGTCAGCGGCAGCACGTCGGCCTGGTCGTGGGCGATGGAGAAGTGCGCGAGGGTGGCGTCGGTCTGCCCGGAGGGCACGTCGTCGAAGGTGTAGCTGGAGCGCGCCAGGTCGGAGGCCCCGATCGGGTTGCGCACGAAGCTCAGGCCGATCCCGGAGGCAGGGTCGAACAGCTTCTGCATCACCGAGTCGCGGGTGCTCGGCGAGAGCGCGCCGGAGGAGTTCATCAGCCATGCGGCGGTGTCGGTGAAGGACGCGCCGCCGCCTTCGAACTGCTGGTAGGTGGTGTTGTCGTCGACCGTGATGGTCTGCTGACCGGTCCCGGTGCCGGCGGAAAAGCCGATCGGGGCCTGCTTCTGCAGCCCGCGGGTCACCGCGCGGCCGCCGGAGTCGCTGGTCGTGGTGAGCCAGATGTTCACCGGCTCGTTCGCCGCCTGCGCGGCCGGCACCGCCAGGGTCGAGACCACCAGGGCCGCGGCGCCGAGCAGGGACAGCAAGGGTGGTCTGCTCATGCGCGGGCGCCGCCCGCGGCTCCGGGGGGAGGGGGAGATGGACACCGTTGTCACCTCTCTGCCGGGGCACGCCGGGCGCGCCCGCACGGATCGACCGGAACGGGCGCCGCAGGCCGCCGAGAGGGAGCGGGGGCGGTGGGAAACCGACGACTTCGCTGGGCCCGCGAGAAAGTATGCATGCCGCGCCCCAGCCGGGCAATCCTTCACCGGCATTTTTTTCTCGACTCGAATTAAGGCGCGAACCTCGGTGGCACCCCCACTTTCCGCTCAGCGGAACCCGGGCACGAGCTCGATACGAAACCGGGGTACCGCGTCCCCGAGGACGCGGTACCCCGGCCGGAGTTCGGCCCGAAGGCTCAGCCGTTCACCCGCTCCAGCAGCGCGAACAGGTTCTCCCAGTGCCGGCGCTCGCCCTCTTCGTGGTAAGCCGCCGTGTCGGTCATGGTGTAGCCGTGCGACGCGCCCTCGTAGACCTCCGAGCGGTAGCGGACGCCGGCCTCGTCGAGGGCGGACTCCAGGGTCTTGATCTGCTCGGCCGTCATGGCGTGGTCCTGGTCGGCGTGGCCGAAGTACAGCTCGCCGGTGATCCGGCCGGCCTTCAGGTGCGGGCTGTCCGGCTCGTCGGTGGCCAGCCGGCCGCCGTGGAAGCTGGCGATCGCCTTGACCCGGTCCGGGAAGGCCTCGATCACGCGCAGCGCGTTGGTGCCGCCCATGCAGTAGCCGGTGATCGTCACCGGCCCGGGGTCCATCCCGTCCTGCGCGGCGAAGAAGTCGAGGTAGGCGCGGGCGTCCCGGGTGATCGCGGCGGTGTCGAGGGAGGAGATCAGCGGCATGATCTTCTCGAAGATCGGCCCGCGCCGCTCCGGGTCTTCGAGCCCGGCCAGGTCGATCCACCCGGCCCGCCCGCCGCGGTAGAGCAGGTTCGGCGCCAGCACGGCGTACCCGCGCGCGGCGATCCGGTTCGCCATCTCCTCGATCCGGGGGCGCAGCCCGAACGCGTCCGGGAACAGCAGCACCCCGGGGTGCGGGCCGCCGTCCGGCACGGCCAGGTACGAGTCGGCGGTGCCGTCCTCGGTCGGGACGTCCACCATCGCAGTGCGCATCCGTCGTCACTCCCATCACGTCGGCTCGGGTCTTCTCCTCCGCCAACCTACTCGCGGGCCGGGCGGTGCGGCGGCGCCGGCGGGTGATCCACGCCCGCCGGCGCCGCCGGTCCCCCGCCCCCGGGGGTCAGGTGCGGTAGACGCCGAACTCGTAGAGCGAGTAGCCGTACGCCGTGCCGCGCTGGGTGGCCGCCATCCGGACGTAGCGCCCGGTGCCGCTGACGGCCAGGTCGTCCGCGCCGCCGTCGCCGGTCGTGGTGGTGTAGACGCTGCGCCAGGTGCTGCCGTCGTCACTGGTCTGGATCTGGTAGGCCTTGCCGTAGGCCGATTCCCAGATCAGCTGCACGTGGTCGAAGGACTGCGAGCGGCCCAGGTCGACCTGCAGCCACTGCGGGTCGGTCCAGTCGCTGGCCCAGCGCGTGGTGGTGTCGCCGTCGGTCGCGGCCTGGGGCGGGAACGGCGCGCCCGGGCCGTTCGCCTGGTAGCTCGACGCGGTGGTGACGGCGCCGCGCGCGAGGTTCGTGCCGTTCACCGGCGGCGCCACCACCCGCAGCGAGCGGGTCTCGATGCCGACGTTGCCGTGACCGTCGCGGGCGTAGAGGTAGAGCTTCCACACCCCGAGCGTCGACGGCGCGGTGACGGTGAACGGGCCGCTGCCGGTGAACTGCGCGGGGATCAGCCCGCCGGCGCCGTTGATGTACTTGCTGTTGTAGCCCATGGTGTAGGTGATCGGGTCGCCGTCGGGATCGGCCACGTCGGCGGTCAGGGTGAACGGGGCGCCCGCGGGCACGTCGGTGGTGCGGCTGAGGTCCATCGAGCGGATCACCGGCGGGGTGTTGCCGTCGGTCCGTCCACTGTAGAGCTTGCGGACGGCGTACCAGGACAGCCGCTTCTCGTTGCCGGTGGTGATGTTGAACCACACGCCGCCGAAGTCGCCCTCGCTGCCGTAGTGGAACAGCGTCGCGCCGAGCGCCACCCCGGGGTGGGCGAGGATGCAGTTCCACGCGTTCACGTACCCGTCGCGCTTCTGCACGTCGGTCGGCTCGGCCGGCACCCCGTTCGCGTCGTTCGGCACCTCCCACTCCCCCGCGGGCCCGGTCTCGGTGACGACGTAGGGCTTGGTGTAGCCGCCGGCGATCCAGTCCTGCTTCACCCCGCAGACCTGCTTGTAGGCGTTGACCGAGTACAGGTCCAGGCTCGGGGTGTGGGCCTTGTAGTACGGCCAGGCCCCGGTCCACGCGTCGGTGGAGGTGACCGGGTGGTTCGCGTCGATCGCGTGGATCGCCTGCGCCGCCTGCTCGACGAACTGCGCGTAGGCGACGCGCTCCTGCTCCAGCGGGGTGCCGGAGTAGCAGTTCTGCAGGCCGAGGAGCGACTCGTTGCCGACGTTCCACATCAGCACGCCCGGGTTGGCGCGGTACTCGGTCACCCAGCGCTGGATCTCGCCGAGCACGGTGTTCTTGTAGTTCGCGTCGGTCAGGTAGTCGACGCAGCCGCCGCTGCCCGGTCCGCCGCCGGGCTGCAGCCAGAACCCGCTGATCACCTTGAGCCCGTTGGCCGCGGCCGCGTCGAGCAGGGGTTTGGTGGTGGCGTCGGTGCCCCAGGTGCGCACGGTGTTCACGCCGGCCTCGTGCAGCTCCGGCATCCGCGCGGCGGCCTCGCTGACCGGCGGGCCCCAGGTGAGGCCCTTGACCACGTACGGCGCGCCGTCGACGGTCAGCTGCCAGTTGCCCTGCGTGCCGGTCACCTTGGTCACGCCCGGGCCGGCCGGGGTGCTGGAGCCGAAGCTGCCGGAGACCTGGAACTCCCAGAGCGAGTAGCCGTAGCCGCCGGCCCGGTGGGTGCCGTACATCCGGACGTACCGGCCGGAGCCGGTGACCGCCAGCTTCTGCACTCCCCCGGCGCCGGTCGTGGTGCGGTAGACCGGCTGCCAGTTCACGGCGTCGTCGGAAACCTGGATCTCGTAGGCCGTGGCGTAGGCCGTTTCCCAGTTCAGCGTGACCCCGGTGATCGAAGCGGTGGCGCCGAGGTCCACCTGCAGCCACTGCGGGTCGGCGAAAGCGCTTGCCCAGCGCGTACCGGTGTCGCCGTCGACGGCGGCCGAGGCGGGGGTGCCCGCGCCTTCGCTGGACGAAGCGGTAGCGGTTTTTCCTTGGGACAGCAGGCTTTCCGCTCGTGCGGCCGGGGGCACGGCGAGCCAGCAGAGCACGAGCAGCACAGCCAGCGCCAGAGCGGAACGGGGGCGCGCGGTCACAGGCGATGAACGGTCCACGATGACTCCCGCGGCAGGGGGACGAATGGGAGAGCGCTCTCCAGTGCGGAGAGAGGTTCGCGCCGCCACCGGGGGCGTGTCAAGGGTTTGCCGGAAACCCGGCCGGAAATGGACAGGAACCGATCACGTACGACCCCGGGGGCTTCTTGACAGGAGACCGGCGTGGTCACATGCTGACCGGAGAGCGCTCTCCCACATCGGCCCCCTCACCGTGGAGGACTCTTGTCTTCGAAACTCGCGCTCCTCGCCTGCGCGGCCGCCGCGGCCCTCACCGCGGCGTTCTTCACCACCCCCGCCGGCGCGGACGACGTGGTGACCCACCACGAGTTCCAGGTCAACTGCTCGCCGAGCCACCACCAGCCCGACGACCCCATCGTGTTCCCGGGCCTGCCCGGCGCCTCGCACGACCACACCTTCCTGGGCAACAACACCACCAACGCGAACACGACCACCGAGTCCCTGCTGGCCGCGGGCACCGGCAACACCACCTGCCTGGCCCCGGACGACCTGTCCGCCTACTGGTTCCCGACCGTGCTCAACGGCAGCCAGGTCGTGCTGCCCAACTTCGCGCAGGTGGTCTACTACAAGTCCGGCGTGCTGGACTACAAGAGCGTCAAGCCGTTCCCGCAGGGCCTGCGCTACCTGGCCGGCGACATGAACGCCACCAAGGACCAGTTCCAGCACGCGGCCGGCGCCATCGAGGGCTGGGAGTGCGGCGAGAGCTTCCACAACTGGGACATCCCGGTGACCTGCTCGCCCGGCAGCCAGCTCAACATCCGCTACCAGGCCCCGAGCTGCTGGGACGGGGTGCACCTGGACTCGGCCGATCACCGCAGTCACATGGCCTACCCGGACCCGGTCACGCTGACCTGCCCGGCCGCTCATCCGGTGCCGGTGCCGATGCTGGAGTTCAAGATGGCGTTCCCGGTCTCCGGCGACATGTCCGGGGTGCACCTGTCCAGCGGGCGCGGGTACTCGTGGCACTACGACTTCTTCAACGCCTGGGACCCGGAGACGCTCGCCGCCCTGGTCACCCACTGCATCAACGGGGGCCTGCAGTGCGACCCGCGCGGGTTCGACGTGTACAAGCCCGACCGCGGCGGCGTGCTCGGCCCGAACTACCGGCTGCCCGGCCGGCCGTGAAGGGCGCCGTCGCGTTCGTGGTGGTGGCGCTGCTGGCCGCCGGCTGCGCCACCACCACCGCGGCGGTCCCGGCCGCCGCCCCCGCCCCCGCGGTCTCGTCCGCGTTCGACCCGACCGACGTGGCCTGGCTCGAGCTGACCGTGCCGATGACCGGGAACGCCGTGGCCGCACTGGAGCTGGCCGCCTCCCACGGGGCCGCCACCGAGGCCACGGCGCGCCTGCTGGCGAGCCAGCGCGAACTGCTCACCCGGCTCCAGGCCGCGCGCACGCGGGCCGGACTGCCCGACACGGACATCCACAGTGGACACCGGATGCCGGGCCTGGTCACCGAGGCCGACCTGATCGCCCTGCGCGACGCCCACGGCGACGACTTCGGCCGCCGGCTGCGCCCGCTGGTCAGGGCCCACCTGGCCCAGCTCGTCGTGCTCTCCCGCGGTGAGCAGCAGTCCGGTTCCGAGCCCGGGGTGCGCGCGCTGGCCGTCGACGTGGCGAAGGCCGCGCAGGCGCAGCAGGACCTGGTCCGCGGCTGAGCCGATCACCGCGGGGCGCCCGTGCCCCGTCCCGGTGGGCAGCCGGGAGGCGACGGACCCGGGAACCCGCCGGGGCGCAGGCGGTCAGCCCGATTCGCGGACCACCAGCACCGGGTCGAACACCTGGGAGACCGCGCGCAGGCCCGGATCGGCCATGCGGTCGAGGACCATCCGGACCATCGCCGCCCCCATGTCCTCCACCGGCTGGCGGATCGTGGTCAGCGCGGGTTTGCAGGTGAGCGCGGCCGGGCTGTCGTCGAAGCCGATCACCGCGACGTCGTCCGGGACGCGGCGGCCGTGCTCGCGCAGCACCGCCAGGGCGCCGTAGGCCATCAGGTCGTTGGCCACGAACAGTCCGTCCAGCCCGGGCTCCTCGGCGAGCAGCCGCTCCATCGCCTGCTCCCCGCCGAGCTGGGTGAAGTTCGCCTCGGCGACGGCGACGTAGGCGTGCCCGCGGCGGGCCATCGCGTCGCGGAAGCCGGTCAGCCGGTCCTGGCCCGCGGCGGTGTCGGCCGGGCCGGCGATCGTGGCCACCTGACGGCAGCCGCGGGCCAGGAGGCGGTCGGCCGCGATCCGGGCACCGTCCTGGTGCGCGACGTCGACCCAGCACACCGGCGCCGGGCGGGCCGGGCGGGCGAACAACGCCGTGGGCACACCGGCCCCGGTGAGCATCCGGGGCAGCGGGTCGGTGCCGTGCAAGGAGATCATCAGCACCCCGCCGACGTTCTCCTGCCGCAGCTTGCCCACCAGCTTCGCCCGCTCGTCGTCGCTGTCGACGACCATCAGCAGCGGGTACCGGCCGTGCGGGCGCAGTTCGGCCAGCGCGCCGTCGAGCACCCGGCCGAAGAACGGGTCGCCGAACACCCCGCCGCCGAACTCCTCCTGGCCGATGTGCCGGTCCGGCTCGGACACGACCAGCGCGACCGTCGCCGTCCGCCGGTTCACCAGCGTCCGCGCGGCCTGGTTGGGCACGTACCCGGTGTCGGCGATGGCCCGCTCGACCGTCTCCCGGAGCCGGGGGTCGACGTTGCGCACCCCGTTCACCACCCGGGACACGGTGGCGCGCGAGACCCCGGCCACGCGCGCCACGTCCTCGAGCGTCGGCGGCGGCGTGGTCACCTGCCCTTTCTAGCACGGGTGAGAGCGCTCTCCCACCCGGCGCACCCCGGTTCGATCGGGGATTTCCCGCCGACCGGGCGGAGGTGACCGGCCCCCCTTTGTTCAGGGCGAGAATTAACGGGGCCGCACCGGGTCCGAAACCCTTGACGCCATCCGGTCCGCCCGGTCAGGATCGCCTGGGCCCAGCCGGGCCGCTCCCCTGCCGCCCCTGCCGAACGGACTGCCGATGGCCAGAAGACACCCCGGGTGGTCCCGGGCCCGCCGGACCACGTTCGCCGCACTCGCCGGCCTCACGCTGCTCGGCGGGGTCGCGCACGCCGCCCCCGCCGCCGGGACCGCTCCCGTCCCCGCCGCCCGGCCCGAGATCGGGGCACCCGCCCTGGACGGGAACGGCTGCGCCCGCATCGAGCCGTCCCTGCCGGCCCTGGCCGACTGGCCCAAGGTCGACAGCCGGATGGCCCGGAACCCCAAGGACGAACAGCGCATCGCCCAGATCCTCGCCGGCCTGACGCTGGAGGAGAAGGTCGGGCAGATGACCCAGCCCGAGATCGCCGCGATCACCCCGGCCGAGGTGAAGCAGTACGCCATCGGCTCGGTGCTCAACGGCGGCGGTTCGTGGCCGGGCGGCAACAAGCACGCCACCCAGCAGGACTGGCTGAAGCTCGCCGACTCCTACTGGGCCGCCTCGAAGTCCACCCGGACGCACATCCCGGTGATCTGGGGCATCGACGCCGTGCACGGCAACAACAACGTCTACGGCGCCACCGTCTTCCCGCAGAACATCGCGCTCGGCGCGGCCCACGACTCCTGCCTGGTCCGCGACGTGGAGAACGCGACCGCGCGCCAGATCCGCGCCACCGGCCAGGACTGGGCCTTCGCCCCGACGCTGGCCGTGGTCCAGGACGACCGCTGGGGCCGCACCTACGAGGGCTTCTCCGAGGACCCGCGCATCACCCGCGCCTACGGCTACGAGGCCATCAACGGCCTCCAGGACGGCGCCACCCGGCGCATCGGCTACAACGGCGTGATCGCCACCGCCAAGCACTTCATCGGCGACGGCGGCACCACCAACGGCCAGGACCAGGGGGTCAACGCCGCCTCCGAAGCCGACATGATCAACCTCCACGGCCAGGGCTACTACGGCGCGCTCGCGGCCGGCAGCCAGACCGTGATGGCGTCGTTCAACAGCTGGACCAACCCCGAACTCGGCATCAACGAGGGCAAGATCCACGGCAGCGACCGGGCGCTCACCCAGATCCTCAAGGGCAAGATGGGCTTCGACGGACTGGTCGTGTCCGACTGGAACGGCATCGGCCAGGTGGCCGGCTGCACCAACTCCAGCTGCCCGAAGGCGATCAACGCCGGCATCGACCTGGTCATGGTGCCGAACGACTGGAAGGCGTTCATCACCAACACCGTCGCCCAGGTGCGCGACGGCGAGATCGCCCAGTCGCGCATCGACGACGCGGTCACCCGCATCCTGCGCGTGAAGCTGCGCGCCGGGCTGTTCGAGTCGCAGAAGCCTTCGGACCGCTCGTACGCCAACTCCGACGAGGCGCTGAAGGACAACTGGCTCGCCCGGGACGCGGTGCGCGAGTCGCAGACCCTGTTGAAGAACAACCACAACGTGCTGCCGCTGAAGTCCCGGTCGAAGGTGCTGGTGGTCGGCAAGAGCGCCGACAGCATCCAGAACCAGACCGGCGGCTGGACGCTGTCGTGGCAGGGCACCGGCAACACCAACGCCGACTTCCCCAACGCCACCTCGATCCTCGGCGGCCTGCGCCAGGACCTCGGCGCCGCCAACGTCACCTACGACCCGGCCGGCACCGTGGACCCCAGGGGCTACGACGCCGTGATCGCGGTGATCGGCGAGACCCCGTACGCCGAAGGGGTCGGCGACCTGCAGCGCAAGTCGCTGGAGGCGGCCAAGCTCTACCCCGAGGACCTGGCCACCCTGGACCGGGTCAGCGGCAAGGGCGCCCCGGTGGTCACGGTCTACGTCAGCGGCCGCCCGCTGTACGTGAACAAGGAGCTCAACCGCTCCGACGCGTTCGTCGCGGCCTGGCTGCCCGGCACCGAGGGTGGCGGCGTGGCCGACCTGCTGGTCAAGGGCAAGGACGGCACCGGGTTCCAGGGCAAGCTGTCCTACTCCTGGCCCAAGAGCGCGTGCCAGACCCCGCTGAACCCGTGGAGCGCGAACTACGACCCGCTGTTCCCGCTCGGCTACGGGCTCAAGACCGGGCAGCGCGCCACCGTCGGCCCGCTCGACGAGACCGAGGGCCCGGCGACCTGCGGGTCCACCGGGGGCGGCGGCACCGCGACCGAGGACCTGCCGATCTTCGACCGCACCCCGGTGGCGCCGTACCACGCCTTCATCGGCTCGGCGGAGAACTGGGGCGGTACCGAGATCGGCCCGGACGGCACCGCGGCGCACGCGGCGATCACCGTGGCCCCGGCCGACGTCAACGTGCAGGCCGACGGCCTCAAGACGACCTGGACCGGCACCGGCCCGGCCCAGGTCTACCTGCAGAACCCCGGTGGCACCAACGATCTGCGCGGGTACCCGAACGCGGACGCGGCGCTGGAGTTCGACGTGATCGTGAACTCGCCCCCGGTCAACCGCACGGTGGTGAGCATGCACTGCGTCTACCCGTGCTCGTCCGAGGTCACCGCGACCAAGCTGTTCACCGGGCTGCCCCCGGGTCAGAAGTCGACGGTGAAGATCCCGCTCTCGTGCTTCGCGAGCGGGCTGGACTTCCAGAACATCAACACCCCGTTCCTGGTCTACACCGACGGCAAGTTCTCGGCCTCGTTCGCGAACGTGCGGTGGTCGCCCGGCGGAGCCAGGGATCCGGACGCGAAGGCGTGTTCGGATCTGACCTGACCCAGGCCCGCCGGGAGTCCGCTCCCGGCGGGCTTTCCGTTATCCCGCCTGCAGCTTCCCGGCCAGTTCGGTCACCTCGGCGGCCAGTGGGTCGGTGGCCGGCGCTCCGCGCGCGGAGAACTTGCGCGCCCGGGTCAGCTCCGCCTTCACGAACGAAAGGCGCTCCGGGACCACGCCGAGGTTCGCGAGGTAGGCGCGCAGGTAGGGCAACTGGAAGTCGAACGCCTCGCGCGGCGCGCCGGGCCCGTAACCGCCGCCCCGCGCGGCGATCACCACGAAGTTCGTGCCGCGCAGCAGCCGCTCCCCCGTGTGCGGATCGGTGAACGCGCCCGGGAAGGTGAGCCGGTCGATCCACGCCTTCACCGCGGCGGGCACGGTGAAGTTGTACATCGGCACGCCCAGCAGCACCGTGTGCGCGGCCCGGACCTGCTCGACCAGCGGCCGGGTCAGCTCCCACTCGCCCCGCTCGGCCTCGTCGGCGGCCAGCGCGGCGACGTCTTCGAGGGCGGTGGGCCCGTGCCGTCCCACACTGCGGCCGAGCGCCGCGTACGCCGCGCGGATCAGCGGCACCGGCTCCTCGACCAGGTCGTGGCGCCGCACCGGTCCGCGCCAGACCGAGGCGAACAACGCGGTCAGCCGCCGGCTCACCGATTCGGCCCCGTCGACGCTGGAGTCGAGGTGCAGCAGCCGCGCCCCGGTTGGCATGTCGGTCATCCCGTTCGCTCTCCCGTCCCGGTCGCCTTGGCCGAACCCGACGCAGCAGTACGAGCATAAGGTGACCCATCCCCGAGGACAACACCACAACACCACGGCCAGGCGGCTCAAGGCGCAGTGCCCGGCGCGAGACGATGTCCGAACCGGTGCCGGAGCATCGGCGAGAAGCCGTGTAGAGCGTTATACACCTGACCGGCCGGCGATTGCCGTCCACAGTGGACATCGAGGATCGGCCGTGGGCCAACGGGTTCCGGCCCGGATCGGTCTTCGGCGAACCGGACGCTGGTGGTAGGTTCGGCGCGGCCGGTCGTGAGCCCCGGCGGGGAGGGAACGCGCGTGCCCGGTTGCTGCCCGCCCGGCCGCCGCGGCCCGGACCGCCCGGGCCGCCCGTCCGGTGCCACCGCCACCTCGCCGGCCGAAGGCATGATCCGCTTGCCCGGGGGGACTTTCCGCATGGGCACCGACGATCCGGACGGTTTCCCGCAAGACCGCGAAGGCCCGGTCCGCGCGGTCACCGTGGCCCCGTTCGCGATCGACCCGCGCACCGTGACCAACGAGCGGTTCGCCGCGTTCGCCGACGCCACCGGGTACCGCACCGACGCCGAGGAGTTCGGCTGGGCGTACGTGTTCGCGAAGTTCCTGCCCGGACCGCTGCGCAAGAGCTCCCCGCGCCCGGCGTCGGCGCCGTGGTGGTGCGGGGTGTCCGGGGCGAGCTGGCGCCGGCCCGAGGGACCCGGCAGCTCGGTGGCCGGCCGCGCGGGTCACCCGGTCGTGCAGGTCTCCTGGAACGACGCGGCGGCCTACTGCGCCTGGGTCGGCCTGCGCCTGCCGTCCGAGGCCGAATGGGAGTACGCGGCCCGCGGTGGTCTCGACCAGGCCCGCTACCCCTGGGGCGACGAGCTGACCCCGGACGGCCGCCACCGCTGCAACATCTGGCAGGGCCGCTTCCCGGTCCGCGACACCGCCGAGGACGGGTATTCGGGTACCGCCCCCGCCGGCGCCTTCGAGCCCAACGGGTTCGGCCTGTACAACGTCGCGGGCAACGTCTGGGAGTGGTGCGCCGACCCGTTCGCCCCGGCCTCGGGCCACCGCTCGATGCGCGGCGGCTCGTACCTGTGCCACGAGTCGTACTGCAACCGCTACCGCGTCGCCGCCCGCACCTCCAACAGCCCGGACACCTCCAGCGGCAACACCGGCTTCCGCTGCGCCGCGGACGTCGACCGGGAGCCGCCGTCGCCCGGCGGCCGGTCCGCATCCGCGTCCTGAGGCAGAACCGGCCGAACCCGCCCACGAAGGTGGCGGCACCGGCCCGCCGCGCCGGTGGCGGGGACGCACTACCGTGGGCCCCGTGATCGAACCCTTCACCGCGCGGGCCGATCCCGCCGCGCTCGAGGAGCTCCGCACCCGGCTGCGCCTGACCCGCTGGCCGGACGCCCCGCCGGACGCCGGCTGGTCGCTCGGCGCCGACGTCGGCTACCTCCGGGACCTGGTGGAGTACTGGGCCGACGGGTTCGACTGGCCGGCGCAGGAGGAAGCCCTCGCGCGGCTGCCCCGCTTCCGCACCACCCTCGGCGGCCTCGGCCTGCACTTCGTGCACGCCCGCGCCGCGGTCCCGGGCGCGCTGCCGCTGGTGCTCACGCACGGCTGGCCGGACTCGTTCTGGCGCTACAGCAAGGTCGTCCCGCTGCTGACCGACCCCGAAGACCCGGCCGACGCGTTCGACGTGATCGTGCCCGACCTGCCCGGCTTCGGTTTCTCCGAGCCGCCCGCGGGAGCGCCGCTGGACTCGGTGGCGGTGGCCGGGCTCTGGGCGGAGCTGATGACCGAACTCGGCTACCCGCGGTTCGCCGCCGCGGGCGGGGACATCGGCAGCAGCGTCAGCCGGTTCCTCGCCCTCGACCAGCCGGAGCGGGTCGTGGCCGTGCACCGGATGGACGCCGGTCTGCCCGTCTACACCGGCGACCCGGCCGACCTGACCCCCGAGGAGCGCGGCTGGCTCGCCGACACCGCGGCTTGGAGCCGGGACGAAGGCGCGTACGCGGCCATGCACCGCACCAAACCCCAGACCGCCGCGATGGGCCTCCACGACTCCCCCGCGGGGCTCGCCGCGTGGATCGTGGAAAAGCTTCGCTCGTGGAGCGACTGCCACGGCGACCTCGAAAGCAGCTTCACCCGCGACGAGATCCTCACGAACGTCACGCTCTACTGGCTGACCGGCACGATCGGCTCGTCGATGCGGATGTACCACGCGAACGCGGCGATCCCGCCCGAGCAACACGCCCGCCGGGTCGAGGTCCCATCCGGTTTCTCCCGGTTTCCCGGGGACATCGCCTTTCCGCCGCGCGCGTGGCTGGACCGCGTCGCGAACGTCCAGCGCGTCACCGACCACCCGCGTGGCGGGCACTTCGCGCCGTTCGAGGAGCCGGAGGCCTACGCCGCGGAGCTGCGCGAGTTCTTCCGCCCCTACCGGGAAGGCTGAGCCCTCGTCCGTCCGAAGTGGACGCTCAGACGTCGGCCAGGTGGCGGTGGCCGGGCTGGTCCTGGTGCTCCCGGCCGGGGCGGAAGTGCTGGGTGGCCACCACGATCCAGCCGATCAGCACCACGCTGCCGGTGGAGAGCACGCGGTAGAGCAGCACGCTGGCCAGGGCCGAACCGGCCCCGCCCGAGACGGTCAGCGACAGGGCCATCGCGGCCTCCACCGCGCCCAGCCCGGACGGCACCGGCAGCAGGCCGCCGGCCGCCATCCCGGCGGCGTAGGTGAGCAGCAGCACCGGCAGGCCGACGTGCATGCCGACGGCGGCGCAGCAGGCGGCGAGGCAGGCCAGGTCGAGCACCCAGTTGAGCACGGCCAGCAGCAGCGCGCCGATCCAGTGGTACCCGGCCGGCCGGATGATGTAGAGGTCTTCGACGATCGAATCGAGCCGCGCGTGCCCGGTCTCGGGCGGCCGGCGCCGGGCCCGGTTGTACCGGCGCAGCAGCCGGTGCCCGAGCCGCACCAGCGGCTGCGGCCGGCGGACCAGCCGCACCACCAGCGCGAACACGGCGATCGAGGCCAGCACCTTCACCGCCAGCCCGGGGGCCGACCCCAGCGCCCCGCCGCTCAGCCCGACCCCGACCAGCCCCACCGCACCCAGCGTGACCGCGGAAAGCAGCCCGGTGACGGTGAGCGACCAGGTGACGGCCGAGGACGAGGCACCCTGGCGGCGCAGCGAGCGGAAGGCGTAGGTGGTGGAGAAAACCGCGCCGGCCGGAAGCGTGGCGTGGACGGCCCCGGCGCCGTAACTGATCGCGATGGTGCGCAGGATCGACACCCGCGAACCGGCCGCGGCCAGCGTCAGCGCCCTCATCACCGCGAACGCGACCATCGAGCCCACCGTGGCCGCCAGCCCGAGCAGCAGCCACCGCGGCGACGCCCGGGCCACCCCGTGGACCGCTTCGGTGATCGTGTGCCCTTCGACCACGACGCAGGCCACCACCACCGCGACCAGCACGACGGTGAGCACCCCGCGCCGGGTCACGGCCACCCGGCCGGACGCCTTCCGGTCCGGACCCGCGGGCGAAGACGACGGCAGTCCGGTCATCGCCGTCCTCCTTTCGCCCGTCCGGGTCCGCCGGGTCGCCGGCATCGGTCGGCTCAACGCTAGCGCGTCACCCGGATCGCGCAGCGGAGGTCCGGCCCCCACGGCCCCGGCGCGGCCCGCCCCGCGGCGGGAACCCCGGCTGCGCCGACGCGCCCGGCGCCACTCGGTCCGCTGGCCAGGCCCCGATCACGCGGGCTCACCGGCTGCGGACGGCGGGCGGCCCGGGCCCCCACCGGCGCCGCAACCTTGGCCTGATCGTGTCCTTTCGGCCCCGCTGGGTCCCCGTCTCGCCACGACCCGGTGAGGCCACCCGGTGACCTGATGCGTTCGCACGGACACCCGGCGGATCCGCGAGGAGACCGGGCCCCGCGTCGTCCGGCGCGGGTCACCTCCTGCAGCGGCCCTGAACGGCCGCGCACATCGCTACGCTTTCCCTGCCTTCGAGTTCGACGTGCACGACAACGGCTACGCGAGCACCCGCGACTACGGTGTCGGCCACGGCGGTCCCGGCGCCCTGGTCGACCACGCGGGCAACCCGGCGCCGAACGACCTGCACGACTGGCTGTCGGTGGTAGACACCTGGTCGGCCGCACACCCGGCGGCCGGGTCACCTGGAACCGGCACGCCGCTACGACAGCGGCCGGACCCCGGCCCTCGCGCTGGACGACACGGGCCGGATCGTCGAGGTGCACCAGTCGCCCACCGCCGCCATGCTCTGGTGCTGACCAGCAAGGCAGCCGAGTAGGACCGGCACCGGCCCAGGATGGGCGCGATGGTGGTCAGCACCCAGCCGGGCGCGGACCCGGTCGAAACCCGCGACGCGAGCCAGCACCGGCGCGCTCGGCCCGCAGCAAGGCTGGTCCCCTCCCGCCGCCCTAGGTCCGGAGGGGACCGATCCGGACGTCAGCGCCCCTCGCGCAGTCCGGCGATGAGCACCCCGACCAGTCGCCGCGCGTCGTAGCGGGAGGGCGGTTCCGCGCCGATGCAGAGGTTGCCGACGCCCCGCATCAGTTCGAGGGCCTGCAGGTCGGAGCGGATTTCGCCGGCGGCGGCCGCGGCGGCCAGCAGTTCGGCGCACACCGGGAGCAAGCGGTCCAGGAAGTAGGTGTGCAGCGTTTCGAACCCGGCGTTGTCGGACCGCAGCACACCGGCCAGGCCGTGCTTGGTGACCAGGAAGTCGACGAACCGGTCGATCCACCGCCGCAGCGCCGCGTGCGGGCCCTCGCCGCCGGCCAGCAGGGCCGGCCCGGCCTCGGCGAGCGCTTCCACCTGGTGGCGGTAGACGGCGATGATCAGGTCCGCCCGCGTCGGGAAGTGGCGGTAGATCGTGCCCATCCCCACCCCTGCCTTGGCCGCGATGTCCCGCACCGGCGCCTCCACCCCCGACGCGACGAACACCGCGGCCGCCGCGTCGAGCAGGACCTCCTCGTTGCGCCGCGCGTCCGCCCGCTTCGACCGGCCCGCCGGCTCCTCGCTCCCGCCCACGCCGCCACCTTTCCCCATCGACCCTTGAAAAACGGAACAACGCTCCGTATGGTTATCGGAACAAGGTTCCGCTTGTTCATCATGCCAGAGCGGCGGACCCGCGACCACGTCCCGTCACGGAGGACCACGACCATGCAGTACCGCACCCTGGGCCGCACCGGCGTCCAGGTCAGCACCCTCGCGCTCGGCACGATGAACTTCGGCGCGATCGGGCGCACCACCCAGGCCGACGCCACCGCCCTCGTCGACGGCGCCCTGGAAGCCGGGATCAACTTCGTCGACACCGCCGACTGGTACGGCCAGGGCGAATCGGAGGAGCTGCTCGGCCGCGCCATCGCCGGGCGCCGCGACGACCTCGTGCTGGCCACCAAGGCGAACAACCCGATGGGCGAGGAGCGCAACCGCCAGGGCAGCTCGCGCCGCTGGCTGGTCACCGAGCTGGAGCACAGCCTGCGCCGGCTCGGCGTCGACCACGTCGACCTGTACCAGATCCACCGCTGGGACCCGAAGACCAGCGACGAGGAGACCCTCTCGGCCCTGACCGACCTGCAGCGCGCCGGGAAGATCCGCTACTTCGGCTCCTCGACCTTCCCCGCCCACCGGATCGTGCAGGCCCAGTGGGCCGCCCGCGAGCACCACCTCGGCCGGTACGTCACCGAGCAGCCCGGGTACTCCGTCCTGCAGCGCGCGGCCGAGGCGCACGTGCTGCCGGTGGCCGCGGAGTACGGGCTCGGCGTGCTGGTGTGGAGCCCGCTGGCCTCGGGCTGGCTCTCCGGCGCCGTCCGCGCAGGCCGGCCGGTCACCACCCACCGCTCGGCGATGCTGCCGGACCGCTTCGACCCGGCCGTCCCCGCGAACCGCGCCAAGCTCGACGCGGTCGAGCGGCTGGCCGCGATCGCCGAGGGGGCCGGGCTGAGCCTGATCCAGCTCGCGCTCGGCTTCGTCACCGCCCACCCGGCCGTGACCAGCGCGATCATCGGCCCGCGCACCACCGCACACCTGGATTCGCAGCTCGCCGCCGCGGACACGGTGCTGCCCGCCGACGTGCTCGACGCGATCGACGCCGTGGTCGCCCCCGGCCTCGACCTGGCCCCGCACGAGAAGTTCGACGCCCCGCCCGCCCTGCTCGACCCGGCCCTGCGCCGCCGCTGACCTCCGGAAAGGACCACGAAAACCCATGTCCACCACCAGTTTCGGACTGATGACCGCCCCGCAGCAGGTCGGTTACCCCGACGTGCTGCGCGTCTGGCGCGAGGCCGACCGGATCCCCGAGATCGAGCACGCCTGGCTGTTCGACCACCTGATGCCGATCGGCGGCGACCCGGACGGCCCGATCTTCGAGGGCTGGACCCTGCTTTCCGCCCTGGCCGCCTCGACCGAGCGGCTGCGGCTCGGCCTGATGGTCACCAGCAACCGCTTCCGCCCGCCCGCCGTCCTGGCCAAGATCGCCACCACGGTGGACGTCGTCTCCGGCGGGCGGCTCGAATTCGGCCTCGGCGCCGGCTCCCGGCCCAGCGCGCCGATGGCCCGGCGCGAATACGACGCGCACGGCCTCCCCTACCACGACGCCGCGCACGCCGTGGCGAGCCTGGCCGAGGCCTGCACGGTGATCCGGCGGCTGTGGACCGAGACGGAGCCGTTCGACTTCGCCGGCACCCACCACCGGCTCACCGGGGCTTTCGCCAATCCGAAACCGGTCCAGCGCCCGCATCCGCCGATCGTCATCGGCGGGCGCGCCACCGCCACCCTGCGCGTGGTCGCCGAGCACGCCGACCGGTGGAACATCCCCGGCGGCGACCTGGCGGACGCGGTCCGCCGCAGCGCCCTGCTCGACCGCTACTGCGCGGAGATCGGCCGCGACCCGGGCGGGATCACCCGCTCGATCTTCCTGCCCGTGTCCTACGACCAGCCGGAAACCACCCGCACGGCGATCCGCGAGGCCACCGGCGCCGGATTTTCCCACGTCATCCTCGGCCTGTCCTCGCCCTACCCGGAGGGCGTCGCCCACTGGCTCGCCGAAGAGGTGATCGGCCGGTCCGCCTGAACCGGAGCCGGTCAGGCCCCGGCACAGCCTCCGAGGCCGACCTGGTCACCGATACGCATCCGGCCGAGAGCAATCACCCGCGACCCCCAGGACTGCCCAGGTCCGGATACGCAGACGGGCCGGGCTACCTCACCCCGACGGAGGCAGCCCGGCCCGGTCCCCACCGGTGCCCGCACCGGACATCGTCCCTGGCCGCGAACGGCCATGCCCGGCACCGCACCTGATTCCCGCCACCCGCACGGCGTTCCCAGGCGCCGTGCGAAAAACAGGAAGTCTTCTCCCGCCCGCGCTCAGCCCGGCAGCGCGACGGTGCCCATCGCCGCCAGCGGCGGGCGGCTCTCGTACTCCGGAACCGGCTCCGGAGCAAGGACCTTCGCTCTCGCCGGGACCTCGGCGTAATGCTCGACGCGCTCCATGAGCAGCGCGCCGATCATCAGGACCACCGGAGTTCCCAACGCGAACCACATGTCGGCGAAGTACCCAGCGATCCCGCGAACGAATCACCGCACCGCCGAACTCACCGCATTTCCCCGCCCTGGCCCCGAAATCCGGCCTCACCCGGCGAATGGACCGTTACCGGGCGATGATCGGCGGGTGAACGGACCCCGGAAATCGAACTTCGGCATCTGGTTCTTCGGCGCGCTCGGCGGCATCCTCTGGGGCTACGACACCGGGGTGATCTCCGGCGCGCTGCTCTACATCGGCCGCGACATCCCGCTGAGCCCGATCGTGCAGGGCCTGGTGGTCTCCGGACTGCTGGCCGGTTCGATGGCGGGCGCGGGCTTGGCCGGGCGGCTGGCCGACTCGCTGGGGCGGCGCAAGATGATCCTCGGCTCCGGCGCGGTGTTCACCGTCGGCACGCTGGGCGCGGCGCTCTCGGGCAGCGCGCCGCTGCTGGTGGCGTCCCGGTTCGTGATGGGCATCGGCGTCGGCATCGCCTCGGTGGTGGTGCCGATGTACCTGTCCGAGCTGGCGCCGAAGGAGGTCCGCGGCAAGCTCACCTCGCTGATGCAGCTGCTGGTCACGATCGGCATCCTGGTCGCCTACATCACCGACTACGCGCTGTCCGGCGCGGGCGCGTGGCGCTGGATGATCGGTCTCGGCGTGGTGCCCGCGGTGCTGCTGATGGCCGGGATCTACACGCAGCCGGAGAGCCCGCGCTGGCTGGCGGTCAACCACCACGACGAACCCGGGGCCAAGAAGGTCCTCACCGGCCTGCGCGGCAGCGAGGCCGCCGCCGAGGCCGAGCTGTCCGACATCCGCGCCGGCGCCCGCGCCGCGGCCGAGAACGAGGAGCCGCTGCGCCTGCGCATGCTCACCGGCGGACGGCTGCGGAAGGTGTTCGTCGTCGGCCTGCTGCTGGTGTTCTTCCAGAACTTCGTCGGGATCAACACGATCATCTACTACGCCCCCACGCTGCTGACCAACGTCGGCTTCGGCTCCTCCGGCGCGATCCTGGCCAACGTCGGCATCGGCGCGGTCAACATGCTGATGACCCTGCCCGCGATGCGGCTGATCGACCGCGCCGGGCGCCGTCCGCTGCTGCTGGTCGGCGCGCTCGGCATGTGCGGCGCGATGATCCTGCTGGCCGTGGCCAACCTCGTCGGACTGACCAAGGGCCCGCTGCTGCTGGGGCTGACCCTGGCCGGTATCGCGGTCTACGTCGCGTCGTTCTCGGTGTCCTGGGGCCCGGTCCAGTGGGTCGCCCTGCCGGAGCTGTTCCCGCTGCGGGTCCGCGCGGCCGCGGTGGGCGTGTGCGTGGTGTTCAACTGGTTGTTCAACCTGGTCGTGGCCCTGGTCTTCCCGCCGCTGCTGGCCGGGTTCGGCGCCGGGCCGAACTTCCTGTTCTTCGCCGTGACCACGGCACTGGCCTTCGTGTTCGTCAAGAAGCTGATGCCCGAGACCAAGGGCCGCAGCCTGGAGGACCTCGAGCGCGAGCTGTCCGAGCCGGGCCGGACGTAAACTGGCCGGGTGCGCACTAGACCGACGTTGACCTGGGCCGGCACCGGCGACCCGCTGCCGCGCACCGGCAGCGTGGCCGAGGTGGCCGAGGTGCTGGCCGGCGGCCGCGTCGTGGCGCTGTCCGGCGCCGGGCTCTCCACCGAGTCCGGCATCCCGGACTACCGCGGCGAATCCGGCAGCCTGCGCCGCCACACCCCGATGACCTACGGCGAGTTCGTCGCCGGCGAGGACGGCCGCCGCCGCTACTGGGCCCGCAGCCACCTGGGCTGGCGGACCATCGCCCGCGCGGCGCCGAACGACGGCCACCGCGCCGTCGCCGCCCTGCGCGCCGCCGGTCACCTGTCCGGGGTGATCACGCAGAACGTCGACGGGTTGCACCGCGCGGCCGGCACCCCCGGTGTCATCGAGCTGCACGGCAATCTCGACCGGGTGGTCTGCCTGGGCTGCCGCCGCTCCAGCGCCCGCGAGGAGCTCGACGCCCGGCTGCGCGCGGTGAACCCCGGTTTCGGCGGCACCGCCACCCGGATCAACCCGGACGGCGACGCCGAGCTCGACGAGGCCACCGTCCGTTCTTTCCGGCTGGTCCCCTGCTCGGCCTGTGCGGGCGTGCTCAAGCCGGACGTGGTCTTCTTCGGCGAGAACGTGCCCCGGGCCCGGGTCGAACGCTGTTACCGCCTGGTCGACGAGGCGGCCGCGCTGCTCGTCCTCGGCTCGTCGCTCACCGTGATGTCCGGCCTGCGCTTCGTCCGTCACGCCGCGAAGACGGGCAAGCCCGTGCTGATCGTCAACCGCGGTGAAACCCGCGGCGACATCCACGCGGACGTGCGGGTGGACCGTCCGCTGGGGCTCGCCCTGACCGAGCTGCTCACCCGGCTGGCGGTGACACCAGCCGTTCCACCAGCACGGTGACCAGCCGGTCGGCCTGGTCCTCGGTGATCAGCTCGGGCAGGGTCAGGCGCTCGACGATCAGCCAGTTGAACGCCAGGTGGAGCAGCATGGCCGCGGTCGCGTCGCCCGGCCGGGTCCCGTCCTCGCGCAGGACGGCGTTCGCGTCCAGGTCTTCCCGCAGCCGCGCGGTCAGCACCGAGCGCAGCTCCGGCCGCCGGACCGCCTCGAGCCGCAGCTCCAGCAGCGCCAGGTAGAGCGAGTGCGACCGGGTGAGCCGCTCCAGCCCCGCTCGCACCAGCCGGGCCACCCCGTCGCGGTCGGGCGCGGTCTCCAGCAGCGATCCCATGGTCGGGGAGTCCGGGGTCAGCCGGTCGTAGGCCCGCATCCCGGCCTGGGTGAGCAGCACGTCCCGGTTCTTGAAGTAGTTCGACGCGGTCCCCGGCGGCAGCCGCGCCTGCGCGTCCACCGCCCGGAAGGTCAGCGCACGGGCCCCGTCGCGGGCCAGCACCGCCAACGCCGCGTCGACGAGGGTGATCCGGCGTTGCCGGTTGTGCCTCATGCCGTGCCCCTGGGTCGTTTTCACTCTGTTCGTAGTGGTATCACCGTGATACCACTACAAACGCAGTAATCGGAGCCCAGGACGCGCCCCCCTGGCCCACGTCACCCGACGGGTACCGGCCGATCATGACCACGCCCGCCCGCGCCGTCCGGAGTTCGGCGTCCACTCCCCCGGCTCGCTCGACCTGGTGCCGACGCAGGCCGGACGTCGATTCGTGGCCGGTCGAAGCCGGTCAGTTCCGGAGAAGCGCCCGTGCCCGCGCCCGGCTAGCGTCGGGCCCATGACCGTTTCGATCAGCCACGTGCACGTCCTCGTCGACGACCCCGACGCCGCGCTCGTCTTCTACCGCGACACGCTCGGGCTCACCGTGCGCAACGAGGTGTCGCAGGGCGGATTCCGCTGGATCACCCTCGCGACCGCCACCCAGCCCGAGATCCAGATCGTGCTGTCCCAGCCACACGCCGGCCGCTCCCAGGAGGACGGCGACGCCCTGGCCGCACTCCTGGCCAAGGGCGAGCTGCGCCCCTTGCAGTTCAGCAGCGACAACCTCGACGAAACCTTCGACAAGGTAGCCGCCGCCCCCGGCGCCGACGTGGTGCAGGAACCCGTCAGCCAACCCTGGGGCGCCCGCGACGCCGCAGTACGCGACCCCGCGGGCAACCTGGTGCGCATCGAGCAGAGCTGACCCCCAACCCAGGTCGCCCCACGGCGGCCGGGCCCGCGGCACACGGGTTCGCGGGTTAGTCCCCAGCGGATTGGTCCGCCGTAGGTTGGTCCGTGTCGGGTTGGTCCGCTGCGCGCTGATCCGCAGCGGATTCGCCCACTTCGGATTGATCCGCGGCGGATTGATCCGCGGCGGATTGGCCCATGCCGGACGGGCCCGTGGCGCGTTGGCCAACATGGATTGATCCATGGCGGGTCGGTCCGTAGACGATTGGCCTGCGACGGGTTGAGCGGACCCGGATTGATCCACAGCGGATCAATCCAAGCCGAACTGGCGGACTTAGGTCAATCCGCAGCAGACCAACCCTCGCGGATTAACCGCCAGCGAATTAATCCACACCGGGCTGCGCCAAGCCGGATTGAACTTCCCGGATAGGTTCCCGGGCCGGGTTGGTCCGTAGTGGATTGATCCATACCGGACCAATCCGCAGCAGACCGACCCACGCCGGATCAGTCCACGCCGGATTGTTCCCTTGCGGATTGGCTCGAACCGGGTCGGTCCGCAGCATCGCGACCCACGCCGCACCAGCCCAGGCCCTATTACTTCCCGCGGGCTGACTCAAACCGGACTAGCCCGCAGCGGACTAACCCGATCCGGGCCAGCCCAACCCCCATTGCTCCCCCGCAGACTAACCCGAACCGGACTAATCCAAGCCCGATTACTCCCCCGCAGACCGACCCAAACCGGACTAATCCGAGCCCGATTACTCTCCCGCGAAGTGGCGCAAACCGGACTAGTCCGCGATGGGCTGATCCGAGCCGAACCGGTCCCAGCCGGGTCAGTCCACCGCAGATTGGTCCATGCGAAATGGTTCACAGCAGGTTGATCCGGGCTGGACCGATCCGCGGCGAACCAATCCGCACCAGGCTGGCCCGAACCGGCCCAGCCCAGCCCGGCCCAACCCTGCTGGCCCAACCCGGCCCAACCCGGCCCGGCCGGCCCGACCAGGCCAGCCCGCAGCGAATCAGTCCGCAGCGGCTTCCCCCGGCTCGCGGGGAATGCGGTAGCGGATCAGCCGGGAGCTGTTGCCGACCACCGCGACCGAAGAGGCGTTGTGCAGCACCGCCGCGACCACCGGGGACAGCGCGCCCGCGGCCGAGACCAGCAGGCCGACCGTGTTGACCGCGATGGAGAGCCCGTAGTTCTGCCGGATCAGGGTGATGCTGCGGCGGCCGAGGTCGCGCAGGGCCAGCAAGGCGTGGAGGTCGTCCGCGGCGAGGGCGACGTCGGCGGTCTCAACGGCGACGTCGGTGCCGCCGACGCCCATGGCGATGCCGATGTCGGCCAGCGCGAGCGCGGGGGCGTCGTTGGTGCCGTCGCCGACGACCGCGACCACGTGTCCCTCGGCCTGCAGCCGGCGCACCACGTCCTGCTTGTCCTCCGGCATGACCTGGGCGCGGAACTCGGTGATGCCCAGCTCCGCGGCGACGGCGGTGGCCGTCTCCGGGTGGTCGCCGGTGAGCAGCACGACGCGCCGGACGCCGTCGGCCCGCAGCGCGGTCAGCACCTCCCGGGCCTCGGGGCGGACGGTGTCGCGCAGGGAGACCAGCCCGGTCAGCCGGCCGTCGACCGCGAGCAGCAACGGCGTCTCGGCCGCCTGCTGGAGCTTCGCCACCCACTCGGTCGCGGCCTCGGGCAGCTCGACGCCCTCGGCCCGCAGCAGCCCGGCGCTGCCGATGAGCAGCACCCGGCCGTCGCTGGCGACGCGCATGCCTTGTCCCAGCAGGACTTCGCACTGCTCGTGCGGCGGGATGCGGATCCGGCGCTCCTCGGTGGAGCGGATCACGGCCTGCGCCAGCGGGTGCCGGGAGTGGATCTCCGAACTGGCCGCGTGGGCCAGCACGTCCTCGGGCGACCAGTCGTCGTCGAAGGAGATCACGTTGGTGACCACCGGGCGGCCGAGGGTCAGCGTGCCGGTCTTGTCGAACACGATCGCGTCGACGCGGCCGGCCGCTTCGAGGTGCGCCCCGCCCTTGACCAGGATGCCGCGGCGGGCGCCGTTGCCGATCGCCGCGCTGATCGCGGTCGGCGTGGCCAGGCCGACCGCGCACGGGCAGGCGACCAGCAGCATCGTCATGGCGCGCCGGACGTCCCGGGTGACCAGCAAGGTCAAGGCGGACAGGGCGAACGACGCCGGGACGAAGCGGCGCGAAAAGGTGTCGGCGACCGTCTGGATCGGCGCGCGGTCCTCCTGCGCCTGCTCGACGCGGCGGATGATGCGCCCGATCGCGGTGTCGGCGCCGACCGCCGTCGCCCGCACCACGAGCCGTCCGCGCAGCAGCACCGAACCGGCGTGCAGCGCGGCGCCCGCGGTGACGGCGACCGGCAGCTGCTCGCCGGTGACCGCGGCCTGGTCCACGATGCCGTCGCCGTCGACGACCACGCCGTCAACCGGCAGCACGACGTGCTCGTGCAGCACGACCTCGTCGCCCAGCACCAGGTCCGCGATGTCCATTTCGGACTCGACCGCGCCCGCGTGGCGTACCCACACGCGGGTCTGCGTGCCGGTCAGCAGTTCGGAGACGGCCCGGCGGCTGCGGCGGAGGGTGAGGTCCTGGAGGTATTCGCCGATGTTCAGCAGCCACAGCACGGTCAGGGCGACGACGTTCTCCCGCAGCACCAGGCTCGCCACCGTCGCGGCGGAGACCAGTGCGTCGGTGCCCGCCCCGCGTCCGCCCGCGAGGGAGCGCAGGGCGCCGCGAAGGAACGGGTACCCGGTGAAGATGGTGACCCCGGTGGCCGCCGCCCGCCCCGCCGCACCGAGCATCGGTGGGCGGCGAAGGCCGTAACGGCGCAGTCCCAGCACCGCGAGCGCGAACCCGCCGGCGACGAGCCGCACCAGATCGGCGTTGCGAACGTCCGCCGACCTCGGCGTCCGGGCGGGCACGGGGCCGGCCGCCTCGGCCAGTGCGGCCCGGATCGCCGCCACGAGCCCGTCCCGGTCGCACCGCCGGTCGTCGTACCAGACGACCACGCTGCCACTGCGCGGGTACGCATGCACCTGCCGCACTCCGCCGACGCGGTCGACCGCGTCCTCCACCGCTACTGCGCGCGCCACCGAACCCCGCAGTCCGGACGCCTGGAACCGGACCCGCCCGGCGGCATCGGAGCGGACGCGAAGGTCGGCGGACAGCGCTGCCGCTCGACGGCCCGGACTGCCTTGCCCATGCGGCCCCACTTGCCCGCCCGGGCTGATTCGGCCGTCCGGCTCGGCCGCAATCACCTGCACTGCTGATCCACCCGGCCCGGGCCGCCCGGCGGGGTCCACTCGCGACAGTGCCGTGGGGGCAGCCGTTCGGCCCGCCGCGCCGGTGGTTTCCGCGCCACCGTCGCGGTCGACGCCGTTCCCAGCGGTCCCGTCCCGGCCGGAGCCGGACCCTTGGGGGCCACCTGTCGGCGGCATCTCAGTGCTCGTGGCCGTGGCCGGCCGGCGTCCCGGGCACCGGAGACTGCTCGCCGGTGCGGGCGCGGGCCTCGCTGACCACGTCGGCGGTGGCGAGGCGGACCTTCTCCGCGCCGGTTTCGGCGGCGCGGGCGCCCTTGAGACCCCAGGCGGTCACCGAGACCGTGGCCGACCGGATTGCACCCGACCGGGCGAAGCGCTTGACGCCGTCGTACGCGGCGGCGCCGGCCAGACCGGTCACCACCAGTCCCACCGCCCTGCCCGCGATACCGCTCTTCATGATCAGACCTCCACAGCTCAGTGTTCACACCGCGACGCGCGCCGACCCGGGTGAGGGCGGGGCCACGCGGAGTTTCCGTCGAGCCGCGCAGCGTAACCGCCCGGACGGCGGCTGTCTTCGCGTGACACGACCACTTTCGTGGAGCTTACCTGATAACGATTGTCACTTCCCTGAAGGCCCGGCCAGTTCTTCGAGCCACTTCCGCAACAGCCGCGTCTCCGGCTCGCCCAAGGAGGTCCGCTCGGTCCGCAGCAGGGCGGCCAGGTGCAGCGCGACCCCGGGCAGTGGCGTACCGACGGGCTGCGCGACCTGGTCCAGGGGGACCAGCAGGCTGTCGTGGATCGCGTCGCGGACGCGGGGCGACAGGCCGGAGTCGGTGTAGGTGCCCGGCTGGCTGACCAGACTGAGGGCGACGCCGATGTTGGCCGCCATGATCCGCTGGGCCGCGACGTCCGGGTCGACCCGCAGGCAGCCCACCGCCGCGCAGCGCACCAGTACCGCGCGCAGCAGCCGCAGAGCCTCCTGCGCAGCGCTCGGCACTTCGACGAAGGCCGGTGAATACATCAGCCGGTAGACGGCCGGGTGCGCCTCGGCGAAGGCGACGTGGGTGTCCCAGCCCGTCTTCAGGTCCGCCACCGGGTCGGCTGACGGCGCGGCGGCCCGCTTGGTCGCCAGGTAGCGGTCGAACCCGTGGTCCACCACCGCGCTGAGCAACCCGTTCTTGTCGCCGAACAGCCGGTACAGCATGGGCGCTCCGACCCCGACCGCTTCGCAGACCGCCCGCGTGGAGATGTCGCGGTCCGGCGAGGCGTCGAGCAGCCGCTCGGCCGCTTCCAGCATCTGCAGTCGCACGTCCATGCGATGCAGGTTAGCGCAGATACCACCGAACCGTAGCAATGTTACGTACCTCATGACGCCACCACTGGTGTCGCTCCGACCGAATGCGTAGCTTTGCTATCGAGATACCGAAACGTCGCTACGGCGTTCGAAGGGAGACCGACATGAGCAGCACCGGCAACACCCGCGTTGCTATCGTCACCGGCGGTTCCGGCGGGATCGGGCGGGCGGCAGCGCAGCGGCTGGCCGCCGATGGGATGAGCGTGCTCGTCCACTACGCCGGTCACCCGGCCCGCGCCGAGGAGGTCGTCGCGGCGATCACCGCCGAAGGGGGCACGGCGAGCGCCGCGCGGGCCGACGTCGCCGACGAGACGCAGGTCGCGGCCCTGTTCGACACCGCGGAGCAGCGTTACGGCGGGGTCGACGTGGTCGTGCACACCGCGGGCATCATGCTGCTTTCCCCACTGGCCGAACTGGACCTCGACGACCTCGACCGGATGCACCGCACCAACATCCGCGGCACCTTCGTGGTCGACCAGCAAGCCGCGCGCCGCCTGCGCCCCGGGGGCGCACTGGTCAACTTCTCCACCTCGGTGGTCAAGATCGGCCAGGTCGGCTACACCGCGTACGCCGCGACCAAGGGCGCCGTCGACGCCATCACCCTGATCCTGGCCCGCGAGCTGCGAGGCCGTGACGTCACCGTCAACGCCGTGGCCCCCGGCCCGACCGCCACCCCGCTCTTCCTCGACGGCAAGGACGAGGAGACCGTCGACCACCTGGCGAAACTGGCCCCGCTGGAGCGTCTCGGCCGCCCCGAGGACATCGCCGAGACCGTCGCCTTCCTGGCCGGGCCCGCGCGCTGGGTCAACGGCCAGGTGCTCTACGCCAACGGTGGTATCGCCTGATTCCCCTCGAAACGCGTCGCTCCCGGGGACCGCACGGCCGCCGAAGACGGACGACCGGCCACAGTGGACGATTTAGACCGTCCACTGTGGCCGGTCTTCACCAGACGACGGGCACGCTGGTCAGGCCGCCGGTCAGCCGGTTCGAGCGCACGTCCAGCTCCTCGGCCGGCACGGCCAGGCGCAGTCCGGGGAAGCGCCGGAACAGGCTGCCGAACACGATCCGCAGCTCGGTGCGGGCCAGGCTGGCGCCGATGCAGAAGAACCCGCCGTAACCGAAGGCGATGTGGGAGTTCGGCTTGCGGTCGGCGTCGAACTCGTCGGGGTTCTCGAACACCGATTCGTCCCGGTTGGCCGAGGCGGTGGAGATGATCACCGCGTCACCGGTCCGGATGGTCACCCCGCCGACCTCGACGTCGGCGTGGGCGTAGCGGAGCAGGCCCAGCCCACCCGGCGCGGACATCCGCAGGATCTCCTCGACGGTGTTGTGCACCCGGCCCTCGGGGTCGGCCACCAGCGCGTCGCGCCGGTCCGGGTCGGTGAGCAGGAGCAGCACCCCGAGGTCGATGCGGTTGGAGGTGGTCTCGTGCCCGGCGAAGAGCAGGCCCGCGGCCAGGCGGGCGAGGTCGCCATCGGTGAACGCCGGGTCCTCGGCCTGCGCGGCCACCATGTCGGAGACGACGTCCTGGCCCGGCTCGATCCGCTTCGCCGCGGCCAGCCCGCCCATGTAGTCCGCGAACTCTTCCATCGCCACCTGGGCGTCACCGTCGCTGTCGAGCACGCCGATGCGGTCGGACAGGTCGCGGAACCGGGCGCGGTCCTCGTACGGCACGCCGAGCAGCTCGCAGATCACCAGCACCGGCAACGGGAACGACAGGTGCTCGTGCAGGTTCACCGGCTCGCCCGCCGCCGCCTCGTGCGCCGCCGCGAGGTCGTCGAGGCAGCGGTCGGCCAGCTCCTGGATCCGGTCGCCGAGGCGGCGCATGCGGTTCGCGGAGAAGGCGGGCACCAGCGTCTTGCGCAGCCGGGAATGGGCCGCTTTCTCGGTGTCGTAATCACCCTGCGGACCGGACATCACGGCGGCGCCGGAGATCATCGACGCCTGCTCCGGAGCCGGGTGCGAGCGGCCGAAGCGCGGATCGCCGAAGATCTCCCGCGCCTGCTCGAAGGCGGTCACCAGCCAGGCCGGGTCGCCGGCCGGCGTGGTCACGCGCACCAGCGGGCCCTCGCGGCGCAGCACCCGGTACAGCGGCGCGATGTCCAGCACGTTCGGCCGCTCGAACGGCAGTTGGGGCGCGCGCTCCGTGGTCGTCATCGAAGTTCCTCCTCGGATAAGGGTTCTCCCGCCCGCACACGCACCGTGGCGAGCCAGTCCTGTTCGGCGGCCAGCCGGCGGCCGACCTCGTCGAGCACCAGCCGGCTCCACGGGTCCGGCTGCGCCGCGGCCAGCTTGGCCATCCGCTCGGCCTGCGCGGTCAGCGCGGCGGCGCGGGCGTCGAGCACCGCGGTGCGCTCCGCCGGGGCCAGGAAGCGGAAGCTGGCCAGCCGGGCCAGGAACTCCGCGGAATCGCCGGCCAGCTCGGCCGGCAGGTCGGCGAGCAGGTCGTGCAGCAGCTCCCGGCCGATGTCGGTGATCGTGTAGATGTGCCGCGGCGGCTTGCCCGCCTGGGGCTCGGCGGCGTGGGTGACCGCCCCGGCCTCGGCGAAGCGGCGCAGCGCCGGGTAGAGCGAGTTGTTGGACAGCGCCCGCCCGGTCGATTCTTCGACCTGCTTGCGCAGTTCGTACCCGTGCAGCGGCTGCCGGGCGAGCTTGGCGAGCAGCAGGATTTCGATCCACACATAGGTCAACGTAACTTAGGTCTCGGTGACCCAGCAACCACTCGAAGGTGGAGACCGGGTGGAGATTTCCCCTCGCCGAACCCGCGGTGGACGGAGCGGTCGAACCGCCGCGCTCCACGGTTCGGCGGGACCAGTGGCCGCCCACGGGAAGGTCGCGTCCAACGTTTCCGCCAGCGGTGTCGTTGCCACAGCCGTCCCGGTTCTGCGACGGACGGCCTTGGCCACCCGGGCGGGGCTCCGCGAATCGGCCGACGAGCGCCGTGCGGTGACACTGGAAACCGCTGCACCACAACCGATTCCGAGCCGGATCGGGGTACCGGCCCTCACTCGCGAGGGCTTCTCCCCCGGGCCCCGGACGAGCCGGGGATGACCCGGTCGAGGGAGGCGTTCGTCCAGTTCGACTCGCTGGAGGTCGTCGGCGCCGGCTCGCCGTGAGAGGAGGAGAACACTCATGCTGCCCACCGGGAGTGCGGCTGTTAACGTCTGGGGTACCGCGGTTAAGAGGTTAGCCGTCACCATCCCGTGTCCCCCGCCGTTGGCGCGCCGGGGATCAGGCCCGTGCCGGCGTGTGACGCAGTCGGGCCCGCATGCTTTCCGAAAGGGCCACCGTGACCGAAGACCTCAAAACACCCTCGACGACCGGAGCGGGCCGGCGGTGGCACCCGGCGATCGCCGTGACCGTGACCGCCACCTCCGGCGCGACGGTCGTCAAGGTCTCCGGCGAAATCGACGCCGCCGTCTCCGGCGAGCTGCGCGAACGGCTCTCGGTCGAACTCGACGTCGGACCGGAGGCACTGATCGCGGAGCTGGCCGAGGTGCCGTTCTGCGACTCCAGCGGGCTGGCCGTACTGCTGGACACCCGTACGCGAGCCGAGGAGTCGGGCGTCCCGTTCCGCATCGTCACCGAACAGCGCGCGCTGCTGCGCCCGATCAGCCTGCTGCACCTGGACGCGGTGCTGGAAGTCCACCCGACGCTGGAGTCGGCGCTGGAAAGCCTCCGCCCGGAGTAGCGGGATCGCGGCGCTCTCCGGCGCGAGACTGCGAGACGCTGTCGCCGAAGAATGGCCGGGAAACGCATTCCCGGTCGCCCGGTCTTCCCTTGACTTCGGAATCGCGGCATTCCCCGCTCGTGAAATCCGGCCAAGCCTGGGTAACCGAGCAACGCGGGCAAGCCATTCATCGCCGTCAGCACCACTCCAGCGTCAGCACCACCCCGCCATCAGCACCACCCCGCCGTCAGCACATGGGCCCGTTCCGGCCGAGGTCGTCCACCGGCGTCGCTCCGGGGCGGGTCCACTGGGCCACCGGGCGGCTGGTCGGGCCCCAGGTCGCGGTGCCGTCCGCGGCCGAGCGCCAGTACCAGCACGGGTGCCGGCCCTCGGGACGGTCTTCGGGGTGGTCCTCCCAGGCTTCGCCGCGGCCGAAGGGCGTGGCGTCGAGCAGGGCGAAGGTCCCGTTGAACGGCTCGATGCCCCGGCCCGTGGTCGAGTAGGTGAGGAACACGCGCTCGCCCGAGCGGAGGAAGACGCTGAGGTGGCCCATGCGGTCGCCGATCGGCGCCGGTACCTCGCGCACCGAGTACCACGGCTGGCGGTAGCCCATGAACTCGACGAACGGCGCCACCTCGTCCCATCGGCCCGCGGTCAGCATCGCGAAGGAAACACCGCGGGCGTTGAGGTAGGTGGCGTCCTGCAGATTCCAGGCCGCGAAAGTGCAGCCCTCGCACTGACCTTGCAGCGGTGCGCCCTCGTGCCACATGTGCTGGTAGGTGATGAGCTCCTCGCGGCCCTGGAACAGCTCCAGGAACGGGACCGGGCCCTCGGAGCCGGTCACCTCGACGGTTCCGTCCAGCTCCACCATCGGCAGCCGCCGGCGGGCCGCGGCCAGCGCGTCGCCCGCACGGGTGTGGGCCTTCTCGCGGAGCAGCAGCTCGTCTCGGGCAGCCTGCCAGGTGGCGAGGTCCGCCACCGGCGGGCGGCCCGGTACCTCGATGATCGGCTCGGTGGTCATGGCTGCCTCCGCGTCTCTTCCGGCCTCGTGTCTCGTTCGGTCTCGATGGCCGACCCTAGGACACGGCACCGACAATTCGGCGAAAACGCGCAGTACCCTGCGCCGCCGGCCCTTCCGCCCCGAACCCGGTCCGCGTAACCCGCACGGGGCCGGTTGCTGGCCGCCGCCGGGCCGATGCATTAGGCTGAAAGTGGTTGAGCCATCAGCCGCCGTGTTTTCCCGCGGGCCGGGACGGCCGGTTCCGCTGCCTGAGGTCTTTGCGCTCCGGCCGGACACCGCCCGGTGCGTGGCCGAAGAGAGGCGGGCCGCGAATGAGCGCCCAACGCCAGCTGGAGAATCGACGCACACCGGCTCCCGAAATCGCCGGGGGCCTTCACTTGCACGTACACCGCCTGGCCGAGGGCGCCGCCGTGATCGAGGTGAACGGCGAGGTGGATCTGTACACCGCCCCGCGGCTGGCCGAAATCGCCGAAGCGCGGATCCGCAGCACCATCGGCATGGTGATCATCGACCTCGGCCCGACCACGTTCCTGGCCGTCAGCGGTCTGCGGACCCTGCACCACCTGCAACTGCTGGCCCGCGTCCACCAGGTCGAGTTCTACGTCGACCCCGGCGAATCCCGCCCCGTGCGGCGGCTGCTGGAAATCCTGCCCCTGCCCTGCGCGCGCCCGGGCATGGTCGCGAGCCTCGGCCTCAGCCGGCTGCCTTCACCGCGCGGCACCGGGAACTGAGCCGGGCGGTCCATTTCAGACGGAGGACACCCGTCCCCGGAAGCGAGGATGCCCCCGGCCGGAACCCGACCGGGGGCATCGCCTCGTGGTCGTGGCGGGCTCGTCCAGGGCGTGGATCTCGGAAACCCGCCGTCCGCGGCAACGGCCACCGCCCGAGACCGGCACTCGCGCTCAGGTCGGACCGGGGTCGCGAAAATCGTCCGGGCTGACCTCGTCGAGCAGGTCGCGGAACTGGCGGATCTGGTCCTCGCTGGTCTCCGGCGACTCTTCGAGCGCCCCGCCATCCAGGTCCGCCCCCAGGACGTCGCCCGCCTCTTCGGCGTTGGCCACGGTCACATCGACGGCGGCTTCTTCCAGCACCGCCTCGGCCACTTCGATCGGCGCCTCCGCGCGCAGTCCCACCGCGATCGCATCGCTCGGGCGCGCCGAAACGCGCACCCCGTCGGCCAGCACCAGGTCGGCGTGGAAGATGCTGTCGCGCAGCTCGGTCACCTCGATCTGCACCACCCGCTGGCCCAAGGCCGAAACCACGTCGAGGAGCAGTTCGACCGTGCCCGGCCGCGGGGAAGCCGTCCGCTCCTGGGCCGCGGCCAGCTCCTGCGCCTCGGGCGCACCGATCGTGATGGCCAGCCAGCGCCGCAGGCCGGCTTCCTCCCGCAGCAGCACCACCGGCGCCACTTCCTGCGCGACGACGGCCAAGCCCTGGACCCGAACCTGCACCATGTGGTTCACCCGCTTCCGAATGAGGTCTTGCCGAAGTGGACTGTTCAGCGGCCCCCGCTCCGGCCCCCAGTTTATTCGCCCGGCGGGAGCTTCGTGCCGGGCCCGGCCGGCCGGAGCCCTCCCCCACCCTCAGCGACGGTCTTTCAGGCTGCCGATGCCGAGCGAACTGTCCGGCGGCGTCTTGCCCTCGATCTCGGCGACGTAGCGCTCCGGGTCGACGTCGCTGGTGTCGAGGTCACGGGCGCCCGCGTGCTTCTTCTTGAACTCCAGGAACCTCCGGCCCAGCTCGTCACGAAGGGCGGCACCGGCGTTGCGGCGGAAGTCGGCGAGTGCGTCGTCCTCCTCCTCGGCCATGTGCTCGCTGTTGGCCTCCCGGGTCCGCCGGACCGCGGCCAGCCACGGCGCACTGCCGACCGGGTGCAGTGCGGCGTCGCGGACGCCGTCGCGGATGTCGTTGTGGTCACCGACGGCGTCGACGGTTTCGTCCTCCGCGTTGTCCCCGCGCGGGATCAACTCGGGGTAGAAGATTTCTTCTTCGGCGGCGGCGTGCACGTCGAGCAGGTCGGCCAGCCGCTGCCACACCTCGGCCATCCGGGCCGGGTCGTCGAGGTCGTCGAGCGCGGCGAACTGCCGGCGAAACCAGTCGTGGTCGTCGAGGATCAAGCTTGTGATGTCCGGCATGCCCTTGACTTACCCCGGACCGCACCCGGGGGAAACCCGGACCCCCCGCGGCGGTGCCCGCGAGTTCCCCGGGTGGGAGGGCTAGGTGAACTGCGAGACCGCCGCGACGAACTCGGCCGCCACGTCGTAGAGCTTCTGGTTGCCGTCCTGGGAGCGTTTCACCAGGCGCCGGAAGGCTTCCTCGGCGTCGATCCGGTGCGCGGCCATCAGGATGCCCTTCGCCTGATCGATCACCGCCCGCGTCTCCAGCGCGCGGTTGAGCTGCGCGACGAGCTCCTTGGCGTCGAAGTACCGGCGCGCGCTGCGGAGCCCGAACACGACCGCCGCCGTGTACAGCTCGAGGACCTTCACCTCCAGCTCACCGAACCCGTGCTCGCCGAAGCCGAACAGGTTCACCGAGCCGCTCATGTCCTCGTCCACGGTGAGCGGCGCGGCCAGGAAGCTGGACACCCCGAGGTCCCGCGCGGAGGAGGCGAACTGGGGCCACTGGTCCGCCACCGCGCCGACCCCGACGCGTACGGGCGTGCCCGTCCGGGCCGCCTGCAGGCAGGGCCCGTCGCCGAGGCGGTACTGCTCACGGTCGAAGTTGACCGCCCGCTGATCGGTGCTCGCGACGGTCTCCGCGGCCCCGTCGCGCACCAGGGTGATGCTGGCCATGTCGGCCCCCGCGACCACCCGCACGACGTGCTCGCACACCGCTTGCAGCATCTGCCCGAGGTCGAGCTCGTGCTGATCCAGCATCG
The DNA here is from genome assembly GCF_032335455.1 of Amycolatopsis sp. PS_44_ISF1. Lineage (NCBI taxonomy): Bacteria > Bacillati > Actinomycetota > Actinomycetes > Pseudonocardiales > Pseudonocardiaceae > Amycolatopsis > Amycolatopsis sp. PS_44_ISF1. Next base: position 395,662 of record NZ_JANUXO010000002.1, on the reverse strand, counting down.
CGGTCAGCGACTCCATCGCCGCGGTGACCTCGTCGAGCCGCGCGGATAGCCGTTCCCGGCCGCCGGTCATGGATTGGGTGCCCCTTCTCGTGGTAACCGAAGGGCGCTGCTGACCAGGCAAGACCCGGGCGCGCGCCAGTAGTGGCCGCTAGCGCTTTAACGGGTCCGCGAAGACATTACTGCATCCCGGCGGCCTGGCCGCCGGGCCCCACCACCGACACCCCGGCGAAATTCGCACCCGTCGGCCCGGGCCGTCCGGGGTCCCCGCGCGGCGGCCGAAGACCGGGATGGCCGGACCCGGCCGCCGCTTCCGCCGGACCGGAAAACGCGAGCATCGTCCGGCAGATCCTGCGTACGGACGGGCCTTTCCGTTCGCATTCCCGGACCACGGCCGGAGAGAGGACGAGCGGAGCGCCGTCGAGCAGCGCCAGGCGGCACTGCGGCCCTCGGCGGAGGTGAACTCGACGCCGTTCACGTGCGGCGCCCGCGCCGGGGCCAGTCCGCTCAGACCGGCCCCGGCGATTCCCGGGGTCAGCCAGCCCTTCGGCGCAACCGCGGCGCGAGGACCGAGCGCACCGCCTTGGCCACGGCGTCGGTGTCGTCGGTGGACACCTCCTCTTCTCCCGACTCCGGCTCCACTGTGCGCCGGAGTTGTTGCAGCACCTGGTTGGTGGCGCGCCAGAGCGGGACGAACAGACCGGCGACCGGGCCCGCGCCCTGGATCGGCCCGCCGGACAGCTCGGTGACGGACCGGGCCAGCGCCAGGGTGGCCGGGTCGCGCAGGACCAGGTGCACCTCGTCGCCGGTCAGCCGGATCTCCATCCGGCGGGCGGCGGTCTCCTCCGGGTTGGCGTCCGTGGTGGTCTCCGGGTCCAGCTCGTCGATCTTGGCGGCGACCGCGGCCGGGTCGACGCCGAGTTCGCGCAGCACCCTGGCCGCCATGCTGTTCTCCGCCCGCAGCATCGCTTCGAGCAGGTGGTGGCTGCCGACCGGGGCGCCGCCGGCCAGCGCGCTGGCGGTGGAGACCGTGACCTCGGTGGCCTCCGTGGCCGGGGTGCCCGCCGGCCACGAACCGCCCGGCGCGCCGGGCGACTCCTCCAATGCCGCCAGCACCGCGGCCCGGACGCGGCTCACCGGGTTGATCCGCTCGGCCAGCACCTTCGGGCCGGCGCCCTCGCCTTCGGCGAGGAGGGCGAGCAGGATGTGCTCGGTGCCGATGTAGTCGTGGTGCAGCTGCACCGCCTCGCGCAGGGCGAGTTCGAGCGTCTTCTTCGCCCGCGGGCTGAACGGGATGTGGCCGCTCTTCTCTTCGGTTCCGGGTCTGACCACCGCGGCGACGTCGGCCCGCGCGGTCTCCCGGTCGTAGCCGAGCTGGTGCAGGACTTTCGCCGCGACGCTGTCCGACGGGTCGAGCAGCCCCAGCAGGATGTGCTCCGTGCCGATGTGGCCGTGCTTGAGCAGCCTCGCCTCTTCCTGCGACGCGACGACCACCTGACGAGCCTTGACGGTGAATTTTTCGAACATGCTTCCATGGTTGCAACCCTGTCAATACACTGGTACTGACAGGGTCACCGTGACGAAGGAGGGGTGGGGTGGAGACACCTTCGGACTGGGACGACCGGCTGGCGCGCTGGCAGAACGAGCTGGAGCTGTTCGAGCGGCTGGAGGAGACCCCGTGGGTGACCCTGGCCAAGGCGGAGATCGAGACCGGCGTGTCCCGTTCGGCCCTGCGGTCCTGGTACCGCAACGGCGAGATCGAGTCCCGGCTGGTGGACGGCCCGAACGGTCCGCAGCGCCTGGTCCCGCTCGAAGCCGTGGTCAAGCGCGCCGCGGAATCACCCCGCATCCAGCGCCGGGCGGAACGGGAGGTCAGCCTGGAGGCCCAGGTCACCCTGCTGCGCCACCGGGTCGATCAGCTCGAGCTCAGGCTGGCCGCGCTGGAGCGGAAGTGAGCCGCCGAAGGGCGCGGTGAATCGCGTGGCGCAGACGGGCCCACCCCGTCCGAACTCATCCCACGGCTCGGTCCTTGTCGACGGCGGCCCTACCGCCGTCGCGTGCTACAGCTCGCATTCCGGCGTCCGGCCCGAAGTGACCGGACGCCGGGAAACGAGCATCGGCCTAGATCTCGCGCAGCGCCGGGAGGAGTTCCTTCTCGGCGAAGTCCAGGAAACCGTCCTGCTGGTCTCCCCCGATCTGGACCAGGGCGACGTCGGTGAAACCCGCCTCGGCGAACTTGCGGACGCCTTCGGCGATCGGCTCGATCCCGGGGCCGCAGGCGATGCCGGCGGCGACGTCCTCCTCCCGCACGTACTGGGTGGCGGCCGCGAAGCCGGCGACCCCCGGCAGCTCCGCGTTGACCTTCCAGCCACCGGAGAACCAGCGGAACTGCTCGTGGGCGCGACGCACCGCGGCTTCCCGGTCGTGGCCCCAGGAAACGGGTAGCTGCGCGATCTTGCGGGCCGGCGGGCCCGGCCGGGTGGCGTCCCACTCGCGGCACAACTCGGCGTCCGGCTCGACCGCGACCATCGCGTCGGCCACGGCGGCGAAGCGCTGGATCGACTGCGAACCCGAGACCGCCACGGCGATCGGCACGCGCCGCTCCGGCAGGTCCCACAGCTTCGCGGAGTCGACCCGGAAGTGCTCGCCCTGGTAGTCGAAGTGCCCGCCGTCGAACAGGCCGCCGATGATCTGCACGGCCTCCGACAGCAGTTCGTGGCGGACGTTCGCGGACGGCCAGCCGCGGCCGATCACGTGCTCGTTCACGTTCTCCCCGGAACCGAGGCCGAGGGTGAACCGGCCGTCGGACAGCACCTGCGTGGTCGCGGCCTTCTGCGCGATCACCGCCGGGTGGTAACGCAGGGTGGGGCAGGTGACGTAGGTCATCAGCTCCACCCGCTCGGTGACCTGGGTGACGGCGCCCAGCACGCTCCAGGCGTACGGTGCGTGACCCTGCTCGGAAAGCCAGGGCGAGTAGTGGTCACTGCTGACCTCGAAGTCGAACCCGGCGGCCTCCGCGACCGCGGCGTGCCGCACCAGCTCCTTCGGCCCGGCCTGCTCGGTCATCAGGGTGTAGCCGATCCGCATCCTGCCTCCTTGGTTGACGCTCCCGCGCGAGTGCTCCGACTACCCGGCGCGACGCCGGGCCAATCGTTCCCGGCCAGGTGTCATCCCCCGCCCGAGTGGGTAGACGAAGCGCATGGACAACGAGGGAGCCGGCAGCTCGCCCCGGGGCGGGCTGCCCGCGGTGGACCGGCTGCTCGACGAAGTGATCGAGCTACGGGTACCCGCGGACGCGAGCCAGATACCGCTGATCCGGATGCTGGCGCAGGCGGTGGTGGTCCGGGCGGACTACGGGCTCGACGCCATCGCCGACGCGAAGATGGCCGTGGACGAGGCGTGCGCGCAGCTGGTGGAGCTGGCCGAGCTGGGCGCGACGATGACCTGCCGGTTCCGGGTGGCTCCCGAAGGCATTCACCTGACCGTGGAGACCCTTTCGCGGCACAGCCAGCCCCCGAGCGAGCGGACCTTCGGCTGGCACGTGCTGACCACGCTGGCCCAGTCGGTCCGGGCCTGGTGCGCCCCGGTGCCCGGCGACACCGTGAACACGCTGTCCATCGAACTCGAGCTGGGCGCCGGGCGGGCGACGGGGTGACCACGAACCAGCCAGCCACCCGCCGCCGGGACGAATACGCCCACACCGCCCCGTTGTTCGGGGAAATGGCGGCGCTCGACGCGGGGGACCCGCGCCGGTCCCGGCTGCGCGACCGGCTCGTGACCGAGTTCCTGCCCGTGGCCGAGCACATCGCCACCCGGTTCACCGGACGGGGCGAGCCACGCGAAGACCTGGTGCAGGTCGGCCGGATCGGGCTGATCAACGCGATCGACCGGTTCACCCCCGACCGCGGGCCGGACTTCCTGTCCTTCGCCGTGCCCACCATCATGGGCGAAATCCGCCGGCACTTCCGCGACACCGGCTGGTCGGTGCGCGTGCCGCGCCGGCTCAAGGAACTGCACCTGGCGCTGAGCCACGGCTCCAGCACGCTTTCGCAGACCCTCGGCCGCGCGCCGACGCCGACCGAGCTTGCCGAGCACCTGAACCTGGAAATCGCCGAAGTCCACGAAGGACTGATCGCGGGCAACGCGTACCAGACCCTCTCGGTGGACAAGCCGGTGCACGACGACGCCGAGCCGCTGTCGCTGGCCGACACCCTCGGCGAGGAGGACGCGGAGCTCGAGCAGATCGAGAACCACGAGGCGCTGCAACCGCTCCTGGCCGAGCTGCCCAAGCGCGAGCGCGACATCCTGGTGATGCGGTTCTTCGGCGGGCTGACCCAGACGCAGATCGCCGACCGCGTCGGCATCTCGCAGATGCACGTGTCCCGCCTGCTGTCGCAGACCCTCGAACAGCTGCGCGGCAAGCTCGGCGGCGAACCGTGAGGCCCTGAGCGAAGCCCCTCCCCCGGTCGTGGCGGATTCGTTGTCATCCAGCTCGCTGATCTGCGACGATGCGATTCCGTTCACGACTCCCAGGAGCCACCGATGCCCTCTCGGCTGAACCCCTACCTCTCCTTCCGCGACTCCGCCCGCCCGGCGCTGGAGCACTACCGCGACGTGCTCGGCGGCGAGCTGACCGTGTCCACCTTCGGCGAGTTCGGGATGCCGGACGCCGCCGCCGACCTGGTCATGCACGGACAGCTCGACACCCCGGCCGGTTTCACGCTGATGGCGTCCGACACCCCGCCGGGCATGGAGTACCACCCCGGCGCGAACGTCTCGGTCTGCCTCAGCGGTGACGACGCCGAGCAGCTGCGGGGCTACTGGGCCAAGCTCTCCGACGGCGGCCAGGTCACCTTGCCGCTGGAGAAGCAGATGTGGGGCGACGAATTCGGCCAGTGCGTCGACCGGTTCGGCATCGCCTGGATGGTGAACATCGCCCAGCCCCAGGGCTGAGCCGGGCGGCCGCGAAGTTCCCCTGCCGTCGCCGGTCACGCACAAGGGCGATCCCGTGACCACGGACACGGTTCCCGAAAGATGTTGACGCATCATCAACCGTGCTACTTTCGCGGTCAGGACCAGCGAGGAAGTGGACATGGAACTCGGGATCTACAGCTTCGGCGACCGGCCGCCGGACCCCCTGACCGGCGTGCAGGTGCCGGTGGCGCAACGGCTGGCGGAGACCGTCGAGCGGATCAAGCTCGCCGACGAACTCGGCCTCGGCTTCTACGGACTGGGCGAGCACCACCTGGAGAACTACGCCATCTCCACCCCGGCCACGGTGCTGGCCGCCGCGGCGAGCGTCACCGAGCGCATCACCCTGTCCAGCGCGGTCACCGTGCTCTCGACCGAGGACCCGGTGCGGGTCTACCAGCAGTTCACCACGCTCGACCAGCTCAGCCGGGGCCGGGCCGAACTGCTGGCCGGGCGCGGCTCGTTCACCGAGTCCTTCCCGCTGTTCGGCGCCGACCTGGGCGAGTACGACGCGCTGTACGAGGAGAAGCTCGCGCTGCTGCTGCGGATCGACCGCGAGGACCCGATCACCTGGTCGGGCCGGTTCCGCCCGCCGCTGGAGAACGCGCACGTCTACCCGCGCCCCTACGGACGGCGGCTGCGCATCTCGGTCGGCACCGGCGGCAACCCGGAGTCCTCGATCCGGGCCGGTCTGCTGGGCCTGCCCGTGGTGTACGCGGTGATCGGCGGCGAGCCGGAGCGCTTCGCCCCGCTCGTGGACCTCTACCGCCGCGCGGGCGAGGCCGGCGAGCACGCCCCGGAGGATCTGAACGTCACCATGAGCGCGATCGGGCTGATCGCCGAAACCTCCCAGGAGGCCAAGGAGACGTTCTACCCGTACTGGCTGGAGACGATGAAGTACGGTGCCCGGGCCCGCGGCTGGGCCATCCCGTCGAGAGCCGAGTACGACGCCTACACCGACCGGGCGAAGGCGCTGTTCACCGGCAGCCCGGCGGAGATCGCCGACCGGCTGATCACCGTGGGGAAGCTGACCGGCGCCGACCGGTACGCGATGCAGATGGACTGGTCCGGAGTGCCGCACGCCAAGGTGATGAAGGCGATCGAGCTGCTGGGCACCGAGGTGCTCCCGGCCGTGCGCAGCGAATTCCGGCAGGTGACCAGCCCGGGATGAATCCGGGCGGGCGAAGCAGTCCACAATAGACAGCGCGCCCGGGTGTCGCTTGTCCGCTGTTTTGTCCGCTCCCTCACCTGATCAGCGGTCACCGGACCCCGCGGCGCGCCCGCACTGTGAGCTGCATGAGACGGCTACTGGCGGTGGGTACGGCGGTCCTGGTCACCTTCGGCGCGCTCACGGCGTCGAGCACCGCGCAGAGCGGGCCGACGTCCGGGGGGTGGGTCGGCAGCTGGGCCGCCGCGCCCGCGGCCGGGGTGCCGAACACCCCGCAGGGTTATCCGAACTACTCGATCCGCAACGTCGTGCACACCAGTGCCGGCGGCAGCCGGGCCCGGGTGCGCCTGTCCAACACCTTCGGCACCGGGCCGCTGGTCTTCGGCCACGTGACCGTGGCGGTGGCGGCGGCGCCCGGCCGGCCAAGCGCGGTGCCCGGCTCCCTGCGGACGCTGACCTTCGGCGGGGCGGCCACCGTGGTCGTCCCGGCCGGGGCCGAGGTGCTGAGCGACCCCGCGCCGGTCCGGGTGCCCGCGGACGCCGACCTGCTGGTCACCACGTTCGTGCCCAGCCCGTCCGGTCCGGTGACCTACCACCCGGCGGCCCAGCAGACCTCGTTCTTCACCCGCAACGGCGACTTCGCCGCGGAGGAGTCCGGCGCGTCCTTCACCGAGCAGACCACGGCCTGGCACTACGTCAGCGAAGTCGACGTCGAGGGCACCGCGCCCGGCGCCGTCGTCACGCTCGGCGACTCCATCACCGACGGCGTCGGTTCGACCCCCGGCGCCGATCACCGCTGGCCCGACTACCTCAGCGACCGCCTGCACGGCCGCCTCGGCGTGCTCAACGCCGGCATCAGCGCCAACCGGCTGCTGCTCGACGTCCCGGGCGACGGCGCCGGGCGCAACGCGCTCGCCCGGTTCGCCGACGACGTGCTCAGCGTCGGCGGGGTGCGCACCCTGATCGTGCTCGAGGGCATCAACGACATCCAGCAGAACCCGCACCAGACCGATCCGGCGATGATCATCTCGGCCCAGCGGCAGCTCGTCGCCCAGGCGAAGGCGCGCGGTATCCGCGTGATCGGCGCGACGCTGACGCCGTTCAAGGGCTGGCCGGTCTACGACGAGACCCTGGAGCGCACCCGCGAGGCGGTGAACGCCTTCATCCGCACCAGCGGGGTGTTCGACGGAGTGGCCGACTTCGACGCCGCCATCCGCGATCCCGCCGACCCGCAGGCCATGCTGCCCGCCTACGACTCCGGCGACCACCTGCACCCCGGCGACGCCGGGTACGCGCGGATGGCCGCCGCGATCGACCTCAACCGGCTGTGACCGGCGTCCGGCGCAGCGCCAGCACGGCCACCAGGCTGATCAGCCCGACGCCCACCATGTAGAGCGAGACCGAGAACGAGGTGCCGGTCGAGGTCCGCAGCGCCGTGGCGATCAGCGGGGCGAAGCTGCCGCCCAGCACCGCTCCCGCGGCGTAGGCGAACGAAGCGCCGCTGTAGCGGAACTGCGGCTCGAACAGCTCGGAGAACAGCGCCGACTGCGGACCGTAGGTGGCACCGAGGCCGAGGTTCAGCACCACCACGGCGACGAGCAGCAGCGCCGGCTGGCGGGTGTCGACGAGCAGGAAGAACGGGACCGGCCAGACCACCAGCAGCACGGAACCGGCCAGGTACACCGGTTTGCGGCCGACGTGGTCGGACCAGACGGCCGAGCCGACGATGGCGGCCAGCCAGGTCACGCTGCCGGCGATGACCACCACGAGCATGGTGTCGCTGCTCAATTTCAGCACCGAAGTGCCGTAGGAGAGCAAGTAGGCGAAGAAGATGTAACCGATGGCGGTGTTGGCGATGAAGCTCGCGGCGGCCACCAGCACCTCGCGCGGGCGCCGGCGCAGCACGTCCACGATCGGCACCCGGCTGCGCTCGCCCGATTCCCGCAGCCGCGCGAACACCGGGCTCTCCTCCACCCGAAGCCGGATCGCCAGCCCGACGGCCACCAGGACCAGGCTGGCCAGGAACGGCACCCGCCAGCCCCACGAACGGAATTCGGCGGGGGAAAGCGCCGAGCTCACCGCAAAGAACACCAGCTGGGCCAGGATCAGCCCGGCCGGCACCCCGATCTGCGAGAACGAACCGTAGCGTCCGCGACGGCCCGGCGGCGCGTGCTCCACGGCCATCAGCGCGGCCCCGCCCCACTCCCCGCCGGCCGAGATGCCCTGCAGCAGCCGCAGCACGACCAGCAGCACCGGAGCGAGCACGCCGGCCTGCCCGAACGTCGGCAGCGCGCCGACCCCGGCCGTCGCCAGACCCATCAGGACCAGCGAAAGCACCAGCATCGTCTTGCGCCCGGCCCGGTCACCGAAGTGGCCCCAGACGATCCCGCCGATCGGCCGTGCGACGAAACCCACCCCGAGCGTCGCGAACGCGGCGAGCGTGCCCGCCGAGGGCGACAGCGAGGGGAAGAAAGCCCGGTTGAACACCAGCGCGGTGGCGGTGCTGTAGATGAAGTAGTCGTACCACTCGATCGTCGTGCCGATCGCACTGGCCAGCGCGACCCGCCGCACCTGGGCGGCCGGGCCCGGCCGGTCCGCGCGGCCCGCCTCGCCCGCCGGCCCTGCCGCCCGCTCCGGTACCTGCCGCGCCATCGCCGTCTCCCCCGCTCCGTCCGACCGGCGGATCATGATGCCACGACCCCCGCGCGGGGTCGAGCGATCCCGGGCCGCCCGAAACCCGCCCGGGCGCCGGGGCCGCCGGTCTCCGGGGCCGCCGCGGAAGCAGGACCGGAAACGCCGAAGGCCCGCACCACCGGGTGCGGGCCTTCGGAAACCGGTGCGGCCGGACGGCTCACCAGGGGTTGTTGTCCTGCTCGTCCGGGTCGACCCGGCCGGGACGGCGGACCGGCGGGGCGGACGGCGGCGGGGTCGCGGACGGGGGCGAGGCCGCCGCGCCACCGGCGGGTGGGACGGGCTCCGGGTCCGGGTCGTCGCCGGGCTCGGGCGGGCCGTCCTCGGGCTCGTCCGGGTCCGGGAAGCGGTCGCGCAGCGAGCCGAGCAGCAGGCCACGGGTTTCCTGGTCCTCGTCGCCGAGTTGCTCGGTCATCACCTCGGCCACCCGTTCGGTGATGCCGGACTGGGCCCGGCGCATGGTCTCCAGCACCATCCGGGACAGCTCCTCCGGCGGCATCGTCCGCGTCTTCGAGCTGAAGACGAGGTCGGACACCACCCCGTCGGCCCCGACGGTCACCCGGACCGTGCCGTCCGGGCTCGACGCGGTCAGCCGCAGCCGCTCGGTCTCCTCCTGCGCCGCCGCGTACCGCTCCGCCTTGCGGGCGAAACCGGCCGCCCACTCGTCCATCCGCCGGATCGCCTCGTCGGGGTCCCGCATCAGGTCCCCCAGGCCGCCGCCAGCACTAGTCATGCTCGTCGTTCTCCTCGAATCCTCGTCACTGCACCGCACCGGCCGGGGGTCCGCGACCCACGCGACCGGCGCCCACCCTCACGACGGCGCGGAACCGCTCCGCCACCGCCGACCCGGTCACGAGCCGGGCCGTGCGCCCCGGGCCCGGAGCGCGCCCGCCCGCTCACTTCCAGTCCGTGTTCCTCCAGTCGCCGATCACCGGCGGCGCGACGACCTCGTCCGGGGAGAAGAACGACGGATCGTCGGACTCCAGGTAATCGGCGATCTTGTGCTCCTTGTCCTCCGGGCCCTTGCCGCCCTTGTTCGCCGCACCCATACCGCCCAGGCCCGGCGAACCGGGCGCACCCTTGCCGCCCGCCCCGGCCGCACCACCGCGCGCGGCCGGCTCCTCCCCGGCCGCCGCACCGCCGCCCGAGCCGGTGGGGCCGCCCGGACCGGAGCCCCGGGCGCCGCCACCCAGACTGCCACCCCCGGGCCCGGAGCCGCCACCGAGGCGGCTGCCGGCGCCTTCACCGTCGATCCCGCCGCCGCGGCCGGTCGCCGGGATCCGCCCGCCGGGGCCGGAACCAGCGCCGGAACCGGAGCCGCCCCAGGCCGGACCGCCGCCCGGACCCGGGCCACCGCCGGGTGGGGTGAACGGGGGCGGGGAGTAGCCGGATCCGCTGCCGCCACCGGGACTCGCGCCGCCCGGACCGCCGTGGACACCGCTTCCAGGGACCGGCCCCCCGATCGGGGGCAGGTGCGCCGGTGCGCTCCCCTGGATGCGGGTGCCTTCCCCGGAAGTCCCGCCGGGCTGCGAGCCGGACCACGGGTGGCCGCGGCCCGGGCCCTCCCCGGAAGAGCGGTGCGGATCGCCCCCGCCCGGTCCATCGGAGCCGGATCCGGGCGAAGCGCTCGTGACGAACGCCGACCGTTTCTCACCGCCGGCGCCGCCCGAGCCGCCCCCGGGACCGCCAGCCGGTCCACCACCAGCGCCGCCAGTGCCGACAGTTCTGCCAGAGCCATCAGTGCCAGAAGTGCGCCCGTTCGCCCCGTCCGTTCGCGGAAGCTGCCCGTCCGACCCCGGGCGGCCCGGCGAGCCCGCGCCGCCCGCCGGGCCGGTCAGCGCGGGCGGGGCCGGGAACCGGGGGGTCACGACGGCCGAGCCGATCGTCCGGTCGAACTGCGTCATCGTCTGCGCGGCCTGCTCGCGCGCGGCCTGCTGCTCGCGGTAGACCGCCGTGGCCTGACCGGCCTGCTGCGCGTAGGCGACCGGGTCCTTGATCTGCTGCAGCCGGGCGTTCGACTCCTGCACCGAGAACGGGATCGGCGGATTGGCCGCCATCGCCTTCTGCGTCTCGTTCAGCGTCTGCGAATGGATCTCCTGCTGCCGCCCGGACAGGGTCGCGCCCTGCGCGGTGGCGCCGAGCCACTGGCCGACGTTCGCCAGGTGCTCGCGCGCGGCGTCGCCCCCGCCGCCGGACCAGTCGGACGTGCTCGCTTCGATGGCGCGCGCCAGCGTCCGCTGGTGCGCGGCCAGGTCGTTGCCGACGCTCACCCACTCTTCGGACGAGGCCGCGACCGTGGCGGAATCGGCGTTGCGGGTGATCGCCTGCTGCATCTGCTCGTGGGAGGCGTGGGACCAGACCGTGTGCGGGGCGTCGCCGCCACGGCGCAGTTGCAGGCCCTCGTCGAGGCGCTGCCTGGCCTCGTCCAGGCGCTGCTGGTAGAGCTCCTGGATCTGCCGGTCCCGCACCTTCGCGTCCACCACCGGGCCGAGCCAGCCGTCCTTGATCTCCTGGTCGACCTGCTCGGTGGCCGCCGCGCGGATCTGGTCGCCGGAGAGCACGTCGTCGGGCTTGATCGGGCCCACGTAGTACTTCGACGACGGGTCGGCGGTCGTGTCGTACGCCGGGCTGCGCGGGTCGTAGTCCGGCGACGACGGGTCGGAAACCGAGGAGGCGGGCAACGTCGGGTCGGTGACGGACACGGGTTTCCCTTCTGCTCCGGCGATGGCTCTGCTCCGCGATGGCGGGCAGCGGTCAGTAGATCGCGGCGATCGCGTTGCGCACGGCCCGGGCCACCTCGGCCCGGCCCGCGGGCACGTACTTCGCGCTCAGATCGCCGGAGTCCCCGGTGCTGGTGTGCACCAGGTACCGGCCGTCCTCGGTGTCCAGCCAGCTGATCGGGTCGCCGGCCAGGCGCTCGCCGTGGCGGCTCCAGGCCGTGACGGCCAGGTGGCCGCCGCCGAGCCGCGGCGCGGCCAGCACCCGCTCCAGCACCTCGACGCCGCCCTCGGCCGACGGGGCCGCCCGGCGCTCGCCGCCCGGGCGCGGCCGGACCACCCCGCTGACCTCGATCATCCCGAAGGCGTCGGTCTCTTCCTCGTCCTCCGCGGCCTCGGCGCGGCGGCGCGCGGTCATCTTGGACACCGACTGGGCCGCCTTCTGGTGCACGGTGTGCGCTCCGGTGGTCGCCGCGCGCGCCGGCGGCAGCACCCCGGTGACCACCTCGACCAGGTCCTCGTCGTCGAACAGGGAGAACAGCAGGTCCTCCGACTGCGGGTCCTGGGTGATGCCCAGTGCCTGGCGGCCGTCGGTGAGGGCGAGCACGGCGATGTCGGCGCCGAGCCCGTCCATCCCGGCCACCGCGACCGAGACCCGGTGCTTGGCCAGCAGCGCGAACGCGGTGCGCACGTGCGGGTGCAACTCGCCGTGCACCGACAGCCTGCGGTCCTCCATCGCCTGGTAGACCTGGGTGGCCACGCGGATGAACCGCACCGGGTCGGCGGGTACCGTGCCGATCCGCAACGGGTACTGCCGGATGTCACCCCCCGTCGCCTGGCCGACCACGAGAGCTTCGACCGCGTCGAGCACGAACTCGAACCTGTCCGCCATACCCGAAAGCATCCTTCCCCACGGCGGTGCCCGCCCGGCTTCGACCGGACCCGACACCCGCGCGCACAGCCCGTCGGCTGATTTTGCCTCGCTACAGAGCGTATCAGTCCTGGTCCAGGTGGAAAATCACCACACGGACCGGTGGGCCGCGCGGTGGACCGGCGCGGTTTTCCGGCCCGGATCGCCCGGCGGTTCGGCCGGACCCGTCGCCGCCGCGGCACCGTCACCCCGGGCCGATGCACCGGAATCTGCTCGTCCTCGACCGGTGGTGCGGAATACTGGTGATCATGAGCGGGGAGATGAAACTGGCGGAAGCGCTCTCGCTGCGCTCCGACGCGATGAAGCGGGTCGAGCAGCTGCGCGCCCGCATCGTCGCGAACGCGCGGTACCAAGAGGGTGAGACACCGGCCGAGGAGGCCGCCGAACTGCTGGCCGAGGCCGATTCGACGCTGACCGGGCTGGAAGCGCTGATCCGCCGGATCAACCGCACCAACTCGGCCACCCCGCTGGGGTCCGGCACGGTGACCGACGCGCTGGCCCGCCGGGACGTGCTCCGCCTCCGCCACGGCGTGCTCACCGCGGCCGCCGACGCCGCGGCCGGGAATTCCCGCGGCGCGGGCCGGCAGCTGCGTTCGGAGCTGCGGTACCTGGCCGCGCTGCCGGTCGCCGGGCTGCGGGCGCAGGCCGACCGCGTGGCGGCGGAGCTGCGGCAGGCCGACGTGGACATTCAGCGCACCAACTGGGAGGCCGACCTCCTCGACTGAGCTCCGGCACGGCAGAAGCGGGTAACCCGCCCCGGGAAAGCGAGCACGAAGCCGAGAGCCGGCGGTTCCTTCCGGCTCACCCCCCTGGCGACGCGGTGGGCAGCGTCGGGGTTCGATTCCCCGCCGACAGCGCAGCCCAGCACCGGGCACAGGAGACCGCGTACGCGGTACACCTCACCACCACGTGCTGGTTCCCGGAGCGGGTGAGGGCGGGTCAGGGGATTCTTCCGTGCCGCAGGCGGCGTCCCCCCGGTTTCCCGACCGGGGGGCGCCGCGCTTTTCTTCCGGCTACCGCGAAGCTTCGGCGTGGGCTTCGGTGCCCGGCTCAGCCCGTGAAGGCGGCCCGGCCGAGCACCACCGCGAGCACCAGCCCGCCGATCCCGATCGCGATCCGCAGCGGGTTCGCGGGCAGGTACCGCACGAGCACCGAGCCGAGCCACGAGCCGCCCACCGAGCCCAGGCCCAGCACGAGCGCGGCGGGCCAGTCCACCTCGCCGGTGAAGCCGAAGACCACCGCGGCGATCAGGTTCGCGGCGCCGGTGGCGACGTTCTTCGCGGCGTTCGCGCGGGCCAGCGGCTGGTTCCAGGCGGTGGTGAGCAGCGCCAGCATCAGCACCCCGGCCGCCGCACCGAAGTACCCGCCGTAGACCCCGACCAGGAACGCCGCGCCGCCGGTCACCGGGCCGATCCCCCGGTGCCCGGCGTGCGCAGCGCGCCGGCGCAGCCGGGGACCGGCCATCAGCACCAGCGACGCGCCGCCGATCAGCCCGGGCACCACCTGGGTGAACGCGCCGGACGGGGTCAGCAGCAGCACCAGGCTCCCGCAGCCGCCACCGGCGGTGGTGATCAGGCCCAACGGCAGCAGCCGCCGGGCCTGCCCCTTCAGCTCCGGGCGCGCGCCGGTCGCCGCGCCCACGGTCGTGCCCAGCATCGCCACGGTGTTGGTCATGTTCGCGCTCAGCGGTGGCAGCCCGGCCGCGAGCAGTGCCGGGTAGGACACCAGTGAGGCCAGCCCGGCGGTCGCGCCGGTGAGCCCCGCGCCCACCCCGGCCAGCAGCAGCAGGGCGAGCTTCCCGGAGTCGATCGGCACGCCGTCATCAGACCACGCCCGGCCGGGCCGCCCGCCGGGTCCCGGTGTCCGAAAACGGACGGATTCGGCCCCGGCCCTTGCCCGGCGCCGAGCTTCGTGACCACAATCGCGCCGACACGATGACAAGGTTGTCAGCGAGGTGACGGTTGTGCATGGACCTGAAGGGCTGAACCGGCGGCAAGCCCTGCGCGTACTGGGCGCGGGCGGAGTGGCGGTGCTGGCCGCAGGCCTGGTGACACCGATGGCAGCGGCGGCCGGGACGACCCCGGCCGCAGGCACCGGAGGAGCCGCCGCCGGCCCACCCGACGACGTGGCCGCGACCTACCTGCGGGTGCTGCTGCGGCACACCCGCTGGGCCGAGTCCCAGTTCGACGCGGCCCAGGGCATCTACCCGGCCCAGGACTTCACCTTCGCCGTGGTGCTGGGCAACGCGGTGCTGCTGACCCGAGGCGGCTACGACGCTTCGGTGACCGGCGTGCCGCACGAGGTGCTGCACCGGCACACGGTCGACACCATCCGGCACTTCGCGGCGTCGAACCGGCTCACCGGCGGCACCGAATGGGGCCGGCGGCTGTTCTTCGACACCACGTTCCAGTCCTACTTCCAGCTCGCCGCGCGTCTGCTGTGGACGGACCTGGACGACGCGACCCGGGCCGACGTCACGAAGATCGCCGTCGAGCAGGCCGCCTACACCACCGCGCTGGGCACCGGTAACGACCCGCTGTCCGGCGACTGGACCCCGCACGGGCTGACCGGCGGGCACGTCGGCGACACGAAGCTGGAGGAGATGGGGGTCTACGCCCAGTCGCTGGCCCCCGGGCTGGCGTGGGCGCCCGGTGACCCGCGCGCGGCCGCGTGGCGCGCCTCGTTCGGAGCCTGGAGCCGCAATGAGGGCGGCCTGCCCGCCGCCGACCTGGCCAACCCCCGGCTGGTGGACGGGGTCGCGATCTCGGCCAACACCGCGACCAACCTGTACGACACCTTCCTGGTGGAGAACCACGGCTCGTTCGGGCCGCACTACCAGGAGGAGCTGTGGCGGACCTCGGGCCGCAACGCGATGCACTTCCTGCTGGCCGGGCGGCCGCTGCCCGAGGTGCTCACCGCGCAGCCGAACGGCGAACTGCTGTGGCGCACCATGCTGCTGATGACCAGCGACGCGGGCGAGCCGCTGATGCCGATGGTCAACGACCGCGAACACCTCTACGGCCGCGACGTCATCCCGCTCGCCTTCCGCGCGCAGGTGCTCGGCGACCGGTACGCGGCGCGGGCCGAAGCGGACCTCGCCGCGCGCCTGGAGCCGTACCAGGCGTATCCGCCGGTGGACCGCGTCACGAAGTTCTCCGGCGAACCGAAGTACGAGCCGGAAGCGCGGGCGGAGATCGCGATCAGCTACCTGCTGCACGAGTGGCGCGCCCGCCACGGCGGCGTGGTGCGGCCGGCGAGCGTGGCGGAGTTCGACGCGCACGCCACCGGGGTCGCCGACTTCGGCCCCGGGCCCGGCCTGGTCGCGCACCGCTCCCCCGCGGCGTGGGCCGCCACGGTGACCAAGCCCGGGTTCGTCAAGTTCGCCTGGCAGCCGCACCACGACGACTGGCTGTTCGGCCTGAGCGGCGCGACGCCGATGTTCCTGCCCTCGACCGCGCTCGCCGTGCGCGAGCGGCACACCAAGACGTGGACGAAGGTCCGCGACGGCTTCGACGGCAGCGTCGGTGTGTTGAAGTTCGACAGCGGGTACGCAGGCTTCGCGACGCTGCCGACCGGCGCCGCCGTGTACGCGAGCACGGGCGTGGCGGACGGCGAAGGCGTTGTGTCGGTGTACAACCTCGACATGCCCGGCGTGCCCGGGCTCGACGGCGACCGCACCTACCGCACCGCCGAGGGCACCGTGACCGTCCCGGTCGCGAAGGCCCCTCCGGCGGGCGGACGGGTCGACGACCTCGTGTTCCCGGAGGTCACCGCCCGGTACGTCCGGATGCTCGGGGTGCAGCCGGACCCGGCGTACGGCTACTCGGTGTTCGCGTTCGAGGTCCGCGCGGGCGGTTCGGGACCCGACCTCGCCCGGGCCGGGACCGCGTCGGCCTCGTCCGCCGCGGCGGGCCGGGAGGCGAAGTTCGCGAACGACGGCGACCCGGCGACGCGCTGGGCGGTCTCGGTCGCCGACCGCCCGCGCGCGGACAGCTGGCTGGCGGTGGACCTCGGCGCGCCGCGGGCGTTCGACCGCGTCCGGCTCGCCTGGGAGTCCGCCGCCGGGCGGAAGTACGCCGTGCAGACCTCGGCCGACGGCGTGACGTGGGCCCCGGTGGCGACCTACCCGACGCCCGCGCTCAGCAGCGAAGGCGGCTGGCTGGACGTCGACGGCCGGGCCGGGTTCGCCGTTTCCGGGTCCGGGCGGCCGATCACCGTCTCCGGCGACCGGATCGTGCTCGCCGACGGGCCGGTCGCGCCGATGCTGGTGGAGTGCTATCCGGACTCGCGCGGCCTGGCCGCCACCGCGCGCCGGGCGCGGCCGGCCGTCAGCGCGCCGGCCGTGCGGGCGTCCGTTGTGGACGGTCACCTGGTGCTGCTCAACCTTTCCGGCGACGCGGCCCGGTCCGTGGTCTCGCTGCCCCCGGCCGGCGGCGCCGTCGCCCTCTACCGGGGTGAGCAGGTGACCACCGCGGCCGGATCCGACTACACCGCGGACCTTTCGGCCGCGCAGGGCCGGGTCGAGCCCGCGCGGTTCACCCTGCGCGCCACCTTCGGCCGCGCGGTGCCGGCGCGGCTGCGGGCGACGGTGACCCACGCGGCCGAGCTGAAGCTCACCGCCCCCGCCGGTCTGCCGGTACTGGTGACCGTCGAGCCGGCCGGCGAGCCCGCGCGTCCGGTGGTGGTCCCCGGGGGCCGCACGATCACCGTCGCCGCGTGGTGGACCCGGCCGTACCCGCTGGACGACCTGGCGCTGGGCGCCGTGGTCTTCCCGGCGGAACCGCTGCCACCGGGCCTGTCCTCCCCCGCCGCGGCCGTCGACGACGATCCGGCCACGGCGTGGCGCCCCGGCCCCGGCGGCCGGATGGTGGCCGACCTGGGCGCGGTCGGGCCGGTCGGCTCGGTCGAGCTGGCCTGGGCCGGGGGCCGGGTCCCCGCTTCGGCGGTGGAGTACAGCACCGACGGCCGGACCTACACCGCGGCGGCCGTCCCCGGTCGCGGTCGCACGGTCTCGGTGCCGGTGCGGGCGCCGGCGCGTTACGTCGCGGTGCGCGTCACCGGCTCCCGGCCGGGTGACGCGGGGCTGACGCGGCTGAGCGTGCGCGCCTGACGCCGAAACCACCCGGCGGCCACCGTTGCGCGGTGGCCGCCGGGGGCCGGTTCACGGCCGGGGGTGCACCATCGACATCGCGTCCACCGGCACCGTGCCGGTCAGCAGGACTTCCTGCGAGTCCTTGCCGTAGTTCTCCGCCCGCATGCCCCACCCGCCGCCGAACCACTTCGTGGCGAAGTCCTGCCCCTCCTTGGTCGAGACGTCGATGACGTTGCCGAAGCCCGGGTTGGCCCGCCGGTGCACGTCGAGGTCGATCGCGACCATCCGCTGTCCCGGCCGCCGCCACTGCTCCGCCACCTCCAGGCTTTTGGTCGTCGAGATGAACCGGTCCGCGAAGTTCTTCTTGCTGCCGCTGCCGACGTGCCCGGACGGAACGCCCAGCTTGTCGTAGTTGATCTCGCCCTGCGGGTAGTGCTCCGTTTCCTTGGCCTCCTTGCTGGGGGCCTTGCGCATCGGGCCGCCGTTGGGGAGCTTGCCCTTCATCGGGTTTTTCGCCACCAGCCCCAGCCTCGGGTCCTCCGGGCCACCGTCGTCCTCCTTGTCCCGCAGGTTGCGGTAGACGATGTTGCGGGAGCCGCTACCGCACCCGCCCGGCGAGCCGGTCAGGCCCAGCGGGTCCGCCCAGGTGACCGGGTTGGGCACGTAGGCCGCGGGGTTCGGCGACGGGGCCAGGCCGAGCGGGTCGTTGCTGGTGAACCGGGCCGTGGCCGGGTCGTAGTACCGGTGCAGGTTGTAGTGCAGCCCGGTCTCGGCGTCGAAGTACTGGCCGGGGAAGCGCAACGGCGTGCCCGCCGGGCCACCGGCCGCGGGCAGCGGCTCGCCCCACAGCGTGGACCGCGCCTGCCACACCAGGTTCCCCCGCACGTCCACCAGCTCCGTCGGGGTGCCGATCAGGTCGGTGACGATCGAGTAGAACTCCCCGTCCACCCACTCCGCCGCCCCGGTGCGCACCCGTTCGGCCTGGGTGATCGGGACCCCGGCCCGCTCCCGGTGGTTCCAGGTGGTGGCGTGGCGCCCGTCGTGCACCTGCTCCACCAGGGTGACGTCGTCCCAGGTGAAGTCGATCTGCTCGGCGACGCCCGTGCCGTCCGGGGTGAGCCGCTGCTTCGACACGCGGCGGCCGAAGGCGTCGTAGCGGTAGCGCCAGCGGGTGCCGTCGGGGGTGACCACGCCGGTCATCCGGTCGCCGGCGCCCCAGCTGAAGTGCCAGGTGTCGGGCTTGCGGGACAGGCGTTTGCGCTGCCGCGTGACCACCCGGCCCAGCGCGTCGTACCGGTAGGCCAGCCCGCCCGCCGCCTGCAGCCGGGTGCCCTGGTACTCGCGCGGGCCCTGGGCGTCGGGCTCGGCGGCCGGCCACGCGGCGTCGACCACGTTGCCCACGTGGTCGTAGGCGTAGCGCTCGGACCGGCCCGCACCGCGCACGCCGATCACCCGTCCGGTGGCATCGAGGTCGAACGCGCGGTTCCCGGCGAGCCGGTCTTCGATGGCTTCCACGTTGTCGTCCGCGCGGTAGCGGTACTGCCGCTGCTGGATCTGCTTCACCTGGGTCCCGCCGCCGGCGACGGCGGACACGTGCTGCTCGGTCAGCCGACTTCGCGCGTCCCACCGCTGGGCCAGCACGACGCCGGTGTCGAGCAGCCGCTCCACCTCACGGCCGGCCAGGTCGGTACCGAAGCTCAGGGTCCGCCCACCCGTGCGCAGCCCGGTCGGCTGGTGGTCGGCGTCGTAGGCCCAGAAGCTCTCCGCACCGGACGGGGTCCGCCGGTAGACCCGCCGGCCGGCGGCGTCGTAGCGGGACTCCAGCACCCGGCCGTTGACGGTTTCGCGCAGCTCCTGGCCCAGCACGTCCCGCTCGATGACCACCTCGGCGTCGGCGTTGACGGCGCGCACCAGCCGCCCGGCCGGGTCGTACTCGAAGGTCGAGACCGAGTCCCCGGTGTGCTTCTCCACCACGTTGCCGAGCAGGTCCCGGACGTACCGCGTGACCTCGCCCGCCGCGTTCACCTGCTCGACGAGCTGACCGGCCGCGTCGTAGCGGTAGCGGGACTCGCGGCCGTCGAAGTCCGTTTCCGAGACCAGGCGCCCGGCCGCGTCGTAGCGGAACTGCCAGCTCATCCCGTTCGGTTCGCGGACCGCGCTCAGCCGCAGCATCCGGTCGTAGTCGTACTCCAGGCTGGTGCCGTCGGAGCGGACCTGCCGGGCGGGCAGGTCGAAGTGCGTGGTCTCGGTGTGGGTCAGCCGGCCCTGGGGGTCGGCGTGCTCGACCTGGTTGCCCTCCCCGTCGTACCGCCACTGCTCGGTGCTGCCGTCGGGCAGCGTGACCGAGCGCAGCCCGCCCTCCACCGTCCACCGGAACGTGGTCAGCTCGCCGAGCGGGCCGGTGGTGGTGACCACGCGGCCGAGCTGGTCGCGGGTGTAGCGCGTGGTGCCGCCCAGGCGGTCGGTGACGGCCAGCGGCCGGCCCGCGGCGTCGCTCTCGGCCCGGATCACCCCGCCGAGCGGATCGGTGACCGCGGTGAGCCGGCCGCGGTCGTCGAAGGCGTACTCGATCCGGCCGCCCGCGGGATCCACGGACGAGGCCGGGAAGCCGCGCTCGTCGTAGGTGTGGTGCCAGACCGCGCCGTCCGCCTCGACCACGGTGGTGAGGCGGTCGTGCTCGTCGTATTCGGCCAGCTCCTGGCGGCCGTCCGGCCGGGTCAGCACGGCCAGCCGGCCGGTTTCGGTGTAGGCGTAGCGGTGGGTACGGCCCAGCGGGTCGGTGCGCGAGAGCAGCCGGTTGTACTCGTCCCACTCCGACACGGTGACGTGGCCGAGCGGGTCGGTTTCGCGGACGAGCTGGTGCGACTCGTTGAACTCCATGCGCGTGGCGTGGCCGGCCGCGTCGGTGTAGGTGGTCACCGGGCCTTCGTAGACCCACTCACCGGTGAGCGCGCCGCCCGAGCCTTCGGTCCGCACGACCCGGCCCGCGGCGTCGTAGTGGTACCCGTGCCACTGGCCGTTGCGGTCCTCCCAGCGGGTGACCCGGCCGGCGAGGTCGTAGCTGTAGCGCATCGGGCGCCCGGAGGAGTTGAGGACCTCGGTCAGCCGGCGATCGGTGTAGGAGAAGCGGACGAGTGGGATGGTCTCCTCCCCGTCGCGCAGCCGGAACCCGGTGACCAGGCCGGCCTCGGCGGTCACTTCGATGTGGTGCCCGCCGGAGTGCCGGATCCCGGTGAGCTGCCGCCCGGGGCCGTAGTCGAAATCGATCCGGTCCCCGTTCGCGTCCACCACGGCGGAGATCGGCGCGAGGCCGTCGGCCGCCGTCGCGAAGAGGAAGGACTGGCGGGCCAGCGGCTGCCGGATCCGGTACCCCCCGGGGATGCGCGACAGCGGCCACCGCGGCCCGGCCACCGGCTGCACCTCGCTGCCCGTCGCCGGCGGCTCGGGGTAGACCAGCAGCGTCCCGTCCTCGGCCGCGAACACCACGCCCTCCGCGTCGAACTCCAGCCGCTGGTCCACAGTGGACGCCCAGGTGCGGCCGAACGAGCGGCCCGCCCGGTAGGAGGAGATGTGGCTGCGGGACAGGATCAGCGCCAGCGCCGCCTCGATGTGCACGTCGGTCTGGGAATCGAACATGTCCCCGGTCGCCGGGTCCACCGGGTCGCCGGAGCCGGGCTTGCACACCTTGTCCCGCCCGGCGGTCTCCGGGTCTCGGGGGCGGGAGCTGTCGGAGTTGCTGATCTCGGTGCGGGAGTCGGGCTCGCTGCTCCTGCCGCCGGTTTCGTGGCCCGGGCCCTCCCTCGAGCCACCGCCGTCCGGGCTGCTCTTGTCGCCCGAGGGGACGGTGTGGTCGCCTCCACCGGGGCCGCTCCGGTCCCCCGTGGGGCCGGAATGGTCGCCGGCCGTGGTCGTCGACCCGTCGTCCTTGGGCTTGGGCTTGTCCGCCGACGGCTTCACCTCGATGTCCTTGGGCTTTTCCGGGGCCTTGACCTTGCCGCCCTTGAGGCCCTTCAACGCCTTCCCGGCGTCCTCGAACAACGAACCGGCCTTCTTCAGCAGCGGCATCAACGCCTTCATCGCCTTCACCAGCTTGGTCGTGACACTGGTGATCTTCGACGCCGTCTTCGCCACCGCCGTCACCACCTGCGGCACCACCCACGCCATCCCGATCCCCAGCGTGAACACCACCTGCAACGCCCACGAAATCAGATGCCCCACCAAATCCGCGATCGTGTCCCGCACCAGCGACCGCACCGCCGCCACGATCTCCCCCGCCGTCTTCACCCCACTGCCCGCACCCTCACACCCCTTCTGCGCACTGGAAATCAACTTCGACACATCATCAGCCTGCGCCCGATACGCATCCGCCGCGTCACCCGACCAGCTCTGCAGATCCTTCTTCACCACATCGGACAACTCCGCGGCCACACCCTCGAGCTCCTTCGCCACATTGGCCCAGGTCTCAGCGTGCGCCTCGATCTCATCCGCATTACCGGTCAGCGCGTCCAACGCCTCCTTCAACGGACCGACGTGCTCCATCAGCCAGCCCACCCCCGCCGCGAAAATCGCCCCGAACGGGTCCAGCACCGCAGTCAGCACATCCAGCGCAGTACCAACCGCACCAATCGCGACCGCCGCCCAATTCTTGCTCTCGATCGCCGACTTCAACCCCGTCGCATCCTCCAGCAACGGCACCCCCGACGCCGCCGTCGTCGAATCCTTCACCGGGGCGACCAACGGATTACTCACGATTCGAAACACTCCTGCCCGGCAACACTGATCAAGATCTTTCCCGCCCCAGGCTAATCGCCCCGGTCGCGCACCCGCACCCCAGGCGCGACCATCTGCCTGAGCACCGCGGCAGGTTGCCCGAAAACACCGGGCGGGACGGGACCGGGCGGGACGGGACCGCGCGCCGCCGGCTCAGCTGGCGATGTGCCCCAGCCCGGCGGGCAGGGCGAGGCTGTGCCCGGTGTGCTCGACCTTCGCGCGCAGGTACCGGACGTTCGTCTCGGTCGCGAACACCCCGGTGGGCACGCGATCGCGCACGGCGACACCGCCTTCGGCCAGTTGGGCGGCTTTGTCCGGATTGTTGGAGAGCAGATCGGCTCGCGTGACGCCGAGGGCCAGCAGCATCTGGGCCGCGGCGGTGTAGTCGCGGGCGTCTTCGGGCAGTCCGAGGGCGGCGTTGGCCGCGTAGGTGTCGAGACCGCCGTCCTGCAGGGCGTAGGCGTCGAGCTTGTTGTACAGGCCGATGCCGCGGCCCTCCTGGCGCAGGTACAGCAGATAGCCGCCGGTCTCGGAGATGCGGGCGACCGACTCGCGCAACTGCGGGCCGCAGTCGCAGCGGGCCGAGCCGAACACGTCGCCGGTCAGGCACTCGGAGTGCATGCGCACCAACGGGACCGGTCCGGGGTCGCCGAGCACGAACGCCAGGTGCTCCAGGCCGTCGGACAGGCCGTGGAAGGTGACCGCTTCCGCCTCGACCGCCAGCGGGGCCGGATCGCCTTCGAAGGAGCTGCCGGGGTGACCGCCGAGCGCGCCCGGGCCACCGTCGAACCGCAGCGGGATCCGCACCCGCGTACGCACCTCCGCCGCTGCCACCGTGGTCATCGACCAGCTCCGTTCCCACCCGGTGGTTCAAATTCAAACCACTTCTCCGCCGACCCTACAATATTGTTCACAATGGAACAACCTGCGTTACCCTGGGTCCCATGGCCGAACCCCGAGGGCTCACCGAACGCGAGCGGCGGACCTGGCAGGCCTTCCTGGAGGTGAGCTCGCGGCTCGACCGGCGCGTCGAACAGCGGCTGCGGGACGACGCGGGGCTTTCGCACCCACAGTACGAAGTTCTCGCCCGCCTCGCCGCCGCCGGCGGCGCGCTGCGGATGACCGAGCTCGCGGACGCGGCGCTGACTTCGAAGAGCGGGCTGAGCTACCAGGTCGGCCAGCTGGAGAAGGCGGGGCTGGTCGGCCGCCGCTCGTGCGAGTCCGACGACCGCGGGGTGCTCGCCTTCCTCACCGAAACCGGCTGGTCACAGCAGCGCGCGGCGGCCGCGGGGCACGCCGGGCTGGTCACCGAGCTGGTGGTCGACGCGCTGGGTCCGGAGCAGTTCGCCGCCTTCGGCGCGGCGCTGGAAACCCTCGCGGCGCGGTTGGACGAGAAGCCGCACCCGTCGGCCGTGTGACGCTCTTCACCGGCCCCGCAGCGGGCTCCCGATGGCCGCCCGGCGCCTTTCCACCCGCCCGCGTCCGGCTCAGCGATCCTCGTCGACCTCCAGCAGGGCCAGGTCCGGCGGCACCAGCGAAGTGGACAGCAGCAGCTCCTTGACCAGGTTGTCGTTGAGGGAATTGCCCACCGGCTCGCCGACCTCCTCACGCGTCAGGCCCGCGACGCCCGCGCGCGCCAGCCGGGCGCGAACCCCCACCACGAGGTGCTCCACGCGCTTCGACGTCCAGCCCGCCGCCGGGTCGAGCTCCGCGAGCTGCTCGGCGACCTGGCGCCAGGCCATCGGCTGCGGGTACGGCTGCTGCAGCAGGTACCGCTGCGCCAGCGACACCACCGCCAGCCGTTCCTCCGGGCTCAGCCGCCACATCCGCGGGGGCTCGGTGACCTCCTGCGGCCGCGACCGCGGCCTTCGCCCGTCCGCGCCCGCGACGAACAGCTCCAGCAGGTGCTCGCGATCGGACGAGCCGCGGACGAACACCGCCGTGTAGCCCTCCGGCAGCGGCACCGGCTCCTCCTCCGGGAAGAGCAGGCGCGCGCCGGGCAGGCGGATCGGCAGCCGCCCGGTGTTGCGCATCCACCACGAGTCTTCGCGGCGCAGCAGGAAACCCTGGCGGCGGCTGACTTTCCGGTCGTCCTCGCCGACGCACACGTGCACGTCCTCGCGGTTGCGTCCGAAGAGGACCCTCCGCCCGTCGCGCGGGGGCATCCGGACACCGCCGGTCACGGCGAGGGCGAACACCGTGCCGGGCACCGCCGGGGGCACCCCGAAGGCCAGGCTGCCGTGGTCGGCGCCCAGCGGTTCGGCGCCCCGGGAGGTCACGGCTTCGGCAGCTTCGCGACGACGTCGCCGGCCAGCGCGGTGGCCGGGGTGCAGAGCCGGGACGAGGGCGGGTCGCCGTGCACGACCACCTTGATCTGCTCGACCGCGGCCTCGCCCTGGGCGTCGGTGTACTGCCGGTACACCAGCAGGGCCTGGCAGGTCTCGGGGGCGAAGTCGTCGATGCTGGTGTGGACCTCGCGGCCCGCGACGCGCGCCAGCCGCCCCGAATCCGGCCCCGGCGGCTGGTCGCGGTCGAACATCACGGTGACCGCGCGGGTGACCGTGTCGCTGTCCCAATCGCAGCTCCAGTGGCCGAACCCGGGCCGCACCCGCACCGGTGCGGTGACCCCGGCGGCCCCGGCGAGCCCGGCCGGGTCCAGCAGCGCGCACGCGTTCAGCCGGGCCAGCGAAGCCGCCGGGTACGGCGTGGAACGCGTCGGCACGCCCGCGGCGGCGAGCACCTCCGTGGCCGAGGCGACGGCGAGGTCGGCCACCCGGCACACGTCGAGGTCGTCCCCCTGGTCGTCCTCGACCTCGATGCGCACCAGGTACCGGTCCTGCAGTTGCACCAGCCGGGTGCACGCGCCGTCCTGCGCCGGATCGCCGAACACGGCGAACGGGCCCGAGCGGGTGCGGCGGCCGGCCGGTGCGCCGTCACCGGACGGGTCCAGCAGCTCGACCTTCACGTCGGCCTGACGCTCCTCGCCGTCGCGGCCCGCGCCGCGCGGGATGATCACGTCGCAACGGTCGAAGTTGCCGTAGTCCGGGTCGACCGCGGCCGGGCCGAACGCCTTCAGCGGCGTTGCGTCGACCAGCCGGCACGGATCGGCTTCGACCGGGTTCCCGCCGATGCCCAGCACCGCGGGCTTCACCGGCACGGCGGGCGGAGCCGGGGTGTCGCGGGTGCGCGCGAACAACAGGAACGCCGCGGCGAGCACCACCACGACGACCGGCACCGCCCCGGCGACCACGGCGCGGCGGAGGCGCGGGCCGGGCCGCCGGCGGGGCGACGGCGCGGACGGAAGTCCTTCCAGGCCACCGGCCAGCAGCTCGCGGGCCACGCTCGCGGTGGGCCGCTCGGCCGGGGCGAACGCCATCAGCGCGCTCAGCACCGAGGCCAGGACGCCGGCGTTGCGGGCCTGCGGCACCGGACCTTCGGCCGCCTTCCGGATGGTGGCGTACTCGTTGCCGCCGCCGAACGGGGGCGTGCCCTCGACCGCGGAGAAAAGCGTGGCACCCAAGGAAAAGACGTCCGAAGCGGCGGTCGGCGGATGGCCCTGGGCGACTTCCGGCGCGAGGTAGCCGGGGGTGCCGCCGATCAGCGGCGAGTCGGTGATCGTCTCGTCGGCGCGGACCGATCGCGAAAGGCCGAAGTCGGTGAGCTTGGCCAGGCCCTCGTCGGTGATCAGCACGTTGCCGGGTTTGACGTCGCGGTGCACGATGCCGCGTTCGTGCACCGCGGCCAGCGCGGCGGCCACCTGCACGCCGATCCCGGCCACGGTGCGCGCCGGCAGCGGGCCCTCGGCGGCGAGGACCTCGGCCAGGCTGCGCGAGGGCACGTACTCCATCACGATCCACAGTTCGTCGCCCTCGGTCACGACTTCGTGGAAGGCGACGACGTTCGGGTGCCGCAGGCCGGCGGCGAGGCGGGCTTCGCGGCGCAGCGTGCGGCCGCTCACCGCGTCGGACCGGCGGGCCTGCTTGAGGGCCACCACCCGGTCGAGCCGCTCGTCGCGGGCCCGCCAGACCACGCCCATGCCTCCGGTGCCGGCCCGGCCCAGCAGCCGATACCGCCCGGCGATCCGCTGGTCACCCTGCACCGACGCTCCCCTCGGCGTGGCCCGGCCCTCTGGCGTGACTCGCAGTGACGATACGGCATCCCCCCGGGCCGGGACCATCCGCGGGCGGTCACCCGGCGGCTCGATGAGCGTCACGGCCGGTTCGCCCGACCGGCCGATCAAGTGTCCACTGTGCCCGGTCATGACCGCCGGACGGTCACCGAGCCGCGGTATAGGGCGTTATACGGTTTGCGACGGCCAGGTGAACCACCGGTGACGTGATTGGCCGGATCCGGTCCGGGGAATCCGGTCAGCGGCGCCGGCCGGTGCGAAGGAGATTCCCGTGCTCAGTCACCATGATCGCCGCGAGCTGGAAAAGATCGAGCGCTGGTTCGAGGCCAGCGACCCGGAGCTGGCGGCCGCATTGCGCGAGGGGCGGCCCACCCGCTCCCGCCGGTTCCTCACGACCCTGCTGGTGACGTTCGACGTCACCGCGGGCGTGCTGCTCGTCGCCGGGCTCGCCACGGCCAGTCCCGCGCTCACGCTGTGCGCGCTGCTCGCCGCGGCCGGTGGGGTGACCGCGCACCTGGTCCGGGGCCACCACCGGCGCTGAAGACCCGGCCGGGGCGCCCGCGGGGTCGCGGGCCGGGCCGCTCCCGCGCACACTGGCCCGGTGTCCGAGTGGGTTCTGCACGTCGATCTCGACCAGTTCATCGCCGCGGTCGAGGTGGCTCGGCACCCGGAGCTGCGCGGGCGCCCGGTGGTGGTGGGCGGCCACGGCGACCCGGCCGGGCGCGCGGTCGTGGCCACCGCCTCCTACGAAGCCCGCGAGTTCGGCGTGCACTCGGGGATGCCGTTGCGGCTGGCCGCGAAACGCTGTCCCGAAGCGGTCTTCCTCCCCAGCGACCCGCCCGCGTACCAGGAGGTCTCCGACCGCGTGATGGCGCGGCTGCGCGAGTTCCCGGTGGTGGTCGAAGTGCTCGGCTGGGACGAGGCGTTCCTCGGGGTGGACACCGCCGAACCGGAGGCGTTCGCAGCCGGGGTGCGGCGCGGGGTGGCCGAAGCGACCGGGCTGTCCTGCTCGGTCGGCGTCGGGGACAACAAGCTGCGCGCCAAGCTCGCCACCGGGTTCGCCAAGCCGGCCGGGGTGTTCCGGCTGACGCGGGCGAACTGGTGGGAGGTGATGGCCGAGCGGCCGGTCGACGCGCTGTGGGGCATCGGCCGCAAGACGGCCAGGAAGCTCGAAGCCGAGGGGTGGACGACCGTGCTGGAGCTGGCCGGGGCCGACCCGGCCGGGCTGGCCGCGCGGTTCGGTCCCCGGCTCGGCCCGTGGTACCGGCTGCTGGCCGGCGGCATCGGGGACGCCGAGGTCACCGCCACGCCCTCCGCCGCCCGTTCGCGCAGCCGTGAGACCACGTTCCCGGCCGATCTCACCGACGGGGACGCGATCGCCGAGCAGATCGGGGTTCTGGCCCGCCGGGTCGCCGAGGACGTCGCGGCCGAGGGGCGCCCGGCGGCGCGGGTGGAGGTGAAGGTCCGCTTCGCCCCGTTCCACACCCACACCCACGGCCTGACCCTGCCCGAGCCGACGGCCGACGCCGAGGCCATCGGGCGGGCAGCCCGCGAGGTGCTCGGCCGGTTCGAGCTGGGCCGCCCCGTACGGCTTCTGGGCGTGCGCGCGGTCTTCCCGCGATGAAGCGCATCCTGTTTCGCCGGCCTCGGCGGCGGGGTACCCGTCTCGGTGACCATCGACGAGCAGAACGCGACGCTGCCCGCCCGCGCGCCGGAGGACCGGCTGGCGGTGCTCGGGGACGAATTCGGCCGGCTGACCCGGACCCTGCTGGCCGCGGACACGGTCGGCGAGGCGATGCAGCAGCTCGTCATCGCCGCCGTCCGGCTGATCCCCGGCGCGGCGGTCGTCAGCATCACCCTGCGCGGACCGGACGGCGCCTTCTCCACCCCGGTCGAGACCGAGGGCATCGCCGCCCGGCTCGACCGGATCCAGTACCGGCTGGGCGAAGGCCCGTGCGTCAGCGCCGCCCACCCGGACGGTCCCGCCCACGCCGAGAGCCAGGACCTCGCGCGGGGCATCGAATGGCCGGGCTTCGGCCCGGCCGCGGCGGCGCTCGGCATGGGCTCGGTGCTCGCCACCGCGCTGCTGCCCGACGCGCGCCCGCCGGAGCTTTCCGGCGCCCTCAACGTCTACGCCCGCGAGCGCGCCGCCCTGACCCCGCAGGACCGCGACATCGCGTTGCTCCCGGCGACCCACGGCTCGCTCGCGCTGGCCACCACCCGGGCCCGCGACCTGGCCGGGATGCAGGAGGCCCACCTGCGGGAGGCCATCGATTCCCGGGACGTGATCGGCCAGGCCAAGGGAATCCTGATGCAGCACCGCGGAATCGGCGCGGACGAGGCGTTCGACCTCCTGCGCCGCACCTCCCAGGACCTCAACGTGAAGCTGGCCGAGCTGGCCGGCACCCTCGCGACCCGGCACACCGAGATCGACCTGCCACCCCGGTGATCCCCCGGCCCGCTTGACAGCGCCGCGGGCCGCTTGCCAGAGTGGGAACCGAAATCCTGCTGCGCCCGTCCGGGCGCGTTCGGGGCCGAGAGGCGCTGCGACGGGGTCCGCGATCCCGCCACGCTCGGCCCACGATCACCGAGAGAAGGGCGCCTCCTGCGAAGGAGGCGCTTTTTTTGTCGGCCCTTTTACCGGTCTCTTTTCCGGCCACTCCGTCGGCCCCTTTGCCGGCCCTTTTGCTGGCCACCGGGCAATGCCCCGCGCCGGACCGCGTCCGCGCCCGCTGATCCCCCCGGGCCCGCCCCGGCGTCACCACCGGTGGCGCCGTGCTCCGTGGTGCCCGCAAAACCCCGGTAGCCGGAAACCCCGGTGCCCGGAAAACCCCGTGCCCGGAAATCGTTGTGCCCCTTCAATTCCCGAGGAAGTGAGCAGCCGAGATGAGTCCCACCCTGCAGAACCGCAACGGCGTCGAGTTCGCCGTGGCCGACCTCACGCTGGCCGAGGCGGGCCGCACGCAGCTGCGCCTGGCCGAGCACGAGATGCCCGGCCTGATGGCGATCCGCCGCGAGTTCGCCGGAGCCCAGCCGCTGAAGGGCGCCCGCATCGCCGGCTCGCTGCACATGACCGTGCAGACCGCCGTGCTGATCGAAACCCTGGTCGCGCTCGGCGCCGAGGTGCGCTGGGTGTCCTGCAACATCTTCTCCACCCAGGACGAGGCCGCGGCCGCCGTGGTGGTCGGCCCCGGCGGCACGCCCGAGCGGCCCGAGGGCACGCCGGTGTTCGCCTGGAAGGGCGAAACCCTGGACGAGTACTGGTGGTGCACCGACCGGCTGTTCCGGTTCGCCGGCGGCCAGTCCCCCACCATGCTGCTCGACGACGGCGGCGACGCCACCATGCTGCTCCACGAAGGAGTGCGGTTCGAGGCGGCGGGCGTGGTGCCGCAGCCGGGGCCGGACGATCCGGAGGAGCACGCGATCGTCCGGCGGACGCTGGCCGAAAGCCTGGCCGGGGACCCGCAGCGGTTCACCCGGATCGCCGGTGAGGTCCGCGGCGTCACCGAGGAGACCACCAACGGCGTCAAGCGGCTCTACAAGCTCGCCACCGAAGGGGAACTGCTGTTCCCGGCGATGAACGTCAACGACTCGGTGACGAAGTCCAAGTTCGACAACAAGTACGGCATCCGGCACTCGCTGGTGGACGGGCTGAACCGGGCCACCGACGTGATGATCGGCGGCAAGCTCGCCGTGGTCTGCGGATACGGCGACGTCGGCAAGGGCGCGGTCGAAGCACTGCGCGGGCAGGGCGCGCGCGTGGTGGTCACCGAGATCGACCCGATCTGCGCGCTCCAGGCGGCGATGGAGGGCCTGGAAGTGGTCGAGCTGGACGACGTGGTCGAGCGCGGCGACATCTTCCTCACCACCACCGGCAACCTCGGCGTCGTCTCCGCGGCCCAGATGGCGCGGATGAAGCACAACGCGATCGTCGCCAACGTCGGGCACTTCGACCACGAAATCGACATGGCCGGTCTGGCCAAGGTCCCCGGCATCACCAGGTTCGAGATCAAGCCGCAGGTGCACGAGTGGCGCTTCCCGGAAACCGCGTCCGCCGGGGATTCGGAGACGGGCTCCCGGCGCATCGGGCCGCATTCGATCATCGTGCTGTCCGAGGGGCGGCTGATGAACCTCGGCAACGCGACCGGGCACCCGTCGTTCGTCATGTCGAACTCGTTCGCGAACCAGGTGATCGCGCAGATCGAGCTGTTCACCAAGCCGGGTGAGTACCCGGTCGGCGTGCACCGGCTGCCGAAGCACCTCGACGAGAAGGTCGCGCGGCTGCACCTGGACGCGCTCGGCGTCCGGCTGACCAAGCTGACCAAGGAGCAGGCCGAGTACGTCGGGGTGAGCGTGGAAGGCCCGTACAAACTGGACCACTACCGGTACTGAGCCACCGGCGGCGGGACGCGGCGGACCCCGCCGCGTCCCGCCGCCGCATTGCGCCGAACGCGAGCCGCAATGCGCCGATCGCACCGTTTCACCGCTCGCGGAAAAGGCCATTCCCCTGGTGGACGCGCTGATAGCCGGGCAGGTCGCCGGGCGGGGCGGGCGCGCGAAGGAGAGTGCTGACCGTGATTGTCCTCGGAATCATCCTGCTGATCATCGGATTCGTCGCGAGCATTCCGATCCTGTGGACCATCGGAATCGTCCTCGCCGTGGTGGGCGTGGTGCTGGCCGTGGTCGGCAGCACCGGCCGGCGCATCGGCGGGCGCGCGCACTGGTTCTGAGCACCGGTCCTGCTCCCCGCCCGGCCGTCCGCCGACGAAAAGGGTCCTCCGGCTCCGAGGGGGAGGGAGAGCCGAAGGACCCCGTTAGTGTTAGCACATCGTCAAGCCGGATGTACACAACTGTTTACACGATCGGGTAAGGATTTCCGGACCGGACCGGTCATCGCCCCAGCCCCCTCCCCCGGTGTGCGCGGGTGAGGGGGCTGGGGTGGTTTCCGGGCCGCGGGAGGGCTCAGGAAGCGTGCTGGAACACCGCCGGCCGCTCGGCGGGCAGCACGCACGAGCAGCCGCGATCGAGGGTCTGGCAGTCGATGATCAGCCCGTGGCGGATCCGGTCCAGATCCGTGCAGCCGGCTTCGGCGCACTCGGCGAAGCCGCCGTCGGGGTGAACGATCAGGGTTCCGTGACAGTGGTCGATGCCGCTGGTGCAGAACGCGCACTCCATGCCCACGCCGCCTTCCGCGATGATGCCGGGGTCGTCCCCGAGCAGGGGTTTCTCATCGGACGTTCCCTTGGTATCACCGGGAAGGGCCGGAGCGCGGCATACCGGCGGCGTGTCGCCCTCGCCCGGTCCGGTGATCAGGACCGAGGTGCTCCCCGACCACGCGGGCGAGCCGGGTTCAGGCGCTCTTCGGCCGCCGGGAGCGGGCGGGCGGCTTCTTCGCGGCAGCCTTGCTCTCGACCGGCCCGGCGGGTTCTTCCCCGGCCGCCTTGCCCGGTTTGCGGGTCTTCTTCGCCGCCGAAACACTCGCCTCCAGCGCGGCCATCAGGTCGAGCACGTCGGCTTTCGCGCCGGCCGCGCCGGGCTTGGCCGTCTCGTTGCCGGCCACCTTCTCCTCGATCATCGCTTCGAGGGTCTCGCGGTAGTGGTCGGAGTACTTTTCGGACTCGAACACCGGCTCGGCCAGCGAATCGATCAGGGAGCCGGCCATGGTCAGCTCCTGCGGGCGCACCGGGGGCGGGTCCTCGCGCAGGAACGGGAAGTCCGGGGTGCGCACCTCGTCCGGCCACAGCATGGTGGTCATCACCAGCACGTCGCCGTGCACGCGCAGCAGGGCCAGGCTCTCGCGCTGCCGCACCGCCACCTTGGCCACCGCCACGTGGCTCGCCTTGTGCAGCGCGTCCCGCAGCACCAGGTACGGCTTCACCGCGTTCTTCTGCGGCTCCAGGTAGTAGGTGCGGTCGAACTGGATCGGGTCGACCGACTCCAGCGGCACGAACTCGAGCACGTCGATGGTGCGCTGGGTGGACAGCGGCAGCGCGGCCAGGTCGGCGTCGGTGAGCACCACCATCTCGCCGTCGGGCAGTTCGTAGCCCTTCGCGATCTCGGCGTAGGGCACCTCCTGGCCGTCCACCGTGCAGAACCGCTTGTACTGGATCCGCCCGCCGTCGGCCTGGTGCACCTGGCGCAGCGTGACGTTCTTGTTCTCGGTGGCCGCGTAGAGCTGGATCGGGATGCTCACCAGCCCGAACGAGACCGAGCCCTTCCACATCGCCCGCATTCCGCGCACCTCCGCCGCTGGCCGGAACGTACTCACGCTCGGTGACAACGGTAGCCCGGATCGGCCGGTCACGACAGCCGCGAGCCCCCGATCGGGTGGCCGCACCGGCCTTACGGCCACCGATCGGCTACCCGGACCGTGTCCGAAAAGTGCGGGGCGCGCAGATTTTTGCCGGACGCGCAAGATTTTGCTACTTTGGGATCGTGCCCCCCGAACCCCGGCCCGTGATGGGCCTGCGCGAGCGCAAGAAGCGCGCCGCGCGCCAGGCGCTCGCGAGCACCGCGCTGCGCCTGGCGATGGAGCGCGGCATGGACCAGGTGCGGGTCGAGGACATCGCGAACGAGGTCGGGGTGTCGCCGCGCACCTTCAACAACTACTTCGCGAGCAAGGAGCAGGCGGTCTGCTCGTTCATCGTCGAACGTCAGGAGCGGGTCCGGGACGCGCTGCGCGCCCGCCCGGACGGCGAGCCCATCTGGGACGCGGTCATCAACTCCGCGCACGAGCAGCAGGCCCGCGAGCCCGAGGCCCGCCGCGAGGACGTGCACCGGATCCGCGACCTGCTGCACGACCACGGCCTGTTCGGCGAGATGCTGCGGGCGCACGCGGACTCCGAACGCCTGCTGGCCGAGGCGCTGGCCGAGCGCGCGGGCCCGGGGGTAAACCCGTTGCACGCGCGCATGCTGGCGGGCATCGTGCAGAACGCGCACCGGATCGCGTTCCAGACCTGGCTGCACGACGACGAGGACGGGACCTACCTGCCGCTGTTCGCCGAGCTCCTGCGCGAGGCCGCGGCGGGAATGCCCGGGCTGACCTCGGCGTCGGAGGGGGCCTCCGCCACGGCGTCCTGAGCCCCGGCCCCGCGCCCGGCCCGAACCACCGAGCACCACCCCGAACCGAACCGGACCACCACCACCTGGGGGAGCACCCGCCCGTGTTAATCCGTCTGCTGCGCAGCCATCTGCGCCCCTACCAGGCCACCCTGTGGCTCGTCGTGCTGCTGCAGCTGGTGCAGACCGCCGCGACGCTGTACCTGCCGACCCTCAACGCCGACATCGTCGACAACGGCCTCGTGAAGGGCGACACCGGCTACATCGTGGGCGTCGGCGGCGTGATGCTGCTGATCACCCTGGTGCAGATCGCCGCTTCGATCGGCGCGGTCTACTTCGGCGCGCGGACCGCGATGGCGCTGGGCCGGGACGTGCGCGCCTCGGTGTTCCACCGCGTGCAGGACTTCTCCGCGCGCGAGGTCGGCCACTTCGGCACCCCTTCGCTGATCACCCGCACCACCAACGACGTGCAGCAGATCCAGATGCTGGTGCTGATGACGCTGACCCTGATGGTGTCGGCGCCGATCATGTGCGTGGGCGGCATCGTGCTGGCGCTGAACCAGGACGTGCCGCTGTCGACCCTGCTGCTGGTCGCCGTGCCGGCGCTGGCCATCGCGGTCGGCATCATCATCTCCCGGATGCGCCCGGCGTTCCGGAAGATGCAGACCCGCATCGACAAGATCAACCAGGTGATGCGCGAGCAGATCATGGGCATCCGGGTGATCCGCGCGTTCGTGCGGGACCAGCACGAGCGGGAGCGCTTCGGGCGCGCGAACGACGAGCTGCTCACCGTCTCGCTGCGGGTGGGCCGGCTGATGGCGCTGATGTTCCCGACCGTGATGCTGGTGGTGAACGTCTCGAGCGTGGCGGTGCTGTGGTTCGGCGGGCACCGGATCGAAAGCGGCTCCATGCAGATCGGCGCGCTGACCGCGTTCCTGTCCTACCTGCTGCAGATCCTGATGTCGATCATGATGGCCACCTTCATGTTCATGATGGTGCCGCGCGCCGAGGTCAGCGCCGAGCGGATCAGCGAGGTGCTGGACACCGAGTCCAGCGTCCGCCTGCCCGCGCGGCCGGTCTCCCCCGGCCCCGTGCGCGGGCACCTGGAGCTGTCCGGGGTGGAGTTCCGCTACCCCGGCGCGGAGAAGCCGGTGCTGCAGGACATCTCGCTGCTGGCCCGGCCCGGTGAGACCACCGCGGTGATCGGCAGCACCGGCAGCGGCAAGACCACGCTGCTCAACCTGATCCCGCGGCTGATGGACGCCACCGAGGGCACCGTGCGGGTGGACGGGGTCGACGTGCGCGAGCTCGACCCCGGGGTGCTCGCCTCGGCGGTGGGCATGGTGCCGCAGAAGCCCTACCTGTTCGCCGGGACGGTGGCGAGCAACCTGCGGTACGGCAAGCCGGAGGCCACCGAGCAGGAGCTGTGGCACGCGCTGGAGGTGGCTCAGGGCAAGGACTTCGTCGAGCGGATGCCCGAGGGCCTGGACTCGCCGATCGCCCAGGGCGGCACGAACGTCTCCGGCGGTCAGCGCCAGCGGCTGGCCATCGCGCGGATGCTGGTGCACAAACCGGGCATCTACCTGTTCGACGACTCGTTCAGCGCGCTGGACTACGCCACCGACGCGGCCCTGCGCCGCGCGCTGGCCGACGAGACCCGCGAAGCGACGGTGGTCATCGTCGCGCAGCGGGTCAGCACCATCCGCAACGCCGACCGCATCCTCGTGGTCGACGGAGGCCGCGTCGTCGGCACCGGAACCCACCACGAGCTGATGGACGGCAACGAAACCTACCGGGAGATCGTCCTTTCGCAGCTGACCGAGGCGGAGGCGGCGTGAGAACACAATCGGCGAAGCCCTTCGCACGGCGCCGACTGGGTGCGGGTATCCCGCAAGGAACAGGGGCGGCGTGAATACACAATCGACGGAGCCCTTCTCACGGCGCCGACTCGGTGCGGGTATCCCGCAGGAAACAGGGGCGGCGTGAATACACAATCGGCGAAGCCCTCTCCACGGCGCCGACTCGGTGCGGGTATCCCGCAGGAAACAGGGGCGGCGTGATGAGCGAGCGAAAATCCACTGAGGACGGACCGGTGACCGGCGCCGGTGTGGCAGGTGTGGCCGAAGAGGTCGGTGAGCGGCCGACCGCGGCCCGCACCAGCCGCCCCGGCACGCCCACCTCGGGGCCGGGCCGGTTCATGGGCGGCGGCCCGGCGGAGAAGGCCCTGGACTTCAAGGGTTCGCTGCGCCGGCTGTTGCGGCTGCTTCAGCCCCAGCGGGCGGCGCTGGCCGGTGTGCTGCTGCTGGGCACCGCCAGCGTGGCGCTGACCGTGGTCGGGCCGAAGCTGCTGGCCCGCGCCACCGACCTGATCTTCGCCGGTGTGATCGGCAAGAGCCTGCCGGCCGGGGTCGGCAAGGATGCCGTGATCGCCGGACTGCGGGCGCGGGGCAACACCACGCTCGCGGACATGTTCACCCGGGTCGACCTGGTGCCCGGCCGGGGCATCGACTTCGACGCGGTCGGCCAGGTGCTGGTGCTGGTGCTGGTGCTGTACGTGATCGCCTCGGTGTTCGGCCTGCTCCAGGCCCGGCTGACCACCCGGCTGGTGCAGAACGCGGTGTACTCGCTGCGCCGCGACATCGAGGAGAAGTTCGCGCGGCTGCCGTTGCGCTACTTCGACCGCCAGCCGCGCGGCGAGGTGCTGTCCCGGGTCACCAACGACATCGACAACCTGGCGCAGTCGCTGCAGCAGACCCTTTCGCAGATCGTCACCTCGCTGCTCACGGTGATCGGCGTGCTGGTGATGATGTTCCTGATCTCGCCGCTGCTGGCGGTGATCGCGCTGCTGACCGTGCCCGCTTCGGCGTTCGTCGCGGCCAAGGTCGGCCAGCGCGCGCAGCCGCAGTTCATCAAGCAGTGGGCGACCACCGGGCGGCTCAACGCGCACATCGAGGAGATGTACACCGGGCACTCGCTGGTGAAGGTGTTCGGCCGGCGCGCCGAGGCCGAGCAGGTGTTCAAGGAGCACAACGACACGCTGTTCACCGCCAGCTTCCGGGCGCAGTTCATCTCCGGCACGATCCAGCCGGCGATGATGTTCATCGGCAACCTCAACTACGTGCTGGTGGCGGTGATCGGCGTGCTTCGGGTGGCTTCGGGCCAGCTCTCGCTGGGCGACGTGCAGGCGTTCATCCAGTACTCGCGGCAGTTCAGCCAGCCGGTCACGCAGATCGCCAGCATGGCGAACCTGCTCCAGTCCGGCGTGGCCTCGGCCGAGCGGGTGTTCGCGCTGCTGGACGCCGAGGAGCAAGCGCCCGAGCCGGCCCGCCCGGCCCGCCCGGAGGTGGTGCGCGGGCAGGTCGAGTTCCACGACGTCTCGTTCCGCTACCTGCCGGACACGCCGCTGATCGACGACCTGTCGCTCACCGTGCAGCCCGGCCAGACCGTGGCCATCGTCGGGCCGACCGGCGCGGGCAAGACCACGCTGGTCAACCTGCTCATGCGGTTCTACGAGCTCGACCACGGCCGGATCACCCTCGACGGCGTCGACATCGCGGAGATGGACCGCGAGGAGCTGCGCGACAAGACCGGCATGGTGCTGCAGGACGCCTGGCTGTTCGGCGGCACGATCGCGGAGAACATCGCCTACGGCGCCGACGAGGTCACCCACGAGCAGATCGTCGAGGCGGCGAAGGCCACCCACGTCGACCGGTTCGTGCGCACCCTGCCCGAGGGCTACGACACGGTGATCGACGACGAGGGCGGCACGGTCAGCGCCGGGGAGAAGCAGCTGATCACGGTGGCGCGGGCGTTCCTGGCCAAACCGGTGATCCTGATCCTCGACGAGGCCACCAGCTCCGTGGACACCCGCACCGAGGTGCTCATCCAGCGCGCGATGAACACGCTGCGGGCCGGGCGCACCAGCTTCGTCATCGCGCACCGGCTGTCCACCATCCGCGACGCGGACGTCATCCTGGTGATGGAGTCCGGGCACATCGTGGAACAGGGCGACCACGAGACGCTGCTGCACTCCGGCGGCGCCTACTCACGGCTGTACGCGGCGCAGTTCGCCGAGGCGATGGCCGAGACCGACTGACCGGGCCGCCGGACACGGGAAACGCCCGGGCTCCCCCTGGGGGCCCGGGCGTTTCCCGTGCGACCGGCGCGACCGGGGCGCCGTGTGGTCAGAGCGCAGTGCGGTCAGGCGCCGTGCGGTCAGGGGCGCGGGATGTTGCGCAGGTTGGACTTGGCCAGTTGCAGCATCTTCCCCACCCCGCCGCCGAGCACGGTCCGGCTGGCGGCCAGCGCGAATCCGCGGACCTGCGAGGCGGTGATGTTCGGCGGGATGGACAGCGCGTTCGGGTCGGTGACCACGTCGAGCAGCGCCGGGCCGTCGTGGGCCAGGATCTCGCGGAGGCCATCGCGCACGTCGGCGGGCTTCTCCACGCGGCGCGAATGCAGGCCGGCCGCCTGGGCCAGCGCGGCGAAGTCCACCTGGTCGTGGTCGGTGCCGAAGTCCGGCAGCCCGTCCACGAGCATCTCCAGCTTCACCATGCCGAGCGAGGAGTTGTTGAACACCACGGCCTTCACCGGCAGCGCGTGGGTCTTGAGCGTGAGCAGCTCCCCCAGCAGCATGGCCAGCCCGCCGTCGCCGCACATCGCGACCACCTGGCGGCCCGGGGCGGCCGCCTGCGCGCCGATGGCGTGGGGCAGCGCGTTGGCCATGCTGCCGTGCACGAACGAGCCGAGGATCCGCCGCCGCCCGTTCGGGGTGAGGTAGCGGGCGGCCCACACGTTGCCCATGCCGGTGTCCACGGTGAACACCGCGTCCTCGGCCGCCTCCTCGTCCAGGAGGTCGGCGACGTACTCCGGGTGCAGCGGGACCTGCTGGGTGACGTCCTTGGTGTAGGCGTCGACGGTGCGCTGCAGCCCGCGTTCGTGCTTGCGCAGCATGGCGTCGAGGAACGAGCGGTCCCCGCGCCGGTCCAGCCGCGGCAGCACCGCCCGGATGGTCGCGCCCACGTCGCCGAGCACGCCGAACTCGAGCACCGAGCGGCGGCCGATGCGCGCGGCGTCGATGTCCACCTGCACCGTGTTGCGCTGCGGGAGGAAGGTGTCGTACGGGAAGTCGGTGCCGAGCAGCAGGACCAGGTCGGCCTCGTGCATGGCCTCGTAGCAGGCGCCGTAGCCGAGCAGCCCGCTCATGCCGACGTCGAACGGGTTGTCGTACTGCACGAACTCCTTGCCCCGCAGGGAGTGCCCGACCGGGGCGCCCAGCGCGTCGGCCAGCGCGAGCACGTCCGCGTGCGCGTCGCGGCAGCCCGCGCCGGCCATGATCATCACCTTGCCGGCCCGGTTGAGCCGCTCGACCAGCCGGTCGACGTCGGCCGCGGCGGGCACGACCGCCGGCGGGCTGGGCAGCGACCAGGACTCGCCGGTGGGGTGCGCGGCGGACTCGTGCGAGACGTCGCCGGGCAGCACCAGCACCGCGGCGCCCCGGCGGCCCACGGCGTTCTGCACCGCGATGCGCGCCAGCCGCGGCATCTGCTCGGGTGAGCTGACCATCTCGCAGTAGTGCGAGCAGTCGGCGAACAGCCGCTCCGGGTGGGTCTCCTGGAAGAATCCGGTGCCGATCTGCGCCGACGGGATGTGCGAGGCGATGGCGAGCACCGGCGCACCCGAGCGGTGCGCGTCGTAGACCCCCTGGAGCAGGTGCAGGTTGCCCGGGCCGCAGCTGCCCGCGCACACCGCGAGGGTGCCGGTCAGCTGGGCCTCGGCGGCCGCGGCGAAGGCCCCGGCCTCCTCGTTGCGCACGTGGATCCAGTCGATGCCGCCCCGGTCGGAGCCGCCGCTGCGGCGGACCGCGTCGACCACGGGGTTGAGGCTGTCGCCCACCACCCCGTAGATCCGGCGCACCCCGGACTGGACGAGGACGTCGATGAGCTGCTCGGCGACGGTCGGCATGGTGGCAGGTCCCCTCTTGATCGGTCGGGACCCAGTCTCGCACCGATCCGGGAGCGGCGCCGGACCCTTGACCGTTGCTGTCGTCAAGGGTCCGGAGACAGTACCCGGTCGAGGTGCCCGGCGGTCCTTCGGCGAGCTAATCTGGCGGCTCCCGAACGTGGACGGGGGTGCGGCGTGATCGACGAGCTGGCCGAGTACCGGCGGCGCCGGACGCTGGAACCGACGCCGACACCGACACCGACACGATCGGGGGCGGGCGGCGGCCGGTTCGTCGTCCACGAGCTGCGCGTTCCGCAGCCGCACTGGAATCTGCGGCTCGAACACGAGGGGGTGCTCGCCTCGTGGACCGTGCCTCGCGGGGTACCGCGGGCGCCCGGCGAGGTCCGGCTCGCGGTGCGGATCGACCACCGGCCGCCGGGTTACACCGACGGTGAGGTGTGGGACCAGGGCGGCTACCAGGCCCGGCACTGGAACGACCACCGGGTGGAGGTGGTCCTGGACGGCGCGCGGCTGCGCGGGCGGTACGCGCTGGTGCACCGGCACGACCCGGCCGCCGAGAACGCCTGGAAGCTCACCCGGCTCGACCCGGCCGAACCCGGGCACGAGGCCACGCCCGGGTTCCTCCCGCCGATGCCCGCGCGGCCGGGGCCGCTGCCGCCGTCGGGCTCCGACGGCGACTGGGCCTACGAATTCCGGTGGTCCGGCCTGCGCGTCATCCTGCGGGTGGCCGGCGGCCGGGTGACGGCGTTCGACGAGACCGGGGAGGACGTCACCGCGAGCTACCCCGAGCTGAAGGGCCTGGGCGCGCAGCTCGGCTCGACGGAAGTGGTGCTGGACGGGGAGATCGTCGTCTTCGCCGACGGCCGCCCGGACCCGGACGGGCTCCGCCGCCGGGTGGCGGCCGGCCCGGCCGAAGCCCGCCGGCTGGTGCACCGGCACCCGGCGTTCTTCCTCGCCGCCGACGTGCTGCACCTGGACTTCCGCTCCCGGCTCGCCGCGCCCCACCACGAGCGGCGCGCCCTGCTCGACGGCCTCGCCCTGGCCGGCCCGCACTGGCAGGTCCCGCCCAGCCACCCGGGCGACGGCGCCGCGGTCGCCCGCGCCGCCCGTGACCACGGTCTGGCCGGCCTCACCGCGAAACGCCGCGACAGCCCCTACCGCCCGGGCACGCCCAACGACGACTGGATCGAGGTCTGCCCGGGCGCGGACTAGCTCCTGTCCATCGGAGGTGGAGGGGGTGAACCGTGGGAACCGGATCGCGTCCGCCGGCCGGCGTTGTGGCCAGGGGAAGCTCAGCGGGTGGCGAGCGCGTCGATCTCGACCCGGAAGCGCGGGTCCACCAGGGCGCCGACCTGGACCAGCGAACAGGCCGGGAGCCGGGCCGGGTCGAGGTACCGGTCGCGGACCTCGCGGAACGAGCCGAGGTCGGCCAGGTCGGTGAGGTACACGGTCAGTTTGACCACCCGGTCCAGCCCCGATCCCCCGGCGGCCAGCGCGGCCGCCAGGTTGTCGAACACCTGCCGCACCTGCTCCACCGCTTCGTCACCGGCGTACACCCCGGTCCCGCTGACCGGCACCTGGCCGGACACCGCGACCATCGGCCCGTCGAAGACCACCACGTGGCTGTAGCCGTTGACCGGTGGCAGCCCTTCCGGCCGCGCCAAATACTCCGTCGCCACCACAGTCCCTCTGTCCGGTTCGCAGGACCCAGCCTATCGCTGGGCGGTTCAGTTGGCTGTGCCCGCCCAGCGACGTTGTCGGCCAGGCGCAAAGCCGCCGTCAACGCTCGCTGGAAGTCCTCCGGCGGCGCAGCAGCGCGAGCCCGGCCGCGATCACCACGACGCCGGCGATCACGTTGCCCACG
This sequence comes from Amycolatopsis sp. PS_44_ISF1, assembly GCF_032335455.1. Taxonomy (NCBI): domain Bacteria; kingdom Bacillati; phylum Actinomycetota; class Actinomycetes; order Pseudonocardiales; family Pseudonocardiaceae; genus Amycolatopsis; species Amycolatopsis sp. PS_44_ISF1. The sequence goes on along the minus strand of NZ_JANUXO010000002.1, from coordinate 354,309 downwards.
AGCGCCCCGGCCGAGGGAACGGTCTCGTCGCCGTAGCGCAGGACCAGCGGCGACACCGCCGCCCACAGCCCCAGCACCGGCAGTACCCAGGTGAGGGCCTGCGGGCCGGGGTCGCGCGTCCGCACCGCGGCCAGCGCGATGATCGCCAGCCCGGCGACGGTGTTGCTGACCGCGAGCTCGACCGCGCCGCCGAAGCGCGCGACCCACGGCCCGGCGATCAGGTAGAGGCCGGCCAGCACCGCCAGCCCGGCGGCACCCCCGGCCACCCATCCCGTGCGGCCGGTCGCGCTCCTGCTCCCGGTGGACATTCCGGATCACCTCGAAATCCTCGGCTCGCTTCTTGGGTCGGGGTACCCAGAACCCGGGCCCACGTCACCTGGCCGGGTGAGCACCACCCGTCCGGCCGACGGGAAAGATCGGCCACTACCTCGTCCCCCGCAGGTCGGCGCCGACCCGGTCCGGAAGTGTCTGCTCCCGGTCAATCATCCACTGTGGACTGTGCCCCGCAGGGATCTACGGTGCTTGCGGGCGTTCACCTTGGTCGGGACAGCGGTGCAGTGGACGCCGCACGACAGGTAGGCCGGCGAGCCCCCGTCCGTCGACCTTCTTGACCGCCCACGCGGCCCGGGCGGCTCAGTCCCAGAACCACCGGATGCCGAACCGTCCCGGCCCGGCGCCCGGGCCCACCGCGAGCGCCGAACCCGAGGCCCCGACGTTCAGCGAGCGCACCACCCGCGAGACGGTTTCCCCGACCGCCGAGCCGATCTGCTGGCAGAGCACCGGAATCCGGTCCCGGTCGAAGCAGACTTCCAGGGCGTAGTCCCGCACCGGCTGCCGGAACCGCCGGACGAACCGGCGCGGACCGCGGCCCGGCTCGGTCACCGGGCAGGGATTGGGCAGCTCGTATTCGATCAGCACGGCCTCGCCGCGGTGCAACGGCCGCTCGAGCACCAGCTCGGCGGCGAACGTACCGGCCGACCGGTCGGCGACCAGCGCGCCGAGCGAGCAGTTGCGGGTGCCGGTCACCAGCCGGGCGGCCCCGAAGGGCGCGCCCCAGTCGTTCACCACCGGCCAGCGGTCGGCCCCGTCACGCTCGGCCCGCAGGGTTTGCCGGCAGGCGATGGACGACAGCCGTCCGGCGGCGTCCACCCGGACCCGGTCGTGGTGGCTGAGCCGGCTCAGCCCGTCGCCGGCCGCCGAGGTCAGCCGCGGGAGCAGCGCGGCCACCCCGTCGGTGGTGGCCCACAACTGTTCCAACGACGGGAACCGGTCCGCGCTGATCCCGCGACGCCGGCCGTCGGACGGCGCGAGCAGCGAGCTCAGCGAGCGCGGCGGCAGGTTGAGCACGGTCTCCAGGTCGGCCAGCGCGGCCAGCGAGGACGACCGCTCCGGCCGGCGCCGCCCGGACTGCCAGTAGCTCAGGGTCGCGACGCTCAGGTGCACGCCGCGGCGGGCCAGCCGGTCCTGGACGCGGTCCAGGCTCAGCCCGCGGACCACGATCGCCGCCCGCAACGCCGCCGCGAACGGCCCCTGGTCGAGCAGCCGGTGCAGTTCGGCCGCGTGAACGATGCTCTCCGGCGGGCTCGCCATCCACGCCTCCCGGTCCCGGCCCCTCTCGCCGGACCGCGACGCTACGGCACGCCCCCGGACCGCCGGAACCTACGATGGACGGGTCCACCCCGCCGCCGGGCGGGCGTCCCCTGTCCGCGAAAGCCTGCGGTCCGGAGCGTCTGGGCGGACCGCTCCTTCAGCGCGAAACCGGGGCAGGGAAGCGGATGCCGGCGATCGCGCGGCCGGTTCAGACGCCGGCAGTGGCCTTGATCCACTGCCGGTGCGCCGCCAGGGAGGCGTAGTCCTTCGTGGTGTCGTCGCCCTGGCTGTCCAGGCCGACCTCGACGCCGTGGTAGACCGCCGGGCCGCCCGAATCCCCGTGCGCGGACAGGTCCGGACCGGCGACCAGGCACAGGGCCGGGCCGCTGCCGTGGTCGTGGCAGGTGGTGGCCTGCACCTTCATGTGGCCGGACTTCAGCCGGTCGGAGTGGTGCCCGCCGGGCTCGGTGTCGCCCCAGCCCCAGATCTGCACGGTCTCACCCGCGGCCGGGTCGGCGCTGCCCACGCCGAGGTAGGTCGTGGTCACCGCGGTGGACAGGTGCAGCAGGGCGACGTCGCCCTTCTTGTCCGTGTAGGACTTGTCCGAAACGGCTTTCGTGCCGGCCTTCAGCGCGGGATTTCCGATGTAGACCGTTTCCTCGTCGCCGAGGCAATGCTTGGCGGTCAGCACCCATTGCGGGGCGATGATCGCGCCCGAGCACAGATAACCGGCGCCATTCTGCTGGAAATGCACGTCCGCGGACCACGGCGCACTGTCGAATTGACCACCGATGATGTCCGGCCGCGCCTGGGCCTGCGCCACTCCCGTTCCGATTCCGGCGAAAAGCACGGCCGCCACTGTCCCGAAAACCAGTTCCCTGCGCACGATTGTTCTCCTCGGAGAGTTGTTTCGCCAGGAAGGAACTCCTGCTGATCCGAAAATAACAGGGCGGGATCGGCGCGGATAGCGGCGGATTTTAACTTAACGGGAGCAGTGGTGCGGACCGCCACGCGAAGCGCCCCCCGCGCCGGGGCGGCCGGCACGCGGGCGGCCACGGCGCGGGGGGCGTGGGGTCGGCTGGGCTCAGTTCTTGTTGCTGACGTCGTTGTTGAGCTGCTGCTGGCACTGCTGGACCTTCGCCTGGTCGCCGCCGGCCTGGTTCACGCAGTCCTGGTAGCTGCTGATCTGGTCGCCGAAGATCGCGAAGATCGAGCCGACCACCACGGCGAGGATGATGCCGATGATCAGCCCGATCACCCCGGTCACCACGCCGGCGACGGCCGCGCCCTTGTTGGTGGCCTCCCGCCGGTTCGCGCGCTTGATGCCGAGGATGCCGAAGATCAGCGCCAGCACGCCGAGCACGATCCCGCCCCAGACCGTCCAGCACAGCACGATCGCGAGGATGCCCAGCACCAGGGCGGTGACCCCGAACCCGTTGCGCGGCGCGACCGGCTGCTGCTGGTCGTACCCGACCGGCGGCGCGGGATAGGACCCGCTCTGGCCTTGCCCCTGGCCCATGGGGTACTGCTGCTGGGACTGCTCGTCCGGAGTGCTCATGGTCGGTCATCCTTTCCGTCCCGGGCCCGCCGTGATCGGCCCGACGCGCACTTAATCGACGCCGATGCCCGATTGTTACCGGTCTGCGCTCCGGGCGCATTCCGGGCCGGGTCTCACCCGCCGCCCTCGCGCGGGCGGACCCGGCCCGGTCACCGCTCAGCCGCCGCTGGTGTAGTAGGTGACGTCCCAGTGACTGCCCTCGTCGCAGTAGAGGTTGCCGGAGGCGGCCTTCCACTGTGGATAGCCGTCACCGCGAAGACCGATATAGCCGAAGGTGTTCTTCACGTAACCGTCGATGCAACTGTTGTGCGATATGTCCACTTTGTAGCCGTTGTAGTGCGAGTACGTGCCCGAGGCGTGGCCGACCTCGGTTCCGCCGGTGATGTTGAGGGCGCAGCCGCTCGCGCGCTTGAGCGTGATCACGCCGCTCACCGTGGTCTGGTTGATCTGCTCGTAGGAGGTGCAGGTGGAGTTGGACCTCGTGGTGCACCCGCCGCTGGACGAGTGGGTGACCCCGGCCGCCGACAACTGCGAAGCCGCCTGCGCCTGGGTCAGCTTGGTGACCGCGGGCGCGGCCGACGCGACGCCCGCGGTGCCCAGCAGCGCGAACGCCGCGGCGGCGGTCAGTCCGAGGGCCGCACGGGAGCGCGGCATCGGGGGAATACGCATGGACAAGCCTCCTCTTCACTAGCCTCGTCGGGATCGGCCCGGCCAGGGCCGCTCCGCCGGGCCGCAGCCAATCCGCAGCCGCCATAACTTCGCCAAACGCGCGCCGGGCCGCCGGCTCGCGGGCGGGGTCAGATCCTGATCTTCGTCAGGACTTCACGAGCCCGGTCCCGGCCGGGCGAATCACTGGACACGGCGTTCAGCTCCCGCAGCGCGCGCAACTCCCAGAACGGGAAGCCCAGCCCCTCGAACATCCCGGCGGCATCGACCAGGGCCCGCCGGGCGGCCCGGTCCGCACCGGCTTCTGCGCGCAGCCGGCCCAAGCTGAGCAGCCCGTACCCGGCGCCGCGACGGTCCCGCAGCTCGTGGAACACCCCCATCGCGGCCCGCAGGTGCCGTTCGGCGCCTTCGCGGTCAGCGCGGGCCAGCAGCGCCTCGGCCAGGCTGCGGTGGGTGTACGCGGCGGCGTGCCGGTGTCCGATCTGCTCGAACAACGCGAGCGACCGCGACAGGCAGCGCTCCCCCTCGCCGGCCTCGCCCGCTTCGGTGTGCAGGTCGCCCAGGCTGCGCAGGACATGGGCCTCCCAGTGCCGCGCACGCCCGCGAACCGCGCCGTCGAGCGCGCCGGCCAGCAGGTCGGCCGCCCGGCCGGGGTGGCCGTGGCGACGCAGGACGTCGGCGTAGCGCTTGGCCACCTGGTCGTGCCCGCACCCTTCGGCGAGCATCAGGGCTGCTTCGAAGCTCTCGTGCGCGCGCCGGAGGTCCCCGAGGTCTTCCGAGAGGGCGCCGAACTGGGCCGCCGCCGTGGCCTGGCCGCGGCTGTCCCCGCACTCGCGCAACAGGTCCAGCGCCTCCCGCAACTCCTCCAGGGCGAACGCGGCCTGCCCGGCGTCGGCATCGATGTCGGCGAGCACGACCAGCGCCGCGCCGGTGCCCCGAGGGTCCCCGAGCGCGCGGAACCGGCGAGCCGCCATGGCGAAGTACACCCGCGCCGGCCGCGAGCGCCCCCGCTGCCAGTGCACCGACCCGAGGGCGAACAGCTGGCCCGCCTCGGCCGGCCGGTCCCCCAGCCGCCGCGCCGCGGCCAGCCCGGTCACGGACACCTCCCGCGCGAGCCCGCCCAGCCCCGGCGGACCGGCCAGCGCGAGGCAGGCGTCCGAGAGCCGCACCGCGAGTTCGGGCCAGCCGTGCACGCCGGCCAGCCGGACGGCGGCGGCGACCAGACCGGTCTCGGTGTCCCGCCAGGCGTGCGGGTCGGCGACGGCCGCCCGCAGGACGACTGGTTCCGGGTGGGCCAACGGTTCCCCGGACGGGGTGAAGCCGTTGTCGAGCAAGGAAAGCACTCGCTCGGACACCGCCAGCACGACTTCGAGCGCCCGGCGCAGCCCGCCCCGTCCCGACCCCGCCGACGGCCGACCGGCGGCGGCGCCGGACCCGGCCCGCTCCGACCCGAACCGATCCGGCCCGAACCGATCCGGCCCGGACCGCCCTGACCCGGCCCCGCCCGATCCGACGCGGCTCGACCCCGCCCCATCCCATCCGACACCGCTGGATCCGCTGCCATTCGACCCGCCGCGATGAGGTCCAGCGCCATTCGACCCGGTGCGGCTGGGTCCAGCACCACTCGATCCAGCGCTATTCAACCCGGCACCACTCGACCCCACGCTATTCAACCCGGCGCCGCTCGATCCTGCGCCATTCAATCCGGCGCCGCTCGACCCGGCGCCATTCAACCCGGCACGATTCGATCCAACACCGCTTGATTCGGTGCGGTTCGGTCTGGCGTTATTCGACCCGGTACCACCCGACCCCGCGCCACCCGACCCCGCGCCATTCGACCCGGCGCGGTCGGTGCCCCGGTCGGGCCCCGGAACATAGGTGGGTCCGTCGTGACCCGGCCCACCCCGGTCCGGCTCGCCGATGGCCGGGCCGTCCGGATTGCGTGCGGCCCGATCCGGCGCGGCCCGATCCGGTCCGGACCGGCCCACCTCGGCCGTGGCCGGACTGCCTGCACCTCGGCCGGGCCCGACCGGCTCGCGGGCCGGGGGCGCCGGAGCGACGGCCTGGTCCGGTCCGTGGCCCGGCTCCCGCGTCGGCCCGGGCGCGGTTCGGCTCCGTCCGGGGCGGTCCGGCAGCCGGGCCAAGGCGAGCCGGACGAACCTCGGCACCGCGTAGCGGTCGTGCTCGTCCGCGGTGAGCAAGTGGGCGTCCACCAGGGGGTTAAGCCGTGCGGCGGCCTCGGGGGCGCGGCAGCCCAGCAGCACCGCGGCGCACCAGTCCGGCACCGGGTGGCCGAACCCGCCCAGTTGCCGCAGCAGTTCGTGCTCGACGGGTGGGCGGCCGTGCAGCATCGCCAGTACCACCGCGCGCACGCTCAGATCGCCGGCCACCAGCTCGTCCAGGGCCCGGTGCCCGTCGGCGAGCCGCGCGGCCAGTCCGGCGACCCGCAGGTGCGGCCGCGCGGCCAGCCGCAGCCCGGCGATCCGCACCGCGAGCGGGAGCCCGGCGCAGTGGGTGGCGACCACGTCGGCGGCCTCGGTCTCGGCCGCCAGCCGGTCCGGCCCCGCCACCGCCGCGAGCAGCGCCCGACTGTCCGCCGCGGACATCGGACCCACCGGCACCGCACGGGCGGATTCCAGCCCGGCCAGCGAGTTGCGCGACGTCACCAGCACAGCGCAGCCCGGACCGCTCGGCAGCAGCGGCCGTACCTGCGCCTCGGTCCGCGCGTCCTTCAGCACGACCAACAGCCGCCGGTCCGCGGTGTGGCTGCGCCAGAGCCCGGTCAACCCGGGCCCGCCGGCCGTCAGTTCGGCCGCCGACGCGCCGAGCGCGCGCAGGAACCCGGCGAGCACGTCGTGCGGCTCGGCCGCGGCCAGGGTGGCGAAGAGCTGGCCGTCCGGGAACCGGCGACGGGACCGCCAAGCGGCCTGCACGGCGAGCACACTCTTGCCGGACCCCGGCGCGCCGTGCACGACCACCGGCGCGGGCGAGCGCAGCCGGCGGCCGATTTCCGCCAGCTCGGCCGCTCGTCCGGTGAAGTCGGCGGCCGGTGCGGGCAGCTGCGCGGGCGGCCCCGCCGTCGTCCACTCGGCGCCCGCGACGCGGCGGTAAACCGCCTCCAGTTCCGGGCCCGGGGTCACGCCCGCCTCGTCCCAGAGCGCACGGCGGGTCCGGCGCAGGAGGTCGAGCGCCGAGTCCCGGCGGCCGAGGCCGGCCAGCGCGTCGGCCAGGCGGGCGGCCAGCCGTTCGTCGGCGGGGTGGGCCGCGACCGCCGGGGCGAGCCGGTGGACCACCGCCCGCCGATCGCCGCCGGCCAGCAGCAGCTCCACCAGTTGCGCCAGCACCGTGCGGCGCCGGTCTTCCAGCCACAGCTCGTGCGCCTCCACCAGCGGCCCGGTCTCGACGTCGCAGAACGCCCCGCCCCGCCAGCAGGCGAGCGCGCGCTCCAGCAGCCCGCGCTTGGCCCCGGCGTCCTCGGCGGCCAGCCCGGCCGAGGCGAGGGCGACGAACTCGGCCGCGTCCAGCTCGCCCTCGCCGACGGCCAGGGCGTACCCCCGGGGCCCGGACCGCAGCCGCTGCCCCGGATCGTCCGAAGCCAGCCCCGGCGACAACGCCTTGCGCAGCTTCGACACGGTCACCTGGACGATCGCGGCCGCGCTCGGCGGCGCCCCGGCCGGCCACAGCTCGTCGACGATCGTGGCCCGGCCGACGAACTCGTTCGGCCGAGCCAGCAGCAACGCGAGCAACCGGCGCGGCTGCGCGGCCGAGGGCAGCGGCACGGCCGCCCCCGGTGGATCCGCCACCACCGTGGCCGTCAACGGGCCGAGGACCTGGAACCGCACCACGAAGCTCCCCAGCCGCTGGATGACGCCCGTCCGAGTGGCCCGAAGGTAACCGCGGGGCCCGGGCCGCCCGGCGGTTCCCGGCGGGCTCACCCGGATGGCTCAGCCCGTTGGTGGGTCAGGCGCGGGCGAGCAGCTTCGCGCGCAGCTCCGGCCGGCCGGCCAGCCCCTCGCGGAGGACCAGCTCGCGCAGTGACCCGAGGTCCTCCGGGACGTCCGACCAGTCCAGCGGGCCGAGCGGGGGCTCGGGGTCGTATTCGATGCCGAACTGGACCCGCCGGGCCGCCTCGGTGCCGGCGAACCGTTCGACCAGGTGCAGGGCCAGGTCGATGCCCGCCGAGACACCGGCCGCGGTGATCACCGGGCCGTCCTCGACCCAGCGCTTGGCCACCGGGGTCGCGCCGAAGGCGGGGAGCAGGTCGCGGAACAGCCAGTGCGTGGTCGCCTCGCGGCCGTTCAGCAGCCCGGCCTGGCCGAGCAGCAGCGAGCCGGTGCACACCGACGCGGCCAGCTCGGCCGTCTCGGCGGCCCGGGCGAGGTAGCCGATCAGCGTCCGGTCCGCGAGCGCCTGCAGGGTCGGGACGCCGCCGCCCGGCACGATGATCGCGTACGGGTCGGTGACCGCGTCAAAGGTGTGGCTCGGCGCGATCCGCAACGGTGAGTCGGTGGTGACGGGTTCGAGCGTCTCGCCCACGACCACCGTGCGGAATTCCGGCCCGGCCGCGTCCAGCGCGCTCAACACCTGCAGGGGGCCGACCAGGTCGAGCGAGGTCAAGCCCGGGTAGACGACGAAGGCGAGGGTCTTCTGTGGCTCGGTCATGCCGCCACCGTGGCCCGGCCCGGCCGCCGGGGCGGCGGCGTTGTCCGGATTCCTGCGAACCGTGTCCGTCGGCCGGTCGAGCTGGTAGCTTCCCGCTCATGCCCGGTCCCCCGCGGCCGTTCGTGATCGTCGCCTACCCCGACGCCGAACTGCTGGACGTCGCCTGCGTGTCCGACGCGCTCGACGCGGCGAACCGGCTCGGCGCCCGCCCGCCGTACGAGGTCCGGCTGGCCACTGTGGACGGTCACCCGTTCCGCTGCCAGTCCGGGCTCACCCTGACCCCGCACACCCGGCTCGACCAGGTGCCGGGCGAGCTCGACACGGTGATCGTCTCCGGCGGCCACGGCCACGTGCGGGCCGCCGCGGACGAACGCCTGCTGGAGCACGTGCGACGGCTGTCCCGGACCAGCCGCCGCACGGCGTCGGTCTGCACCGGCGCCACCGTGCTCGCCGCGGCCGGCCTACTGAGCGGCCGCCGCGCGACCACGCACTGGGCGTACGCGTCGCGGTTCGCCGAGCGGTACCCGGCGGTGACGGTGGACCCGGTCCCGCTGTTCGTCCGCCACGGCGACGTCTACACCTCGGCCGGGGTGACCAGCGGCCTCGACCTGACCCTGGCGTTCATCGAGGCCGACCACGGACCGGCGCTGGCCCGCGAGGTGGCCCGCATGCTGGTGACCTACCTGCAGCGGCCGGGGAACCAGGCCCAGGTGAGCATGTTCCTCTCCGCGCCGCCGCCGGAGCACGGCCAGGTCCGCGACCTGACCGCGTACGTGGCCGAGCACCTCGCCGGCGACCTCGGCACCCCGGTGCTGGCCCGCCACGCCGGGATCAGCACCCGGCAGCTCACCCGCCTGTTCGACGCGCACCTGGGCACCACCCCGGGCCGGTACGTGCGGACCGTCCGCGCCGAGCACGCCGCGCGGCTGCTGTCCGGCACCGACCTGCCGCTGGCCGCCATCGCCCGCCGCTGCGGCTTCGGCTCCACCGAAACGCTGCGCCAGGCCTTCCTCGACCACTTCGACACCCCGCCTTCGGCCTACCGCCGCGTGCACGTGCGCCAGACCGCGGCCGAGGCCGAAACGCCGGTTACGACCGGGTTCTCCCCCACCCGATACGGGTGAGGCCGGGGCGGGGAGTGCAGGATGTGCGCCGTGGCACCGCACGACTACCCCGACGACGACACCGGCCCGATCCGCCGGGTCCCCGGCGAACCCCCGTCCGCGGCGCCCGCCCCGTCCCGCCCCCGGCGGCCCCGAGCGACGCCTCCGCCGGCCGCCCCGGATGCCGAAGCGGGGTGGCCCGCTTCGGACCCGGCCGATCCTTCACCGGCCGATTTTTCCCCGCCCGGCCCTTCCTCAGGCCGTCCGTCCTCAGCCACTCGGACAAGCAGTGCTTCGCCGGGCAGCTCCTCTTCGGGCGAACCATCCGCCGGCGACGCCTGGCCGAGTGCCGACGCCCCGGGCGCGGACACCTCCTGGCCGGACGCCGGCGCCGTCTGGCCCGCCGCGCGGGACCAGCGCCCGCGCCGCCCCCGCCCCGAACGACCCGACCGCCGCCGGACCGGGGAAACCCCGCCGCCGGACCACCGCCGCCCTCGCACCCCCGACCGCCGCCCGGACAACGACGACCCCCGCCCCGGCCCCTCCAGCAGCCGTCCTGGGACTGACGACCCCCGGCTTCACCCCTCTGACAGCCGTCCAGGCATCGACGACCCCTCCGACCGTCACCCGGACATCGACGACCGATCCCGCCGCCCACGCCCCGCGGGTGAGCCCACCCGGCCCCGGCGAGGTGAACTTCCCGCCGGCGCACCCGGTTCCCGCCGTCTGCCCCGCACCACCGGCGATCGGGGGGCCGAAGACACCGAGTCACCCGCCGAGACGACCGGGGGCGGGGCGGGAACGCCCGCCGTCGGCCGTCGCAGGCCACGGGACGGGACCGCCGGTGCGCCCCGAGGCGCCGAGGAGCCGCCGGCCGGGACCCGCCGGGCCGTGCGGCCCCGCGGGCAGGCGTCCGCCGAGGGCCGGGACGCCGAATCCTTCGACCGCCCTGGCCCGAACGCTGCCGCCGGGCACGGCCACGGGCACGGCCACGGTCCCGCCGCCCCGGCCTCCCGGCGGGTGCGGAACCTGCTGGTCTGGCTGCTCACCCCGCTGGCGCTGGCGACGGTCGTCGGGATGATCGTGCTCTACCCCTGGGGCAAGCCCACCCCGAAGAGCGCCGTCCCGCAGGGCACCCCCGTGCAGGCCTCGATCACCGCGACCGCCACCGGGCCCTGCCTGGCCACCGGGCAGGTGCAGGTCGGGGCGCAGCCGGACCCCGACCAGAAGCCGTGCCTGACCGTCGACCTGACCATGACCGACGGGCCCGGGAACGGACGGCCGCTGAAGCTGATCGTGCCGATCGAGCCCAGCACCCCGCGCTTCTCCACCGGTGACGCCGTGGTGCTGGCCTACAACGGCGGTGACCCGGGCGACCCCTCGTCGTTCCAGCTCGTCGACTTCCAGCGCGGCACGCCGCTGGTGGTGCTGGCCGCGCTGTTCGCGGTCGCGGTGCTGGTGCTCGGGCGGTGGCAGGGGCTGGCCGCGCTGGTCGCGCTGGTGCTGAGCTTCGTGGTGATCGTGCTGTTCGTGCTGCCCGCGATCCTGGCCGGGCAGAGCCCGCTGGTGGTCGCGATCGCGGGGGCGGGCGCGATCATGTTCGTCGCGCTGTACCTGACCCACGGACTGTCCGCGAGAACCTCGGTCGCGGTGCTCGGCACGCTGGTCAGCCTCGCGCTCATCGGCGTGCTGTCCGCGATCTTCTCCGCCACCGCGTCGCTGACCGGCCTGGACGACGCCACCTCCACGCTGATCGGCTCGCTCGGCCACGGCATCGACGCCCGCGGGCTGCTGCTGGCCGGTGTGGTGATCGGCGCGCTCGGGGTGCTCGACGACGTCACCATCACCCAGACCAGCGCGGTCTGGGAGCTGCGCCGGGCCAACCCGTCGCTCGGCTGGCGCGAGCTGTACCGCTCCGGCCTGCGCATCGGCCGCGACCACGTCGGCTCGGCGGTCAACACGCTCGTGATGGCCTACGCCGGCGCCGCGCTCCCGGTGCTGCTGTACTCCTCGATCTCCGGCGTCGGGCTCGGCGCGCTGCTCGGCAGCGAGGACATCGCCTCGGAGATCATCCGCACCCTGGCCGGCTCGGTCGGCATCGTCGCGGCCGTCCCGGTCACCACGGTGCTGGCCGCGCTGATCGCCGCGCGCGAACCGATCGACCACCTCGTGGGCACCGCCGATACCCCGTAGTCACACCGGTGACGCGATCCCACCCCGGCGGCCCGCGCATGCGGCACGAAGTCCGCACCGGGAGCACCAGGGCTGCCCACCCGCCCGGCCCAACCCGACCGGCATCTCGCCCAGCCCGACCCCGCCTGCGTCGCGCCCGACCCCGCCGAAGCCACCACCGCCCGAACCCGAGCGGAACTTCAGCCCAGTGTCGCCACGAACCGGCTGACCGCCTCCATCGGGAACCGCTGCACGTACCGGCCGGCCGGGGCGGCCGAGGCGAGCTGGTACAGCGGCCGCTCCGCCGCCGTCCCGCCCCGCGCCTCCGAGCGCAGCTCCGCCACCAGCAGCTCCGAGAACACCAGCCCGTTGGCCTCGGTGTTGTTCAGCAGCGCGTCGGCCAGTCGGCGCAGTTGCAGCGCGCTCAGCTCCCGGCCGCCGGCCCCGGAGAACACGGCCAGGTCGACCTTCACCGCCTTGCGCCGCCGTCCGGCGTTCACCAGCAGGCTCACCGTGCGCGTGCCCCGCACGTCGCTGATCACCACGTCGAGCCGGCCCGCCTCGACCAGGTCGATCCGCCGCACGCCCCAGGTGCGCACGAGCAGGGTGGTCCCCTCGATCCAGATCCGGCGGCGGACGCTGTAGAGCACCACGTAGACCAGCGGCAGCGCGATCACCACGGCCACGATCAGCCCCGGGAGCTGCCCGGCGAACAGCCCGGTGATCCCGCCGGCCGCCGCGCCGAGGATCACCGCGCCGAGGATCCCGGACCAGCCCCGGCGGCGGCGCAGGCGCGGTTCGTCGGCGAACAGCGGCAGCCGCTCGGCGCCCCCCGGCCCGGTCACGCCTGCGCCCCGGTGAGGAACGGGTTCCCGGCGAGTTCCCGGCCGATGGTGGTGGCCGGCCCGTGGCCCGGCAGGACCACGGTGTCACCGGCCAGGGTGAGCAGCTTCGTGCGCAACGATCTCTCCAGTTCGGCGCCGGCGTCGCGGTCGCCGCAGCGGCCGATCGACCCGGCGAACAGCGTGTCCCCGGTCAGCACCAGCCTGCCACCCTCGCCCGCCGTCGCGGTGAACGCCACCGAGCCCGGCGTGTGGCCGGGCAGGGCGAGCACGGTGAGCTCGAGCCCGGCCACGCTCAGCGGGCCCTCGGCGAGCGCCTCGAACGGGCCGTCGTAGAAGCCCGAGTCGGCCGGGTGCAGGTGCAGCGGGATGTCGTGGGCCCGCGCCAGCGCCGCCGCCGAGCCGAGGTGGTCGGGGTGGCCGTGCGTGGCCAGCAGCGCGACCGGGGTCAGCCCGTGTCCGGCCAGCGCCGCGGCGAGGGGTTCGCCCACCTGTTCGCCGGGGTCCACGATCACGCACGCGCCGCCCGCGGACGGCGCCAGCAGGTAGCAGTTGGCCCGCAACGGCCCCGCGGCGAACCCGGCGACAAGCACGAAACCCTCCCCGGGAAGCAGCCCTGATCACGATCGGGTCGAGACTAGCCGCCCCTGTACAGAGTTCTCACAGGCTGTGCCCATACACTTGCCGCTAACTCAGACGTGTGACACCGAGCGGAAACTGGAGGGCGGGTGGCGACCAACCAGCAGCGCCGTGAAGCCGCGAAGCGGAAACTCGAGCGGCAGCTCGTGCGCCGGGCGGAGCGGGCGAAGCGACGCAAGATCGTTGGCGCTGGTGTGGTCGGCGGTGTCGTCCTCATCGTGGCCGGTGTGGTGGTGTGGGTGGTGAACAGCGGGGGCAGCGGTGACGACACGGCGGCCGCCTCGCCGCCGCCGTCTTCGTCGAGCTCGGCGCCCCCGGTGCCGACCTTGACGAACATCCCGACCCAGCGCACGGCGATGCCGAAGCGGCCGCAGCCGGTGGCGAACCCGACTTCGTGCACCTACGCCGCGGACGCGCAGAGCCCCGCCGGCTCGAAGAAGCCGGCCGTGCCGGAGGGCAAGAACGTCTCGTCCACCGGGACGGTCAACGCCACCTTCAAGAGCACCGCGGGCGACATCCCCGTGACGCTCGACCGGGCGCTGGCGCCGTGCACCGTGCAGGCGATCAAGAGCCTGATCGAGCAGGGCTTCTACACCAACACGATCTGCCACCGCCTGGGCGTGACCGATCTGCAGATCCTGCAGTGCGGCGACCCGAACGCCAAGGGCAACGTGGAGACCGACGGCCAGGGCGGACCCGGGTTCACCTTGCCGGACGAGTACTTCGCCGGGGAGAAGTACGGCCGCGGCATCCTGGCGATGGCCAACACCAGCCAGCCGAACTCCGGGGGCAGCCAGTTCTTCATGGTCTACGGCACCGCCGAACTGCCCGCGACCTACACCATCTTCGGCAGCATCTCCGACGATGGCCTCAAGGTGCTCGACCAGATCGCGAAGACCGGGATCGGCACCGTGGGCCAGGACGGCGCGACCGGCGAGCCCAAGAACCCGGTCAAGTTCACCGCGGTGACGGTCGCCGCTTGAGGCGCCTTCCCCGCCAAAGCTGAACCGGCGCACCGCCCGGCCCGGACCCACCTCGCTGTGCGGGTCCGGGCCGGGCGGTGCGCGCTCAGCGGTAGGTGAACTTCGGTGTCCGCCGGTGGAGGAACGCGTCGACGCCCTCCGCGTAGTCCTCGCCGTGCAGGGCCCCGAGCCGGAGGGCCTCGACCTCGTCGTCGGTGTGCTCCTGCCCCGCCACGATCTTTTCGATGATCCGGTTCATCCCGCGGACCGAGGCCTGCGAGCGTGAGCACAGCGTCGCGACGAACGCCGCCGTGGCGCCCGCCAGCCCCTCGGCCTCGAAGACGTCGTTGACCAGCCCGAGCTCCCGCGCCCGCCCGGCGCTGACCAGCTCACCCGAGAGCAGGAAGTACTTGGCGTTGGCCGGGCCGACGAGCGAGACGAGCTGCCGGGTCGAGTCGAAGTGGTAGACGATGCCGAGCTTGGCCGGGGTGATGCCGAACCGCGCGCCGGCTTCGGCGAACCGGAAGTCGCAGGCCACCGCCACCTGGCAGCCGCCGCCGATGCAGTTGCCCTGGATCATCGCCACCGACGGCTTGCGCATCGCGCTCAGCGCGCGCACGGCACCGTCCACCGCCTCGTCGTAGGTCGCCGCGCCGTCGGCGGTGGAGCGCAGCTCGCGGAACTCGCTGATGTCCGCACCGGCCGAGAAGTGCCGGCCCGCGCCGTCGAGCACCAGCACCTTGAGCGCCGGGTCGGCCTCCACCCGGGCCACGACGTCCGGGATCGCCGACCACATCCCGTAGGTGATGGCGTTCATCTTCTCCGGCCGGGAGAACGTCAGCCGGGCGACCTCGCCGTCGCGGGTCAACTCGAATCCGTCGGTCATGCCCCGAACCCTAATCGGCCCGCCCCGCGCGAAACCCGTGGCACCAGGCCCCACCCGCGGGTGCCCGCTGCCCGCAGCACCCTCTGCCGCCGACCCGGCGCCGCGGGAACCCCGGACCGCCGCGATCCCCCGGCTAGGAAGCCGAAGTCACCCGGTAGACGTCGTACACGCCTTCCACGCCCCGAACCACCTTCAGCACGTGCCCGAGGTGCTTCGGGTCGCCCATCTCGAACGAGAAGCGGCTGACCGCGACCCGGTCGCGGGAGGTGGTGACCGAGGCCGACAGGATGTTGACCTTCTCGTCGGCCAGTACCTTCGTCACGTCCGAGAGCAGGCGGTGCCGGTCCAGGGCCTCGACCTGGATGGCGACCAGGAAGACCGAGGAGGCCGACGGCGCCCACTCGACCTCGACCAGGCGCTCCGGCTGGGCGCGCAGGTCGTCGGCGTTCGTGCAGTCCGTGCGGTGCACGCTCACGCCGCCGCCGCGGGTGACGAAGCCGAGGATCTCGTCGCCCGGCACCGGGGTGCAGCAGCGGGCCAGCTTGGCCCAGATGTCGCTGGCGCCCTTGACCACCACGCCGACGTCGTTGGAGCCGCGGCGCCGGGTGACGGTGGACGGGGTGGCCCGCTCGGCCAGCTCCTCCTCCGCCTCGTCGACGCCGCCGAGCAGCGCCACCAGCCGCTGCACCACGTGCTTGGCGCTGGTGTGGCCCTCCCCCACGGCCGCGTACAGCGAGGAGATGTCGGCGTGGCGCAGCTCCTTGGCGACCGAGCCCATGGACTCGGCCGAGACCAGCCGCTGGATCGGCAGCCCGACCTTGCGGACCTCCTTGGTGATCGCCTCCTTGCCCGCGTCGATCGCCTCGTCGCGGCGCTCCTTGGCGAACCACTGCCGGATCTTCGCGCGGGCCTTCGGCGAGCCGGCGAACTGCAGCCAGTCGCGGCTCGGCCCGGCGCTCTCGGCCTTGGAGGTGAAGATCTCGACGACTTCGCCGTTCTCCAGCTTCCGCTCCAGCGCGACCAGGCGGCCGTTCACGCGGGCGCCGATGCAGCGGTGCCCGACCTCGGTGTGCACGGCGTAGGCGAAGTCGACCGGCGTGGAATCGGCGGGCAGCGTGATCACGTCACCCTTCGGCGTGAACACGAAGATCTCGCGCGCGGCCAGCTCGTAGCGCAGGGACTCGAGGAAGTCGCCCGGGTCGGCCGCCTCGCGCTGCCAGTCGAGCAGCTGGCGCATCCAGGCGATCTCGTCGACGTCGACCGAGTTGCCCGCCCCGTTGCCCCCGTGGGTGCCCTTGGTCTCCTTGTACCGCCAGTGCGCGGCGATGCCGTACTCGGCGGTGCGGTGCATCTCGTAGGTGCGGATCTGCACCTCGAGCGGTTTGCCGTCCGGCCCGATCACGGTGGTGTGCAACGACTGGTAGACCCCGAACCGCGGCTGCGCGATGTAGTCCTTGAACCGCCCGGGCACCGGCTGCCAGAGCGCGTGCACCACGCCCATGGCCGCGTAGCAGTCGCGCACGTCCTCGACCAGGATCCGCACGCCGACCAGGTCGTGGATGTCGTCCAGGTCGCGGCCGCGGACGATCATCTTCTGGTGGATCGAGTAGTAGTGCTTCGGCCGGCCCTCGACCTTCGCGGTGATCCGCGAGGACACCAGGTTGCCCGTCAGGTCGGTGATCACCGAGCGGAGGTAGGTGTCGCGCGAGGGCGCGCGGTCGGCGACCAGCCGCACGATCTCGTCGTACTTCTTCGGCTGCAGGATGGCGAAGGCCAGGTCCTCCAGCTCCCACTTCACCGTGGCCATGCCGAGCCGGTGGGCCAGCGGGGCCAGCACCTCCAGGGTCTCGCGGGCCTTGCGGGCCTGCTTCTCCGGCGGCAGGAACCGCATGGTGCGCATGTTGTGCAGGCGGTCGGCCAGCTTGATGACCAGCACCCGCGGGTCCTTGGCCATGGCGATGACCATCTTGCGGATGGTCTCGGCCTCGGCCGAGGTGCCGAGCTTGACCTTGTCCAGCTTGGTCACGCCGTCGACCAGCTCGCCGACCTTGTCGCCGAAGTCGGCCTTCAGCTCCTCGAGGGAGAAGCCGGTGTCCTCGACGGTGTCGTGCAGCAGCGCCGCGACCAGCGTCGTGGTGTCCATGCCCAGCTCGGCCAGGATGGTGGCGACGGCGAGCGGGTGGGTGATGTACGGGTCGCCGGACTTGCGCCGCTGCTCGCGGTGCAGTTCCTCGGCGACGTCGTAGGCGCGCTGCAGCAGCGACAGGTCCGCGTTCGGGTGCAGCTCGCGGTGGATGACGGCGAGCGGTTCGAGCACCTGCTTGACCGGGGCGGCGCGCTGGGCGGTGATCCGGCGCGCGAGGCGGGCCCGGACCCGGCGGGTCGCGGACGGGGTGGGCGCCGCGCCGTTGGGCTTCGGCGGCGGCACGGCCTGCGCGCCCTGCCCCCCGGCGGCGTCCTGGGCGGGCGACGCTGCGTCGAGCTCCTGGCTCACCCGCACCTCCTGCTGCTCGTGCGGCCTTCGAGCCCCCAGGGTAGCCGCTGGGCCGCGCGGGCTCTCGGCCCAGGCCCGTTCGGAGGGTCACCCGGAGGTCTGAACCGGGGCGCACCGCGAGCAGAGCGCCCGGCCGGGGGGATCAGCAGCTCTGCAGCGAGTGCACCGGGCGGCCGCCCAGAACCGCACGCCCGCCGAGCCCGGCGAGTTCGAGCACCACGGAAACGCCCGTGACCACGGCCCCGGCGTCCTCCAGCAGTTTCCCGGTGGCCGCGACCGTGCCGCCGGTGGCGAGCACGTCGTCGAGCACGGCGATCCGCTGACCGGGCCGGACGATCCCGGCGGGCAGCTCCACGCTCGCCGTGCCGTACTCCAGCGCGTAGTCGACCCGGCCGGCCACCGAAGGCAGCTTGCCGGGCTTGCGCACCAGCACCACGCCGAGGCCGCGGGCGTACCCGACGGCCGCGGCCAGCAGGAAGCCGCGGGCCTCCACGCCGGCCAGCAGCTCGACCCCGGGGTCGAGGGTGCCGGCCAGCGCGTCGGTCACCGCCGCGAACCCGGCGGCGTGCGCGAAGAGCGGGCTCAGATCGCGGAACAGCACGCCGGGCTCGGGGAAGTCCGGCACCTCGGCGATCAGGCCGAGGGCCTGGTCCAGGTCCATCCGGCTCAGCGCTTCCGCTTCGCCGAGGGCGCCCCGCCGCGGCGCGGCTTCGCCTTCGGCGTGCGGGCCGAGACGCTGGCCGCTGCCGCGTAGGCCTTCTCCTTGCGGAGCTCGGCCTCCAGGGCATCGTCGTCACCGGCGTCGAAGCCCTCGACGCCGGCCGCGCGCGAGGCCGTCTTCTTCTCCTGGCTCGCGCGGCGGGCGCGGACCCGATCGGCCTGCTGCCGGTACTGCGGGTCGCGCATCTTGAAGTCGACCAGCAGCGGCGTCGCCAGCGCGACCGAGGACAGCACGCCGACCAGGGTGCCGGTGAGCTGCACCAGCGCCAGGTCCTGCAGGGTGCCGGAGCCGAGCAGGATGTACCCGACGATCAGCAGGCCCAGGATCGGCAGCAGCGCGATGAACGCGGTGTTGAACGAGCGCATCAGCGTCTGGTTCAGCGCCAGGTTCGCCGCCTCGGCGTACGTGCGGCGGGTCAGGCCCAGCAGCCCGCGGGTGTTCTCGCGGACCTTGTCGAACACCACCACCGTGTCGTAGAGCGAGAAACCGAGGATGGTGAGCAGGCCGATCACCGTGGCCGGGGTGACCTCGAAGCCGGCCAGCGAGTACACGCCCGCGGTGACCACGATGTCGTGCAGCAGCGAGACCAGCGCGGCCAGCGCCATCCGGGTGTCGAAGTAGATGGCCAGGAAGATGACCACGGCCACCAGGAACACCAGCAGCGCGATGACCGCCTGCCGGGAGATCTCCCCGCCCCAGGACGCGCTGACCGCGCTGTCGCTGATCGCCTGCTCGCTGGCCTGCCCGTTGCTGCCGATCGGCTTGAAGTCGGCGAAGAGCTGATCCTTGACCTTCGCGACCTTCGCCGCGTCGAGGGTCTCGGAGCGGATCTGGATCGTCGCGGCGTTGCCGGTGCCGACCTTCTGCGTCTCCGCCGGCTGCTCGCCGAGCGCCTTGGTGAACGAGCCGATCACCTGCTGGCTGGTGGCCTCGCCGTTCGCGCCGCGGGCCGGCATCTGGATCTGCGTGCCGCCCTCGAACTCGATGCCGAAGCTGAACCCGCGGAACACCATCGAGGCCAGGCACACCAGCACCAGCGCCGCGAAGAAGAGGTACCAGCGCTTGCGCACGCCGATGATGTCGAACGCGCCCGTGCCGACGTAGAGCCGGTGGAACACGCTCTCCTTCTTGGCCTTGCCGCCCCGGACCGCTGTGGCCCGGGCGGCGGTGCCCGTGGCGTCGGTACCGGTGGCTCCCCCGGTTCCAGCGGTTTCGGGGGTTTCGAAGGCTCCGGTGGCCCCGGTCGCGCCGGTGGTCTCGGGGACCTTGCCCTGGTCTTCCTCGCCCACGTCAGGCCTCCTTCACGTTCGAGCGGCCGACCGAAGGACGCGCGGCCTTGCGCTGCGAGCCCAGCTGCTGCACGGCGCCGAGGCCGAGGTGCCGGGGATTGGACAGGAACGCCGACTTCGACGTGGAGAACAGCGACACCAGCGGGTGCGTGACCAGGTAGACGACCACCAGGTCGAGCACCGTGGACATGCCCAGGGTGAACGCGAAGCCCTGCACGTCGCCGACCGCGATCACGTACAGGATCGCCGCGGCCAGGAAGCTCACCGCGTCCGAGGCCAGGATGGTGCGCCGGGCGCGGACCCAGCCGCGGCCCACCGCGGACCGGAACGTCCGGCCCTCCCGGATCTCGTCCTTCAGCCGTTCGAAGTAGATGACGAACGAGTCGGCCGTGATGCCGATGGCGATGATCAGGCCGGCGATGCCCGCGAGATCGAGCGTGTAGCCGATCCACCGCCCGAGCAGGATGAGCACCGCGTACACCAGCAGCCCGGACAGGACCAGCGAGAAGATGGTCAGGATGCCCAGCAGCCGGTAGTAGAACAGGCAGTAGACGAACACCACGATCAAGCCGATCGCACCGGCGATCAGGCCGGCCTCCAGCGAGGCCAGGCCGAGCGTGGCCGAGACCGTGGTCGCGTCCGAGGAGCTGAACGACAGCGGCAGCGAGCCGTACTTCAGGATGTCGGCCAGGTTCTTCGCGTCGGACTGGGTGAACTGCCCGGTGATCTGGGTGTTGCCGCCGAGGATGGCCGACTGGATGGTCGGCGCCGAGACCACCTGCGTGTCCAGCACGAACGCGGCCTGCGAGCCGACGTTGGCCGAGGTGAAGTCCCCCCAGATCTTGCTGCCGGAGGACTTGAACGTCATGTCCACGGTCCACTGCCCGCGCGTCTGGTCGTAGCCGGAGGAGGCGGTGGAGATGTCCGTCCCGGGCAGGAACTCCGGGCCCAGCACGTACTTCGTCGCGTCCTTGTCCCCGCAGGCGACCAGCGGCTTGGCCGAGTCGTCGTTGCCCTCGAGCGGGTCCTTGACGTTCGGCGCGCAGGTCAGCGAGGCCAGCGCGGCCTGCTGCGCGGCCTGGGCCTTGGCCTGGTCGGTCGAGGCCAGGTCGGCGTTCTGCCGGACGGCCTGGGCCTGCTCGATCGGGGTCGGCTGCTTCTGCGCACCGGACGGCGGGGCGGGCGGGGCGCTGGGGGTCTGCGCGGGCGCGCCGGCCGCGCCGCCGCCACCGCTGGCCGGGGGCGACGAGGGCCGGCCCGAAGCCGGCGGGGGCGCCGAAGCGCCGGAGGACGGCGGGGTCGACGCGCTGCCCGAAGGCGGCGTCGAGGGCTTGCCCGTGGGGGCCGTGACCGGGGCGTTCGGCTGCGAGGTGATCACCTTGCGGAAGCCGAGCTTCGCGGTCTGGCCGAGGGTCTTCGCCTGGTCGCCCTGCTCACCCGGCACCGTGATGACGACGTTGCTGCCGTCCAGCAGGACCTCGGCCCCGGCCACACCGATCCCGTTGACCCGGGTCTCGATGATCTGGCGCGCCTGGTTGAGCTGATCGCGGTTGGGCTGGCTGCCGTCGGGCGTGCGCGCGGTCAGCGTGACCCGGGTGCCGCCCTGCAGGTCGATGCCGAGCTTCGGCGCCGGCTTTCCGCCCCCGGTGAAGAACACCAGTGCGTACAGCACGATCACGATCAGGGCGAAGAAGGCGAGATAGCGTCCCGGGCGCAGGTGCCCGGCCGATGGTGCCACGGTGCTTCGGTCTCCTCGGACTGGGTGTGCCCCACTGGTTACGGTGAGCGAGCCGGGAGGGTTTTCCCGGACGCTGCTGGGCATGACTATGACGGCGGACACGCACGCAGCACCGAGAATGTACTCGGTGCTGCGTGAGTCCGGCGTCCACCCGTACCGACTTTCGTCGGTCGCGAGCGGCTACTTCTTGCCGTGCTCCAGCGGCGGCGCCACCTGGGCGCCGGACTTGTCGTCCTCCACCGCGGAGATGGTCTCCTGGGCCGGGGCCTGCGAAGAGACCGGGGCCACGCCGCCGACCAGGGCGGGATCGGTGTCGGCCACCACGTCCTCGTCGGTCTCGACGACCGGCTCGATCTTCTCGCGGACGGCCTGGCGCAGCCAGGTGGTGACCACGCCCGGCGCGATCTCGATGTCGATCGTGGTCTCGCTCGAAGCGTCGGCCACGTTGCCGTAGAGGCCCGACGTGGTCATCACACGGTCGCCGGGGGCCAGGTTCTCCAGCAGGTCCTTCTGGGCCGCCTGCTGCTTCTTCTGCTTGCGGGTGCCCATGACGAGCGGCACGGCCACCACGAGCAGCAGCAGCAACGGCAGCAGTAACTGGTTCATGACTCTCCATTCGACGGACGCCGCGGAAAAGCGGCCGGCGTCCGGTTTTGGCGGATGTGCTGTCTTCGAGTGTGCCAGGTGCCAGCGCAAACGCCAGCACCCACTCCTCTGTCCCGGGCGGGGGCACCGCCGCCGGACCGTCTCGCCGGACCTGCCCGGTCCCGCTCCGGCCCCCGGTCAGCCCTGGTCGAACAGGCTCGGGCTCCCCGGGTCGGCTCGTCCCGGATCGGCCGGGGGGACCAGGCCGAGGTGCTCCCACGCGCCCGCGGTCGCGACCCGGCCGCGCGGGGTCCGGGCGAGCATGCCCGCGCGCACCAGGTAGGGCTCGCACACCTCTTCGACCGTGCCCGGCTCCTCCCCCACCGCCACCGCGAGGGTCGAGACGCCGACCGGTCCGCCGCCGAACGAGCGGACCAGCGCGCCCAGCACCGCGCGGTCGAGCCGGTCGAGCCCGAGCTCGTCGACGTCGTAGACCTCGAGCGCGGCGCGGGCGACCGCGCGGGTCACGTTGCCGTCCGCGCGCACCTCGGCGTAGTCGCGGACGCGGCGGAGCAGGCGGTTCGCGATCCGGGGCGTGCCCCGCGAGCGGCGGGCGATCTCCGCGCCGCCCGCCCGGTCGATCGGGATGTCGAGGATCGTCGCGGCGCGCCGGACGACCAGCTCCAGCTCGGTGTCGGTGTAGAACTCCATCTGCCCGGTGAAGCCGAACCGGTCGCGCAGCGGGCCGGTCAGCGAGCCGGACCGGGTGGTGGCCCCGACCAGGGTGAACGGCGCGATCTCCAGCGGGATGCTGGTCGCGCCCGGTCCCTTGCCGACCACCACGTCGACCCGGAAGTCCTCCATGGCCAGGTACAGCATCTCCTCGGCGGGCCGGGCGATGCGGTGGATCTCGTCGATGAACAGCACGTCGCCGGGAGCCAGGTTGGACAGCATCGCGGCGAGGTCGCCGGCCCGCTCCAGGGCCGGGCCGGAGGTGATCCGGATGGCCGCGCCCAGCTCGGCGGCGACGATCATCGCCATGCTGGTCTTGCCCAGCCCGGGCGGGCCGGACAGCAGCACGTGGTCGGGCGGCACGCCGCGGCGCCGCGCGCTCTCCAGCACCAGCTCCAGCTGCTCGCGCACCCGCGGCTGGCCGACGAACTCGTCGAGCTTGCGGGGCCGCAGCGTGGTCTCGAGCTCGCCCTCGCCGTACTGCGACAGGGCCGACAGGGTGCCGTCGTCCACAGTCCCGTCGTGCGCTGTCCCGTTGGGCACAGGCCCGTCGTGCGCTTCGAATTCGGTCACCTCGTGGTCCACCGGCTACTGCTTGCGGCCGAGGGTGGCCAGGGCGGCGCGCAGCACCGTGGCCGTGGTGTGCCCGTCGCCCTCGGCGAGGACGCGGTCGACCGCCTGTTCGGCCTGCTTCGCCGGGAAGCCCAGCCCGGCCAGCGCTTCCACCACCTCGGCGCGCAACGCCCCGGGCGCGGAGACCACCGGCGCGTCACCGGCCCCGCCGAGCCCGCCGAGCGCCGAGACCTTGTCCCGCAGCTCCAGGCTGAGCCGCTCGGCGCCCTTGCGGCCGATGCCGGGCACCTGGGTCAGCACGGTGATGTTGCCTTCGACGACCGCGGCGCGCAGCTTGTCCGGCTCCAGCACGGCCAGGGTGGCCAGCGCGAGCCGCGGGCCGATCCCGGACACGGTCTGGAGCAGGCCGAACAGCTCGCGCGCGTCCGCGTCGGCGAAGCCGAACAGGGTCAGCGAGTCCTCCCGCACGATCAGCGCGGTGTGCAGCCGCACCTTCTCCCCGCGCCGCAGCGTCGAGAGCGTCGCGGGGGTGGCCTGCACGGCGAAGCCGACGCCGCCGACCTCGACCACCGCGTGGTCCAGGCCGACCGACAGCACTTCACCGTGTACCGAGGAGATCATCGAGGGGCTCCTGTGTTGTCCTGCTGGGTCTTTTCCCGGGCGGCCGGTCTCGGGGCGGTCCGGACGCGCCGGTCCGCGGGGGCGCCGGCCTGCTTCGCCGCGGCGGCGAGGCGGGCCTTGTGCGTCCGGGCCAGCTCGGCCGCGCGGGCTTCGGCCTCGGCCAGGCGGACCCGCATCGGCTCGCGCCAGAGGTGGCAGATGGCCAGGGCCAGCGCGTCGGCCGCGTCGGCCGGGTGCGGTTTCACCTCGAGGTTGAGCAGGCGCATCACCATACCGGTGACCTGGGCCTTGTCCGCGCGCCCGGAGCCGGTGACCGCGGCCTTGACCTCGCTGGGCGTGTGGAACACGACCGGCAGGCCCCGGCGCGCCGCGGCGAGCGCGACCACCCCGCCGGCCTGCGCCGTGCCCATGGCGGTGCGGACGTTGTGCTGGGCGAACACCCGTTCCACGGCGACCGCCTCGGGCCGGTACCGGTCCAGCCAGGTCTCGACCTCGTCGGCGATGCCGAGCAGCCGGCGGGCCAGGTCTTCGCCGGCCGGTGTGCGCACCACCCCGACCGCGACCGCGCGGACGGTGCGGCCGAGACCGCCGTCGACCACCCCCAGGCCGCACCTGGTCAGACCGGGGTCGACCCCGAGCACCCGCACACGCTCTCCTTCACACCGGACGCGAACATTCGTTCGAGGTGCAGGCTACTGGGCGGGACCGCGGCCGGAGGGGAGCCATGCCGGAGCCGGAGGAATTCATCGGTCGCCGAGGTCCCGAACCGCGGCCGGTGGTGGTGCCCGCCGGGCACCCGGCGGTCGACGGGCCCGGAACCGGTGGAACGGCTCAGGGGCCGTCGACGCCCGGGGTCCAGCTCTCCGGCCGCCCGGATTCGGTGAGCACCGGCTGCCAGTCGGCGAAGCCCCCGGGCGCGTCGGCCTGCCACGGGAAGTGCCCGTCGACGGTGGCGACGAGGATCTGCAGGGCCGGGAAGTCGCCGTCCGGGTAGACCAGGAACGCGGAGCCGAAGTACTCCGGGTAGTGCCCCTTGGCCACCCGCTCGAACACGACCTGGCCGCCCTCGAAGAAGTCGCCGTAGGACTTGCCGACCTCGAAGATCTCCCCGTTGGCGGCGCGGTCGACGTACGCGTCGAGCAGCGTCGGGCCCATGTCGCCGGGCAGGCCCACGACCACGGCCTCGGGCACGCCGTGCAGCGCCCAGGCGCAGGCGGTGAAGCTGTAGCCGGCGCCGGTCTCGTCGTCCGGCACCGCGATGACCGCGTTCCCCCGTTCCCGGGCCTGCGTCTCGATCCACTCGATCAGGCGCTGCTCTTCGGGGGCGGGGACGGCGGGGGCGGGGGCTCGGGTGGTCACGGCGCACATTGTGCCGTACCCGCACGGCTGAGCCCAGGCCCGACGCGCGCGAATTTTCCCGGGCGCGCCAAGGGATCCGGCTACCCGCCGGTTCGATCGCGGCGGAAGTCCGGCCACCGGGCGGAAAAAACCGCGCGACCCGAAACCGGGCCGCGCGGTTCTCCGTTCGGGAAGCCGTTCAGTCGATCTCGGCCATGACCTCGTCGGAGACGTCGAAGTTCGCGTAGACGTTCTGCACGTCGTCGCAGTCTTCGAGGGCGTCGATGAGCCGGAAGACCTTCTTCGCGCCTTCGGCGTCGAGGTCCACGGTCACCGACGGGAGGAAGGTGAGCTCCGCCGACTCGTACTCGAACCCGGCCTCCTGCAGCGCCTTGCGCACCGGCACCAGGTCCCCGCCCTCGGAGACGATCTCGAAGTTCTCGTCGAGGTCGTTGACCTCCTCGGCGCCGGCGTCGAGCACCGCCATGAGGACGTCGTCCTCGCTCGCGTCGCTCTTGGGCATGATCACCACGCCCTTGCGGGTGAACATGTACGCCACCGAGCCCGGGTCGGCCAGCGACCCGTTGTTGCGGGTGAGCGCGGTCCGGACCTCCATCGCGGCGCGGTTCTTGTTGTCGGTCAGGCACTCGATCAGCACGGCCACGCCGTTGGGGCCGTAACCCTCGTACGTGATGTTCTGCCAGTCGGCACCGCCCGCCTCTTCACCGCCGCCGCGCTTGCGCGCGCGCTCGATGTTGTCCTGCGGGACCGAGTTCTTCTTCGCTTTCTGGATGGCGTCGTAGAGCGTGGGGTTGCCGTCCGGGTCACCCCCGCCGGTACCGGTCCGGGCGGCCACCTCGATGTTCTTGATCAACCGGGCGAAGAGCTTGCCACGCTTCGCGTCGATGTTGGCCTTCTTGTGCTTCGTCGTCGCCCACTTGGAGTGGCCGCTCATCTCTCCTCCATCTGTTCCGCGTCCGCCCGGTGCTCACGCCACGGACGCCGCCCTTCTGCTCAGGCTTCCCGCACGAGCTCGACGAACAACCGGTGCACCCGCTCGTCCCCGGTGATCTCCGGGTGGAACGCCGTGGCCAGCACCGACCCCTGGCGGACGGCGACGATCCTAGTCCCCGCGTCCCCGGGTCCCGGGTCACCGTCCTGCGGGCCCGGGGACGCGACGGTGGCCAGCACCTCGACCCCCGCGCCGGCCTTCTCGACCCACGGGGCGCGGATGAACACCGCGTGCACCGGCCCGCCCGCCACGCCGGCGAAGTCCAGGTCCACCTCGAACGAATCGACCTGGCGGCCGAACGCGTTGCGCCGGACCACCACGTCGAGCCCGCCGAGCTGCTGCTGGTCCGGGCGCCCGTCGAGCACCTGGCGGGCCAGCAGGATCATCCCGGCGCACGAGCCGAACACGGGCAGCCCGTCCCCGATCCGCGCGCGCAGCGGCTCCAGCAGCGCGAAGCTCTCCAGCAGCCGCGACATCGTGGTGGACTCGCCGCCGGGCAGCACCAGTCCGTCCACTTCGGACAGCTCGGCCGCCCGCCGGACCGGCACGGCCCGCGCACCGGCCCGCTCCAGCATCGCGACGTGCTCGCGCACGGCGCCCTGCAGGGCGAGCACGCCGACCACCGGCCGCGCTCCCGAAGCTCTCGCCACCCGACCTCCCGAAAAACGTTCCACCCAGCTTAGGGGGGCCGCCCCCGGCCGGTCCCGCCAGGTCAGGCCGCCGCCGCGCCGTCACCCGCACGAGGGCCGCCCGGAACCGTTCCCCCGCTCCCCCGCCGCTTCCGCCGCCTCGACCGCCCGCCACGGTTCTTCTCCGGCCCAGCCGACCTTCCGGCCAGCTCCGGCCGCTCTCCTGCCCTACGCAGTGGACTGCTGGAACCACTGCCGAGTGGCTACTCCGGGAGGGCTGTTCGCGCGGGTCCGCCGAGGTGACCCGGCCGACACCGGTCGCGCGCCGCCGGAATCCCTGGTGGCGTCCGAGGGGAAAGTGGACTGCCGAGATACCCGTCCACTGGCCTGCCTCACCGGTCCACCTCGGACCTACCCTCGAAAGCGACCAGCGAGTTCCGCGAGAAAGGCCCCGAGTTGTCCGAGCAGCAGCCCAGTCCCGCACCCCAGTCCGCCACCGGCACCGCCAAGGTGAAGCGCGGCATGGCGGAGATGCTCAAGGGCGGCGTGATCATGGACGTGGTCACCGCCGAACAGGCCAAGATCGCCGAGGACGCCGGCGCGGTCGCGGTGATGGCGCTCGAGCGCGTGCCCGCCGACATCCGCGCGCAGGGCGGCGTCGCGCGGATGAGCGACCCGGACCTGATCGACGGCATCATCGAGACCGTGTCGATCCCGGTGATGGCCAAGGCCCGGATCGGCCACTTCGTCGAGGCCCAGGTGCTCCAGTCGCTCGGCGTCGACTACGTCGACGAGTCCGAGGTGCTCACCCCGGCCGACTACGCCAACCACATCGACAAGTGGGCGTTCACCGTGCCCTTCGTCTGCGGCGCGACCAACCTGGGCGAGGCCCTGCGCCGGATCACCGAGGGCGCGGCGATGATCCGCTCCAAGGGCGAGGCCGGGACCGGCGACGTCTCCAACGCCACCACCCACATGCGCAAGATCCGCGCCGAGATCCGGAAGCTCGGCGCGCTGCCCGAGGACGAGCTGTTCGTCGCCGCGAAGGAACTTCAGGCCCCGTACGAGCTGGTCAAGGAGGTCGCGGAGCGGGGCAAGCTGCCGGTGGTCCTGTTCACCGCCGGCGGCATCGCCACCCCGGCCGACGCGGCCATGATGATGCAGCTCGGCGCCGAGGGCGTGTTCGTCGGCTCCGGCATCTTCAAGTCGGGCAACCCGGCCCAGCGCGCCGAAGCGATCGTCAAGGCCACCACCTTCCACGACGACCCGGACGTCCTGGCCAAGGTCTCGCGCGGCCTGGGCGAGGCCATGGTCGGCATCAACGTGCCCTGGTCCAAGACCGACGGGCAGGAAGGTACGCAGTACGGCACCGAGTTCACGCGGTTCCAGGACCGCTGACCGGCCTTTGCGGCGGGAACCGGCCCCGCGGGCCTCGGTCCGCGGGGCCGGTCTCCCCCGGACCCCGCAGTGGCAGCCGGGCAGGTGACGATCGGGGCGGGTTCCGCGAGTCGCGACGCGGACGACGGCCTCGATCCGGAACCGGGTCCGGATCGGCGCGGCCCGGGGATCACGCGTCCGGTCCGGCGCCGGTCATCAGGGCGAGCAGGCCGTGGGGCGCGTGGTCGTCGATCAGGGCCGCGTAGAAGCCGTCGTCCTCGGCCTCGACGGCCGCGGCGCGGGCGAACATGGCGTCTTCGTGCGCGGCGAGCGCAGTCTCCACGTCATCGGGGTGCGCGGCCAGCGCCCGGCCGAGTTCGGCGCCGTCGAGCATGGCCAGGTTGGCGCCCTCGCCGTTCGGTGGCCGCAGGTGGGCGGCGTCGCCGAGCAGGCTCACCCCCGGCACGCGCGCCCATCGGTGCCCGGCCGGTAGGGCGAAGACCGGCCGCAGCACCGGTGGGGTGCTGCTTTCGGTGATCAGGGCGGTGAGCGCGGGCGACCACCCGTCGAACTCCTTCACCACCCGCGCGGTCAGGCCGGCGGCGTCGGTGGGGTCCAGCGCGGTGAACCAGTCCCGAGGCTTCTTGAGCTGGGCGTAGCTGTGCAGGGTCCCGCCGCCTTCACGATGGGCCAGCAACCCCCGGCCCGGGGCCAGCGCGAACAGCGAGCCGGCCCCGACCGCCTCCGCGGAGGCGGGATGACGGGCCTGCGCGTCGAAGAGGAAAGTCTCCACGCTGCACACGCCGAAGTACTCCGGAGTGGCGGGCGAAAGCAGCGGCCGCACGCGGGACCAGGCGCCGTCGGCCCCGATGAGCAGGTCCGAATCCACGTCGGCGCCGTGGGCGAAGCCGATCCGGTGGCGGCCTCGGCCGAGGGGCCACACCGCGGTGACCTTGCCGCCCCAGCGGACGGTCCCGGCGGGCAGCGAGTCGAGCAGGAGCTGCCGCAGCGCGCCGCGCGGCACCTCCGGACGCTCACCGGTGCCCGCGTCGAGCCGGTCGAGCAGCAGCTTCCCGGTCCGGTCCACCACCCGGTACGCCTCGCGGCCCGGCAGGATCAGCTTGCGGAAGCCCTCGCCCAGCCCGGCCAGCTCCAGCGCGGCCTGCCCGTGGCGGGGGTGGAGGTCGAGCAGTCCGCCCTGGCGGCGGGAGTCCGGGCCGGGCTCGGCTTCGTAGACCGTCGCCGGGATGCCCTGCAGGTGCAGCACGCGGGCCAGCGTCAGGCCGCCCAGTCCCGCTCCGATGATCGTGGCGGAGATCGCCATCGTGCCCTCCTGGATTCTCGACGGGACGCGACCCGGTCTTTGGATCGCCACTCCAATCAAGCTAGCACGAGTTGGAGTGGCGATCCATCCATGCGATGCTGAACCCGTGGAGGACGACACGGAAAGCAGGCCCGCCCGAGCCCCGCGGCGGGCGGACAGCCTGTCGAGGGACCTGATCATCCGGACCGCGATCGAGATGCTCGACGGGGGCGGCGAGAAGGCGCTGACCCTGCGCGCCCTCACCGTCCGCCTGAGCACCGGTTACGGGGCGATCTACCACCACGTCGCGGACAAGGGCGATCTGCTCGCCGCGGCCGCCGACGAGGTCATCACCGGCGTGCGGCCGGGCGGGGCCGGCGAGCCGGATCCCCGCGCCGCCCTGCGCGCCCTCGCCCTCGGCCTGTTCGACGCGATCGACGCCCATCCTTGGGTCGGCGCGGAATTCTCCCGTCAGCCGTGGCGGCCCGCACTGCTGGACTTCTACGAAGGCGTCGGCCGACTGCTCGACGACCTCGGTGTCGCGGACGAAGCGCGCTTCGACGCGTCGGGAGCGCTCGTGAACTACGTCCTCGGCGTTGCCGCGCAGAACGCTTCGAACGCGCGACTGCGTGCGAGCAGCGACCAGGACCGGCAGTCCTTCCTGGACGACGCCGCCGCGCGATGGGCGCAGGCCGACCCGGACCGCTATCCCTTCGTGCGGGCGGCCGCGTCCCGGTTGGGCGAGCACGACGACCGCGAGCAGTTCCTCGTGGGGGTGGACATCTTTCTCGCCGGAATCGCCGCCCTGCACCGGAAACCCTGACGCCCGCCGGTATCGCCGGGCCGGACACAGCCGGTGCGGCGCCCTCGTGTCGATCCGGGCAGGCTGCCCGGTGCCGAAGCTGGCCTTCGCGTCGGGGACCGGGTGTTCGTCCACCCGCGCCGATACCGATCGCGCCCGGTCCGGGCCCAGGTGGCAACGGCCGGCGAGCGGCAGCGAAACTGGGGCCATGATCAGAGTGGTCGTCGTCGACGACGAGCAGTTGATCCGCTCCGGGATCGGTCTCATCCTGCAAGCGGCCGACGGCATCGAAGTGGTGGCGACCGCGACCGGGGCCGACGCGGTGCAGGAGATCGGCGCCCACGAGCCCGATGTCGTGCTGCTCGACATCCGCATGCCCGACGTCGACGGGCTCACCGTCCTGCGCCGGGTGCGCGAGCGGCCGGACGCTCCCGCGGTGGCGATGCTCACCACCTTCTCCTCCGACGACTACATCGCCACCGCCCTGCGTTCCGGCGCGGCGGGCTTCCTCCTGAAGGACACCGCACCCGAGTTGCTGGCCCAGAGCGTCCGCACGCTGGCCGCCGGCGGCGTGGTGCTCTCCCCGGAGGTCACCCGCACCGTCGTCGACGGTTACCCGGACCCCGGCACCACCGGCGCGGCGGCCGGGCTGATCGGCCGGCTGTCCGAACGCGAGCGCCTGGTCCTCGTCCGCCTCGCCGGCGGTTCGTCCAACGCCGACATCGCCGGCCGCCTGCACCTGAGCCTGGGCACGGTCAAGGACCACGTGTCCGCCGTCCTGGCCAAGCTGGGCGTCGCCACCCGCGTCGAGGCAGCCCTGCTGGCTCAGCAGGCCGGCTTGCTCAGCGACCGGGCGGAGCCGTCGTGAGACGGCTGCGCCCGGTGCTCGTCGACGCCGGGCTGATCGCCGTCGCCGCGGTCGACGCGGACCTCGCCCACCTCACCCCGGCGGTGGCCCTCGGCGCCGCCGCGGCGGCCCTCGTCGTGATCCCGCTCCGGCGGTGGTGGCCGATCGCCGTGTTCGTCGTTTCCCTGCCCGCGCTGGCCATCGCGGGCTCGGTCGTCGCGACGCTCATCGCCCTCTACACCGTGGCGCGGCAACACCGGGACCGGCGGCTGCTCGCCGCGTGCGGGGTCCTGGCCGCGGCGGGGTACGCGTTTCCGGGCTGGGGTGCGCAGTTTTCCCGGAGCGACCTCGCCACGACCGTGCTGTACGCGGTGATGACCGCGGCCGCGCCGATCCTGCTCGGCACTCTGGTGCGGACCCGGCGGGAGCTCTCGCTCCGCCTCCAGGAGATCGAGCGGGTCCGCGAGCACGAACGCGAGCTGGACGCCCAGGTGGTCCTGGCGAAGGAACGCAACCAGCTCGCCCGCGAAATGCACGACGTGGTCTCCCACCAGGTCAGCCTGATCGCCGTGCAGGCGGGCGCGCTCGGCGTGTCCACCGCCGACCCGGCGGCGCGGGAGGTGGCCGAGACCGTCCGCCGCCTCTCGGTGGACACCCTCGACGAGCTCCGCCACATGGTGACGCTGCTGCGCGGCTCGGGTGATCCGGCCGCCGGGCCGGCGCCGCAGCCGGCGCTGTCCGGTCTGGACCGGCTGATCGCCACCAGCGGGATCACCGTGCGGCTGACCGGTTCGGCCCCGGCCGGCCTCGGCCCCGCCCACCAGCGCACGATCTACCGCACCGTGCAGGAAGCGCTGACCAACGTGCGCAAGCACGCGCCCGGCGGCCACGCCGACGTCGAGATCTCCCACGACGGGGTTGAGCTCACGGTGAGCGTCGGCAACACCCCGGCCACCCGGCCCGCGCCCGCGCTGCCCGGCTCCGGGCTCGGCTTGACCGGCCTGGGTGAACGGGCCGCACTGCTCGGCGGCACGGTGGAGGCCGGTCCGCTGCCCGGGGGCGGCTTCCGCCTGTGCCTGCGGCTGCCCCTCGGCGGACGCGGGCCTCATTCGTGAGCACCCGGCCCGCCGCCCCGGCCGTCAGCGGGCCAGGGTGCGCTCGATCAGCTCCCGCGCGAGGTCGAGCCGGACGCCGTCGGGGTTGACCAGTCCGTGCTCGTCGTACCAGGACTGCTCGGCTTCCGGGTGCGGGCCGCTGACCCCGACCCGGCCCTGGCCGTAGGGGGCGACGACGACCGCGGCGGCCCCGGTGGAGTAGGTGGCCAGGACCTCGGCGCCGGCGCCGGGCCGCAGCTCGACCGCCGGGCCGTCCTGGAAGTACAGGTGCCGGGCCCGGCCGCGCCAGGACACCTCCACCACGGTGTGCCGCCCGTCGGGCACCTCCGCGCCCGGCGAACCGGCGTAGCCGTAGGTGTCCCCCGGCACCAGGCCGAACCCCGGATCGTGACCGGCCAGGTAACCGCCGAAGCACAGCCCCAGGTAGCTTCCGCCGGCGCGGACCCAGTTCCGCACCGCGTCGGCGGACCCGGCCAGGTCCCGCCAGGTCCCGGCCAGGTCGTCCCCGCCGCCGGGCTGGACGTAGAGCTGGGCCCCGGCCAGGGTGGCGGCGGTGAGGGGCCGGCCCGTGCCCGGCCCCACGTATTCGACCTCGACCGGCCGCGGCAGCGAGCGCAAGGCCCTGGCCACCGCGGGCGCGCAGTCGTCGCAGCCCTGCGGTCCGTTGTAGACCAAGGCCACGATCTTCGGTTCGCCCGCCGGGCCGTGGGGCTCACCGGTCTCCCCCCGCGCCTCCCGGGGCGCGCAACCGGCGACCAGCAGCACCACGGTCACCAGCGCCGTCAGCGCCGTCAGCGCGGTCGGCCCGGCGCCGGGCCGAGCCCGCCGCCGCACCGGTGCGGTCGTTCCCGGACACACGTTCACCCTCGGTCTCCCCTCGTCCGGTCCGGCGGGATCACCCGAGCGGGACTCGGCCACCGGAGGCGCCGATCACGCCCCGGATCCATGATCGGGTCCACGAGCACGGGACCGCATCGGCGCCCCGGCCGGATCTTCCGGTCGACCGGCTGGATCCGGCCGGTCGATCGGCTGGAGCGGCACCCCGCCACCCGCCCTGTCCCCCCGGCCGCGGTGAGCCCGGTGAACGGCATCCGGGCCGGCCGGACCGCGCGTTCAGGCTCGCTTCTCCAGCGCGGTGGTCAGTTGCGGGACCAGCCGGTCGCCGATCCGTTCGAACTCCCGGACCAGCAGGGGGCCGAAGAGCTTCGCCGTGCGGTGGAACCGGACCTGCGAGTGGTAGGTGATCGAAGTGCGGCCGTCGTCGAGGCCGGCGCAGGTGATCGTGTCGGTCGAGGTGGCCCCCCGGTTCCGTCCGGAGAACACGAACCTGCCCTCCCGGGCCGGTTCCCGGCGGAAGACGACGGTGACCCGCCGGCCGAGCAGCCTGAGGACGTTGCGCCACTCGGTCCCCACTTCGACGGGCCCGTCGCCGATCTGGACGCAGCTGATCGTGCCGGGGTCCCATTCGCGCGAGTTACCCCAATCGGCGAGGTAGTCCAGCACCACCGGCAAGGGGGCGCGGACGGCGAAGGTGCGGGAGATTTCGGCCACGGGGCAGTGTCCCACGCCGGTTCAGCCCGGCCCCGGGCGACGCGATCGTGGGCCGGTCCGGTGCAACCTCGGCCGGGGTGAGCGGAAGCGCCGGGAAGGCCCACGCGATCCGCCTCGGTGAACCGGCCGTGCCGACTGCCGCTGATGCTCGGGAACTCCTTCTCCGCGGCCGTCGAAGCCTCAGGAATACTCCGAAACCTCCACCCCGAACGTGCCCGGCTCCAGGGCCTCGAAGATGTGCCGGACGTCGCCGGGGTAGGAGATGTAGTCGCCGGCCCGGAGTTCGACCGGGTCGTCGGCCACGCCGACGCGGGCGCGGCCGGCGCAGATCACGATGTGCTCGACCACGCCGTTCATGTGCGGGTCCGACCGGCGCGGGGTGCCCGGCTCCGCGCGGATCACGTACAGGTCCCGGCGGGCCGAGGGCGGGCACGCCGACAGGAGCGTGCAGGCGTAGTCGGCGTGCTCGGCGAACACCGTCGGGCCCTTGCCCGCGCGGACCACGCGGACCTGGGTCCGTTCGGGCTCCACCAAGCGGGAGAACGGCACGTCGAGCGCGACGCCCAGCGCCCACAGCGTCTCCACGCTCGGGTTGCCCGAGCCGGATTCCAGTTGCGAGAGCGTGGACTTCGCGAGACCGGCCAGCCGCGCCAGCTCGGTCTGGGACAGCCCGGCCCGGGTCCGCTCGCGGCGCAGTGACGACGCGATGATGTCGAGCGGGGCACTCCCGCTGTCGTGCGGCATGTGTGTTCGCTCCATCAGTCTTCTCGTTCGCCTTGACGAACAGGCGAGGGTGTGTTCAGTATAAGGCACTATGCGTTCGATATGGCGAACACTCGATCCGGCGCTGGCCCGGGACATCGGCCTGGTCTGCCTGGCCGACACCCTGGTGGGCGTGTCCTACGGGGCCATCTCGGTGAGCTCCGGCTTCCCGTTCTGGGCCCCGATGCTGCTGTCCCTGCTGGTCTTCGCCGGCGCTTCGCAGTTCATGTTCGTCGGCATCGTGGCGGCGGGCGGCAACCCGCTGGCCGCCGTCGTGGCCGGCCTGCTGGTGAACGCACGGCACGTGCCGTTCGGCTTCGCGATCGGCGACGTGCTCGGCCCGCGCTGGGCGAGCCGGATCGCGGGCAGCCACCTGATGATCGACGAATCGGTGGCGTTCGCGCTGGCGCAGAAGGATTCCGACCGCAAGCGCGCCGCGTACTGGGCCTGCGGCGCGGGCCTGTTCGCGTGCTGGAACCTCGGTGTCGCACTCGGCGCCTTCGCCGGGACCGCGATCAGCGACACCGACGCGTTCGGTCTCGACGCCGCGTTTCCCGCGGTGCTGCTGGCCCTGGTGCTGCCATCCCTGCGCGACCGGGCCACCCGCCTGCCGGTCCTGCTCGGGGTGGTGGCCGCCCTGGTCGCGACGCCGTTCCTGCCCGCCGGGCTGCCCGTGCTGTTCGCGCTGGTCGGCGTGGTCGCGGGGGCGGCGGCGAAGGAGCCGAAACCCCGTGAACCACAACCCGAAGGGGCCTGCTGATGGATGCCGCCGAACTGGTCGTCGCGGCCGTGGTACTGGGTGCGGGCACGTTCGCGTTCCGCTTCGCTGGACCGGTGCTGCGGACGCGGGTGAAGCTGTCCCCGCGCGCGGAACGGCTGATGGCGCTGGCCGCGGTCGTGCTGCTGGCCGCGCTGGTCGCCACCAGCGCGCTGACCGAGGGCCACGGGTTCGCCGGGTTCGCCCGCCCGGCCGGGGTGCTGGCCGGCGGGGTGCTGGCCTGGCGCAAGGCCCCGTTCGTCGCGGTCGTGGTCGCCGCCGCGGCGACCACCGCCCTGCTCCGGCTGGCCGGAGTGCCGTGACCACCGCGGCGGCGGCCGGTCGGCCCGGCCTGGCTTCACTGCCGTGACCACCAGTGCCCGGCCCGGCCGGGACTGCCGCCGCTTGGCCCGGGCCGAGTGCCCTGCCCACCGCTCACTCGGCCCCAGTGGCCCTGACCACCGCCGCTGAGACCGGCCCGACCCGGCCACCAGCCGGCCCCGCCGGGGCGTCCTGACCACTGCCCGCCCCGGCCACCAGCCAGCCCCGCCGGGGCTTCTGACCACTGCCTACCCCGGCCACCAGCCGAGCCCGGCCGAGTGCCGTGACCACCCGGGCGGGGACCGCGGGCAATCCTCACTCCCCGGCCGCGACCAGGTCGTCGGCGGCGGAGGTGCGGACGTGCACCCCGTCGGGAGTGGTGGTGAGCAGTCCGGCGGCCGACAGCAGTTCCAGGTGCTTGGCCACCACCGCCGCCTTCAGGCCGGTGCGCCGGGCCAGGCCGGCCGAATCGGCCGGGGTGGCCAGGGCGGCGAGCAGGATGCTGCGGCTGCGCCCGAGCACCCCGCGCAGCGCGGCCGGCGACTGCGTGCCCCCCGCCTCCCACAGCCCGGCCAGCCCGCGGGCCGGGTACCGCAGCACCGGCTGCGAACCGGCGTGCGTCCGGGAAACCACGCGCGGCCACACGAAGACCGACGGCGCCAGCACCAGCCCCCGGCCGTGTGAGGCACCCGGCGCGGGCACCCGCTGTCCGGCGACAGCCACTCCGCCGTCCGCCCATCGGACGGCGGGCGCCAGGTCGGCGAAGACGTCCTGGGCCGCGCCGTCCGCGAGCAACCGGGAGCGGTGCAGGACGTCGCCTTCGAGCAGCGCGCGCATGCGCGGCCACGCGGGCGCGAGCGCCACCGCCCAGTAGCGCTCCATCAGGTTGGCCAGCCGTTCCAGCCCGGCCTCCGGGTCGCGGTGCAACCGGGTCAGCGCGGGCGGCCACGGCGGGTCCGTCCGCTCCAGCTCGCGCCGGACCGCGCGGGCCGGGACGTCGCGCAGGTCGGCCAGCTCGTCGGCCAGCTCCGGCACCGGCGACGCGGGCACCGGGGCCAGGAAACGCGGCACGGGCCGCCCGGCCACCAGCCCGGCCAGCGGGGTGAGGTCGATCCCGGCCTGGTCCAGCGCCACCGAAGCGCGTTTCACCCACGGCAGGTGCAGCGCGTGCTCCCCCGGGTGCCGCAGCACGCCGGCGCTGGCCACGATCTCCCACAACGGCGAGAACGCCAGCCGCGTCCGCGCGAGCTCGTCCACGGTCCAGGCCACGTCCTGCACCGCGCCACCTCCTCGGCTGCCGGGAATCCGTCGAGTGTAGACGGTCCGTTGTGGACAGTCCGGCCCGGACCGGGAGGCCACCGCCCGTCCGGGTCGCCCTCGGTGCGCGAGCCGGCCGGAGCGGGGCATCCGGTCCCGCGGGCCGCGTCGCCGGGAGGCCGCAGGAACTTTCGTCGGTTCACCTCCGGCCGCGCGTTCACCCCACCGGGCCCGGGGGCAAACGGCTGGTCCGGTGCCCGCGGCTTGTCCCAGACCCGGTGACGGGTGTGTGATCGAGGACACACCTCATGCGCCCGTCGTCCGCAGAGGAGCCGTCATGGCCGACAAGCCGAGCAGGAGCACCGGGGCCGCCAGGGCCGCCGTCGCGGTGGCCGACCCCGCCCGGGTCCGCAACGTGGTGCTCGCCGGGCCCTCGGGAGCGGGCAAGACCACCCTGGTCGAAGCCCTGCTGGCCGCGTCCGGCACGGTGGCGCGGGCCGGCCGCGTGCTCGACGGGACCACGGTCGGCGACCACGACCCGGCCGCGGTCCGCCAGCAGCGCTCGGTCGGCCTGTCCGTCGCCCCGATCCTGCACCGGGGCGGCAAGATCAACCTCATCGACACCCCCGGGTACGCCGATTTCGTGGGCGAACTGCGCGCCGCCGACGCGGCCCTGTTCGTGGTGTGCGCGGCCGAAGGAGTGGACGCAGCCACGATCGCGGTGTGGCAGGAGTGCGCGTCGGCCGGCCGGCCGCGCGCGGTCGTGGTTTCCCGCCTCGACCACCACCGCGCCGACGTGCTCACCGCGATCGCCGCGGTCCGGGCCGCGTTCGGGCCCGGGGTGCTGCCGCTCTACCTGCCGGTTCGCAACGGGCTGGCCGGCCTGATCTCCCGGCGCTACTTCGAGCACTCCGCCGGCCACCCGCCGCGGATCGGCGAGCTGGAAGCGGCCGAGCTGGCCGGGACCGCCCGCGCCCGCGACGAGCTGATCGAGGGCATCATCGCCGAAAGCGAGGACGAGACCCTGATGGAGCGGTACCTCGGCGGTGCGGAGATCGCCGAGGACACGCTGATCGCCGATCTCGAAACGGCGGTCGCGCGCGGTGCGTTCCACCCGGTCGTCCCGGTCTGCGCCACCACCGGGACCGGGCTGGCCGAGGTGCTCGACGGCATCGTCCGCTTTCCCCTCGCCGCTGGAGCACCGGCCGCCCGAGGTGACCACGCCCGGGGGCGGCCCGCACAGCGCGCTGTCGGCCGATCCGGACGGACCGCTCGCCGCGGCGGTGGTGCGCACCGCGGCCGATTCCTACGTCGGGCGCGTTTCGCTGGTCCGCGTGTTCTCCGGGACGCTGCGGCCGGAGCACGCCGTGCACGTCTCCGGCCACGGCCTGGCCGAACGCGGGCACGAGGACCACGACGCCGACGAACGGGTCACGCACCTGTATTCGCCGTTCGGCGCGAACCTGCGCGAAGTGCCGTACTGCGTGGCCGGCGAACTGTGCGCGCTGACCAAGATCGGCTCCGCGGAAACCGGCGACACGGTGTCTTCACCGGAGGACTCGCTGGTGATGCGGCCCTGGCCGATGCCCGAGCCGCTGCTGCCGGTCGCCGTGGTCGCGGGCACCCGCAGCGACGAAGACTCGTTGTCGCGCACCCTTTCCCGGCTCGTCGCGGCCGATCCGGCACTGCGGCTGGACCGCAACGCCGAGACCGGCCAGCTCGTGCTGTGGTGCACGGGCGAGGCGCACGCCGACGTGGTGCTGTCGCGGCTGCGGGCGGGCGGGGCGGAGGTCGGCACCGAACCGGTGCGGATCAGCCTGCGCGCCACCTTCGCCCGGCCCGCGCGCGGGCACGGGCGGCACGTCAAGCAGTCCGGCGGCCACGGCCGGTTCGCGGTGTGCG
Organism: Amycolatopsis sp. PS_44_ISF1; assembly: GCF_032335455.1. Lineage (NCBI taxonomy): Bacteria > Bacillati > Actinomycetota > Actinomycetes > Pseudonocardiales > Pseudonocardiaceae > Amycolatopsis > Amycolatopsis sp. PS_44_ISF1. Next base: position 315,503 of record NZ_JANUXO010000002.1, on the reverse strand, counting down.
AACTGGAGGTGGAGCCGTTGCCGCGCGGCAGCGGCTTCGAGTTCGTGGACGCGGTGGTGGGTGGGTCCGTGCCCCGCCAGTTCATCCCGAGCGTGGAGAAGGGCGTGCGCGAGCAACTGCGGCGCGGCCTCGGCGACGGGCCCCCGGTGGTGGACGTGCGCGTGACCCTGGTCGACGGCAAGGCCCACAGCGTCGACTCCTCCGACACCGCCTTCCAGACCGCCGGCGCGCTGGGCCTGCGCGAGGCCGCGGCCGCCGCCGAGCTCACCCGGCTGGAGCCGCTGGACGAGGTCGAGGTCACCCTGCCGGACGAGCACCTGGGCCCGGTGCTGGGCGACCTGTAGTCCCGGCGCGGCCGGGTGCTGGGCACCGAAACCGGCACGGCCGGGGTCACGGTGATCCGCGCCGAGGTCCCGGCCGCCGAACTGGTGCGCTACGTGGTGGACCTACGCTCGCTGTCTTCGGGCACGGCCGCCTTCACCCGCCGCCCGGCCCGGTTCGAGCCGGTGCCCGAGGGGACCGTCCTCCCGGGCTGAAGCGCGCTCGCCCCGGCGGCCTCACGGGAAGTCGAAGCCGCCGGGCCGGTCGTTGCGGTCGGCCAGCAGACCGGCCAGGGTGGCGATGGCGATCTCCGGCGGGGTGCGCGAGCCGATGTTCAGCCCGACCGGACGGTGCACCCGGGCGATGTCCGCCGCCGGCACGCCGAGCGCGGTCAGCGCCGCGACGTGCGGGCCCGGATGGCGCGGGTTGCCGAGCACGCCGATCCAGCGCGGGGCGCCGGCCAGCGCCGCCCGCAGCACCTCGCCCAGCTCGGGCCGGTGGTGGTCGGTGACCACGACGTCGGTGCCCGCGTCCAGCTCCGGTAGCGCGGTGCGGAGGTCGCAGCCTTCGGCGGTGCGCGCGAGGTCGGGCTCGAACAGCACCGTGCGGTAACCCGTGTCGGCGGCGTAAGCCAGCAGGTAACGCGAGACGGGCGACGCGAACACCGCGACCAGCGTCCGTCCGGGCGGCTCTTCCTCGGTTTCGCCGTGCGCCACGGCGCAGGCCCCGGGTTCTGCGGTCATGCCGCCCAGTCTGCCACCGCTACAGGTCCGGCTCGGCGAACTCGAAGTACTCCGGCAGCGGTGCGGTGCCGGCGAGCTTGAAGTACCGCACCTTGCGGCGGCGGCGCAGCGCCAGGGTGTCGCGGACCGCGTCGTTGTGCACCCGCCGGGCGATCACGACCCGGTGTTCGGCGTCGGTCAGCTCCCCGGCCAGCACCGCGGGCAGCCGGGACCGGTCGACGCGGGCCAGCACCAGCGTCAGCTCGTTCTCCTCGGCCTCACGGTCGGGGCGGGCCGCGCCTTCGGCCCGCTCGGCCACCGCGCGCAGCCCGGAGCCGTCCCCGCCGTCCCCGCCGAGCAGCGCCGCGGCGGCCCGGGCGACCACCGCGCGCCGGGCCAGCGCCGCGTCGAGCGCGGCCCAGCCCGCGTCGGTGCGGACGTGGAGCCGGTCGAGCCGGTTCGCCGTGGCCACCAGGAAGAGCCCGCCCAGCACCAGGACCACGGCGATCGCGGGCAGCAGCCAGTCCAGCACGCTCACGCGGGCACCCCGGTCACGAACGGTTCACGGGCCTCGGCGCTCACCGGGCCGGCTCCCGCTCCGCCGCCACGACCCGCCGCGGGTCGGCGGCGATGGCCGTCTCGTACACCCGCAGCACCTGCGTGACCACCACCGACCAGTCGTAGGCGGTCACCCGCTCCCCCGCCGCCGCGGCGAGCGACGCCCGCCGCGCCGGGTCGCCGAGCAGTTCGCGCAGCCCTTCGGCCAGCGAAACCGGGTCGGCGGTCTCGGTGAGCAGACCGGCCTTGCCGTCGTCGAGCACGCGGCGGAACGAGTCGAGGCCGCTGGCCAGCACCGGGGTGCCCGCGGCCATCGCCTCGGTCAGGATCATGCCGAAGCTCTCGCCGCCGGTGTTGGGCGCGCAGTAGACGTCGACGCTGCGCAGGGCACGGGCCTTAGTCGCGTCGTCCACCTGGCCGAGCAGCTCGATGTGCGGCCACAGCCGCGCTCCGGCCATCCGGCGCAGCTGCTCCGGCTCCCCGCGCCCGACCACCAGCAGCCGCAGCTCCTCGAACTCGGGCAGCAGCCGCCGCAGCGCCGCCAGCAGGACCTCCATGCCCTTGCGCGGCTCGGTGAACCGGCCGACGAACCCGACCGTGCCCCCCGCCCGGGGATAACCCGGCAACGGCTGGGCCCGGCTGAAGAACTCCACGTCCACGCCGTTGGGGATCTCGACCGCGTCCCCGCCCGCGTGCTCCACCTGGACCCGGCGGGCCAGCGCCGAAACCGCGATCCGCGCGGTGATCTTCTCCAGCAGCGGCCGCAGCACCGGCTGGAACGCGGCGAGCGTGCGCGAGCGCGTGGTCGCGGTGTGGAAGGTGGCGACGATCGGCCCGTCGGCGATCTTCAGCGCCAGCAGCGACAGGCTCGGCGCGGCCGGCTCGTGCAGGTGCAGCACGTCGAAGTCGTTGTCCCGGATCCAGCGGCGCACCCGCGCGTAGGACACCGGGCCGAACTGCAGCCGCGCCACCGAGCCGTTGTACCGGACGCCGAGCGCCTTCCCGGCCGGGTGCACGAAGTCCGGCAGCCCGGCGTCGTCGTCGGCCGGCGCCAGCACCGAAACCCGGTGGCCGCGCCCGATCAGCGCCCGGGCCAGATCGATCACGTGCCCCTGGACCCCGCCGGGCACGTCGAAGGAGTAGGGGCACACGATCCCGATCTTCAGCCCGCGCGCCTGGCTCGCCGTCACCGGTTCAGCTCGCCTCTTCGAGACCGGCACCGTCGGTGCTTTCGCCGGCCTCGAGGTCGGACAGCCAGAACTTCTGCAGCATGTGCCAGTCCGCCGGGTGCGCGGCGATGTCCCCGGCGAACACGTCGGCCAGCGCCTGCGTGGCCGCCGGTACCTCGGCCCGGGCGGTGACCCGGATCCGCGGGTGCACGCGCATCTGCCAGCCGTCCTCGGTGAACCACGAGCCGACCGGCAGCAGGGCCGCCCCGGTGGTGGCCGCGAGCCGCGCCGGGCCGGCCGGCATCCGCGCGCGGTCGCCGAAGAACTTCACCGGCAGTCCGCTCGCGGTCAGGTCGCGGTCGCCGACCAGGCAGATCACCTTGTTCTCCCGCAGCCGTTTGAGCAGCACGCGCATCGCGGCGCTGTCCCCGGTCAGCGGAACGATCTCGAACCCCAGCGACTCGCGGAAGGAGACGAACCGCCGGTAGACCGACTCCGGCTCCAGCCGCTCGACCACGGTGGTGAAGCCGCCCAGGTGGTGGGCCAGCCAGACGCCCGCGGCGTCCCAGTTGCCGCTGTGCGGCAGGGCGCACACGGCGCCGTTGCCCTCGGCCAGCGCGGCGTCGAGGTTCTCGACGCCGGTGATGTTGGCGTCCACCTTGCCGATCACCGCCTCGCGGTCCATCGCGGGCAGGCGGAAGGTCTCGAACCAGTAGCGCGCGTACGAGCGCATGGCCTGGCGGACCAGCTCGTCCAGCTCGGTCTCGTCGGCCTGCGGCACCACCCGCGCGAGGTTGGCGCGCAGCTGCCGCACCCCGGCGCCGCCCCGGCGCACGGCCACGTCCGCGCCCAGCCCGAACAGCAGCGAGCCCATCGGCTCCGGCAGCCGCCGGGTCAGGCTCCAGCCCGCCGAGTACCCGAGCTCCCCGAGCCGCCGGGACAGCGCGCTCACGGCTGCGCCCCGCCCGGGCGCGCGTCGCCGGGCCGCGGGGACGGCCCTCCGGCCTCCGGCTCCGCAACCCCGGTGGTCCCCGTGATCCCGGTAGTCCCGGTGTTCTCCGTAGCCGGGCGGGCGGCGACGGTAGTCCCGGTGTTCTCCGTAGCCGGGCGGGCGGCGACGGCCCGCGCGGCCCGGGCGACCGCCGCGGCCCGCTGGATCAGCGTGACCGCCGAGAGCACGGCCAGCAGCCAGAGGCTGATCTCCACCGTCCACGGCACGCCGAGGCCGTGCAGCCCGGTGCCGACCAGCGCGATGATCAGCCGTTCCGCGCGTTCGACGAGCCCGCCGTCGGCCTCCAGCCCGGAGGCTTCGGCGCGCGCCTTGACGTAGGAGATGACCTGGGCGAGGACCAGGCAGATCAGGGCCGCCGCGGCGGCCCGGTTGTCGTGGTCCCGCACGAAGCACCACCAGGCGATGGCGGCGAACAGCGCGCCGTCCACCAGCCGGTCGCAGGTGGCGTCGAGCACGGCGCCGAACGGGGTGCCGTAACCACGGGCCCGGGCCATCGCCCCGTCGAGCAGGTCCAGCATGGCGAACCCCCACACGGTGAACGTCCCCCACAGCAGGAGCCCCTGCGGGAAGAAGGCCAGCGCGCACGCGACAGCGCCCGCGGTGCCGATCACGGTCATCGCGTTGGGGGTCAGTCCGGCCCGGACCAGCGTCCGGCCGATGGGATCGGTGACGCGGGAGACTGAGGCACGGGCGAAAATGTTGAGCATCTCGTCGTCTGGTGCACCTGGCTCGGGGGCGGGTGGGCGTCGAAAGCCTATCGACCCGCCCCGCGGGCCCCGACGTCCCGCCCCGCGACCCGCCGGGGGATCAGCCGGATTCCGGCGGTTCGGCGCCCGCCGGGGCCGGTTCGGGGGTCAGCCCGGCCGCCTCTTCGGCCGCCGCCGCGGCCGCGCAGCGCGGCCTCAGGCCCGCCAGGATCGCCGCGCTGATTTCGCCCAGCGCGGCCACCTGCGCGGCGTCCAGCGGGTCGAACAGGCTCTCGCGCACGGCGCCCACGTGCCCCGGCGCGGCCTCTTCCAGCGCGTGGAAGCCCTCGTCGGTGAGCACGGCCCACGCCCCGCGCTTGTCGGTCGGGCACGACTCGCGCCGGACCCAGCCCTTGGCCTCCAGCCGGGTGACCGCGTGCGAGAGCCGGCTGCGCGAGGAGCTGCGCACCGCGGCCAGCTCGCTCATCCGCAGCCGGCGGCCCTCGGCCTCGGACAGCGAGACGAGCACCTCGTAGTAGGTGTGCGGCATGCCCGAGTCGTGCTGGAGCTGGCCCTCGAGGTGCGCGTGCAGCATGGCCGTGGCCTGGGCGAAGTCACGCCAGATTCGCTGCTCGTCGTCGGAGAGCCATCGCGGTTCGGACATGACTTCATCCTACGCTGATTGAGGACTCAATCAGCCGCTCACGCGGGGCGGGAACCGCTTCGGGCGCACCGGGTTCACCAGGCGTCGGCCAGCAGCTTCCGGGTCTCGCCCAGCAACTGCGGCAGCACCTTGGTGTGCCCGATCACCGGCATGAAGTTGGCGTCCCCGCCCCACCGCGGGACCACGTGCTGGTGCAGGTGGGCCGCGATGCCGGCGCCGGCGATCACGCCCTGGTTCATGCCGATGTTGAACCCGTGCGCGGCCGAGACCGCCCGCACCACGCGCATCGCGTGCTGGGTGAGCTCGGCCAGCTCGCGGGTCTCCTCCGCGGTCAGCCCGGTGTAGTCCGCCACGTGCCGGTAGGGCACCACCATCAGGTGCCCGGGGTTGTACGGGTACAGGTTCAGCAGCGCGTACACCGTCTCGCCGCGCGCCAGGATCAGCCCCGTCTCGTCGTCGAGACCCGGGATGCGGCAGAACGGGCAGCCCTCCGCCGCACCGTCCTCCGGCTTGTCCTGGCCCTTGATGTAGGCCATCCGGTGCGGGGTCCACAGGCGCTGCAACGCGTCCGGGACCCCGGCCCCGTCCTGCCCGACGAGCTCGGGACCGTCCGGGGCGCTCACCGCAGGATCGCCTCGACGGCGGCGGCGCCCGGGGACGCGTTCTCCCGCCGGGCCACCCACTCGGCGATCGCGGCGACGGCGGCGTCCACCGCGACCCCGTTGATCTGGCCGCCGTCGCGGAACCGGAACGACACCGCGCCCGCCTCCGCGTCCTTGGCCCCGGCCAGCAGCATGAACGGCACCTTCTGCGTGGTGTGCGTGCGGATCTTCTTCTGCATCCGGTCGTCGCTCGCGTCGGTCTCCACCCGGATCCCCTTGGCGCGCAACGCCTTCTCCACGCCCTGGAGGAACTCGACCTGGTCGGCGGTGATCGGGATGCCGACCACCTGCACCGGGGAGAGCCAGGCCGGGAACGCGCCCGCGTAGTGCTCGGTCAGCACGCCGAAGAACCGCTCGATCGAGCCGAACAGCGCCCGGTGGATCATCACCGGCCGCTGACGCGAGCCGTCCGGGGCGGTGTACTCCAGCTCGAACCGCTTGTTCTGGTTGAAGTCCAGCTGGATCGTGGACATCTGCCAGGTGCGCCCGATCGCGTCCTTGGCCTGCACCGAGATCTTCGGCCCGTAGAACGCCGCGCCGCCGGGGTCGGGCACCAGCTCGAGGCCGGAGTCCACGGCGGCCTGCCGCAGCGTCTCGGTGGCCTCCTCCCACTCCCAGTCCTCGCCGATGAACTTCGCCGAGTCGCCGCGGGTGGACAGCTCGAGGTAGAAGTCCGAGAGGCCGTAGTCGGCCAGCAGGTCGAGCACGAACTTGAGCAGCGACCGCAGCTCGCCCGGCATCTGCTCCTTGGTGCAGTAGATGTGCGAGTCGTCCATGGTCAGCCCGCGCACCCGGGTGAGCCCGTGCACCACGCCCGACTTCTCGTACCGGTACACCGTGCCGAACTCGAACAGCCGCAGCGGCAGCTCCCGGTAGGACCGGCCGCGCGAGCGGTAGATCAGGTTGTGCATCGGGCAGTTCATGGCCTTGAGGTAGTAGTCCTCGTCGTCGAACTTGACCGGCGGGAACATGGTGTCCGCGTAGTAGGGCAGGTGGCCCGAGGTGTGGAACAGCTCGCCCTTGCTGATGTGCGGGGTGTTCACGAACTCGTAGCCGGCCTCCTCGTGGCGGCGGCGCGAGTAGGTCTCCAGCTCCCGGCGGACGATGCCGCCCTTGGGGTGGAACACCGGCAGCCCGGAGCCGATCTCCTCGGGGAAGGAGAACAGGTCCAGCTCGGCGCCGAGTCGGCGGTGGTCGCGGCGCTCGGCCTCGGCGATCCGCTCGAGGTAGGCCTCCTGCGCCTCGCCCGATTCCCAGGCCGTGCCGTAGATCCGCTGCAACTGCGGGTTCTTCTCGCTGCCGCGCCAGTACGCGGCGGCCACCCGGGTGAGCTTGAACGCGGGGATGAACTTGGTGGTGGGCACGTGCGGCCCGCGGCACAGGTCGCTCCACACGCGATCCTTGGTGCGCGGGTCGAGGTTGTCGTAGCTGGTCAGCTCGCCGCCACCGACCTCCATGACCTCACTGGTGTCCACTTCGGACTTGAGGTCGACCAGTTCGAGCTTGAACGGCTCGCCGGCCAGCTCCTGCTTCGCCTCCTCGACCGAGCCGAACACGCGCCGCGAGAACTGCTGGGCGCCCTTGACGATCTGCTTCATCCGCTTCTCGAGCGCCTGCAGGTCTTCCGGGGTGAACGGCTTCTCGACCGCGAAGTCGTAGTAGAAGCCGTCGCGCACCGGCGGGCCGATGCCGAGCTTGGCGTCCGGGAACTCCTGCTGCACGGCCTGGGCCAGCACGTGCGCGGCCGAGTGCCGGATCACGCTGCGGCCGTCTTCGGTGCCGGCGGCGACCGCCTCCACCTGGGCGTCGGCCTCGGGGACCCAGGCCAGATCGCGCAGCCTGCCCTCGGCGTCGCGGACCACCACCACGGTGTCCGGGCCCTTGGTCGGCAGGCCCGCTTCGCGAACCGCGGCTCCCGCCGTAGTGCCCGCCGGCACCACCACGCGCGGGGCGGGGGCTGAGGCGGCTGACGGCGGATGCGACACGATCGTGCTCCTTCTCGGGGGATGGCTGACCAGCGTGACCGGAATGACTTTCGTCGATGCTAGTCGCCGGCCTCCGGCGGCCCGACAGGCGTCGGCGCAAAACGCGGCACGGGCCGCCTCGCCGGGACGAGGCGGCCCGCATCGGCCGGGTGGTGGTTTCAGAGGGTCTCGACGACCTGCTCGAAGTCGAGCCGCGGCAGGCGGTCGAACCACGGGTTCTCGCCCGGCTTGCCGACGTTCACCACGACCAGCGAGCGCCGGTTGCCGTCCCCGAAGAACTCACGGTCGACCGCGGCGGCGTCGAACCCGGTCATCGGGCCGGCGGCCAGGCCCGCGGCGCGCACGCCGATGATGAAGTAGCCGACCTGCAGCAGCGAGTTGAGCTTCGAGAACTCCACCCGGCCGGACTCCTCGGCGAACAGGTCCTTCACCCCGGGGTTGTGCGGGAAGACCTGCGGGATGTGCTCGTGGAAGTCGACGTCGGCGGCGAGGATCACGGTCAGCGGCGCGCTCGCGGTCTTGGCGCGGTTGCCCTCGGACATCAGCGGCAGCAGCCGGCGGCGCGCCTGCTCGGTGCGGAGCACCAGCGCGCGCAGCGGCTGGGTGTTCATCGAGGTCGGGGCCCACTTGACCAGCTCGTAGATCGCGCGCACCTGCTCGTCGGTCACCGGCTCGTCGCTGAAGCTGTTGGCCGTGCGCGCCTCCCGGAACAGGAGGTCCTGGACCTCGGCGGGCAGCTGCAGATCCTTGGCGGGCTCAGCGAATGTGGTCATCGGTTCGGCTTCCTTCCGTGCGTGACGCCTTCCCCGCCTCCAACCTTGTTGAACGCTTGACTATTTCGCAGAGGACTGTGCCTCGCGCCACAGCCGCCGATCGGCGGATCAGTAGGCGCCCTGGCCCGCGAGCACGGCACGCAGGGTCTTCCAGAGGATCAGCACGTCGAGGGCCAGCGACCAGTCCTCCACGTACCGCAGGTCGAGCCGGACGCTCTCGGCCCAGGTGAGGTCGCTGCGGCCGGAGACCTGCCACAGACCGGTCAGCCCCGGCTTCACCAGCAGGCGGCGGCGCGCGTCCGGGGCGTACTCCCGCGTCTCCTCCGGCAGCGGCGGCCGGGGCCCCACGAGCGACATCCGCCCGCCCAGCACGTTGAACAGCTGCGGCAGCTCGTCGAGGGAGTACCGGCGCAGCAGGCCGCCGACCCGGGTGACGCGGGGGTCGCGCTTGAGCTTGAACAGCGGTCCGGCGCCTTCGTTGTCCCGCTCCAGCCCGGAGCGGATCCGGTCGGCGTCCGGGACCATGGTGCGGAACTTGAGCATGGTGAAGCTCGCGCCGTCCTTGCCGACGCGGCGCTGCCGGTAGACCACGGGCCCGTGGTCGCCCAGCTTCACCGCCAGCGCGATCACCAGCAGCAGCGGGGACAGCAGGGCCAGCAGGAAGGCCGCGCCGCAGCGGTCGACGACCTCCTTGACCAAGCGGTGGCCGCCGGTGAACACCGGCGCGGTGACCCGCAGCAGCGGCAGGCCGAGCACCCCGGTGACGTTCAGCCGCGGCCCCGCCACCTCCATCAGCACCGGCGCCACGACCAGTTCGGCCGCCGTGCCCTCCAGGTCCCAGGCCAGGCGCTGCACCCGCTGCGGCGTCCAGTACTGGTCACCGGTGACGGCGACCACGCGGTAGCCGCCGCGGCGCACGTGCCGGGACAGCTCCTCGAGCCGTCCCACCACCGGCACGCCGTCGATCTCGCCGCTGTCACGGCCGGCCCCGGTGCCGGTGAACGTGCACACCGCCTCGACCCGCCAGCCGACGTGGGCCTCGGACCTGGTGCGCGCGATCAGGTCGGCCACCGTCGCCGGGCTGCCCGCCGCCATCACCGGCAGCAGGCAGAGCCCGCGACGGCGGCGGCGGTGCAGCACCTGGCGGAGCAGGTACCGCTGGGGGAAGGCGAAGAGCGCGATCACCGGGACCACGATGAACACCCACGGCTGCACGTCGAGGGCCCGGAAGAGCAGCCCGCCGAGCGCCACCAGCACTGCGGCGGCGACCAGGGCGCGCCCGAGCGTGCGGTACTCCTCGGGTCCCTCGCCCAGCACCCGCGGGCTCCAGGCCCGGCTGACCGGCAGCGCGCAGAACACCGCCAGCGCGGTGCCGAACGCGTGCATGTCCTGCGGTGCCACGCGCCCGATGACGAAGGCGCTGACCCCGATGACCAGGAGCGCGGCCACCACGTCGCTGGCGATCACCCAGGCCCGGTACCGCCCCTCCCAGGCCGCCGGGTGCGTTCTGGCCGTGGCCGGCTCGGCGGGTCCCGGGGCGGGGGCGGGCGGAGGCGCCGGGATCGCCCGGAGGTCGATGTGCGGCGGTGGCTCACTGACCGTGGACGGCCGCACCGACTCTTCCATCAGACCTCCAGCAGCAGGGGACCAGGACCACCGGCGGCACGCTGAGTCAGCAAGGTTGATTGCGGAGAGTCACCGCAGTCCCCACCCGATCCAGTCACCGCAGAAGTGACACTTGCCCAGGTATCGGTCACTCTCCGGGCATCGTTACACGGATTTTCCGCGACGATCTCGGTCTATTCCTGGAGAATGATCGACGAGTTGATAACGGGAGGATGACTATGCGTGATAGGGCGTATACAACCTCTATCTACTTTGTGTAGTCATTATTCGTCGACTATCACCCCTTGATGCCGACGTGCCTCGAACGGCCCAACCCGGCGCTGCGGGCGCTCACTGCGGCCCGCCGTCCGGAGCCCGGCGCCGCATGGCGGCCACGGCGCCCGCCGCCGCGCCGGCGACCGGCAGCAGCGCCCGCAGCAGGGGACGTCCCGCTCGCGAGGTGAGCCGCCGCTGCCAGTGCAGCGGCGCCACCGATGCCCGGATGACCGCCGGGGCGTAGGCGGCCATCCCCTGCTGGAAATCGTGCAGGGCCAAGGGCACCGCGGCGAAGCCCGGGGAGCCGAGCAGATGCGTGGCGAGCAGGTCGGCGTCGCGGATAGCGGTGGCGGCACCCTGCCCGCCCGTGGGCGGCACGGCGTGCACGGCGTCCCCGAGCGCGGTCGCGGCCCGCGCCGGCCACGGGGTGAGGCCGGCGCCGGGATCGGCCGCGTAGTACGGGAACTGCGCCACCGTCCCGAGGTCCGACGCCTCGAGCAACCCCGTGAGCCAGCCGGCCCACCCCCTCAGCCGGGTCCGGGCCACGGCCAGCGCGTCCACCCCGGTCAGCCCGGCGCCGATCACCGGCGCCGGATCGACGATGCCCCACACCACGTACGGTGCCTCGATCCGCGCGGGCACGTCGCCGCAGGCGTCCGGGGCGATCGCAGCGGTGGTCGCGTCGTGCAGCGACAGGAAAACCACGGTGCCGTCGGGCCCGAGCACGAAAGCCGGACCGGCCGAAAGATCGGCCGGCAGCCCGGTGCCCAGCTCCGGCGTGAGGCCGGCGCGTCCGGCCAGCCCCGAGGACGGCAGCGGGCGGGCGGTGGGGTGCCCGGCGAGCGCGGCCGCGACGCGCGAGCGCGCCCCGTCGGCGCCGACGAGCACATCGGCGGTCTCGCTGGTGCCGTCGGCGAAGGTGGCGGTGACCGTGCCGTCCGCGTTGTGCTCCAGCGCCTCGAACGTCGAGCCCGGCACCAGGGTGCCGGCCAGGCCGTGGCCCAGCAGCAGGCGCAGCGGGATCCGGCCGATCAGCACGTGCTCGCCGTCCCCGCCGCGCGGGATCCGGGCCAGGGTGCGCAGGCGGTGGTCCAGCAGCGCGAACTGGCGGAACGAGGCCGCGGGCGCGGCACTGGCCACCAGGGCTTGGTAGATCGCGACGGGAAGGCGGCGCCGCAACGCCGCCAGTGCTCCCGGATCCAGGTGCAGCCGGTACCCGCCGGTGCGGGCGAGGTCGGTGTCGCGCTCGTGCACCGACACCCCCACCCCCGCCGCCCGGAGGCCCTGGGCCAGGACCAGCCCGCCGATCCCGGCACCGATGATCACCACTCGCGACATGCTCGAAGTATCCACAAGCTGATACTTAAAGGCAAACGTCCGGCATTTATTTGCTTCAAGGTATCCCAAATCTGATAGAGTCACGGCCGTGTCCGAGCTGAACGATCTGCCGACCTGGGCCGTGGTGCAGGCCTACCACGCGGTGTCCCGCGAGCTGTACGAGCTGTTCGCCGGGCACGGGCTGACCCCGGTTCAGTTCGGGGTGCTCGCCCAGCTGTCCGCCGCGCCCGGGCTGACGCAGGCCGAGCTCGCCCGCCGGGTGCTGATCCGCCCGCAGAGCATGACCGCGGTCATCACCCAGCTGGCCGAGCGCGGCCTGCTGGAGCGGCACGGGCCGGGCGGCCGCGGGCGGCCACTGCCGGTGCGGGCGACCGAAGCCGGGCGGGCACTGCTGGCTTCGGCCGAAGCCGATCTGCGGGCGGCCAGCGAACCCGCCGCGCTGGGCCTGGCGACGTACGAGGCCGGGATGCTCACCGCCCTGCTGCACAAGCTCGTCGCCGCGCGCACCACCGCCCCGTGAACCGGTCGTGGGTGCGGCTGCTCGCCGCCGTGGCCGAGAACGTCGGCGTGCCCGTCGGCGCCTACCTGCTGCTCACCACCATCGGGTGGTCGCCGGTGTGGGCGCTGGTCGGCGCGGCCGGGGTGTCGGTCGTCGTGCTGGCCGCGCAGTACGTCCGCCGCCGTGAGCTGACCGCGCTCGGCGTGCTGGTCCTGGTCCGGTTCGCCCTGGGCGTGGCGGTGGCGGTGATCACCGGCGACCCCCGGCTGGAGTTGTCCAAGGACTTCGCCGTGACCGCCGCGATCGGCCTCTTCGCCGCGGTATCGCTGGCGGCCCGGCGGCCATTCATCGCGCGGATCCGCCGTGACCTCAGCGGCGACCCCGAAGACTTCGACCACCGCTGGGCCACCGACCCGGGGTTCGAGGCCCTGCACCGCCGGCTCACCGTGCTGTGGACCGCCGGGCTGCTCGTCGAAGGTGCCGCGGCGATCCTGCTGATCTACGTCCTTCCGCTCACCGCCGCGGTCGTGGCCACCAATGTGCTGGCCCCGGCGACCCTGCTCGGGCTCATCAGCTTCACGGAATGGCGCGCCCGCCGCTACACCGCAACCCACCGGGCACGGATCGCTGCGTAGCGAAAAGCGGATGCCGCGGGCGCCGGCAAGCCGCCTCCCTAGCCGGTGGTGCCCTCCAAGCACGTCACGACCGCTTCGGCGATCCGGGCGGCGAACGGGGCCTTGACCGCTTCGTAGTGGTCGGCGGCCACCTCCAGCAGGACCAGGCCGGGGCCGAGCAGTGCCGTCCACCGGGCGACGGCCGCTTCCGGCAGCTCGGCCGCCACCAGCACCGAGGGGACGTGCACCGGTTCGTCGGAAACGTACTCGCCGAGGGCCGCCCAGTGCCGCCGGATAGCCTCGAACCGGCTCCGGAGCGCATCGAGCGGCAGGGCGGAGTCCACAGTGACCAGCAGGGCCGCCAGGACGCCGAGGCCGAGTTCGGTGTCCTCGGGTGGCAGCCGCAGTTCGGCCGGCACCAGGGCCGGCGCGTCCACTGCGCGCAGAACCGTGGAGAAGAAGGAATCCAGCTCGCGCCCGGCTTCGGTCGAGCTGCCGTCCGGGGCGGGCGGGTCGATCAGGAGCAGGGGTGGCGGGGTGGCGCCGCTCTGTCGCAGGCGCTTGGCCATCACGTAGCCGATCAAGCCGCCGAGGGACCAGCCGCCCAGCACGTCGGGCATCCCGGCGGCACGCAGCTCGTCCAGGTGGTGCTCGGCCAGCCCCGGCACGGTCTCCTGATCCCCGTCGGGGGACATGGTCACCCGCCAGCCCGCCGGCAGCGCGTTCGCCAGGTCCCGGTAGGTCGACTGGTCGGCCCCGCCCGCGGGGTGGATGAGGTGCAGGTGCGGCCCGCCCGGCTCGCCTCGCCTCAGCAGCACGCCGTGCGCACCCGGTGGTTCGGTCGCGGCCGTCTGCTCGGTGAGCTGGATCAGCCGGCCCAGGGTCGGGGTGTCCAGCCAGTCCAGCAGGTCCACCGGGTTCCCCGCGACCGCCTGCACCTGCTCGAACAGCTCGAACACCTGCAGGGAATGGCCGCCGAGGGCGAAGAAGTCACCTTCCGCCTCCGCCGCGGGCAGCCGGAGCGTCCGGCACCAGATCTCGCGGACGGCGCCGGCCGGTCCGGTCTCCTCCGCCGCGAGGGCCGGAGCCCGCTGCTCGCCGGCGGGAGCGGTTCGCATGGCCGCGGCGGTCGTGGTGCGGGACCGGACGTCCAGGGAGCCGATCGGCACGCCGGGCCGCACGCCCGCCTCCAGCACCCGTTCGAGGTCCGCGAGCAGCCTCGTCACGGTGGCTTCGTCGAACCGGCTCGTGTCGTAGCCGGCCTCGATCACGGTCGCCTGCGGCTCTTCGTAGATGCCCAGCGTCACGTCGTTGTCGGTGCTCGTGTCCGGGCTGGCCTTCAGCCGGGTTTCCCGCTCCCCCAGCCGGACACCGGCGCCGAGGTTGCCGTGGTAGGTCAGCATCACCGCCGGGACCGCCCCCAGCCGGCTCCGGTCTTCGACCGCCAAAGCGTTGTGCACCAAGGAGAACGGGACGTGCTGGTGCGGCAGCCCGGCCCAGAACCCGTCCCGGGCCCGGGCGACCACGTCGTCCAGGGTGTCGCCCGCCCGCAGCTCGCCCGCCGCGACGACGACGTTGGCCAGGTAGCCCACGCAGGCGGTGTCGCGCTCGCTGAACCGATTGGCCACCCCCACGGCCACGGCGAACGTCCCGCCGGCGCCGCCGCGGCCGAGCACCGCATACAGGGCGGCCAGGTAGCCCGCGAACGGGGTCATACCCCCGCGGTCGGTCAGCGCGGCCACGCCTTCGGCCGCCTTCGGGCTGAGCGGGTGCCGCAGAACGGCCCCCGGCGCGCCGGGGGTCTGCCGCGACTGCGCGCGATCGGGCACCAGCGTGGCGCTCTCGACCCCGGCCAGGGCCTTCACCCAGTAGGCGAGGTCTTCCTGCCAGCCGCCGTCGGAGACGGACTGGCGGGCCTTGACCGCGTACTCGGTGTACGGCACCGGGGGTTCGGGAAAAGCCGCGCTGCCCGGCTGCGCCAGCTCGGCGTGGTAGGCCGCGGCCAGGTCGCGCACCAGCAGCCGCATCGACCAGCCGTCCGCCACCGCGTGGTGCGCGGTCAGCACCAGTTCGCCGGCTTCGCCCACGGTGATCAGCGTGAGGCGGGCGAGCGGGGCTTCGCCCACGTCGAACGGGGCCTGGTGGAGGCGTCCGGCCACCGCGTCGAACAGGTCGTGGCCCGGCCGGACCGCGTCCTGGGCCTCCGGCGACCACCTCAGCACGGTGAGGTCGACCTTCGCGCTCTCGCGGACCTCCTGCCAGACCGCGCCGTCCTGGTAGACCAGCGCCGTGCGAAGGACCTCGTACCGGTCCACCACGGCCTGCCACGCCCGGCCGAGCGCGGGCTCGTCCAGGCGGCCGACCGCCATCCGCCAGGTCACGTTGTAGAGGTCCGGGTAGGACGACCGCTGCTGGATCCACCACAGCGCCTCCTGCTGCGGGGCCGAGACGTGCCGGGTCATGGCGTTCCTCCACGGGTCCGGGCCAGGCACCTCGCCCATTCGGTGACCACCAGCAGGGCCTGGCCGGGGTTGAGCCGGGGGTCGCAGAACGTCGTGTAGCACTCCCCCACCAGATCGAGCTGCCCCGGCTCGTACACGCACTCGGTGACGTGCTCCGGCGTGATCTCGAGGTGCAGGCCGCCGGCCACGCCTCCGGCCCCGCGGATGGCCGCAGTCGCCTGCCGCAGTTCCGCGGTGACGTCTTCGACGAACCGCGTCTTGAGCGCGCCGGGGGTGGTCACCGTGTTCCCGTGCATCGGGTCGATCAGCCAGATCACCGGGTGGCCGGCCCCGCGCACCGCCGCGGCCAGCCCGGCCAGCTCATCGGCGGCCCGGCCCACGCCCATGCGCGCGATGAAGGTCAGCCGGCCGGGTTCGCGGCCGGGGTCCAGCCGCCGGCACAGGTCGAGCAGCTCGGGCTCGGCGGTACCGGGACCGATCTTGCACGCCACCGGGTTTTCGAGCTCCGCCAGCAGCGCGACGTGCGGGCCCCCGGGCGTCCGGGTGCGGTTCCCGATCCACGGCCAGTGCGTCGAGGCCAGGAACTTGCGGCCCCGCTCGTCCAGCCGCGTCATCGGCGATTCGTAGTCGAGCAGCAGGGCCTCGTGGCTGGTCCACACCCGGGGGCCGCGGTCGAGGTGGGTCATGATCTCCCGCGCCGCGAGGTAGCCCTCCAGCATCCGCCGGGGCTGCGCCTGCCGCAGCAGCGGATCCGGTACCGGGCTGTTCACCATGTGCCCGCGGAACACCGGCAGTTCCCGGCCGCCGAGCCATTCGCTGGGCCGGGATCGCGGCTTGGCGAACTGACCGGCGATGCGGCCCACCGGCGTGACGTCCAGCCCGGTGAGGCCCGCGACGCGCTCGGCCAGCTGGCCGAGCAGCGCCACCTTGCCCCGCACCTGCGCGGCGGTCCGCTCGGCCGGGTCCTCGGCGCAGTCGCCCGCCTGGACCACCACCCCGTGGCCCACGGCCACGTTCGCGAGCACAGCTCGCAGTTCCCGCACGGCGGTCGCGGTCACCAGCGCGGGACTGGCCGCCAGCCGGGCGGTCACCTCGGCGAGAGCGGCGCGGTCACCCCACTCCGGCTGCTGCGACGCCGCACGGGTCAGGACCGCGGCCATGAGCGCTTCCCGGCCGTTGTGGACGAGCTTTCCCCAGACACCAGTTCCCCGCTTCCGAAACCTATTCCGCACCCGATGGGGATGCTTGCGCCGCCGCGTTCCCGGCGTTCAACCGGCGCTCGCCCCACTTCGCCGCCGGGACCATGAGGAAACTCGCCCCGACGAACAGCGCGCCGAGCAGGATCCACCCGGGCGGGCCCCAGTAGACGAGCAGCCCGGTCAGCACGAGCGGGCCGATGAGTTCCGCCACCGTGTGACCGGAGCCGAAGAACGCCTGGTACTGCCCGTGCCGGCCGTCGGGGGTGAGACCGAAGCTCAGCTCCCAGGTGCCCGCCGACTGCATCATCTCGCCCACGGTCTGCACCGCCGCGGCGGCCAGGAGCAGCAGCGCCGCGGACCACATCGAACCCCCGCTGCCCGAAAAGGCGAAGATCACGCAGCTCAGGCCGAGCACCACGCCACCCCGCACCACGTACCGCCCGGCGCTGGTCAGGTCGGTCACGCCCCGCGCCACGCGCACCTGAAACGCGACGACGGCCAGGGTGTTCAGCACGAACATGGCCGCCAGGACCCATTTCGGCGCCTCGGTGTGGCCGACGATCCACAGCGGCAGGGCCACGTCGATCAGCGGACCGTGCAGCACCAGGATCAGGTTCAGCACGCTCACGGCGACGTAGGGGTGGTCCTTGAGCACCGACCGGGGCTTTCCGCTCTCCGCCCCCGGCGGGGTCGCGACGACGGTGGGCACCCTCGCGAGAACCACGGCCGCCGCGAGGAAGAAGACCGCGTTGAGCGCGAACGCCGCCAGGTACGCCTCACGGGTGTCGAACAGCAGCACCACGCCGCCCAGCGCGGCGCCGAGCGCCAGCCCGGCGTTGCTCGCGGCCTGCAGGAACGCGCGGACCTGAGTGATCTTCTCCTTCTGCACCACCCCGGCCAGCAACGCCTGCTGGGCCGCGGAGCCGCTGCGCTGCCCGATGGCGTACACCGTGGCCGACAGCACGAACAGCGGGAAGAAGCGGACGAAGACGTAGGAGCCCGCGGCCAGGGCCGCGCAGCAGAAGAAGAAGACCGCGGTCTCCCGGGGGCCGAGCCGATCGGTCAGGTGGCCGAGCGGCACGCCGACCGCCAGCGCCACGGACCAGGCGATGGTCAGCCCGAGACCGAGTTCGGCCGGCGACAACCCGACGACCTGCGTGAAGAACAGCGCCGACGTCACGTAGTACGCCCCGTCGCCGGTCTTGCTGATCAGCTGGCCCACCGCGAGGATCCGGGCCGGACCGCGCAGCGTGGTCCTCAGCGTTGTTTTCAGCGCTTTCATGCGTCTCTTCCCGTTGCGTTCTCGTCAGTCACCGAACACCACGCGGATCTTCACCGGTCACGCTCGCCCGTGGAATCGTCCGGGGCGACGGGCGTGGTGTTCGCGAAGAGCCGGGCGCACATTTCCCGCAGATCCGGCCGCCGCCCGCCGAGAACGCCGGCGACTTCGAGCAGCAGCCGTTCGAAATCCGCTTCACGGCCGCTCCGGACGATTTCGCGCACGTGCTCCACTCCGCCGGCCAGTGCCGCGTGCGCTTCCGGTACGAGCGAATTCCCCGACTGGACGTCCCAATACACTTCGGGGGCTCCGGAGGAGATGCGCGCCAGCAGCGCCAGCAGTGTCGCGTGGGGCGGGGGCGCGACCGCGATCAGCTCCTCGATGTCCGCACCGAGGGTGTGCAGCGCCTTCCCGAAGGCCAGCACGGTGGCGTGGGTCAGCGCCTGCGAGACCGCGGCCAGCCGGTCGTGGCGCACCGCGTCCATGCGCACGACCCGGCCGCCGGCCCCTTCGACCAGCGCCAGCAGGTCCTCGACCAAGGGCCCGTCGTGGAACACCACGGCCACCACCGGACGCCCGGGCATCCCGAGGGCCGGAGCGAACATCGGGTTGAGCGAAACCGCCTGCCGGTGCGGGAAGCCGCGCACGACCGCCGCCATGCGTTCCTTCACCGACAGGGTGTCGGCCAGCAGCGCCTCCGGGGGCAGCCGATCGGCCAGCACCGGTACCGCCTCGACCGCCACCGGCTCCGGCACCGCGAGCAGCAGCAGATCCGCCTGCGCCACCTCGGCCTCAACAGTGCTGCCAGTGCTGCCAGTGCTGCCAGTGCTGCCGGGGCCGCGGGAGGCGCGGATGTCGCCCTCGACCCAGCGGGCACCCGGCGGCATCGACGCGGGAGCCACGGGATCGACCACGCACACCGGGACGCCGGCTCGCGCGAGCACCGCGGTGAACATCGCCCCGACGGCACCGGAACCGCCGACGACGACAGCGCGCTTGATGCCCCCGGGACGAGCCGCGAGCTCAGAGCTTTCCATGCCGCTCTTCGCTTCCGTTGAGCGGCGACGCCGAGCCGGTGATCGCCTTCGTCATCGCCAGGGACTTCACCACGGTCTCCTCGAACTCCTCGACCGGGTCGGAGAGGCTGACGATCGCGCCGCCCACTCCGAACGACACCCCCTCGGGGGTGGCCACGATGGTGCGGATGACGATGCTGAGGTCCGCGGCCCCGCTCAACGAGAACCAGCCGAGCGAACCCGAGTACACCCCGCGCGGCCCGCCCTCCAGCCGGCCGATGATCTCCATGGTGCGCAGCTTCGGCGCCCCGGTCATGGAGCCGCCGGGGAAGCAGGCCCGAACGCACTGCACGGCCGAAACCCCGCGCCGCAGCCGGCCGCGGACGGTGCTCACGAGCTGGTGCACCGGTGCATAGGTCTCGACGTCGAACAGCTTCGGCACGTGGACCGAGCCGACCTCGCACACGGCGTTGAGGTCGTTGCGGAGCAGGTCGACGATCATCAGGTTCTCCGCGCGGTCCTTTTCGCTTTCGCGCAGTTCTTCCCGCAACGCCGAGTCTTCGGCCTCAGTGGCCCCTCGTGGCCGGGTGCCCTTGATCGGCTTCGATTCCACGACCCCCTGGGCGTCGATGGAGAGGAAGCGTTCCGGTGACGCGCTGAGCACGGCCACACCGGGGAAGTCCAGCAGCGCGCCGTAGGGGACGGGGCTGATGTCCCGGAGCAGCCCGTAGGTGTGCGCCACGTCGGGCACCGCGTCCGCGGTGACCATGTTGGTCAGGCAGATCTCGTACGATTCACCGTTCTTGATCTCTTCGAGGCACGCGTCGATCCGCGCCAGGTACCGCTCGCGATCGTGGCGCGGGACGAAGTTCTCCCCGAGCGCCGCGGGGGTCACCGGCGGGTGCCGCCGGCGAGTCTCCGCGGCGGGCAGCAGTTCGAGGCGGTGCGCGGTCCGGTCGAGCCACTTCACCGCGTCCGGGTCGTGGGCCGAGGTGCCCAGCGCCAGCAGGTAAGCGCAGTTCTCGACGTGGTCGACCACCACCGCCCGGTCGGCGAACAGCAGGGCGGCGTCGGGGGTCGGCGAGGGGTACTCGGCCGGCGATCCGACCTCGGCTTTGAGTTCGTAGCCCAGGTAGCCGACGTAGCCGAGGGCGAAGTCGAACGGGAGACCGTGGCCGGCGGGCAGTTCCCGGGCCCGCAGCTGCTCGTCCAGGTACTCGAAGATGCCCCGGCCCCGGTGCTCGACCACGCCCTCGGCTCGTTCCACCCGCACCGTGCGGGTCGCCACCTCGTAGGTCACGTACTCGGCGAGCGGACCCGTGCCGTCGCCCAGGATGGAGAAGCGGGAGTTCGCGTCGTCCGCGCCGCTGTCGAGCCAGAAGCTGCACCGCTTGCCGGAGAAGAGTTCGGCGTGCGCGGTGGCGGTGTCGGGCGCGAAGTCCAGCCGGCGGACGTGCAGCAGGTCCTGCGGCGCCGGCGAAGGGCCGCGCTCCCGCGCCCGGTGGTCCAGGGTGAGCTCGGTGAAGTTCGCCAGCAGTTCGCGACCGTACTGGCTCAGGATGGACTCGGGGTGGAACTGCACCCCCCAGATCGGTTTGCTGTGGTGCCGCAACGCCATCAGCACCCCGTCCGGCGTCCACGCGGTGCCGATCAGCTCCTCGGGCAGCTCGGTGACCGCGAGGGAGTGGTACCGGACCGCGGAGAACGGCGACGGGAGCCCGGCGAAGAGGTCCTCGCCGTGGTGGTGGATGCTGGAAATCCGCCCGTGCATCGGTTCGGGCGCGTGCCGGACCGAACCGCCGAACAGCTCCGCCACCCCCTGGTGCCCCAGGCAGATGCCGAGCACCGGCAACCCGGAGTCCAGGATCGCGTTGGCGCTGATGCCGAAGTCCCGCTGCTGGCCCGGGTGGCCCGGGCCGGGCGAGATCACGATGTTGTCGTAGTCCCCGAGGTGCAGGGAAGACCAGTCGACGTCGTTGCGCAGCACCGTGGGCGGCTGCCCGTTCACCTCGCCCAGCAACTGGTAGAGGTTGTAGGTGAAGGAATCGTAGTTGTCGACCAGCAGCGTGCGGACCGGGCCACTCATCGCGAGGCCCCGGAAGCGGACTCCCCGTCCGGGCTGCCCTGCTCGATCACCAGGGTTTCGACCCGGCAGGTCTCCTCGATCATCAGGTCGTAGAGACGGGACAGGAACGCTTCGCTGACCCCGTTTTCGGCGCCGAACTCCGCGGCGCGGCGCTGGACGGCGTCGATGCGGTGCGGCTGCATCATCGGCACCGCGTGCTCCCGCTTGTGGTCCGCGATGCGCACGCAGCACTCGATGCGGTCCCGCACCGCGGCCAGGAACCGGAGATCGATGCGGTCGAGTTCGTCACGCAGCCGGGCCAAGCCGTCTTCTTCACCGGTGGGCGTTGCAGTCATCACAGTCACTTCCTGAGGGCGGTAGTGTAGCGCGGACGGTCCTCTTGGTCCCGGTGCCCCGTGGCCGCCCCGAACAGGCCGGACTCCGCCAGCAGGGCCGGTACGACCCCGATCTGCGGATCGTCGTGCTCGATCGCCACCGCGCCCCCCGGCCGCAGCAGCCGGCCGGCGGTCGCGATCACCCGGCGGATCACCTCGAGGCCGTCGGCGCCGGAGAAGATGGCCCGGGCCGGGTTGTGCGTCGCGAACTCCGGCGCGAGCTGCGTGCCCTCGGGCACGTACGGCGGATTGGCCAGCACGAGATCGACCTGGCCGCCGAGGTCGCCCAGCAGGTCCGGGTCGGCGACGTCGCCCGCGTGGACGGCCACCGGGGTGTCCCCCGCCGCCGTCCGCATCGCCGCGTTGCGGCGCGCGCACTCCAGGGCCTTCTCGTCCACGTCGACCGCGTGGACCCGGGCGTCGGGGCGGGCGTGGGCCACGGCCAGCGCGACCGCCGCCGATCCCGTGCACAGGTCGACCACGACGGGCTCGCCGATCCCGGCGATTGCCGACAGACCCCACGCCAGCAGGCGTTCGGTGGGGAACAGCGGGGCGAAGACGTCCTCGGTGACCGTGACCACGAGCCCGCCCAGCCGGGCGTACCCGAGGATGTGGCCGATCGGGACCCGCTCGGCCCGCCGGGCCACCAGCGCCCGCACTTCGCGGGCCTCCTCTTCGGACACGCGGCGCTGGGGCTCGTGCGAGCCCAGGACGTGGACCAGCAGCTCATCGGCGTCCTGGCGCGGGTACGGTACGCCGCCGCCGGTCAACGTGCCCACCGCTTCCCGGCGGAGCTGTTCCACCGTTTCCCGCCGGGCGGCGGGCGGGCGGCCGGCCGCCTCGGTGCGGCTGGCCGCGTAGTAGTCGCGCAAACCCTTTTCCAGCACCGGGTTCGTGCGCACCGCCGCCAGCAGTTCCGGTGGCGGCGTGAAGTCCGGGTCCAGGTCCTGGGCCCGCTGCGCGTACGCCTCGCGCAAGTAGTGCTCCATGGTGGCGGGCCAGTAGAGGGGAACGTCCCAATCGGACTCGTAGCCGGTGGCCAGCATGTGCTGGACGGTGGCCTCCACCACCTCCTCCCGGCCGGCCGGCTGCACGGGCGGCCGGACCGGCCGGAACGGCTCGAGGTCGACGGTGGCCTCCTCCTCCAGCAGCAGCGCGGCCATTTCCCGGGCCAGCAACGGGGAGAGCGTCAGCCCGTCCCGGTAGGTGCCGGTCATCATCCACAGGCCGCTCAGGCCCGTCTCGCCGATCAGCGGCATCCCGTCCAGCGACACCGGCCGGTTGCCGACCTGGATCCGGCGGAGGCCGCTGTCGGCCAGACCGCGGCGGACCTGGCGGTTGCCGCAGTCGAGCAGGAAGAGCACGTCCGAGATGAGCGGGGTCTCCCGCGGCTGCATCGAAATGATGTTCGTCGCCCCGACGTAGACCTGCCCGTGCGGGCGCGGGACGACGTGCAGGCCACAGGCGAAGGCCCGGTTGGGCGTGCGGATCACGCTCGGCGGGCCGGTGCCGTCGGCCGTGTCCACCAAGGCCGACACGCCGTAGCCGCTGACCAGCCGGGGAATCCGCACCGCCTGTTCGGGCACGGTGTCCAGCACGTCCTGGGAGAACGCCCCCGCGGCCAGCACGGTCTTGCCGGTGCGCAGGACCGTGCCGGACTCCAGCGCGATCCCCCGCACCCGGCCGTGGGCGTGGTCGACCCGGATCGCGCGCTCGGCGATCAGCACCCCACCGGCCGCCAGGAACGCCTTCTCCAGGCGCAGGACCAGCTCGGTGGCGTTCACCGCGTGCTCGTCGGGCAGGAACATCGCCCGCAGCGGACGGGCCGTGGGTTCGGCGTCCAGCCAGTCGATGGCCTCGGGATCGACGTCCTCGAAGTTCTCGCCGTATTCGACCAGCGAATCGCGGATGGCCCGGTAGTTCCGCGTGTCGAGCTCGGGCAGGCCGACGGCGTTGAGCATCACGAAGGTGCCCTTGGCCGTGAACAGCTCCGCGTCGGTCGAATCGCGGGGTAGCTCGCCCACCCACTCGGGCCACAGCTTGCTCGCCCGGTGGGCCAGCCGGTGCTTGGCCCGGCCGCTCTCGCTGTTCATCAGCTCGGCGGTGACCTCGCCGAAAGCGCCGAGCATCGCGCCCGCGGCCATCGACGCGGCGCCCGGCCGGTGCGGCGGCCCGAGCACGGCCACCCGCACCTGGCGCCGGGCGAGTTCCAGGCCGAGCGAGAGTCCCAGCGAGCCGTTGCCTACCACGACGACTTCGTACGGGTGGTTGCCCCCAGACATCAGCACGTCTCCTTTTCGAGTCGGATCTTCCCGGCCGGGCCGCTCATCGGGGCAGCGCCTCGGCCAGCCGCCGCCGGTCGACCTTGCCGTTCGCCGTGAGCGGGAACTGTTCGAACGCGGTCAGCGAAGCGGGGACCATGTACGCGGGCAGCTTCTCCCGGAGGGCCTGCCAAAGGTCTTCGGTGCCGCCGCCCCGGCCCGTGTACGCGGCGGCCAGCACCGCGTCGCCGCTCGTGGCCGGCCGCGCGAGCACCACGGCGTCGCGCACCCCGGGCTGTTCCCGCAGCACCGCCTCGATCTCGCCGAGCTCGACGCGGTAACCACGCACCTTGACCTGGTGGTCGAGGCGTTCGCAGTAGAGGTAGCCGTCCGCGCCGGCGCGGACCCGGTCACCGGTCCGGTACCAGAGCTCGTCGCCGATCGGGGCCGCCGGATCGGGCGGGACCGCCCGGTGCCCGTCGTAGACCAGGAACCGGCCCTCGTCGTGCGCCGGGTCGAGGTACCCCTCGAACCGTTGCGGCCCCCGGACGCACAGCTCCCCCTCCGCGGCCGGCCGTCCGTCCGCGTCGAGGACGACGTAGTCCAGGGAAGGGAAACCGGGCCCGATGGGCACGGTCCCGTTGGGGGTCCGCGGCCACTGCGCCACCGGCCCGGGCAGCACGTACTCCGCGCAGACGATGGTGAGCTCGGTGGGTCCGTAGGCGTTCTCCACCACTCCGTTCGGCGCCGCCGCGTGCCAGGCTTCGGCCTGCTGGAGCGTGAGCGCCTCGCCGGCGAACACGCTGCGCCGCAACGTGGGCATCGATCCCGGCCGCAGCGGGTCGACCCGTTGGGTCATGGAGATCAGCGACGGCACGGAGAACCAGTGCGTGAGCTCGCGGCGCCGCACGAACCGGGCGGCCGCGAGCAGATCGTTGCGCCCGGGCACCACCAGCGTGGCACCGGAGCCGAACGCGGCGAACGTCGTCAGCACCGAGAGGTCGAAGGTCAGCTCGAACGACTGCAGCACCCGGCATCCCGGTCCGAGTTCGTAGTGCCCGATGCTGTGGTCGAGGCAGGCCGAGACGTTGCGGTGCCGGATGGGCACGCCCTTGGGCTCACCGGTGGAGCCCGAGGTGAACAGGATGTAGGCCAGGTCGTCCGGCCGGGCCGTGCGGGCGGGCGGCGCGCTCCCGCCGGCGGCCCGGGGGCCCGCCGGATCGGCGGGGTCCACGGCCAGCACCCGGGTGGCCGGGCCGGCGCCGATCTCCTCGCGTTCGGCCAGCACCAGGTCCAGACCGGCGGCCCGGATGATCGCCGCGGTGCGGGCGGCGGGGAAGGCCGGGTTGAGCGGCACGACCGTGGCACCGATGCGCAGGACGGCCAGGTAGCCGGCGTAGGCGAGCACCGTGTTGGCCGCGGCCAGCAGGCCGACGCGCCGGGGGGCGGCGCCGTCCGGGGCGGCCGTCAGCCGGGCGGCGAGGTGCTCGGCCAGAGCTTCGAGTTCCGCGTAACCGAGCACCCGGTCCGCGATCTCCAGCGCGGGCCGGTCCGGGTGACGCTTCGCCGACGCGGCGAACCACTCGTACAAAGGAATGCTTTTGGTGTCCATGGCAGCGGCTTGGCCCCTCCGAACGGTCTTCTTCGTCCTCTCGCGGCCGGGAACGGCCGCGGGTAGCGGGCTAGGGCAACTGGTTCTGCGGCCGGGAGCCGCTCACGATCATGACGACGCGGTCGTCCGCGGACAGGCGGCCGGACTCGGCGGCCTGGCGCAGCCCGCCCCAGCAGATGAAGGCCGACTTCTCCAGCTCGTAGGCCAGCGGGATGCCCAGCTCGGCGCAGGCGTCGATCAGCGCCGGGGCCTCCGCCTCCACCCGCGAGGGCTCCACCGGGTCGATGCACGCACCGGTCTCCGCCACCAGCCGGCGGACCAGCGGCAACGTGCGGTTCGGATTCGTCGACTGGAGCGTGGGCTCGAACGCGTCCTCCGGCGCCACCATGTCACCCAGGTCGATCTCGTCGCGGCCGTCCCGCAGCGCCGCGCCCAGCAGCCCGGCGTCCGCCGCCTGGAACAGGTGGTAGGTGTACTCGCCCGGCGCGGTCAGTCCCGCGGCCCGGGCGCGGCGGATGCCGCGCTCGAAGCCGAGCGGGCCGTAGCCGCTGGCGATCGTCACCGCGATGAGGGTGGCGTCGGGGCACCGCTCGGCGATGGCCAGCCCCACCGGCACCTTGCCCTCGATCTTCCACTGGCTCGGGGTCAGCCGGAACGCACCGTGTTCCTTGCTGTGCGCGATGGCCGCGTCGGCCGCGTTCACCATGTTGCCCGGCACGGCCACCACCCGCGACTTGCCCATGGCGGTGGTCGGGCACTTGTACGCGGAGGGCTGCGGCACGAAGGCCGTGCACGCCACGCCCAGCCGTTCCATGTAGTACTGGTAGGACCGCGCCGTGTTGCCGGAGCTGTGCATGCACACCGAGGACAACCCCCACTCGACGCACTTGGCCGCCAGGAGCACCCCCTCGTTGTCCTTGAACGTGCCGGTGTCGTTGAGGGTCTGCGGCATCAGCCGGACGGACGCGACCCCGAGGGCGGCGGCGAGCTGCGGGCTTTCCACCGGGATCAGCGCTTTCTCGCTGCTGCGCAGATCGTCCGGTGCGGACACCGGCAGGAGCGCGGCGTACCGGCCGACGCCCGGCGTGTCGGTCACCGCGTCCGCCCAGCTCCGGACTTCGGGCAGGGATTCGGTCAGCGCCCCGTCGCACCGGGTGCACCGCCATTCGCTGGGGCCGTCGACGGAGCCGGACTCGGGCCGCTCGGAACAGTTCTCGCAGATCAGCTTCATGGGTTTCTTTCTCGGTCGTCGAGATGAGCGTTCTCCACCCCCGAAGGGCGGAAAAGGCGCTCAGCGGGCGTCGGAGGCGTGCCGGGAAAGCCGGAGGATTTCGGTGACCCGCTCGGTCACCGAGTCCGGGTCGTCGTGCCGGTCCGCGAGGGCGGCGCCGCCCATGGTGAAGCCCCAGGCGCCCGCGCCGGCGATATCGGCGATCTGCTGCGCGTCGCGCACCCCTCCGGCGATGAGCAGCGGCACGGCCGAGGCCTCGGCCGTGCGCTTCATCAGCAGCGTGGGGTCGTGGGCGGACTGCCGGTAGGGCATGAGGACCAGTCCCCGCACCCCGTCCGTCCCGCTCAGCCGCTCCGCCTCGGCCGCCAGCTCGCCGGGCGAGCCGGTGAGCACCAGCGGGCTGCCCGACAGCGAACCGACGAACGGCCAGTACTCGGGTTTCCCGCTGCCCGCGAACTCCTGCGCCACCTCCGGCCGCCACGTCCCGACCACGCGGTCCACGCCGAGGTCCAGCGCGAACCGGTAGCCGCGTTCCTGCCCGGCGTCGCTCGTGTCGGCCAGCTCCAGCAGGACCGACCGGCCGTCCGCGTGCGCGGCCTCGGTCAGGTCCTCGGCCAGGTGCGGATCGATGCCCACGTCCTTGAACGCGAGGGTCCGGAGCCCGTCGGCCGAGAGCTTCTCGTACACGGTGACCGCGTCCGGAATGGTCACGTCCTTTTCGGTCAGCATCAGCACAAAGTTCAACGCCACATTCTCACATCCTAATGATGCACGAGGGAGGTCCATCTGCGGTCAGCCGCGGTCCTGCGTTCGTTCTTCCACCCCGATCCCGGTGGCCGGTTCACTTCGGATCCGCCCGTTCGCGGAGTTCCTTCGCCATCCCGTGCGGGGTCGGGCTGCCGAACAGCACCGGCAGCGGCAGGTCCACCGCGAATTCCCGGTTGATCCGGGTGATCAGCCGGACGGCGAGCAGCGAATGCCCGCCGCTTTTGAAGAAATGGCTGTGCACACCCAGGCTTCGATCGCCGAGCAGCTCCGACCACAGGGCGGTCAGCCGGCTCTCGATTTCGTCGCCGGGCGCTGCGGCCGGTCCTGCGCCGGAGCCGGCGGGCGACGCCTCCGGCAGCGCGGACCGGTCCACCTTGCCGTTCCTGGTCATCGGGAACGCGTCGAGCCGGAGGAGGGCCGCGGGGACCATGTACTCCGGCAGCCGGGTGGCCAGGGCCCGCAGGACGTCTTCCTCGGTCACCGCCGGAGGAGCCGCGAAGTACGCGGCGATGCGCTGGCCCCCGGCGGCACCGTCCTGCAGCATCGCCACGCAGGCGGTGACACCCGGCTCACGCAGGATCGCTTCTTCGATCTCCCCGAGCTCGATCCGGTACCCCCGCACCTTGACCTGGTTGTCGCGGCGCCCGATGAACTCCAGGGCGCCGGTCGAGGTGTGCCGGACGATGTCGCCGGTGCGGTACAGCCGGCGCCCGGGCCGGCCGGTGAACGCGTCGGGGACGAAGCGCTCGGCGGTGAGCGCCGGCCGGTTGTGGTAGCCCCGCGCGATGCGGCCGCCGCCGATGACCAGTTCCCCGGCCACGCCCCGCGGCACCGGCTCACCGGACGCGTCGACCACGAAGGCGTCGTACCCCGGGAGCGGGACGCCGATGCTCAACGGCTCCGCCGGGTCGATGATCGTCATGGTGGCGGCGTGGGTCTCGGTCGGGCCGTACAGGTTGTAGGCCGGCCAGGGGCCGTCGCCGAGCGCGCGCCACAGCTTCTCGCTGACGGCCTCGCCGATGACGAGCAGCTTCGTCCGGGCCGGGATGGCGCCCAGCACGCCCAGGCTCGTCGCCATGTCGAGCTGGGACGGGGTGACGTCCATCAGGTCGATGTCGTGGCGGATCAGCAGGTCGACGAGCAGCCGCGGATCGCGCCGCACGTCCTCGGGCACGATCACCAGGCTCGCTCCGCCCGCCATCCAGCCGAACTGGATGACGTGGCCGTCGAAGAAGACCGGGGAGTTGAGCGCGACCGCCTCCGGGCGGGGGCCGGCGCCGATGATCTCCTCTGCCAGGGACACGGTGAGCCAGTGGATCCCCCGGTGGCTCATCGCGACGGCCTTGGGCAGTCCGGTGGAGCCGGAGGTGTAGATGAGGTAGGCGAGGTCGTCGTGGTGCCCGCCGACCGCCGGGCGATCGGCCGGGTACGGGCGCCAGGTGTCTTCGTCGTCGAGGCGGAGCACCGGGCCCCGGCCCTCGACCTGGGCCGCGCAGTGCCGGTCGGTCAGCACCGCGGCGCTGGCCGCGTCTTCGAGCATGTAGTGGATCCGCGCGGGCGGCAGCGCGGGGTCGAGGGGCAGGTAGGCGGCGCCCGACTTCAGGATGCCGAGCACCCCGGCGACCAAGTGCGCGGACCGCCCGGTGCACAGCGCCACCACCCGCCCGGGTCCGACGCCCTGCTCGCGCAGCCTCCAGGCGACGCGGTTGGCCCGTTCGTCCAGCTCGCGGTAGGTCCACGCGAGGTCCCCGGACCGGACGGCGATCCCGTCCGGGGTCCGGTCCACCTGCGACTCGAAGTCCTCGTGCAGCCCGGAGTGCTCCGGCCACGCCGGCTCCGGTGCGGTGCCGGCCGCGAGGATCCCGGCGCGCTCGGCCGCGGGCAGCAGGTCCACCCGGGACAGGCGCAGCACCGCCGGATCGTGCCGGGTCATCGAGTCGAGGACGGTGAGGTAGTGGCCGATCATCCGGCCGACGGTCGCGGCGTCGAACAGGTCCGAGGCGTAGGTGAAGCCGCCGGCGACGCCACCGGGTCCGTCGACCAGGTCGACCACCAGGTCGCACACGGCGAAACCGTTCTCCAGCCGGGAGAACTCGAGGCCCACGTCGTGCAGGGCCTCGACCCGCGACCCCGCGACGTCGAACCCGAACAGCACCTGGACCACCGGCGACCGGCTCAAGTCGCGCGAGGGCCGCAACTGCTCCACGACCCGTTCGAACGGCACGTCCTGGTTGGCGTACGCCCCGAGGCAGGTCTCCCGCACCCGGTCCAGCAGCTCCGACACGGTGGGGTCGCCGCCCAGGTCGGTGCGCAACGCCAAGGTGTTGACGAGGAACCCGATCACCGGCTCCAGCTCGACCCGGTTGCGGTTGGCGACGGGCGTGCCCACCACGACGTCCGTGACCCCGGTGTGGCGGGCGAGCAGCACCTCGAACCCGGCGAGCAGGGTCATGAAGAGGGTGACGCCCCGGCGGCGGCCGAGGCGGCGGAGCCGGTCCACCAGATCCGCCGGGACCAGCACCGGCGCGAACCCGCCCCGATGGGTCTGCACGGCCGGGCGGGGCCGGTCCGCCGGGAGGTTCAGCGCGGCCGGGGCGCCGGCCAGGCGGTCCCGCCAGTACCCGAGCTGCTCGGCGGCCGGGCCGCCGGCCAGCCAGTCCCGCTGCCAGGCGGCGAAATCGGTGCTCTGCAACGGCATCGCCGGACGGTCCGGCGCGGACCGGTGCACCCGGGCCCGGTAGCAGCGGGCCAGTTCCCGGGTCAGCACGGTGGCGGACCAGCCGTCGAAGACGAGGTGGTGGACGGTCAGCACGAGGAGGTGCTCGTCCGCGCCGACGCCCAGCAGCCGGGCGCGGATCAGGGGTCCCGTGGCCAGGTCGAACGGGGTGCGCACCACCTCGTCCACGAGCGCCCGCACGGCGTCCGCGGACCGGCCCCGCAGGTCGTGGAACTCCCACGGCAGGTCGATCCGCTCCAGGACGCGCTGCTCCGGGCGCTCACCGCGGGTGGGGAAGACGGTGCGCAGGGCGTCGTGACGATCGACCACATCGGACAGTGCGGCCCGCAGCGCGGCCGGGTCCAGCGCGCCCCGGAGCCGGTACTCCACGGCGGTGGTGTAGGTGGTGGTTCCCGGGCGCAGTTGCTCGAGGAACCACAACCGCTCCTGGGCCGGCGACAGGGCCAGGGGGCCTTCGCGTTCGACGGGACGGATCGGCGGCCACGGCGTGGTGCACCGGGACTCGCGCACCTTCGCGGCCAGGCCGGCGACCGTCCGGCCTTCGAACACGTCCTGCGGCTTCAGCGCCGCGGCCAGGGCCCGGCCCACCCGCGCCACCAGCCGGGTGACCAGGAGCGAGTGCCCGCCCAGGTCGAAGAAGTCGTCGTGGGCACCGACCCGGGCCAGGTCGACGCCCAGGACTTCGGCGACGAGCTCCGCGAGGAGCTGCTCCACCGGGTCCCGCGGGCCGATCCGGTCCGCACCGGCCGCGGCCGGCTCCGGCACCGGAAGCGCCGCGCGGTCGAGCTTGCCGCTGGAGGTCAGCGGGAGCTTGTCCAAGCCGACGATCACCGACGGCACCATGTAGTCCGGCAGGCGGGCGCTCAGCGCGTCGCGCAGCCCCCGGGGGTCCGCGGCCGGGGTGACGTAGCCGATCAGCCGGGTCCCGCCGGTCGGGTCCGGGACCGCGGTCACCGCGGCGGCGGTGACCCCGTCCAGCCCGGTCAGGGCCGCTTCGATCTCCCCGGGTTCGATGCGGAAGCCACGCAGCTTGACCTGGCGGTCGAGGCGGCCGAGGAACTCCAGGTCCCCCGTCGCCCGCCGGCGGACGAGGTCGCCGGTGCGGTAGAGCCGGGCGCCCGGGGAGCCGAACGGGTCCGGGATGAACCGTTCGGCGGTCAGTCCCGGCCGGCCGAGGTAGCCGCGCGTGACCCCGGCCCCGCCGATCAGCAGCTCCCCGGGCACGCCGGGAGGGACCGGGTTCAGCGCCTGGTCCACCACGTGCGCGCTGGTGCCGCGGATCGGCGAACCGATGGGCAGCGGCCCCGGCTCCCGGTGGGCGGAAGCGTGGTAGCAGGTCGAATTGACGCAGGTCTCGGTCGGGCCGTAGAAGTTGGCCACCAGGATGCCGGGGACCTGCGCCCGGCACTCGGCGACCTGGGCGGGGTCGAGCGCTTCTCCCCCGCACATCAGCCAGCGCAGGCCCGTTCCGGCCAGGGCCCGCGCGGCGAGGGCTTCGCGCAGCACCGGCGGCGTCACCCCGATCACCTCGATCCGCTCGTCGATGATCAGCTTCCGCAGCTCGTCCAGGTCGATCCCGGTCCGGCTCGGGGTGAGCACGACCGTGCCGCCGGAGGTCAGCGGGGCGTAGATCTCGAGGTTCGAGGCGTCGAAGCTCAGCGACATGCGGTGCAGGAACTTCAGCCGGCGGCCCTGCCAGAGGTCGGACACGGCCCAGACGGTGTGGTTGACGATCGCGCGGTGGGGAACCATGACGGCCTTGGGCCGGCCGGTGGAACCCGAGGTGTAGATGAGGTAGGCCAGACCGCCGGGGTCGACCGCGACGCCCGGGCGGCCGCCGGAGGGCCGGGTCCAGGTCTCCGCGTCGTCCAGGACGAGCGTGTCCAGGTGGCTGACCGGCGCGGCGGTGGTGTGGTCGGCGAGCCGGACCGCGGCGCCGGAGTCTTCGAGCATGTGCTCGATGCGGGCGGCGGGCAGCGCCGGGTCGAGGGGCAGGTAGGCGGCCCCGGCTTTCAGGACGCCGAGCATCCCCGCGAACGCCGCCGGCGAACGCCGGGTGTGCAGCGCGACGATGTGCTCCGGCCCGACCCCCTTCTCCAGCAGGCGCCACGCGATCCGGTCGGCCCGGTCGTCGAGCTGCCGGTAGGTCCACGCCTCGGTGCCCAGGACCAGCGCGGTGCCTTCGGGCGTGCGGTCGGCCTGGGCTTCGAACAGTTCGTGGAGACAGGCGCGGTCCACTTCGGCCGGGAACACCTGGTGCACGGTGGAATCCTCAACGCTGCTCAAGTCTTGCCCCCATCGGATCGCGGCCGGAGCTTCCCGGACGAAGGTTCGGCTCAGGCGCCCCGGCGCGCGCTCAGCGGCCGCAGGTCGGTCCAGGCCTGTTCGATGTAGCGGAGGCAGTCCGCCTGGGGGCCGGGCTCCCCGACGGCCCGCCAGCCGGCGGGGACCTCCCGGTCCTCGGGCCAGGTGCTGTACTGCTCCTCGTCGTTGACGACCACACGGTGGGGTGTGGCCGGGCCCGCGTCGTCCTCCGGCATGGTGGCTCCTCCCAGGGTTCGGATGGCGGTGCATGTGGTCTGAACCATTAGCTCAGCCGGCGGTCGAGGCGCCCGGCCCGCTCCGCCAGCCCGGCGACCGGGAGCGGTTCGGCGAGCCCGGGGTCCACGCCGGCGACCGCGGCCCGGGCCGCCGCGGTGAAGTGCACGGTGCCGTCGTCGTCGATGCGTTCCACCCCGTCGGCGCGCGCCTGCGCCTCGTTGAACGCGATCGCCTCGGCTCGATCGGCTCCGGGCGGGAGGTCGAGGGTGATCGCCCCGGTTCCGAGGCGGCGGTCGATCCGCACCGGGTACCCGCCGGGCAGTCCGCCGGGGGCCGCGGTCGAGCAGCGCAGGGGGGCCGCGCCGGGCAGGAGAGCGCACAGCACCGGCATCGAGGCGGCGGCCGTGAGCTCGTTGCAGCGCGGGGAAAGCGGGACCGCCGGAGCCCGGTAGGCGAGTTCGTCCGCGCGCCGGCCGTCTTCACCCAGGAAGACCCGGCAGCGGTCGGCGGGGTCGGCCGGTTCGCGGGAGAGCATCACGCCGAGCAGCCGGGAGTGGTGGCCGAGCACGCGGACGAGCGGGGCCTCCGGGCCCGGCCCGGCGGCGCGCAGGGCGGCGCGCACCCGGAACTCGATCATCGCGGCGTTGCCGAGCCCGAGGGCCGGGGCCAGCCCGAGGCGGGCGAGCACCGGACCGGTCACGTCGGGGAACGAGAGGTTCGCGACCGGCCCGGTGCAACCGGCGTCCCGGGCGGCTCGCATGACGGCCAGCGGGATCGGGAGCTGGTAGGGCAACTGCAGCGCCAGACCGCCCCCGCGGACGGCCGCGGCCGCCGCGTCCTCCCGCCCGGACAGCGTCCAGGGCCCCCGCACGGCCGCGCACTGCACGACCAGGTCGGGCCGGGTGCGGGCGAGAAGGTCGGCGACTTCGTCCGGCCGGGTCGCGTTCACCACGACCGGTTCGACCGAGCACGCGGAGAGGCTGGCGGCCGTGCCGGCAATGGCTTCGACCGTCCCGGCGGACCGCCCGGCCAGCACCAGGCGCCGCACGCGCCCGCTGTCGGCCCAGCGGTACGCGAGCCGCTCCCCCAGGTTGCCCATCCCGATGACCAGCACGGTGCTCTCGGGAGCGGGTCCGGGGAATTTCGGTCCGGGGAATTTCGAGGAGGCCATGGGTTCAGGTGCCGTTCTGCCCGGGAGCCACTGCCCTGCGCCGGATCACGAGACCGCGGATTCGGCGAGCAGGTGCGTGATGCTCTCACCGACGTGGGTGGGCCGGACGTGCGCTCGGGCCATCGCGGCCCGGTCCGTCACGCCGGTCAGTACCAGCAGCGTGTCGAACCCGGCCCGGAGCCCGCCTTCGATGTCGGTGTCCAGCCGATCCCCGATCACCAGGGGTTTCCGGGCGTCGAAGAGCTCGGCCTGCTGCCGGAACATGGTCGGTTCGGGTTTGCCGGCCGACAGGTCCGGCCGGCGGCCGGTGGTGGTGGTGAGCACCGCCATGAGCGCGCCGTTGCCCGGGACCACCCCGCGTTCGGCGGGCCAGGTGTCGTCCAGGTTGGTCGCCACCCACAGGGTTTCGGGGCGGTGCAGGACGAGTGCGGCTTCCGCGAGCACGGGCCAGCCGATCGCGGGGTCGAAACCCTGCACCACGGCCTGCGGTTCGTCGTCCGCGGAGTCGACGGGCCTCAGCCCGGCGGCGGCCACCTCGTCCCACAGGGCGCCCGAGCCGACGACGAGGACCGCTGCGCCGGGCGGGAGGCGGTGGGCCAGCGCGGCCGCGGCGATCGCGGAAGGCGTCGTCACTTCGTCGGCCCGGGCTCCGATACCGGCGTCGTTCAGCATTTCCGCGACCTCGCCGGGGCGGCGGCGCGGGCTGTTGGTGGTGAACCGCAGCGGCACCCCCTTGGCCCGGATGGCGGCGATCGTCTCCGCCGCGCCCGGAATGGGCTGCCGGCCGAGCACGAGGACACCGTCGACGTCCAGCAGGATCAGATCGTGACGGTCGAGGAGGCGGCTCACCCGGCCGCCCCCGCTCCAGCCGGGGTGCTCCGGGAAAGAGCCGGACCCATCTCGCCCCACGATTGCGGTCCCCGCCGGAAAACGGCACGAAGGCACAAAAAATTCAACCCGACCCCCATTGATGCCGGTGGAGAAAAAACGCGATACCCGAATTCGGGCTCACGCAACCCCTGTTTCGAGGCCCGTGCTGCGGAATCTTTTCCGACCATACATCGAGCATTAGCGCCGGACAACTCTGCGATCCGCCCGGGAATTTCGCCGTCCGAGATCATTTTTTGCCGTCGCGAAATCCCGGTTCGACGAAGGCGAACCGGCGCACCGAGAAGAGCCGACCGGACGCCGGAACACGCCCGGGACCGCGCGACCGCGAACCGGATCCGGTAAGACCCGGCTCACCCGGCTTTCCACGTCTCACCAGCGGAAATGCCCGCGCGAAAGCCGTCCGCGCTCGCCCTGAACCCCTACGCCAGCGCGCAGGGACCGTCAGCGGTTTCGCTGATCATTCACCCCGGCGCCGGGTCAGCACCGGCCACCGCGCGTTCCCGCCCGGCCCGGCGCCGGGACCATAGTCGGCACCGCCCCGGCAGTCAACGGAACATTCAGGTGGGATCTTTTCCTCACCGCGGACATGAACGCTGTTTCCCCAGTATCCACCACAGCACCCCAGATATTTCAGTCCGGTAGACGGAAGTACATCTGGCCGTCGACTCTATAGGCAAGCGGACCTCCTATCAAGCGAGCGCACACACCCGGTTCCGTTTTCACCCACGTTCGCAGCACCGGACCACCGGCCGCCCACCCCGCACCCCGCCCGGCCACCGCGCGCAGGTCCGCGGCCCCGATGAGGCGCACCTCGGCTCGATGCGAGTCCCGTTCGCGCCCACGGACCGGTGTCGCTAGTCCGCGCCGTCCACCGGACCCGAGGCGCGTGTTCCGGCCGCGCCGCGCAGCAGCGACAACGACTTCGCGAACCGAGCCGCCGGTGCGTCACCGAGGGGGTCGATCAGCCACCGCGCGATTTCCCCGTCGACCACATCCCTCCCCGCGGCCAGCCGGTCCAGTCCGGCCGAGGTGAGTTCGAGCAGGGAAGACCGGCGATTGGCCGGGTTCGGCCGGCGCAGGAGAAGTCCCTGAGCCTCGAACCGGTCCACCGCCTGGCTGGCTCCGCCGACGGTGATCGCCAGCGCGACCGCCAGGTCGTGGACGCGGCAAGCGCTCGCCCGGTCGACCACCGTCAGCGCGTTGAACGCGCCGAGGCCGATCCCGCACCGGTCGAGCAGCGCCGCGTCGAGGGCGTTCCACATCATGGTCTCCAGCCGGACCAGGTCGTCGAAGACCTCCCAGTGCCGCACGGCGTGCCTCCTCGAGCGATCGTGGTGGCCCTCACTCTAGCCGGTAGGTTGTCAGCCCTAAAGTAATTAGTGCTAATGTACTTACCGTTGATGATCGCCGCAGCCACCAGGAGTGACGACATGTCCCTACCCCAGCGCACCGCCGTCGATACGCTTCTGCGCCACGCGCCCATCGATTTCAGCGGCGACGTCGCGGAGCAACGCGTGGTGCTGGACCGCGTGCTCACCGCCCAGCCCCGGCCGGCCGACGTGGTTGTCACCCCGCTCACGCTGGGCGACGTGCCGGCCCTGGCCGTCGAGATCGACGGGCAGGCGCCGAGCGGCACCGTCCTGTACTTCCACGGCGGCGTCTTCGCGCTCGGATCGGCGCACGCCTCGGTCGGGCTGACGGCCGAACTGGCCCGGCGGGCCGGCCTGCGGGTCGTCACCGTGGACTACCGGCTCGCCCCGGAACACCCCTACCCGGCCGCGCCGGATGATGCGCTGAGCGCCTACCGGGCTCTGCTGGAACTCGAAGGCGGCCCCGGATCCCTCGCCATCGCCGGTGAATCGGCCGGGGGGAACCTGGCCGCGGTGACGCTGGTCAACATCCGCGACGCCGGGCTGCCCCTGCCCTCGGCGGGACTGCTGCTGTCCCCCTGGGCCGACCTGGGCGTCACCGGGGAAAGCGTCAAAAGCAAAGCGGCCGTCGATCCCGCTCTGACCGCCGACGCCCTACGGGTCCGGGCTCGCGATTACCTGCGGACAACCGACCCGGAATCGCCGGCCGCCAGCCCCATCCACGCCGATCTCCGCGGCCTGCCCCCGCTGCTGATCCAAGCCGGCACCCACGAAATCCTGCTCGACGACGCGGTGCGCCTGGCCGCCCGAGCCGCCGCCGACGACGTCAGCGTGACGCTCGACGTCACGGCCGAAGTGCCGCACGTGTTCCAGGCTTTCGCCGCAATGCTGGACGAAGGGGCCGCCGCGCTCGACCGAGCCGCCGCTTTCCTGCGCGACCGCCTCCGCGAGCCCGCCGCCCCTGCAGCGGCACCGCAGAACCCCTGACCCGAACCGGCAGAGTCCACTCAGGACACCGTTGCCGAATTCACGCCCGCGACTGCCAGACCGAGATTTCCTCGTCGGTGGGGATACCCACGCGCACCGGGTGGCGGTGTTCGGCACTCATGGCCCACCGCCAGGTCAAGGGCGTGGTGTGGCCGACCTCGCCGCACCGGCGGGCCCAGACCCAGCCGTGCTGGAAACGGGCCAGGAACCAGCGTGGGGCGCCGGTTTCGTCGCGCTGGACCAGGAGCCGGATCTGCGGGCCGGGCTCGCAGTCCCCGGTGCTCCACCCCTGAAGGCCGGCCGAAGCGATGGCGGCGTTGGCGATGGGCATGACATGGCCTCGTTTCCCGGTGGTGGCGGTACGGCACCGAGGCGGGAGCAGGCCCGAAGACCCGCCCCCGCCTCGGATTCCGGTCAGCGGCGGGTGTCGTCGGTGACGTCCACCTGCTCCTTGCGGACCTCGCCGCGCACCGTGTGCTCTTCGGTCACCTGCTGCTTGTTCAGGCGGATCTTCTCCACCGGCACCGTTTCGGTGCGCACCACCGGCTTCTCGGCGTACAGGGTCACGTCCTGCTCGGCCTCCTCGATGCGGCCCTGCCCCGGGGCACCGTTCTCGATCGGCTCGCGCTGTACACGGACTTCCTCGTGCCGCAGCGGAACCTTCGCTTCCTGCTGCTCGGTGACGACGTACTTGCGCAGCCGCACCCGTCCGGTCGGCACCGCCTCGGTGCCCACCCTCATCCGCTCCTCGGAACGAACGACCTCGGCCTGGTCGCCGCGACCGGCGCGCCGGTCGTCCCGCCCGCCGCGCCGGTCCGCCGCGGGGGCGGCGGTGGCGCGATCCCGGCGCTCGGCCCGCGGCGGGCCGGCCTGCTGCTGAAGGCCGTAGTAGCGGTAGAGCTCGTCGTTCTGCTCGGGCGACAGGTGCCCGTCCGCGTCGACGCGCGGTGCGTCGGACACCTTTTCCTTGGCCACCGCGGTCACGACCTCGTGCTCCCGCAGATCCGCCCCGCCCAGCGGGACGAAGCTCTCCTTGAGGCCGAACAAGCCGGTCTTGACCGTCACCCACTCCGGGTGGCCGGTCTCGTCGGAGAGGTAGACCGAACCGATCTTCCCGAGCTTTTCGCCGTGGCGGTCCACCGCGGTGCTGCCGATGAGCTGCTCGGGATCGAGGGTGCGGGCCATGGGACTGGTTCCTTCCTGGTGGGACGGAGCTGGACGGCGACGACGGTCGGGGCCGGTCATCGGGTGCCGACGACGGTGGGCTGGCTGTTGGGCAGTTCGATGTGCACGCCCTGGCGGTCGAGCTGCTGGGCGTCCGCGTCCGGTGCCACCTTCTGCGAAGCGGCGAAGTTGTCACCGTTCTTGACGAACGTGCCCTGCAGGTCCAGCAGCTGGTCCTTCTTCACGTCCACCGGGGAGCTTCCCTGCGGCAGCAGCTTCACCCAGACCCGGTCTTCCTGGTTCTGTCCCACCCAGAACCCTTCCGGGGCGGGCACCGACTGCACCGGGATGGCGTGCGCGGTCACTTCCTTGCCGGCCAGCCCGGTCAGCGATCCGTCCGTCCCGGCCACGGCGCTCAACGGCAGCAGCGCCCTGCCGTCCGCGCTCAGCTGCCCGGCCGCCACGCCGGGCCGATCGGCCGCGTTGACCCCGGACGCGGGATCGGGTGCGGCGCTGGGCGCGGGGGCCGGAGCGGGCGGCGGGTTGCCGTTGGCCCCGTTGTTCTGGTTGCTGCCGCTGCACTGGGTCAGCACGATCGCGAGCACGATGGCCGCGACCACCGCCAGCAGCAGCAGCCACAACCAGCCGCGCCGGCGCGGAGCCCCCTCCCGCACCTCCGTGGCTCCCGCGGCACGGGACGCTCGAGCGCCGCGGCCGGGAGGGGTTTCGTTTCCCGGGGCGGGGTGTTCGGTGGGTCGGCTCATCGCAATCGTCTCCTCGCAGCGAAGTGGTGCTGTGCGGTTACCCACCCAGCACCGGCTGGCGGAGTTCTTCAGCACAACAGGTGAAAGGGGTCTCGCACGACACCAGCACCAGCCCGCTCCGCCGCCACGGACAGGTGAACAGATATCGGGCGCCCCGCCGCCGGAAACCACCAGCGGTGGCGGTGGTCGATCGGCGTTCGACCCGGCTCACCCGCGAGCGGGTCGCTGCCCGCGTTTTTCCGAGACACCGTTTTTCCCACGACACCGTGGTGGGCCGGTTGGTAGCTTCCCCCCATGACCGACTCCGATCCCCGGGACGATCTGCGGCGATACCTGCAGATCGCGCGCGAGGCGCTGGTGTGGAAGCTCGACGGACTGTCCGAGTACGACCTGCGCCGGCCGATGACGACCACCGGGACCAACCTGCTCGGCCTCGTCAAGCACATGATCGGGGTCGAACTCGGTTACTTCGGCGACACGTTCGGCCGGAAGTTCCCGGAGCCGCTGCCGTGGTACGACGCCATGGACGACGATCCCGGAATCGACTTCTGGGCGTCGGAGGACGAGTCGCGCGACGACCTCGTCGGGCTCTACCGGCGGGTTTGGGCGTTCGCGGACGAGACCATCGAATCGACCCCGCTGGACGCGGTCGGTGAGGTCCCGTGGTGGCCCCCGGAGCGCCGCCGGACGACGCTGCATCGGGTGCTGGTGCACGTGATCGCCGAGATCAACCGGCACGCCGGCCACGCCGACATCGTCCGTGAGCTCATCGACGGCGCCATCGGCCTGCGGGCCGACGCGTCGAACCTGCCCGATCTGGGCGCGGACACGTGGGCGCAGTACCGGGAGAAGCTGGAGCGGGTGGCCCGGGCGGCCGGGCCGGCGCAGCCGTAGCGACACCGGCCTGTCTCGATCGACGCCCTTCTCCTGTCGCAGAACCCGGTGTGCTCGCGGCGGCGGTGGGGCATGCTTTGCCGTATGCCCTCGAAGATCACCCGCATCAACCCGGATCTCCTGCACACGCCTCCGGGCTACCACCACATCACCGTGGTCGAGCCGGGCCGGATGGCCTTCCTGGCCGGGCAGTGCCCGATCGACGTCACCGGCGGCCTGGTCGGGGCCGGCGACCTCGACGCCCAGCTCGACCAGGTCGTCGCGAACGCCATGACCGCGCTCGGCGCGATCGGCGCCGAGCCGGAGGACGTGGTGCGCACGGTGGTCTACCTCGTCAGCGAGGACTCGGACGTGCTGAGCACCGCGTGGGAGCGGCTGACCCGCTCGCCCCTCGGGCCGGCCTTCACCACCGCGAGCACCTTGCTGGGGGTCGCCCGGCTCGGGTTCCGCGGGCAGCTGATCGAGATCGACCTCACCGCGGCGTTGCCCGGGTGAACGAGCGCTCGCGCCGCTGATCGGTCGTCGAACGCGCCCGCTCCGCCCCGGGATCCTTCGGTCACGACGCGGGGGTCAGGCAGGAATGCGCGCAAGTGCTCTTCCTGCGACGAGCAGTCACATTTCCAGCAGGACCCGGCCGAAGGGACCGCCTTCCTTCAGGTGCCGCGCGGCTTCCGCGGCCCGGTCCAGGGGGAACACGCGGTCGACCACCGGGTCGATCCGGTGGTCTTCCACCAGCTCCAGCAGGGTCCGGTTGACCGTGTTGACCTGCTCGGCCGTGAATCGGGCGAACTGGAAGCCGTGGATGGAGGCGCTCTTCCAGATCAGGTCGGTGACGTTGATCATCGCGTGCGGTCCGGCGGCGTAGCCGATGCTGATCAGCCGGCCGCCGCGGGCGAGGACGCCGAGGGCTTCACCGGTCAGCGGGCCGCCGACGCCGTCGAGGACGATGTCGACGCCCGATCCACCGGTCAGCCGCGCGACACCCTCCTTCAGCGACTCCTGGGACAGGTCGATCACCTGGTACCCCCGGGCTCGTCCTTGTTCCGCCCGGGCCGCGCTGGTGGCGGTGGTGATGGCCCGCTCCGCACCGAGCACGGCCGCGACTTCGACCCCGCCCTGCCCCACCGCTCCCCCGGCGCCCGGGGCGAGAACCGTGGCCCCGGGCGTGAAACCGGCCAGTCCGGTCAGCGCGAGGTACGCGGTGAGGTAACCCGCGCCGGTGGTCAACGCGGCCGCGGCGAGGTCCCCGACCGCGCCGGGAACCGCCACCAGGTGAGCCGGGTCGAGCGCGACCAGTTCGGCCCAGGTGCCGTCCACACCGACCCCGTACCGGCCCCCGCTGACCACGACCCGGGTTCCGGGCGGCAGCGCGGACCCCCCGGGCTCCTCCACGACCCCGACGCCGAAACCACCGGGGCGGATCGGGAACGCTTTCACCACCCCGGCCGGCAGCTCACCCGACCGGACGGTGTTGTCGAGCGGGTTGATCCCCGCGAACACCATCCGCACGACGGCCTGGTCGCCGGCCGGTGCCGGATCCGGCACCGTGACCGGCTTCAGGGTGTCGTAACCACCGAACCGGTCGTACTCGATCGCACGCATACCTGAACTCTCCTCGATTCGACACGTACTCCGCCGGGTCAACTGACGATCAGGTGCCCCTCCGCCACCACGCTCTCCACCGGCCGGCGGGAGGTGGGCGGGGTGCGATAGCCGTAGCCCAGGCGAAGCAGGGTTTGCGGGCACCGTCCATCCGGGAACAGCCGATCGAATTCCCGCCGGATCGCGGGAATTTCGAAAGGCTGGGTCAGCAGCGACGCCGACAAGCCCGCCACGGTCACCGTGAGCAGCACGCGCTGAAGCGTCATTCCGGCCTCGACCTCG
Source organism: Amycolatopsis sp. PS_44_ISF1 (assembly GCF_032335455.1). Lineage (NCBI taxonomy): Bacteria > Bacillati > Actinomycetota > Actinomycetes > Pseudonocardiales > Pseudonocardiaceae > Amycolatopsis > Amycolatopsis sp. PS_44_ISF1. The sequence continues at coordinate 273,928 of NZ_JANUXO010000002.1, read as the reverse complement.
GCTCCCGGCCCCACCTCGCGGGTCAGCACCACGGCCAGTAGCGGCTCCTGCTCGTAAACACGCGGCGACAAGCGTGGATTCCGGTGCGAGGCGCGCACCGGGGCGACCGGGAGCGCGCACGCAGGTGGCCCGGCCGCCGTGCGCGGCACACCGTCGAGGCAGCCGGGCCGGCGATCGGTCCAGTACGCGGCTTCGGCGTCGAACGCCGGCTCGCTCGCCTGCTGGGCCTCGGCCCGCCGGATGAGCGACACCGCCTGCGCGTACCGGCCGGGAGCCCGCAGGTACTTCAGGTACCCGCCTGCGCTTCGGGCCGCGGACCGGAGCCTGGCCAGCACCGCCGCCGGCACCTCCTGGTCGAGGAAGGGAAACCGGTTGGTGCGCCGCTGGAAAACGGCCCGGGCGAGCTGGCCGTCCTCGGCCGTGGCTCGGTGCTTCCCGTCCAGCCGCAGCGTCGCGAGCAGGTCGGGCCGGGCCCGGTCCGGCCGGATCCGGGTCTCGACCTCCACCCCGCCCGCCCGCAAAGCGGTGACGGCATTGAACACAGCGGCCCCGCAAGCCAAGCGCGCTTCCCCCGCCCGCGGATCGGCCACAGCGAGCACACGGTCCCGGTCGAGCCACACCTGCACCAGATCCGGCTCCACGACGAAACGCCAGGGCTGGGTGTTGTACAGGGAAGGCGCACGCACAGCGGAAGCCAGCGCCTGCTCCCACACCAGCGGCAGTGCTCGGCTCATCATCGGCTCCCGGGCTCCCGTCGATCGGACTCATCCAGCATCATCGGCGATCGTGGCCGGGACGAGGGCCAGATGGCCTCCGTCCGGATGACCAAAGACCCCACGTTCGCCGGACGGGCAAGGGCGCACCCGCTCCCCGAGGCCGCGGTCCGAGGAGACCGGCTCACCCGGACGCGAGCGCGGTGGACGCGGATCCCGCCCGAGCCGGAAACCGCGTCCACCGCGGGGATGCGCGCCGCGCGCCCGGTCTCCACCGCCTCCCGATCGGCGCAGACGGCGGGCGCAGGGATCTCGACCTCCTTCCCCGAAGTGGCGGCGACCCGTTCAGCCCAGCGCAGACCGGCCGGTCGCGATACCGCCGGAGGACCCGGATCGGCCGGGACCGAGGACCTCGGCCCGGCGTCAGGCGAGGGGGGCCGACCACTCCACCTTCAGGCCACCGTCTTCGCCGGAGCCGAGGGTGAACGCACCGCCGGCCGCTTCGGCCCGGTCGCGCATGTTGCCCAGCCCGCTGGGCTCGACGTCGGGGGGCAGGCCCTTGCCGTCGTCGGCGACGGTGATGTGCAGGCGCCCGTCCTGCACCGCGACGGAGACCGCGACGGTCGAGGCGTCCGCGTGGCGCACGGCGTTGCTGACCGCTTCCCGGACCACCGCTTCGGCGTGTTCGGCCAGCTGGGCGGGCAGGGTGTCGAGGGTGCCGGCCAGGGTGATCGTGGGGTGGATGGCGACGTGGCCGGTCAGTTCGGCGACGACGTCGTGCAGCCGGTGCCGCAACTGGGTGCCGCCGGTGGCGCCGCCGTGCAGGTCGAAGATGGCGGTGCGGATCTCGTGGATGATCTGGTGCATCTGCTCCAGGCTCTCCTCCAGCCGCCGGCGCAGTTCGGGCGACTTGGTGCGGCGCTGGGTGCTCTGCAGGGACAGCCCGATCCCGAACAGCCGCTGGATCACCTGGTCGTGCAAGTCGCGGGCGATCCGGTCGCGGTCGCTGAGCACATCCAGTTCCCGCGCGTCCCGTTGCTGGGCCGCGAGCCGCAGCGCCAGAGCCGCCTGGTCGGCGAACGACGCGACCACGGGCAGCTGGGCGGCTTCGAACGCCGCGGCCGCGGTGGCCCGGGCGGCGATGAGGACGCCGGTGGTGCGTTCCCCCGCGCGCAGCGGCACCAGCAGGGCGGGGCCGAAGTGGTGTCCGCCCAGCTCGAGCGTTTCGACGCTTCGGGGGGTCCGGTCCCGGTACACCGCGGCCGCGACCCCGGCGCCGACGCGGGTACCCGGCAGTTGCGCCACCCGGGTGCCCGCGCAGACGGCGATGGTCAGATCTCCGGTCTCGTCGCCGGAGTCCTCGTCGGCGTCCAGCCGCCCGGAGTTCGGCAGGGCGAGCATCGTGACGTCCGAGCCGGTCAGCTCCAGGGCCCGGCTCGCGATGAGGGTGAGCGCCTCGGTGGGGTCGGTGCCGGCCAGCAGTTCGGTGGTGACCTCGCTGGTGGCGGCCAGCCACTGCTGCCGCCACCGGGCCTGCCGGTAGAGGTGGGCGTTTTCGATCGCGATCCCGGCTGCGGCGGCCAGGGCCTGCACCACGGCTTCGTCCTCGTCGGTGAAGGGTTCGCCGTCGTTCTTCTCCGTGAGGTACAGCCGGCCGAACACCTTGTCGCGCACCCGGACCGGGACACCGAGGAACGTGCGCATCGGCGGGTGGTGCGCGGGGAAACCGACCGAGGCCGGGTGCACCGAGAGGTCGTCGAGCCGCAGCGGCTTCGCTTCGTCGATCACGACCCCGAGTACGCCGCGGCCCTGCGGCAGGGCGCCGATGCGGCGCCGGGTGGCGTCGTCGACCCCGACGTGGATGAACTGGGCCAGGCCACCGTGCTCGGCGAGCACGCCCAGCGCACCGTAGCGAGCCTCGCCGAGATCTATCGCCGCTTGCACGATCCGCCGCAGCGTGGCGTCCAGGTCGAGCCCGGAGGCCACCGTGAGCACGGCGTCGAGCAACGCGTCGGTCTTGTCCCGCGTGCGGATCAGCAGCTCGATCCGCTGGTGCAGGTCGCCCAGCGCCTCCCGGAGCCCCAGCCCGGCCCGAGCGCCGGCCGTCCGGCGCGCTCCGGTGTCGTCGGTCTCCGCCACGTACCCGACCTTCCTCCGCCACGGTGTGGTCCCCGGTGACTTTTTCCTCTGGTGGAAGGGCCGCGCGGGGAGGGACCGTCACCGCAGGCCACCGCGACACCGAAACCATGGTCCGCACCGCGGTACCGAAACCATCGTCCGCACCGCGGTACCGAAGGGACATCATGACACCACCGATCACCGCGATCGGCTTGTTGACCGCCGATCAAGTGAAGGACGTGCTCGGCGCCGCGACGCGGGCGTCCTCGACCCGCCCCACCCCGGCTTGGCGAGTGCGCTGCACTCCCGCCGGATTCGAACTGCACACCGACCCGCGGTGCGCGCCACCGCCCGCCGGCCAGCGCGAACTGCTGCTGTCCGGCGGCGCGGCGCTGTTCAACCTGCGCACCGCCATCCACGTCCTCGGCGCGCACCCGGCCACCAGCATCCTGCCCGACCGCGACGCACCGACGCTGCTCGCGCTCGTACGGCCCTTCGCCGCGATACGGCCCGACCCGCGGCTGGTCCGGCTCGCCCGCGCGATCGCCCACCAGGACACCGGCCACGCCCCGTCCGGCCACCCGAAGGCCCCCGAGACCGTGCTCACCGAACTACGGCACGCCGCCGAAGTCGAGCAAGCCTGGCTGCACCGGCCCGGACCGGACCACCTCACCCGGCTGAGCGAGCTGACCGGCCACCACCACCCCCCGCAGCCGCCCAGCCACCACGACCGTGCCGCCGCACCCCCACACGACCGGGCGTGGATCCGGCCGAGCCCCGACCCGGACCGCCGAGCCCGCCCCGACGAACCCCTGATCGTGGTCATCGGATCCCTCGACGACACCCGGGAAGACCGCATCCGAGCCGGTCAAGCGAGACAACGAGTCCTGCTGACGGCCACCGCAGCCGGTCTCCACACGACCTTCCTCGCCCCGCCGGTCGAGGTGCCCGCCGCGCGAGCCCGGCTGCGGACCCTGCTCGGCAAGGGCCTATGGCCCCAGGCTGTCCTGCGCCTCGCACGCACCGCACCCGGACCGCAACCCACCGCTTGAACCGCGCCCTGCTCGCTCCGGCCCGGCTACCGCGAAACTCCCGGCCGGTTTCACGCGTACGGGTGGTGCTCGGTGCGCAGCTCGGTGGCCAGTACCGCGGCCTGGGTGCGCCGTTGCAGCCCGAGTTTGGTCAGCAGCCGCGACACGTAGTTCTTGATCGTCTTCTCGGCCAGGAACATGCGCTCGGCGATCTGCCGGTTCGTCAGCCCCTCGCCGATCAGCTCCAGCAGCGTCCGCTCCTGATCGGACAGAGCACCCAGCGGCCCCTTCCCCGACTGGCCCTCCTTCAACTTGGCCATCAGCGCCGCCGTCGCGTGCGCGTCCAGCAACGAGCGCCCCGCCCCGACCTCCCGCACAGCCGACACCAGATCGACACCCTTGATGTCCTTGATCACGAACCCACCGGCCCCGGCCAGCACCGCGTCCAGCATCGCCTGCTCATCGGTATAGGAAGTCAGCATCAAGCACCGCAACGCGGGCAGCCGCGCGCGCAACTCCCGGGCCAGCTCGATCCCGTTGCCGTCCGGCAACCGCACATCGAGTACGGCAACATCCGGGGCCAGGGCCGGGATCCGGGCCAGAGCCTGGGCGACACTGCCGGCCTCGCCGACCACCGTCAGCTCCGGATCCTCCTCCAGCAACTCGGCCACACCCCGGCGCACCACCTCGTGGTCATCGACCAGGAACACCCGCACCCCGCGTCCCCCTCCCACCCCGACGCACCCGCACCCCGAGCCTACGACGACCCGCCCCGGCCGACCGGACGATCCGAACCCGCGGCACCCGATCAGGAGGACTCAAGAAGCCGCCGGTGACGCGAACCGGCCCCCGAGCGGCCCGGGCCGACGTCGTCCCACACGTAGTCCAGGCGATTACGCGCCTCGACCACACCGGACACATCCTCGATCAACTGCGTCACCGGCGGAATGTCACTGCGCCGCTCCACCCGGCCCACCACCGTCACCACCCCGTCCCGCACCTGCACCCGATCCGGCCCCAGGTGCAACCGGTCCCGCAGGACGCGGTGATCGACCTCCCGTTCCAGCTCGGCGTCGCTGCGGGTGAACACCCGGATCAGATCACGACGAGCCACCACCCCGACCAGCTTCCCCCGGCACAGCACGAACATCCGCCGCACACCACTACGCCCGATCCGCGCCACGGCAACCTCGACCGGATCATCGGCGTCCACCGTCACCGCCGGCGCGGTCATCAGGTCCTGAGCGAGGCAAGCGTGGGCTTTACCGATCAGCTGACGGTGCGGCCACCGGTGTGCCCGGGCATGCTGTAGGTGCGGCAGCAGATCGGCCTCGGATATAACCCCGAGCAGCGCACCCGTCTTGTCGACGACGCCGACCGCGCTGATTCCGTGCGCGGTGAGCAGCCCGGCGATGTCCTTGAACGACGTACGCGGGCCCACCGTGATCGGATCTGCGGTCATCACCGCGGACACCGGAATCGTCTTCATCGCTGTTCCCTTCCCGATCGGGCCTTCTCCGCCCGGGCCGCCCTCCGCGGCCCCGCGCGCCCACTTCGACCGTAGGGAACCGGTCCGCCCCCGCACCGGAGTCCATCGTCACCGGTCGCGGTGACCAAGGTCCGGTTCTGCCACCGGAAAACCGACGACGCGAGCGCCCGCCGTCGCCAGTGCGACGGCGGGCGCTCACGCGATCCGGTCAGTGGGTGATCAGGGCCGGGTCGCTGCGGCCGGTGGCGCCGGTCTCGACGTGGCCCGCCAGGCGCCGCAGGTAGCCGGGCTGGTCCTCGGCGGTGATGCTCAGGTCGTACCAGCCCGCGCTCGCGGACAGGCGCACCGTGCGCCGGACCGTGTCCGCGGCGGCGACCCGGACGTTCCCGCTGTTGCGGCCGTAGCCGTCGGTGAGGACGAAGGTGAGCACGGCCCCGGTGGGATTGTGCAGGTCCAGCAGCAGGTTCCCGGTTCGCGGGTCGTGGCGGGCGGTGACCTCGGGGGCGACCGCGGTCCCCGGGCCCCGGAAGGTGCGCAGGAACCCGTTCGGGCCGTGGACCTCCAGGTCGTAGGTACCGCCCGAGTAGGCCGTGTGCCACGTGTCGGTCAGGGTGGTGGCCGCGGCGGTGGTGTAGGTCCACGGCCCGTCGTCGCGGTTGACCGACCGGACCAGGAAGCAGGCACCGGCCCGGTCACCACTGCTGAAGGTCAGCGACACCGCGCCCGCGCCGGTGGCCTCGGCATCGACGTAGGGCTGGTAGCGCAGCGGCCGCGTCGGGCGCTGCCCGCGTTCCTGCTTCGGCAGGGCCGCGACGGAGGGCGGTGGGGGGACGTAGTCCTCCGGGTTCTGCTCGTGCTCGGGCGGTGGTTCGTACTGCCCGGTCCCGGGCAGCGCGGCAGGCCCGGGGTTCGTGCGCGTGAAGTCGAAGGCGGAGGTCAGATCGCCGCACACCGCCCGCCGCCACGGGGTGATGTTGGGTTCGTGCACGCCGAAGCGGCGTTCGAGGAACTGGATGACCGAGGTGTGGTCGAACGTCTCGGAGCAGACGAAACCGCCGGTGCTCCACGGGGACACCACCAGCATCGGCACACGCACCCCGAGGCCGAAGGGACCGGCCGGATAGCCGGCGCTGCCGGGGTAGCGTTCGAGCGTCACGTCCACTGTGGACTTTCCGCGCGCGTCGCTCTCCGGGGGGAACGGCGGGACGACGTGGTCGAAGAACCCGTCGTTCTCGTCGTAGGTGATCAGCAGCGCGGTTTTGCTCCACACCCGGGGGTCGGCGGTCAGGGCGTCGAGGACCCGGGCCACGTACCAGGCGCCGTAGTTCGCCGGCCAGTTCGGGTGCTCGGTGTAGGCCTCGGGGGCGACCACCCAGGAGACCTGCGGCAGGGTCCCGGCCCGGACATCGGCGGCCAGCTCGTCGAAAAACCCTTGCCCGGCCGAGACATCGGTGCCGGTGCGCGCCCGATCGTAGAGCGGCTGCCCGGGTTCCGCGTCGCGGTAGGCCCGGAAGTTCAGCAGGGCGTTGTCCCCGTAGTTGCCGCGGTACTTGTCCCCGATCCACCCCCAACTGCCCGCCGCGTCCAGGCCGTCGCCGATGTCCTGGTAGATCTTCCAGCTCACCCCGGCCTCCTGCAGCCGCTGCGGGTAGGTGGTCCAGGGGTGACCCGCGCTCGGCGTGTCGTTGGTGATGACCGGCGTGGTCCCGTCACCGAGGTTGCCGACGCACCCGCTCCACAGGTAGTACCGGTTCGGGTTGGTCTCGCCCAGCAGGGAGCAGTGGTAGGCGTCGCAAATGGTGAACGCGTCCGCCAGCGCGTAGTGGAACGGGATGTCCTCACGACGCAGGTAGGCCATGGTCGTCGGGGTCTTCGCCGGGATCCACCGGTCGTAGTTGCCCCGGTTCCACGCCTGGTGCGTGCCACTCCAGTTGTGGTTGAGGTCCTGGATGAAGTGCAGCCCGAGGTCGTCGACGTCCGGGCGGAAGGGCAGGACGGTCTCCTCGCCGTCCTGCTGGTGCCAGACGCTGCGGCCGCCGGGCAGCGTCGCGGGGCGAGGGTCACCGAACCCGCGGACCCCGTTGAGCGAGCCGAAGTAGTGGTCGAACGACCGGTTCTCCTGCATCAGGACCACGACGTGCTCGATGTCCTCGATACTGCCCGTCCGCCGAGCCGCGGGAACGGCGGCGGCCCGGGCCACGCTCTGCGACAGCATCGGCAGCACCGACGCGGCGCCCGCTGCCTGCATGAACCGGCGCCTGCTGAAACTGCTCATGGGGTCACGTCCTTCATCGGAGACTGCGCGCTCTTCGTCGAACACGGATGCTCTTCACCCCGACCATCCGATCCCACCACCGCGGATGACGACTGAACTTGCAGTTAACCGGCATCGAAAATGCAGGTTCAGTCAGTTTCGGTGCTCAATGATGCGTGCCTCGTCCACCGGCTGTCAACGAACTCCGGTACGTGACCCGCGGACACGGGCAGTCACCGGCCATGGCCCCCGCCGACGAGGAGGCGGTCGCGGCCCGGCGGGGACGGCCGCATCGGGCAGGCCGGAGTGGAACGCGGTGTCCAAGCACGTCACCACCGGCACGGCCAGAAGTCGTTCACGGGCATTCCGTGAGGGACGTCGACACCACACCTGCGCGGACGCTGTTTTCCCGATTGTCAAGGCGCGGGGGCGTTCACCGGCTCGGATCGCGCCACATGGGCCACATCACCGGGCCACCGGGAAGTGCAAGTTCGGGGCCGTGGAGGCGAAAGCCGAAGCGTTCGGCCAGGCGGCGACTGCGGGTGTTGCTCGCCTCCAGGTACGCAGCAAGGCCCTTACCGTCGCACTGTTCGAGCGCGCAGGTAAGCAGCGCCGAGGCGAGGCCCGCGCTCTGCAACGAAGGCGTCACTCCGATCATCGTGAAATAACAGTGCGCCGGCGTCGGCGGATGCGCGGTGGCGAGAACGCGGTCCAGGAGTTCGACGCGTTCGTTACCCGGGTCCACGGCCTCGCGCAGGCGAGCCGGCGCATCGACCCCGAAACCGCTTTCCCGCCCGTCGAGGCGCGAGTCGGCCTCGTGCACCGGAACCTGCAGAAGCGCGGCACTGACATTCACGGTGACATCGATGAAACCCCCTTCCAGCGCCCGATCGACGAACGCCGCCATCAGACGCCGGTGCCGGGCCGCGCGGTGGCTCACGGCGGGAAAAACCCAGCAACTCACCGGATCCTCGCGCAAGGCCCGGTCGAGCAGGCCCACCACCGCCTCCCGGTCCGGCTCACCGGCTCGGCGCACGGTGCGGTCCACGGGCGTCCTCCCCCCATCCGGGCTCCGAGTATGGCACGGGGCAAGGACTGCGCCCGGCCGCCGTTTTCCGACAACGACCCTTGTGGGTGTTGCGCCCACGACCGCGCGAGCGACACCCTGATACTCGGTGCCGGCCGATGCCGGATCACCGTGGCACGAGTAGCTACGCTCGGCCGGTGGACCGCTTTTTCCTCGGCCCCTCAACGAATTTCACCGCCCAGAGTGGTTCGGCACGGCGGAAGGTCCTGATCGGCACCACATTTCCGCGTCAGACCTGGATCCGGGGAGCGAAATGGAGCTGAGTCCGTGGCTGGAACGGGCGACCGCGGAGATCCGGGACTGGGCGAGCAGTCACGGTCCGGTCGCGGTCCACCCGTCCCTGGACGTGGACGAACCGGCCCTGCGGGAAGCGCTCGACGTCCTCGTCGCCCGGCTTCGCAAAAGCTACCCCTTCTTCCACCCGCGTTACGCCGGGCAGATGCTCAAGCCGCCCCATCCGGTGGCCGTCGTCGGCTACGTGGCGGCGATGCTGATCAACCCGAACAACCACGCGCTGGACGGTGGTCCCGCCACCTCCGCGCTGGAGACCGAGGCGGTCGGACGGCTGGCGGCCATGTTCGGCCTGGACGACCATCTGGGTCACCTCACCAGCAGCGGCACCATCGCCAACCTGGAAGCCCTGTTCGTCGCCCGTGAGTGCCACCCGGGTGCGGCGGTGGCGCTCAGCACGGAGGCGCACTACACCCACGCCCGCATGTGCCACCTCCTGGGACTGCCCACCCGCGCGGTGGCGGCGGACGCGCACGGCCGGATGGACCCGGCCGCCCTGGCGGAGGTACTGGCCACCGGCGACGTGGGGACCGTGGTCGCCACGGCCGGAACCACCGGGCGGGGCGCGGTGGACCCGGTGCACGAGATCCTCGCTCTCGCCCGCGGTCACGGTGCGCGCGTGCACGTCGACGCCGCCTACGGAGGGTTCTTCACCCTTCTCGCCCAGGACGATCCCGACCACGGCCCGGCCCTGGTGGACCCGCGGCCCTGGCGCGCGCTGGCCGGCTGCGACTCCCTGGTCGTCGACCCCCACAAGCACGGCCTGCAGCCCTACGGCTGTGGTGCGGTCCTGTTCGGCGACCCGGCGGTGGCCCGCTTCTACCGGCACGACTCGCCTTACACCTACTTCAGTTCGTCCGCTCCGCACCTCGGTGAGATCAGTCTCGAGTGCTCCCGCTCGGGCGCGGCGGCCGCCGCCCTGTGGCTGACCCAGGAACTGCTGCCGCTCGACCGCGGTGGTCTCGGGGCCGTCCTCGCCGCCGGCCGCCGGGCCGCCACGAACTGGGCCCGGATGATCCAGCAGTCGCCGCACCTGGAGCTGTTCCAGCCGCCGGACCTCGACATCGTGACGTACTTCCCCCGGTCCCCCACGCCGTGGACCGGTACGGCCGCCCTCAGCGCCGCGAGCACCGATGTCCTCGACCGCGGCATGAAGGCCGAGGACCCCGTGTACCTGAGCACCCTGCGGGTCGAGGCCGGCGCCTTCGCCGCCCGCCACCCCGCGATCCCGGTCGACGGCAGCGAGGTGACGGTGCTGCGCAGCGTCCTGATGAAACCCGAGGCCGAGCCCTACCTGGATCACCTCCACCAGCGGGTGGAGCACCTGGTGCGGCAGCACCACCAGAACCCGGTGAAACCGTGAACCCGCCCGCGGAACCCCACCCGGTCGGCCTTCCCGAGCATTCCCGGGTTCGACCACGCAACCTCCCCACCTGCCCCCGGGCCTGTCCGGCACCCTCAACGCCGAACGCCTGCGGGCCGCCCGACGGCCCCTCACTCCTGCGCTCGACCCGGACCCGCCACACAGCCACGGGCGGCAGCCGGGAATGACCCGCGCACCGTGAGCGACGACGCACCGGGCCCGCGCCCGGAGCGCCGTTTCCGATTTCACCCGAAAAGACCTGCGCCCCGCACGGTGCGCTGAAAAAAGCGTTTCTTTTTCAGCCGCGGCATTCTTCCGTGAAACCTGAAAAGAATATTCGGTTTCCCGGCGCCGCCGGCCCTTCGACCGGCCCCACCGAATACGCATCCATTGGGGTATTGCCGTTGTCCGGAGGCGGGAGGAATCTGGGGTTGGCCCGAACCGGCCTTACCGCCCCCTTCGGGCTGCCGCCGCTTCCCGCTCGTTTCCTCCGCCCGAACAGGAGTACACCCATGCATCGCACCGCCCGCCGGTCCGCCGCCGGCCTGAGCGCCCTCGGCCTGGCCGCCGCTGCCGGGATGTGGGTCTCCCCCGCCTCGGCCGCCCCCACCGCGCTGTCCCTGCTGAGCTGCACCTCCCACGGCACGGTGACCTTCCACCCCTCGATCACCGTCGGCAGCCAGTCGATCACCTACACCTACACCGCAACCTCCTTCACCGGCTGCACCGGCACCACCGCACTCCGGCCCACCTCCCTCACCGCCACCGGCACCGAACACGCCCAGTGCACCGGCGCGACCACCGATCACACCGGCACCGCGCGCTACAAGTGGTCCGACGGAACCACGAGCACCGCCACGGTCGGGGAAACCGCCGAAACCAAGACCGGCGGCTCCGGCACCGAAGACCTCCCCGCCACCATCACCTCCGGCACCTTCGCCGGCCACACCACCACCTTCGCCGGCACCACCACCGACGCCACCACCTGCTCGGCCTCCACCCCCGAACCGAACGCCACCGTCGACGCACTGCTCACCATCATCTGACCACCACCACCCAGCCCGAACCCCGGCCGGGCGGCAGCCACGCCCCCCGGCCGGGAACCCGGCACCCACCGGCGCACCCCTCCCCCAGCGAGGTCGGAGATGACCACCCCAGAACCAGGCCCCGCGCCCTACCCCTTCGACCACAACCCCGGTCTCCGCATCGCCGGCGACTACGCCCGAGCCCAGCAACGCGACGGACTGCTACGCGTCCGTCTGGCCCACGGCGAACCGGCCTGGCTGGTCACCCGCTACACCGACGCCCGCCGGGTCCTCGGCGACCGGCGCTTCAGCCGCTCCGACGCGCAACACCCCGGCGAACCACGCACCTCACCGGTACGGCGCCGAAGCGGCCTGCTGGGCGTCGACCCACCCGACCACACCCGGCTGCGCACCCTGATCACCCCAGCGTTCACCACGCGCCGAATCGAAAACCTCCGCCCCCGGATCCGCCGCATCGTTCACGAATTCCTCGACCGGATGGACACCACCGGCCCACCGGCCGACCTCATCGAACACTACGCCCTGCCCATTCCGGTCACCGTCATCTGCCGCATCCTCGGCGTCCCCGAAAAGGACCACCCCCGCTTCCGGCGCTGGAGCGAAGAAGCCCTCACCACCAGCGGCATGACCCAACCCGAATACGACACCGGCCAAAACGAGCTCCACGCCTACATGTCCGAACTGATCCACCACCGCCGCCGCCACCCCCGGCCCGACCTGATCACCACCCTCACCGACGCCCACGACACCGGCCACCACCTCAGCGAACCCGAACTCGTCGACCTGTGCGTCAACCTGCTCGTGGCCGGACACGAAACCACCGTCAGCCAAATGGCCAACTTCGTCCACGTCCTGCTCGACCACCCCGCCCAAGCCCGCCGCCTCCGCGAAAACCCAGCCCTCATCCGCACCGCCGTCGAAGAACTCCTGCGCTTCGTACCCCTCACCAACGCCGCCAGCTTTCCGCGCTACGCCACCGAAGACATCACCATCGGCGGCACCCTCATCCACGCCGGCGAACCCGTGCTCGTCGCCTCCGGAGCCGCCAACCACGACCCCCGCCACTTCACCCAGCCACACCACCTCGACCTCACCCGCACCGAAACCCCCCACCTCGGTTTCGGCCACGGCATCCACCACTGCATCGGCGCCCCCCTCGCCCGCCTCGAACTCACCGAAGCCCTCCCCGCACTACTCACCCGCTTCCCCCACCTCCGCCTCACCGGCGACACCACCTGGCGCAACCAAGCACTCGTACGCGGACCCCGCACCATGCCCGTCACCTGGTGAACACCGAACAACCGGTCCCCCGACCCTTCACACAAGCCCCCTTCCACCCACGACCCGAGCCACAGCGCGCTCCTCGCCGCACCCCGGATCGCGCCAAACCAGGGATACCCCCGGGCACGGTGATCCACCGGCCCCCTCCTCCGCAGCGCGATCCTCGGCGAACGGGGTACCGCCGCCGCGGCTTTTCTCCGCGCGAGCGCGAGCTTTACCCGCCTGATCGGCAACCACGGATCGATCCTGCTCGAAGATGATCCAAAACCACAGATTCCCATCATCTATTGACATTTATCCTGCAAGTGAGGTGCACTGGAGTGGTCTGGACCACACCCCACCGAGCTCGGGAGCCGCCATGACGCCGCTGCGCCAGCTGTTCAGATCCGCGACCGTCGTCCTCCTCGCCGGCGCGGTGGGGGTCCTCACCGGGGTCGTCGCCCCTGCGGCCGAGGCGGCCGGCGTCGCGCCGAAGACCATTCCGGCCCTGCGGAACTGGACCGGGAGCAGCGGCAGCTTCACCTTCACCGCCGGCACCCGCATCGTGCGCAACACCGCCGATGCGGCAGCGCTCGCCGGTGACAGCGCCACCTTCGCCGAAGACCTCGGCGCGTTGAGCGGACACGCTCCCCGCCAAGTGACCGGGACGGCCGCGTCCGCGCACCCCGGAGATATCTTCCTTTCACTGGGCAGCACCGACCACGACCTCGGATCCGAGGGCTACGCCCTGGCCATCACCGACCGGATCAACATCACCGCCCGCACCGAAGGCGGGGTGTTCGAAGGCACCCGGACCGTGCTGCAACTGCTGCACCAAAGTTTCGCCGTGCCGCGGGGCCGGGCCCGCGACTGGCCCAGCTACCCCGAACGCGGACTGATGGTCGACGCCGGGCGCAAGTACTTCACCCCCGCCTGGCTGGCCGCCGAGGTCAAGGAACTGGCCTACCTCAAGCTGAACGTGCTGCACCTGCACCTGTCCGACAACCTCGGCTTCCGCATCGAAAGCAGCAGGCACCCCGAGATCGTCTCCCCCGACCACCTGACCAAGCAGCAGGTCACCGCGCTGATCGCCCTGGCCGCCCGCTACCACATCACGGTTATCCCGGAGATCGACATGCCCGGTCACCTGGACACCGTGCTGGCCGCGCACCCCGATCTGAAGCTGACCGGCCGCGACGGCACCGTCAACAACGGCTTCATCGACCTCTCCAACGCCGCCGCCTACCCGCTGCTGAAGGACCTCATCACCGAGTACCTGCCGCTGTTCCCCGCGCCCTACTGGCACATCGGCGCCGACGAGTACATCACCGACTACGCCAACTACCCCCAGCTCCTGACCTACGCCCGCGCCCACTACGGCGCGAACGCCACCGCCAAGGACACCTACTACGGCTTCGTCAACTGGGCCGACGACATCGTCCGCGCCGGCGGCAAAACCACCCGCATGTGGAACGACGGCATCCGTTCCGGCGACGGCACCATCACCCCGGACCGGGACATCACCGTCGAATTCTGGTACGACTACGGCCTTTCCCCGCAACAGCTCGTCGACGCCGGGCACACCGTCGCCAACGACAGCTACTCCCCCACCTACTACGTGCTCGGCGGACCGAAGCCGGACACCACCTGGGGCTACGAAAGCTGGACGCCCAACACCTTCCAGGGCGGCCAGACCCTCACCGACCCCAGCCGCAACCGCGGCTCGCTGATCCACGTGTGGGCCGACAACCCCGCCGCCGAAACCGAAACCCAGATCGCCGCCGGACTTCGCGACCCGCTGCGGATGCTGGCCCAGCAGGTGTGGGGCTCGCCCAAGCTCGTGCCCACCTGGTCCGCGTTCACCGGCGTGATCGGGGCGGTCGGGCACAACCCGGACTGGCCGGTCACCGCCCAGCCCGGGAACCTCGCCTTCGGCCGGCCCACCACCGCCTCCAGCACCGAGACCGCCGCGTTCCCGGCCACCGACGCCACCGACGGCGACTACGGCACCCGCTGGTCCAGCGCCCACACCGACGACGAATGGATCCAGGTCGACCTCGGCCGCCCCCGCCCCGTCGACCGCGTCAAGCTGTCCTGGGAAGCCGCCTACGGCACCGGCTACGAAATCCAGACCTCCACCGACGGCACCGCCTGGACCACCGTCTACCGCACCACCACCGGCGACGGCGGCACCGACGAGGTCACCGGCCTGTCCGCCACCGCACGCTACGTGCGCCTGCAGGGCACCGCCCGCGCCACCGGCTACGGCTACTCCCTGTACGAGATGGAGGTCTACTCAACGGCCACTTCCGGCGCCGCCTGAACGGTCACCGGCGAAGCCCGGGACGACCTCGCTGCCGCTTCCGGGCCCGGCCCGGAAGCGGCAACCGGCGCTGGCTCCGGCCGCCGCTACTACGCCGGTGTATACACACACGGTATACGCGTCGGGTATAGTCCTCTTCACGCCCGGAATCCCGGGATCGAGGAGGGACCACGGATGTCGGTTTCACAGACCTTGCTCGCGTTGCTCGAACCGGGCCCGCGACACGGTTACGACCTGAAACGAACGTACGACCAGCGGTTCGGGCAGGGCCGCCCGCTCGGCTACGGCCAGGTTTACGCCACGTTGTCGCGGCTGCTGCGCAACGGCCTGGTCGAGGTGGCGGGGGTCGAGAGCGGCGAGGGGCCGGAGCGCAAGCGCTACACCATCACCGACGCGGGGATCACCGACGTCGACCGGTGGCTGCGCACTCCGGAGGACCCGCAGCCCTACCTGCAGAACTCGCTCTACACGAAAGTGGTGCTCGCGCTGCTGTCCGGACGCAGCGCCTCCGCCGTGCTCGACGGGCAGCGCAGCGAGCACCTGAACGTCATGCGTTCGCTCACCCGGCGCAAGAACCAGGGCGACCTCGCCGATCAGCTCGTCTGCGACCACGCGCTGTTCCACCTCGAGGCGGACCTGCGGTGGCTGGAGCTCACCGCCGCGCGCCTCGGCGAACTCGAGAAGGCGGTGCGCTGATGACCGAGCCGGGAACGCCGTTGCTCGCGGGCGACGGGATCCACAAGTCGTTCGGTCCGACGAAGGCGCTCGACGGGGCCGCGCTGTCGGTCTCGGCGGGGGAAGTGCTCGCGATCATGGGCTCGTCCGGGTCGGGCAAATCGACGTTGCTGCACTGCCTCGCCGGCATCGTCCGGCCGGACGCGGGCACCATCACCTACTCCGGCACCGACCTCGCCGGGCTGGACGACCGGAGACGCAGTGCGCTGCGGCGCACCGAATTCGGGTTCGTCTTCCAGTTCGGGCAGCTCGTGCCCGAACTGTCCTGCCTGGAGAACGTCGCCCTCCCGCTCCGGCTGACCGGGTCCAAGCGGAAGCAGGCCGAAGCCGAGGCGACCGCGTGGCTCGCCCGGCTGGAGGTCGACGGGCTGGCCCGGCGCCGGCCCGGGGACGTGTCGGGCGGGCAGGCCCAGCGGGTCGCGGTGGCGCGGGCGCTGGTGACCCGGCCGAAGGTGGTCTTCGCGGACGAGCCGACCGGCGCGCTCGATTCGCTCAACGGCGAGAAGGTCATGCGGCTGCTCACCACCGCGGCGCGGGAAACGCACGCCGCGGTGGTGCTGGTGACCCACGAGCCGCGGGTGGCGGCCTACTCCGACCGCGAGATCGTGGTGCGGGACGGGCGCACGGTCGACCGGGAGCTGGTCGCGTGATGCGGGATCTGACGCTGGGGCTCCGGCTGGCCGTCGGGGGCGGCCGGATGTCCGGCGCGGCGCTGCTGCGCCTGGTGATGACCGCGTTCGGGATCGCGCTCGCGGTCACCGTGCTGCTGTCCGCGGCGGCGGCCCGGCACGTGGCCGATGCGCAGGCCGAACGCGCGGCGGCGCTCCATCCGGTCACCGAGCCGCGCGCGGGCACCGACCCGCTGCTGACCCACGACTGGTATCTCGCCGTCGACGACGACTTCGTCACGGTGACCGCGGTCGCGGCGACCGGTCCGGGTTCGCCGCTGCCCCCGGGCCTGGACCGGCTGCCCGCGCCCGGTGAGCTCGTCGTCTCGCCGGAGCTGGCCGCGAAGCTGACTGAGGCCGGCGGCGCTTCGATGCAGGCCCAGCTACCCGGGCACGTCGTCGGCCGGCTTTCGCAGGACGGGGTGGCCTCCGCCGGTGACCTGCGCGCGTACTACGGAGCGCCCGCCGTGCAGATCCAGGCCGAAGGCGACGCGAACTCCGCGGTCTACGCGTTCGGCCGGCCCTACACCGGACTCGGGCTGCCGGCGGCCACGCTGGCCCTGATCGTGCCGATCGTGGCGGTGCTGCTGCTGCCCTTGCTGATCTTCGTGACCACCGCGTCACGGATGGGCGCGGCGCAGCGGGAACGCCGGCTCGCCGCACTGCGGTTGCTCGGCCTCGGCTCCCGGCAGGTCAAGCGGGTCGCCGCGGCCGAGTCACTGGCCGGGGCGGTGATCGGGCTCGCGGCCGGCATCGCGTTCTTCGCGGTGCTGCGCCCGATCATCGGCGACCACCTGCCCCTCGGCCTGCGGGTCTTCCCGGCGGACTTCGTTCCGTCGTGGCCGCCGGTCGCGGTGATCGTCCTGCTGGTGCCCGGGCTCGCGGTCGGTTCGGCGCTGTTCGGGCTGCGCCGCACGATCGTGGAACCGCTCGGCGTGGTCCGCCGGGGCAAGCCGGTGCGGCGGCGGATGGGGTGGCGCTGGACGCTCACCGCGATCGGCGCGCTGCTCCTGGCCGCCACCCTGCCCCTCGACCGGGGGGCGGGCGAAATCGTCAGCGGGACGGCGCTCGCGACCGGTAGCGTGCTCCTGCTCGTGGGCGTGACGGCGCTGCTCCCGTGGCTGGTCGAGCGGCTCGTGCAGCGGCTGCACAGCGGTCCGCCGTCCTGGCAGCTCGCGATCCGGCGGCTGCAACTGGACAGCGGCACCGCCAGCCGCGTGGTGTCCGGACTGGTCGTGGTGCTGGCCGGGACGATCCTGGTCCAAGGCGTGCTCACCTCACTCGGCGGCGCCGACCGGCCGCAGGGGTCCCCCCGCGGGGTGGCGGGGGCCCCGGTGCGGGTGGCGACGAACACGGCGCACGAAGCCGAAGCCGCCGAACTGGCCGGGTCGGCGCCCGGAGTCACCGGAACGCACCCGGCCCGCTTCCTTTCCATCCGCTCCGGGACCGAGACGAGCTCCGGCACGGTCGGCGATTGCGTGGCGCTCGAGACCGTCGCCGACCTCGGCGACTGCGCCGACGGTGACGTCTTCTACCTCGCGTCGTCGCCGAGCGCTTCGGCCCCGACCGGCCCGGTGCAGTTGCAGAGCCCCCTGTACTACGACCACGCGCAAGGTCCACAGTGGACTATCCCGGGCCCGGTGAAGTCCGTCCGGTCGGACGACCCGGCCCGCTCGACCGACAGCACGCTGCTGATCACGCCGGGCGCGCTCGGCGGTCTCGCCCTGCCGGAATCCTCGGTCGAGGTCTACGTGTCGGGTACCGGGGACCCGCAAGCGCTGGCCGACAACGTCGCGCGGGCGGTCAAACCGCTCACGTGGAACGCCACGACGGCCCGAACCGACTACCTCGACGGCTTCCGCCTCCGCGACCGGCAGATGATGGATCGGTTCCGCGCGGTGCTGATCACCGCGTCGCTGTTCGTGTTCGCGGTGGCCGCGATGAGCCTGCTGATGCTGTCGATCGAGCAGATCAGCGAACGACGGCGGCCGCTCGCCGCGCTCTCCGCGGCCGGCGTGCCGATCGGGGTACTGGCCCGCGGATCGCTGTGGCAGACCGCGATCCCGGTCGTGGTCGGCGTCGGGCTGGCGGTCGCGGCGGGACTCGGGCTGACTGCGCCGATCCTGCGGCTGGCCGACCGGCCCGTCCTGATCGACGTGCCGGTGCTGCTGGTGCTGGCGGGCGCCACGGTGGCCACGGTCCTGCTGGTGACCGGGCTGAGCGTACCGTTGCTGCGTCAGGCGACCCGGCTGGACGCACTGCGCACGGAATGACCCGGCCCACGGAATGACCCGGCCGGCGCACCGGCGCCTTGCGCCGCGCGGGCAGGACGGCGGTGGCGGCCGTTTCCGCGGAAACGGCCGCCACCGCCTCGGCTCACCGGCCCGTGGTGACCCGCAGACCACCGCTGACCGCGGTGTAGGTCACCGGGGTGAGGCCCTTGCAGGTTCCGTAGGCTTCGCCCGCGGTGCTGGTTCCCGGTCCGGCGTCGGACGAGCTGACGTCGCCGAACACCGCCGCGCCGAGCGGGACGGCTTGGCAGCTCGAAGCGGCGGCGTAGTACTCGACGAAACCGTTCCCGCTGGCCTGCAGCGATCCCCAGGAACCGGGCACGGACCAGGACCCGATGTGCGTGCGTGCGCCCGTGCTCGCGTTCAGCACCGTACCCGCCCAAGTGGTGCCCGAGGTGTGGTCCACGAGCAGGCGGTAGGTCTGGCCCTTGGTGTAGGCCAGGGAGACCGCGCAGCTCACGCCCGCCCCGCCGTCGGCCCCGTCGGAGCACTGCGCATCGGTGGTGGTGGGGCCGGAGCCGAAGACGGAGAACAGGAACCGGCCGCCTCCGCCCGGCTGGACGCCGGTGTAGCCGAGTTCTCCGTTGGCGAAGTAGAACTGCTGGGCCCAGTAGTACGGAGTCCGGCCGCTGTCCTGCTCGACGGTGAAGGGGAAGGACAGGTGGTTCACCGCCCCCGAGGAACCGGAATCGTCCAGCTGCCAGTCGACGCCGGCGAGCCCTCCGGGGGTCAAGCCGGCGCCGGGGCTCGGCGTAGCGGCCGCCGGGCCCGGGCTGCCGATCGCGGCCAGGGCCACGGCCGCGGCCAGGACGAACCGGACCTTGAGCCGCTTTCCGTGCTTCGTCTTCATCGGACCACCACTCCTTCGAGGATGACTTCGCCTGTTCTCGGTCACTTACCGGTTGCGACGGCCGATCACCGGCTCGGGGCGATCGCCCAGTGGCTGAAGGTCGCGGTGAAGCGATCCGACGCGCCCGAATTGGCGGCCGAGGCGAAGACGCCAGCGTCCGGCGTGGGGGTCGTGCCGGCCGGCGCGGCGGTGCCGACGGTGGTCCAGTTCGTGCCGTCGGAGCTGCACTGACCGGTGAACGAGGTGCCGTGCCGGATGAGGCGCAGCCACACCGGCGCGGTCACCCCGGAAACGTCGCGGTGGGTGTCCAGCGCTCCGGTGGCGGTCGCCGCCCAGCTCAGGACGCAGCCGTTCCCGGGGGTCACGGCCAGGTTCACCAGGCCCGCGGGGGCCGGCCCGGACAGGTCCGCGCCGACCAGGAGTCCGGCGCGGGCCCACGGGCGGGCGCCCGCGCTGTCGATCGAAGCCACGCGGACGGTCAAGGCGGTGCCGTCCGCGAACGTGCCCGGCTGGTAGATCGCACCGTACTGCCGGACCTCGCCCCACAGGTCGGCGCCGGAGGTGTCGATGGCCAGCTCGTCCCCGGCTGCGGCGAAGGCGGCGTCACCGGTGTTCGCCAGGTGCCACGGCAACGCGGGCCGGTGGCCGGACACCAGGTTCAGGGTCGCGGTGGCGTCGGCGGCGGTGACCGTGACGGCGGTTC
Source organism: Amycolatopsis sp. PS_44_ISF1 (assembly GCF_032335455.1). NCBI lineage: Bacteria > Bacillati > Actinomycetota > Actinomycetes > Pseudonocardiales > Pseudonocardiaceae > Amycolatopsis > Amycolatopsis sp. PS_44_ISF1. Next base: position 253,706 of record NZ_JANUXO010000002.1, on the reverse strand, counting down.
TGATCGGGGTGGCGGTCTTCAGCCGGACCGTCCAGCGGACGGTGGCCTCGGCGCCCGGCGCCAAGCGGCCCGGGCGGGTGGGGGTGTCGGCGGTCGCGGTCAGACCGGCGGGCACGGTGATGCCCACGGTCCCGGCGTCCGTGCCCGGGGCCAGCGCGTTCAGATTGCGGATCTTCGCGGTGACGGTCACCGGGGTGTCCGGGGTGACCACACCACCCTGGGCCGTCACCGACACGGCCAGCGTGGACGAACCGGTGCGCAGTTCGCCGGCCACCCGGCGGGCGATGGCGACGGTGTCGCCGCGCGGCCGCGTCGGAAAGGCGTGTGGGGCGGTGCTCCACGCCGAACCGTAGGCGTACCAGTCGATCGGCGCCGGCGCGGTGCCGGTGCGCAGGGCGGTCTCCAGGCTGGCGAAGTACTTCTGCCAGCGGCCGGCGTAGTAGTCGCCGACCAGGCCCTGCCACTCGCGGTTGGCGTAGTCGCCGAGGCCCGCGTCGAACCCGGGCCGCGAACCCCAGACCGTGTCGATCCCCAGCAGGTCCGCGCACAGGGTGGCCGCCTCCGCCGGGCTGTGCGCCGCGGCGGTGGCCTCGGCCAGGCGCGGCCCGAGCAGGAAGGCGGCGTTGCTGCCGGCGAGGTCGTCGAGATCGGCCAGCAGGCGCATCCACTGGTTCGCCAGCGCGCGGAACCCGGGCAGGTCGTGTGCCCGGTAGGCGGCGTCGAGCTTCGGCAGCAGCACGCGGCCGCGGTTGTCGACGACCTGGCGGGCGACGTCGAGGAGGTCGTAGGCGTAAGCCTCGGGCTGGCGAGCGGAACCGGCCGCGGCGAGCAGTTGCGGCAGTGCGGCTTCGAACGCCACCGGGTCGTAACGGACGTAGCCCGGCGACCATTCGGCGGCATTGGTGGCGGTCAAGCTCGGCTCCGCGGCGAACAGCCCGTCCTGGGCTTCGCTCCATCCGTCCGCGGGCATGGCGTAGGCCGTGGCGGCCAGCGTGCGCCAGGCCGGGGCGGCCGCGCTGGTGCCGTACCGGCCGAGGGCGTAGTCGCCGAGCCAGTCGCCCAGGCCGAAAGCGCTCGCGTGCCACGGGAGCTCGGCCAGCAGTTCGAAGGCCGCGGGGTTGTTGTCGAACCCTTCCGGCATGACCGCGATCCCGTTCATCGCCGACCCCGGCTTGGCCCGCTGGGTGAAGTAGCGGCCCGGCCACACCCCCAGGTTCGCCCCGAGGGTGGTGTGCCCGCCGAAGTCGTAGATGGACCCGAAGGCGTAGGGCACCCCGCCCCAGTCCGCGTCCCGGTGCCAGTCCGGGTAGCGGTCGGACAGGCCGTCGACGATGAACATCCGGTCCTTGTGCCGGACCCCGGAGAGCAGGGCCGGTGCCGGGTTGCTCTGCCAGCCGAGGATGGCCCAGGTGGCGCCCTCGTGCGCGGTCTGCAACGCCGTTTCGATCGCCGTGGCCGCGGCGGGCACGCTCACGTTCCCCGGGTTTCCCCCCTCGTGCAGAGGATCCATCTTGTACATGGTGGACGGTCCGAGCACCGCGTCGCTGATGCGGTAGTAGTCCGCGGCGATCGCGGCGAAGTCCGGCGTGGTCGGGTCCAGCCAGCCCGGCCGCCGGTAGCCGACCCAGGTGCCTTGCGGCACGACGTTCGCGCCGGGATCACGGGTGCCGAAGTCGGCCGGAACGGTGCCGAAGTAGCCCGGCAGCACCGGCGTCATACCCAGCTCCCGGACCCGGTCGGTGATCCGGCGGCCCAGGCGGGCCCGGTCGTCGATCAGCTTCTGGGTCAGCGGCGCCTGGTCGCTGGACAGGTTCTGCAGCAGCCACCACGGCTGGTGCGCCGGCTGCGGGATCCACGCCCGCAGCTGCGCCGCCGAATAGCCGTGCGCGGTGAACAGCCGCTCGTAGACCGCTTCCACCCCCGGCGTCACGTAGACCTCGTTGATGCCGTGCAGGGCCAGGACGTCGAGGCGGTGCTGCCACTGGTCCCAGGAGACATACGGGTCGGTGTAGCCGTCGTTGGTGTCGTTGAGCGCGAAGCGGTTCGACGCGTTCGCGGACTGGGTGATCGGAGCGCGCGGCGCCGGCAGCCGTCCCGGCAGCCGGGGTGTGCCGGTGCCCAGGTTGACGTCCGCGTGGGCGACGTACTTCAGGTACCAGCCCGCCCCCATCAGCAGCGCGCTGCGCGTGTTCGCCCGGACCTGCACCGCACCCGCCCGGCCCGAGATCGTGAAGCTCTCCGCGCCGCGGCCCGGCACCATCGCGAGGTGGAGCTGACCGGCGGCTCGTGCGCCGATCGTGCGCGTCAGCACCGCCGTCGCCGCCGCGTCGCCCGCGTCCGCCCGCGCCGGGACCACCGGCACGGCCAGCACGGCCAGCACGGACAGCACCACGGCGGCCACCACCACCAACCCGGACCAGGACCTTCGCACACCCATGCCGATCACTCCATCCGGAGAAGTGGTTCAGACCACGGAGAGTATCGAGGTGGACAGTACCGAGATGACTAAAAATGCGCAATAGTCGGCTTTTCGATCACTTTCGATCATTTACGCTGTGCGTAATCCGGTCGGCCCGCAAACCGCTCCCCCCACCCGCCAAGGCCCGCCGATTGATCGACGGCGCGTTCGGGTAGCTGGCAGTGTCGGGAAGCGACGGGCCCGGCGATGAGGGGGATGTGGGGGATGGTTACGACCAAACGGGGTGGGGGCTCCCTGCCGGCGAAGGTGGCGCTGATCCTCGCGGTGATGTGGGTGCTCATCGGGGGCGGCTGGCTCTATCTCGGACTCGGCAGCGGGCCGATGACCGGGAAGAGCTGGCTCGACGTCGGGATCGGCGTGTTCTTCATCCTGAGCAGCGGCTACCACTGGGTCTTGTTCCTGCGGCGGCGCCGTTCCTGAAGTTCGCCCGGTGTCGGGCCGGGTCGGGCTGGAGGCCGACCTCGCTGGACCGAGCCGGTCGCCGAGCCCGGCCGCCGGACCGGCCCGATTGACCCGCTCGGGTGACGGGATGCGAGCATTCTCCCGATTCTTCGGGCGAGTTCTGGGAGGCAACTGTGCGAGACGGCGGCGTCGAGTGACCGAACTGCTCCTCGGTCCGCTGCTCCGGCACGTCGACGCGACCTCGGCCACCATCTGGGTGGAGACCGGGCAGGCCTGCGAGGTCGAAATCCTGGGCCGCACCACTCCGACGTTCGAGGTCGCCGGGCACTTCTACGCGCTGGTCGTGCTCACCGGGCTGGAACCCGGATCGAGCATCCTCTACCAGGTCCGCCTCGACGGTGAGCCGCACTGGCCACCGGCGGGCAGCACGCTGCCGGCGAGCCGGATCCGGACCCTGGCCCAGGGCGGCGAGTTCCGGCTGGTGTTCGGTTCCTGCCGCAAGGCGCGCGAAGAGGACGCCGCCGGACCCGACGCGCTGATCGCCTACGCCCGCCGCATGACCACCCTCGACGAGCGGGAGTGGCCCGAGTCCCTGCTCCTGCTCGGCGACCAGGTCTACGCCGACGAGACGACTGCCCAGACGCAGGAGTGGATCGCCCGGCGCCGCGACGTCGAGCAGGGCCCCGGCGCCGAGGTCGCCGACTTCGAGGAGTACACCCACCTCTACCGGGAGACCTGGAGCACCCCGCTGCTGCGCTGGTTCATGTCCACCGTGCCCACCTCGATGATCTTCGACGACCACGACGTCTGCGACGACTGGAACACCTCCCGGTCCTGGCGCGAGGACATGGCGCGCACCCCGTGGTGGCCGGAGCGGATCCGCGGCGGGCTGGTGTCGTACTGGGTCTACCAGCACCTCGGCAACCTGGGGCCGGCCGAACTCGCCGAAGACGCGCTGTTCGCCGAGGTCACCACCTCGGGGCGGGACAACGAGAGCCTGCTGCGGGATTTCGCGGACCGCGCCGACGCCGAGGCCGACGGCGCCAAGGGCACCCGCTGGTCCTACCGCCGCGACTTCGGACCGGTGCGGCTGCTGGTGATCGATTCCCGCGCCGGGCGCATCCTGGCCGGCCCGGTCCGGTCGATGGTCGGCGAGGCGGAGTTCGCCTGGATCTCCGACCAGGCCGAGGGCGACTACGAACACCTGCTGATCGGCACGACGCTGCCCTGGCTGATGCCGACCGCCCTGTCCCACCTGCAGTCGATCAACGAACGGGCCTGCGATCGCGGCGGGCGGCGCGGCCGGTTCGCCGAATGGCTCCGGCGGGCGCTGGACCTGGAGCACTGGCCCGCCTTCCGGGCTTCCTTCGATCAGCTCGCCGGCCTGATCCGCGAGGTCGCCGACCGCGGTTCCCGGTCGGTCAGCGTGCTCTCCGGCGACGTGCACCACGCCTACGCCGCCCGTGCGCGCTACCCGGACCAGCCCGCCGCGCCGGTGCACCAGCTCGTGTGCTCCCCGCTGCACAACTCGGTCCCCCGGATCATGACCCTGGTCTTCCGCGCCGGGTGGTGGGCGCCGCTGGCCGCGCTTTCGCGCTGGTGGGCCCGGCGCGCGGGCCTGACCCTGCTGCCGGTGGCCTGGGACCGCATCGCCGGTCCCTTCTTCGGCAACGCGGTGATGACCATCGACGTCGACGGGGAGACCGCCTCGGCCACCCTCGAACAGTCCCGCGAGACGGGACTGGTGGCGATGGAACCGTTCACCCTGTCCACGCCCACGCGCGAGGACTAGGAAGACGGCCCGGATCACCACCACGCCGGGGACGGGCTTGCGCACCTCTCCCCCACCTGCGCCGTGGCCGATGCTCACGATCCGGCAAGCGAGGAACCCGCCCCCGGGCGACGCGGTAGAGGTACCCCGAGTACTCCACCACCCAGTTGATACCGGTCATCCCCAGCAGCGCGGCACCGACGACCAAGGCGGTACCGAGCAGCGCCAGGCCGACCGCCACCACGACGATCCCCGCCGACCGATATTCCTGACTTCCAGCGGACAATACAAGCGACGCTACGGGAAACTTCGGCGCTTTCGAGGGAAGGGCTGATCGCGCAGGAGTCCTCCGGGCACCGTCGAGGCGGGCACGGGAACCCGTGCCCGCCTCGGCGGCCGATCGGAACTAGCCGAGCTGCTCGATCAACGCAAGGGCCACCTGGTCGGCCGATGCGGGGTTCTGTCCCGTGATCAGCTTGGGGTGCTCCAGGACGTGCTCCGCCCACGGGGGTCCGCTGCGGTACTCACCGCCGGCCCCGGTGAGCGCGGCCTGCAGCGTCCAGGCCAGCTTCCCGGCCATCCCCACCGTGTCCTCTTCGGCGTCGGAGAAACCCGTCAGCGCCTGCCCGGCGAAGGGCCAGCGGTGGCCGGGTTCGTGCAACGACAACAGGGCCGCTGTGCCGTGGCACACGGTCGCGATCGGACGGCCGCCGTCCAGCGCCGCACCGAGCAGGGTCTTGACCGCGGGGTGGGTGTGCAGTTGCGCCAGCGGGGCATAGCCCCCGGGGACGTAGAGACCGTCCACGGTGGACACATCGAGCTCGTCCGCGCGCCGGGGAGCCCCGAGTTCGCGGGCGTGCCGGTCCAGGAAGTCGCTCAAGCGGCTGCACTCTTCGGGGCTCAACGAAGCCGTTTCCGGCACCAGGCTGGCCTTTTCCACCGGCGCCGGCGCTCCATCCGGAGTGGTGACGACCACTTCGGCGCCGTGCTCGGTGAACCGCCGCCACGGTCCCACGACCTCCTCGGCCCAGAACCCGCACGGCCGGCTGGTCCCGTCGGCCAGGAGCAAGGCCTCCGCGGACGCCAGCAGGATGGCGATCCTGGTCATCTGTTCTCCTCGGTCTCGGTTCGATGGAGCCCGGCGCCCCGCATCAGCGGGGTTTCGTCGTAGGCGAACACCACCGCCGGTTCGGCCCCGGCGTTGCCGAGCGACCACCACGCCCACGAAGGCACCGCGACCGTGTCACCGCGCCGCGCGGCGAACGTCGTCTCCCCGACCACGACCGTCACCGCGCCGGCCGCCACGATCAGCACCGCGGCCCCGGTGTGCCGGCGGGCGGGGGTGGTCGTCCCGGGTTCGACGGCGAGGAAGCGCGCCGCCACCGTCGGGCTGAGGTCCGGTGCGCCGTGCGGGCCGCCCAGCCGCAGTTCGGCCCAGCCGCGGCCCGCCGCGCCGAGATCGGCCAGCGCGGCGCGCACGTGCTGCCACCGGTGCAGCAGTGTCCCCGCTTCATGGCCTTCCACGGCGGGCAGCACCGGCGCGGGGTCCCCGGTACCGGCCGGGGCGAGGTGGCTGCGCACCGGGAAGAGCTCGAAGTGGCTGGCGGCCAGCGCGGTGACCAGGGGATCGTCCGTGCAGTCCTGCCAGACGACCGGACCGCGGCCACCGTTGCCGTGCTCGTGCCACTTCAGCGCCGGCGTCAGCACCACGTCACCGGGACCGACCGGCATGCGCTCCCCGTCGACCGCGGTCCAGCCCCCGTCGCTTTCGTGGACGAAGCGCACCGCGGTGGGGGAATGCCGGTGGCTGTGCATGTCCTCCCCCGGCACGAGCACCTGCAGACCCGAGTACAGGTGCCCGGCCGTCGCTTCCAGCTCGGGGTGGCCCGAGTTGAGCAGGGTCAGCACCCGCAGCGCCCCGGCCTCGCCCCGGACGAAGCCGGTGGCTTCGAGCGCGAGTGCGCGCAGGGTGCGGTAGTCCCAGTGCTGCGGCGTGGAACGGGGTTCAGGCCGCCACGGCAGGTTCTCGTTCGCCGAGGACCAGCGTCCGACCACGCCCGCGTGGGCGGCCCGCCGCTGGTAACCGGCGACGTCAACCGAGGACGGGTTCGCGGTCGTGACTTCCACTGCCGACTCCTTCCAGCACGTTCTGCTCCGCTCGCCGGATCGATTCCCACAGGGACTCGACGTGCCGGTGGGCGGTGTGGATGTTGCCGATGGACACGCGCAGCGCGTAGCGCCCGCCGTACCGCGTGTGGGAAATGGCGCTCGTCCCCTCGGCGTTGACCAGCCGCTGCACCTGCTCCGCGACCCGGTCGCTCCGCTCGGGCCCCAGCCCGGGGTCGTCGTAGACCAGCGTGACCAACGGCAGCGGAGAACGGTGCGCGAGCCGCCAGTGCGGGTGCTCGGCCACCTTCTCGATGAGCGTTTCCGCCAGGTGCACGGCGAACCGCAAGCGGCTGCGCAGCCCCGCCCGGCCGAAGGACTGCAGCACCCACCACACCTTCAGCGCCCGGAACTGACGGCCCAGCTGCAGCGAGTAGTTCATGTGGTCGAGCCGGTCCTCGTCGGTCGCGGTCCTCAGGTACTCCGGCACCAGGGAAAAGGTCTCCCGCAGCGCGCCCGGGTGGCGGACGAACAGCGCGGACGCCTCCATCGGGCAGAACAGGACCTTGTGCGGGTTGGCCACCACCGAGTCGGCCCCGGCCAGGGAGGGGAGCACTTCGGCGATTTCCGGCACGATGCGCCAGAAGCCGCCGTAGGCCGCGTCCACGTGGAGCCAGAGCCCCTCTTCGCGGCACACCTCGGTGATCTCCTCGACCGGGTCGACGGCGGCCACGTTGGTCGTGCCGAAGTTCGCCACCACCGCCAGCGGGAGGAAGCCGCGGGAGCGGTCCGCGCGGATGGCCCGGCGCAACCGGGACGGGGACAGGATCCCGTCGTCCGCGGGCAGTTGCACCACGTTGTGCGTGCCGATGCCCAGCGCGATCGCGGCCTTGCCGATCGAGCTGTGCGTCTGGTCGGTGCAGTAGACGCGCAGCCGGGGGCCGCCCGCCGCTCCCTCCTCCCGCCAGTTGTGGGTGTCCAGGCGCTGCCGGGCGGCGCACAGGGCGTAGCAGGTGGCCAGCGAGGCGCCGTCGACCAGGATCGAATCCGCGTCCGGCCAGGGCAGCCCGCACAGGTCCGCGAGCCAGCCGAGCGTCTGGCGTTCGACCGCCGCGGCGGCGGGAGCGGATTCCCACACCATCACGTTCACGTTGAACGCGGCGGTGAACAGCTCCCCCAGCATCGCCGGCCCGGAGGAGCTGTTGCTGAAGTAGGCGTGGTGACCCGGGTGGTTCCACTGCGTGAGCCCGGGGACCACGTCACGCCAGGTCCGGTCGAGCAGGGCCCCGAATCCGGTCGCCTGCTCGGGCAGCGGGCCGAGGAACGGCGCCGAGATCCGGTCCTCGGACAGGTCCACCGGCCGGACGCGTTGCGCGTCGAGGGAACCGAAGTGCGCCGACAGGCGGTCGAGCAGGGCGATTCCCTCGTCGTGCAGCTTCCCGGGGGACCAGTCCCCGAGGCCGGCCGCGGGTTCCCCGGTGGGGTCCTCGGTGGGGTCATACATCGACCGGCAACTCCTCGGCGTACTCGACCTCGCGGTCCGCGGCGCAGTACTGCGCGACGAAGTCGGTCAGCAGGGGCTCTTCGGAGCTCAGCAGGCGCTCGTGGTCCTCGCGGTTGTCCCAGGCGTAGATCATCATGACCCGGCTGGGGTCCCCACCGAGCTGGAAGAACCGGGCGTGGCCGGCCCAGCCCGGGCTGTCGTGCGCGTTGTCCTCCAGCAGATCGTCCATTTTCTGCATCAGGGAGAACGCCTCGCCGGTGAACTCCCGCTTCAGGCGCCAGTGCTCGATCACGGTAATGGCCATGGATTCATCGTCCTTTCTTTTCGGTGAAATGCTGCTGGAGCAGTGATGAACCGCCGGGGACGAACTTCTCGCAAATCAGCTTGTGCTCCCGCCGGTTCCTCGATTGGGCTTTCCACAGCGCCCGGGCCGTTCTGGCCGTCTCGGCCGGCATGCCCCGCTCCGCGGCGCGTCCGCGCAACCGGGGTTTCAGGGTGGCGAGGCGGTCCAGCAGCACCTCGTGCTCGCGGTTGAACACCCCGGAGAATCCCGGCGGCATCCACGGTGGCTCCATGGTCGGGCGCACGGCCGCCTCGTAGGCCGTGGCGGGGAAACCGGCTGCGTAGTGCATGGTCGCGGTGGCGGCGTCGTAGAGGGCGGTCAGCTCCCCCAGCAGGAGGCGCACGGCGATCCAGTCGGAATCGCCGAGCGCGTCGCCCAAGCCGTCGGTGTGCGAGTTCATCAGGGACAGCATGTGGTGGAACAGGTGATGACCGAGCTTCCACCGCCGTGCCGCGGTCCCGTCCCCCGGCGGCTCCGCCGGACCGGCCGGTACCGCCGCGCCGCCACCGGCCCGCACCGCACCGCCGGCCAGCAGCAGCCGGCTCACGCCGCCGAGCAGGTCGGCCTGCAGGTCCTCGTCCAGCTCCGCGGCCGGCAGGTCGTCGATCACCAGGCGGGCGACCCGCTGGGCCCCCGACCACCAGGCGACGGGGTCGTCGGTGCGATCGATGCGGAAGTAGTCGTCGTAATGCCGCACATCGGCGGTCGCCGAAATAGGTGCGCGCGCGTCGTTGCGGAGCGCGATAATGTCGATCGGATCGGCTTTCGTCTCCGGATTCAAGGTCGTAGCTCTTCCCAGTCGGTTTGTTTCCGATGAGCTGCAACGCCAGTACATCAGCGGCAGTTTCGCGCAGCTACCGCCAAAAGGCTCAAGAACAACCGATCGCCGACCACCGGAATTCCAAACATAATAAATATGGTATGTGACCCGGATAACAGCGAAAAATTGCGCCGAAAACGGCCCACCGCGAGGTGGGCCGTGAAGGGAAGGGCGTCCGCGTGGCGCTCAGCCGCGGCGGGGCCGCGACCACACGCGGTTGGCCACGGCGACCGAGGCGAGGACCAGGACCATCCCGCCCACCTCGAGCGCGGAGGGGACCTCGGCCAGCACGAGCAGGCTCAGCACGACGGTCGCGACCGGCTGGGTCAGCAGCAGCGCGGCGGTCTGGTTGGCCGGCAGCAACGGGGAACCGGAGTTGATCAGCAACCACGCCAGCACCTGACCCAGCACGGCGAGACCGATCATCGCCAGCCAGGAACCCGGTCCGATCGAGCCCAGATGGATCCCGCTGCTGAGCGGGGAAAGCGCGGCGGAGGTGGCCGCGGCGCTCGCGGTCGACACGGCCAGGGAGGTGGTGGTGCGCCCCGGCTCGGCCTTCCCCTGGCGCCGGGTCAGGTAGAGGTACAGCGCGTAGGCCGCGCCCGCCAGCACGCCGAACACGGTGCCGCGCACGGTGTTCGAGGCGGAACCGTGCTCCTCCAGAACCCCGCTGATCAACACGATGCCGGCCAGCATCACCGGGCAGGCCAGCACGAAGCGCCGGCTGGTGCGTTCGCGGTCGATCAGGAGTCCCAGCAGGGGCAGCACGATCACCTGGACGTTGATCAGAACGGTCGCGATCCCCGCCCCCACGTCGAAGATACTGCGCGTCCACATCACGTAGTCCGCGCCGAGGGCCACCCCGGCGATGAGCGCCACCACGACACCGCGGCGAGAAAGCGGACCCGAGCGGTGGTACTCGCGCCACGCCAGCGGAGCGAGCACGACCAGCGCGATGGCGCAGCGCAGGAACGCCGACGTGGCCGGGTCCACCGCCGCCACCTTGACCAGCACGGCCGAAGCGGACAGGCAGCCGGCGCCGGCCAGTACCCGCGTGGCGGGGCCCCAGGTGCGGGAACGCCGCTCGGTGCGCGGCCGGCCGCGTTCGTCGGGGGTCGTGCCGGGTCGGGTGTCGGTTGCCACGGGGTTAGTGTGGTCGGGTGATCGACAGCGAGTCCAGGTCGTATTCCTTCCGGGTACTGCTAAGCAGGAGTACATGAACAACTGGACGTGGGACCGGTTGCGGGTCTTCGACGCCGTCGCCCGGACCGGATCGGTCGTGGCGGCCGCGCGGAGCCTGCGCATGACCGGCCCGGCCGTGTCGCAGCACCTGCGCCGGCTGGAGGCGGAAGTGGGCGCCGTGCTGGTCGAACGGGCCGGCCGGGGCCTGCGGCTGACCGGCGCGGGGCACGTGCTCGCCGGGCACGCCCGGACGGTGGCGCGGGTGGTGGAGCACGCCGAACGCGAGCTCGCCGGCCGCACCGGTGAGCTGCACGGCACCGTGCGGGTCGGCGCCGTCTCCTCGGTCATCCGGGGTTTCCTGCTCCCGCGGGTGCGCGAGTTCACCGAAAACCACCCCCGGGTGCGGGTTTCGCTGTGCGACGGCGAAACCGTCGACCACCTGCGCGCGCTGCACGAGGACGCGCTCGACGTCGTGCTCGCCGAATCATGGCACGACCTGCCCTCGACGCTCGCGCGCGGAGCGGACATCACCCGGTTGCTCACCGAACGCGCCCGCCTGGTGCTGCCCGACGGGCACCGGCTGGCCCATCGCCCGACGGTGCCGTTTTCCGAGCTGACCGGCGAGATCTGGACCTCCTGCCCGCCGGGTTCCGACGCGCACGCGGCGCTGGCGCAGCTCGTGCGCCGGGCCGGAGCGGAGCTGCGGGTGGGGTTTCCGGTGGCGGACCACTCGACCCAGCTGGAGGTGGTGGCGAACGGGCTCGCCGTGGCCTGCGTCCCGGAACTCTCGCTGGCGGCGGCCCCGCCCGGAGTGCGGGTCGTCGACACCGATCCGGTCCCCCTGCGCAGCATCGAGCTCGTCACCCAGTCGGAGGTACTTCCGTTGGCGGTGAACGAATTCGTGGCCACGCTGACCGGAGTCTGAGGACGACGCCGGCGAGCCGGGCCGCCCGTCGCGCTCTAGGGTGGGCCCCATGCCTTCGAACACCATCAGCCTCCGGGGCGTGCGCACCCACAACCTCGCCGATGTGGACGTCGACATCCCGAAGCACCGGCTGGTGGCGGTCACCGGGGTGTCGGGGTCGGGCAAGTCGTCGCTGGCTTTCGCGACGCTCGCCGCGGAATCGCGGCGGCAGCTGTACTCGACGATGCCGGCGTTCGTGCGCAGCAAGCTCCCGCACGACCCGCAGCCCGAGGCGAGTTCGCTGCGGGGGCTGACCACCGTCGTCGTGGTGGACCAGCGCCCGCTCGGGACGAACTCGCGCTCGACCGTCGGCACCGCCACCGAGGTGTGGACGATGCTGCGGATGTTGTTCTCCCGCCTGGGGGAACCGTCGGCGGGCTACTCGCCGGCCTACTCGTTCAACGACCCGTCCGGGATGTGCCCGGTCTGCTCGGGCCTGGGCACGGTGACCGACATCGACGGCGAGCGCATGATCGACCGCGACCGCACGCTCAACGACGGCGCCATGGTCTTCCCGAGCTTCGCCGTCGACTCGTGGATCTGGAAGCGCTACGTCTACTCCGGATTCTTCGACAACGACCGGCCGCTGCGCGAGTGGCCCGAGGAGCTGGTGCAGTTCCTGCTGCACGGCCCGACGCAGCGGCCGCCGGACCCGCTCCCCCGCTTCCCCCGCAGCGCCAAGTACCAGTCGATGGTGCCGCGGATCCGGCGGCTGCTGATCGAGCGGGAGGCCAAACCGGGCCCGGCCGTGCGGGCCGCGCTCGCCGAGGTGACCCGGCAGCGCCCGTGCCCGGACTGCGGAGGCAGCAGGCTCGCCGCCGCGGCGCGCGAGAGCCGGGTGCACGGTGTGTCCATTGTGGATCTGGGCTACCGCGACGCGGCCGGTCTGCTCGAGTTCTGCGCCCGGGTGGACCACGCCTGGGCGCGGCCGCTGGTGGCCCAGCTGCGGCTGCGCCTGGAGTCGATGATCACCCTCGGGCTCGGCCACCTGCACTGCTACCGCGCGACGCCGACGCTCTCGGGCGGGGAGTCGCAGCGGCTCAAGCTCGTGCGCCACCTGGGATCGAGTCTCACCGACCTGACCTACGTGCTGGACGAGCCGACCGACGGGCTCCACCCGGCCGACGTCGCGTCCCTGGTCGACGTGCTGCGCCGGTTGCGCGAGCACGGCAACACCGTGCTCGTGGTCGACCACCACCAGGCCGTGGTGGAAGCCGCGGACCACGTGATCGACCTCGGGCCCGGGGCCGGCGAGGCCGGGGGCCGCGTGGTGTTCCACGGCTCACCCGCCGCGTTGCGGAAAGCGGACACGACCACCGCGCGGGCCTTGCGCACGGGCGTCCGGCTCAAGGACGGGCTGCGCGAACCGGACGGCTGGCTGCCCCTGCGCGGGCTCGACCGGCACACCCTCGCCGGGATCGACGTGGACGTGCCCACCGGGGTGCTTTCGGTGATCACCGGAGTCGCCGGATCGGGGAAGTCGACCCTGGCGCGGGAAATCATCGAGCGGCACCCGTGCTTCACCATGGTCGACCAGAGCCAGATCGTGGCGACCTCGCGCTCGACCGTGGGCACGTGGCTGGGCCTGGCCGATCCGGTCCAGCGCGCGTTCGCGGAGGCCAGCGGGCAGCCGCCGAAGCTGTTCAACCCGCGTTCGCAGGGCGGGTGCCCGTTCTGCCACGGCACGGGCGTGCGGCGGACCGACCTCGCGTTCCTGGAGGACGTGGACACCCCGTGCGAACACTGCGACGCCACCGGGTTCCGCGCCGAGGCCCGGGGGCCGAGGCTCGACGGGCGGACCGTGGCGGAAGTCCTCGACACCCCCGTCTCGGCGCTGACCCGCTACGTGCCGCACCCGGCGGTGGAGCGGCTCGCCGCGCTGCTGGAGGAACTGGGGCTGGGGCACCTGGCGTGCGGCCGCACGCTCGACACGCTCTCCGGTGGCGAACGCCAGCGCCTGAAACTGGCCCGCCAGCTCGATGCGACCGACGACGATCTGCTGGTCGACGAGCCCACGGCGGGCCTGCACCCCAGCGACACGACGCGGCTGGTCGCGCTGCTGGAGCGGCTCGTCGACCACGGCCGCACCGTGGTGGTCGTCGAGCACTCGCTGCACGTCGTGGCGGCGGCGGACTGGGTGGTCGACCTCGGCCCCGGCGCCGGCGAAGACGGCGGGCGGGTGCTCTACACCGGCACGCCGAAGGGGCTCGCGGAGTGCGACAGCCCGACCGGCCACTACTTCCGCACCGCACTGAAGACGGCCGCGAGCCGAATGCCCGCCGAAGAAGGGAAGGCCGGATGAGCAGACCACTCCTCGCGATGACCACGGCGTCCGCACGCGACAGCCTGCGGCAGGCCGTGGGACAACCGTGGCGTGAACCCGCCGAGATCGGGACGGCCCTGGCGAACATGTCGGCCTCGATCACGGCGATCGACCAGGTGCTCGCCGGTCTGGCCCTGCGCCTGCTGCAGCCGGGCACCGAAGTCGAGTCCGTCGACGGGCCGTTCCGCGGGGACACCCCCGCCGCGGCGGCCACGACCGGGCTCTGGCTGGCCCGGGCCGCCGGGTTGTCCTCGCAGTTGCGGGCTTGTCTGGACAACGCCCACATCGCGGCCGCGGGCCTCGCCGCCCCGACCGAGCGCAGCGGGTGACCCGGGCCGCCCGACCAGGACGAGGTCGTGACCACCGGCCCGCGGCGAACCTGGAATATTCCCGATCCGGTAGCTTCGGGTGCGGCGCCTGTCGCGCACCGTGAACAATCACCCCGTGCCCCCTTCCGCCCCGCACGACGACGTGCCGGCCGCGCTGACCCGGCTCGCCGAGACGCTGCCCACCCTCGACCCCGCCGCAACGGCGCACATCGTGCTGACCCTCTGGGAAGGCGTCGGACTCGCCCGCGCGTGCGGAGTCATCGCCGCCACCCAGGAACCCGCCGACCCCCCCGGACGCTGGACCCGCCGCCGGCGCAACGCCGAAACGGTCGAATACCTGCTCGCCCAGCAACTCACCCGCACCGCGGCCGCCAAGAACCACCAGCTGCAGCTCTACACCCCCCACCCCCACCCCCGCACCGGCCACCCCGACACCGCCATCACCGCGGTCCTCGCCTTCACCGACACAGCCGGCCCCGCCGCACAAGACGCCGCCGCCGCCGCAGACACCTGGGACGACCGCCGCAGCCTCTCCGCCTGCACCACCCTCACCACCGAACTGGCCGCCTGCTGGCGCGGACAACGCCCCGCCTACCAGCTCCGCCTCGACCCACCCGCCCCACCCTGGTGGACCGGCACCACCCCCGGACCCGAACCACGCTGACCCGGCCGGACCGGGTCGCACGGCTCGGCCGGCGAACACAATGAACACAATGCCGTCGGCCGTTGTGCTCGCCACCGGAAATCCGCACGATGTCGTCGAGTGACCTCCCGGTCACCAGCAGTGGCATCGGAGCCGGTGAGCCGCCACCCATCGTCCGAGCCGATCGCCCGAGGGCAGTGAGGAGCTGGACAGCGATGACAGTGTGGTGGAAGCGGCTGACCGCCGCGGTGACGGTGACCGTGGCGGCGACGGCCGGGCTCACCGGGCCGGCCGGCGCGGCGAGCGCGTCGAACATCCTCTACGGCGTGTTCCCGGGCTACACCAGCCCGGCGTCGATCGCGGGCTGGCTGGGCAAGACCCCGGCGGTGCAGGTGAACTTCCACAGCTTCAACCCCGACGACCTGAACGCCGCGCGCAGCGACCTCACCGGTGCCTGGAACAACGGCAGCGTCCCGCTGCTGACCTGGGAGCTGTACCTCAACTCCAACACCCACACCTCGACCAGCTCCATCGACGTGTCGATCACCCAGGGCAAGTACGACGGCTACATCGCCCAGTACGCCGACATGCTCCACACCTGGGCCGCCGGCGCGGACGGAAGATACGGCACCTCCGACGACCGGAAGCTGTACCTGCGCTTCGGTCACGAGATGAACGGCAACTGGTACCCGTGGTCGCGCAGCGACCGCCAGAGCCCGGCCGACTACGCCGCGGCCTGGCGCCGGGTGCACGACGCGTTCACCACCCACGGCCTGGACTCCGCGCACGTGCAGTGGATGTGGATCCCGATGAGCTGCGTCAGCATCAACGGCTGCGGTGGCGGCAACGCCGCGGACTACTACCCCGGTTCGTCCTATGTGGACTGGGCTGGGGTCGACGCCTACAACTGGGGCACGGCGCACTCCTCGGGCTGGCAGCAGCCCGGCACGATCCTGGACCAGGCGCTGCGGCAGGTCGCCGCGATCGCCCCGGGCAAACCCCTGGCCATCCCGGAAACCGGTTCGAGCAGCAGCGGTGGCGACAAGGTGCAGTGGATGCGCGACCTCGGCGGCTTCACCAGCTACTTCACCGCCCCCGGCGGTGAGCGGGTGAAGATGCTCGACTACTTCAACATCGACAAGGAAACCGACTGGGCCGTACTCGGCGGCAGCGGCGGTGACTCGACCTACCAGGGCATGAAGACCTACAGCACCTTCCGTGGCTTCATCGGCTCATCGAACTACGTCGGCGCTTCCGGGCACCTGACCGATGCCCAATTCCGCGGTCAGCTCTGACCGGAGGGCGGGTCGCCGCCCCACCTCGAGACCGTGGGAATGGCGAACCACCGGGGTTGTGTCGCGCAGTTCGCCGGGGTCGGCCCACCCGGCGAGAGGGTCACTGGAACAGCGGCGGCCGAAGGTGTGCCCCTGCAGGTCCAGAAGCAGGTTTTCCTTGCGGGGGAAGTAGTTGGTGACTGTGGACTTCGGCGGCCACGGCGGTCTCCGCGATCGTGACCGCCGCGAAACCGCGGTCGGCGAACAACCGGGTCGTCACGTCTGAGATGCGCCGACGGGCTTGGAGCTTCTTCCGCTCAGCGGCGGCGGTATCGGCTCCTGCCGTTCGCCGGGCCGACCGTGGTCGGAGCGGGGCACAGCCTGGCGTACGTCCGGTCGCCGTGCCACTGGTGCTCCGGGCTCGACCTCGTCGCGGCGGCCGGGTTCCTCCGAGCCGGGGGCGCACCGGGCCGAATGCGAGTGAGCCCGGCCGTCGTAGTGGGGGCCGACCTGGCCCGCTGACTCGCCCCCCACTGATCCCGGACTCCACCGCCAGCACACACCGCACCGCAGGGCAAGGCGGCCGGTGCCTGGCGAGGGGAGGCCGACCGCCCGGGCAGCTGAGCACCGGTGCGCCGGTTCCGCCACACTGTCCCGATGGAATCGCCCGGCACCGCCGGTACGACCTCCCCCTTTCCGCACCGCAGACCGGCGCGCACCGCCGGTACGGCAGCGCCGACGTCCGCGCGCTGGTGCGGATGAAGCACCTCATCGACCAGGGCTTCAGCACCGGCACCGCCGCCTTCCGCGCCTTCGACCCCGGCCGCGGGGCCGACGTGGGGCTGCTGCTGGACGCCGTGACCCGGCTGGACACCGAGACGTCGATCGCCCTGCTCGAAGCCCAGCTGAGCGCCGAAGGCGTCGTCGCCACCTGGGACGGCCTCTGCCGCCCGGCCCTCGGCGCGCTCAGCGGCCCGGCCACGGCCGATCCCGACCACTGCATCGATCTCGTGCACTTCCTGACCTGGGCGATCACCGTCGCCCTGCACCGCGTCCCGGCACCGGTCGGCACCGGGACCACGGTGGTGCTCGCCTGCGCCGATGGCGACCGGCACACGCTGCCGCTCGAAGCCTTGCGCGCGGCCCTCGCCGAAAATGGCCGCGCCGCGCTGTTGCTGGGCGCCTCGATCCCTGAAGGCGCCCTCCGCGACGCGATCCAGCGCACCCGTCCCACGGCCGTGGTGGTGTGGAGCAGCCAACCGGCGCAGCCCCCGCGACTGCGCGGCAAAGCCCGGCTGGTGCTGACCGGGCCCGGATGGCCGGCGCGCCGGCCGGGGGTGAGGCGCCCGGAATCGCTCGGCGACGCGGTGGCCCTGCTCACCGCGCCGGAGTAGGCCCTCCGCTGCGGGCGGCGAGCCGGTCGAGCACCGCCATCCGCCCGTGGTTCGGCACCGAGCGCAGCGGGTGGCCGGCCAGCCCCCACCGCCGCAGCAAGGTGTTCGCGGCGCTCCAGCCGGTCGTGGCCGCGCGTTCCATGAGCGCGACCGGCAGGTCGATCCGGATCGCGTCCCCGGCCAGCACCAGACCGGGCTGCGGAGTCACGACCGCGGGCCGGCGGGCGAAACCGCCGACCGGGAACAGCGGGCAGTCCTGCCGCACGAGCGTGACCGCCCCGACCACACCGGCGTCGGCGGTCTCGGGATAGAGCCGGTGCAGCATCCCGTCCAGTTCTTTCGCGACACGGCCGGTGTCCGCACCGGCAGCGTAGGCGTGCAGCTCGACGACCGAGCCGCGATGCCGGTGGGCCCACCGGCGCGCCTCGCCTTCGTAGCGGTCCAGGACGCTGATGTTGTCCAGCGGAGGCAAGCCGCCCGTCCCCAGGAACGCGGGGCGCTCGGCGTCGACCGGGCGGTCCAGCCACAGCCGGCGGACGACGAACGGCGGTGCCGTACGCAGATCCGCCACGGACGCACGCCAGTCCGAAGGGCCCAGCCCGGCGGAAGCCGCCGTGACGCGTTGCAGACCCGGCACGTCACCGGCGAGCACGACGGCGTCGAAGAATTCGCCGTCGACCCGGAACCCCTCGGCCTCGGGCTCGACCACCGCGACCGAAACCCCGGTGCGGATGTCGGCGCGTCGCGCGGCCAGGTACTCCCCCAGCGGGTTCCACAGGGCCTGCGGGAACGGTTCGGCCGGGACGTCGAACAGCAGACCTTCCGCCGAGCCGAGGAAGTACAGGTGGAACATCGTCGCCAGCTCGGCCGCCGACAGCTCGCCAGGGTCGGCGAAGAAACTCCGGGAGAACACGTCGAAGGCGAGATGCCGGGCCGCGACGGGGAAGTTGATCGCGGCGAGGAACGCCGCGGCGTCGATGCGGTCGAGCTGTTCGTAGATCCGGGGCACGGCGACCCCGGCCAGTGGCAGCGCCCGCCGTCCGTCGAGCCGGAGCAGGTCCCGCGCCCGGAACGTGGGGCTGCGCAGGGCGAAGGCGAGCGCGTTCAACGGCGGGGTCAGCGGCAAGCCGGCGAAGGTGTCCGTGCGGCCCTGCGCGTCGACCAGCGGGTAGTCCGCGACCGCGGTGAGCCGGTCCAGTCCGGGGTCGGTGCGGGCGAGCAGCGCGCGGAGGTTGTAGTACTGGCGGAAGAACGCGTGGAAACCGCGGCTCATCGTGACCGCGGTACCGTCCGGTAGCCGCTCGGCCCAGCCGCCGGCCCGCCCGCCCAGGTGCCGCTCGCGCTCGAACACCGTGACCTCGACGCCGCGTTCGGCCAGGCCGGTGGCGGCGGTCAGCCCGGCGATCCCGCCTCCGACGACGGCGGCCCGCGGCCGGCGCCCGAGCCGCCCGGCGTCGGTCAGCCCGGCGGGCGCCGGGTGGGTTTCGACCCGCCGGTCGCGTCCCGGCTTCACGGGCGGGCGCCCAGGACGGTGTGCACGATCCCGCGCTGCCAGCCGGGCACGGTGCCGGTGCGGACGTCGGTGAACCCGGCGCCGGTCAGCCGGGCGCAGAGGTCGGCGACCCCGTCGAAGGCGAGCACGCTGCGGCGCAGGTGCCGGTACAGCGTCGCGTCGCCGGTGGCGAGCCGGCCCGCCGGGATCACGATCGCGCCGCAGACCGCGTTCCACCTCCACCGGGCGCGCCGGGAGTCCCGCACCGAGTACTCGTGCACGGCGATGCGGCCACCCGGCCGCAGCAGATCGTGCAGTTTCTTCAGCTGGGTGTCGGGATCGGCGAGGTTGCGCACCAGGTAGGCGGCGAAGATCGCGTCGAACGGGCCCTCGTCCGCCAGAGCCTCTACGGGGGTGGGCACGAAGTCCACCGTGGCCGGCCACTTCTTCCTCCGCGCCCGGGCGAGCATCTCGGCGGAGGCGTCGATCGCGGTGATCCGGGCGTGCGGGAGCGCCGACAGCAGCGCCGCGGTCGAGGCACCCGTGCCGCATCCGGCGTCGAGGACGCGCGAGCCGTCGGCGGCCCCGAGGCGCCGCGCGGAGATCCGCAGGTGCCGATGGTAGCCCGGGTTGATGCCGACGAGCCGGTCGTAGGCCGCGGCACCGCCGTCGAACGCGGCCGGTACCTCGCCCCGGGGCAACCCGGTGCCGGACAACGAGCTCATGCACTGTCCTTTCGCGACTTCCCGCGTTCCCACAGCAGCAGGACCGCGGTGACGAGGGCGTAGCCGAACAGGAAGTCCTCGACGGGGATGTCCCACGGGAACCGCCAGCCGGTGATGCCCCCGGGCGCGTACCGCACGATCGGGGCCGACAGCTTCGTCAGCCACCCGTCCACCGGCACCTGGAACGCGGTCACGATGGCCATCGTGACCCAGTAGGCGGGCCGGCGCAGCAGCCCGGTGCGCAGCACGAGCAGTTCCGCCGCGACCACCACGACCACGGCGGCGACGGCGGGCACCGTGTAGCCCCACGGCATCAGTGCGGCACCCGCGACCGGCGCCGCTGCGCGCGCGCCACCAGCCGGCCGGTGAGCTGCACGCTCTCGTAGGTCAGCAGCCCGCAGACCGGGACGACGACGAAGAACAGCACCTCTTCCAGCGGGATCCCCAGCGGCGCACGCAGCCCGGTGACGAACGCCGGGTCGAAGTCCCAGACCCCGGCGACGACGGCGACGGCGTCCCAGACCAGGAACACCGCCGCGACCGGCAGCACCGCCCGGGCGAGCCGGCGCGGCCGCCGGTACACCCGCGCGCCGGCCAGTTCCAGCGGCAGCGTCACGGCCACGCACGCGGCGAGGACGAACAGGTACTCGAACCTGGCCACCTCAGGCCACCGCCACCGGGTGACGGCGCCGGGCCCACCGGGCCCGGACCAGGGCGTCCCCGGCCGCGAGCAGCCGGCGGTGCCGCGGCACCCGGGCCCGGCCGGCGAAGACGTTGTGGTCCGCGGCTTCGATGCGGTCGAGGATGCCGCCGTAGAGCGTGAAAGCCGTCCGCAGGCACGGCCGGGACGCGGGGTGCAGCATCGGGATGCCCGGGCGGGCCTCGGCGTAGATCCGCCGGGTCCGCGCGACCTGCTCGGCCAGCGCCCGCCGCACCGCCCGGTCGGCTCGGCGGGTGCGCGCGCACCAGGCGAGCCGGTCGCGGTCGACGCCGTGGGCGGCGAGTTCGTCGGCCGGCAGGTAGACCCGGCCCCGGCCGAGGTCTTCGGCGACGTCGCGCAGGAAGTTGGTCAGCTGGAACGCTTTCCCGAGGGCGGCGGCGTGCGGGGCGGCCTCCGCGCGCGGCACGACGGTGCCCAGCACCGGCAGCATCTGCAGGCCGATGACTTCGGCCGAGCCGTGCACATAGCCTTCGAGCGCGGCCCGGGTCGGGTAGGCGGTGACGGTGAGGTCCATGCGCATGGACGTGAAGAAGGCCGAGAAGTGCGGCTCGGGGATGTCGTACCGAGCGGCGGTGTCGATCACGGCGGTGCGCAGCGGGTCGTCGCTGTGCCCGGCCGCGAGTTCGGTGCGGAAGTGCCGTTCGACCTCGTGCAGCGTGGCGGCGAGACCTTCCGGGGTGGCGCCGGGTGCCGGTTCGTCGACGAGGTCGTCGAGGCGACGGGCGAACGCGTAGAGGGCGTGCACGGCCGGGCGCTGGGCGGGCGAAAGCAGGCGCGTGGCCAGGAAGTAGGTCCGGCCGTGCCGGGAGTTGACTTCGCGGCAGCGCCGGTAGGCCTGGCGCAGTCCGGGTTCGGTGATGCCGGCGGCGTCGAGTTCGCGGCTGGTCAACGGTGGTCCTTCGCGGCGAGGTCGAGGGTGGTGGTCGTGGTGCGGACGCTGCCGGTGATCCGGTCCGCGGCGAGCCGGCCCGAGAGCAGGACCGTCGGGACGCCCACGCCGGGGACGGTCCCGCCGCCGGCCAGGACGACGTTCTCCGTGCCGGCCGGCCGGTTCCGCGGCCGGAACGGTCCGGTTTGGACGAACGAGTGCGCGTAGCTGAACGGTGTGCCGGCCACCAGGCCGCGGCGCCGCCAGTCGGCCGGGCTCAGCACGTGGGACAGTTCGGGGGTGAAGCCGGGCAGCAGCCGGGTCCGGACGTGCTCGAGGATCTCTTCGGCATACGGCGCGGCGTCGGCGTCCCAGTCGCGGGGTCCGCGGTCGAGGTTCGGCACCGGCGCCAGGATCGAGTACAGGTCGCGCCCCGGCGGGGCCAGGGACGGGTCGGTCGCCGTCGGCCGGGTGATCAGCAGCGACGGGTCGCTCATCCGCATCCCGTCGGTGATCAGCTCACGGAAGGTCGACGCCCAGCCGTCCCCGAAGGAGATCGTGTGGTGCCCGAGCGCCGGCTCGGCGCGGCCGCCGGCGTGCAGGACCAGCGCCGAGGGCGCTGCGCGCAGCTTCACCGGGCGGCGGGGCGCGCGGCCGAGGAGCCGGTAGCTCTCGTGGGGTTCGGTGGTCAGCACGACCGCGTCCGCGGCGATCCGGGCGCCGTCGTCGGTGTGCAGCGCGGTGATCCGGCGTCCCCGGCGTTCGAGGGCCGTGACCGCCGTGCCGAAGCGGAACTCGACCCCGGCACCGGCGGCCGCTTCCGCCAGGGCCCGGGGCACGGTGGCCATCCCGCCTCGGGGGAAGTAGACCCCGCCGACGGTGTCCATGTAGGAGATGACCGCGTAGAGGGCGAGCGCGCGCATCGGTGACTCCCCCGCGTACAGCGCTTGGAAGGTGAAGACGCGCTTGAGCCGTTCATCGGTCAGGAACGCGCCGATCCGCGGGTCCAGGCGACGGAACCCGCCGAGCGCGACCAGCCGGGCCAGGTCCGGGGTGAGCAGCCCGAGCGGCGAGTCGAAGTTCGCCGCGACGAACCGGTCGAACTCGGCGCGGTACAGGCGGGTCAGCCAGTCGCGCAGGCGCCGGTACCCGGCCGCCTCCGCCGGCCCGGCGAAGTCCCGGACGGCGTCGGACATGCGGTCCGGGTCGGTGTGCACCGGCAGGACCGAACCGTCGGCGAACCGCGCGGTGTAGGCGGGTTCGAGCCGGGTCAGCCGCAGGTGCGCGGCCGAGTCGGCGCCCACGGCGGCGAAGGCGTCGCCGAGGATCGAGGGCATGGTCAGGACCGTCGGGCCGGTGTCGAGGTGGTAGCCGCCGAGGTCCACGCGCCCGGCCCGGCCGCCCGGGCCGGGGTCCCGTTCGACGACCACGACCGAGCGGCCCCGCCCGGCCAGGTGCAGGGCGGCGGAGAGCCCGGCCAGGCCGGCGCCGACCACGACCACGCGGTCGGTGCGCCCGGTGACCGTCTTCACCGGACCCGCTCGGTGCACCGCAACGCCAGCGTGGCGAGGGCGTCCGCGGGTTGGCGCGGGAGGTCGGCCAGGTCGGTCACCTCGAGGGCGTGGCGGATCCGTTCGTCGATGAGCTTCTCCAGCTGGTCGCGGGCGCCGGTGGCGGTGATCAGCCGCTGCCAGCGCTGCACGGCGGCGGGGTCGACGAGACCGAGTTCGAGCAGGCCGGCCAGCTCGGCGCGCTGCCCGCGGTCGGCCAGCTCGGCGGCGAGCACGACCACCGTGGTGGCCTTCCGCTGGCGCAGGTCGTCCCCGACCGGCTTGCCGGTGACGGCGGGGTCGCCGAACACCCCCAGCAGGTCGTCGCGGAACTGGAACGCCTCGCCGACCAGGCCGCCGTAGGTGCCGAGGGCGTGCACGACCTGCTCGTCGCAGCCGGCGAGAGCGGCGCCGAACTCGAGGGGCCGCCGCACGGTGTAGTTGCCCGACTTGCGCCGGACCACGTCGAGGACGTCGTCCCACGCGGGCCGCGCCCGGGTTTCGTTGACCAGGTCGCCGAGCTGACCGACGGCCAGTTCGGAGCGCAGGTGGTCGTAGACCGGCCAGCCCCGGGCGAGGACCTCCGGCGGCAGCCCGCTGCCGCGCAGCAGCTGCTCGGACCAGACGAGGAACAGATCACCCGCGAGGATCGCGGCCGACTCGCCGAACCGCCCGGCGGACCCGCCGAGGCCCTCGGCTTCGTGCCAGCGCGCGAATCTGACGTGCAGGGCCGGGCGGCCGCGCCGGCGCTCGGAGCCGTCCATCACGTCGTCCTGGGCCAGGGCGAAGCAGTGCAGCAGTTCGAGCGCGGCCGCGGCGCGCAAAGCGGCCTCGTCGTCCGGTCGGCCGCAGCACCAGCCGGTGTAGGCGAACAGGGGCCGGAGGAACTTGCCATCGGCCACGAACTCCGGCAGCACGGTGCGCGCCGGAGTGTCGGCGGCTCGTCCGGTGAAGTGCTCCCGCACCCGTTCGGTGACGAAGCCGTGGACGTGCCCGGCGCACCGGCGGCGCAGCTCGTCGAGCCGGGCCGCCGGGGCGGTATCGGGGATGACTGCCATCCGGGCTCCTCCGTCGTGGCCGCATTCGATGTCCAAACGATGCACCGTGTGACTTCACCCTGCACCACGAAGGGCCGACCCGCGACCGATGCGGATCGGCCCGCCGTGCGCGTTCGCCGCCGGTCCCCGACGATGGGCGGATGAGCGCCAGCCAGCACCTCGCCGGGCTGTGGCCGCGGCGATGGCCCATCCAGCCGTTTCGCGAGCCGCGATGGGCAAGCCAGGAACCGACCTATCAGGACTGTCCGCCCGCGCTCATCGAAGCCGCGGGCCGGCGGGCTTCGGCGCGGCGGTCGGGCAACTGGTTCGTGATCGGCGCCAGCCGGTCGGTGCGAGCCGACCGTCCTTTCGGCACGACCGTGGGCGGGACGGAACTCGTCGCCTGGCGCGGCGAGGACGGCGCGGTCCGGATCGGCCCCGGTGCCTGCCCGCACCTGGGCGCTCCCCTGGCCGACGCCCGGACCGACCGGGGCGGCCTGCTCTGCCGGTGGCACGGCCTGCGGCTCGACGGTGAACGCCGCGGCGGCTGGTCACCGGTCCCGGCCCACGACGACGGCGTGCTCGTGTGGGCCCGCCTCGACTTGCTCGGCCGCGAGCAGCCGACGGACCGGCCCGTGGTGCCCGAACGGCCCGGCGCGGCGCGCCTCGACGCCGTCGCGACGCTCACCGGGATCTGCGAGCCCGAGGACGTCGTGGCCAACCGGCTCGACCCGTGGCACGGCGCCTGGTTCCACCCCTACTCCTTCGCCCGCCTCCGCGTGCTCGAAGCGCCGAGGGGCCCGGATGTCCGCGACGAGGAGGACCGCTTCCTGGTGGAGGTGACGTTCCGGCTGGCCGGGCGGTGGGGCGTGCCCGTCCTGGCCGAGTTCGTCTGCCCCGGACCTCGGACGGTCGTCATGCGGATCGTCGAGGGTGAGGGCGTCGGCAGCGTGGTCGAGACGCACGCGACGCCCCTGGGCCCCGGCCTCGACGGACGTCCGCGCACCGCGGTCGTCGAAGCGACGATCGCGTCCTCCGAACGTCCTGGCTTCGCGGTGGCCGCCAAGCTCGCGCCGGTGATCCGGCCCCTCGTACGGCGCACGGCGACCAGGCTCTGGCGCGACGACCTCGCCTACGCCGAGCGACGCTACGCGTTGCGGTCGGGCCACCGAGCCGATGCGGACCACCCGCCGGCCGCGAGTACCGGAGCCGGGTCACCTCCTCGTCCCTGACGTCCTTGAGATCGACCCGCCCCACCGGATGCGGGGGCGGCGCACCGCGCTGCCCGCGATCGTCTTCGGGCAATCAAATTAAATCAACTGATTGACTTAAGACCTGGCTCGTGATCGACTGCCTCCAGACCGGAACGGAGGAGCACCATGACGAGGATCTGGCCGGCCGAGTCATTCGGCCATTCCCTCGCTTCGCCCGCGGCGCTGGAACCGCCCGCCGAGGGGGCGGATCCGCGGCGAGGATGCCCGGCGGCCCCGGTTCGACGCCGAGCTCCGGATCCACGGTCTTCGCACACCGCAGGCGCAGGCCGAGATCGCCGAGGATCGCTTCACCGGCCCCGGGGGGGACCGAGGCGGTTCTCGACTGGAACACGCCCCGGCCAGCCCGGCTCCCGCGCGCCGAGCTGACCGCGCAGTACGCCTCCCCCGCGAAGACACCTCCCCCGCGAAGACGCCGTCGTCCTGACCCTCGCCGTTGCCGTGCCACGGCACCGTCCCCGTCTGCCCGAACCGGAGCCCCACCATGCCTGCCCAGCCCGAGCCCGCCCGAGCCCTTCCCGATTTCCCGCCGCCGCGCTCGGCGGAGTGCCCGTTCGCGCCGTCACCCGAGCTGCGGGCGCTGTCCGGGCGTGGACCGGTCAGCCAGGTCCGGTCCTGGGGCGGTTCCACCCCGTGGGTGGTGACCGGGCACGCCGAGCAGAAGGCGCTGCTGATCGATCCGCGGTTGAGCGTCGACTTCGCCGCACCCCGCTTCCCCAGCCCGATCGATCCGGCCCACAGCCACGGCGGGGGCACCGACCTGAGCTTCGTCGGCATGGACGACCCGGAGCACGCCCGCCTGCGCCGGATGGTCAGCGGGGCCTTCACCATCAAGCGCGTCGAGGCGATGCGCCCCACCGTGCAGCGCCGGGCCGGCGAGTTCGTCGACCGGATGCTGGCCGGGCCCCGGCCCGCCGACCTCGTGCAGGCACTGGCGCTGCCGCTGCCCTCGCTCGTCATCTCCGACCTGCTCGGCGTCCCCTACGAGCACCACGAGTTCTTCCAGGGCAACAGCAAGGTGCTGGTCTCGGCCACCGCCGGCGCGGCCGAACGCGGTTCCGCGCACGCGGCGCTGTCGGGCTACCTCGGCGACCTGGTCGCGAAAAAGATCCGCGAGCCGGACGACGACCTGCTCTCCACGCTGGGCGCGCAGGTGGTCGCAGGCGAGCTGACCGCGCGCGAAGCGGCCACGATGGGCGTGCTGCTCCTGCTCGGCGGCCACGAAACCACGGCCAACATGATCAGCCTCGGCACCCTCGCCCTCCTGCAGCACCCCGAGCAGCTGGCGCTGCTGCGGGACACCGACGACCCGCGAGTGGTGACGAACGCGGTCGAGGAGCTGCTGCGCTACCTGTCGATCGTCCACCTGGGCCGGCGGCGCACCGCGGTGGCGGACATCGAGGTCGCCGGGCGCACCATTCCCGCGGGCGACGGCGTGATCCTGCTCGGCGAGCTCGCCAACCGCGATCCCGGGGTCTTCCCCGACCCCGATCAGCTCGACCTGACCCGCAATGCCCGTGGTCACCAGGCGTTCGGCGGCGGCACCCACCACTGCGTCGGCCAGCCGCTGGCCCGGATGGAACTCCAGGTGGTCTACCCCACCCTGCTCCGGCGCATCCCCACCCTGCGCGCCGCGGTCGGGCTGGACGAAGTGAAGTTCAAGTACGACGCGGTGATCTACGGGCTGCACGAGCTGCCCGTGACCTGGTGACCGGACGGCGCACCGGCAGTTCCGCAGGATCCGAAACCAGTGCCGAACGAGAAGGGCGGCTCACCCATGAGCTCCGGAGCAGGCGCGAAGACCGAACGCGGACCCGGCGTGATCGTCGGAGTACTGGCGCTGGCCGGCGTCGTCGTCTCGCTCATGCAGACGATGATCATCCCGCTGGTGCCGAAACTCCCGTCCCTGCTCGGTTCCACCGCTTCCGAGACCGCGTGGGCGGTGACCGCGACCCTGCTGGCCGCAGCCGTGGCGACCCCCACGATGGGCCGTCTCGGCGACATGTACGGCAAGCGGCGCCTGCTCCTGGTGAGTCTGCTGCTGCTGATCGCGGGCTCGGTGGTCGCGGCGCTGAGCGAAGACCTCGCGCTGCTGGTCGTGGGCCGCGTGCTGCAGGGCCTCGCGGCCGCGGTGATCCCGCTCGGCATCAGCATCATGCGGGATGCGTTGCCCCGGGAGCGGCTCGGCCCGGCCACCGCCATGATGAGCGCCTCGCTGGGGATCGGCGGTGCACTCGGCCTGCCCGCGTCCGCCCTCCTGGCGGAAAAGGCCGACTGGCACCTGTTGTTCTGGACCTCGGCCGGGCTGGGCGTGCTCGTGCTGGCCCTCGTGCAGGCCCTGGTCCCGGAGTCCGGCGTGCGCGCGGGCGGCCGCTTCGACCTGCTCGGCGCGGCCGGGCTGTCGGCAGTGCTGGTCGCGCTGCTGCTGGCCGTGTCGAAGGGATCGACGTGGGGCTGGGCCAGCGGCCTGACCCTGGGCCTGCTGTCCGGAGCGGTCGTGGTCGCGCTGGTGTGGGGGAAGTGGGAGCTGCGGGCCCCGCACCCGCTGGTCGACCTGCGCACCACCGCGCGCCGCCAAGTGCTGCTGACCAACATCGCCTCCGCGGTGTTCGGCTTCGCCCTGTTCGCCATGTCGCTGGTGCTGCCGCAGCTGCTGCAGTTGCCGGCGGCGTCCGGCTACGGGCTCGGGCAGTCGCTGCTGGTGGTCGGGCTGGTGATGGCACCGAACGGGCTCGTGATGATGGCCGTGGCGCCGAGCTCGGCCCGGATCTCCGCCGCGCGGGGACCGAAGGTGACGCTGATGCTGGGCGCGCTGGTGGTCGCGCTCGGCTACGGGCTCGGCCTCTTCATGATGGCGACGGTGTGGCAGCTGGTGCTGGTCTCGTGCGTGATCGGCGCGGGCATCGGGCTGGCCTACGGGGCGATGCCCGCGCTGGTCATGGGCGCGGTACCGATCTCGGAGACCGCGGCCGCCAACAGCCTCAACACCCTGATGCGCTCGATCGGCACCTCGGTCTCCAGTGCCGTGACCGGGGTCGTCCTCGCCCAAATGGTGATCGGTGCCGGTACCGCAAAGTTCCCTTCGCAAGGCGCTTTCCGGCTCATCCTCGGCATCGGCGCCGCAGCCGCGCTCATCGCGCTCGCCGTGGCCGCCTTCATCCCCGGCCTCCAGCGTTCCCCGGCCACCGGAGAAGAACGCGCCTCGGCAACTCCCGCTTTCCCCGCGCCCGGCACCACCGAACCCCCAACGCACAGCGCTGCCGTGACGAGCACTCCGGGCCGGTCCGACCGGCCGCAGCACCGGTAACCGGAACCGGGTGGCCGACCGGGCGGGGGCCGAACCGGCCGGGATCGCCATGGTGGTCGCGGCGCGGCCGGCCACCGCGCCGGCTGCGGAAAGAGCGCTGTAGCGTCCGGTTACGGCCATGTTTCGGGCAAGAAACGTCCGTATTTCTCTGGAATCTGCACTCTCACGCCACCGAATAGCACGACGTGTTTTCACCATTAACCACCGGGGTTACCCTGGTGCTTACCGTTGGTGATGCTGGTCTTTCCGGGTGAACGCGATGCGGGACCTTGTCCCGATCATGAGCTCGGCAGTACCGTTCGAGGCGAACTGGGGAGTTGCCATTATGATTGATTTCCGGGCACCAGTATTGTCTGATTGCGGGAAAGTCCGGCGTATCGCAGGACAGTCCGAACTCATCGAACAGAATTCTTTTGAATACTACGCAGCTTACGTCCGGGATTTCTCCGATACGTCCTTGATCGCGGTTTCCGGAGTGCAGCCGGTGGGTTTCGTTCTCGGCCACCGCAGCCCGGCGGCGCCGGAAGAGTACGTGGTGGCGCAATGGGCCTTACTGCCGGAGTTCGACCGGGCCGGCGCCCGGGCAACGCTGCTCCTGGCGGCCGTACGGCCCCAGGTCCGATCGGGTGCCCGGCAGCTCGAAGTCGTGGCCGCCGAACGCGATGAAATGACCTTGGCGGCCCTCGAGCGCGTGGCCGCCCACCAGGGCGCCGTCCTGCGCAGCGAAGCGCCAATGGGTGAGGGAATACCACCGGATGCCCCGTGCGCGCTCTACCGAATAGGCCCTCTTTCGCCCGCTTACGCCTGATTTTCCCGAAGTCCCGGTTGTTCGGACCGGTGGCACAAACGTGTCCAGAGGAAACTTTTCCAAATCGAGTGAGGGGTGCGCAGCACTGTGGAAGTGGACGTTCTCGGAATCGGTTTCGGACCGGCCAACATCGCGCTCGCGATCGCGCTCGAAGAATTCGGTGTGGATGTTTCCTCCGTCTTCCTGGAGCGTCGCGGCGGACCCGGCTGGCAGGCCGCCATGATGCTGAACGGCAGCGACATCCAGCACAATGCGGTCCGGGACCTCGCGCTGCCGAGGAACCCGCGCAGCCGGTACACGTTCCTCAACTACCTGTTCGAGCACGAGCGGCTGTTCGAGTACCTCAACGTCGGGCTGCCGTTCCCGTTGCGCAAGGAGTACGCCCGCTATGTGGTCTGGGCCGCCGAGCAGTTCGGTGGCGCGGTCCGCTACGGCACCGAGGTCGCGGCGCTGAGCACGGTGACCGACGCCGGACGCGACCTCGTCGAGGCCACCTTGGCGGACGGTTCGGTGATCCGGGCCCGCGCCGCGGTGATCGCTCCCGGACGGCCGCCGCGCATCCCGCCGGCGTTCCGGGAGGTCGACGATCCCCGGGTGCTGCACCTGACCGAGTACCTGAACCGAATCGGCGACCTGGTCCCGGGCGAACGGCCGCGGGTCGCTGTCGTCGGGGGTAGCCAGAGCGCGGTCGAGCTCACCATCGACCTCGACCGCCGGCTGCAGCACGTGCCGGGGGCCGAGGTGCACAACATCATGCGCGGGTTCGGCTACCGGCAGAAGGACCTCAGCCCGTTCACCAACGAAGTCTTCTACCCGGGCTTCATCGACTACTACTACGACAGCAGCGAGCAGTCGAGGCGCGAGCTCGACCGGGAACTTCGCTACACCAACTACTCCGCGGCCGACAGCGACGTCATCCAGGCGCTCTACACCACCATGTACGAGCAGGGCCTCGATGGCGAGGGCCGCATCAAGCTGGTCCGCAACACGGAGATCGAGTCGTGCACCGCGGCCCCGGAGGGCATCGTGCTCCGCCAGCGCGAGGTGCACCGTGACACGGTCAGCGAGACCCGGTTCGACGCGGTGGTGCTCGCCACCGGCTTCCTGGACCTGACCCCGGACGGCGGTGAGCAGTTCCTGCCCGCCATGCTCGCCGGCGTGGCGGCCAAGGTCGGGCGCACCGCTTCCGGGCACGCCGCGGTCGGACGGGCCTACGACCTCGGAGCGGCCACCGGGGCGACACTGCCGCCGATCTACCTCAACGGGCTGTGCGAGACCACCCACGGTCTCGGCGACGCCGGGTCGTTCAGCCTGCTGTCGCTGCGGGCCGCGACCATCGCCGAAAGTCTCGCCAAGGTCTTCACCCCGATCACGACGGCGGCGGGCGCGTGAGCACGGCGTTCGGGACGAGTGCCCGACCGGACGTGCGCACGGGCCTTCCGGGACCGAAGTCGGCGGAGTACCTGGCGCGGCAGGATTCTCGCGAGTCCAACGCCCGCACGTACCCGCGGCGGCTGCCGGTGGCGCTCGAACGCGGCGAAGGCGCGTACGTGGAGGACGTGGACGGGAACGTGTTCCTCGACTTCCTGGCGGGCGCCGGTGTACTCGCGCTCGGGCACAACCACCCCGAGGTGGTCGCGGCGGTCGAGCAGCAGCTCGGGAAGCTGGTACACGGGCTCGATCTGCCGACGCCGGTCAAGGACGAGTTCACCGAAGCGCACCTGGCCCTGCTGCCGGAGCCGATGCGGGCCCGCACCAAGGTGCACTTCTGCGGTCCCACCGGTGCGAACGCGGTGGAGGCGGCGCTGAAGCTGTGCAAGTCCCACACCGGCCGCCCGGATGTCATCACGTTCCAGGGCGGCTTCCACGGGTCGACGCACGGCGCGATGGCGGTCACCGGGTACGTGGCGCCGAAGGCCGCGGTGCCGGGCGGGATGCCGGACGCGCACTTCTTCCCGTACTCCTACTGCTACCGGTGCCCGCTGGGACTGGACGCGAGCGGCTGCGACACCAACTGCGCCACCTACTTGGAGAACAGTCTCCGCGACACGCACGGCGGCATCCCGAAACCGGCCGCGGTGCTGCTCGAACTCGTACAGGGCGAGGGTGGGGTGATCCCCGCGACGCAGGAGTTCGCCACGCGGGTCGCCCACCTGGCGAAGGAACTCGGCGCGCCGCTGATCGTCGACGAGATCCAGACCGGCTACGGCCGTACGGGCTCGTGGTTCGCCTTCGAGCGCTACGGCCTCGAACCCGACGTCGTCGTCGCTTCCAAGGCCGCCGGTGGGATCGGTCTTCCGGTTTCGGTGATGTTCTACGACCGCGCGCTCGACACCTGGGGGGCCGGGGCGCACATCGGCACCTTCCGCGGACACCAGCTCGCGTTCGCCGCGAGCGTGGCCGCCCTCCGGGTGATGCGCCGTGACGACGTGCTCGGCAACGTCGCCGCGCGCGGCGCGCAATTGCGGGCGGGGCTGGACCGGCTCGCCGAGACGGACGCCGCGCTCGGCGATGTCCGAGGTGCCGGGCTGATGCTCGGGGTGGAGATCGTCGACCCGGCGACCGGGGCCCCCGATCCCGCCCGCGCGGCCGGGATCCAGCGGTCCGCGCTGAACCGCGGGCTGATCGTCGAACTGGGCGGCCGCGCCGACGCGGTCGTGCGGTTGCTGCCCCCGCTGACCATCGACGCGCCGACCGTGGACCTGGCGCTGGAGATCCTCGCCGGAGCCGTGGCCGCCGGCTGACCACAGGAAAGGAGCGCCCGTGCTCGTCGACCAAGGGGCCGTGACCGGCCTGACCTACCAGAACGACTACAACGTGCACGCCCAGCGGCTCACGCGGCTGCGGAACGAACCCTACGAAGGCGGTGCCTGGGTCCGCGTCGACCCCGGCGACACGATGACCGAGCACGTCAACCCCGGCGGGGAGACCGAGATCTTCTACTTCTTCGAGGGCACGGGACGGATGACGGTCGCCGGGGAGACCACCGTCGTGGCCGCCGGGGACACCGTGCTCGTCCCGCCGGGTGCGCGGCACCTGCTGACCAACCACGGCGGGACACCCCTGTTGTGCCTCGCGCTCTGGTGGGGCGGGGAAACCCATCTCCAGGAGGGAACCGCATGAGCGCGGCGACGAACGACCTCGACGACCTGCTCGCCCCGGAGCTGATCCCCAACCCCTACGCCGTCTACGACCGGTGGCGCGCGGACGACCCGGTGTACTGGAACGCCCACCTCGACGCGTGGCTGGTGCTCGGTCACGACGACGTGCACCAGGCCCTCGGCGACCACGGGCTGATCTCCTCCGACCGCACGGTGGCCTTCACCTCGCATCTGTCCGAGCCGGAGAAGGAGCACTTTTCGCTGTGGATCGAGATGCGCAAGCGGATGCTGCTCTACAACGACCCGCCCCGGCACACGATGCTGCGCCGGCCGGTGCACAAGGGCATGACGGTGCGGCTGGCCAACGCGATGCGGCCGAAGATCGAGCAGATCACCGGGGAGCTGATCGACGGGTTCGCCGAGCGCGGCGAGTTCGACGGCATCGCCGACTTCGGCTCGCGCATCCCGGTGATCGTCAACTCCGAGCTGATCGGCATCCCCGCCGAGGACCGCGACCGGGTCAAGAACTGGACCTCGGACTTCATCAGCGCGATCAACGCCGGCGGCGCGAACATCGCCAGCAGCGCGCTGGAACGCGGGCAGACGGCGGTCGCGGGGATGCGCGAGTACTTCCCGCGGCTGGCCGAGCGCAAGCGCTCCGAACCGGCCGAAGACCTGCTCTCGGCGCTGGTGGCGCAGCGGGCCGAGGGCAGCGAGGCGCTGTCGGAGGACGACGATCTCGTCGCCACCTGCATCGTCCTGCTGTTCGCCGGGCTGGAGACCGCGCTCAACCTGATCGGGAACGGGTTGCTGGCGCTGTTGCAGAATCCGCAGCAGCTCGAGCTGCTGCGGGGTGATCCGTCCCTGCTGCCGGGTGCGGTCGAGGAGATCCTGCGGTACGACGGCCCGCTGCACCTGGTCGGGCGGCGGGCAACGCGCGACTTCACCCTGCGCGGCAAGGACATCGCGAAGGACGACAAGGTCCTGCTGATGCTCGGTGCGGCGAACCGGGACGGCGCCGCGTTCCCGGACCCGCACCGGCTGGACATCACGCGTCCGGCGCGGCAGCACGTCGCGTTCGGCTACGGGGTGCACTACTGCCCCGGCGCGGAGTTGTCCCGGATCATCGGGGAGACCGCGTTCGGCACGGTGCTGCGCAGGCTGCCGGACCTCGCGCTGGCGGACGGGCCGCTGAGCTGGCAGCCGAACCTGTCCTTCCGCGGGCTGACCACGTTGCCGCTGCGGTTCACCCCGGTCCCGCGAGAGCGTTCGTGACCACGGCGGACGTGCTCGTCGCCGGGGCGGGCGTGGTGGGCGCGAGCATCGCCTTCCACCTGGCCGGCCGCGGCGTTCGCGTGGTGGTGTGCGACGAGGGTGGCGGCCGGGGCGCCACCGCGTGGTCGGCCGGGCAGGTGCGCCTGGCCCACAGCGACCCGGCCGACGCCCGGCTCGCCGCGCTCAGCCTGCCCGTGTTCGAGCGGTGGGCCGAGGCGGTGGGCGGGGACTGCGGGTTCCGCGCCACCGGCTTCGCGCTGCTGGTCGACGAGGACCGTCGCGAGGCGGCCGTGACGACGGTGAAGGAGCTGGACGCCTTGGGGGCCGAGGCGGTGCTGCTCACTCCGGAGGAGTACGCGCGGCGGCGGCCGGGGCTGCGTACGGACGGGGTCGCCGCGGTGCTGTTCGAGCCGCGGTCGGGTTACGCGGATCCCGGGGCGACCACCCGGTCGTTGCTGGAGCGCGCCGCCGCGCTCGGTGCGGAAGTCCGCACGGGGGCCCGGATCGACCGGCTGATCGTCCGCGGGGGCGCGGTGCGGGGCGGCCGCGTCGGGGACGAGGTCGTCTCCGCGGCGGAGGTGGTCCTCGCGGCCAACACCGGCGGACCGGCCCTGCTCGAGGGCACCGGCGTCGAGGTACCGCTGACCACTGCGCGGATCGGCTGGGCCGCGGTGCAGGCCGCGGACCTGCCGCAGGTGGACGTGACCATCGACGACACGATCGGCACCTACTTCCGGCCGTGGCGTGAGCGTGGCGTGCTCTACCGGGTGCCGATGGGCGACCGCACCGGCGGCCCGGCCGGACCGGAACTGCTGGACCACGCCCGATCCCTGGTGGCACAACGGGTTCCGGTGCTGGCCGGGCACCACGCCACGACCTCGGGCGCGGCGCTGGAGACCCACACGCCCGACGGCAAGCCGGTGTTCGGCCGGGCGGGGGTACCCGGTCTCTACCTCGCCCTGGGACCTTCGGGCGGCGGATTCAAGTCCGCGCCCGCGGTGGGCCGGGCGGTGGCCGCCGAACTGGACGGTGCCGGCCCGGCCGGTGAGCTCGAGCCGTACCGGCTCGCCCGCTTCACCGGGGCACCGCGCCGGGCGGTCCGCCACTACCGGCACATGTGAAGCAGAAAGGAGGGCCGCGGTGATGAACTTCCCCGGCAAAGCGACGCTGACGCGGGCCCGCGAGGACATCCAGGTCGTCCGCGCGAAGGACCCGGCCGTGACCTCTACCTTCGAGGTCCTGCTCTACCCGCACCTGCACGCGCTGTGGCTGCACCGGCTCGCGCACCGCTGCTACCGCAGGCGGCGGTTCGCCCCGGCGCGCGCGATCGCGCTGTTCGCGCGCGTCGTTTCCGGCGGCATCGACATCCACCCCGGCGCCCGCATCGGCCGCCGCTTCTTCATCGACCACGGGGCGGGCGTGGTGATCGGGGAGACGGTGGAGATCGGCGACGACGTGATGCTCTACCACCTGGTCACCCTCGGCTCGGTGGGCTGGTGGCGGGACTTCGCGCGCGCCAAGGGGGCCAAGCGCCACCCCACGCTCGGCGACGGCGTGGTTCTCGGCACCGCGGCCACGGTCCTCGGCCCGGTCGTGATCGGCTCCGACAGCCGGATCGGCGCCCACGCCGTGGTCCTGCGCTCGCTGCCCGCGCGGACGCGGATCGGGCCCGGGTGCGTCGTGTCCGCGGGCGAAGAGGCGCCGGCGGCGGCCACCGGGAACGGAACCGCTCCCCGCTCGTCCACCGACGAGGTTTCCCCCGACGACGCGGACGCCCACGAGGAGGCATGGAAGTGACCACGACGACCGGCCGGGTGCTGATCACCTGCGCACCCCCCAACCCCAACGGAGACCTGCACCTGGGCCATCTCTCCGGGCCGTTCTTCGGTGCGGACGTGCTGCGCCGCCACCTGGTCTCCCGCGGGGCCGAGGTCAGCTACGTCAGCTACACCGACGACCACTCGTGCTACCTGCCGCGCCGCGCGGCGGAGATCGGCCGCACCCCGCACGAGACGGCGTTGCACTACACCCGCCGGATCGAGCAGTCGCTCGCGCTCGCCGGGATGCTGCCTGACTACTACGAGCACCCGCATCGCGAGACCCGGCACGACCAGGTCGTGCGACGCGAGTTCCTCAAGCTGTGGGAAGCGGGGATGGTCGAGGAGCAGGAGTTGCCGACGGCCTACTGCGAGCAGTGCGCGGTCTTCCGGTACGAGGCCCAGCTACGCGGCAACTGCCGGTTCTGCGCCTCGCCCTCGGACGGCACCTACTGCGAGGAGTGCGGGCTGCCCCAGGACATCGGCGGCCTGAACGAGGCGAAGTGCACCACTTGCTGGAACCCGGTGACCACGCGGCTGTCCCGGCGCCTGGTGTTCCCGCTCGCCCGCTGGGCGAGCCGGCTTTCGGCGCTGTACGCGCACCAGCCGTGGCGGCGCAGGGTGCTGGACTACTGCGAGAAGATGGTCGCGGCGGGGCTGCCGGACACCCCGATCAGCCGGATCGACCCGTACGGCATCGAGGTGCCGCTCCCCGGCTGGGAGGGGCACATCCTCGACACCTGGTTCAGTGGCATCTTCGGCTACCTCGCCGCGACCGAGGCGCACGCCGCCGCGCTCGGCGACCCCGGGCTGGCCGAGCGGTCGTGGACCGACCCGGACACCACGCTGGTGCACTTCATCGGCTTCGACTGCTCGTTCTCCCACGCCGTGCTGTGGCCGGCGCTGCTGATGGCGCTGGACCGGCCGGTGCTGCCGCGGCACGTGATCTCCAACGAGTTCTACGCACTGGAGGGCGGCAAGTTCTCCACCAGCCGCGGCTGGGCGATCTGGGCCTCGGACTTCCTGCGCGAGGTGCCCGCGGATGCGGCGCGGTTCCACCTCGCGCTGACCAATCCGGCGACCGAGCGCACCGACTTCCGCCGCGCCGAGTTCGACCACACCGTCCGTACCGTGCTCGGCGAACACCTCGACGGCTGGGCGGGCGCGGTGCTGGACGGTCTCGCGGCCCAGTGCGATTCGGTGCTGCCGGAGGAGCGGGCGGCGGCCCCGCGCGAACGCGCGGCTGCGCTCGCGGCGGCGGTGGCCGAGGCGCTGGACCCGGCGGTGTTCCTGCCGCGCTCGGCGGCGTCCGCAGTCGCCGAATCCGTGGCGTGGGCCGCCGGTGAGCTGAAGGCCGCGCTCGCCGCCGAAGGCGCAGAGCCGCGCGCCGTGCTGGGCGGGCACGCCGAACTGCTGGCCACGGTCGCCGCGGTGGCCGCGCCGCTGCTGCCGAACTGGTCCCGGCGGGTGGCGGGGCTGTTCGAGCTGCCGGTCACGGGCTGGGACGAACTGCCGGTGTGGCCCGAAGACGGCGTGGTGGCCCTGCCCGGCGGACAGCGGATCGGCACGGCCTACCCGAGGGTGTTCGCCACGCGGTCCGCGGCCTGAGCCGGTGGCGGGCGAGAGCGGTCCCGGCGCGGCGGTCGCGCTGGCCGGTGGGGTGGTCGGGGTCGGGGCGCTGTTCCTGCCCTGGCTCACCGTCGCCGGGCACGGCCGGATTTCCGTGCTGGCGTGGTGCTTCCACATCGTGGTGGGTGCGATGCTGGTGCTCGCGCTCGGCGCGCGCGGTGCCGCGGCAGGGCCCGCGCGCACCGGGCCGCTCGCCGTGGCCCGGTGTGCCGTGCCGCGTTACTACCTGCTCGGCGTGACCGTCGGGCAGGCCGTGGTGGCGTCGGTGGCGGGCGGGTTCCTGGCCATCGCCGCCGGGCGGGCCGGTGCTTGGCCGATGTTCGCGCTGGCGGTGCTGGTCGTGGCCGGCCTCGTCGGCACCACCGGCCGCCGGGGACCCTCGTGGGCCGGGCCGGGGCTGTCCGCCGCGATCGTGGTGGTGGCGGCGCTCACGATCACCGGCGGGGTCGAGCCGGGCCGGGATCTCGTTTCCGGAGCGGGGAAGGCGGCCTTCATCATGCTGTTCGCCTTCGTCGGCTGGGAAGGCGCCGCCCGGCTGCGCGGGGTCCACCCGGGCTGGCTGGCGGCCGGTGCGGGTCTGACCGGCCTCGTGTACGTCGGCTTGGCCCTGTCCGCCGGAGGAAACCCCGCTGGAGAAACCACCGCCGGGACCCTGCCCTTCGTCATCGCCCCGCTCACCTCCGGCGGATTCGGGCGGAGCGTCGCCGCAGTGGCCGGCCTGCTCTGCGCGATCGCCTGCGCCCGCAACCTGGCTCTGGTGAACGAGCTGGCGCGCAAGGAGTTCACCTGGCTTCACCGTCCGTTGTGGACATCCGGCGTCGCCGCCGTGATCGCCGGAGCCGGGGTGGTGCTGCTGCACGCGGGCCGGCTGCGGCTGGAAGACCTGCTGAGCGTGCCCGATGCGATGGCACTCGCGGTGTTCCTCACCGCGGCCGCCGGCGTCCTGTGGGAAGGGCACGGCGCCGCCAGGTGCGCCGCCGGTGCCGCTCTGCTGGGCTACGCGATGCTGATCCCGTTCGCGGGACTCGCGCTCGTCTGGCCGGTTGCGGTGCTGCTCGCCACCGCCCTGATCCCATCCCGTCCGACCCCGTTCCGGAGGAGGAATTCCGATGCCCCTGATCAGTTCCGGAGCCTATGACCGGTTCAGCGCCACGGCGAGCGGTCCCGCGGCCACCGAATACGGCCTGGACGACGTGCAGTCCTTCGCGGTTCTGCGCGAGGTCACCCGGCCCCTGCAACCGGTGCCGCTGTCGTTCGCCGCGACGGCCGAGCCGGTCGGGCTCGACCTCACCGAGGTGCACCTCACCAGCGGGTGCCGCGTGATGCTGCGCCGCGTCGGCGATCCCGAGCTGCCGCTGCACGTGCTGGCGTGGTGGTGGGACCTCGGTGGCGGCGGTCCCCACGTGGTCGGCGCGCGCGATGCCGCCGATGAGCCCCGGTGGTCGCTGGAGGTGGCGGCGGACGGCACCCGGACCGGCACCACCGAACTTCCGCTGGTGCCGCCCCGCCGGCTCGTCGGCGGTGTCGCCGTGCGGGTGATCCTGTGGCAGACGACACCGGCGGTCCCCGCCGCGCGGATCACCGGGGAGGTCGAGGAAGCCATGCGGCACACCAAGCTCAACGGAATGCTCGACCTGCTGCGCGACCGGTCCGGCACGTCGATGCACACCGTCGGGCTGGTCCGCGAGGCCGCCACCGCGCTCGGCGGGGAGATCGCCCCGGTGCTGCGCGGGCTGTGCACCGACTACCTGGACTTCTACGAGGGCCTCTACCCCGTCGCGGAGCTGACCGCGCGGGAGTGGACGGTGCCGGGGTTCCACAGTGGACTGCGGATTCGCCGCACCGGCTGAGGCCGCCCGGGTCCGGCGCGGGAAACACCGAGGAGCAGCTGTGCGCTTTGCCAACTTGCGCGCCGAGGGCCGCAGCCACGTCGTGGTCAATACCGTGGACGCCACCGCCGGCGGCTGGAAGCAGCTGGCCGTGGCGGTCTGCGGGGAGGGAACCGGGCTGTTCGCCCACCGCCTCGCGGTGCTGTCCCACCGGGGCCGGGGCACCTTCGACCTGCGGTGCTTCCGGCCGGACGGCTCGGCCGGGGAGCCGGACGTGCCGCTGCTGGCGTGCGCCGCCCGGGCGGTCCAGCGTCGTTACGGCTACCGGCGCACGCTCCTGCGTTCCTCCGGCCGCGTCCACCTCGCCGAGCTCACCGGGGATTCGGTGTCCGTGCGGCCGTGGCCGGAGGACGCGCCGCCCGGCGTGCCGGTGCCGGTGACGTACCTCTTCGACGGTGAGCTCCTCCCCTGACCGCTCACCCGTCGACCGCTCACCCCTTGACGCGGTCGAATTCCGCGCGCCGGCCGGCCGGGCGCACGCGTTTGAGGTAGACCAGCGTGATCAGCCCGACCCCGGCCGGGATCAGCAGCGCCCAGCCCGCGAACGGCAGCAGCGCGAGGCACAACACGGCCGCGACCACGGCGAGCACGCGCCGCGCGCCGGTGAGCAGCTTGACCCCCGCGGCCATCGCGGAGATGTAGGTGAGGATCACCAGGGCGTTGGGCACCACGAGGATCTGCTCCGGCCCCCAACCCGCCAGGTAGCTGGCCAGCAGGCACACCCCGGTGTATCCGCCGACCACGAGCACCGACGGCAGCGGCACGCTGCGCCGGTTGACCGAGCCGAGGAGTTTCGGGGCGACGCCGTCGCGCGCCAGCGCGTACCCGAGCCGCGAAGTCGCCGCGACGAAGGCGTTCGCGGTGCCGAGGGCGATGAACAAGGCGATCGCGGCGGCGGTGACGCCCGCGGCACGGCCCAGCGAATCTCCGAGCAGGCGGGCGATCACGGTGCGGTTGACCTCGTCGCTGCCGAAGGTACCGGTGCCGACGGTGACCACGACCACGCCCGCGAACAGCGCGGTGATCAGGCCGACGGCGATGATCGTGCTGCGCGGGACGTCGCGGGCCGGGTCGCGGAACTCCTCGCTGAGATGGGTGATCGCCTCCCAGCCGAAGAAGGCGAAGAAGACCAGGACCGCCGCGCGGCCGATCGCGCCGACGCCGTGCGGGGCGAACGGCGTCCAGTGCGCGGCGGTCATGTGCGGCACCGCGACCACGATCGCGAGGACCAGCAGCAGCGCCACGGCGGCGCTGAACAGCAACTGCAACCGGCCGCTGACCTTCAGCCCGCGGGCGTTCGACGCGGTCGCGATGACGAGGATGACCGCCGCCAGCCCGAACACCTCGCCGCGGCCCAGGCCGAGGTAGGGACCGGCGTAGTAGGCGCCGGTGAGCGCCACGGCCGTCTGCGCGGTGGCCGCGCCGACGAAGTAGAACCAGCCGACGATGGCGCCGGTCGTCTCGCCGAACGCGCGCGCGGCGTAGGTGGCAGCCCCGCCCGCGTCCGGGATCCGGCTGGCCATCCCGGCGAAGGTGAGCGCGAGCGGGATGCCGAGGACCGAGTTGAACGTCCACGCGACCAGCGCCGCGGGACCCGCCACGGTGGCGCTGGCCCCGGGCAGGATCAGCACTCCCGCACCGATCACCGCGCCGAGGTACAGCGCGACCCCCTGGGGGAGCGAGATCGTGCGGCTCAGCTGCTGATCGGCCATCCGGCCCTCCTCGTCCCCTCCGCCCGCGGCGCCACTCGGTCGAGGACACTTACTAACGCTTTTAGAGGGTGTTGCTCTATCGTAGAGGGATGCCGTCGATCCTGGAAGAGCCCCCCGAGGTGAAGCTGGTCCACGACTTCGTCAACACCCTGGACCTGCGCACCTTCCGCTACCGCGGGCACTCGCGCGGCGGCGGGGACGTGTTGTCCGAGCCTGCGGGCTTCGAGGCGTGGCTCGGGGAACGTGGTCTCGGCCAGAGCCGGGTCGTCGAGGCCGACCTGGTGCTCGCCCGCGCCACCAGGGCCTCGCTGCGGGCCTCGATCACCGGTGAGGGCACCGATCCCGGGACATCCCGGCTCGTCGGGGTGAGGCTGGCGGCCGGCGAGCCGCCCCGGCTGGTGCCGGTCGAGGCGGGCATCGCGGGAGCGCTGGGGAAGATAGTGGTCGCCTCGGCGGTGGTCGCGCAGCAGGGCCTGTGGCCCCGGCTCAAGCAGTGCCCGGCCGAGGATTGCGGGTGGATCTTCTACGACCGCACGAAACCGGGCCGGGGCCGCTGGTGCGATCCCGCGTTGTGCGGGAACCGGATGAAGACCCGGGCCTACCGCGCCCGTCGCGCCACCACCGGATGAGGTCCCGCGACGGCGTCGTCGGGTCCGCGGCCCCCGGTGCGCCCGCACTCCCGGCGCAGATCAGCATCCATGCGTTCACCACCTCTCACGCCGACGACGTGGCCACCCTGGTCGAGCTGGGTGAGCTTCGCATCGACGACGCCCTTTCGGGTGAATTGCTGCTGGGCGTGGTCGACCACCGGGTCGTCGCGGTCCTCACCGGCGACGGAACACTGGTGACCCACCCGTTCCATCCCGCGGCGGACACGTGCGAACTCCTGCGTTTGCGCGCCCGGCAGTGCGGCCGCCCGCTGAGCCCGGACGAGCGCACGCCAGGGCGGAACCGGCCTGCGCTGTGGCGGAAATGGCGCGAGTGGTACCGCCGCGGCCGGGTCGGCTGACTGGCGGGTTTCCGGCTCTGCGTCGACGGATTCGATCTCGCCGACCGGCCGCCCGGGATCGAGGAAGACCGGATCGGCAAACCGTTCCGGCCGCCGGTGACCTCGCCGAGCCGCGGCGCCCGGCCCCCCTCACCTTGGGACACAAGCCATCCGGCTGGTGCCGTGCGCCGGGTTCGGGTGCCGGACCGGGCGTGCCGGTCAGGCGGGGATGTCGCGGTGGCCGAAGAGTCCGAGCAGCCAGGTGTAGCGGATGGCTTCGCGGGTTTGGGTGTACACGGCGTCGGTGCCGTGCCAGATGGCCTGGGTGAGCAGCTCGATGGTGGCGGCGATGACGGTGCGCGCGGTGAACGACGGGGGCGTGGCCAGGGTGGGGTCGGTGGTGCGCAGCCAGTCGGCGGTCCGGTTGAACACCGCTTCCCCGCGGCGCAGGGTGCGTTCCCGGGCTTCGAGGCCCGCGTCGCCGAGGGCGTGGATTTCCAGCAGCGCGGCGCGAACGGCCGTGGGGTGGCGGTGCACGTAGCCGACGAGCTGGTCGGCGCACGCGGTGACCGCTTCCAGCGGGGTCGGTGCGGCCAGGGCCACGGCGACGCCTTGGTCGATGAACTCCGTGGTCAGCACGTCGTAAGCGGCGAGGAAGGCGTCCTGCTTGCCGGCGAACTGCTCGTAGAACGACGTGCGGGACACCCCGGCCGCAGTGGTGATGTGGCCGACGGTGGTGTTCGCGTAGCCGCGCTCGCCGACCTTGGCCAGCACCGCCTCGACCAGCCGGGCGCGCTGGGCGCCGGCCACCTGTTCGCGGCTCAGGCTGTGGGGTCCCTTCGGCAGCCGGTGTCCGTCCGGGCGGGTGTGGTCGTGCGCTCTCACGGCGGCACCGTACCGCGCCGGAGGAAGCGGAAAGCCACCGTGCCCGGGCCGGGCACGGTGGCTTTGCCCCGGTCAGCCCGCCGGCGGAACGAGTTGCTCGGGGGCGAGGGAGTTGCCCGGCGCGATCTGCCCGCAGCTGGACGGGGCCGCGTGGCCCGCGAACCGGTCGACGAGCCAGCCGATCGCCGACGGCGCCCACGCCGCGGCGCCCCCGACGTGGCCGAGCAGGTCGTACTGCTCGTACTTGATCGAGTGGTTGCCCGTCGCGCAGTACTGCCGCGCCAGGGTCCGCAGGTCACCGGCCACCATCACGCCGTCGCCGGTGCCGATGCCCGGCGGGTGGGCGACGGTGCCCTCCAGGAACCCGGCGTTGCCCTGGGCGAGGAACCCGGGGACCGACGGCGTGGCGGCCGAGCCGAGGTTGACCTTGTTGACCGCTTCGACGAACGGCGGCACGGAGTCGGGGTTCCCGTACTGCGGTTTGACGAGCTGCTTCCAGGTCAAGCCGGGATAGTGGCCCACGGCGCCGATGATCGAGGCGTGTTCCACCTCGCTCAGCACCTTCAGGCCGTAGTCGTTCGCATACGGCTTCAGGTCGATGCCGTAGCTGCGGGAGACACCGACCAGCGCCATCGGGACGACGCCCGACCAGATGGGACTGCCGTCGACGTACCTGAGGTTGTGCGCGGGGTCGACGAGGACGCCGCCTTCGGTGAACCCGACCAGGTGCTGGTTGACCTCGGGCGCGTACCCCGGGGCCAGTGCCGCCGCCCAGCCGGTGGCGATGGCGCCGCCCGAATAGCCGATGAGGCCGAACCGGGTGTCACCGGTCAGGCCGGTGGCCGGCGACTTCGTCGCGGCCCGGATCGAGTCGAGGGTGGTGATGCCGTACTCCGGCCCGGCCGCGAAATCGGCGGTCGGCCCTTCGGTGTCGGGAATGACCACGTTGTAGCCCAGCAGGAGGGCGGGCACCAGCACCAGGGCCTCGGCGTTGGGCAGCAGTCCGCCCAGGGTCACGTCGCCGGCGATCGCCCGGGACGGCGAATCCGCGGGATCGAGCGAGTCGTAGGCCGACTGGTACGACACCGCCTTGGTGGTGTCCCCCTGGGGACTGCGCACCACCGAGGTGACGTTGGCGGTGGGGCGGCCCAGCGCGTCGGTGGTCCGGTAGAGCAACTGGGTGGCGCGCACCGGGGTCGCGATGCCGAGGACGTGGTAGCTCAGCGTCCGGGTCTTCAGCACGGTCCCCGGCGCGAAGGACGACAACGGCTCGCCGCCGTCGTAGGAGTAGAAGGAATCGGTGGCCGGAGTGGGTACGGCCGCCGCGGCGGCCGTACCCACTCCGGCCGCGGCGAGCGTCAATGCGAGCGCGGCCGCGGTGGCCAGCAGGCGAACAGGCTTACGGGTCATGTCTCCCCTTCCAGTTCGTGAAGTGGATCACACTGTGACCCGAGAAAGCTACCAGCCAGTAAGTGTTATGTACAAGTCCGTACATCATTCGGTTTCCGAAATTTTTAACGCCTCTGCGCGAACCGGAAGCGCTCGCTTGGAGAACCAGATCGGGTCGGCGAAGCCGGATCGGCAAAGAAATGTTCGGCGATGGTGCGGCGTCGGCTGATCGCGCAGGCGCCGGAGAGCTCACAGCGGGGCGCCCGCCGGGGCACAGAAAGGGAGCGGGCCGGTGTGCTCCGGGTCGAGGGCCTTGCGGATCATGTACCAGACGTTGAGGTCGTAGGCCTCGCCGATGTGCCCGACCGAGTCCTTCGGGCAGAGGTCCTGGACGTACTGGTTCTTCACTCCCGGCTCGCGAACGAACGAGGTCTCGGTCGGGGTGACCAGTTCGTCGCTGCGTGAGGTGATGATCGTGTAGTCGATGCCGGGCCGGGCGACGGGACCGGTGCTCAGCGCGACGACCGCCGGGCCGCCCTCCACCAGGTCGGCCCCGACCGGCAGGCCGATCGCTCGGGCGATCCGCTCGAAGGTGTCCCGGCCGACCACCTTCAGGGCCAGCGAGAGCAGACCGGCCAGGGTCGTGCCGTGCGTCGGCGGCGCGAGCGCGACCACCTTGCCGATCTCGAGCTGGATGCCCGCCAGCTTGGCCAGATAAAGGGAAAGGAAGGCGCCCTCGGAGTGGCCGGCGACGTCCACCTTCGCCGCGCCGGTGGCCGCGCGGACCTTCTCGACGAAGTTCTTCACTTCCAGCGACGAGTCGGCGATCGCCTTCAGGCCGCCGACGAAGGGGAAGTTCGGGTAGGCGCCGTAGGTGGTCGAG
Organism: Amycolatopsis sp. PS_44_ISF1; assembly: GCF_032335455.1. Classification (NCBI taxonomy): domain Bacteria; kingdom Bacillati; phylum Actinomycetota; class Actinomycetes; order Pseudonocardiales; family Pseudonocardiaceae; genus Amycolatopsis; species Amycolatopsis sp. PS_44_ISF1. Next base: position 208,825 of record NZ_JANUXO010000002.1, on the reverse strand, counting down.
AATGTGCAGTAGCCGCGGTTCGCCAGGTCGCCCTGCAGGAAATTGAGGTCTTCGTAGAACGTCGCGCCCAGGCCGTGAAGCAGCACGACCGGCTCGGGGTGCGCGGCGCTCGGCCGGCAGGCGAAGTCGTTGAGGCCGCCGGAGGCGGCCTGGGCCGGTGCCGTCAGGCCCAAGGTGAGGGTGGCCACCAAGGTGACACCGGTCAACCACCGTTTCGTCGTGCTCCTCATTGGTTAACTCCTTTCAAGCTGTTGGTTTGCACAGCATGGCGCCTCACGCCCAACGCTGTCTCCTGGCAGAACCGGTAGAAACTTGCCGCGGCCGTTTGTGCGTGGTGACAATGGGGCATGGACCCGGCGATCGAACTGCTGCCGCGGGCCGGCGAGATCGCCGCCGCGATGATCGCCCGGTGCGCCGCCGAGATCACCGCGTACCGGCTGCTGCCGGCGACCGTGCTGGAAGGCGATCTGGTCGCCAATGCGACCGCGGTGCTCGAGCTGTTCCTCACCACGGTCGCCGAGGACCGGCGGCCGACCGAGGACGAACTCGCGCTGCCGATCGCCTGGGGCGCGGAGCGGGCCCGGGACGGCCTGCCGCTCGAAGCCGTCCTGAAGATCTACCCGCTCGCCGCCGAAGTGGCGTGGGAGCAGGCCGCGCCGATCGGCGACCCGGTGGCGCTGGGCACGCGGATGCTCGCCTTCCTGGGCGAGGTCATGCCGCGCGTCGCCGAGGCGTACCTGCGGGAGCGCGAGGACCTGGACTGGGAGCAGCGCGAGGACCGCCAGAACCTCGCCGCCAGCCTGCTCGCCGACCGGCCGGCGCGCCGCCGGGAACTGGCGGACCGCTACGACGTCGTCGTGTTCCACCTCCCGGTGCTGCCCGCTTCGTCGGGAAACCGGGCGTCCACGGACGTCTTCCGGGCCATCCGGTCCGATCTGGACGGTCAGCCGGGGGTGCTGGTGACGGTCAAGGGCGACGGCGGCGTGCTCCTGGTGCCGGCCACGGTGCCGGCCGGCGCGGTGGCGGCCCGGGTGGACCGCGTCTGCGGCCGCCACTGCGTCGCGGCGGCGGCCCGCGCCGAGACGCACGCCGACATTCCCGCCGCGCACGCCGAAGCGGTGGAAGTCCTGGCCCTGGCGGAGGACCTGCGCCGGCCGGCCCGGCTCTACCGGCTCGCCGACCTGGCCGTCGAGTACCAGCTCGCCCGGCCGGGACCGGCGCGGGAAGCGCTCGCCGCGGTACTGGCGCCCCTCGAAGACCACCCCCACCTGATCGACGCCCTGCGGGCATTCGTGACGTCGGGCTACAACCGCGGCGAAGCGGCGACGGCGCTGAACATCCATCGCAACACGCTGACCTACCGCCTGGGCCGGATCCAGCTGATCACCGGCTTCGACGCGACGCGGCCCGCGGACGCCCGCCACCTGGCCGCCACGGTGACGGCGTACGACACCGCGCACCGGAACGCGTGAGGTCCGCCGGGAACGGTGCTCGGACCGAGGGCGGATGCGGTGCAGCGCTTCGGAAGTCTTCTCTCCGACGGTACCTGGCCACGGTGGACACCGGGCCGCAGACCAATCAGGACAGTGGGATCTCCACCGACGATCGGGGTCGCGGTTTCGCGGTAGGATCCGGGCCGTTGTCCGGACGGGTGGGCAGGGGGCACGGTGAGCGGTATCAGGGTGCTGGTGGCGGGGGCGAGCGTCGCGGGGCCGGCGCTGGCGCACTGGCTGCGCCGGCGGGGGGCCGAGGTGACCGTGGTGGAACGGGCCAGCGAGTTGCGGGCCGGTGGACAGGCGGTGGACGCGCGCGGGGTGGCCAAGGAGGTCATCCGGCGGATGGGGCTGGACGCGGCGGTCCGCGCGGCCCGCACCGACACCGCCGGCGCGCACACCGTGGACGTGGACGGGAAGGTGCTGGAGACCTTCCGCGCGGAGGACGACGGCGGCGACGGGTTCATCGCGGAGATCGAGGTCCTGCGCGGGGACCTGTCCCGGGTGCTCTACGGCGACACCCGGGGCGGTGTCGAATACGTCTTCGGCGACCGGATCGCCGCGCTCACCCAGGACGCGGACGGGGTCGACGTGACCTTCGCGGGGGGTGACCGGCGGCGCTTCGATCTGGTGGTCGGGGCGGACGGGCTGCACTCGGCGCTGCGCGAGATGGTCTTCGGGCCGCGGCAGCGGTTCGTCCGCCACCTCGGGCTCGTGCTGGCCTTCTACAGCGTGCCCAACGAATTCGGGCTGGACCGCTGGCTGATCGACTACCAGGATCAGGAGACCGGCCGCTCCGCCGGTCTGCGGCCCGTCCCCGACGCCACCCGGGCGATGGCCGTGTTCTCCTTCCCCGCGGCCGATCCCGACGTCGACCACCGTGATGTCGGAGCCCAGAAACGGTTGCTGCGCGAACGGATGGCCGGCCTGGGCTGGCTGACCCCGCGCATTCTCGCGCACCTGGAGGACACCCCGGACTTCTACCTCGACCAGGTCGCGCAGGTGGTGATGGACCGCTGGTCGAACGGGCGGGTGGGGCTGCTCGGAGACGCGGCGTTCAGCTCGTCCCCGATGTCCGGCGGGGGCACCGGGCTGGCCCTGGTCGGCGCCTACCTGCTGGCCGGCGAGCTGGCCGCCGCCGGATGGGACCCGGAAGCCGGATTCGCCGGCTACGAAGCGCGGATGCGCTCGTTCGTCGAAGCCAACCAGGAGATCGGCCGACTGCACGTGCACAGCCGCGACGTCCCCCAGCCCGACGCCGAACCGAGCCCCGATTTCGAGAGCGAGTGGTTCGCCGCGCTGATCGACCGCGCGATCAACGGACCCGAACTGCCCGGCTACGCCGGGGTGCCGGACTCCGGGCCCGCGGCCGGACCGCCGATCACTCCGTCAGCCACGCCGTAGGCCGGCCCGGCAACCGTCCCCTCGGCGGCACGAGCGCGGGTCGACGGTTAGCGGCCTCTCGCCCGATTACTGAGCTGGGTCCAACTCATCGGTGCCTGTACCGGCTCTTCACGAACCGGTACAGGCACCGCTCACCGACAAGCCGCCAGGTGCATCGCTTCGAGGTAGCCCCAGCGGCCGGACGCCGGGGCGTAGCCGAGGATCCAGGCCGTCGGAGCGTGCGCTCCGCAGTGCGCGGTGGTGATGCGGAATTCGTCGCCGTCGCGGACGTTGCCGATGACGAACGACTGCGGCGCACTGCGTAGTGAGCCGGCGCTGGTCGCGTGGATCGAAGCCACCGAGTCGCCGTCGTGCGCCGGCTGGAACGGGATCGGGACCACCGCGTCGTGGCTGTCCAGCCCGTGCAGCTCCGGGATGCGGGCGCCGTGGACGTCCTCGGCGTAGCCGGGGTCGAGGCAACTGGTGCGCATGAAGCCCCAGTGGATGCCCGCGTCGGAACGGGCGTAGTCGAGGACGAGCGCGTAATCGTTGACGGTGTAGCGCACCCCGACGCGGTAGGGCGCCCCGTCCGCCGCGGTGCGGGCCTTCGTCCAGTGCCGGTCCGGCACGCCGGGCTTCGGGTAGTTCTCCTGGACCGGGCAGGACGCCTGGGTCAGCGTGGCCGACGTCGTGTAATGCGTGTCGTCCGCCGCCTGCGCGGCCGGGGCCGCGGTGACCAGACCGGCCGCGAGCGCGGTGACGACGAGCGCGGCGCGCATCAGTCCTGCGGTCCGGTGCAGACGTAGTCGTGGTCGACGTAGCCGTCGATGCGGCCGTGCTGTTGGGCGGCGGGGCCGTCGAGCACGGCCGGGGCGTAGCCCTTGATCCAGCCGCCCGGTGTGGTCGGTTCGAGGCGGTGGAAGGTCTGGCTGTGGAAGATGGTGCCGACGATCTCACCGACCGGCTGCGAGCGGACGTAGGTGTCCTGGGCGTGGCAGACGTAGAGGACGTCCTCGCTGGCCAGCGCGGCCGGGGCGGTGAGCAGCGTCGCGGCCAGCCCGGTGGCGACAGCGGCGGCGGTGATCAGGTTGGTGCGGGTCATGACGGGGTCCCTTCGATCAGCCGAGGCAGGCGCGAGTCGTGAAGTACCACTGGTCGACGTGGAAGACCACGACCCCGCGGGGTCCTTCGAACGGGCTCTTGATCCGGCGGTTCATGGTGGCGCCGCGGGCCGCGGTGTCGGCCTGCTCGCCGTAGAACTTGTCGTTGGCCTGGTCGTAGTTGGCGTAGTAGTGCGCGAGGTCGCAGTGCACGGCGACCGGTTCGGTGATGGCTTCGGCCGAAGCCGCCGGAAGGGGACCCAGCAGCCCGAGCCCGGTCGCGATCGCGGCGGTACCGCCGAGGATACGTCGTAACGTCATCTTGCATGCCTCCCTGAGTTATCTTTGATGACGCTCTGACCGTAAGACGTGTCATCGCAAATAGCAAGGTATGACTTCTACGGCTACAGTGGTCGCGTGACACCGGAGGGCCGCGCGCCGCGGCGGGAGTACTACGGCCTCGCCGAGATCGCCGACGCCCTCGGGCTCGCCCGTCAACTGGTCACCGTGTGGCGCCGCCGACGCAGTCACGGCATCCCCGACCCGACCTGCGAGCTCGCCTCCGGTCCGATCTGGCGGGGCGCCGAGATCGAGCCCTGGATCGACCGGATGCGCACCGAACGAAGCGCCGGCGACGTGGAGCCGCTGACCCCGGACCTGGCCCTGCGTCTCGCCCGGCGCACGCTGCGACTGCTCGCGCTCGTCCTGGAACCGAACCCCCGGCCACAGCTTCTGGCCCAGGCCGTCGCCGCGGTCCGGGATCTGCGGCCGGGCGTCGAGGCCACCGGGCCCGACGAGCCCGGACGGCTGGCCCGGACGGTGCTCGCCGCCACCGGCCCGGCAACCGACGGCGGCCCGGACGCCGTTCGCCGACGGCTCGTCGAAGCCCTGCCCGCGATCGCCGAATTGATCACGACGGCGAATTCCGGCTCGGCAGACGAAATCCCGCCGAGCGGATAGCCTTCCCCCGTGCCCGCATCGCCGCACCCCGAGATCACCGGCTACCGCCTCGACCGCGAACTCGGCCGAGGCGGCACCGGAGTGGTGTATGCCGCCACCCGCCTGGCCGACGGGTGCGAAGTCGCGCTGAAGGTCCTGCGCCCGCAACTGGCCGCCGACCCGGGATACGGCGAGCGCCTGCGCGCCGAGGCGGACCGCGCGAGCCGGGTCGAGCACCCGGGCGTGGTGCGGATCCTCGAGGTCGACCCGGCGGCCGGGACCTGGCTGGCCATGGACCGGATCGACGGGCCCGATCTGCAACGACGCCTCGACTGCGGGCCGCTCGACCCGGCCACGGCGGTGGCCGTCCTGCGGCAGGTGGCGGACGCGGTCGCGGCCCTGCACGCCGCCGGCCTCGTCCACCGCGACCTCAAACCGGCCAACGTGCTGCTCACCGACGCACCCGGCGGCCCGCGAGCACACGTCACCGACTTCGGCGTCGCCACGGCCGGCGCGACGGTCGAAGGAACGTTCGGCAACTCCCCCGGTTCCCTTCCGCCGGAAGAATGGCTGCACACCTTCGGCCCCCACGGCGACCACCCGGCGGACCTCGTCGGCACCGTGACCTACATGGCACCCGAGCAGTGGCGCGGCGAGCCGTCGACCCCGCGCACCGACATCTATGCGCTGGGCGGGCTCACCTACGCCGCGTTGACCGGACGCTGCCCCTACCCGCAGCCCACCCTCACCGAGCTCGCCCTCGCCGTGGCGATGGAACCGCCGCCCGCCCCGAGCGCGGCCGGTGCGCCCAGCAGCTTCGACCACGTGGTGAAGCGGGCCATGGCCAAGGATGCCGCCCACCGCTTTGCCGACGTCCCCGAATTCATCGAAGCGCTCACCGCGGCCGGCGACGGCAAGGCGATCGTTCTCGCTTCACCCCGCCGATCCCGCCGCTGGTGGATCGCGGGCGGCGTCGGGCTGCTCGCCGCGGCGGCGGTCGGCGGCTACGCCCTGTCGCGCCCGGCGCCGGCGCCGTCCACCACGGTGACCAGATCGGAATGCGCGCAATCGGCCACGCTTCGCGACCAGCCCGGTGGCCGGGGCCGGCAGATCGGCGTGGTGCGCCAGGGCGAAGTCGTCACGCTCGACCACCACGAGGATTCCGGGCCCTGGTCCTACATCCACGCCCCCGACGGCCACAGTGGCTGGACTCTCAACGAATACCTGCGGACGAACTGCGAGAACTGACCGGGATCTTCGGTACCGCGAGTCCGCACGGGCACGACACAGCGCCACTCGCCCACGCCGGTCGAGCACCGTACGCCAGTTCACGATCGAGGCTGCAACCGGGAAAGCCGAGCCACGACCTCGTGGCGGGTGGCGTCGCTGTCGGTCGTCGGCGGGCGGCCGGGTGCGCGGTGTCTGACCCGGCGCTCCACCGAGGCGTGAGGGTTTTGGCTATTCGGCCGCCGCCGGGTTCGTGGCGGGGCGGGTGAGCGCGGCCGCCGGGAAGGTGGTGCGGGTCAGCTGTTCGGACAGCTCCCACAGGCGTGCGGCGGTCTCGGGGTCCCGGGCCTTCTTGGAGCGCCCGATGAGTTCCGCGCCGCCGCGCATGTGCAGCAGATGCCGCGGGCCGGTGAAGCTGTCTGCGGGCAGATCGGCCGTGGCGGCGTGGAGAACGGGCAGTGCGCCGGCCTCGGGTGCCTGCGCGAGCAGGCGGAGCAGGAGGCGGGCGAGGACGCCGGTCGAGCCCGCGGTCATGGAGCTGACCACGAAGCCGGGGTGGGCGGCCATGGCCAGCACCGGCGATCCGGCCGCGGTGAGGCGCCGCTGCAGTTCGGCGGTGAACAGCAGGTTGGCGAGCTTGGTCGCGTTGTAGACGCGCTGGCCGTGGTAGGTGCCGCGGGCGTGGTGGAGGTCGTCGAGATCCAGCCGCGCGGCGCGTTCGGCCTGGGAGGCCAGGGTGACGACCCGGCCGCGGACGCGGGGCAGCAGCAGGTTGGTCAGCGCGAAGTGGCCCAGGTGGTTGGTGCCCATTTGCAGCTCGAACCCGTCGCGGGTGTGCCGGCGCGTGCTGCTCGACACGCCGGCGTTGTTGATGAGCAGATCGATCGGGCCGGTCCAGGTCTGGGCGAAGGCCCGGACGGAGGCCAGATCGGCCAGGTCCAGGGACCGGACCTCGGTGCAGCCGGGCCGGGCGGCTTCGGCGGCTCGCCGTCCGGGATCCGCTTCGCCCTTATCGACGTCTCGGACCGCGTACACGACGTGAGCGCCGAAGGAGGCCAGCGCGGCCGCTGTGGCCGCGCCGATACCACTGCTGGCACCGGTGACGACCGCGACCCGGCCGGCCAGGGAACGGGAAGAGGGTTGTGAGAGTGCGACCATGAACCCCAAAGTAGTCATCGACTACAAAGTAGTCAATGACTACTTTTGAGCGTCCGCCACGCCGAACAGCGATCCGGCGTCCTCGATCAGCACACCGACCTGCGCTTCGCCGATCCGGCCGGTCCCGGCCAGGGAGGCGATACCGTGCAGGGTCGCGGCCAGGAGCAGCTGCAATCGGCTGCGGTCCGGGATCCGGACCGCCGAGTCCGGGGCGACCTGCTGCAGCAGTGACCCGGTGACGGCGAAGAAGCGTTCGGCCGCCCCGGCGACGTCCGCGGCGGCTTCGTGGTTCTTGGCCGAGAACATCAGGTTCATCAGCGCCGCGTCGCCCCGGGCGAAATCGACGTAGGAGCGGGCCACGGCGCGGAACACCGCGTCCGCGCCGCCACCGGACCGGTTCACGCTCTCGGTGATCGTCGCCGTGAGCTCGGTGAAACCCTGTTCGGCCAGGGCGAGCAGCAACTGCTGGCGGTCCGGGAAGTGCCGGCGCGGCGCGGCGTGGCTCACCCCCACGTCCCGGGCCAGCTGCCGCAGCGACACCCCCTCCTCGCCGGTCTCGCGCAACGTCACGCGGGCCCGCTCGAGCAGTTCCGCGCGCAGGTTGCCGTGGTGGAAAGGCCTCGATGGCATCGGTCCATCTTAGACAACCCCACCGGCAGGCGTCACGGATCAGCGGTGAGCCGGTGACCACGACGGTGGCGGTATGAGCGCGGTCCAGGCACAGCACGATCGTGCGCGGTGCCGGGCCGGATGCGCCGCAGCAGCACAGGGCCGGGCCTAGTTCCGTTACTGAGACTTCGTGGCGTCGAACTTCTTCAGCTCTTGCGCGGTGAAGTAGTTCTGGGTCGCGCCGCCGATTCGGACGAGGTATTTTCCGGTTTTCTCGTCCAGGTGGACAACCGTTCCGACGTTTCCCTTCATGATCTGGGCCGTGATCTGGACTGTGTCGCCGATGGCAAATTCAGACATGGATCGATCCTAGTGGGTTCGGGGGATGGTTTACGGTCTCGTGCCGGGTCGAGCCCGGGCCAAGTTGCGGACGAGGTCCTCGCGGCGTTGGCCCGTGTCGTGGAACTGCCACATCACCGTGCCGGGCGCGGACCGCCAGGATTCGCTCAGCGGGCTGTTGTCGACCGTGTCGAAACCGAAGGCGTCGTACAGGCGCGTCACCAGTTCGACGGCTTCGGGATGATTGCTGGACACGGCCAAGGCGAGACGGGCCGGGTCGTCCGCATTTTTGGCCAATCGGAACAGGTTCGGTGCCTGGAGGTGGGTGAACGCCTTGGCCAGCTTCGACTTCGGCAGCTGCGCCTGGCGCAGCTCGTGCTCGGTCTGCTCGCCCGAGTCCACCACGGGGTGATGGCCGTCGCGCCAGGCCATGTAGTTGTTCGTGTCCAGCACGATCTTCCCGGCGAGTTCGTCGACCGGGAGATCGTCGTCCGGCCGGTACGGGAAGGCGATGATCGCGAAGTCGGCGGCCGCGGCCGCCTCGGCGACCGGCGCCGCCCGCGCGGATGGGCCGAGCTCGTCGACGAGCGCGGTCAGGGTCTCCGGGCCGCGTGAGTTGGCGAGCACCACGTCGTGGCCGTGCGCGACGGCGGCGCGGGCGAGCTGGCTGCCGACCTCGCCGGCGCCGAGGATGCCGATTGTCGCCATGGGTGGAACTCCGGTCTGTTGGTGGTGGGGGCGTGTGGGTCAAGGATGGGAACCAAGCCGCGATCCGACGCGGACGGACGTACAAGCGAGCGGAGAGCGCCTCAGACCTGCGCCAGCCCGCCGTCGACCGGGAGGTCGGCGCCACGGACGAACGTGCTCTGGGGCGAGGCGAGGAAGAGCACGGCGGAGGCGACGTCGTCCGGCACGCCGACCCGGTGGGCGGGCAGGTCGGCCGCGAACTTCGCCCGTGTCTCGTCGGCGCGGACGCCGAAGACCTCGTCGAACATCGCGGTGTCGATGGGGCCGGGCGAGACGGTGTTGACCCGGATGCCCCGGGCGCCGAGCTCGCGCGCCCAGGTGCGGGCGTAGGCCCGGACCGCCGCCTTGGTGGCACCGTAGGCCCCCATCCGATCGACTCCGGTCACGGCCGCGGTCGAGCCGGTGAGGATCACCGAGGCGCCTTCGTTGAGCAGCGGGAGGGCCTTCTGCACGGTGAGGACGGTGCCCTTGACGTTGATGTCGAAGATGTCGTCGTGGTCGGCCTCGGTGAGGTCCTCCAGCCGGGCGAGACTGTTGATGGCCGCGTTGGCGAACAGCACGTCCAGCCCCTGGCCGCGCTCGCGGACCCGGTCGTAGAGGCGATCCAGGTCGGCGGCGACGCGGACGTCGCCCGGCACCGCCGTGGCGTCGCCGATCCGGGCCACCGCCTTCGCGAGTTCGGCCTCCCGGCGTCCGGTGACGAAGACGTGCGCTCCCTGCTCGGCGAGCCGTTCCGCCGTCCGCAAGCCGATCCCGGCGCTCCCGCCGGTCACCACCGCCGTTTTCCCGTCGAACTGACCCATTGCCGATGACCTCCGCTTATTTATGTTCCGAACGGTACGGAACAAAAGTAGCACGAGGTCGGAGCGCAGGCGACTATGCTGGTCGGCATGACGCAGACGCAGCGGGCGAGGATCGGCCGGCCCCGGGAGTTCGACGCCGAGGTCGCCCTCGAGCGTGCGATGAGCGTGTTCTGGGAGCACGGCTACGAAGGGGCGAGCCTCGCCGACCTGACCGCGGCGATGGGGATCACCCGCACGAGCATGTACGCCGCGTTCGGGAACAAGGAGGCGCTGTTCCGCAAGGCGCTGGAGCGTTACTCGGCCGGTCCGGGGTCCTACGGGGAGCGGGCGCTCGCCGAGCCGACCGCCCGGGCGGTCGCCGCCGCCATGCTCCACGGCGGGGTGGACACCACGACCGGAGCGGACCGGCCGTCCGGCTGCCTCGGCGTGCAGGGGGCGCTGGCCGTGGCGGCCGGCGACCGGACGGTCCGGGAGTTCGCCTCCGGCTGGCGGGAGGAGGTGTACCTCCGGTTGCGTGACCGGTTCCGCCGCGCCCAGGCCGGCGGGGACCTGCCCCCGGCTTCGGATCCGGACCTGCTGGCCCGGTTCGTGGTCTCGGTGTCCGCCGGTCTCGCCGTCCAGGCGGCGGGTGGCGTCGGCCGGGACGAGCTCCACCGGGTCGCCGACGCCGCCCTCCGGGCCTGGCCGCCGGCCTGACGGAAACGCCGCCCGGGGGTTCCGGGCCGGCCGGTGGACGACCGCGCCGCGGTCACCGCGCATCGATCGTGACCGCGGGCGGCCTGCGGCCGGGGTGGCACGGCCGAGGACGACCGGGCGGCGGACCCGGTCCGGGAGCATCACCACGCAACGGTGCCGTGCTCGTCGGAGAAGGTGCCGGTCGGCCCGTCCGGGCCGAGCGTGGCCAGGCGGACGACGACCTGTGCGCTCTCCCGGGCCGAACGGCCAACGCCGAACGCCGCGGTCAGATCGGTGGCGGTCGTTCCGGGCTCGACGGCGTTGAACCTGATGCCGGGGTGTGCCTTGGCGTACTGGACCGTGAGCATGGTGACCGCGGCCTTGGACGCGGAGTACAGCAGGGTCGGCAGGCCGGACTCGGGACGCTCCGGGTTGGTGACCGCCCAGAACGACCCGGCGCTGCTCGACACCATGACGACGGCCGGGTTGGCCGAGCGCCTCAGCAACGGCAGCGCCGCCTCCGTGACGCGCACGACCCCGACGGCGTTGGTGTCGAAGACCCGCAGGGCCGTGGGCCCGTCCGGGGACCCGCCGTCGAACCCGAGGATGCCCGCGTTGTTCACCAGGACATCGAGCCGGCCCTGCTCCGAGGCGACGACGCCCAGCGCGCGGCGGACGGACTCGTCGTCGGTCACGTCGAGCTGGACGGCGTGCGCACCGAGCTCCGCCGCGGCCTTCTCCCCTCGCACGCGGTCCCGCGCGCCGAGGTAGACGGTGTGGCCGCGATCGATCAGTCCGCGGGCGGTCTCGTACCCGATGCCCTTGGTGGCGCCGGTGATGAGCGTGATGGTCATGCTTCCCCCTCCGGGGCTCGAGGATCGACTGCGGTGACGCGGGGTGGACGCGCTCGTCACGCGGCGAGCTGGCGGCGCAGTCCGGCCCCGTCGTGCAGCGCGGTCATCTGCACGAACCGCCCGTCGCGAATCCGGTAGATCGCGTACTCGACGATGTCGAACGAGGCACCGGCCGGGGCCACGCCCAACCACTCCCGGACCGGGGTTCCGGTGTTGCGGAGCCGGACGGCCAGCCGGTCGCGATCGACGAGCAGCTCGTCGACGACCCAATGCAGGTCCGGGACCGCGGTGACGTCCTGCTGCTGCACCGCCAGAACGTCCTCGCGAGTGCCGGGCTCACCGTTGAGCACCACGTGGTCGCCGATGAAAGCGTCCATGCCGTCGAACTCGTGCGCGTTCAGCGCCGAGATGTAGCGGAAGTACCACTCGCGGAGGGCGTCGTCGGACATCAGGGCCTCGGTTCCCGGCGGTCCACCACGGGGCCGCCGCTTTGTCGATCAGGGCACCTCGACCGTAGCACTGTTCGGTACCGATCGATACATAAGTTTTCGCAGCGAGAGGGCGGTACCAGGTGGGACGGCGGCGGGCTCTCGAAGTGGACGTGGTCCGCCCGCACCCGGGCGAGGGGCCCGGCCGGGTCACGCGCGGGGTGGGGCCCGCTGTTCGCGGCCGATGTCTCGATCCGTCCAGCTCAGGAGTCGTTGGGCGCCGGATGGGCCCTCTCGCGGGCCCCTGGGTTCACCCGGCTAACCACCCAGGTCGGCCAACGCGCCCTGATGCGCGGAAATCGCGCTGTGGCAAGGGGTGCAGTGCAGTTCGCGGGTGGTGGTGATCGCCAGCTCCGCCGAGGAAAAGCCCACCGCGTGCCGGATGTCCCGGGTCGTCGGCCGGACGCAGTCGAGACAGGCGCCGGCGCCACAGGTGGTGCAGACGGCCACCGAAGGACGGGTCTCGCCGCGGCCGGCGCATTCGAAGCAGTTCATGTCGGTTCTCCTCCGGTCGGGTGTTTCGGTTCGGTACCGGGATCGAGGCCAGTGCGGCGTTTCGCCGTCGCCGGACGCCTTGACCCGAACGTGGAGACGGCACTCGCGACGACCGCGAAAGTCCGAAAAGGACACACAGCTCGGACGCGGGGAACGCAGGATCGGCCGTCACCACGGCCGGTCACGACGGAGGGAAACTCGGCGGCTTCGTGACGATCAAGAGCACCGCTGGCGACGGCCAGATCGCTCATCGGCGCCTCCTTCTACCGGCTCTGCTGGCGTGCGCGAGCACGACAGTGGTGCGGTAGAAGCCATCAGCGGACGTCACGTCCGCGGTCGAAGGCGGGCCTCATCGCCTGTGCCCGCCCAGTGTGCGCCGGGCCGCCATGACTACGCAACCGCCGCTTTCGCCTCCGACCCGGCGACCGCGGAGTCAGCCGCACTTCGGCCGGTAACGCCCCGTCGGCCGCAGCACCGTCCCGACCCCGCCGAAAGGGCACCGGCACTGCCGCGGCCCGAGGTGAACGGACGAGCTTGACCCTGCCCCTGGGCCACACCCGACACTGGCGGCCATGAACACGAGCAACGACGTCAGCCGCGAGCCGGACCACCGCCGGCCGGGCTGGCCTGAACTCGGCGCAGCGATTCTCACCGCCCTCATTCTGTACGCGACCGGCGCAGTCATCGCGGCCCGGCTACCGGCGGGCTTTCCCCTCTCGCCCGGCCAGGCCAATTTCCTCGTCTCCGGTATCGCCCCGCTGGGCGCGTTCGCCGTCGCCGTGCTCGTCCGTATCCGCGACGTCCGCGCTTTCGGAATGCGACGGGTTCATCCCGGCTGGCTTCTCGTGGCCCTCGCGGCCGGTCTCGTGTGCTTCGGGTTGAGCTGGCCGGTCTCGGCGGTGTTCGACCCGCTCTTCCCCCACTCGGAGGGGGTCCAGCAGAGCTATCGCGATGCCGCGGATGCCGGAGTGCTCTCGCTCGTGGTCACCGTGGTGCTCGGTGGCCTGCTCACCCCCCTCGGTGAGGAGGCGCTGTTCCGGGGCGTTCTGGCCGGCTTCCTGTTCCGATGGGGTCCCTGGATCGGGGTGCCCCTCAGTGCGGCGGTCTTCGCCCTGGCGCACGGACTCAACGCCGTCATGCCGCTCGCGTTCGTCGTCGGGCTCAGTACCGGGCTGCTGCTGCGGTTCTCCGGCTCCCTCTGGCCGGCTGTCGTCGTCCATGTCGTCTACAACAGCGCAGGCATCCTCTACCACGGCGTCACCGGGGGCTGAGGAGGCCGCCGCCGGTTCGCTCACCGGTCTTGCGCCGCCAGCTGCGCATGGACGAGCGCGAGAGCCTTCAGCTGAGCGGCGTTGAACCGCTCGACGACCGCAGATCCCATCGCGGTCTCGGCGAACTCCCGGCCTCGCGTTCCGGCGGAGCCGGGGTCGGCCATCCACGGGAAGCGGGCGTGACTGCGCCGGACCGACTCGGCCAGCCGGCCGGCGATGTCTTCGATCGTCGCGTCGTCGGCATCTTCGGCCAGGCGGTCGAAGTCTTCGTCGGTCCCCCGGTCGGTGGGCTCCGCGATCAACTGGCGGAGGTCGTCGAGGGCGTGGTCCGGCAGAGAGCCGGAGACCACGGTCAGCATCGCCCGGTCTTCCTCCGACAGCCCGCCGGCGACGCTCCCCAGCCGCGCCGGGGAATCCAGCGGGGCGCCGTGCTCGCGCAGAACGGCGAGCTCCCCGCGAATCCGCTGCAGACGATCGGCCCTGGCCGCCAACTCGTCTTCGAGCGCGCGAACGGTTTCGCCCGGGTCGCCGTCACCGGCACCCATCGCCCGAATCCGAGCGAGCGAAAGACCGAGGTCGGTCAGTCTTTTGATCCGCAACAACCGGACGAGGTGCGTCATCCGATACTGCTTGTACCCGTTGGCCGTCCGATCGGGCAGGTCGAGCAAGCCCATCCGATGGTAGTGCCGCACCGTTTTGACGGTGGTTCCCGCCAGCTCCGCCAGCTGGCGCGTGCTCCACACCATGCCCTGCCCTCGTTTTGCCGCTGCCACACGGACACTTTAGACACCTCCGCCCGCGGAAGCTCGTCGGCGTTGCCGCGGATCGGCGAACCCGAGGGCGCGGGGCGGGTTTCCGTTCTTCGGTCCTTTGTGGTGGGTCAGTGGGTTTCGGCGGGGCAGAAGGTGTCTTGGGGGGCGAGGCGGCCGGTCACCAGGTAGTCGGTCACGGTGGTGTTGCCGCAGCGGTTGCCGGCGCCGTAGGCGACGTGGCCGCCTTGGTCGATGGTGACCATCCGGGCCCGCTCGCCCAGGGCTGAGCGCGTCCGGAGCGCGCCGGGCAGCGGGGTGGCCGGGTCGCGGAGGTTCTGCACGATCAGGACGTCGGCCGGGCCCGGGCCGCCGAGGGACACCTTCGGTTCCGCCGGGGCCGGCCAGAACGCGCAGGGCCGGATGTTGGCCGTGATCGGGCCGTACATCGGGTAGCGGAGCCGGTCCACTTCGACGTCGTGCTGGTAGGTCCCGACCGAGGTGGGCCACGAGGAGTCGTTGCACACCACGCTGAGGTAGCCGACGGCGAAGCTCCCACGGTCGCTGAAGCCCGCGCCGCCCGCGCCGTCCGAGCCGTCCGAGCCGTCCGGGGCTGCCGCGGCGGGAAGGGGCTGGCCCGAGTCGAGGGCCTGCCAGATCGAGGCGAGCTGCGGGAACTCGTCGTCACGGCGCAGCAGGCCGGAGGTGAGGTTGCGGAAGCTCGTGCCGTCGAACCCCTGGGCCGGGGCGTGGTCCAGACGGCCGGCGAGCTCGTAGTACTTCGCGGTCACCGCCGCCGGCGTACTGCCCAGTCCGTACCGGGTGGCCTCGCCCGCCGCGAACAGCGCGAAATCGGGGAACCGGGTCTGGAAGCCCAGCGCCTGGCTGCGCAGCGCGTCGAGGTCGTAGCCTTCGGGCGGGAGGCTGCTGTCGAGGACGAAGCGGTCGCTGTGCTCCGGGAAAAGCGTGGTGTAGACCGCGCCGAGGTAGGTGCCGTAGGACTCGCCGTAGTAGGACATCTTCTCCTCCCCCAGCGCCGCCCGGATCGAGTCCAGGTCGCGCGCGGTGTTCGCCGTGGTGACGAACGGCAGGACGTCCGCGGTGTCGGAGCTGGTGCACTGCCGGGCGATGACGGCGGCGGTTTCGGCGGTCCGGGCCACGTCGGCGGCGTCGCGCGGATAGGGCGGAGTCGCGGCCACCGCACTCTGCGCAGGGGTGAGACCGCAGGTCAGCGGGGCGCTGCGGCCGATCCCGCGTGGGTCGAACCCGATCACGTCGTAGCGGTCGCGCACCGGCTGCGGCAGTCCCATCGTGGGCGTGGCCAGCGACCCGGGCAGACCGGGGCCGCCCGGGTCGACCAGAAGCACCCCCCGGCGCTTCCCCTGGTCCGCGCTCGCCAGCCGCGACACCGCGAGATCGATCTTCCTGCCCTCGGGATGCCGGTAGTCCAGCGGCACCGCAAGCGTCGAACACCGCAGCGCAGGATCGGCCCCGGACGGACACGCACCCCACTTCAGGGAGTCCGCCGGCCCCGGATCCGAGGCACCGGCCAACGGCACCACCACCACCACCACCGCGGCCACCGCCACGACCGGCCACACCCACCGCATCGACTTCATCATGCGCCACAGCACACCAGCCCTCCCCCCGCTGCACCCCTGCCATCTGTCACCCCCCGTCCATCGTGGACGGGCCTTAACGTGACCGCTCCGGGCGGGCGAGTACGGAAAGACGGCCGCGGCAGATGGCCTGCATCGCCCACGACACAGCCCGGTCACCGCGCCCGGGACTCGCGGTCCACTTCGGACCGCGAGCCCGACTCGCGCCATACCCGCGATGCGCGCTCGGCGCTCTCCGACGATCGCCGGCGCGGGTCGGACGTTTCGGCACACTCCTCGCCGCCACCGTGATCACGCGCGTGATGCCGTGATCGGACCGCTCAGCCTCCCTCGCCGCCGCGCTGCGGGTCGCTGCCCGCGGGATCGGCCGCAGTCCGGGTCACGTCACCCCCCTCCTCGGCTCCGCCGGTCACCGTGGCGCCGCTACCGGGCCCTCCCCGGATGTAGGGGGTGGAGCCCGGCGATTCGGGGTTCAGCCGCCGTCCGGCGCGGCTAACTTCGCGCCGACCCGCTTCATCGGCGGCGGGATCGCCCCGTCGACGCCCGGAGGGCTGCATGCAGGACATCGTCGAAACGATCGTTTCCGGAGAGACCTCACCAGCCGCGTTCGCTTCGCTGCCGGTTCCCGGCAGCTACCTCGGCGCGCTGGTCCACGCCGACGAGACGGCCATGTTCGACGGGATGGCCACCCGGGACAAGGACCCCGCGAAGTCCATCCACGTGGACCGGGTGGCGACCCCCGAGGTCGGGCCGGACGAGGTGCTCGTCGCCGCCATGGCCAGCTGCGTCAACTACAACACCGTCTGGACCTCGATCTTCGAGCCGATGCCGACCTTCGGCTTCCTGCGGCGGTACGCCCGGTCCGTGCCCGGCGCCGAACAGCACGACCGGCCCCACCACGTGCTCGGCTCGGACCTGGCCGGCGTCGTCCTGCGGGTCGGCGCCGCCGTGCGGACGGTCAAGCCCGGTGACCGGGTCGTCGCGCACTGCCTCAACGTCGAGCTGGCCGCCCCGGACGGGCACGACGACACCATGCTCGACCCCGAGCAGCGCATCTGGGGGTTCGAGACGAACTACGGCGGGCTCGCGCAGCTCGCGCTGGTCAAGGCCAACCAGCTGATGCCGAAGCCGGCCCACCTCACCTGGGAGGAGGCCGCCGCCTCCGGGCTGGTCAACTCCACCGCCTACCGGCAGCTGGTCTCGCGCAACGGCGCCGACCTGAAGCAGGGCGACGTCGTGCTCATCTGGGGCGCCGCCGGCGGGCTCGGCTCCTACGCCACCCAGCTCGTGCTCAACGGCGGCGGCATCCCCGTGTGCGTGGTGTCGAGCCCGCGCAAGGCCGAGCTGGTCCGCTCGATGGGCGCGGAGCTGGTGCTCGACCGCTCGGCCGAAGGCTTCCGGTTCTGGTCCGACGAGCACACCCAGGACCAGCGCGAGTGGAAGCGCTTCGGCGCCGCCGTGCGCGAGCTGACCGGCGGCCACGACCCGGACATCGTCTTCGAGCACCCGGGCCGGGAGACCTTCGGCGCCAGCGTCTACGTCGCCCGGCGCGGCGGCACCGTCGTCACCTGCGCGTCGACCACCGGGTACGAGCACGTCTACGACAACCGGCACCTGTGGATGCGGCTGAAGCGGATCGTCGGGTCGCACTTCGCCAACTACCGGGAAGCCTGGGCAGCCAACCGGTTGATCGCCACCGGCGCCATCCACCCGACACTGTCCACAGTGCACCCACTGGCCGAGACCGGCCAGGCCGTCGCCGAGGTGCACGCGAACCGGCACGACGGCAAGGTCGGCGTGCTCTGCCTGGCCCCCGAGCCCGGCCTCGGCGTCGACGACCCGGAAATGCGCGAACGGTACCTGCCCCAGCTCGTCCGGTTCCGGAACTGACCTCGAAGGAAGGGCCTGACATGACCGGAGAACGACCGACGACCATCGGTGTGCTCGGCCTCGGGTCCACCGGCGGCGCGTGGGCGGACCTGCTCACCGCCGCCGGTGTCCCGGTCATCGCCGTCGACGCCGATCCCGCCGTGGTGGCCCGGGGCCGGTGGCCGGGCGCCACGGTCACCACGCGGCTCGAAACCCTCGCCTCGGCCGACGTCGTCATCGAGGCCGTCCCCGAAGACCTCGAGCTCAAGGGCGCGGTCCTGCGCTCGGCCGCGGCGGTGTGCGGACCCGGTACCGCCTTCGCCAGCACGACCGCCTCCCTGTCCTTGACCACCCTCGCCGTCGCCTCGGGCCGGCCGACGCGGCTGGCCGGGCTGCGGACGCTGCTGCCGCCTCCGGCCGGCGGCGTCGAGCTGATCGGCACGAGCATGACCGACCCGGCCACGCTCGCCGCGGTGCGAGCGGTGCTCGACCGGCTGCCGGTCCGGCTCACCGAGCTCGGCCCGGCGGGGGGCGCGACGCGGCGGATGCTGCTCGCCTACCTCAACCGCGCGGCCGCGCTGGGCGAAACGGGCGAGTCGAGCCGGGACGACATCGACACCGCGATGCGGCTGGGGTGCGGGCTGCCGCACGGGCCGTTCGAGCTGCTGGACCGGATCGGGATCGACGCCGCCGTGGCCGAACTGGACGCGCTGCACCGCGAAACCGGCCGTGCGGCTTTCGCACCGGCCACGCTGCTGCGCACGATGGCCGCAACCGGTGCCCTCGGCCGGAAAGCCGGGCACGGTTTCTACCGCTACGACCGCGAAACCGCGGATCCGGAGCCGGCCGCGGGCCCCGGCGGGACCACCCGGCCGGTCCGCCGCGTCGGCGTCGTCGGCTCCGGGATCATGGCCCGCGGGATCGCCCAGGTCACGACGTCCCACGGCCTGCCGACGGTGCTCGTCGCCCGCAGCGTCGAGAAGGCCGAAGCCGCGCGCGCGGCGATCGACGCATCCCTCGAACGCGCCGTGCGACGCGGCCAAGCCGGCGCGGAACAACGGGAAGCGGCGCTGACGGCACTGGTCGTGACCACCGACGTCGCCGAACTCGCCGACTGCGACATCGCGATCGAGGCGGTCAGCGAGGACGAGCAGGCCAAGGCGGCCGTGTTCGCCGACCTCGACCGCGTGTGCCGGCCCGGCGCCGTCCTGGCGACCACGACGTCCAGCCTGTCGGTCGCCGACTGCGCGAAGGCCACCCGGCGCCCGGCCGACGTCGTGGGGCTGCACTTCTTCAACCCCGCCCCGGCGATGCGCCTGGTCGAGGTCGGCCGGACCGGCTTCGTCGCCGACGACGTCGTCGCGACCGCGCACGCCTTCGCGACCGCGCTCGGCAAGACGCCGGTCGGCTGCCCGGACCGCAGCGGCTTCCTCGTGAACCACCTGCTGTTCCCCTACCTGAACGACGCGGCCACGCTCGTGGAGAACGGGGTGGCGACGATCGAAGAGGTCGACACCGCCGTCGCGCAGGGGCTCGGCTTCCCGATGGGGCCGTTCGCGTTGCTGGACGCCATCGGCCTCGACGTCGGCGAAGCCATCCAGCTGCGGCTGCACGAGGCGAACGACGACCCGGACGTCAAGCCGACGGCGATGCTCAGCCAGCTGGTGGCGCTGGGGCGGCTGGGCCGCAAGGCCGGGGCCGGGTTCCACTCGTACTCGGTGTGGCGGGTGACCGCCTGAGCCCGGGCGGGGTTAGGGGGCGGCGGCCCGCCGTTAAGGGGGGCGCGGCGGGCGAACCTGCCTAGGGTCCGAACCGATGTGCGCGACCGGCCGAGCGGCGAGGTAACCGTGACCAACGAAAAGCAGCTTGTCGACTACCTCAAGCGGATGACGACGGACCTGCGCAGCGCCCACCGCCGGATCCGGCAGCTGGAGGACGCGCGGTCCGAACCGATCGCGATCGTCGGCATGGCCTGCCGCTACCCGGGCGGGGTCACCACGCCCGGGCAGCTGTGGGAGCTGGTGCGCGACGGCCGCGACGCGGTGTCGGCCATGCCGGCCGACCGCGGCTGGGACGTCGCCAGCCGGCACGCCCCCGGGTCGGACCGGCGCGGCACCTTCGCCACCGCGGAAGGCGCGTTCCTCGACGACGCGGCCGGGTTCGACCCGGGGTTCTTCGGGCTGTCGCCGCGCGAAGCGCTCGCCATGGACCCGCAGCACCGGCTGCTGCTGGAAGCATCCTGGGAGGCGGTGGAAAACGCCGGCCTGCCCGCGGAGTCGTTGCGCGGCAGTCGCACCGGCGTCTTCAGCGGCCTGATGTACCACGACTACGCCGGGGATCCCGCGACCGTCCCGGACGAACTGGAGGGCTACCTCAGCACCGGGGTCGCGGGCAGCGTGCTGTCCGGCCGGGTGTCCTACGTGCTCGGTCTGGAAGGTCCGGCGGTCACCGTGGACACGGCGTGTTCGTCTTCGCTGGTGGCGTTGCACCTGGCCGGGCAGTCGCTGCGGGACGGAGAATGCGAGCTGGCGCTGGCCGGCGGCGTGACGGTGATGTCGACGCCGGGGGTGTTCGTCGAGATGTCCCGCCAGGGCGGGCTGGCCGCCGACGGCCGCTGCAAGTCCTACGCCGAGGGCGCGGACGGCACCGGGTGGGGTGAAGGTGTCGGCGTACTGGTCGTCGAACGGCTTTCCGACGCCCAGCGGCTCGGGCACCGGGTCCTGGCGGTGGTGCGGGGCTCGGCGGTCAACCAGGACGGCGCGTCGAACGGGCTGACCGCACCGAACGGTCCCTCGCAGCAGCGGGTGATCCGCTCCGCCTTGGCGAACGCGGGCCTGCAACCGTCCGATGTGGACGTCGTGGAAGGCCACGGGACCGGGACCTCGCTCGGGGATCCGATCGAAGCGCAGGCGCTGCTCGCCACGTACGGGCAGGAGCGGGAAACCCCGTTGCTGCTGGGGTCGGTCAAGTCGAACATCGGGCACACCCAGGCCGCGGCCGGGGTCGCCGGGATCATCAAGATGGTCCTGGCGCTGCGGCACGGGGTCGTGCCCGCGTCGCTGCACGCCGAGGTGCCGAGTGCGCAGGTGGACTGGACGGCCGGTGCCGTCGAAGTGGTCGCGCAACGCCGGGAGTGGCCTCGCGGTGACCGGGTGCGGCGGGCCGGGGTGTCGTCGTTCGGGATCAGCGGTACCAACGCGCACGTGATCCTCGAAGCGCCCGAGGAAGCCGAGGTGCCCGCGGCGGCCGGGTTCACCGGGCCGGTGCCGTTGGTGGTGTCGGGTCGTGGGCCGGCGGGGGTGCGGGCCCAGGTGGATCGGCTGGTGGGTTTCCTGGGCCCGGAGCCGGTTCCGGCCGACGTGGCGTGGTCATTGGTGTCGTCGCGGGCTCGGCTGGATCACGGGGCGGTGGTGCACCCGGATGGATCCTTCGTGGGCGAGAGCCTGGTCGAGGGTGGTTCGGGATGGATGTTCACCGGCCAGGGGGCCCAGCGCCTGGGTATGGGTGACCAGCTTCGGGAGACCTATCCGGTGTTCGCGGAGTCCTGGGACGGGATCACCGCGCACTTCCCGGATGTCACCGGGGATGTCGACCAGACCGGTGTGGCGCAGTTGGTGTTGTTCGCGTTCGAGGTGTCGCTGGCGCGGTTGCTGGAGTCGTGGGGTGTGCGGCCGGAGGTGGTGGTCGGGCATTCGATCGGGGAGCTGGCGGCGGCGTGCGTGGCCGGGTTGTGGTCGGTGCCGGATGCGTGCCGGGTGGTGGCGGCTCGGGCGTCGTTGATGCAGGCGTTGCCCTCCGGTGGGGTGATGTGGACGGTCGGGACGAGTGAGGCCGAGGTCGCGGACCTGCTGGGTGACGGTGTGTCGCTGGCGGCGGTGAACGGGCCGTCGTCGGTGGTGTTGTCCGGGGACGCGGAGGCGGTCGGCCGTGCGGTGGAGGTGCTCCGGGAGCGCGGGGTGTGGGTGCGGCAGTTGCGGGTGTCGCACGCGTTTCATTCGCCGTTGATGGCGCCGATGCTGGATGGGTTCCGGGCCGTGGTGGAGTCGGTGGAGTTCCGGGAGCCGGCCATCCCCATGCTGCCCACGGGTGGCGGTCGCACCGATGTGCTGAATCCGGACTACTGGGTGGCGCAGGTGACCGGGACCGTGCGGTTCAGCGTGCCGGATCTCGGGACGTGGCTGGAGGTCGGTCCGGCGCCGGTGCTGACGACGATGGTCGACGGCGTTCCGGCGGTGAAGGGTCCGCAGACCGAGGCGACCGACCTGATGGAAGCGGTCGGGCGGCTGTGGCTACGCGGGCACGACGTGGACTGGGCGGCCGTGCTGCCCGGACGTCGCCGGGTCGACCTGCCCACCTACGCCTTCCAGCACGAGCGGTTCTGGCTCCCCGCCGGCAAACCCACTCCCCTGCGGCCCGCGTCGCACCCCCTGCTCAGCGGTTCGCTCGCCCTCGCCGGAGCGCCGGCCCACCTCCACACCGGGCACCTCTCCCCCGCCGACCAGCCGTGGCTCACCGACCACCGGCTCACCGGCACCCCGATCGTCCCCGGCACGGCGTTCGCCGAACTGGCCCTGCACGCCGGTGCCCGCGACGGTTTCGCCACCCTCGCCGAGCTGGTCCTCCACGAACCCCTCGCCGTGCCCGGCGACGGCGCCATCGAGCTGCAGCTCACCGTCACCCCCGGCGCCGACGGCACCGCGGCCGTCGCCGTGCACGCCCGCGCCGACGCCGACCGGCCCTGGACCCTGCACGCCAGCGGCTCGCTCGCCACGGACCCGGTCCCGTCGCCCGCCCCCGCCGGTGCCTGGCCGCCGCCGGGGGCGGAACCCCTCGCCGTCGAAGACCTGTACGACACGGGTCACGGAGGCGTCGAGTACGGCGAAGCGTTCCAGGGACTGCGAGCGGCTTGGCGGCTCGGCGACACCGTGTTCGCCGAGGTGGCCCTGCCGCCCGGAACTTCGCCGGGGGCCTTCGGCCTTCACCCCGCGCTGTTCGACGCCGCCCTGCACGCGGCCGTGTTCCTCGACGGCCCTTCGGTGCCGCGGGTGCCCTTCAGCTGGAACGGCGTTTCCCTCGCGGCCCGTGGCGCCGACGCCCTGCGCGTGCGCGTCAGCCCGACCGGGCCGGACGCCTTCTCCGTCTTCGCGACGGACCCCGGCGACCACCCGGTGTTCCAGGTCGAGTCCCTGACGCTGCGCGAGATCGCGGCCGCCGCCCCCGATCCGTTGCGGGACGCGCTCTTCGAGACCGTCTGGCGTCCCCTGGCCGAGCCACCCCGCACCACCGAGCGGTCCTGGACGACCGTGCCGCACCACGCCGTGGCGGAGCTGCGGGACGTGCCGGACGTGGTGTTCGCGACCATCTCGGCCGACGCGGCGGCCGGCCGCGTCGCCGCCACCCACCAGGCCGTCACGGAAGTCGCCGAACTCGGCCGGACCTGGCTCACCGACGACCGGTTCGCCGGTGCCCTGCTCGTGCCGGTGCTCCCCGGCGCCACCGGCGCCGACCCCGTGCTGGCGGCCTGCTGGGGCTTCCTCGGCGCCGCCCAGGCGGAGAACCCGGGCCGGATCGTCCTGGCCGACGCGCAGCCGGAAGACCTCGCCGCCCTCGTGCCGGTGCTGGACGCCGACGAACCCCGTCTGGCCGTGCGTGACGCGACCGTGCTCGTGCCGCGCCTGGCCGCCGTGACCGCCGAGCCCGGCGAACCGGATCTCGGCGAGGGCACCGTGCTGGTCACCGGCGGCACCGGCGCCCTCGGCGCGCTGCTCGCCCGCCACCTCGTGACCCACCGCGGCGTCCGGCGGCTGCTGCTGACCAACCGCGGCGGCCCCGGTGAACCGCGCGCGACGGCCCTGCTCGCCGAGCTGCGCGCCCTGGGCGCGGACGTCGACGTCGTGGCGTGCGACCTCGCCGACCCGACCGCCGTCGCCGCGCTCGCGACCCCGGACCTGTCCGCCGTGCTGCACCTGGCCGGCACGCTCGACGACGGCCTGGCCACCTCCCTCACCCCCGACCGCATCGCCCGCGTGCTCACGCCGAAGGTCGACGGCGCCTGGCACCTGCACGAGGCCACGAAGCACCTCGGCCTGCGCGCGTTCGTGCTGTTCTCCAGCGCGTCCGGCCTGCTGGGCGGCGCCGGCCAGGCCGCCTACGCCGCCGCCAACGCCTACCTCGACGCGCTCGCCGCCGGGATCGGGGCCCAGTCCCTTGCCTGGGGTGCCTGGGCCGCGGGCGGTGGGATGGCCGCGTCGGTGTCGCCGCTGGCCACCCGGCGGATGGCGCGGGCCGGGCTTCGAGAGATCGGTGACGCGCAGGGCGCCGCCCTCTTCGACGCCGCGCTCGCGCTCGGCACCACCGGCCTGGCCCCGGTCGCGCTCGACCGGTCCCGGCTGCGCACGTCCGCCGCCGACGGCTCGCTGCCCCCGATCCTGCGCGACCTGGCCCCGAAGCCGGCGCGCACCACCACGACCGGCTCCGCGACGTCTCTGGGGTCGCTGTCCCCGGCCGACGCCGAACGGCAGCTACTCGACGTCGTGCTCAGCACCGCCGCCTCGGTGCTCGGGCACCGCAGCGCGGCCGACGTCGAGGCGCGGCGCAGCTTCCAAGAGCTGGGGTTCGACTCGCTGGCCGCGGTGGAGTTCCGCACCGCCCTCGGCACCGCGCTGGGCCGGCGGCTGCCCGCGACGCTCGTGTTCGACCACCCGACGCCGGTCGCGCTCGCCCGGCACCTCCTGGCCGGCTCGGGCCCGTCGGACCGGGTCACCCCGGCCGGGCCCCGCAACGATGACGACCCGATCGCCGTGGTCGGGCTGGGCTGCCGGTTCCCCGGCGGCGTCCACACCCCCGGGCAGCTGTGGGACCTCGTCACGGGTGGCACGGACGCCATCTCGGAGATGCCGGCGAACCGCGGCTGGGACCTCGGCGACCTCTACGACCCCGTCCCCGGCGCCGCCGGCAAGAGCTACACCCGCCACGGCGGGTTCCTGCACGACGCCGACGAGTTCGACGCGGAGTTCTTCGGCATCTCCCCGCGTGAAGCCGCAGCGATGGACCCCCAGCAGCGCCTGCTCCTGGAGGTGGCGTGGGAGACCGTGGAACACGCCCGCGTCGCCCCGGCTTCCTTGCGCGGCAGCCGGACCGGGGTCTTCGCCGGGGTCATGTACAACGACTACGGCTCCTGGCTGCACGACCCGTCGTCCGAGACCGGCGGCTACGGCGGGCTGGGCACCGCGGGCAGCGTGCTGTCCGGCCGGGTCGCCTACGTCCTCGGCCTCGAAGGCCCGGCGGTCAGCATCGACACGGCGTGCTCGTCCTCGCTGGTCTCGCTGCACCTGGCCGCCCAGGCCCTGCGCGCGGGCGAGTGCGACCTGGCGCTCGCGGGTGGGGTCACGGTCATGTCGACGCCCGCCACCTTCGTCGACTTCAGCCGTCAGGGCGGCCTGTCCGCGGACGGCCGCTGCCGCTCCTACGGCGCGGGCGCGAACGGGACCGGCTGGGGCGAAGGCGCGGGCTTGGTGCTGCTGGAACGGCTTTCGGACGCCCGGCGGCTCGGCCACGAGGTGCTGGCGGTGGTCCGCGGGTCCGCGGTCAACTCCGACGGCGCGTCCAACGGGCTGACCGCCCCCAACGGCCCCTCGCAGCAGCGGGTGATCCGGTCCGCGCTGGCCGGCGCCGGACTGTCCCCATCGGACGTCCAGGCCGTCGAGGGGCACGGCACCGGCACCACGCTCGGCGACCCGATCGAGGTGCAGGCGCTGCTGGCGACCTACGGCCAGGACCGCGCCGAGCCGCTGTGGCTGGGGTCGGTCAAGTCCAACCTCGGGCACGCGCAGGCCGCCGCCGGGATCGCGGGCGTGCTCAAGATGATCCTCGCCCTGCGGCACGGCACGCTGCCGGCGACGCTGCACGCCGACGAGCCGTCGTCGCGGATCGACTGGGACTCCGGC
Organism: Amycolatopsis sp. PS_44_ISF1; assembly: GCF_032335455.1. NCBI lineage: Bacteria > Bacillati > Actinomycetota > Actinomycetes > Pseudonocardiales > Pseudonocardiaceae > Amycolatopsis > Amycolatopsis sp. PS_44_ISF1. The sequence goes on along the minus strand of NZ_JANUXO010000002.1, from coordinate 183,061 downwards.
GCGGTGCGACTGCTCACCGAGGCGCGCCCCTGGCCGGCCGGGCCGCGCCGCGCCGCGGTGTCGGCGTTCGGGGTCAGCGGGACCAATGCCCACGTGGTCCTCGAAGGCGTCCCGGCCGAAACCCCCGCCGAGCCCGGAGGAACACCGGTCCCCGGGGCGGGCGTGCTGTCCGGCCACACCCCGGAAGCCGTGCTGGCGCAAGCCGGAACGCTGGCCGGGCACCTGCGCGCCCGGCCGGACCTGACCCCCGCCGACGTGCTCTACACGCTGGGCACCGGCCGGTCGCCGTTGCGCCACCGGGTGCCGCTGACCGCCACCGGCCGCGACCACCTCCTCGCCGCGCTGACGGCGCTCGGCGTCGACGACGTCGTGGCCGCGGGTGAGCCGAGGACCGCGTTCGTCTTCACCGGTCAGGGCGCGCAACGCGCCGGCATGGGCCGCGGCCTGTATGCGGCGTTCCCGGTGTTCGCCCGGGCCTTGGACGAAGTCTGCGACCACCTGGACCAGAATCTCGCGAAGCCCGTGCGCCCGGTGCTCTTCGGCGACGACGGCACCCTGCTCGACCGGACCGTCTTCACCCAGACCGCCACCTTCGCCGTCGAGATCGCGCTGGTCCGGCTGCTCGAATCGTGGGGGCTGCGGCCGGACGCGGTCGCCGGGCACTCCGTCGGCGAACTGGCCGCCGCGCACGTCGCGGGCGTGCTGGACCTGGCCGATGCGTGCGCGCTCGTGGCCGCGCGCGGGCAGCTGATGGAGGCGCTGCCCGAAGGCGGCGCGATGATCGCGATCGCCGCGCCCGAAACGGAAGTCGTACCGCTGCTGGGCCCGGGTGCCTCCCTCGCCGCGGTGAACGCCCCGGACGCCGTGGTCGTCTCCGGCGACGAAGACGCCGTCACCGCGGTCGCCGAGCGCTCTGCGGCGGAGGGAAAGCGCGTGCGGCGGCTGCGGGTCAGCCACGCGTTCCACTCCGCGCGGATGGACCCGATGCTGGCCGAGTTCACAGCGCTGGCCGCGTCGCTGACCTTTCACGCACCCCGGTTGCCGATCGTCTCCAGCGTCACCGGCACCACCCTCGACGCCGCCAAGTGGGCGGACCCGGCGTACTGGGCCCGGCAGGTGCGCGACACCGTGCGGTTCGCCGACGTCTGCGAAACCCTGCGCGCCGACGGGATCGGGCTCTGCCTCGAAGCCGGGCCGGACGCGTCCCTGACCGCGAGCGCGCCCGGCGACCTCCCGCACGTGGCGCTGCTGCGCCGCGAACAGGACGAGCCCGCCTGCCTGCTGCGCGCGGTGGCGACCGCGCACGCGCACGGCACCGAAGTGGACTGGGAAAACGTCTTCGCCGGCCGGTCCGCGCGCCGCGTCGAGCTGCCGACGTATGCGTTCCAGCGGACGCGGTACTGGCTGCCGCGCAGTGCCGCGGCCTCGGGCGCCCGCGGCGGTGGGCTGGCCCCGGTGGGGCACCCGCTGCTGGGCACGAGCGTCACGCTGGCCGGCGGCGAGGTCGTCTTCGCGGGCACGCTGTCGGCCGCCACGCTGCCGTGGCTCGCCGAACACGCGGTCGGCGGGACGCCGCTGCTGCCCGGCAGCGCGTTCGTCGAGCTGGTCACCCACGCCGCCGACCACGTCGGCGCCGGTGTCGTCGAAGAACTGCTTTTGCAGGCGCCGCTGCGCCTGCCCGAGGAATCCACTGTGGACATACAGGTCCGGGTGGGGGCACCGGAGGACGACGGGCGGCGCGCGGTGTCGGTCGACTCGCGTCCGGCCGGAGGCGGGTGGATGAGCCACGCCTCCGCGACGGTGCACGACGCCGAGACCGCGACGGAGGCACCGGACTGGGCGCGCACCTGGCCGCCCGCCGCCGAAGCCCTGGACGTCGCCTCGTTGTACCCCGCGCTGGAAGCGGCCGGGTACGGCTACGGACCAACATTCCGCTGCCTGCGCGCGGCCTGGCGCAGCGGCGACGACATCTTCGCCGACCTCGCGTTGCCGGAGACCGCCACCGGAGAGGCCGGTTCCTACGGCCTCCACCCGGCGCTGCTGGACGCGTCCCTGCACGGCCTTTCCCTGGCCGCCGGGGAAGAAGACGGCGTCCGGCTCCCCTACGCGTGGACCGGTGTCCGGCTCGCCGCCGCCGGGGCGGCCGCGGCCCGGGTCCGGCTGAGCCCGGTGGGCGACGGCTGGCGCGTCGAGCTGGCGGACTCCGCCGGGACCGCGGTCGCCACCGCGGACTCCCTGGTCCTGCGGGCGATCGCACCCGACGAGACCCCGGCCGGGGACAGCTCGCTGTTCCGCGTCGACTGGACGACGACCGTGCCCGCCGGGGAACCGCGCCGGCTGGTCGTGACCGGTGAGGACCCGTTCGGACTCGAACCCGGCAGCGGCGACGATCTCGCCGTGTTGTGCGTGCGCGGCGGGCCGGGCGACACCGCGGCCGCCGCGCACGCGAGCGCCGAACGCGTGCTGGCCGCCGTCCAGTCCACGGAGGACGGTGAGCTGGCCGTGGTGACGCGCGGGGCGATCGCAGCCGCGCCCGGCGAAGACGTGCCGGACCTCGCCGCGTCGGTGGTGTGGGGCCTGGTGCGGTCCGCGCAGAGCGAGCACGCCGGGAAGTTCACCCTCGTCGACGTCGACGACGATCCGGCGTCACTGGCTCTGCTGCCGCAGGTGCTCGGCCAGGGTGAGCCGCAGCTCGCGGTGCGCGCCGGAGTCGCCTACGCGCCCCGCCTCGCCGCCGCCGACACGGCTGGTTCACTGGTGCCCCCGGCGGGACCGTGGCGGCTGGACAGCACCGGCGGCGGCACGCTCGACGCGGTGACGCTCGTGCCGTTCCCCGAAGCCGAACGCGCGCTGGGGCCGCACGAGGTGCGCGTCTCGGTGCGGGCCGCGGGCCTGAACTTCCGGGACGTCATGGTCGCGCTGGCGATCGTGCCCGGGCTCGACGGCATCGGCGGCGAGCTCGCCGGAGACGTCCTCGAAGTCGGCGCCGAGGTCCGGGACCTCGCGCCCGGGGACCGCGTGCTGGGCCTGTGCCCGGCGGCGTTCGCGCCGGTCGCGGTCACCGACCACCGCTGGCTGACCCGGCTGCCCGCGGGCTGGAGCTACGAGCAGGGCGCGGCGGTCCCGGTCGCGTTCCTCACCGCCTACTACGGCCTCGTCGACCTCGCGGACCTGCGCCCGGGCGAGTCCGTGCTGGTGCACGCCGCGGCGGGCGGCGTCGGCACGGCCGCCGTCCAGCTCGCCGGGGTGCTCGGTGCCGAGGTCTACGCGACCGCCAGCCCGGCCAAGCAGGACACCCTGCGCGCCCGCGGCCTCCCCGACGGCCGGATCGCCAACTCGCGGACCCTGGACTTCGAACCGGAGTTCCTCGCGGCCACCGGCGGGGCCGGGGTCGACGTCGTGCTCGACTGCCTTGCGGGCGAGTTCGTCGACGCGTCGCTGCGGCTGCTGCCGCGCGGCGGCCGGTTCCTGGAGATGGGCAAGACCGACATCCGCGACGCCGAGCGGGTCGCGGCCGAGCACCCGGGCGTGCGGTACCGGGTCTACGACGTCCAGGACGCCGGTCACGACCGCACCCGGGAGATGCTCGACGCGCTCTCGGCGCACTTCGCCGACGGAACCCTGACGCCGCAGCCGATCACGGTGTACGACCTGCGCCGCGCCCCGGACGCGTTCCGCGCGCTGAGCCAGGCCGCGCTCGTCGGCAAGGCCGTGCTCACGCTCCCCCGCACCCCGGACCCGGCGGGCACGGTACTGATCACCGGCGGCACCGGCGCGCTGGGCGGCCTGCTGGCCCGGCACCTGGTCGAGCGCCACGGCGCCACCCGGCTGCTGCTGACCAATCGCAGCGGACCGGACGCGCCGGATGCGCGCAAGCTCGCCGAGCAACTGGGCGAGCTGGGCGCCGACGTCACCGTCGCGGCCTGCGACGTCGCCGACCGGGCGGCCGTCGAGGAGCTGCTGGGCTCGATCCCGGCGGAGCACCCACTGACCGCCGTCGTGCACGCGGCGGGCCGCCTCGACGACGGCCTTCTGGCCACGATGACCGAAGCGCGGCTACACGGCGTGCTCGCCGCGAAAGTCGACGGCGCCTGGCACCTGCACGAGCTGACCCGGGACCTCGACCTGGCCTCGTTCACGCTCTTCTCCAGCGCGGCCGGGTTGTTCGGCAACGCCGGGCAAGCCAGCTACGCGGCCGGCAACACCTTCCTCGACGCGCTCGCCCACCACCGCCGGGCGCACGGCCGGCCGGGGCAGTCGGTGGCCTGGGGCGCGTGGACGGCGGCCGGCGGCATGGCCGGGACGCTCGACGAAGCCGCGGTGCGCCGGATGGCCCGGACCGGGTTCGCCCCGATCACCGAGGAAGCCGGGCTCGCCCTCTACGACGCGGCGGCGAACCGGGACTTGGCCCTGGCCGCCGCGGTCCCGCTCGACACCGGCCGCCGGCCCGGCGCGGACGAGGTCGTACCACCGCTGCTGCGCGGACTGCTGAAGACCGCAGCGCGCCGCGTCGCGGCGAGCGGGCCCGGGAGCGGCGAATCGCTGCGCGACCGGCTGGGCGCGGTGCCGGCCGACGAAGGCGTCCGGCTGCTGACCGACCTGGTCCGCACCGGCGCCGCCCGCGTGCTGGGCCACCCCTCGGCGGCGTCGGTGCCCGCGGACCGTGCGTTCAACGACCTCGGCTTCGACTCGCTCACCTCGGTCGAGTTCCGCAACCACCTCAACCGGCTCACCGGGCTGCGGCTGCCCTCGACGCTGGTGTTCGACCACCCGACGCCGGAGCTGCTGGCCGCGCACCTGCGCGCCGAGCTGGCGCCGGCCGAGGTGTCGGCGCTCGAAGCGGGGTTGGCGGCGCTGGCGCAGGCCGAAGCGCTGCTCGCCGCGGTGCCGGAGGACGCCGACCGCGAGCGCGTGACCCGGCGGCTGCGGGCGCTGCTCGGCGCGTGGGCGGACGACCCGGGCGAGGCCGGGTTCGCCGACGCCGGCACCGACGACCTGTTCGCCATGATCGACCAGGGCTACGCCGGGCCCTGACCCGCGGCCCGCCCCCGGAACGAGCGAGGAGCCACCCCGAATGTCCGAAGAGGACAAACTGCGCGAGTACCTGCGCCGCGCCGTCGCCGACGCCCACCGGTTCCGCCGTCAGCTGACCGAAACCGAGGAGAAGGCCCGCGAGCCCATCGCGATCGTCGGGCTGGGCTGCCGGTTCCCCGGCGGGGTCACGAGCCCGGACGACCTGTGGCGGATGGTCCGCGACGGCGTCGACGGCCTCACGCCGTTCCCCGCCGACCGTGGCTGGGAAGTCGCCGACGTATACGGCGAGGACGCGGGCGCCCGCGCCGCGCTCGGCGGGTTCCTCGACGCCCCCGGCGACTTCGACGCCGGGTTCTTCGGCATCTCCCCGCGCGAGGCCCAGGCCACCGACCCGCAGCAGCGGCTGCTGCTGGAGGTGTCGTGGGAGGCGCTGGAACGGGCCGGGATCGACCCGCACACGCTGCGCGGCAGCCGCACCGGCGTGTTCTTCGGCGGCACGTCGCAGGAGTTCGGCGGCCTGCTCGCCGCGTCCGAGCACGCCCAGGACGGGCACCTGCTGACCGGGACCTCGGCCAGCGTGCTGTCGGGCCGGGTGGCCTACGTGCTCGGGCTGGAAGGCCCGGCACTGACCGTCGACACGGCGTGCTCGTCGTCGCTGGTGACGCTGCACCTGGCCGCGGAATCCCTGCGGCGCGGCGAAGCGAACCTCGCGCTGGTCGGCGGGGTCACCGTGATGGCGACGCCCGCGGCGTTCGGCGAGTTCTCGCGGCAGGGCGGGCTGGCCGGCGACGGCCGTTGCAAGGCGTTCGCCGAGGCCGCCGACGGCACCGGCTGGGGCGAAGGCGTCGGGGTCGTCGTGGCCGAACGGCTGTCGGACGCCCAGCGGCTCGGGCACCCGGTGCTGGCCGTGCTGCGCGGCAGCGGGATCAACTCCGACGGTGCGTCCAACGGCCTCACCGCACCCAACGGGCAGTCGCAGCGGCGGCTGATCGAGCAGGTGCTCGCGGCGTGCGAGCTGACCGGCGCGGACGTCGACCTCTTGGAGGGGCACGGCACCGGCACGACGCTGGGCGATCCGATCGAAGCGCGGGCCCTGCTCGCCACTTACGGCCGAGACCGGGCCGAGCCGGTATGGCTGGGGTCGGTGAAGTCCAACGTCGGCCACACGCAGTACGCGGCGGGCATCGCGGGCGTGCTCAAGGTGGTCCTGGCGCTGCGGCACGCTGTGCTGCCGAAGACCCTGCACGTCGACGAGCCGAGCCGGCACGTCGACTGGACGGCCGGCACGCTGCGGCTGCTGACCGAAACGATCCCCTGGCCGGACGCCGGACGCCCGCGCCGCGCCGCCGTCTCGTCGTTCGGCGTGAGCGGCACGAACGCCCACGCCGTCTTCGAGCAGGCGCCCGAGGCGGAGATTCCGGCGGCCACGCCGCAGGACGGGCCGCTGCCGTTCGTGCTCTCCGCCCGCACCGCACCGGCATTGCGCGCGCAGGCGGAGCAGCTCCGCGCGTGGTTGTCCGAACAGGACACTCCCCCGGTCGATCTCGCGCATTCCCTGCTGCGCCAACGATCCCGTTTCGAGGAGCGGGCCGTGGTCGTGGCTTCCGGCGCCGAAGAACTGGCCCGGCGTCTCCAGCGGCTGGCCGACGGCGCACCCGATCCGTCCGTGGTGACCGGCCGCCGCCGCGAGGGGCGCGCGGTGTTCGTCTTCCCCGGCCAGGGTTCGCAGTGGGCGGGCATGGGCCGGGCGCTGGCCGCCGAGTCGTCCGCGTTCGCCGAAGCGCTGGACGAGTGCGCGCAGGCCCTCGCACCGCTGGTCGACTGGTCGCTGACCGACGTGCTGGCTCGGGACGCCGACGACCCGCTGCTGGCGCGCGTCGACGTCGTGCAGCCCGCGCTGTGGGCGGTGATGGTGTCGCTCGCCGCGTGGTGGCGCTCCTGCGGGGTCCGGCCGGCCGCGGTCGTCGGGCACTCCCAGGGCGAGGTGGCCGCGATGTGCGCCGCGGGCGGGCTTTCACTGACCGACGGCGCGCTGATCGTCGTCACGCGCGCGAAGCTGGTGCGGGCGAAGCTGTCCGGCGCCGGCGCGATGATCTCCGTCGCGGCCGACGCGGACACCGTGGCGAAGCTGCTCGAACCGTGGGCCGGACGGCTCGGCATCGCCGGGCGCAACAGCCCGAGCAGCACGGTCGTCTCCGGCGACGCCGACGCGGCGGACGAGCTGCTCGCGCACTGCGCCGGGACGGACGTCCGGGCCCGGCGGATCGCGGTGGACTACGCGTCGCACTCCCCGCACGTCGAGGTCCTGGAGGCCGAACTGCGGGACCTGCTGGCCGGGATCAAGCCGGTCACCTCCGCGGTGCCGTTCCTTTCCACGGTCACCGGCGAGCTGATGGACACCGCACGGGCCGACGCCGGTTACTGGTACCGCAACCTGCGCGAGCCCGTGCGGTTCGCCGACGCGGTGCGGACGCTGCTGGCCGAAGACCACCGCACCTTCGTGGAGACGAGCCCGCACCCGGTGCTCACCTCGGCGGTGCACGAGACCGCGGACGACGCCGATACCGAGGTCTGCGCGGTCGGGACGCTCCGGCGCGGCGAAGGCGACCTGCGCCGGGCGCTGCTGTCGCTGGCCGAGGCGCACGTGACGGGCACCCCCGCCGAGTTCCCGGTACCGGCCGGGCGGCGGGCCGACCTGCCGACGTACCCGTTTCAGCACCAGCGGTTCTGGCTCGACGCGCGGCCGGGTACCGGTGACGTCCGCACGGCCGGTCTCGACCCCGCCGACCACCCGCTGCTCGGTGCTTCGCTGGAGCTCGCCGAAGACGGTGGCCTCGTCGCGACGGCCCGGCTTTCGGTCGCGACGCACCCCTGGCTGGCCGACCACGCGGTGGCCGGCCGGGTGCTGCTGCCCGGCGCGGCGCTGCTCGAACTGAGCTGCTGGGCGGGCTGGCAGCTCGGCTGCGACGTCGTGCGGGAGCTGACCCTGCGGGCGCCGGTGCTGCTGCCCGAAAGCGGCGCGGTGCGCTTGCAGCTCGCCGTCGGCGCGGCGGACGAGCACGGCGAACGGGCGATCACCGTGTCCTCGCGCCCGGACCGCGCGGGAGAGCCGTGGACGTCGCACGCCACCGGTGTCCTCGCCGGCGATCCGGCGTCCGCGCCGCCACTGGCACCGCGGTCCGCCGACGCCGAGCCGATCGACGTCACCGGGCTGTACGAGCGGCTGCGCGCGGGCGGGCTGGAGTACGGGCCCGCGTTCCAGGGGTTGCGCCAGGCGTGGCGGGACGGCGACGACGTGCTCGCCGAAATCGTCCTGGCCGCCCCGTCCGACGACGGTTACGCGGTGCACCCGGCGTTGCTGGACGCCGCCCTGCACGGCCTCGCCCTCTTCGACGGGCCCGGGGGCGCGGCGATGCCGTTCGAGTTCACCGACGTCCGGATCCACTCCGCGGGCGCGCGGGCGCTCCGGGTCCGCCTCAGCCGCGGTGCGAACGGGCTGCGCGCCGAAGACGCGTCGGGCGCACCGGTGTTCAGCATCGGCGGGGTGACGCTGCGCCCGGCGACCGCGCTGCCCACCTCCGACAGTGTGTTCCAGCCGGACTGGGTGCTCACCGGCGCCGTGGTGCCCGTCCCGGGCGACGCCGTCGTGGCGTTCGCGCCCGAGCCCGGTGGCGACCCGGTCGCGGACGCGCATCACGCAGCGGAGTGGGCGTTGCACCAGGTGCAGGCGTGGCTCGCTTCGCCTTCGGGACCCCAGCTCGTCGTCGTCACGCGGTCGGCCACCGCGGTGACCGCGGGCGAGGCGACCGACCCCGCGCACGCGACCGTCACCGGGCTGATCCGCAGTGCCCAGGCGGAGAACCCGGGCGGGATCGTCCTGGTCGACACCGACGACCCGGCGGCCCCGCTCGTGCTGGCCGAGGGTGAGCCGGAAGTCGCCCTGCGGGCGGGCCGCGCCCACGTGCGGCGGCTGCACCGCTTCACCGGACCGGCGCTGACCGTCCCGGACGGCGGCTGGCGGCTGGACACCACCGCGCGCGGCACGCTCGGCAACCTCGCCGCGGTCGACGCGCCGGAGGCCGCCCGCGAGCTGGCCGAGGGCGAGGTCCGGATCGCGGTGCGCGCGGCCGGGCTGAACTTCCGTGACGTGCTCATCGCGCTCGACATGTATCCCGGCGAGGCGAACCTGGGCAGCGAAGGCGCGGGCGTCGTGGTGGAAACCGGCCCGGGTGTGACCGCCTTCGCACCCGGTGACGCCGTGCTGGGCATGTTCGACGGCGCGTTCGGTCCGCTCGCGGTCGCCGACCACCGCCGGGTCGCGCGGATCCCGCGCGGGTGGTCGTTCGAGCGCGCCGCGGCCGTGCCGATCGTGTTCCTCACCGCGTACTACGGACTGGTCGACCTGGCCGGGCTGCAGGCCGGGGAAAAGGTCCTGGTGCACGCGGCCGCGGGCGGGGTCGGCGGCGCCGCCGTCCAGCTCGCCCGGCACCTGGGCGCCGAGGTGTTCGGCACGGCGAGCCCGGCCAAGCACGCGCACCTGGCCGAAGCCGGGCTCGACCCGGCGCACGTGGCGAACTCGCGCACGGCGGACTTCGAGACGGCGTTCGCGCCCGGCGTCGACGTCGTGCTGAACTCGCTGACCGGGGAGCTGCTGGACGCGTCCCTGCGGCTGCTGCCCGGTGGCGGCCGGTTCGTCGAGATGGGCAAGGCCGACCCGCGCGAACCGGGCGAGGTCGCGGCCGCGCACCCGGGCGTGGTCTACCAGCGGTTCGACCTGGCCGACGCGAGCCCGGAGCGGATCGCGGAGATGCTGGCGACGCTGGTGGAACTGTTCGAAGCCGGCGTGCTGGCACCGCCGCCGGTCACGGTCCGGGACGTGGGCGAGGCGCCCGAGGCGTTCCGCGTGCTCAGCCAGGCGGGCGTGGTGGGCAAGATCGTGCTGCGGATCGACCCCGCGTTCGCCGAGGACGAGACGGTCCTGATCACCGGCGGCACCGGCACGCTGGCCACGCTGCTCGCGCGGCACCTGGTCACGGAGTCCGGCCTGCGGCACGTGACGCTGCTGAGCCGCCGCGGCGGTCCGGTGCCCGAGGAACTGGCCGGGCTGGCCGACGTCTCCGTGGTGGCCTGCGACGTCGCCGACGAGCCGGCGCTCACCGCGGCGATCGACGGCATCACGAGCCGGCACCGGCTCGCCGGCGTCGTCCACGCGGCGGGCGTCCTCGACGACGGCATCGTGGAAAGCCTTACTGCGGAGAAACTGCACGCCGTGCTCAAGCCCAAAGTGGACGGTGCGTGGCCCCTGCACCGCCGTACCGAGCACCTGGACCTGCGGCTGTTCGTGCTGTTCTCCTCGGCGGCGGCGACGTTCGGCAACCCGGGCCAGGGCAACTACGCGGCGGCGAACGCGTTCCTGGACGGCTTGGCCCAGCACCGGCACGCGCTCGGGCTGCCCGCGACGTCGCTGGCGTGGGGGCTGTGGCAGGAGCGCAGCGCGATGACGACCGCGGCGGCGGGTCCCGGCCTGGCCACGGACGAGGCGCTGGCGTCGTTCGACCGCTCGTGGCGCGCGTCCCGGCCGGTGCTGGTCCCGGCGCGGCTGGACCCGCGCGGACCGGGCGGCCCGCTGGTGGCCGACCTGGTCCGTGCCCCGCGGCGCCGGGTCGCGGTGGTCGCGGAGTCCCAGGCCGACCGGCTGGCGGCGTTGCCCGCGGCGGAGCGTCAGGAGCAGCTGGTGGCGCTGGTGCGCGCCCAGGTGGCGGCGGTGCTCGGCCACGACGGCGCCGACCAGGTCGTTTCGGATCGCTCGTTCCGCGAACTGGGTTTCGACTCGCTGACGGCGGTGGAGCTGCGCAACCGCCTCGCCGCGGCGACGAAGCTGCGGCTGCCGGCCACACTGGCGTTCGACTACCCGACGCCGACGGTCCTGGCCGCGTTCCTGGCGGCCGAGCTGGTCCCGGCGGAGGCGGTGGACCGCCCGGCGGACCCGGACGAGGAGATCCGCGAGCTGCTGCGCACGATCCCGGTGGCCCGCCTGCGCGCGGCGGGGCTGCTCGACGCGCTGGTCGAGCTGGGCCGCTCGGTCACGGGCCAGACCGCGCAACCGGCGGCCCCGGCGGCGGACATCTCGAGCATGACTGCGGCCGATCTCGTACGCATGGCGATGACGGCCCGCGAGCCGCAGTGAGCGCGAAGGGCCCTTGCCATCCGGCAAGGGCCCTTCCTCGAAGCCAGAAGAGCAGGGTGGCCAGGCCGATCATGCTCCGATGGGAGGTGGTGGTCTTGTCGAAGTGAGTGGCGGTGGCGCGGAACTGCGTGAGGCGGTTGACGCAGCGCTCGACAACGTGTCGGCGTTGGCAGGCGACGCGGTCGAAGGTCGGTGGGCGTCCACCGGCCCGGTCCCGGCGTAGCCGGTTGGCTTGCTGGTTCCGGCGTTCGGGGGTGGTTGCCGGGATGTGGCGTCGGCGCAGGGCGGAGCGGATGGCCGGGCTGGAGTGGCCCTCGTCGGCTGGGTCCGGGTCGCCGGGTGGCCCTCGCTCTGCCCGCCGCAGGACCCGCTCGCCCCCTGGGTGGGGAACCGATGCACGGCGGACACCGGCGGCGTGCTGATACGCCCGCACAATGCCCGCATCCACCGGCACTTCCCGGTCGAGTTCGTCGATCGCCTCGGCGAGAACGTGCACCTTCGCCACCAGCGCGGACAGGGTCCCGGTGCGTGACCAGCGCCAGAACCGGTGGCACACCGTCTTCCACCGCCCATACCGTCTCGGCCAGTCCCTCCACGCGACACCGGTCGAGGACACGCCCTAGGGCCCTTCGTCCTGTGTAGCGGGAAATCGGTGTGGTCCCTCGCGAGGGACCACACCGATTTCGTTCACTGCCGCAGCAGCCACTCGTGGATCGCTGTCGCCGTGACGTCCGCGTGCTGCTCGATCATGCTGTAGTGGTGGCCGGGGACGTCCACCACGTCGAGCGGGATCGGCCACTGCGTCTGCCACTCCGCCGCCGGTGGCTCCTCCCCCGCCTCGCGCCCGAAGCACTCGCTCGCCCGGACCAGCAGCGTCGGCGCCTTCAGCGGTTCCGGCTGCCACGTCTCGAACATCGAGAAGTACGCCGCCATCGCCGTGAGCCGGACGCCGCTCATGCGGCCGAAGTCCTGTTCCAGCTCCAGGGACCGCTGCTCCATCACCGGCATGATGTACGCCGTCTGCGGGGCGCCGCTCAAGTACGTGTCCAGCAGGACCACCGCCGCCGGTCCGTGGCCGTCCGCCTCCAGGCGGCGCGCCACCGCGTGGGCCACCGAACCACCCGAGGACCGGCCCGCCAGCACGAACGGCCCGCCGCCCGCGTGCTCGGCGATCCGGGCCGCCAGGTAGCCGGTGAGCGCGTCGACGTCCGCGGCCACCCGCTCGCCGCCGACGAAGCCCGGGACCATCAGCGACCACACGTCGCGCTGCCCGCGCAGCGCGCCGACCAGGCTGACGAACTCCTGGTCGGTCGACCACACCGACGTCGACGGGATGCCGATGATCGGCGGGTGTCCCGACCCGGACACCAGCCGCACCGGGACCGGGCCCGGGACGTCCGCCTCGTCCGCGGTGAACACCGGGCGCAACGCCGCCGACATCGTGAGCAGCTTCGCCGCGACGTCGAACCGGCCCGTCTCGCACGCTTCGCGGTAGAGCACCTCGACGCTGTCGGCCACGGCGGTGTCGGGCACCGGTTGCGGGGTCTCGGGTTTCGCCTCACCGAGGTCCGCCTCCAGCGCCGCCACCAGGGCCGCGACGGTCGGGTGGTCGAACACCACCGTCGGCGCCGGCCGCAGGCCGGTGGCCTCGGCGAGCCGGTTGCGCAGCTCGACCGACGTCAGCGAGTCGAAGCCGAGCTCGGGGAACGTCCGGGCACCGATCCCCTCGGCGTCGTCGTGGCCGAGCACCCGCGCGACCTCCGTGCGCACCAGCACCGTCAGCGCGTCGTGGCGCTCCTCGGCCGGCAGGTCGCGCAGACCCGTGTGCGCCTTGGCGGGACGGGGTTTCGGCCGCGCCAGCGCCCGCAGCACCGGCGGCACCCGGTCGCCCGCCCCGGTAAGGTCCAGCCGGATCGGGACGGGTGCCGGCTCGGCGCCCGCGCACGCGCTGTCGAACGCCGCCAGGCCGCGCGCCGCGTCGAAGGGCAGCAGGCCGCCTTGGCGCATCCGGTCGCGGTCCTGCTCGCCGAGCCCGGCGGCCAGCCCGGTGTCCAGGTCCCACCAGCCCCACGCCAGGGACAGCGCCCGCCGTCCTTCGGCCCGCCGCCGGAACGCCAGCGCGTCCAGGAACGCGTTCGCGGCCGCGTAGTTGCCCTGCCCGGCGCTGCCGAGCACGCCCGCCGCCGAAGAGAACAGCACGAACGCCGAGAGGTCGAGGTCCGCGGTCAGCTCGTGCAGCGCCCACGCCGCGTCGACCTTCGGCCGCAGCACCTCGGCGAGCCGCTCGTCGGTCATCGTCGCGACCAGGCCGTCGCGCACCACGCCCGCGGTGTGCACGACCGCGCCCAGCGGCGCCGCCGGGTCGACCGAAGCGAGGAGGTCCGTCAGCGCCGCCCGGTCGGCGACGTCACAGGCCGCGACCCGCACCTGCGCGCCGAGGGCGGTCAACTCGGCGACGAGGTCTGCGGCGCCGGGGGCGGCCGGGCCGCGCCGGCCGGCCAGCAGCAGGTGCCGGACGCCGTGTCCGACGACCAGGTGCCGCGCGAGCAGGCCGGCCAGCGCGCCACCCGCACCGGTCACCAGGACCGTGCGGGCCGCGTCGAATTCCGCGGCCGGGCCGCCGGGGTCTTCGACGAGCCGGGTCAGCCGCGGCGCCTGGGCGACGCCGTCCCGTAGGGCGAGCTGCGCTTCGGCCGAGCCGAGCGCCGCGGGCAGCGCCGCGTACGACGCCTCGCTGCCGTCGACGTCCACAATGGATACCAGGTCGGGGTGCTCGTTCTGGGCCGACCGGACGAGCCCCCACACCGGCGCGGCCGCCAGGTCGGCGACGTCGCCGTCACCGGCCGCGACCGCCCCGGAGGTGACCACCACCAGCCGCTCGGTCCGGCCGGCGCCGAGGTGGTCCCGAAGGACGTCCAGCACGCGCCGGGTGGCCGCGTGCGCCGCCTCCGGACCGGCCCCGCCGAGGCAGCCGGCCACCACGACCTCCGCGGCGCCGGAGACCTCCACGCCACCGTCCCGCAGCCGGGCGGCCAGCTCGCCGAAGCCGTCACCGGTGATCGCCACCCGCGACGGTGCCGGACCGGCGATCCCGGCCACCGGCCAGTCCAGCCGGTACAGCGGCGGCGCGGCCTGGGTCGGGGCCGGCGCGCGCAGCACCAGCGAATCGACGGACAGGACGAGGTCGCCGTCGGCGTCGGTCAGCACGACCGACGCGCCGTCGTCACCGAACGGGCTGATCCGCGCACGCAGGTACGTCGCGCCGGTGCGGTGGAGGCGGACGCCGGTCCACACGAACGGCAGCCCGGCGGGCACCGCTTCGCGGCCGGGCTCGCCCGCGCCGAGCAGGCCGAGCCCGAGCGGCTGCAGCGCCGCGTCGAAAACGGCCGGGTGGAGGCCGAAGCCGTCGCCGCCGAGCCGGTCGCCGAGGTCGACCTCGGCGAAGAGGACCCCCTTGTGCCGCCACAGCCGGCGCAGGCCCCGGAAGCTGGGGCCGTAGTCGACGCCGTTCGCGGCGATGTCTTCGTAGAGCGTGCCGAGCGAAATCTCCTCGGCGTCGCGCGGCGGCCAGGCTTCGGCTCCCGCGCTTGGCGCGCCGTCCCGGTCGATGCCCAGGGTGGCGGACGCGTGGAGCGTCCACGGTTCCCCGGCCGACCGGCCGCGGACGGCGACCGCCCGCTGCCCGCGTTCGTCCGGCGCGTCCACGCTGACCTGCACGTCGACCGCCGACGCGAGCACCAGCGGGGTGGGCAGGGTCAGGTCGAGGACGGTGTCGCACCCGGTGTGCAGCGCGGCTTGCAGGGCCAGTTCGACGAAGGCGGTCCCGGGCAGCAGCGGGGTCTCCGCCAGCACGTGTTCGGCGAGCCACGGCTGGGCGGCCGGGTCGAGCCGGCCGGTGAGCACGACCGCGCCGGAGTCCGCGAGCGCCAGCGACGCCGAGAGCAGCGGGTGCGCCACGGCGGCCATGCCCGGCGGCGTGGCCGAAGCCATCGGGGCGTCGAGCCAGTAGTGCCGGTGCTGGAAGGCGTAGGTGGGCAGGTCCACCCGGCGACGTCCGGGCAGCACCGCCGCCCAGTCCACGTCGTGGCCGCGCAGCCACACCCGCCCAAGGGTCTCCGTCAGGTCGGCGACTTCGGACTGCGGGCCCTTGACCGCGGAGAGCCCGTCGACCATCGTGCTCAGCACCGGCGCCGGCCCGATCTCCAGCCACGTCCCCAGCTCGGGCACGGCGAACCGGACGGTGCCGGTCACCTGCGCCACCCAGTACTCCGGGTTCGTCACCTCCGCCCGGCCACCACCGGTGGCGATCAGCGGAACGGCCGGTTCCCGGAACTCCACCGACTCGACCACCGCCCGGAACTCGTCCAGCATCGGCGCCATCAACGGCGAGTGGAACGCATGCGACACCCGCAACTGCCGCACCCACACACCCCGCTGCTGCACCACTTCCACGGCCCGGCCGACCGATTCCGCGTCTCCGGACAACACGACCGAAGCGGGCCCGTTCACCGCCGCCAGCGACACACCATCACCGAGCACATCGGCCACCTCGGACTCGCCGGTGCCGACCGTCCACATGACACCACCGGACGGCAGCGCCTGCATCAGCCCGGCCCGAGCGACCACGACCCGGCAGGCGTCGGCGACCGACCAGATTCCCGCGACACACGCCGCCGCCAGCTCCCCGATCGAATGCCCGACCACGACCCCGGGCCGCACGCCCCACGACTCCAGCAACCGCGCGAGGGAGACCTCGAACGCGAACAACAGCAGCTGCGCCAACCCGGTCTGGTCGGTGTCCCCGGCGAGCGACGCCGGACCGCCTTCGATCCCCTGGGCGACTTCGGCCAGGCCCCAGGCGCCGAGCACCGGTGGGGGCCACTGCGCCACGACCTCGTCCCAGGCCTCGGCGAAGACGGGGAACTCGTCGTACAGCTCGGCGCCCATGCCGGGGCGCTGGGCGCCTTGGCCGGTGAACATCCAGCCCAGGTCGCCTTCGACCGCGCTCTCCACCGCGTACGGGCCATCGCCCGGGCGCAGGACGGCCCCGCACTCGAGCCGGGCCCGGGACGACACCAGCGACCAGGCGACGTCGGCCGGTGCCAGGCCGGGGTGGGCGTCGAGGAAGGCCGTGAGCCGCTCGGCCTGGGCCGCCACCGCCTCCGGGCCGCGGCCGGAGACCACCAGCGGCACCGGAGCCGCCATCCCGGCGGGTTCGAAGACCGGAGGCTCATCCGGGGCTTCGAGGATCACGTGCGCGTTGGTGCCGCTCATCCCGAACGACGACACGCCCGCACGGCGCACGCGTCCGGTCTCGGGCCAGGCCCGTTGCTCCGCGACGACTTCGAGGGCTCCGGCGGACCAGTCCACCTGCGAGGTCGGCTGCCCGGCGTGCAGCGTCGCCGGGACGACGCCCTCCCGCATCGCCAGCACCATCTTGATCACCCCGGCCACACCCGCGGCGTACTGCGTGTGGCCGATGTTCGACTTCACCGAGCCGAGGTACGCCGGGGTCTCGCGGTCCTGGCCGTAGGTAGCGAGCAGCGCCTGCGCCTCGATCGGGTCGCCCAGGGCGGTCCCGGTGCCGTGCCCTTCGACGACGTCCACATCGGACGGCGCCAGCCCGGCCGCGGCCAGCGCGGACCGGATGACCCGTTGCTGCGACGGTCCGTTGGGCGCGGTGAGGCCGTTGGACGCGCCGTCGGAGTTGATCGCCGAGCCCCGCACGACGGCGAGTACGTCGTGGCCGTGGCGGCGGGCGTCGGAAAGCCGCTCCACGACGACGATCCCGACGCCCTCACCCCAGCCGGTGCCGTCGGCGCCGTCGGCGTAGGACTTGCACCGGCCGTCCCCGGCGAGCCCGCCTTGGCGGGAGAACTCGGCGAAGACGCCGGGCGTCGACATGACCGTGACCCCGCCGGCCAGCGCGAGATCGCATTCGCCGGAGCGCAGCGACTGCACGGCCAGGTGCAGGGTCACCAGCGACGACGAGCACGCCGTGTCCACGGTGACCGCGGGCCCCTCCAGGCCGAGGACGTAGGAGACGCGGCCCGAGAGCACGCTGCCGGAGGTGCCGGTGAGCGCGTACCCGGCGCCGAGCGCGGCCGCCGAGTTCATCGTGAGCGCGCTGTACTCCTGGGTCGTGCCGCCGACGAAGACGCCGGTCCGGCTGCCGCGCAAGGACGTCGGGTCCACGCCGGCCCGTTCCAGCGCCTCCCACGACGACTCCAGCAGGACGCGCTGCTGCGGGTCCATCGCCATCGCCTCGCGGGGCGACAGCCCGAAGAAGCCCGCATCGAACAGCCCGGCGTCGTAGAGGAACGCGCCGCGTTCGGTGTAGGTGATCCCGGGCTGCGCGGTCATCGCCGCCCAGCCGCGGTCGGTCGGGAAGCCGGCCATCTCGTCGCGGCCTTCGGCGACCAGCCGCCACAGGTCGTCGGGCTCGGTGACCCCGCCGGGGAACCGGCAGGCCAGGCCGACGATGACGATCGGGTCGGTGGCGGTGGTATCGCTGGCGTCGGTGGCCGGCCCGGTGACCACGGCCGCTTCGGCGCGGGCGCCGCCGAGGCGCGTGTCCAGCTCGGCGGCCAGTTCCCGCACGGTCGGGTGATCGAAGAGCAGCGTCGCGGGCAAGCGCAGTCCGGAGGAGGTCTGGAGCCGGTTGCGCAGCTCCATCGCGGTCAGCGAGTCGACGCCCATCTCCTGGAACGCCTTGGTGAGCCCGACGTCCTGGGGTGAGCCGATCCGCAGCACGGCGGCGGCTTCGGCCCGGATGAGACCGATCAGGTGCTCGCGGCGCTTGGCCGCGTCGAGCCCGGCGAGCGCGTCCCGCAGCGACGTCTCCGTCTCGGCTTCCGCGCCGCCTTCCAGCGCCCGCACGGCTTCGGGGATGGCGTCGAGCAGCGGGCGGCGGCGGGACATCGCGTAGCTCGGCGCGAACCGCTCCCAGTCCAGCTCGGCGACGGCGAGCACGGTCTCGTCGCGCTCGACGGCCCGGCGCAGCACGGTGATCGCCGGTTCCGGCGCCATC
This sequence comes from Amycolatopsis sp. PS_44_ISF1, assembly GCF_032335455.1. Lineage (NCBI taxonomy): Bacteria > Bacillati > Actinomycetota > Actinomycetes > Pseudonocardiales > Pseudonocardiaceae > Amycolatopsis > Amycolatopsis sp. PS_44_ISF1. The sequence goes on along the minus strand of NZ_JANUXO010000002.1, from coordinate 164,810 downwards.
ATGCCGAAGCCGATGCGTCCCAGCACCTCCGCGGTGTCGCCGGTGGACATGCCGCCGCCTTGCCAGGCGCCCCAGGCGATCGCGGTCGCGGGCAGGCCCCGCGCGCGGCGGTCGGCGGCGAGCCCGTGCAGGAACCCGTTCGCCGCCGCGTAGGCCGCGCTCCCGGCGCTGCCCCACATCGCCGCACCGGAGGAGAACAGCACGAACGCGTCCAGCTCGAGCCCGGCGGTCAGCTCGTCGAGGTGCCGGGCGCCCTCGACCTTGCCCGCGGCGACCTCGGCGAGGTCGGCGACGGTGGTGTCGGCCAGCTCGCGGTAGCCCAGGGTGGCCCCGGCGGTGTGCAGGACGGCGGTGAGCGGCCGGTCGGCGGGGATACGGGCCAGCACGGCGGCGAGCGCGTCCCGGTCGGCGACGTCGCAGGCTTCGACGGTGACCGGCACGCCCAGCTCCGCCACCAGTTCGGCGGCGCCGGGGGCCTGCCCGCCGCGGCGGCTGGTGAGCACCAGGTGCTCGGCGCCTTCGGCGGCGGCCCAGCGGGCGAGGTGCGCGCCGATGCCGCCGGTCCCGCCGGTGATGAGCACCGTGCCGCGCGGCCGCCAGGTGCGGGCCGGCGGGGTGAGCGACAGCGGCGCGTGCACCAGCCGCCGGGCCGAGATCCCGCCGGGACGCAGCGCGAGCTGGTCCTCGTCCGAGGTGAGCGCCTCGACGAGCCCGCGGCCGTCCCAGTCGGCGGGCAGGTCGACGATGCCACCCCAGGCAGCCGCCCGTTCCAGGCCCGCGACCTGCGCGAGCGCCCAGGCCTGAGCCGGTTCGCCCGCTTCGGTGGCGCCGCGGGTGAGGAACCAGAGCGGGGCGTCGAGGCCCGCGTCGGCGAGGGCCTGCGCGGTCAGCAGGACACCGGTGGCCGAGCGCGGCACGTCGTGCTCACGGCCTTCGCGCAGCGCGAGCAGGGAGAGCACGCCGGCGACGTCCTCGAAGCGAGACAGCTCCTCCGCGAGCGACTCGCGGTCGGCGGCACCGGACACGCTCAGGGTCGTGACGTCCGCGTCGGCCAGCGCGTCGAGCACGGCTGTGCCGTCAACGTCTTCAGGGTCTTCGGGGTCTTGGGGGTCTTCGGGCAGCAGCACCAGCCAGTGGCCGTCGAGCACCGCGCCGGGCGCGACCGGGACCGGCCGCCATTCGGCGCGGTAGCTCCACCCGTCGATCTCCGCCAGGTCGCGGCCGCGCCGCCGCCACGCGGCCAGCGCCGGCACCAGTTCGTCGAGCGCGCCCTCGGCGGGCAGGCTCAGCTCGGCGGCGAGCCCGGTCACGTCGGCGTTCTCGACCTTCTCCCAGAACTCGCGGGAAAGCGGGTCCTCGGCGACCTGCAGCGGCTCGGGGGTCAGCCAGAAGTTCCGGTGGTCGAAGGCGTAGGTGGGCAACGGGACGCGGCGGGCGCCGGGGAACGCGCCGGCCCACCGCACGGGCACCCCGGCGGTGAACGCTTCGGCCAGCGAGCGGAAGTAGCGGTCGAGGCCGCCCTCGTCGCGTCGCAGCGAGCCGACCGCGACGACCGGGCGGTCGGCGGCGTCGCCGACGTCCCGCAACGGCATGGCCAGCACGGGGTGCGGGCTGACCTCGATGAACACGGAGAAGCCGCGCGTCATCATCAGCTCGGTGGTGGCCGCGAACTCGACCGGCTCGCGCAGGTTGCGGAACCAGTACCCGGCGTCCGCCCCGGCGGTGTCGAACCGGTCGGCGGTGACGGTGGAGTAGAACGCGATGTCCGAAGTGGACGGTTTGAGCTCGCGCAGTCCCTCGATCACGGGTTCGCGCATGACGTCGGCCTGCGCGCAGTGCGACGCGAAAGTGGCGGGGATCGTGCGGGCCCGGATGCCGTCGGCGACGCAGGCGGCCACGAACTCTTCGGCCGCCGCGGCCTCGCCGGCCACCACTGTCGCGGCCGGGCCATTGCTCGCGCCGACCGACAGGCGCCCGGCCCACGGCGACGCCCGGCGCTCGGCCTCTTCGCGGCCCACCGCCACCGCGGCCAGGGAACCGCGGCCGACCATGGTCTCGACGGCGATCGCGCTGCGCAGCGTCACGACGCGCGCGCCGTCCTCGAGAGACAGTGCCCCGGCGACGACGGCGGCGGCGATCTCGCCCTGCGAGTGCCCGACGACCGCGCCCGGCTCGACGCCGTAGGAGCGCCACAGCTGCGCGAGCGACACGACGATCGCCCACGACACCGGCTGCAGGACGTCGACGCCGTCGAATTCGCCGCGCTCGACGACCTCGCGCAGCGACCAGTCGACGTACGGCGCCAGCGCTTCTTCGCAACGGCCCATCCAGTCGGCGAAGACCGGCGAGCTGTCCCACAGCTCCCGGCCCATGCCGGCCCACTGCGCCCCTTGCCCGGGGAAGACGAAGGCGACCTTCGGCTTGCCCGCCGCGGCCGCGACGACGCGCGGGTCCGGCCGTCCGGCGGCCACCGCGTCGAGCCCGGCGAGCAGGTCGTCGCGACCGGAACCGACCACGACGGCGCGGTGTTCCAGCTCGGCCCGCGAAGTGGCCAGCGAAAACCCGACGTCGGCGAGGCCCGCGGCCGGCTCGGCGGCGAGGTGCGCGGCCAGCCGCCGCGCCTGCCCCGACAGCGCCTGCTCCGACGCGCCCGACAGCACGAACGGCACGACCGCGGGCTCCGGCCGCGCTTCCGGCGCCGGCTCGGCTTCGACCGGGGCCTGCTCGATGATCACGTGCGCGTTGGTGCCGCTGATGCCGAACGACGAGACGCCGGCCCGGCGCGGACGGCCGTGGCCGGGCCACGGCCGGGATTCGGTGAGCAGCCGCACGTTGCCCGCCGACCAGTCGACCTCCGGGGTCGGCTCGCTGACGTTCAGCGTCCGGGGCAACACGGCTTCGCGGATCGCGTGCACGACCTTGATCACCCCGGCGACCCCGGAGACGACCTGGGTGTGGCCGATGTTGGTCTTGAGCGAGCCCAGCCAGGCCGGCTCGGCACGGTCCTGGCCGTAGGTGGCCAGGACGGCCTGCGCCTCGATCGGGTCGCCGAGCGAGGTACCGGTGCCGTGCGCCTCGATCAGGTCCACATCGGACGGTCGCAGGCCCGCGTTGGCCAGCGCGGCGCGGATCACGGCTTCCTGGGCCGGGCCGTGCGGGGCGGACAGGCCGTTGGACGCGCCGTCCTGGTTGATCGCGCTGCCCCGCAGCACGGCCAGCACCGGGTGCCCGAGCCGCTGGGCGTCGGAAAGCCGTTCGACGAGCAGGACGCCGACGCCTTCGCCCCAGCCGGTGCCGTCCGCGTCGGCGGAGAACGCCTTGCAACGCCCGTCGGCGGCGAGGCCGTGCTGGCGGGAGACGGTGATGAACGCCGACGGCGTGGCGAGGATGCCGGTACCGGCGGCCAGGGCGAGGGTGCAGTCACCGTTGCGCAGGGTCTGGGCCGCCAGGTGCAGGGCCACCAGCGACGACGAGCACGCGGTGTCCACGGTGACCGCGGGCCCGGCCAGCCCGAGCGTGTAGGAGACCCGGCCGGACAGCACGCTGCTCGAACCGCCGGTGAGCGCGTAGCCCTGGTCGCGCGGGGAGTTCATCAGCAGGGTGGTGTGCTCGATGGCGTTGCCGCCGACGAACACGCCGGTGCCGGTGCCGCGCAGCGACAGCGGGTCGATACCGGCGTTTTCCACCGCCTCCCACGAGGTTTCGAGCAGCAGCCGTTGCTGCGGGTCCATCGATTCGGCTTCGCGCGGCGAAATGCCGAACGGCGCGGGGTCGAAGGCGCCGGCCTCGGGCAGGAACGCGCCCTGGTTCGTGTAGGTCTTGCCGGGCGCGTCCGGGTCGGGGTCGTAGATCGAGGCGAGGTCCCAGCCGCGGTCGAGGGGGAACCCGCCGACCGCGTCGACGCCGTCGGCGACCAGCTGCCACAGCTTCTCCGGGGTGTCCGCGCCGCCGGGGAACCGCGCGCCCATCCCGATGATCGCCAGCGGCTCGGTCGCGCGGGCCTTCTCCTCCTGCAACCGGGTGCGCGTCTGCTGGAGCTCCGCGGTGACCCGGCGCAGGTACGTGCGGATCTTGTCGTCCTCGGTCATGGTGTGGTCACTCCCGCCTCACGAGACGCCGAGGTCCCGGTCGATGATGTCGAAGAGCTCGTCGTCGGTGGTCGAGTCGAAGTCGGCCGCCGTTGTGCCGCGCGCCCGGTTGACCACGGCGAGCAGCTCGCGCAGCCGGTCGCCGATCGGGCCGCCGTCGGCCGCGGCGAGCAGCGGCAGCGCGCGTTCGATCCGGTCCAGCTCGCGGGCGACGTCCGCCGCATCGGTCAATTCCCCCTGATCGGCAACGGGTTCGGGCGCCAGCGCCGTCTCGATGTGGGTGGCCAGCTCGGCCAGGGTCGGGAAGTCGAACACGAGCGTCGCCCGCAGCCGCAGGCCCGTCGCCGCGGTGAGCCGGTTGCGCAGCTCCATCGCGGTCAGCGAGTCGAAGCCGAGCTCCCGGAACGGCCGGTCGTCGGTGACCGGGTCGGCGTTGCCGTGGCCGAGCACCGCCGCGACCTCGCCGCGCACGAGGTCGAGCACGGCCGCCGCGCGTTCGAACCCGGTGAGCCCGGACAGCTTTTCGCCCAAGTCGGAGGCGGGCTCGTCCTCCGTCTCGCCCTCCAGCGCCGCCCGCGCTTCGGGGATGTCCTCGATCAGCGGCCGGCGCCGCGCCATCGCGTAGCCGGGCGCGAAGCGGGCCCAGTCGATGTCGGCGACGGTGAGGGTCGTCTCCTCGCGTTCGACGGCCTGCCGCAGCACGGTCAGGGCCGGGCCGGGGTCCATCGGCCGCACGCCGAGCCGGGCCAGCCGCTCCCCCATCTCCGCGTGGTCGGCGAGCATCCCGCCCGAGCCCCAGGCCCCCCACGACACCGAGACCGCGGGCAGGCCACGCTCCCGGCGGTCGGCGGCGAGCGTGTCCAGCGCGGCGTTCGCGGCCGCGTAGGCGGCGTTGCCCGCGCTGCCCCAGACCGCGGCACCGGAGGAGAACAGGACGAACGCGTCCAGCTCCAGCCCGGCGGTCAGTGCGTCGAGGTGGCGGGCGCCGAGCACCTTGCCGCGGGCGGCGTGGGCGAGCTCGGCGACGTCCAGCTCCCGCACCTCGCGGTAGTCGCCGACGCCGGCGGCGTGCAGGACGGCCGTCAGCGGGTGCTCGGCGGGGATGCCGGCCAGCACGGCGGCGAGAGCGCCGCGGTCGGCGACGTCACAAGCGGCGAAGCCGACTTCGATCCCGGAGGCCGTCAGCTCGTCGCGCAAGGCTCCCGCGCCCGGGGCTTCCGCGCCGCGGCGGCTGAGCAACAGCACGTGGGACGCGCCCTGTTCGGCGGCCCAGCGGGCGAGGTGCCCGCCGATGCCGCCGGTCCCGCCGGTGATCAGGACCGTGCCGCGCGGCCGCCACGGCCGCGTGACCGGCCCGGCGGGTGCGCGGACCAGGCGGCGAGTGAGCAGTCCGGCTGGGGTGAGCCGCAGCTGGTCTTCACCGGAGGTCAGCGCGGCGACCAGGGCGTCGCCGGTCCAGCCGGGCGTGAGGTCGACCAGGCCGCCCCAGCTCGCGGGTTCTTCGAGCCCGGCGATCTGCGCCACCGCCCGGACCTGGGCCTGATCCGCGCGGACGTCGACCTCGGTGGTCAGCAGCCAGCGCGGCGCCGTCACGCCCGCTTCGGTCAAGGCCCGCAGCAGCCGCGCGGTACCGGCGAGTCCGGTGGTCAGCTCGGGGTGGTGCGGGTGCGGTGAACCGTCGAGGGCGAGCGAGGAGACGATGCCGTCGAGGTCGCCGACGGCGGCGAGTTCGTCGCGCAGCCACGCGGGATCGGCGTCGGCGGGCACGGTGAACGGCACCACCTCGGCCCCGGCTCCGGTGAGCGCGGCACGGATGTCATCGGCGCCGCTCGCCGGTTCGACGCTCAGCCAGCGGCCGGTGAGTGCGCCGGGTTCGGCGTCGAGCGGTTTCCACGCCAGCCGGTAGCGCCACGACCCGAGCCGGGACTCCTGGCGCCAGCGGGCGAGCGCGGGCACCACGTCGGTGAGCCGGGCGTCGGCGTCGATGTCCAGCAGGGCGGCCAAGCCGGCGTCCTCGACGGCCGACCAGAAGGCGTCGTCGCGAGGGTCGCCGCCGGTGCCGGGCGGGCGAGCCGGCAGCCAGTAACGCGTGTGCTGGAAGGCGTAGGTGGGCAACGGCGTGCGGCGGCCGGGAGGGAGGACTTCGGCCCAGTCGACCGGGACGCCGTGGACGTAGGCTTCAGCGAAGGACGTGAGGAGCCGGTCGAGGCCGCCGTCGTCGCGGCGCAGGGTGCCGATGGTGGCGACGTCCGCACCGGCCGCGTCGGCGGATTCCCGCACCGCCATCGCCAGCACGGGGTGGCTGCTCATCTCGGCGAACACGGTGAAGCCGTCGGCGAGCAGCCGCTCGGTCACGGCGGCGAAACGCACCGGCGAGCGGAGGTTGCGATACCAGTAGGCGGCGTCGAGTTCCGTGGTGTCGAGTGGTTCCCCGGTGAGGGTCGAGTGGAACGGCACGGTCGCGGCGGCGGGCCTGAGCCCGGCGAGCTGTTCGGCCAGGGGCTCGGCGAGCACTTCGACGTGGGCGGAGTGCGAGGCGTAGTCGACGGGGATGCGGCGCGCCCGGACTCCGTCGGCTTCACAGGCGCGCAGGAGCTGGTCGAGCTCGTCGGGCGGCCCGGCGACGACGCACAGCTCGGGGCTGTTCACCGCGGCGATCGAGAGGTTCGCGTTCAGGCGTGGTCCGAGGTCCGCTTCGCCGAGGGAGACCGAGGCGAGACCGCCGCGTCCGGAGAGGTGCGAGCCGATCAGCCGGCTGCGCAAGCTCACGACGCGAGCACCTTCGTCGAGCGAAAGGGCCCCGGCCACGACGGCGGCGGCGATCTCACCTTGCGAGTGCCCGACGACGGCATCGGGTTCGACCCCGGCGGCCCGCCAGAGCGCCGCGAGCGACACCATGACGGCCCACGAAACGGGCTGCACGACGTCGACCTCGGTCCAGTCGCCCCGGTCGACGACCTCTCTGAGCGACCAGTCCACGTGGGGAGCGAGGGCGGTTTCGCAGCGGTCCATCGACTCGGCGAAGACCGGCGAGCCGGCCCAGAGTTCGCGGCCCATGCCGGCCCACTGCGCGCCCTGGCCGGGGAAGACGAACGCCACCCGGCTCCGGCCGGCCTTTGCGCCGCGCACCACGCCGGTTCGCGGCTGCCCGCCGGCGAGCGCGCGCAGGCCGGTCTCCAGGGCGTGCCGATCGTGCGCGACGACGACGGCCCGGTGCGCGAGAGCGGCGCGGGTGGTGACGAGGGAGTGCGCGAGGCCGGCCAGGTCCGGGGCGGAGCCGAGGTGCTCGGCGAGCGCGGCGGCCTGCCCGGCCAATGCGGCCGGGGTGTGGCCGGAGAGGGTGAACGCCAAGGGTCCGAGGACCGTTTCGCCGTCCGTCGCAGTGACTGCGCCGGCCTCCGGCGCCTGCTCCAGGATCACGTGCGCATTGGTCCCGCTCATCCCGAACCCCGAGACCCCGGCCCGGCGCGGACGCCCGGTCTCCGGCCAGCGCCGGGTCGCGGTGAGCAGTTCCGCCGCGCCCGCCGACCAGTCCACTTCCGCGGTCGGCTCCTGCGCGTGCAGGGTCGCCGGGAGCTCGCCGTGGCGCAGGGCCTGGACCATCTTGATCACCGATGCCACGCCCGCCGCGTGCTGGGAGTGGCCGATGTTGGACTTGACCGAGCCCAGGTACACCGGCTCCGCGCGGTCCTGGCCGTAGGTCGCCAGCACCGCCTGCGCCTCGATCGGGTCGCCCAGGGCCGTGCCGGTGCCGTGCGCCTCCACCACGTCCACTTCGGACGGCCGCAGGCCCGCGTCGGCCAGGGCCGCGCCGATGACCCGCTGCTGGGCCGGGCCGCTGGGGGCGGTGAGGCCGTTGGACGCGCCGTCGGAGTTGATCGCCGAGCCGGTCAGCACCGCCAGCACCTCGTGGCCGTGGCGCCGCGCGTCGGACAGCCGTTCGACGACCAGCATGCCGACGCCCTCGGCCCAGCCGGTGCCGTCCGCGCCGGCCCCGAACGCCTTGCAGCGCCCGTCCGCCGCGACCGCGCCCTGGCGGCCGAACTCGGCGAACGTGCCCGGGGTGACCATCACCGTCACGCCGCCGGCCACCGCCAGATCGCACTCGCCGCCGCGCAGGGCCTTCGCCGCCAGGTGCAACGCCACCAGCGACGACGAACAGGCCGTGTCCACGGTGACCGTCGGACCCTCGACGCCCAGCACGTACGAGATGCGCCCGGACATCACGCTCGACGACGCGCCCGTCGCGGTGTACCCGCTCGCGGCCTCCGGCGAGTTCACCAGCAGCGTCGCGTACTCCTGCACCGAGCCGCCGACGAACACGCCGGTGCGGCTGCCCCGCAACGACGCCGGGTCGACGCCGGCGGACTCGAACGCCTCCCACGCCGACTCCAGCAGCAGCCGCTGCTGCGGGTCCATCGCCAGGGCCTCGCGCGGGGAGATGCCGAAGAACTCCGCGTCGAACCCGGCCGCGTCGGCGAGGAACCCGCCCACCGCGACGTCGGCGCCCGGCCATTCGTGCCAGCCGCGGTCGGCCGGCACCGGGCCGACCGCGTCGCGGCCTTCGCGCACGAGGTCCCACAGGTCGCCCGGCGAGGCGACCCCGCCGGGGTAGCGGCAGGCCATGCCGACGATCGCGATCGGGTCGGCCGCCGACGCCACCGCCGGCTCGGCGACCGACTCGGCGCGGCCGAAGAGCTCCGCGGCCAGATGGTCCGCGAGCGCCACCGGGGTCGGGTGGTCGAAGACGAGCGTGGCGGGCAGCGCGAGCCCGGTCCCACCGGCGAGCACGCCGCGCAGCTCGACGGCGGTGAGCGAGTCGAACCCGATGGACTGGAACGGCTTGTCCAGCGGGACCTCCCGCGCCGAGCCGAGCCGCAGCACCCCGGCGACGGCATCGAGCACCAGGTCGGTCAGCCGGTCCCGGCGCCGGGCCGGGGTCAGCGGGGCCAGTTCGCGGCGCAGCCCGTCCGCGGCACCGGCCTCCGCCGGGGCTTCGAGCGCGGCTTCGGGGATGTCCTCGATCAGCGGCCGCCGCCGCGCGACCGCGTAGTTGACGGCGAACTTCGCCCAGTCCAGGTCGGCGACGGTCAGGTTGGTCTCGTCGTCCGCGATCGCCTGGCGCATCGCCGAAAGCGCGAGCGCGGGGTCCATCAGGCGCAGTCCGCGACGGCCGAGCGCATCGACGTCGACGTCGGCGCTCATGCCCGCGTCCCAGCCGCCCCACGCGAGGGAGGTGGCGGGCAGGCCGCGCGTCCGGCGGTCCACCGCGAGGGCGTCGAGGAAGGTGTTGCCGACCGCGTACGCGCCCTGGGACGCCCCGCCCCAGGTGGCCGCGCCGGAGGAGAACAGCACGAACGCGTCGAGGTCCAGGCCGGCGGTCAGCTCGTCGAGCCAGCGGGCGCCCAGTTCCTTGGCCCGGACCACATCGGCGAGTTCGCCGGCGGTCAGCTCGGCGAGGGGCCGGTAGCTCGCGACCCCGGCCGCGTGCACCACGGCCCGCAGGTCGTCGCGGATCTCGGCGATGACTTCCGCCAGGGCGGCCCGATCGGCGACGTCGCACGCCACCACGGACACCGGCAGGTCCGCCAGCCCGTCGGCGGTCCCGCTGCGGCTGAGCAGCACCAGCCGCTCGGCGCCGTTCTCCACCAGCCACCGCGCGAGGTGTCGGCCGATCCCGCCGGTTCCGCCGGTGACCAGGACCGTGCCGCGCGGCGACCAGGTCCGGGCCGAAGGAGCGGACGCGCGCAGCAGCCGCCGGGTCAAGACGGCGCCATCGCGCAGCGCCAGCTGGTCGTCCCCGGAGTTCAAGGCGCCGAGGAAGGCCGCGACGTCCCAGCCGGGGCCGACGTCGATCAGCCCGCCCCAGCCCGCGGGCCACTCCAGGCCCGCGACCTGCCCGAGCCCCCACAGCCGGGCCTGATCGAGCGAGAGGCCCTCACCCGGGGTGGCGGCCACTGCTCCGGCGGTGACCACCCACAGCGGCGACCCGTCCGCCGCCATCGCCGCCTGCAGGGCGGTGAGCGTGTCCGGCGCGTCGGTCAGCAGGGACAGCACACCGGTGACGTCCGGCCGGCCGCGCAGGACCGCAGGATCCCCCGGCCACTCGACGACCTCGACCGAGCCGTGCTCGGCCAGCGCGTCGGCCAATCCGGGCACCGAGGGCGCGCCCTCGGCCGGGACGAGGCACAGCCAGGTGCCGTCGAGGGCCGCGCCGCGGCCGGTGCCGAGCGGTTTCCAGGACACGCGGTAGCGCCAGGAGTCCAGGCGACGGCGTTCCCCGCGCCCGCGCCACCAGCGGTGCAGGGCCGGGACCACGTCGGTGAGATCCCCGGCGTCGAGCGCCAGTTCGCCGGCGAGACCGTCCACATCGGACTGCTCGACCAGGGACCAGAACTCGTCGCCACCCGGGGCGTGCTCGACCGGGGTGAGCCAGTAGTCGTCGTGCTGGAAGGCGTAGGTCGGCAAGGCGACCCGGCGGCGTCCGGGCAGCACCGCGGCCCAGTCGACGTCGTGCCCGCGCAACCACAGCCGTCCGACGGCGTCCATCAGGTCGGCGGCCTCGGTCTGCGGGCCCTTCGCCGCCGGGATGCCGTCGGCCATCGTGGTCAGCACGGGGGCCGGGCCGATCTCCAGCCAGGATCCGAGGTCGGGCACGGTGAACCGGACGGTCGCGGTCACCTGCGCCACCCAGTAGTCCGGGTTCGTCACGTCGCTGCGCCCGCCGCCCGTGGCCACCAGCGGAATGGCCGGCTCGTGGAACTCGGCCGACTCCACCACGGCCCGGAACTCGTCCAGCATCGGCGCCATCGACGGCGAGTGGAAGGCGTGCGAGACCCGCAGCCGCCGCACCCAGACCCCGCGCCCGCGCAGCACTTCCACCGCACGACCGACCGGCTCCTCGCCGCCGGACAGCACCACCGAGGCCGGCCCGTTCACCGCGGCCAGCGACACCCCGTCACCGAGCAGATCGGCCACCCCGGCCTCACCGGTCCCGGCGGTCCACATGACCCCGCCGGACGGCAGCGCCTGCATCAAGGACGCCCGGGCCGCCACCACCCGGCAGGCGTCGGCAATCGACCAGACCCCGGCCACGCAGGCGGCGGCCAGCTCACCGATGGAGTGCCCGATCACCACCTCGGGCCGGATGCCCCACGACTGCAGCAGCCGCGCCAGGGAGACTTCGAACGCGAACAGCAGGAGCTGGGCGACACCGGTCTGATCGACCTCCCCGGCGGTGTCCGGGAAGTGCGCGGTGATCTCGTCCCACGCCCGCGCGAAAACCGGGTAGGTCTCACGAAGCTGCTCGCCCATCCCCGGACGCTGGGCCCCTTGGCCGGTGAACATCCAGCCCAGGCCACCCTCGACCAGGCTTTCGACCGCGAAGGATCCGTCCGGGGCGACCACGGCACCGTGCTCCAGGCGCGCACGGGTGGACACCAGCGACCAGGCCACGTCGGCCGGCGGCGGCTCCGCGGTCAGGAAGTCCGCGAGACGTTCCACCTGGGCTCGGACCGCGGCGGAGCTGCGACCGGAGACCACCAGCGGCACCGGCCCGGGGAAAGCGGCCGCGGGCACCTCGGGCTCATCGGGCCCCTCGGGGGCTTCGAGGATCACGTGCGCGTTGGTGCCGCTGATCCCGAACGACGACACCCCCGCCCGCCGCGCCCGGCCCGAAACCGGCCATTCCCGCTCTCCCGCCACGACTTCGACGGCACCGGCCGACCAGTCCACCTGCGTACTCGGCACCTCGGCGTGCAGCGAAGCGGGCACCACGCCCGCCCGCAACGCCAGCACCGTCTTGATCACCCCGGCCACGCCGGCCGCGGCCTGGGTGTGCCCGATGTTCGACTTCACCGACCCCAGCAGCAGCGGAACCTCGCGCTCCTGGCCGTAGGCGGCGAGCAAAGCCTGAGCCTCGATCGGATCACCCAGCGACGTCCCGGTGCCGTGACCTTCGACGGCGTCCACATCGGACGGCTTCAGTCCCGCGTCCGCCAGCGCGGCGCGGATGACGCGTTGCTGCGCCGGACCGTTCGGCGCGGTCAGCCCGTTGGACGCGCCGTCCTGGTTGACCGCCGATCCCCGCACCACCGCCAGGACGTCGTGGCCGTTCCGCCGCGCGTCGGACGACCGTTCCACGACCAGGACACCGACACCCTCACCCCAGCCCGTCCCGTCCGCGCCCTCGCCGTAGGACTTGCAGCGGCCGTCCCCGGCCAGACCGCCCTGGCGGGACATCTCGACGAACACCCCCGGCGTCGACATCACCGTCACGCCACCGGCCAGGGCCAGATCGCACTCGCCCGACCGCAAGGACTGCGCGGCCAGGTGCAGCGACACCAGCGACGACGAACACGCCGTGTCCACGGTGACCGCGGGACCTTCCAGCCCGAGCACATAGGACACCCGGCCCGAGAGCACGCTCCCGGACGCCCCGGTCAGGCCGTAGCCGCTGTCGCTTTCCCCGGAGCTGACCAGCAGGGTCGCGAACTCCTGCACCGATCCCCCGACGAACACCCCGGTCCGGCTGCCGCGCAGGGAAGCCGGGTCCACCCCGGCGCGTTCCAGGGCCTCCCAGGACGACTCCAGCAGCACCCGCTGCTGCGGGTCCATCGAGATGGCCTCGCGCGGCGACACCCCGAAGAACCCCGCGTCGAACCGCCCGGCTCCGGTGAGAAAACCGCCGTGGCCGGTGTGGGCCCAGCCGCGGTCGGCCGGAATCGGCGTGATCGCGTCCCGGCGCTCGGTGAGCAGCCGCCACAGATCGGCCGGCTGCTCGATGCCGCCCGGCAGGCGGCACGCCATGCCGACGATCACGATCGGGTCGTCCTCGGTACGGGCCACCGGAGCGAGGCCGGTGGGGGCCCGCTCACCGCCGAGGCGGGTGTCCAGCTCGGCGGCCAGGTCCCGGACCGTCGGGTGGTCGAACAGCAGCGACGCGGGCAGCGCGAGGCCGGTGTGCGCGGCGATCCGGTCCCGCAGCTCGACCGCGGTCAGCGAGTCGAACCCCTGCTCCTGGAACGGTTTCCCGACGGCGACCTGGCCGGGATCGGCGTGCCGCAGCACCGCGGCCGCCTCGGCCCGGACGAGCTGGACGAGGTGCGGGCGACGTCGGGCTTCGGGCAGCGACGCCAGCCGGGCGCGCAGCGCCGCGTCCCCGGCCCCCGCCGGGCGCACCGCGGCTTCCGGGATGCTTTCGATCAGCGGACGGCGCCGGGCGATCGTGTAGTTCGCGGCGAAGCGCGGCCAGTCGAGGTCGGCGACGGTCAGGGTGGGTTCAGCGCTGCCGACGGCCTCGGCGAGGGCGTCGATCGCGGCGGCCGGGTCCATCAGCCGCAGTCCGACGCGGGTGATCAGGCTCGCGGACTCCTCGTCGGCCATCCCGCTGTCCCGCCAGGCACCCCAGGCGACGGACGTCGCGGGCAGCCCTCGCTTCCGGCGGTCTACGGCGAGGGCGTCGAGGAACGCGTTGCCCGCCGCGTAGGCACCTTGGGACGCGCCGCCCCAGGTGGCCGCGCCGGAGGAGAACAGCACGAACGCGTCGAGGTCCAGATCCGCGGTCAGCTCGTCGAGCCACCGGGCGCCTTGGACCTTGCCGCGCACGACCTCGGCGAACTCGTCCGCCGTCAGCTCGGCGAGCGGCCGGTAGCCCGCGACTCCGGCCGCGTGCACCACGGCCCGCAGGTCGTCGCGCACCTCGGCGATGACCGCCGCCAGGGCGTCCCGATCCGAGACGTCGCACGCCACCACCGAGACCGGCAGGTCCGCCAGCCCGTCGACGGTCCCGCTCCGGCTCAGCAGCACCAGCCGCTCGGCGCCGTTGTCCACCAGCCACCGCGCAAGGTGGCGGCCGATGCCCCCGGTTCCGCCGGTGACCAGGACCGTGCCACGCGGCTGCCACGGCTCGGTCGGTTCCGCGGGCGCGCGCACCAGGCGCCGGGCCAGCACCCTGTCCCCGCGCAGCGCGAGCTGATCCTCGCCCGAGGCCAGCGCCGCGACGAGGGTCCGCGGGTCGAGGTCCGCGCCGAGGTCGATCAGGCCACCCCAGCCGCCGGGCCACTCCAGGCCGGCGACCTGGCCGAGTCCCCAGAGCTGGGCCAGCTCGGGCGAAGGTCCGTCGCCGGGCGTCGCGATCCACAACGGCGGACCGTCCACCGCCATCGCGGCTCGGATCAGCGCCAGGGTTTCCGGGACGCCGCCCAGCAGGGACAGCACCCCGGTCGCGTCGCGGTGGCGGGCCAGCAGCCCGGTGGGGTCGGCCGGGCTCTCGACCACCTCGAACGACTCGGGCAGCGCCACCGGGGAGCCGCCCGGCGGGACCAGGCACAGCCACGATCCGGGCTCGGTCTCGCGGTCGACGCCGACCGGCTGCCACGTCACCCGGTAGCGCCAGTCCTCGTGCGGCCGCCGCCCGCCGTGGCCGCGCCACCACCGGGTCAGGGCGGGCACGACCCCGGTGAGTTCCGCCGCGTCCACGGCGAGTTCCCGGGCGATTGCGTCCACATCGGACCGCTCGACCAGCGACCAGAACCCGTCGCCGGCCGGGGCGGGGGCGGACAGCCAGAACCGCTCCCGCTGGAACGCATACGTCGGCAGGTCCACCCGCCGGCGGCCGGGGAGCACGGCCGGCCAGTCGACGTCGTGCCCGCGCAGCCACAGGCGCCCGACGGCCTCGGGCACGTCGGCGGCTTCGGTCGCGGGTCCCCGCACGGCCGCGAGCCCGCCGTCGACCAGGGTGGTCAGGACACCGGCCGGGCCGAGCTCGAGCCACGTCCCGGCGGGACCGGCGGCGTCGGCGAACCGGACGGTACCGGCCACCTGGGCCACCCAGTAGTCCGGGTTCGTCACGTCCGTCCGGCCCCCGCCGGTGGCCACCAGCGGGATGGTGGGCTCGCGATACTCCACCGACGTCACGACCGACCGGAAGGCGTCCAGCATCGGGTTCGTCAACGGCGAGTGGAACGCATGCGACACGCGTAGCTGCCGCACGCGGATCCCGCGCTCTCGCAGAGCTTCAACCGCGCGTGAGACGGGTTCTTCCGCACCGGAGAGCACGGTGGACGTCGCCGAGTTGACCGCGGCGACCGCCACCCCGTCGCCGAGCAGATCCGCGACCTCGGCCTCGCCCGCCTCGACCGTCCACATGACACCGCCGGGCGGCAGCGCCTGCATCAGGCCCGCCCGGGCGACGACCACCCGGCACGCGTCGGCGACCGACCACAGCCCGGCCACGCACGCCGCGGCCAGCTCCCCGATCGAATGCCCGACCACCGCCTCGGGCCGCACACCCCACGACTCCAGCAGCCGCGCCAGCGACACCTCGAAGGCGAACAGCAGCAGTTGCGCGAGCCCGGTCTGCTCGACATCACCGGTCACCGAACCCGGCTTCGCCAGCCCGCGAGCGAGCCCGGCCAGCCGCCATTCGGCCAGGACGGCCTCCGGCCAGTGGGCCACGATCTCGTCCCACGCCGCGGCGAACGCCGGAAAGCTCTCGTACAGCCGCGCTCCCATGCCGGGCCGCTGCGCGCCCTGGCCGGTGAACATCCACTTCAGACCGCCGCCGGCCGCGCTCTCGGCCGTGGTGGACCGGTCGGCGCCGAGCACGGCACCGTGTGCGAGGCGCGCCCGCGCCGAAACCAGCGTCCACGCGACGTCGCCGCGCGGCACGTCCGGGTGCGCGTCGAGGAAGTCTTCGAGCCGCCCCAGCTGGGCACGCGTCGCGTCGGCGGCGCGTCCGGACACCACCAGCGGCACCGGCCACGCCGGGTCGGCGGCGGCGGGGACCACGGTCTCCTCGACGCCTTCGAGGATCACGTGGGCGTTCGTCCCGCTGATCCCGAACGACGACACGCCCGCCCGGCGCACCCGCCCAGTTTCCGGCCACGCCCGCCGTTCGGTCACCACCTCGACGGCGCCGGCCGACCACTCGACCTGCGAACTCGGCCGTCCGACGTGCAGGGACGCCGGGATCACACCGGCGCGCAGGGCGAGCACGGCCTTGATCACCCCGGCCACCCCCGCGGCGAACTGCGTGTGCCCGATGTTGGACTTGACCGAACCCAGGTACGCCGGGACCTCCCGGTCCTGGCCGTAGGTCGCGAGCAGCGCCTGCGCTTCGATCGGGTCGCCCAGCGCGGTGCCCGTGCCGTGCCCCTCGATGAGGTCCACATCGGACGGTTCCAGTCCCGCGTCGGCCAGCGCGGCCCGGATCACCCGCTGCTGCGACGGCCCGTTGGGCGCGGTCAGGCCGTTCGACGCGCCGTCTGAGTTGACCGCGGAACCCCGGACCACGGCGAGGACGTCGTGACCGTTGCGGCGCGCGTCCGAGAGCCGTTCCAGCACCAGGACGCCGACGCCTTCGCCCCAGCCGGTGCCGTCGGCGCCGTCGGCGTAGGACTTGCACCGGCCGTCCCCGGCCAGTCCGCCCTGGCGGGAGAACTCGGTGAAGATCGCCGGTGAGGTCATGACGAGCACGCCGCCGGCGAGGGCCAGGTCGCATTCGTCGTTGCGCAGCGACTGCACCGCCAGGTGCAGGGAGACCAGGGACGACGAGCAGGCCGTGTCGACCGTGACCGCCGGGCCTTCCAGGCCGAGGACGTAGGCGACCCGTCCGGACAGCACGCTGCCCGGCAGGCCGGTGAGGGCGTAGCCGTCGTCGGCTTCCGCGGAGTTCATCAGCAGCGCGCCGTACTCCTGCGGCGCCCCGCCGACGAAGACGCCGGTGCGGCTGCCCCGCAGCGACGTCGGAGCGATCCCGGCCCGTTCCAGGGCCTCCCACGACGACTCCAGCAGCACCCGCTGCTGCGGGTCCATCGACACCGCCTCACGCGGCGACACCCCGAAGAGCCCCGCGTCGAACAACGCGGCGTCGTCGCGGAACGCCCCGACGCTGCCCGCCGGCACCCGAGTGGTGTCCCAGCCGCGGTCGGCCGGCAGCGCGGACATCGGGTCGCGCTCGTCGACCAGGAGGTCCCACAGCTGTTCCGGCGTGTCCGCCCCGCCGGGCAGGCGGCACGCCATGCCGACGATCGCGACCGGTTCGCCGGCCGCGGCCAGCAGCGTGCTGTTCTGCTTGCGCAGCCGCTCGTTCTCCAGCAGCGACGACCGAAGCGCGTCGACCACGTCGGCGACGGAGACGTCCTGGTTTGCCGCGGAATCCATCACCAGCTCCTGAAGTTCGGTCACGCCGGGCAGCGGTCACGCTAGGTCGGCCGGGCCAGGCCGGTACCCCGGCTCGGCCCGGCCGGGCCCCTACTCTTCGCGGGCTCGCCCCCGCCTCAGGCGGGCTCGACGTCCAAGGGCAGCTTCTTGGCGCCCAGCACGACCTGGGGGTTGTGGAACTCGATCGGCTCGCCGGCCGGGACCGACATCCGGGCGTAGCGCTGCAGCATCAGCTCGAGCGCCACGCGGCCTTCCAGCCGGGCCAGGGGCGCGCCGAGGCAGAAGTGGATGCCGCTGCCGAAGGCGAGGTGGCGGTTGGGCTTGCGGTCGAGGTCGAACCGGTCGGGCTCGGCGAAGTGCTGCTCGTCGCGGTTGGCCGAGGCGGCCCAGACGCACAGCATCTGCCCGGCGGGCACCGTCCGGCCGCCGACCTCGACCTCCTCCTTGGTCAGCCGCATCTGGCGGACCAGGGTGGGGCGCAGCCGCAGCACCTCTTCGATCGCGGCCGGGATCAGGCTGGGGTCGGCGCGCAGGCGCTCGGCGACGCCGGGGTTCTCCTCCAGGCACATGATCGTGTTGCCCAGCAGCGCGGTGGTCGTCACGTGCCCGGCCATCAGCAGCAACGCGACGAACGAGACGATCTCCTCGTCCGACAGCCGCCGGCCGTCGTCCTCGGTCACCACCAGCCCGCTGATCAGGTCGTCACCGGGGTTCGCGCGGCACTTGGCCACGTGCTCCAGCAGGTAGGCGTTCATCGCCCGGCCGGTCGGCCGGAACGCCTCGATCTGCTCGGGCGTCGGCATCGCGCCCTCTTCGCCGTTGTTCTTGACGAACGCCTCGGCCCAGCCGCGGAACAGGTCCAGGTCGTCGCTCGGCACGCCGATCAGCTCGGCGATGATCACCACGGGCAGCGGATAGGCCAGGTCGGCGACGACGTCGATGCGGGACTGCCCGGCGACCTTCTCGAGCAGTCCGGCGGCGATCTCGCGGACCCGCGGCTCCAGCGAGGCCACGTACTTCGGGGTGAACGCCTTCGACACCAGCGACCGCAGCCGTCGGTGCACCGGCGGGTCCATCATCAGGAAGTTGCCGGTGGCGAACCAGTCCATGTCCGGGTTCGGCGGCAGCAGGGCGCTGAAGTCGCTGGAGAACTTCGAGTGGTCGCCGAAGATCTTCGCGATGTCGTCGTAGCCGAACACGTGCCACAGCCCCGGCAGCTCGCCCGGGATGATCCGGTCGGTCGAGCGGTGGGCCTCGAACCAGTCGTAGAGGCCGCTGATCGGCTCGGGCCAGGTCGGTGCGAGGGCGGCTTCACCAGTGGTCATCGGATTTCTTCGCCTTTCGGTGGTGGGGTTCAGCGGATGCCGAACTCGTCGTCGATCAGGGTGAGCAGCTCGGCGGTGCCCAGGTCGAGGTCGCCGTCTTCCGGGGCCTCCGGCTGGTCGATCCGGGTGAGCAGGACGCGCAGCCGCGACGCCAGGGCGCCGCGGTCGCCCGGGTGGTCCCGCACGGCGGTTTCGAGGACGTCGAGCGCGGTGAGCGCCGGGTCGGCGGCCGTGGCCTCCGGGGGCGCCAGCTCGCTCAGCAGGTGCGCGGCCAGCGCGTCCGGGGTCGGGTAGTCGAACACCAGCGTCGCGGGCAGCCGAACCCCGGTGACCGCGCCGAGCCGGTTGCGCAGGTCGACGGCCATCAGCGAGTCGAAGCCGACCGCGCTGAACGTCCTGGTGCGCGGGAAGGACCCGGCCGAGGGCAGCGCCGCGACCGTGGCGGCCTCGCTGCGGACCAGCTCGGCCAGCAGCGTGAGCCGCTCCTCCGGCGGCGTCGCGGCCAGCCGGTCCCGCACCGACGTCACGGGCGTGGTGACCGGACGCGGCCGGGCGGCCAGGGCCCGCAGCAGCGGGGGCACCGGCTCACCGAGCGCGCGCACGTCGACCCGCACGGGCACGACCACCGGCAGCCCGGTCCCGACCGCCCGGTCGAACGCCGCGCCGCCTTCGTCGAGGGTGTAGGCCAGCAGACCGGACCGGGCGAGGCGGCTGCGGTCGGTGTCCGACAGCGCCGCGGTCATGCCCGCGCCGTCCGCCCACGGTCCCCACGCCAGCGCCTGCGCGGGCCGCCCGGCCGCCCGCCGCCGCCGGCACAGCGCGTCGGCGTAGGCGTTGGCCGCGGCGTAGTTCGCCTGCCCGGCGCCGCCGAGCGTCCCGGCCAGCGAGGAGAACACCACGAACGCGCTCAGTTCGCGGCCGGCGGTCAGCTCGTGCAGGTGGTGGACGGCGTCGACCTTGACCCGCAGCACGCGCTCGACCTGCTCGGCGGTCAGGGTGGCGAGCACGCCGTCGTCGACGACCCCGGCGGTGTGCACCACGGCGGACACCGGGACGCCGTCGAGCACGCTTTCCAGGGCGGCCCGGTCGGTGACGTCGCACGCGGCGAACCGGAATCGGGCGCCGAGCGCGGTGAGGTCTTCGGCGAGGGCCGCGTCCGCGCCGCCGCGGCTGAGCAGCAGCAGGTCGCGGACGCCGTGCTCGGCGACCAGGTGCCGGGCGACGAGCCCGCCGAGCATGCCGGTGGCCCCGGTGACCAGCACGGTGCCCGACGTCGGCCAGGGCGCGTCGACCGGCTCGGCGGCGGGCACCCGCGTCAGGCGTGGCACGAAGGTCTGCCCGCCGCGCACCCGCGTCTGCGGTTCGCCGGTGAGCCGCGTTGCGTCCTTAATGGACTCAGTGGACTCGGTGTCCACCAGCATGATCCGGTCCGGGGCTTCGAGCTGGGCCGACCGCACCAGGCCCCAGACGGCGGCGTGCGCCGGGTCCGGTTCGTCGCCGGTCGCGGCGACGGTCCGCACGACCAGCGGCACCCCGGTGTCCGGGCCGTCGAGGAAGGCGCGGACCTCGGCCAGCACCCGCAGCACGAGGGCGTGGGTCGCCGCCGGCCCGTCGCCGACCGGGTCGAGCGCGAGCGTGACCGCGTCGGGCAGCGGCCCGGTCTCCGGCGCGGGCACCCACTCGACGTGCAGGAGGTCGTCGGCGCGGGGTCGGCCGGTCTCCCGCAACGCCAGGGCCCCGATCCGGGCGACCGGCCGGTTGTCTTCGTCCAGCAGGGAAACCGTCACCGAGTCGGGCCCGGTCTCGCGCAGGTGCACGCGGGCCGTCGCGCACCCCGGCCGGGTCACGCCGATGCCGCTCCAGCTGAACGGCAGCTTCGGCCGCGCGCTCGCCCGCGCACCCGGGCGGAACGCGAGGGCGTGCAACGCGGCGTCGAGCAACGCCGGGTGGACGGTGAAGGACCCGGCCGAGGCGGCGATGGAGTCGGGCAGCGCCACTTCCGCGAAGACCTCGTCCTCGCCTTGCCAAGCCGCGGTCAGGCCCTGGAAGGCGGGCCCGTACTCGAACCCGGCGGCCACGAGGTCGGCGTAGAGCGAGCCGACGTCGACCGCGCGGGCGTGCGCGGGCGGCCACTCGGCGAAGTCCGCCGGTGCCACGGGTTCCCCGGGAACGAGCCGGCCTTCGGCGTGCCGGGTCCAGTCCTGCCCCGGCGCGGCCGAGTACACGGCGACCGGCCGGCGGCCGTCCGGCCCGGCACCGACGACCACCTGGATGCGCACGCCCTCGGCCGTCAGCGGCAGCGGCTCGCTCAGGGTCAGGTCCTCCAGCACGGGCGTGCCGACGCGGGCACCGGCCCACAGGGCGAGTTCGACGAACCCGGCGCCGGGGAACAGGACCGTGCCGAGCACCGCGTGGTCGTTCAGCCACGGCTGCCGCACCGGCGACAGCCTCCCGGTGAACAGCACGTCCCCGGTGGCCGCCGACGTCTCTTCGACCCCCAGCAACGGGTGCCCGGACGCGGTCACCCCGGCCGGGACGGCGTCCGGCCAGTACCGGCGGCGCTGGAACGGGTAGGTCGGCAGGTCGACGCGCCGGGCGCCGGTGCCGGCGAACACCGCGGACCAGTCCGGACCGGCGCCGCGGACGTGCGCGGCCGCCACCGCGGCGAGCAGGGATCCGGTTTCGCGGTGGTCACGGCGAAGCGCGGCAACGCAGTCGACGTCCGTTTCGGCGTCGAGGCACTGCGCCGCCATCACGGTCAGCGCGCGGTCCGGGCCCAGTTCCAGGAACGTGCGGACGCCTTCCCCGGCGAGGAACGCGATCCCGTCGGCGAACCGGACGGCTTCGCGGGCGTGGCGCAGCCAGTACTCCGGCGTCGTGACTTCGTGCGCGGCCACCGGCTTGCCGCTCAGGTTGGAGACGATCGGCACGGTCGGCGGCGCGAAGCTCAGTTCGGCGAGGACGGCGGCGAACCCGTCGAGCGCCGGTTCCACCAGCGGCGAGTGGAAGGCGTGGCTGACCGGCAGGCGCCGGGTGCGCACCCCACCCGCCGACCCGTGCTCGGCGACTCGCTCGAGCGCCTCGACCGGGCCGGACAGCACGATCGAGGCGGGCGCGTTGACCGCGGCGATCCCGACCGTCCCGGCGGCTTCTCCCAGCGCCGCTTCGAGTTCGGCGCCGATCGACGTCTCCGGCAGCCCGACGGCCAGCATCCCGCCACCCGGCGGCAGGTCGCCCATCAGCGCGGCCCGGGCCGTCACCAGCCGGCTCGCGTCCGGCAGCGACAGCACCCCGGCGACGTGCGCCGCGCTGATCTCGCCGACGGAGTGTCCGATCAGGTAGTCCGGCCGCACGCCCCAGCTCTCCACCAGCCGGTGGAGCGCGACTTCGACGGCGAACAGCGCGGGCTGGGTGAACCGGGTGTCGTCGAGGCCCTCGCCGCCGAACACCACGTCCCGCAACGGAACCGGCAGGTGCGGGTCGCAGGCCGCGCACACGGCGTCGAACGCCGCCGCGTAGGCCGGGAAGGCGGCGTAGAGCTCGCGGCCCATGCCGGCGCGCTGGCTGCCCTGCCCGGAGAACAGCACGGCCAGGCCGCCGCCGGCCGCGGTTCCGTGCCGCAGCCCCGGTTCCGGCGTGCCGTCGCGCAGGGCGGCGAGCCCGGTGAGGGCCGACTCCGCCGGGATCGCGACCCGGTGCTCCAGCGCGGCGCGGCCGGTGGCCAGGGAGAACGCGACGTCGGCGAGGTCCGCCCCGCTGTCCAGCTGCGCGGACACCGCGGCGGCCTGCGCGCGCAGGGCCGGTTCGTTCGCCGCCGAGAGCACCAGCGGGACCGGCAACGCGGTGCCGCGCGGCGCTTCCGGCTCCGGCGCGGGCGCCTGTTCGAGGATCACGTGGGCGTTCGTGCCGCTGATGCCGAAGGACGACACGGCCGCGCGCCGCGGCCGGTCCAGCTCCGGCCACGGCGTGGTTTCCCTCAGCAGCCGCACCGCGCCGGCCGCCCAGTCCACGTGCGGGGTCGGCTCGGCCAGGTGCAGCGAGCGCGGCAGCACGCCGTGCCGCAGGGCCTGCACCATCTTGATCACGCCGCCGACGCCGGCCGCCGCCTGCGCGTGGCCGATGTTCGACTTCAGCGAGCCGAGCCGCAGCGGCTCGGGGCGCTCACCGCCGTAGACCGCGAGCACCGCGCGCGCCTCGATCGGGTCGCCGAGCGTGGTGCCGGTACCGTGCGCCTCGACGGCGTCCACTTCGGACGGGGCCAGTCCGGCCCGGTCGAGGGCGGCCCGCAGCACCCGCTGCTGGGCCGGGCCACTCGGCGCGGTCAGGCCGTTCGAGGCGCCGTCGGCGTTGATCGCGCTGCCGCGCAGGACGGCCAGCACCGGGTGCCCGTGCCGCCGGGCGTCCGACAGCCGTTCGAGGACGAGCACGCCCGCGCCTTCGGCCCACGACGTCCCGTCGGCGGCCGCGGAGAAGGGCTTGCACCGCCCGTCCGGGGCCAGGCCGCCCTGGCGGGCGAAGTCGTCGAACAGGAACGGGCTCGCCATGATCGACACGCCGCCGGCCAGCGCGAGGTCGCACTCCCCGTCGCGCAGGGCCGCGGCGGCGTTGTGCAGCGCCACCAGCGAAGACGAGCACGCGGTGTCCACGGTGACCGCCGGTCCTTCCAAGCCCAGCGCGTACGCGATGCGGCCGGACACGACACTCGCCGACGTCCCGGTCACGCCGTAGCCGGCCATGCTGTCCGAGCCCGCGGCGAACAGGCTCGCGTACCCCTGCGACGCGGCGCCGACGAAGACACCGGTCCGGCTGCCGCGCAACGCGTTCGCGTCGAGCCCGGCCCGTTCCACCGCCTCCCACGAGGTCTCCAGCAGGATCCGCTGCTGCGGGTCCATGGTCAGCGCCTCGCGGGGCGTGATGCCGAAGAACTCGGCGTCGAACCAGGTCGCGTCCTCGACGAACCCGCCGCGCACCGGGGTCTCCGGCGCCCAGCCGCGGTCGGCGGGCAGGCCGGAGATGACGTCGCGTTCGCCCAGGACGAGGTCCCACAGGTCCTCCGGCGAGGCGACGCCGCCCGGGTAGCGGCAGGCCATGCCGATGATGACCAGGGGGTCGTCGCCGGGGACCGGACGCGCGGCCGGGACCACGGGCGCCGGTTCGGCGAGCTCACCGACCAGCTCGCCCAGCAGGAGGGCGGTCAGCTCGCGCGGGGTCGGGTGGTCGAACACCAGGGTCACCGGCAGCCGCAGCCCGGTCGCGGCCGCGAGCCGGTTGCGGAACTCCACCCCGGTCAGCGAGTCGAAGCCGTGGTCCTTGAAGGTGCCGGCCGGCGGCACGGTTTCCGGGTCGGCGTGCCCGAGCACGGCGGCCGCGTGCTCGCGCACCAGGCGCAGCACGATCGTCGTGCGCTCGGTGCCGGTGAGCGCGGTGAGCCGGTCGCGCAGCGAGCCGTCGTCGGCGGCCTGCCCGGCCCGGCCGCGACGCCGGGCGGCCGGGCGGACCAGGTCGCGCAGGATCGGCAGGACGCGGGCGCCCTGCTCCGTCAGCGACGCCGGGTCGAGCCGGGCCGGGACCGCGGTGGGCAGACCGGCGCGCAACGCGGTGTCGAGCAGTCCGAACGCCTCCTCGGTGGACAGCGCGAGCACGCCGCCCCGGCTCATCCGGCGCACGTCGACGTCGCCGAGGTGCCCGGACATGCCGCTGCGCTCCTCCCAGAACCCCCACGCCAGCGACAGCGCGGGCAGTCCGCGGGCGACGCGGTGGCGGGCCAGCCCGTCGAGGCCCGCGTTCGCCGCCGCGTAGCTGCTCTGGCCGGGCCCGCCGAGCACGCCCGCCAGGGACGAGAACAGGACGAACCCGGCCAGGTCGGCGTCCTGGGTCAGCTCGTGCAGGTGCAGCGCGGCCTCGAACTTCGGCCGCAGCACGCGGTCCGCCTGCTCGGGCGTCAGCGTTTCCAGCAGGCCGTCGTCGAGGACACCGGCGGCGTGCACGACGAGGGTCAGCGGGTGCTCGGCCGGGACCCCGGCCAGCAGCCGCGCCACCTCGGCGCGCTCGCCGACGTCGCACGCGGCCACGGTGACCCGGGCGCCCAGCGCGGTCAGCCCCTCGACGACTTCGGCCGCGCCCGGCGTCTGAGCGCCGCGGCGGCCGGTGAGCAGCAGGTGCCGGACGCCGTGCCGCTCGACCAGGTGGCGGGCGGTCAGCGCGCCGAGGGTGCCGAGCCCGCCGGTGACGAGTGCGGTGCCGTCCGCGTCGACCGCGCGCGGCACGGTCAGCACGGCCTTGCCGACGATCGCGGCCTGGCTCAGCGCCCGGAACGCGTCCCGGCCGCGGCGCAGGTCCCACGTGGTCAGCCGCGGCGGGTGCAGCACGCCGCCGTCGATGAGCCGGGTGATCTCGGCGAGCATCTCGCCGATCCGGTCCGTGCCCGCTTCCAGCAGGTCGTAGACGCGGTACTCGACACCGGGGTGGGCGGCCGCGACCCGGGCCGGGTCGCGCTTGTCGGTCTTGCCCATCTCCAGGAACCGGCCGCCGCGCGGGAGCAGCCGCAGGCCGGCGTCGACGAACTCGCCGTTGAGGCAGTCGAGCACGACGTCGACGCCCGCGCCGCCGGTCGCGGTGCGGAAACGGGGTTCGAACTCGAGGGTGCGCGAGTTCGCCAGGTGGTCGTCGGGGATCCCCTGGGACCGCAGGAAGCCGTGCTTGGCCGGGCTGGCGGTCGCGTAGACCTCGAGCCCGAGGTGGCGGGCGAGCTGCAGGGCGGCGTTGCCGACGCCGCCGGCGGCCGCGTGCAGCAGCAGCTTCTCCCCCGCGCGCACGCCGGCGAGGTCCAAGAGCCCGTAGTAGGCGGTGAGGAACGTGATCGGCACGGCGGCGGCTTCGGCGAACGACATCCCGGCCGGGATCTTCGCCAGCAGCCGCTCGTCGGTGACGCCGATCGGGCCGAGCGTCTCGGTGGACAGCCCGTACACGCGGTCGCCGGCCG
Source organism: Amycolatopsis sp. PS_44_ISF1 (assembly GCF_032335455.1). NCBI lineage: Bacteria > Bacillati > Actinomycetota > Actinomycetes > Pseudonocardiales > Pseudonocardiaceae > Amycolatopsis > Amycolatopsis sp. PS_44_ISF1. Next base: position 139,251 of record NZ_JANUXO010000002.1, on the reverse strand, counting down.
CGAGCCCGGGCACGCCGGGCCCGGTTTCCAGGACCACCCCGGCGACCTCGCCGCCGAGCCCGGACAGCCCCGGCACCAGGTCCAAGGCGACGACGACGTCCTTGAAGTTCAGCCCGGCCGCCCGGATCCCGAGCCGGACGTGGCCCGGCGCGAGCGGGGCGAGCGCGTCCGGGAACGGCACCAGGGCGAGCCCGTCGAGGGTGCCCGGCCGCGCGTTCTCCACGCGGTAGGCCGGTTCCCCGTCCGGCGGCAGCATCACCGCCGACGAGTCCCATGGGGACAGCCGGGGCACTCGCAGCCCGTCCCCGCGGACGGCGACCTGCGCTTCGCCGGATCCCAGCGCCCGCGCGACGGCGTCGGGCGCGCAGCCGGCCGGGTCGAGGTCGAGCAGCGTGAACCGGCCGGGGTGCTCGGACTGCGCCGACCGCACGAGCCCCCACACCCCCGCCCCGGCCACATCGGGCACGTCGGCGCCGGGGTCGGTGGCCACCGCGCCGGTCGTGACGAGCACCAGCCGGGTGTCTTCGCGAGCGGGGTCGGCGAGCCACTCCTGCAACAGGGCCAGGGTTTCCCGCACCGGACCGGCGCCTTCGCCGGCCGGGACCGGGTACAGGACGGCGTCCGGCCGCCCGGCGCTCACGAACGGGCTGTCGACGACACCGGCGTCCGGGAGCGCTTCGGCCAGGACCGGCGCACCCGGACACCGCGCCCAGCGGCCGTCGGGGCCGGTCCGGTGCTCGAACGCGGGCCAGCGCACCTCGTAGAGCGAGTCGTGGCGGACCGGCGCCGTGGTCATCGGACGGACCACCAGCGAACCCGCGGTCGCGACCGGCGCGCCGGCCACGTCGGTGACCAGCACCGACACGGCGTCGGTGCCGGTGCGGGTGAGCCGGACGCGCAGCGCGGTCGCGCCTTCGGCGTGCACGTCGACGTCCTGCCAGGAGAACGGCAGCCGGACCGCGTCCTGCCCGTCGCCGAGCAGGAACATCGCGTGCAGGGCCGCGTCGAACAGCGCGGGGTGCACGGCGAAGTCCGGGGCGTCGCGCACCGGCCCCTCGGGCAGCGCGACCTCGGCGAAGACCTCGTCGTCGCGCCGCCACGCGCGGCGCAGGCCACGGAAGGCCGGGCCGTAGCCGTAGCCGGTTTCGGCCATCCGGCGATAGATGTCGGCGCCGTCGACCTCGTCGGCGCCGGTGGGCGGCCACGCGTCCAAGCGCTCGGGCTCGGGGCCGGCCGCGGGGGTGAGTGCCCCCGACGCGTGCCGGGTCCACGGCTGGTCCGCCGCGGGGCGCGCGTAGACGCCGAAGTCGCGGACGCCGTCCTCGTCCGGGGTTCCGGCGCGGGCCTGCACGAGCACGCCGCCTTCGCGCGGCAGCACCAGCGGCGTTTCGAAGGTCAGCTCGGCGACCCGCGGGCAGCCGGCCCGGTCGCCGGTGAGCACGGCCAGCTCGACCAGCGCCGTGCCGGGCACGATCACCCGGTCGCCGACGGCGTGGTCGGCCAGCCAGCCGTGGGTGTCCAGGCCGAGCCGCCCGCTCAGCACGACGGCGTCGGCGTCGGCGTCCACGACCAGCGCGCCGAGCAGCGGGTGCGCGAGCGGTTCGACGCCGACGGCGGCGAGGTCACCGGCCCCGGCCCGCACGCGGGTCCAGTAGGTCCGGTGCTGGAAGGCGTACGTCGGCAGGTCGACGGCCGCCGCGCCGGGGAACACCCGGTCCCAGCCGACCGCCGCGCCGTGGGCGTGCGCCTGGCCGAGCGCGGTGCTCATCCGCCGCGGGCCGCCGTCGCCGCGCACCAGCGTGCCGGACACCGACGCGGCCGCCTCGGCGTGGTCGATGATCTGCTGCACCGGCACGGTCAGCACCGGGTGGGCCGAAACCTCCACGAACACCCGGTGCTCGTCGGCCAGCAGTGCGCGCACCGCGGGTTCGAACAGCACCGGACGGCGGACGTTGCGGAACCAGTACTCGGCGTCCAGCGTGGCGGGTTCGGCCCACGAGCCGGTGACCGTGGACAGCATCGGCAGGGCCTCGCCGCGCGGGGTGACGCCGGCGAGCGCGGCGAGCAGTTCTTCGCGCAGGGGTTCGAGCTGCGGCGAATGCCCGGCGACGTCGACCCCGCGCACGCGCCGGGCGCGGATCCCGTCGGTCTCGCAGGCGGCGGCGAATTCGTCGCAGGCGGCCGCGTCCCCGGCGACGGTCGCGGCGCCGGGGCCGTTGACCGCGGCCAGCGACAGCCGGTCCGACCACGGCCCGACGCGGCGTTCCACCTCGTCGGCGGGAGCCAGCACGGACACCATGCCGCCGTCGCCCGCCAGGGAGAGCAGCGCGATGCTGCGGTGCGCGACGATGGCGGCCGCGTCCCGCAGGGACAGCGCACCGGCCACGTACGCGGCGGCCACTTCACCTTGCGAGTGCCCGACGACGGCGTCCGGCTCCACACCGAGGCTCCGCCACTGCGCGGCGAGCGAGACCATCACGGTGAACAAAGCGGGTTGCAGCACGTCGATGCGCTCGGCCGGCGCCGCGTCCGGGTCGCCGCGCAGCACCGCGAGCACGTCCCAGTCGACGAACTCGCGCAGCGCCTCGGCGCATTCCGCGGCCTTCCCGGCGAACGCGCCCCCGGCGGCCAGCAGCTCGGCGCCCATGCCGGCCCACTGCGCGCCCTGGCCCGGGAAGACGAACACGACCTTGCCGGGGGTGGCGGTGCTCGCCGTGCCGCCCGCCGCGAACCCGGCCAGCTCGGTTTCCAGCTCGGTGCGGTCGGCACCGACCACCACCGCGCGCCGCGGCAGCGCGGTGCGCGTCGTCGCCAAGGACCGCCCGACGGCGGCGACGTCGAGGTCGGGGAGCCCGCGCACGTGGTCGAGCAGGCGCCGGGCCTGCGCGCGCAGGGCGTCGTCCGAGCGCGCGCTCAGCACCCACGGCAACGGTCCGGACGGGGGCGTGGCCGGTGCTTCCGGCTGCTCCGCGGCTTCTTCGAGGATGACGTGGGCGTTGGTCCCGCTGATGCCGAACGCCGAGACCGCCGCGCGGCGGGGCGCGTCCCCGGCCGGCCAGTCCCGCGGCTCGGTCAGCAGCCGGACCGCGCCGGAGGACCAGTCCACCAGCGGCGACGGCGTGCCGGCGTGCAGGGTCTTCGGCATGGTGGAGTGCCCGAGCGCGGCCACCACCTTCAGCACGCCCGCGGCGCCCGCCGCGGCCTGCGTGTGCCCGATGTTCGACTTCAGGGCCCCCAGCCACAGCGGCCGGTCCGCCACCCGGGTGCGGCCGTAGACCGCCAGCAGCGCGTCGGCCTCGATCGGGTCGCCGAGCTTCGTGCCGGTGCCGTGCGCTTCGACGAGGTCGATGTCGGCCGCCGACAGGCGCGCGTCGGCCAGCGCGGCGCGGATCACGCGCTGCTGCGAAGGACCGTTGGGCGCGGTCAGGCCGTTGGACGCGCCGTCGGAGTTGACCGCGGTGCCGCGCACCACGGCGAGCACGCGGTGGCCGTTGCGGCGGGCGTCGGAAAGCCGTTCGACGGCCAGGACCGCGGCGCCTTCGGCCCACGAGGTGCCGTCGGCGCCGGCCGCGAACGCCTTGGAACGGCCGTCCATCGCGAGCGCGCGCTGCCGCGACATCGCGACCAGCACCGCCGGGGTGGCCATCACGGTCACGCCGCCGGCCAGCGCGAGGTCGCACTCGCCCGCCCGCAGCGAGCGCACGGCCATGTGCAGCGCGACCAGCGAAGACGAGCACGCCGTGTCGATGGTCAGCGACGGCCCTTCCAGGCCGAGCACGTAGGACACCCGGCCGGACAGCACGCTGTTGGAGCTGCCGGTGGCGGCGTACCCGTCGATGCCCTCCGGCGACGCGGCGAGCAGCGTGCCGTAGTCCTGCTGGGACAGCCCGGCGAACACGCCGGTCCGGCTGCCGCGCAGGGTCGCCGTGTCGACGCCGGCCCGTTCCAGTGCCTCCCACGAGGTTTCCAGCAGCAGCCGCTGCTGCGGGTCCATCGCGGTCGCCTCGCGCGGTGAGATCCCGAAGAACTCCGCGTCGAAGCCGGCGACGTCGTCGAGGAAGCCGCCTTCGGTGAGGTAGCAGGTGCCGTGGTGGTCCGGGTCGGGGTGGAAGAGCCGGTCCAGCGGCCAGCCCCGGTCGCCGGGGAACGCGCCGATGGCGTCGGTCCCGTCGGCCAGCAGCCGCCACAGCTGCTCCGGCGAGCGCACGCCTCCGGGCAGCCGGCAGCCCGTGCCGACGATCGCGATCGGCTCGCTGCCGGCGCTCTCCAGCTCGGTCACGCGCGCGCGGGCCTTGTGCAGGTCGGCGGTGACCCACTTCAGCGCGTCGAGCAGGTCCGGTTCAGTAGCCATCGGAGTCTCTTCCGGTTGTCGGGCGGCCGCTCACGGGCGGCCGAACTCGGAGCGGATGAAGGCCAGGACGTCGTCCTCGGAGGCATCGGCGAGCTTCGTGCCGACGTCGGCCTCCGCGGTGAGCACCACGGCCGAGCCGGGGCCGTCCCAGGCCGTGACGAGGTCCCGCACGCGGGCTTCGGCCTGGGTGCGCACCGCGTCGCCCGCGGGCAGCTCGGCCAGCGCGGCCTCGAGGAGGTCGAGCTGGGCGAGCACGGGCAGCCGGGCGGGCGCGGCGGCCCGCCGGACGACGTCGTCGAGGTGCGCGGCCAGCGCGGCCGGCGTCGGGTGGTCGAACACCGCCCCGGCCGAGAGCGGCGTCCCGACCGCCTCGGCGAGGGCGTTGCGCAACTCCACCGCGGTCAGCGAGTCGAACCCGCTGTCGCGGAAGGAAAGCGTGGCGTCGACCGACGACGGCGAGTCGTGCCCGAGGACGGCGGCGACCCGCGCCCGGACGAGGTCCAGCAGCTCGCGCTCCCGCTGCCCGGCCGGCATCTCGCTCCACTGTGGACGTTGCGGCGCGACCGCCGCCGCGGCGGCCCGGCGGGGCCGGGCGCGGACCAGTCCGGTGTAGACGGGGTCGAGCTTCCCGGCCGCGGCGTGCGCGGTGAGCACCCCGCGGTCCAGCCGGATCGGCACCAGCGCCGGGTCGTCGGCGGCGAGCGCCCGGTCGAGCAGGGCCAGCCCGTCTCCGGCCGACAGCGGGAGCACGCCGCCCCGGGCCATCCGGCGCAGGTCGGCCTCGCGCAGGCCGCCGGACATCCCGCCGCCGACGCCCCACAGACCCCAGGCCAGCGCGGTCGCGGGCAGGCCCGCGGCGGCGCGCTGATGGGCCAGCGCGTCGAGGAACGCGTTGGCGGCGGTGTAGTTCGCCTGCCCGGCGCCGCCGAGCACGCCGACCGCGGAGGAGAACAGCACGAACTTCGCGACCGGGTGCGCCGCGGTCAGCTCGTGCAGCACCCGGGCGCCGTCGACCTTGGCGTGCAGGACCGGTCCGAGCCGTTCGGGGGTCAGTTCGGCGACCGCGGCGTCGTCGAGCACCCCGGCCGCGTGCACGACGGCGGTCAGCGGGTGCTCGGCGGGCACGGCGGCCAGCAGCGCGGCGACCGCGTCCCGGTCGGCGGCGTCCCCGGCGACGAGGGTGCCCCCGGTGCCGGTCGCCGCCAGGTCGGCGAGCAGCGCAGCCGCCTCCGGCGCGTCGTGTCCGCGGCGGCTGAGCAGGGCGAGGTGCCCGACCCCGTGGTGGGTGGCCAGGTGCCGGGCGACCAGGCCGCCGAGGGCGCCGGTCGCGCCGGTGAGCAGCACGGTGCCGTGCCGCGCGGGCTCCCGTTCGCCGGTGGCGGCGAGGACGAGCCTCGGCGCCAGGATCCCGCCGTCCCGCAGCACCACCTGCCGTTCGCCCGCGCCCAGCGCCGCCGTGAGCAGGTCCCGGCCGCGCTCGGTGTCGGTATCGGTGTTGCTGTCGCCGTCGACGAGCACGAACCGGTCCGGGTGCTCCGCCTGCGCGGCCAGCACGATCCCGCGCGCGGCGGCCCGCACCGGGTCGGCCGGGCGGCCGGCCACCGAGACGGCGTCGCGGGTCAGGACCGCGAACGTGCCCCGGGGCCGCGCGAGCAGCGACTGCACCAGGGCCAGCGCGCCCGTGGACGCTTCCAGTGCCGACTCCCCCGCCGGCAGCCGGACGACCGTGAGCGGTGCGTCGCCCTCGTCCAGGTAGTTCCACTGTGGACGTTCGCCCTGGTCGCGCACCGGGACCCAGTCCAGCCGGTGGAGGCCGCCTTCGGTCGTGGTGCGGGGGCGAGGTGTCCCCAGCCCGATCCGTTCGGCCGACAGCACCGGCGCCCCCGCGGGGTCGACGACCTCGACGCGGCCGCCGGCGGCCAGCCGCACGCGGATCGCGGCCGCGCCGGCCGCGTGCACCGAGACGCCGGACCAGCCGGTGACGGCGCCCCCGCCCGCGTACCGGGCCAGCAGCTCGATCCCGGCGAGCAGGTCCGGGTGCACGAGGTACGCGTCCGGCTCGACGTCCTCGGGCAGCACCAGCTCGGCGAACAGGTCGTCGCCGTCGCGCCAGGCCGCGGCCAGCACGTCGATCCCGTCGGCCCGGTCGAGAGCGAGGGCGATGTCGGCCGGGTCGACCGCGATCCCGGCGGGAGGCCAGGAGAACGGTTGCGGTGCGACGGACTCCGCGTGCACAACGGCTTCGGCCGCCAAAGTCCACGCCGCGGCGGGCTCGGCGGCCGGCCGCGTGTGCACGACGATCTTCCGCTCGTCGCCGGCCGCCGAGACGGTCAGCCGGGCGTGCCCCGGGCGGTCGGGCGGGGCGGCGAAGGTGACGTCCGCGCGGCCGGTCCCGGCCGCCCACAACACCGATTCCAGCCACGCGGCCGGCCGCCGCTGCGCACGGTCCCGGGTGGTGCCGAGGTACACCGCTCCCCCGGGCAGCTCGGCCGCCCCGGTGAACAGCGGGTGCCCGGTGCCGTCGAGCGCGGCGGCGGGCGTGGCGGGCTGGTCGAGCCAGTAGCGCCGCCGCTGGAACGCATACGTCGGCAGGTCCGTCGTCCGGGCGCCGCTACCGGCGTAATAGGCCGCCCAGTCGACCTCGCCGCCGTGCACCCACCAGGTGCCGAGGGCGCGGGCGAGCGTCGTCGCCTCGTCGCGGTCGCGGCGCTGGGTGGCGACGGCGGTCCGCGACCGGTGCGCGGCCAGGCCGGTGAGCACGCCGTCCGGGCCGATTTCGAGGAACGCGTCCGTATCGGACGCTTCGAGGGTGGTGAGGACGTCGGCGAACCGCACGGCGTCGCGGACCTGCCGCACCCAGTACTCCGGGGTGCGCACCTGAGCGCCGAGGGCTTGCCCGGTGACGCCGGAGACCAGCGGCAGCGCGGGTTCGGCGAAGGTGACCTTGCCGAGTTCACGCTCGTACTCCTCGAGCATCGGGTCCATCAGCGGCGAGTGGAACGCGTGGGACACCGTGAGCCGCTTGACCCGCACGCCGCGGCTTTCGAAGCCCGCGGCGATCCGCTCGACGTCGGCGGCCGCTCCGGAGACGACGACCGCGGCGGGCCCGTTGACCGCGGCGATGCTCACGGTCCCGGCCAGCGCCGCGACGACGTCGGCCTCGGGGGCCTCGACGGCGACCATCGCGCCGGGCTCGTCGAGAGCCTGCATCAGCCGGCCGCGCGCGGCGACGACGGCACAGGCGTCCGGCAGCGTCCACAAGCCCGCGCAGTAGGCCGCGGCCAGCTCACCGATGGAGTGCCCGGCGAGCACGCCGGGCCGGACGCCCCACGACGCCAGCAGCTCGACCAGCGCCACTTCGAACGCGAAGAGGGCGGGCTGGGTGTATTCGGTCCGGTCGAGCAGGGTGGCGTCCTCGGCGAAGACGACGTCCTTGAGCGAGAGCGGCTCGAACGCGGCGCACACTTCGTCGAAGGCGCGGGCGAAGACCGGGAAGGCCGCGTAGAGGCCGCGGCCCATCCCCGCTCTCTGGGCGCCCTGGCCGGTGAACAGGAACGCGGCCGTGGCGCCCGGGGCCGCGACCCCGTGCACGGTCGCGTCCCCGACGACCGCGGCCCGGTGGTCGAACGTCGTCCGCGTCACCGCGAGCGAGTAACCGAGGTCCCACGGGGAGGCGGCCGGCTCGCGCAGCCGCCCGAGCGCGGCGTCGAGGGCCTCGCGGCTGCGCGCCGACACCGGCAGCACCGCCGGGATCGACGGCGGCGCGAGCTCGGCCACCGGCTCGGCCGGGAACTCCTCCAGCACGACGTGGGCGTTGGTGCCGCTGATGCCGAACGCCGACACCCCGGCCCGGCGCGGACGATCCATCGCCGGCCACGGCTCGGCCTCGGTGAGCAGCCGGACCGCGCCCGCGGTCCAGTCGACGTGCTCGCTCGGGCGGTCGACGTGCAGCGTCCGCGGCAGGACGCCGTGGCGCATGGCCTGCGTCATCTTGATGATCCCGGCCAGCCCGGCGGCCGCCTGGGTGTGGCCGAGGTTGGACTTCACCGAGCCGAGCCGCACCGGCGTCGCGCGGTCCTGGCCGTAGGTCGCCAGGACCGCCTGGGCCTCGATCGGGTCGCCGAGCGTGGTGCCGGTGCCGTGCGCCTCGACGGCGTCCACATCGGACGGGGCCAAGCCCGCGTCGGCGAGCGCCGCGCGGATGACGCGTTGCTGCGACGGGCCGTTGGGCGCGGTCAGTCCGTTGGACGCGCCGTCGGAGTTGATCGCGCTGCCGGCCACCACCGCGAGCACCGGGTGGCCGTTCCGGCGGGCGTCGGACAGCCGTTCCGCCACCAGCGTGCCGACGCCTTCGGCCAGGGCGAACCCGTCGGCGGCGTCGGCGAACGACTTGCACCGGCCGTCTTCGGCGAGCGCGTGCTGGCGGCTGAACGCGACGAACGCGGTCGGGTCCGACATCGCCATCACGCCGCCGACGAGGGCGAGGTCGCATTCCCCGGCCCGCAGCGCCTTCGTCGCCAGGTGCAGGGCCACGAGCGCGGACGAGCACGCCGTGTCGACGGTGACGGCCGGGCCTTCCAGCCCGAACAGGTAGGAGATCCGGCCCGCGGCGACGCTGGCGGCCGCGCCGGTCACCAGATAGCCCTCGGCGCCGGAGCCCTCCGCGCGCAGCCGTTCGCCGTAGCCCTGGTCGGTCAGCCCGACGTACACGCCGGTGCGGCTGCCGCGCAGCGACGCCGGGTCGAGCCGCGCTCGCTCCAGCGCTTCCCACGCGCTTTCCAGCAGCAGCCGCTGCTGCGGGTCCATCGCCACCGCCTCACGGGGCGAGATGCCGAAGAACCCGGCGTCGAATCCGGCGATGTCGTCGAGGAACCCCCCGGAGCCGACGTAGCTGCCCGACGGCGAATCCGGGTCGCGCAGCCGCTCCAGCGGCCAGCCGCGGTCGGCGGGCCAGGGCCCGGTGCGGTCCTCGCCCGCCTCGACGGCCTGCCACAGCTGCTCCGGCGAGCCGATGCCGCCCGGGAAGCGGCAGCTCATGGCGACCAGCACGACCGGGTCGCCGGTGCGGGCGGCCGGGGCCGCCACGGGCTCGACGGCGGCCGTGCCCTCGAGGAACGCGGTGAGCGCCTCGACGGTCGGGTGGTCGTAGGCGAGCGTGGCCGGCAGCCGGGTACCGATCTCGGCGGCCAGCCGGCCGCGCAGGTCGACCGCGGCCAGCGAGTCGAGACCGAGCTCGGAGAAGGCGCGGTCCGGGGCGACCGCGGCCACGTCGTCGTGGCCGAGCACCGCGGCGACGGCCCGGTGCACGAGCTCCCGCAGCTCCCGGCCGCGCCTCGGCCCGGCAGGCGCCGGCTCCGGCTCGGCGGTGCGGGCTTCGGGCAGTTCGGCCAGCAGCGGACTGGGGCGACGGCCGGTGAACACCGGGGTGAACCGGGCCCAGTCGACGTCGGCGACGACGACCGCGCCCGGTCCGGCGGCGATCGCCGCTTCGAGCGCGGCGAGGGCGGGCTGTGGTTCGAGTGCGGGAACCCCGTTGCGCCGCAACGCCTCCCGGTTCTCGTCGGTGACCATCGCGCTGCCCGCCCAGGGGCCCCAGGCGACCGACAGCGTCGGGACGCCGTCGGCGGAGCGCCGCAGGGCGCGGGCGTCCAGGACGGCGTTGGCCGCGGAGTAGGCCCCGTGGTCGCCCGCGCCCCAGACGGCGCTGATCGAGGAGAAGTAGACGACCAGGTCCAGTTGCCCGGCGGGCAGGGCCGCTTCGACGTTCGCGATGCCGGTGACCTTCGCGGCCAACGCGGTGCACAGGTCGTCGGAGCCGATCCCGGTGACCGGCCCGCGCACGCCCGCACCGGCGGTGTGCACGACGGCGGTGATCGGCTCGCCGTCGGCCTGCACCTCCCGCAGCGCGGCGGCGACGGCGGCCGGGTCGGTGACGTCGCACGCCACGGCGGCCACTTCGGCGCCGTCCACGTCGGCCGCGGTGCCGCCACTGCGGCTGAGCAGGATCACCTTCCGGGCACCCTCGCGGGCGAGCCAGCGGGTGACGTGCCCGCCGAGCGAGCCGGTACCGCCGGTGACCAGCACCGTGGCTCCCCGCGGCCGCCAGCCGCCGGTGGCCGCGAAGGTGGCGCGGTGCAGGCGGTGGCCGAACACCCCGGCCGGGCGCACTGCGATCTGGTCCTCCGCCCCGGTGAGCAGCCGGGTGACGTCTTCATCCCTTGTGGACGGCAGGTCGACCAGGCCGCCCCAGGCGTCGGGGTGCTCCAGCGCCGCGACGCGGCCCAAGCCCCACACCGCGGCCTGGCCCGGCGCGGCGGGCGCGGCGTCGACCCCGGGCACGGCGACCGCGCCGCGCGTCGCGCACCACAGCCGGGCCCCGGAACCGGCCAGCTCCCGCAGCACCACCGGGATCGCGGCGAGGCCGAGCGGGACGTCCGGGTGCGCCGGGTTCGGGCGTTCGTCGAGCCCGAACCGGCACAGCACCCCCGTCACGCCGGGCCGGTCGTCGAGCGCGGCCCGCACCTGCGACACGATCCGATCGCCCGCGGTGAGGTCGATCCGGGCGGCGGACGCGTGCGGGAAGGCGGCTTCGTCGGTGTCGGAAGCCAGGATCAGCCAGGTCCCGGTGTCATCCCCGGGGTTCGTCAGTGGCGTCCAGCCGACGCGGTACGCGAGATCCGAACGGCCCGAGCCGCGCCGCGGCCGCCCGTCGGGCCAGTAGCGCCGCCGCTGGAAGGCGTACGTCGGCAGTTCGACGGGCCCGGGCGGGACGTCGCCGAACGCCGGGCCGAAGTCGACCGGGACCCCCGCCGCCCACACCTGCGCCAGCGACGTCAGCAACCGGCGCAGGCCGCCGTCGCCGCGGCGCACGCTGCCGGCCACGACCGCGTCCACGCCCGCCGCCTCCGCGGTGGCGGCGATCGCGCCGCCGAGCATCGGGTGCGCGCTGACCTCGACGAAGGCGTGGTGGTCCTGCGCGGTCAGCGCGGTGATCGCGTCGGCGAACCGCACCGGTTCGCGGACGTTGCGGTACCAGTACTCCGCGTCCAGGGCGGCGCCCTCGACCCACTCCGCGGTCACGGTCGAGAAGAACGGCACGTCGGCCGGCCCGGGCGTGATCCCGCTCAACGCGGCCATCAGCTCGTCGCGGACGCTCTCGATCTGCGTCGAGTGCGAGGCGTAGTCGATGCCGATCCACCGCGCGGTCACGCCGTCGCGTTCGGCTTCGGCCACCAGTTCGCGCAGGGCCGGCAGCTCGCCGGTGACCCCGACCGACGCGGGGCCGTTGACCACGGCGACCGCGATGTCGTTCGCCCAGCGGGCGATCCGCCGCCGCACCTCGGGCAGCGGCGCGACCAGCGACACCATCCCACCCCGGCCCGACAGCGCGCGCAACGCCCGGGCCCGCAGCACGGTGATCCGCGCGGCGTCCTCGACGCTCAGCGCGCCCGCGACGCAGGCTGCGGCGATCTCGCCCTGCGAATGCCCGACCACGGCCGACGGCTCGACCCCGTAGGACCGCCACAGCGCGGCCAGGCCGACCACGAACGAGAACAGCAGCGGCTGCACGACGTCCGGGTGCTCGGGCGAACCGGGCGCCTGCGCGCCACGGGCGACGGCCAGCACGGACCAGCCCAGGTGCGGCGTCAGCGCCCGGTCGCATTCCTCGAAGCGCGCGGCGAAAACCGGCGACTGGGTCAGCAGTTCGGCCGCCATGCCCGGCCACTGCGAGCCCTGGCCGGGGAACACCCACACCGGGCCGCGGCCCAGCACCCGGGCCACGCCGGTCGCCGCCTGGTCCCCGTGCTCGCCGGCCGCGATCGCCCGCAGCCCGCGGACGACCTCCGCACGGTCCTCCCCGACCACGACGGCCCGGTGCGAGAAGGCGGACCTGGTGTCCAGCAACGCTTTCCCGGCCCGGGCGAGCCCGAGGCCCAAGTGCGCGTCGAGGTGCGTGGCCAGCGCGTCGGCCTGCGCGCGCACCGCCTCGGGCGTGCGTCCGGAGACCACGATGGGCAGCGGGCCGGCCGCGGGCTCGCCGGTGGGCTCCACCGGAGCGTCACCCGCTTCGACGATCACGTGCGCGTTGGTGCCGGACATGCCGAACGACGACACCGCCGCCCGGCGCGGCCGTCCGGTGTCCGGCCAGGCGCGTTCCTCGGTGAGCAGCCGCACGGTGCCCGCCGACCAGTCGACGCGGCGGTTGGGCTCGGTCACGTGCAGGGTGCGCGGCAGCACGCCGTGGCGCAGCGCGAGCACGGTCTTGATCACGCCGCCGACGCCGGCCGCGGCCATGGTGTGGCCGATGTTCGCCTTCAGCGAGCCGACCCACAGCGGCTCCTCGCGCTCACGGCCGTACGTCGCGATCAGCGCCTGCGCCTCGATCGGGTCGCCGAGCGCGGTGCCGGTGCCGTGCGCCTCGACGAAGTCCACATCGGACGGTCGCAGGCCGGCGTCGGCGAGCGCGGCGCGGATCACGCGCTGCTGGGCCGGGCCGTTGGGGGCGGTGAGCCCGCTGGACGCGCCGTCGGAGTTGACCGCGCTGCCCGCCACGGTGGCCAGCACGCGGTGGCCGTGGCGGCGGGCGTCGGAGAGCCGTTCGACGACCAGGACGCCGACGCCTTCACCCCAGCCGGTGCCGTCCGCGCTGTCGGCGAAGGCCTTGCAGCGGCCGTCGCCGGCGAGGCCGCCCTGCCGGGCGAACTCGCTGAAACTGTCCACGGTGGACATGATGGTGGCGCCACCGGCCAGCGCGAGGTCGCACTCCCCCGATTGCAGCGCCCGCACGGCCAGGTGCAGCGCGACCAGCGACGACGAGCACGCCGTGTCCACGGTCAGCGACGGACCTTCCAGCCCGAGGGCGTAGGACACCCGGCCGGAGAAGACGCTCGCCGCGGTCCCGGTCATCACGTGGCCTTCGGCCTCGGCGAGCCCGGACAGGACCTGGCCGTAGTCGGAGCCGGCGAGCCCGGCGAACACGCCGGTCCGGCTGCCGCGCAGCGCGGACGCGTCGAGACCGGCGGTCTCCAGGGCCTCCCAGGACGTCTCCAGCAGCAGTCGCTGGGCGGGGTCCATGCTCGTCGCCTCGCGCGGCGAGATGCCGAAGAACTCGGCGTCGAACTCCGGGGCGTCGTGCAGGAAACCGCCTTCGCGGCGCACGTGCGGGGCCAGCGTGGAGGTGTCCCAGCCCCGGTCGGCGGGGAAGGCGGTGATCCCGTCGGTCCCGGCGCGCACGAGGTCCCAGAGCGCACCGGGGGACGACGCTCCCCCGGGATAGCGGCAGGCCATGCCGACGACGGCGATCGGGTCGCCGCCGGTGGCGCGACGCGCTACCGGCACGATCTCCGGCCCGCCGACCAGCTCGGCCCGCAGGAAGTCCGCGACCGCCTGCGGCGTCGGGTGGTCGAACACCAGCGTGGTGGGCAGGTCCAGCTCGGTCTCCTCCGCCAGCAGGTCGCGCAGCCGGACCGCGAGCATCGAGTCGAAGCCGAGCTCGCCGAACCGCTCGTCCGGTGCCACCGCGTCGGCCGAGCGGTGGCCGAGCGCCGTCGCGGCGGCCGAGCGCACGCGGGCGAGGAGGTGGTGGTCGAGCTCCGCGGGAGCCATCGCGGCCAGGGGGTGCCCGGGCCGGCGGGGCTCGGTGACCACCGGCTCGCTTTCGGGCCGCCGTCCGGCGGAAAGCCAGTAGTGCTCGCGCTGGAAGGGGTAGGTCGGCAGGTCCAGGTGCGGCGCGGCCGGGTCGGCGGTGATCTTCTCCCACGGCACGGCGAACCCGGTGACGTGCAGCCGGGCCAGCGCCATCAGCAGCGCTTCGGGCTCCTCACCCTGCTTGACCATGGTCGCTGTGACTTCGTGCGCACCGTCGAGGCACGCGCGCGCCATCGGGGTGAGACCGCCGGGACCGACTTCGAGGAACGCGGTGACGCCGTGCGCGGCGAGGTAATCGACCCCCGCGCGGAACCGGACTGTCGACCGGGCTTGGCGCACCCAGTAATCCGCCGTGGCGAGGACTTCGGCGGGCACGGGCTCGCCGGTGACGTTGGAGATGATCGGCACCGACGGCGCGTGGTAGGTCAGCGACGCGGCGACGGCGCGGAACCGGTCCAGCATCGGCTCCAGCCGGGCCGAGTGGAAGGCGTGCGAGGTGTCGAGCCGCCGGGCCCGCACGTCCCGTTCGCCGCAGGCGGTGACGATCGCCTCGACCGCACCGGCGTCCCCGGTCACCACGATCGAGCGGGGCGCGTTGACCGCGGCCAGCTCCACGTCGGCGCGGGTCTCGGCGAGCAGCGCGGGCAGTTCGTCCTCGCCGATCTCCAGGGCGGCCATCGCGCCCCCGGCGGGCAGTTCCTGCATCAGCGCGCCGCGGGCGGCGACCAGCGTGCAGGCGTCCGGCAGCGACAGCACCCCGGCGACGTGAGCCGCGGTCAGCTCGCCGAACGAGTGGCCGATCAGGTAGTCCGGGGTGATGCCCCACGCGGCGAGCTGGCGGTACAGCGCCACTTCCACGGCGAACAGCGCGGGCTGGGCGTATTCGGTGCGGTGGACCAGTTCTTCCGAGGCGAGCGCTTCGACCAGCGGCAGGGCGAAGTGGCGGCACACCTCGTCGTACGCCTCGGCGAACACCGGGAAGGCGGCGCGCAGCCCGGCGCCCATCCCGGCGCGCTGGCTGCCCTGGCCGCTGAACAGGAACGCGAGCGCCCCGGCCGGGCGGACCCGGCCGCGCACGGCGCCGACGGCGGTCTCGCCGCGGCTCAGGGCGTCCAGTCCGGCGAGCAGGTCGCCGCCGTCGCGGCCGACGACGACCGCGCGGTGCCCGAGCCGGGCGCGGCGGGTGGCCAGCACCGAGGCGAGGTCGGCCTCGGGGTGCTCGGCGGCGAAGCCGTGCAGGCGCGCGGCCTGTACCCGCAGCGCATCGGCGTCGCGGGCGGACAGCAGCCACGCCGACACCGGCGGCCGCGGCGCGGGTGGGGCGGTCTCGGCCTCGGGAGCCTGTTCCAGGACGACGTGCGCGTTGGTCCCGCTGATGCCGAACGCGGAAACCCCGGCGCGCAGCGGCCGTCCGGTGGCCGGCCACTCGCGGGCTTCGGTCAGCAGGTCGATCGAGCCCGCGGTCCAGTCGACGCGGGTGGTGGGCTCGTCGACGTGCAGCGTCTTCGGCAGCAGGCCGTGCCGCATCGCCAGCACCAGCTTGATCACCCCGGCCAGCCCGGCCGCGGCCTGGGTGTGACCGAGGTTCGACTTGACCGAGCCCAGCAGCAGCGGGTGCTCGCGGCCCTGGCCGTAGGTCGCCAGCAGCGCCTGCGCCTCGACCGGGTCGCCGAGGGAGGTACCGGTGCCGTGCGCCTCGACGACGTCGACCTGGCCGGCGCTGAGCCCGGCGTCGCGCAAAGCGCTCCGGATCACCCGCTGCTGCGACGGGCCGTTCGGGGCGGTAAGGCCGTTGGACGCGCCGTCGGAGTTGACCGCGCTGCCACGGACCACGGCGAGGATCGGGTCGCCGGCCGCGCGGGCGTCGGACAGCCGCCGCACGACGAGCATCGCGACGCCTTCGCCCCAGCCGGTTCCGTCGGCGGCCGCGGCGAAGGACTTGCAGCGGGCGTCGGCGGCGAGGCCGCCCTGCTGCTCGAACTCCACGTACAGGCTCAGGTCGGCCATCACCGCGGCGCCGCCGACGAACGCCGTCGAGCACTCGCCCGCCCGCAGCGCGCGGACCGCCAGGTGCAGGGCGACCAGCGACGAGGAGCAGGCGGTGTCCAGCGACAGCGCCGGGCCTTCGGTGCCGAGGGTGTAGGCGATCCGGCCGGAGGCGACGCTGCTGGTGGTGCCGGTCAGCAGGTGCCCGAGCACCTCCTGCTCGGCGGCGGTGTCGCGTGGGCCGTATTTCTGGTCGGCCAGGCCGACGAACACGCCCGCGTCGCTGCCGCGCAGGGTGGCCGGGTCGATGCCGGCGCGTTCGAGCGCTTCCCACGTCACTTCGAGCAGGAGCCGCTGCTGCGGGTCCATGGCCAGGGCCTCGCGGGGGCTGATCCCGAAGAACGGCGCGTCGAACCCGCCCGGCCCGGTCAGGAACCCGCCTTCGCGGCGCACGCCGGCACCGAGGCGGCCGGCGTCCCAGCCCCGGTCGGCCGGGAAAGCGCCGACGACGTCGCGGCCTTCCTCCAGAACCCGCCAGAACGCCTCGGGCGAGTCGATGCCGCCGGGGAACCGGCACGCCAGGCCGACGATCGCGAGGGGCTCGGTGCCGGCCGACTCGACCTCGCGCAGCCGCTCGCGGGTGCGCTTGAGGTCCGTGGTGACCTTCTTCAGGTACTGGACCAGCTTCTCATCGTCAGCCACGTCGGTCGGCTCCGTCCTGGTCTAGGTCCTGGTCGAGGTCACTGAACTCGGTGTCGATGAAGGCGAAGACCTCGTCGACCGAGGCGTCGTCGAGTCCTTCGCCGGGCCGGTCGCCCTGCAGGCGGTGCAGCATGCGGCTGAGCCGGTCGACGATCTCGGCGTGCGCGCCGTCGGTGCCGGACACGGTCTCCAGCACCGGTTCCAAGCCGTCCAGCTCGCGCAGCACCGCCTCGGCCGCGCCCAGCTCGGCCGGGGCGAGCAGGCCGACGACGTGCTCGGCCAGGGCGAGCGGGCTCGGGTGGTCGAACACCGCGGTCGAGGGCAGCGCCGCCCCGGTCGCCGTCTTGAGCCGGTTGCGCAGTTCGACCGCGGTGAGCGAGTCGAAGCCCAGCTCCTTGAACGCCTGCCCGGCGTCGACGTCGTCGGCCGAACCGTGTCCCAGTACCGCGGCGGCCTGCGCCCGGACGAGGTCCAGCACGGCCCGCAGCTGCTCGGGCCGGGTCAGGCCGGCCAGGTGCGTTCCGCCGGTGACGTCGGGTTCCGGCGTCGCGCTCGTGCTCCGTACCGGCGGGACCAGCGTGCGCAGCAGCGCCGGGGCCGGGTGGTCGCGGTGGGCGCGGCGCAGCGCGGGCAGGTCGAGACGGGCGGCGACGACGGCCGCCTCGGCGCTCCCGGTGCCCGCGTCGAACAGGGCGAGCCCCTGCTCGGTCCCGAGCGCGAGCACGCCGGAGCGGCCCATCCGGCGGATGTCCACTTCGGACAGTGCGGCGGTCATCGTGCTGCTCTCCGCCCACAGGCCCCAGGCCAGCGCGGTCGCGGGCAGGCGGCGGGCGCGGCGGTGCTCGGCGAGTGCGTCGAGGAAGGTGTTCGCGGCCGCGTAGTTGGCCTGCCCGGCGCTGCCGAAGGTGGCCGACGCGGACGAGAACACCGCGAACAACCGCAGGCCGAGGTGGGCGGTGTGGTGGTGCAGGTGCCAGGCGCCGTCGGCCTTCGGGCGCAGCACGGCCGCGAGCCCGGCCGCGTCGAGCGAGGTCAGCACACCGTCGGCCACCGCACCGGCCGCGTGCACGACTCCGGTGAGCCGATGCTCCTCGGTCACTTCGGCGATCAGCTCCCCGACCGCGTCCGCGTCCCCGACGTCGCACACCCGCACGTCGGCCCGGGCACCGGCTTCGGCCAGCTCGGCCACCACGGCGTCCGCCTCCGGCCGGTGGCTGCGGCCGACGAGGGTGACGTGCCGGACCCCGTGGTGCCGCACGAGGTGCCGCGCGACGAGCCGGCCCAGCGTGCCGGTGCCGCCGGTGATCAGCACGGTCTCGTCCGCTTCGAACCGTGGGCCGACCGACAGCACGGCCTTGCCGGTGAGCGTGGCCTGGCTGATCGCGCGGAACGCCTCGCGGGCGCTGCGCACGTCCCAGACGGTGGTCTCCGTCGGGGCCAGGGCGCCGGATTCGAACAGGCCGGCCAGCTCGGCGAGGATCTCGGCGATGCGCGCGGGACCGGCGTCGGCGAGGTCGAAGTGCCGGTAAGTGACGCCGTCGTGCTCGGCGGCGACGATCTCGGGCACCCGCAGGTCGGTCTTGCCGATCTCCACGAACCGCCCGCCCGGCGCGGTTACGCGCAGCGACGCGTCGGTGAACTCGCCGGCGAGGGAGTTGAGCACGACGTCGACACCGTGGCCGCCGGTGGCGTCGCGGATCGTCTGTTCGAACTCCAGCGTCCGCGAGGAGGCGATGTGCCTGTCGTCGAGCCCGGCGGCGCGCAGCCGTTCGTGCTTGGCGACGCTGGCCGTGCCGAAGACCTCGGCGCCGAGGTGCCGGGCCAGCTGCACGGCGGCGGTGCCGACGCCACCGGCGGCGGCGTGCACGAGGACCCGCTGCCCCGCCGCGAGCCCGGCGAGATCGACGAGGCCGTAGTAGGCGGTGAGGAAGGCGACCGGCACCGCGGCCGCGGTGGTGAAGGACCAGCCGGCCGGGATCCGCACCAGCGTCCGCGCGTCGGCGACGACGCCGGGGCCGAACGCGTCGGGCACCAGGCCCATCACGCGGTCCCCCACGGCGAAGCCGGTGCCCGGCCCGGTCTCGGCGACGAGCCCGGCCGCTTCGATGCCCGGCCGGGCGTCGCCCGGGTAGACGTCGAGCCCGATCAGGACGTCGCGGAAGTTCACGCCGGCGGCGCGCACTTCGAGCCGCACCTCCCCGGCGGCCAAGGGGCGGCCGGCCTCCGGCGCGGGCACGACGGCGAGGTCGCCGAGCGAGCCGCGGACCGGGAAGTCGAGCCGCCACGGTCCGGCCGGGACCTCGAGCAGGGGGTCGGCCGGGACCAGCCGCCGCTTGAGCAGCTGACCGCCGCGGACCGCGATCTCCGGCTCCTCGGTGGTGAGCGCGGCGGCCGGGACGGTTTCCCCGTGCACCAGCGAAATCCGGCCGGGGTGTTCGGTCTGCGCGGTACGCACGAGGCCGGTGACGGTCGACTGCGCGAGCCTGCCGTCGGCGACCACGACGAGCCGGCTGCTCGCCAGCCGCGGGTCCGCCAGCCAGGTCTGCACGAGCTCCAGCGCCCAGGCGGCGGCACGGTGGGCGGCGGCGAGGTCGCCGCCGCCGCGGCGCGGGCACCGGGCGACGACGGTGTCCGGTGCCGGGGAGCCGGCGTCGAGTGCGGTCACGAGCGCGGCGAGGTCGGCGTGTTCGGTCACCGGTCCGTGTTCACCGGCCGCGGCGGCGAGGTCGGGGCCGAGCACCGCGCACGAACCGAGCACGCGCGCCGGTGCGGGGTCGAGCGGCGACCACTCGGTGCGGAACCGGCTGTCGGCGAGCAGGTCCGCCGGAACCCGCAGCCGGTCGGCGTCGACTTCGCGCAGCACCAGCTCGCCGATGCGGGCCGCAGGCCGACCGGCGGCGTCGACGGCTTCGAGCACGACCGCACCGGCCTCGGTGTGGCCGAGCCGGATCCGCAACGACCGCGGCGCGTCCCCGGTGAGGGAGACATCCTGCCAGGAGAACGGGATTCGCGGAGTCTCTTGTGGACCGTCCCAGAGCAGCGCCATCGCGTGCAGCGCGGAGTCGAGCAGCCCGGGGTGGACGGCATACCCGTCGACGGGCGTTGCGCCCGGCAGGCCGATTTCGGCGAAGACTTCCCCGTCGCGGCGCCAAGCGGCGGTGAGGCCGCGGAAACTGGGGCCGTAGTCGAAGCCGGCGCCGACGAGGTCGTCGTAGAAGCCCTCCAGCGCAACCGGTTCGGCTCCGGCCGGGGGCCAGGATTCGGGCGGCCAGTCCCCGGCGGCAGCGGCGCCGAGGACACCCGAGCCGAGCACACCCGAGCCGTGCCGGGTCCAGTCGTCCTGGTCTTCCGGGCGCGAGTAGAGGGTGACCGGCCGGTCGCCCGCGTCGTTCGCGGCGCCGACGACGACCTGCACGAGGTGACCGGCATCGCCGGTGACCACGAGCGGAGCGCCGAGCGTCAGCTCGACCAGCCGGGGACGGCCGAGCGCCCGCCCCGCGGTGACCGCGAGGTCGGCGAAGCCGGTGCCGGGGAACAGCACGGACCCGAGGACGCGGTGGTCGTCGAGCCACGGCTGCGCGGCGAGCGACAGCCGCCCGCTGAAGACGGTCTGGTCCCCACCCGCGGCGGTGACCGCGGTGAGCAGGATCGGGTGCCCGGTGGCCGTCAGCCCCGCAGCCGAGAACCCCGCGCGCTGCGGAGCGGGCGTGAGCCAGTAGTCCTGGTGCTGGAAGGCGTAGGTGGGCAGGTCGACCCGGCGACGTCCGGGCAGCACGGCCGCCCAGTCCACGTCGTGCCCGCGTAGCCACAGCCGCCCGACCGCTTCCATCAGGTCGGCCGCCTCGGTCTGCGGACCCTTCACCGCCGGAACGCCGTCGACCATCGTCGTCAGCACCGGCGCCGGACCGACCTCCAGCCACGTCCCGACATCCGGCACGCTGAACCGCACGGTCCCGGTCACCTGCGCCACCCAGTACTCCGGGCTCGACACATCGGTCCGGCCACCGCCCGTGGGCAGCATGGGGACGGCCGGCTCCCGAAAGTCCACCGACTCCACCACGGCCCGGAACTCGTCCAGCATCGGCGCCATCAACGGGGAATGAAACGCGTGCGACACCCGTAGCTGCCGCACCCACACACCCCGCTGCTGCACCACCTCCACCGCCCGACCGACCGATTCCGCATCTCCGGACAGCACGACCGAAGCAGGCCCGTTCACCGCCGCCAGCGAGACGCCGTCACCGAGCAGTTCGGCCACCTCGGACTCGCCGGTGCCGACCGTCCACATGACACCACCGGACGGCAGCGCCTGCATCAACGACGCCCGAGCAGCCACCACCCGGCAGGCATCGGCGACCGACCAGATTCCCGCGACGCACGCCGCCGCCAGCTCCCCGATCGAATGCCCGACCACGACTTCCGGCCGGATCCCCCACGATTCCAGCAACCGCGCCAGCGACACCTCGAACGCGAACAGCAGCACCTGCGCCACACCGGTCTGGTCGATGTCTCCAGCCGGATCGGGCAGATGGCCCATGATCTCGTCCCACGCGGCGGCGAACACCGGGTACGCCTCACGCAGGTGGGCACCCATGCCGAGGCGTTGCGCGCCCTGGCCGGTGAACATCCACCCCAGACCACCCTCGACCAGGCTCTCGGCCGTGAAGGATCCGTCCGGGCTCACCACGGCACCGTGCTCCAGCCGAGCCCGCGAAGACACCAGCGACCACGCCACATCGGCCAGATCCGGTTTCGTGACGAGAAAATCGGCGAGCCGGTCGGCCTGAGCCCGCACGGCCGCCGGTCCCCGTCCGGAGACGACCAGCGACACCGGGCCCGCCGAGTCCGCAACCGGCGTCGGCGGCTCGTCGACGGCTTCGAGGATCACGTGCGCGTTGGTGCCGCTGATCCCGAACGCGGACACCCCGGCCCGCCGGGCCCGTCCCGCGTCCGGCCAGTTCTTCCGCGCGGCAACGACTTCCACGGCACCCGACGACCACTCGACCTCGGAGCTGGCCCGCTCGGCGTGCAGCGAAGCGGGCACCACCCCCGCCCGCAGCGCCAGGACCATCTTGATCACCCCGGCCACCCCCGCGGCGGCCTGGGTGTGCCCGATGTTCGACTTGACCGACCCCAGCAGCAACGGGGTTTCCCGCTCCTGCCCGTACGTGGCGAGCAGCGCCTGCGCCTCGATGGGGTCACCGAGCGCGGTGCCGGTCCCGTGTCCTTCGACGACGTCCACATCGGACGGTGCCAGCCCGGCGGCCGTCAGCGCGGAGCGGATCACCCGCTGCTGCGCCGGGCCGTTCGGGGCCGACAGCCCGTTCGACGCGCCGTCCTGGTTGACCGCCGAGCCCCGCACCACGGCGAGCACCTCGTGCCCCAGGCGCCGGGCGTCCGACAGCCGCTCCACCACGAGGACCCCGACGCCCTCGCCCCAGCCGGTGCCGTCGGCACCCTCGGCGTAGGACTTGCAGCGGCCGTCGGCGGCCAGGCCGCCTTGCCGGGCGAAGGCTTCGAACGCGTTCGGGGTGGCCATCGTCGCGACGCCGCCGACCAGCGCGAGGGTCGACTCGCC
This sequence comes from Amycolatopsis sp. PS_44_ISF1, assembly GCF_032335455.1. Classification (NCBI taxonomy): domain Bacteria; kingdom Bacillati; phylum Actinomycetota; class Actinomycetes; order Pseudonocardiales; family Pseudonocardiaceae; genus Amycolatopsis; species Amycolatopsis sp. PS_44_ISF1. The sequence goes on along the minus strand of NZ_JANUXO010000002.1, from coordinate 116,986 downwards.
GCTGCGCAGCGACTGCGTGGCCAGGTGCAACGCCACCAGCGACGACGAACACGCCGTGTCGACGGTCACCGCCGGGCCTTCGAGTCCGAGCGAGTACGCGATCCGTCCGGAAAGGACACTCGCCGCGCCACCGGTGAGGGCGTACTCGCGGCCGCGGCCGGCGGCGGTGACCAGCTCCGCGTAGTCGTGCGCGCCCGCGCCGACGAACACGCCCGCCGCGGTGCCCCGCAGCGACGTCGGGTCGACGCCCGCGCGCTCCAGCGCTTCCCAGCCGACCTCCAGCAGCAGCCGCTGCTGCGGGTCCGTCGCCTCGGCTTCGCGGGGCGAGATGCCGAAGAACCCGGCGTCGAACCCCTTGACGTCGAGGAACCCGCCGCTGAGGCCGGTCAGCCCGGCCAGGTCCCAGCCACGGTCGCCGGGGAGGTCGCCGATCGCGTCACCTTCGGCCAGCAGCAGGTCCCACAGCTGTTCGGGCGAGCCGACGCCGCCGGGGAACCGGCAGGCCAGGCCGATGATCGCGACCGGCTCGTCGGCCGTCACCGCGGCCGGGGCGGCGGCCGCCGGGGCCGGGGCGTCGACGAGCCGCGTCAGCAGGTGCCGGGCCACCTCGGCCGGGGTCGGGTGGTCGAAGACGAGCGTCGCGGGCAGGGTCAGCCCGGTCGCCGCGGCGACGCGGTTGCGCACCTCGACCGCGGTCAGCGAGTCGATCCCGAGGTCCTTGAACGGTTTCGCCGCCGGGACGGCCGTCTCGGCGTCGTGGCCGAGGACCAGCGCGGTCGCCCTGCGGACGAGCCCGAGCACGATCCGGTCGCGGTCCGCGTCACCGGTGGCCAGCAATTGCTGCCGCAGCGCCGAATCCGGCCCGGCGGGCTCGGCTTCGGGGGTGTCGGCTTCGGGGGTGCCGGTCAGGCGGTCGATGAGCGGACGGCGGCGGGCGGCGGTGTAGCTGTCGGCGAAGGCGGCCCAGTCGACGTCGGCGACGGCGACCGTGGTGTCGTCGTGCTCGATCGCGGTGACCAGCGCGGCGAGCGCGGTCTCCGGCGCCATCGACCGGAAGCCGACGTGGGTCAGCTCGCGTTCGATCCGGGCGTCGACCATGCCGCCACCGGCCCAGCTGCCCCAGGCGACCGACGTCGCCGCACGCCCCTGCCTGCGGCGGCGTTCGGCCAGGGCGTCGAGGTAGGCGTTCCCCGCCGCGTAGGCGGCCGAGCCCGCGCTGCCCCAGACCGCGGCACCGGAGGAGAACAGCACGAAGAAGTCGAGGGGCCGGTTGCCGAGCAGTGCGTCGAGGTGCCGGGCGCCGTCGGCCTTGGCGGTCGCGACGGCGAGGATTTCCGCGTCGGTGTCCTCGATCGCGGCCCGCGGGCTCGCCCCGGCTGCGTGCACCACGCCGGTGATCTCACGGCCCGCGGCGTCGAGGTCGGCGATCAGCGTGGCGACGGCGTCGCGGTCGGCGACGTCCGCGGCGACGACCGTGACCTCGGCGCCCCGGCCGCGCAGCTCGGCGACGAGGTCCGCGACGCCGTCGGCGTCCGGGCCGCGCCGGCTCACCAGCACGAGGTCGTGGGCGCCGCGGTCGGCCAGCAGGCGGCTGACGTGCCCGCCGAGCGCGCCGGTGCCGCCGGTGACGACGACGGTGCCGCGCACCCGCCACGGCGTCGCCGCACCGGTCACCGGCGCCGGGACGAGCCGCCGCACCAGGGCGCGGCCGTCGCGGACGGAGAACTCCTGCTCGTCGCCGGGCGCGGCCAGCACCGCGGCGAGCACGTCGAGGTCGCGCGGGGTCGCGTCGGCGGGCAGGTCGATCAGGCCACCCCAGCCGTCCGGCCATTCCAGGCCCGCGACCCGGCCGAAGCCCCACAACGCGGCCTGGTCCGGGTCGCCGTCGAGGGCGCCGCGCGTGACGCACCACAGCGGCGCGCTCGGGCCCGACTCCCGGACGGTCCGGACGAGCGCGAACACCTCGGCGAGGGACGCGCCGTCCACCAGGGCGACGATGCCGTCCGCCTCGCCGAGGTCGGTCACTGGCCGGACGGTGGCGCCGAGAGCGGTACACAGGTCGTCGGCCGGGTGCTCCCGCTCGGGTTCGGCGAGGACGACCCAGCGTCGGATGGGCGCCGCGCCGCGGGTGAGCGTGGTGGCTTGCCAGGTCGTGCGGTAGCGCAGCGCGTCGGCCGTCGACCGGCGCCGCCAGCCCGCCAGCAGGTCGAGGGCGGCCTGGACATCGCCGGTCACGCCGAGTTCGCCCGCGAGCGCTTCGGCGTCGCCGTCGTCGACCGCGCGCCACAGGTCACCGTCCGGCTCGGGGGCCGCGACTGGGGCCGGCGTCGGCCAGAAGCGCCGGTGCTGGAACGGGTAGGTGGGCAGGTCGACGTGCTCGCCCGGGTCGGCGGGGCGCGCGGCGGCCCAGTCGACGGTGACGCCGTGGGTGAACGCCTCGGCGAGCGCGGTGAGGAACTGGCGCGGGCCCTCGTGGTCGCGCCGGAGGGTGCCCGAGACGTGCGCGCCGACGGCTTCGGCCTCTTCGCGCACTGCGGGCACCAGGACCGGGTGCGGGCTGATCTCGGTGAAGACGCTGGATCCGGCGTCCAGCAGCGCGCGCACGACCGGGCCGAAGGAGACCTTCTCGCGCAGGTTGGTGTACCAGTACTCGGCCGTCATCGCGGTGGTGTCGAACGGGCCGGGCACGGTCGTGGAGTGCAGCGGGATCTGCGCGGCGCGCGGGGTGACCGGGGCGAGGTCGCGGAGCAGGTCGTCCCGGATCCGTTCGACCTGCGTGGAGTGCGACGCGTAGTCGACGGCGATCCGCCGTGCCCGGACCCCGGTCCGCTCGCACTCGGCGAGCAGTTCGTCGAGCGCGTCCGAGTCCCCGGAGACGACGGTCGCCGAAGCGCTGTTGACGGCGGCCACCGACACCCGATCGGCCCAGGGCGCGATCAGCTCGACGACGCGCGCCTCGGGCAGCGACACCGAGGCCATCCCACCGGGCCCGGACAGCCGGGCGCCGATCAGCTTGCTGCGCAACGCAACCACGCGCGCACCGTCCTCAAGGGACAGTGCCCCGGCGACGACGGCGGCGGCGATCTCCCCCTGGCTGTGCCCGACGACGGCGGCCGGGACGACCCCGCACTCCTGCCAGAGCCGGGCCAGCGACACCATGACGGCCCAGGTCACGGGCTGCACGACGTCGACGCGATCGAGCGGGCCCCGCAGTTCGGCGGTGAGGTCCCAGTCGGTGAAGGGAGCCAGCGCGGCGGCGCAGTCCCGCATGCGCGCGGCGAAGACGGGCGAGGCGTCCAGCAGGTCGGCGGCCATGCCGGTCCACTGCGAGCCCTGGCCGGGGAACACCCAGACCGGCGCGGCGGTGCGGGTGGCTTCCCCCGTGACGACGGTGGGGTGGCCGGCCAGGTCGCCGAGGCCGCGGACGGCGTCTTCGGCGCTGGTGCCGAGCACGACCGCGCGGTGTTCCCACGGGGTGCGGTCGGCCAGCGCGCGGGCAACGGCGGGAAGGGCAGGGCTCGCGGGCTTTTCGGTGGACGCAGCATCGCCGGTGCCGGAAGCGCGGTCCGCTCGCTGGCCGGCCTCGAGCGCCCCCGCGAGCCGGGCTGCCGCTGCCTCCAGCGCCGGCGCCGAGCGGGCCGACAGCACCAGCGGCACCCACTGCGACCGCACTCCTCGGGGCTCCTCCCCCGCGGCCGGCGGCTCGGGCGGCTCGGGCGGCTCCGCCAAGATCACGTGCGCGTTCGTCCCGCTCAGCCCGAACGCCGACACCCCGGCCCGCCGCGGCCGGTCCACCTCGGGCCACGGCCGCGCCCGGTCCAGGACCCGGACCGCGCCCGCGGTCCAGTCCACGTGCGGCGACGGCGAGTCCGCGTGCAGCGTCGCGGGCAGCCGTCCGTGCCGCATCGCCAGCAGCATCTTCAGCACCCCGGCCATCCCGGCGGCCGCCTGGGTGTGCCCGAGGTTGGACTTCACCGACCCCAGGTACAGCGGCTCCGAACGGTCCGCGCCGTAGGCCGCGAGCAGCGCCTCCGCCTCGATCGGGTCGCCCAGCGCCGTGCCGGTGCCGTGCGCTTCCACGGCGTCCACCTCCGACGGGGCCAGCCCGGCGCTCGACAGCGCCGCCCGGATGACCCGCTGCTGGGCCGGTCCGCTGGGGGCGGACAGCCCGTTGGAAGCCCCGTCCTGGTTGACCGCCGTGCCCGCGACCAGGCCGAGCACCCGGTGCCCGCGGCGGCGGGCCTCGGCGAGCGGTTCGAGGACCACCACCCCGGCGCCCTCGCCCCAGCCGGTGCCGTCGGCACCCGCGCCGAACGCCTTGCAGCGCCCGTCCGGGGCGAGGCCGCCCTGGCTGGAGAAGTCCACGAACAACTGCGGCGTCGACAGCACCGTCACCCCGGCCGCCAGCGCGAGCGAGCACTCCCCCGCCCGCAGCGACTGCACCGCCAGGTGCAGCGCCACCAGCGACGACGAGCACGCCGTGTCCACCGTGACGGCGGGCCCGGACAGCCCGAGCAGGTACGAAATGCGCCCGGACAGCACGCTGGCCGAAGTCCCGGTCACCAGATGGGCTTCGGTGTTCTCGGCGCCCGCGCGCAGCAGATCGGCGTAGTCGCGCAGGTTTGACCCGACGAACAGGCCGACGTCCCGGCCGCGCAGCCCCGGCGCCGGGATGCCCGCGCGTTCCAGGGCCTCCCAGGTGATCTGCAGCAGCAGCCGCTGCTGCGGGTCCATGGCCAGGGCCTCGCGCGGGGAGATGCCGAAGAAGTCCGCGTCGAACCCGGCGACGTCGTCGAGGAACCCGCCGGTGCGGACGTGGCTGGTGCCGGGGTGCGCCGGGTCCGGGTGGTACAGCGCGCCGAGGTCCCAGCCGCGGTCGGCGGGGAATTCCGTGATCGTGTCGGTCTCGTCGGAGAGCAGGTCCCACAGCCGTTCCGGCGTGTCGGCGCCGCCGGGGAACCGGTAGGCCATGGCCACGACGGCGATCGGCTCGCCCGCCGCGGCGGAGGTCCGGGCCGGGGCGGCCGGTTCGCCGGCCCCGTCGAGGTAGCGGACGACGTCCGCGGGCGTCGGGTGGTCGAACACGAGCCCGGCGGGCAGGTCCACGCCGAGGCGCGCGGCCAGGCGGTTGCGGAACTCGACCGAGGCCAGCGAAGTGAACCCGAGGTCGGCGAAGGTCAGCGTGGGGTCGATCGCGGCGCCGGACGGGTGGTCGAGCACCGCGGCGGCCTGCGCGAGCACGAGATCGCGCAGCCGCGCCGGGTCGATCCGCGGCGACGGCGCCGCGTCGATCCCGCCGGAGAGCAAGCCGGTCCGGGACGCGGGCGAATCGGCTTCGCCGGACAACGAGCCGGGCCGGGCGGCAACCGGCCCGGCGAACTCGCCCGGCGGCAGACCGGGCCGGGCGGCAACCGGCCCGGCGAACTCGCCGAACAGCGGGCTCGGCCGGGACTCGGCCAGCCGCGGCCAGTCGACGTCCGCGACGACCGCAGTGGGTGCCTCCGTGCCGAGCAGCGCGTGCAGCGTCGCCAGCGCGGGCGCCGGCCGAAGCGGTTCGAGGCCGATGCGGCGGAAGTGCCCCTGCACCGGCCCGGCCATGCCGTCCCCGGCCCACGGCCCCCACGCGACGGCCGTCGCGGGCAACCCGGCCGCGGCCCGCGACTCGGCCAGGGCGTCGAGGTACGCGTTCGCGGCGGCGTACCCGGCCTCGCCGATGTCGCCGACGACTCCCAGCACCGACGAGAACATCACGAAGGCGGAAAGATCGAGCCCGGCCGTCAGCTCGTGCAGGTTGCGCGCGGCCGTCGCCTTCGCCCGCGCGACCGCCCGGATCCGCTCGGGTGTGAGCGAGTCGATCAGGCCGGCGTCCACGACCCCCGCGGCGTGCACCACCGCGGTGAGCGGGAACTGCGCCGGAATCCCGTCGAGGACGCGGGCGAGCGCGTCCCGGTCGGCGGCGTCGCAGGCCTCCACGGTGAGGCGGGTCCCCGGGGCAGCCAGGCCGGCCGGCACCTCACCGCCGGTACGGCTGAGCAGGAGCAGGTGCCCGGCACCGAGCCCGGCCAGCCACCGGGCCACCTGCGTGCCGAGCGCACCGGTGCCCCCGGTGATCAGGACGGTCCCCCGCGGCCGCCAAGCGGGCTCCCCGGCCGGGAGCACGGGCCCCTCGGCCAGCCGCCGGACGTGCACGCCGGACGCGCGGATCGCGAACTGGTCCTCGCCACCGGGCGCGGTGAGCACCGCGCACAGCTCGTCGAGCGCGGCCGGTCCGGGCTCGCGCGGCAGGTCCACCGCGCCGCCCCAGCGGGACGGCACCTCCCGGGCCAGCACCCGGCCCAGGCCCCAGACGGGCGCCTGCTCCGGATCGACCGGCTCGTCGGCCACGCGTTGAGCCCCGGCCGTGACGCTCCAGAGCACCGCCGCACTGCCGAGGTCGCCCAGCGCCTGCACGAGCGACACGGTCGCGGCCGCACCACCGTCGCCGTCCTGAGCCAGCAGGGACAGCACGCCGTCCGCCGGAAAGTCCTTCAGCCGCGAGGCAATCGAGTCACGGTCCACAGTAGATACATCCACTGTGGACAAATTCATACCGCGCGCGACGAGACCGTCACGAAGCTCGCCGACCGGCGCGCCCGGCGGTGCGACGAGCAGCCACCGCCCGGCGGGCACCGCGCGCGGCAGCGGCGGGAGCGGCCGCCAGGCGGTCCGGTAGCACCGGGCGGTCGCGATCGGGCTCGAAGTCGTGGCGGACAGCCAGAACCGGCGCCGCTGGAACGCGTAACCCGGCAGATCGACCGTCCGGGCACCGGTGCCCGCGAAGTACGCGGACCAGTCCACCTCGCCACCGCGGCCGTGCACCCGGGCCAGCGCGCCGACGAGCGAGCGGACCTCCGGGCGCTCGCGGCTCAGCAGCGGCACGCAGGCGACGTCCGCGGGCAGCGTCTCGGCCACCATCGGCGCCAGGACGGCGTCCGGTCCGAGCTCCACCAGGACCGCGGAGCCCGCCTTCCGCAGCGCGACCACGGCGTCGGCGAACCGCACCGCGTCCCGCGCGTTGCGCAGCCAGTGCGCGGGCGTGCGCAGTTCGTCGGTGGCCGCGGCCCCGGTCGTGGTCGAGACGACGTCGAGGACCGGCTCGCGGTACTCCACCGACGCCAGCACTTCGCCGAACTCGGCCAGCATCGGCTCGATCAGGGTCGAGTGGAACGCGTGGCTGACGCTGAGCCGCTTCGTGCGCACCCCGCGCGCGGCCAGCTCCGCCGCCGCCCGGGTCACCGGCTCCTCGGCGCCTGAAAGGACCACCGAACGCGGGCTGTTGACGGCGGCGATCGAGACACCGTCGGTCAGGGACGCGCGCACGTCGGCTTCCGCGGCCGCCACGGCCACCATGGCGCCGCCTTCGGGCAGCGCCTGCATCAGCCGGCCCCGCGCGGCCACGACCTCGCACGCGTCCGGCAACGACCACAGCCCGGCGCAGTACGCGGCGCTCAGCTCACCGATGGAGTGCCCGGCCAGCCGGTCCGGCCGCACGCCCCAGTGCTCGAGCAGCCGGAACAGCGCGACCTCGATCGCGAACAGCCCGGCCTGGGCGTACTCGGTCCGGTCGATCAGCTCACCGTCCTCGCCGAACACGACGTCGGCGAGCCGGCGGTCCAGGTGGCGGTCCAGCTCCGCGCAGACCTCGTCGAACGCGGTCGCGAACACCGGGAACTCGCCGTACAGCTCGCGGCCCATGCCGGCGCGCTGGGCGCCCTGGCCGCTGAACACGAACGCGACCGGGCCGCCGGCGGCGCGGTCCGGCTCCCCGAGCCCGGCCAGCGCGCGCAGGGCCTCGTCCCGGTCGGCGGCCACGACCGCGCCGCGGTAGGCCAGCGCGGATCGCGTGGTGGCCAGAGAAAGCGCGACGTCGGTCAGGTCGGCGCCGGGCTCGGCCTGCAGGTGCGCGCGCAGCCGCCCGGCCTGCGCGCGCACCGCGTCCGGATCGGCGCCCGAAAGCAGCAGCGGCACCACGGCCGGCCGGTGCCGGATGGGCGTCGGCGCGGGGGGCGCCGCGGGCGGCTCGGCCAGGACGACGTGGGCGTTGGTGCCGCTGATGCCGAAGGACGACACCCCGGCCCGGCGCGGGCGGCCGGTCGCCGGCCACGGCTCACCCTCGCTCAGCAGCCGGACGGCCCCGGCGGCCCAGTCGACCTTCGGCGTCGGCTCGCCGGCGTGCAGGGTCGCGGGCAGGAACTCGTGCCGCAGGGCCAGCACCATCTTGATCACGCCGACGACGCCGGCCGCGGCCTGCGTGTGCCCCAGGTTGGACTTCGCCGACCCCAGCCGCAGCGGCTCGGCCCGGCCGTCGCCGTAGACGGCGAGCAGCGCCTCCGCCTCGATCGGGTCGCCCAGCGCGGTGCCGGTGCCGTGCGCCTCCACGGCGTCCACATCGGACGGTGCCAGCCCGGCGGACCCGAGCGCCCGCCGGATCACCCGCTGCTGCGCCGGCCCGTTCGGCGCGGTGAGGCCGTTGGACGCGCCGTCGGAGTTGACCGCGCTCCCGGCCACCACCGCGAGCACCCGGTGGCCGCGGCGGCGGGCATCGGACAGCCGTTCCAGCACGAGCACGCCCGCGCCTTCGGCCCACCCGGTGCCGTCCGCGGCCGAGGAGAACGCCTTGCACCGGCCGTCGGCGGCGAGGCCGCCCGCCGACGCGAACTCGGCGAACAGCCCGGGACCGGCCATCACCGCGACGCCCCCGGCGAGGGCGAGGTCGCATTCACCGTCCCGCAGGGCGCGGGCGGCCAGGTGCAGCGCCACCAGCGACGAGGAACACGCGGTGTCCACGGTCACCGCCGGCCCTTCCCAGCCGAAGGTGTAGGCGACCCGGCCGGAGAGCACGCTCGCGGTGGTCCCGGTCAGCAGGTAGCCCCGCGACTGGTCGGTGCCCTCGTGCAGGCGCGGGCCGTACTCCTGGGACATCGCGCCGACGAACACGCCGGTTTCGCTGCCGCGCAGCGCGTCCGGCGCGATCCCGGCGCGTTCGAGCGCCTCCCAGACGGTCTCGAGCAGGACGCGCTGCTGCGGGTCCATGGCGGCGGCTTCCCGCGGGCCGATGCCGAACAGCGCCGGGTCGAACTCCGCCGCGTCGAGCAGGAACCCGCCGCGGCGCGGGACGCCCGCGTCGAGCGCGGCCAGGTCCCAGCCGCGGTCACCGGGGAAGCCGGACACCACGTCCCGGCCCTCGCGCAGCAGGTCCCAGAACTCCTCCGGCGAGCCGACGCCACCGGGCAGCCGGCAGTGCATGCCGACGATGACGACCGGGTCGTCGCCGTCGACGCGCACCGCGGGCCCGGCTTCGGCGGCGGACTCGCCGGCGAGCAGGCCGTCGAGGTGGCGGGCGAGCGCGTCGGGCGTCGGGTGGTCGAAGACCAGGCCCGGGACCAGCCGCAGCCCGGTGGCCCGGGTCAGCCGGCCGGCCAGTTCGACGCCGAGCACGGAGTCGAGGCCGAGTTCGCGGAAGGTCAACGCGGGCAGGACGTCGTCGTGCCCGTCGGTGCCCAGCACCGCGGCGGCTTCCTCGCGCACCAGCTGCAGCAGCGCGGACCGGCCACGGGTCCGCCGCGGTGCCGGTGCGGGCGCGGTCGCCTCGATCGGGGCGGGCGCGCCTCGCGGGACGGCACCCGGCCGCAGCCAGAAGCTCCTGCGCTGGAACGCATAGGTCGGCAGCGCGGTCCGGCGGCCGCCGGACGCGGCGAGCACCGCGGTCCAGTCCACCTCGACGCCGGCCACCCAGGCCGCCGCGAACGCGCGCAGCAGCCGCTGCGGACCGCCGTCGAAACGGCGCAACGACGACAGCGTGACGGCGTCGGCTTCGGCGTGCTGGACCGTCTCGGTGAGCCCGACGACGAGCACCGGGTGCGGGCTCATCTCGGCGAACGCCGTGGTCCCGGCGGCCAGCAGGGTCCGCGTGGCGGCCTCGAACCGCACCGGCTCGCGGAGGTTGCGGTACCAGTAGCCCGCGTCCAGCTCGGCGCCGTCGGCGACCGCGCCGGTCACCGACGAGACGAACGTCGTCGTGCCCGCCCGGGGCCGCACCGGCGCCAGCACCTCGAGCAGGTGCTCGCGCAGCTCTTCGACCTGGGCGGAGTGGGACGCGTAGTCGACGGCGACGCGCCGCGCGCGGACGTCCTGCTCCTCGCAGTGGCGCAGGAGCTCGTCCAGGGCGTCGGCGGTGCCGGAGACGACGGTCGCGCCCGGGCCGTTCATCGCCGCGATGCCGATCCGGCCCTCCCAGGGGCCCACCAGCTCACGGGCGCGCTCGGCCGAGATCGGCAGCGACACCATGCCACCCCGTCCGGCCAGGCGGGCCAGCGCGCGGCTGCGCAGCACGACCACCCGCGCGCCGTCTTCGAGCGACAGCGCACCGGCCACCACGGCGGCGGCGATCTCGCCCTGGCTGTGCCCGACGACCGCCGCGGGCACCACGCCCGCGGCGCGCCAGACGGCGGCGAGCGACACCATCACCGCGAACAGGACCGGCTGGACGACGTCGTCGCGGTCCAGCGGCCCGGCCAGCTCCTCGAAGAGGTCCCACTCGACCAGCGGCGCCAGCGCGTCGGCGCACGCGCGCATCGAAGCGGCGAACGCGGGCGAGGACGCCATCAGGTCCAGGCCCATCGCCGTCCACTGCGAACCCTGGCCGGGGAAGACGAACACGGTGTCCCCGGCCGGGCCGGCCGGCCCGGTCACGACCTGGGCGGCCGGGCGCTGCTCGGCGACCGCGGCCAGCCCCGCCCGCAGCTCGTCCGGGCCGGCGCCCACCACCACGGCCCGGTGGCGGAACGGCGAGCGGGTCGTGGCCAGCGAGACCGCGACGTCGGCGGCGGGCAGGCGTTCGGCGTCGAGCCGGTCCACCAGTGCCGCGGCCTGCCCGGGCACGGCGTCCGCGGTGTGCCCGGACAGCATCCAGGGCGGCGCGGTGCCGGGGCCGAGGACGGCCGGGGTGTGCAGCCGGGCCACCACCGCGCGGGGGCGGCCCGCCTGACCGGTGAGCACGACGTGGCAGTTGGTGCCGCCCATGCCGAACGAGCTGACGCCGGCCACCAGCGGCCCGTCCGCCGGTGCCCACGGTTGCGCCCGCACCTGCACCGCGAGGTTGAGCCGGTCGAGCGGGATGGCGGGGTTGGGGTCGGCGAAGTTCAAGCTGGGGAACAGTTCCCGGCCCCGCAGGCTCAGGGCCACCTTGATCAGCCCGGCGATGCCGGCCGCGCCTTCGAGGTGCCCGATGGTGGTCTTCACCGAGCCCACCGGCAGCGGCGCGCCCGCGGGCCGGGACTCCCCCAGTGCCGCTCCGAGGGCCGCCGCTTCGACCGGGTCGCCCAGCGGGGTGCCGGTGCCGTGCAGCTCGACGTAGCCCGCGGACTCCGGCGGCAGCCCGGACCGGCGGAAGGCCCGGCGGATCACGGCTTCCTGGGCGGCCCGGTCCGGCGCGGTCAGGCCGGTGCCGCCGCCGTCGTTGTTCACCGCGCTGCCCGCGATCGCGCAGTAGACCGGATCGCCGTCGGCGAGGGCGTCGGAGAGGAACTTCAGCAGGACGAACCCGCCGCCCTCGCCGCGGACGTAGCCGTTGGCGCGGGCGTCGAAGGTGTGGCAGACCCCGTCGGGGGAAAGCGCACCGAGGTGCGCGACGGCCAGCGTGCCTTCCGCGGTGAGGTTGAGGTTCACCCCGCCGGCGAGGGCAGCCGTGCATTCGCCGCGGCGCAGGCTTTCCGCGGCCAGGTGCACGGCGACCAGCCCGGACGCCTGCCCGGCGTCCACCACGACGCTCGGGCCCCGCAGGCCCAGCGCGTACGACACGCGGTTCGCGATGACCCCGCGGTGCAGGCCGGTCAGGCTGTGGTGGCCGAGCGCGCCGGGGCCCTGGCTCTGCACGATGCCGCTGTAGTCGCCCGACATGGCGCCGACGAACACCCCGGTGTCGCTGCCGCGGAAGCGGTCCCGGACGATCCCGGCGTCTTCGAACGCCTCCCAGCCCAGCTCCAGCATGAGCCGCTGCTGCGGATCCATGGCGAGGGCCTCGCGCGGCGAGATCCCGAAGAACTCCGCATCGAAGAGGTCGACCCCGTCGACGAACCCGCCGCGCAGGCCCCCGACGGCGGCCACGTCGGCGGCGGCGTCACCCAGGTTGGCCCGGCGCTCCGGCGGCATGTCGGTGATCGCGGACTCGCCTCGCCGCAGCAGTTCGGCGAAGCGCTTCGGCCCGGCAGCGCCGGGGAATCGGCACGAGACACCGGCGATGACGATCGGATCGGTCGACGGCACCGCTTCGCCGTTGCCAGACTCAGCCACTCGCGTGTTCCTCACCAGGTCGGATGGGCACCTTCAGCAGACGCGGCCACGCTAAGCCCCGAGCAAGACCCCTCGGCCCCCTAACGGCGGCGGGTGGTCCACACATCCGCGCCCGGCCGGGCGGCGAACCGGAAAATCGCCGGCGACCGGGAAGGTCGTCGGCAATCGCGGAATCCCGCCGCCGCCGCGCGGCGGGCGGAACCGGTTGCCGGTGCGGGGAAACCGCCGCCGGTTCCGGGGTGACCCCCTAGCCCGGCGGGCCCACCCCCTAGGAGCTGTCCTGTAAGTCATCGGAGCCAGAGCACGATGGCAGCGATGGTCGGTTCGGCCTGGTAGTAGGCGGCGCGTTTGGCGTAGCGGGTGGCCAGGTCACGGAACTGTTTGAGCCGGTTGAAGCAGCGTTCAACGACATTGCGCTGCTTGGAGACCTCAGCATCGAACGCGGGCGGCCGTCCGCCCCGGGAGCCTTTGGCGGCGCGGCGGCCGATCTGATCGGCCCGTTCCGGGCTGACGAAAGCGATCCGCCGGTCGCGCATCGCCCGCCGGGTCGAAGGATGCGAATACGCCTTGTCCGCGATCACCGTCTCCGGTCGGCAACGCGGACGCCCGGGCCCGAGGCGGGCGACGCCGATGCCATCCAGCAGCGGCAGCAGGTGCGGGTTGTCCCCGGCTTGGCCTGGGGTAAGCAGGATCCGTACCGGCAGGCCTCGCCCTTCGACGGCACGATGGATCTTGGTGCTCAGCCCGCCGCGGGAGCGTCCGAGTCCTTCTCCGTCGCAGGCAAGGGCGTCGATCCCGTCGCTGCATCCCCTTTTTTCCGGGCGCCGGCCGAGTGCTGGTGGGCCCAAACCACGCTCGAGTCCACCGAGATGATCCACTCGAGACCGCCGACGGCGTCGTCTTTGACGATCACCCGGTCGAGGATCCGCTCCCCGGTGCCGTCCCTGGTCCACAACCGCAGCCGTTCATGCGCAGCTTTCCCGGGACCCTAGCGGCCGGGCAGATCCCGCCACGGGGCACCCGTGCGCAGCTTCCACAGGATCGCATTGATCACCTGCCGGTGATCGCGCCACCGCCGCCCACCGCCTTGCTGCGCTGGCAGCAGCGACTCGATCACCACCCACGCCCTCTCCGTCAACTCACCCCGACCAACCACCGGGCACAACCATCAGAAGTCCAGCTCAACCACTTGCAGGACACCCCCTAGCCGGCCCGGCGGGCCGTGGTGAGGGTTTCGGCGATCGCGCCGGTCATCCGGGCCGCGTGCGGCACCAGGTAGAAGTGGCCGCCGGAATACGTCCGCAGGCTGAACTCGCCGGTCGTGTGCCGGGCCCACGCCCGCGCCTCGTCGAGGGTCACCTTGGGATCGGCGTCGCCGGTGTGCACGTGGATCGGCGCGCGCAGCGGGCCGCCGCCGCCGAAGCGGTAGGTCTCCGCCGCGCGGTAGTCGTTGCGGATCGCCGGTAGCGCCATCCGCAGGATCTCCTCGTCCTCGAAGATGCGGGCTTGCGTGCCGGACAACGCCTTCAGGTCCGCGATGAGCCCATCGTCATCCCTCAGGTGGGTGAACTCCTCCCGGACCTCCGACGGTGCGCGGCGGCCGCTGGCGATCACCGCCGCCACGTCGGTGCCCGCCGCTTCCAGCCGGCACGCGACCTCGAAGGCGAGCGACGCGCCCATGCTGTGGCCGAACAACGCCAGCGGCCGGTCGCACCACGGCGCCAGCACGGGGACGAGCGCGTCGGCGAGCTTCCCGATGTCGTCGACGAGGGGCTCGTGGCGGCGGTCCTGCCGCCCGGGGTACTGGACGCACAGCACGTCCAGCCCCGGCGACAACGCCCGGGAGAGCGGGAAGAAGAAGCTCGCCGAGCCGCCGGCGTGCGGTAGGCAGACCAACCGCACCGGCGCCTCCGCGGCGGGGTGGAAGCGGCGGATCCAAGGGTCGCCGGCGGGTGTCGCACTGCTCATGCGCGTTTCCTTCGAAGAGGTCAGGCGGTTTCGGTCCGCGCCGGCCACAGCAACCGGGCCAGGTCCTCCCGGCGGGTGACCTGCAGCTTGCGGTAGACGCGGGTGAGGTGCTGCTCGACGGTACTGGTCGACAGGTGCAGGCGCGTGCCGATCTGGCGGTTGGTCATCCCCGACGCGGCCAGCGCCGCCACGCGCCCTTCCGCGTTGCTCAGCTCGTAGCGCGTCTGCACGTGCTCGTCGCCGAGCAGGTCGGCCAGGTCGAACCGGTAGCCCTCGCAGAGGATGCGGCGCACGTCCTCGACGGCCTCGCAGTCTTCGGCGATCTCCATGGCTTCCCGTGCACCTTCCTGCGCCTGCTTGGTGTCTCCCCGGGAATACCGCTCGTTGCTCAGCTCCGCCAGTGACAGCGCCAGTTCGAGGGCGTGCCCGGACTTGCGCAGCAACGCGACGGACTCCCGCAGCATACCGGCGCGGGCGTCCGGTTCGGACAGCCGCGCGAGCAGTCGCAGCGAGACGCCGCGCATGGCACCCGGCTCCCCGCGGCGGCGCCGGCTCTGCTCGTCGAAGAGGGCCTTGGCTTCGTCGGTGCGGCTCAGCGCCGCGTGGACCAGGCCCGCGCCCAGCCGCCACGGCGCGATCACCGCGCGGTCGAGGCCCCACTCCCGCATGAGCCGGCCGCACCGCTGGAAATCCTCCAGCGCCGCGAAATGGCGTTCGGTCCGCAAAGCGTACAGCCCGCGGGCATACAGGTAGTTGAGGCCGAAAGCGGTCTCGAACGTCCCCGCCGGCATCGGCCGGCGCAGGTGCTCGGCGGCCTCGGCGTACCGGCCGAGGCCGCTGGCCGCAGCGACCAGAATGCTCTGCGGGTAGGCGATCACCACGCCCCAGCCCCGGTCGGAGATCAACGCCAGTGCCTCGTTCGCCCGCGCTTCGGCGGCCCTCAGCCTGCCCTGCCGCAGCGCGATGTCCGCCGACACCCCGAGCACGATCGCTGACAGCGTTGTCAGGTTGTGACGCCGCGCGTGGCCGAGCAGGTTCTCGCACCAGTACCCGGCGCGGTCGAGCCGGTCGGCGTAGACCAGCGCGAGCAGCGCGGCGAACACCGACTCGTCCGCGTGGCTGCCCATTTCCGTGCTCTGCAGGACGAACTCGGCGCTCGAGCAGTCGGCACCGACCCCACCGGTCAGCACCGACACCAGCGCGGTGGCCGCGTGCAGCCGGAGGTCACCGGTGGCGTCCGGTTCCCGGGACCGCCCCCGCTCGGCCGGGTCGGCGGCGAGCGCGGTGTCGCGCCGGGGGTGCAGGTACTGCATCCAGTGGCGGGTCGCGTTGAGGGCGTCCTGCGTGGCCGGTGTGCGGCCGGCCCGCACGGACTCCATCCACTCCACGACTCCGGCGGCCTCCTTCACCCGGCCGTGCCACAGGAGGTAGCCGGCCAACCGGCCGGCGTCCTGATCGCCGAGGTGGCCGGCCAGGAGCGCTTCGCGCAGCGAGGGCAGGTAGCTGGCCGCGGCCCGGGGGTTCGTGTGCCACTTGATCCGCGCGAGCAGCCCCAGGCTGCGGGCCCGGGTGTGCTCGTCGACCTCGGCGCGCAGGGCGAACTCCAGGTAGGCCGCGGCCCGGTCCAGCTCCCCGGCCACGCGGGCCTCTTCGGCGGCCTCCACCAGCACTTCGACCGCCCAGGGGGCCGGCGACTCCTTGGTGGCCACGAGGTGGCGGGCGACCGCGTCGCCCGCCGCCCCCTTTTCGTGGAGGAGTTCGGCGATCTTCCCGCGCAGCCCGGCCTCGATCGCCGGCGCCATGGTCTCCAGCACCGCCGTCCGCGCCGCCGCGCTGTGGTAACCGCCGTCCGGCCCGAGCACCCCGGCCGCCACGAGCGCCTTCACCGACTGGTCCACGTCGTCCGCGGGTGCGACGAGCAGCTGCGGGACGAGCTCGTGGTCGCCTTGCTCGCGCAGCAGCGCCAGCGCCTGGGCCACCGCACGCATACCGGCCCCGCCGCGGTACAGGCAAGCCGACACCGCGTCCCGGAACCCGCGCCCGCCCGGGCGCACCACCCCGTCCGCCACCGCGTCCTTGAGGAGTCCCTTCAGCAGCAGGGGATTTCCGCCGGAAGCACGGTGCAGCACCTCCACCTGGCCGCTCAGCCGGTCGTCCCCCGGGTACCACCGGGCCATCGCCTCGACCCCGGCCCGGCTCAGCGCACCGACGTCGAGCGACTGGATGCGGGCGCGCCGGGTCAGCTCGGCGTCGAACTCGGTCAGCCTCCCGCTCAGGTGGTCGGCCACGCCGAAGAGGAACAGAATCGGCGCGGCGACGAGCCGGCGCTGAACGTAGAGCAGGTTCTGCAAAGACGCGTCGTCGGCGAAGTGCAGGTCGTCCACGCAGACCACCAGCGGCCCGGACCCCAGCCGCTCGACCAGTGCCTTGTGGAGCAGCTCGCCCATCCGCAGAGCCGCCGGCGGCTCGCCGGCCGGTTCGCGCGGGCCGCCGCCGAGGTCGTCGAACAGCTGCCGGACCAGGGCCTGCGGGCACGACTGCTCGGCCAGTGACCCGTTCGCGGTCAGCACGCCGGTCCCGCTCGCGGCGCAGTGGGTGACGAACTCCCGGATCACCGCGGTCTTACCGGTGGCGACGGGCCCGCGGACCACGACCGTCTGGCTGTGGCCCTCCGCCGCCGAACGCAGGAGCCCGTCGAGGTCGGCCAGCAGATCGTCCCGTTCGACGAGATCCGCGCCGGGCGCGGCGTGGTCCCTCTCGTGGGTGCCTCCGGCCGTCCTCACAGCGCGGTGTCGGCGGCGTGCGCGTCCCGGAAGCAGTTGATCAGGTCGACCTGCACCCAGTCCTCACCCTGCTGGACGAACCCCCGCTTGCGGTAGTGGTCGGGCGTGACGGGGGTCAGCTCCTCCTGGAAGACGAACGGCTGGCCGAAGGCGACGTACTCGCCGACACAGCGCAGCGACCCGTCCTCCCAGCCCTGGCACGTCGTGGTCCCGTGGTTGCCCCAGTCGTCGATGTAGTGGGAGAAGAACTTCTCCGCGACGCTGTTCCACCCGAAGGTCCACCGCACTCTGATCCCCGGCACGGGAATCACCTGGGTCATCTCGTAGTAGTGGCCGCCCGCGACGGCCTTGGTGTTCCAGGACGCCGTCCCGGAGGTCGGCGGCTCGCTGGTCAGGTTGACGTACTCACAGCGGAAGTCGCCGAGCAGGAAGTCCAGTTCGCGCAGTTGCGCCGCCGGCTCCGGAGCCGAAAAGCCCGCCACCGCGGCCTCCGCCTCAGCGCCGGTGAGCACGTCGGCAGGAATGGAAGATTCGTCGACGGTCATGTGGGCTCCCGAGATTTTCACACAATATTGATGGCACAATGACGCCGGCCCTTCGGCCAAATGGCGGTAATCCGTCTTGGACTCAGCGACTCGGCCCAGCGCTCACCTGAGCAATGGCGATCGAGACAACGAGGAAGGCGAGCCGCCACCCCGCGGCCCGGTTCCCGTTCACCGGCACCAAAATCGTGCCCGCGCCGCAGCAACTTTAGCCAGTCGACCCGACTCGCTGAACCGGGCGCCTCCCACTGAAGTCGTTCGGGTCACCGGGAGGGTACAGACGGGCAACCGCGCCACTACTACAGTGCGCGGCGCTGTCCGGACACCGACATTCGGGTGAATCCGATCATGCTCCCGAACGCATGGTTGCGAGTCATTTTTTGTCATCCTTGACATCGGTGATCACGCACGTTAAAAGCGGGCCACCAACGCGTTCGTTGCGTAACGGCAATACCTCGGTAAACGACAGCCGGTCACAATTCACGCGATGGTAACGGTGAGAGCACAGTGGACGGTACAGTGGACGGTAAGCTCACTCGCCTGCACTCAACCTGCCGGACGGCGGGCCGCCTCGCAGCGAGCTTCCAATCGCCCGTCGTAACCGCCGACGACGAGGTACCAGCGGAATATCCAGCGTTCGGTTACCTGAAGCCGGTATCACCGGCAATCGGCTCAGCTCGGTGGAGTGCCTGCATAGTCCCGGATGCGCACCGATTCGTACGTGCCGGCGCCGCCGCTGTTGAGCTTCGCCATCACCTTGGCCACGCCTGCCGGCATGGCCGAAACCAGCCGCGCACCGTAGACGAAAGCCCGTACGCCGAAGCTGGTGGCTGGGATGATCGTGCGGAGATCGCTCTGTGCGAAAGCGCGGCTCTTACGCACCACGTCCTTCATTTCCTTTTCGTACGCGTCGAAAGCTCGCACGTGGTCTCCTCCTGCCGAGGCCAATTCGCCGGCCAACACGTACGCGCCGAGCACGGCGAGGCTGGTTCCTCCCCCGACGGCGGGGCCAGGACAGTATCCGGCGTCACCGACCAGGGTCACGCGACCACGCGACCACGGCTCGAGATCGAGCTGGCTGATCGAGTCGAAATAGAAGGCATTCGGGTCGTCGAGCGTGGCCAGCCAACGGTCGACCTGTGGGTGCATACCGGCGTAGGCTTCCCGCACCAACTGCTTCTGCCGTGGAATGTCCCGGTGGTCGAGGTCGGGCTGGTGGTCACGGCGGAACAGGAAAATGGCCCGGGCGTCGGCGAGGTTTCGGGCGGTGTAGCACGCGGCAGTACGGCCGGGGCCGAAGTGGGCGACCGTCTCGCCACTGCCGGGACCCAAATCCTTCGGCAGCGAGAGGATGGCCAGGTAGGCGCCCATGAACCTGGTCGAGCCGCCCTCGTCGCCGAACACGAGCCGGCGGACGTTCGAGTGCAGGCCGTCGGCGCCCACGACCACATCGAACCGGCGCGGGGCAGCGCGGGAGAAAGTGACGTCGCCGTCGGGTGAGATACCGGTGATCGAGTCGTCGAAGAGGTACTCGGCGTGCTCACGGCCGGCGTCGTAGTAGATCTTGCTGAGGTCGTCACGCATGACCTCGACGTCCCGATCGGACGATGCCTGAAAGATCTTCGTCAGGTCGGCCCGGGCCGGCCGGTGCGCGCCCTCGCGATGGAGAGTCAGCTTCTTCGAATCGATCGCCACCGCCTCGACCTCAGGCAGCACGCCCATTCGCTCGGTGATGTCGACGGCGGGCCGGTACAGGTCCACGGCGTGGCCGCCGGCCTTCCGCAATTCCGGCGATCGTTCGACGACCGTGACGTCGAACCCGTACCGGCAGAGCCAGTAGGCCAGCACGGGACCGGCGATGCTCGCACCAGAGATCAGAATGCGCATGACTGCTTTCCGGCCTTCCCGGCGATGCGGATTACGTGCTTGCCGAGGACACCGCCGCGCTCGAAAGCGTTCTGTGCGGTGGCGACGTCGGCCAGAGGGTAGACGTGGTGGATCACGGGGCGCAGCGCGCCGGCCGAGACGTGGGCGGTGAGATCGCGTAGCAAGGCCGAGCGAGGATCGGCGCTGAAGGTGCGAATCCGCCGCGACCGGTGAACGCTGGAGAACGTGATCGCGCGAAGAGCCGGGCCGGACAGCACTACGGTGGCCATCCGGCCTCCTCGGGCCAGCCGGCTGCGGTAGCGGGGTAGCTGCGTGCCGACCGTGTCGATGATCACGTCGAACGGGCCGATGTGCTCCGGTGTGGTCGCGCTGCGGTCCAGCACGAGGCCGGCACCGAGCTCGCTCAGAGCCGTTGCGTGCCCGTCGGCGGCCAGGGCCGTGACGAAGGCGCCCATCGAGTGGGCCAACTGCACCGCTGCGGTGCCGACGCCGCCCGCCGCGCCTCTGACGAGCACCCGCTCGCGGGAGGTCAGTCCGATGATGTCGGTCAGCGCGATCAAGGCGGTGCTGCCCCCCACGACCAGTGACGCGGCCTCGACGCCGGAAAGGGTGGCGGGAGCGGGAGCGATGCGGTCGGCGGGAACGACCACGTACTCCGCGGCTCCGGCGAGGGTGTGCCGGCGCCGCGGGTGCACCGTCCCCCACACCCGGTCCCCCACCCGGTGATCCTCGACTCCGGGCCCGGTCCGGACGACGACACCCGCGAAGTCCAGGCCCACCCCGATGGGGAACGTGCGGCCGGACACCACTTTCACGCGGCCGGACCGCACGAGGACGTCGTGGCCGTTCACGCTCGACCCTTCGACGGCCACGAGCACTTCGCCCGGCCCCGGGGCCGGGCGAGCGGTCTCGGCGATCCGGATGACGTCCGGCGCTCCGAACCCGGTGATCTGCGCGGCTTTCACGGCACGTCCTCCCCTGGCTGATCCGATGTGCCACCCATCGTCGGGCCGGCTGAGGTGGTCTCGGTCGTTCCGTTCATCCTGGGTCGGCCAGACCCACCCTGAGCGGGACTGGGGCACAATGGCGATCATGAGCGACGAGGCCCGGCGGGCGCTGGCCGACTTCCTGCGGGTGCGACGCAGCCGCGTGCAACCGCAGGACGTGGGGTTGGAGCCGGGCCCACGGCGCCGCGTGGCCGGGCTGCGCCGGGAAGAGCTCGCGCTGCTGGCCGGGGTGAGCCCGGACTACTACCAGCGCATGGAGCAGGGCCGTGATGTGCGCCCCTCCGACCAGGTCCTCGACGCCATCGCCCGTGCGCTCCACTTCTCCGAAGAGGAGTCGCGGCACCTGCACACCCTCGCGTCCGCAGCGCGCAAACCGCCCCCAGCCGCCGGCCGCTACTCCACGGAGGAAGTGGCAGCGACTACCAAGCGGCTGCTGCACGGAACACCGACCCCGGCGATGGTCATCAGCCGCTTTCTGGACGTGCTCGCCGGCAACCCGCTGGCCGATGCCGTCCTCGGAGCTTTCACCGACCTGCCCCGCGACGAGCGGAACCTGCTCACGCTGCTGCTGCGGCCGGAGGCCAACCGGAACTGCCCGGATTGGGGGACGACCATCGCGGAGCTGACCGCGATGCTGCGGACCCAGGTTGCCGCCGAACCGAATCACCCGCGAGCGGTGGAGCTGGTGGGCCGGCTGTCGGAACTCAGCGCCACGTTCGTGTCGTTGTGGTCCCGCCACGACGTCGACGACACGACCCGCGGCCACATGCGGATCCTCCACCCCCTGGTCGACGAACTGCGGCTGGACTGGGATGCCTACCCGGTCCCGGACTCCACCGGGCAGATGCTCATCGTCTTCACCACCGAGCCCGGCAGCGTGGACGATCATCGGCTGCAAAGGCTGAAGGACCTGCTCCCCACCGGCGCCGCGCCCGTCTCACCGCCGCGGCACCCCTGACGCCGCGAACGAGCGCCTTCGCCGGGTGACACCGGCCGCCCCCTGATCGGGGGGCACGAGGACACGGCTGGCCACGAGCCACGCCGACCAAAGGTGGGGCCGCCGGCTGCGAGACCACGGGTGAGGGTGGGGACATCGATACCGACCCAACTCCCCGGTGGCGCCTGTCCACCCGGCTGGCCGCATGTGTTTTGGAGCAGCAGGCCCAGCCGAAGTCCCTGTCTGACCGCGAGGGCTCGATCGTGGGCGCCGAGCTTCTCTTGGAGCCAGCGGCTACGGGCCTTCACGACGGAACCGGCGGGCGGCGCTTACCGGACCACCCGAAGCGCCGGCCCCCAGGATCAGTCTGCCGCGACAAGACCTACCGGATGGCGATCACCCGCGACGACGCAGCCAGCCCGGCTGGGTCGCGTTCGAGCCCTCCAGCACGACCGGTCTTGCTCACGACGAGGTGGTGCCGACCGTCCACGCCCAGGACGGCCAGCACCACAACCGACACCGGCAACCCCGGGCCACCCGGCCCGGACGGTCTGCTCACCGGAAAACCCGGCCGGCTGGCCGTACTCCGAGCACCCAGATCGGCCCCGTCGAGGTCACTCTCCGGCTTCACCAGCAGCCACCCGCACTGACACCAGCCACTGGGACACGCGCGCAGAACGCACCCACGAGAGCCCCACCGGCAAGCTGGCTATCACCTCGATCTACAGCGGCGAACCACAGACACCGACCGTCCCGGCAGGCCACCTCAGCCTCCGCGTCTCCGTCAGAAACCGAGCCGACGCCTCCACCCAGCCGACACCACCGGACGCCGCGGTCGAGCACCACCACAGGACAGCCCCTAGCCGCAGGCGGGCATGCCCCCATCGGGACCTTCATTGGCGTACACGAGAAGAGCTCGTTGATCCAACAACCGCTGCATCCTGATGTTCCCGTCGGTGAAAAGGAGAAATTGATCGAAGTTTCGTTCGAGTGTTTGCGCCGCCAGCGAAAGGAAGACACGTTCGGTATCGTCGGCAGGGATATTGATCCTGTGCATCTCCGTGTATTCCAGGTCGTGATAACTGAGCAAACCATCTGGCTGGACCGCCGTGCCGGTCTCTTCGCCGGTGACCGTGTCCACCCAGTAAAAGTACTGCAGGACCTTACTCGCAGCGTCTTTGCAACTGTTCCAGACGCTTGCGTTCGCCGGCGCGCCGACTGTGTTCACAGCCACACTGAGACCCAAGGTCGTCGCCAGCGCCACCGCAAGAGTAGATGTCCTGGATGATTTTTGAAATAATTGCGTGAGCATATGCACCCTTTGCTTGATTTTCAATCCGATTCGGTAACGGCATGATTGTCACCGTCTGCGGTTTTCCTGAAGCCTCGAAGCGCGAGCTGGCGCAAGATTTTTACGCCACCAGCACCCCATCAGGCCCGAGCGCGGGCGGTCGGTCTCGACAACTCGAACGTCGCCCGGCCGCCCCATCCCGTCATCTGCGCGGCTCGCATCACACCGTCTTCCCGATCGATTTCGTCCCACCCATCGTCGGCGCCGCCGCCGCGAACTCGATCGTTCCCGTCATCCTAGGACCGCGGGACCCACCCACCCCGTTACCTTTTTCGCAGTTCCTGCTCGAGGAGCTGTGGGCACCAGGCCCGGCATGACTGACGCCCCCGGTCGAACCCATGATCCGGGGGCTGGTGTCACCGGGTCTGGTGGCCAAGCTGAAGGCCGTGTTCGACAGGCTTGCCGCGCACGGACCACTGCTGATCGTGGTGGACCAACCGGCCACGATCGGTGCGTTGCCGGGCACGATCGCCCGCCCCGCCGGTCACCGGGCCGCTTACCGGCCCGGCTTGGCGATGCACCGCATCGCCGACCTCTACCCCGGCCGCGCCAAGACCGACGCCCACGGCGCGTTCATTATCGCCGACGCAGCACGCTTGCTGCCGCACACGCTGCGCCCGGTCGACGTCGGCGACGACGCATCGGCCGAACTGGAGGTGCTAGTCGGTGTCCGGTAAGTCATCGGAGCCGGAGCACGATGGCGGCGATGGTCAACTCGGCCTGGTAATAAGCAGCGCGTATGACGTAGCGGGTGGCCAGGTCACGGAACTGCTTGAGCCGGGTGAAGCAGTGTTCGACCGCGGTGCGCTGCTTACCGGACCTCGGCCTCGAAGACCGGTGGTCTCCCGCCGCGCGAGCCTGTGGCGACGCGGCGGGCGATCCGGTCATCCCGCCCCGGGCCGACGAAGCCGACCCGCCAGTCCCCGCATCGCCCAACGGGTCGAGGGATGCGCATACGCCTTGCCCGCGATCACCGTCTCCGTCCGACACCGCCGCAGACGCCCTGATCCGGACCGGGCGACAAGAGCGAGGGCTTCGATGACGTCGCCGCATCCCCCCTTTCTCCCGGGCACCAGCGGCTGGTGCGTCCGGACCACGCTCAAGTCCACCGAGGTGATCCACTCAAGGTCACCGACGGCGTCGTCTTCGACGATCACCCGGTCCAGGATCCGCTCCCAGGTGCCGTCCTCGGTCCACGACCGCCAGGTATCCCGGCCCGCCCCCACGGTTCATCCGGTTTTTTCCGCGTGCTCCACGGCTTCCTCGCCGCAGAGCAGGTGAAGTCCCGTCTCGTGGGCGAGGAAGGCGATGGTGGTCGCGGCGGCGGAGACGGCCTGGGAGCGGGCCCGAGGGCCGTGGCCCATGTCCGGCCGGGTTTCGAACAGCACCGGCCGTCCGGCGGGGTTGGCGTGTTGCAGGCGCGCGCACATCTTCCGGGCGTGAAGGGGGTCGACCCGGGTGTCGTTGTCGTAGACCTGGAACAGCACCGCAGGGTAGTCGTCCCTGCGCTGGACGTGGTGGTAGGGCGAATACGAGAGCAGCCAGCCCAGTTCGTCGGGGTGATCGGCGGTGCCGTACTCCTGGCGCCAGGAGGGGCCGAGACCGAACGACTCGTACCGGACCATGTCCAGCAGCGGCGCGACGCAGACCGCGGCCCGGTACAGGTGCGGGTGCTGAGTCAGCGCGGCCCCGGCGAGGAGGCCGCCGTTGCTGGCGCCGAGGAGGCCGAGCTGGTCGGGGGTGGTCCAGCCCTGGTCGATCAGCCACCGGGCGGCGGCGGTGAAGTCGTCGAAGCTGTTCTGCTTGGCTTCCCGTGAACCGGCGCGGTGCCAGTCCTCGCCCTCTTCCCCACCGCCCCGGACCGCGGGAATGGCGATCAAGCCGCCCGCGAGGGCCCAGGCGATCAGGGAGGGGTCGTAGGCGGGACGCACGCTGAGGCCGAAGCCGCCGTATCCGGTGAGGAGGGTCGGGCGCGGACGGGAACGGTCCCGGAGAGCGTCCTTCGGGCCGATCAGGATCATCCTCACCGCGGTGCCGTCGGTCGAGGCGTAAGTGACGTGGCGGGTGGCTACCGGGTGGCCGGACCCGGCACTGGCGGCAATGTGCGGGCGCACCGCTTCATCACCGGTGCGGTAGTGGTAGATGCCCTCCGGGACGCGGTAATCGGTGTACTCCAGCCAGAGTTGCGCACGTTCGGGGTACGGGGTGACGGCTTTGACCTGGCCGTCGCCGGGGAGCCGGACGACGCGTAGCGGGCGGCCGGTCGTGCGGTCGTGGGCGGTCAGCTCGTGGATGCCGCGACGGGCGCGGACGACGAGCAGTTCCCGGCCGACGACGGCGACCGACGCCAGCACCGCCTGCGGGTCCTCCGGAATGTGCTCGCGCCACGGACCGGCCGAGCCGCCCTCGATGCCTGCGGTGCAGATCCGGCCGCGCGGCGCGCCGTCGGTGGTGACGAGGTAGGCGATGCCTTCTTCGGTGATAGACAGCTCGTCCGAGAAGTCCGGGTGGCTGCCGATCGGGCGGAAACGCGGGGTGTGGGCGGGCTGCTCGCGCAGATCGGCCAGCCACGTCCGGTTGCCCGCGCCGACACCGTCCCTCGCCTGCACGACCAGCCAGCGGTCGGCGTGCACGGACACCTGGAAGCTCGTGGCCGCCGGAAAGCCGAGACCGAACACGAGGCGGTCGGTCTCGGCGCCGGCCCCGATTCGCCGCAGCAGGACCCGGCGGTGGTAAGGCCGCCGGCTGGTGGGCTCGCCGGGCTCGGGAGCGCTGCGGACGTAGTAGAAGCCGGAGCCGTCAGGCAGCCAGGCGATCGGCGAGTAGCGGACCCGGTCGACGGTCCCGTCCACCGGTTCCCCGGTGTCGACGTCGAGCACGCTCAAGATCGAGCGCTCGTCGCCGTGCGCGGAAGTCTGATAGGCCAGCCGGTGGCCGTCCGGGGACGGGTCCCAGCGATCGAGGACGAGGGCCGGTCCGAGTTCGAGCAGGACCCGCTCCCGCCCGTGGGAGTCGCGCACGTGGAGGCGGGGCAACTCGTCACCGGCCCCCGTTCGCGTGAAGAACATCCGGTCTCCGCGGTGCAGCGGCGGCGAAACGCGCTCGTTGGAGGCGAGCTCGCGAATCCGTGCCTGCCAGCGGTCCCGGCGCTCCGGCGGGGGCAGGGCGGAGAAGTAGGCATCGGTCAGGTGCCGCTGCGCGGTGACCCAGGCCGTGGTGGCGGGGTCGCCGGCCGCCTCCAGCCGGCGGAAGGGATCGGCTACCTCCCGGCCGTGCACCACCTCGACCAGGGATTCGACCGGGACGTGCGGGTAGCCGGTCATGCCCGGACCTCCTGGGCGGGGACCGGGGACTGCGCGTGCCGCCGGGCCGGGATCAGCAGCGCGACGGCACCGGTGGAGATCACCGCGACCGCCCACAGGCACGTCCGGGTGCCGATCAGGTCGGCCAGGGCGCCGGCCGCGAGCGCTCCGGCGGTCGTGGCCACCGCGCTGCACATGTGCAGGGCGATCACCGCCCGGCCGAGCAGATCGACCGGGACCTGAGTGGTCACGTGCGCCGTGAAGCCGGCGTTGGACAGGGCCCCGAAGAACGTCGGCAGGGCGATGGCGATCGCGGCGACGGCCGCCGCCGACCACAGGGGACCGGCCGCGAGCGGGAGGAGGACGGCGGTGCCCGATGCGCAGCCGAACCCGAGGACGCAGAGCCGGGTCGCGGTCAGCCGCTTGCTCAACCGGCCGGCGAGGACCGATCCGGCCGTACCCGCGATCCCGACGAGCAGGAACAGCGAGCCGTACCAGAGAGCAGGGATGTGCAGGACGCGCAGCAGGAACGGAGCGGTCAGCGCACCCGTCATCCCGGACACCGCGGCGGAGAGCAGCAGGTAACCGATCAGGCTGCGGGTGAAGGGATCATGGCCGAGGGCGGTCAGGCCGCCGCGGGGCCCGGCGGTCTCGGTCTCGGCCGGGGACCGCCGGTCGCGGACGGTCTCCCGGCTTCGGATGAGCAGCAGGGTGCCGGCGCTGACGAGGTAGGTGGCGGCGTCGATCAGGAACGGGGCCGCGACGCCGGCGAGCGCGGTCGCGGGACCGACCAGCACCCTTCCCAGCACCCCGCCCGCGTATTCGCCGGCCTGAAGGCGTGCTCGCGCCGGGACGAGCCCGTCCCCCGGTACGACGCTGCGGAGGTGGGTGAAGTAGGCGGCTTCGACGAACAGGCCGAGGACGCCGATCGTCATCGCGAACGCCACGAGGGCGGTGATGCCGAGGGCCCGGCCCGTTCCCGTGGCCAGGAGTGCGGCCAGCGCGGCCAGCGCGAGCGCCGCGATCAGGTCACCGGCGATCAGCAGTGGCCGTTTGCGCCGCAGCCGGTCGACGAACGAGCCGATCGGCAGGCCGAACAGCAGCAGGCCGATACTGCCGGCCGCGGCGAGCAGCCCGGTTTCGGTGCCGTTCGCCCCGAGATAGCCCACTGCCACCAGGGGCAGCGCGACGGAGCTGAACGTCGAGCCTGCGCTGGAGGTCATCTGTCCGATCCAGAACAACCTGAAGTCCCGCTCCATCGCGCTACCTCCTCATCTGGTGCGGATCGTCAGTTGCTGCCGCAGCAGTTGCTGATGGTGCTCCAGGGGGCCTCGTCCTCGTCGACGACGGTGACCAGGTTCTGCAGGGCGAGAACGGTGTTCATGGTTTCTCCTCGGTTGTCTTGACGGGTGGTGCGGGAAAAAATCGAACGCGTGAAAGGACGGTTCAGCCGGCGCAGGAGTTGCTGATGGTGCTCCAGGGGGCCTCGTCCTCGTCGACGACGGTGACCAGGTTCTGCAGGGCGAGAATGGTGTTCACGATGTTCTCCTTTTCGGAACGAATCGATTCATGGCGGTTCGAGGTGCGGCAGTGCGGGCGATACCTCGAACGGAGGTCCGCGGACCTCTAGTGAGCCTCCTTCGTGTCCGCCCTGAGCACGGTGCTCAGGGCAAGCAGGACGCCGGCGGATCCGGTGGCGAGGTCGGCGCTGAAGTGCGAACCGTCCCCGCCCAGGAAGCGGAATCCGCCGTTGTGCGGCACGGCGTACCGGGCCAGCCCGGACGCCAGCCGCCGGGCGGTGGCGCGGTGGCCGGGCTCGCCGGTCCACGCGGCGTGCTCGGCGAAGAAGCAGGCCAGCCCGGCGAGGCCCTGGAAGAGGCCGGGAGCGATGGTGAACGGTTTGGCCGCGTCCGCGACGATCCGCGGCATCGCGCCGGCCAGCCGCTCGTCGTCGACCGTCGCGGCGTACCTGGTCAGGGCGAGGCCTACACCTGCCGATCCGATCGCGAGGTAGGGCATGGCCCGGCTGGAACGCTCGTCGTCAGCGAAGGACAGGGCTCCGCTGGGCAGTTCCAGGCCGCGATCGAGTTCGGCGTGCAGGAGCCGCAGACCGGCGTGCCGGTGGGAGTCGTCGCCGGTCACCGCGGCGAGCCGGTGGAGGAACAGGGCCAGCCCGGCCCGGCCGTTGGCCAGGCCGCGGGGGTCTCGCGGGCCGAGCGGGGAATCCGCCCGGGCGAGCGGGTGCAGGGTGTGCCCGATGCGGTCGGCCCAGTCCAGGTGCCGCCGGTCGGCGGTGGCGGTGTTGAGCCGCAGCAGCGCGAGGCCGACACCGGCGGCCCCGTCGCCCAGAGTGGCGCATTCGGCGGTCAGGGGGTGGTCCTTGGCCGCCGCGAGGAGTTCGGCGGCTTCGTCGAGGTGACCGAGCTGGGCGAGGACGTCGGCCACGCCGGCGGTGCCCGCGAACATTCCGGGCGGGAGTTCGTCGTGCCGGGCGTGGACTTCGGCGCGAAGCCGGTGCACGAGGTGGTCCGGCACGGTGGTTCCGGCGTGGGCCAGGGCGTGGACCACACCGGCCAGGCCGTGGGCGAGGCCGAGGTGGTTGGTGCGGTGAGCCTGGGGGGACGGGGGGAAGACCCAGTCCGGATTGCCGGGATCGGCCGAGGAGAGCAGTTCCTGGGCGACCCGGTCCCGCAGGTGCTGCAGGTGCGCGGTGCGGTCCGGGAACGACGCCGCGTCCAGCCCCGGGGGAATGCCGGGAACCCGGCCGTCGGGGGCCCACGCGCCGACGTACCTGCTCGCCTGCCGCCACAGCCGTGGCGGCAGCGGCGCTTCCTCGGCCAGGTCGCGCCGGATGAGTTCGAGGTTGCCGGGGCTGCGCTGGAGCACGGCGTAGGCCGGGGAAAGCGTGAAGAGCGTGACCGACGCCCGGGCGAAACGGTCGTGGGCGAAGGGGTCCTGCGGGGTGACGAACCCCCGGGGTGGGTGGAAGACCGGTGTGCCCACCCGCAGGGGTTCCTCCGGCGGGACGTGGGCGGTCTCGAAGTCGATCAGCCGGGGCACCCCGTCCTCGACCATGATGTTCGTCGGGGTCAGATCGCCGAAGACGTAACCGATTTCGTGGAGTTCGGCCAGGTCCTGGTCGACCCGGTCGAACAACCGTGCGCACTGGTCGTAGTAGGCGGCGAACGCGGCCCGCTCCCGGCCCGCTTCGAGCAGTGGCGAATTCCGGGCCACCCAGCCGTAGAGCGTGTCACCCTCGACGAATTCGGTGACCAGGAATTCGTGTTCCCATTCCTGGAAGTAGTCCAGGGGTTCCGGGCACAGTCCGGGGGACGCCACGTGGATGCGCACCAGGCTCCGGTGCTCCGCGCGCAGCCGTTCCCGGGCGGGTACGCCGTCCCAGCTCAACCCGTTGGCAGCCCGGGCTTCCTTGACGAACACCCGGGTGCCGTCGCGGGTGTCCTTTCCTTCGTAGCTTCCCCCCGCGTTGCTGTGCTGGAGCACGCGGACGATCTCGTACGGGCCGAGCAGCAACGGCCCGGGAGGCCCGGCTTCGGCGGGTGAGGCGAACGGATCACGCACACCGGCGGGAAGCCGGAACGCCGCCTGCCGTTCATCGACGCGGTCGGCGCCGTCCGCGTCCGTGACGAGCAGTTCCCGGGTACCGTCGGGCCGCAGGCGGGTGCGGGAGTGGAAAGCCCCGTACCGGTAGTACACCGTGGCGCAATCGGCGTAGCGGCGGTCGGTGAGCACGTAGGGTCCTTCCTCGCCGCGCCGCGCGGCGGCCAGCCGGTCCAGGACTCGGCGGGCCGTGGCGTCGTCGCCGGGGTAGATCGCGAGGAACTTTCCCGCCTGCACCCGTGATCCGTGCTTGTGGTGCAGGTACAGGAAGAAGAGCCGGGCCGCGAGGTGCTTGAACGGGATCTCTTCGTCGGCACAGATCGCCGCGACCGTGTCGAGAGTGGACTGGGCGCGGTCCAGCGTGGTCGAGACGTGGACTTTCCATCCCTGCGCCGGCAACCGCGCCCCCGGCGGTGTCCACATCGCCCAGACGCCCTCCTGCCCGCGGGTCCACCCGTCCGGTGGTGCGGCGGGGGCGAACGGCGTACCCGGATCGGCTATCCGGTCGATGGGGAGGTAGAGATCGTCGTCGGTGAGGGCGTAGGTCAGGGTGTCGGTCATCAGGATTTCCGTTCCCGGTCCACGGTGGCGTCTCCGCCACGAGCTTTCACCGAGCGAAGGGGGTCGGTACCCGGCCGTAGCTGTTGTCGTCGTTGCTGAAACCGAGCGTGCCGGTTCAGCCGGTCTGGTCGCGTCGGCAACAGGTACGTAGGTACCGGGCGGTTTTCGGTGGTTTCGTCAGGATTTGTCCGGCCCGGACGTCGGCGCAGCGCGCCTAAAGTGGGTGGAGTGCGATCTACGATGGGACGCCGGCAGCCGCTCGTGGGCCGCCGGGACGAGATCAGGGTGGTCGAGGACCTGATCGAAGCAGCCCGGCTCGGCCGGGGCGGCGCGCTGGTCCTGAACGGTGAAGCCGGCATCGGCAAGAGCGCGCTGCTGGAACACGCCCAGCGGGCCGCATCCGGATTCCTGCAGGTGCGGGCCCACGGTTCGCAGTTCGAATCGGAACTGCCGTTCGCCACCCTGCACCAGCTCGACCGGCAACTGCGCGCACCCGGCTCCGGCGGCGGACTGTCCGACCGGCATCGGGCGGTCCTCGACGTCGCGTTCGGCCTGGCGGCCGGCCCGCCCGATGTGGCTCGCATCGGCCTGGCGGCCCTGGAGCTGATGACCACCGCGGCCCGGGAACGCCCGCTGCTGTGCGTGGTCGACGACGCGCACTGGCTGGACGCGGCGTCGTTGCGGGCGCTGGCGTTCACCGCCCGCCGCGTCAGTGCCGACCCCGTCGTCCTGCTCATGGCGGCCCGGCCATCCGGGGCGGCCGGGGCGCTGGGTGAACTGCCCGGCCTGGACATCGGCCGGTTGGGCGACAGCGACGCTCTCGCCCTGCTGGAGACCGTGGACCGGGCACCGCTCGACGAACAGGTGCGGGCGCAGATCGTCGCCGAGTCCCGCGGAAACCCACTGGCGCTGCTGCACCCGCCCGCTACCGCGGGGTACGCCACGGCGAGTGCGTCACCGATGCCGAACCGGATCGAACAGGGCTTCCGGGACCGGCTGGCCGCTCTCCCCCGCCCGTCCCGGCTGCTACTGACCATCGCGAGTGCCGATCCGACCGGCGACCCCGGCCTGTTGTGGGCTGCCGCGCAGCAGGTGGGCCTCGACGTCACCACCACCGGTGAAGCCGCAGCCGCCAGCGGGCTCGTCACCTTCTCCACTCGCGTGCGTTTCTGCCACCCGCTGGCCCGTTCAGCGGTCTACCTGGCCGCCGACGACCCCCAGCGCCGCACGGCGCACCACGCGCTGGCCGAGGTCACCGATCCGGAACTCGACCCGGATCGCCGCGCCTGGCACCGCGCCGCGGCCAGCGCCGGTCCCGACGAAGACGTCGCCGCCGAACTGCAGCGATCGGCCTCGCGG
Source organism: Amycolatopsis sp. PS_44_ISF1 (assembly GCF_032335455.1). Taxonomy (NCBI): domain Bacteria; kingdom Bacillati; phylum Actinomycetota; class Actinomycetes; order Pseudonocardiales; family Pseudonocardiaceae; genus Amycolatopsis; species Amycolatopsis sp. PS_44_ISF1. The sequence continues at coordinate 85,338 of NZ_JANUXO010000002.1, read as the reverse complement.
GCCCGGTCACGCGGCGGCACGGTGGCCGCGGCGGCGTTCCTCGAACGCGCGGCGGAGCTCTCGCTGATCCCGGGCAACCGGATCAAGCGGACGATCGCCGCAGCGCAAGCCAGATTCGACATCGGCGCTCTCGACACGGCGACGGCGCTGCTCGCCACTCTCGACCACACCCGGCTGGAGGACGGCCGGCACGCGGACGCCGATCTGCTGCGGGGCCGGATCGCTTTCGCCCGCCACCACGACCAGGAGGGTGCGAACTTCATGATCCGCGCCAGCCGGCGGCTCGCGACCGCGGATCCGAAACGGTCCCGCGAATGCCTTCTGGACGCGCTGGAGACGAGCGTCGCCGCCGGTCGTCCCGACGGCGTCCTGGACCTGATCCTGGCCGAGGCACGGAGTTCGGCGCCGGTGGGGCGGGCTCCGGAGTCCCTGGACATCCTGGACGCGCTCCCCCAGCTGGCCGGCGGGGACTACCGGACCGCGATGCCCCTGCTGCGCAAGACCCTGCAGGAGCACGCCACCGCCCTGTGCGCGACCCGGCCCTCGCTCGCGGTGATCATCTCGGTTTCGCTGTGCGATCCCGACGCCTACGCCGCGATCACCGAACAACTGCTCGAGGCCGGCCGGAAGTCGGGATCACCGATCACGCTGCGTCTGGCCCTGGCCCAGGTGGCCTCCAGCGCGGTGCTCAGCGGCGACGTGGGACGCGCGATGGCAGCGATCGCCGAGGAGGAAGCCATCACCGACGCGACGGACGGGGAACCGGTGCTCTACCACCGGCTCCACCTCGCCGCGATCCGCGGACGCCGCAAGGAGGCGATGGAACTGATCGAGACGGCCAGGGCAGCGCTGGGCGCGCGCGGCACCGACCAGCTGATCGCCAATGTCCACTGGGCCGCTGCCTTGCTGCACAACGGTCTTTCCGAGTACCCGGCCGCGTTCACCGCGGCCCGGCAGCTCATCGGCCACGACGACGTCTTCATCAGCAGTCTCGCCCTGCCCGAACTGGTGGAGGCGGCCGCACGCTGCGGTAAGCACGACGAGGCCACCGCCGCACTCGAAACCCTGACCGTCCTGGCCGAAGCCAATGCAACCGACACGGCGCTGGGTGTCACCGCCTACGCACGGGGCTTGGTGACGGGTGATGAAGAGCATTACCGCGAGGCTGTGCACCGTCTCGAAAAGAGCCCGGCGCTTCCGTATCGGGCGCGGGCGCACCTGCTGTACGGAGAGTGGCTGCGCCGCGAAAACCGCCGGAAGGAATGCCGCCCACAGCTGCGCACCGCCCACACCCTGCTGTCGGAGGCGGGCATGGAGGCCTTCGCCGGACGGGCCGCCGGCGAACTGCTGGCCACCGGCGAGAAAACCCGCGGACGGCTCAGGCCGGCCCACGACCAGCTCACCATGCAGGAAATGCACATCGCCCGGCTGGTCGCCGCGGGCGGCACCTCGATCGAGGTCGCGAACCGGCTGTTCATCAGCCGCCGCACGGTCGACGCCCACCTGCGCAACATCTTGCGCAAACTGGACATCACCTCCCGCAGGCAACTCGGGAACTGGCCCGACCTGCGCACCGGAGCCCCCTGACCAGGGGCCCGGCGCGCCCGGTGGCACCACGAGGGGCGCCCAAGAGACGAACGGGTCCCCATGGCTGCTTTCGGCGCCCGCGCCGATCTGATCGACGATCACCCGCCACCGGCGCGCACGCCGGCTACGGCACCAGACGGACCGAGTGAAACGAACTCGGCGCCGATGACGACATTGCCCGAGCGCCCGCCGAGGCGTCCCGAATCCGTCTTCCGGGCCACCGCCGGGTTCGGCGAGCCCGTGCTGCTGGGTGCCGTGGGCGGCTTCGCCCTGCCCGAACTGCTCGGGCCCGGCGAACTGCGTTGGGGGAACCGAGCTTTCGACCCTCTGCCCGACGGCCGGCGGGGTGGCCCAGGCCAGGGCTGGAGGCCGCGACAAGGGCGGTGAGCAAGACCTACCAGACCTGGTACACGCTGCCGACCCTCGACGGCAGCGCCGACCTCGCGTGGGCGGTGCTCTCGATCGGCGCATACCGCGCCCGGGTGCTCGGCTGGGTGCCCGCCCTCGGTGTGGCGTTCCTGCTGACCCACTGCCGCCGGTCCCGGAGGGCACCGACCTCAGCACCGTCACCGGCGCGGCACTGCTCGCCGCCGGGTTCGTCCCGTTCGGCATCAGCCTGTGGCAACGCGCCGAACTCCGTGTCACGCACCGCTATCGCACTGAACGGGTAAATCCGGGGCCGGACAGGTGAGATCGCGTAGTCGCGTGTCGCGGGTTCTTCACGACGGTGACGGTGTGTGGTCACCCTGGTGTGGCGGCTCCAGCGAAGCTGGGTCTGGTGGTGGCCAGGGGCTGGTGATGGGCCGGGTGAAGGCACCGATGGGCATGTGCCGTCGGGTCCGATGTCGGCGCTGGTCATGGCTTCGGCCACCGGCTCAGCGGGATCCGCCCAGGGAATGGCGAAGCCGCGACATCGAGCACCTTGGCCGGCCTGGTGTGCTGATGGCCGACGGCACCGGGGCGCTGGAGAAACTGCCAGCCGCCCCAGTCCGTACCGGTACTCTCGTCGGACCGGGACATTCAGGAGGGTTCGAGACCGAGCGTGCCCACGTCGGCGTGCGGCGTGAACACCTCCGGGAACCGCTGGCGGCAAGACGCCCGGCAGCGGCCCTGGACCCGCCGGGTCACTGAGGCAGCCGGGCCGTCCGCACACCCTGTTCGCGCAGCAGCCGCACCAGTTCCCCGTGGGGCAGCGCCGGGCTGCGGTGGCCTTCCCGGCCGGTCATCTCTTCGTTCGCGACGAGCGCGTTGAGCACGGCCTCCTCGACCGACTGGACCACCGCGTCGTAGCACGGGTTGATCCGCCCGGCGGGGAGCGAATGCGTTGTGTCGTAGCTTTCCCCGCTGCCGAACGAAGAGGCGAACGCACCCTCGTTGGCGGTGGAGAAGGCCAGGAAGAGGTCGCCGGAGAAGTGCGATCCCGTGGTGCCGGTGCGCGCCAGGCCCAGCGGGACGCGCCGGGCCAGGGCCTTGCACTGGTGCGGCAGCAGGGGCGCGTCCGTGGCGATGGCCACGATGATCGAGCCGGCCCCGCCGGGCGGTGCGAACACGGCGGAGTTCGCCTCCCGGCTGTCCTGCATCGGGTTGTCGGCGAGCAGGTGGCGGCCCACCGGGCGCCCGGCGACGGTCAGTTCGTGGCGCGCGCCGAAGTTGGCTTGCACGAACGCCGCGACGGTGAAGTGGTCGTCCCCGTAGGGAACCAGACGGGAGGCGGTGCCGTTGCCGCCCTTGTACCCGTAGCAGTTCATGCCGGTTCCGCCGCCGACCGAGCCCTCCTCGACCGCTCCCCCCTCGGCTTCTTCGATGGCGGCCACGGCGTGTTCGGGCCGGACGGGCGAGGCGGTGATGTCGTTGAGATAGCCGTCGTAGGTCTCGCCGACGACCGGGAGCAGCCACCCGGTCCGCAGTTCGGGCCGGCCGGCCACCATCCAGTCGATCGCGCCGCGGTGGGCCGCGCCCACCGCGTGGGTGTTGGTGATCAGCAGCGGGGTGTGGAACTGGCCGGACTCCTCGATCCAGTGGCTTCCGGTGAGCTCGCCGTTGCCGTTCAGGGAGTAGTGGCCGGCGGCGACGGGGACGCCCACACCGTCGCGCCCGCGCGGCAGGATCGCGGTGACCCCGGTGCGGACGCTCTCGCCCTCGATCAAGGTGACCGTGCCGACCTGGACCCCGGGCACGTCGGTGATCGCATTGGCCGTTCCCGGCGTGCCGTCGAAAGGAATGCCGAGGGCCCGGGCCCGCGGCCGGCCTGAGGGCGTGTACCGGTGCGCGGGGGTGCCGGACAGCCGGGCGAATCCCCGCGACGGTGAGAACAGGGTCATGCCGCCGCCGTTGTGCGCGGAGGGTCTTCGGGCGCGGGGACCGGTTCGCGGCCGACGGCGGACAGCTCGGGCGGAGGCCGCCGGAATCCCCTGGTGAGCACGGCCAGGTAGAGGATGCCGAGCGCCAGCCACACCAGGCCGATCACCAGCGCCGTACCACCCAGCCGGCTCAGCAGATATCCGGAGACCGCGGCTCCGGCCAGCGGCAGCACGATAAAGGTGAAGAGGTTGTGGCGGCGGCCCTCCTTCCGCTCACGGATCGACCAGGCGACGACGGAGACGTTGACCAGGGTGAAGCCGAGGAACGCGCCGAAGTTGATGAAGGACGTGGCGGTGGCCAGGTCGAGCCCCATCGCGATCACGCCCGCGGCGGCGGTCAGCAGCAGCCCGGTGACGGGAGTACCCAGCTTCGGCGAAAGCCGGCCGAACACGCGCCGGGGCAGCACGCCGTCGCGGCCCATCACGTACATCAGGCGGGCGGTGGACGCCTGCAGGGCGATGCAGGACGCCACGCCGCCCGCGACCGAGATGAAGTTGACGATGTCGGCGTACGTCCGGCCGCCGACCATGATCTTGATGGCGAAGGCCGCGGCGTCCTCGTCGGCGAATCGCCCGCCCGGGTGGACGAGCTGAAGAATGAACGAGAGCACCAAAAAGATCGCCCCGGCGGCGACCACGCAGGCGATGACACCGCGGCTGACGGTCTTCGTACTGTCCTTGGTCTCCTCACCGAGGGTGGAGATGGCGTCGAAGCCGAGGAAGGAGTAGGCGGCGACGGCGGCGGCCGCGGTGATGGCGCCGACCGAGCTCTGGGAGTTCCACACGGCGCCGGTCACCGGACCGGTGTCGTGGTGGCCCAGGTAGACGACGCACAGAACAGCGAAAAGGGCGAGCGAGCCGATGGCGACGGTCATCAGGACCTTGTTGACGCGGTCGGCGAGTTTCATGCCGAAGGCGTTGACCCCGGTGGTCAGCGCGACGACCAGGACCAGCCAGACCCACCGGGGCACGGCCGGGAACTGGGCTTCGCAGTAGGTCGCCTGGATCAGCCAGCCGACCATCGGGATGAAGAAGTAGTCCAGCAGCATCGCCCAGCCGGCGAGGAAACCGATGCGGCGGCCGAGCATCGCGCGGGCATACGAGTACACGGACCCGGCGCCCGGCACGACGCGGGCCATCTTCGCGTACGACAGCCCGGTCAGCAGGATCGCGACGGTGGCGACGGCGTACGCGGTGGGCGCCGCGCCGCCGCTGGTCGCGGCGATGACGCCGAAGGTCGTGACGACGATGCCCGGCGAGATGTACGCCAGTCCGAACAGGACGACCGAGGTGAGGCTCAGATCGCCGGTCAGGCGCGGCTTCCCGGCGCTCACGGCCGCTCTCCCCCGCCGGGGCGGCCGGAGGGGACCGCCGCCCAGGTGCCGGGATCGATGCGCCCGCCGTACAGCGGCAGCTCCAGTACCGGGTCGCCGGGGCGGAACTGCTGCCAGATCCGGTTGAGCCCGGCGGTGCCGTAGCGGCGCACGTTCGCGACCTCGTCGAGGTCGATGACGTCGGTGAGGGTCGCGTCGCCGTCGTCCGGGGTCTGGGAGCGGACGGTGCCCTGGGGGTCGATCAGGAGGCTGCGGCCGACGCCGGACGGGGCGGCGGAATTGACGCTGGCGACGAACACCTGGTTGGCGATGGCGTTCGCCCGGTTCAGCACCTCCTCCTGGGTCCGGTCGCTGGTGCCGGTGCGTACGACGTTGACGATCAGCTCGGCGCCCAGCCAGGCGAGGTGCCGGGAGATCTCCGGGAACCAGGTGTCGTAGCAGATGGAGAGGCCGATCCGGCCGACGCCCGGCAGGACCACCACTTCGAACCGGCTACCGGGGCGGGTCGTCTCGTACGGGCGCCAGGGGCAGATCTTGCGATACGCGGCCAGGTACCGGCCCTCCGGCGAGTAGACCGGCGCCGTGTTGTACACCTGCCCGTCCTCGCCGCGCTCGTAGACGCTGCCGGGCACCAGCCAGATGCCGAGGTCACCGGCGAGCTGCGAGAAGAAGCCACCCCGTTTGCCGTCCATCGGCTCGGCGGCGTCCTCGGGTGCGGCCGCGCGGCCGGGAACGCTTTCGCCGAGGTGCAGTTCCGGGTAGACGACGAGCGCGCCGGGCGGTCGCAGCCGGACGCGGCGCTCGACGTCCTCGGCGAACCCCGCCCAGTCGCCGGCCGGCCGGCCGGGTGCCTGCGCGAGGATCAGCGGCAGCGGTCGGGACACGGGTGATCACCAGCCAATCGGGGCGGTACGAGCGGATACGGTGCGGATCGCCGTCACCAGCCGGGGGTGCCTTCGGCCGCGGGCAGCTTGTGCAGTTCGAAGACCGGCCAGAGGTAGGCGTACTCCAGGTTGTCGGAGAAGTAGTAGTACGTCGCGCCGTTGGGCATCATCACGATCTCGTCGCCGCTGACGCCGGACATCGAAGGAACCCAGAAATCCGTCCCGGCCGGGTATCCGTACTCGTCGAACGCCGGGTTCGCCGCCTCGACGTGCACCGCCCAGGTGCACTGGTTGTAGTACAGGTAGGACTTGCCCGAGGAGAGACAGGGCAGACCGTGGTCGGCGGGGTCGCGCTGGAGCGCGGCCAGCAGGTTCTTCCGGTCGAGGAGCTGACGGCCGCCGGCCCGTCCCAGGTCGACGTTGAGGAACCGGGACAGCTTCGCCGCGTCGTCTTGGGTGAAGTACAGGCCGTAGCCACCGAGCGGCTGCCCGGTGGCGCTGTTGTCCGTGCGCAGGCACTGGGCGCGGAAGCCGGCGCTCAGCCCGGCGGGCCGGTAGACCTCCTCGTCGAGGAACGCGTACAGGTCCGCGCCGTCGCCTTCCTTGCGCTCGAGGTATCGGGAGAGGGCGAGGGCGGCGAGGTAGATGTCCGAGGTGCGGTAGTTCCAGTAGGTGCCGGGGCGGGCGGCGTGCGGCCAGTCGAAAGCGAGGGTGGTCTTGCGATCTTCCGGCTCGGCGAAGACGAAGCTGTCCATGGCTTTGCCGTCTTCGTCCACCTCGTACCCGGGGGACGCGTAATTGCCCGTCGCCATGTCGAGGACGTTGTCGACGGTGACCGCAGACCAGTCGCCCGGCGAGCCGGCCGCCTCGGGCACCAGTTCGCGCACGAGCAGTGAGCCGACGTCCTCGCCGTACTTGCGGGACAGCCGCAGCCGCGCCAGGTTGGTCAGCGCCGTCTTGGCGAGCGAATACGAGGCCAGGCGCAGGGACTCGGGAAACGCATAAAGGCCGTGGCGGGTCCGGGCCGCCGCGGTGTAGTTGACGCCGTTGTAATAGACGCCGAGGGCGCTGATCGCGCTCGCGGTGACTCCACGGCCGAAGTTGGCGACGTCGATCCCCGCCGCGGGATGGTCCGCGGCGAGCTGCTCCAGCGGCCGCACCGGGATCCGGTCCGCGACTTCGGCCAGGTGCGCCCGGCGGAGGCGGGCGGATCCGGGAACGGTTTTCCGGACGTAGGCGGCCCGGCGCCGGCCCCAGCGGTCGAACCGCAGCCAGGTGCAGATCTCCTGGGTGATCTGGAACCGGACGTCGCTGACCCCGCCGCCGTCGAACAGGAACGTCATGGCCCCGTTGAAGGTGTCGTTGGAGTTGCGGTGGCAGAGGGTGAAGGGGAACGCGGCCCGGTCCGCTCCGCCGTCACCGTCTTCGTGCCAGATCCGGCCGGGGCCGACGATGACGTTCCACGCGGCGTGCCCGGTGTACTGCAGTCCCTGGGTGACCGGCACCAGATGATCGCCGGTCTGCACGAAGGTCAGGTCCATCTCGGGCAGCGACCGGTACACCGCCGAAGCCGCCAGGCCCCGCTCGTCGGTGAGCACGGTCCAGCCGCCGCTGTGGTCCTGCGCGCCGAGCACGAGGGAGCCGGAGAAGCAGTGGCGTGGCCCGGCGGCCCCCGCGGGGATCGCGAACGCGGAGTCGTCCACGGGGCCGGTGGCCCGGCCGCCGCGCAGCTCCTCGGCGGTGAGCACGGACCGCCGGGGGTGACGGGCGGCCCGCGCCGGCCCGGCGGTCATGGGCAGGACGGCAGCGGCGGCGGCGGTCGCGGCACCGAGGAGAGTACGACGGCTGAAAGACACGGCGGGCACCTAACGCGAGACGGCGGGGGAAGCTGGCCGGCGGAGATACCGCATGATTGTTGAAGAACGCGGCGATACTGTCCAATACTTGATTCGCAGCATTCCCATGCCTGGGAGATATACTGGCCCGACGCCGGTGAAGGATGGGAGCGCCACGGATGGAACTACGGCACATCCGGTACTTCCTCGCCGTGGTCGACACCGGTTCCACGGTCCGGGCCGCCCAGCAGGTCCACGTCGCGCAGCCGTCGCTATCCCGGCAGCTTCGCGCGCTGGAGGCGAGCCTGCGGGTGAGCCTCTTCGAGCGGGGCGGATCGCGGCTGAGCCTGAGCGCGGCCGGGCACCGGTTCCTGCCGGTCGCCCGCGACCTGGTCGCCCGGGCCGACAGCGCCGCCTCCCTGGTGCGGTCCCTGGCCGACGGGGTACCGCCTCGCCTGACCATCGCCGCGCCTTCGGCGACCGTCGCCGACGTGATCGCCCCCTACGTGGTCTCGACCGGCCGAAGCGGTCCGCTGGTGGACGTGGTGGAGGCCAGGGGCGAGGGGCCGTACGCCGCGTTGGCGGACGGCGTGGACCTCGCGGTGTCGGCGAGCCCGCCACCCGCCGGCACCGACACCCTGACCGTCGGGCACCCACCGTTGTGGGTGTACGCCCCACCAGGGCATCCCTGGCACACCCGGCGGGAGCGCTACGTCGACCTGGCCGAGCTGGTGGCCGAACCCCTGCTGCTGCCGACCGTCGACCACGACACGCGCAACATTCTCGACCGGGCCATCGCGGCGGCGGGCTGCCGCAACCCGACGATGCTGTCGCAGTCGTCCAGCCCGCTGCTCGCCCAGGCCCTCGGCGTTGCCGGGCACGGCGTCGCGGTCGTCTCCGAGGACCCGCGTTACGGCGTCGAGCCCCTGCTCATCCGCGGCCCGGACGGCGAACCGCTCACCATGACGCTCACGGCGGCCTGGAAACCGAGCCACTACACCGCCGATCTGCTCGCCTCGTTCGCGAAGGGCCTCGCCACCTACTGCGCGAACGCCTATCCCTTCTGACCCCGGAACGACCCTTCCTCCCCCGTTCACCCACTTCAACGCGGGGTGTCCGGAGTAATCGCACCGGTGTGGCCGACCCGGGCCGCCAGGTCGTGGGCCCGGTCCACACCGTAGCTGGTCGTGTTCGAACAGGACTGTTTAAATTCGAGCACACCTGTATAGTGAGGGCATGACACCGGACGAGGATGCCGCCGGTCCGGCGAAAGGGCCGTCGTTCGTCCGGGTGGCGCGGCGGCACCAGCTGGTCGAGTCCGCGATCGAGACGATCGCGGAGCTCGGCTTCGAGAAGGCGTCCACGGTGGTGATCGCCCAGCGCGCGGGCGTCAGCCGGGGCGTGCTCACCTACCACTTCCGCGACCGGGACGAGCTGATCGAGCAAGTGGTGCAGACCGTCTACGACATCGGCTTGCGCGAGGTGCACCCCCCGGTGCTCGCCGCGCAGGACCCGAGGGCCGCGCTCCTCGCGTTCGCCGGCAGCAGTGTGGACTTCTACGTCGCCTACCCGCGCCACGTCGCCGCCCTGCGCGAGATCTTCGACGCGGGGCGGCACACGAACGCGCCGACCCGCCCGTCCACGGCCGGGCACGCCGCGGAGATGACCACCTTCCACGAGACCCTGCGCGCCGGCCAGAGCGCGAACCAGTTCCGCGACTTCGACGTCGAGCTGATGGCGTCGTTCATCCGTGCCGCCCTCGACGTGGCCGCCGCCCACCTGCGGCAGGGGCGGCCGGCCGAGGTGGTACGCACCGAACTGCTGCGCACCCTCGACGCCGCCACCCGCAAGGAGGACACATGAACCGCGCAACCGCGGTGCTCGCCACCGTGCTGGCCGTGCTCGTCCCGGTCGTCTCGACCGGGTGCTCGTCCGGCGACGGCCCGGCCCCCGACGCGTCGCTGACCGTGCCGACCAGCAGCGGGACGCTGCACGGGCTGAGCACACCGAGCGCTCGTGAGTTCCTGGGCATCCCCTACGCGCTGCCGCCCACCGGGCCGCGGCGCTGGACCCTGCCCCAGCCGCAGCCCGCAGCGGCCGGGGTCGTCGAGGCGACCAAGGCGGGGCCGCCGTGCGCGCAGACCCCCACGGTTCCCGGGGCCAGCCGGTCCGATGCCGAGGACTGCCTGTTCGCCAACGTCACCACTCCACGCGACGCCGAGCCCGGCGCGAAGCTGCCGGTGATGGTCTGGTGGCACGGCGGTGGCTACACCACCGGCTCCGGTGCGCAGTACGACGCGCAACGCCTCGCCTCCCGCGGCCACGTGGTCGTCGTGTCGATCAACTACCGGCTCGGGGTGTTCGGCTACTTCGGGTTGCCCGGCCTCGCCGGCTCCGGCGACTTCGGCTTCGCCGACCAGATCGCCGGGACCCGGTGGGCCAAGCGGAACGCGGCCGCCTTCGGCGGCGACCCGGACAACGTCACGGTGTTCGGCGAGTCGGCGGGCGGGATGTCCGCCTGCGCGCTGCTGACCTCGCCCCAGGCGAAGGGCCTGGTGCAGAAGGTCGCCATCTCTTCCGGATCGTGCCTGTTGAAGTGGCCCGCCGGCGGCCTCTACCCCGGCCTGCCTTCGACGACGCCCTACACCTCGGTCGCGGTCACCGGCCAGGACGGGGTCGCGGCGGCGAAGACGCTGGGCTGCGCGCAACCCGATCCGCTCCCCTGTCTGCGCGCGTTGCCGGCACCCGTGGTGATGAAGGTCAACCAGACCTTCGCCAACCACCTGAGCTACGACACGGACCTGCTGCCCGCCGATCCCGCGCAGGCGGTGCGGCAGGGCCGGCTGGCCGACGTGCCCGTGCTGTCCGGCGGCAACCGCGACGAGCACAACGCGTTCGTCGCCGGGGTGGTCGCCGCCGTGCCGGAGGCGGTCACCGCCGCGTCGTACCCGGCGCTGCTCAAGACCGCGTTCGGCCTGGATGCCGACCAGGTGCACCAGCGCTACCCGCTCGATCAGTTCGCTTCCTCGGGGCCCGCGGCGTGGGCGAAGGTCGTGTCCGACAGCGCCTGGGCCTGCCCGACCCTGGCCGGTGAGCACGCGATGGCCGCGAAGACCAAGGTCTACGGCTACGAGTTCGCGGACCCGGACCCGCCGAACCTCAACGGCACCAAGGATCCCCGCCTCATGGGCGCCGCCCACGCCACCGACCTGCCGTACCTGTTCGACCTGGCCGGGCGGAACCTGCTGACCCGCCCCGGACAGGCCGAGCTGGGCGACACGATGATCGGCTACTGGAGCAGTTTCGCCCGCACCGGCGTGCCGACCGCCCCCGGCGCGCCGGCCATGGCGGCGATGACCCCCACGTCGGCCACCGTCACCACCCTGGCCCCCGGCGCCGTGCACGGCGAAGACACCTCAGCCATCCACCGATGCGACCTGTGGCGGGAAGTAAGCACGCCATGAGATCCGCGGCCGGCCGTTCACCGTGCCCAAGGCGATGACGCTACCGTCCGTTTCCGGACGGTGAAAGACAAAGCCCGCCTGCCGAGCGGACCGACGCCGATCCAGTCACCGGCCCGGCCGTGGTCGAGCGCGTTCGCGGCTGGGTGAACCCGGGCCCGGTCAACTACGTGGGTCACGAAAGGAAAAGGACGCGAGCGTCCGGCAGTTCTGCCGCTCGTACCAGTTGAGCTCGGCTCGTTCGGCCCGGACGGTGAGGGGGAGGAACGCCTCGAGGTCCTGCTCCCCCGCCGGTGCGGGATCCCTCGCCCAGGAGTACTCGATGGTCAGGTGGGGTGGGTGGGGTGGCGGGGGCAGGCCGGGCAGCGACGCGATCAGGCGCTCGAGCGGATCCAGGGGTTCGGGAGTGAGGTAGCTGCCGCCGTCCGGTGTCCGGTGGAGGGTGGGACGGAAGGTGAACGAGCAGGCGGGCACCCGAGCGAAACGCGTCGCCAGCTCATCGATCAGCGCCGGGCCGAGGAGGTCCTCCGGGATGGACGCCGTGAGGCTGACGTGGGCGTGGGTGGCGCTCGGATCCGGGAACACGAAGGCAGGCAGAGCGCGCCGCATGCGTGGGCGGACCAAGGGTTCCAGCGCCGGAACGGGGATGACGAGGGCTGCGTGCGTCATGGTCGGTCCTCTGCGGCGGCGAAGGCTTTCGGGGACAGGGTGCGCCAAACGATGAGAGCGGTGAGCGCTTGGAGGGCGGCGGTGGCCAGCCAGACGGTGCGAAGGCTCCAGGCCGCGGCGATGAGGCCGCCGGTGAGCGCCCCCAGGGGGGTGAGGCCCCAGGCCAGGGCCCGGTGGCTGGTGAGGACGCGACCCAGCAGAGGCGGCGGGGTGAAGCACTGCCGGATGGATTGGGAGCAGACGTTCCAGATCAGGGTCGCGGCCGAGGAGGCGGCGAGCAGGGCGCCGACGAGCGCGGGCCAGGGTGGAGCGATGGCGATGAGGAGTGGTACCGCGGCGGTGATGCTCTGGGCGGCACGCATGGAGCGGGGGGCGCCGAACCGGGCCACCAGGCGGTCGGCGACGAAAGACGAAGCGAGCCATCCGGCGGCCAGGCAGGCCAGCAGGAGACCGTAGCCCACCGGCCCCAGCAACAGGATCTCGGTGGCGTACAGGACCAGAACGGCACTGGCGGCGCTGCTGGCGAACGAGCCGAGTGCGACGGTGATGGTGATCGAGCGCAGCAGCGGCGCGGAGACGAGGGCGAGCAGCCCTTCGGCGATCTCCCGCAGGGGGCGGCCGCCTCGCGTACCGGTTGCCGCAGACGGGATCGTCCTGGTGAGGGCGAGTCCGGCGAGCGCGCCCGCGCACGCGGTCCAGGCGGGCAGGCCCGGGGTGAGCGCCAGCAGCAAACCGGTCAGCGGCGGCACGACGAACTGGACCGCGCCCCGGCCGATCACCTGCAGGCGGGCGTTGGCCGCGATGAATCGATCCGGTGGTAGCAGGGACGGGACCAGTGCGCTGCCGGCCCCGTCGCCGAGCACCTGCGACGACGCGATGACGAACGCCACCACCATGAGCAGGGGCAGCGTCAGCCAGGAGCCCGCGGTGGCGAGCCCCAGGAGCAACGCCGCGCCGACCTGCAAGGCGCACGCCAGCGCCAACGCGGTCGTACGCCGGGTGCGGTCGATCAGCAGCCCGGCGAACAACGACAGAAGCAGCCAGGGAGCCTTGCCCGCGACATTCACCAGGGAGACCGCGCGCGGATCCTTGGTCAGCGACACGGCGATCAACGGCAGTGCGGCCAAAAGCAGGCCCTCGCTCGTCGCGGTGGCGAGGACGGTGGCTTGCAGGCGGCGCCAGGGACTCCAGGAGGAGCGCGGGATTGCTTTGCTCGCAACGCCTTCCGGCACACCGGCCCCCACTGGCTCATGCACCGATCCGGTGAATGCCGTCCAGTCGAATGTCCAGTCGAATATCGTCCAGTGCAGCTAATCCCGCTGCCTCTCGAGGTTAACAGCAGCTCGTGAAGCGGCGCAAACGTATGAGATTGCGCGACAGCCGAATTCGGCCGGGGTTCCACTGGTAATGTGCGGGGCCATGTTCACAACTGCCGAGCGGGATCACGTGCGCGACGAGCTGGTGGCAGCGGCGAAGGCCGATCCGCGGATCGCGGCCGCGGGTTTCGCCGGGTCGAGTGCGCACGGCAACCAGGACCGGTGGTCCGACATCGACCTCGCGCTGGGGCTGGCGCCCGAGGTCGACTACGACGATGTGGTCGCTGCCTGGACCGGGTCGCTGTACCGGGATTACGGCGCGGTCACCCACCTGGACGTGTGGGCGGGCAGCACACTGTTCCGGGTCTTCCTGCTCCCGGGCACCCTCCAGGTCGATGTCGCGTTCTGGCCCGCCGGAGATTTCGGCGCGACCGGGCCGCGGTTCGAGGTGCTGTTCGGCCAGGCGAACGACGTCGAGCAGACCAAGCCCCCGGTGGCGGCGAACCTCGTCGGCTGGGCCTGGCTCTACGCCCTGCACGCCCGGTCGAGCATCGCCAGGCGACGGCTCTGGCAGGCGGAGTACATGGTCAGCGGCCTGCGTGACCAGGTGTTCGCGCTCGCCTGCCTCCGCCACGACGTGCCCGCCACCCAGGGGCGCGGCCTGGACGACCTGCCCGCCGAGGCGACCGGCCCGATCACGGCGGCGCTGGTGCGCTCGCCGGACCCCGCCGAACTGAGCCGGGCGTTCACCGCGGCGTGCGAGGCCCTCCTGACCGAGGTCGGGCACATCGACCCGGAGCACGCCGAGCGGCTCGCGCCGTCGGTGCGCGAGCTGGCCGCCAGCGCCACCCCGTGACCGGCGCGGACGTCGCGGTCATCGGCTTCGGCGTCATCGGCGCGGTCCTCGCGCGCTGTCTGGCCGACCGGGGCGCCGATGTCATCGTGCTCGACGCCGGGTCGCCGATGGCCTGGCCCGCGGGCTCGCACCTCCGCAACCTCCCGGCGGGCCGGGACGATCCCGCCTACGTCAACGACCTGGTCCGCGTCCACCTCAGACGAGCCGCCGCCGGGGCCACCACGTCGAGGCCGGCCATGGCCGCCGCGCGGACGACGAACCTGCTGGGCGGTATGGGCGTCCTCTGGAACTGCGTGGCCCCGCGCCTGGCCGCCCGGGAACGGTGGCCGGGCATCGAGGACGAGGAATGGGCCCGCTTGTACCGCCGGGCCGAGCACCTGCTGCGAGTCTCGCCGAGCCCGTCCGGACGACGGCAGAGTGCGGTCATCTCCGCACTCGAGGGAGCCGGGCCCGCGCCGATCGCCTTCGACGGCCGCCGGTGGACCGGGCCGGCCGAGATCGCACGCGATGTGAAGATCCTGGCCCAGCACGCGGTCCGCAAGCTGGACTGCCGCGGCAGCCGCGTCATCGCGGCCGAAGCGGTGGATCTCGCCACCGGGCGGGCCCGCACGGTCGAAGCGGACGACTTCATCGTCGCGGCCGGAGGACTGCGGACCCCGGCCCTGCTGTGGGCATCCGGAATCGGCAGGGATCTGCCCGTCGGGAACTACCTCACCGACCACCCGCTGTCCTACGCCCAGGTCCTGCTCGACGCGGGCCCCGCCGACGACCCCGACCCGTTCGCGATCGTCCCGGCGCAGGCCGGCCGGCCGTTCCACGGCGTACTGCTCACCGACGCCCACGGCTCGCCCCTGGTGGAGGGTCTCGACGAGCGAAGGGTCCTTTCCCTGTACTGGTACACGCCGACCGAGCAACGACGGGAGAACCGGATCGTGTTCACCGAAGCTTCCGGCGACGCGTTCGGGTTGCCCCGGCCCACCTTCGAGTACTCCCTCTCCGCTCACGACGAGGCCCGCCGCGCCGACACTCTGGCCGCGATCGAAGCAGCGGGCGAGCGGATCGGCGCCTTCACGCCGGGCGGTCGACCCCGCCAGCTCACCGCGGGCAGCTCGATGCACGTCATGGGCACATCGCGGATCGGCACCGGCAGTACCGACGGCGCCAGCAGCGCCGACAGCGTCGACTCCGTCGTCGACGGCTACGGCCGGGTCTGGGGCATGGACAACCTCCATCTCGGCGGCACCGGCCTCCTCCCGACCGCCACCGCGACCAACCCGACCCTGACCGCCGCCGCGCTGGCGGTACGGACGGCCGAGCACCTGAACCGGACGTAGCGGCTTCCGGTTGTGCCCCTTCGGAACGAGGAGGCGATGGGGCGCACTGCCGCCGGAAGCAGCCAGCGGGATCCAGAATGGCGGGGGCCGCTCCGGATCTGGCTCACCGCGCGCGCTGGGACACCGCGCCAGGACCGGTCATCCTGCGGGCGGTCGGCGAAACCGCCGAACCGCGTCAGCGACGCCGGATCGGCTAGGGCCGCTCCCGGTCGGCCCGGCGCTCGGTGCACAGGGCGACCAGTTCGGCGAACGTGCTCGTCATGAGTTCGACCATGGTGGGCCGGAAGTCCCAGGCCAGTTCGACCCGGTTGGCCAGCATCGTCGCGATCAGCGAGTTGCCGCCGAGGTCGAGCAGCAGGTCGCCCGGACCGATCTCCTCGATCCCGAGGAGCTCTCGCATGAAGTCGGCGAGGGTGTCCCGGGTGCCGTCGACCATCGTGTCGTCGCTCATCGTGCCTCCGCCTTCCACAGAACCGGGCACACTGCCGGATCGGCGTAGTCCGGGTCGCCGTTGTCGTCCTTGCGGCAGAGGAAGTCGTTGAGGTGGACCAGGCGCTTGCCGTTCTCGTCGAAGACGGAGGTGTAGCGGTTGGACTCGTCCTGCATGTGCACGGCCAGGGCCACCCGGGGGCGGTCCGCACGGTTGGGCCTGCTGCCGTGGATGGTGCGGCAGTGGTGGAAGCTGACCTGTCCGGCGTCCAGCACCAGCGGGACCTCGGTGATCGGCTCGGTCCCCCGCTCGATCACGGCCGCCACGCCGGGCAGATCCGGCTCGTGGAAGAACTCCAGCCGGTCGTTGCCGCCCCAACGGTGGCTGTGGTCCAGCACGGTCATGGGACCCATGTCGGCGGTGACCGGGTGCAACGGTATCCAGGCCGTGATCAGATTGCGCGAAGAACAGGTCTTCCAGTAGGCGATGTCGGTGTGCCAGCCGACGGTGGCGACCGAGTCGGAGACCTGCGGCGGCTTGTAGATCAGCTGGTCGTGGAACAGGCGAACCTCGGCCGTGCGGGCCAGGACCGCCGCGGTGAGCGCGACGAGCGGGTGCTGGGCCAGCACCCGTAACTGCTCGATCTGCAGCGAGACGTAATCGTTCTGCCGCAGCACGTTCCCGCGGCTGGCGTTCCAGTCGGTGCCCGCCTCGAACAACAGGGCCGCATCGCGCTCGCCGTGGTAGTAGCGGTCGACGCCGAACCGCGCGTCGTCGATGACCTCGTCTTCCACGATGCGGGGCGAGATCCACCAGCCGTGCTCCTCGTAGAACCGGACGTCGTCCTCGGACGGCAGCAGCGCGATCTGCTCCTCGGTGAGGTTCATGCTGCGCCTCCTTGCTGGTGGGGGTGGTGCCACACGCCGACGGGGCTGAGGGCGTCGACCGGGCCGATCTCCCCCATCTCCCGCAGCCGGCCCGGTGAGCCGCCGGCGGCTTCCCGGGCCGGAGCCGGCGCCGGGCCGGGGAGCACGAGGTCGGGCACGGGCAGCTCGGGCGCGTCGCACAGGGCCGCGAGCACCTCGACGTAGGCGTCCATCGCCGCGCGGATCGACCCGTCGTCGAACGAATCGCCGGAGTAGAGCACCGAGAGGGTCAGTCGTGCACCGGTCTCGCGGACGAAGAAGGTCAGGCCGGCCGAGGTGGCGGCGGGGATCGTGCTCACCTCGCAGCCGTCGTCGACGTACAGGCCCGTGACGGTGCAACCGGTCAAGGCCAGGCCCTCCATCGGGTAGCGGTCCATCTGGAACACCACACCGGGAACAGCGGCCCAGCCGAACTCGCGCTTCACGCGCTCGGCGAGGACGGCGAACGGCAGCCGCTGACGGTCGAGCGCGGCCAGGGTGCGCTCCGCCGTGCGCAGCAGGCACTCCGCCAGCGACGGGTCCCCGCTCAGGTCGGTGTTGAGGAGCAGCGGGTTGTAGTGCGCGCCGAGCACGGCCGCGCTGTCGGCGGTCGGCCGGTTCGCCGCCAGCGTGCCGATGACGACGTTCGCGCATCCCGACCACCGCTCGATCAGCACCTCGAACGCCGTGAGCAGCACGACGAACAACGACGTCCCCGCCTGTTTGGCCAGCGTGGTCAGCTCAGTGGTCAGCGCCCCGGGCAGCGCCTCGACCTGCCTGCGGATTTCGCCCGGCTGCCGGTGGTCCCCCAGCAGCGCCGGCCGGGCCGTGGCCCCGCGCAGCCGGTCGGTCCACCAGCTCAGCTCCGGCTCGACGGCCGGGCCGCGCGTCCACTCCAGTTGGCTGCGGGCCAGCTCCAGGCACTCGACCCGGGGCACGCCCGGATCGGGCCGATCGCCGCGCTTCAGCGCCGCGTAGCTGCGGGTGAGGTGCTGACGCAGGACGAAGATCGACCACCCATCCCCCGCGATGTGGTGCACCGACACCAGCAGGATGTGCCGGTCCGGCCCGAGCCGGAGCAGGCGGGCCCGGATGGGCGTCTCGGTGGCCAGGTCGAAGGGTCTGGACCGATCCTCCCGGATGAGCCGCACCGCCTCGGTTTCGCCGACGAGGCACGGCGCCAGCTCGACGGCGGCCGGCGCGACCTCCGCGGGGACGACCTCGGCGACGACGTCGTCCCCCTCCGCGAAGTAGATCGTGCGCAGCGGCTCGTGCGTGCGCACCAGGCTCCGGAACGCCTCGCCGAGAGCGACCACGTCGAGCGGGCCGTCCACCGCCAGCGCGTAGCTCAGGTTCAGCGCGCCGGGATCGGGTTCGCGCTGGTCCAGTGCCCACATCTGCCGCTGGGTCTCGGTGAGCGGCCCTCGCCGGGGCGGGACGGGCCGCGTCGCATCGCTCATCGGCGCACCGCGTAGACGAAGTGGACGACCGTGCCCGCGTGCAGCGGGTCCTGCTCCACGGTGACCCGGTAGCCCCGGTCCGCCAGCAGCCCGGCGATCAGCCCGACCCGGCCCGACAGGTCGTGCGCCTCGACGACGATCTGGTCGATCCCGGGCCAGTCCTCCTCCCCGAGGCCGGCCAGCACCTCCAGCTCGGCCTTCTGCACGTCGATCTTGAGCAGGTCGACGTGCCCGATCCCGGTTTCGGCGAGAACCGAGCCGAGCGTCCTGCGCTCGCAGGTGAACGTCTCGGCCGCCAGCCGCTCGTTCAGGTACTGCGGCGAATCGGCCAGCAGCGCGCCCTCGCCGCCCCGGTTCAGGTGCGCGACGTTGCCGAGGATGCCCGACAGCAGCGTCCGCTCCTGGGCGTCGTCCGGGTGGAACGACGACATGCCGGTGAGGTGGGGGTAGTAGGTCAACGCGGCGGAGTCCGCGCTTGCCCCGAGCCCGAACCCGTACAGCTCGACCCCGTCCAGCTCGCCGACGTTGCGCCGCAGCGGGTCGAACAGCGGCGGGCACGGCTCGAACGCGAGCACCCGCAGACCCGGCGATTTCCGCTTGGCGTACAGGGTGAACAGGCCGATGTGCGCCCCGACGTCGAGTACGACGCCGGTCTCCGGGTAGCGCAGCCCGCCCCGGTCGTAGGTCTTGTGCTCGAAGACGTCCTGGTACAGGTACTCGGTCTCGGCCGGTTGCGGCGCGTACACCCGCAGCCCACCGGGCAGCTGGACCGTCGCTTCGCGGGACGGAGCCCCGTCGGAGGACGGCCCGGCCGGGGCGCCGTACCCGCGGGCGGCGTCGATCTCGGCGGCCAGGGCCGCGACCGTCGTACCGCGAAGCAGGCTGCGAAGCGGCAGCGAAATCGAGAACAGCTCGTTGAGCTGCGCGACGACCTGGATGCCGACGAGCGAGTGCCCGCCGAGCTCGATGAAGTCCGAGTCGCGGCCGACGCTTTCCAGCCCGAGTGCCCGTGACCAGATTCCGGCGACGGTCTGCTCGGTGTCGCCCTTCGCGACGGCCGACCCGACCGCCGGCACGGCGGCGCGGGGCAACGGCGGCAGCTCGCGCCGGCTGACCTTTCCGGTCGAGGTGAGCGGCAGGGCGTCGGTGAACACGAACCCCGAGGTCGCCGGGACCATGTGCCCGGGCAGGTCGGCCAGCAGCCGCCGGCGCAGGTCGGCGGGATCGAGCTCGTGGTCGGCGACGACGAACGCGGCCAGCTGCCGGCCCAGGGCCGCCGTCTCGTGCACGACCGCCGCCGCCAGGCGCACGCCCGGCTGCCTGGTCAGCACGGCCTCGACCTCGCCGAGCTCGATCCGGTAACCGCGGATCTTGACCTGGTCGTCGCGACGGCCGAGGAATTCGATGTCGCCCCCGGCGAGGAACCGGCCCCGGTCCCCGGTGCGGTAGAGCCGCTCGCCCCGGGCGCCGAACGGGTCGGGGACGAACCGGCCGGCCCGGTCCCGCTCGTCCAGGTAGCCCTCGGCCGGGCCGACGCCCGCGACGTGGATTTCGCCGGGTACGCCGGGCGGTACCGGCTGCGACCACGCGTCCAGCACGTGGACCCGGACGTTGCGCACCGGCTGGCCGATGGGCGGCGAGGCCGGCCAGCGCGTGCTCGGCCCGGTCAGCGCGAACGCGGTCACGACGTGGGTCTCGGTCGGCCCGTACTGGTTGTCGAGCGAGCAGCCGAGCTGGTGGAACAGCCGGCGGACCGGCATGGAGATGTGCAACTGCTCGCCGGCGACGACGACCTCGCGCAGCGTCCGCAGGGCCCGCTGCTCCAGGGTCGCGGTCACGGCCAGCTGGTTCAGCGCCACCGGCGGGAGGAACAGCCGGGCGATGGCGTAGCGCTCGACGTACCCGGGCAGCAGGGAGACGTCGTCGCGGACCTCGTCCGAGGCGACGACGAGGCTGCCGCCGAAGCCGAGGGTGGAGAAGATCTCCTGGAAGCTGACGTCGAAGCCGATCGACGTGCGCTGCAGCGTCCGCCGGCCGGCGGGGTCCTCGCCCCGCTCACGCTGCCAGCACACGAGGTCGACCAGCCGCCGGTGCTCCACCACTGTCCCTTTCGGACGGCCGGTCGAACCGGAGGTGAACAGCACGTAGAGCGGATCGGCCCCGGTCACGCCGGAGTCGGGGTCGGCTTCGCCGGCGCCGGCGATCTGCTCGGCGTCGCGGTCGAGGCTGACCACCACCGGCTTCGGTGCCGTGAACCGGTCCGACAGCGAAGAATGGGTGACCACCAGCGTCATCGCCGAGTCCTCGACCGTCATCCGGTTCCGCGGCTCGGGGAAGGTCGGCACGATCGGCACCACGGCCGCGCCGGACTTGAGCACCCCCAGGGTGGCGATGGTCAGCTCGGGGGTCGCGGGCACGCACAGCCCGACCCGGGTGCCGCGCCCGGCCCCCAGCGATCGCAGGTGGTTGGCCAGGCGGTTGGCCCGCACGTTCAGCTCGCCGTAGCTGATCACCTCGTCGCCGTGGACGAGCGCCTCCCGCTCGGGGTGCGCCAGCGCCGCGGCTTCGACGAGCTGGTGCAGGCCCGGCCCGCCGGACTCCACGCGCTCGCCCTGGCCCCAGGCCAGCAGCGCCGCCCGATCGTCGTCGAGCAGGTAGTCCACGGCCCGAACCGGTGTCTCCGGCGCGGAGCGGCTCCGCCCGGCGAAAGCGAGGACGTGCCCGCCGAACCGGGCGATCGCCGCTTCGGCGTGCACGTTGGCGTTGTACTCCAGCTCCAGATCGCCGGCGGTGACCGTCACCGTGACGTCGTTGCGCAGGTCCGTGATCGGGCGGTGCCGGCCCTCGACGCGCAGGACGACGGGGAACAGCGGGTGCCGGTCGGTGACCTCCTCCACCCCCAGCGCCGCCCACAGTTCGCCGACGTCGAAGTCGGTCTTCGGCTCGCTTTCGGCGATCACCCGGGCCGCCTCGCCGACCAGCTCGGCCAGCGGCGTCTCCGGGTCGACCGCCAGCAGCATCGGCAGCGCGGTGCCGACCTCATCGGACCCGGCGGGCGGTGACCCGACGACGATCCCCTCGGCCTCGGCGGTGCCCCGGTACCGGTACAGCACCGCGGCGATCGCGGCCAGGAACACCGCGTGCGCCTCGGCGGCGGGGACCGCGACCGTGAGCGGCAGCCGTAGGGTCATGCTCTTGCGGCGGTACACGCTGGACCGCTTGCGAAACAACGGCGGACCGGCCTCCACCCGCCGATGCCCCAGCCGCTCGGCCCACCAGGCACCGTGGGTGCGCGGTGGCGTGCTCGTCCTTTCGGTCAAGGCGCAGTTCCTTTCAGACGGGCCAGAGAACCGGGCAGATGTCGGGGTCGGCGTAGTCGGGGAAGCCGGCGTCGTCCTTGCGGCAGAGCAGGTCGTTGAGGTGCACGCTCCGTCGCCCCGACGGATCGGTGTGCGGCACGTAGCGGTTGGCGCGGTCCTGGAAGTGCAGCGCCAGCGCCACCCGGTCGCGGGAGCTGTGGTTGGCGTCGCTGCCGTGGATCGTGCGGCAGTGGTGGAAGCTGACCTGTCCGCGGCCGATCCGCAGGGGCACCTTGCGCACCGGGGCGGCGCCCGCGAAGGAGCGCTCCAGCTTCGTCAGGTCGTGCTCGGTGAACGTGCGCATCCACTCGGTGTCGTCGCGCAGGTGGCTGCCGTCGATGAAGGAGATCGCGCCGATGTCGTCGTCGCAGTCCTGGAACGGGATCCAGGCGGTGAGCATGTCCCGGGACGAGCAGGTCTGCCAGTAGGCGGCGTCGACGTGCCAGCCCACGGTCGACTCGCTCGGAGCCATTCCGGCGGGCTTGCAGATCAGCTGGTCGTGGAACAGCCGGATCTGCCCGGTCCCGGCCAGCCGCGCCGCGATCTCGGCGATGAGCGGCTGCTCGACCAGGTGGCGCAGGTCGTCGTTCTGCAGGGAGACGTAATCGTTGAGCCGGATGACGTCACCGTGCTGGGGCTGCCAGTCCAGGTAGCCTCCGGTGATCAGCAGCTCGTGGTCGCGCTCGCCGGCGTAGTGCCGCTCCGCACCGAGCTGGGCGGCCTCCAGCACCTCGTCCGGGACGACCACGTCGCTGACCCACCAGCCGTGCTCGGCGTAGAAGCCGACGTCTTCGGCGGTGGGCAGCAGGTCGCCGTGGGCCGTCGTCCGGATCATCGTGTCTCCTCGACCTGCGCGCAGGACTCCATGGCGGTGATCGGCGCACCGAACGGGACGTTGGGGTAGACGTTCAGCTCGGTCGGCACCCGCACGTGCAGCAGGGCGGGCTCCCGGTGATCGCGCCACAGCCAGCGCAGCGCGTCGTCGACCGCGTCCGGCTCGGACACCGACGCGGCGGCCACGCCGTAGGCCTCGGCCACCCGGGCGAAGTCGGGCGCGTCGTAGCCGATCACGGTCGAGGGGTACCGGCCGCCGAAGACCGCCTCCTGCAGTTGCCGCACCGATCCGTGGCTGCCGTTGTCGACGACCACGATCTTCACCGGCAGACGGTCGCGCACCACGGTCTGCAACTCCTGGATGTTGAACTGGAACGCGCCGTCGCCGACGAACAGCACCACCGGGCGATCGGTGACCTCGGCGACGCCGATCGCGGCCGGGAACGCCCAGCCGCACGGTCCCAGCCCCAGCGCGGGCAGGAACCGCTGCCCCTCGGCCGGCTGAACCGATTGGCAGGCCCACCACAAGTGCTGCCCGGCGTCGACGACGACGGCCGCCGCACCCCCGGACGCGGCCGAAAGCCGTCGTACCAGGATGTTCGGGTTGATGCCGGGCGAGCCGGGTAGCTCGGCGGTGTCCGGCCACGCGGCGCGCAGCCCGGCCACGCGGGTGGCCCATTCCGTCCGGTCCGGGAACTGCCGCGCCCTCGCCGCGGGCAGCGCGGTGTCGAGGAACGCGCCGAGATCGGCCGCAATCGTCCGCGCGCCGCGTACCCGCCGCATCTCCCCGGGTTCGCAGTCGACCTGGAACGTGGTGCGGTCTCGGGCCCACGCGGCGACGTCCGCCCCGATCGTGCCGAAGTCCAGCCTCGTGCCCAGCGCGACCACCAGGTCGGCCTCGGCCGCGGCGTGGTTGACCCACCGGTTGCCGTACATGCCGATCAGGCCCAGCCGCAGCGGATGGGTTGCGGGGAGCACGTCGAGGGCCATGACCGACGCGGCGACCGGCGCGCCCAGCGCGTTCAGGAAGGCCCTGGCCCGGTCGGCCGCCCGCGCCGCGTGCACTCCCCCGCCGATCAGGGCCAGCGGCCGCCGGGCCGAGGCGAAGGCGTCCAGTAGTTCTTCGACCGCCCCGGTGTCGGTGAACCCCGGTGGCCCGGGCACCGCCGGATCCGGCTCGGCGCCCGCCGGGACCGGCATGGTCTGCACGTCCGACGGGAGCTCCACCAGCACCGGCCCCGGGCGTCCGCCGGCGGCCAGCGCCATCGCCCGGTCCAGCAGCCCCGGTAGCTGCGCGCCGGACCGGGCCCGCCACGCCGCCTTGGTCACCGGCGCGGCCATCGACACCACGTCGCACTCCTGGAAACCGAACTGGCGCACCGGCCGGTCGCCCTTGAGCAGGTAGCTCTGCACCTGCCCGACCAGGAACACCGCGGGAACCGAATCGAGGTAGGCGCTGCCGACGGCGGTCAGCAGGTTGGTCGCGCCCGGCCCCGCGGTCGCGATGGCCACCGCGGGCGCGCCGGTGTAGCGGCCGACCCCGTCCGCGGCGAAAGCGACAGCCTGCTCGTGGTGCATGGTGACGATCCGCACCCCGCCGTCCCGGTGGAGGGCGTCGAGCAGCGCGGCGATCATCCCGCCGGGCAGCGTGAAGACCGAAGAGACACCGTGGGCGCGCAGCCAGTGCACGACGTGATCGCTGACCGTCCGGGGTGTCGTCCCGGTCGTCGTGGGCGGAGCGTCGATCATGGGACGAACTCCTCGAGTCGTCTCGGACTGGTCAGCGGGACAGGCGTTCGGCGAGTTCGGCCGAGGCGGGGACGGTCGGGTCGACCCGCCGCGACAGCGCGCAATAGTGCGCCGCGCGCTCTCGATCCCCGAGCAAGTCGTGTATCCACGCCAGGTGGTAAGCGGCGCGGGCCACGGGCAGGCCGCCGAGCGGGAGCGCCCGCCCGAACGCCTCGGCCGCGTCCTCGGGCCGGCCGGCCGCGAGCAGCGCCTGCCCGCGCACCGCCCAGGTCCGCTGGTCGTGGGGGCTCAGCTCCACCAGCCGCGCGGTCGCGGTGACCGCCGGGCCGGCGTGGCCCAGGCGCAGGTGCGTCTTGGCGATCGTCTCGTAGAGCGGGAAGGCGTGGTCGATCCAGGCCAGCTCGCGCAGCGGATCGGTCACCTCGGCTTCAGCCGCCTTCTGGCGCGCCTCGGCCAGGTCCAGGGCCCGCAGCGTGCCGTCGGCGTCGCCCCGGAGGAACGGCACGTACGCGGTCGCGCGGTGGACCGTCTGCCAGGCGAGGTTCCCGGCGAACGGATCGGCCTCCCACTCCTCGGCCGCCGCGAGGGCCAGCTCCGCGGACTCGTGCAGAGCGGGGGTATCCGTCCCGCGCCGCCCGTTGCGCACCACGACGAAGTTGGCCGCGATCATCCTCACCCGGGCGGTGTGGGACCGGTCGCGGGCAAGATCGAGAGCCCGGGCTTCGAGCACGGCCGGGTCGTGGCGGCGGCGCAGCAGAACGGCCAGCTCCGCGATCGCGCATTCCCGGCTGAACGCGTGCGACGCCGGATCGGGCGCGGCCATCCCGAGCACCCGCGCCGCCGTCCTGGGGTACCCCAGCCGCAGCATCAGGTCACTCGCGTGTGCGCGCTCGGCCGGCTCGAGCCCGCCGGGATCGGCGACCACGCCGGCCACCTGACGCCACAGATCACCGGCCAGGTCGGCGGGGAAATCGGCCATCGTGTCGGACAACGCGTCGACGCGGCCGAGCGACGCGGCGGCCAGCACCCGCAGGATGGGCGGCGGGTTGGTGTTGAAATGGGGCAGCTCCACCGACCGGTCGGCGACGTGGCGCGCCCGCGCGTGGGTGGCTTCGGCGTGCCTGGCCGAAGCCGGGCCGGGGTCGGCCAGACCCGGGTACACCCCGCAGGCCACCGGGACCCCGGCGGTCAGCAGCGCGCGCAGCCGCGCGGCGAGGGGCGCGGACCCGGCCGGGGGGAAGTAGGCCGGTGGTCCCGCAATCATGAGAACTCCCACCTTTCACCACGATTTCCGCTGCGCTGTACGGTCGCGCGCCGACCTGGACCGCTCTGGACGGGGGCGTCATGTCTCGAGCATGACGCCCCCTCACGCATCAGCCGTGCGCCCACTCGCCGAGGGTCTCGTACTCGAACTCCGCGGCCACCGTCTCGATTCGCTCCATGACTTTCACCTCCATTTCTCCACCTGCGGGACCACGCGACGCACAGGGGTGTCCGTCGCGGTATCAGGGAAATCGACAGGGAACCCGTCCGGCATCCCCAGAACGAGCTCGGACCACTTTCGAAGCTACACACGGTACCTGGTCGTGGCAAGGGTTGTGATTCCAGAACTGTTTAACATCCATTGTGGACAAACAAATCGAATATCCTTTGAGGAATCTGGTGCATGTGGGGGATTGGCTACGCCCACCCCGATCACCCTCCGTCATAGGAAAACCGGCCGGCGGCCCGGGAGAACTCTTGACGGGTCCCGGTGTGGCTGATTCACTGAATGCGTTTTCGCCCGCACACGAGGTCGGATCAGCCACCAGGACGAGGTTTCGCGATTCGCTATGGCCGGTGCACCGGAAATCCCCGCACAATCCTGCGCCGCGCCGGGCGAAGGACACCCTGTCAGCCAGGGCCAGCGGCGCTGTGCCGAGCGTGACGCGCAGCTGAGCAACCGCTCGGTTCTCAACGTCGCGCTCCGCATCGACATCACCGGTCCGCTCGACCCGGCGGCGCTCGCCGCGGCGGTGTCGTCGCTCGTCGAGCGCAGGCACGTGCTGCGGACCCGGTTCCGCCGCGACAGCAGCGGGTTCACCCAGGATGTCGGGCCCGCGGCGCCGGTGGAGCTTCCGGTCGCCGACCTCTCGCCGGGGGACGATGCCGCGGTGTCGGCGTGGTGCTACGAACAGGCCCTGCCGCCGTTCGACTTGTCCGGCGGGGAGGTCGCGCGGTTCGCACTGGCCCTGGCCGGCGCGGATCGGTGGGTTCTGACGTTCGTGCAGCACCACATCATCACGGACGCGACCTCGCTGAGCATCCTCATGGCCGATCTCGCCGCAGGCTACCGCGCTGCGGTTTCCGGCACCGCCGGCCACCGCGAAGAACCGGTTCAGTTCGCGGAGTTCGTCCGGTGGGAGCGGGAGCACCTGGCCGGCGCGGCGGGAAAGCGGTCCATCGAGTTCTGGCGCGCGGAGCTGGAGGGCGCGACGGTGTCGCTGCCGTTGCCCGGCGACCGGCCGCGTCCGCCCGTGCTGAGCGGGCACGGCGCCCTGCAACCGTTCGACGTCGAACCGGGCCTCGCGCGCCGGCTCGCCCAGTGGGCCGAGGCGCACCGCGTCACGCTCTACGCGGTGCTGCTCACGGCTTTCGGCCAGTTGCTGCGCGGGCTCGTCGGCCGGCGCGAGGTCACCGTCGTCGGCGCGTTCCCGAACCGCACCCGGCAGCGGTTCGAAAACCTCGCCGGCCCGCTCACCAACTCATTGGCACTACGCCTTCCCGGCGATCCGGGCGGCACCATTCGCGAAGCCGTTTCGGGCATCGCGCATCGGCTGTGGACGGTGGCGGACCACGTCGGCGTGCCGTTCTCGGTCGTGCTCGACGAGGCGCGCGTCCGCGAGCGACCGGGCGCCGAACACTTCCCGCAGGTGTGGTTCTCGCTGCACCCCGACCCGGGACGGCGGCTGGACCTGCCGGGCCTGCGGGCCGTGGCCGAGGAGATCGCCATCCCCGGTGTGCGCTCCGACCTCGGCGTCCTGGCGGTACCCGGGGTGGACGGTGTCCGGCTGTGGGTCGAGTCGGCCGACTACCTCGACCCGCCGACCGTCACGCGCTGGATGGCCGACTACGAGCGCCTGCTGCGGCGGCTGGTGGACGACCCCGCCACCCCGCTGCGCGCATGGTGACACCGCCGGACCGACCACGACCACGAGAGGGGCGTTGACGTGCACGTCGGCTTCGAGGCGGCCTTCCAGCACCGGGGCAGTTACCCCGACGCGGAGTTCATGCGCAAGGAACTGGACTACTGCGTCCAGGCCGAGGCGCTCGGCTTCGATTCGGTCTGGCTGACCGAACACCACTTCAGCAACTACGGCCTGATCGCCGACCCGCTCCAGGCGTTGTCCTACCTGGCCGCGCGCACCACCCGCGTCCGCCTCGGCACCGCGGTCCTGGTCCTGCCCTGGCACGACCCGGTCCGGCTCGCCGAACAGGCCATCCTCGCCGACCACCTGTCCGCCGGGCGGCTCGTTCTCGGCCTCGGCCGCGGCTTGGCCAAGCACGAGTTCGAGGGCTTCCGCGTGCCGCTCGCCGAGTCCCGCGCCCGCTTCGCGGAATGTGCCGAACTGGTGCTGTCGGCCCTGGAAACCGGGGTCGTCGAAGGCGGGGAGGTACTCCGCCAGCCTCGTCGCGAGCTGCGGCCCCGGCCGTTCAAGTCCTTCCGGGGACGGGTGTTCAGTGCGTCGGTGTCGCCGGAATCCAGCCCGTTGGTGGCCAGGATGGGGCTGGGCCTGATGCTCATCATCTTCAAACCCGTCCACCTCATCGCCCAGGACGTCCAGCGCTACCGCGCCACGTGGTCCGACCTGCACGGGGCGGCCGGCGAGCCACCCGGCCCGCTCCTGTCCGTCGTGGTCGTGGTCGACCAGAGCGCCGACCGGGCGAGGGAGATCGCCAAAAGGCACAACGACGACAGCCATCACGTCGCCGTGGCGCACTACGGAATGGCGGAAAAGGATTTCGGACGGACGGAAAGCTACGAGTTCTACCAGAACCTGCGAGCTGTGCCCCGGGCGGAAGTCGACCTGGCGCCCAGCACCGTGGTGCACGGCACGCCGGATCAGGTGCTGGAGCAACTGGAGGCGCTGCACCGGGCCTTCACCCTCCAGGGCCTGCTGACCATCTTCCACGGCATCCCGGACGAGGACGGCCACGCAAGCCTGCACACCTTCGCCGAGCACTGCCTGCCCGAGCTCAGGAGCTGGCCGGCGGAATCCACCTTCTGACCGGCACGGCCGGACCGGCGGTGGCGAAGGGCCCTGAGGAGCGTCAGGGCGACGGGGACGGCGCGGCAATCCGGTCGAGCCCCTGCGGATCGTCCGGATCGTCGAACCAGTGGCCGTTCTCGCCGAGGTACCGGAACTGCACCGGAACTCCCGCAGCGACTTCGACGACGGCAGAACGGCGCCCGTTGGCCCGGTCCTGGAGGTGATGCCGGCCCGGCGTCCAGCCGTTGAACGAGCCCACCACACTCACACAGCCAGACGGCGCATCGACGGGCAGGCTGAAGACGATGCGTTTCGCGCCGCTTCCGTCGCGTCCTCGGCAAACCTTGATCACTCGGCGATAGCCCTCTCGATGATGTCCCGGGAGATTGGCGCTCGACGCTGAGCGCGTCCATGATGCCATGCCGGCGCCGGGAACGGTCCAACCGACGACGCGGTAATCACTCGATCGATAGCCGCCGATCGTTTTCCGACGACCCCAGGGTGCCACGACCGCCGGGTGAAGACGACGCCGCGCTCGATGATGCAGGCGGGGCTCATCCGGCCCGGCTGCATCCGTGGTCAGTTCGTTCGGGCGCGCCGGGAACGCTGGTGATGCCGTTGCGGCGGGTCGACCTCGACCAAGTCGGGATCCAGCCATCTCCGGCCACCATCAAGTCCGACAGCGCGCCGCTGGTCACGGCGGCCAGGCTGCGGCGCAGACGGCTGAGGCTGGCGTTCATCGCGTTGGTGATCCGCTCCGGCGGGCTCGTGGCCCAGAGGGCGGCGACGAGCGCCTCTCGGCTCGCGCCGTCGGGGTGCAGGGCCAAGAAGACAAGCAGCTCTCGCAGGCCTGCGTCGAGCAGTCCAAAATGAGGCGCGACCGGGATGTGACCGCTCCGCTTCCGCCAGTCGCGTCTCCGGCCGTTCACGCTGAATGCGAAGCTTGTTATCCCGCTCACGGATGTCGCTGACGGAGTCTTCATCGGGGTCATCGAAGAGTTCAAAATTGCGGAAGACCCTCTTGATTTTGACATCGATTTCAGCGATTACCCAACGAAGTCCGATGACCTGCTATTCGCGCTCCTGCGCGATTGAGGGGATCGATTCGGTGGCGGCTGCGCGTCTCCGGAGGGTCTGCCGCAGTCGTACCGGTCCAAAAAACTGGACGTGCGCTGTCCCCCAACAGGCTCAAAATCCGGAGTTCAGAAGTGTCCACGAAAAGTCCCGAAATTTAGATAGAGGCAGTCATGGCCGATCAGACCGACGGACACACCGACAGCAGCGCCATCGGACGCAGCACACATCAGGCCAACCAGGCACGCCGTCGCTGCGACTGCACGCGGTGCCTCCCCTACTCGCGTCGACCCAGTCTGCGCGTGCCGACACCCACTGCGATTCGGCAATAGGGCTGGCAGCAAAGCCCGAGTCCCCAGCAATGGGAACCGGCCGCGTAAAGCCGTTGCTGCACTCCGCGGAACAAGCAGCCGAGCTGCTGCAAGTCCGTCCGTCATGATTGCGGCGGAAAGCGACAGCTCGCGCCGTGCCGCGCCGGCTCCTGGGCAAGCACCTGCTACCACCGTCAGCTATGCGCAACAGAAAAAAATTCAGCCTTATTTTTTAACATATTGTGAACTTGACCGCGCTTTCTATCGACGCAGTCACATTAGTCTACAACGGATGGACGGTTTCCGGTTTCGTTACCGACTGGCCAACGGAACGGTTTTCTCCGAGAACGGATTGACCGCCCAGCTCGTGCGGTGTTTCTCGGCTGGAAGCAGGCAATGGATGGCCCAATCTGCGGGCAATAAATGGCACGGTCGGCGGCTTCTGCGCGGTCCGTGTGGGTTCGGCGTCCGAGATCGTTCCGGTTGCCGGAAGTTTCGGTCCTGAACAGGTTGTCTACCGGGATGGTGGGAGGTCCTGGGTGAGGTGGGTGGTGAGGATGGCGATGTCGTCACTGGGTTCGGTTCCGTCGCCGAAGGCGTGCAGGGCGGTGCGGGCGATGCGGCGCGGGGGCTGGGTGGCGGCGTGGGCGGCGAGCAGGGTGATGGCGTCGTCGAAGCCGATGCCGCGGCGTTCGATGAGGCCGTCGGTGTAGAGCACCACGGTGCTGCCGGTGTCGAGGAGGTGCTGGTGGTCGCGGCGGTCGTCGGGGAACGCTTCGCTGTACCCGAGCAGTGGCCCGCTCTCCTCGAGCAGCGTGGTGGTTTTGTCGGGGTGGACGACGATGCCGGGGGGATGCCCGGCGCTGGTCCAGGTCATCCGCCAGCGCCGGGAGCCGTCATCGAGGGGGGTGAGGTAGGCGAGGAACGCGGTGCCGGTGATCCGGCCGCCGGCGGTGGCGTCGCCGAAGGTGCCCAGGGCGTCGTCCACCGCGGTGAACGCACCGGCGGGGCTGCCGTGGGGCTGCTGGTCCCAGCAGGCTTGCCGCAGCATCGAGCGCAGCTGTCCCATCTTGGCGGCGGCGTGGATGTCGTGCCCGGTCACGTCGCCGATGACCACGGCCACGGTCCCGCCGGGCAGCTGGGCGGGCAGGGCGAACGCGTCGTACCAGTCGCCGCCCACCTGATCGAGGTGCGCCGCGGCGTGATAGTGGCTGGTGAACGTCAGCCCGGGCAACTCCGACAGGTCGGGCAGCATCGCCTGCTGGAGTTCGTGGGCGGAGGTGATCCGGTTCTGCAGCAGCCGCACCCGCTGCAGCGCGGTGGCGACGTAGCCGGCCAGGCCGGTGACGACGGCGAGTTCGGCCAGGTCGGGGCTGTGGGGTTCGGCCCATCCGAATTCGAGGACCCCGAGGACCCCGGTCGGACCGTGGATCGGGGCCGCGATCACCCCGGTCACGCCGTGGCCGAGGTAGAAGCCGCGGGCCCCCGGGGACAGGGCGTCCGGCGCCGTGTGCAGGTCAGGGTGGCAGATGAGGCGGGCTTCGCGCACGACCTGGGAGGTGAGCAGGTCGGCGTCGGGATCGAACTCGGCCCATTGGCCCGCGCGCTCGTCCTCGGCCGCTCCGCCGCCCTGGTCTTCGGTGGTGGCGCGGGGGCCGAGGTTTTCGGTGATGAGGAGTTCGACCCGGGACGGTTTCAGGCCACTGGCGACCAGATCGGCGATGCGGTGGCGCAGGTCGGTGACGCTGTTGCAGGTGGACAGCGCCTCCGCCGCGGTCAGCAGCAGCTGCACGCGATCGAGCGCGGCGTGCAACCGGGAGTTCAGCTCGTCGCTGCGGGCCCGTTCACGCGAGGCCGTGTGGAGGGCCAGGCGCAGCCGCAGCAGCGTGGTGCCCTGGGCGGCCAGCTCCGCCAGTTCCGACAGCTCGTGCTCGCTCCATGCCCGGGGCTGGTGATCGATCGCGCACAGGGTGCCCAGCACCCGGCCGGTGTCGTCGGTCAGCGGTATCCCGGCGTAGGCGATGATGTTCATCTCGGTGATCACCGGCGCCGGCACCGTGACGTCGCCGCGGGTGTCGCCGACCACCACCGGGCGGGCGCTGCCGACCGCCCGGGCACACAGCGAGTGGGTCAGCGGTGTGGCCCGCCGCTCACCCCACGGCGCCGCCAGGCCGCACAACCCGGGGAAGACCTGCCGGTCGGACTCCACCAGCGACACCAGCGCCACCGGCACCCCCAGCCGGTCCGTGACGTGGCGGGCCAGGCGATCCAGCTGCTCATCCGGCCGGGCACCCAGGCCCAGATCCCGCAACGCCTGCCGGCGGGCCGGGTCGTGCAGCGCGGAGCCGTCATCTGTCATCGTGGACTACCTCGGGGCCGGGTGGACTGGTCGCAGCGCCACATTTTGCACCACGACACCGTCAGCAGGTCGCACCAGCCCGGATCATCACCCAACCCGGAGGGCTCGGCGGGTTTCATCGCCGCTGCCATGGGTGAGAACGCAGCCGTGTTATCGCCGGTACTACCTGGCGTGCGCGGCCGAGGACCCTGCCCGATGTGCCTGCTCCCGACGGCCTGCTCGATGCCTGGACGCCGAACGCACTGACCCGGCTGACTCCGGCATCGCCGCCGCCGGCCGGGCCGGCGGCATACCGGTGCGCCGTGGATCCCGGACCAGGACGAGACACTGCAAAGCGCATGGCTGACCGGTACCGGACACACGAACCCTCTCGTATAGCGACAATCACTCGAACGATGATGCCGTCGATGGCGACCAGGTCGTCGCCGACCTGGCTGCGGCACTGCGGGTCGGTGCACTCACCGCGGACGCGCTCGAAGCTGGCGAATCCGCTGACACCGACACCTATCGGCCGGTCTCACCGGCCAAGCGCACATGCGATCACTTCTCACCGATGTTGATCATGATCTCAGGCGCTCAGTGCGGTCATAACAGGCGAGCAATCGCGGCCCGTTCCCACAATCGCAGCCACCAGCTACAACTGGCCGCGTCGCACCCGGTCGCTGTCCTCCTGCGTGGCCGCCGGTCTGATGGTGGGCCTCATTCCGGCTTTGACGCGACACCCATTGCGCTCTTGACTCCGAGATAGCTCGATCACGCCGCATCAGGGTGTGCCGGGCAGCTCCGCGGGCTGGCGTCTGCGATCGAGCGGAGACGCGGACTCGCGCCAGGCGAAGGTCCACCCGGCAGCGACCGGCCCTCGACCGGCACGGGCGGATCGACGGGCTGGTCAACAACGCCGGCGCCAGCCTCAACGGGGCCGCTGGACCAGGTCGATCCGGCCGAGTTCGGCCGGATCCGGCAGCTCAACGTGGGCGCCTTGCTGGCGATGACCCAGGCGGTGCTGCCGGCCATGCGCGAGCAGGGCTTCGGCCGCATCGTGGACATCAGCTCGGGCACCGCGCGACGGGTCGCGGTCGGCCTCGGCGCCTACGCCTCCACCCAGTCTGCGGTCACCATGCTCAGCGCGGTGCTGACCGAGGAACTCGCCTCAGACGGTATCGTCGTGTCCCTGCTGCTGCCCTCGGTGACCGCAACCGAGTTCGGCGACTCGATGTTCAAGCTCGGCACCTCGCCTCGCCCGGGCGCGGTGGTGCACCGTCCGGACTACGTGGCCGGCGCCGTCATGCGGCTGCTGCGCACCGGCGAGGCGAGTCTCGGCATCCCCCACGGCCCGGAGCAACTGGGCCTCGATCAGCGGTCCTGAACCCCGGCCTCAGACGCGAGCCGGCTCCCGGCCACGCGGCCGGCCCGGCTGCCGCAGGTACAGCGCCCCGGCCGTCACCGCGGCCGCGATCAGGTACCCCGCGACCAGTGTGATGGCCCCGCCACCGGCCGGGGGCAGGACCAGGGCCAGCACCGCGCTCACCCCGGCCAGGATCCAGCGGGTGCGGTCGGTGGTCAGGCCGACCGCGAGCAGCGCGACCGTCCACAGCAGATACCACGGCTGCACGACCGGGCCCAGCACCAGCATCGCCGCGAAGGCCAGTCCGGTGCCGAGCATCGGGTGCAGCTTCCCCTGGTAAGTCAGCCACAGCAGCCGCGCGCCGACGACCAGGCCGGTTAGCGCGCCGACGGCCGAGAACACCCTGATCGCGCCGTCGGTGAGGTCCAGCCCGGCCAGCGAGCCGAGGCCACCGGCCAGGAAGCCCAGCTCGTTGGTCGGGGCCAGCCAGCTGTGCACCGGCCCGGTGGACACCCCGGCCAGCGTCCGGACCCAGCCGAAGCCCAGTCCGCTGCCCAGCGTGATCACCACGGTGACCAGCACGAGCCCCGCGGGCAGCCCCAGCGCCACTGCGGCCTTCCCCGCCGGGCGCGCGCGGCGGGCCAGGCCGGCCCCGGCGAAGCCCAGGGCCGCGACGGCCACGATCTTCACGTTCGCCCCGGTGCCGATCAGCGCCACCCCCGCCGCGATCAGCGCGAGCCGCGCGAAGCCGGTCCGCTCCGCGCCGAGGTGGAGCACCTCCAGCCCGGCCGCGGTCAGCCCGATCATCAGGCCGTCGTTGTGCACGCCCGCCACGACGTGCCACAGCACCAGCGGGTTGAGCAGGCCGAGCCACAGCGCCACCGACGGTGACGTCCCGGTGCGGCGGGCCAGGCGGGGCAGCGCCCAGGCCAGCAGTACCAGGCCGACCAGCTCGACCAGTCGGTGCAGCAGCACGGGGCCTGGCCCGGTTTCCCCGGCGATGTGGGCGATCACCCGCGACAACCCGACGAACGCCGGGCCGTACGGTGCGGGCGTGTCCTGCCAGTAGTGGCTGACCTGCAGGGTCACCGGGGACGCGGCGCCGAGCGCGGTGGCCGGGCCGAACGCGTACGGGTCGAGCCCCCGGTCCGCGATGACCCCCTGCGCGAGGTAGCTGTAGACGTCCCCGCTGAACAGCGGGCGAGCAGCCAGCAGGGGCAGGCCGCACAGCGCGGTGACCGTGTACAGCCGCCGCACCGGGATGTCGGCGGCGCGGCGCCCGAGCCGCAGCCAGGCGAGCACGAACGCGGCCATCCCGAGCACCCCCAGCGCCACAGTGAGCACCGCGGGCAACGGCAGCCAGGTCACGAGCACGAGCAGCACGACCCCGGCGAATCCGCTCCAGCGCAGGCTCGGCGCCTTGACCTCAGCTTTCGGCCGTTCGCACGTAACGTCCGACATCAACCGGTCTCTCCCCCTTGACGGAAACGAAGCTATCCAAAGAAAACAGCGGGCTCAGGCCGGACCGGGAGTGGTCACTGTCACTCCTGTGTGGACCATCCCGGACCGGCCGCCGCGCGTAACCCCGCCGGTGCGGGACCCACCGGAATCCTGGCGGCCGGCGGGGATCCCGGGTAACGGCGCGCGTGTAACAGAATCACACGCTCTGGCCACAGCTTCTCCACACGAAGTGCGCCCCTCCCGCCACCCTGCCTGGGATCGGGACGAACTCGATCTCGGGGCACCGTGCCACGACTTCTGCTGGTCGAGGACCGGCCCTAACGGCCGCGGAAGGCGTTTCGGATCTCGTCGACCAGCACGTCCGGCTTCTCCCAGCCCGGGTAGTGCCCGCCGTACTCCATCTCGTTCCAGCTGATGAGGTCGCGGTACCGGCGTTCCGCCCAGCGCCGCGCGATCGGGAACGGCTCTCCGGGGAACAACGTGCAGGCGGTGGGCACGGTGACCGCCCGCGCGTTCTCCGCCTCGGCCCCCCGCTGCTCCCACCGCAGCGACTCCCAGTACCAGCGGGCGGTGGACGCGCCGGTCCCGGTGAACCAGTACAGGGCGATGTCGTCCACCTGCTGGGCCAGGCTGACCCCGCCGCCGGCCTCGGGCCGCGTATCGGAAAACCCGGCCAGCGCCTCGGCCAGCCAGGCGGCGAGCCCGGCGGGAGAGTCCACAAGGGAGTATCCGAGGGTCTGCGGCAACAACCCCTGCACGATGACGTGAGTGGGCCCGGTCCGCAGAAACTGCTCGCGCCGGGCGATCTTGGCCCGCTCCGCGTCGTCGGCGGACTCGAGGTCCTCGGGCAACGGCGACGCGATCGGCATGGTCAGGTGCAACGCGGCGACCCGCTCGGGCACCAGCCGGGCCAGCTCGGTGCTGACGAAGGCGCCCCAGTCCCCGCCGTGCGCCCCGAAGCGTTCGTAACCGAGCCGGGTCATCAGCTCGGCCCAGGCCCGCGCCGTCCGCCCGGAGTTCCACCCGCGTTCCCGGGGACGCTCACAGAACCCGAACCCCGGCAACGCGGGAATGACCAGGTCAAAAGCGTCCTCGGCGGAACCCCCGTGCGCGACCGGGTCGGTCAGCGGCCCGATGGTGCTCTCGAACTCCAGCACCGACCCGGGCCACCCGTGCGTCAGCACCAGCGGAAGCGCATTGGCCTCGGGGGACCGCACGTGCCAGAACGCGATGTCGAGCCCGTCCAGCCGCGTGCGGTAGTGCGGGATCGCGTTCCACCGCTGCTCCAGCGCCCGCCAGTCGTGCTCCCGCCAAGCGTCCAGCAACTCACCCAACCGCCCGACGCCGATCCCCTGCGTTCCATCGTCGACCGTCTCGGCTTCGGGCAACCGGACACGGTCCAGCCGCTCGCGCAGGTCCCCCAGGGCGCTTTCGTGGATATTGATGGGGAAGGCTTCGATTTCGGTCACAGAGCCACGCTAGGCTGGAAGTGACGGTATTCTCAATACATAAAATTGCGCAGCCAGGTCGGCGCCGTAGCCTCTACTGCGCACAGTGTTAACCAGGGTCACTGACCCGTTACAGTTCATGATTTTCTTGAAGCAGGTAAGAGAGACTGCGAGGGTGAGGAACGCGCGCAGAAGTGATTGGCGTAGCGGTCGTGCCGGACGCCGAGGCGGTGAGTAACCGAACAGCCAGGCGATGGACCGTTCGATGAATACGGCATCAGCCGCGAAACCGTGTACAGCTACCTGCGCACCGCCGCACCGGTCACCAGCTGAGCCGAGCCTACGAGTACGACCGCCAGCGGCTCGCAGGGCCCGGATATCGCGCGAAGTGAATGCGTACGCTCATGTCGGCCGTGACCGTCTCGGAAATGACGACCCGCGTCGGGCGTCGGCGCGGCCGGATGTGCCGGGGCGGACGGGTGGGCCTGGGCGGTACCGCAGCTCAGGAACAGGCAGCCGGCCGCAAGGAAGCCGAGTAACGCACGGTTCCTGGAGGCGCGGGGTTGAGGCGCCGCCATGGTGTGCATTTAGGTGCACGATCGACAAGTAATTCACGTATAAATTCGGGTGGTTGGCGTGGGAGTGGACCGGGCTGGACCCGCGGAACTCGAAGCAAGCAAAGGCGGACGCTTCGAGCATTTTCATCCACGGGTACTTCACAACGACGGGCTCCGCGGAACAGGCGGACTGCCTGAACGCCGAAGACCGCTGACGTCCGCTCCAGATGGGGGAATCCACACGCGGTGTGAAGGGGGGCGGTCACCGAGTGGGCATGCTGCCGTATGTCGACGACGATGAGTCGTGGGAGGTCACGCTGGTGGGTCCGCCGTACGGCGGGGGATGTCGAGGGTGAGCACGGCGCCGCCTTCGTTGCGGGCGGTGAGCTCGCCGCCGTGCAGGCGGGCGTTCTCCCGGGCGATGGACAGGCCCAGCCCGCTGCCTTCGGTGGCCCGGCGGGCGTGGTCGCCGCGGACGAAGCGGTCGAACAGGATCGGCAGCAGGTCCTCGGGGATGCCCGGGCCGGAGTCGCGGACCTGGACCGTGACCGGGTCGGCGGTGCCGTCGATGATTACGGAGACCGGGGCCAGGCCGTGCCGGACGGCGTTGACCAGCAGGTTGCCCACGATGGTGTGCACGCGGCGTGGATCGGCGACCACGGTGGTGTCGCCGGCGCTGGTGATCTCGACCGCCGTGCCGGGCAGGTTGACCTCGGCCGCGTCCTCGATCAGCGCGGGCAACTCGACCGGCTCGGCGCGGAAGTCCGTGGAGCCGGCGTCGAAGCGGGAGATCTCCATCAGGTCCTCGACCAGCTTCGCGAGCCGCCGGGCCTGGGCGGTGAGCAGCCGCGTCGCCCGGGTGCGGGTGTCGGGGCTGACGCTGTCGAGGCTGTCCACGGTGGCGACGATGGAGGCCAGTGGGGTCCGCAGGTCGTGCGCGACGTCGGCCACGAACCGCTGTTGCTGGCCGTCCTTCTCGCGCAGTTGTTCGATCGACGTGCTGACCCGCTGCGCCATGGTGTTGAAGGACATCGCGAGGTCGGCCAGCTCGTTGCGGCCCGTGACCGGGACCCGCACGTCGAAGGCGCCGTCGCCCAGCTCACGGGCGGCGGAGGCGACGCGGCGGATCGGGCGCTGGATGTGCCAGGCGGCGAACAGCGCGGCAAGAACCCCGAGCAGGGCCACAGCGACCGCGACGTACACGAGTTTCCGCGGCTGCCCGGCCAGCCCCACCTCGATCGGGGTGATGTCGAACAACTCCAGCAGCCAGTAGTCGCCGTGGTTCCCGCTGACCACCAGCAGCCGCAGTCCGCTCTCCGGGTCGGTCGTCGTCGCCGTGCGCAGGTCGGACGGGGTGGTGGTGCGCACCAGGACCTGGTCGGCGACCGCGTCGACCACGGCCGGCCGGTCGTTGATCCGGATGGGTGCCGGCTTCGGCAGGTGCAGGACGCTGGTCGAGGAGTAGGTGGCCAGCCGGGGCGAGCCGCCGGGGCTCCGGGTGAAGATCATCCACTCCTGCGAGTCGTTGTCGATCAGGCTTTCGATTTCCGGCGTGGTGCCGTCCTTGGCCCGTTCGAACCCCGGCAGCGCCTTCGCGAACACGTTGCCGAACGAGGACTGGGCCGCGAAAGTGAAGCCGCCCAGCACGTCCCTCTCCTGCAGCCGGGCCGCGGCCAGCGCCATCACCGCCGTCGCCGCGGTGGTCACCAGCACCACCGCGGCCGTCACCCGCGCGCGGAGCCCGAAGGCCGGCCGCCTCACGGCCCGGCCATCCGGTACCCGAGCCCGCGCACGGTCCGCAGCACCACCGGGTTCGCCGGATTGTCCTCGATCTTCGCGCGCAGCCGCGCCACCGCCGCGTCGACGATCCGCGAGTCGCCGAGGTAGCCGTAGTCCCAGACCCGCTTCAGCAGGGTCTGGCGGCTCAGCACCTGACCGGGGTGGCGGGCGAACTCGAGCAGCAGGCGGATCTCGGTGGCGGTGAGGGCGAGTTCGGCGCCGTCGCGGGTCACGCGCATCGCCCTGGCGTCGATCTCCAAGCCGCCGCCGGCGCTCAGCACGCTCGGCGCCGGCCCGGGCTCGGGCACGGCGCGACGGCCGACCGCCTTGATCCGTGCGTCGAGCACCCGGGGCTCGGCCGGTTTGACCACGTAGTCGTCGGCCCCGCACTCCAGCCCGGCCACCACGTCGATCGGGTCGCCCCGCGAGGTCAGCAGGATCACCGGCAGCCGGCTCGCGGCCCGGATGCGGCGGCAGACGTCGAACCCGTCGATTCCCGGCAGCATGACGTCGAGCAGCACGAAGTCGGGCTCGGACCGGCCGGCGGTCAGGGTTTCCAGTGCCCGTTCCCCGGTCGGCGCGTGGACGACCTCGTGCCCGAGCGCCTCCAGGGCCAGGGTGAGCGCTTCGGCCAGGGCCTGATCGTCCTCGACCAGCAGAAGTCGTGGCATGGCACTCCCAAGATCAAGTTCGTCCCCATCCTGAAGAAGGTGGCGAGAGGGACGCGCTTCGTGTGGAGAAGCTGTGGCCAGAGCGTGTGATTCTGTTACACGCGCGCCGTTACCCGGGATCCCCGCCGGCCGCCAGGACTCCGGTGGGCCCCGCACCGGCGGGGCCACCCGCGGCGGCCGGTCCGGGACGGTCCACACAGCAGTGGCGGTGACCACTCCCGGTCACACCACGACACGAGATCAAACCAAGTCACCCACCCCCACCTTGAGGACACTCCCTAGGCCCAGCGTGACGGGCGGACACCGGTCTCGCGGAGGAAAACCGCGGAAAGGTGCGCCGCGCTGTAGAAACCGCACTGCTGCGCCGTTCGCGTGACCGTGGCGCCGTCTTCCAGCAGCCGTTTCGCCTCGGCGATCCGCAGCAGGACCAGGTACCGGTGCGGTGTGTGCCCGGTGGCCCGCTTGAACACCCGCACGAAGTGGTACGGGCTGAGCCGGACCGCGCCGGCCAGCTCCGTGACGGTGACCGGGTGCGCCAGCCGGTCCCGCAGGTAGGCCACCGCCTCTGGGGCCGGGTCGAGCGGCATGATCTAGTCCTTCTCCGTTACCTGCTGTGACGCCATGATCATCAACCACCCGATCGCACCCGGACCAGCCCAGCCGCTGCCCATCCGGTGCCCAATCACGGCGTAACGTTCAGGCTGTGACGGTGCTGGGTGAGCGGCTGCGAGAGCTGCGCCGACGTTCGTTCACCGGCCGGGGCCCCGAGGTCTCGCTGTTCCGGGACGCGCTGGCCGAGCCGGGCCTGATCTTCGTGCACGGCGTGGGCGGGATCGGCAAGAGCGCGCTGCTCGAAGTGTTCGCGGAACTGGCGGCCGATGCCGGACGCCCGGTGGTCCGGGTCGACGCGCGGCATCTGCGATTGGCGCCGGACCCGCTGCCGGCCGTCACCGATGAAGGCCGGCCGGTGCTGCT
The DNA here is from genome assembly GCF_032335455.1 of Amycolatopsis sp. PS_44_ISF1. Lineage (NCBI taxonomy): Bacteria > Bacillati > Actinomycetota > Actinomycetes > Pseudonocardiales > Pseudonocardiaceae > Amycolatopsis > Amycolatopsis sp. PS_44_ISF1. Next base: position 44,735 of record NZ_JANUXO010000002.1, on the reverse strand, counting down.
GATCGACACCTACGAGCTACTCACGGACAGTGACGACTGGGTTCGCGAGGAGTACCTGCCCTCGCTACCCGGCGACGTGCTCGTGGTGATCGCCGGGCGCCACGCCCCCGGGCCACGCTGGCGGGCGGACCCGGCCTGGCGGGACCTGATGCGCGTGGTCGCGCTGGACAACCTGCCGCCGGAGGACGGGCGGCGGTACCTGGCGGCTCAGCAGCTCGCCGGGCACGAGCGGTTGCTGGCCATCAGCCACGGCCATCCGCTGACGTTGTCGATGCTGGTCGACGCGGTGCGCCGGGGCGCGCAGCCGAGCGCGCTGGCCGACCTGCCCGACGTCGTGAGCGCCCTGCTGACGCAGGTGATCACCGCTGTGCCCAGCCCGCGGCACCGCGCGGTGCTGGAGGTCTGCGCCCAGGCTCCCCTGACCACCGAAGAGCTCTTGCTCGAGGTGCTCGGCCCGGAGGCCGGCGAGTTGTTCGCCTGGCTGCGCACCCTGCCGTTCGTGGACGAGGGGCCGCGTGGGCTGCACCCGCACGACGTTGTCCGCGACGCCCTCGACGCGGACCTGCGCTGGCGTGCCCCCGGCCGATACGCCGAGCTGCGGGATCGGATCTCCGCCGCGATGCTCGCCCGCATCCGCGCTTCGGCGGACGAGCGTGAGCAGATCCAGCTGATCGTGGACTCGATCGTCCTGTCCGGCGCTCGCTCGAAGGTCGAAACGTGCACCACCCCGCCGCCGACGATGCAGGCCTACGCCGACCGGCTGCGCGACGGGGACCGGGCCTCGATCGTCGAGATGACCTCGGCCTGGCAGGGGGAAGAGCAGGCCGCGCTGGTTTCGCATTGGCTGGAGCGGCAGCCGGCGGCGTTCTGGGTGTTCCGCTCGCTGTCGGGTGAGGCACGTGGTTACACCGCGGGCCTGGAGCTGGCCGACGCCGACCCGGGCGTGGACCCGGGCGTCGACGCCATGTGGCGCCACGGTCTGGAGAACGGCGCGCCGAGGCCGGGTGAGCGAGTGCGGGCCTGGCGGTTCTTCCTCGACCGCGACCACGGCCAGTTCACCTCGCCGTCGGTGACCCTGTTCGCGGCCTGCCAGACCCTCGACATCCTGCTGTACGGCGACAACACGGCGTGGACGCTGGTGGGCGCGTACGAGGACGCGGCCCGCTGGGGCCACACGATGGACAACCTCGGCTTCCAGCCCGCGGCCGAGTACACGGTCGGCGGGCGGACGTTCCCGGTTTTCGCCCACGACTGGCGCCGAGCCGGGGTCGCGGAGTGGATGCGTTTCGTGCACGCCCGGCAGGCCGGCGCCCAGGCCGAACCCCCGGAATCCGGTCACACGGTGCTATCCGAGCCCGAATTCACCCGCGCGGTGCGGGACGCCCTGCGTGACCTGCACACGCCGGAACGGATCCGGGACAACCCGTTGCTGGGCTCGAGAATGGTCCGCACGCACGGTGGTCCGCCGGTCGACGCCCTGCGCGAGCTGCTGGCCACGGGAACGGGTGGACTGCGGACGGACCTGGGCGAGCTGGTGGACCGCACCTTCCTGCACCCGGCCACCACCCAGGAACGCGTCGCCCAGTCGTTGCACCTGTCGTTCAACACCTACCGACGGCATCGGGACCGGGCGGTCGGCCACCTCACGGAATGGTTGTGGGTCCGGGAAGTCGGCCGCGTCGAGTAACCCAGGAACTGCGAGACCGCGGTTTCCACGCGACTATCCCGCATTTGTGGGGGCACCAAGTTAGCGTTGATGATCGAGGCGATGCCCTGCGGTGTCGCACCCAGGCTGCGGTACTGGCCACCGAGCTGGGCGCCGAGCACCACCCGTACGCGTGAAACCGGCAGGCCGGGAGTTCCGCGGTGTCCGGGCTGGTGCGGGAGTGGATCGAATTCGGTGGCGTTCGGCGCGAATCTGCCTTTCGCGCGATGGATTTCGCGATCGGTGCCCTGGTCGTCCGGGGCTCCGTCGGAGCGGCCCGGCGGCCGGGCTGGACCAGCTCGTTCAGGCGCCACCGTCGAAGGCGGCGGACACCGGGAATGCGTCGGACTGGACACTGGACACGATCACCGGCTGGCGCAGGGCCGCGTTGGTGCTGCCGCACGTCTGCGCCGATCCGTCGCCGAACACCTGCAACTTCCACAACAGCACGCCCCACTGGGTCGCGCGCTGGGCCGGGGTCAGCCGGACGTGCCGGTCGCTGCCCGGCACCGGCAGCGTCCGGTTGCCGCCGGTGCCCGTCGTCGCCGAATAGAGCGTGGCCCACTGGTTGCCGTCGGCGGACACCTGGACGGTGAACGCTTTGGCGCCGGCCGCTTACCCGCTGGAAAACGACCTGGTTGAGCGTGTGCGACCCGCGGAGGTCGGTCTGCAGGGTCTGCGAGTCGGCGGCCAGGCCGGACCAGTGGGTGCCGGGGTCGCCGTCCACCGCCGCACTCGCGGGAGGGCGGCGTTGTCGGTAGAGGACGCGGTCACCGCATGTCCCTTCGAGAGCAGGGTGGGTACCGCCCAAGCGGTGAGCAGGGTCGCGGTCAGCAGGCCGGCCGCGCGACCACCGCGCCCGGGACGAGCGCGAGCTTTCGCCTCATTGGTAGACCCGCACGTAGTCGATGACCATGTCCTGCGGGAGCACGGTCCCGGCTCCCGGCGGGCCGGGGAAGTCCCCGCCGATGGCGTTGTTGAGGATCAGGAAGAACGGGTGGTCGTAGACCCACGGCCCGCGCGTGCTCTCCACGGTGTCGCGGTCGATCGTCTCGAACGCGTTGCCGTCCACGGAGAAGGTCATGTGGTTCGCGTCCCAGTCGAGGCCGAACTTGTGGAACCCGGCCGAGACGTCCTGGCCGGCGTCGAAGGGCGCGCCGATGCCACCGCCGCCGTTGTAGGCCGGGGCGTGGATGGTCGAGTAGGCCAGGTTCGGCGACTTCCCGACGTGCTCCATGATGTCGATCTCGCCGCAGTTGGGCCACGGCGTGCCGCTGAAGAAGTTGGCGCCCAGCAACCAGAACGCGGGCCACAGGCCTTGCGTGCCGGACACCTTGATGTTGGCCTCGACGTGGCCGTAGGTGAAGCTGAACTTGCCCGCGGTGTTGATCCGGCCCGAGGTGTACTGGCAGGTGCCGCTGCCGCTGATCGGGTCGACCGGGCAAGCGCTTCCCGGGGTGGCTTCGCGGCGGAGCTGGATGACGAGGTCGCCGCGGCCGTCCTGCTTGGCGTTGTTGTTGTTCGTGTAGTACTCCAGCTCGTTGTTGACGCCCGGGCCGGTCTCGGCGGTCCACTTGCTCGCGTCCGGGGCGGCGCCCGCGGCGCCGTTGAACTCGTCGCTCCAGACCAGCGTGCCAGGGAAGTGCGGGGCCGGCGGCGCGGGCGGCGGGGTGGTCGGGTTGCCGCCGGTGCCGTAGACGTCGAAGCCCCACAGCGAGTAACCGTAGCCGTTGGACCGCGCGGTGCCGTACATCCGGACGTACCGGCCGCTGCCGTCGACGGTCAGGGTCTCCTTGAAGCCCTTGCCGGTGGTCGTCGAGTAGATCGACGTCCAGTTCGCGTTGTCGTTCGACACCTGGATCTGGTACGCGACGGCGTAGGCCGGGTCCCACTGCAGGACCACCCGGTGCACGTTCGCGGTCGCGCCGAGATCGACGGTGATCCAGCCCGGGTCGACCCAGCCGGTGGTCGCGCTGGTCGCCCAGCGGGTGGCCGGGTCGTGGTCGAACGCCTTGGCCGGGAGGCAGCCCGGGCAGGCGCCGTCGTCCTGGGAGGAGGACGCCGAGCCGGACTTCCCGTACGACAGCAGGACGTCGCCGCTCGGCGGGGTGGTGCCGCCCCCGCCGAAGACCTGGAACTCCCACAGCGAGTAGCCGTACTGCGTGGCGCGCTGGGTGCCGGTCAGCCGGATGTACCGGCCGCTGCCGGTGACGTTCAGCGTCTGGTTCCCACCGGTGGCGGTGGTCGTCGAATACAGCGGAGTCCAGGTGGCACCGTCGGCGGAAGCCTGGATCGTGAACGCCTTGGCGTAGGCGGTTTCCCAGTTCAGCACCACCTGCGACAGCTGCTGGGTGGAGCCGAGGTCGACCTGGAGCCACTGCGGGTCGCTGAACGCGCTCGACCAGCGGGTGCCGCCGTCGCCGTCGACCGCGGCCGACGCCGGGGTGCCGGCGTTTTCGGCGGACGACGCCGTCACGGGACGGCCTTGGGAGAGCAGGACGGGCGCGGCCTGGGCGGCGGGCGCGGTGAGCAGCGCGGCCACGGCCAGGGTGAGCACGGCGAGCACGCTCAGGCGGGCTCGGGGTCGCTTCATGCGGCGGTGCATGGGAACCTCCACGGGGACCGGAGCCGGGACGTCCTTGCCCCGGCGCGGATCGGCTCACGTGGCCTCGGCTCGGGTGTGGGGCCCGCGCTTCGGAACGCTCTTAGTTCAAGGTATAAATAAAGAGTGTGAAAATGTCAATGACGCTGCGCCGGACGGTGCCCGGACCGCCCGGACACTGGGCCGGGAGAAGGAATCCCGCCCGGAACCTTGACGCTCGCCCGGCGCGCGATGTTAACTGCTCCTCGCTTCGACGGAACCGGTTCCGCGGCCGCCACCTGGATCGATTCCACCCCCCTTCGGGCTGACTGGTTCGCCGTCGCGCCGCCCGCTTCGCCCTGCTCCCCGGCTCACGGGGCTCGGCGGATGCCCGGCCGCGGACCCGTCGCACCACCCGGACGCCGGCGCGGGCAGTGGGGCCCGCCCGGCCCGCCGCCGCGCCCCGCGCGCGGCCCGCCGGACTTTCTCCGACCGATCAGGCAGGCAGATGAGATCAACGACGTTCTCCCGAGGACGGCGGTTCCTCGCCGTCTCCACCACCCTCCTCACCGCGTTCGCCACGGCGACCGTCCTCGGTTCCCCGCCGGCGCAGGCCGCCGCGTGCGGGACGGCGAACCTCGCGCAGGGCCGCACCGCGACCGCGTCGTCCACCGAAAACGGCGGCACCCCGGCGTCGAACGCCGTCGACGGGAACACCGGCACCCGCTGGTCCAGCGCGTTCGGCGACCCGCAGTGGCTCCAGGTCGACCTGGGTTCGGCCCAGCAGCTCTGTGACGTCGTGCTGACGTGGGAAGCCGCGTACGCCAAGGCGTTCACCGTGCAGCTGTCCGGCAACGGCACGAGCTGGACCGACGCGTACTCGACCACCACCGGCACCGGCGGCACGCAGACCGTGCCCGTCACGGGCACGGCCCGGTACCTGCGGATCAACGGCACCCAGCGGGCCACCGGCTACGGCTACTCCCTGTGGGAGGTCGCGGCGCACGGCCCCGGCGGCGGCACCACGATCCCGCCGACCGACCCGCGCAACCCGGACCTCGGGCCGAACGTGTCGGTGTTCGACCCGTCGACCCCGGCGGGCACGATCCAGGACCGGCTGACGCAGATCGCGAACCAGCAGCACACCAACCAGTTCGGCGACCAGCGGTACGCCGTGCTGTTCAAGCCGGGCGCCTACAACGCCGACGTCAACCTCGGGTTCTACGAGCAGGTCGCGGGACTGGGCCTGTCCCCCGACGACGTCAACCTCAACGGCCACGTCCGCGTCGAGGCGGACTGGCTGCAGCAGGGTGACAACCCGGCCAACAAGGGCAACGCGACGCAGAACTTCTGGCGCTCCGCGGAGAACCTGTCGGTGACGCTACCGGCCGGGCAGGTCGAGCGGTGGGCGGTCGCGCAGGCCGCGCCGTACCGGCGGATGCACCTGAAGGGCAGCCAGATCCAGTTGTGGAACGGCGGTGACGGCTGGGCCAGTGGCGGACTGATCGCCGACAGCAAGATCGACGGCCAGGCCGTTTCCGGCTCGCAGCAGCAGTTCCTGACCCGCAACAGCGAGCTCGGCGGCTGGGCGGGCGGCGTGTGGAACATGGTGTTCGTGGGCTCGACCGGCACGCCGGCGGCGTCGTTCCCGAATCCGCCGGAGACCGTCGTCGGCCAGACGCCGGTGATCCGTGAGAAGCCGTTCCTCTACGTCGACGGCTCGGGCAGCTACAACGTGTTCGTGCCCGCGCTGCGGCAGAACTCGGTCGGCACCAGCTGGGGCCACGGCGCTCCGGCCGGGTCGTCGATCTCGCTCAGCGAGTTCTACGTGGCCAAGCCGTCCGACTCGGCCGCGACGATCAACGCGGCGCTGGCGGCGGGCAAGAACCTCCTGTTCACGCCGGGCGTGTACCACCTCGACCAGGCGCTGAACGTCACCCGCCCGGACACCGTAGTGCTCGGCCTCGGCCTGGCAACGCTGCAGCCCACCAACGGCACCGCGGCCATCACAGTGTCCGATGTGGACGGCGTGAAGATCGGCGGCCTGCTGATCGACGCCGGCGCGGTGAACTCTCCGGTGCTGATGCAGATCGGGCAGCCGGGCTCGGCCGCGAACCACACGGGCGACCCGACATCGCTGCACGACGTGTTCTTCCGGATCGGCGGCGCCGCCGTCGGCCGGGCGACGCAGACGCTGGTGGTCAACTCGAACAACGTGATCGGCGACCACATGTGGCTGTGGCGCGGCGACCACTCGAACGGAGTCGGCTGGAACGTCAACACCGCGGCGAACGGCCTGGTGGTCAACGGCGCGAACGTGACGATGTACGGCCTCTTCGTCGAGCACTACCAGCAGTACGAGGTGCTCTGGAACGGCAACGGCGGGCGGACGTACTTCTTCCAGAACGAAATGCCGTACGATCCGCCGGACCAGGCGTCCTGGTCCAGCGGTGGTGGCCGGCAAGGCTGGGCGGCATACAAGGTGGCCGACTCGGTGACCAGTCACGAGGCGTGGGGTCTGGGGAGCTACTGCTTCTTCCAGACCAACCCGTCCATCGTGGCCGGTCATTCGTTCGAGGTGCCGAACACCAGCGGGGTCAGGTTCCACAACCTGGTCTCGGTGTCACTGGGCGGCGTGGGCACGATCGCGCACGTCATCAACGACACGGGCGACCCGGCCAACACGGCCCACCAGGTGAGCCCGCTGAACAACTACCCGTGACCGGTCGTGAGTGAGAAACCGTGTTCCAACATGGTTTCTCACTCACGACCGCCCGAGCCGCCGCTCGCCCCCGGTGCCCGGCGATCCACGCGACGTCGACCCGGCGGGCAGGTGGCCCTGCCCGGCCAGCTGCACACGCCCGCTCACGGCACATCGGGATAAGCGTGCGTCCGCTGCATCTCCATTCGTCCTGCCCTCGCTGACGGTCCGCGAAATCACCCAATCATCAGAACCAGGCGCCCGCGGACGTGCGCGGTTTCGCTGGCGCGATGAGCTTGGGCGATGCCAGCCAGCGGGAAGGTCCGTTCGACCGGCAGCCAGGCGTCAGAAGCGATTCAAGCCGGGCCGCAGGCGCTGCGGTGACCGGGATGGAACCCGCCAGTTTCTGTTCATCAACGAAGACACCCTCACCCAGTGGCTGACCGGCTTCGAACTGCTCGACCCCCGGATCGTCCCGGTCAACCGCTGGCATCCCGACCTGCCCGGCCCCGACGAGCCTGACAACCGCCCCATCATCGGCGGTCTCGCCAAATACTCCGCATCGACGACGTCAGGCTGACGTCGACGTGACACCGCCGGAACCTGGCACCGGTCAGCACCGGGACAGGCCATGCCGTCAGCCGAGCATCCTTTTGCCGACAACGAGGGTGCGACCGCCCTCTCCGCTGAGGCTGGCCTGCCGGAGCCGTCGGAGGGGGTCATCGCCCGCGAGACCGCCGATCGCCTGCTGCGGCTGCGGATCGACTGAAGATCCGCTGCCGGAAGATCCGGCCGGTTCCAGGGGCCGGTCATCCGCCGAGCGTGACGTGGAAGACCTTCTCGTCGCTGTTGTCGGGGATGCTGTCCTTGTCGCCGTTGTTGGTGGTGGTCAGCCACAATCCGCCGTCCGGGGCCGGCTCGACGGTGCGCAGCCGGCCGTAGGTTCCGTTGAAGTACGCCTGAACGTCGGTGAGGTCGCTCCCGCTGATCACCTCGCGGTAGAGGCGGGTCCCCCGTTCGCAGGCGACGTAAACCACATCGTGGACGATGGCGAGGCCGGAACAGGAACCGTCCGCCGTGGAGTATGTTCGCTTCGGCGCGATGAGGCCGGCGGTGCCGCACGTTCCGGACGTGCCTTCACAGGCGGGCCAGCCGTAGTTGCCGCCCTTGGTGATGAGGTTGGTCTCGTCCATGATCGAGTTGCCGAACTCCTGCTCCCACAACCGGCCTCGGGAGTCGAACGCCAGGCCCTGCGGGTTGCGGTGGCCGTAGCTCCACGCGTAGTTGCCGAAGGGGTTGTCCGCGGGAACGCTGCCGTCCGGGTTGAGCCGCAGGATCTTGCCGTTGAGGCTCGCCTTGTTCTGCGCGTTGTCGCCGTTCTGGGCATCACCGGTGCTGGCGTAGAGCTTGCCGTCGGGTCCGAAGCGGAGCCGGCCGCCGTTGTGGAACTTGTTGCGCAGGATCCCGCTGAGCAGGATCTGCTCCGTGCCCAAGTCCAGTTTGTCGTTCTCGAGCTTGATTCGCACGATCCGGTTGTCGCTCGGCGAGGTGTGCATGAGGTACAGCCAGTGGTCGGTGGCGAAGCCGGGGGAAAGGGCCAGGCCGAGCAGACCGCCCTCACCGTCGGTGTCGTCCACGCCGGGCACGGTGCCCACGGTGGTTGTGGTCCTGGTGGCGGGATCGAGGTGGATGATGTCGTGGGCGTCGCGCCGGCTGTAGAGAACGGTGCCGTCCGGCAGCGTCACCAGGCCCCACGGGATGTCGGTGTCGGTGGCGATCTGCGTGACCGCGCAGACGGAGTCGCCGCAACCGGCCCCGGTGGTCACGGTCGCGGTCGTGCTGGGCGCTGACCGGTTCGCCTGCGCGTCGCGGGCCACGACGTAGTAGCGGTAGCTCGCTTTCGCCGTCAGCCCGCTGTCGACGAAGGTGGTCGCGGGCGGTGCGGTGGCGGTCCCGCTGACGGTGCCGACCCTGGCGCCGTCCCGGTAGACGTCGTACGCCCGGACGCCGATGTTGTCCGTGGACGCGGTCCAGTTCAAGGTCACCGTCGTGCCGGACGCGGTGCCGGTCAGCTTGGTGGGAGCGCTCGGCGGCTGGCTGTCCGGCTGGCACTGCGGCGGGGTGACCGCAACGGTGGCACTGGCCTGCGAGACGTTGCCCGCCGCGTCACGAGCGTTCACGTACAGGCCCCAGGTCACGCCGGCGGCGACGGTGAGGCTGGTCGACCGGGTGGTTCCGCTCACCGACTTCATCAGCTGGCCGTCGTGGTAGACGTCGTAGAACGCCACGCCCACGTTGTCGGTCGCGGCGTCCCACGCGAAGGTCACCGCGTCGCAGACCAGCCCGCTGATCCTCGGGTGGCCCGGCACGCCCGGCGGCTGGGTGTCGCCGAGCGAGGTCCGCCACTTCTGGTTGCCCTGCCCGGTGCAGGTCCGCAGCCCGACCGGGGTGCTGTTCGCGGTGCCCGAGCCGGTGACGTCCAGGCAGAGGCCCGACTGCACGCCGATGATCGAGCCGTCGGGGCTGATCCTCCAGCGCTGGTTGTCCCCGCCGTTGCAGGGATAGATCTGTGCCTTGGCCGGGGACGTGGTGCTCTGACCGGCGACGTCCAGGCACATCGTGGCGTCGTACACCCGCAGTTCGCCCGCCGGGGTGAACGTCCACGCCTGGTTGGCCTGGCCGATGCAGTCGAAGATGTTGACGGGCGTCTTCGGCGCGGTGCTGTTGCCGACGACGTCCAGGCACCGGCCGGAGGCCACACCGGTCACCGTCGTGCCGGCGGCCGCCGCGGCGGGCACGACCACCGCCACCGCCACGGCGAAGGCGGCGATCACCGCGGTCAGGGCACGCGGGTGCGACCGACGGCGGTAGCTCCAGGACGACATTTTCCTGCCTTCCGCTGTAAATCAGGTGGTGGAATCCGCCCGCGGATCACTGCGAATGGCGAGAGCTGCCGCGGCGCGCCGGGGGCCGGTGGCACGACCAAGCCGCGAAACGCGCGCGCCGGTGGCACCGCCAAGCGGGTCGAGCGGTGTCCCACTTTCATGCCCTAGCCACCGGAGGTCAAGACTTGTCCGACGATTTGTCCGGTTGCCTGCCAGCGGCCTTGTACGGTGTCGTATATCAGATCAGACTGGACGATACCGCCTGTTGCCCTGGTAATCGCGGACAGGGATGCCGTGGCGTAGGTAGCCGGCCTGGCGGCGAGGGCACCATCGTCGGCGAACGCTTCCACCTCACCGATGCCGCCTTCGCCAGTGGTGACCAGCATCTGTTCGACGACATCGCTGAGCCATGATCGACGATTTAATGCCATGGATGCCAGACGTGACCGCCAGTCGCCGGGCGTAGATGCTTCAGCACAGATTCTTCCAGATGCACGCATCATCTGGCTGCTGTGAGACGCCGAGTAGGCGTACTCCGGCGACTCGATCGAGCGTCTTGAGGCTTCCTCGGCCTGGGCGCCGATGCCTTTCCGCTGGTAGCTGGCCAGTTCCGGTCAACCTTGACTGAGGGGCGCCCCGGCCGTCGCAGCTTTGTGCGGTTCTCCATCCGTGGTATCCCTACTCACAGCCGTTAACCTAGCAAACACCCCCTTGACCCGGAGTGCATTGGGTATTCGCGAGGTACGCCCCCGGGGCTTTGAATACGGCGCCCGGAGGCTTCCACAGGTCCGCGTAAACGGCGATGGGTGCGAAGGGCGGTGCGTCAGCCCCACCACGACCGCTCTTTCCAAGCGAAGCGGCGGACGGAGGGTCGCCCGCGCAGCAGGTGATACCGGGCGGAGCGCTGTTCGCTTCGGCCGACAGCGGAATCTCCCGGCCGGTCTCCGCGCCGGCGACTCCTGTCAAGGACAGGACGGTGCCTATCCCTGACACAGCGAGCGCGCTTGCTAAAGCGATTTGACGAACCAGCGACATCTCTCACTCCTCGGCTCTCACGACAATCCGGTTGCGTCCTGGGCCCAAGTAGCTGCCAGGGTCGGACACTACAATGCCCGAAACCAGCACATCAAATCTGAAATTTTGCCCGCCAAGACACTGAATTCTACTCGAAATACAGTCTGAGAGCACGGCGTGCGGGATGACCAGCGGGAGCGAAGTCACCCGGTTTCCCATCGACCAGCCGGTTCCCGCGCGGCCACGGCGTCCGTTCGGCGCTTCGACTGAGACCTGGACCGGCCGCGGGTGGAGTTTTTCGCGCAGACTTGGTACCTGCAGACCCGGACTCCGTGACCGGGGAGGCTACGTGCGGCATAACAGTCGACTGGACTGGACGACCTCTCGGTCGGAATTCTTTCGTGCATGTCCGATGCCCGGCTGACCTGACTTTATGGACGGAGACGTTGACTACGCAGGTTCGCGGTATAGCGTCTGGATGACTGGTTGAATACCTTTGATATGACACGGCACGAAAGGTTTGCGGATGTCTGTGATTCGTAACGGTGTGGCAGCGGGTGTACTCGCTGCCACGACAGTGGGCGCCGTCGCCATGATGGCTGGGCCGGCCAACGCGGTGACGGCGGTCCCGCAGTACGGCCACTCGACAGCGGACTCGCAGTGGCCCCCGGGCCAGGGGAAGACTGGCCAGGGGGCGGCCGCTCTGATTCGGCAGGTGGCCGAGCCCACCGGCACCCAGGACGGGAACTGGCCGCCCTACCGCATCTCGGAAGGCTGGAGGGGTCCGGGCGGCGCCGGACTAGCAAATGTGTTAGTGGCGGACTCTGGTCACGGTCAACATACTTACGAACTGGACGGTGCAGGTTACGGTCAGAATCTCTACTGAACGCGGGGCTGTGTCACGTCTGACAGCGTCTTGGTCCAGATGATCACGGTACTGTTCAGGGTGGTGTAGCGGCGCGCTGATGGCACCAGCCGTCGCGGAGACCCTGCTTGCGCCCGACCTGGTCTAGGGCGTGTCTGACAGTGCTTGGTTCAGGTGACCACTGCGTGCAGGACGACCGCTGATCGGTGGATGATGGCCCACTTGTCACAGGTGCTCAGCGTTCGTGGGTGAGCACCTGTGACAACTCGAGCGGGCCGTCGTTGTTAACCGTCTTCCAGGGGCCGTGCCGTTCCGGCAAATCCCGCCACGCGACATTGGTCTTGGCCTTGAACAGTATCCCGTTGATCACCCGCCGGTCATCCACCCGCGGACGCCCCACCGCTTTGAGGACAAGCCCTATTAGTGCTTTGTTAGGTGTGTCGTGGCTGTTGGTGTGGGTTTCCTTGGCGGGTGCTCCCGGAAGAGATGGACGAGGTTCGTCCGGAGGCCGAGGAGTTCACCGGGAGGATGTTCGGTGGGTTCGCGAGGCGTGATCGGCGGGTGAAAGGCGACCTGAACCCGGATGCGATGGTGATCGATGGCACCGGTTTCCCCACGGTGCACGGAATCGACGGCCTGCGGGTGATCGGCGCGTCGGTGATGCCGGTGGTGCTCTCCGCCACCCGAACGCACCGACGATCCTGGTGGCGGGAAAGGCAGCCGATCTGATCCGGGGTGGCAGCGCCGTCTAGTGCAGGGCCCCTGCGGACGCCTTCGCGTCTTCGCCCGTCGACAGCGCGGTTTCCACCACGATCTGCAGCGCCGCGGCGGACTGCTCGATCGGCAGGCTCGGTCCGGTACCGCGGGCGGCGGACTGTTCCGGGGAGAACGGCACGTGCACAAAACCGCCGCGCAGGCCGAGGAACTCCGTGGCCAGCAGGTGCATCAGACAGTAGAAGGCGTGGTTGCACCCGGTGGTTCCGGCCGTGTAGGACACCGAGCCGGGTATCCCGGCGGCGCGGATCGCGGTCGCTGCGGCCTTGACCGGCAGCGACGTGAAGTACGCGGCCGGGCCGCCTTCGAGCACGGGCAGGTCCCTCGGCTGCGTACCGACGTTGTCCGGGATGGGGGTGTCGAGGACGTTGATCGCGACGTATTCCGGCGTCACCTCCTCGCGACGGCCCGCCTGGCCGACGCAGACGACGACGTCGGGCCGATGCCGTTCGATCGCGGCGCGGAGCGCGGCTGCGGTTGTGTCGAACTCGCACGGCAGCCGCACCGCCACGACCTCGCGGTGGCGCTCGGCCGCCAGCGAAACCGCTTCCCACGACGGGTTGATCGCCGAGCCGTTGAACGGCTCAAATCCGGTCATCAGCACTGTCATCAAGGGCTCCCTGTGTCGATCCACCGGACTCGGTCAAAGCATATCTGTACCGGCGCTTGAACGTCCGGATGAAGTGGCTGCCTGCCGGCGCGGACAGGGCCGGGTGGTCCACCTGGCTGAGCAGTGCGCACCGGGCTTCCTCCAGGCGGCGACCGCGGACGTAGCCGGTGACACCGTGCACTCGGCCGGATCGACCACGACCAGCCCGCGCGCGAGCGTGACATTGCTGATGCCGTGGTCATCGCGCAGATCCACGCAGTAGGCCCGATCCGCAGTTGCCGGGTGCAGCGCGGACGCCGCTGACGAGTCCACCTCACCGGAGAGCTTCACCCGCCCCACCGTCCCCACATCGGCGCAGACACGGGCCGGTGCCGCGGCGAACACGATCGGGTACGACTCGCCCGCGCGGGGTTACGGGTGCTGGCCAATCCAGTGCCATCTCGCGCCAGAACGCGCCCCGCCTCAATCACCTCGTTCTACCGCGGCCTCGCCGACGCCTGACCAGGTTGCTGGACCCGCACAACAGGACACGAAGTCGTCAGACGTGCGGCTAGTAGTGCTTTGTTCAGGTGTGTTGTTGCTACTGGTCAGGTTGTCTGCCACGCCCGCCGACAACTTCGACGCCGCGACGCCTAAGCACTCTTAGCTCCGAGATAGCTCGATTCCGCCGCATCAGCATTCGCGACTACGTGATCGAACAGGCCGCTGAATGCGCCTCGGCCAGTGGACAGCAACGACTCGCGGGCGACGATGAACCAACCTGCGGGTCGAGCGTCGATACATACAGACCCGACGTGACCGACAACGTCAGTGAGGACGGAGCACCCAAACGATGAGCCCAAGCAGAGTAGTGACCTGGGAAGGCTTCTTCAACACCAGGGACCTCGGCGGACTGCCCACTAAGTCCGGCGACGCGACCAGCTACGGAGCCTTCTTCAGGGCAGCGGACCTTCGTTTCGTCACTGAGACAGGTTGGGCCCAAGCGCACGAGTCCGGCGTCCGCACGATTCTCGACCTCCGCAACGCGGACGAGATCCGGCCTGCCGAAACCTCGTTGACGACCCTGGCGGGCTCAGCACAATTCGCTGCCACCCCGGAAGGTCCCACCACACCGGCTTCCTTCGACCGGCTCGAAGTCCCGCTCGACGACATCGACGACATCGAGTTCTGGCAGCACGTCAACCGTGAGCGGCTCAACGGCAGCCCCCTCTATTATCCCATCTTCCTCCAGCGGAAGGCCGAGCGTTGCGCCGCCGTCATCAAGGCGATCGCCCACACTGATCCCGGCGGGGTCTTGTTCCACTGCGCCGGCGGACGAGACCGAACCGGGCTGATCGCGCTCCTGCTGCTGACGTTGGCCGATGTCGAGCCCGACGCGATCGCCGCGGACTACGCGCTGTCCGCCGAAGCCCTCAAGGCTCTGTATGCCGCGATGGGAACCGCCGACCAGCAACCGTTCATCCAGGGTGCTCTCGCGGACCGGGGCACCACCATCGAGGAGGCTGTCATGGCGACCCTCGACGGCCTCGATGTCGAGCAGTACTTGCTCGACGCCGGCGTAACCGGCAGCGAGCTCCGCAACGTTCGCAGCAGGCTCTTGGGTCTTCACCCTCGCTGAAGCTCGCGAACGAACACTTCGTGAACCCAGAACTTCCACGAACGGATCGCCGGCGGCCCCGCTAGTCCGAAGAAGGTACTGAGCGTATGGACCTCCCTCTGGGACTGGAACGGCATCGGGGTGGCCCGCTGGGTCGGTATCGACAACGACGCAGACGTACTGACTGAACCGGCCCTGCAGGGCGCGGTGCTCAACGCGTTCGGGTTCATTGTCTTCTACTGGGTCATCCCCCTCGCGCTCGGCCTCGTGCTGGCTGCGCTGATCGCCGCGACGCCATGGAAGGCGATGCCGGTGATTCGCATGATTCCGAGATCCGTCACGAGTTCGCTGCACTATTCCGCCGTGATCGCGAAGTCGACGGCCTCGTTCAAGGAAGTGACTACCCTGGCCGCCTTTTCGACACTGTCACGTGTATGAAGGGCGAAGTCGCCGGCATAATAGAGGACGCACAGTGCGCCACATTCCTCGGCGGCCAGCGCATCGTCCACGCTATCACCGATGAGCAACGAACGCTCCGGTTCCACGCCGAGAGTGCGAAGATGACGCGCCAGATGCGGGGCTTTGCGATCAGGCGCCGACTCCCGGGCGCCGTCTATCCGGTCGAAGAACCCTGCGATACCTTTCTCCTCCGTCAGGAGTACCAACTTCTGATGATTGAACAGTGAAAGCAGGGACTGCCGTAATCCTGTTTCCCGGCATCGGGTCAGTGCCATGTGCGCGTCCGGAGTCAACTCGGTCCTTATGCTGTACTCCTCGTAGCGGGAGCGGAAGCTCTCGAGCAGCCGCTGACACTCCTCGGCCTGCAGGGTGCGCCCCGCGAGTCGTTCGAAGAATACATTCACTGCTTTGCTGTGACACTGCTGGTAAAGTTCTCGCGAAACTGTAGTAAAACCCGCATCGGAAAACGCCTCCAGTGTAGCATCGATGAGCGCCCGATTGTCCGCGAACAGCGTTCCGTTCCAATCCCAGACAATGTGAGAGATTTGACCCATCGCCCACCTTTCAGTCGATAACGGGATAAGATGGCCCTATGCCGAAAATCAGTGTAGCCGAATGCGCGGGTGTCGGGGTTCTGGGTCTGCCACGGCCGAGCGAGGATCGTGTTCTCGTGCTCGGAAACGCGGTGGTCGTGCTCGATGGAGCCACCAACCTCACCCCCGGCCTGCCGAGCGGGGGCTGGTATGCCGACCGGCTCGCCGAGCAGCTGGGCGACAGACTGCAGACTGCTCCGGAGCGGGGGCTGGCCGACCTGCTGGAGGACGCAATCCGGCACGTGGCGAACGCGCACGGGCTGGTGGCGGGTTCATCGCCGTCCAGCACCGTCGCCATCGCGCGCTGGACGAGCGAGCGCGTCGACGCGCTCGTACTGGCCGACAGCCCGGTCGTCGCCTTTTCCGGAGGACAACCCCGGCCGCTGGTCGACGATCGGCTGCGCCGGCTGCCCGCATCACGGCACACCTATCCGCAATTGCTGCTGGATGGGGTGGGTTACGGGGAGGAACTCGCCGCCGCGCTGCGAGCCGGTATGACCAAGACAGCCGAGCGGTACCGCAACCATCCAGGCGGCTTCTGGGTGGCGGAGGCCAACCCCGTTGCCGCCACCCATGCCGTCGAGACGAGCTGGTGTCGCGCCGACATCGACGGGCTGCTGCTCGCCACGGACGGTGTCTCCTGTGGCGTCGACGACTATGGGCTCTTCACCTGGGCAGAAGCGTTCGCCCAGGCGTGCGCAGAGGGCCCGGCCGCCGTGCTGGACGCTGTCCGGCGCGCTGAGGAAGCGGACCCGGACGGCCGGCGATGGCCGCGAGCGAAGCGTCACGACGACCAGCTGCTGGTGCTTGTCGACGAGGTGTGAGACGCATCCGCGGGGAGGACCTGACGACCGTCATGCGCGCGGACCTGGACATCCGGCCCCTCGAGCGCGTCGAGGACCCGCACGGCGAAGACTTCGGTGAGCACGGCCTGCGCTTCCGCCGGCCGGATCCACCGGAAGTCCTGCACCTCGTCGTTGAGGGTGAGGGTGCCGCCCGTGGTCTGGCCGCGGAACATCAGTGCCACCACGCCCAGTGTCATGTTCTTGTAGACGCCGGTGAGCCGTTCGACCTGGAATTCGAGGCCGGTCTCTTCCCGAACTTCGCGGCGCACGCCAGCGTGGATGTCCTCGGCCAGTTCGAGCACCCCGCCCGGGGGTTCCCACGCCCCGTTGTCGCGGCGCTGGGTCAGCAACATCCGGCCGTCGGGACGCACGATCGTCGCGGCCACACTCACCGAGTGCCGGGGTGTCGCAGTCACTTCGCTACCTCCTGGTCTGGTGGGGAAAGCGCGACATCGCCGGTTCTCGTGATTCCGATGGCCAGGACGAGCAGCAGTACCGCGAAAGTCGCGAAAGCGACGGCAAGCCCAGCGACCTGGGCGGCGAATCCGCCCAGCAAGGAACCGCCGAACTGGCCGGCGAAGGCGAAGATAAAGTAGACCGCGAGCAGGCGGCCTCGGGTTCCGGCCGAGGACCGGGTGTTGACGGTGGAGTTGGTGATGCTGATGGCGCCCAGCCAGCCCGCTCCGCACAGTGCAGCGGCGACCATGGCCACGACGATGTGGGAAAACATCGCAAGTAACGCCATCCCGGCGGCGTCGACTACGCAGCACACCGCGATGAACCGGTTGTACCCGAGCTTGCCGGCGAGCCCGGCGACGAAACCGCCGGCGAGGATGGCGCCGATGCCGAACGCACTGAGCAGCCCGCCGAAGGCCAGCGCCCCACCGCGGAGCAAATCCCGCGCCGCGATGGGGAGCAGTGACATCGCCGGCATCGCGAGGATCGAGAACGCGAATGCCGTGATGTAGAGCTTGCGCATGACTGGTGAGCTCAGCGGCTTGACCGGCTCGGCCATCGTGACGGTCTTCTTCGACGGCGGCAGCAGCCGCCAGACCAGCAACGCCATCACAGCAAAGCTCACCGCGTCGATGAAGAACGCCGTGGCCGCCCCGGCGGAGATCAGCAGCCAGGCCCCGATGGTCGGCCCCAGCGTCCGGGCCGCGTTGTAGCCCGTGCTCACCAGGGCGACCGCGCCGTGCACGTCCTCGTCGGGCACCTGGCGGGGCACGGTGGACTGCCACACCGGGTTATCGAGTGCGACGAACGCGCCCATCAGCGCGGTGAGCAGGAACAGCACCGGGATCTGCAGCCGGCCTACTGCGGCCAGGGTGCCGAGCGTGCCGGACACGACCATCAGGCAGATATTGATGACGACGAGCACCTTGCGGCGGTCGCGAGTGTCCGCGAGCTTGCCCGCCACGACCGACAGCAGCACGATCGGCAACGCCTGCAGCGCGTCGACCACGGTCACCAGGAACGGCGAGCCAGCTTGGGAGGCCACCGTCCACCGGGCAGCCACATTGTGGATCCAGGTGCCGAAGAAAGACACCACACCCACCGCCCACAGCCAACGGAAACGGCTGTGGCGCAGGGGGCGCAGCCCGACGGGCAGGCGGCGCGTGGTTTTGAGCCGGTCTGGGGCAGGCACGAGTCAACTGCCGGTGGTTGCGGTCGCGCGCGACCGTTCGCGCCACTCGACGAGGCTGCGCAGGCCGTCCTCGAGCGAAACCCCGGTGGAGAAGCTGAGCAGCTCGGCCGATTTCTCGGGACCGCCGATGCGCTTGGTGACGAGGTTGGCAGGGATGGCGGCTTCGCGGTAGACCGGCTCGATGCGGATACCGGTCAGGTCACTGAGCATGGCGACGACCTCACGGATCGTCGTGCCGGTGCCTGAGCAGACGTTGAAGAACCCGCTAGGCGCATCGGCCTCCATCGCTCGCACATTGGCCCTGGCGACGTCGGTGACGTGGACGAAATCCATCATTTGCGAGCCGTCGCCGAAGATCACCGGAGGCTCGCCTGCCTCCAGCCGGTCGAGCACCTTGTGCAGAACCGATGTATAGGCGCCTTTGGAATCCTGGCGTGGACCGTAGACGTTGAAGTACCGCAATGCGACCCACTCGAGGGGATCCAGTTCTCCGCACGCCAGCAGGAGGTGCTCGGCGGCGATTTTGTTGGCGCCGTAGAGCGTGCGGTTGTTGTAAGGATGTTCTTCGGTCATCGGCACGATCTGCGGCTGGCCGTAGACGCTTGCCGAGGATGAGTGCACCACCTTTTGCACGCCACACGCGGCAGCGGCGCGGAACACGTTCCAGTTGCCGGTCACGTTGATCGTGAAAGCATCTTCGGGTGATTCGTTGCTGGCCACGATCCCGATGGCAGCAAGGTTGAAGACTCCGTCGATACCGGCCATCGCCTCGGTGAGGCGGTCGAGATCGCGGATGTCCGGCTGATCGTCGAGTATCGTCAGCCGGGAGTCAGACGAGGCGTCCGCCAGGTTCCGCAGCGCTCCGCGTACTAGTGAGTCGTAGATGATCACCTCGGCGACCTCTGTCTTCAGGAGCCGATCAACCACGTTGCTACCGATGAAGCCAGCTCCGCCGACCACCAGAATTCTTTTCCCCGCCAGATCCATGATGCCGCACCCTCCCAGTTCCGGTCTTTGGATCCCGATCGGCGTACCCCCATCAGTGGCGCGCCAAACATGAATTTCCAGAGAATTTTTTGCGCGACTGAACCGCCGCTTCAGCAACGTTACCCAACGGCTCGACGAGCTTGTCAAGTCAATTCAAGGTTCTCTTCATGGTTGACCTAAACGTCAGGCTTCAATATCAGAATCACTCGGAAGCAGTAATCTTGGCGCACCTGCGCGCATTTTCCGCCATACTCCGCCCGGAGTGGCGGTACCACCTCACCTCGGCGCCTGCTATCTCGCGCGTCAGTACCCGCTGCCGATTACGCGGCGTGATCGTCACGGTTGCGCGGTGAGTGGCCATTTTTTTGGTTTCGCACTGTACAAGCCGACTTGTGTTAGAACAGAATGAACAGCGTTTCGTACTGAGGGGGAATCGAAGTGCGAGTACTGCGCCGTGGCGACAGCGGAGTCGATGTAGCCGATGTCAACACGATGTTGCATGCTCTCGGACTGCTCCGGGCGGCCAGCGATCCGACAGCAGCGACAGCCTTCACCGTGGAGACCGAACACGCGATCCTCGCGTTCCAGCAGCAACGTGGCCTTCGGGCTGATGGACTGGTCGAACGCGCAACCTACCTAGCATTGCGAGGGGCGCAATACCACCTGGGCAGCCGGCCTCTGACGTTCGTCTTCTCCGCACCGGCCAATGGCGATGACGTCCTTGCGCTGCAGCAGCAGCTCAACGGGCTCGGGTACGACCCGGGCCGGTGCGACGGCGTCTTCGGTTCTCGTACGTTGAACGCACTGCGACGGTTTCAACGCGATGGGGGACTCGACCCGGATGGCGTATGCGGTGCCGAGACCGTTCGTGCACTGCACCGGCTGGTCCGCGTACCTGCGGCCGGTGGACGACCGCTCTTGCTGCGCGAGCAGGAGAAGCTGCGGAAGTCGGGGCGTCGGCTACGCGGCAAACGGATTGTTATCGACCCCGGTCATGGTGGGCCTGACACTGGCGCGGTCCACGGGCATACGACCGAAGCAGAGCTCATGTGGGATCTGGCCCGCCGGTTGGAAGGACACATGGTTGCGGTAGGAATGGACGCGTTATTGTCGCGTGGTGCCAACAATAGCCCCTCGGTCGCCCGCCGTACCAAGTTGGCCAATGACGCCGATGCCGACCTGCTGCTTTCTCTGCACTGTGCCCACCATAGCTCGCCGCACGCGCGCGGCGTCGCCAGCTTCCACTTCGGCAATGGAGACGTGACGACGACGACCGCAGGTGAGCTCCTGGCCAGGCTCGTCCAGCGCGAACTTGTGGCGCGGACCGCACAGCCCGACTGCGGTACGCATCCAAAGACCTGGGACATCCTCAGGCACTGTCGGTGCACGGCCTTGCATCTGGAACTGGGCTATCTTTCGAACCCGGCTGACCGTGCGCTTCTTGAAGACTCCACATTCCGAGACCAGGTCGCCGAAGGCATTCTTGTAGCGGTCAAACGGCTCTACGTACTGGACGCCATGGATCAGCCGATGACCGGCACTTTTACCGTAGACGACATCCTCCGACACGAATCCGCCTAGGGAGTGTCCGGCTAAAATCGTCGGTTGTTGTCTGGAATGCTGCAAGTTGTTTCGCGGTTTCAGCCGCTCTCAGACAATCACTGGGCCATGATCGAAGACCTGCTCCCTGTCCTGACCGGCAAGCGGGGCAGGCCGTGTTCCGTACCCGGTCGATGGTTGAGGGAATCACCTACCGCTACTGTCGTGGCATCGCGTGGACGTACGTGCCCGGGGTGTTCGGTCCGGGCAGACGATCCGGACCTGGTACCGGCGGATAGCCGGCGACGAAACCTGGCACCGTGTCGCAGCGCCTGCTCACCACCGTGGATGCAGCCGGGCTGGCGGACTGGTCGGTATCGGTGGACTCCACGATTGCTTGGGCGCATCGGCGCGCACGAGGCGTTCTGCGCAGCAGCCGCCGACCAGGCCTGTGAGACTGGTGAGATCGCTTGTCCAACTGTCGCTGGTTCTCCGCGGCGGTGACGGTGGTGTTGGTGACCGGGGGTGTGGCTGTTCTGGTCAGTTGGCCTGGAGCTCGAAGAAGAGGAAGCCCAGGAACCTCGTGCCTTCGAACTTCTGGAATTCGTCGGGGAACAGGTCGGGGGCTTCGGGGGCGGCCGGTGGCTCGCTGATGCCGGTGATGCGGAAGCCGGCCCCGGTGAACGCGTCGGTCATCGCGTGCAGCGGGCGGTCCCAGAAGGTCAAGGGGGTGGACTGGCCGCCCAGCGTCCATTCTTCGGTGCGGCTGCGGGTCTGGAAGTAGCGGGGTTCCTCCCCGGCCTCGCGCTGCATCAAGGTGATGACGAAGGGGTGCTCGACCGAGACGAACAGTCGTCCGCCGGGTCTCAGGACCCGTCGCAGTTCGGTCAGCGCCGGCCCCCAGTCCTGCAGGTAGTGCAGCACCAGGGAAGCGACGACGACGAACTCACCGTCGGGGAAAAGCAGCGGATCGGCCAGATCGGTGACCCGCAGGTCGGCCTCGACACCCAGCCGCCGCCGGGCCAGCCCCACCATTCCTGCGCTCGCGTCGACTCCGGTCACGACCGCGCCCCGCTCGCGCAGCGCGGCGAACAAGGGCCCGGAGCCGCACCCCGCGTCGAGGATCCGCCGGCCGCTCACCTCGCCCGCGAGAGTCAGCATCGCCGGCCGCTCGTAGTAGGCGTTCATCAGGCTGGTCTCGTTCTCGGCCGAATATCCCTCGGCGATACCGTCATAACCGTGTTCCCTGGCAGCACCAGCGGTGCCCCCGCCGCTCTCCGACGTCACGCTGTCAAGACGTCCCGACGGTGCCGAAGTCGCCGGCGGCGTCATCCGTATGCGCGGATGACGCGACCGGTGCTGTCGCCGTCGATACAGTCCAGGTGGTGGTTGACGAGCTCGTCCATGGGCACCGGGCGCATGCCGGGGAAGTTTTCGGTGAAGTCGTCGACGGAGTCGCCGATCATCGTGGGACTGACCACGTTGATCCGCATACCTCGTGGTAGCTCGATCGCGGCCGACAAGGTGAAGCTGTGCAGGGCGCCGCTGATGACCCCGCCGCCGGTGACGTGCGGCCATGCTTGGTCAGCGAAGATGCCGGAGGTCAGCGTGAACGAAGCTCCGTCGGTGCAGTGGTGCTGGCCGGTGAGCACCAGATCGGCTTGCCCGAAGAACTTGGCTCGCATGTTCTCCTGCAGTGAGTCCGACGTCAGCGTCTCGAACTCGACGAGTGCGCCGTGCGCTGCGATGCTCACAGCGCCGTCGACCGGCCCGAACTCGCGGTACAGGGCCTCGATCGTCGCGTGTGAAGCCAGGTCGACATGGACGTCACCCGAGGTGCGGCCGGCCACGACGACGTCGTGGTTCTGGGATCGTAGGGCGGGAACCAGTCGTCGTCCGATGGTGCCCGCGCCGCCGACAACGACAATCCTCATTGGGTGTTCTCCTTCTGAGACGGGGACACTGTCACGAGGCGCCGTTCGAGGCCTTGTGACAGTAAGGTCAGTGCGTCGGCGTCAGGGGTGCCGAGGCGCGCGTAGAACAGTCCGATCTGCTGGTCGTCGTCAGGCAGGGTGACCGTCTCATTCGCCAGGGTCACTCGTCCGACGAGAAGGTGATTGAGTTCGCGCAGGTAGTACGAGCAGGTTCGGATCGGACGTCGCGCCCACATCCGCGCAAACTCTGGACTGTCGACGACAAGGTGACCAATGAGCTGTTCCAGCTCCAGATCGGCCGGGTGCCGCGCGACCGCCTGATGCAGGGCCGCGACGGTGACCTGCGCTTTGCCGTGCCAGTCGCAATACAAAGCGCGGTGATGCGGGTCAACAAACAGCATCCGGGCGATGTTCGGCCGGATCCGCGTGTCCGGGGCGTCGAACGCAACATGGCCGGCAAGCAGAGCATGACCGAGGCTGTTCCACGCGAGAACGTCAGTGCGATGATCGATCACGATCGCCGGTGTCGCGGAGATGGCGGCGAGCAGGTCACGAACCGAGGGCCGCGCTTTGCTACTACGGGGACGAGGGCGAGTCGGTCGCCTCGGTGCGGCAAGGATCCGCAGGTGATCGTGCTCAGCCGAATCGAGCCGCAACGCCGCAGCCAGAGCATCGATGACAGCGCCGGAAGCGCTGCTGCTGACACCCTGCTCAAGTCGCGTGTAGTAGCCGACACTGACCCCAGCGAGCTCGGCCAACTCCTCCCTGCGCAGCCTCGGGATTCGCCGACGAGTAGCACCCGGCTCGATGCCAGCGTCCTCAGGCATCAGGCGTTCGCGCCGGCTGCGCAGAAATCCACCGAGATCATTCGTACTTGTCTTGATCACCAACCCATTGTCGCGCCAATCGCCGACTCCTGCCTGCCCCAAACACGGATACCTTCGCGAAACTCTAGTGTTGACAGCACAACCTTTGCCCTTTCGCAGAAACGTCCGATTTTCGGCGGGTACTACGGCGACCACGACTGGGGTCACTGCACTGGTGAGCTCGCGTAATCAACTGTCGCCAGTTCTCCGGTCCTGTAACCGTGTGTGGTCACCTGGGACGTGCGGCTCCAGGTGGTTCCTGCGGTTGTAGCTGTGCGAGCGGTGTGGTCTTGGGTTTAACCGAGCATGGTGGCGGTGGTGAGGCTGAGTCGCTGATCAAGGTGCTGCCGCAGCAGGTGTGCGAACGGCCGCAGAATCGAGATAAGCAGGTCCCCGAGCCGGACGCTTACCTAGCCGTTCTCGTCGAGTACGTCGTCGAGAGTGAGTTTCAGGATGATCAGCAGCTTGTTGCTCATGGCCCAGCACAGGAACTCCTGGGTGAGCCGGCGCGCGATGTAGTCCTGGGCGTATCTGGCATCGAATGTTTGTCGAACAGACGTCGAGGGCGACCGGCCCGAGTGGTCCGGGGTTCAGCCCAGCAGACCGTCGAGGTGGGCCAGCGGACTGCAGTCGAGCTCGTCGACGATCGCGACGTCGCGTGCCACTGCCGTTACGGCGTTTCCGGTCATGCAGGACCGGCCGCCGTCAATGCGGTCATGTTCGCTGCTGTCGTGGCCGTGGGGAACGTAGGTACGCCGTCGGCGCTGAGGTCGATCATGGTTGTACAGCACGCTGGCCGGCGGTTCTATCAGGGTTCACCGAAGGTCGGTGCAGGTTGCCGTTCCGGCAAGAAAAGTTGTGGTAGGCAGCCGACCGCTGCACCGTTGCTCGCATGAGCACTCACGACGTAGTCATCATCGGTGGTGGACCGGCGGGTCTGGCGGCGGCTGTGACGTTGGGCCGTGCCCGGCGTGACGTACTGGTCATCGACGCAGGCACGCCCCGCAACGCGCCTGCCACCCAGGTCCACAGCTATCTCGGACGCGAAGGTGTCGATCCGCGCGAACTGCTGGGCATCGGCCGATCGGAGGTCGAGCAGTACGGCGGCACCGTCCGCGACGGCGCCGTGATCGGCGTGGAGCGCGTCAGCGAGGATGCCCTGCGGGTCACCCTTGCCGACCAGAGCATTGTTGACACAAGGCGGGTATTGGTGGCCACTGGTGTCGTCGACGAGCTGCCCGACATTCCCGGCGTCGCCGACCGCTGGGGCGTGGACGTGCTGCACTGCGCCTATTGCCACGGCTACGAGGTCCGGGACAAGGCCATCGGGCTGATCGCCAGCGGCGTCGCCTCCCTCCACCAGGCGCAGCTGTGGCGTCAGTGGAGTGAGAAGGTCACCCTGTTCACCAACGAGTCCGTGGAACTGACCGTGCCGCAACGCACCGAGCTCGCCGCGCGCCAGATCAGCGTGGTGCCCGGCCGGGTCACCGGCGTCGAGGTCACCGACGACGCACTCAGCGGCGTCCGGGTCGGTGACAGCGTGACCGAAGTCCAGGCCGCCGTAGTCTTCCCCGTGTCGGTGGCCAAAGTCGACACTCTGCTCGCAGACCTGGGCCTGACGGCCGAGGTCAAGGACATGGACGGCCAGCTCATCGGCGAGACGCTGCCCGCCGACCCCCAGACGGGAGCGACCTCTGTTCCCGGGGTGTGGGCGGCCGGCAACGTGCGAGGACACCGGGCGCAGGTCATCGACGCTGCCGCACAGGGTGGGCTGACCGGAGCAATGATGAACATCGACCTGGTCACCGAGGACGTGCACCGCGCCGTCGCGGCGCATCCCGCCACGCTCTGAACTTCTTCGACAGTCGGCCACAGGTAAAGGGAAGGCGTTTGAGATGACAGAACACCAGCCGCTCAGCGACGAGGAGACGGCCGCCATGTTCGAGCCGCACGGCTGGGACGAGCGTTACACCGGCCAGGAACAGGTCTTCAGCGGACAGCCCAATGTGCAGCTCGTAGCTGAGGCGGCCGGGCTGACACCGGGCAGCGCTCTCGACGTCGGCTGCGGCGAGGGAGGCGATGTGAGCTGGCTGGCCCGGCAGGGCTGGACTGTGACCGGCGCTGACTTCTCCGCAGCCGGCCTGGCCCGCGCTGCCCAGCGCGCCGGGCAGGACGGCGTCGCCGACCATGTCGACTGGTGGCAGATCGACGCTCGCGTCTTCACCGCGGGCAGCCGCTCCTACGACCTGGTCACCAGCCACTACCTGCAGCCGCCGGACGGCGGGATGACCCAGGTGACGCGCCGGCTCGCCGACGCCGTCGCCCCCGGTGGACACCTCCTGATCGTGGGCCATGCCCCGATGAGGTCGTCCGCCCCACTGACCGCCGGGCAGCACGCGGCGATGTTCTCCGCCAAGGACCTGCTGCCCGGCCTGCCGGACGGTTTCGACGTCCTCGCGGTTGAACAACGGCCCCGGACCT
Source organism: Amycolatopsis sp. PS_44_ISF1 (assembly GCF_032335455.1). NCBI lineage: Bacteria > Bacillati > Actinomycetota > Actinomycetes > Pseudonocardiales > Pseudonocardiaceae > Amycolatopsis > Amycolatopsis sp. PS_44_ISF1. The sequence continues at coordinate 18,651 of NZ_JANUXO010000002.1, read as the reverse complement.
TGATCCGCGGCGGAACGCCGATCCACGCCGCCGACTCCACCCTGCTTGCCTGCCGTCGGCACGAGAACGGCCTCCACTGGTGAGCTCGCGTCTTCAAGTGTCATGTGTTCTTCGATCTTGTAACGGGGTGTGATCACCTCCGGCGTAGCGGGCCCAGGTTCCTCCGGCCTCGGCGACCAGCCGGGCGGTGTGGCCGGTGCTGCAGCCGTGGGTCTTGGCAACGACGGGTGCGGGTGCTTGCAGGCGACGTTTCGCAGCTGGGATGCGGCGATGACCAGGGAACGTACCGACAAGCGCGCCGTCCGCAATCTGCAGGAGACCGCCGGCCTGGCCTACGCCGATGCCCTCCGACTCACCACGAGCTTCGACAAAGTCCTCCACGAGCAGCCCCACCTGACCTACTTCGGGTTCGGGACCCGCTGGAAACGAGGCCAGACCGCAGAAGAGTACGAACAGTCGTTCAGGAAGCAGCGCACCCGGCTGGCCTCATCGCTGCCGAACGTAGTCCGGGTGCACTTGTGGCTCCGCCAGAACATCCAGCCGATCAAGACCCCACGCCACGGCAGTTACGGACTCAAACACATCGCCGAGGAAGTCCTGGACGGTTACGTGTCCAACGGCGAGCTGATCGCCGCGGCGCTCATGGCCGGATACCCGATGTGCAAGCCCCACGGTCTCAACGTCGACTTCGCCATGAGCAAACGAACATCGACCGCCAACGTGCTCGCGCGCGGGGCGAACGGCTGCACCCGCTGCTCACGCCTCACCCTTTCTGCACATCACCGAGGACGAGCCGCGCCCGACCAGCGTTTTCACCACCTCATCGCCCCGTCCGCTCGTATCCCGGCGGCTCCCGTGACATGGATGCGGCTTGATGAACTCCCGCCCGTAAACGACCAGTCTCCGCATCCGCTTCTCCTCGACGGGCCGAGCCTGCGGACCCCGTGTTGTGCTGAGTCTGTCAGGGGCCGAGCAGTTTCGGGACGAGGACGTAGATCTCGAGGACCTCGTAAGCGGCTCCGATGACGAGGAGGGTGAGCGCCGGGATCCAGAGCCAGGCGAGCCGCTTGATGCCCTGCAGGTAGGCCGTGCGTCGCGTGGTGGCACCGATGGTGGCCGGCCGGATCCACGACCTGCCCAGCAGGTAGGCGCCGAACATGATCAGGACGTAGGCCTGGAATTCGACCAGCAGGGTCACCGAGTGCGGAATGAGCGTCAGTGACGACACCCGGTCGACCGGACCGGTGAGGATACCCAGGTCGACCGCTTTGACCGCGAAAATCGCCACCCCGGCGAAGGGAACCACGACCGAGGGCAGAACGATCAGCAGTAACGCTGTCGCGAACACGTTGACCAGGAAAATGAGAACGCCGAACGCCCACGGGTTGCCGACCACGCTGGTGACGAGCGCACCCTGATCAACAGCGAACGAGGCCGTCCTGGCGGCGCGCAGGGCGGGAAAGATCAAGGAGAGCACCATGCCCAGGATCAGTGCCCCATAGGCGATGGCATTGGTGATGAGGTACGCGCGTAGGTCGGCGCGGATGATGTGCAGCGGTGCGCGAAGGAAATCCATCGGTTCGTTGTCCGTCTCTTGGCGGGCGGGGGGCGCATGTGCGTGCCCCGGTGTGAGCAGTAGGCGAAAGCGTGGGGAGCGGCTGAAGTTCGCGGCCTGGGGATGAGGGTTCAGTGGCCTCCGCCGTCGAGCAGCCAGTGGTAGCGCAGCCGCAGGCCGCGCTCGATGCTGGCCAGTACCGCGCCCAGGCCGAGTGCGATGTTGAGCCAGATCGGCAGGCTGACCGGCGAGGTGAAGGCACCGACGCGTGCCGCGACGACCGGTATCCGGGAGAGCGGCTCCAGCAGCTGCAGCACGTTGAGGCCCACCCCGACCAGGAGCAGTAGTACCGACACGGCACCGATGAGGCGGCTGGCCGCCGGGTGCTCGTGTTCCAGCCGGGCACGCCGGCCTTCGCCGGAGCGGTAGTCGGGAACGAGCCGGTGCTCCTGGCCGCGGTTGTTCACGTAGTGGCAGCGCTTGATGCCGAACCTGCTCGTCGCCACCTCGATGACGCCACCCTCCACTGTGAACACCGCGGGGAGCTTGGACTGAGCGTGCTGGTGGCCATTGAGGTAAAGGTGTGCGGCGCCTTCGCCGCCTGCGCCGAACTGCCGCACGTCCAGGGCATACGACATCGGTCGCCGCTCCGCCACCGAGGGCTGCAGGTAGAGCAGCCCCCGGCCGAGCATCATCTGCCACCAGCGGAAACGCGGCAGAGCCCGCCCATCACCCGGCTTCACCTTCCTGCCCGCCCACTGTCGCCGAGATGTCTCGAACACGTGCCTCTCCCCTTTCTTGCGATCCCGGCCGGGATCGGTCCCCGACACCCTGCTAGTACAGTGTGTTAGCCGATCTAGTGGATAAGGTAGCACAGTGTGCTAGTACAGTGTGCTGGATGAGGTGGATGAGATGACCAGACCGGACGCCCAGCCCAGCAGTCGAGAGAAAGTGCTGGTCGCGGCCATAGAGATGCTGTCCGAGAATCCAGGGGCCACGCTCAGCGTGCGGGCAGTCGCCGCGCGGGCGGGTGTGAGCACGGGCTCACTGCGGTTCCACTTTCCGACGCAGCGCGCCCTGCAGGACGAAGTGCTCAGGCAGCTCTACGACGTCATCGCCCCCGCGGAGCACATCCACGACCGGCACGTCCCGGCTCGGGACCGGCTGGCCGACTGCCTGCGCCAGATCCTCGCACCCCTCGGTGTGGGATCCAGCGCCCGGGAGGCGTTCCGGATCCTGCATGAGCAGTTCGTCGCCCCGGAACCGACCGAGCAGGTGCGTGAGGCCTATCTCGCCATCGAACAGGAAACACGGCGGCGCGTGGAGTTCTGGCTGGCGGTGCTCACTCAGGAAGGTGCGCTCGCGGAAGGTGACCATTCCCGGGCGGTGACTTTCCTGTTGACCGTCCTCAATGGACTCTCACTGGGGCGGGCGCTACCCTCCGCGGAGCCGGTTCTGCAAGCGGAGAACGATACCTTGTACCTGGCCGTCGACAGCGTGTTGCGCCCTCGGTGACCTACGGCCGGACAGGTTACCCGTACTGGCATCGCTGCCGACAATGGCGCTGTCTCGTGCGCGGCACTCACGGTGGCCACGACGGCGCTGGTGCGGCCCGTTTCCCATAGAGCGTAAGCTCGGCAACCGCGCTCCGCGGAAACGCGCATTGCCCGCCTGACCAGGAGCTGTTTAGCCCAGTGGTCCCCTTTCTGGGGTACTCGGGGTGCCGCCCCTGAGGCGGAGGACCGCTGTCGGGTAACGGCTGCGTATCAATGGTTTGAGCCGTTGGCGTGCGTGGTCCACGAAGTCGCAGTCTCGATGTGCAGTCCGATGAGTTGGCTGAGCACGGCGGCCGGACTTCGATGAGCGAGGTCCATGAGGGCGGCGTTTTGGCCTGGGCGCACGGGGGTGCCGAGCGTGACGAGGTGCCGTGAAATGGTCGCGGCGAAGACCGAGTTGCCGGGAATCACGCCCGGGAACAGCCAGATGGAGTCGGCGATTCGCCCGGTTGCAAAGTGCCCGCGGTGGGATCGTCGTAGCTCGCGGACGAAATCGTCCAGCGGGGGTGGTAGCTCGACCGGGGTGGTGCCGAGGCTGAGCGTTTGTTTGCTGTCGGTGTCGGTGGTGAGGCGGCTGGCCCGGGTGAGGCCTTGGCCGTAGAGCAGCACCAGCAGCCCGGCCACCCGGTCTCCGGGCGTGATGTCGGCGTCGTCAGCGCCGCAGTGGGTGGCAATGCAAGGCCGCCGGTTCGGCACCTAAGAAGGATCGCATTGGGGTCTCTGGGGAAATGAATGCGCATGGATCGGTGTTCAGTCACGTTGAGGAGCACACCTGACTACCTGCGCAGGTCTTGCGGTCCCGTCGGCAAAACGTCAGCCACTCTCCTATTATCCGGCGGGGCGTGGCTATCCACTGCAATGCAATGTTAATCTGGGATGGCGATGCGCGGATCGCGCAATACACTCTTCCGACGAGCTCTCTTCTATAGCGCAAAAAGTTCTCATCGAGATGGTGGATGACATCGACGGCGGCGAAGCAAGACGGCGTCCAATACGAAATCGACCTGTCCGACGGCAACGCGTCCAACCTGCGTGAGGAATTCGCCCGCTACGTCGCAGCGTCGCGACGTGTCGGCGGACGCAAAGCCCGGACCGTAGCGGGGAGTCCGCCTCCGACCGCCGCGGACCGGGAACGGTCGCGGGCAGTGCGGTTCTGGGCGCAGGAGGACGGCTGGGACGTGTCCGAGCGCGGACGCATTCTCGCAGGCCGGGGCTCACGTTCCACCGCGACCGCACCCGGTTGAGAACGAGACCGGCACCACCCCGATCCGCTCCATCCGAATGTTCCACTGCTCGTCGAGGTGTCGGACTCGGCTGGCAAGCGTCGACCGGGGCTCCCGGTCTTCGCCGCAGGCCCCGGGGGAACCGCGGGCACGTCGATCAACCGCCGACGAGCTCAGCCGTCCTCACAGCCTCGGCCACGGCGCTTGTGAGACGTGAACCATCCAGCCTGGCGGACGTTCTCGCCGTGCCCTGACCAGACGCGGACCCGCATCCCTCCCCCTCGACGCGGGGCCACGGTCCCCCTCCGGACAGCCTCGGTCAATGCCGGGACGCCAGCACCCCGCACCGCATTCCCGCGGCGGCCTTCGGCCGCCTGTCGACGGTTCACCATGGCCTGGCCGGCCGCGGCGTCGCCCAGCGACCCCGCGCGCCGCCGGAACTCGAAACTTCCATGACCGGCGCCGAAAACCGGGTATACATACGGCACGGGGTCAACCGAACCGCCAGACACGTTGCTGCTTCATCCCTCGACCAAGGGGCTTCTCCCGCAGGTGGGCATATTGGCGGCGTTCCTCGCGTTCGAGCTGTACTTCAGCCTCACGGGCCAATTCGAGACATGGCTGGCCATCGCGGCGCCGGCGGTGTTCGTCGTGGCGCTGTCCTTGGCGGTGGTGACGCTGGTGCGATCGCGGGGCAAACCGTGGCAGCTGCGCTGCACGATCGAGGGCGTACAGGCCCGTGGATTCGACCTGGTCCCGTGGTCCGCGCTGGCCGAGGTGAGGTTTAGCCCGTTCTGGCCGCGCTGGCTGTACCTCACGACGTCGAGCCGGCACCGGGTGATCAGTTTCATTCCCCGCGAACCAGGCACGGTGCCCACCACGGTGGTCTTCAACGCACTTCCCATCCGCACCACCTCGTCGAGCCGCCTTGCACGGCAGCGGACCAAGATCCGCGGCAGCCCCTTCATCGTGCTCACCAGCACCGTGGACGCCACCCCAGCGCACATCGCCAACTCGATCCGCCGCCTCACCGACGTTCCCGTATCTGGCCAGGTGCCTTAGCAGCCCGCCGCCCGGACCAAACCCGGGCTCGCACGCGCGGACGACTGGTCTGCGCACCCGCCACTACAAGTCTCGGCTGTCGCGAGCCATCGCTGACGGTTGCCTCTTCACGGTATTTGCGTCATCGCGCGGGGCCGCTCCGGCAGTCAGAGCAGTCCTGACCGCCGAAGCGCACCCCGCAGGGCTGGAGCCGACCGCGGTGATGTCGGCGGTGGACGAGATGTTCGCCGGAGCCAGCCCCCTGCACACCATCAAGTCCCGCGATGCCTGGCTGACGTCCGGCTACCCTGCGGTCCGCGCCGACCTGCGCGGCCGCCACCCGAAGTGCTCGTGGCCCGAGGACCCGGCGACCGCCGCCCCGACGCGGCATGTCACGCGGCGCCGGACCCGAGCCCTGACGAAAGTCGGGTGCGGTCCGCGACCGTCGTCCGATGTGGTGAAGCCGGGGAAATCCCAGACTGGGCGGCATGATTACACTCAGGGGACTCACCAAGCGCTACGGGGAGAAGACCGTCGTCGACACGCTCACCTGCGACGTCGCGGCCGGGCAGGTGACCGGGTTCCTCGGCCCGAACGGCGCCGGGAAGTCGACGACCATGCGGATGACCGTCGGGCTCGACCACCCGCAGGCCGGCGAAGTACGTGTCGGCGGGCGGCGGTACGCCGAATTGCGGGACCCGCTGCGCGAGGTCGGCGCGCTGCTCGACGCCAAGGCGCTGCACCCCGGCCGCAGCGCCGGCAAGCACCTCCTCGCGATGGCGCGCAGCAACGGCATCGCAGCGTCGCGGGTCGAGGAGGTGCTCGCGACGGTCGGGCTTTCGGACGTCGCGGGCAAGCGGGCCGGACAATTCTCGCTCGGCATGGGGCAGCGGCTGGGCATCGCGGGCGCGCTGCTCGGCGATCCCGGCGTGCTGCTGTTCGACGAGCCGGTCAACGGCCTCGACCCGGACGGCGTCCGCTGGGTGCGGCAGCTGATGCGCTCGCTGGCGGGCGAGGGGCGGACGGTGTTCGTCTCGAGCCACCTGATGAGCGAGATGCAACTGACGGCCGACCACCTCGTGGTAATCGGCAAGGGAAAGCTCCTCGCGGACGCACCGGTCGCCGAGTTCATCGCGGGCAACTCCCGCACGACGGTCTCGGTGCGCGTCCCGGACCCCGCCGAGCGCGACGCGCTGTGCCGGAGCTTGCGAACCGAAGGCGGCCACACCGACCTGGGCGCCCCGGCTGAGCTGGTCGTCGACGGCATCGACGTCACCCGCGTCGGCGACCTGGTGCACGAGCTGGGCATCCGGGTACACGGCCTCGTCGAGCGGACGGCGTCGCTAGAGCAGGCGTACATGAAACTGACCGCTTCTTCGGTGGAGTACGGGGTGTCGGCATGACGGCTGCAGTCGCTGTGGTGTCTTCGGAGTGGACGAAGTTCTGGTCGGTCCGCGCGACCTGGTGGACGCTGATCGCCGGAGCCGCGCTGATGGCGTTCTACAGCACGGTGTCGGCAGTCGCCCAGCGCTACGACAGCGAGGACCCGATGGGCGCGAACACGATCACCCTGGGCGGCGGTGTCTCTTTGACGCAGTTCGCGGTGATCGCACTGGCCACGCTGTTCGTGACAAGCGAGTACGCGGGCGGCGGCATCCGGTCGACCCTGCTGTGGACGCCGCCGCGTTCACGGGTGGTCCTCGCGAAGGCGGCGGTGCTGCTGCCGGTGCTGTTCACCTACGGCGTGGCGCTGTCGGTCTCGGGAATGGCATTGGCGGCTTTGGTGAAGGACGGCCACGGCCTGCCGACGTCGTTCTCGGGTGCCTTCACACTAGCTTCCGGCATGGGCGGGTACTTCGCCTTGCTGGGCTTGCTGTGCACGGGTGTGGGCTGGGCGCTGCGGAGCGCGGCGGGGACGTTGGTGACGGTGATCGTGGCGCTGGTGCCGCTGCCGCTGATCGTGGCGTCGCTGGGGTTACCGGGCTGGGTGCCGTACTTCCCGGGGACAGCCGGGGTGAACGCGATGGTGGAGACGGGACAGCCGAACCCGATAACCCAGGCGGCGGCGCCGTACGCACCGTGGGTGGGGCTGCTGATCTGCGCGATCTGGACTGCGGCGGCGTTGCTGGCAGGCACCGCGGTGCTGCGCCGCCGGGACGCCTGACGCCCCCGAAGCACCCCCACCCTCTCCGCGGGACCGGCCTTGCTTGCAGTGTATCGGGGCGACCCGACGGAAGCCGGAAAAGACCGAAGCCACCGCCTGGTTGTCCACATCACGGCAGCGCTGTGGACAACCGGCTTCGGTCAGCGATCCCCAAGGCCGCCGGTACTTCCCGGGCGCCGCGGGTCAGCGCGGCTCGTAATGGGGGCGAGAGAGCCCATGCCCGCGATCGCGTCGAAGATCGCGCCGTCCGGCCCGGCCACCAAGACCGTCGCGTAGCGCTCCGGTTCAAGAGATTCCGCCGCCGAGAGCACCGATGCGCACCGGCGGCGGATCAGCAAGCCGCCCTTCTCGTACACCTCTCGCAGCTCCGGGCGGCGGGTTTCCCCCAACGCGAATACGACCAAGAACGCAGGCCCCGCAGCCAGAAAGTCGCCAGAGAATCCGTTCGAGCCGGAAAGCTCGATTCGCAGCTCACCAACCCCGCCGCCACCACCCCTGCGCGAAACGCTGCAGAGAATGACCCCGCCAAAGCCACGGCCAGGATCGGCGCCGGAATCAGTGGCCGGCAGCCGCCGGGTCTTCCCCGACCAGTCCCGCCTCGTACGCCGTGATCGCAGCCTGCACCCGGTTCTTCGCGCCGAGCCGGGTCAGGATGGTGCTGACGTGCGCTTTCACCGTGCCCTCAACGACGAACAGCTTTGTCGCGATGTCCGCATTGGACAGTCCGGATCCGATGAACACCAATACTTCCCGCTCCCGGTTGGTCAGCAGGGCGATCCGCGACCGGGCCGCCGACGCGCGCGCGAGGCGGCCGCCGGCCAGCCGGGCGATGACCCGCTGCGCCACCTTCGGCGAGAGGAACGCGGCGCCGTCCGCGACGGCGTGGATGCCCGCCAGCAGCTCACGCGGGTCGCCCGACTTGAGCAGGAACCCGCCGGCGCCCAGACCGAGCGCGCTCTCGATGTAGTCGTCCTCACCGAACGTCGTCAGCATGACGACGCCGGTCGCGGGCCGCAGCCGCCGGATCTCGGCCGCCGCGCCCAGGCCGTCCAGCACGGGCATCCGGATGTCGAGCAGCACGACGTCGGGGTGCGTGGCCAGCACCTGGGAGACCGCCGCACGGCCGTCGGCGGCTTCGGCGACGACCTCGATGCCGCCGTCCGCGGCCAGGATCGCCGCCACCCCCGCCCGCATCAACGCTTCGTCGTCGGCCAGCACGACCCTGATCACGAAACCCCCTCGGCGAACTCGTCCTTCGAAACCAGTTTCCCGTCGGCGAAACACAGCCGATAGGCGGCGTAATCGTTGTTCATGAACGATCTTCCGGTGCCGTAGTACTCGCACGCGGCCCCGGGCACCGGCGGCAGCGGCGGCTCTCCGCGCACCGGCCTGGCGCTGCGCTGGTTGCCTGGCAGCAGCGGCGCGACCTCGGCGCGCGGCTGCCCAAGCCGCAGCCGGTCGTAGACGGGACCGGGCAGTTCCGACGAGTTCCACAGGTACAGGAACGCGATGCCAGCCACCCCGAGGGCCACCGCGAACAGCCCGAGCGGGATGCCGACGGCCTGGATCAGGCTGCGCCGGACGTCACGCCGCGCCAGCTCCAGCGCCCGCGCGGACCTCGACTGCCCGACGGCGTCGTCGGCGGCCTCCCGCAGTTCGGCGGTCTCCTCGGCCGGCGCGGCGTCGTGCGGCAGCGTCGCGGTGACGGCGAACCCACCCGCGTGCGGCCCGGCCCGCAGCGTGCCCCCGACCAGCCGGACGCGCTCGCGCAGCCCGATCAGCCCGCGGTGCCCGGACGCGGCGCCCGGCAGCGACCCGGCGGGCGGCGGCGCGTTGACGACACTTACCTCGGTCTGCGCGCCGGAGCTGGTCACTCGCACCGTCACGGCGGCGCCCGGCGCGTGCTTCGCGACGTTCGTCAGCGCTTCCTGGACGACCCGGTGGGCCGCGAGCGCGACCATCGGCGGGGTCTGCGCGCTGTCCACTCCCGCCTCGATGAGCAGGCCGGACGACCGGGCCCGCGCGATCAGCTCACCGAGGTCGCGCTGCACCGGTTCGACGGGCGCGGCGTCCTCGCGCAGCACGCCGATGATCTCGCGCAGCCGTTCGGTGGCGGCTGCGGCGCTGGTGCGCAGCTGGGCGGCCGCGCCGCGCCGGCCGTCGTCGAGACCGTCGGCGACCTCCAGGGCCGCCGCGCGGACGGCGATGAGGCTCAGCTCGTGGCCCAGCGAGTCGTGCATGTCGCTGGCGATCCGCGCGCGCTCGCGCAGCCGGGCCTGGTCGGCGACCAGGCGCTGGCGGCTCTCCATCTCCTCGGCGCGGCGCCAGCCGGTGCGGGCCAGCTCCCCGCGCAGCCGGACGTAGCGGCCCAGCAGCCACGGCGACAGCCCGGCGAACACCAGCATCGTGACCAGTTCGGCCCAGTCGCCGAGGCCGTCCTCGCCGACGAGCAGCGAGAGCGGCAGGCCGAGCACCGCGACGGCGCCGCCGAGCAGCGGACCCGGCCGCGCCCGCGGCATTCGCAGTCCGGCCTGGTAGCACATCGCGACCAGCACGAAGATCACCCAGACCGGCAGGCGGTTGCCGTACGGGAACGGCACGACCAGCGTCCCGGCCAGCGCGATGCCGAGCGACACGACCGGGTGACGCCGAGCGGTGGCCACCGAGCCCAGGACGACGGCGAAACCGCCGGCCATCTCCCAGTACGCACGGGTGTCCACCGTGTCGGAGACAACGACGAACGCCAGGAACAGCGCGAGGACGGCGTCGAACACCACCCGCCACCGTCGCCTCGTCACCTCCCGCACAACAGCGACGCTACAAGCGGGCCACGGCGGCGACCACTGCCGAAAGTCAACCTTTCGGGGCGTCCAGGAAGGCCGGGGTCTGCGGCCAAGAGAGCGCGAACGTGTCGGCGTTGACCGCGGTGCCGTGGCGGAAGGAGTCGCTGAAGCCGTGCCCGGCGCCTGAGAAGTGCTGGGTGAGTGTCCCGCCCGCCGGGCGGGCCTGCAGCGCGGCCTGGAGCCCGGGCGATCTCGCCGAGGGCAGCCGCCGGATCCACGCCTTCCGGATCCGGCGGCTGCTTCGTGTTCCCGGGCGGAGGCCGTCGAGCACTGTGACCCGTTCACCGACCCGCACGGGCGCAACTACGCGGTCCGGGAGTTCCTGGCCCATTCCAAAACCGTGACACAGGCGGAGCCGACGACGATCACGAGCTACCATGCCGCGCTCGACCACTTCTACAACTACCACCTCGACCTCGACCTCGGCCGCCGACCGCGAACGCCCCCCGGGGCTCCCCGCGCGCTGGAACCGCCGGAGCGCAAGAAGTTCCTGCGCGCCGCCGGCCGGTGCGACTTCACCTGCGACACCGCGATCGCCCTCGTCCTGTACTTCTCGGGGCTGCGGATCTCCGAGCTGGCCGCGCTCGACACCGGCGACGTCGTGCGCTCCGCGCGGCGCTGCAAGCTCATCGTCCGCGACGGCAAGGGCGGGGTATACCGCACGGTGCCGGGCCTGCACCTGCTCGCCCGCGCCGCGCTCGAGGCGTGGCTGACCGACCGCGCCGCATGGCTACCGCCCGGGTCGGCCGGGCAGGCGGTGTTCCTCGGCCGCCGCGGCGACCGGCGGCTGCGCGACATCGTCGGGCACATCGCGGCCGACGGCGGTCTCTCCGCCGGTGAGGTGCGCGGTCATCACGCACGGCGTCTGGAACTCGCGGGAGCGAATTCCCAAGTGCGACTCCGGCGCGCCGGACATCGTGATCACGCCGATCGCTTTCCTGCTCAGCGCCGGTGCGAGAAAAGGTCGCGGTGCCGCCGCGGACGAGCAGGATGTGCTCCTTGCGCCGGCCGGACTGGATCAGCGAGATCACTTCGGCCGGCGACGACAGGTACTTGACCGTCCCGCTCGGGGATTTCATCGTGTCGAAGACGTTGTAGCCCTCGGCCGGAACCTCGCTCATTCGTTCCTCCTTGAACTCCACCGCGGATGTCCGGCCGGGACAAGGCGAGCAGATCCGTCGCCCACCGTAGGCGGGCACCCGCCGCCGCGGCCAACCCATTCGGGTGTGCCGTCGGATGGCCGCGTGTGATCTCCCGTCGCCTCCGGGACGAGGAGGTCCCGTGAACGGGTCCGGGCGGCATCGTGCGAGCTGCGGCAACTCGATTCGGCGACAAGACCTCGGTGACCGCCGCGACGAAGACGCTGAGCTTCGCGGAGCTCGATGCTCTTGCCGACCGCGTCGCCGAACTGCTCGAACGCGGTGTCCGTCCCGGGCCGCCGGTATCGCTGTACTCCCAGAACCGCTGCGAGTGGATCGCCACCTACCACGGGGCCCTCCAAGCCGGCGTGGTTGTCGTTCGCGCTGGTCAAGGACCGCGGGTGGCGGTCTCGGTGTTGATCACCGCGATCGTGGATGCTCACTCCGGAGGAAGACGTGGAGGCGCAGGCACTGCGTGCTCAAGGCTGGTCGGTCTCGGCCATCGCGTGACATCTCGCGCGTGACCGCAAGACGATCCGCCGCTATCTGGCCGGAGAAGTGGTTCCGGGCGAGCGCCGGCCGACGCTCTGCAAACGCACCGCCTCCGCGCACTGCGTCGTCGGCGACACTCCCCACGACCACCAAGCCCGCTCCGCCGGCCGGTCCCGATTACCGCCGCTCAGCGCGACTGCCCCCACTGCAGCGGCCCCGTCACCATCGTCGCCCTGCTCACCGCACCCGAAGCCGCACGACCCACCATGCCCATCGCCGCACCCGGCGGAGTGATCCCACTCCGCTGCTGGCACCAGCTGCGCCGCACTCCTCAGCTGGGACATGTCAGCGAGCGCACGCGGCCCATCTCGGAGAGCGTCATCAACCCGGCCGACCGGGTCGAATTACCTGGACAAGGCACCAGCCGCATGCCGTTCGGCGGGTGAACCGGTTACTCCCGATACATCGCGGAGTCACGGTTGAAGACCCCGGCGGTGATGTAGTAGAGGTTGGTTACCACGACGATCACCACCGAGGTGGCGACGTAGAGTGCGGTGCCCAGTGCGGGCACGAGATCGACCGGCATCGTGTAGGCCATCACCACCCGCGCCGCGGAGTCGGTGAGGGTGGCGACACCCCACAGCAGGCTGGAGGTGCGCCACATCCGGCGAAACCGGGGAGAGCGTTCCCACATCCGGTCCCACGCCGGTGGCCACCGGAGACGGCCCTCCAGCAGAGGCCGGGAGAAGAGATACACCAGCGGCCGGGGCGCGGCCAGGCTGGCGATGAACCACACCCCGGTGACACCGGTGATCCAGCCCTCCCGGGCCAGCAGAAACCGGGGGCTGCCCGCGATCAGGGCTACCGCCGTGCTGAGGACCATCATCGTCAGCACATAGCCGGTCAGGGCGGTGACGCGCCGAGTCCGGGCGAGCGCGACCGCGGCGCCGGCTACGGAACCTGCCGCACCTCCCAGCAGCGACAGATAAATCCCGGCCCCGGCGGCGCGCAGCCCGTAATACACCGCCAGCGGCACCAGCACGTCGAGCACTGCCCCGAGCACCGCTCCCCGCGTCGCGACCGGCGTCGCGGCGCTGGTTCCGCGGTCCGAGGTTGGCCCAGGGTCCGTTTCCGAGGGCGACGAGGTCGAGGACGGGCCGGGGTGTGCGGTCGAGGGCGTCGGCTCGGTCATGTCGGGCTCATCCGGGTGCCGAGCTCGAACAATGTGACCAGTTCACGACCGTAGGCAGCACAGTCGAGTTCGGGCCGGGCCTGCAGCAGGAAGGGCAAGCCCTCGACAGCCCGCTGCACGGCGGTGGCCATCACTACCACGTCGAATTCGCGGAACTCGCCGTCGGCCTGGCCGCGGCGCAGAATCGCCTCGACGGGCCCGACGACGTCCCGATCGGCGGCTGCGTCGTGGCGCAGGCCACCGCCGAGGACGATCTCCATCAGCGCCGTCATCGACACCCGGTGGGCCGCAGTGAACTCGACCATGGCCATGATGTAGGCGCGCAACATCCCCGCAGCACTATCCGCTACCGCAAGCCGCGACGCGGCATACCGCCCGATCGAGTCAATCACCTCCCGGGTGACAGCGGCAATCAGCTCGTCCTTGCCCGCGAAGTGATAGGAGATCAACCGCGTGCTCGACAAAGCCGCCCGCGCCGCGATCCGGGCGAACGACGCCTTCGCGTAGCCGAACTCGGCGATCACCTCCACCGTCGCCGCAACGATCTGCGCCCGCCGAGCAGTCACCGTCACCGACCGGCCACCACCATCCGTTACCTGCATGACGCAAAAATACGTCATGCAGGTAACAACGGCAACGAAACGCGTTGTTCCCGCCCATTGCTCGCCCACATCGGGGTGCCTGGCGGGTGACGTCGGTGCTGGGCGGGTGTGGGGTCAGGCCCAGGTGACGGGCAGGGCGTGGACGCCGAAGATGAGCATGTCGTTGCGCGGGGGGATGTCGGCGGCAGGCACGGCGAGGCGCAGACTCGGCAGGCGGGTGAGCAGTTCGGTGAAGGCGACGCGCGTTTCGATGCGGGCCAGTTGCTGGCGCAGGCATCCGTGGACGCCGTGGACGCCGTGGCCGAAGGCCAGGTGCGGGGTCCGGGTCCGGTGCAGGTCCAGCTCGTCGGGCCGGGGGAAGCGGGCGGGGTCGCGGTTGGCTTCGGGCACGGCGATCACGAAGGTGGATCCGGCGGGAACGGTGACCTCGCCGATCGGGACGTCGGTGGTGGCGACGCGGTTGACGCCGAGCTGCACGATGCTGAGGTAGCGCAGCAGTTCCTCGATGGCGTTGTCGATCAGCGAGGGGTCGGCGCGCAGGGCCGCGAGCTGGGCGCGTTCTCCAGCAGGGCGAGGGTGCCCAGGGCGAGCATGTTCGCGGTGGTTTCGTGGCCGGCGCCGAGCAGGTGCATGGCCATGTCGGTGAGCTGGGTGTCGGTCAGGGGCGGGTCGGCGTCGTGGACGAGGCCGGAGAGCAGGTCGTCGGCGGGGGCCCGGCGTTTGCGGGTGATCAGGTCGCTGACGAACCGGTGCAGCGCGGCGCCGGCGGCGGCGCGGTCCTGGGGGTCGGCGCGGACGTTGAGGGAGACCTCGGTGCTGGCCTGGAACTCGGCGCGGTCGGCGTAGTCCACGCCCAGCAGCTCGCTGATCATCACCGACGGGATGGGCAGCGCGAACGAGGGCACGAGGTCGGCTTCGGTGCCCGCGGCGATCATGGCCTCGATGTGGTCGACGGTGATCTCGTGCAGCCGGGTGTGCAGGGCGTTCATGCGCTTGACCGAGAACTGGCCGGTCAGCAGCCGCCGCAGCCGGGTGTGCTCGGGGGGATCCATGAACACGAACATCCCGTCCGCCCGGCCCCCGGACGCATCGGTCGCGGCGACGTCGCCGGGGGCGAGCTGGGTCGCCGGCTGGTGCGGCGGCTTCGGCATCGACGGCGCGTGCGTTCAGGTACTGGAAGGCGCGCGGGTTGCCGTTCGCCTCGGTCTTGCGATGGGCGAATTCGTCTTTCAGGTCAACGCGTTCGTGGGTGAGGATCCAGCGTTTGATGCCTTCCTCAGCGGCGAGTTGAAGGGTGGTGAGCGCGCCGGTGGATCGGCCGGCCGGCCGTCGAGGAGGCGCTGCATCGCCGTGATGATGGCGTTGCGTTCGGTGTCGCGGTCAGTGGTCATCGTGGTCTCCAGCATGGTCGGCGACGATGCACTGCAAACGCTCGAGCTCGTGCTGCTCGCGGGCGCGCCGTCCCGCGACGCGGGGAGACGGTGCGGCTGCGCGTGCACCGGCGCGGGCTCTTCGGCTGGGAACCCGGCGAGGACGCGCTCGCCGGAGCGGCGGTCACCACCACCGAGTGCCGCAACATCGACCTGGACCGGATGCTCGACCCCGCCCGAGGCAACCTCGTCATCGGCGCCCGGCTGCCCCACATGTCCCTGGTGTTCGACCGCGACGCCCGCGGCCCCGGCCACCACCTAATCGAGCTGGACGACCTCACCACGAAATCGTTCGCCCGCCTCGACTGGCCGACCGACAGCACCGAGCCGTTCACCATCTCCCAGCTCGGACCCCGCCGACTGTAGGACGAGGCCGAAGCCGCCTCCGCGTGGTTCAAGCGCTACTACCCGGCGGCGTTCTGCGCTGGGCTGCTGCGCGCGCAGCCGATGGGGTTTTACTCCTCGCAGTCCCTCGTCGCCGACGCCCGCCGCCACGGCGTCGTGACCAGAGAGCCGGACCTGAACCTGTCGCTATCGCACGCCACCCTCGAACCCGACCCCGCCAGCGCCGGTGGGGTCGCGATCCGGCTCGCGCTGGCCGGGATCCGCCACGTCGGCCAGGCCGTCGCCGACCGTATCGTCGCCGAACGCGACACCGCCGGCCCCTACACCTCCATCGCCCAGCTGACCGAACGCATCCAGCTCACCCGGCCCGTGGTCGAGGCCCTCGCGACCGCGGGCACCGTCACCCCCCTCGGCCCCGACCGGCGCGCCGCCCTGTGGGCCGCCGGCGCCGCCGCGGCCACCCGCGCCGAGCACCTGCCCGGCCTCGCCCTCGGCCAGGACGCCCCCGCCCTGCCCGGCATGACCGCCGTCGAACTCGCCTCCGCCGACCTGTGGGCCAACGGCGTCACCCCCGGCGTCCACCCGGTGCAGTTCCTGCGCACCCACCTCGAGACCCTCGGCGCCCTCCCTGCGGGCCGGCTCCTGGATGTCCTGGACGGGACCCGCATCACCGTCGGCGGCGCCGTCACCCACAAACAACGCCCCGCCACCGCCGGCGGCATCACCTTCCTCAACCTCGAGGACGAAACCGGCATGGTCAATATCGTCGTCAGCCCCGGCCTGTGGCAACGCCACCGCCGGACATTGCTGGCCAGCACTGCCCTGCTCATCCGCGGCATCGCCCAAACCGGGCAGGGCACCGTCTCCGTCGTCGCTGACCACATCACCCCACTCGACCTCACAACCCTCGCCGCCGCCTCCCGCGACTTCCGCTGACCCCGAGGGAACAGCGATTTGTCCGAGCCTAAGCTGCAGGCCGTGAGCCGTGATCGATCTCACCGGCAGGACGTCACCGGCTCGGGCCCGGGGACCGGGGCCAAACCCAACAAGCCGGATGATTTGCCATCACATCGCAAGAAGCACCATAATATTTCCATGACGAATCAGCAGCGGGAGCAAAGGATTAACCGGGTCGGCTTCGTGGTGCTGTTGACGCTGGGGCTGGCGGTTGTCGTGGTAGCAACAATCTCTTTTACCGATAGCGACATGTCAGCGTGGCCGGCTACGGTCCTGTTGCTTCTGTGGCTGGCCGCCTTCGGTGTGTTGCGCTCGATCAACTGGCGCTCACCGTTCCAGTGAGACGACCTGAGCCCGCAGGCTCCCGGATCTGACAGTCTGCCATTCCGGGAGCTTGCCGGCAGTGGTCCTAGTCGAACGGGTTACACACGGGCACGGGCAGCGGTGCCGGCGGGATGGGGAAGCCGGTGTTGAGGAAGTAGATGTTGAGCTCTCCCTGCTCGTTGGTGCACAACGTCACGATGGCCAGTGACGTCGCGATTGCCGAGGCGATCGCAGCGGCGGCGGTGCCGCCACCGAGCGCCACGGTGATCCCTGTAATACCACCGGCCGCGGTCAGACCCTTCTTCAGCAGGTCGGTGAAGTACTTGTCGAGGTGGACGTGCAGCGCGAGGATGCCCAGCACAGTCTCGGCGTACCCGTGCGGGCCCTGAACCACGATGCCGGCCGGTGACTTCAGCTGCTTCATCAGGGCGGCATCGGCCGGGTTGGCCGGGTCGAGACGAACCACCACGTCGCCCTGGGCGTTCACCTGCACGGCACCCGCCCGCTCGTTCAGTCGCTGGACGTGTGCAGGCGCCGACGCCGTGGACGCGTCAGCCATCCCCGCACACCCCAGCGAAAGCACGCTGGCGGCCGTGACTGTTCCCATCACCCTGGAAAACTTCACAAAATTCCCCTCTTCACTATGCCGATGAATTGGCACAACGGAATCCAAAAATCTGCTTAACACAGGAAGGGGAAGCAAAGAAATAAGCTTCGTCGAAAACGCTGTAAACTGATTATGAGTGAACAATGAATTGGACGTTAAATCCCCCTTGCCCCTCCCCTGGGCATCATCTAACCCGTAATACCGAGGAAATCGACACCGCCAGACGGGTCAACAAGATCACGCCGATGCGGGTATGAGCATGTCCGCCACCGGCTTGCCTAGCCGGAGGCCAGGGCAGCACCGCTTGGGTGCCGGCCTGGCCCGAGGACCGGTGCCACCGTGGTGGGTATGGCCGATGTGACCCCGCCGGAGCCACCCGCCCTGTTTCCCGTCTCGGCGCTGCACCACACCGGGCTGGATGCCTTCCGCCGCCGCATCCGGCACACCCGCCCCGGCTCGGCACGGCTCCCGCCCGACCCGCGGGTGTGGGCCGCTATCCATCCCGGCGCCCACGGCCGCGCCCCCTCCGGCACCGTCCACGAGGTCACCGGCCAGTGGCTGCCCGCCTGCGGCGCCGGCCTCAACGGCTGGGACGCCCGCGGTCTGGCCGCCACCACCGACAACATCACCTGCGCCCGCCGCCTGGGCAACCAGCGCCGCCGGGAACTCGCCACCGCCGGACAGCTCGAACTCTTCCCCATCGGCGCCCCAGCCGTGGCCGAGTCGTCGGTACAGGGCCCCCGCGAGGACGCGCAGCAGCGGCGGGTCGTGACCGGCGACGGCCAGCAACAGAACCCTGGTCAGCCGGACGATGATGCCCGAGCTGAGGCGGGCAGCCCGGGCACCGGCGGCGCCGAGCAGTCACAGCAGGACGGAGACGGCGCCGGCGATGGCGATGGCGGTCTGGCGGCACAAGCAAGCGGGGAAACGATCAAACTGACCGGCTGGCGGCAACGAGACCAACGCCGCATAGCGATCACCGCAACCCTCCTCGAAGGCGTAGCCACCATCGCCGAACCCACCGAACTCCGACACGCGATCCTCACCGGCACCGGCACCGGCACCGGCACCGGCACCGGCACCGGCACCGGCCGCGCCTACGGCAGCGGACTGCTCACAGTGGCACCACTGAACTAACACAACCCCCGACACGACACACCCGCCGCACCGACGACCGAAAC